>CAWBFC010000006.1:0-2050992 GCA_963788035.1 uncultured beta proteobacterium
AGACAATGAACACGTCCACTCCTGTTCTTCCCCAGGTCAATGGCGTCGTGCTGTCGACCCCCGACGAAGCGCTGACGACCGAGACACTCAGGCAGCGTGCCTGTGCCGAGTTGCTGCGCCAGGCCGCAATCGAGGCGGGCCTGCTGGCTGCCGACGATCCACTGCCCCTCGGTGGTGCCATGACCGAGGCCGCCAGTTCCGCCATCGAGGCCCTGCTGGACCGAGAACTGCACATGCCCGAACCGTCAGATGAGGCTTTGCGCCGACACCACGCGGCCCAGCGCGGCCGCTATGCCGTGGGTGAACGTGTACAGCTGCGCCACGTGCTGTTTGCCGTCACACCGGGTGTGGATGTCAATGCACTGCGCCAACGTGCCGAGGCCTGCCTGGTGGACGTGCGCTGCGCGTCGCCCGGGGGCGAAGACCGTTTCGCTGCGGCGGCGGCGTCCACGTCCAACTGCCCCAGTGGTGCGGATGGCGGCGCCTTGGGCTGGCTGACGACCGATGATTGCGCGCCGGAGTTCGCGCGCGAGATCTTCGGCAAGCCGGAGGTCGGCGTCTTGCCGCGATTGGTGCACAGCCGTTTCGGGCTGCACGTGGTGGAAGTGCTGGCCCGGCAGCCTGGCCTGGACCCCGCGTTCGAGGCAGTTAAGTCGGCCGTGGCGCAAGGGCTTCGGCAGCAAGCTTTTGCCACCGCGCTGCGGCAATACCTGCAGCTGCTGGCTGGCGCGGCCACGTTGACAGGCGTGGACCTGGAGGCAGCTGAGTCACCTCTGGTTCAGTAGCGCGGCCTCTGCCCCACGACCCATGCCCGACGAACTGCTGCAGCGCCTTCAGCGCTTCCAGACGGACGCTTTCCCGGCGCAACGCTCGCACTTCAGGTTGCTGGTCGACGATGGCCAGCACCCGATGACACTTTTCATCGGCTGCAGCGATTCTCGACTGGTGCCCTACCTGCTGACCGGCGCCGGTCCGGGCGAGCTGTTCCTGGTGCGCAACGTCGGTGCCTTCGTGCCACCGCACGACCAGAGCCAGGGTTTCCACGGCACGGCAGCGGCGATCGAGTTCGCCGTCCTCAATCTGTCGGTCAAACGCATCGTGGTGTGCGGTCACAGCCACTGCGGCGCGATCCGGGCCTTGTATGGCGATGTCTCACCGGCGGCCAAGCACCTGTCGCAGTGGTTGGAACTGGGTCGCGAAGCCGCCTTGCCCGTGGCCGAGCCCGGCCCCGATGTCCTACGGCGCACCGAGCAACGCGCGGTGGTGCTGCAACTGGAGCGGCTGATGGACTACCCCATGGTGCGCGAGCGCGTGGAGGCTGGAACACTGGCCTTGCACGGCTGGCACTACGTGATCGAAGACGGCGAAGTCCATGTCTTCGACGTTCAGCGTGGCGGCTTCGTGCCGGCGGCGCAGGCCGACAACGCGGGCACCGGGCCGTACGTGGCGCACCAACCCGAAGCGCTACACGATGATGAGTCCACCCGCTTGTGAAAGGGGCGAAAGGGCGACCGTCCGGTCAGCCCAGCTGGACGGCCTCGCCCTGACGGTCGAACGGAATCATGCCGCTCAGATTGCCGGACTTCACCGCCTCCACCATGCGGGTGAGTGCGGCCTCCACCTGCGTCGAAGCGGGAGCCTGCCTTCCTTGTCCAGACATGGCCGCAGCGAAGACGAGGGCCCAGTCCTGACCCATGGACAGGGCTTCCGCCTGCAACGCGGCGAAGTCCTTCAAGTCGCCAGGGTCCTTGTCCACGCACATCAGCGGTGCCAGCTCGCCGGACTCACCTGCTTCGAAGCGCGCCCTCTGTTCAGCCGTGGCGTCAGGGGGCAGGCTCGCCGCAGCAAACACCATCAAGAGACGCTGCGCGTCGGGTTGCTGCCGAGCGGCCGCCAGCAGGTCGTTGAAGTGACTGATTTCCATGGGCCCGAGCTTAGTCGCTTCCACGCACATGCCGATCACCATGCCTGAGCTGGCGGTCTGGTATTCGCCCCTCAAGTCGGCCCATATCGGTCTCGTGCTGGTCAGTGGGGGACTGTTCGCACTGCGCGGTGCGCTGGTGCTGGCTGGGCAGAGCTGGGCGATGGCCAAGCCCTGGCGGATGCTCAGCTACGGCATCGACACCCTGTTGCTGGCTGCCGGTGTCACGCTCTGGGTTTTGCTGTCGCTGCACCCAGTGGCCAGCCCCTGGCTGGGGGCCAAGCTGTTGCTGCTCGTGCTGTACGTCGCGCTCGGCTCGCTGGCGCTCAAGCGGGCAAGGACACCGGCGGCGCGCCGTGCCAGCTACGCCGGGGCCCTGATGGTCTACATGTTCATGGCCTCGGTGGCGCTTTCGCACCACCCGCTAGGGTTTTTGCAGCCATGGTGGACACATGTCGGCTGAAGGCACTCCGAGCCTTGGCCAGGCTCGGTCTGTTTCCGGCCTCCAGTACAGTGCACGCATGCCTCGGTCATGGAGCCTCTCCGCCAAGCTTGGCGCCATCGGGGGCGCCTTGTTGCTGATGGCGTTTGCCTCGATCGGGCTGACGCTATGGGTGACCTGGCAGTTGGAAGGTGGTGCGGCGGCTGTCAATGAGGCCGGCCGCATGCGCATGCAGACCTGGCGCATGGCCCAAACGCTGGCCCGCGCGGACGCGCAACAGATTGCAGGGCTGGCGGCGCAGTTCGACCAAAGCGTGAACGTGCTGCGCACGGGCGATCCGGCACGTCCGCTGCTCGTTCCACACGACGCCCTGTCGCAGCAGGCCTTTGCCGCTGTACAGCGCGACTGGCTGGCGCTCAAGGCAAGGTGGACCGCCTTGCCTGGACCGGGTGCCGAACTGTCAGGGCAGCAGGCCGATGCCTTTGTGGCCCGTATCGACACCTTCGTGTCGGCGATCGAGCACCACCTGTCCCGACTGACGGCCATCCTGAATGCCGTGCAGTTCGTGATGGTGGCACTGACCATCGGCAGTGCGATTGCCTTGCTGTATTCGGCCTGGCTGTTCATCTTCAACCCGCTGTCCCGGTTGCAGGCCGGGCTGGCCCGGGTGGAGGCGGGCGACCTGGGCGCGCGGGTCGACCCAGGCGCCAACGACGAATTCGGCGCGCTCGCGGCCGGCTTCAACCGCATGGCCGAAACCCTGCAGGGCCTGTACCAGAACCTCGAGTCCAAGGTGCAGGAAAAGACCGAGCATCTGGAGGCCCAGCGAGCGCGGTTGGCGGCCTTGTACGAGTCGGCCGCGTTCGTGGCGCGTGCCGAGACGCTGGAGGCGCTGGCGCAGGGCATCGCCAGGCAGGTGCGCCAAGTGGCCCGCGCCGACGCCTCGGCCGTGCGCTGGTCTGACGAGGCCAACCGCAAGTACCTGCTGTTGGCGTCCGACTGCCTGCCTCAGGCTGTCATCGACGAGGAGCTTTGTATTCCCACGGGCGACTGCCTGTGCGGTCAGGCCCAGGGCGGCGCCATGACACGGGTGATCCCGATCCTGCCGGACGGCCCTGCGTCGCGCCTTGGACACTGCGCCCGAGAAGGCTTCCAGACCGTCATCAGCGTGCCCGTCAGGCTGCACGAGCGCATGGTTGGCGAGCTCAACCTGTTTTACCGCGAACCCAGGGCCTTGTCCGACGACGACCGCGCCTTGCTGGAAACCATTGCCAGCCACCTGGCGGGTGCCATCGAGGGCCTGCGTGCAGCAGCACTGCACCGCGAGACCGCCGTGGCCGAAGAGCGCAGCTTCATTGCGCGGGAACTGCACGATTCCATCGCCCAGAGCCTGGCCTTTCTGAAGATCCAATTGGGCCTGTTGCGCAGTGACATCAAGAGCACGGATGCCGCACGCATCGACAGGACCCTGGGCGAACTGGACGCCGGCGTCCACGAGAGTCTCGGCGACGTGCGTGAACTGCTGGTGCACTTCCGCACCCGCACCAACAGCGAAGACATCGCCCCCGCCTTGAAGACCACGCTGCAGAAGTTCGAGCACCAGACCGGCCTGGCCACCCATCTGGACATCGAAGGCGACGGCATGCCGCTGCCGGCCGACGTGCAGGTGCAGGTGCTGCACGTGGTGCAGGAAGCACTTTCCAACGTGCGCAAGCACGCTCAGGCGCGGGAGGTCTGGGTGGAAGTGCAGCAGACGCCGCAATGGCGCGTGGAGGTGCGCGACGACGGCTGTGGCTTCGATCCCGATGGCGCCGGCCCCGACGAGACCCACGTTGGGCTGCGCATCATGCGCGAGCGGGCGCACAACATCGGCGCGACGGTGGAGGTGGCCTCGGTGCCAGGGTCGGGCACTTGCGTGGTGCTGAAGCTGCCTGAACGCTTGGGGCTGGCCGCATGATCGCCGCACAGCCCATTCGCGTGCTGGTGGTCGACGACCACACGCTGTTCCGCCGCGGGTTGATTTCGCTGCTGGCGGGCGACGCCCGCTTCCAGGTGGTGGCCGAGGCCGGCGACGCCAACGAGGCGCACCAGCGGGCCGCGCAAACCCAGCCCGACGTGATCCTGCTGGACAACCACATGCCCGGCGTCAACGGTATCGACGCGCTGGCCGGGTTCAAGGCCTCGGCGCCCCAGGCCCGGGTGCTGATCCTGACCGTCAGCGAGGACGAGCGAGACTTGGCGGCCGCTTTGCGCGGCGGCGCCCGTGGCTACCTGCTCAAGACCATGGACAGCGAAATGCTGGCCTCGGCCATCCAACGCACGATGGCAGGAGAATCGGTCGTCAGCCCCGAGATGACGAGCAAGCTGGTCAATGCTTTCCAGACTGGGCAGGGCACTGCCACACCACCGCCGCCGGCCGTCGACACCGACCCCATCCACAGCCTGTCGCCGCGTGAGCGCGAGATCCTGGCCCTGATCGCCAAGGGCGCCAGCAACAAGGAATTGGCGCGCGACCTGAACATCGCCGAAGCCACGGTAAAGATTCACGTGCAGCACATCCTGCGCAAGCTGAACCTCAGCTCGCGTGTGCAGGCGGCGGTGTACCTTGCAGGGCGGCAGGGGTGAACGCCGCGGACGAACTGCTGGACCTGCTGGCGCTGCGTTACTCGATGGGGCCGAAGTACCTGACGCCACCGGGGCCGAGCGCAGAGCAGTGGGCCCGCGCCGCGGACCTGGCCTTGCGTGCGCCCGACCATGGCAGTTTGCGCCCGTTCCGGTTTGTCGTGATTGGTGACAGCCAGCGCGTTGCATTGGCCGGGTTGTTTGCAGCGGGTGCACAGCAACGTGGGCAGACCGCCGAAGAAGTCGAACGCGCCCGGGCGCGTGCTTTCAACGGCCCCGGGCTCGTTGCGCTGGTCGCCCGCGTGCGCGACGACGTGCCCGATGTCCCGCCGCACGAGCAGTGGCTTTGCGTCGGCGCGGCTCTGATGAACTTCATGAACACCCTGCACCTGATGGGCTTTGGTGCCAAGGCGCTGAGCGGCGCTTCGGTGTCCGACCCGGCCGTGCACGCAGCGTTCTGCGGGCCGGGAGAACGGCTTGCCAACTGGGTCATCGCGGGCCGTCCTGCCCGCGCGGCGCATCCGAAGGCTGGAGCCGAAGCATCAGCCGTCATCAGCGGCTGGCGGATGGATCAGGGCTGAGGTGCGATCGCTGCGGTCAGCGCGACAACACCGCGCCGGCTGCGCATGGCCAGGCCGATGCGATCCAGTTCGACATCATTCAGCAAGCGGGTCGCCGTGGGCAGCAACTCGGCTTCCTCGCGGGCAATGTGCTGCTCGTACAACCTGACGAAGCCCGGTATGTCGGCATCGGCCAGCGTTGAAGCGGCGCCCTCTGCGACTTGCAACAACCGCTGGCGCAATGAGGCCCATCGTTGTTCGAGCAGGCGGTGATCACTGCATAGCGATGCGGTCAGCTCGCGCAGGCACACCGCATCAGAGCCAGCCATGGACTCCAGCAGGGCGGGAAACAGGTCCTGCTCCTCGTCCTCGTGGTGGTGGCGCGCTGCTGTATCGAAGTAGCGCATGACAGCACTCGCGGCTTCTTGCGCAGGGCGGTCCGCGCCATGGGTCTGCAGGTGGGTGACCAGACGCAGCAGGGTTTCGCACTGGTGCTGCACGCGCCCGTGGCAGGCGGCCAGCATTTCCAGCGGGACTTCGAAGCCGACAGCAGGAGCGCTGTGGCCGGGCAGGGTCAGGGCCATGGTGAGATTGCTCCTTTTGGCCTTCAGGCGTTGCGGCCCGGGCGTGTTGCGCGCCGCGGGGTCGGTGCGGCCACCACCGCAGGCAGCTTGCGGCCTGCTGGCTGTCGGTTGAACTTGGCGCCAGCCGCCGACAAGCCTTGCGTCATGTCCGCCAGCGTGGCGCCATCAAGCGCCTTGAAATAGCCCGCCAGCGCGTCGTCGAAGAGGTGCTTCAGCCGGCAGCTCGGTGTGAGCGTGCAGGCGTTGGTGGCGGCGTCAAAACACTCCACCAGCCTGAAGTCGGTCTCGGTGGCGCGCACCACGTCGCCGATGCGGATGGTCTCGGGCTCGGCCATCAGCCGCAGGCCACCGCCGCGGCCCCGGGTGGTTTCGAGCAGTCCCTGGCGGGCCAGGTCGTTGACGACCTTCATCAGGTGGTTCTTCGACAGCCCGTGGTGCTCGGCCAGTTCGCCGATCGTCACCAGGCGGTCCCGGTGCGCCGCGCAGTACATCAGCACCCGCAGCGTGTAGTCGGTGTATTCGGACAGGCGCATGGCAATCCTTAAAGATGCACGCAGTGTATTGCTTTAAAGGCGACGAGTCATTAACATGTACGAATGCTGCATCTTTTGTTCGACAGCCCAGTTTGCAGGCCCCATGGTTGGTGCGCACGGTCATGACAAAGCCCATACCCGCCATCCCCCTGGTCGCCGGGGGCGCCCCGCACGGCGCCGCGGCGGCCACGTCGAGCGCGCAGTTCCCCTTGCCTGGCTGGCCGGTGTTTCGACTCGGATTTCGACCGTTCTACCTGGGGGCAGCCGCGTTCGCGCTGTTCGCGGTGCCGTACTGGATCGCGGGCCTCCTGGGTCTGGTGGCACTGCCTTCGACGATGCCGCCGCTGCTGTGGCACGCCCACGAGATGCTCTACGGCTTTGCCGTGGCAGTGATCGTCGGCTTCCTGCTGACGGCCGGCAAGGCCTGGACGGGTCTTGCCACGCCGCGCGGCGCCACGCTGGCTGCGATGGCGGGACTGTGGCTGGCAGCGCGGCTTGCAGCCGTGGGGGCGCCGTACGCGGTCTATGCCATTCTGGACGTGGTGCTGCTGCCTTGGGTGGCCTTCGTGCTGATCCGGGTGCTGTTGAAAGCAGGCAACCGGCGCAACCTGCCGCTGGGCGCGATCCTGCTGCTGCTGGCGACAGCGAATGCCTCCTTTCACGCTGCCGTTCTGGGTTGGCTGAACATCGATCCGCTGCGGGCACTGCAGGCCGGATTGGCGCTGGTCGTGATGATCGAATGCGTGATCGCCGGGCGGGTCATTCCGGCATTCACGATGTCGGCGCTGCCGGGCCGGCAGCTGAAGGTGCCAGCCTGGCTGGATCGCAGCACGCTGGCGACGACGGCGATGTCGCTGGCGGCGTGGGTGCTGCTGCCGGCCAACCCGGTCACGGCGGCCGGGTTCGCCCTGGCAGCGCTGTTGCATGCCGCCAGGTTGTGGCACTGGCAGCCCTTGCGTACCCGTGCGCGCCCCATCCTGTGGGTGCTGCACGCGGCGTACGCCTGGTTGCCTGTCGGCTTCCTGCTGCTGGCCTGGGCGCAGGTGGGTGGCGTGGCCGCTTCTGCCGGTATTCACGCTCTGGCGGTGGGCGCCACGGCCGGGCTCATCGTCGGCATGGTCACTCGCACCGCAAGAGGCCACACGGGGCGCCCGCTCAAGGTGTCGCGTCTGGAAGTGGCCGCCTACCTGCTGGTGGCGGGTGCTGCCGTCGCCCGGGTGCTGCTGCCCTTGGTGGCGCCGGCCCTCACGGCCGACTGGCTCGTGGTGGCTGCAGCCGCCTGGGCTTCGGCTTTCGCGCTCTACCTCTGGGTCTTCACGCCTTGGCTGCTGAGCAGGCGTCTCGACGGCAAGGACGGCTGAACGTTCCTGTTCCCTCATCGCACTTCCACCGCGCATGTCGCGCGGCCAGGTGCGCACTTCACTCCTGAAAGGTTCCCATGACTGCAACTCTGATTCAACCCACCTTCGAGCTGGACCTGCGGACCATCCCGCCGCGTGAACGTCACCCGCTGATCTTCGGCCGCTTCGATGCCCTGGCCACCGGCCAGGCGCTGCAACTCGTGAACGACCACAACCCGCAGCCCCTGCGCTATCAGTTCGATGACCGCGCTTTGGGTCAGTTCGAATGGGCCACGCTGGAAGCCGGCCCGTCGGTCTGGCGCATCCAGATCACCCGCATCGCTGATGCCGCCGTGCCATCGGCGGGCGCCAAGGGCGATTCCTGCTGCTCAGGCGGCGCCTGTTGCGGTTGACATTCCACTCGCGCAGCGATGACCTTCGTCGTCACCGAGGCCTGCATCCGGTGCAAGTACACCGATTGCGTGGACGTGTGTCCGGTCGACGCATTTCGCGAAGGTCCGAACTTCCTCGTCATCGACCCGGACGAGTGCATCGACTGCGCGGTCTGCGTTCCCGAATGCCCGGTGAATGCCATCTATGCCGAAGAGGACGTGCCCACGGGCCAGCAGCACTTCACGCCACTGAACGCCGAGTTGTCGCGCGAATGGAAGCCGATCACGAAAACCAAGCTCTCGCTGCCGGATGCCGAAGCCTGGAGCAAGATTGAACACAAGCTGGGCGAGCTGAAGCGATGAAAGCCCTGATGCGATGTGTCCGCTCGTTGGCCGGCACGCCCTGAGCATGGCCAGTTCCAGGAAGGTCATCCCCATCGCACCGGCAGCGGGCACGAGCGACGACGGCGAGCAGTTCGTCTCGATGTACCAGAAGCAGGCGACGATCTACCCGCGTGCAGTGAAGGGTTGGTTCGCCACCTGGCGATGGGTCTTCGTTTGGCTCACGCAGCTGCTTTTCTACGGTGTCCCCTGGCTGCAATGGGGCGGACGCCAGGCCGTGCTGTTCGATCTGGAGGCGCAACGCTTCTACATCTTCGGCCTGCTGCTCTATCCACAGGACCTGATCTTTCTGGCGGCGCTGCTGGTGCTGTCGGCGCTGGCCTTGTTCTTCTTCACCGCCGTGGCCGGCCGGCTGTGGTGCGGCTACACCTGCCCGCAGACGGTCTACACCGAGATCTTCATGTGGGTCGAACGCCAGATCGAGGGCGACCGCATCGCGCGGATGCGGCTGGACCAGGCGCCCTGGGGCGTGAACAAGATCCTGCGCAAGGGCGCCAAGCAGGGGGTGTGGCTGGCCGTCGCGCTGATCACCGGCTTCAGCTTCGTCGGCTACTTCACGCCGATCCGGGAGCTGGCCGCCGCTGCAGTGGCCCTGGACATGTCGGCGTGGAACGCCTTCTGGGTGCTGTTCTACGGCGCCGCCACCTACGGCAATGCGGGTTTCCTGCGCGAGCAGATGTGCAAGTACATGTGCCCCTATGCGCGATTCCAGAGCGCCCTGATCGACAAGGACTCCCTGGTCATCGCCTACGACGCCGGTCGAGGGGACCCTCGGGGCTCGCGGTCGAAAAGGGCAAACGCCGCCGCGCAGGGTCTCGGCGACTGCATCGACTGCACCCTGTGCGTGCAGGTCTGCCCCACGGGTATCGACATCCGCAACGGGCTGCAGAACGAGTGCATCGGTTGCGCTGCGTGCATCGACGTCTGCGACGACGTGATGGACAAGATGGGCTACGCCAAGGGGCTGATCCGCTATTCCACCGAGAACGGTGTCGTGAACGGCTGGACGCGGCTGCAGATGTTCAGGCGTGCGTTGCGGCCGCGTGTTCTGGTCTACGGGGCCGTGCTTTCTGCGGCCAGCATCGCGTTCGCGGCCAGCGTGGCGATGCGCAGCCCGTTCAAGTTTGATGTGGTCAAGGACCGCGGTGCATTGGCGCGCATGGTGGAGGACGGCACCGTCGAGAACGTCTACCGCATCCAGATCATGAACCGCACCGAGGGCACGCAGACGTACCGGGTGTCCGCTTCCGGCATCGAGGGCTTGGAGGTATTGGCCGCTCCGGCCCATGCCGGCCCAGCCGATGTGGCGTCGGTGTCGGTGAGCCTGCGCCTGCCTTTCGCCGTGGCACAGGGGCTCGCGGGCCGATCGGTGCCCGTGGTTTTCGAGGTCAAGGCCGCCGTGCCCGAAGCAGGCGATGGCGCGGGCACATCGGCCACCCAATTCGAGAAGTCGGCCTTCTTCGTGCCGCGCTGAGAACCACGGCGAAGGTCAGAGGCTGCGTCCTTCGCCCGCCTCCTCGTGCGTGCTTCCATCGCGGATGAGGTACAGCCGCTTGAAGGTCGGGATGATCTTCTCGTCGTGCGTGACGACGATGATGGCCGTGTGGTACTGCAGGGCCATCTGGTTGAGGATGCGCACCACCGCCAGGGCCCGTTCACTGTCCAGCGGCGCGGTGGGCTCGTCGGCCAAGATCACCGGCGGGCGGTTCGCCAGCGCCCGCGCGATCGACACGCGCTGCTGTTCGCCGCCAGACAACTCCGATGGCTGCGCCTGCGCGCGGTGCCCGACATCGAGCGCGATCAGCAACTCCCGGGCGCGTTCCCGTGCCTCGGCGTTCGGCCGGCCGGCCAGCATCGGCAGCAGAGCCACGTTGTCGGTCACGTCGAGGAACGGGATCAGGTACGGCGCCTGGAACACGAAGCCGATGCTGTCGCGCCGCAGTGCGCGCAGGTCGGGGATCTTCCAGCCGTCGTCGTAGATCGTCTCGCCGCCCAGCACCATCTTGCCGCCGCTGGGCTCGATGACGGCGCCCAGGCACTTCAGCAGCGTGCTCTTGCCTGAGCCCGACGGGCCGATCAGGCCGACCACTTCGCCGGGCGCCACCGTCATGTTCACGTCCTTCAGCGCATCCACGGCGGTGTCGCCCTCGCCGTAGCGCTTGCGAAGGTGTTCGATGCGGATGCCGAGTTCGCCCACCTCAGCCTCCGATCGCCGCCGCCGGGTCGACCTTCAGTGCGACCCGGATGGCCAGCGTGCTGGCCAGCGCGCAGATCACCACCACCGCCACCAGGCCGCGCACCGCGTCGCCCGACTCCAGCAGCACGTACTTCGGGAAGATGGGGGCCCAGAAGGTCGCAGCCACCTTGCCGACGATGAAGCCGATAAGCCCCAGGCCCAGCGCCTGCTGCAGGATCATCCCGGCGATCGTGCGGTTGCGCGTGCCGATCAGCTTGAGCACCGCGATCTCGCGGATCTTGCCGAGCGTCATCGTGTAGATGATGAAGGCGACGATGGCCGCGCTCACGATGGCCAGGATGACCAGGAACATGCCGATCTGTTTTGCCGACGTGGCGATCAGCTTGGCCACCAGGATCTCTTCCATCTGCGCGCGGGTGTAGGCCTCCAGGTGCTTCCAGCGCCGGATCGGCTCGGCCACGGTCTCGGCCGGTACACCGGGCTGCACCTGCACCAGCACCGTGTTGACGTTGTGGTTGGCGGCCTGAGAGGCTTGGATCGCCTCCAGCAAGCCGGGCACGCCCGGCCGATTGAGCGCCGGGTTGGCAGCCGTGCGGGCGCGGTCGTTCAGGATGGCGTTGTTGTCCTTCAGGAACTGCGCTTCCTGCGCGTCCTTGAGCGGAATGAAGACCATCGGGTCGCCGCCGGACGAAACCATGCGCTGGGTCAGGCCCACGACCGTGTAGTCATGGCGCCGGATGCGGATGCGCTGCCCCAGCGTGAAGCCGGTTCGCACGTCGACCACTGCCTCGTAGTGGCTGCGCGTGACGTGCCGGCCCGCCACCAGGTAGCCGGGTTCTCCCGGCTGGTCCGGCTCGAAGCCGACGATCATGGCGCGTACTTCGCGGCCGGCGTCTCGACCTTCGCTGGCCCGCACCTGCATCGTCAGGTAGGTAACGTTGGCGGCGCGCCCCACACCCGGCAGGCCGCGCACGCTGCGCACCACGTCGTCGCGCAGGCTGGACGACTCCGCGTACGGCCCCTGCGTGTCCTGCTGCACCACCCAGAGGTCGGCGCCGCTGTTGTCGAGCAAGGCACGCGCATCGTCCACCATGCCGCGGTAGACCCCGGCCATCGTCAGCGTCACGCCGATCAGCAGGCCCAGGCCGATGCCGGTGAGTACGAATTTTCCCCATGAATGCAGGATGTCGCGGCCGGCCAGGCTGATCATGGCTTGCTGCCGGCAAGCTGGTCGACGATCTTGATGCGGCTGCTGGCCGTGATCGCCTTCTCGCTGTACACCACCACCTCGTCACCGGCCTTGAGGCCTTCGAGCACCTGAACTTGGCCGTCCAGGCTGGCCTGCCCGATGCGCACCGGCGTGAACGTCGGCTTGCCACCTTCGATGCGCCACACGCCGACCTGATCGGCCTGACGTTGCAGCGCGGGGTTGGGCAGCAGCACGGCCGGCGCCGTGGCAGGCAGCGTCAAGGTGACCTCGGCCAGTTCGCCAGTGGACAGGCCCTGGGGCAGGGCGTCCAGGGATACCAGGGCCACGCGCTCTTCGGTGATGCTGTCGCTGGTGGCCTCCACCCGGGCCACCTTGCCGGACAAGCGCACACCCGGCTTCGATCGCAGCACGATCGAGGCAGCCAGACCTGCGGCCAGACCGCTCGAGCGGCCCTGGTCCAGCCGCACCCGGATCCACAAGGACGAAGGTTCGATGAGCCGCAGCACGGCCTGCCCCGCCACCACGGTGGACCCGGTTTCGGCGTCGCGGCTGATGACCACGCCCGGGGCGGGTGCCAGCAGGCGCACGTTGTCGCGCTGCTGCCGAAGGCCCGCACGTTCGGCCGCCAGACGTTGGGTGTCCTGGCGAGCGGCTGCCAGGTTGGCATCAGCGCTGGCCACGGCGGCATCGGCCGAGGCCTGCTCCTGCTGCTTGGCCTCGACCGCGCCAGCGCTCATGAACTTCTGCGCACCGAGTTCGACGTAGCGACGCGCCGTGATAGCCGCCAGTTCGCTGCGCGCCTGCGCATCCCGCCGCTGCGCTTGTGCCGCGGCGACCACGCTCGATGACCGTGCCACCGAGGCCTCCAGGGCTCTGGCGCGCTCGTCCAGGTCCACAGGGTCCATCTCGGCCAGCAACTGGCCAGACGTGACCGTGTCTCCCACATCGACCAATACCTTGCTCACACGGCCAGCCGCAGTCGGCCCGATCAGATAGGACCGGCGCGCCTCGACCGTGCCGATGCCGAACAGCGATGGCGACAAGCTGCCTACGCTGGCCTGTATGACCGTCACACGGGTAGGCGCCAGGGGCCCTGAGCGCATGACCACATACCCCAGCGCAGCGATCAGCAGCACCCCGAGCGAGCCCAGCCCGAGCCGGCGCCACCAGTTCGAGGGGATCTTCATGCTGCCGCCCGGATGCCGCGAAGGTAGATTGCGAACACGCCATCGGCCTGAGTCTTCATCGCCGCGGGTTTGCCGGTCAGCATCGACTGCATCACAAGCCCCTGCACGATGCCGACAAAGAGCGTGGCGGCGGCTTCGGGGTCGAGCCCAGTCGGCAACTCGCCCGACTTCATGCCGATCCTGAACTGACTCAGTAGAAGCTGCCGGTAAGCCTGCAGCAGCGCCCTGACTTCCTGCTTCACGGGGGAATCAGTGGGCTGCTGCAACTCGTGAAAGATGATCCTAGGAGCGCCGGGATGCGCGATCACGAACGCCACATGGGCACGGAACACCGCTTCGAGAGCAAGCACTCCCGAGGTCGCTTCCCGCGCCGCTTCGTTCAGCTTCGCCAGCAAACGCTCGCGCACCCACTGCATCGACGCCACCCAGATGGCTTCCTTGGTGGGAAAGTGCTTGAACACGGCGCCCTGGCTGACGCCGACGGTCGTAGCGATGTCGCCAGTGGTGATCGACACCGGACTGATCTCCCGGGCCAGGTTCAACGCGGCCGCGACGATCTCCGCCTGGCGCTCCTCGGTGGGCAGTCTGGTTTGCATGGCAAGTCCCTTTGAGGATTCGACGACCACAAGTAAGTAATTGAATACTTGCCATCATACGCGCATGTGGTGCGTTCAGCCATCTCCGGAATGAACGCGCTCGAGCTCGACGCTCGGACACGCTACTGAGTGCGCTGCCGTACAGAAGCCGAGGTCTGCTTGAGTGCAGGCTAGGCAACTGGGGGAGTACCCGCCCCCTTCACGATGACCAACCCAGTGACCACGACTCCCCAATTCGAGCTCGAGAGGAACTCCGTTCCCGTCACGAGGGCGTCGCTGACGAAGGTAAGCTGACGAACCAGACCGCTGGAGGGGCGTGACCCGACTGGCAAGGTCGGGTCGGGAGTGGGGAAGGCGGTGATACCGTCACGCTGCTCTGAAGTACAGTCTTCGCGCGCTCGAACGCACTATCGATACCGTCATGGCCCTGCAAAACATGCCCGTTTCCCGCTCGAAGCGCCGTTGCGAACCCGCGATGCCTGAGTTCGAGACAAAAGAGCGCTTTCCGCCGCTGTCGAATGCGACGGTAAATTTGTCGGTACATAGGCATTTTCCGGTCGCCCCGCAGCCCGCTCTCCCTCTGAACGGCGCCCGCCTGTTGACAATAGAGTGGGAGTGATGGGCCTCGTCAGCGCCGGCGGCGCAGTGAAACCAGGCTGAAGAGCGCGCCCGCGGCCAAGGCAAGGGTCGAAGGATCGGGAACTGGGTTTCATGCATTGCAGCAAGCAAGGCCAGCCTTGACGCCGTCGACCGCGACGCCGCCACGCCGCGCTGGCCGAGGGCGAGTCGCTGGGCATCGCGCAGGCGCTGGCGTGGATAGGCGCCGCAGCGCAGACGTATGCGCTGGGCTGAGTGCCGCGCGCCGCGCGCCGCGGAGCCTGCTTTATTTTTCAGCACGGCTGCCGATAAACCCGGCAAGCCCTCAGCCCCGGGCCTGAATCCGTCCGCAAATGGTTTGCCGGCCGGCAGCTGCCCGGGCCGGAAAGACCTGCCATGAACTGGATGAACAACCTCAAGATCAGCGTGCGCCTGCCGCTGGTGATGGGTCTGGCGCTGCTGCTGGCCGTGAGCGCCGGGCTCTTCGGCATCTACCAGCTGCGCGGCGCGCTGAACGACGTGGCGCACATCAACGCGGTGGACATCGGCAACGAGCGCCGCGCCTCGGCCATGCTGGTGGGCTTCAAGACCCAGGTCCAGGAATGGAAGAACACGCTGCTGCGCGGCAAGGACGCCAAGCAGCTCGAGCGTTACTGGACGGCCTTCCAGGCGCAGGAGACCGAAGTCGCCGCGCAGGCCACGCTGCTGATGAAGGCCCTGCCCGAGGGCGATGCACGCCGGCTCGTCGACGAGTTCGCGAAGGCCCACGCCGAGATGGGGCAGGGTTATCGCCAGGCTTACCAGGCCTTCACGGCCGCCGGCTTCGATGCCGCTGTGGGTGATGGCGCCGTCAAGGGCATGGACCGCGCGCCCGCTGCGCTCGTGGACAAGGTGGCGGCAACGATCGCCCAGCTTTCGGCCGAACACCTGGCGAGCTCCAACGCGCAGGCACGCCGTGCCGCGCTGTTCAGCGTGGGCCTGATGCTCTTGGCCGGGGTGCTGGCCGGCGTGCTGGTGGTGCTCACCAGCCGTTCGATCACCGGCCCCATCGGCCAGGCCGTGCGTGTGGCCGAGGCGGTGGCCGCCGGCGACCTGGGCTCGCGCATCGACGTGCACCGCCGTGACGAAGCCGGCCAGTTGCTCACGGCGCTGAAGACCATGAACGCGCAGCTTGCGGGCATCGTCAGCACGGTGCGCCACAGCAGCGAAAGCATTGCCACCGGCTCGTCGCAGGTGGCCGCCGGCAGCGCCGACCTCAGCCAGCGCACCGAAGAGCAGGCCAGCGCCTTGCAGCAAACGGCGGCCTCGATGGAAGAGCTCGGTGCCACCGTGCGCCTGAATGCCGACAACGCGCGCCAGGCCAGCACCCTGGCCACCGAAGCCAGCACCGTGGCCGCGCGCGGCGGCCAGGTGGTGGGCGAGGTGGTGCAGACCATGAAGGGCATCCAGGAGAGCAGCCAGAAGATCGCCGACATCATCGGCACCATCGATGGCATCGCCTTCCAGACCAACATCCTGGCGCTGAACGCCGCCGTGGAGGCGGCGCGCGCTGGCGAACAGGGCCGCGGGTTTGCCGTGGTCGCCAGCGAGGTGCGCAGCCTGGCGCAGCGCAGCGCCGCCGCGGCCAAGGAGATCAAGGGCCTCATCGGCACCAGCGTCGAGCGTGTGGCCGAGGGCAGTGCGCTGGTGGACCGCGCCGGCAGCCAGATGGGCGAGGTGGTGAGTGCCATCCGCCGCGTCACCGACATCGTCGGCGAGATCAGCGGTGCCAGTGCCGAGCAGAGCCAGGGCGTGGGCCAGGTCGGCGAAGCCATCAGCCAGATCGACCAGGTGACGCAGCAGAACGCAGCCCTGGTGGAAGAAAGCAGCGCCGCGGCTGAGAGCCTGAAGCAGCAGGCCCAGCACCTGGTGCAGGCGGTGGCGGCCTTCCGGCTGGCGCCGGGCGCCTAGAAGTTCTCTTTCTCGGCCTCCAGGTAGGCCAGGCTGATGTACTTGCCAATGTTGCCTTCCCAGCCCTGGGTGCGAGCGGCATGGACCGCCACGGCCGGCGTGGCCAGCACGCGGCGCCGCGCTTCGTTTTCGTCCAGCCCGGCCTTCACCGCCGCGGCGCAGGCGCCGTAGATGCCGGCGAAGAGCTCGCGCTGCTCCACCAGCAGCCGCGCACTGGGCTGGCCATGGCCGGGCACCCAAAGCGCACCCGGCACGGCCGCTTCCAGCGCATCGAAGGTCTTCAGCGTGCCAAGGTAGCTGCCGTCGTCCATGTTGGCGATGCGGCCGTTCATGGCCACGTCGCCGACGTACACCACGCGGTCTTCCACCACCTCCACGCAGAGATCGGCTTCGGTGTGTGCACGGCCGTGGTGGTGGAACCTCAGCGTGGTGTCGCCGAAGCGCAGCGCCTGCCCGTGCAGCAGGTCCCGGTTGGGCGGCACGACACGCGTGCCCATCGAGGCGCCGTTGGTCCAGCGCTCCATCATCGTGCGCCACATGCTGCCGGCCACGCCCTCGATCATCTGGCGCGCAGCCGGGTGGGCGTAGATCGGCAATGCAGGCCCGAAAGCCTGCACGAAGGCTTCGTTGCCCAGGAAATGGTCGCCGTGGTAATGCGAGTTGACGACGGCCACCACCGGCCGGTCGGTCAGCGTGCGCAGCCGGCGCAGCGCCATCTCGCCGATCTGCACCGAGGCGCCCGTGTCGAGCACCACGACGCCGGCCGAGGTGATGACGAACACCACGTTGGCCATCATGCCGCGGTTCTCAGGCGTCGGGAAACCGTCGGGCGCGAAGACCAGCGCCACGCGCGCGCTCAGCCGCTGCAGCGGCTGGTCGGGCACGGCGGGGCCGCGGATGAAGTCGTCGGCGGCCGTCGCCAAGCGCAGCGCCGGTGGCGACAGCAGCGCCCCGGCCAGGCCGGCGAGCGCCGCGTTGCGCAGCAGGCGCCGCCGGCCCTGGGCGGGGCACGGCGCGGCCGGGGGGGCGCTCAGAAATCGCCCTTGGCGCCGCGTTCCATCATCAGCCAGATGGCCTCGCGCACCTTCAGCGCGTTGGTCTTCAGGGGCTCGGGCAGCTTGCGGCCCATGCGGATCATCATGTCCATGTTGAGTGTGTACAGCCACAGTCCGTCTTCCCTTTCAACCACCGTGATGCGGCAGGGCAGGTAGGCCGCCATGTGCGGCGAAAAATCCACCATCTCGCGCGCCGTGGCCGGGTTGCAGTAGCTGTAAACCTTCAACAGTTTCTGCGGCTTGCCGGTGCGCGCTTCAAGCTCCTTGGACAGGGGCAGTTCGCCCACGGGGCGCAGGTTCATCTCGCTGGCCACGCTGGCCAGGGCTCGTTCCACCTGGTCGATCGTGACGCCGGGTTTGACCTTGCGTTCCCAGGTGGTGGCCACGGCGATGTCGCCGTTGCTGTCAACCCAGCGGTCCCACATCGTCGAAGCTTCAGAGCCGGCGCCATTCTCCAGGTTGCCGATGGCCTGGAGGGTGCCGCAGGCGCCCAGGGTGAGGGTGAGGCCGGCCACGAGGGCCAGGCGCGTTATCAGGCGGGTGATCATGGTGGTGTGTCCTCTCAGAAGGCGTGGCTGTACATGAGCTGCAGGTTGAGCTGGCGGTGGCTGACGATCACGCCGCCGGGCGTGGTGACCGACACGCGCGGCGCATAGGCCGCGGCCACGTCCACGCTGCCGCTGCTGCCCACGGCCAGGCCGGCGCCCACCGTGTAGTGGTTCTTCACGATGGCCGGGAACAGCGGGTTCACGGTCTCGGCGGGCACCGGGTTGTCCGACAGGTTGGCGCCGGCACGCAGCGTCCAACGCTCGCCGACACGCTGGCTCACGCCGAACTGCAGCACGGTCTGGTCTTGCCAGCGTTGCGCCATCGAAAACGAGACGCTGCCGCCCATGCCGGCGCTGTCGTAGCGCATGCGAAAGCTCTCCATCACGTCGGACCAGCCGATGCGTTTCAGGTCCACCGCCACCAGCGTGCCCGCTGCGGCCTGCCAGCCCAGGCCGACCGTGGTTTGCGCCGGCATCTGGAAATCGAGCACGGTGATGCGGCCGGGGTCGGAGAAGCCGCCGAAAGCGCTCAGCGTGGCGCCGCTGTCCTTGGTCTTCATGTCCTTCAGGCGCGACTTGAAGTGGTGGCTGAGGCCCAGGGTGAGGCCGGGCGCAGCCTTCCACACCAGGCCCAGCTTGAAGGCGGTGCCAGTGGATCGGGCGGCGCCGCTGAAGTCGTTGTTGTCGGAGAAATCAACGCGTGCCCAGGGCGCGCCGCCCAGGGCGGGCAAGGCCATGGCCAGGTTGCCCGAAGCCCCGGTGACCATGGCGCCCAGCTGCGCGCCGCTGGCCGCCAGACGCAGGTCGAGGCTGCTCCAGACGAGGTCGAGCGAACCGCCGATGGCCAGCGTTTCGCTGGCCTGCCAGGCCAGCGGCAGGATGACGCGGCCCACCCCCAGTTCGGAACGCACGTCGCGGCCCGAGCCCATGGCCAGGAAGGTGTCGGCGCCATATTCGGTGCCCATGCCGCCCTGCGCAAACAGCGCCAGGCCGTAGCTCAGCGTGCCGCTGCGGCGGCCCCAGCCGAAGGCCGGCATCACATAACTGGTGCCGCCGCTGGCGGCGTTCATCGCGCCGGCGCTGCTGCTGACCTTGGGGCCCAGGCGGCCCACCGCCACGTCCAGCCGCATGCGGCCGTCGCCCAGGGCCAGCGTGGCCGGGTTGTTGGTGGCAGCGGCCAGGCCGTTGTCGATGGCGGTGGCTGCACCACCCATGCCCGTGGCCACGGGCCCGTAGCCCTCCAGCAGCATGCCGTTGGTGGCGTGGGCGGCGGGCAGGGCGGCGGCGGCCAGGGCCAGCACGGCCAGCCGCATGCGCGAGAGTCGCGTCGTTCTTGTCATGTGTGTCTCCGGTGGAGGGGCTGGGGTCGTGGGCGCTTCAGGCCAGCACAACTTCGTCTGCACGGCTCTCGCCGGTGTTGTCCTTCCAGGTCACGACGAGCTTGTCGCCGGCCTTGCCGCCGCCGAAGCGGAAAGCCACGAAAGGGTCTTGCGAAACGGCCGCGCTCCAGCGCGCCGCCAGCAGCGTGCGGCTGCCGTTGAGCGTGGCGCTGACCTCGGTGATGAACTTGGCCGGGATGGGCTGGCCGGCGGCGGTTTTGCGCAGGCCCGATTCCATCGGGTGCGTCATGAGCACGCGCACGTCGGTCTTGTCGCCGGTGATCTTGGCGCGGATGCGGGTGGGGGTGGCCATGGGTGTCTCCTGGTGGCGTTGCGGTGGATGGATGCCGTGTTCAGCCGCCGCAGCCGCCGAGCGTGACCTTGGTTTCCTTCTGCGCCAAGTACCAGCGCCCGCCGGCTTTCACCAGCGCCCAGACCTGCGTGGTCTGGCCCATCTTGGCGCGCAGCTGCACGCTGGCGTCGGTGCCTTCCGGGATGGTGAAACTGGCCACCAGCGGCATCGGGTTCTTCTCCACCAGCACCGCGATTTCCTGCGTGTCGGGCAGGCGGCTGGTCACGCCCACCTGCACCACGGCGCCGTTTTCCGCGATGTCGGGTGAGCTCAGCTGCAAGGCGTCGCTGGCGCTGGGCTCGGCGCCCAGGGCCTTGAGCACCTCGGCCACCGAGCGGGCGGCGAAGGCGTCGGTGGGCGACGCCGCCTGGGCCATGGCCGAGGTGGCCGGCAGCAGGCCGATGCTGGCCAGTGCGGCCAGCAGCGCCGAGTTCTTGAGCATGTCGCGTCGGTCGGTGGGGTGCATGGGGGGTGTCTCCGGGGTGTGGGCTTTGGATGGGCAAGCCGAGGCCCTGCTCGCTGCCGCAGGCTTGCGGGCGATGCCTTGAAACGGGTGGGGGAGTCGGGCGCGCGGGCGGTGCGCCCGCGGGGGTCAGCCGAATTCGTCCATCATCGTGCGCAGCCCCTCACGCAGGGCCGGCCCGCCGGCCCGGGCTTCGCCCACACGGGCGCAGACGTCGCGGCACATCGCGATCAGGGCCTTGTCGGCCACGCGGTAGAAGACCTGGCTGCCGTCTTTGCGGCGCGCCAGGGCACCGCGTTCGTACATCAGGTTGAGGTGGCGCGAGATGTTGGTCTGCGTGCCACCGGTGTGCTCGACGATGTCGCTGACGCTGCGTTCGCCGTTGCACACCGCATGCATGATGCGCAGGCGCATGGGGTCGGACAGCAGCGCGAAGTAACGCGCCACCGCCTCGAACACCGGCTCCATGCCGTCCGTATCACCCATGGCGTCTCCTTGCTCGCATCAGGCCCATAACATATGCGCACATGCTGGTATGCGCTTGAGAAGAAACCCTTGACCCGGGTTTGCGAGGGTCAGGCTTGATGTGGCGCGCCGCGCGGCCATGAAAAAAGCCCCGCAAGCGGGGCTGTGGGCGGGGCGGTGGGTGGCCCCGGTGCTGGGGCCCTGGGGGCTTCAGGCCTGCTGGGCGGTGTGCACGCCGCGCTGCTGGCGCCGGCGCCACAGCAGCAGCGCAGCGGCACCGCTGAGCATCATCAGAACGCTGGCCGGCTCGGGCACCACCTGCACCACCTTGCCGCCGTAGTCGACGATGTAGAGCTCGCCGCCGGCGCCTTCACCGAAGGAGGCGATGTTGCCCAGGGCACCCGCGGCGCCGGCGTCGAGCAGGGCCGTCCAGTCGGTGGCGCTGGCCATGGTCTGCGCGCTGCCGTCACCGGTGATCGACCAGATGCGGCCGCTGACGAAATCACCAAAGATGTACTGGCCGTAGAGCGCCGAGCCGGCCTCGCGCACCACGTAGCCGCCGGTGATGGACTGGCCGAAGCTGCGCGGGTAGACCAGCAGCGGGTCGACCATGCCGGGCTGCAGCGGGCCGCCCACGCCGGGCGTGGCGATCTCGCCTTCGCGCACGCGCCAGCCGAAGTTCTGGCCACCGCCGCTGGCAGCGTCGATGAAGTTGATCTCCTCGCGCGCACTCTGGCCCACGTCGGCGATCCACATCGCGCCGGTCAGGCGGTCGAAGCTGGCGCGCCAGGGGTTGCGCAGGCCGGTGGCGAAGACCTCGCCACGGGCCCCCGCAACGCCGACGAAGGGGTTGTCGCCCGGGATCGCGTAGTTGATGCTGGGGCTGGTGAAGTCGTCGCCGTTGACGTTGATGCGCAGCATCTTGCCCAGCAGCACGCCGGTGTTCTGCGCGTTGTTGTTGGGGTCGTTGCTGCTGCCGCCGTCGCCGGTGGCGATGTAGAGGTGGTTGCCGTCGCCGGGCTTGAAGCCCATCCAGCCGGCCTTGTGGTTGCTGAAGCTGGGCTGGTCGAAACGCATCACCTCCTGCCGGCTGGTCGGGTCGGCGCTCAGGCCGCTGGCGTTGGCGCGGTAACTCGCGATCACGCTGTCCTGGTTGCTGGGGTCGGTGTAGTTGACGAAAAAGCGGCGGTAGCCGGCCGAGCCGGGGTCGGCATAACCGGGGTCGAAGGCCAGGCCGAGCAGGCCTTGTTCGCCGCTGCTGGTGACGCTGATGCTGAGAAAGTTGCTGGTGACGCCGCCGCTAACGGCCTTGATGGTGCCGCCCTTTTCCACCACGAACACGGGGCCGCCGGCCACCGGCGCGGTGGCGTAGAGCGGCTGCGACAGGCCGCTGGCGACGAGCTGGGTGTCCAGCGTGGCGGCCTGGGCGGCGCCAGGCAGGCCGGCCAGCCCGAGGGCGGCCAGCGCAGCCAGGGCGGCGGAGCGAAAAGCTGGGCGTTGCAGCGACATGCGGGTGTTCCTCCTGAAGTGCCAGTGAAGCTATCACGCGAACGGTGTGGCGTCTGTACCCTGGCCCCGGGGGGCGCCGGCGCCGTGGTTTCAGCCGGCGTCGTTCTCTTGCTGCTCGCTGCCTTCGTCGCGCAGCAGCGCGGCCAGCGCGCCTTCGGGGCTGAGGTCGGGCACCTGGAACTGCACACGGTCGAAGTCGAAATCAAGCCCGCTGTGCTGGCGCCAGGCCACCGGCACGTCGATGCCCACGCGCAGGCCGCTGCCAAACTCGCGCTCGGCCAGGGTGTAGTCGCGCCGCCAAAGCGTGAAGCTGGTCACCAGCGCATCGGCCACCACCTCGGCAAAACCGTTGACGCTGGCGCGCAGCCGTGGCGTGGCGCTGGCCTGCAGGCTGGCGGCCAGCACCAGGCCTTCGGTGGGTGTCCAGTCCAGGTCCACCGGCGTGGCCACGCTGGCGTCCACGCCCAGGCCCAAGCCCAGGCTCAATCCGCCGGTGACGCGGATGATGGCCGCGCCGGCCGAAATGCCGGCGTCCAGGTGGCCGGTGATGCCCGCGCTGGCCGGCACCACGAAACGCAGCCTGCCCGTGGCGTGCAAGCTCTCGGGCAAGGCCGGGTTGAAATCGGTGATGCCGATGCGGCCTTCGTCGATCTGGCCCGGGCCCACGCTGGCCTCGGCCTGCAGGCCGCCGCCGATGGTGGCCGCGATGCCCACCACGTTGCCGCCCACGGCCACGCCGAAGATGGGGATGCTGATCGTGGGCACGCGCAGCAGCTCGCGTTCCCAGCGGCGCTGCTCGAACAGCGTCACCGGCTCGGCCAGCGCCACCGAGCCGCTGATGGACAGCGCGGCGTCGGTGGCCACGCGCACGTCGAAGTCGGCCTGCAGCGCGTCACTCAGGCGCACGGTGGCGGTGCCGCGGCCGTAGGCCAGCAGGGTGTCGCCGGGCGTGGCGCCTTCCAGCGGCCGGCCTTCGCTGTCGGCCGGGCGGTTGCTCACGCCCAGCAGCAGCGTGCCGCTGACCCGGTCACCGGCCGTGAAGGGCGCTTGCACCGAGGCTGAAAAAGCGCCCTCGTCGTAGCGCGCGCGCAGCGTGGCGCTGACACCCGGCACCGCCGCCTGCAGCTCACCACTGGCGCTGACGGCCCAGGCCTCGCCCGCCTGTTGCACCTGCACGTGCACGGTGCCGCCGCGCACGCCGGGCACGCCTTCGGCCAGCTGCAGATCACCCCCCACCAGCAAGGACTGCGCGCCGCTCTCATCGGGCCCGTAGCGCACCGCCAGCCCGGCCGACTGCAGCCCCGGGATGGCCGGCTCGACGCTGCCTTCGGCCGAGAACACGCCGGCGTCGTAACGCGCGCGCACGCTGGCGCTGCGCACGCCGCGGATGCGGTTGGGGTCGGTGATGGCCAGCTGGCCTTCGCCCCCGAAGCCGCCTTCGCTGCGGTACCACAGGCGCATCTCGGCGCGGTCGAAAAGCCGGGTGTCGGGCCGCAGTGCGCCATCCAGTTCGAAGCGGCCTTCGCTGTCCACCCGCGCGCCCAGGTGGCCGCTGCCGAAGTTGCGGATGCTGAATTCGGCGCCGCCCTGCACGCTGAAGGCGCGGCCGTCGTAGCCCAGGGTGATGGCGGCGGCGTCGATGCTGAGGCCCGGTACCGGCAGGCGCTGTGCCAGCGCGGTGGCGTCCACGGTGTGGAAGAGGCCCAGCCGGCCGTTCATCACCTGTGCCGGCAACTGCAGGCCGGCCAGCGCCGGATGGCTGGGGCTGATGGTGGCGCGTGCCACCACGCCGGTGCCCACCTGCAGGTCTTGCAGCTGCAGCGGGCTCAGCGGGCGGAACTCGGCCGGCTCGCGCGTGGCGTTGCGGTCGCCGGTGGCGCCGGTGGTGGTGGAAGCGATGAGCAGCGTGTAGGGCTCGGCGGCCTTGTCGAGCTGCAGGCTGTGCAAGGCGCCGGCGGGGAAGCTGACCGCCGCACCCAGGTTCAGCGCGCCGCTGAGCGTGCCCACGGCGGCTGCCGCGCCTGCGGCCGAGATGCTGGCCAGGCCGCCGGGCAGGTTCAGCGCCTGCACCTCGAAGCCGGCGATGCCGCCACGCGCCGCAGCTGGCACCGTGACGTTGTTGCTGCGCACCGGCAGCCGCAGCACGATGAGGTTGCCGCTGGGCGAGAGCACGTGCACGCGGCTGGCGCTGCCAGCCAGCCCGCCGCCGCCGGGCAGCAGGCCCAGCACGTGCTGCAGCTGGGTGATGTGCTGGCGGCTGAAGAAGCGCGCGCCGCCCTCGGTGCGCGCCGATTCGCGGGCGCGCCCGGTGGCGGCGCGGAACTCGAGGTCGTAGTGGTCGAAGACCCAGCTCACGCTCGGGCTGGCCGGCACGGTGAGGCCGGGGTCGGCCGGCGGCTGGTTGCTGGTGGCCAGTTCTTCGCGCACCACGCGGCGGATCTCGTGGCTGAAGGACGAGCCGACGCTGCCGTTGTGCGCCTGGTCGAGCAGCTCCATGTTGTCGAGGTGGTCGTTGCCGCCGAGCTGGTACTCGACCATGTGGTCGACCTGGAAGTCGATGGCCACGCCGTTTTCATCCCAGTTCGGGCGGCGCAGCTGCGCAAGGAGTTCGGCGTCGTTGCCGGCCGTGAGGTGGCGCACCGCGGTGCCGCCGGCCACCTGCAGCGGCAGGTTCCAGGCCGAGCCGGCGGCCGGGCGGTGCGTGGCCGGGATGAGCGTCAGATCGGGCTGCACGCCGCTGGTCCACAGCGCCACCTGGGCCGTGCCGCGGGTGCTGGCGTCATAGGCGCGCGGGCGGATCAGGCCGCCGTTGCGCGCCAGCGTGGCGTAGGTGGGCGAATGCCGGCCCTTGATGGGCGGCACACGCAGCGGTGTGTTCAGCCGGTAGCGCGGAGCCCCGGCGGTGGCGGCGGCGCGTGTGACGCCACCGCCGGCCGGTGCGGCGCTGGCTGCGGGCGCGGTCGTGGCGCCGCCGCCTGGCAGGCCGCTGCCCCCGCCACCCCCGCCGCTGCCCGAAGTGGCCCCGCGCATCACCTGGCGCGGCGCGCTGCTGTCCTGCTGCTGCAGCACGTGGGTGATCTCGTGGGCCAGCAGCCACTGGCCGGCCGCCGTTTCCGGGCGGTACTCGCCTTGCGCGAAGGCGATGCGCGGGCCGAGCGTGAAGGCCCGCGCATCGATGGAGGCCGCCGCTTGCGCCGCCGCCCCGTCGTCGACGATGCGCACCTGGCCCAGGTCTTGGCCGAACCGCGCCTCGAACTGCCCGCGCAGGGGTTGCGGCAGCGGTGCGCCCGGGCCCAGGCGTGCCTGGTGTTCGGCGCCCAGCTGCGGGGGCGCGGGCGCGGTGGCGGGCTGGCGGCGTTCGGGCAAGACAGCCGCGGGCGGGCGCTCTTGCACCGGGGCGACGGGCGCCGCGCTGCGCATGACCTGCGTGGCACGCTGGTCGGCCTCGCGCTCGGCGGCGTCACCGGGCTGGCTGGTGGGCAGCGCGGTTTTGCGCTGCACCGCCGGCTGGCGCGGCATGTCGGCCCGGTCTTGCCGCGGCGTGAACATGGGCTCGGGCCGCTGCGGCCGCGCGGGCGCAGGCGGCGCCCGGGGCGCCGGTGCCGGTGCCGGTGCGGCCGGCCGGGGCTTGCCCTGGGGCGGCTGCTTGCGGGGCGGGGCCGTGGGCATGGGGGCAGCGCGGGGTTCAGTTGCGCGTGAACAGCAGGGTCAGCATGTCGTGCTGGCTCTGGATCTGCGGCGGGGTCGGGTTGCACACCACGATGTCGGGCGAACCGCCCACGCCGCTGAGCTTCTCCACCAGGGCCGCCGCGGCCGCGCTGGCACGCGCGGTCTTGTCGGCACTGCCGTCGGTGGCGCGCAGCAGCACCGGCAGTGGCGCCTGCGGGTTCAGGCCGCCGCGGCCCTGCACGGCGGCGCCCAGGCCGCTGAGGTCGCTGCCGGGGCCGTCGAGCAGGTTCACCAGCCCGGGGCGGATCTCGGCCTCGATCTCGAAGTAGACCGAGTTCATCGCCTCCAGCCGGCCCAGCAGCGTCTGCGCGCGCGTGGCAAGCGTGGCCACGCCGCCTTGCTGGTTGAAAAAACCCAGGCCGGTGGCGTTGACCAGCAGCACACGCTGGCGGTGGTTGATCACCGGCACCGGCGGTGGCGCGGGCACCGTGCTGGGCGGGTCGACGATGTAGACGAAGGCGCCGTCCAGGGCCTGCATCTCGGGCGGCAGCGCGGGCAGGGCCTGCAGCGACATCGCCGAGCTGTCCACCCCCAGCAGCCGGGCGATTTCGCTGGCGCGCTGGTCTTCCAAGCTGGCGGCCACGCCCGCCGCACGCTGCAGCACGGCGCGGCGCAGCACCGGCCCGAAGCCGGCCTGCGCGAAAAGGGCCGCCAGCTGGGCCGCAGGCAGGTTGGGCTGCACCGCGGCGCCGGTGTAGGCCAGCGGCCCGGCCAGCACGAAGGTGGCCGCCTTGGTGGTGGGCAGCTGGCCGCGCGCCAGCGCGTCCAGCGTGGTCTGCAGCGCGTTGCCGCTGAAGCCGGGCACGAGGCGCAGCACCGAGGCCTGGTAGCGCGTGCTCAACACGGGTGGCGGCGGGGTGGGCACGGGCGGCGCGGGCGCTTGGGGCGCCGGGGCCGGCACCGTGCTGGCCGCGCTGCAGCGGGCGTCCACGGGGCGCCTGAAGAGCACCCACTCGTGCAGCGCCTGCAGGCCGCTGCCGGCGCCGGTGCCGCCGGTGCTGCCGCCGAGCAGGCGCTCACGGTCGGCGGCGCTGGGCGGGGCGCCGGCCAGCACGCGCGCCAGCTCCGTGAAGCCGGCCTCTGCGGCACTGCGCGGCGCGGCGCCGGCAGCCAGGGCCTGGGCATCGGCACGCAGCGTGGCGAGCGTGGCCGTGACCACCTGCGCCGGCGCGGGGTTGGCCGGCACGTGGGTGACGGGACCTGTGGTGGACCCGCTACCAGCCGCGCGTGTGATCAGGCGCAGCTGCAGGCGGCTGGCCTCTGTGACACCCGTGGGGGCGGAGGCGGCGGTGAGGCCGGGCAGGTGCTCCAGCACCATCAGGCTGGTGTCGGACAGCGGCAACAGCACCAGCGTGTGCGTGCCGCCGGCCACCGCGGCCCGCTGCAGCACCAGGCGTGGCGCAGCGAACTCGGCGCTGCCGCTGCGCACCGGGCCGTCGGGCGTGCCCGGCACGCCGAGGCCATACAAGGTGTAGTTCAGCGCGCCTTTCAGCGAGGCCCCGCGCAGCACGCCGCCGCTCAGGCCGGTGAGGGCCTCGATCTCGGCGCGGAAGCCTTCGGCCGCGGCGGGGTCGGCGTCCAGTTGCAACTGGCCCGTCACCGCGAGCGTGTAGCCCATGCGGGCGGTGGCGGGCAGCTTGTCGTCGTCGCTGCGGTCGACTTCCGACAGCCGCAGCGCCACCGCCACCGCTGCGCCGGGCGCTGCCGCGAAGGGGTCGCTGGCGACCTGGGCCTCGGCCCAGGCGGCCTCGAACTCGCTGCCTTGCACCTCGCCCTCGGCCGGCAGGCCTTGCACCGCGGTGGTGAAAAGCGCGGCGCTGCCGCTGGGCTCGGGCAAACGGCCAGCGCCCTTGGCCACGTCTACGGCAGGCACCTGGAGGGCGCCGGCGGCGGCGCCCGGGGCTGTGACGGCGATGCTGGGGCCGGCGGCCGCTGTGGAGGCGGCTGCGCTTGTGGCGGCAGCTGGCGGCTCCGCGGCCGCTGGCCCGCTGCCCGCCTCGCGCAGCAGGCTGCCGACCGAGACCGTCTGGCGCCGCGCCAGCGCGGCCGTGACCCGTTCACGTGCGGCGGCCAGCGCCAGCCCTTCATCCCCCACGCCCGCCCCCGCCGGCGCCGGGTTGGCCGCGGCAAACGCAGCCGCCGTCGCACCGGCCAGGCGCTGCGGCGCCGCCACCGCCGCCGGAGCCTTGGGCTCGGCCTGCGCTGCCGCCAGCAACTGCAGCAGCGTCAGCACCGTGATCGCCGGGTCGACCTGCATCGCCACGGCGTAGCCGGGCGGCACGGTGGGTGCCGGGGCCAGCGCCTGCCCGTCGGGCACGATGATCTGCAGCAGCGGCTTGTCGGCCGGGTCGGCCAGGCCGCGCGTGAGCGAGCTGCGCGCCGAGTGCTGCGCTTCTTCGAACAGGTGGCCGATGGCGTCCAGCGGCGCGCTGCACAGTTGCAGCACCACGCCCGGGCCCAGCAAGGCCTGCACCTGCCTGAGCACCGGTGCGCCGTTCGGCGTGACGGGCAGCAAGCCTGCGGGCGGCACTTCGACCATGCCGCGCTCCAGCAGCACGCGGTCGGGCACGCCCTGCATGGCGCCGGCCGCCTTTTTCACGAAGGCGCCCAGGCGTTTCATCGTCGCCACGCTGGTGGCTTGTGTCCAGTCGATGGTCTCGGGGTCGCCGTCGCCCAGGGCCTGCGCCAGCTGGGCTTGCAGGCTGCGCACCAGGCCGCGCAGGGCTTCGCAATCGCCGCCTTCGTCCACCGGCGGCGCGCCGTCTTTCAGCAGCCCGGCCAGCTGGCACTGGAACTGCGCCACCTGGGCCATGAAATCAGCGTGCGGGCGGCGGCGTGTGCGGCGCTCCCAGTAGCCCGGCGCCTGCGGCGCAAAACGTTCGCGGCGGCCGCTCCAGAGCTCGATGAAATCGGCCGTGCCGGCGCCGCGCACCAGGTAGCCCAGCGTGAGCTCGCTGCCGCCGGCATGCGGCGCGCCGCTGCACCAGGCCGGGCCGAGCAGGCGGCCGCCGTTGTCGGGCAGCGGCGCGGTGGCGCTGTCTTCGCGCGTGAACAGCGCCGAGGCGATGCGAGACCTGGCGTGCCGGCCATCGACCTCGAAACCCGGGCGCGGCGGCAGCGGCAGGCTCTCGGCGCGCGCACGCAGGCGCACACCTTCCAGCTGGTAGGGCCGCTGGCGTTCACTGACGCAGGCGCGGTCGCACAGCGCGCCCACCACGTCTTCATAACCGCAGAGCGCGCGGTGTGGCGCCAGCGTCAGCCGGTAGAGGCGCCAGCCGGTGGCCACGGGGCCCGGGGCTTCGGCGCCGCCAGCGCTGACACAAGGCCCGAAGCCGCCGTTCGCCGCAGCGGGGGGCGCCGTGGTGCCGGCCGCGCCGCCGCCCGGTGTTTCGACCAGGCTGGCCGCGATGAGCGCATCCACGCCCACGCTGAGCACGCTGCCCAGCATCAGCAGTTCGCCATCGGCGCTGACGCCCAGGCCGGGCTGCACGCGGATCTCGCTGCCGTGCAGCGAGGCCTCGAGCCCGTGCACGACACCGAAGCCGCCGGCCTGGTTGGCCAGGCGCAGCGCGCTGCGGTGGTAATCCTGGTCGCGCGCCAGGTCGTCGGCGCGCAGGAACTTGCCGTCGAACCAGTGGTTGCGCACGAGTGGCGTGCCCTGCTCGACGAGGGTGCCAGTGTCTTGGGGGGTGGTCGGCATGGGGGGCTCCTGGCAGGGCGGTCAGACGTGCGGGGGAAGGTGCAAGGTGAAGTGCGGGCCGTGCAGGCCGGCGAGCTCGCTGCGGTCGGCGGCGAGCAGGGGTTTGGCGCCATCGAGGGCCAGCGTGACGCGCAGCAGCGTCTCGCGCGGGGGGTGGCCCAACGTCAGCAGCAGGCGGTGGCCGCCGTCTTCGACGTCGACATGGCGCACCGTGAAGTGGCGCCAGCCGAAGCTGTCGTCGAACTCCGTCACGGCCATGGCCACCGGCTTGGCGCTGCCGGGGTGCACGGGCACCGCGAGTTGCAGCGTCAGGCGTTCGGCGTCGATGCTGGCGCCGGTGATGAGCGGTGGCGGCAGGCCCGGGGCCTGTGGCGGTGCCGATGGGGGTGCTGGTGCTGGTGCCGGCGGTGGCGGTGGCGGCGCGGGCACCGCCGGGCCGGCCACCACCGGGGTGCTGGCCAGCAGCGCCGCCAGCAGGCGCTGCAGCGTGCCGGTGGCCAGCAGGGCGGGGCGGTCGAGCAGCTCCACGCGGCCGCTCAGCACCGTCCAGCGTTCGGGCGTGCCCGCGGCCTCGGGTTCACGTTGCAGCACGAGATCGTGCACCCGCGCCAGCGGCAGGCGGTCTTCGGCCACGGCTTCGCTGGTGGCCAGGCGGGCCGTGCCCAGGGCGATGGCGCTGTCCAGGGCCGCCAGGGCCGCGGTGCTGCGGTCTTCGGGCGCTGCGGCGGCGATGGCGGCGCGCGCAGCGACGGCCCAGTCGGTGTCGGGGTCGGCGCCGGCCGGCGGCAGCGTGGCCGCCAGGCCCAGCAGCGCGTAGACGGGCAGCTCGTCGGCCGGCACGCCATGGGCGGCGGGCGGCAGGGCGCTGGCGTCTTCGAGTTCGAGGCGCGCGCTTTCGCACAGGCGCGAGGCCACCATCGCGGCGGCATCCCCGGCCTCGCAAGTCGGGGCCACGGCGGGCACGGGGCGGTCGGCGCAGACGTGGTGCTGCAGCGTCAGCAGCAGCTGCAGCGTCACCGTCTGCAAGGCGCGCTGGGCGGCGAAGGCCGGCCCCTCGCGGGCCTGCATCCACCAGGCGCCCAGGTGCACGCAGTGCGCTTCGGCCAGCGCCATTTCGCGGCCACGGGCGTCCAGCGCCAGGCCCGGCAGCACCAGCAGTTCATGGCGTTCGGCGCGCAGCTGCACGCCCAGGCCCTGCACCACGCCGCGGCCGTGCAGCGTGCGCGCGTGGCGGCGGCGCTGGCCGATGTGGAAGCCTTGCTCGGTGCGCAGATCGGCCGCGCCGAGCAGCATGCCGTAGTGGTAGTTCAGGGCGCAGCCGGGGGCGTCGGGCAGGTCGCCGGCGGGCTGCGGGCTGCAGGCACTGGAAGCGGTGACGGCGGACATGGTGCGGTGGCCTCGGGTGATGGGTGTCAGGCCCTGGCGGGGCAGGGGGGCACTGAAAGATCCGCCGGCGCCGGGCCGGGTGGCGGGTGGGGTGTGTCGGGCGCTGAGGGCAGCGTGGGCAGGCCCGGGAAGGCGCGGCCGGCCTTGTGGAACTCACGCGCGATGGCCTGCAGCAGCGGGGCCAGGCCGGGCGCGGCGGGCCGTTCTGGCGCAGCCGCCTCGGCCGGCGCGCCGCGGCAGGCGCTGCGGATCTGCGCGCCCGTCATCGGGTACCAGCGCGCCAGCAGCGCCACGGCCTCGGCGCGCGGCAGCGGCGTGGTGGGCCAGTTGCCGAGCATCTGCGCCCACAGCAAGGCGCGCACGGCTTCGTCGGGTTCGTCGAAGTTCAGCACGGCGTCGAAGCGCCGCGTGAAGGCGCTGTCGATGCTGCCGCGTGCATTGCTGGCCAGCACCAGCACGCCGTGGAAGCGCTCCAGCCGCTGCAGCAGGTAGGCGGTTTCGGCGTTGGCGTAGCGGTCGTGCGCGTCTTTCACCTCGGTGCGGCGCGCGAACAAGGCATCGGCCTCGTCGATGAACAGCAGCGCATGGGCGGTTTCGGCGGCCTGGAAGGCCTGCTCCAGCCGGCGCTCGGTTTCGCCCAGCCAGCGTGAGAGCACACGGCCGGCGTCCACCACCAGCAGATCACGCTGCAGCGTGTGCGCGATGGCTTCGGCCGCCAGCGTCTTGCCGGTGCCCGGTGGGCCTGCCAGCAGCAGGCGCAGGCCGGCCTCGGGCCGGTGTTCGAAGAGCCGCAGCGCGTGCTGCAGCGCGGCCTGGGCGGGCGCGGCCAGCACCAATTGGGCCAGCGTGGCCCGCGGCGGGCGCAAGTCCACCGCGCCTTGCACCGCCAACGCGGCGCGGTGGCGTGCGGCGGCCATCAGTTCGTGGTGGCCCGGCGCGCGGCCGGCCAGCGCGGCGGCCAGGCGCGCGTCGGTGGCCGCCTGCGCACAGGCCGCGGGCGGCAGCGGCAGCACGCGGGCCAGCTGCTGCGCCCAGGCCCGCGCGGGCGGCTGGTCGGGCAGGGCCAGTGCGCGGGCCCAGGCGCGCGCTTGCGCTGCCGGGGCCAGGGGCTGGACGTGGTGCACGAGCAGGGCGCGCGCACCCGGCGCCAGCGCGATGTTGGCGCGGCGCGCCAGCACCAGCACCGGGCCGGGGTAGGCGGCGGGCAGGGTCAGCGCGCCGGCGGCGCTGCCCGCCTCGGTGTTCGCGGGGATGCCGGTGTTGCCGGTCTCCTCGCTCTCGGCGGCGGTGTCGTCGGGGGCGATCACCAGCGGCAGCACGTCGTCGAGCAGGCAAAGCCCCAGCGCTGCGGCCAGGCCGGGGCCGGCGGCCACGCGGCGGCTGCGCGGCACCAGGCTCTCGGGCGACGGGCCGCGGCCGTGGGGGTCGACCCACAGCGCGAGCAGCGGCACGCGGCTGTGCAGGGCTGCGGCCAGCGCGGCGAGGGCGGCATCGGGGGGTGCTGCGGGCGCCGGGTGTGCCGGGTTGGAGGCGGGTGGCGGCAGCAGGCCCCAAAGCCGCAGCGCCACAGCGTCAGGCACCTGCAAGCCCTGCAGCGCCAGCGGGGCGCCGGTGTCTGCGGGCTGCAGCAGGCCCAGCTCGCGCAGCGGGTTGTGCGCCAGCAGCGGCAGCAGCCGGTGCAGTGGCCAGCCCAGCGCCGGTGCCAGCAGGGCAGGGGTGAGCGCCGCCTGGCCGGTGTGCTGCCGCAGGCCGGTGGCCAGCGTCGGGCACAGCGACACCGCCGCGCACAGCCGCCAGACACCGTGCAGCACCGCCCACGCGGAGGCGGGCAGCGCTTGCAGGGTGGCGAGTTGCTTCAAGACACGCCAGGCCGGGTCTGCGGCCGCCGCTGCACCGAGTGCCTGGGGTGCGCCACCGGTTTCGCCTTCCCGGCTTTCTGGGCTGTCGGGGCCTTCGGGGACTTTGGGGCGTTCAGGGCCTTCGGGGCATTCAGCGCTGTTGCGGCCTTCCGGGGCTTCAGCGGCGCCTGCGCCTGCTGGGTGCGCGCCCCCTGCGGCGGGCTGCCCGCGGCCGGGCGGCAGCCAGCCGGGGGCGCCTGCGGCCTGGGCCGCCAGCTCTTCGGCCCAGCCCGGCAGCCACGGCGCCCAGGCGGCAGCGGCGGCCTGCAGCAGCGCCAGGTCTTGCGCGGCGGGGCAGCCCTCGGCCGGGATGCCCTCGGCCGCACCGCGCGGGGGTGCCAGCCAGGGGCCGTGGGCGCGGTCATTCATAGCGCAGCACCACGCTCAGGCCCAGCCAGGGCAGGAAACCGGGGTCGCGGTCCAGGCCGCACAGGCGCAGCCGGGTGTCGGCGGCTTCGAAACACGCCTCCCAGCGCCCCGGCAGCGCGTGCAGCGTGGCCGGGCGCCGCAGCAGCCAGGGCCAGAGGTCGGCTGCCAGGTCGGCGCGGCGGTCGGGCGCCAGGTGGCGCTGCAGGCGCTCTTGCAGCGCTTGCGCGAGCGCGGCGACATCGGCTGCCGTGGTGGGATCCACGGCGCCGCGCTGGAGGCCGTGAAGACCGCCGTGAAGACCGCCGTGTGGGTCGCCGTGTGCGTTGCCGTGTAGACCGCTGCGAGGATCGCTGTGCGGATGGCTGTGGACGGCGCCGTGAAGATCGCCTCGACCATCATCGCCAGCCCTAGGCGCAGCCCCAGGCCCGGCCCCAGGCCAGGCCCCAGGCCAGGCCTCGGGACCCACCTGCGGCGCCCAGCCGGGCTCGGCCCAGTGTGCGGGCGCCGTGGCGCCCAGCCAGGGGGCCAGCACGGCGTCGTTCAGCGGTACCCGCAGGCCGTGCACCGCCAGGCGCAGCAGCCGCGTGCGCGTGAGGCCGCCGGGCTGCGGCGGCAGCGTGCCCGGCAGCAGGGGCAGGAGGTGCAACAGCCCGGCATGGCGCGTGGGCCAACGCGGGGTGGGCGTGGTGAGCGGGCTGTTGCGTGAGGCAGCGGCCGCGGCGCCGGAGGCCGCCGCAGGCGCCAGCGGCTGCTGGGCGCCGTTCTGCCGCAGCGCGCTGCCTTGCAGGCCGGGCCCTGAGGCCTGCAGGGCGCCCCGCCCCAGGACCTGCAACTGCGCTTGCACGGCCGCCTGCGGCGCACTGGCCAGCGCACCGGGGTCGGCCTGCAGCTGCGCCAGCCAAGCCAGCCAGAGCGCCGCCGTCCTGCGCGCAGCCCCGGGCAGCGGTGCCAGCGCCAGTGCAGCGCGGCAGGCCGCGGCCTCCGCGCCGGCTGGCCAATCGCTGGCCTTGCCGGCGGCGCCGGGAGCGGCCCGCGTGCCATCGTCTGGCCGCGGCGCGGGTGCCGCCAACGCGGCGGCCAAGGCGCCGTGGCCCGGCAGGCCCTGCGCGAGCTGCAGCCACAAGGCGGGTGCCAGCTGCGACAAGGCACGCGGCAGCAGCCCTTGTTGCAGCAGCTGTGTGAGCAAGGCGCGGCGGCGCAGCGCCGGGGCGACTTCGGGCAGCCCGCCGCCGGGCAGCAGCGGCTGGCGGTCCAAGGCCAGCAGCAGGGCCGACAGCCGCTCGGCCGCGCTGGCCGATGTGTCTGCGGGCCAGAAACCCAGCTGCGCCCAGGCCCAGGCGCGGTCGTGCCGGCCGCTCAGGGCATCGGTCCAGGCCTCGGCCAGGGCGGCCGCGGCGTCGTCCAGGGCGAGCACGGCGCAGCCGCGCCCGGCTTCGTCGGCCCGCAGCGCCTGCGGCAAGGCATCAGCCCAGGCGCGGTGCAGCGCACCCTGCACGGCTTGCACCGCCTGCTGCAGATCGGCCCCGGCGGGCAGCCGCAGCCGGCAGGGCAGGCGCTGCAACAGCCACAGCCGGCCCACGGGCCCGCCCTGGTCGGCTGCGGCCGACACCGCATCCAGCACACCTTGCAAGGCCAGCGGCAGCGCGGTACGCAGCAGCGCGGCCTGCTCGGCACGCGCCACGGTGACGGTGGCGTGGCGCACGGTGTGCGTGGCCTCGCCGGCCGGTGCGGTGCCCCGGGGCTGAAGCGGCTGGTGCGGCTGCACCGGCTGCAGGCTCAGCATGGCCGCGCCCCCACGCCGTGCCCGGCGGCGGTGCCGGCCTCGGTGCCGCTGCGGCCGAGCACGGCATCGCGGCCCAGGCGCGTGCCACCCAGCACCGGCAGCGGCAGGCCGGAATCGGGGCCCACCAGGGCGGCCAGGTCCAGGTGCAGGCCGCGGCCCACGCGCAGGCCGCTGGCCAGTGCGCAGAGCCTGAAGGCCGTGTGCGCCGGCTTGAAGCGCTGCACGGCATCGTGCAACAGGGTCTGCAGGTTTTCGTCCACTTCGCCTTGCAGCAGCAGCGTGAAGCGCCAGGCGCCGGTCTCCACGGGCGCGATGGCGGCGCTGCCGTCTTCGGGCGGGGGCAGCAGGGCTGCGCCCAGGCGCAGGCCGCCGCCGACCGTCGACACGGCGGCAGAGTTGGCCGCCGGGCTGCCTGTGCCGCCCGTACTGCCCAAGACGCCGGGGTGGCGCAGGCGGAAGTCTTCGACCAGCAGCACCGGCACGCCGGCCAGGATCTCGACGATGCGGCGCAGCACCTCGGGCGTGCCGTGGCGCGGCGCCATCGCGCCGGCTTCGGCGATGAGCTGGCGGCATGCCACTTCGCCCCAGCCCGGCTGCAGCGCCAGGCCCAGCAGCGCCGCCAGCCAGGCCAGCATCGCCGCTGGCGCATGGCCGGGGGCCAGCAGGTGGTGGCGGGTGTCGGCGTCCACGCCCAGGTCGCCCAACAGATCGGCCGGGTTGGCAAGGTAGCGGCGCAGGAAGCTCGCGGCCTGGGCCTCGCGCGAGAACAGCGCCGGCAGCTGCTGCAGCCAGGCGTGGCCGGGCTGCTCGACCTCCAGCGCGCGCAGCACCGGGCTGCGCAGGCCGTCGCCGCGCAGTTCCACCGCCACCCACAGGTAACGGCCGCGGCCGCGTTCGTCACCGGCCTGGGGGCTGCCGCCCGGGCCTTCGCTGCCCTCGGCGCCCACCCAGCTTTGCAGCCACTGGTGGCCGGAGCGGGCGGGCCGCCAGCCGGCGCGGCCCGCCCGCTGGCCGCGGGCCGGGCTGGGGATGCAGGCGAGCGAGGGCCGTTCGCGCAGGGCCGACAAGAGATCCGCTTCCGGCAGCGGCGGGCTGTGGCCGTCGTCGGCGGGGGCGGTGGCGAGGTTGGCCGGCGGGGTGCGCGGGGCTTCGTCGAAGGGCGGGGTGTCGTCGTCGGTGACGAGGCAGCGCAGCCGCAGCTGCGTGTTGGGCGCAAGGCAGGCTTCCAGCCACACACGGCCCCAGGCGGCGCCCGGCTGTTCGCTGTCGAAGCGGAAGCTGAGCACCTGGCCTTGCAGCGCGCGTGCCAGGCGCGTCGGTGCGGCGAAACGCAGTTCAGGCTGGCCATGAACTTGCGCGGTGTAGCCCACGCGACCATCGGGCGCGGTGGCGATGGCGCCGCCGTCCCAGCCCGGCGCGATGACGGGCCGGTCGGCCGCACCGTCGAGCGTGAACACGGACCAGGGCGCGCCCGGCGCGGTGGCAACAAAAAGGCGCTCGGCCTGCTGCGCATGCGGGGCGCCGGGCGGGGTGTCGCGCAGCGCAGCGCCGATGGCCAGGGCGCGGGCACCCGGCACGGCCAAGGTGGCGCCTTCGGCCAGCGCAGGCAGCGCACCCAGCCCCACCACTTGCGCCTGCGGTGTGCCGGCCTGCAGCAAGGCCCACAGCCGACCATCGGCCGCGCGCGCCAGCGCCGCGGGCTCACGCAGCGCTGCAGGCCATGCCAGCGCTTGCGGCGGGTTGCAGGCGCGCAGCAGCACCAGGCGGCCGCTGCCATCGGGCGCACGCAGCAAGGCCAGCACGGCGTCGTCACCAGCGCTGCACAGCGCCACGGGCGCACCCGGCAGCAGGTGGAAGCCGAGGTAGCGGCGCGCCCACAGGTCGTAGCGCCACACCCGCGCCGCGGCGGGCTCGGCCACCCACAGCAGGTCGGGCGCGGCGGTGGCCAGCGCGGCGGGCGTGGCGGGTGCCGGCGTTTCGGCCGGCGCGCCGGCGCCGCAGCCGGCCAGCGGCGTGTGGGGCAGCGCCGTCCAGGGCGGCGCCGCTGCGATGCTCAGCGCTGGCGCCTGTTCGGCGAGTAGCAGCGTTTCCAGGCCCGCGGCGGTGGCGCGCAGCGCGCGGCCCGGGCGGTCGTAGGCCAGGCCGGTGGTGACGGCCGCGGCCTCGGGCGCGGCAGCCGGTGCGGTGCCGGCCGGCCAGGGCAGCCACATCAGCTCGACACCATCGTCCACCAGCGCGCAGGCCTCGTAGGCACAGCGTTGCCAGGCGCGTGGCGTGGCCAGGCGCAAGCCGGCGGCGGGGGCGCGGGGCAGCTTCATCCGCACAGGTCCCGGATCACGGGCACCGGCACCGCTGGCGCGGCCGGGGGCGGTGCCACGGGGTCTTGCGGCGCGGGCAGGGGCTGGCTGGCTTCCACCACCTGCACGGCGGCCAGTTCCACCACCTCCCAGGGCTGCAGCGTGACGGTGGCCTGCTCGACCCAGCGGCCGTCTTGCCACGCGGCCAGGCGCAGCGCCTCCACGTACTCGATGCCGTCGACCTGCAGCACCGCGGCGATGAGTTCGCGGTCGCGCACCGCGCGGCCCAGCGGCCAGCCGCGGCCCAGCGGGCCGTCGGGCGGCAAGGGCGCCACGTAGCGCTGCAGGATCTGCGCCGCCAGGCTGCGCGCGGCCTCAGGCCCGAAGCCAGGCTCCACGGCCACCGAGCAGCTCACCGCGATGCGCCGGTAGCTCGGCGCCAGCACGAAGAGCTCGGTGCCCACCAGGCGCCGCGCGTCCAGCCAGGCGCACACCGCCGCGCGCTGGCTGGCGGCGGGCACGGGCGCCGGCACCCGGGCCGTGTCGGCCTCGGGCCAGACGATCACGCTGACGGCACCGGCACGCTCAAAGCTGCGGGTGCGCGGGTCGAAGAGCGGCAGCACCTCGGCACGCGCGATCTCGGCGCCGGGCGTGGCCTCGGCCAGCGCGCGGAAGTCGTCGGCGGTGACGGCGCGGTCGCGCCTGGTCACCTCGGCCGGCACCCGCTGCAAGGCAGCCTCCAGCGCCTCGGCATCGCGGCCGCCGCGCGCGGGCTCGGGGTTGATCACCGCCACCTGCGGGTGGTCGCAGCGCGTGACCGCGCCTGCGCCCACATTGCCCGCGGCGCCACCGCCCACGCGGTAACCGGCCACACGCACACGTTCGCCCAGTTGCGGGCCGCGCGGGCCGAACTGCAGTTCTCCACTGGCGCCGTCGATACGGCAGTGGCGGTCGTCGGCGCCGCTGAGGTCGAGCGTGTCGACGTGCAACCAGGGCACCCAGACGCCGGCCTCTTCCACCTCCACCAGCACCGGGTGCAGCGCGGCATCGGCCAGCACGGGCGCGCTGCCCAGGCGGTAGCGCTGCTGTGGCTGGCCGTCGCCGCGGCCCAGGTACTCGGCCCCGCGCGGCAAGGCCTGCAGCGCCCAGGCGGCGTTGGCCGCCACACGCTGCAACGGCGGCAGCGTGCGCGGCTGGCCAGCGGCCGGCGGCGTGGGCCAGGCCTTGAGCCACAGCCGCACACGGCCGGCCAGGGCCGGCGGCAGCGGTGGCGGGAAGTCTTCGGCGCCCTCCAGGCCCGCTGGCACCAGCGGCGGCAGCAGCGCGTCGGGTGCGGCGGGCAGCTCCAGTTCGATGACACCGGCGCGCGTGCCGCCGTCGGTGTCGTCGCCCTTCACGGCCACGGGGCGCCAGTCGGCGCGGCCGTTGACGAGATCGTGCGCCAGCACTCGCCATTCCAGTGTGCGCAGTGCGCGTGCGGCGCCCAGGCCGGGGCAGGCCTCGGCGCGGGCGAGTTCGTCGCTTTCGGGGTCGCGCGTGTCGCGGGTTTCTGCGGCCGGCCACCAGCCCAGCGTGAAACGGCTGCCGCGTTGCCAGGCGGGTGGGGCTTCGCTGGGCTTGTCGGGCGCCAGCCAGGCCACCCAGACGCAGCCGTCCACGGCCTGCGCCGGGTCTTGCGCGGCCTGGCCGTCGATCAGCGCCACATCGTAGAAGGCTGGCGCGGTGCCGCTGGCGTGGCGCGGCGCCAGCGCAGCCAGCGTGGGGCGCAGCGATTCGCCCAGCTCGCGCTCTTCCGGCGCCGGTGCGGCCGTGCGCTGCCGCAGCAGGGCCAGGGCCTCGCCGGGCCACACCGGGGTTTCGCGTTCCAGCGCAAAAGCCACGGCGCCGGCGCGCACGGGCAGGTCTTGGGCCAGCGTTTCCAGCGCGCCGCTGCGGTGTTTGCTGCTGAAGGCCAACAGCACACGCGCCGCGGTGGGCGGGCGCAGCGGCAGGCCCAGCAGGCGCAGGAAAGCCAGCTGCGTGGCCTCAGGGATCTGGTTGAAGCGCCACAGCAGCCCTTCGGCCGCGTGGGCCACCAGATCGAGCAGCGCGATGCCGGGGTCGCTGGGGTTCCAGTCGGTCCACTCCGGCGTCAGCACCGGGATGCGCTGGCGCAGCTGGCGGCTGAGGGTCTCGAAGCTGGCGTCGTCCAGCAGCGGGGCGGGCAGGGTCATCGCCTACTCCAAGTGGAAGGGGTGGACGAGATGGTCGCGCCGCCCGTCCAGGCGCAGCCGGTAATCGACCAGCACCCACAGCGCGCTGGCCACCTGGGCGTCGGCTTCCACCACCACGTCCAGCAGTTCGATGCGCGGCTCCCAGCGCTGCAGCGCCTCGCGCACGGCGGCCTCGATCTGCGCGCGCGTGGCGCCGTTGTTGGGCTGCTGCAGGAAGCGGCGCAGGCCGCAGCCGAAATCGGGCCGCATCAGCCGTTCGCCGGGCTCGGTCTCCAAAATCATCTGCAGCGCCTGGCGCACACGCGCCAAGCCCTCGGCGCGCGGCAGGCGGCCGTCTTGCGGCAGCAGCGGCCAGGCCAGGCCGAAGCCGATATGGCGGTTCACGAGGCTGCGGTCTTCATTCATGGGGCGACCCTCCGCACGGCGGGCCCGGCGGGCCCGGCGGGCCTGGGATGGGCGCGGGAAAGCGGCCCGGCGCGCTCATGCCGTGCTCCGTGCGTTGTTGCGCGGCCGGGCTTGCTGCGCCTGCGGGTGGTCGAGAAAGTCCCCCGGCACAGGCCCCACTTCGCTGGGCATGCGCGGCTCCAGCAAACGGCCGCCGTCGTCGGTGGCCACGGGCAGCAGCGTGCGGTTGTCCATGCTGTTGCGTGTGTCGGTGGCCAGGCGCACATCGGGCAGGGCGTCGATGGCGGCGCGGCCATCGCCGTCCAGGCCGCTGTCGCCCTCGATCTGCGCCTTCAACCCGGCGCGCAACGCGTCGCGCACCTCGCTTTCGTCGAGGAAGTTGCCGTCCACCGTGACGCCGGCGCTGAAATCGGCGCTGGGCGGCAACAGCGGTGTGATCTTGGCCGCAGCATCGATGTCGCCGCTGGCACTGACCGAGGGCGGGATGCAGAACCTGAAGGCCAGCAGGAACCACAGGTTGAAGAGCAGCACCACCACCGGCAGGAAGATGTTCAGCACGAACATCGCGATGATGGTGATGAGCGGGATGCTCAGGTGGCAGATGGCGCCGCCGCCGGCCGCGCCGGGCTGCGGCTGGCCGCCCACCACCTTGGGCGCGATCTGCTGGCTGTGCACCACGCGCACGTTGGACAGCGTGCCGCGCGGCCGCGCCAGGGCCTGGGCCAGCAGCTCGTTGAGATCGGGCATGCGCAGCGTGACGGGGCGGTTGGCACAGCCCAGCGCGTCCATGGGGCTGGCGATGCGGAAGGGCTCGGTGGCCAGGCTCCACATCCGCTGGCCCTGGCAGCCAGCGGCGCCGCGCGGCCGGGTGCAGCCGCTGCGCCGACGTGTGACGAAGCAGCGGATCTCGTAGAGCGCGTGCATGTCCAGGCGCGGCCGGCCTTCGGCATCACGCTGGGCGCTGCTGGTGGGCACGTGGCCGAAAAAGAGCGTGCGGCCGGCGGCGTCGTGCGTGGCTTGGTTCGGTGGCGCAACCAGGCGGCGCAAAGGGAAAAAATGCTCGTCGGCCGGGCCGGCCAGCTGCTGCTCGGCGGGCAGGTCTAACCAGCGGCCGCGGTCGGGGTCGAGCGTGTCGGCCACCCAGTAGGCCACGCGCTGCGTGATGCCGTGCTGCACGCGCCAGGTGGCCAGGGCGGCTTCGGCCGCGGCGTGGGCCTGTTGCGCGGCAGCACGCGCGGCGGCCAGTTCGCCACGCGCTTCCAGGCTCTGAAGTCGGCGGCGGCGCGCCCAGGCCAGGTGCTCGCGCAGCGGGCCGCGCAGCTGCAGTTCGTCCAGCTCGGCGGCAGCCTGTTCGCGCCGCTGCTGCAGGGTGTAAAGCTCACGCTCCAGCTCGCGAGGCACGGGCGCCGAGAGGCGGCGGATGACGAAGCCGGCGTTGCACACCTGCGCGGCGTCCACCGCCGGCAAACCGCGTTCGTCGCAGTGCAGGCTGCAGCTGACGAGGTAGTGGCGCCCGTGCAGCGGCAGGTAGAGCTTGCGCAGGCCGCTGGCCACCAGGCGCACCTGGCGCGGGTCTTCCTGCAGCGCCGAAACCGGCAGCGCCTGCGTGCGCAGCGCGTCGCCGCCGCCGCTGAGCCAGCTTTGCGCGGCCTGCGCCCGCGCCACCGCCGCGGGCAGCGGCGCGCCCAGGCGCGTGACGCTGCCCACGGTATCGACCTCGGGCTTGAAGCGCAGGCTGTGCTGCGGGCGCTGCAGGTAGCCCTCGATGAAATCGTCGGCAGCGAACATCTGCAGCAGCGGCGCCGTGCCGCGGCCGGCTTGCGGGTCGTCGGCGGGCTGCCAGTGCCACCAGGGCGCCAGCAGCAGCCAGGGGTGGGTGGTGGATGTGCTGCTCATGCCGGCATCACCACACGTTGCCCGCGCCCGGCGTGTAAGACGCCGAGACCACGGCCTGCGTGATCAGCGTCTCGCACTTGAGCACGCCGTCGCACTTCACCATCGGCGCCTTGAGGTTGATGACCGAGGCCGAGACGTCCACCGCGCTGTGCGCCTCCACCGTGACCTTGCCCGCGGCGTCGATGCGGATCAGGCAGCCGTTGCTGTGCCTGAGCTCGACCTCGCTGCTTGCTTCGTCGAGCTTGAGCTGGTGGCCGGCCTGGGTGCTGAGCGTGACCACCGGGGCGCCGGCGGTGTCGTCGAAGCGCAGCTCGGAGCCGGCCCGCGTGCGCAGCAGGCGCAGGTTGTTGGCGGCGTCTGGCGCTTCGGGCAGCGCGGCGCGGCCGTTCCAGCAGGCGCCGACGATGTAGGCCCGTGCCGGATCACCGGCCTCGAAACCCACCACCACCTGGCTGCCCACCTCGGGCAGGATCTGCAGGCCCTGGTTGTCATCGGCGTAGGGCGACAGCAGCGTGGCCCAGCAGCTGGCCTCGCTGCCCGTGTTGCCGAAGCCGGGGAAGCCGAGCTTCACGCGCCCCAGGTTCTGCGGGTCGACGAGGTCTTGCACCAGCGCCGGGTACAGGCCGTACCAGCGCAGCAGGGTGTCGGGGCTGGCGCGGTCCATCAAGCGCCCCCGTGCAGGATGCAGCCGCGTTCGGCGATGAAGGCCGTGCGCAGGCCGTGTTCACCGTCGTAGCTGTGCGTGAGCTCGGTGACGACGTAGCCCGGGCCCTCGAACAGCGCGCCCACACGTTCCAGCGTGAGGGTGCTGCCCACTTGCAGCTCGGGGCTGCCGGTGGTGAGGCCGCGGGCGCGCACGAAGCGGCGCGCGCGGGCGCGCAGCTCGGCCCCGGCGCGGTGGCGCGCCTGCGCGGCGTCGAGCGGGGCGTCGTGCACCCGCTGCGTGGCGCAGTCGCCGAAGGCCAGGGCCAGGGCCTGCGGGCCGCTGGTGCCACCGGCGGCCAGGCCGTCGAGTTCGGCCTCGGCGGCCTCTTCGTGCAGGCTGTCCTTGTTGTTGGCGTCATAACCGCTGATGGCCACGCGCGAGCGCTGGTGGGCGAGGTCGGCGTCGATGTCGAGCGCCAGCAGCTCGTTGCCCATCACCAGCGTCTGTGCCCAGCCGTGGCGGGCCTCGCGGCGCGCGACGTGCAGCGTGCGGCCGTCCAGCCACAGCTCGGCACCCACGGCAGCGCAGTGGGTGCGCAGGAAGTGCAGGTCGGTTTCGTTCCACTGCTGCAGCGCGGGCCAGGTGGGGCTGGCGGCGTCCACCTCGGCCTGCAGGCCGTGCTCGGCGGCGATGCCGCGCACCAGCGCCGCCAGGTCCACCTCTTGCCAGGTGCGGATTCGGCGCGTTTGGCGCAGCGGCCACAGGCGGTCTTCGGCTTGCACCTGGGCCAGCGGCAGGCGGCCCTGGCCGAAGCTGGCGCCCAGTGCCGAGACCTGGCCCTGGAAGACCCAGGGCATGAGCCCCGGGCTGCCGAAACACAGCGCCAGCTCGCTGCCCAGGCGCAGGCTGCGGCCGTCCAGCCATTGCAGGGTTTCGCTGGCCTGGCCGGCCTGCGGGCCGATGGCGGCCAGCCACAGGCGCAGCCGCGTGAGGCCGGTGGTGTCGGCATGCACCTCCACGCGCATGAGGTCGCGCACCAGGGTGTCGGCGGCGCTGCCGTCAAGATCGACATGCGGGCGGGCGCTGAAGAAGAGCGGAGCGTTCATCGTTCGTCGTCGCGGTCGGTGGCGGCCCAGCGGGTGAGCAGCTCGGCGTTGCGCGCGGCCAGCCAGCGCGCGCGCCAGGCCTCGGCGGCCGCGGGCAGCAGCGCGGCCGCGGCCTGCGGGCCGGCCGCGCCGGCGTTGCCGCCGGCGCTGTCGTCGACCTGCATCTCGAACTCGTTGATCTGGACGGGCATGGCGGGCTCTCGGTGTTCGGGTTCAGCGCAACGGGCCGAGGCTGCTGCCACCGCCACCGCAGCCGCAGCCGCAGGCGCTGCGCCAGGTGCGTGGGCGCTGGCCGCCGGGTGCGCCGCCGCAGGCGCAACTGCTGCGGCTGGCGCGGGCGACGGCCGAGACAGCAGGGGCAGGCGCAGCGGCGGCCACCGCGCGCCGGGGTTTGAGCGGCAGGCCGTGGCCGTAGGGGCGGTCGGCGGCGCTGGGGGGGGCGCTGGAGGGGGTGCTGGCGGCGGCCACGGTGCCAGGCGCCGCCCGGGCGCGCGCCGGCCCGCCGGCAAAACCCTGCAGCGCGTGGCCGGCCTGGGCGCTGTGCGCGGCCTGCCGCTGTTGCGCCAGCACCGCTGCCACGCCGCCGGCGCGTGTGAGGGCCGCCGGGCCTGGGCCGGCCGTGCCCGTCAGGCCAAGGCCGGCGGCCAGGGCCAAGGCCCCGCCGGTGCCGAGCGCCGATGCCGACGCGCCTGCCGACGTTCCAGCCGAACTTCCCGCCGAACTTCCGGCCGATGCAGGGCCGGCCGCCAGTGCCGGCAGCACCACCTCTTGCCCCGCGCGCAGGCTCAGCGGGTTGGTGCCGCCGCCGGTGGCTGCGCCCAGGCTGCGCCAGTCGGCCGGGTCGCGGCCCAGGCGCGCGGCCAGCTGGGCCAGGCTTTCACCATCGAGCGCCCGGGCCACGCCGGCTGCGGTGCCGAGGGCCAGGTCCAGCGCCGCTGCCGTGCCGAACGGGGCCCAGCGGCGGGCGGCATCGGCCAGTCCTGCGGCGGCGCCCAGGGCGGCGGCGGCGCCCAGGGCGGCGGCGGCCGCCGCCTGCGCCGCCGCCGCGCCGGCGCCCTGGGGGGCATAGCGGTAGGCCGCGTCCTGCCCCTTCAGGCTGACGGCGCAGCGCGCGCGCAGCGGCGTGCCATCGAAGGCAAAAAGCTCGATGTCCACCGACAGGCTGTCCATCAGGCCCTGCAGCTTCACCGCGCCCCATTCGAACTGCACGCGCGGCGGCGCCTCTTCGCCGGGCTGGGTGCCGCGCGGGCGCACGAAACGTTCCACCGCGGCGGTCTTGCGCAGCACCGAGACGGGCGCTTCGGCCGTGCCTTCATCGGCGCTGTCGAAATGCAGCTCGAAGTTCAGCGAGACCGAGCCCTCGCCGGCCTGCTGCCGCGTGGGGGCGCCGGCCTGGGCACCGCCAGCGCTGCGGTTGCTGAACTGCAGGCGCAGCGAGGCCGGGTTGAACTGCACCGCCACCGCCTCGCCCACGGCGGCGTTGCTGGCGTTCAGCTCGGTGAGGGTGGCCTTGGCGAGCTCGCTCATCAGCTGCCCCCCGCCAGGCGCAGGCCTTCGTGCGCGATGCTGAGCTCCTCGATGGCGATCTCGCCGGTGCGTGCATTGAGCTCGGGCCCGCGCAGCTTGGCCGGCAAGCCGCGCTCGAAGGTCCAGGTGGCGCGCGGGGTGCCGTCGGGGCCGAGCACGCGCACGGTGCCGTCCACACGCTGCAGCGGGCGCACGCCGTCCAGCGCGTCCATCATCCAGCGCCAGAAACGATCGTCGGCGCGGCCATCGCTGCCGCTGTGGAAGAGGCCGCGCTTGAGCACCAGCAGCGGGTACCGGCCGCGGCCCAGGCGGCGGATGACGGCGTTGTTGCGGCCGCCTTCCAGCACGTCCTGCACGTCCATCTCGATTTCCAGGCCGCTGACCTCTTGAAAGCCGCCGTCGCACAGCGCCTGCCCGGCATCGGGCGAGGACGCGGGCGCGTCTTGCGCCAGGCGACGCCCGCCCAGCGGGCTGGCCGGCGAGCGGCGCAGCTGCACCTCGAAGTTGAAGGCGGTGAGCAGTTCGGGGCTGGCCATGGTGTGTGGGGCTCGGGCTTCAGGCTTCCGCTGCAGCCGCGCCGGCAAAGGCCGATGGCGCCAGGCGCAGGCCGTCGTCGGCCAGGCTCAGGCGCACGACGATGAACTCCAGCGGCTCGGCCAGCGCCAGGCCGATTTCCACCTGCAGCTCGCCCTGCTGGCGCGGCTCAGCCGCCACGCGCACGAAGTAGGCCTCGGCCTCGCTGGCGCCGCGCAGCGCGCCGCCGCGCCACAGCCGGCGCAGCAGGTTCTGCAGCCACAGGCGCACGTCTTCCACGAGGCCGCGGTTCAGCGGCTCGAACACCAGCCAAGGCGCTTCACGCTGCAGCCAGCGCAGCAGCCAGTGCACCACGCGCCGCGCGGCCAGCGCGCGGTAGGCGCCGTTGCGGCTCAAGCTGCGCGCGCCCACCAGCACCACGCCTTCGGCCTGCGCCAGCGCCAGGTTGATGCCCTCGGTGTGCAGTGCATCGGCCTGGGCCGGGCTGTAGCGCGCCAGCGGCATCACCACCTGCTGCAGCACCCGCTGGGCGGGGCCGAAGGGCAGGCCGTCCTGCCGCTCGCGTGCGGCGATGACGCCCGCCGCCGCCGCGCTGGGCGGCAGCGGCACCAGCGGCCCGGGCGCGCCGGGTGGGCCGCCCGTCACGCTGCCCACCGCGCCGCCGGCCGTGGTCAGCAGCCAGGGCGCGTAGGCCGCGGCATCGGGGCTGTCTTCGGCCTCGAACTCGCGCCGCCAGGCCAGCATGGCCGTCGCCGAGAGCCCCGGCGGCACGTCCAGCAGCGCCAGCAGCGGCGCGCTGGCGGCGCGGTGCGCTGCGAAGGCCACCAGGTTTTGCTGCAGGCCCACGATCTGCTGCAGATGGTCGGCGCGGCGCGGGTCGAGCTGCAGGCCGGGGTAGGCCACGGGCGGCGGGGGTGTGCTCACGCTGCGGCCGGGGCGGCAGGGCGCGAAGGCAGCGCCGGCGGCGTCGAGCAGCTCTTCCACGGGCGTGGTGTCACGGGCCAGGCCCAGCGGGTGGTAGAGGTCGGGCACCACCAGCAGGGCCGGTTCATCCAGGCGGCGCAGCGCGTCTATGCCTTCGCCAGTGGGCGTGTCGGGGTCGGGGTCGTCGCGCCAGAAGCCCTCGGGCGCCAGCGGGTCGAAAAAATCGGCCGGCGTGAGCGTGTCGAAGAGATCAGCGCCGCCGGTGAAAGCCAGGCTCTCGTCTGCCAGGCGCGAAACGTCGGCCGGCTCCAGCGCCTGCCCGGCCCAGTCGGCGGCGGGCCAGACCAGCAGGGATTGCCGGCAGAGCTCGGCCGCCAGCGCGCGCGGGTGGCGGGGGTCGAGGCCCAGGCCGCTGTGGTTCTCTTCGCTGAGCCCGTCGGTGAAGCGGGCCTGCAGGCTGAGCAGTTCCACGCGTGCCGTGGGCGCCGGCGCGGCGTCGAACCCTGGCACCCACAGGTCTTGCCGGCCGCTGCGTTCACGCGCCAGTGTTTCCACACGGGCCAGTTGCCAGGGCGCGGCGCCCTCGCGCCAGCGCAGCAGGCTGCCCACGGGCAGGCGCGGCGCGGCGCTGCACAGCCAGCGGGCGCCGTCGTGGCGCAAGGGCGCGGCCTCGGCCTGCAGCGCCAGCGCGGCGCGCAGCGCATTGCCCCAGGCGCCTTCGTTGCGGGCCGTGAAACCCAGCCCGCTGGACCCAGGCGGCGCGCCGGCCGGCTTCAGCAGTGTGGCCTGCGCGGTGGCGCTGGGCGCGGGTGTGCTGCGCGAGACGATGCGCATCACCCAGCAGCGCCGCCCGCCCTGCGCGAAGAAGGTGGCGACGGCGCGCCCGAGGTAGGCGCCGGCCTCCACCTCACCGAAGAGGCGGCGGTAGCTGTCCAGCCCGTCCACCGCCACGGCCACGCTGCGCTGGCGCGGGCGCAGCGGGTCGACCATGCCCGCGCCCGCGGGCCAGCGCGGGCCGAGCACGGGCTCGCGCGCCGGTCCGCGCGGCGCCACGCCCACGAACACCGGCACGTCCAGCCGCAGCGGCAGCACCGGCGGCGGCGCAAGGTGCTGCAGCTGCAGCCCGGGCACCCTGTGGAAGTTCAGGCGGGCGTTCATGGCCAGGCTCTTGCGGCGGCGCCTGCGCTCACTCGATGTCCACGCCTTCGTGCACGAGGTGCAGCTCTTCCATCGCCACCTCGCCACCGCCCTTGGCCGCCAGCGTGGGGCCCACCCACTTCTTGGGCTGGGCGTTGAGCAGCCTGTAGGTGAGCACCGGGTTGCGGGCTTCGTCGAGCAGCGTGATGGTGACGCTGCGGCGGTCGATGCGCCCGTCACGCGTGTTCTTCAACCAGGCCCAGAAGGTGCCGATGTCGCCGACGACGCCACGCTTGAGCACCACGTCTTCGTGCTTGTAGGTGTTGGGCACCTTGCGCGCGGTGTTGAGCTTGTCGTTGCCGGCGCGGTAGTCGCTGTAGCTGACCTCGCTGCCCAGGCCCGAAACATCGGAGAAGCCCGCGGCCGGGCCCTCGGTCTGGCCGTCGCCCAGGCTGACGAGGTAGTTGAAGGCGCCGTAAGGGGTTTCGCGAAAGGTGGCCATGTCTGCTGCTCCTGCTTACTGGGCGTCGGCCGTCCACTGGCCGACACGGAAGACCACGAACTCCGCCGGTCGCACCGGCGCCACGCCCACCAGGCAGATCAGGCGGCCGTTGTCGATGTCGTTCTGGCTCATGGTGCTGCGGTCGCAGCGCACGAAAAACGCTTCTTCGGGCTTGCTGCCCAGCAGCGCGCCGTCGCGCCACATCACGAAGAGAAAGTCGGCCACGCTGCGGCGCAGGCCGGCCCACAGGCGTTCGTTGTTGGGCTCGAACACGGCCCATTGCGTGGCCTTGTCGATGCTGTGCTCCAGGTAGATGAAGAGCCGGCGCACGTTGACGTACTTCCACTCGGGGTCGCTGCTGATCGTGCGGGCGCCCCAGACGCGGTTGCCGCGCCCTTCGAAAAAACGCAGGCAGTTCACGCCCTCGGGGTTGAGCACGTCCTGGCGCGGCTTGTTGATGTTCATCTCGAAGCGCGTGAGCCCGCGCACCACCTCGTTGGCCGGTGCCTTGTGCACGCCGCGTTCGATGTCGCTGCGCGCGTAGATGCCGCAGACGAAGCCCGAGGGCGGCAGCATCAGCCGCGGCTGCGGCACGCCGGGCGCGGTGGCGGCCAGGGGGTCGAGCACCTCGATCCACGGGTGGTAGAGCGCGGCGTACTTGCTGTCGAAACGGCCGCGGAACTCGCGGATGGCGTTGATGGAGCTGCCCTCGGGCCCGTCGATCACGGCGATGCGGTAGCGGCAGCGTTCGGCATGGCTGATGAGCCGGTCGGCGGCCTGGTCGGGCGCGTCCATCGCGCCGGCATCGGGCGCGGCGACGATGGCGATGTCGTCGATTTCGGCCAGCGCTTCGAGGCCGGTGGCGCCGACCTCGGCATCGTCGGGGTCGGCGGCAGCGCCGGCCAGGTCGTCGGGCAGCAGTTCGGCGCCGTCGTTGCCGCCGCTCAGGCGCACGCCGGGCGGGGTTTGCAGGGCCACGGCCAGCAGCGCGGGTTCGAAGCCGCCGCCGTCTTCCCAATCGAGGTGGATGGCGGCGTTTTCGTCTTGCGGGTTGTCGCGGTGCAGCACCGTGCCCAAGTAGCGCGGCTGCAGCGCCGAGGGCGACAAGGCCTCGTACACGTCCACCTGGCGCGGTGCGGCCGGGTTGCCGTGGCGCACGGCCACACGCAGCTCCACCAGCAGGATGAGCGTGCCGTCGGGCAGCGAGACCGGCGCGCCGCCGCCCGCCCCCTGGAAACGCTGGCGGCCGTCGACATCGACGGTGACGACAAACAGCCGCGCGGGGTCGAGCGTGGCGTTCGGGCCCGGCAGCACGGTGGTGGCGGCCGGCCAGGTTTCCACCAGCGCGCCGGCGCGCAGGCCGCGGGCCTGGGCGCCCCAGGTGGCGCGCAACAGCGGGTCGGGCGGCTGGCCCACCGCCGGTGCCACGTGCGTGAAGCCGAGGTTGCGGCTGCGCGTGACGGTGGTCTCCACCATCAGCTCGCCGTCTTCACCGGGCCAGCGCGCCACCCAGCGCGCGTTGCGGCCCGCCGCCGGAATGCTGAGCGCGGCCACGCCCCAGACGTCCACGTTGGCCACCTGGCGCGGGTGGTAGACCCGCGAGACATAGAGCCGCTGCCCGCCGTTGTTGAAGTAGGCCCGCGCGGCGTGGGCCAGGTAGGGCAGGTGCACGGTGCCGTCCAGGTCCAGCGCCTCCAGGCCGCCGTAGACGGCCTCGAACTCGGTGTAGGAGGTGATCAGCCGCGGCTCGCAGCGCAGCGGCCCGCCTGGGTATTGCACCGGCCCGTAACGCGTGAGCCCGACCATGCCGGTGGTGCTGGTGGGCACGCCCTCGATGGACTTCGAGCGGAAGCTGGTTTCTTCGACATAGACGCCGGGGGCGAGGTATTCGGGCATCGCGGGGCTCCTTCGCGGGCTGGGTGGGGCGGTCGGGTGTGAGGGCGGCGGGCGGATCAGGGCGGCAGCAGGTGCTGGTACTCGGGCCCGCCATTGATGCGGCCGAAGACCACGGTGCGCGGCAGCTGCACGCGACGGTCGTAGGCAGCGGGCAGGTTCAGCAGTTCGGGCAGCGTTGGCGCCTCGCTGGACACCGCGCCGGCGGGCTCGGCGCTGAGGTCGTCGAAAGGCTGGCGGTGCGGTGGCGGGCTGCGGCGCGCGGCGATGTGCAGTTCGATCTGCGCGTCGGCCGCGCTGGGCGTGGCCGGCGCCAGCAGGCCGGCGGGGTAGCGCAGCAGCAGCGCGTATTCGCCCCGCTCGTCGGCCTGCGTGTGGCCCAGCACGGCGCTGCCGCGTGTGGCGACCAGCCGCGCCCAGCGCGCCGGGCGGGCATCGGCCGCGCTGGTGCCCAGTTGCACCTGGCCGCGCAGCACCGTGGCGCTGCCGTCGTGGCCGTGGTTGGGGCCGGCGAAGAGGCGCCATGTCAGCGTGCTTTCGCGGCCCGGCAGCGGCCGCGGGCGAAAGCCCGGCGTCGGCAGCGCGGGCGTGGTCTCGGCCAGGGTCATCAACACCCGGCGCGGGCCGGTGCGGTGGGCGGTGTCGGCCTCGGTGGCCGGGTGAGCCAGGCTGCCGGGCAAGGCTTCGTGCACCAGCAGGTCTAGCGTGCGCGGCAGCGGGTCGTCGGGGCGGGTGCAGCGGTCCCACAGCCGCGCAAAGGCGCCGGCATCGGGCAGGCTGTAGCGGCCGTTGCCCTTGGGCTGCAGCGCGAGCTCGGCCCGCAATGGCCCGATGGCCAGCAGCCGCACCTGCAGCGGCGCCAGCAGCGGCTGGCCGCTGCGCATGTCCACACACTGCACACCCACCGCCAGGCGGTGCTGCACGCGCGCGAGCTCGGGCCCGGCGCTCACCACCAGCGGGGCCAGCACGCTGCTCACCGCTGCACCTCGGCGCGCAGGCTGTGCAGGCGCACCTGCGCGTCCAGCACCGGCAGCGGCGCGGGTGGGCGGCGGCCGTCGATGCGCACCACCCGCGCGCAGTAGGGCACGCTGAGCTGGTGGTCCACAGGCAGGGTGTCGAAGATGCGCATCAAGGCTTCGGTGGGCAGGTCTTCGATGCCGAGGTAGACGGCCTCCTGGGCTTCCCACGCGGGCTCGTCAGCGGGCAGGCCCGCGGGGGCCAGCAGCAGCGGGCCGGTGAGCACGGGCGTGGTCTCCAGTGCCTGCAGCGCGCGGCCGAGCAGGCGCTGCTCGGTGGCGGCATCGCCGGCCCAGGCCGTGAGCAGGTAGTGCAGGTTCAGCGGCAGGCGGCCACGGCCCTCGGCCGAGCCCACGGCCGACCAGGTGGCGCGCACCGACTTGTCGACATCCACGCGGTAAAGGTAGAGCGTGAGCAGCGGCGTCGGGTTGGTGGCCTCGCCAATCTCGGCCAGCCGCCGTGTGTTGACCAGTTCCACAGGCACCGCAGGCGGGGCGCCGGGTGCGGCTTCGTCGATGAGCGGCGAGCGCTCGGCAATGGCGGCCAGCAGCAGACGCTGCAGGCTCATGCCGGTGGCGGTGATGGCGGCCAGGCCGCTCAAGCCTGGCCCCTGCGGTAGCGCACGCGGCCGTCGGTGGCGGGCAGGCGTTCGAGCAGGCCCTGCTCGCCCAGGCGTTCCAGCGCGAGCACCACCACGCGCGGCGCGTGGCGGCTTTGCAGCCACCAGCGCGCGATGCCGTCGGGCGTGTCGCAGGCGTGGGGGTTGTCGCTGGTGTAGCGACGCAGGGCTTCGATCACGGTCTCGACCTCGTCCTTCGGTGGCATGGCCAGGCCTGTACCGCAAGAGCGGTGCCAGCTCGGCCACCCCAGGGCCGGCGGGGGGCCGGCGCCGCGGCGCGAGGACAGGCTTGTCCGGGTGCTAACTCGCAAACGGAGGGGCGCCACCGCAGGCGTGTGGGCGGCTGCGGGTGGCAGGACAAGGATGTCCGGGTGTGGCGCTGGTTTGTCCGGGCTGCAGGCCCAACCGGGCTGCGGGCGGCGCAGAAAACAAAACGGCCGGCATGGCAGCCGGCCGTTGCGCAACCCAAGACGCTGCTTTCAGTGCGGCGCGCGGAAGCTGCTGGATTCGATGCGGTAGCGGCGCATCAGCTCGAAAAAGGCGCGGCGGTTCTTGCCCGCCTCGGTGGCTGCGTGCGTGACGTTGCCGGCGTGGCGGCTGAGCAGGTCTTCGATGTAGCGGCGTTCGAAGTCTTGCACCAGGCGCGCCTTGGCCGCGCGCAGCGACAAGCCGTTGAGGCCCGCCTCGGGCGCGCCGGGGCCGACCGCTGGCGGCCCGGGCTGCGGGCTCTCGCCGTCGATCTCGATGTCGTCCTGGCGCAGGCAGCGGGCGCGCGCCAGCAGCGCCGCGCGTTCGACCACATGCGCCAGCTCGCGCACATTGCCCGGCCAGCGGTGCGCCATCAGCCGCGCCTGCGCGCAGGCCGCCAGCGTGTGGCCCGCGCCGCCGTAGCGCTGCAGGAAATGCAAGGCCAGCAAGGGGATGTCGGCCGCGCGTTCGCGCAGCGGCGGCAAGGCCAGCGAGAGCACGTTGAGCCGGTAGTAGAGGTCTTCGCGGAAGGCCCCTTGCTGCGCCAGCTCGCGCAGCGGGCGGTTGCTGGCGGCCACCACGCGCACATCGGCATGGCGCAAGGTGTTCGAGCCCACGGCGCGGTATTCGTGCTCTTGCAGAAAACGCAGCAGCTTGGCCTGGGCCGGCAGCGGCAGGCAGTCGATGTCGTCGAGAAAAAGCGTGCCGCCTTCGGCCTCGGCCACCAGGCCGTGGCGGCTGGTCTGGGCCGAGGTGTAGGCGCCGCGCACATGGCCGAAGAGTTCACTTTCCAGCAGTTCCACCGGGATGGCGCCGCAGTTCACCGCCACCCACGGCCGCGGTGCGCGTGCCGACAGGTAGTGGATGGCCTGCGCAAACACCTCTTTGCCGGTGCCGGTTTCGCCCTGGATCAGCACCCCGGCGGGGCAGGCGGCGTAACGCGGCAGCTTGGCCACCTGGGCGAGGAAGGCCGGGTGCTCGCCGACGAAGCCGGGCAGGGCGGCCGGTGCGGCGGTGGGCGGCGTGGCGGTGCAGGGGCTGGGGGTCATCGCGTAAGTGGACGCCAGTAAGGCCGACGGGACCGTGGCGTGCCGCACTGTAGGCAGCACGGCCGGCGCTGACACCCCCTAGCACCGAAGGCCCGGCGGCCGCAGACGTTGCAGGGTGTGTCCGCGCTGTGGCGCGCGGGCGGGTGTTCTGGCTGGCTTTATTGCAAGCGATCTTGCGAACATTCGCGATCGCTGCCGCCGGCGCGCTTCGCTCAGGCCTTGGGCGCTGCGCGGCCCGGCGGCGCCCAGCGCTCGGCCGCCATGCCGGCCAGGTGCACGTCCACCACGGCCAGTCCGATCTTGGGCAGATCGAAGGCCTGCGGCGCCAGCAGCCAGTTGTGCAGCACCCCGTCTATCACCGCGTGCAGGCCGATGGCCAGCTGCGCGGCCGGCACGCCGGCCACCACCTCGCCGCGCTGCTGGCCGCGGCGCAGCAGCTGCTCCATGGGCTGGCGGAAGGTGGCGCGCATCTGGATACGCCGCTGGCGCACGGCCACCAGCTCGTCGACGTACTCGACCTTGTGCATCGCGATGTCCATCATGCGCTGCAGCGATGGACAGCCCACGGCCTTCTCGAACAGGCCTTGCGCCCGTTCGCGCAGCAGCGTGAGCACCGGGCGGTCGACATCCAGGCCCATTTGCGCGTCGGCTTCTTCCATGGGCAGCACCACGCGGTCCATCAAGGCGTTGAAGACGTCGCTCTTGTCCTTGAAGTGCCAGTAGATGGCGCCGCGCGTGACACCGGCGGCAGCGGCGATGTCCTGCAAGGACGTGCGCGAAACACCTTGGCTGTGGAACAGGTGCTCCGCCGCGTCCAGGATGCTGCAGCGTGTGGCTTCGGCGTCTTCTTTGGTTTTGCGGACCATGGTGGGGGTGGGGCTGGGCAGCGGATGGGGTGACAGGGCTAGGCAGTAAAAAGCTTGCCGAGGCCTCAATCATACATTCATGAATGTATGTATACTGCGCCGCTTCTGCTTCGATGTCTCTCATGGTTAGCCCCTGCTTCCCAGCGCCCGCCGGCCACGCACGGCAGCCCCGGTGTCGCTGTGGGCCCAGCGACATCACCCCCACAGCCCCTGCAAGGTTGCCTGCCATGTCCCGACCCGTTTTCCCTCCGTCCCGCCTCGCTCTCGTGGGCGCGATTTCGATGGCTGCGCTGCTGGCCGCTTGCGGCGGGCAACAGCCCAGCGCGGCCGCCGGTGCCGGGGGCATGCCGCCGCCGCCGCCCGTGGGCGTGCTGACCGTGGCCCCGCAGACCGTGGCCCTGCAGACCGAGCTGCCCGGCCGCGTGGAAGCGCAGCGTGTGGCGCAGGTGCGGGCGCGTGTGACAGGCGTGGTGCTGCAGCGCCAGTTCCGCGAGGGCAGCGAGGTGCGCGCCGGCGCGCCCTTGTTCCAGATCGACCCCGCGCCCTACCAGGCGGCGCTGGAGAGTGCGCTGGCGCAGCAGCAGCGCGCTGAAGCCGCACTCGCCCAAGCCACCGCCACGGCCGATCGCTACAAGCCCCTGGCCGAAGCGCAAGCCATCAGCCGCCAGGACTACATCAACGCCCAGGCCGCGCAGAAAACCGCGCAGGCCGACGTGGCGGCAGCCAAGGCGGCCGTGCAGTCGGCGCGCATCAACCTGGGCTACACGCAGGTGACGGCACCGATCGCCGGCCGCATCGGCCGCGCGCTGGTGACCGAGGGCGCGCTCGTCAGCGCGGCTGAGGCCACGCAGCTGGCGCTGATCCAGCAGACCGCCAGCGTCTACGTGAACTTCACGCAGAGCAGCGGTGAGATGCTTGCCTTGCGCAAGGCCATCGCCGCCAAGCAACTGCGCAAGAGCGCCGGTGACACTGTGGCCGTGAGCGTGGTGCTGGAAGACGGCAGCGTGCTGCCGCAGGCCGGCCGCCTGCTCTTCAGCGACCTGAGCGTGGACGCCACCACCGGCCAGGTGACGCTGCGCGCCGAGCTGCCCAATGCCGACGGCCAGCTGCTGCCCGGCCAGTACGTGCGCGTGCGCCTGGCGCAAGCCGAGCTGCCCGGCGGCGTGCTGCTGCCGCAGCAGGCCGTCACGCGCACGCAGCAGGGCGACAGCGTGCTGGTGGTGGGCGAGGGCAACAAGCCCGGGCCGCGGCCGGTGAAGATCCGCCAGGGCCAGAACGGCCAGTGGGTGGTGACCGAGGGCCTGAAGGCGGGCGACCGCGTGATCGTCGACGGCTTCCAGAAGATGTTCGTGCCCGGTGCGCCCGTGACGCCCGTGCCTTGGACGCCGCCAGCTGCTTCGGCATCGGCATCGGCGCCCGTCGCGGCTTCGGCCGTCGCCAAGTAAGCGGAGCGCTGCACATGGCTCGCTTTTTCATCGACCGGCCCATCTTCGCTTGGGTCGTGGCGCTCTTCATCCTGGTGCTGGGCGGTGTCTCCATCACGCAGCTGCCGGTGGCGCAGTACCCGCCGGTGGCGCCGCCGTCCATCGTCATCACCGCGGTCTACCCCGGTGCATCGGCGCAGACGCTGGAAGACAGCGTGCTGGCCGTCATCGAACAAGAGATGAACGGTGCGCCCGGGCTGATCTACGTCGAAAGCGTGGCCCAGGCCAACGGCAGCGGCACCATCACGCTGAGCTTCGAGCCCGGCACGAATGCCGACCTGGCGCAGGTGGAGGTGCAGAACCGCCTGGGCCGCGCCACGCCGCGCCTGCCCTCGGCCGTGACGCAGCAGGGCGTGCGCGTGGACAAGTCGCGCGCCAACTTCCTGCTCTTTGCCATCCTCTCCAGCACCAACCCGGCCTACGACCCCGTGGCGCTGGGCGACTACGCCGCGCGCAATGTGCTGCCCGAGCTGCAGCGTGTGGCCGGCGTCGGCCAGGCCCAGCTCTTCGGCACCGAGCGCGCCATGCGCATCTGGGTCGACCCGGCCAAGCTGCAGGGCTACAAGCTCAGCAGCGCCGAAGTGGTGGCGGCCATCCGCGCGCAGAACGCGCAGGTGCCGGCCGGCGCCATTGGCGAGCTGCCCAACGTGGCCGGGCAGGGCATCGCTGCCACCGTGGTGGTGAGCGGCCAGCTCGGCACGGTAGAGCAGTTCGGCAAGGTGCTGCTGCGCGCCAACCGCGACGGCAGCACCGTGCGCCTGCGCGACGTGGCGCGCATCGAGCTCGGGGCGCAGACCTACGCCACCTCGGCGCGCCTGAACGGCAAGCCCTCCACCGGCATCGGTGTGCAGCTCTCGCCCACCGGCAACGCGCTGGCCACGGCCAAGGCCGTGCGCGCCAAGATGGAAGAGCTCAAGCGCTTCTTCCCCGAGGGCATGAGCTACAGCGTGCCTTACGACAGCTCGCGCTTCGTGAAGATCTCCATAGAGCAGGTGGTCATCACGCTGCTGGAAGCCGTGGCGCTGGTCTTCCTGGTGATGTACGTCTTCCTGCAGAACTTCCGCTACACCATCATTCCCACGCTGGTGGTGCCGGTGGCGCTGCTGGGCACCTTCGGCGTGCTGCTGGCCTTGGGCTTCTCGATCAACGTGCTCACCATGTTCGGCATGGTGCTGGTGATCGGCATCGTGGTGGACGACGCCATCGTCGTGGTGGAAAACGTCGAACGCATCATGAGCGAAGAAGGCCTGCCGCCGCGTGAAGCCACGCGCAAGGCCATGGGCCAGATCTCGGGCGCCATCATCGGCGTGACGGTGGTGCTGATCGCGGTGTTCGTGCCGCTGGCCTTTTTCTCAGGCAGCGTGGGCAACATCTACCGCCAGTTTTCGGCCGTGATGGTGGCGAGCATCGCGTTTTCGGCCTTCCTCGCGCTGAGCCTCACGCCGGCGCTGTGCGCCACGCTGCTCAAGCCCGTGGAGGCCGGCCACCACCTGGACAAGCGTGGCTTCTTCGGCCTCTTCAACCGCGCCTTCCAGCGCACGGCCAAAGGCTACGAAGGTGTGGTGGGGCGCATGCTGAACAAATCGCTGCGCTACCTGGTGATCTACGGCGTGATCATCGGCGCGGTGGCCTATGTCTATGCGCGCCTGCCGGCCAGCTTCCTGCCGCAGGAAGACCAGGGCAACCTCATCGTCAACGTGCAGCTGCCACCCGGCGCCACGCAAGAGCGCACCCGCGCCGCGATGGAGCAGGTGGAAGCTTTCATGCTCAAGCAGCCCGAGGTGGAAAGCGTGGTCGGCGTGCTGGGCTTCAGCTTCAGCGGCCAGGGCCAGAACGCCGCGCTCGCTTTCGTGACGCTGAAAGATTGGGACCAACGCCCCAAGCCCGAAAACAGCGCGCAGGCTTTGGCCGGCCGAGCCTTCGGGGCGCTGATGGGCGTGCGTGATGCCTTCATCTTCCCGCTGAGCCCGCCGCCGATTCCTGAACTGGGCCAGGCCTCGGGCTTCACCTTCCGCCTGCAAGACCGCGCCGGCCTCGGCCACGACGCGCTGGTGGCCGCGCGCAACCAGCTGCTGGGCCTGGCCAGCCAGAGCAAGGTGCTGACGCAGGTGCGCCCCGACGGCCTGGAAGACGCGCCGCAGCTGCAGATCGACATCGACCGCGAAAAGGCCGCCGCCCTGGGCGTGGGTTTCGACAGCATCAGCAACGCCATCGGCACCGCGCTGGGCTCGAGCTACGTCAACGACTTTCCCAGTGCTGGCCGCCTGCAGCGCGTGGTGGTGCAGGCCGACGCGCCGGCGCGCATGCAGCCCGAAGACCTTCTCAAGCTCAACGCCAGCAACGCGCAGGGCGAGCCGGTGCCGCTGAGCGCCTTCGCCACCACCCGCTGGGTGACGGGCGCGATGCAGACCGTGCGCTACAACGGCTACCCGGCCATGCGTCTGGGCGGCAGCGCGGCGCCGGGCTACAGCACCGGCGACGCCATCGCCGAGATGGAGCGCCTGGCGGCGCAGCTGCCGCAGGGCTTCGGCTATGAGTGGACGGGCCTGTCGCGGGAAGAGAAGCTCGCGGGGGCGCAGGCCTTCGTGCTCTACGGCTTCGCCATCCTGGCGGTGTTCTTGTGCCTGGCGGCGCTGTACGAGAGCTGGAGCATCCCGTTCTCGGTGATCCTGGTGGTGCCGCTGGGCGTGCTGGGCGTGGTGCTGGCCACGCTGTTCCGCGGTTATGCCAACGACGTGTACTTCCAGGTCGGCCTCATCACCATCATCGGTTTGAGCGCGAAGAACGCGATCCTGATCATCGAGTTCGCCAAAGACCTGCAGGCCCAGGGCAAGAGCGCAGTGCAGGCCGCGCTGGAAGCGGCGCACCTGCGCTTCCGCCCCATCGTGATGACTTCGCTGGCCTTCATCCTGGGCGTGCTGCCGCTGTTTTTCGCCAGCGGTGCCGGCTCGGCCAGCCAGCGCGCCATCGGCACCGGGGTGGTGGGCGGCATGATCACCGCGGTGGTGCTGGCGGTGTTTTTCGTGCCGGTGTTTTTTGTCGTCGTGCGCCGTTTTTTCAAGCCCAGCGCGCGGCAACTGCAGCATGACGCGGGCAGCACGCCCAACCTGAACGTCAACACGCCTGCGGAGGAAAAATGATGTCGCGACGCTGGAATCCTTCTGCGCAGCGCGCCCTGCGGCTGGGCGCCGTGCTGTCTGCCGTGTTGCTGTCGGCCTGCTCTTTTGCGCCTTTGCATGAACGCCCGGCGGCGCCGGTGTCCGGGGTTTTTCCGGATGCGGGCACGCTCGCGGGCACGCCGGCGGCCGAGCTGGCCTGGCAAGACTTTCTTGCCGATGCGCGGCTCAAGGCGCTGGTGGACCTGGCGCTGAAAAACAACCGCGACCTGCGCATCGCGGTGCTCAATGTCGAGCAGGCACGCGCCCAATTGGGCGTGCAGCGCGCCGACCAGCTGCCCACCGTCAACGCGGGCGCCAGCGGCAGCCGCACGCCCGCGGGCAACAGCTACTCGCTGGGGCTGCAGGTCACGGCCTTCGAGCTCGATCTCTTTGGCCGCGTGAAAAACCTCAGCGAAGCCGCCTTTGCGCGTTACCTGGCCACCGACGAAGGCCGGCGTGCCGCCCAGGCCAGCCTGGTGGCCGCGGTGGCTTCGGCCGATCTGGCCCTGCGCGCCGACGATGAACTGCTGGCATTGACGCAGCGCACGCTCGTCTCGCGCGAGGAAGGCATGCGCCTGGTGAAGCTGCGCTTCGACGGCGGCGTGGCCGCCGAGCCCGAGCTGCGCAGTGCCGAATCGCTGGTGGCCGCGGCGCGCGCCAACCTGGCCGCGCTGCAGCGCCAGCGCAGCCAGGACGGCAACGCGCTCGCGCTGTTGCTGGGCCAGCCGCTGCCGGCCGATCTGCCCGCGGCCCTGCCTCTGCAGCAGCTGAAGCTGGCCGAGCTGCCGGCGGGTTTGCCCTCGGAAGTGCTGCTGAAGCGGCCCGACGTGCGCCAGGCCGAGCAGCAGCTGGTGGCGGCCAACGCCAACATCGGCGCGGCGCGCGCGGCGTTTTTCCCGCGCATCTCGCTCACCGGCAGCGCCGGTTTTGCAAGCAACCAGCTCAGCGGCCTCTTCGACAACACGGCCTGGACCTTCGCGCCGCAGCTGCTGCAACCCCTCTTCGACAGCGGCCGCAACAGCGCCAACCTGGCATCGGCCCGCGCCGCGCGCGACATTGCCGTGGCCGGCTACGAGAAGACGGTGCAGACGGCCTTCCGCGAAGTGGCCGATGCGCTGGCCGGCCGCGCCACGCTGGGCCAGCAGCTGGCGGCGCAGCAGGCCCAGGCCGACGCCGAAGCGCGCCGCCTGGTGCTGGCCGAGCAGCTCTTCCGCGGTGGCGTGGCCAATGCGCTGGAGCGCCTGGACGCCGAACGTGCGGCCCTGGCCGCGCGCCAGGCCGTGGTGCAGCTGCAGCTGCTGCGGCTGCAGAACGCGGTGCAGCTGTACCGCGTGCTCGGCGGCGGCGCGCCGCCGCCCGCCCAGGGCTGAGCACGCCGCCGGCGGTAAGCAACGCGGCAGAATCGAAGCACCGGTGCCGCGTTGGCGCCGCTCGCCCCTGGCCGCCGCCGGGACCGAGGCCCCCCCGATGAACACACCCACGAACCCCGATCTGCCCGCGGCCCTCACGCGCCTGCTCGTCAAGGAGGGCGTGTCGCTGGGCGGGCTGCCTTTCGAAGAACGCCTGATGGCGCTGGGCTGGGTGTGGGCCGGCCTGCCGGGCGGGCTCGTGGCCAACGAAGCCGCCGTGAACGCGGCGCTGAAAAGCCAGCTGGCCGGCCCGGCCCGCTTTCTTGATGTTGACCACGTGGAACTGCGCCGCTGGCTGGTGGATGGCGGCTGGCTGCAGCGCGACGGTTACGGCCGCGAGTACCGGCGCGTGCTGCCGGGCCTGTCCGAGGCCGCCGCCGTGGCCAGACAGCTCCAGGCGGTGGACACCGTTGCCGCCGCCAGCGCCCTGCGCGCCTCCCGCGACGCCGAACGCGCCTCGCGCCGCGAGCGCTGGCAGCAGCAGTCGGCAGGTCAGGCGCTGGCTGTTCCGCAGCACGGGGCGCCCGCTTGAGCAGCCCCAGCGACGAATTTGTCATGCGCCTGGCGCTGGACCAGGCGCACAACGCCTGGCTGGTGGGCGAGGTGCCGGTGGGCGCGGTCATCGTGCGCCCCGGGCCTGAGGGCCCGCAGGTCATCGCCACCGGCTACAACCGCCCCATCACCACGCACGACCCCACGGCGCATGCCGAGATCGTGGCGCTGCGCCATGCAGCCACGCTGGTGGAGAACTACCGCCTGCCCGACTGCGAGCTCTTCGTGACGCTGGAGCCCTGCGCGATGTGCGCGATGGCACTGATGCACGCGCGTTTCAAGCGTGTGGTCTTCGGCGCGCCCGACCCCAAGACCGGCGCCGCCGGCTCGGTGCTCGATCTGTTCGCCCAAGGCCAGCTCAACCACCACACCGCGGTGCAGGGCGGCGTTCTGACCGATGACTGCGGCCAGCTGCTGCGCAGCTTCTTCGCCGAACGCCGGGCGCAGCAACGCGCCGAGCGCGACGCCGCCAGGCCGGCGCCGGCGCAGACCGAGCCTGTCGCGGGCACCGCGCTGGCCGAGCCGGCCGGCGACCCCATCCCCGCCGGTGATGCCACCGAACTGCCGCACGAGGTGCTGGCCGTGTTGCCCCCGCGTTGAAAGCCTGAACCATGACCACGTCCCTCACGCTCTACGCGCCTGCCGGCGCCTTGCCCAAGGCCGCCGGCCTGCGCCTGGCGGCACGGCGCCTGCAGGGCCTGGGCTTCAGCGTCAGCGTCGACGAAGCGGCGCTGGCCCGCCACCAGCGTTTTGCCGGCGACGACGACACCCGCCTGGCCGCCATCCACCGCGTGGCGCTGGCCGCGCCCTCGGTGGCGCTGGCCGTGCGCGGCGGTTATGGCTGCACGCGCCTGCTCGACCGCATCGACTGGCCGCTGCTGGCGCGCAGCGTGGAGCAGGGCACGCGCTGGGTGGGGTTCAGCGACCTCACGGCGCTGCAACTGGGCCTGCTGGCGCACAGCGGCCACGAAAGCTGGGCCGGCCCCACGGCGGTGGAGAGTTTCGGCCGTACCGAGGCCGAAGGCGGTGTCGACGAGGTCACGCGGGATTGTTTCGTCGAGGCCATGGGCGGCGAGCTGGAGGCCGTGGGCTTCCGCACCGAGGCCGGTTTCGACGGGCTGGCCGCCAGCGGCAAGCTGTGGGGCGGCAATCTGGCGATGGTGTGTTCGCTGCTCGGCACGCCGCACTGGCCGCGCGTCAGCGGCGGCATCCTGTTCCTGGAAGACGTCGGCGAGCACCCCTACCGCGTGGAGCGCTGTCTGCTGCAGCTGCAGCAGGCCGGTGTGCTGGCGCGCCAGAAGGCGGTGCTGCTGGGGCACTTCAGCGAGTGGAAGAAATCGCCGCTGGACCGCGGCTATTCCTTGAAAACCATGGTGGCCCACCTGCGCACGGTGACCACCACGCCAGTGCTGACCGGGCTGCCTTTCGGCCACCAGCACCCCCGTGTGTGCCTGCCCGTGGGCCGCCGCGTCACGCTGGCGGTGCAGGGGCGCGACGCTTTCGTGGGCTGGTGAGGGCTGCCGTGCCCGCTGCCCGGCCGGGGCCGTTTTTGTAACGACCCTGCTGGCACTGCCGGTATTGCGCGGCCCAGCCTGCTGACAGCGGGCCGTTTGTTGCACGAGGCCAACGGTGCGCGCTGCTGCCGTGCTCGGGAGAAACCCGCCGGCCCGCACCGCCCCCCCTAAACAAAAGGGGGATAAGCCCTTGAAATTCAACAACTTGCGGATGCGGGTCGAGCGCCCGTGTGTCACGCGGCTGTCACGCCGAGCCCCCATCTGCGGGCCGGCCCGGGCCGGCGGGCTGGATCCTTGACGTGACAATAAGTTCACACGATGCCTGCGCGGGGGTCGTGCGTGCCCGTGCGGGCGCGCGACAGACGCCGCGGCGAGTGAATTGACTGAGCAACCACCTCACCAGGAGTCCGATTCACATGTTCAAAAAGACCAAAGTCAGCACCGGCGTCCTCGTGGCGCTGGGCGGCGTTCTGCTCGCCGGGTCGATGCCCGTCGTGGCCCAGACCGCCGAGCGCATCGAGATCACCGGTTCGCGCATCCGCACCCTGGGTGCGGTGTCCAACAGCCCGATCTCCAGCGTCAGCGCCGCCGAACTCAACACCACCCAGCCGGTGGCCGTTGAAGAAGTCGTGCGCAGCCTGCCGGCCACCACGCCGGCCATCGGCGCCAACACCAACAACGGCTCGGGCGGTGGTGCCACCATCCAGCTGCGCGGCCTCGGCACGAACCGCACCCTGGTGCTGGTCAACGGTCGCCGCATGGTGCCGTTCAACCTGGCGGGCGTGGTCGACACGAACTCCATCCCGGTGTCGCTGCTGGAGCGTGTGGACATCGTCACCGGCGGTGCTTCGGCCGTGTACGGTGCCGACGCCGTGGCCGGTGTCGTGAACTTCGTGCTGCGCAAGAACTTCCAGGGCGTCGAAGCCTCGGGCTCTTATGGCGTGTCGGAAGAAGGCGATGCCAAGCGTTACCGCACCGACCTGACCCTGGGCGCCGGCTTCGCCGAAGGCAAGGGCAACGTCGCGCTGAGCGTCGGCCAGGCCAAGACCAACCCGCTGACGCAGGGCGAGCGCCCCTTCAGCATCTTCTCGATCACCTCGACCAACGGCCTGCCCGGTGGCTCGGGCACGACGGTGCCGTCGGCCTTCACGATCGCGCGTCCGTCCAGCATCCCCGCTGCCGACTGGAACGCCGGCCTCAACGGCGCGCTGCCGGGCAGCCGCCAGATCGACCCGGCCACGGGCACCCTGGGCGCCGCCAACGCGGTGACGGCCTACAACTTCAACCCGCCGAACTACTTCATCACGCCGCTGGATCGCACCCAGATGACGGCGTTGGCCGAGTACACCATCAACGACAACGCGCAGGTCTATGCCGACCTGTTCTACACGCGTTCGAAGGTTGAGCTGAACCTGGCCGGTACCGGCACCTTCAACAACCTGTACGACGTGCCTATCGGCAACCCGTACATCCCAACGGCCATGCGCAACCAGCTGTGCGCGGCCTACCAGATCGCTGCCGCCGGTTGCGTCTCGGGTGCGGGTGGCACCACCATCGTGCAGATGCAGATCAACCGCCGCATCACCGAGATCGGCCCCCGCATCAACGACTTCGACAACGAAACCTCGCAGTACACCGTGGGTGTGAAGGGCACGCTGCCGTTCCTGAGCAACTGGGGCTACGACGCCTACATGAGCAGCGGCCGCGCCTTCCAGGTCAGCACGCGCATCAACTGGGGTTCGCTGGCCCGTTCGCGCCAGGCGCTGAACGCGCTCAGCACCACGGCCTGTACCAACACCGCCAACGGCTGCGTGCCGCTGAACGTGTTCGGCGCCGAAGGCAGCATCACGCCGGCGATGCTGGCTTTCTTCAACGTCAACGCCCTGCAGCAGCAGACGGTGACGCAGAAGGTCTACTCGGCCAGCTTCTCTGGCGATCTGGGCTTCATCAAGAGCCCGCTGGCCAAGGCCCCCATCTCGCTGGCCATCGGCGCCGAGCAGCGCACCACCTTCGGTGGCAACGCGTCTGACGGCCCGTCGCAGATCCAGGGTGAAGTGCTCGGCACCGGCGCGCCGCTGCCGGACCGCAACGGCACGCTGAAGCTCGATGAAGGTTTCTTCGAAGCCATCATCCCGGTGCTGGCCGACTTCCCGGGTGCCAAGTCGCTGAACCTGGAAACTGGTTTCCGCACGACCAAGTTCACTTCGGGCAATGCCAGCAAGAACTACGACAGCTGGAAGTACGGCGGCGAGTGGACCCCGGTCAAGGGCCTGCGTTTCCGCGCGATGAAGCAGCGCGCCACCCGCGCGCCCAACGTCAACGAGCTCTACGCACCGGTGGTGTCGGGCCTGGCGAACCTGCAGGTCGACCCCTGCGCGGGCACCAACATCAGCGCCGCGCAAGCCGGCACGGCGGGCACGCTGTCCAACCTGTGCGTGCAGACCGGCGTGCCCCTGGGCCAGGTCGGCGCCGTGCCGCAGCCCTCGGCCGGCCAGATCAACGTGGTGGCCGGTGGCAACCCGAACCTGGGCCCCGAGGAAGCCGACACTTCGACCGTCGGTTTCGTGTTCGAGCCTGATTTCGTGCCGGGCCTGTCGGTCTCGCTGGACTACTACCAGATCACGATCAACAAGTCGGTGAGCGCGGCCACCGCCCCGCAGGTGATCAACGGCTGCTACACCACGGCGCTGAACCCCGGCCTGGGCTTCAACTCGTTGTGCGGCCTGATCGGCCGCAGCCCGATCGACGGCACGTTCAACGGCGGCACCGCGCCGGGCGTGAACACCTCGACGTCGAACCTGGGTACCGACTGGACCTCGGGCTACGACCTGGAAGTGCGTTACCGCCTGCCGCTGCGCAGCCTGGGCCTGGACGCCAAGTGGGGCCGTGTCGACCTCGCCCTGAGCGCCAACCAGGTCACCAAGTACGAGTTCCAGACCATTCCGGGCGTGCCGCTGCTGGACTGCCTGGGCCAGTACGGCACGAGCTGCGGTGGTCCGAACTACAAGACCAAGTTCAGCCAGCGCGGCAGCTGGAACGTGGGTGATTGGAACTTCGCCTACCTGTGGAAGTACGTGGGCAAGGTCATCGAGGAGCCGGGCGGCACGAACTACCTGCCCCAGTTCTCGACGGTCAAGGCCTACAGCTACGTCGACCTGACCGTGGACTGGAACGTCACCAAGAACCTGAAGCTCAAGGTCTCGGTGGCCAACGCCTTCGACAAGAAGCCGCCGGAAGTGGGCAGCACCATCGGCACGACCGCGACGAACAGCGGCAACACCTTCCCGTCGTACTACGACGTGGTGGGCCGCGCCTACACCTTCGGCGCCACGCTCAAGTTCTGATCCGGAACCGACAGCGACACGATCAAGGCGGGCCTCGGCCCGCCTTTTTCTTGCTCCCTACAATCTTCAACACCATGCGCATCCTCATTGCCAACGACGACGGTTACCTCGCGCCGGGCCTCGCGGCGCTCGTGCAGGCCATCGAGGGTCTGGGCGAGATCACGGTCTTCGCGCCCGAGCAGAACGCCAGCGGCACCAGCAACGCGCTGACCTTGGGCCGACCGCTCAACATCTTCCAGGCCAAGGGCGCGCGCGGACACGCCGTGCACGTGGTCAACGGCACGCCGTCCGATTGCGTGCACCTCGCGCTGACCGGCGTGCTCGGCCAGCGGCCCGACCTGGTGCTCTCGGGCATCAACAACGGCGCGAACATGGGCGACGACACGCTCTATTCGGGCACCGTGGCTGCGGCCATGGAGGGCTTTCTCTTCGGGGTGCCGGCCATCGCTTTTTCGCAGGCCGAAAAGGGCTGGGGCGAGATCGACGCCGCGGCCGCGACGGCACGCGCCGTCGTCGAAGAGGTGCTGGCGAAGGCCAGCCTCGGCGGGCCACCCTGGCTCTTGAACGTGAACATCCCGAACCGCGCCGATGCCTTGCAGCTGCCGCGCGTGATCTCGCGTCTGGGCCGTCGCCACGCGAGCGAGCCGGTCATCCGCCAGACCAACCCGCGCGGCGAACCGATCTACTGGATAGGCCCGGCCGGCGACGCGCGTGAATGCGGCGAGGGCACTGATTTCCACGCAGTGGCGCAGGGCTGCGTGTCCATCACCCCGCTGCAGGTGGACCTCACGGATCACGCGGCGCTGGGCCTGTGGGCCGGGCGTGTGGCGCGGCCTGCCGCATGAGCGCAGCGCCGCCGCGGCCGCCGAGATTTCCCCTGGCGCTGGACCGCATGCACGGCCGTGGGCGCGGGCCGGCGGGTGACTTGTTGCGCCCGCAGGCACCGCTGCAGCACGCTGCCCAGGCGGCCGCCCAGCAAGCCGCGGGCCGTCAACAGCCCAGCGGCTTGGGCATGGATTCGGCCGCCGTGCGGCAGCGCATGGTGCAGCGCCTGCGCGCGGACGGCGTGCGTGTGGAAGCGGTGCTGCAGGCTTTTGCCACCGTGGAGCGCCATCGCTTCGTGGACAGCGCGCTGGCCACGCAGGCCTATGAGGACACGGCCTTGCCCATCGGCCTGTCTCAGACCATCAGCAAGCCGTCGGTGGTGGCGCGCATGCTGTCGCTGCTGTTTGAAGGGCAGGCGGCGCGCAGCCAGGGGCACCTGGGGCGGGTGCTGGAAATCGGCACCGGTTGCGGTTACCAGGCCGCGTTGCTGGCCTTGTTGGCGCGCAACGTGGTCTCCATCGAAAGGCTGCGCGGGCTGTACGACAAGGCGCTGGAAAACCTGCAGGGCCAGCGTGTCGGAGATCTGCGCCTGGTCTATGGCGATGGCCGCCTGGGCCATGCACCGCGTGCCCCCTACGACAGCATCGTGGCCGCTGCGGGGGGCGAAGAGCTGCCCAGCGCCTGGCTGGAGCAACTGGCCGTGGGCGGGCGCCTGGTGGCGCCCATGCACGACGCCAGCCGCGGCGGCCAGGGCCTGCTCGTCATCGACCGCCAGCCCGATGGGCAGATGCTGCGCCAGTGGTTCGATGCCGTGCATTTCGTCCCTCTAAAATCGGGCGCTGCATGAAATTGAATCCGCTGTTCCGCCCCCCCGCACCGATGCCCACATCGGGCTCCCCTGCCTGGCCCTGCGAGGGCTGCTTTGTGCCGCCGTGCTGGGGCTCGCGGCCTGCGCCTCGCCCACGCACCGTGCGCCGGTGGAAGATCGCACGACGGGGGTATCGACGCGCTCACCGCTGCCCGCCGCTGCGCCGGCAGCAGCGCCCGCGCAGGCCAGTGGCGCCACGGCGTCCGAGGCGGCGGCGCTGCGGCCGCCACCGGGCATTGAAAACGCCGGCAAGCCGGGCTACTACACCGTCAAACCCGGCGACACGCTGATCCGCGTGGGCCTGGAGAACGGCCAGAACTGGCGCGACATTGCGCGTTGGAACGGCCTCGACAAACCCAACGTCATCGAGGTGGGGCAGGTGCTGCGGGTGGTGCCGCCCCAGGCCGATGCCAACGGCGTGGTGGCCCGCCCCGTGGTGCCTGCCGGCCGGGTTGAAAACCGCCCCCTGGATGCAAGCGGCAACCGCGCCGACCCCGCGGGTGCAGCTTCATCCCCGTCGGGTGCTGCGGCGTCGGCGCCAGCACCCGCCGCAGCGCGCGACAGCGAAGAAGACCTGGGCTGGCTCTGGCCCGCGGCCGGCCCGGTGATCACGGCTTTTGACGAGATCAAGAGCAAGGGCCTGGCCATCGCTGGCAAGGCGGGCGACCCGGTGCTGGCAGCCGCCGATGGCCGCGTGGTCTATGCGGGTGCGGGCTTGCGCGGCTACGGCAACCTCGTCATCGTCAAGCACAACGCCACCTACCTGACGGCCTACGCGCACAACCAGGCGCTGTTGGTCAAGGAAGACCAGGCCGTGCGGCGCGGCCAGAAGATCGCCGAGATGGGTTCCAGCGACGCCGACCGGGTGCAGCTGCACTTCGAGATCCGCCGCCAAGGCAAGCCCGTCGACCCGGCGCGCCTGCTGCCCGCGCGCTGAGTGCACCAGCCATTCTTCCTTTTCATGAGCAGCGGATTTGATTGGCTCGAGGTCGAGTCGCTCGACCTCGAAGCGCAGGGCATCGCCCACCGGCCCAAGCCCGAAGGCGCCGATGGCGCGGAAGGTGAGGGCAGCAACGGCAAGGTCGTCTTCATCGAGGGCGCGCTGCCGGGCGAACGTGTGCAGGTGCAGGTTTCGCGCAAGAAGAACAACTGGGAGCAGGGCACGATGTCGGCCCTCGGCCGCGAAAGCCCGCAGCGCGTGCGGCCCGGCTGCCCGCACTTCGGCCTGCATGCAGGCGCCTGCGGGGGCTGCAAGATGCAGCATCTGCACCCGGCGGCGCAGGTTGCCGTCAAGCAGCGTGTGCTGGAAGACAACCTCTGGCACCTGGCCAAGGTGAAGGCCGGGCGTGTGCTGCGGCCCATCGAGGGCCCGGCCTGGGGCTACCGCGACCGCGCGCGCCTGTCGGTGCGCTACGTGCACAAGAAGGGCACGGTGCTGATCGGCTTCCATGAGCGCAAGTCGCGCTACGTGGCCGACATGCGGGTGTGCCCGGTGCTGCCGCCCAAGGTGAGCGCAATGCTGATGCCCTTGCGCGCGCTGATCGGCAGCATGGAACTGCGCGAGCAGATGCCGCAGATCGAGCTGGCTGCCGGCGACGGGCCTGCAGGCCCGGTGACAGCGCTGGTGCTGCGCAACCTAGCGCCGCTGACGCCGGGCGACGCCGAGCGCCTGCGCAATTTTGCGGCCGAGCACGCCGTGCAATGGTGGTTGCAGCCCAAGGGGCCGGACACCGTGCACCTGCTCGACGAAGGCGGACCCGAGCTGGCCTATCGCCTGCCCGAGTACGGCATCACCATGCCCTTCAAGCCCACCGACTTCACGCAGGTCAACCCGCACATCAACCGTGTGCTGGTCGACCGGGCGCTGAAGCTGCTGGATGTGCAGCCCGACGAGCAGGTCATCGACTGGTTCTGTGGCCTGGGCAACTTCACGCTGCCGCTGGCGACGAAGGCCGCGGGCGTGCTGGGCATCGAAGGCAGCGAAACGCTGGTGGCGCGCGCGCGCGCCAACGCGCAGCGCAACGGCCTGGCGCACAAGACCAGCTTCGAGGCGCGCAATCTTTTCGAGATCACCCCCGCCGATCTGAAGGCAGCGGGCCCTGTGCAGCGCTGGCTGATCGACCCACCGAGAGAAGGCGCCTTCGCGCTGGCCAAGGCCGTGGCCGATCTGCACGCGGACGGCGGTTTTGAGTTGCCGCAGCGCATCGTCTACGTGAGCTGCAACCCGGCCACGTTGGCGCGCGATGCCGGCCTGCTGGTGCACCAGGGCGGCTACCGCTGCAGCCTGGCAGGCGTGGTGAACATGTTCCCGCACACGGCGCACGTCGAAAGCATGGCGGTCTTCGACCGCACATGAAAAAGGGCCCCGAGGGGCCCTTTTCTCATCCAGCAGACGCCGCGGAACCGGCTGTGCCGGGCCGCTGGCGTCGCCCGCTTGAGGGGGGAGCGCCGCCAGGCGCTACGGGGGTGGTCCGTTTATTCGCGTTCACCGCCGAAGATGCCCAACAGTGCCAGCAGGTTGCTGAACACGTTGTACAGGCTCAGGTAAACGCCCAGCGTGGCGGTGATGTAGTTCGTCTCCTCACCATCTTGCACACGCTTCAGGTCGTGCAGGATGAAGAAGGAGAAGATGCCGATGGCCAACACCGACAGCGTGACCATCAGCGCGCTGCTCTGGATAAAGATGTTGGCAATGCCCGCCACGATCAGCAGGATGACGCCGATGAACATGAACTTGCCCATCTGCGACAGGTCACGCTTGATCACCGTGCTCAAGCTGGCCATGCCGAGGAAGACCGCGCCCGTGCCGGCGAAGGCCGTCATGATGAGGCTGGCACCGTTGTTCAAGCCGAGCACCGCACCGACCAGGCGCGACAACATCAAGCCCATGAAAAAGGTGAAGCCCAGCAGGATGGGCACGCCCGCGGCCGAGTTCTTGAACTTCTCGATGGCGAACATGAAGCCGAAGGCGCCCGCCAGAAACAGGATGGTGCTCATGCCCATGCCCAGGCCGCGCATCATGCCGGTCTGCACACCGACCCAGGCGCCCAGCACCGTGGGCGCCATCGACAAGGCCAACAGCCAGTAGGTGTTGCGCAGCACGCGGTTGCGCTGTGCTGCCAGCGCGCCGCTACCGGCTGCGCCTGGATAGTTCTGCACGCTTTGATTCATGGAACGACCTCCGACAAGTGGATGACGCGCCGAGTTTGGCGCACTTCCTCATTCTAGGGCGCCTGTGCGAACCCGGGCATGCCCCTATCAGGCCCACCGTCTTGGCCGCCGGCGCTGGCGTTATCGTTGGGCGCATGAAGACAAAACTCACCCTTACCCTGGACGACGTGCGCGCCATCGCCGCCGCCGCCGAAGCCGAAGCCCTCAAAAATCAATGGGCGGTCGCCATCGCCATCGTGGATGACGGCGGCCACCTGCTGTGGATGCAGCGCCTGGACGGCGCCGCCCCCATTTCTGCCGAGATCGCCCCGGCCAAGGCCCGCACCGCGGCCTTGGGCCGGCGTGAGAGCCGCATCTACGAAGAGATGATCAACGGCGGGCGTGTGTCCTTCCTCAGCGCACCGGCGCTGCAAGGCATGCTCGAAGGCGGCGTGCCCATCGTGGCGGAAGGGCAGGTTGTGGGCGCCATCGGCGTGAGTGGCGTCAAATCCACCGAAGACGCGCAGATCGCCCGCGCGGGCATCGCTGCGCTGGGCCTCTGACGGCTCTCGGCTTGCGGGTTTGCCCGGAAGCAGACCCGCGGCCCGCTATACTCCGGCGGTTTACCCGCTAACAACGCAGCACTCCGCGAAACTCCGCAGTCGGTTTCCCCTCGGACCCTGGCCTCCACCCCTGCAACTGGGGCGAAGTCCAGGCGCTGGGTGCGCGCGAACCCCGGAGCTTTGCCTTTGCTGCCGTCACTGGTCCCCCCGCTGCCCCCTGCGCTGCTCGCCCTCGCAGATGGCACCACCTTCCACGGCATCAGCGTCGGTGCCCTTGGCCACACGGTCGGTGAAGTGGTGTTCAACACCGCACTCACCGGCTACCAGGAAATCCTCACCGACCCGAGTTACTGCCGCCAGATCGTCACGCTGACGTACCCGCACATCGGCAACGTCGGCATCAACGCCGAAGACGTCGAGGCCGGCCGAGTGCATGCAGCCGGCCTGATCGTCAAGGACGTCTCGCTGCGCGTCTCGAACTTCCGCGCCACGATGAGCCTGCCCGAGTATCTGAAGCAGCAGGGCACCGTGGCCATCGCCGGCATCGACACACGCCGCCTGACGCGCGTTCTGCGCACCACGGGCGCGCAGAACGGCTGCATCGTGGCCTTCCCGGTCGGCCACACGATCACCACTGACGATGCGGCCGCAGCGGTGGCGAAGGCCCAAGCCGCGCCGTCGATGGCGGGCCTGGACCTCGCGCAGGTGGTTTCGGCCACCGAGCCCTACGCCTGGACCCAGACGGAGTGGCAACTCGGCAGCGGCTACAGCGAGTTGGCCGAGCCGAAGTTCCACGTCGTCGCCTACGACTTCGGCGTGAAGTTCAACATCCTGCGCATGCTGGTCAGCCGCGGCTGCCGCGTGACGGTGGTGCCGGCGAAGACGCCCGCTGCCGAGGTGCTGAAACTCCAGCCCGACGGTATCTTCCTGAGCAACGGCCCCGGCGATCCCGAGCCCTGCACCTACGCGATCAACGCCGCGCGTGAACTCATCGAAACCGGCACGCCCACCTTCGGCATCTGCCTGGGCCACCAGATCCTGGCACTGGCCAGCGGTGCCAAGACCTTCAAGATGAAGTTCGGCCACCACGGCGCCAACCACCCGGTAAAAGACCTCGACACCGGCCGCGTCAGCATCACCAGCCAGAACCACGGTTTTGCGGTGGACGAGAAGACGCTGCCCGCGAACCTGCGCCCCACGCACATCAGCCTCTTCGACGGCACGCTGCAGGGTCTGGCGCGCACCGACAAGCCGGCCTTCTGCTTCCAGGGCCACCCCGAGGCCAGCCCCGGCCCGCACGACATTGCCTACCTGTTCGATCGTTTCACGACGCTGATGGCTGAGAAGAAGACGGCGGAGAAGAAAAATGCCTAAGCGCACAGACCTCAAGACCATCCTCATCATCGGCGCCGGCCCCATCGTCATCGGCCAGGCCTGCGAGTTCGACTATTCCGGCGCCCAAGCCTGCAAGGCGCTGCGCGAGGAGGGCTACCGCGTGGTGCTGGTCAACAGCAACCCCGCCACCATCATGACCGACCCCGGCATGGCGGACGCCACCTACATCGAGCCCATCACCTGGCAGGTGGTGGAAAAGATCATCGCGAAAGAAAAGCCTGACGCCATCTTGCCCACCATGGGCGGCCAGACGGCTTTGAACTGCGCGCTCGACCTGCACCGCCACGGCGTGCTGGCGAAGTACGGCGTGGAAATGATCGGCGCCAACGAGCACGCCATCGAGAAGGCCGAAGACCGCATGAAGTTCAAGGACGCGATGACGTCCATCGGCCTCGATTCGGCCAAGAGCGGCATCGCGCACAGCATGGAAGAAGCGCTGGCGGTGCAGAAGAGCATCGTGGCGCAGATCGGTGGCACGGGCTTCCCCATGGTCATCCGCCCCAGCTTCACGATGGGCGGCACGGGCGGCGGCATCGCCTACAACCCGGAAGAGTTCGAAGAGATCTGCAAGCGCGGGCTGGACCTCTCGCCCACGAAAGAACTGCTGATCGAAGAAAGCCTCATCGGCTGGAAAGAGTTCGAGATGGAAGTCGTGCGCGACCGCGCCGACAACTGCATCATCGTGTGCAGCATCGAGAACCTCGACCCCATGGGCATCCACACCGGTGACAGCATCACCGTGGCCCCGGCGCAGACGCTCACCGACAAGGAATACCAGGTGATGCGCAACGCCAGCATCGCCATCCTGCGCGAGATCGGTGTCGACACGGGCGGCAGCAACGTGCAGTTCTCGGTGAACCCGCAGAACGGCCGGCTCATCGTGATCGAGATGAACCCGCGCGTGTCGCGATCGTCGGCGCTGGCGTCCAAGGCCACGGGTTTCCCGATTGCCAAGGTGGCAGCCAAGCTGGCCGTGGGCTACACGCTCGACGAGCTGCGCAACGACATCACCGGCGGTGCCACGCCCGCGAGCTTCGAGCCCAGCATCGACTACGTGGTGACGAAAATCCCGCGTTTCGCCTTCGAGAAGTTCCCGGCCGCCGACGCCCACCTCACCACGCAGATGAAGAGCGTGGGCGAGGTGATGGCCATCGGCCGCACCTTCCAGGAGAGCTTCCAGAAAGCGCTGCGCGGTCTGGAGACGGGCATCGACGGGCTGACCGAACGCAGCACCGACCGTGACGAGATCATCGACGAGATCGGCAACGCGGGGCCCGAGCGCATCCTGTTCCTGGCCGACGCCTTCCGCATCGGCATGAGCCTGGAGGAAGTGTTCGAGGAGACCGCGGTCGACCCTTGGTTCCTCGCGCAGATTCAAGAGCTGATCCAGATCGAGCAACAGCTGAAGAGCCGCGCGATCGAGAGCCTCAGCGAAGAAGAGCTGCGCTACGTGAAGCGCAAGGGCTTCAGCGACCGTCGCCTGGCCAAGCTGATGGCCACCCACCAGCACGCGGTGCGCGAGCGCCGCCATGCGTTGAACGTGCGCCCGGTCTACAAGCGTGTGGACACCTGCGCGGCCGAATTCGCCACGCAGACGGCCTACATGTACAGCAGCTACGACGAAGAATGCGAAGCCACGCCGTCGGGCAAGAAGAAGATCATGGTGCTGGGCGGCGGGCCCAACCGCATAGGTCAGGGCATCGAGTTCGACTACTGCTGCGTGCACGCGGCATTGGCCATGCGCGAAGACGGCTACGAGACCATCATGGTCAACTGCAACCCGGAGACGGTGTCCACCGACTACGACACGTCCGACCGTCTCTATTTCGAGCCGGTGACGCTGGAAGACGTGCTGGAAATCGTGGCCAAGGAGCAGCCGCTCGGCGTGATCGTGCAGTACGGCGGGCAGACGCCGCTGAAGCTGGCCCTGGATCTTGAGCGCGCTGGCGTGCCCATCATCGGTACCAGCCCTGACAGCATCGACATCGCCGAAGACCGCGAGCGTTTCCAGAAGCTGCTGCATCAACTCGGCCTGAAGCAGCCGCCCAACCGCACCGCGCGCACCGAAGAACAGGCGCTGGCCCTGGCGCAGGAAATCGGCTACCCGCTGGTGGTGCGCCCGAGCTACGTGCTCGGCGGCCGCGCGATGGAGATCGTGCACGGCGACAAGGACCTGAACCGCTACATGCGCGAAGCCGTGCAGGTCAGCGAGAAGAGCCCGGTGCTGCTGGATCGTTTTCTCGACGACGCCATCGAGGTGGATGTCGACTGCATCAGCGACGGCACCGAAGTGATGATCGGCGGCATCATGGAGCACGTGGAGGCCGCCGGCATCCACAGCGGAGACTCGGCCTGCTCGCTGCCGCCCTACACGCTGAGCGCCAAGCTGCAGGACGAGATGCGCCGCCAGGCCACGGTGATGGCCAAGGCGCTGAAGGTGGTGGGGCTGATGAACACGCAGTTCGCTGTTCAAGGCGAGGGCGATGACGCCGTCGTCTATGTGCTGGAGGTGAACCCGCGCGCCAGTCGCACCGTACCCTACGTGAGCAAGGCCACGGGCCAAGCGCTGGCGAAGATTGCCGCGCGCTGCATGGCTGGCCAGAGCCTGGCCTCGCAGCGCAGCGACGACGGCCTGCCGCCGCGCGAGGTGGTGCCGCCGTACTTCAGCATCAAGGAGGCGGTTTTCCCCTTCAACAAGTTCCCGGGCGTGGACCCGATCCTCGGGCCTGAGATGCGCAGCACCGGCGAGGTGATGGGCGTCGGTGCCACCTTCGGCGAGGCCATGCTCAAGAGCCAGCTCGGCGCAGGTTCGCGTCTGCCCGAAAAGGGCACGGTGGTGATCACGGTCAAGAACAGCGACAAGGCCCGCGCCGTTGCCGTGGCGCGCGACCTCGTGGCGCTGGGCTACCAGGTGGTGGCCACCAAGGGCACCGCGGCGGCCATCGGCGAAGCCGGCATCCCGGTGAAGCTGGTCAACAAGGTCAAGGACGGCCGGCCGCACATCGCCGACATGGTGAAGGCGGGAGAGATCCAGCTCGTCTACACCACGGTCGATGAAACGCGCACGGCGATTGCGGACTCGCGCTACATCCGCACCGCCGCGCTGGCCAACCGCGTGACCTACTACACCACCATGGCCGGGGCCGAGGCCGCCACTGAAGCGCTGAAGCACCAGGACACGCTGAGCGTGGTGTCGCTGCAGGAACTGCACGCGCAACTGCGGGCCGAAGTGCAGGGCGAACTGCACTAAACTCTGCTCTTCGCGTACCGCCGCAGGCCGCCCTCCACGGGCTCCCTGCGGCGGCTTCACTTTCGCCCCCACTCTTGCTTCGTGCAGCTGCCCCCATGGTCACCATTCCCCTCACGCGTCGCGGCGCCGAACTGCTGAAGAGCGAACTGCACCGGCTGAAATCGGTGGAGCGGCATGCCGTGATCCAGGCCATCAGCGAAGCCCGCGCCCAGGGCGACCTCTCGGAAAACGCCGAGTACGACGCCGCCAAGGACAAGCAGGGTTTCATCGAGGGCCGCATCAAGGAGCTGGAGTCCAAGCTCGCCGCGGCCCAGGTCATCGACCCTTCGTCGCTCGATGCCGGCGGCAAGGTGGTCTTCGGCACCACCGTCGACCTGGAAGACGAGGACAGCGGCGCCAAGGTCACCTACCAGATCGTCGGTGACGACGAGGCCGACCTCAAGCAGGGCCTGATCTCCATCAGCAGCCCCATCGCCCGCGCGCTGATCGGCAAGGAAGCCGGTGACGTGGCCGAGGTGCAGGCGCCCGGCGGCTTGCGCCGCTGGGAAATTGTGGACGTGCGTTACGTCTGATGCCGGCGCTGCTGGAACGTGCCCGCCGGCTGCTGCCGGGCTTGTGGGCCGGCTGGTTGCTGTGCGTCGCGCTGCTGGCCACGCCGGCGGTCTTCGCCCAGCTCAGCGGGGCCGAAGCTGGCCGCCTGGTCGGCCGCATGCTGGCGCAAGAGGCCTACACGAGCCTGGCCCTGGGTGTGGTGATGGTGGCGCTGGAACGTGTGGCCGCGCGCCGTGCTGCGCTGGCGGGCACCGGCCCGCAGTTCAGCGTCGGCATGGTGTTGGCCCTGGGCGCGCTGTTCTGCACGGTGGCAGGCTACTTTGCCATCCAACCCTTGATGCCTGCGGCCAAGGCCGGGCAGGGCGCTTTCAGTTTCGGCCAGCTGCACGCGGCGAGCGCCGCGTTCTACGTGATCAAGGGCCTGCTGGTGCTGGCCCTGGCCTGGCGTGCCGCCAGGCCGCCGGCTCACTGAGCCTGGGCTTTTTTCTTCACGCTGGTCACGCGCTTCTTCACGCGCTTGATCGAACCGCCGGCGGTGACACGCTCGTTGCCGAAGACCTTCACAGTCTTGACGGTGGCGCGGTGGTTGCCGCTCTTGGAGAAGCTCACCAGCTTGACGGTGCGTGGCCCTGGCTTGCGGTCGTCGCGCGGGGCAGCTTCCTTCTCGGGCATCGGCCGCCACAGCACCAGCAGCTTGCCGATGTGCTGGATGGGCGCGGCGCCGAGCTTGTCGGCCAGGGTCGCGAGCATGGCCTCGCGCGCGGCGCGGTCGTCTGAGAACACGCGCACCTTGATGAGCCCGTGGGCGTTCAGGGCGGCGTTCACCTCTTTTTCGACGGCGGGCGTGAGCCCGTCGCCACCGATCATGACAACCGGGTCCAGGTGATGGGCGCCGGAGCGATGCTCCTTGCGTTCGGCGGGGGTGAGCTGGATAGCGGTCATGCCCGTATTATCGAACGCGAATGAAGATCGACAGCAAGAGCAAAAAGATCAACAAGGCGTGGCTCAACGACCACGTCAACGACACCTACGTCAAGCTGGCCCAGCGCGAGGGCTATCGGGCCCGTGCCGCCTACAAGCTCAAAGAGATCGACGAGACGCTGCGGCTGATCCGGCCGGGGCAGGTGGTGGTCGATCTCGGGGCCTCGCCAGGCGCCTGGAGCCAGTACCTGCGGCGCCGTTTCGCCCCCGAAGGCGCGGCCGTCGGCGAACTCAGGGGCACCGTGATCGCGCTGGACCTGCTCGATTTCGAGCCCATCGAGGGCGTGCAGTTCATCCAGGGCGACTTTCGCGAAGAAGCCGTCGCGCAACAGTTGCACGAGGCCCTGCAGGGGCGGCCTGTGGATGTGGTGGTGTCGGACATGGCGCCGAACCTGTCGGGCATCGAGGTCACCGACACGGCACGCATCGAGCACCTGGTGGAACTGGCGGTGGATTTTGCGGTCCATCACCTGAAACCGGAGGGAGCGCTGGTCTGCAAGTGTTTCCACGGCAGTGGCTACAACACGCTGGTCACGCTGTTCCGGCAGACCTTTCGCACGGTCAAGCCGATCAAGCCGAAGGCCTCGCGCGACAAGTCGGCAGAAACCTTTCTGGTCGGCGTGGGACTGAAAGGCCGTTAATCTGCCTAGGCTCTGGGTACATGGCCTTCCACAAGGTCGTGTTTGCCTCGGCAACTGTGGGTTTTTCGCCCCTTTCCTCACCCTCTCAGACGGCGTCTGCACACCCTTGACTGCTTTAGAATCGACCCCAACTACCGTGGATCGCGGCCTGCCGAATCCGGCCCGCCGTACCGCTGAACTGGAAAAGGAGCCGCGGTGAACAACCAATGGTTTTCGAAAATTGCCGTCTGGCTCGTGATCGCGCTCGTGCTGTTCACGGTTTTCAAGCAGTTTGACCGCAGCACCACCCAGGGCAACCAGATCGGCTACTCCGATTTCCTGGAAGAAGTCCGCGCCAAGCGCATCCGCTCCGTCACGCTGCAGGAAAGCCCGGGCGGCGGCACCGAGATCCAGGCCGTCACCACCGACGACAAGCGCCTGCGCAGCACCGCCACCTACCTCGACCGGGGCCTTGTGGGCGACCTCATCGCCAACAGCGTGAAGTTCGATGTGCGCCCCCGTGAAGAGCCCAGCCTGCTGATGAGCATCCTCGTCAGCTGGGGCCCGATGCTGCTGCTGATCGGCGTGTGGATCTACTTCATGCGTCAGATGCAGGGCGGCGGCAAGGGCGGCGCCTTCAGTTTCGGCAAGAGCAAGGCGCGCATGCTCGACGAGGCCAACAACTCCACCACTTTCCAGGATGTCGCCGGCTGCGACGAAGCCAAGGAAGAAGTGAAGGAACTGGTCGACTTCCTGAAAGACCCGCAGAAGTTCCAGAAGCTGGGCGGCCGCATCCCGCGCGGCGTGCTGCTGGTCGGCCCCCCGGGCACCGGCAAGACGCTGCTGGCCAAGGCCATCGCTGGCGAGGCCAAGGTGCCTTTCTTCAGCATCAGCGGCTCCGACTTCGTCGAGATGTTCGTTGGCGTGGGCGCGGCCCGCGTGCGCGACATGTTCGAGCAGGCCAAGAAGAGCGCGCCCTGCATCATCTTCATCGACGAAATCGACGCGGTGGGCCGCCACCGTGGTGCCGGCCTGGGCGGCGGCAACGACGAGCGCGAGCAGACGCTGAACCAGATGCTTGTCGAGATGGACGGCTTCGAGACCAACCTCGGCGTCATCGTGATGGCGGCCACCAACCGGCCCGACATCCTCGACCCCGCCTTGCTGCGCCCGGGCCGCTTCGACCGCCAGGTCTACGTGACGCTGCCCGACGTGCGCGGCCGTGAGCAGATCCTCAACGTGCACATGCGCAAGGTGCCGGTGGGCCAGGACATCCGTGCCGACATCCTGGCACGCGGTACACCGGGCTTCAGCGGAGCCGACCTGGCCAACTTGGTCAACGAGGCGGCGCTCTTCGCTGCGCGGCGCAACGGCCGCGTGGTGGAAATGGTCGACTTCGAGAAGGCCAAGGACAAGATCATGATGGGCCCCGAGCGGAAGTCCATGGTCATGCCCGAGGAAGAGCGCAAGAACACGGCCTACCACGAGGCGGGCCACGCGCTGGTGGCGCGCCTGATGCCCAAGACCGACCCGGTGCACAAGGTCACCGTGATCCCGCGTGGCCGCGCCCTGGGCGTGACGATGCAGCTGCCCGAAGGTGACCGCTACAGCATGGACAAGGAGCGCATGCTGTCCACCATCAGCGTGCTCTTCGGCGGGCGCATCGCTGAAGAAGTGTTCATGAACCAGATGACCACCGGTGCGAGCAACGACTTCGAACGCGCCACCGCCATCGCCCGCGACATGGTCACGCGCTACGGCATGACCGACGAGCTGGGCCCCATGGTCTACGCCGAAAACGAGGGCGAAGTCTTCCTCGGCCGCAGCGTCACCAAGACCACCAGCATGTCGGAAGAGACTATGCGCAAGGTGGACGGCGTGATCCGCCGCATCATCGACGAGCAATACAGCATCGCGCGCAAGCTGATCGAAGACAACAAGGACAAGATGCACTCGATGGCGCAGTCGCTGCTGGAGTGGGAAACCATCGACAGCGACCAGATCGACGACATCATGGCCGGCAAGCCTCCACGCGCGCCCAAGGACTGGACGCCGTCGTCGAGCAAGCCACCGAGCGGGCCTTCGGCCAGCGTCGGCACCGACAGCGCACCGGCCGCTGCCTGAGCGACGCGGCGGGGGTGTGACGACCATCCAGCGGGGCTTCGGCCCCGTTTTTGTTTTTCGCCCCCGCGCCACCGTCCGCGCGCTGAGCCACCGCACCTGATCGCCATGCCTATCCACTGGCAGACCACACGCTTCGCCATCGATCTGTCGCGCCCGCAGGTCATGGGCATCGTCAACGTGACGCCCGACTCCTTCTCGGGCGGCGGGCGGCATGTCAGCACCGCGGCCGCGCTGGCGCACTGCGAACGCCTGGTGGCCGAGGGTGTGGACATCCTGGACATCGGTGGCGAGTCCACCCGCCCGGGAGCCACCGCGCCCGCGCCCGAAGAGGAACTGGCGCGTGTCTTGCCGGTGATCGAAGGCGCGGTTCGCCTGGGCGTGCCGGTCTCCGTGGACACCAGCGAGCCCTCGGTCATGCGCGCCGCGCTGGCCCTCGGCGTGGACATCGTCAACGATGTGCGCTCGCTGCGCCGCCCCGGGGCCTTGGCCTGTTTGGCGGGCCATCCAAGTGCGGGCGTGTGCCTGATGCACATGCGCGGCGAGCCCGACACCATGCAGGGCCTGAGCGCATATGGCGATGTCGTGGCCGAGGTGGCCGCCTGGTTGCAGGGCCGCGCGGCCGAGGTGCAGGCTGCCGGCATTGCGGCAGAGCGCCTGATGCTCGACCCGGGCATCGGCTTCGCCAAAGGCCCCGATCACAACCTGCAGTTGTTGCGCGCCCAGCGCCGCCTGGCGGTGGCCCTGCCCAGGCCGCTGCTGGTGGGCTGGTCGCGCAAGGGCACCTTGGGCCTGATCACCGGCCGGCCCGTGGGTGAACGCCTCGCGGCGAGCGTGGCCGCGGCTTTGGTGGCGGTGCATCACGGCGCCGCCGTGGTGCGCGTGCACGACGTGGCCGCCACGGTCGATGCCTTGAAGGTCTGGCAATCCGCCCAGGAGGCTTCGTGTGCAGGCCTCGCTACACCTGTCGGATGAAAGCCCCTGTGAGGGTGGGCCAGACCGCCGCCGAAGCGAGAGAAAATCGCAAGAGGAGAAGACAAGAATGAGCAGAACCTACTTTGGTACCGACGGTATTCGGGGCACGGTCGGGCAGAGCCCCATCACGCCCGACTTCATGCTGCGCCTGGGCCATGCCGTCGGCCAGGTGCTGCGTCGCAGCGGCGGGCCCGCCACGGTGCTGATCGGCAAGGACACCCGCATCTCGGGCTACATGATCGAGTCTTCGCTGGAGGCCGGTTTCGCCTCGGCGGGTGTCGACGTGTTGCTCAGCGGCCCGCTGCCGACACCGGGTGTGGCCTACCTCACACGCGCCTTGCGCCTCGACCTGGGCGTGGTGATCAGCGCCTCGCACAACCCCTTCGACGACAACGGCGTCAAGTTCTTCTCGGCCAAGGGTGAAAAGCTGCCTGACGCCTGGGAGCTGGAAGTCGAAGCCGAGTTGCAGCGCACGCCGCAGTGGGTCGATTCAGCGCGCCTGGGCAAGGCACGGCGCCTGGATGACGCCGGCGGCCGTTACATCGAATTCTGCAAGAGCACGGTGCCCAACAGCCTGTCGCTGCGCGGCATGAAGGTCGTGATCGACGCAGCGCACGGTGCCGCTTATCACGTCGCGCCCGACGTCTTCCACGAGTTGGGTGCTGCGGTCGTGAAGATCGGCTGCAGCCCGGACGGCCTGAACATCAACGCGGGCGTTGGCGCCACTTCGCCGCAGGCGCTGGTTCAGGCGGTGGCCGATCACCGGGCCGACTACGGCATCGCCCTGGATGGCGACGCCGACCGGCTGCAGCTCGTCGATGCCCAGGGCCGCCTTTTCAACGGTGACGAACTGCTCTACGTGATGGCGGTCGACCGCCTTGCGCAGCGCCAGGCTGTGCCTGGCGTGGTGGGCACGCTGATGACCAACATCGCCATCGAGCAAGCGCTGGCCGCCCGCGGTGTGCGCCTGGTGCGGGCCAAGGTCGGCGATCGTTACGTGCTTGAGGAACTGAGCGCCCACGGCTGGCAGCTGGGCGGCGAAAGCTCGGGCCACCTGCTGGCGCTGGACTGCCACACCACGGGCGACGGCATCGTCAGCGCGCTGCAGGTGCTGCAGGCGGTGCGGCGCAGCGGCGGCACGCTCGCCGGGCTGCTGGAAGGCGTGCAGCTCTGCCCCCAGACCATGATCAACGTTCGGCTGCGCGAAGGCAGTGATTGGCGGCAGAACACCACGCTGACGCAGGCGCGCGAGCTGGCCGAACGAGAGCTCGGCAGCAGCGGCCGCGTGCTGATCCGCGCCTCGGGCACCGAGCCCGTGTTGCGCGTGATGGTGGAGGCGCGTGACGCCACGGTCGGCCGCCGTTGCGCCGAGCGCATGGCTGAAGCGGCCGCAGCCGGCTGAGCCTGCGGCCACCACGACCGCAGGCCACAGCCAGCGGGGCGCGGCTCAGCGGCGAGGCGGCATCATCACCTTGTCGATGATGTGCACCACGCCATTGGTGGCGGGCACGTCAGCCTGCGTCACCACGGCGTCTTCGACCGTGACGAACTCGCCGGCCTTGCCCACGCCGAGGTTGGCGCCTTGCACCGACTTCAGGTTGCCCGTCTTCACATCGGCGGCCATCACCTTGCCGGCCACGACGTGGTAGGTCAGCACCGAGCGCAGCAACTCCTTGTTGCTGGCCAGTTCGGCCAGGGTCTTGGCCGGCACCGCCTTGAAGGCCTCGTCGCTGGGCGCAAAAACGGTGAAGGGCCCGCTGCCCTTGAGCGTGTCGCTCAGGCCGGCGTCGGCGATGAGCTTGTTCAGCGTCGACAGCTGTGGCGTGCGCGCTGCCGTTTCGGCCACAGTGGCTGGCGCGGGCGTGCTGGCGCAGCCCACCATGGCGGCCAGGGCGAGGGCGGCGGGGGCAAGCAGCCAGGTTCTGCGGATGAGGGTCATGAGGGTGGCTCCGGGGGTTGAGGTTGCGGCCCGAGAGGCTAGGGCGCGTTCATGACCGATTCGTGACGCCGTCGTGGCGGCCTGTCACAGATCTCGTGGCACGCAGGCGCGGCATCGGGCGATGTCACGGGGATGTCATTTGCGCTGCCTAAACTTCGGTCCGTTGCCAACTTTTGCACTCACCGAGGTCCACGCATGAATCTCTTCCGCCGCGCCACCCTTGCTGCCGCTGTCACGGTTTTCACCGCCTCCGCTTTCGCGCAAGACGTGACGGGTGCTGGTGCCTCCTTCCCCGCTCCGGTCTATGCCAAGTGGGCTGACGCCTACAACAAGGCCAGCGGTGCCCGCATCAACTACCAGTCGGTGGGCTCGGGTGCCGGCATCCGTCAGATCCGCGGCAAGACCGTCGATTTCGGTGCGTCTGACGCGCCCCTCAGCGATGCTGACCTGGCCAAGGACGGCATGATCCAGTTCCCCACCGTCATCGGCGGCGTCGTGCCGGTGGTCAACATCAAGGGCATCGCCCCCGGGCAGGTGAAGATGACCGGCCAGGTGCTGGGCGACATCTACCTCGGCAAGATCACTAAGTGGAACGACCCGGCTCTCGTGGCCCTGAACCCCGGCGTGCCGCTGCCGGACGCCGCGATCTCGCCGGTGCGCCGCGCCGACGGATCGGGCACCACTTTCCTGTTCACCAACTACCTCTCGAAGGTGAACGCCGAGTGGAAGGCCAAGGTCGGTGAAGGCACGGCCGTCAATTGGCCGGTGGGCGCGGGCGGCAAGGGCAACGAGGGCGTTTCGGCCTTCACGCTGCGTCTGCCGAACTCGATCGGCTACGTTGAGTACGCCTACGCCAAGCAGAACAAGATGAGCCACGTGCTCATGCGCAACAAGGACGGCGCCTACGTCGCCCCGTCCGACACGGCCTTCAAGGCCGCCGCCGCCGGCGCCGAGTGGCAGAAGAGCTTCTACCAGGTGCTGACCGAGCAGCCCGGCAAGGACAGCTGGCCCATCACCGGTGCCACCTTCATCCTGATGCACAAGCTGCAGGACAAGCCGGCCAATGCCAGCAACACCCTGAAGTTCTTCGAGTGGGCCTACCTCAACGGCGACAAGATGGCCGACGACCTGGACTACGTGCCGCTGCCCGCCTCGGTGAAGGACCTGGTGCGCAAGCAGTGGGCTGACAACCTGAAGGACGCTTCGGGCAAGGCCATCGCCTTCAAGTGACCTTGCTGCCGGGCGGCTTGGTGCCGCCCGGTCGTCCACCCAGCGGAGGGCCCATGGCCGCTACACTTCCCGCCAGTCCCTACCCCGAAAAGAAGAAGATGGAGCGAGCCTCTCCGCTGGGTGATCCGCCTGGTCGTCGTCGGGTCTGGCCCTGGGCCGACACCGTGTTTTCTCTGCTGGCGCATGGCGCCGCCTGGGTCACGCTGCTGCTGCTGGTGGGCATCATCGTGTCGCTGTTCGTCGGCGCCATGCCGGCCATCCGCGAGTTCGGCCTCGGCTTTCTGGTTTCCACGGAATGGGATCCGGTGCAGCTGAAGTTCGGCGGCCTGGTGATGATCTACGGCACGCTGATGACCAGCTTCATCGCGCTGCTGATCGCGGTGCCCGTGAGTTTTGGCATCGCGGTGTTCCTCACGGAGTTGTCGCCCGCCTGGCTGAAGCGCCCACTGGGTGTGGCCATCGAACTGCTGGCGGCGGTGCCCTCCATCGTCTACGGCATGTGGGGCTTGCTGGTCTTCGGGCCCATCCTCGCTACCTATGTGCAGCAGCCGCTGCAAGGTGCTTTTGGTGACGTGCCGGTGCTCGGTGCGCTGTTCTCCGGCCCGCCGGTGGGCATCGGCATCCTGTCCGCCGGCATCATCCTGGCGATCATGATCATCCCCTTCATCGCGGCGGTGATGCGTGACGTATTTGAAACCACGCCGGCGCTGCTGAAAGAGTCGGCCTACGGCCTGGGTTCGACGACATGGGAGGTCGTCTCCAAGGTGGTCTTGCCCTACACCAAGACTGGTGTTGTCGGCGCCACGATGTTGGGCCTGGGCCGTGCCCTGGGCGAGACGATGGCCGTCACCTTTGTCATCGGCAACTTCAACCAGCTGGACAGCCTGTCGCTCTTCCAGGCGGCCAACAGCATCACCTCGGCACTGGCCAACGAGTTCGCCGAAGCGGGCGAGGGCCTGCACCAGGCGGCCTTGATCTACCTGGGCCTCGTGCTGTTTTTCATCACCTTCGTGGTGTTGTCACTGTCCAAGGTCTTGCTGAACCGCCTGCGCCGCGGTGAAGGGAGCCGCACATGAGCACGTTCACGCACATGGATGCGCGCCGCACGGCGCTGCACCGCAAGCGCAAGATCGTCAACGCCGTTTCGTTGACCTTGGCGCTCGCCGCCATGGCCTTCGGTCTGTTCTGGCTGATCTGGATCCTGATCGAGACCGTGCGCCTGGGCGTCGGCGGCCTGGCGGTGTCTGTGTTCACCGAATCGACGCCGCCGCCGCAGGCCGAAACCGGCGGCCTGGCCAATGCCATCGTGGGTTCACTGATCATGGTGACGCTGGCCACCGCGCTGGGCACGCCCATCGGCGTGATGGCGGGGGTCTACCTGGCCGAGTACGGCAAGCGCACCTGGCTGGGTGCCGTCACGGGTTTCATCAACGACATCCTGCTGTCCGCGCCCTCCATCGTCATCGGCCTGTTCATCTACTCGGTGGTGGTGGCCACGACCAAGAGCTTCTCGGGGTTTGCGGGTGTGCTGGCCCTGGCGCTGATCGTCATCCCGGTGGTGGTGCGCACCACCGAGAACATGCTCAGCCTGATCCCGAACGCGCTGCGCGAGGCGGCTTATGCCCTGGGCACGCCGAAGTGGAAAGTCATCGCTTCCGTCACGCTGAAGGCGGCACGCGCCGGTGTGGTCACCGGCATCCTGCTGGCCCTGGCGCGCATCGCTGGCGAAACCGCACCGCTGCTCTTCACGGCTCTGTCGAACCAGTTCTTCACCACCGACCTGGGCGAGCCCATGGCCAGCCTGCCGGTGACGATCTTCAAGTTCGCGATGAGCCCGTACCAGAACTGGCAAGAGCTGGCCTGGGCCGGTGTCTTCCTGATCACCATCGGTGTGCTCGCGCTCAACATCCTGGCGCGCGTGCTCTTCCGCAACAAGCAATAAGCAAGGCCCCCACATGGACACCCGTGTTGACCTGCCCACCACCGAGCGCGTGAAGATCTCGGTGCGCGACCTGAACTTCTACTACGGCAGCTTCCACGCGCTGAAGCACATCAACCTCGACATCCCCGAGCGCAAGGTCACGGCCTTCATCGGGCCCTCGGGTTGTGGCAAGAGCACGCTGCTGCGCACCTTCAACCGCATGTTCGAGCTTTACCCCGAACAGCGCGCCGAAGGCAGCATCAGCGTCGACGGCGAAGACATCCTCAAGAGCAAGCGTGATGTCACGCTGATCCGCGCCAAGATCGGCATGGTGTTCCAGAAGCCCACGCCTTTCCCGATGTCGATCTACGACAACATCGCTTTCGGTGTGCGCCTGTTCGAAACGCTGCCGCGCGTGGAGATGGACGAACGCGTGGAGTGGGCCCTGAAGAAGGCCGCGCTCTGGGGTGAGGTGAAAGACAAGCTCGACCAGAGCGGCGCCAGCCTCTCCGGCGGCCAGCAGCAGCGCCTGTGCATCGCACGCGGCATCGCCATCAAGCCCGAGGTGCTGCTGCTCGACGAACCCTGCTCGGCGCTGGACCCCATCAGCACCGGCAAGATCGAAGAGCTGATCCACGAGCTCAAGGCCGATTACACGGTGATGATCGTCACCCACAACATGCAGCAGGCCGCGCGCTGCAGCGACTACACGGCCTACATGTACCTGGGCGACCTGGTCGAATTCGGCCCCACCTCCGACCTCTTCATGAAGCCCAAGAAGAAGGACACCGAGGACTACATCACCGGCCGTTTCGGCTGATGCCCGGGCACTTGCTGCCTGCCTGAACCGGCTGCCCGTAGCGCCACGACTGCGCCCCGACCGCGCCCACGACCGAGCACCCCCATGAGCGACAAACACCTCTCGACCCAGTTCGACGCCGAACTCAGCGGCATCTCCACGCGCGTGCTGGAGATGGGCGGCCTCGTTGAATCGCAGGTGGTGCAGGCCGTGCACGCGCTGACCACCTTCAGCGGCGAGATCGCCAGCGTGGTGCTGCAGGGTGAAGAGCGTGTGAACCAGATGGAAGTGGAGATCGACCGCGACCTCTCGGCCATCATCGCGCGCCGCCAGCCCACGGCGCGCGACCTGCGCCTGCTGATCGCCATCAGCAAGACCATCGCCAACCTCGAGCGTGTGGGCGACGAAGCCGCGCGCATCGCGCGCACGGTGCAGCGCCTGTTGAACTCGGGCGTGTCTTCGCGGCTGCGGCTGCCGGTGTCCGACCTGGGCTTTGAATCTGAACTGGCCATCGCGCAGCTGCGCAAGGCGCTGGACGCCTTCGCGCGCCTGGACACGGCCCGCGCCCTGGAAGTGCTGAAGCAGGACGACCAGATCGACCAGGAGTTCGACGGCCTGCTGCGCAAGCTGATCACCTACATGATGGAAGACCCGCGCACCATCTCTTCCAGCATCGACCTCGTCTTTGTCGCCAAGGCCATCGAGCGCGTGGGCGACCACGCCAAGAACCTGGCCGAGGCCATCATCTACGTGGTCAAGGGCACTGACGTTCGCCACACCTCGATGCAGAACGTCGAAGACGCGGTGCGCTGAAAGGGCAGGGCGGCAGCATGAGTTCCATCCTGGTTGTCGAAGACGAAAGCGCGATCGCCGAGCTGATCGCGATCAACCTGCGCCACGCGGGTTTTGAGGTGCGCATCGCCAGCGACGCCGAGACCGCCAACCGCGAGGTCGACCGTGTCCTGCCCGATCTGGTGCTGGTGGACTGGATGTTGCCGGGCCAAACCGGCCTGCAGCTGGCGCGGCGCTGGCGCACCGATGCGCGCACGCGCGATCTGCCGGTGATCATGCTCACGGCGCGCGCCGATGAAACCGACAAGGTGGCCGGCCTCGATGCTGGCGCCGATGACTACCTGACCAAGCCATTTTCGCCGAAAGAGCTGCTGGCCCGCATCCGCGCCGTGTTGCGCCGCAAGGCGCCCGAGGCGCTGGACAGCGCCGTCGAGGTCTGCGGTCTCCGCTTGGACCCGGCCACGCGCCGCGTCACGCGCCGCGTCGACACCGAAGACGGCGAGGCGCTGCGCGAGGCCAAGGTCGGCCCGACCGAATTCCGCCTGCTGCATTTCTTGATGACGCACCCTGAGCGGGTACACAGCCGCGCCCAGTTGCTCGACCGCGTGTGGGGCGACCATGTCTTCATCGAAGAGCGCACGGTCGATGTGCACGTCAAGCGCCTGCGTGAAGCACTGCAGCCGGTGCAGTGCGCTGGCCTGATCGAGACCGTGCGTGGCGCCGGCTACCGGCTGACGCAGCAGCTCGGCAGCGTGGCGGCCTAGCGCGCCGGCGGTCTGCACATGGGTTGGTGGCTCGCACGCACGCTGGCCGCCCTGCTGGTGGTCGCGCTCGGCGGCCTGGCGGGCGCCCTGGTGGGCAGCGGTCTGGGTTCGCTGAGCCTGGGCGTCATCGGCGGCGGCCTGGTGGCAGTGAGCCTGCTGGTGCTGCGCGATTCGTGGCGTGGCCAGGGGCTGATGAACTGGCTGCGTGGCCCCTTGACCACGCAAGCCCCGCGCGACAGCGGCTTCTGGGGCGAGCTGGCTTACCGTGTGGAACGCGCACTGCGCAGCCGCGAGCTGAGCGTGCAGCAAGAGCGCGACCGGCTGGCCCAGTTTCTCTCGGCCATCGAGGCCTCGCCCAACGGTGTGATGCTGCTCGACGGCGCCGACCAGATCGAGTGGTGCAACTCGGTGGCCGCCGAACACTTCGGGCTCGACCCCGAGCGCGACCGCCGCCAGCGTGTCACCAACCTCGTGCGCATGCCTGTCTTCGTGAGCCACTTGCAGGCCGGGCGCTTCGGCGAGCCGGTGGAGTTCAGCGGGCCGCTGGGGCGCAGCACGCTGTCAGTGCTGGTGCGGCCGTATGGCGAGGGCCTGAAGCTCGTGCTTTCGCAGGACATCACCGAACGCGAGCGTGCCGAAGCGATGCGGCGTGATTTCGTCGCCAACGTCTCGCACGAGATCCGCACGCCGCTGACGGTGCTGTCCGGCTTCATCGAAACGCTGGCGCAGCTGCCACTGACGGAGGTGGAGCGCCAGCGCGTGATGCAGCTGATGTCGCAGCAGACCGATCGCATGCAGGCGCTGGTGGGCGACCTTCTCACGCTGGCGCGCCTGGAAGGAAGCCCGCGCCCCGCGCCCGACCGCTGGTGTGCCATGGCGCCGCTGCTGCTGCAGGCGCGGCAGGATGCCGAGCTGCTTTCGGCCGGCCGCCATGCCCTGGCCGGCGAAGGTGGTGAAGATGCCGAGGTGGCGGGCAGCGATACCGAACTGCTCAGCGCCGTCACCAACCTGCTGAACAACGCCGTGCGCTACACGCCCGAGGGCGGCCGCATCACGCTGCGCTGGCTGTGGCGCGCTGACGGCGGGGCGGTGATCGAGGTGCAGGACACCGGCATCGGCATCGCGCGCGAACACCTGGCGCGGCTGACCGAACGTTTTTACCGCGTCGACGGCAGCCGCTCGCGCGACACCGGCGGCACAGGCCTGGGCCTGTCCATCGTCAAGCATGTGGCGCAGCGCCACGGCGGCGAGATCGAGGTGCTGAGCGAGCCCGCCAAGGGCAGCTGTTTCCGCCTCAGCCTGCCGGCGCTGCGGGTGCGGCGCAAGCGGGTCGCAGCCGAGGTGCTGACGGCCTGAGCACGCGCCGCGCCAGCGTTCAGAGCGACGGCGCGGCGTCGCCAGGCTCGCGCCGCAGCACCTGCGTGATCTCGTCGCGGTCGGTCGGGCGCTTGACCTCGCCCACCAGCACCCAGCCGGGCGCGGCCGGCGGCAATGGACGCTGCTTGCTCACCTGCAGAAGGTAGCCGCAGGGGCCCGACAGGGCTTCGGGCCCGGCGTCGACCCGCCAGCGGCCGAAGTGCTCCAGCGCGGCGACGGTGGAGGGCGCCAAGGTCGGCCCGGCGATGCAGGCCTGCGGCGGCACCAGCGTGGCCACGCGCTGCACCAGCGCGCGCGGGCTGCGCGCGTAGTCCAGCAGCGGCAGCCACAGCGTCATCAGCAGCAGCCAGCACAAGGCCACGCCGCCGGCGGGCAGCACCAGGCTCTTCCACAGCGCCTCGCGGTGGCGCCCGGTGCGCCAGCGCACCAGCCACACCCAGGCCAGCGTGCCGGCCAGCGCCGCAGCCAGGGCCAGGGCCGAGAAGGGCGCTTCAAAGCCCGGCGCCAGCTTGGCGACGTTGGCTGCCGGCTTGGCGGGCGTACCCGTCTGCATGGCTGCGTAGATCACCCAGATGGTGATGGCGCACAGCGTGAAAAAACACATCGAGAACCAGTCGACCGCGGCTGCTGCACTGCGCTTGAGCGTGGGCAGCGCAAAGGCCGCCAGCACCGCCATGCCGGGGAGGCCCAGCATCAGCGCGCGGTCGCTGCCGCCCATGGCGACGTTGGCGGCCAAGGCCACGCCCACGGCCACCAGCGGCACCGACAAGTGCCGGTGCGACAGCTGGCGCCGCCAGCGCCACAGCGTCCACAGCGCCAGCGGCCACACCGGCCACAGAAACCACAGCCATTGGCGCGCCAGCGAAGCGAGGTCACCCGGGCCCAGGCCGTGGCCACGCCAGCGCCAGGCGCCCATCACCATCGCCAGCAGCGCCGCCGCGGCCATGGCCACAGCCACCCACACGGTGAAGGCCCGCACTTGCGCATAGCGCGAGAAGGCGCACACCACCAGCCCGGCCAGGCCGGCGGCCAGGGCCATGCTGGGCGCGCCGCTGCCGGCCAGCAGCGGCAGCGCGGCCAGCACCGCCAAACGTGACAGTCGCGGGCGCGAGGGCGCCGCCGCCAGGCCGTAGAGGTAAAGCGTCATGGCGCAAAGCTGGCCGAGCTCGGGCGTGGTCTCGTGGCCCAGCTGCAGCAGGCCCAGCGTGGCCATCAGGGCCAGCACGGCGCCATCGGCCACGGCACGCGCGTAGTCGATGGGCGAGGCTTCACCGCCGAAAGCGAAGGGCACGGGCTGCGCTGCGTCGGTGCGCGCCAGATGGAAGGTGGTGTACCAGGTCAGGGCAAGCGTCAGCGCCAGCAGCAGCGCGAAGGGCAGGCGCGCCGCAAAGGCGGCATCGAGCCAGCCCTGGCCGGCCAGGATGAAGGCCGCACCCAGCCAGTGCGGCAGCAGCGCGGTGTCGGCGGGCACGCCGCCGAGCATCGGGCCCCACCAAGGGGTGCGGCCTTCGGCGATGGCCACCATCTGGCCGAAGGCCGTCAGGTCGGCATGGCGCCAGGGGTCGCGCCCCACCAGCCCCGGCAGCAGGTAGGCCGCGCACAGCAGCAGCAGCGGAAGGCGGGGCAGGCGGCGGGCACCGCGGGCGGTGACGAGGGCAGGCTTGGGGCTGTTCACGGCAGGGGTGATGCTAGCGAAGCGCCGGCCAACAGCGGCGGCAGGTCGGGCCCGGACAGCCAGGGCCGCGCAGGCGACAAAAAAGGCAGCCGAGGCTGCCTTTGATGTTGCGAGAGGTGGCCAAGGGCCACGAACTCAGGCGGTCTTCTTGAGGTGCGCAAACTTGTTGCGGAACTTCTCGACGCGGCCGCCCAGGTTGTCCACGCTCTTCTGCGTGCCCGTGTAGAAGGGGTGCGTCTCGCTGGTGGTTTCCAGCTTGATGAGCGGCAGCTCACGGCCGTCTTCCAGCTTGATGGACTCGCGCGTGGGGGCGCAAGAGCGCGTCACGAACTTGAAGCCGTTGGACAGGTCCTGGAAGCAGACCTCGCGGTAGTTCGGGTGTATGCCGTCTTTCATCACATGCCTCTTTGCTGTTCGGGAGCCACGTTGCACCGTGCAACGCACTTGCCGGGGGCTGAAACCTCGCCGCTGGTTTGTGTACCAACGGCGAAAAACCCAAGATTATAGATCAGCGCGGTATCAACCGCCGCGGCGCATCATGTCGAAGAAGTCGAGGTTGTTCTTGCTCTGCTTCATCTTCTCGAGCACGAACTCCATCGCTTCGATTTCGTCCATGTTGTAGAGCAGCTTGCGCAAGATCCAGCTCTTTTGCAGGATCTCCGGCTTGAGCAGCAGCTCTTCACGGCGCGTGCCGCTCTTGTTGATCAGGATGGACGGGTACACGCGCTTCTCGGCCATGCGGCGGTCGAGGTGGATCTCGCAGTTGCCCGTGCCCTTGAACTCTTCGTAGATGACCTCGTCCATCTTCGAGCCGGTGTCGATCAGCGCCGTGCCGATGATGGTGAGGCTGCCGCCTTCTTCCACGTTGCGTGCCGCGCCGAAGAAACGCTTGGGGCGCTGCAGCGCGTTGGCGTCGACGCCGCCGGTCAGCACCTTGCCCGAACTCGGCAGCACGTTGTTGTAGGCGCGTGCCAGGCGGGTGATGCTGTCGAGCAGGATCACCACGTCCTTCTTCAGCTCGACCAGGCGCTTGGCGCGCTCGATCACCATCTCGGCCACCTGCACGTGGCGGGCGGCGGGTTCGTCGAAGGTGGAACTGATGACCTCGCCGCGCACGCCGCGGACCATCTCGGTCACTTCTTCAGGCCGCTCGTCGACCAGCAGCACGATCAGGTGCACCTCGGGGTGGTTGGCCACCAGCGCGTGCGCGATCTGCTTCATCATGACCGTCTTGCCGGTCTTGGGCTGGGCCACCAGCAGCGCGCGCTGGCCTTTGCCGATGGGCGCGATGAGGTCGATGATGCGGCTGGTGACGTTCTCTTCGCCCTTGAAGTTGTCACGCTCGAGCTTGAACTGCTCCTTGGGGAACAAGGGCGTCAGGTTCTCGAACATGATCTTGTGCTTGCTCTCCTCGGGCGTCACGCCGTTCACGCGGTCGACCTTGACCAGCGCGAAATAACGTTCACCGTCCTTGGGCACGCGCACTTCACCTTCCACCATGTCGCCGGTGTGCAGGTTGAAGCGCCGGATCTGGCTCGGGCTCAGGTAGATGTCATCGGTGCTGGCCATGTAGCTGGCCTCGATGCTGCGCAGGAAGCCAAAGCCGTCAGGCAGCACTTCGAGCACGCCGTCGCCAAAGACCTGCTCGCCGGCCTTGGCGCGCTTTTTCATGATCGCGAACATCAGCTCCTGCTTGCGCAGGCGGGCGACGTTTTCGATCTCCAGCTCTTCGCCCATCTTGATGAGCTCGGAAACGTGCTGGGCCTTCAGTTCGGACAAGTGCATGGATGGCACCCTCGGGGGCAGATGCGTTGCGCGTGGGAGGCTCCGGTCTCGGGTGAGCCGGCAGCAGGCGCATGTCGCGGGTGGTTGGCGCCGAACCAACGCTGCGGGCCTTGTGCGGGCCTTGGTCGCGCCAGCGTGGGCTGGCGGGGCAAGCGGGGTGGCGGGTCAGCCGGCAAGCGCATCAAGCGCCCACCGGTGACGGAGATTATAGGTGGCTGTCGATGAAGGCGGTGAGCTGCGCCTTGCTGAGGGCCCCCACCTTGGTGGCCGCGAGCTGGCCGCCCTTGAAGAGCATCAGCGTCGGGATGCCGCGGATACCGAACTTGGCCGGCACGTCGCGGTTTTCGTCCACGTTCATCTTGGCGATCTGCAAGCGGCCGTCGTAGGCCTGCGACACCTCGTCGAGGATGGGCGCGATCATCTTGCAGGGGCCACACCACTCGGCCCAGTAGTCGACGAGCACGGGCTTGTCGGCAGCCAGCACGTCGCTGTTGAAGGAATCGTCGGTGATGTGTTTGATCAGTTCGCTGCTCATGGGGGTCTCCGGGGCTGCGGCGCCAGGCAATGCCGGGTACGCGTCCAGCAGGGTCGATTTTGTCACATCACCCCCCGGCAGCGCCGCCTGCGACCGATGGGAGACCTCATCGTGACGATAGCCGCCCTGAACATCGCCGCTGCCATGGCCGCTGAACTGCCGGTGGGAAACCACGTTGTTCCGGGCTTGGCAGCCGCGCGGGGCAGGTTTCAATTGCTTTGCCATGCCACCGCCATCCACCGACTCTTCCGCCCCGGCCCGCAGCGCTGCCGTGCGCTGGTTCGGCCGCATGCAGCTTCTGCGGCTGCTGGGCAAGAGCGAGCGCACGATGGCCTGGCGCGTGGCCGACCCGCGCAGCGGCCAGGAACTGATGCTGGTGTTGCCGCGTGTGCAGCCCGCTGACGCCGCCGCGATGGAGCGCTGGCAGCAGACCGTTCGCCAGGCTTCGCGCCTGAACCATCCACAGATCGCCGCCGTGGTGGAAACCGGCGTGCAGGACGGCTGGCCCTATGTGGCCTACGACCCGCGCGACAGCGCCACCCTGACCGAAAAGATGCCTTCCCGCGGGCTGCCCGGCCTCGAAGCCGCGGCCTGGGTGACGCAGGCGCTTCAGGGCCTGGCCTACGCGCACGAGGCCGGCATCGGCCACCACGATGTTCAGCCACACCTGCTGCTGGTCAGCGACAGCGGCCAGGTGCGCGTGGCCGGCCTGGGCGTGGCCAGCGAGATGCTGTCCCTGCCTGCCGGCGCTGCCCCCGAGGCCGGTGGCCTGCGCGGCCAGCGTGAAGCCGCTGAACGCGACGTGCTGGGCTGCGGCCTGGTGCTCTACACCTTGCTCTGCAGCCAGCCGGCCCTGGAAGAGCCGGATGTGGGCCGTGTCATCGCCCGCATGCCGCCCTTGGGCCGCGACATCGTGCGCCTGCCCTGGACGACGGCGCAGCCTGTGCCCGAGCCGCTGCGCGCCATCGTCAACCGCGCCACCGACCGCCAGGAACGCCAGCGTTACCGCAACGCCCGCACCCTGCTGCGGGCCCTGGAAGGCTGGCAGCACACCGAGGCCAGCGCCGGCGGCGGGCCGCTGGTGCTGCTGGCCGACAAGCTGCGCACGGCCGGTGTGCTGCCGGCATCACCCGGCGGTGCCGACCAGGCTGCGCGCGTGGCGATGATGGAACGAGAGCGCACCATCGAGCTGGCCGAGGCGGTGCTGGAGGACATGGCCTTGTCCTTCGAACTGCTGCGCCTGGTGAATTCGGCCCAGGTGCGTGGTGCCCAGATCTCGGGCAGCGGACCGGTGCTCACCGTGCGCCGCGCCATCGCGATGCTGGGGCTGGAAGGCGTGCGCCGTGCTGCGCTGGCCCTGCGCCCGTGGCCCGGGCCGCTGAACGACGTTGGCGCGGCCGAATTGCAGCGCCTGTTCGAACGTTGCCGCCGCGCTGCGCGTGTGGCGCTGGTGCTCCGCCCAGCGGGCTATGACGCCGAGGTGGTCTACCTCATCACCCTGCTGCAGAACCTGGGGCGCCTGGTCGTGCATTACCACTTTCCCGACGAAGCCCAGCAGATCCGCAAACTGATGCAACCCGCCCCGCCCTTGCGCGAGGGCGAGCCCGAAGACCCGGGCATGAGCGAAGAAGGCGCGGCCTTCGCGGTGTTGGGGACCGACATCGAGTCGATAGGCGCCGCAGTGGCGCGCTACTGGGGCCTGGACGACAGCGTGCTGGCGATGGTGCGCCGCCAGCCCGTGGCCACCAACCCGCGCACGCCCGACACCGACGACGACTTGCTGCGCACCCTGAGCAGTTGCGCCAACGAGGCGGTCGATGCGCTGGCGCAGCCGGCCCCGCGCGTGGTGCAGGGTTTGACGCGCGTGGTTTCGCGTTACGGCCGGCTCTTCAACTTTGGCGTGCGTGAGCTGCAGGCCGCGCTGCAGGCCCAGGCCATCAGCCCGCTGGCGGTGCAGCCCACGGCACCCGCGCCGCTGGGGCAGGCCGAGACCACGGCCCACGCGCAGAGGGCGCCGCGATGAGCGCGCCCACGGCCACCGGCTACGGCAGCCTGGCGCGATTCGAGTTGCTGCGTGAACTCGGCCGCGGCGCCCAGGCGCGTGTGTGGCTGGCGCACGACCCTCGGCTCGACCGCGAGGTGGCGCTCAAGCTCATGGACGCCGAGGCTGACGCCGACGCCGTGAACCTGTGGCTGCACGAAGCGCGCGCCGTCAGCCGCCTGAGCCACCCGAACGTGGTGCCGGTCTTCGAGGCCGACGAACACGATGGCCAGTCCTACCTCGTCTTCGAGTACGTGGAAGGCCCGACGCTGGCCCAGGCCCGCCGCGGCCAGCCGGCGATGCCCGCGCGCCAGGCGGTGGAGTTGATGATTGGCGTGCTCGACGCGCTGGCCGCTGCGCACGAGCAAGGCATCGTGCACCGCGATCTGAAGCCCTCGAACATCCTGCTGGGCAGCGACGGCCGTGCGCGCGTGATGGACTTCGGCATCGCCGGCCGCGTGGCGCCGCCGCGCCGCGCTGGCGGGCGCCGCGGCGCGACGCTGGTGCTCGATGCCAACGACGGCCGCATCATGGGCACGCCCGGCTACATCTCGCCCGAGGCGGCCCGCGGTGAAGCGCCCGTGCCGGCGATGGACGTTTTCGCTGCCGGCGTGATGCTCGGCGAGTTGCTGGCCGGCGTGCCGCTGCTGCGCGAGATCGACCCCTACCGCGCGGTGGAGCGTGTGCAGCGTGAAGACCTGGTGCTGCCGGAAAGCGCCAAGGTCGACGCCACGCTGCGCGGCATCGTGCAGCGCGCCATCACGCGCGACATCGGCGCACGCTACGACAGCGCGCGCTCGATGCAGACCGCCCTGCAGGCTTGGATGAAGCCCCAGGGCACGGCAGAGCCCGATGTCGGCAGCAGCCACGCGACGCTGGAGTTTTTGCTGCGGCGCATGCGCCACAAGACCGACTTCCCGGCGCTGGGCTCCAGCATCGTGCGCATCCAGAAGGTGGCCACTTCGGAAACCGAGAGCCTGAAGGCCCTCAGCGACGAAATCCTCAAGGACGTCGCGCTGACCAACAAGCTGCTGCGCATGGTCAACACGGCGCAGTTTTCGGCCGCCGCCGGCGGCGGCATCGCGACCGTCTCGCGCGCCGTGGCCCTCGTGGGCTTTGCCGGCATCCGCAACATGGCGCTGTCGGTGGTGCTGCTAGAGCACATGAGCGACAAGAGCCATGCCGCGCTGCTGAAAGAAGAGTTCCTGCGGGCCTTGATGGCCGGCACGCTGGCCGACGAGCTGACCACCACGGTGCGCGAGGGCGAAGAGGCCTTCATCGGCGCGATGTTCCAGAACCTCGGCCGGCTGTTGACCGAGTGTTACCTGCCTGAAGAAGCGATCCAGATCCGCCAGAGCCTGCGCGGCGATCTCACGTCGGCAGCCGCCCATCAAGCGCGCGAGGCCGCGGCCAAGAAGGTGCTGGGCCTGAGCCTGGACGAACTCGGCGCGGGCGTGGCACAGGCCTGGGGCCTGCCTGATTCCCTGCAGAAGGCCATGCGCAGCCCGGAAGGGGCTTCGCCGGCCAAGCCGCTGGAGCGCGGCCCCGAGCGCCTGCGCTGGCTCGCCCGCGCCGCCAACGCGCTGTCCGACGCCATGTTGGGTGGCGACGGTGAGGTGCAGGCCACGGCCTTGCTGCGCGCTGCCGAGCTCTACAGCCCGGCGCTGGGTCTGAACCCGCGCGACATGGTCAACGCCGCCTATGCGATGCGCGTGCACCTCAACGAACTTGCGGTGGCCATGGGGGTGAACGTGGCGCCCGGCGCACCCGCGCGGCGCTTGCTGGAGGCCACGCAAGGGCACGAGTCCGCGCCCCTGCGCGGCGACGACGCGCCCACCCTGGTCTTGCCCGCGGCCGACGCCCAGGGCTTGATGACGAAATCGCTGGACGATCTGCGCCAGGCGCTGGCCAGCAAATCGATGCGCCTGGGCGAGGTCTTGCCCATGGTGTTGAACGCCATGCACAAGGCCATGGGCTTTCGGCACGTGGTGCTGTGCCTGCGTGAAGTGGGCCAGCCGCGGCTGGTGGGGCGCATCGCCCTGGGCGCGGGCGGCAGCGAATTGAGTGCCGCCTTCCGCATCCAGCCCGATGCCAGCGCCACCACCGATCTGTTCGGCGTACTTTGCGCCAAGGGTGCAGATCTGCTGGTCAGCGACGCGAAGACCGTGGCCAACCGCTTGCCGGCCTGGTACCGCCAGAAAGTGAACGCGCCGACCTTCCTGCTGCTGCCCTTGATGCTCAAGGGCCAGCCCATCGGTTTGATCTATGCCGACAAGGCCGAGGCCGGCAGCATCGTCATCGGCGAGGCCGAACTCGGCCTGTTGCGCGCCCTGCGCGACCAAGCCACGGCGGCTTTCGCCAAAGGGCAGGCCTGAGGGCGATGGCGTTGGCGGCGGGCGGGAAGGGTGCCGAGCCTGACCCCGGCACTGGTTGCAACGCTAAGGGCTGCTTGGTTCCCCACCTGACCCGGTTGGGCGCGCTTCCATGCGGGGAGGCCCGGCGGGGTGCATTGTAGGCGAGCCGTGCAGGCTCACCCGGTTCAGCGCAGTTGCAGTGATTCGCCGCTGAAGCGCACACCCAGCGGCTCGATCAGCAGTTCTTTCGCACCGGCTTCCACGGCACCGGCGACCCAGGCCGCCACACCCGCGGCCCGCGCCACGTCGACGCAGCGCTGTGCCTCGCTGCCCGGGACGAAGAGCGCAAAACCTGCGCCCATGTTGAGCGTGCCGTAGGCTTCTTCGGCGTCGTGCCCGGCCTGCTCGGCGATGAAGCGCAGCACCGGCGGCACCGGCGGCACGGTGTGGATGCGATAGCGCAGCGCCTTGGCGTGGCGCAGCAGCTTGCGCCATCCGTGGCCGGTGATGTTGGCGGCGTAGTGCACCGGCACGCCGGCGGTCCACAGCGCTTCGGTCACCGGCGAGTAGAGCGTGGTGGGTGCCAGCAAGGCCTCGCCGTAGGTCAGCCCGGGTTCGATCTCGGTGAGGTAGCCCTCGGGCAGGCGCTCGGCCAGCTTGCGCGCCAGGCTCAGGCCGTTGGCGTGGATGCCGCTGCTGGCCAGCAGCACGATGGCGTCGCCGGGGCCGAGCTTCTCGCCCAGGCTGAGCCGCGGCTTGGGGTTGACGAGGCCGGTGCACGAGGCGGCCAGGTCGATGCGCCCGGCTTCGACGATGCCGGCCAGCGCAGGCGTTTCGCCGCCACCCCAGGCCACCTGGCAGACGTCGCAGGCGGCCTTCCAGCCTTCCACGAGGGCGCCGGCGCGCTGCGCGTCGGTGAACCACTCGCTGCCGCCCGCAGCCCAGTAGGCCTGCACGACCAGCGGCGTGGCGCCCACGGTGATGAGATCGTTGACCGCCATCGCGATGGTGTCCTGCGCGATGCTGGCGAAATGGCTGCGGCCGGTGAGCTTGTGCATCTCGTCGGCCACCAAGGTCTTGGTGCCCAGGCATTCGACGATGCTGGCGAGGTAGAAGGGCCCGACATCCACGACATAGGCCGACTCCCCGCGCGACGCGGCCACTTCACCGAAACCATGGCCGGCCAGGTGGCCGGCGGTGGCGCCGGCGGCGCGCTGTGCAGCCACCTTCAGTGGGTCGATCAGGTCGTACTGGACACCCGCCTGCTCGTAGGTGATCGGTGCTGGCATCGGCGACGGTGGCGGGGTATGGGTGGGGCTCATGCGGGCGGATTATCCCTGCGGCCCGCCCCCCGGGCCGGGCCGGTTCACCCGTGGCCCCCCCGTAGAATCGAGCGCATGTCCTATGTCGTTCTCGCCCGCAAATACCGCCCGCGCAGCTTCGCGCAGATGGTGGGCCAAGAGCACGTCGTGCAGGCCCTCACCAACGCGCTCACGCAGGGCCGCTTGCACCACGCCTACCTCTTCACGGGCACGCGGGGCATCGGCAAGACGACGGTCAGCCGCATCCTCGCCAAGAGCCTGAACTGCACCGGCGCCGACGGCACCGGCGGCATCACCGCCGAGCCCTGCGGCGTGTGCCAGGCCTGCACCGAGATCGACGCCGACCGCTACCTCGACTACATCGAGATGGACGCCGCCAGCAACGGCGGCAAGGACGAGATCAAGGACCTCATCGAGCGCGCCGCCTACAAGCCCGGCATCGGCCGCTTCAAGGTCTTCATGATCGACGAGGCCCACCAGCTCAGCAAAGACGCTTTCAATGCGCTGCTGAAGACGCTGGAAGAGCCGCCCGAGTACCTGAAGTTCGTGTTGGCGACCACCGACCCCGAGAAGGTGCTGCCCACGGTGCTGAGCCGCTGCCTGCAGTTCAACCTGCGGCCTATGGCGCCGCAGACGGTGCGTGAACACCTGCAGCGCGTGCTGGAAGCCGAAAACGTGCCCGCCGATGCCGGCGCCTTGCGCCTGCTGGGCCGCGCCGCGCGCGGCAGCATGCGCGACGGCCTCTCGCTCACCGACCAGGCCATCGCTTACGGCGGCGGCCAGTTGCAGGAAGCGGTGGTGCGCACCATGCTCGGCAGCGTCGACCGCAGCCACGCGCGCACGCTGGTGCAGGCCCTGGCCGTGCGCGACGGCGCCGCGGTGCTGGCCGCGGTGGACGGGCTGCGTGGCCGCGGGCTGAGCGCTGCCGGCACGCTGGAGGAGATGGCCACGCTGCTGCAGCAGATGGCCGTGCAGCAGGCCGTGCCCGGCGCGCTGGACGAACAAGACCCCGACACCGAAGACGCACGCACGCTGGCCCCGGCCCTGCAGCATGACGAGACCCAGCTGCTCTACAGCATGGTGCTGCACGGCCGCGAAGAGCTGGGCCTGATGAGCGACGAGTACGGCGCGCTGACGATGGTGCTGCTGCGTTTCCTCGCTTTCCCGGCCGAAGGCGCTGCGGCCCGCACCACCGCGGCGCCGGCGCGCGCCGCGCCGCTGCGTGCACCCGCGCCACCGGCCGTGGCGGTGCCGCTGCCGCAGCTGGCGCCCCAGCGATCGGCGGCACCAGCACCTGTGCCTGTGCCTGTGCCTGTGCCTGTGCCTGTGCCTGTGCCTGTGCCTGTGCGCTCCGTCGCACCCGCGGCCGCCCCAGTGCCAGCCCCTGGGTCCGTTCCCGCGGCCGCCGGCCTGGCACCCTGGGACGACGCGCCCGCGGCAGCGGCGCCGCACGTGGCCGAACCCGCGATGGCACTCCCGCCTGCGCCCCCGCCCCCGCCCGCACCCGCGCCAGCCGCCAACGTGGCGCAGCCAGGCGCCGTGCCGACGGTCGCCGACCGCAGCCTGGGCGACCGCTGGTACGCCCTGGTCAAGCCCCTGTGCGACGAGGGCACGCTCAGTGCGCTGGCGCGAGAGCTGGCGCTGCAAGGCGGGCTGGAGGCCATCGACACCCAGAGCCAGCCCGCCTGCTGGCGGCTGCGTGTGGAGCGCGAGACGCTGCGCAACCCCGCTTTGCGCGACAAGGTGGCCGCAGCGCTGGCCACCGCGCTGGGGCATCCGGTGGCGCTGGAACTGCTGCCAGGCACGCCCGAAGACACCCCCGCCCGGCGCGATGCCGCTGAACGCCAGCGCCGCCAGGCCGCGGCCGAGGCTGCGATCCAGAACGACGCCACCGTGCGCGAGCTGCTGGCGCAATTCAAGACGGCGCGCATCGTGCCGGGCTCGATCAAACCTTTGTAAATACCAGAAGGAAAACACCATGATGAAGGGCCAACTCGCCGGGCTGATGAAGCAGGCCCAGGCGATGCAGGACAACATGAAGAAGGCGCAGGACGAGCTGGCGCTGATCGAGGTGGAAGGCCAGAGCGGCGCCGGCCTCGTGAAGGTGACCATGACCTGCAAACACGACGTCAAGCGCGTGGCCATCGACCCCAGCCTGCTGGCCGATGACAAGGACATGCTCGAAGACCTGGTGGCCGCCGCCTTCAACGCCGCCGTGCGCCGCGCCGAAGAGGTGAGCGCCGAGAAGATGGGCAAGCTCACTGCGGGCATGCCCTTGCCGCCCGGGATGAAGTTCCCCTTCTGAAGCGATGGCCGAACGTGCGCTGGAAGCGCTGATCGACGCCTTGCGCCGGCTGCCCGGTGTGGGCGTGAAATCGGCGCAGCGCATGGCCTTCCACCTGCTGCAGCACGACCGCGACGGCGCGCGCCGCCTGTCCACCGCACTCACCGATGCCGTGCAGCGCATGCGCCCCTGCGAGCGCTGCCACACCTTCACCGAAGCCCCGGTCTGCAGCACCTGCGAAGACCCGCGGCGCGATGCACGCCAGCTGTGCGTGGTGGAAACGCCCGCCGACCAGGCGGCGCTGGAACGCAGCGGCAGCTACAAGGGCTTGTACTTCGTGCTGATGGGCCGCATCAGCCCGCTGGATGGTGTGGGTGTCGGCGACATCGGCGCTGCGCAGCTGCTCGAACGTGCGGGTGATGGGGTGGTGGAAGAGGTGATCCTGGCCACCGGCTTCACGGCCGAGGGCGAGGTGACGGCGCATGCGCTCTCGCAGGCGCTGAAGGCACGCGGCCTGCGCGTCACGCGGCTTGCGCGTGGCGTGCCGGCGGGCAGCGAGCTGGAGTACGTGGATCTCTCGACCATCGCGCACGCGATGGGCGATCGGCGCTGACCCATCGCGCACGCGATGGACGATCGCCGCTAGCGGCGCTGACCCGATTCTTCAATCGGCCACCGCCGCCCGGTAGGCGTGCCAGCTGGCATGCCCCAGCACCGGCCCCACCAGCAGCAGCCCGGCAAACCAGGGCAGCAGTGCCAGGAACACCAGGCCGGCGAGCAGCGCGGCCCACCACAGCATCACGCCGGTCTGCGTCAGCACCAGGCGCAGGCTGGTCAGGCCGGCCGTGATGGCATCGGTCTGGCGATGCAGGATCATCGGCATGCTGATCACGCTGATGGCGTAGATCAAGGATGCGAATACCGCACCCACCGCCGCCCAGGCGAGGATGAAGCTCAGGTTCTCGGGGTCGAGCAGGGCGCGCAGCGAGCCCTTGAAATCCGGCATGCCGTCGAAGCTGACGGCAAACACCACCAGCGTGGCGCGGCCCCACAGCATCTCCAGCACCAGCAGCACGAAACCGAAGATGGCGAGCTGGCCGGTGCGCGTGTCCCAGGCCAGCAGCGAATCGCCGAAGTCGGGCTGCTGGCCCGCCTCCAGGCGCTGGCTCACGCGGTACAGGCCCAGGCACAAGAAGGGCCCCATCAGCAGGAAACCGGCAGACAGCGCCAGCGTGTAGGCCGGCGCGCTTTCATAAACCTTCAGCAGGGCCCAGCCCATCACCATGAAGCACGCGCCGTAGAACAGGCCGATGACCGGCGCACGCGTGAAATCGCGCCAGCCCAGGGCCAGCCAGCGCAGCGGGTCGGCCAAGTGCAGCGGGTTCAGTTGCAGCGCGGGGCTGCTGGGCTCGGTGGAAGGCGGGGCCGGCGTGTCCATGGCGCACATTGGGCGCCGCCGGCTGCACGCTGGCAATTGGGGCCAGCCTGAGGGCGGCCCGCAGGCCGCCGCCGTGCTTCAGCGCCCGCGCTTGACGCGCAGGATCTCGTCCAGGATCAGGCACATCGCGCCCAGCGTGATCGCGCTGTCGGCAATGTTGAAGCTGGGGAAGTAGCCGCCAGGGAACAGCGGCTCCAGCACGCTGAAGCGGAACTGCAGGAAATCGACCACGTAGCCGTGGATCAGCCGGTCGATGACGTTGCCCAGCGCACCGCCCATGATCATGCTGACCGAGAAGCAGAAGAGCTTCTGCGTCGGGTGGTTGCGGATCATCCAGACGATGAAGCCCGAGACCACCAGCCCCAGCGCTGTGAAGAACCAGCGCTGCCAGCCCGAGGCACCGGCCAGGAAGCTGAAGGCCGCACCCGGGTTGTGCGCGCGCACGAGGTTGAAGTAGCCGGTGACCGGGCGCACGTCGCCGTGCTGGAACCAGCCGACGATGAGCGTCTTGGTCACCTGGTCGGCCAGGATGACGATGGCCGCCAGGCCCAGCCACAGCCAGAGGCTGGGGCTGCCCGAGGAAGCGCCTCGCGCCGCCACGTTCAGGCCACGGTGCGGGTTTCGCCCGCGCCGTACAGGTTGCTGGTGCAGCGGCCGCACAGCGTGGGGTGGGCGGCGTCGTGGCCCACGTCTTCGCGCCAGTGCCAGCAGCGTTCGCACTTGCTGTGCGTGCTGGCGGCCACCTGCACCGAGAAGGCCTCGCCCGCCACCAGGCGCACGGCCGAGGTGATGAAGACGAACTTCAGATCGTCGCCCAGGCTGGCCAGCAGCGCATGGTCGTCAGCCGGGGCCGTGATCTGCACCTCGGCCTGCAGCGACGAGCCCACGCCACCGGCGCTGCGCAGCGCCTCGATTTCCTTGTTGACCCCGTCGCGCAGCTCGCGGATGCGGCCCCACTTGGCCAGCAGCGCGGCGTCAGGCGTGGGCAGCTGCCAGTAGGTCTGCGTGAAGATGCTGTCGGCTTCGGCATGGCCGCCGTCGAAGACCTTCCAGGCTTCTTCGGCGGTGAAGCTGAGGAAGGGCGCCATCCAGCGCAGCATGCTGTGCGTGATGTGCCACAGCGCTGTCTGCGCGCTGCGGCGGGCGTGGCTGCCCGGGGCCGTGGTGTAGAGGCGGTCTTTCAGCGCATCGAGGTAGAAGGCGCCCAGGTCTTCGCTGCAGAAGACCTGCAGCTTGGCGACCACCGGGTGGAACTCGTAGGCCTCGAAGTGCGCCAGGAACTCGGCCTGCAGCTGCGCCGTGCGCGCCAGCGCGTAGCGGTCGATCTCCAGCAGCTCTTCCAGCGGCAGCGCGTGCTGGGCCGCGTTGAAATCGCTGGTGTTGGCCATCAGGAAACGCAGCGTGTTGCGGATGCGCCGGTAGGCGTCCACCACGCGGGCCAGGATGTTGTCGTCGATGTTGAGGTCGCCGCTGTAGTCGGTGGCGGCGCACCACAGGCGCACGATCTCGGCGCCGAACTTGTTGGTCAGCGTCTGCGGCTCGACCACATTGCCGAGACTCTTGCTCATCTTGCGGCCCGCGCCGTCGGTGGCAAAACCGTGCGTGAGCAGGCCGCGGTAGGGCGCGCGGCCTTCCAGCGCGCAGCCGATCAGCAGCGACGAATGGAACCACCCGCGGTGCTGGTCGTGGCCTTCCAGGTAGAGGTCGGCCTCGGGGCCCTGCGCGTGCGCGCCGCCCGGGTGCGAGCCGCGCAGCACGTGGCTGAAGGTGCTGCCGCTGTCGAACCAGACATCGAGGATGTCGTGGCTCTTGGCGTAGTGCTCCGCCTCGGCAGCCAGCCACGCGGCCGGGTCGAGCTGGCTCCAGGCCTCGATGCCGCCCTTTTCCACCAGGGCCGCGGCGCGGTCCATCAGCGCCAGGGTGTCGGGGTGCAGTTCACCCGTCACCTTGTGCAGGAAGAAGGGCAGGGGCACGCCCCAGCTGCGCTGGCGGCTGATGCACCAGTCGGGGCGGTTGGCGATCATGTCGCGCAGGCGGGCGCGGCCGTTCTCGGGGTAGAAGCTCGTGGCGTCGATGGCGGCCAGCGCCGTCTGGCGCAGCGTGCCAGGCGCCTTGTCGACGGTGCAGACGCCGTCGCCCTCGTCCATGCGCACGAACCACTGCGCCGCCGCGCGGTAGATCACCGGCGTCTTGTGGCGCCAGCAATGCGGGTAGCTGTGTTGCATCTCGGCCTGGGCCAGCAGACGGCCGGCGTCTTGCAGCGCCTGCACGATCACCGGGTTGGCCTTCCAGATGTGCAGGCCGCCGAAGAGCGGCAGCTCGGCCTCGTAGACGCCCGAGCCCTGCACCGGGTTCAGGATGTCGTCGGCCTTCATGCCGTGCGCCAGGCAGGACTGGAAGTCTTCCAGGCCGTAGGCCGGCGAGCTGTGCACGAGGCCGGTGCCGTCATCGGCTGTGGCGTAGTCGGCCAAGTACACGGGTGAGAGGCGGTCGTAGCCCGCATGCACATGCGCCAGCGGGTGGCGGAAGTTCAGGCCGCCGAGCTTTTCGCCCAAGGTGGTGGCCACCACCTCGCCGGTGAGGCCGTAGCGCGCCAGGCACTTCTCCACCAGCGCTTCGGCCAGCACCAGCAGGCCACGCGGGGTGTCCACCAGCGCGTAGACCAGGGCCGGGTTGAGGTTCAGCGCCTGGTTGGCGGGCAGCGTCCAGGGCGTGGTCGTCCAGATGACGGCATAGGCGTCGTTCTGCAGCGCCGGCAGGCCGAAGGCCGCGGCCAGCTTCTCGGGCTCGGCGCTCAGGAAGGCGACGTCGACGGTCGGGCTCTTCTTGTCGGCGTACTCGATCTCGAACTCGGCCAGCGAGCTGCCGCAGTCGAAGCACCAGTACACCGGCTTGCTGCCGCGGTAGACGTAGCCGCGCTCCATCAGGCGCTTGAGCACACGCATCTCGCCGGCCTCGTTGGCCGGATCCATGGTGCGGTAGGGGTGGGCCCAGTCGCCCAGCACGCCCAGGCGCTGGAAATCAGCCTTCTGCTGCTCGATCTGCTCGGCGGCGTAGGCGCGGCTGAGCGCCTGAACCTTGTCGCGCGGCAGGCCGCGGCCGTGGGTCTTCTCGATCTGGTTTTCGATGGGCAGGCCGTGGCAATCCCAGCCCGGCACGTAGCGCGCGTCGAAGCCGGCCAGCTGCTTGCTCTTGACGATCATGTCCTTGAGCACCTTGTTCAGCGCGTGGCCGATGTGCAGCTTGCCGTTGGCGTAGGGCGGGCCGTCGTGCAGCACGAAGAGCGGTGCGCCGTGGCGCGCTACGCGCAGGCGCTGGTAAAGGCCGCCGTCGTGGTTGGTGTCGTTCCAGGCCTTCACCCACGCCGGCTCGCGCTTGGGCAGGTCGCCGCGCATCGGGAAAGGCGTGTCGGGCAGGTTCAGCGTGCTGCGGGTGTCAGGGGTGTTGCTCATGGCGTGTGGGCTCGGCAGGTGCCACCCCGGTGAGGGGCGGATGGGGCGGCACGGGGTCGTTCGGGGAGGCCGGCCGCGCTGGGGGCGCGGGCGCGCGTCAGCGCGCAGGGCCGGGCGTCAGGCCCTGGCGTCAGGGCGCCGAACGAATAATTCGGTCGCGCGTGGCTTGCCGGCGGGTGGCAGCTTGCCAGCGCAGAAGGCCGGAGTCGGGCGTGAAGGCTGGCGTGGGGCGCATGGCGGCCGATTTTAGACGCGGGCCTCGCCCGCGGCGCGCCACCAGGCGCGTGCCGCTTCGGTGTCGCGGGCAATCCCTTCCTGCAGTGCGGCCAGGCCCTCGTACTTCAGCTCGTCGTGCAGCTTGTGCAGCAGCTCCACGCGCAGCGAGCGGCCGTAGCCGCCGTTCGCGCCCAGCGCTGCGGGCCAGTGCAGCGCGTGCACCTCCAGCAGCACACGGCCGGCGTCCTCCACCGTGGGGCGCACGCCCAGGCTGGCCACGCCGGGCACGGGGCCCGTATCGAGCCCATGCACACGCACAACGAAGATGCCGGCGGCCGCCGGCTTGGCGTGCGCGAAGCGCAGGTTCAGCGTGCGGAAACCGAGTTCGCGCCCCAGCTTGCGGCCGTGCAGCACGTGGCCGCTGATGCTGTAGGGCCGGCCCAGCAGGGCCTCGGCCTGGCGCATGTCGCCGCGCGCCAGCGCTTCGCGCACGGCCGAGCTGGAAACGCGCAGGCCGTGCACCTCGTAGCTGTTCATGCGCGCCACGTCGAAGCCGGCCGCCGGGCCGGCCGCATCCAGCATCGCGTAGTTGCCGGCGCGGCGGGCGCCGAAGTTGAAATCGTCGCCGACCAGCACGTACTTCGCGCGCAGGCCGTCGCGCAGCACTTCGGCGATGAAGGCTTGCGGCTGCATCGCCGCGAAAGCCTCGTTGAAGGGCAGCACCACCACCTCGTCCACGCCGCAGCGCTGCAGCTCGCAGAGCTTGTCGCGCAGGGTGCCGATGCGCGCCGGGGCCACGGCGGGCTTGCCGGCCTTGCGCGCCATCTCTGCGAAATGGTCGCGCGGGTGCGGCTCGAAAGTCATCACGCAGCTGGGCAGGCCGCGGTGCCGCGCTTCGTTGATCAGCAAGGCCAGCATGGCCTGGTGGCCCCGGTGCACGCCGTCGAAGTTACCGATGGTGATGGCGCATCCGGCGGTACCGGGGCGGCGCCAGCCGCGTTGGATTCTCATGCGGTGGATTATCCCGGCAGGCCCAGCAGCCGCCGGTACAGCGCGAGGTAGGCCGCGGCAGCGCCGTCCCAGTTGAACTGCGCGGCGTGCTGGCGCACGGCTTCGGCGCGCCCGGGTTCGGCGTGGCGCAGCAGGCCCTGCTGCACGACAGCCTTCATCGCTTGGGCTTCGAAGCTGTCGAAGTAGCTCGCGGCATCGCCCCCGATCTCGGGCAGGCAGGTGCGCCGCGCCAGGAAGACGGGCTTGCCGAAGTGCATGGCCTCGATGGGCGGCAGGCCGAAACCTTCGGTGAGCGACGGGAAGAGGAAGCCGCTGCAGTGGGCGTAGGCCCAGGCCTTCTGCGCGTCGCTGATGCCCAGGTGGAACTGCACATTGGGCTGGCGGTTGGCGGCCTTCAGCGCCTTGGCGTCTTCGCTGGGCGGGCCGCACATCACAAACGTCATCTCAGGCCAGGCACGCGCCAGCTCCAGCACCGCCTGCGGGTTCTTGCTGGGCGACATGCGGCTCAGGTGGAAGAGGAAAGGGCGCTCGGCCACGGCCGCCCAGCCCGGCAGCGGCGCACGTTCGGCGGCCACGAAGCTGCGCGCACCGTTGTAGATCACGCCCATCGGCCCGGCCCAGCCGAGCTCGCGCTTCACATCGCCGGCGGTGTGCCGGCTGATGGCCACCACGTGGTCGGTGCGCGCCATGAGCTTCAGCGTGCGGCGGTGGTGGCGCCAGCGCGAGAAGGCGTTGCGGCCGTAGAGGTAGTTGAGGTCGTGCACCGTCACCAGCCGCGTGCCACCGGCGGCCATGTTCGGCGGCAGGTTCTTGTTCAGCTGGTGCAGGCTGTGCCACAGCGAAAAGGGCTCGGGCTGCACGTGGCGGATGCGCTGCCAGCGGTTCACCGCGATGTAGGTCACCTCGTTGCCGAACAGGCCGAAGAGCTTCTCGCGCAAGTGGAAGTGCAGCCGGATGCCGTGCTGCGCGCGCCAGGCCGGGGCGATGGCAGCGATGCGCGTGCCGAGCTGCAACGAAAACTCGCCCAGCCCGTCGTGCAGCGCACCGATGTTGCCCAGGCTGATGCCTATGTGGCGTTCTTTCATCGGCGGGCATTGTGCCGGCAGGCGGCGCGCGCAAGCCGGCGTTCGCAACGCCGGTGTTTGCATGCGGGCCTGCACAATGCGCCGCCATGAAGCGACTGGCCCTGCCCGAGGTGACCCTGTGCATCGTGGACACACGGGCACCGGCCTTGGCCGCGCAATCGCTGCGGCATTCGATGGCCGGCATCGACTTCGGGCAGGTGCTGCTCTTCACGCGCGGCTGGGTGCCACCAGCGCCGCTGCCGGGCATCGAGGTGGTGGAGATCGCCGAGATCACCTCCGGCGCCGACTACTCGCGCTTTGTGCTGCGTGAGCTGCCCGCCCACATCCAAACACCTTTCGTGCTGGTGACGCAGTGGGACGGCTTCGTGCGCGAACCCGCTGCCTGGACAGACGAGTTCCTGCAGCACGACTACATCGGCGCCGTGTGGCCCGAGCAGCCCGCGGGCCGCAACGTCGGCAATGGCGGCTTCTCGCTGCGTTCGCAGAAGCTGCTGCAAGCCGGGCTGGATGTGCGCATCACCGAGCTGCACCCCGAAGACCTCGTGCTCGGCACCACGCACCGCGCGATGCTGGAGGCCGAACACGGCGTGCGTTTCGCGCCGCCCGACTTGGCCCACCGTTTTGCCTTCGAGAACCGCCCGCCGCGCGGGCCGGTGTTCGGCTTCCACGGCCCCTACAACCTGCCGCGTGTGCTGGACGAAAACACGCTGCTGGGCTGGCTGCCGCAACTGCCCGACGCCTTCTTCCGCAGCCGCGATGCGCGCCGCCTGGCGCGTGCGCTGCTGGTCCAGCGCATGCCACGCGCCGCCACCGAACTGCTGCGCCGCCGCCGCGCGGCCGGCCGGCGCGACATCAACACCCGCGCTTTAGCCTGGCTGGCCGCGGCGCAATCTTTCGTCACCCCCAGGGCCCGCCCACGATGACCACCCGCCACCTCGACCTGGGCTGCGGCCCCATCCCGCGCAACCCCTACGGCCGCGACGAGCTCTGCGGCGTTGATCTTTCCGGCGACGACAGTGGCCCCATCCGCCGCGCCAACCTGGCCACGCAGCCCATCCCCTTCGAGAGCAACCGCTTCGATTCGGCCTCGGCCTACGACTTCCTCGAACACATCCCACGCGTGCTGCCCACGGCCGATGGCCAGGGCACACGCTTCCCCTTCATCGAGCTGATGAACGAGGTCTGGCGCGTGTTGAAGCCGGGTGGTCTGCTCTACGCCATCACGCCGGTGTTCCCGAGCGCGGCCGCCTTCATGGACCCGACGCACGTGAACATCATGACCAAGGACACCCACACCTACTTCACGCGGCCGCAGCGGCTGGCGGCGATGTACGGCTTCCAGGGTGATTTCGAGGTGCGGCGTGTGCAGCTCACCAAACCCGATTCGAAGCGCGCCTTCATCCCGCCGCCCGAAGGCTGGTGGGAGCGTGCGCGCCTGGCGCACCGCATCCGCCGTGGGGCCTGTGGGCACCTGATCTGGGAGTTCGAGGCGAAGAAGTGAAGCTGCTCGCGCTGGCAGGTGACATCACGGCCCTGGTCGCGCAGATCCGCGTGGCCTCGCCACTGCAGGCGCTGGCCGAAACCGATGGGCACACGCTGGTGCAACGCAGCTTCCACGACTGCACGCGCGCCGACCTCGCCGCCGCTGACGTGCTGGTGGTGCAGCGCGGCTTGAACGCCCGCGCTTGGCGGCTGCAGCGCTGGATGCGCCAAGGCGGCGGCGCGGTGGTCTACGACATCGACGACCTGCTGACCGAGCTGCCGCCGCACGTCAGCAACCAGGCGGCGGTGGCGGCGCAGCTGCGATGGCTGCCGCGCTGCCTGGCCGAGAGCGACGCGCTGAGCGTGAGCACCGCGCGGCTGCAGCAGATGCTGGCCGAGCGCCTGGCGTTGCCACCTGCCGTGGTGGTGCCCAACCACGCGTTGCCGCCGGACGGACGGCTGCTGCCGGCGCAGACGGCTGGGCCGGTGAGCCTGCTGTTGGCGTCCACCGAGAACCTCGCGGTCCAAGCGCTGTTCCCGGCGCTGCGCGCGATTCAGCAGGCGCAGCCCGAGTTGCAGATCGTCGTGGTGGGCCCGCCCGGCGCGGCTTTTGAAGCCGCCGGCCTGCAGGTTCAACGCCACCCCTTGATGCCACGCGCGGCCTTTCTCGACTTCGCGCGCAGCCTGCCCAACCCGGTGGGCGTGGTGCCGCTGGAAGACAGCCGCTTCGCTGCCGGCAAGAGCGCGGTGAAGTGGCTGTACTACGCCGGCATCGGCGTGCCGACGCTGTGTTCGGCCGTCAGCCCGTATGCCGAGGTGCTGGCCCACGGGCACAACGGCTGGCTGGTGCCGAACACCGCAGCGGCCTGGGAAACCGCGCTGCGCGAAGTGGCGGCCGACCCTGCCGCCCGCCAGCGCGCGGCCGAGACCGCGCGTGACGAGGTGCAGCGCCAACACGGCCTGGAGGCGACGCTCGCCGCCTGGCGCGAGGTGCTCACGCTCGCCCAGCAGCAGCGTATTGCCAAGCCGCCGCTCCGGCTGAGCTTGGCCGCACGCCTTGAAGACCTGGGCGCGGCGCTGGCCGAAAGCAGCCTCGGCCGGCTGCGCGCCATCAACCGCGCGCGCCTGGCACAGCGCCAGCTGAAGAAGCGGGGCCGCGCTAAGGCGCCTTGATCGGGGCTGGCGCCTTCACCGGCGCGGGCAGGGCGCCCGCATCCACCCAGGCCCATTGCCCCGGCGCCAGCGTCTCGGGCAGCCCCCAAGGCCCGAAGCGGCTGCGGTGCAGGCGCTCCACACGGTTGCTCACCGCGGCCAGCATGCGCTTGACCTGGTGGTACTTGCCTTCGCCCAAGGTCAGCTGCAGATGGCACTCGGCCAGCTGCACAGCGGCCACCGCGCGCACCGGGGCCGGGTCGTCGTCGAGCACCACGCCTTCGCGCAGGCGCTGCAGTTGCGTCTCGTCCAGCGCATGTTTGGTGAACACCTCGTAGACCTTGTCGACGTGGTGCTTGGGGCTGGTGAGCCGGTGGATGAGCGCGCCGTCATCGGTGAACAGCAGCAGGCCCGTGGTGTCTTCGTCCAGCCGGCCCACGGGCTGCACACCACGGGTGCGCAGCGGTGCGGGCAGCAGGCTCATCACGCTGGGGTGGTGGCGGGGTTTCTGGCTGCACTCGTAGCCCGCGGGCTTGTGCAGCATCAGCAGCGCCTGGGCGTGGAAGGCCCATGGCTGGCCATCAACCTCAAAGACGAGCCCGGCCGTGTCGAAGGTCTCGGTCGGATCGTCGAGCACGCGGCCGCCGATGCGCACGTGACCGAACCGCACCAGGCCCGCACAGACGCGCCGGTTGCCGAAGCCCTGGCTGAAGAGGATCTGCGCGATGCTGGGCTGGGCCATGGGTCAGGCAATGAAGTCAAAGGCCGCGGGCACAGCAGGTGAGCCGCCCTGCGCGGGCAAGCCACGCGCCGCTAGCACGGCATTGCGGATGGCACGCGCAACGGCTTCAGCAGCCAGCAGGCCCAACGCATTGAGGTCGCCCGGCGTGCCGCTGCTGCCGGTGGCCAGGGCGAACACCGTGTCGCCATCGTGCGCTGTCACGGGGTTGAGGGCACGCGAGAGCCCGTGGTGCGCCAGCCCGGCCAACGCCGTGGCCTGGGCTTTGCTGAGCGCTGCATCGGTGGCCACGATGCCCAGCGTGGTGGCCATGCCGACCATCATCGCAGCCGGGCCGGCGCCGGCCAGCACGGCGGCCGTGCTGCCGACCAGGCGCGTGCCGTCTTCGCTGCGCGCGCCGGCGATGACGCGGCCTTGTTCATCGATCACATCGCCCAAGGCGTTCACCGCCACCAGCGCGCCCACCGTGTGGCGGCCCAGCTTCAGCGATGCGGTGCCGATGCCGCCCTTCATCGCGCGCGTGATGCCGAAGAGCTTGCCCACCGTGGCGCCCAGGCCCGCACCCGCATTGCCTTGTGCCGGCGCCGCGGTGCTGGCGGCTACACAGGCTGCGTAGCCGGTGTCGGCGCCTGGCCGGATGCGGGCATCGCCCAGCCACAGATCGAAAAGCACCGCGGCCGGCACGATGGGCACACGCGCCACACCTCCCACCGGGAAGCCGTGGCCGCGTTCCTCCAGCCAGCGCATCACGCCGCCGGCGGCGTCCAGCCCGAAAGCGCTGCCGCCCGTCAGCACCAGGGCGTGCACCTGCTGCACGGTGTTTTCGGGGCGCAGCAGGTCGGTTTCGCGCGTGCCGGGCGCGCCGCCGCGCTGGGCCACGCCGGCCACTGCGCCTTCGGGGCACAGCAGCACGGTACAACCCGTCTCGCGGCCTGCGGCCGCGGCATGGCCGACGCTCAGGCCGGCGACATCGGTGATGGCGCCGGGGGCCAGCGTCACGTCGAGGTCAGGCGAAGACGCCCGCGGTGTCTTGCATGCGCGCCGAGACTTCGCCCAGGTGGTGCAGCGTGTCGCCGTACGTCATCTCCAGCACCGTCAGGCGCTTGAAGTAGTGGCTGGCGATGTATTCGTCGGTGCAGCCGATGCCACCGTGCAGCTGGATGCACTGCTGGCCCACGTAACGCATGCTCTGGCCCAGCTGCACCCGCGCCTGGCTGATGGCGCGGCGGCGCTGCGCCGGCGCTTCGCCGAGCTTGAGGCTGGCGTAGTAGCTCATCGAGCGGCCCAGCTCCAGCTGCATCTTCACGTCGGCGATGCGGTGGCGCAGCGCCTGGAAGCTGGCCAGCGTGGCGCCGAACTGCTTGCGCGTGTTCATGTAGTCGACGGTGATGGCCACCAGGCGGTCCATCAGGCCCACACCTTCGGCGCACTGCGCGGCCAGGCCGGCGTCGACCGCGGTTTCCAGCACGGCGTGGCCGTCGGTGGTGATCAACTGCGCGGCCGCCGCGTTCAGGGTGATGTCGCCAGCGCGCGCGCCATCTTGCGTGGGGTAGGGCGCCACGGCAGCGGCGGCCTTTTCCACCAGGAAGAGGCCGATGCCGGCCGTGTCGCCATCGGCACCGCTGATGCGCGCCGGCACGATGAAAGCATCGGCCTCGTCGGCCGCGGGCACCACCAGCTTCTGGCCCGTGACCTGCCACTGGCCGCCCACCTGCTGCGCGGTGGTGCTGAGCTTCGTGAGGCGGTAACGCGCAGCGCGCTCGTGCAGCGCCGGCACCACCAGCGCCTCGCCACCGGCGATGCGCGGCAGCCAGTCGGCCTGGAGCGCCTCGGGCGCGGCCGACAGCAGGGCCGGCGCCATCAGCGCGGCTTCGGCGTAAGGCGCGTTCACCAGGCCGCGGCCCAGCTCTTCGCACACCACCATCGCGTCCACCGGCCCTTGGCCCAGGCCGCCGTGGGCCTCAGGAATCACCAGCCCGGCCAGGCCCAGTTCGGCCAACTCGCCATACACGGCGCGGCTGGCGCCGCCAGCCTTGGCCAGGCCGTGGCGGCGCTCAAAAGCGAAGCCCTTGTCGACCCAGCGGCTCACGGCGTCGCGCAGCGATGCCTGGTCTTCGGTGAAGTCGAAATCCATGGTTGTGTCTCCTTAAGCGCCGAGCACGGTTTGCGCGACGATGTTGCGCTGCACTTCGTTGCTGCCGCCGTAGATGGTGGTCTTGCGCATGTTGAAGAAGGTGCCGGCCAGCGGCAGGATGTCGCCCGGCACGGCGATCTGGTCGCCCTGCCAGCCGGCTTCCATGGCCTCAAAGATGTAGGCGCGGCTCAAGGGGCCGGCGGCCAGCATCATCAGCTCGGCATAACGCTGCTGGATCTCGCTGCCGCGGATCTTCAAGAGGCCCGCCACGTCCAGGCTCTGCTTGCCGTTTTTCTCGGCGCTCAGCACGCGCAGCACCATCATTTCCAGTGCCACCACGTCCACTTCCAGCAGCGCAATCTGGTCGCGGAAGCGGGCATCTTCGTACACACATTCCTCGCGTGCCACGCGCTTCAGGCGCTCAAGTTCGCGCTTGGCGCGGTTCACGTCGGCGATGTTGGTGCGCTCGTGGCTGAGCAGGTGTTTGGCGTAGGTCCAGCCCTTGTTCTCTTCGCCGATCAGGTTCTCGGCCGGCACCTCGACGTTGTCGAACCAGACCTCGTTGACCTCGGGCTCACCGTCCATCAGCACGATGGGGCGCACGGTGATGCCGGGGCTCTTCATGTCGATGAGCAAAAAGCTGATGCCGGTCTGCGGCTTGCCTTCGCTGCTGGTGCGCACCAGGCAGAAGATCCACTCGCCGTACTGGCCCAGGGTCGTCCAGGTCTTCTGGCCGTTGACGATGTATTTGTCGCCGCGGCGCTCTGCTTTGCACTTGAGCGATGCCAGATCGCTGCCCGAGCCCGGCTCGCTGTAACCCTGGCTCCACCACACCTCGCCGCTGGCGATGCCGGGCAGGAAACGCTTGTGCTGCTCGGCGTTGCCGAAGGCCATGATGACGGGCGCCACCATCACCGGGCCGAAGGGAATGACACGCGGCGCGCAGGCCAGGGCCAGCTCTTCTTCGAACAGGTGCTTCTGGATGGCGTTCCAGCCCGGGCCGCCGAAGGCTTTCGGCCAGCCCCAACCCAGCCAGCCTTTCTTGCCGAGGATCTGGGCCCAGCGCTGGTGGTCTTCGCGGCTCAGGCGCAGCGAGTGGCGCACCTTGTGGGCGATGTCAGCGGGCAGGTTCTCGGCCACCCAGGCACGGATCTCGTGCCGGAAGGCGAGTTCGTCGGGGGTGAAGTTCAGATCCATGGGCAGGGCACTCCTGGGTTCACGACGCACTTCTCGCGCAGTCCACGCGAGCGGCCGATGGTTTTAGCACGACCGTTCGAAAATCTTTTGTCGCTGGCGGGACAAGCGCTGAGCCGGCCCCGGCTCAGCGCAGCTCCAGCCGCATCACGTCGTTCTCGCGCTTCATCTGCAGGCGCGAGAGAAAGCTGTTGCCCAGCAGCACCATGGGCATGGGCTGCGGCACCACGGCCGCGCCCACGTTGGACAGTTCCACCTCGCCCACACGCACCGTGTTCAGCGTCACCAGCCACACCGGCACCGGGCCGTTGGCGGTTTGGGTGGTGCCGCGGCGCGCACCGGCCAGGTCGATGCCCAGGCGCTCGGCGTCGTCCTTGCCCAGGCTCACCAGCGTGGCGCCGGTGTCGACCATGAAACGCACCTGCTTGCCGTTGATGCTGCCGCCGGCCGTGAAGTGCCCGCCCGAGCCGGCCGTGAGCACGATCTCGCGCGCCGCGCTGCGTGGCGGCGCCACGCCCAGCAGCACCGGCGTTTCACCCACCCGCATCGGGTAGCTGCGGCCGCCGCGCTCGACCTGGGCCACCTCGCCATCCCAGCGCAGCAGCTTCACGCCGGCCACGGTCTGGCCCACGGCCACGGTGTAGGGCTGCCCGTCCACCACCAGCAGGGCCCGTTCGCCCATGCGGCCCGACAGCACCACCAGCTGCGCCTGTGCCCCGCCGGCCAGCGCCAGCAGCAACAAGGCCGCGGCCCTGCGCAGCGGTTTCATTCCCTGAAGTTGTTGAAGGTGAGCGGCCATTCGTTCAGCTCCTTGCGCAGCAGCGCGATGGCTTCTTGCAGGGTGTCGCGTTTGGCCCCGGTGACACGCAAGGCGTCACCCTGGAAAGCCGCCTGCACCTTCAGCTTGCTGGCCTTCAAGGCCCCTTGCATCTTCTTGGCGGTTTCGGCGTCAACGCCGCTTTTCACCGGCACGGCGAGCTTGAGCTTGTCGTGGCTCATCTTCTGCGGCGTGGCGCTGAAATCGAGCAGGCGGATGTCGACGTTGCGTTTGGTGAGCTTGGCGATCAGCACGTCTTTGACCTGGCCGAGCTGGAAATCGCTGTCGGCCCAGAGCGTGAGTTCGCGCGTCTTGGGCGTGGGCGAGCTCAGCTCCACCTGGGCGCTGCTGCCCTTGAAGTCAAAGCGCGTGCCGATCTCCTTCTGCGCCTGATCGACGGCGTTGCGGAGTTCCACGAGATCGGGTTCGATGACGGCGTCAAAGCTGGGCATGAGAGCGGTTCAGGGGCAGGAAAAAAGGCAGGCGCTGCGGGGGCGTTGGGTGCGCCGGAATATGCACGAAAATTGTGGCATGACCCTCCCACCGGCGCCCGCGGCGCAACCCTCGCTGGACGTGCAAACGCGTGCCAGCCTGCGCGAACACAACACCTTCGGCCTGCCGGCCGTGGCCCGCACGCTGGTGCGCATCAAGACCGAGGCCGACGTGCGCCGGGTTGTCGACCACCCCGCGTACGGCGTGGCGCGCAAGTTCGTGCTGGGTGGTGGCAGCAACGTGGTGCTCACGCACGACCTCGAAGAGGTGGTGCTGAAGGTCGAGATCCCCGGCCTGCACCTGGTGGAAGAGACGCCCGATGCCTGGGTGGTGGAAGCCGGTGCCGGTGAACCCTGGCACGCCGTGGTGGCCTGGACGTTGCAGCAGGGCTGGCCGGGGCTGGAGAACCTGGCGCTCATCCCGGGCAGCACGGGCGCGGCGCCGGTGCAGAACATCGGGGCTTACGGCGTGGAGCTGAAAGACCGTTTCCACAGCCTCGACGCCATCGACCTCGTCACCGGCCGCAGCGTCACGCTGGGCCCGGCCGAGTGCCGCTTCGGCTACCGCGACAGCGTCTTCAAGCACACCGGCTTCGGCGGTCTGGCGGGCAAGAGCGTCATCACGCGTGTGCGTTTCCGCCTGCCCAAGCCCTGGCAGCCGCTGCTGGGCTACCTGGACCTGGAACGCAAGATGGCCGAGACCGGCAACCATGCGCCCGATGCGCAGACCGTCTTCGACTGGGTCTGCGCCATCCGCCGCGCCAAGCTGCCCGACCCGGCCGTCATCGGCAACGCCGGCAGCTTCTTCAAGAACCCGGTGGTCACCGAAGAGCAGTGCCGCGACATCATCGGCCGCGACCCGGAAATCGTGCACTACCCCATGCCCGACGGCAGCGTGAAGCTGGCCGCCGGCTGGCTGATCGACGCCTGCGGCTGGAAGGGCAAGAGCGTGGGCCGAGCCGGTGTGTACGAGAAGCAGGCGCTGGTGCTCGTCAACCGCGGAGGCGCCACCGGCGCCGAGGTGGTGACGCTGGCGCGTGCCATCCAGGAAAGTGTCTACGGGCGTTTCGGCATCCGGCTGGAGCCCGAGCCCATCATCGTCTGAGGCGCACAGCGCCCAGCGGCCTCACGCCGACGGTTTGCCGGCGGGCGCACCGCCGTGCAGCATGTCGCCCAGGTCCAGGCCCGTCAGCTGCTTGGCACCGCGTGCCAGCCAGAACATCAGGCCCATCATCATCAGCATGCTCGGAATGGCGATGATGGGGTAGCTCAGCAGCGTGAGCCGGCCCAGCTGTTCGTTGAAGGTTTCGGTGCCCGCGGGCGCGCTGACGATCAGCCGCGCCAGCACATAGTTGGCGAAGGCCGAAAAGAAGAAGGTGGCGGCCAGCAGGTAGGTGCCGGTGCGCAGGCGCAGCTCAAACGGCACGGTGTTGCCCCGCGCGGCCAGTGCGGCGTTGACCTTGGGCACGTCGAAGAGCTCGGCGTTGAAGACCAGCGCGCGGATCAGCGGCGTTTTCGTGAAGGTCGAGCCCAGCACGGCCACGCCGATCAGCGTCGGCACGGCGGCTTCTTTCACCGCCAGCCATTGCGCGTCGAGCTTCAAGAGGCCGATGCCGCCGGTGAGCAGCGTGCTCACCACGCCCAGCACGCTGAACCAGTTCAGCTTGCGGCGGCGCAGGCCATCCCAGACGCCCCAGGCCAGCGGAAAGGCCAGGGCCAGCAGCAGTGCGCCCAGGGTGCCCAGGCGCTCGGGGCTGCTGAGCTTCATCAGGATGAAGGCCGGCAGCAGCACGGTGATGCCGATCTCCAGCAGCGGGTTCGGCTTTTTGTCTCGCGGTGTCATGGAGCGGCAGCCTAACCGCTCTGGCTGACACCTACGCCCACGGTGGCGTGCAGCCCCGCACGGCGGCGGGCTGCCCGTGCGGGGGCGCCCGGGAGGGCTGCTTACTGCAGCGGGCGGCCCTTCAGCGCCGCCAGCTTGGCGCTGTAGCGGGCGCCCAGCGCCGGGTTGCCGCTGTGCTCGATGGCACGGCGCAGGTGGGCCTCGGCGGCGGCCTCGTCGCCGAGCATGGCATCGGCCACACCGGCCCAGTAATGCGCTTCATGCTGGAAGGGCTGGCGCCGCAGCTCACGTTCGAAAAACGCCCGCGCCTGGCGCAACTCGCCCTCGCGCAGCGCAGCCACGCCGAGATCGAGGAAGTAGAACGGTGGGTGGCGCTGCAACTGCGCCAACCGACGGCGGTAGGGTGCGGCCTCCGCCTGGCGGTCGGCGGCCACCAGGGTGGCCACGAGATTGGAGACCGCCGGCACGTCGTCGGGCGCACGCGCCAGCACGGTGTGCAGCGCCTGTTCGGCGGCGGCAGGGTGGCCGCTGCGCAGGTAGATCACGCCCAGGGTGTTGATGGCGCCAAGGTAGGCGGGGTCTTGCCGGATGGCCGCACGCACCAAGGCGTAAGCCTCGGCGGGCCGCCCCGCAGCCAGGTGCTCGGCGGCGCGGTTGTTCATGAACATGGCCAGCACCCGGGCTTCGCTGATGGGTTCGAGCCGGGCGCCGCGCAGTTCGTCGGGCGTCACGAAGTCGATGGTCAGGTCTTCGGCATCGGCGCCGGTGCCGCCCTCGCTGCGCGGCAGGCCCGTGAGCACGATATTGACGTGCCCGCTGGCAAAAGTCAGGCTGTTGGCGCGGCTGTAGTTCGGCCGCACGTGCACCTGCTGGAAACGCACTGGCAGACCCACGTGTTTCGCGAAGGCCGCCGTCATCACCACCAGCGACAGGCAGTGGCCGGCGCGTTTGTCGAAGGCTTCGGCCGCGTTGCGGGTGTCGCCGTCGTCGTAGTCGAGGTTCAGGCGGCCCTGGTCGTGCAGCGCGGCCACCAGGCGCGGCCTGCGCTCGGGCGCCTTGTCTATGCCTGCCAGCGTGCTGTCCACGTACTGGCGCATGGCCGGGCTGAGGGCGAACACCGACGCCAGGTCCACCTGCGATGGCGCCGAAGGAAAGAGGTGGTCCTGCAGCAAGGTTGCCGCGGGGGTGGGCGGCGGCGCCACCGCGCATCCGCCCAGCGCGGCGGACACCGCCACCAGCAGCGGCAAAACCAGCCGGCGCCACCGGATGGGCCGGGCGGGCCGGGCGGGGCAGGGCCCACAGCAGTTCGAGGCAGGACGCATGGCAAACCTCCAGGCGAAGCAGAACGCTGCGGCCATGCTACGCCGCCCTTGCCAGCGTGCGCAGCGGCGGCAAACCCTGGGCCCCTGGGCCCCTGGGCCCCTGGGCCCCTGGGCCCCTGGGCCGCTGGCGCGCCGTCAGGCCGCGTCCGGTCCCAGCAGGCAGGCGCGCAACCGCGCAGCCGCGGCGCGCAGCGGGGCATGCGGCAGGCCAGCGGCGGTGTCCAGCGTGCGGCGGGCATACTCCGGGTCGCTCTGCAGGCGTTCGACGTGCACGTCGACGCCATGGCCACGCAGCAGCCACTTGAGCTCGATGATTTCCACCAGGCAACTGGGCGTGGTGGGCGGGGGGAGGGTGGGGCGCATGGTCGCAGGCACCTTAACGCCGCGAACGCACGCCTTGCTGACATCCGATTGGAGAGTTGCCTCCAAACCGTCTGCCGCGGGGCCCGTTTCCGGCACCGATGTCACGTTTTGCCCGGCGCTGATGGTCGCCGCGTTCCGCCGCATTCCGCTGCTTTCCGCCGCTTCCCGACGCCTTCTCCGACCGCCCGCCCGCGCATGCAAGCTGCCCCCCCTCTTACCGCGCTGGCTGACGTGCCGGTGCAGCTGTCCACCGCCGGCTGGGCCGTGCTCGACGCCAACACGCTGGCCCGCCTGTGCGCCGCACCGTTGCCGGCCTGGCTGGCCTGGCAAACGCTGTGGCCGGCGCTGCCGCCCGACCCCCACCTGCGTGATGGTGGGCGCTACCGCAAGCGCCGCCACGGTTGTTTCCGCGTCACGGCGTCCGATGTGCAGGCCGTGCCGCACCGCGCCCACTGGCAGCCGGTGGCCTACAACGCCCTGCACGGCGGCTATGAGCGCTGGTTCGAACCGCTGCCGCCCGAACTGCTGCAAGACCCCGCCTGGGTGCTGCTGCTGCAGAGCCTGGCCGGCGTGGCCGATGGCCTGCGCGCCGATGTCGGCAGGCCCGGCGAGTGGTTTGTCGAAGCCCACCCCTTCCGCATCGACACCGAAGGCGGCATCGGCAGGCCCACGCCCGAGGGCGCGCACCGCGACGGCGTTGACCTGGTCGCCGTGCTCATCGTCGACCGCCACAACGTCAAGGGCGGCGAGACCCGCGTCTTCGACGCCCGCGGCCCGCAGGGCGTGCGCTTCACGCTGCACGAGCCCTTCAGCGTGCTGCTGCTCGACGACGAGCGCGTGATCCACGAGACCACGCCCATCCAGCCGGTGGACGCCAGCCAGCCGGCCTGGCGCGACACCCTGGTGCTCACCTACCGCCGCGGCGGCTTCCAAGGCCCGGACGCTGCCTGAAACAAGCCATGAACACCGACACCGCCGCTTCCCTGCCTCCCCCGCTCGCGATCAGCGCTGCCGACGTCGAAGCCGCTGCCGCACGGCTGCAGGGCGTGGCCCACCGCACGCCCGTCATCACCTCGCGCACCGTGGATGAGCGCACCGGCGCCCAGGTCTTCTTCAAGGCCGAGAACCTGCAGCGCATGGGCGCCTTCAAGTTCCGCGGCGCCTACAACGCGCTGGCGCAGTTCACGCAGCAGCAGCGCGAGGCCGGCGTCATCGCCTTCAGTTCGGGCAACCACGCGCAGGCCGTCGCGCTCTCCGCGCGGCTCCTGGGCATGCCCTCGGTCATCGTGATGCCGCAAGACTCGCCCGCGGCCAAGCTCACCGCCACACGCGGCTACCAGCAAGGCCAGCGCGGCAGCGAAGTGGTGCTCTACGACCGCTACACCGAAGACCGCGAAGCCATCGGCCGCCGTTTGGCGCAGGAGCGCGGCATGACGCTGATTCCGCCCTACGACCACCCGCACGTGATGGCCGGGCAGGGCACTGCCGCGTGGGAACTGCTGCAGGACACCGCCGCGGGCGGCCCGCTGGACCTGCTGCTGGTGTGCGTGGGCGGCGGCGGCCTCATCAGCGGCTGCGCGGTGGCCGCGCACCACCTGAGCCCCGGCATCGAGGTGATCGGCATCGAGCCCGAGGCCGGCAACGACACGCAGCAGAGCCTGGCCCTGGGCCGCATCGTGCATATCGACACGCCCAAGACCATCGCCGACGGCGCACAGACGCAGCACAGCGGCACGCTGACCTTCCCCGTCATCCAGCGGCTGGTGAGCCGCATCGAGACGGTGAGCGATGCGCAGCTGGTGGAGACGATGCGCTTTTTCGCCGAACGGCTGAAGCTGGTGCTCGAACCCACGGGCGTGCTCGGCGCGGCCGCGCTGATGCACGGTGTGGTGCCGGCGCGCGGCCGGCGTGTGGGCGTGATCCTCAGCGGCGGCAACGTCGACATCGCGCGCTACGGCGCGCTCTTGACGGGCGCAGGCTTGGCGGGCGCAGGCGCCTGAAGCGCCCGGTGCGCCGGCACGCCACCTGCGGCGCGCGCCTGTCCTATCCTTCTTCACATCCACCCCCAACCCGAACACCCCGACCATGGCCGACGCGACCCCCGCCACCCCTGCCGCCCCCGATGACGACGCCAAGCGCCTGAAGGCCCTGGTCGACAAGCTGCTGGCCCGCCCCGCGGCCGAAAGCACGGCGCAGATCAACCTCGGCGGGCGCACGCTCGACTACCGCGTCAGCGCCGCCTTCATGCCCGTGCTGCCCGGCGGCCTGGCCGGTGCGGCGGGCGAGCCCGAGGGCGCGGTGATGACCACCGCCTACCTGCTGCAGGGCGCAGACGCAAAAACGCGTCCGGTGTGTTTCGCCTTCAACGGCGGCCCGGGCTCGGCCAGCATCTGGCTGCAGTTCGGTGCGCTCGGCCCCAAGCGTGTGGTGGTGCCCGACGACGGCAGCATGCCGCTGCCGCCCTACGCGGTGGAAGACAACCCGCACAGCTGGTTCGAGCACTTCGACCTTGTTTTCATCGACCCGCCGCACACCGGCTGGTCGCTCAGCGCCAGCGAGAAGGCGCGCAAGAAGCACCTGTCGGTCGACGGCGACATCGAGGCCCTGGCCGAGGTGATGCGTGGCTGGCTCACACGCCACCAGCGTTGGGGCTCGCCGCTCTACATCGCCGGTGAAAGCTACGGCACCACGCGGGGCGCAGGCCTGGCCGACAAGATGCAGAGCCTGGGCGCGGTGCTCAGCGGCGTGATCCTCGTGTCTTGCGCGATGGACCTGCAGAGCATCGCTTTTGCACCGGGCAACGACCTGCCCTACAGCCTCTTCCTGCCGGCCTTTGCCAACGTTTCGCAGTACCACGGGCTGCTCAGCGGCCCGCAGGCTGCCAGCCCTGAAGCCGCACGCGCCGCGGCCGAAGCTTTTGTGCAGGACGACTACGTCAGCGCGCTGCAGGCTGGTGCGCGCCTGAGCGACAAACGCCGCAGCGCCACGGCGCGGCGCGTTGCCGAACTCACCGGCCTGCCGCGCACCCTGGTGGAAGAGCAGAACCTGCGCATCAGCGACCGCTGCTACTTCACCGAGGCGCTGCGCGCGCGCGGCCAGGTGGTGGGCCGGCTGGAAGCGCGCGGCACCGGGCCGGCGGCGGCCAGCCGTGTCAGCGAGATGGAGTTCGACCCCGGCATCGAGGCCATCGCCGGCCCTTACACGATGGCGGCGCTGGCCTACTACCGCGGCACCCTGGGCATCGACCTGGAGCACCGCTACAACGTGCTGAGCTACGAGGTCAACAGCGGCTGGCAATGGGCGCGCGGCGCCGAGGGCAGTGGCCGCGGCAGCATGGGTTTCTGCAGCACCAGCCCCGACCTCGCCCGCGCGCTGCGCCGCAACCCGCACCTGAAGGTGCTGGCCGCCAGCGGCCGCTACGACCTGGGCACGCCCTACAGCGCCAGTGACTGGAGCCTGGCGCAGCTGAACGTGCCCGCCAGCGTGCTGGCGCGCGTGACGCACCGCTACTACGACGCCGGCCACATGATGTACACACGCCAGGCCGACTTGCGCCAGCTCAAGGCCGACCTGGCCGCCTGGCTGGGCTGAGGCGGCGCTACAGCAGCCGTTGCAGCGCGGGTCTCGCCGCCGGCGGCTGCGCCTTCAGTGCAGCACAGAAGGCCGCATCTTCACGGCCGAAGCTGAAATCGGCGAACTCGAAACCCGGGCCCACGGTGGCGCCGACATAGGCGCCGCCGTCCAGCGGCTCGGCGGCCTGCCACCAGCCGGCGGGCACCACATGCCGCGGCCGGCGTGCGGCCTGCACGGGGCCGAGGTCCAGGTGCGTGAAGTCCGCAAAATCGGGCGGCGCCAGCCACAGCCGCAGCCCCGCGCCTTCGAGCAGGTGCCACACCTCGTCGGAGGCCACACGGTGCCAGGCCGAACACTGGCCAGGCTGCAGCAGGAAATCGATGGTGGTCAGCGCGACGCGGCCCTGGCGCCCATCGGCGGGCTGCACCGGCATCGCGGAGCGGAAGACCTCGCCGTAGTGGCCGCCTTCGGGGTGCGGCTGCAGGTTCAAGCTGGCGATCAGTTCGGCGCAGCGTTCGGGGTTCATGCCAGCTCTCGCACATCACTCACAGGCTCATCGCCGTAGTCGGCGCGGTCCAGCGCGCGCAGCAGCTTGGCAGCGGCTTGCATCGGGCTGTCGAGGTGGCCGCCGTCCTTCAGGCCGCGGAAACGCACCACTTCCGGAAACTGCGCGGCATCGGCGCCGCGCAGCTGCACCTGCATGTCGGTGTCGATGACCCCCGGCGCCAGCGACACCACGCGTGCGCCATTGGGCGCCTGTGCTTCTTCGAGCGCCAGCGCACGCGCCAGGTGGTCCATGCCGGCCTTGGCCGCGCAATAACTTGCGCTGCCGGCCATGGCGCGCCGACCCAGGCCGGAGGACACCAGCATCAGCTTGCGCGGGCAGGCCCAACCGGCGGTGGCCCGCAGGAAAGCCGCGCTCAGCAGCAGCGGTGCTTCCAGGCCTACGCGCAAGGCGTTCTGCAGCTCTTGCGCATCGCCCTGCGACAAGGGCGCGGGCGTGGAGACCACCCCCGCGTTGTTGATCAGGTTCACAGCGCTGATCTGCGTGGCGTCCAAGGCCTGCAGCCACGCGGCCAGGCGCTCGGCCAGCGGCAGCGGCTCGGCCAGGTCGGCCTGCCAGGCGATCAGTTCGGCGCCCGGTGGCAAGGGCTGCGCCGGCAGCGCGGTGGGGCCGCGGGCGATGGCCAGCACACGTTCACCGCGGGCCAGCAGTTGGTCGACCACCGCGCGGCCGAGACCGCGGGAACTGCCAGTGACGATGCTCAGGGCTTGGGGCATGGAGAGGCTTCCGTGAATAGAAGGAAAGGGACATCAGAACGGGGCCGCACTCGCGAAATGCGCCGTGGCGCCCGTGGCCGGGTGCGCGAAGCTGATCTCGGCGGCGTGCAGCAGCAGCCGATCTGCGCGCAGCGGCAGTGGCGCGTAAAGCTCGTCGCCGCGTATGGGGTGGCCGATGTGCTGCAGGTGCACGCGCAGCTGGTGCGAGCGGCCGGTGACGGGCTTGAGCGAGACCCGCGTGGTCTCGGCCGCGCGCGCCAGCACCTGCCAGTAGGTCAACGAAGGTTTGCCTTGTTCGACATCCACCTTCTGCCGCGGGCGGTTCGGCCAGTCGGCCATCAAAGGCGCGGCAATGCGGCCTTCGTCGGCCTCGATCAAGCCTTCCACCACGGCCTCGTAGCGTTTGCCCACGGCGCGCTGCTCGAAAGCGGCACTCAGCCGGCGCTGCGCTTCCAGCCCGCGCGCCAGCAGCATCAGGCCCGAGGTGCCCATGTCGAGCCGGTGCACCACCAGGGCGTCGGGCCACATCGCCTGCAAATGGCTGGCCAGGTTGACGAGCCCCGCCTCGCCGCGGCCGGGCACCGAGAGCAGGCCGGCCGGCTTCTCGGCGACGATGATCTGATCGTCGACGTGCAGCACGCGCACGCCCTCTGCGCTGGTGGCCGGGGCCGGGCGCGTGGGGTCGGGCAGGGTGGTGAGCGGGGGAGCGGCCAAGGACATGCCGGCAGCATATCGGGCGCCGGCTCGTGTCCAATGTCGGCACGCCACACCACAGCACAACACACCATCCGCTACGCCCCACCATGCAACGCCGCACCCTGCTCAGTCTGCCCGCCTGGCCCCTGGCCGCGGGCTGTGCTTCGTCAACCCTCCCCAGCGCCGAACCCGGCACCGTGTTCACGCAGGTCGACACCGCCCTGGGCAGTTTCACCATCGCCGTGAACCCGGCGCGTGCGCCGATCACGGTGGCGAACTACCTCGCGCATGTGGATGTCGGCCAACTCGACCAGGGCAGCGTCTACCGCATCGTGCGGCCCGAGAACCAGGGCCCCGAGACACGCCACAAGATCGAGGTGGTGCAGTGGGGCATGAACCTCGGCAGCGAACGCAAGCCGCCGCGCGCGCCCATCGCGCACGAGACCACGGCGGCAACGGGCCTGCGCCACTTGGACGGCACGGTGTCGATGGCGCGGCTGGCACCGGGCAGCGCCACGGCCGAGTTTTTCATCTGCATCGGCGCGCAGCCCGAGCTTGATTTCGCTGGCCGCCGCAACCCCGATGGCCAGGGCTTTGCCGCCTTCGGGCAGGTGGTGGCCGGGCGCGAGGTGGTGCAGGCCCTCTATGCCCGCGGCGTGGCCGGCACGCAGTACCCGCAGCCGCCCATCGCGGTGTTGCGCGTGCGCCGCGTGGCCGCAGCACGGGCTTGACGCCTGCGGGGCCCAGGCGCACATTCGCGGCCTCGCGGTGCTCACCGCCACAACCCTCAGGAGGCCACCATGGTGAAGCTTGATCACACCCCCCGGTCGCTCTTGCAGGCCTGCGCACGCCACACCGGCTGAACGCGCACATCCGGGGCTCTTCCGAGCCCCGCTCCCGAACAGGCAGCTGCGCCTGATCGATCTCCACGGCCTCTGCACTTGAGCCCAAGGCGCCCCGCGCCTTGATCTGGCCCCTGCACACGGCCTGCAGCCAGCGACCCCCCAGACCCTCGCGGCCCCGCGCCCGCTGCGCACATGCGCCTGCGGCCCCGGGCCAGGTTCTCTCTTGCACGGGACGCACTGCAAGCCATGTTCGATCTCTCCGATCTCGGCCGCCTGCGCGGCATCGGTCTCTCGCCGGCCTTGATGGCTGGTTTTGTTCAAGAACTTCAACACACGGCGCTGCCCTGCGCCGAACCCGCGCTGCTGCGTGTGACGGAGGTGCAGCGCGAAGGCCTCACGCTGCACGACGGGGTGCATGCGCAGCCCGCGCGGCTGCTGCCGGGCGTGCGCGCGATGCTGGCCGCCGAGGGCGACGCCATCGCCTGCGGCGATTGGGTGCTGGCAGAGCGCAACAACTTGGGCGAATGGTGGGTGGTGCATCGGCTGCAGCCGCTCAACCAGCTGGCGCGGCGCCTGCACGACGGCCGCGACAAGGTGGAGCGTGTGGTCATCGTCAGCAACGTCGACACGGCCTTGCTGGTGATGGGCCTGGACCAGGACTACAGCCCGCGCCGGCTGGAGCGTTACCTGGCGCTGGTGCGCATGGCGGGCGTGGCGCCGGTGGTGGTGCTGACGAAAAAAGACCTCTGCGCCGCAGCCGACGAACGCCTGCGCGAGGTGCAGGCCTTGCTGCCGCCGGGCGCGGCGGCCGTGGCCGTCAACGCCCTGGGCGACGAGCCCCGACGGGCGCTGGCGCCGTGGTTGACGCCGGGCCAGACCCTCGTGCTGCTGGGCAGCAGCGGTGCCGGCAAAAGCACGCTGACCAACGCGCTGCTGGCCGCCGCGGTGCAGGACACCGGCGCCAACCGCGCCGGCGACAACCGCGGCCGCCACACCACCACCGTGCGCTCGTTGCACGCCACGGCTGAAGGCGCCTGCATCATCGACACACCGGGCCTGCGCACGCTGCGCCTGGATGGCGAGGTTCAGGCCCTGGGTGCGGTGTTCGAAGACATCGCGCGGCTGGCGCCGCTGTGCCGCTTCCGCGATTGCCGGCACGAGGCCGAGCCCGGCTGCGCGGTGCGCGAGGGCGTGGAAGCGCAGCGCCTGCGCAACTTCCACAAGCTCGAACGCGAGGCCCGCCGCGACACGCTCACGGCGCTGGAGCGCCGCGCGCAGGTGCAGACCTGGAAGCAGCGCAGCCGCGCTGCCAAGCTGCGCCTGGGCGACAAACGCGGGGAATGACAGCCTTGCACCGGCCGCCCCGGCTTTTTGTACTGCCGACCACCGTGCCCGGGCCCAGCAGCCCGCTGTGCCGTGGCCGTGGTGCGTTTTTCCACCTCAGGCCCGTGCCCGACCTCCGGGTTCCGCCGTGCCGGCCTGCACAAGGGCGTCGCGCTGCGCGAGCGCCGGGAAGAGCCGCAGCCAGAGGCCCGCCACCACCAGCGTGCCCACGCCGCCCAGCAGCACCGAGCCCACGGGCCCCATCAGCGCCGCGGTGGCGCCCGACTCGAACTCGCCGAGCTGGTTCGAAGCGCCGATGAACACCGAGTTCACGGCGCTCACACGGCCGCGCATCGCGTCGGGCGTTTACAGTTGCACCAGGGTCTGGCGGATGACGACGCTGACCATGTCGGCCGCGCCGCTGACGGCCAGCGCCGCCATCGACAGCGCAAAACTCTTCGACAAGCCGAACACCAGCATCGCCACGCCGAACACCGCCACCGCGGCCAGCAGCGTGTGCCCCGTGCGCCGCCGCACCGGCCAGCGCGTGAGCGACAGCGACATCAGCAGCGCGCCCACGGCCGGCGCGCTGCGCAGCAGGCCCAGGCCCCAGGGGCCGACGTGCAGGATGTCCTTTGCAAAGATGGGCAGCAGCGCGGTGGCGCCGCCGAAGAGCACCGCGAAGAGATCGAGCGAGATCGCGCCCAGCACCACCTTGTGGTGCCAGACGTGGCGCACGCCGGCCAGCAGGGTGTGCCAGGTGGCGGGTTCGGCGCAGGCGGCGCTGTGGGCATAGCGCAGCCACAGGCACAGCGCCGCGGCCACGCCGAAGAGCCCGGTGCAAACGAAGTAGGTGACACCGGCGCCCAGCGCGTAGAGCAGGCCGCCGAGGGCCGGCGCGCCGATCACCGCGCCTTGCAGGCCCACGGCGCTGAAGGCCAGGGCGCGCGGCAGCACTTCGCGCGGCACCAGCAAAGGCGTCAGGGCCTGCTGCGTCGGCATCTGGAAAGCACGCACCGCGCCCAGCACCACCGAGACGGCCAGCAGCGCCTCACGCGTGGCCGCGCCTTCGCTGCTGGCCGCGGCCAGGGCCAGCGCGCACAGGGCCTGCACGGCCATGCAGGCCGCCAGCAAGCGGCCGCGGTGCAGGCGGTCGATCAGGTGGCCGGCGGGCAGCGTGAGCAGCAGCGAAGGCGCGAACTGCAGCAGCCCCACCAGGCCCAGGTCCCAGGCCGAGCCGGTGAGGTCGTACATCTGCCAGGCCACGGCCACCATCAGCATCTGGCTCGCCGAGACACCCGCCACGCGGGCGAACCACAGCTTCATGTAGGCCGGGTGGGCCCACAAGCTGCTGGTGTCGCGCTTCATGGCGCCCGGTGCCCGGCCGTCCGGCTGGCGACATTCCTCACCCCTGGGGGTGTGCGGTGTGGCGGGCATGCGAACCGGGGCTCGCCGGGCGGGGTGCAGCGCTGATAATGTTTTTGTTTCATGTCCACACAAACGCCCCGCATCGCCAGCGACAACCCCAGCGCCCTGCCGCCGGGCACGCGCCTGGGCGAATTTGAACTGCGCAGCCTGCTGGGCGTGGGCGGCTTCGGCATTGTCTACCTCGCTTTCGACCACGCGCTGGAGCGCGAGGTGGCGGTCAAGGAATACATGCCGGCCTCGCTGGCCGGTCGCACCGAGACCATGCACGTCTCGCTGCGCTCGCAGAGTGACGCCGAGACCTTCGCGCTGGGCCTGAAGAGTTTCGTCAACGAGGCCAAGATGCTGGCCCGCTTTGACCACCCCTCGCTGCTGAAGGTGCACCGCTTCTGGGAGGCCAACGGCACCGCCTACATGGCCATGCCGGTGATGCGCGGCCGCACTTTGAAAGAAGTGCGCGCCCAACTCGGCGTGGCGCCCGACGAAGCCTGGCTGCGTGCGCTGCTGACGCCCTTGCTCGGCGCCATCGAGCGCCTGCACAGCGAAGGCGTCTACCACCGCGACATCGCGCCCGACAACATCCAGATCGACAGCGAGGGCCAGCCGGTGCTGCTGGATTTCGGCGCTGCGCGGCGTGTCATCGGCGACAAGAGCCAGACGCTCACCGCGATCCTGAAGCCGGCCTACGCGCCCATCGAGCAGTACGCCGAAGCCGGCAGCGTGAAGCAGGGCCCCTGGACCGACCTGTACGCGCTGGGCGCGACCTTGCACTACCTGCTGCTGAACCGCCCACCGCCGCCGGCCACCACGCGCGCCGTTCACGACGAAGCCTCGGCGCTCAGCACCACCGCCTGCCCGGGCTGCAGCGAGAACTTCTTGCGCACCGTCGACTGGATGCTGGCGCCGCGCCCGGCCGATCGGCCCCATAACGTGGCGGCCCTGCGCGAGGTGCTCGACGGCCACCAGCCGCCGCCGCTGCGCCGCGAAGACGCGGCCAGCCCGTCGCAGTGGGACCGCACCGTCATCGCCAGCGCGCGGCCGGCGTCGGCGGCGAAGGTGGCGCTTGGCGCCGATGTCGACATCGACTTCGATGCCACGCGGGTGGTGCCACCGCCGGCTGCGCTGCCGCGCACCGATTTCGACCTGCCGCTGGACGAGACGCCGGCGCCGGCCGCTGCGCCTGCTTCTGCGCCTGCACCGGCGCCGCTGCACTTCGCGGCCCCGCCGGTGGCGGCTTCCTTGTCAGCGGCGCCCGCCGCCGCGGGCGGCCGGCAGAAATGGCAGCCCTGGGCCTTGGGCTTGGGCGTGGTGGCGCTCGCCGCTGCGGCCCTGGCCTTGTGGCCGCGCGGCGGCGCGCTGCCGGCGGCCGATCTTGCCGCCGAAGCAGCCGCATCGGCCGCGGCTGAAGGGCTGGCGGCTTCGGCCGCGCTGCCCGCCACCTTGGCGGCGCCGGCGCCAGCCGCAGTGCCCGAGTCCAAGATCACCACCGTGGTGGTGCCAGGCGCGGCCGCGCCGGCAAGAACAGCGGCCGAGGCCCCGCCTGCGGCACCTGCCAACGCCAACGTCAGTGCCAATACCGGGCCCGCCCCTGGCAAGCCTGGCGCCACCGCAACGGCGCCGGCCCTGAAGCCCGCTCCGCGGCCGGCGGCGACCACGCCCAATGGCACTGCGCTCAACCCCAGCGCCGCGGCTGCACCCGCGGTCGCCGCGCCGGTAGTTGCGCCAGTAGTTGCGCCAGTAGTTGCGCCAGTAGTCGCGCCGCCGCCAGCGGCCGTGCAGGCCCCGCCAGCTGCCACCGCGGCGCCCGTGGTGCAGGCGCCGGCTTCGCAGCCCGTGAAAGCTGCCGTGGCCAGCGGGCCCGAGGCCGTGTGCGAAGGCCGCAACCCGGTGATGTATTTCGTCTGCATGGAACGCGAATGCCTGCGCTCCAAATTCAGCGAACACGCCGACTGCCTGAAGTGGCGCAAGGAAGCCCGGCGCGAAGTGAACTGAGCGCCGCGGCGGCGGCGCCGTCGCCGAGGTGACAGCTCGTGCGGGAATAGCAGGATTGCAGCGGCCGGTGGCCGGCGGCACCCTCGCTGGCCTCAGACGGAGACCACCTTGTCGCTTGCTTCCGCCACAACCCCCGCCCCCGCCCCCGCCCCCGCCCCCGCGTCCCTGCCCGCCAGCCGCCCCATGCCCGCCAACACCCGCCCCCATGCCGCGGCCTGGCCCGCGCGCCTGCCGCATGAACTGGTGGTGCCCGACACCACCTTGTGGTTCAACCTCGAGGTGAGCGCGCGGCGCTACCCGAACAAGCCGGTCTGCATCTACCTGGGCCGTGAGCTCAGCTATGGCGAACTGCTGCGCCAGGCCGAGGCCCTGGCCGGCTGGCTGCAGGCCCGGGGGGTCAAGCGTGGCGACCGGGTGCTCGTCTACATGCAGAACTGCCCGCAGTACCTGGTGGCGTTTTATGCCGTGCAGCGTGCCGACGCGGTGGTGGTGCCGGTGAACCCGATGAACCGCGCCGACGAGTTCGGCCACTACATCACCGACCCCGGTGCCCAGGTCGCCATCACCACGGCCGATCTCGCGGCCACCGTGGCCGAAGCCAATGCCCGCCTGCCCGTGCCGCAGCAACTGCAGCACCTGCTGGTGACCCGTTTTGCCGATGCCATGCCCGCCACGCTGGCCCCTGAAGACACGCCACCGCCAGCCATGCTGGCCTGGTTGAGCGCCGAACATCCGCTGCCTGCCGGCCCCCTGCCGGCCACACGCTGGGTGGATGCGCTGGCCGCCGGCCACCGCCCCGGCCCCAGCCTGGCGCAGCCTGACGACATGGCGCTGCTGCCCTACACCAGCGGCACCACCGGCCTGCCCAAGGGCTGCGTGCACACCCACCGCACCCTGATGCCCAACGCCGTGGGCGGTGGCCTCTGGAGCCACGCCAGCGCCGAAACCACCAGCCTGGCCGTGGTGCCCATGTTCCACATCACGGGCATGATGTATGGCGTGCTGGGCAGCGTGTACCTGGGCAGCACGGTGGTCATCTTGCCGCGCTGGGACCGTGAACTCGCCGGCCGCACCATCAGCCGCTACCGCGTGACGCACTGGACCTGCATCCCGACGATGATCATCGATCTCTTCGGCAGCCCCAACTACAAGAGCTTCGACCTCAGCAGCCTGCGCTACCTCAGCGGCGGCGGTGCGGCCATGCCGCAAGCCGTGGCCGAGCGGCTGCAGAGCGAGTTCGGCCTGACCTTCGCCGAGGGTTACGGCCTCACCGAAACCGCGGCACCCAGCCACGGCAACCCGCCCGAGCGCGCCAAGCTGCAGTGCCTGGGCATCCCGATCTACGGCGTCGACAGCCGCATCATCGACCCCGAGACGCTGCAGCCCCTGCCGGCCAACGAAGTGGGCGAGATCGTGACCCACGGCCCCATGGTCTTCAAGGGCTACTGGGGCCATGCCGAGGCCACCCAGGCCGCCTTCATCGAGATCGACGGCAAGCGTTTTTTCCGCACCGGCGACCTCGGCCGCTGCGACGAAGAGGGCTACTTCTTCATCACCGATCGCCTCAAACGCATGATCAACGCCAGCGGCTACAAGGTCTGGCCCAGCGAGGTGGAACTGCTGCTCTTCAAGTGCCCCTGGGTGCAGGAGGCCTGTGTCATCGCCACACGCGACGCCTACCGCGGCGAGAGCGTGAAGGCCGTGGTGGTGCTGCGCGCCGAGGCCAAGGGCCAGGTTAGCGAGCAGCAAGTCATCGATTGGGCGCGTGAACACATGGCCGTGTACAAGGCGCCCAAGGTGGTGGCCTTCGCCGACAGCCTGCCCAAGAGCGGCGCGGGCAAGGTGATGTGGCGTCTGCTGCAGGAAAAGGAAGCGGCGGCCGCCTGAGCTGCGCGGCGGGCCGAGGCGGGCCGGCTCAGTGCGCGATGACCCAGCCCAGGGCGCGCTGCAGCGCCCGCGCATCGTTGCTGGCGCGGTGGCGCTTGAGGCCCAGTTCGGCCACGGCCTCGCGGCGCGCGGCATCGAGCTGGTGGAGATGCGCTTCGTCGAGCAGCGCGCCCACCGATTCGAGCTTGAAGCTCGGGCTCAAGCCGGCTTCCTCGAACAAGGCAGCGAGCCAGCTGTAGTCGTGCGCCCAACCGTCGCAGTAGACCGTGAGGCCCGCGAGGTCGTGGTTCAGTGCCAGGGCCACCTCGCGTGCGCTGCGGCCGTGCGCACACAGCGTGGTGCGCGTGATGCCATGCACCTGCTCGGCGCTGGCGTCCCAGTGTGTCCAGCCTTCGGCCGGGCGCACCAGCATGCAGGCGGCGCGGCCGTCGGGCAGCACGTAACCCACCTCGATGGGGTAGCTGGCCCGGCCGAAGCCCGAGGCCTCGATGTCCAGCACGCAGGGCAGGGGCGTTGCAAACGGCGCTGGCTGATCGACGGGCATGGTGCAAGGCTAGCAAGCCCTGCGCCCGCGACAATCCAGAGATGTCCGAAGACAACCAATTCACCGTACCGCCGTCTTTCATCGCGCTCTTCGTGCCGCCGGGCCGCACCAAGCCGAACCAGACGCGCGAACACATCGCGCAGCGCTACGAACTCTGTGAAGACCTGGCGCAGATGCTCACCGAGCAGGCGCAGACGAAAAAGTGGGAACTGGGCATCACCGAGCACGATGTGCTGGCGCGCATGCACCGGGGCCTGACGGGCGCGGGCGTGATCGTCGACGCGCCCGAGGCGTGGTGGGTGGTGAGGCGCCTGGCCGAGCTGCTCGACTGGCCCGACCCCGGCACCGCCGTGCAGGCCGAGGGCCGCGTTTGAGGGGGCGGGTGATCACGCGCCGATCACGCCGAGGCCTTAAGGTCAGCCATCTCCAACAGCCCACCGGCCCCGCGATGACACGGTCTTTTGATGCCTGCCCCTGCCGCAGCCCCGGCACGCGTCTGCGCCTGCTGGCCAGCATGGCGGCACTGCTGCTGTGCGGCAGCGCCCAGGCGCTGAAAAACAACTACTGCGAGGCCGAGATGGCCGCCCGTGCCGCCGAGAAGCTCACGCCCCAGCAGGCCGACGAGCTCGACCGCTACCAGGGCTTCAACATCTCCATGGAAGAACGCGTGGACATCATGCGGGAGATGGTGACGGCCCACTTGGCCATCAGCGGGCGCCAGAACATGGGCTGGAAGCCCGACGGCACGGCGGTCGCGGCCTGCCTGATCAAGGCCATTGCCGAGGGCAACCGCGAGGCGCGCATCGCGCCCTACGCCCTGGAGGCCTACGGGCTGATGTTGATGAGCGGCCAGGGCGTGAAGGCCGACAAAACGCAGGGCATGCTCTACCTGAAGCGGGCGGCCCAGTGGAACTACGCCTCGGCCAGCATGCACCTGGCGCGCATCCACCTCGCCGAGAAGGCCAAGCCCGAAAGCCGGCTGGCCGCCATCGAGTGGCTGGAGCGCGCGGTGTACTTCAACGAGGTGCCCGGTTACTCGGCCAGCCCCGCCGAGGCCCCGGCGATGCTCTTCGGTTTCTACCTGCCGAAAGCAGGCGAACCGAACTACGAGGCGGCCGAGAGCCTGTACCGGCGGCTGCGCGGCGACCGCAGCTATGCCGGCCTGCTGACGCTGACCCTGCCCAAGATACCGGGGCTGGCCGACAAGCTGGAAGCCGAGCGCCAGGCCGCCATCGAAGCCCAACGTCGCGCCGATGAATACAGCCGCTGCATGAAGGACAACACCAACCGCTACGGCGGCGGCTCGGGCAACTACACCTGTCGCTGACGCCAGCCATCTTGCTTTCCGCCCTCGGGCGCCTCTCTCCTTCACTTCTCTTCACCACCTCACGCCATGACCGCTGCACCGCTGCCCCGGATGACCAGGACCGCACCCACACGCTGCGCACTCGCGCTGGCGTCCACGCTGCTGCTGCTGCAGGGCTGCGAAACCCTGAAGGTCCCGGCGCAGCGCCAGGGGGCCACGGTGGCGCCCCGGCCGACGGCGCAGCGCCCTGCGCCGGTGCGGCCAGCGCAGCCTGTTGCGACCGCGGCACCGCGCACCATCGAGGCCGGTGCGCCGCGCCGCTACGAGCTGGACCTGGCGAGCCTGGTCGACGAGTCGCAGCCGGGCGAGGTCAAGGGCGTGCCGCTGAACACGCTGGGCGGGCACCAGGCCACGCCCACGCCGCTGCAGGTGCTGCGCATGGGCGAGGGCTACCGCGCGCAATGGACCCAGGCGGCGCTGCCGGGCCTGGAGAGCAAACCGCCCTACCTGAAGTGCATCTACAGCCTCACCGACATCAGCCGCAAGCGCATTGCCTTGCAGGTGGACCGCTCGGTGAAGTTCTGGCACCTGCAGCGCCCCTTTGTGGCGGGCCTGGCGCCAGACCGCGCCAGCGCCGCCGGGGCCGAGCTGGCCGCGACGCTGGTGGAACTGCAGATTGCCGACGTGGCCATCGCCAGTTGCCCCGAGACCTGGGGCGAAGCGCTGAGCCTGGCCATGGGCGAGGGCGTGTGGGCCCGCGTGAAGACGCGGCCCATGCCCGCCACACGCTGACGCCGCGGCCGCGCGGCGGCTAACGCAGCGGCGCGCTGCTGAAGATGCGCGCGTCCATCTCGCGCAGGTCGTCGGCCACGGCCACCGGCCAGCCGCAGACACCGAGCACGTCGCGCTGCAGGTCCATGCCGGGCGCGATCTCGATGAGCGTCAGCCGCGGCGGGCCGCCCTGGGTGCCCGGCCGCATCTCGAAGACCGCGCGCTCGGTGATGTAGCGCACACGCTGGCCGCGCGCGGCCATGTAGGCGGCGTTGTAGCTGAGGTGGGCCACGGCCGGCACCAGCTTGCGCAGCCGGCCTTCCTGCACGATGCGCAGCCGGCCGCCCTCGGCCTGCACCTGCAACCCGCCGGCGGTGAAGGTGCCGACGAAGACCAGCGCCTTGGCGCCCTGGGTGATGTTGATGAAGCCGCCCACGCCCGCAATGAGCGCCTGCTCGCCGCTGCCAAAACGGCTGACATTGACATTGCCCTCGGCGTCGAGCTCGGCCATGCCCAGCACGGCCACGTCGATGCCGCCGCCGTCGTAGAAATCGAACTGCGCGGGCTGATCGACCACGGCCTCGGGCCAGGCGCTGGCGCCGAAGCTCAGGCCGTCGGCGGGCGTGCCGCCTATGGGGCCGGCCTCCACGCTGAGCGTGTAGCCGGCACCGCCTGTGGCTTGCGTCATCGCCTGGGCCATCGCCCCGACGGCCGCCGGCATGCCCACGCCCAGGTTCACCACGCGGTGCGCTGCACCGCCGCCGGCGGCCAGCTCCAGCACCGCGCGGCGCTGCACCAGCGTGCGGGCGTCGGGTGGCCAAGCCGGCGCGTCGCCACCTGAAAGACCGGCCGTCAAGGCCTGGGCCTCGGCTGCTTCACCGCGCCAGGGCTGCAGGTAGGCGGCGTTTTCTTGCTCGCCGAAGGTGATGCGGTGCAGCTCGGGGTCGGTGTTGTGCACCACCACGTCCACCAGATGGCCAGGCACGCGGATGGGCGCCAGTGCACCGTGGTGCGACACGCGCTCGCGCACCTGCGCAATGACGAGGCCGCCGCTGTTGCGGGTGGCCTGGGCCAGCGCCAGCAGTTCGTGGTGGAAGGCCTCGCCGTGCGTGCTGAGGTTGCCGCGCGCATCGGCCGCGGTGGCGCGCAGCACGGCGCAGTGGATGGGGAAGGCCGGGTAGAAGAGGAAGTCTTCGCCGCGCAGCGTCACGGCTTCCACCCAGTGCCGGCCGCCCTGGCAGGCCGGCACGGCCTGCGCGGCCAGCGCACGCCGGTTGAGCGCGCCGCCCTGGTAGCGGGCATCGAGCGCGGTGCGCGGATCGACGAAGGTGTGCAGCCCCACGCGGCTCAGCAAGCCGGGCTGGCCGGCGGCGATGGCGCGGTAGAGATGCGTGATCACGCCCTGCGGCAGGTTCCAGGCCTCGCAGCCCTCGGCCAGGGCCAGTGCCGACAGCCGCGTGGCCGAGCGCCAGTGGCCACCGCACACGGCCTTCACCATGCCGGGGTTGCCGAAGTGGTTCACGCCGCGGCGGCCGCGGTCGCCCTGGCCGGCGCTGTACACCAGGGTCAGGTCGCGCGGCTGGCCGGTGGCGAGAAAACGGCGCTCCAGCGCCTCGGTCACCGCCTCGGCATGGCCGGCGCCCACGAAACCTGCGCTGGCCACGGTCCAGTCTGCCTGCACCAGGGCGGCCGCCTCGTCGGCGCTGAGCCAACGTGGGCCTTGAAGAACGCGGGCAGCACTCATTCGATGCGGTGGCCGCGCGCGCGCAGCAGCAGCAGGCAGGCCACGAAACCGATGGCCGCGGAGAGGAAAAACAGCCCCGTGCCCCAGCGCTGCGGCGGCACGGCCAGGCCGCCGCTGGCCTGCACGCAGACCGCGGCGGTCACGGCACCGAAAGCAGCCAGCAGCTGCAGCGGCCGCACCGTGCGCACAAAACGGTTGTAAGTGCCGGGCGTGAACCGGGCGTCGACGGGGGCGCGGATCTGTTGCATGTCCAGCGGGTGCCCGCGCATCCACAGCGGCGCCGTGGCAAAGAAAAAGGCCGGCAGCGCCAGGGTGACGCCGCCCTGCAGGTTGAACTGGAAAGCGCCGGTGGGCGGCAGGCTGGCCAGCGACAGGCCGAGCCGGGCGGCCAGCAACAGCAGGCCGGCCCACAGCAGCAGCGCGAAAAGGCGGATGGGGGTCATGTCAGGGGCAGAGGAACAACAAGGCTGGCGGATTCTCGCGCCCGGCAGCGCGCGGCGCCTCAGGGGATGAACGCATGGCCGCGTGGGTGGCCGCGGCTTGCGGCTATGCTGCCGGCCCCGTGTCTATGGGCCGCAGGTGGCCCCAGGAAGCTTGTCATGAACGCCCCACAGTCCCCGGCCGCCGAACCGCGCCTGACTTCGCTGTCGCACGGCGGCGGCTGCGGCTGCAAGATCGCACCCGGCGTGCTCAGCGAGATCCTGAAGGGCACGGCCGCCATGCCCATGCCCAAAGAACTGTTGGTGGGCATCGAAACCTCCGATGACGCTGCGGTCTACCAGCTCAACGACACGCAGGCCTTGATCGCCACCACCGACTTTTTCATGCCCATCGTCGATGACCCGCATGATTTCGGGCGCATCGCGGCCACCAACGCCATCAGCGATGTCTACGCCATGGGCGGCCGGCCCATCCTGGCGCTGGCCCTGGTCGGCATGCCCATCAATGTGCTGAGCACGGCCACCATCGGCCGCATCCTGGAAGGCGGCGCGAGCGTCTGCCGCACGGCGGGCATCCCCATCGCCGGGGGGCACACCATCGACAGCGTGGAGGCCATCTACGGCCTGGTGGCGCTGGGCCTGGTGCACCCGCAGCACGTCAAACGCAACGCCGATGCGCAGCCCGGCGACGTGCTGGTGCTGGGCAAGCCCTTGGGCGTGGGCGTGATGAGCGCAGCGCTGAAAAAGGGCCAGCTGGGCGACGAGGGCTACGGCCGCCTGATCGCCACCACCACGCAGCTCAACACACCTGGCCCCGACCTGGCCGCGCTGCCCGGCGTGCATGCGATGACCGATGTCACGGGCTTCGGCCTGGCCGGCCACGCCTTGGAGATGGCGCGCGGCGCCCGCTGCGAGGTGCAGCTCGACTGGGCCGCGGTGCCGCTGCTACCGGCGGTGCGTGGCCTGGCCGCCGCGGGCGCGGTCACCGGGGCATCGGGCCGCAACTGGGCCGGCTATGGCCACGAGGTGCAACTGCCCGGTGACTTCGCGGCCGAAGACCGCGCCTTGCTCACCGACCCGCAGACCAGCGGCGGCCTGCTGGTGGCCTGCACGCCCGCAGCCCTGGACGGCGTGCTCGCCGTGTTTGCACGCCACGGCTTCGAGCAGGCGGCGGTGGTGGGGCGGGTGGTGGGGCGGGGGGTGGGGCGTGCGGTGGAGCAAGCGGCCGCCGGTGCGCCCAGCTTGCGGGTGCAATGATGGACGGGTGCATGGCCGCGTATACGGCACCGCATACGGCTGCACCAGCCCCGGCCCAGCCGGCAGAGGCGCCCAGCCCCTGGCGCCTGAGCGTGGCGCCCATGATGGACTGGACCGACCGCCACTGCCGCTTTCTGCACCGGCAGCTGAGCCGACACACGCGCCTGTACACCGAGATGGTGACCACCGGCGCGCTGCTGCACGGCGACGTGCCGCGCCACCTCGATTTCAACGACGAAGAGCACCCGGTGGCGCTGCAGCTCGGCGGCAGCGAGCCGGCCGACCTGGCCGCCTGCGCCAAGCTGGCCGAGCGCTGGGGCTACGACGAGGTCAACCTCAACTGCGGCTGCCCCAGCGAACGCGTGCAGCGCGGCGCTTTCGGCGCCTGCCTGATGGCCGAGGCCGAGCTGGTGGCCGATGGCGTGAAGGCCATGCAAGACGCCTGCAGCCTGCCCGTGACGGTGAAACACCGCATCGGCATCGACCGCAACGAGAGCTACGGGTTCGTGCGTGATTTTGTCGGCACGCTGCACCAGCGCGGCGGCTGCACGGTGTTCATCGTGCACGCGCGCAATGCGTGGCTGCAGGGCTTGAGTCCGAAAGAAAACCGCGAGATCCCGCCGCTGCGCTACGAACTCGTGCACCGGCTGAAGGCCGAGTTTCCGCAGCTCACCATCGTCATCAACGGCGGCCTGCAGACCGACGCGCAGATCGCCGAGCAGCTGCAGCACGTCGACGGTGTGATGGTGGGCCGCCACGCCTACCACCAGCCCTGGGCCCTGGCCGGCTGGGACACGGCCTTCTTCGGCGGCGAGGCGGCACCGGTGGCCGACCGCGAGGCCGCCGAAGACCTGTACGTGAGCTATCTCGAAAGTCTGGCCGCCCGCGGCACGCCCTGGCCGCTGGCCGCGCGCCACATGCTGGGCCTGCACAACGGCCTGCCCGGCGCGCGCCGCTGGCGCCAGGTGTGGAGCGACCACCGCCTGAAGACCCGCGCCCCGCGCGAGGTGGCCGCGCTGGCGCGCGAGGCCATGGCCGGGCGCAGCACGCCGGCGCTGGCGGCCTGAACCGGCCCAAGATCGATCAAGAGAAATTTCAAGACATGAGCACCCCCCTCCTGGCCATCATCGGTGGCAGCGGCCTCTACGACCTGCCGGGCCTGACCGACACCCGCTGGGAAACCGTGAACACGCCCTGGGGCGCGCCCTCGGACCAGATCTTCCGCGGCCGGCTGGGCAGTGCCGAACTGGCCTTTTTGCCGCGCCACGGCCGCGGGCACCGCATTCCGCCGTCTGAGGTGAACTACCGCGCCAACATCGCCGCGCTGAGGCAACTGGGCGCCACCGACGTGCTCAGCCTCTCGGCCGTGGGCAGCCTGCGCGCCGACCTGCCGCCGGGCAGCTTCGTCGTCGTCGACCAGTTCATCGACCGCACCACGCAGCGCGCCAGCAGCTTCTTCGGGACCGGCCTGGTGGCGCACGTGTCGCTCGCGCACCCGGTGTGCCCGCGCCTGAGCGACCATGTCACTGCGGCGCTGCAGGCGCAGGGCGTGCCGCATGTGCGCGGCGGCACCTACCTCGCCATCGAAGGGCCACAGTTCAGCACGCTGGCCGAATCGCAGCTCTACCGCAGCTGGAACTGCAGCGTCATCGGCATGACCAACATGCCCGAGGCGCGCCTGGCCCGCGAGGCCGAGCTCTGTTACGCCAGCGTGGGCATGGTCACCGATTTCGACTGCTGGCACCCCGCGCACGACGCGGTGACGGTGGACGCCGTGATCCAGGTGCTGCTGGGCAACGCGCAGGTGGCGCGCACGCTGGTGGCGGGCCTGGCCGAGACCATCACGCAGGACGCCAGCGCCGAAGCCTGCCCCTGCCGCCACGCGCTGGACCACGCGCTGATCACATCACCCGAAGCGCGCGACCCGGCTGTGGTGCAGCGCCTGCGCAGCATCGCCGGCCGCGTGCTGGGCTGAAGGGCAGGGCGGCGCCCATGCAAGTGAACGGACAAGCCTTGCGCCCGCTGCGCGAAATGCCCGGCGGCGAGCGCATCGAGGTCATCGACCAGCGCGGCCTGCCGCACCGGCTGCAGATGCGGCCTTTGAGCAGCCCGCGCGAGGTGTTCGTGGCCATCCGCGAGATGTGGGTGCGCGGCGCGCCGCTCATCGGCGCCGTGGCCGCCTACGGGCTGGCGATGCAGGCGCGGCGCGATGCGAGCGATGACGCGCTGCGCAACACCGCGCACTTCCTCAAGGGCGCGCGCCCCACAGCCGTGAACCTGGCCTGGGCGCTGGACCGCCTGCTGGCCGAAGTGCTGCCGCTGCCGGTGGCCGCGCGGGCTGACGCCGCCTGGGCCGCCGCCGCGGCGCTGGCCGAAGAAGACGTGGCGGTGAATGCAGCCATCGGCCGCCACGGGCTGGCGCTGATCGAGGCCATCGCCGAGCGCAAGCGCGGGCGTGGCGACAGCGGCCCCGTGAACGTGCTGACGCACTGCAACGCCGGCTGGCTGGCCACGGTGGACTGGGGCACTGCCACATCGCCCATCTACCAGGCCCACGCCGCAGGCCTGCCGATGCACGTGTGGGTGGACGAAACCCGCCCGCGCAACCAGGGGGCCAGCCTGACGGCCTGGGAGTTGGGCCAGGCCGGCGTGCCGCACACCGTGATTGCCGACAACGCCGGCGGCCACCTGATGCAGCACGGGCGTGTGGACATCTGCTTCGTCGGCTGCGACCGCGTGGCCGCCAACGGCGACGCCTGCAACAAGATCGGCACCTACCTCAAGGCCCTGGCCGCGCGCGACAACGGCGTGCCTTTCTACGTCTGCATGCCCACCAGCACGCTGGACCTGAGCTTGCCCGAGGGCGTTCACGGCATCCCCATCGAAGAACGCAGCGGCCGCGAAGTCACCCACATCAGCGGCCGCAATGCCGCGGGCGAGGTGGTGGAAGTGCAGCTCACGCCCGATGGCAGCGCCGCGGCCAACCCTGGCTTTGACGTCACGCCCGCGCGGCTGGTGACGGCCTTGATCACCGAACACGGCCTCGTGGCCGCCGAAGCACAGGCGCTGCGTGCGCTGATGGAAACCCGCCGATGAGCGCCACCACCTTGCCGCAGAACCCCGAATTCGCCAACGAGACCGCCGCACGTGAAGCTGCCGTGGCCGCCGTGCGCCGCCTGGACGCCAGCGGCATGAACCGCGGCAGCACCGGCAACCTCAGCCTGCGCTGGGTTCGGCAGGAAGCTGGCGCGGCCCACGACGGCATGCTCATCACCCCCACCGGCATGGGCGCCGACGACCTGCGCGCACAAGACCTGGTGTGGGTCGCCATCGAAGGCGAGGGTGACACGCCGTGGGTGGTGGGCGACTGGCAGCCTTCCTCCGAATGGCACTTCCACCGCGCCGCCTACCGGGCGCGCGCCGACGTGCAGGCCGTGGTGCACACCCACGCGCCCAACGCCACCGCGCTGGCCTGCCTGGACCGGCCGCTGCCGGCCTTCCACTACATGGTGGCGATTGCTGGCGGCGTGGACGTGCCGCTGGTGCCCTACAACACCTTCGGCACCGAGGCCTTGTCGCAGGGCGTGGGCCAGGCGCTGCGCGAGCGCGACGCCTGCCTGCTGGCCCACCACGGTCTGGTCTCGGCCTCGCGCACGCTGGCCCAGGCCATGAAGGTGATGCAGGAGATCGAGACCCTGTGCGAGGTCTACCTCAAGGCGCTGGCGGTGGGCGAACCGGCCTTGCTGGGCGACGCGCAGATGGCCGAGGTCATTGGCAAGTTCCGCGGCTACGGCAAGAGCGCGCGGCGCTGAGGCCGCAAGGTTTTTCAGGCAGCGCTGCGCTCAGGCCACGTGGCCAGCAGCAAGCCGGCCATCGCCAGCCCGAAGGCCACCACGTGCACGGTGCCAAAACTCTCGCCCAGCACCACGATGCCCACGAGCGCCGCGCTCACCGGCAGCAGCACGGTGAAGACGCCGGCCCGCGATGAAGGCACGTGGCGCAGGCCCTGCATCCACAGCCACACCGTCACCATGCTGGCGGCGATCGCATAGAAGACCAGCAGGCCCCAGGTGGGTAAGGCCACGGCACTGAAATCGAAGTCCAGGGCTTGCCAGATGCCAAAAGGCGTGACGAGCAGCAAACCCCAGAGGTTGATGAGCGCGCTGATGCGCCTGGGCGAGACCTTGCCCGTCAGCCGCTTGCCGATGACCACGTAGCTGGCCTCGCACAGCACCGCGGCCAGCAGCAGTGCGTAGCCCAGCAACTCGTCGCTGGACGCGGCCGCGGCGCCCGCAGCGCCATCACCCGTGCGGGCCAAGGCCAGCAGCGCGATGCCCGCCATCGCGCACGCGATCGCCACCGCCACGCGCGGGCGGATCATCTCGCCCAGGAACACGCGCGAGAGCACGGCCACCGCCGCCGGGATGGCCGCCATCGTCACCCCCGCGGCCAGGGCCGAGGTGAGCTGCACGCCGTAGAGCATGCAGATGCTGAAGAGAAAGTTGCCGAGGAAACTCTCCCAGAACATCAGCACGCGGTTGCGGGGTGACAGCGGCTCTTCACCCGGCTGGCGCCGCACCCAATGCGCCATGGCCACCGCGGCGATACCGAAACGCAGCCAGGCCAGCAGCAACACCGGGAACACGGCCACCAGCAGCTTGCTCAGGCCGACATAACTGCCCACCAGCGCCATGCTGGCGGCCAGGCTCAGGTAGGCCCAGGGGGGCGGTGCGGTGTTCGGCATCGGGGCAGGTGAAGCTTCAGAAGAACGCGGCGTAGCGCTCCAGTTCCCAGGCGCTCACATGGCGCGCGTAGGCCAGGGCCTCGTCGCGCTTCAGGCGCAGGAACTCGTCGGTCAAGGTTTCGCCCAGGGCCTCGCAGACCACGTCGTCGGCTTCCAGCGCGTCCAGCGCCTCGCCCAGGGTCTGCGGCAGCAGGCCGATGCCATGCGTGCGCAGCTGCGGCAAGCTCCAGGTGTAGAGGTCGGCCGACATCGCAGGCGGCGGCTCTTGCCGGCGCTGCAGGCCGTCAAGCCCCGCGGCGAGCATGGCGGCGGTGGCGAGGTAGGGGTTGGCGCTGGCGTCGGGCACGCGCCACTCGAAGCGGCCGGGCAGGGTGCGCACGGCCGCCGTGCGGTTGTTCGGCCCACGGGCGATGACGGCTGGCGCCCAGGTGGTGCCGCTGAGCGATTCGCCCACCGTCAGGCGCTTGTAGCTGTTGACCGTGGGCGCCGACAGCGCACACAGCGCCGGCGCGTGGGCCAGCACGCCGGCGATGAAGTGGCGGCCCATTTCGGAGAGATCACCGTTGTCGCCGTGCTCAGGCGCGAACAGGTTCTGCGCGCCTTGCCACAGCGAGACATGGAAATGCAGCCCACTGCCCGGCTGGTTGGCAAAGGGCTTGGGCATCATCGAGAAGACCAGGCCGCGCGCTTCGGCCGCGGCCTGCGCGGCCAGCTTGAAGAGCATCAGCCGGTCGGCACTCAGCAGGGCCTCGCCGTGTGCGAAGTTCAGCTCGTACTGGCCGTGCGCGTCTTCGTGGTCGATCTGCTGCACGTCCAGCCCGCAGGCGGCCAGGTGCTGTGCCAGCTCGTGCAGCAGCGGCCACAGTCGCGGCAGGCTCTGCAGGTCGTAGCTGGGTTTGTCGAGGTGGTCGCGCGCATCGGCCGGCGCCCAGCCGCCATCTGCCGTGCGGCGCAGCAGGAAAAACTCGGGCTCCAACCCCGTCTGCAGCTGCCAGCCGCGCACGGCCAAGCGGGCCGTCTGGCGCTTGAGCACCTGGCGCGGGCAGGCCTCGAAAGGCTGGCCGTCGACAAAACCGTCGCCCACGATGCGCGCCACGCCCGGCAGCCAGGGCAGGGGCTGCAGCGTGGCCGCATCGCCGCGCGCGTAGAACTCCGAACGCGGCCCGGTGCGCGGCAGGCCCGTGCCCACGATGGACGGCCCCGCAAAACCCGCACCGCTGCCCAGCACCGTGCGCAGGTGGGCCAGCGGCACGAACTTGCCTTTGGCGCAGCCGTTCAGGTCGGTGAACTGCACCAGCAGCGTGTGGATGCCCTGGTCTTGCAGGGCGCGCTGCAGCGCGGCGCTGTCGGTGCTCATGCGCGGGTCATCCGTTCAAGCGGCGTTGATGCGCAGCCAGGTCGTCTTCAGCTCGGTGTACTTGTCGAAAGCGTGCAGGCTCTTGTCGCGGCCGTTGCCGCTTTGTTTGTAGCCGCCGAAGGGCACGGTGATGTCGTCTTCGTCGTACTGGTTCACGTGCACGGTGCCAGCGCGCAGCGCCCGCGCCACCCGGTGCGCGCGGTGCACGCTGTCGCTCCACACGCTGGCCTGCAGGCCGTAGGGGCTGTGATTGGCCATCTGCACGGCCTCCGTTTCGTCCTTGAAGCGCAGCAGGCTCACCACGGGGCCGAAGATCTCTTCGCGCGCGATGCGCATGCTGGGCTGCACGCCGGCAAACACCGTGGGCAACACATAGCAGCCGCCGGTCTCGGTGCGCGCTTGCGCGCCGCCGGCCAGCAGCAACGCGCCTTCGTCGCGGCCGGCCTGGATGTAGCCCAGCACGGTCTGCAGCTGCGTGGTGTCGACGATGGCGCCCATCACCGTGCTGGCGTCCAGCGGGTCGGCCGGCTGGTAGTGCGGCGCTTGCGCGGCCACCATCGCAGCAAAGTCATCGGCGATGCTGTCGTGCACGAGCACGCGCGAAGGCGCGTTGCAGCTCTCGCCCTGGTTGAAGAAGATGCTGCCGGCCACGGTTTCGGCCGCGCGCTGCAGTTCGCTGCAATCCTCGAAGACGAGGAAGGCGCTCTTGCCGCCGAGCTCGTTGAACACGCGCTTGAGGTTGCTGCGGCCGGCGTACTCCAGCATGCGGCGGCCGGTGCGCGTGCTGCCGGTGAAGCCCAGGGCGTCCACGTCCATGTGCAGCGCCAGCGCCTCGCCGGCCTCGTGCCCGTAACCCGGCACCACGTTGAACACGCCCGGCGGCAGGCCGGCTTCCACGGCCAGCTCGGCCAGGCGCAAGGCGGTGAGCGGGCTCTTCTCGCTGGGCTTGAGCACCACCGAGTTGCCGGCCGCCAGCGCCGGGCCCAGCTTCCAGGCGGCCATGATCATGGGGTAGTTCCAGGGCACGATGGCGCCGACCACACCCACAGCCTCGCGCGTGATGAGCGCCAGCGCGTTGCGGCCCGTGGGCGCGATCTCGTCGTAGACCTTGTCCACGGCCTCGGCATACCAGGCGATGCAGCGTGCGGTGCTGCTCACGTCCACCGCCAGCGCGTGGGCGATGGGTTTGCCCATGTCCAGCGTTTCCAGCAGCGCGAGTTCTTCCTTCGCCGCGAGGATCTTTTCGGCAAAACGCAGCAGCACACGCTTGCGCGCGGCCGGGCTCTGGCCGGCCCAGCGGGCGCTGTCGAAGGCGGCACGGGCGCTGGTCACGGCGGCGTCGATGTCGGCGGCGGCACCGCGCGCCACGGCACCGAGCAAACGCCCATCGATGGGCGATATGCAATCAAAGGTCTCGCCGCTGGCCGCATCACGCCGTTGGCCGTCGATGACGATGCGGCCGTCGATCTGGATGTCGCGGGCGCGGGCGTGCCAGTCGATGCTGGGCTTGTTCATGGTGCTCGTCTCCGTTCGTTCTTGTGGTGCCAGGCAAAACAAAGGCGGGCCGGGGTGGCCCCCGCCCGCCTCCAGGCTGCCCTCAGGCCGTGGGCTTCAGAAGCTCACCACCATCGAGGCGCCCAGCAGGTGGTTGGTCTTGCTCACGCTGGTGGCGGTGGAATTCAGGAACACCGGCTGGCTGGCACCGTCGATGCGGTACTCCAACTTGAACAGCGAGTTTTCGTCGAAGCGGTAATTCATGCCGACCGTCAGTGCGTAGCGGTTGGTGCCCACAGCCTCGCCCTTGGCGTAGCTGAAGTCGGCGTTCAGTCCGCGGCCGATGCCGTTCAAGCCATCGTCAAAGCTGTAGCCCAGCAGGCCGCCGCCGTTTTTCTTGTTGTCGATGTAGTCGGCGCGGATCACGCCTTCCAGCCGCGGCGTGAACATATAGCCCACGGTGCCCGACAGGCCCCACCAGCGTGCGTCACGCAGCTGCCCATCGCTGTTGTAGATGGCCGAGCCCTTCTGCTGGCCGTAGCTGAGCTGGCCGTAGAGCGAGAGGTCGCCGCGGATGTAATAAGCGTCGATCTCGAAGAGGTGCAGGGCGGTGTCTTTGCCGTTGCTGGCGAAACCCGTCTCTTCGAAGATGGGGTCGCCGTTGGCGTCCACCGTGCCGGTGTCGCGTTGCCAGGTGCCCGAGGCCGCGAAGTTGGCCGCCTTGCCGTGCAGGCCGGTGAAGCCAAAGCCGTCGAACTCGCCCTTGGAGTAATCCACGCGGTAGATCAGCACCGGCGCGTTGTTGCCCGGCGACTTGCGCGCGGTGTTCATGTTGGCCAGGCCCACACGCGTCCACCATTTGCCGCTGGTCACGTCGAGCACGGCGCCGGTGTAGTTGGTGGGCGCCATGAAGTCGAAGAGCAGGTTGTGCGTGATCAGCTTGTTGCCCGCGGGCAGCGTGATCTCGTAACCCGTCCAGTCAGGAATCTGGCCCAGCCAGAGGCGCGTCTGCAAATCGCCCAGCGGGATGGAGACCGAGGCCTCGTGCACGATGCTGCCGTTGTTGGTGAGCGCGCCGGTGCCGCGCTCGGGTGCCAGCGTCAGGCGCCACTTGGTGCCGCTCTCGGTTTCTTTGTCGAAATCGAGCACGACCATGCCGAAGTAGCTGTTGTCGTAGGTGTAGCGCGCGCCTTCGCCATTGAGGAAGACGAAGCCGCTGTTGTTCAGGCGTTTGTTGTAGATGAAGGTCGGGTCCATCTGGCCCGAGATCTTCAGGCCCTTGAAGCCCTGGTCGCTGAAGTTGTCCTGCATCGCCTCGGCCTTGGTGGCCACGCGGGCGAGTTCGCGCGCCTGCTCGGGCGTCATGCCCCATTGGCCGGCGGGCACCGGGGCGGGTGCGGGCGCCTGCTGTTGCTGCTGCAGCTTCTGCTCGAGCTGGTTCACACGGTCGCGCAGGGCGCGCAGCTCCTTGAGCAGCTCTTCGTTGCTCTGCGCCTGGGCCGGGAAAGCCGCAGCCAGGGCCAGCATCAGTGCGGTGGTGGCGTAACGCTTGTGCATGGGTTTTCTCCTTTTTTGAGAGGCTTCAGCCGCGGTTCGCCGCTGCCATTTCTTGTTGACGCCGGCGCTCCTGCCGCGCGATGAAGTAACTCGCCAGCACCACGCCGATGGCCACCACCACGACGATGATCGTGGCCACGGCGTTGACGCTGGGGTTCAGGCCCAGGCGCGCGCGCGAGAAGATCACCAGCGGCATCGTCGTGCTGCCCGGGCCCGAAAGAAAGGCCGAGAGCACCACGTCGTCCAGGCTGATGGTGAAGGTCAGCAGCCAGGCCGAGACCAGGCTCTGCGCGATCATCGGCAGCGTCACCAGCCAGAACACCTGGTGCGGGCGCGCGCCCAGGTCCATGGCGGCTTCTTCGAGCTGGGGGTTCAGGTCTTGCAATCGCGACTGCACGACAACAGCCGCGTAGGCCATGCCCAGCAGCAGGTGGCCGAGCCAGATGGTCATCATCCCGCGCTCGGGGAAACCGAGCGCGCGCTGCACGCTCACCAGCATCAGCAGCAGGCTCAGGCCCACCACCACCTCGGGCATCACCAGCGGCGCATTGACCATGCCGCTGAACACCGTGCGGCCCGTGAAACGTTTGTACTTCACCAGTGCAAACGCGGCCAAGGTGCCCAACACCACCGAGCCGCAGGCCGTCATGAAAGCGATCTTCAGGCTCAGCCACAGGCCCTGCTGCATCTCGGTGTCTTGGGCTAAAGCTTCGTACCACTTGAGCGTGAAGCCGCGCCAGACGTTGGGGATGGGCGAATCGTTGAACGAGAAGACCACCAGCGCCACGATGGGCAGGTAGAGGAAGAAGAAGACGGCGGCCAGCCAGGCACGCCCGAAACCGCGGTTGAAGCGCGAGGCCTTCACTTGCGTTGCTCCTGCGCTTCAGCCTGGTATTTGTTGAAGATCGCCAGCGGCACGATGATCAACAGCACCATCACCACGGCCACGCTGCTGGCCATGGGCCAGTCGTTGTTGCTGAAGAACTCGTCCCACAGCACGCGGCCGATCATCAGCGTCTCGGGCCCGCCCAGCAGTTCGGGGATCACGAACTCGCCGACGCAGGGAATGAACACCAGCATGCTGCCGGCGATGATGCCGGCCTTGCTCAAGGGCACGGTGATCTTCCAGAAGGCCGTCCACGGCGTGGCGCCCAGGTCGGCCGCAGCCTCCAGCAAGCGCAGGTCCATCTTCGCCAGGTTGCCGTACAGCGGCAGGATCATGAAGGGCAGGTAGGTGTAGGTCATGCCCAGCACCAGCGAAAAAGGCGTGTGCATCAGCGTGCCTGGCGTGGCGATGAGCCCCAGCGCATGCAGCACGCGGTCCAGCCCCAGGCCGATGAGGGCGTCAGACACCCAGCCGCCTTCGGTGAGCAAGCCGCGCCAGGCGTACACGCGCAGCAGAAAGCTCGTCCAGAAAGGCAGCATCACCAGCATCAGCAGCACCGGCTGCACCGTGCTCTTGGCCCTCGCCATGAAGTAGGCGAAGGGGTAGCCGATGAAGAGGCACAGCACCGTGGTGGCCGCGGCGTACTGCAGGCTGGCCAGGTAGGTCTTGAAGTACAGCGAGTCTTCGGTGATGAAGATGTAGTTGCTGAGCTTGATGCTGAGCTGCAGCACACCTTCGCTGTAGGTGACGATGTCCTTGAAGGTGACCGTCTCCATCTCCGAGATGCTGATCTTCCCGACGATGAGGAAGGGCGCGAGAAAAAAGACGAGCAGGAACAGGAAAGGCGCCGCGATCACCAGAACGCGGCCGCTGAAAAAACTGCGCAGGTTTTGCATGGCGGCGTGCCCGCTCAGGCCGTGAGCACCACGTGGGCCGAGGGCGACCAGTGCGCCCAGACGGTGTCGCCCCAGGTGTAGGTCTCGTCGGCGTGGCGCTGCGTGTTGGCCTGGCTGACCTTCAACACAGCGCCGCTGGCGAGCTTGAGGTGGAAGACGGTGAAGCTGCCGAAGTAGCTCATTTCCTTCACGGTGCCCTGCACCATGTTGAAGTCGCCGCCCTTGCCCGGCACGCCCTCGGGCTTGTCGCGCTGCAGCGCGATCTTCTCGGGGCGCAGCGCCACCGACACCGGCATGCCTTCGGTGCCCGTGATGCCGTGGCCCACGTAGTGTTTGCAGTCGGCGCAGCCGATCACGCAGTGGTCGGTGTCGTCCACGTCCAGCGTGCCGTCCATCAGGTTCACGTTGCCGATGAAGTCGGCCACGAAACGCGTGGCCGGCGTCTCGTAGATGTCGCCGGGCGCGCCCACCTGCAGGAAGCGCCCCTCGCTCATGATGGCGATGCGGCTGGCCATGGTCATGGCCTCTTCCTGGTCGTGCGTGACCATCACGCAGGTCACGCCCACCTGCTCGATGATGTTGACGAGTTCGATCTGCGTCTGCTCACGCAGCTTCTTGTCCAGCGCGCCCAGCGGCTCGTCCAGCAGCAGCATCTGCGGCTGTTTGGCCAGGCTGCGCGCCAGCGCCACACGCTGCTGCTGCCCGCCCGAAAGCTGGTGCGGCTTGCGCTGCGCGAACTTCGACAACTGCACCAGCTTGAGCATGGCTTCCACACGCTCGGCAATCTGCGCGCGCGGCTGGCCTTCACGTTTCAGGCCGAAGGCGATGTTCTCCCACACCGTGAGGTGCGGGAAGAGCGCATAGCTCTGGAACATCATGTTCATAGGCCGCTGGTAGGGCGGCAGCGTGGCGAGGTCTTGGCCGTTGAGCACGATGCGCCCCGAGGTGGGCGTCTCGAAGCCCGCCAGCATGCGCAGCAGCGTGCTCTTGCCGCAGCCGCTGCTGCCCAGCAGCGCAAAGATCTCGCCCTTGGCGATGTCGAGGCTGACGTTGTTGACGGCCTTGAAGCCGCCGAAGTCCTTGACGACGTTCTGGATCTGCAGAAACGCCGGCTGCGCTGGTGCCATCACAGACCTGTCTTGAACGAGGTAAAGGTGCGCGTCATCAGGCGGCGCAGGTCGTTGTTCAGCGAATCGGGCGGGATCATCTTGGCCATGTCGGCCGCCGACAGGAAGACCGTCGGGTTGTTCGCCACCTCGGGCTTGACCTGCGCCTTCGAGGCCGCGTTCGGGTTGGCGTAGAACACCTTGTTCGTCAGGCCGGCATGCACCTCGGGCCGCATGATGTAGTTGATGAACTTGTGCGCGTTGCCCGGGCGCGGGGCATCGGCCGGAACCACCATCACGTCGAAGAAGAGCAGGCCGCCGGTCTTGGGGATCAGCGCCTCGATCTTCTGGCCCGTCTTGTTGTCGATGGCGCGCTGGCGGGCGATGTTGATATCGCCGCTCCAGCCCAGCGCCAGGCAGATGCTGCCGCCGGCCATGTCGTTGATGTAGCCGCTGCTGGAGAACAGCGTCACGTGCGGGCGCACGCGCTTGAGCAGCTGTGCCGCGGCGGCGTAGTCGCTCGGGTTCTTGCTGAAGCTGGGTTTGCCCAGGTAGTGCAGCGCGGCAGGCACCACCTCGCTGGCGCTGTCGAGCATGCTCACACCGCAGCTCTTGAGCTTGCTGATGTACTCGGGCTTGAAGACGAGGTCCCACACGTTCTCGGGCATGGGCATGCTGCCGAGCGTGGCCTTGACCTTGTCGACGTTGATGCCCACCGTGGTGTAGCCCCACAGCCAGTTCGCCATGTACTCGTTGCCCGGGTCCATGCGCGCCAGCTGCGCCTGCACCGCCGGGTCGAGGTTCTTCAGGTTGGGCAGCTGGCTCTTGTCCAGCTTGCGCAGCAAGCCGCCGTCCATCTGCAGCTTGGCCCAGTTGGAGCTGGGGATGACGATGTCGTAGCCCGTTTTGCCCGCCACCAGCTTGGCGTGCACGATCTCGTTGTTGTCGAAGTTGTCGTAGCGCACCTTGATGCCGGTTTCTTTCTCGAAATTCCGGATGGTGTCTTCCGCGATGTAGTCCGACCAGTTGTAGATGTTGAGGACCTTCTCTTCCTCTTGCGCCAGGGCGGCGGTGCTGGCCAGCGCCAGCGTCGCGACGAGCGAGGTGGCCAGGGCGCGAACGGGCAGTTTCGGCGTCATGAGGGCAAGCTCCAGAGTGGGTGGTTCGTTTGAGCGGGCGGGAGTCTAGCAACGGCTGGTGCGGCGCACTGCTTCAGTGCAGCCAGCCCTGCTTCACGGCATCGGCCAGTGTCAGATCGAGGCAACGGCGGATCAGCGCGACCATTTCGTCGATCTGCGCGCGGGTGATGACGAGCGGCGGCGCGATGATCATGCGGTCGCCCACGGCGCGCATGATCACGCCCTCGCGGAAGCAGTGGCCGCGGCAGACCATGCCCATGCCCAGCGCTTCGGGGAAGGCGGTTCCGCGGGCCTTGTCTTTCACGAGCAGCAGCGCCCCCATCAAGCCGCAGGTCTGCGCCTCACCCACCAGCGGGTGTTCGGCCAGCTTCGCATAGGCTTGTGCAAGATACGGGCCCACGTCTTCGCGCACGTGCTCGACCAGCTTCAGTTCCTGGATGAGCCCGATGTTGGCCAGCGCCACTGCGCAGGCCACCGGGTGGCCGCTGTAGGTGTAGCCGTGGTTGAACTCGCCGCCTTGCTCGATGAGCACACGCGCCACACGCTCGCCCACCATCACGCCGCCCAAGGGCACGTAGCCGCTGGTCACGCCCTTGGCGAAGGTCATCAGGTCGGGCTCGTAACCCATCGTCTCGCAGCCGAACCACTGGCCGGTGCGGCCGAAGCCGCAGATGACTTCGTCACTCACCAGCAGCACGCCGTACTTGCGGCAGATGCGCTGCACCTCGGGCCAGTAGGTGCTGGGCGGGATGATCACGCCACCAGCGCCCTGGATGGGCTCGCCGATGAAGGCCGCCACGTTCTCGGGGCCCATGTCGAGGATCATCTCTTCCAGCCAGTGCGCCGCCTGCAGGCCGAAAGCCTCGCGCGTGAGGCCTTGTTCGCGGCCGTGCTCCCACCAGTAGGGCTGCTGGATGTGCACGATGCCGGGGATGGGCAGACCGCCCTGCGCGTGCATGCCGCTCATGCCGCCCAGCGAGGCGCCGGCCATGGTGCTGCCGTGGTAGGCGTTGTGGCGGCTGATGATGACGCTGCGCTGCGGCTCGCCCAGCACATCCCAGTAACGCCGCACCATGCGCACGATGGTGTCGTTGCTCTCGCTGCCGCTGCTGCTGAAGAACACGTGCTGGAACTGCGGCGGCGTCACCTGCGCCAGGCGTTCGGCCAGTTCGATGGCAGGCACCGTGGCCGTCTGGAAAAACGCGTTGTAGAAGGGCAGTTGCTGCATCTGCTGCGCGGCGGCTTCCACGAGCGCTTTCTGGCCATAGCCCACGTTCACGCACCACAGGCCGCTCATCGCGTCGAGGATCTTGTGGCCCTCGGTGTCCCAGAGGTAGATGTTCTCGGCGCGTTCGATGATGCGCGCGCCTTTGCGCGCCAGGCCCTGGAAATCGGTGAAGGGGTGCAGGAAGTGCGCGCTGTCGGCGGCCTGCAGTTCGGCGGTGGTGCGAGCGTTCATAGGGGTCGGTTTTCCATCAAGGACTGTCACGGAACCGGCTTTGCCGGGCCGTCGACAGAGCCCCCTCGGGGGGTGGCGAGCAAAGCGAGCCTGGGGGCCTACACATGGAGCAACAGATGCTCGCGTTCCCAGGGCGAGATCACCTTCATGAACTCGGCGTACTCGATCTCCTTGACCTCGCTGTAGACGGTGATGAAGGCCTTGCCCAGCACCGCGGCCAGGTCGGCCTCGTCGCGCAGCAGCGCCAGCGCTTCCCCAAGGCTGCGCGGCAGCTGGAAATCACCGAGGTAGGCGTCGCCCTTGCACTCGGGGCTGGGTTCGATCTTGTTCATCATGCCCAGGTAGCCGCAGGCCAGCGTGGCGGCCAGCGCCACGTAGGGGTTGGCATCGGCGCCGATGACGCGGTTTTCCACGCGCCGGGCCGCCGCACCCGCCACCGGGCTGCGGATGCCCACGGTGCGGTTGTCGGTGCCCCACTGGATGTTGATGGGCGCGGCATTGCTGCGCACCAGGCGCCGATAGCTGTTGACGTAGGGCGCAAAAAGCGCCATCGCCGCCGGGATGTATTTCTGCAGCCCGCCGATGTACCAGTAGAACTCCTTGCTGGCCGTGAAATCGGGGTTGCTGAAGATGTTCTGGCCCGTGGCCTTGCTGACGATGCTCTGGTGGATGTGCATCGCGCTGCCTGGCTCACCGGCGATGGGCTTGGCCATGAAGGTGGCGAACATGTTGTGGCGCAGCGCAGCCTCGCGCACGGTGCGCTTGAAGAGAAACACTTCATCTGCCAGCCCCAGCGGGTGGGCGTGGAAAAAGTTGATCTCCATCTGGCCTGCGCCCACCTCGTGGATCAGCGTGTCGACGTTGAGCTCCATGCGCTCGCAATAGGCGTAGACGTCCTCGAACAGCGGGTCGAACTCGTTGACGGCGTCGATGCTGTAGGCCTGCCGGCTGGTCTCGGCGCGGCCGCTGCGGCCCACGGGGGGCTTCAGCGGCACGTCGGGGTCGGTGTTGCGTGCCACGAGATAAAACTCGAGTTCGGGGGCGACCACGGGCGCCCAGCCCTGGGCATCAAACAGGTCGCAAACGTGGCGCAGCACGCTGCGCGGTGCAAAAGGCACGAGCAAGCCGTCGCGGTCGTAGCAGTCGTGGATCACTTGCGCCGTGGGGTCGGTGGCCCAGGGCACGATGCGCACCGTGCTCGGGTCGGGCCGCAAGTGCATGTCGCGGTCGGTGGGGTTGATGACCTCGTAGTACGGGCCTTCTTCCGGGAACTCGCCCGTCACGCCCATGGCCACCACGGCCTCGGGCAGGCGCATGCCGCGGTCTTCGGTGAACTTCTGGCGCGGCAGGATCTTGCCGCGCGCCACGCCTGTGAGGTCGGGCACCAGGCATTCGATCTCGGTGACGCGGTTCTGATCGAGCCACTGTTCGAGCTCGGCGAAGGTGAAACGGTCTCTGGCGATCATGGGGCTGTCCTCAGGGCACTTCGTGTGCGGTCTTGGTAGCGGGCGGCGGCAGCGCCGAAAGCGCGCAGGATCTGCATCGACACCGGGTTGCCCGCGGCCTGCCATTCGGGGTGCCATTGCAGGCAGAGGTTGAAGCCTGGCGCGTCGGGCACCGAGAAGGCTTCCACCAGGCCGTCGGGCGCCACGGCTTCCACACGCAGGCCGGGCGCGAGTTGCTTCACGCCCTGGCCGTGCACCGAGTTCACCTCGAAGCTGGCGCGGCCGGTGATGCTGGCCAGCAGCCCGCCCGGCACCACGTCCACCGGGTGCGCGGGGCCGTACTGCACCGCTGCGGGCTGGCTGCCATCGGCGCGGTGGTCGTTGAGGCCAGGCTGCTCTTGCACGGACTGGTGCAGCGTGCCGCCAAGTGCCACATTGGTTTCCTGCGTGCCACGGCAGATGGCCAGCAGCGGCAGGCCGCGCGCCAGCGCCAGGCGGATGAGCGGCAGCGTCCAGGCGTCGCGCTCGGGGTCCAGCGGCAGGCTGGGGTCGTGCACCACCTCGCCGAAGTGCGAGGGGTGCACGTTGCTGGGCGAGCCGGTGAGCAGCACGCCGTGCACCGCGTCCAGCAAGGCCGGCAGTTCGTGTTCGGCAAAGGGCGGCGCGATCAAGGGCAGCGCGCCGGCCAGGCGCACCGCATCCACGTACTTGCGCCCGGCGATGTGGAAGGGGTGTTCGCCGAGCGTTCGGTTGCAGCTGCTGACGAGGACGATGGGGGCCATGGGAGATCTCGTGAAGAAGGTTCAGCCCAGCAGGTCGCGCAGCCGGTACCAGGCCATGCCCAGCACCAGGGCCGGCGTGCGCAGCAACGGCCCGCCCGGGAAGGGCTGGTGGTGCAGTTTGGCGAAGACGTCGAAACGGCTGCTGTCGCCGCACATGGCCTCGGCCACCAGCCTCCCGGCCAGCCCGGTGAGCGCCAGGCCGTGGCCCGAGAAGCCTTGCAGGTAGTAGACGTTCTGCGGCGCCCCCGCGCTGGCGGCGGGCAAGCGGCCGAAATCGGGCGCGCGGTTCAGGCTGATGTCGACGAAGCCGCCCCAGGCGAACTCCACGCGGTGCGGCGCCAGCTGCGGAAAGCTCACCAGCAGACGCTGCCGCATGCTGTGCGCCAGGCCGGCCGGCGGCACGGTGCTGTAGCTCACGCGACCGCCGTAGAGCAAACGGTGGTCGGGGGTGGGGCGGAAGTAGTCGAGCACGAAGTTGGTGTCGCAGACGGCCGCTTGGGATGGCACGAGGCTGCGCGCCAGCGCTTCAGGCAGCACCTCGGTACACGCAATGTACGTGCCGACGGGCATCACGCGCGGTGCCAGCTCCGGCGCGAGCAGGGGCGCGCCGGGGGCCGCGGGCGTGTGCAGGTAGACGTTGCCGGCCAGCAGCACCTGGCTGGCGCGCACCTGGCCCTGCGCGGTGCGCAGCACCGGCGTGGCGCCCGGCGTCAGCGCGAGCACCGGGCTGTGTTCGTGGATCTGCACACCGGCCCGCAGCGCCGCCGCGGCCAGGCCGCGCGTGTACTTCAGCGGGTGCAAGTGGCCCGAGCGCGGGTCGTAAACGCCGCTGTGGAAACGCTCGCTGGCAATCCAGCGGCCCACCTCCGCGTGCGGCACCTCTTGCAGCGCGTAGCCATACACCTGGCGCGTGCGCTCGGCGCTGGCGGCCAGCGCTGCACCCTTGCGCGCCGTGGTGGCCAGGCCCAGGTAGCCGTCTTGCCAATCGCAGGCGATGCCGTGCTCGGCGATGCGCTCGCGCAGCAGGTCCAGCGCCTCGATGGACATGGCCCAGACGCGGCGCGCTTCGTCCAAGCCCAACTGCGCTTCGATGGTGTCCTGGTCGCAGGCCAAGCCGTGGATGGCCTGCCCGCCGTTGCGGCCGCTGGCGCCGAAGCCGATCTCGCGCGCTTCCAGCAGCACCACGCGCCGGCGGCGGCGCTGCAGGTCGATGGCGGCACTCAGGCCCGCGAGGCCGCCGCCGACGATGGCGACATCGGCCACCACCTCGCCCTGCAGCGGCGGGCAGGCCGGCCCCGGCGCCGCGGTGGCGGCGTAATAACTGTGCTTGGCGAGGCTGAGGTCGGTGTCCAGCAGCGGCATCGGGCGGCGGCGCGGGCCGGGCTTCCTGGCGGCGGCGCCTCAGGCAGCGCGCCGCAGGGCCGTGCGGATGCTTTCGACGATGCGGTCGACGTGGCCGCGCTCGATGATCAGCGGCGGCGAGAGCGCGATGGTGTCGCCCGTGGTGCGGATCAGCACGCCCTGGGCCCAGCAGTCGAGAAAAACCGAGAAGGCGCGTTGGGTCGGCTCGCCCGCGATGCCCTGCAGTTCGATGCCGCCCACCAGCCCGTAATTGCGCACGTCGATGACGTGCGGCTCGCCCTTGAGCGTATGCACGCCCTGCGCGAAGTAGGCCGCGATGCCGTCACCCTGTGGCCCGGCGCGCGTGAGCAGGCCTTCTTCGGCATAGGTGTCCAGCGTGCCCAGGCCGGCCGCGCAGGCCAGCGGGTGGCCCGAGTAGGTGTAGCCGTGCAGGAACTCGATCATGTGTTCCGGACCCTGCATGAAGGTCTCGTAGATCTCGTCCTTGGCGATCACCGCGCCCATGGGCACCGCGCCGTTGCTCAGGCCCTTGGCGCAGGTGATGAGGTCGGGCGTCACGCCGAAGGTCTGCGCCGCGAAAGGCGCCCCGGTGCGGCCGAAGCCGGTGATGACCTCGTCGAAGATCAGCAGGATGCCGTGTTTCGTGCAGAGCTCGCGCAGCTTCTGCAGGTAGCCGATGGGCGGCACCAGCACGCCGGTGCTGCCGGCGATGGGCTCGACGATGACGGCGGCAATGTTGCTGGCGTCGTGCATGGCCACCAGCTTCTCAAGATCGTCAGCGAACTCGGCGCCGTGCGCGGGCTGGCCGTTGCTGTAGGCGTTGCGCGCCGCATCGTGGGTGTGGCGCAGGTGATCGACACCCGCCACGGCCAGGCCGAAGTGCTTGCGGTTGCCCACCATGCCGCCGACCGAGATGCCGCCGAAGTTCACGCCGTGGTAACCGCGGTCGCGGCCCAGCAGCCGGGTGCGCGTGCCTTCGCCGCGCACGCGGTGGTAGGCCAGGGCCATCTTCAGCGCGGTGTCCACGGCCTCGCTGCCGCTGTTGGCGAAGAAGACCTTGCCCATGCCCGTGGGCGCGATCTGCGCGATGCGCGAAGCCAGCTCGAAAGCCTTGGGGTGGCCCATCTGGAAAGGCGGCGCGAAATCCATCTCGGCCGCCTGCTGCTGGATGGCGGCGGTGATGCGCGGGCGGTTGTGGCCGGCGTTCACGCACCAGAGACCCGCTACGCCGTCCAGCACCTCACGGCCCTGGGTGTCCCAGTAGTGCATGCCGCTGGCACGCGAGAGCAGGCGCGGGGCCTGCTTGAACTGGCGGTTGGCCGTGAAGGGCATCCAGTAGGCGCCCAAATCAGGCGTGCCGCTGTGCATGCCGGTGTTGGAGCCGATGGCCTCGGCGGCTTGCATCAGAGCGGGGTCGAGGGCCTTGTTCATGGCGATCTCCTGGGCGAGGGCGGGGCAGGGAGGGTGAGGCCAGTCTAGACCAGCGGCTGCGGAGGGCGGTTCGCCAACCGGCCACAGAGGTAAGTCCAGACGAAGTGCGCGGCGGCCTGGCTGGTGAGTTCGGCGTGGTCGTAGGGCGGCGACACCTCCACGCAGTCCATGCCGACGAAGGGCAGGTCGGCCAGTTCTTCCAGGATGGTCAGCACCTGGTTGCTGCTCAAGCCGCCGGGCTCGGGCGTGCCGGTGCCGGGGGCGAAGGCGGGGTCGAGGCAGTCGATGTCGAGGCTCAGGTAAACCGGCGGATAACCGTGTTCGGCCAGGCGCTGGCGTATGGCCTGCAGCACCGGCGCCAGCTGCGCCGGGTTCTCCAGGCCGCGCAGCGCACGGGCGGTGAAGATCTGGCCGCCGCGCGTGGCCACGTAGTCGCGCGCCTCGCGCTCGCCAGCCGAGCGGATGCCGATCTGCGTGAAACAGGCGTCCACCACCAGGCCTTCCTGCATCGCCTCGTAGACCCAGGTGCCGTGGCCGCTGGGCTCGCCGAAATGGTCGACCCAGGTGTCGCAGTGCGCGTCGAAATGGATCACCGCCAGCGGCCGGCCGAGTTGTTTTCGGTACTCGCGCAGCAGCGGCAGGGTGATGGAGTGGTCGCCGCCCAGCCAGGCCATGTGATACCTCGCGATCAGCTGCGCAGCCAGCGGCTGCAGCGCCGCGCGCATGCCTTCCAGCGAGGTGTTGGGCAGGGGCAGGTCGCCGGCATCGCCGAGAGCGCCCACCGGGCTCAGGTCGAAGTGCGGGTGCGTGCCGTCGCACAGCATGTGGCTGGCCGTGCGGATGGCGCGCGGCCCCAAACGCGCGCCGGGGCGGTTGGTGGTGCTGCCGTCCCAGGCCACGCCGGCCACGGCATGGGGCGTCTGGGCGCCAGGCGCGCCGCACTTGAGGAAGCCGGTGTCGGAGAGGAAGGCGAAGGCGGTCATGGCTGTAGGCGGAAATCGGTGGGGCGCGGCACTGGGGCCGCGCGCTGCGGGCACACTGGCCAGCCATCATAGAGAGCGCCTTGCCGCGCCGGCCCCACCATGCAACCCGTGCTCATCCTGCAGCACCTGAACACCGACGGGCCGGCTTATCTTCAGACCTGGCTGCAGGCGCAGGGCCTGGCGCACGAGGTCTTCAACACCCAGGCCGGTGAGGACTTTCCGGCCTCGCTCAGCGGCTATGGCGCACTGGCCATCCTGGGCGGCGAGATGAGCGCCAACGACGAGCTGCCTTCGCTGCGCCGGGCCGAGGCCTTGTTCCTGCAGGCCGTGCAGGCCGGCGTGCCCACGCTGGGCCACTGCCTGGGCGGGCAGCTGATGGCGCGCGCCCTGGGCGCGGCCGTCACCACCTCGCCCGCGCCCGAGATCGGCTGGCAGCCGCTGCAGGTGCACGACACGCCCGAGGCGCTGGCCTGGTTCGGGCCGGCCGGCCAGCGGCACGTTTACCACTGGCACAGCGAGACTTTCGGCCTGCCGCCCGGCGCGGTGTGGTTGGCGCAGAGCCCGGCTTGCCCGCACCAGGCCTTTGCGCTCGGGCCGCACCTGGCCCTGCAGTTCCACGTGGAGGTGGACGAGACCAAACTGCGCTACTGGGCACTGGAAAACGACGAGGCTTGGTTCGACGGCCTGCCGCCCACCAGCGTGCAGCGCCCGGCTGCCATGCTGGGCGACACGGCCCAGCGCCTGCCGGTGCAGCAGGCGCTGGCCCGCCGCATCTACACCCGCTGGATCGGCCTCGCCGCAGGCCGCTGAGCAGCAAGCAAGCAGCCGCGGCGCGGGAGGTGCGTGCTCGCCCGACGCGCGGCTTCCGCATCGCAATCTCTTGATTTCATGATGCGGAATTCAACCACGCTGCAGCGCAGCAAAATTCACCATACGGAAGAAATGCATCTCGCAATGCGGAAGGTCGGCGCAAGTCGTTGATTTACAAGGAATCAATCTGTTGTCTTATATAAGACATAGGTCTTCACAAGACGCTGGACGGGGACTACGCTGAGGGTGTTGGTTCGGTGCTCAGGCACCTACCGCAGTACCCACCGAGTTCACACCCTGCCACCCCTTGGAGAAGACGCCATGACGACCCTCACCCGCCAGCAGCAAGTTGAAGCCCTGAAAAAAGACTGGGCCGAAAACCCGCGTTGGAAAGGCATCCAGCGCGGCTACACCGCCGAAGACGTGGTGCGCCTGCGCGGCAGCATCCAGATCGAGCACACGCTGGCCAAGCGCGGCGCCGAGAAGCTCTGGAACCTGATCAACACCGAGCCCTTCGTCAACAGCCTGGGCGCGCTCACGGGCAACCAGGCCATGCAGCAGGTCAAGGCCGGCCTGAAGGCCATCTACCTGAGCGGCTGGCAGGTGGCCGGTGACGCCAACAGCAACGGCGAGATGTACCCCGACCAGAGCCTGTACTCGGTCGACTCGGTGCCCAAGGTCGTTAAGCGCATCAACGCCACCTTCAAGCGCGCCGACGAGATCCAGTGGAGCGAAGGCAAGAACGACATCGACTACTTCGCGCCCATCGTGGCCGATGCCGAAGCCGGCTTCGGCGGCGTGCTCAACGCCTTCGAGCTGATGAAAGCCATGATCGACGCCGGCGCCGCCGGCGTGCACTTCGAAGACCAGCTGGCGGCCGCCAAGAAGTGCGGCCACATGGGTGGCAAGGTGCTGGTGCCCAGCCGTGAAGCCGTGAGCAAGCTGGTGGCCGCGCGCCTGGCCGCCGACGTGATGGGCACGCCCACCGTGCTGCTGGCCCGCACCGATGCCGAAGCCGGCGACCTCGTCACCACCGACGTGGACGACAACGACAAGCCCTTCTGCACCGGCGAGCGCACCGTCGAAGGTTTCTTCCGCACCCGCAACGGCCTCGAGCAGGCCATCAGCCGCGGCCTGGCCTACGCGCCTTATGCCGACCTGATCTGGTGCGAAACCGGCAAGCCCGACCTGGCCTTCGCCAAGGCCTTCGCCGACGCCATCCACGCCAAGTTCCCGGGCAAGCTGCTGGCCTACAACTGCAGCCCGTCCTTCAACTGGAAGAAGAACCTGGACGACGCCACCATCGCCAAGTTCCAGCGTGAACTTGGCGCCATGGGCTACAAGTTCCAGTTCATCACGCTGGCCGGCTTCCACAGCCTGAACTACGGCATGTTCGACCTGGCCTACGGCTATGCGCGCAACAACATGAGCGCCTTCGTTGAACTGCAGGAGAAGGAATTCGCCGCCGCCGAGCGTGGCTTCACCGCGGTGAAGCACCAGCGCGAAGTGGGCACGGGTTACTTCGACGCCGTCACCACCACCATCGAGCGCGAGGCGAGCACCGCCGCGCTGAAGGGCAGCACCGAAGACGAGCAGTTCTTCGACGCCAAGCACGGCTGAAGCACCGTGCCTTGCAAAACGCCCGCCGGTCTGGCGGGCGTTTTTCAATCAATACATAAACCGGCCATCGCGCCCGATGACGGTGAGCTCGGCCAGGCGCGAACCCTGGCGGCTGTCCTTCGGGTAGTTCAGCGTGAAGTCGCCCAGCTCGAAGCTGGCGCTGCGGTTGATGGCGTCCACCAGCCCGGCACGGTCAACGCCGGGGCCGGCGCGGCGAAGGGCCTCGTGGATGAACTTGGCTGTCACATAGCCCTGCAGCCCGGCGTGGGAAACCGGCACGCCCTGGGCCTTGGCGCAGGCCTCGCGGAACTCGCTCACCACACGCACACGCCCAGCGTAGGGGCTGGGCATCACCTGCGTCACCACCACCCCCTCGGCGGCCTTGCCCAGGTCTTGCACAAAGGAGGCCGAACTGGTGTTCGACAGCGTCACGAAGGTGGGCTGGAAGCCCGCGGCGCGCGCACCCTTCACAAAACCGGCGGCCGCCTTCGCGTTGCTGACCAGCAGCACCACCTGCGGGTTGGCCTTGCGCAGTTGCTCGATTTGCGCGGTGACATCGGCGCTGCGGTTGTCGATGCTCGCCTGGGCCAGCAGGTCGAGCTGGGCGTCGGCCATGGCCTGGCGCAGGCCGGCCAACACGTCCTTGCCGAAAGAATCGGTGGCCACCAGCGCGGCCACGCGCGTGAGGCCCAGGTTCTTGAAGAAGTTGACGGCGCGGCCGACCTCGTCGCTGTAGCGCGCGCGGGTGTTGAAGACTTCGCTGAGCCTGGGGTCGTAGAGCAGCGAAGGCCCGACCTGCGTGCCGATGTAGGCCGCGCCGGCCTTGCGCGCCAGCGGCAGTGCAGCCTCGGTGGACGGCGTGGTGCGGTAAAGCGCCAGCCCCAGCACGCCCTGGTTGAGCAGCTTCTGCGTGTTCTCGGCGGTGCGCTTGGCGTCCTGGCCGTCGTCCATCGACACCAGTTCGATGGGCTTGCCGTGCACGCCGCCGCGGGCGTTCAGACGATCGAAGTACAGGCGCGCTGCGGCCGTGGTCTCGGCGTTGGAGGGGGCCAGCACGCCGGTCTGCGGCGCCGACTGGCCGATCAGCCAGGCCTCTGCGGCGCGGGGGCGCACCCAGGGTGCGGACAGCGCCACGGCGCTGGAGGAAAGCAGGAGACGGCGGCGGGTGAAAGTCATGGCGCCGGATTATGGAACCCGGCTCCCAACAACCCTCGGGTTTACCCGCTGTTACGGCGGCCGCACCGGCGCCGCCCCCCGCAGCTGCGGGGCCTCACACCGCCAGCAGCGGTGCCCTGAAGACGTAACCCACGCGCGATTTCGATTGCAGCGGCACCACAGCCGGCGTGGCGCGTTCGATGCGGCGGCGCAGGCGGTAGATGGTGGCGTTGAGGTTGTCGCCATCGGGCGGCAGGCCCAGGCGCTCGCACAGGGTTTCGCGCGTCACAGGGTCGCCGGCGGCCTGCACGAAACACTCGACCACCGCCATGTCGCCCTCGCTCAGGTCTACGTGGATGCCGTCGGGCGCCACCAACTGGCGGGCGCGGCGGTCCAGTTTCCAGGGCGCCACGCCCGGGCTGCCCGAGGCCACGCGGCGCTGCACCGCCTCGATGGCCAGCGCCACCTGCTCGAACTGCACCGGCTTGGCCAGGAACATGTCGGCGCCCGCTGTGATGACCTGGCTGAACACGTCAGAGGCCACGCGGCCCGACACCACCAGGATGCCGGCCTGCGTACGCCGGCGCAGCAGCTTGACGAGGTCGACGCCATCGATGCCAGGCAGCGTCAGATCGAGCACGTAAAAGTCGTGGTCGAAGGCGCTGGCATCCACCAGCAGGTCGCTGCTGTCGGCATACACACGCACCTGGATGCCGCGGCCTTGCAGGTACTGGGAGAGGAATTCGGAGAAATCGGGGTCGTCTTCGACCAGGGCCAGGGTCTTGGGCAGCATGTTCGTGAAGGTCAGCGCGGCGAAAACAAGGCCGTCATTGGAACCCATGATGGCATGCAGTACAGCGCCTTTGAAACGGTGTTCCTGCCCGGACTTGAGGCTGGCGCGCATATCTGATGCCACAGACAGCGAGACCCGTTATATCTGCCTTCTGACCGGCAAGCCAAGCCCCTGGCTTCCTTCCCTTGGGGGACGGCGGGGGCGGCTGCTGTCGTGCCCCCGCGACGCCCACCCCGCAAACAAGGGCTCAGCCGGCTGCGCCAGCGCCGCGCTCGCGCCAGCGCACCAGCATGTAAAAACAAGCGGCGGCGAAGAACAGGCCCCCCACCAGCAGCGGCGAAGGCAGCTCGCGCAGCGCCAGGCCGAAGTCGTGCAGCGCCCAAGCTGGCAGGCTGCGCAGAGCTTCGGCGCCATCGCCGCTGCCCATGTCCAGGCCTTGGCCGGCATGCATCAAGGCCCCCCGGGCGCCGCGCAACAGGCCCACCGTGATGTCCGACAGCAGCGGCTGCCCGAACAGCCGGTTCAGCAGCTGGCTGCCCAGCCCGATGCCCACACCCAGGATGACCCACGACCAGCTGCGGAACCAGGCGGAGAGCAGCACCACCAGCATGATCAGCGGCGAGAGCCACAACAACGCCAGGGGCAACCCGGCCAGCAGGCGCGCGGCCAGCGCCAGGATGGCGGGCAGCACGTCCAGCCACGGCAGCGCAAACCACGCCGAGATGCCGACCACGCGGGTGACGAGCACCATCGACACCAGCAGCCCGCCGGCCAGCCCGGCCAGCAGCGCCAAGGCCGGCACGAGCAGCAGGTGCACCACCAGCGGGGCGGCCAGGCTGGCGCTGTGCGTGGTGGGCAAAGAGAGCCAGAACTCGACCGAGCGGTCGCTGTGGTCGCGCCGCGCCATGCCAGCGACGATGATGATCGAGCTGAAGCACGCGATGACGAACAGCGTGGCCGCGCTGCCGGCGATGGACGCCACCGAGAGCATCGAGGCCAGTTGCAGCGGCCGCAGCTTGCTGTTGACGACGTCGGCTTCGTCCTGGCCGAGCTGGATTTCGCCGAAAGCCAGCAGCAGCAGCGCGATGCCCAGCGGCACCGCGACCATCAGCGCCCAGCCGAAGCGGTACTGCAGCCATTCACGCCGCAGCAGGGGAAGGATCTTGTTCATGGGGGAGGCCTCGTCGGGGTTCGAGCGTCAGAACTGGGTGCGGTCGAGTTCGGGCTTGCGTGTCAGCGCCACGAACAGGTCGACCAGGCTGGGGCGGATGCGCTGGCCCAGGGCCTGCACGTGCGCCGGTGGGGCACCGTCGAAGATGGCGGCGTTGCCGAGCGTGCCGTTGCCGCTGCCAGTGCGGTAGCGCAGCAGCGGGTGGGCCGCGGCAATCTGCTCGGCCACCGCAGCGTCATGGCTCACGCCGACGAAGCGTTTTTCCATGTCCTCCAAGCTGATGCTGAGCACGAGCTTGCCTTCGTTGAGCATCAGCACGTCGCTCAGCAGGCTCTCGATCTCTTCCACCTGGTGGGTGCTGATGAGCACGCTGCGTTCGCCGTCGCACCACTCGTCGATGAGCATTTCGTAGAAAGCCTTGCGTGAGAGGACATCCAGGCCGAGCGTGGGTTCGTCCAGGATCATCAGCCTGGCGTCGATGGCCGCCACCAGCGCCAGGTGCGCCTGCACCACCATGCCCTTGGACAGCGTCTTGACCTTGTCGTGCAGGCCCACGCTGGTGCGCCGCAACAGCGCACGGGCGCGCTCGGCCGAGAAGCGCGGGTGCAGGGCGCTCATCAGCGACACCAGATCGCTCACGCGCGCCCAGCGCGGCAGGATGGCCACGTCGGGGATGTAGCAGGCTTGCTCGAGCAATTGCGCGCGCTGCGCTCGCGGCTGCATGCCCAGCACGGTGAGTTCGCCCCCGCCCTCGCCCACGTCGAGCAGGCCCACCATGGCCTTCATCAGCGTGGTCTTGCCGGCACCGTTGTGGCCGAGCAGGCCGACGACGCGGCCCTTGGGGATGGTGAAGCTGACATCGTCCACCGCCAGCTTGGCGCCGTAGCGCACGTTCAGGTGGCTGGCGCTGACCAGCGCATCTTGTGTTGCAGCGGCGTTCATCAACGCTCCTCCCAGTTCAGTTGTGTGGCACCGATGCCCAGGCGGCGCAGCCGCTCGCGCAAGCGCGGCCATTCGGTGTTCAGAAAACGGTCGCGTTCGGCGGCGCGCAGGCGTTCGCGTGCGCCAGCCGTCACGTACAGGCCCAGGCCGCGGCGGTTTTCCAGCAGGCCCTCTTCGTCCAGCGCCTGCAACGCACGCGTGACGGTCAGCGGGTTGAGCAGGTAACGCCCGGCCAGCGCCCGCACCGAGGGCATGGCCGTGCCTTCTTCGGGCTCGCCGTCGAGCAGCTGTGCGGCCAGGATGTCGGCCAGCTGCTGGTAGATCGGTTGTCTGTCATGCCAGGTCTGCATGGGGCGCCTGCCGGTGTGTTGGTGATGTAGCACACCATAACAAGCCACCCCGGGCGGCGCCCGCGCGGTGCGACAGACTGCAGGGCCCGGCGACAGGCTGCACAGCCTGCCGCCGCGGCCCTCACATCGAGGCTTGCAGCATCGCCAGGTAGTCGCTGCGCGTGGCCAGGCGCGGGTTGGTCTTGTGGCAGTGGTCGGCCAGGGCGCCGTCGACGATGCGTTCGAAGAGGTCTTCGGTGACGCCCATGGCCCGCAGGCCGCCAGGCAGGCCCAGGCGGGCGTTGAGCGCCTTCACAGCCTCGGCCACGGCATGGCCCTCGGCATCGCAGCCGGGCAGGCCCATGGCGTGCGCCATCCGCTGCAGCCGCTGCTCGGCCTTCATGCTGGGCGCACCCGCGTTGAAACGCAGCACCGCGGGCAGGAACATCGCGTTGAGCGTGCCGTGGTGCAGCCGCGGGTTCACGCCGCCCAGGCTGTGGCTGAGCGAATGCACGCAGCCCAGGCCCTTCTGGAAGGCCATGGCGCCTTGCATGCTCGCGCTCATCATGTGCCAGCGTGCTTCGCGGTCTTGCCCGTCGCGCGTGGCGCGTTCGATGTGCGCCCAGCCGCGCGCCAGGCCATCGAGTGCAATGCCGTCGGCCGGCGGGTTCACGGCGTGGGCCATGAAGGTTTCCATGCAGTGCGCGATGGCGTCCATGCCGGTGGCCGCGGTCAGGCCGGGCGGCAGGCCCAGCGTGAGTTCGGGGTCGAGCAGCGCGGCCTTGGGCATCAGGTGCCAGCTGTGGAAGCCCAGCTTGCGGCCGTCGTCCACGATGACGATGGCACCGCGCGCCACCTCGCTGCCGGTGCCGGCCGTGGTGGGCACGGCGATCAGCGGCGGCACGGCCGGCGTGATCTTCAGGCTGCCGCCTTCGATGGTGGCGTAGGTGGCCAGCGGCCCCGGGTGTGTGGCGGCGATGGCCACGCCCTTGGCCAGGTCGATGCTGCTGCCGCCGCCCACGGCGATCAGGCCGTCGCAGCCTTCGCGGCGGTACATGTCCGCCGCGGCGCGCACGGCGGCTTCGGTCGGGTTGCTGGGCGTGCCGTCGAACACGGCGTGGGGCAGGGTGCCCAGCGCATCCAGCGCCGCCTGCAGCACGCCGGCGGCACGCACGCCGGCGTCCGTCACCACCAGGGGCCGGGTCATGCCGGTGCGCTGGCATTCCTCGGGCAAGAGGCGCACGGCGCCGTGGTCGAGGTCGATCTGCGTGAGGTAGAGGATACGGGCCATGTGCAGCGCTGCCGGAGATGTTGGGGGAGGGGTGGAGCAGGGGAGAAAGTATGCTCCGCGCCGCCTTGAACACGAAGCTGCTCACCCCCCAGATGGCCGGCGTGCTGGACCGCATCCAGCGCGCCAAGCGCCCGCCTTTCCACACGATGAGCCCCGCCGCAGCGCGCGCGGCCTACGACGCCGCGGCCGAGGTGCTGGATTTCCCGCGTGCCCCGCTGGCCCGCGTGCAGTCGCTGACGCTGCCCGGCGGCGACGGCGCACCGCGCCCGGCCCGCCTGTACGCCGCGAGCGCTGAGCCCGGCCCGGGCCTGCTCTATCTGCATGGCGGCGGCTTCGTCATCGGCAGCCTGGAAACGCACGACAGCCTGTGCCGCCAGCTGGCCCTGCGCAGCGGCCGCACAGTGGTGGCGCTGGACTACCGCCTGGCACCCGAGCACCGCTTTCCAGCCGCGGTGGACGACGCCTGGGCCGCGCTGCAGGCGCTGAGCGCCGAACCCGCGCGCTACGGCCTGGCCGACGCGCCTTTGGCCGTGGCCGGTGACAGCGCCGGTGGCACCCTGGCCGCCGTGTGCGCACTGCTGGCGCGCGACCACCGGCTGCCGCTGGCGCTGCAGTTGCTGATCACGCCCGGCACCACGGCGCTGGCCGATACGCCTTCGCACCATCTGTTTGCGCACGGCTTCCTGCTCGACCGCGACGCCATCGCCTGGTTCTTCGACCACTACATCAACCGCGAACACCGCCACGACTGGCGTTTCGCCCCGCTTGAAGCCGAGGTGGATGGCGTGGCGCCGGCGGCGGTGATCCTGGCCGAGTGCGACCCGCTGGTCGACGAAGGCCTGGCCTACGCCGACCGCCTGCGCGCCGCCGGCGTGCCGGTGCAGCTGGAGCTGGTGCGCGGCATGACGCACGACTTCATCAAGATGGGCCGCGTGCTGAAGGAGGCCGGCGCCGCGCTGGACTTCGCCGCGGCCGCTTTGCGAGCAACCTGAGAAAGCCCCGCAATGCTGAAACGCAGCGAATTTCGCTTCTTCGACCGCCTGCGCGTGCGCTGGGCCGAAGTCGACCTGCAGAAGATCGTCTTCAACGGCCACTACCTGATGTACGTCGACACCGCCGTCTCGGGCTACTGGCGCACGCTGGCCTTGCCCTACCACGACACCATGCACACGCTGGGCGGCGATCTTTACGTGCGCAAGGCCACGCTGGAGTACCTGGGCTCGGCGCGCTACGACGATGTGCTGGAGATTGGGCTTCGCTGCGCGCGCATCGGCAACTCGTCGCTCAGCTTCCAGGCGGCGGTGTTCCGCGGCGAGCAATGCCTGGTGCATGGCGAGATCGTCTATGTCTTCGCCGATCCGGCGACGCAGACCTCGCGGCCGGTGCCCGAGGCCTTGCGGCGCGTGCTGAACGGCTTCGAGGCCGGCGAGCCGGTGCTCGACCTGCGCGTAGGCCCCTGGGCCGAGCTCGGCGTGGCCGCGCAGCAGGTGCGCCAGCCAGTTTTCGTCGACGAGCAGGGCATCCCGCCCGGGTTGGTGGTGGACGAGGCCGATGCCGGCGCCGTGCACGCCGTGGCCTTCAACCGGCTGGGTGTACCCGTGGCCGCCGGGCGCCTGCTGCAGCCTTCACGCGGGCTGGCGCAGGTGGGCCGCATGGCAACGCTGGCCAGCGTGCGTGGCGGGCGCTTGGGCCGCGCTGTGCTGCAGGCGCTGATGCAAGCGGCGCGAGAACGTGGTGACGTGGCGATGGTTCTGCACGCGCAGACCACGGCGGTGGGCTTCTACGAGCGCGATGGCTTCACGCCCGAGGGGGAGGTGTTCCAGACCGCCGGCATTCCGCACCAGACGATGCGGCGTGTGCTGTGAGCAGAGCGCTCAGCCGGCGGCGCCGTCGAGCTCGATGAAAGCTTCGACATGCCGCGCTGGCTTGCCGATACCGGCATAGGCCGCGGCGGCTTCGGTTTCGATCGTGGCCTGCAGCGCGGGCGTGATGCCGGGCAAGGCCGCGCGGTAGGTTTCCATGAAGGTCACGCGCTCGCCACCTTCTTCGGCGCGGCGCAGCAGACGCAGTTCCAGACCCGGCAGTTCGGTCTTCAGGCGCAGTACGAAGGCCGTGGCCGCTGACTGGGCCGCTGCGGCCTGGGCGGCCGGCACCTTCCAGTAGACGTAGATCTCGCGGCCCATGCCTCAGCTGTCGTCGCGGGCCAGTTCGTAGGGCAGGGTGCCGAGCGTCAGCAGCGGGCCGGTGGCGCTGCCGGCGTGCAGCGCTGCGCCCGACTCGACCGCCGCGATCTTCATCTCCACCAGGGCCACGTGCTGGCCGGCCAGCTGCCCCGCCAAGGCCACCATGCCGGCAGGCTGCTCGGGCTCGTCGGCGCTGAAGACCTCCTGGCCGGGCAACAAGGCGGTGTCGCCCGTCAGCACGTAGGCGCGGCGCTTGAGCGTGCCGCGGTACTGGCTGCGCGCCACCACCTCTTGCCCGGGGTAGCAGCCCTTCTTGAAGTTCACGCCGCCCACCAGTTCCAGGTTCACCATCTGCGGCACGAACTGCTCGCTGGTGGCGGCCACGATGCGCGCCACGCCGCTGAGCACTTCCATGGCCTGCCAGGCGGCCAGGTCCATGGCCGGGTGTTCGGGGGCCGTGTCCGGGCTGCCGACCCACAGCGCGCGCGCCACCGGCTGGCCGTCCACCAGCGCGGCGGGCAGTTGCAGGTGTTCAGCGCCGTTGATGCTGCGCATCCAGGGCGCGGCACCACCGGCGGCTGCGCCGGCCAGGCCCCACAGCGGCAGTTCGGCGCTGGCATCGCTGAGCTTGCACTTGGCGCGCAGCACGAACATCGACAGGCGTTTCAGCGTGGCCGGCAGCAGGTCGGCGCTGCAGGCCAGCAGCACTTCTTCAGGCCCGCGGCGCCACATCACGAAGCTGGCCTGCAAGCGGCCCTTGGCCGAGCAGAAGCCGGCGAGGCGCACTTCGCCCTCGGGCAGGTGTTCAACGTCTTGCGTGAGCTGCCCGTGCAGGAACTTCGCGGCCTCAGCGCCTTGGGCGCGGATCAAGCCCCAGTCGTTCAGGCGCACGGCGCCAGCGGGCAGGGTGGCAGGGGTGGCGGCAGGCGCGGTCAGGGCTTCGGCATTCATCGCTTCATTATGATCAGCGGCCATGTCGAGACGGTCCTTGGGGTTACGCCTGTGGCTGCCCCTGCTGGGGCTGCCTTTCATGGTTGCGGCGCTGGCCGCCTTCATCGCCTGGCGGTGGCTGGACAGCCCCTTGCCGCTGGCGGCGCCCACGGCCGAGCTCTCCATCGAAGCCGGCACCACACCGCGCGCCGTGGCGCAGGCCTGGGTGGATGCCGGCGTGCAGACCTCGCCCGATTTCCTGTTCGCCTGGTTCCGCGTGTCAGGCGAAGCGCGCCGCATCCGCGCCGGCAGCTACGAGATCGAAACCGGCACCACGCCCCGCCAGCTGCTGGCCAAGCTGTTGCAAGGAGACGAGACGCTGGAGCAGGTGCGCATCATCGAAGGCTGGACGCTGCGCCAGCTGCGCGCCGCGCTGGCCCAGGCCCCGCACCTGAAGCCGACCACCGCGGGTTGGAGCGAGGCGCAGCTGATGCAGGCGTTGGGTGCGCCCGGCGTGGCCGCCGAAGGCCGCTTCTTTCCTGACACCTACCGCTACAGCCGCGGCGTCAGCGACCTCACCGTGCTCAAGCGCGCCCACGCCACGCTGCAGCGCCGCCTGGCGGAAGCCTGGGCCCAGCGCGGCCCCGACACGCCGCTGAAGAACGCCGATGAACTGCTCACGCTGGCCAGCATCGTCGAGAAGGAAACCGGGCTGCCGTCTGACCGCGGCCTGGTGGCCGGCGTTTTCATCAACCGCCTGCGCATCGGCATGCCGCTGCAGACCGACCCGACGGTGATCTACGGCCTGGGCGAGGCCTTCGACGGCAACCTGCGCCGCCGCGATCTGGAAGCGGACACGCCCTTCAACACCTACACACGCCGCGGCCTGCCGCCCACGCCCATCGCCCTGCCGGGCCAGGCCTCGCTGCGCGCCACCTTGAACCCGGCGCCCACGCGCGCCCTGTACTTCGTGGCGCGCGGCGACGGCAGCAGCGTCTTCAGCGAAACCCTCGCCGACCATAATCGCGCGGTGAACAAATACCAGCGCGGCCTGCCTTGAAGCCGAACCAGCCCCCGACCCCGCCCTTGAGTGGCCGGCCCGGGCGTTTCATCAGCTTCGAAGGCATCGACGGCGCAGGCAAGAGCTCGCACATCGAGACCCTGGCGGCCTGGCTGCGCGCCCGCGACCACGAGGTGGTGCTGACGCGCGAACCCGGCGGCACGCCGCTGGCCGAACGCCTGCGCGAACTGGTGCTGCACGTGCCGATGGATGCGCTGACCGAGGCCCTGCTCGTCTTCGCGGCGCGGCGCGACCATCTCGTGCAGCACATCGAGCCGGCCCTCGCACGCGGCGCCACGGTGCTGTGCGATCGTTACACCGATGCCAGCTTCGCCTACCAGGGTGGCGGGCGGGGTTTCGACCTCGCCGTGCTGCGGCAGCTGGAGCATTGGGTGCAGACCGGCCCGGCCGGCCTGCGCCAGCCCGACCTGACGGTGTGGTTCGAGTTGCCCGCCGCCACCGCCGCTGAGCGGCGCGGCGCGGCGCGTGCCCCCGACCGTTTCGAGGCGCAGGACCTCGCCTTCTTCGAACGCGTGGCCGCGGGCTACGCCGCGCGCTGCGCGGCCGACCCTGAGCGTTTCGCCCGCGTGGACGCCAGCCTGCCGCGCGAAGGCGTTTGGGCGCAGATCGAGGCGCAGCTGCTGCGCCGTCCCTGGGCCTGAGCCGCCGCACGGAACCATGCGCACCCTGATCGTCGGCGAAGACGGCGAATTGCCACTGCCCTGGCTGGCCGAACCCCTGGCCCAGGCGCTGAACACCCACCGCGGCCACGCGCTGCTGGTGCACGGCGCGCCGGGCGTGGGCGCATTGGCCTTCGCACTGGTGCTGGCCCAGGCCTGGCTGTGCGAAGGCCGCGGCACCGGCCCGCACGCGCTGCCCCGCCCCTGCGGCCGCTGCGGCAGTTGCCGCCTCGTGCAGAGCCACCTGCACCCCGACCTGACCGTGCTGCTGCCTGAAACCCTGCGCCGTGAGCACGCCTGGCCGCTGCCCGACGACAAGACCGACGGCGACGACAGCAAACGCAAGCCGAGCCGCCAGATCCGCATCGACGAGGTGCGCTTGCTCATCGAACGCAGCACGCGCACCAGCGCACGCGGCCAGGGCAAGGTGGGGCTGCTGCACCCGGCCGAGGTGCTGAACCTGCAGTCGGCCAACGCCTTGCTGAAGACGCTGGAAGAACCCGCCGCCGGCACCCGCCTGCTGCTGACCACGGCCGACCCCAGCACGCTGCTGCCCACGGTGCGCAGCCGCTGCCAGCTGCTGCGCCTGCCGGCGCCGGCGCCCGCGATGGCCGTGCAATGGCTGCAGGGCCAGGGTGTGGCCGATGCCGGCGACGCCCAGGTCTTGCTCGCCGCCAGCGGGGGCCGGCCGCTGGACGCCCTGGCCCTGCAGCAGGCGGGCATCGACGCCCGCACCTGGGCCGCGCTGCCCGCGGCGGTGGCCGCCGGCCATGCCGGCGCGCTGGCCGGCTGGCCGGTGCCGCGCGCGGTGGATGCGCTGCAGAAGCTCTGCCACGACGCCATGGCCCGCGCCTCGGGTGGGCCGGCGGTCTACTTCCCGCACGCCGGTGTGCCAGCGCGCGCTGCCTTGCCCGCGCTGATGGCCTGGGCGGCCGACTTGCGCCGCGTGGCGCGCCACGACGAACACCCCTGGAGCGAAGCCCTGCTGATCGAGGCCCTGGTCAGCGCCGCGGCACTGGCCCTGGCAGCGCCCAGCAGCCCGGCCGGCGCGCGCAGCAGCGCACGGTCGGCGGCCCGTGGGGCTGGGCAGGGCTTGGATACACTCGGCGCATGAACGAAAGCGTCCCCACACGCGCCGGCGGCCTGGGGCCCCCCGTGGGGCCCGGCGGTGCGGCCAGCCGGCCCAGCGTCATCCAGCTCGTGTTCCGCGAAAAGGGTGCGCTGTACGCGGCCTACATCCCGGCGCTCACCGACGGCGGCTTGTTCGTGCCCACCACGCGCGAGTACAAGCTCGGCGACGACATCTACCTGTTGCTCTCGCTGCCTGAAGACCCGCAGCGTTTCCCGGTGGCTGGCAAGGTGGCGTGGATCACGCCGGCCAACGCCTCGGGCGGCCGCACCCAGGGCGTGGGTGTGCGTTTCCCCAACGACGACAAGTCGCGCCAGCTCAAGATCAAGATCGAGGAAGTGCTGGGCACCAGCATCTCCTCTTCCAAGCCCACGCAAACGCTGTGAGGCGCCCTGGCCGCCGTGTGCGGCCGGCGCAGATCCAGCGTGCAGACTGAGCCCCCGGGCCATGTTCATCGATTCCCACTGCCACCTGAGCTTTCCTGAACTGAAGGCGAAGCTGCCCGAGCTGCGCACGGCCATGGCCGAGGCGCATGTGGACCGCGCGCTGTGCATCTGCACCACGCTGGAAGAGTTTCCGCAGGTGCATGCGCTGGCCCTGGCGCACAGCAACTTCTGGTGCAGCGTGGGGGTGCACCCCGACAACGAAGGCGTGCAAGAGCCCACGCTGGCCGACCTGCTGGAGCGCGCCGCGCTGCCGCGTGTGGTGGCCATCGGCGAAACCGGCCTCGACTACTACCGCCTGAACGGCCGCAGCGTGGCCGACATGGCCTGGCAGCGCGAGCGTTTCCGCGTGCACATCCGCGCCGCGCTGGCCACCGGGCTGCCGCTGGTCATCCACACGCGCAGCGCCAGCGAAGACACGCTGGCCGTGCTGCGCGAAGAAGCCGAGCGCGGGCGTGAACAAGGGCAGGGCGCCGTGCGCGGGGTCTTCCACTGTTTCACCGAGACCATGGAGGTGGCGATGGCCGCGCTGGAACTCGGCTTCCACATCTCTTTCTCCGGCATCCTCACCTTCCGCAACGCCGAGGCGCTGCGCGAGGTGGCGCGTGCGGTGCCGCTGGAGCGCTGCCTGATCGAGACCGACAGCCCCTACCTCGCCCCCATGCCGCACCGCGGCAAGACCAACCAGCCGGCTTATGTGGCGCATGTGGCCGCGCAGCTGGCCACGCTGAAGGGCGAAAGCCTGGAGACCGTGGCGCGCATCACCACGGCCAACACCGAGGCCCTTTTTGGACTTCCCAGCCGCCTGACGGAGCCTGCCGGATCATGAGAACTTACCTGAAGATCTTCATCTATCTGCTTATTGCCATTGCGTTTTCATCGGCGCGCGCAGACAGCCTCGTCGATTTTTTCCGCGCCGTGCACCTGGACGATGACCGCACCGTCAGCAAGCTGCTGGCCCAGGGTTTCGACCCCAACAGCGTCAACGAGAAGGGCCAGTGCGGCCTTTTCGTCGCCATGCGCGACGAAGCGCCCAAGGTGGCGGCCCTGCTGATGGCGCACCCACAGATCCGCATCGACCAGCCCAATGCGAGCAACGAAACGCCGCTGATGATGGCGGCGCTGCGCGGGCATCTCACGCTGGCCGAACAGTTGCTGGCCCGCGGTGCGGCGCTCAACCGGGCGGGCTGGGCGCCGCTGCACTATGCGGCCAGCGGCCCCGAGCCGCGCATGGTGGCGCTGCTGCTGGCCCGTGGGGCGGTGGTGGACGCGCCGTCGCCGAACCGGTCCACGGCGCTGATGATGGCCTCGCGTTACGGGCCCGAGGGCGCGGTGGACGAACTGCTGGCCCGGGGCGCCAGCCTGCAGGCGCGCAACGACGCCGGCCTGGGCGCGGTGGACTTCGCCAAGCTGGCCGCGCGCGAGGTGCTGGCCCGCCGCCTGGAGCAGGCCTCCCGCTGACCTGCAAGGTGTGCGGAGTGACCGTGTCAGAAGTCGCCTGACAGGCGCTTTGGTGCTGCGCCCACTCGGCAGCGGCGGGCGCTCGTCCTAGAGTGACTCCACTGCCATACCGCAGTGTTTGGAGGCACCCATGGCGCACCAGGCTACCGAACGCAACCCTTTCATGCTGATGATCAACCCCGAGGTCGTGCTCGCGGCGATGGAAAAGTCGGAGCGTCTCGGCGCGCTCAACCGGCACCTGTGCCGGCCTCTGGACCGCGCCGCTGCGGCCAGCCCGGCAGGGGCTGAAGCCGATGATGAGCCGGGCGAGGACAGCGCCGACAGCGGCAACCCACGCTGAGGGCGTCGGCGGGCAACCGGCCTTGCACGCCCGTGCTCAGCCGCGCAGACGCGCGACGAGCAGCGAGCCGGACCAGGCCGCCACCAGGAAGGCGGCGACCGACCCGAGCACAAAAGCGCGGTTCTCGCGCACGTACTCGATGATCTCGCGCGGCAGGGCAAGCCAGCTCGACAGCCGGGGGTTGTGCGCCTCGGTGGAGACCGAGCGCGGCGCCGGGGCGGCCGCACCATCGCCGCCCACGGCCGAACTTGTCGTCGGGCGAGGGGCGGATTGCTGTTGCTGTACCTGTGGCGTTGCACCGCTGCCGAACAAGCCCGCGGCGGACACCGGCGGCGCATCCTGACGCGCCGGGGCAGCACCGAGGCCGGGGCCTGCGGCCGGCAGGCCCTGGGGCAGGCTGAGCGGCGGCAGCCCGGCGCGGGCGCGGGCCTCCGCGGCACGCTGCCGCTCGTTGAACTGCAGACCTGCGCTGGGTTGCTGCATTTCCACCAGCATGTCGATGGTGCTGGCTTCACCGCTGCGGCTGCCAGAGCGCACCGCGCCGCCGTTCAGGACCGAGGTGTTGGCCGGCGTGGCGTTGGGGCTGGGCGGCGAAGCGTCGGTGGTGGGCGCAGCCAGCACGCTGCCGGGCAGGGTGCTGACGGTCAACACGGCCAGCGCGGCCAAAGCAGCCAGGGTGTGGACGAGCCCGAGAGGGTGGTAGCGCATGCGGCGACAGACGGATGAAAGCGGGAGGCGGCGATAGGCCGTCGGTGCCAGAAAGCAAAAAGAGCGCCTGCACCAATTTCTTGTTTCAATTCTAGGTGCCGGGCACGGCCTGATGCGGCCCACGCCAGGGGCCTGTCAAAAAACCCGACGCACCGGCCGGCGCGGTGGCCGGGTGCAGAACTGATAGATTCCCGCCCGGCCGACAAGAAGCCACGGGAGGGCCGAGAGCATGCCGACAGACCGCAGCGCCCTGCTGCGCCCCAGCCTGACCCGTGACGCGCCGGCGCAGGCGCCCTTCAGTCCGCAGGCGCACTTTCTGAGCAGTTTTTTCGGCGGGCCGCTGGCCGCACTGGCCATGGCCGGGCTCAACGCCGCCAGGCTGGGCCGAACGCGCGTGGACGCGCCGTGGCTGGCGCTGGGTCTGTTGGGCTACCTGGGGCTGGAAGCCGGCCTGGCGCTCACAGGCTCCGGGCAGGCCTTGGTTCAGCAACTCGAAAGCTGGATGGGGCAGGGCGCCCACGGCCTGCTCGTGCGCGTGTTTGCACTCGGCTGTTTTGTCGTGTTCATGCGGCGCCACCGCCGCGAGCAGGCGGCTTGTGACCTGATGGGTCTGCCGCGGCCGGCTGGACTCTGGCCGGGCATAGGCCTGATCTGCGGCGGGCTTGTGTTGTCGATGCTGGCGCGGGCGTTGCTGGCATGAGCGACGTTCCGGACAACGCCGCCACCCCTGCGGCCCCCGAGCCGTGGCAGCTTGTGCAGCAGGCCGACGCACTGCTGGACCGGCGCCGCTTCCAGCAGGCCCGCCAGGTGCTGGCGCAAGGCCTGCGCCAGGCGCCGGAAGACCTTGGCCTGCTCCTGGCATCGGCGCGGGCCGACTACATGGAAGACCGCCACGCCAGCGCACGCGACACCCTGGGGCAGGCCTTGCGCATCGCCCCCGGCCACGGCTTTGCGCGCTGGCTGCTCTTTCTTGTGGAAATGCATGACGGCCGCCACGTGGAGGCCGAGACGCTGGTGCTGGGCCTGCTGCAAGACGCCCCCGAGGTGCCGGCCTACTACGCCGGCTACAGCCGCTTGATGCTGCAGACGCTGCACTTCCGCAAGGCTGCGGCCTTGGCCGACGAAGCGCTGCGGCTGGCGCCCAACGATGACGAAGCGCTGCGCGCGCGCGTGCTCTGCGATCTGGTGGAACGCCGCCGCGGCGCCATGGACCAGCAGGCCCTGGCGCGCCTGCTCGCCGCCCATCCCGACGACGCGCAGACCCTGCGCCTGGTGGTGATGGCCTTGATCCAGGCCGAGCGCTTGCGCGAAGCGCGGGCGCTGGCGCGCGAACTGCTGCGCAGCCAGCCCGACGACGCCTGGTTGCTCGATCTGCTGCGCAGCCTGCAGACGCACACCCATTGGTCGCTGTGGCCGCTGTGGCCGCTGCAGAAGTGGGGTTGGTACGGCGCCATCGGCTTCTGGGCCTTGAGCCTGGTGGCCCTGCAGGTGCTGGGGCGTGTGGCGCCAGCGGCGGCCGAGCCCGCGCGCTGGATCATCCTCACCTACGCCGTGTACAGCTGGGTCTGGCCCCCATTGCTGCGCCGCTGGCTGCAACGCGACGAACGATGAACGACGACACCCCGAACCGCCACGCCCTGGAGCAGCAACTGCTGCGCGAACCCTTCAACGCCGCCGCGCGCAGGGCCTACGCCGCACTGTTGCTGGCCGAAGGCGCCGCGGCCGAGGCGCTGCAACAGACCGACCTGCTGTGCCAGCAAGACCCACGTGACGCGGCCGCGCACGTGCTGGCAGCCTGTGCCCAGCTGGCCCTGACGGAGCCCGAAGCCGCGCTCACGCGTTACCTCCAGGCGCGCGCACTGCCTGATTTCGAGCCGCACGAAACCCTCGAAGTCTTGATGGCGCAGGCCAGCCCGGCTAGCCCCGCGGCCAGGCCGGGGGCGGCGCCGCACCTGCAATTGGTGGGTGCTGCGGGGGCTGCGGCCCGCGTGGCGTCCATCCAGCAAGTCCCCGGGGACAAGGTGCGCTTTTCCAGCATCGTCGGCATGGACGAGCTGAAGAAGACCATACGCCTGAAGATCATCGAGCCCTACTTGAAGCCAGGCTTGTTCGCGCGTTTTCGCGCGCACAGCGGCGGCGGCATCCTGCTCTACGGTCCACCGGGCTGCGGCAAAACCATGCTGGCGCGGGCCGTGGCCAACGAGTGTCAGGCCGAGTTCGTTTCGGTCGGCATCGCCGACATCCTGAACATGTGGATGGGCGAGAGCGAGCGCAACCTCGCGGCGATGTTCGAGAAGGCGCGCGCCAACGCGCCCTGCGTGTTGTTTTTCGACGAGCTGGACGCCCTGGCTTATGCGCGCTCGAAGGCGCCTTCTTCGAGCGCCCGCACGGTGGTCAACGAGTTCCTCGGTCAACTGGATGGCGTCGGCCGCGACAACCAGGGGGTGCTGGTGCTTGCCGCCACGAACATGCCCTGGGACGTGGACAGCGCGATGAAGCGCCCGGGCCGGTTTTCGCGGCAGATCTTCGTGCCGCCGCCCGATGCCGCGGCGCGGCGCGAGATGCTGCAGAACAAGTTGATGGGCCTGCCGCAGGAGGCCGATCTCGATGTGGCCGCGGTGGCGCAACGCACCGCGCATTTTTCGGGCGCGGACATCGACGGCCTCATCGAGCGCGCCACCGAGCGAGCCTTGGCGGACGCACTGGACGGCCGCGAGCGCGGCATCAGCGCTGCCGATTTCGATGCAGCCATCGCGGAGACCCAGGCTTCAACGCTGGATTGGCTGCGAACCGTGCGCAACGTCGTCAAGTACGCGGGTGACGACGGCAGCTACAAGGACGTTGAACGTTATCTGCGCAGCGAAAAGCTGATGTGAGCATGGGCGCGTCGTGGGGGCGGCCCGCCGGGCCAATGATGAACTGTGTACGATGTATCTTATGTTAACTACACAAGAATAGCTCGGGCGGTGCTTCATCGGCGTTTCCCAGTCTCGCCGGAAAATCTCGCGTTTAGCGCCGCGGCCTTGTCTCCGCCCCCCACCTGAACAGCACAGCGCCTGACAGCAGCACCGCCACGGCGACAAAGCCGAAGGCGCTTTCGATGCGGCCACCCAGCGCTGCGGCCGCGCCGAGGCCGATCGCGCCGATGCCATAGCCCAGGTCTCGCCAGAAGCGATAGATGCCGATGGCCGATGCGCGCCACGCCGGCGGGGCGATGTCGGCCACGGCGGCACTGAGGTTCGGGTACAGCATCGCCATGCCCAGGCCGGCGATGGCCGCGCAGGCGCTCCACCACGTCGCGCCCGCGCCCAAGGGCATCAAGGCCACGCCGATGCCGCACACCGCCATGCCGCCGACGTTCAACGGGTGCCGCCCCAGCCGGTCGGAGAGCCGGCCGGTGAAAAACTGCGCCGCCCCCCAGGTGAAGCCATACACGCCGACGATCCAGCCTATGCCCGGCAGCCCCACGCCCTGTTGATGCAGGTAGACCGGCCAGAAGACCCAGACCAAGGCGTCGACGAATTTTTCGACCAGGCCGGCCTGGCACAGCGCCGCCAAACGCCGATCACGCCAGCTCATCACGGCAAAAAGCTCGGCCGTGGACGGGTGAGCACTGCGCGCCTGGGCATGGCGCACACCGGGTTCCTGCGGGCCTGCCGCTGCCGGGCCCGTCGCCCGCGCCCACGGCAGCGTGTCGGTGATGCACAGCGCCGACAACACGGTGGCCAGCCCGATGACGGCCATGCCGAACCACAAGAGACTTTCCCGCGCACCGAGTTGAGCCGCGAGGTAGCCCGTAACGACGCCGGCCAGCGCCACGCCCAGATAGCCGGCGAACTCGTTGAGCCCGATCACCAGGCCTCGCTGATCGGCGCGCGTGAGGTCGAGTTGGGCCGTCTGTGTCATCGACCAGGTCAGCCCCTGCTGGGCGCCGAGCAGCACGGTGGCGAAAACGACCCAGGCCCAACTGCTGGCGCAGAGGATGAGCGCCGGGATGGGCCAGGCGATCACCCAACCCGCCAGCAACACACGCTGGCGCCCGAGCTTTTCGGACAGCCGCCCGGCCACGAGGTTCATCGTGCCCTTGACGAAGCCGAAAGCCACGACAAAAGCCACCAGCAGCATGAACGAACCCGGCGGCACGCCGAACTCGGTCTCGGCCAGCGCCGGCACCACATTGCGCATCATCCCGATGCTCATGCCCACCAGCAGCACCTGCAGCAGCCAGTGCAGGAACTGGCCCCGGTTGATGCGGATGCCGAACTTCACCGACCCTGCCCCGCCGTCTCGGCCGACACCGGCAGCCCGCGCGCACGCCACTCGGCCACGCCGTCGCTGAGGTGGAAGGCCTGGTAGCCCTGCTGGCGCAGCAGCGCCACGGCCTGCTGGGCCATCAGGCAGAACGGGCCGCGGCAATAGGCCACCACCGGCAGATCCCTGGGCAGTTCGGCGACGCGTTTTTTCAGCTCGTCCACCGGCAATGAGCGCGCATGGGGCAGGTGCGCCGCGGCGTACTCGCTCGCGGGCCGGACATCGATCACCAGCACCTCGCCAGCGGCAGCACGGCGCAGAATCTCCGCGCGGCCGACGCCTTGCAGTTCGTCGCCATGTTCGACGATGTTGGCCAGCGCGCTTTGCAGCTCTGCCAGGCGCACTTCAGCCTCAGAACGCAGATGCACCCACAAGTCGGCCACGCCGGTGCCGGCCAGCCGGTAGAGCACGTACTTGCCGTCTTTGCGCGTGTCGACCAGGTGCGCCACGCGCAGCGCCTTCAGGTGGGCGCTGGCGAGCTTCATGCTGATGTCGGCCTGGGCGGCCAGCATCTCGACCGGCTTCTCGCCCTGGCACAAGAGCTCGATGAGCTCCAGGCGCTTGGGGCTGGCCAGGGCCTGGCCGATGCGGGCCACCTGCTCGTAGCGTTGGTTCTTGAGTTCTCTCATGCAAACAGTCTAACGATATTTAGACTGTTTTCAGATTTCGTGAGCGCCAGACCCATCACCCAGCCCCGTGCGCGGCGCGGGTGCGGGCGGGCGCCGAAGTTCATGCCGTGGCCTGTCGAAAGCGGTGGGCCTGGAACGTCGATGCCGATGAATGCGCACCAACAGCCCCCACGGTGGCGGCTGCGCGCCCAGCCAGCAAAGGAAAGAAGATGGTCGTGCCCATGAAGCGCCGGTGTTGTGCCCGCTGCCCCGGCGTCTGGGCCGACCTGCGCGCCGCGCTGCGCGGCAGCGGCGCCGACTACACGCGCATTCCGCTGAAACGCGCGGTCTTCCTGCTGGCCATCCCGATGATGCTGGAGCTGGTGCTCGAGTCGACCTTCGCGGTGGTCGACATCTTTTTTGTCGCTCAGCTCGGGGCCTCGGCCGTGGCCACGGTCGGTTTGACCGAGACCTATCTCTTCCTGGTTTATTCGGTGGCCATGGGCTTGGCGATGGCCGTCACGGCCACCGTTGCGCGGCGTGTCGGCGAGCAGCGGGCCGACGACGCCGCCCTGTCGGCGGTGCAGGCCGTGCTGCTGGCGGCGCTGGTCTCGCTGCCGGTGGCGGCCGCCGGCATCTTCTGGGCGCAAGACCTGTTGCGCCTGATGGGCGCCGACGGCTGGGCCATCGAACACGGCTACCGCTACACGCAGTGGATGCTGGGCGGCAACGTGGTGATCCTGCTGGTCTTCGTCATCAACGCCGTCTTTCGCGGCGCAGGTGATGCGGCCGCGGCCATGCACGTGCTGTGGGTGGCCAACCTGCTGAACATCGTGCTCGACCCGCTGCTCATCTTCGGCTTCGGGCCCATACCGGCCATGGGCATCGAAGGGGCGGCCATCGCCACCAACATCGGCCGCGGCGCGGGCGTGCTGATGCAGTTGTGGATCCTGGCGCGCGGCAGCGACCACCTGCGCCTGGCCGGGCCGGCGCTGCGATGGCATGGCGCCACCATGCTGCACATCCTGCGCACCTCGCTGGGCGGCATCGGGCAGATGGTCATCGCGATGACGGCCTGGATCTTCCTGATGCGCATCCTGGCCAGCCTGTCCACCGAGGCGGTTGCCGGCGCCACCATCGCGATGCGCGTCATGATGTTCACGCTGATGCCAGCCTGGGGCATGTCGAATGCAGCGGCCACCCTGGTGGGCCAGAACCTGGGCGCCGGCGAGCCCGGGCGCGCGGAGGCGGCCGTGTGGCGCATCGGCTGGATGAACATGGTCTTCACCGTGGCGGTATCGGTCGGCTTCTTCTTCTGGCACGACGCCATCGTGGGGCTGTTCACCGACGACGCCGCCGTCATCGCCATCGGCGGCGAGTGGTTGTCCATCCTGGCCTGGTCTTACTTCGTCTACGGGTGGTGGATGGTGGCGGTGCAGGCCTTCAACGGTGCTGGCGACACCATGACGCCCACCTGGATCAACCTCGTGTTCTTCTGGCTCATCCAGATTCCGCTGGCCTGGGCGCTGGCCCTGCCCCTGGGCTGGGGCCACAGCGGCGTGTTCTGGGGCGTCTTTGTTTCTGAAACGGCCGTCGGCGTGTTCACGCTGTGGTTGTTCTCCCGCGGGCGCTGGAAGGTGGCACGTGCGTGAGGGGGCCGTGCGCTGCGGCCCCGTCCCTGGGTGTGGGGCGGGCATCATCGGCGCATGACCGAACTCGAACTCAAGTTCATCGTGCCGGCAGCGGCGCTCGCTTCACTGCAGCGCGACCTGCTCGCCCGTGGCGCGCGGCCGTTGCGCCTGCGCGCGCACTACTTTGACACCGGCGACATGGCGCTGGCGCGCCATCGCGCCGCCCTGCGGCTGCGGCTGGAAGGCCGGCATTGGGTGCAGACCTTGAAAGCCGCCGGCGCTGGCGCGGTGCACCGGCTCGAACACGAGGTGCGGTTGCCCGGCCGACCCGGCCTGCGGCCGCCGCTGGCCCCTGCCCTGCACGCCGGCAGCGCGGCGGCGGCAGGCCTGGCCGCGGCCTTGCGCGGCGCGGCCGACCCGACCTTGCTGGAACTGCACGCCACCGACGTGCGCCGTTTGCGGCTGTCGCTGCACGACGCGCAAGGCACGCACATCGAAGCCGCCCTGGACACCGGGCAGGCGCTGGCGGCCGGCCGGCGCGACGCCATCCAGGAACTGGAACTTGAGCACAAGGGCGGCCCGTTGGCGGGCCTGTTCGAGCTGGCCATCGCCTGCGTGCGCCACGGGGGCCTGTGGCAGAGCACCTTGACCAAGGCCGAGCGCGGGCTGCGCCTGCACCTGGGGCGGCGCGGGTCCGGTGTCACCGTGTTCCAGCCTGCCGTGGCGGCCGCTGAAGCCGGCGCGCCCGCCGTGCAGCGCGCCTGCCTGCAGGCCGCACTGACGCCCGTGCTGGCCCATGCCGGGGCGCTGGCCAGCGCGGAGCCGGCGGCCGATGCCGATGCCTCCGCCGTCTCGAAGGCATTCGGCGCCGACCTGGCGCGGCTGGGCGCGCTGCTGCGCCTGCTCGACCTGCAGGCGCCCTCGCCCTGCCCCGCCTGGCGCCGCCAGCTGGTGCGGATGGCGCGCCGCTGGCAAGCCCACCGTCACGATGACAAGGCCTTGTGCGCCCTCGCCCGCGATACCGAAGGCCAGGTGCTGTGGCTGCAGCTGCAGCAGCTGGCCCACGCCAGCGATGCGGCCTACACCGCCCTGTCAGCGGCGGCCTGGCGGCGCCGGCGCGCGGCGCTGCGGGCTGCCGGTTTGCTGCAGGCCTGAATCTTTCAGCCGGCGCGCAGCGCGCGTTTGCGCCAGCCCGGCGCTGGTGTGGCGGCAGCGCCGGCCATGGCCGCGAGGTAGCTGCCCTCCACAGCCTCGACGATGCGCTCCCAATCCAGCGTCAGCGAGGTGTCGCGCGCACGCTGGCCCAGCGCGCGCAACTGGCCGCGGTCGGCCGCCGCGCGGCGTGCCACGCGGCAGAACTCACTGGCCTCGCCCGGGCGCGCGAGCAGGCCGTTGTGGCCGTGGCGCAGCAGTTGCCCGGCCGCGGCGTGGTCGAAAGCCACCACCGGCAGGCCGCTGGCCATGGCTTCGGGCACCACGTTGCCAAAGGTCTCGGTCATGCTGGGAAAAAGAAAGACATCGGCCGAGGCGTAGTGCCGGGCCAGATCGTCGTCGCGGCGGATGCCGCTGAACACGGCCTCGGGGCAAAGCTGCTGCAGCCGCGCGCGTTCGGGGCCGTCGCCCACCAGCACCAGGCGCAGGCCGGGGCTGTGTTCACGCATCGCGGCAGCGGCGTCCAGCAGCAGGTCGAGGTTCTTCTCGGCCGCCAGGCGCCCCACGCACAAGGCCACCAGGGTCTGCGGCGTGGCGCCCCACTGCGCGCGCAGGTGCTCGCAGCGGCGCAGCGGCGTGAAGCGCTGCGTGTCCACGCCGCGGGCCACCACCTGCACACGCTCGAAGCCGCTGTCGGCCAGCTCGCGCCGCAGCGCCTCGGTGGGCACCATGGTGGTGGCGGTGCGGTTGTGGAAGTGGCGCAGGTAGGCCATCACCGGCGCACTCAGCCAGCCGACGCCGTAGTGGTGGCTGTAGGCGTGGAAGTTGGTGCGGAATTCGCTCACCACCGGCAGGCCCAGCTGGCGCGCGGCGCGCAGCGCCGACCAGCCCAGCGGCCCTTCGGTGACGATGTGCACGACATCGGGCCGCCATGCGCGCCACTGCTGGCGCAGCAGGCCGCCTGCCGGCAGGCCCATGCGCAGGCCCGGGTAGCGCGGCACGCCAAGCCCGCGCACCAGGGTCTCATGCCCCTGGGCATCGGCTTGGGCGTGGTCATCGGGGCCTTGGCGGGGCCGTGTCAGGTGCAGCTGGTGGCCGCGCTCGCGCAGGCCCTCCACCACACGCGCAAAACTGGCGGCAACGCCGTTGACCTCGGGCGGGTAGGTCTCGGTCACCAGGGCAAGCTTGAGCCGCGTTCGCGTGGGGGGGTGGGGGTCGGCCAAGGCGCAGAGCTCCATGGGGGGTGGGGGCAAGCGTGATGCTCGGCCCACTTGGCAACAGTTCGATGACAGGGCCACCGCCAGCGGGTGCCAGAAGGTGCCGGCGTCAGCGCTGTCACCGCACCGACACCACCGGGTCACGCCAGCTTCACGGCCGGCACCCAGCATGCCGGCGCACCCACCCCTGCAAGGAGCCCTGCATGCAAAACTTTTTCGACGAACTGGCCACACAGCGCTGGGACGACCACCGCTACTACCACCACAGCCGCATCAACCAGAGCCTGCATCTGGTGAGCGCCTTGAGCTTCATCGCCGCCTACGGCCTGCTTTTTTTCGACCCCGCCAGCGCCGCGCTGCTGGCCTGGTGCGTGAGCATGACCACGCGGCAGGCGGGGCACTTCTTCTTCGAGCCCAAGGGCTACGACCACGTCAACCGCGCCACGCACGAACACAAGGAAGACATCAAGGTCGGCTACAACCTGCAGCGCAAGGTGGTGCTGATGGCGCTGTGGGCCGCGGTGCCGCTGGTGCTGTGGTTCGCGCCTGCGCTGGGCGGGCTGATCGAGCCAGCGCATGGTGTGCGCGGCTGGCTGCACGACGTGGGCATGGCTTGGCTGGCGCTGGGCGTGGCCGGGTTGGTGTTCCGCACCGTGCACCTGTTTTTCCTGCAAGACCTGCGCACCGGCCTGGTGTGGGCGACGAAGATCCTCACCGACCCCTTCCACGACGTGATGCTCTACTGGCGCGCCCCGCTGGCCCTGCTGCGCGGCGAACTCATCGACCCCATGCTGCATGCGCAGCGCGGCACCCGCGGCCACTGACGCAGCGGCCACGGGCCGCCAACAAGAAGGCCCCGCGATGCGGGGCCTTTTTTCATGAGGGGCCGCGGTTCAGACCCGCGCGCGCAACATCTCGCGCAGCAGGCCGCGGCGGATGGCGGTGTGTGTCAGAGCCGGGGCGTGCCACCACCAGCCGTCGGCCTGCATGGCCTGTGCGGCGGCGACGAACCGTTCGCACACCTCGTTGAACTCGGCCTCGCCGTAGTTCAGGCTGAACACCACGCGGCCCGTACCCACCCAGCTGAGCAGCAGGCCGCGTGCGCGCAGGTAGAACTGCAGCATCCAGTGGTAGCGGCCGGGCTGGGTGTAGAAAACCGTCCACACACTGCCGATGTTGGCCACCTGCACCGGCAGCCCCGCGGCTTGCAGCCGCTGGTTGAGCTGGGTTGCGCGGGTGTTCCAGGTGGCGTCCACGTCGCGGTACATCGCGCGCACCGGCTCGCTGTGCAGGCGCTCGAGAAACACCTGCATCGCGGCCATCACATAAGGGTGTGAATTGAAGGTGCCGCGCGCAAAGCAGATGTCGGCCGGGCGTTCTTCGCGGTAGCGCTTCATCAGCGCCGCCTGGCCGCAGACCACGCCCACCGGCAGGCCGCCGCCCAGCGTCTTGCCGTAGGTCACCATGTCGGCCTTCACGCCGAAGTACTCTTGCGCGCCGCCGGGGGCCAGGCGGAAGCCCATGAAGACCTCGTCGAAGATCAGCACGATGCCGCGCTCGGTACACACCTGGCGCAGCTGCTGCAGCCAGGCGGTGTAGGCGGCACGGTCGAAGTGCGCGCGGCGGCTGCCGTCCATCAGCGTGTTGTCGGCGGGCGCGGCCTTGTTCGGGTGCAGGGCCTGCAGCGGGTTCACCAGCACGCAGGCAATGTCCTTGCGCTTGCGCAGCACACGCAGGGTGTCGGCGTCCATCTCCTTGAGCGTGTAGGTCTTGCCTGGCGGCAGCGGGTTGCCGGGGCCGGGCTGCACGTCTTCCCACCAGCCGTGATAAGCCCCGCTGAAGCGCACCAGGTAGGGCCGCTTCGTGTGGTAACGCGCCAGGCGCACGGCCTGCATCACGGCTTCGGTGCCGCTCATGTGGAAGCTCACCTCGTCCAGGCCGGAGATGCGGCGCAGTTGCTCCACGTTCCAGGCCACGGCCGGGTGGTAGCTGCCGAGGATGGGCCCGAGCGCCTGCGCGCGTGCGCTGCCTTCTTCGATGCAAGCCTTGTAGAAATCGTGGCCGAAGACGTTGACGCCGTAGCTGCCGGTGAGATCGTAGAAAACCTGCTCGTCGAGATCGGTCACCGTCACGCCATCGGTGCGCTGCACGAAGGCACCCACGGCGATGTGCTCGCGCAAAAAGGGGCCGTACTGGTAGGGCACGCGGTAAGCACCCGTGAACTGCAGGTCTGACAGGCCCTCGCGGGCCTGCCGCGTGAGCGCCAGGCTCTTCGGATGCCGTGTTTGCAGCGCCTGGGCCAACTGCCTGAAGCCGGCCCGGCGCTGCGCCTGCACCGCGGCCGGCGCGCTGTCGCTGCCGAAGAAACGCTCTTCGTCATAGGCATAACCCGGCAGCAGCCGCGCCACGCGTTTGGCCATGCGCGCATGGCCGGTGAGCGAGCGGTGTTTGGCCAGCGAGAGCTCCAGGCGCTGCCTTGCCATCGGCAAGAGCACCGCGGCGCTGGCGACCGCCAGCGCGCCCAGGACCAGAGGTTCGTTCATGCGGGCCTTCCATGCGGAATGAAAACCCGGCTTGTAGAGGCGTGTGTTGACAGCCTGATGAAGGCCGCGTGGCGCTTGTGTGCCGCAGGGGCTTGCGTCACCGCCTTGACCGCGAAGGGTCACGCCGGCGTCACGGCCGGCCACCACGATGCAGGCCCATGCCCACGGCTCCCCTCCCCCAGGTTCCGAAGCGTGTTGGCTGGCTGGCCGGCTTGAGAACGCGCCTGCTGCTGCAGGAAGACCTGAACTTCCTGCTCACCAACCGCGTGCCGCGCATCGCACTCACGCGTTTCATGGGCTGGTTCAGCCAGATCCGCCACCCGTGGGTTTGCCGCGCGTCCATCGCGGTGTGGCGGCTGTTCACCGAGCTCGACCTCAGTGATGCGAAGCACACCGAGTTTGCGAGCCTGCACGACTGCTTCACCCGCGAACTGAAACCCGGCGCACGCGCCATCGACACCGACCCTCAGGTGTTCTGCAGCCCCAGCGACGGCATCGTCGGCGCCTTCGGCACGGTGCAGGCTGGCAGCGTGCTGCAGGCCAAGGGCATGCCTTACCGCGTGGCCGATCTGTTCGGCAGCGCCGAACGTGCGCAGCGTTTCGAGGGCGGCAGCTACCTCACGCTGCGCCTGACCTCCAGCATGTACCACCGCTTCCACGCGCCTGTGGCGGGCCGCGTGCGGCACGTGTCCTACATTTCGGGCGACACCTGGAACGTCAACCCCATCGCACTGAAGCGGGTGCGCGAGCTCTTCTGCCGCAACGAACGCGCCTGTCTCGACATCGAAGGCCCGCAAGGCCTGCACTTCGCGCTGGTGCCGGTGGCCGCCATCCTGGTGGCCAGCATCCGGCTGCACTTCCTGAACGTGCGCCTGCACCTGCGCTGGCGCGGGCCGCACGAACTGCCCTGTGATCACACCATGGCCAAGGGCGAGGAACTGGGCTGGTTCGAACACGGCTCCACGATCATCGTCTTTGCGCCGCCGGGCGTGAGCTTGGCGCCAGGTGTGCAGGGCGGCCAGACCGTGCGCATGGGGCAGGCGCTGATGCGTTGGCCCGCGGCCGGCGCGGCACAGCAAACGGCCCGCGCATGACGCTGGTCGACCTGGTGTGGTTCAAGGCCGGCGGCGGCCACCGCGCGGCGGCGCAGGCGCTGCAGCAGGTGATGGGCGAAACCGCCGCCGAAGCCGCGTCGCCGTGGCAGCCGCGGCTGCTGCACCTGACCGAGGTGCTGGACCCGCAGGGCCTGTTCCAGCGCCTCACGGGCCTGGAGCCCGAAGACCTCTACAACAAGCGCCTGGCCAGTGGCTTCACGCTCGGCCTGGCGCAGGAGCTCAAGCTGCTGCAGGCGCTGATACGCCTGGGCCACGGCGGCCTCGTGCAGCGCCTGGCACGGCACTGGGCGGCCCACCCGCCGGACCTGGTGGTGAGCTTGATCCCCAACTTCAACCGCGCCTTGCACGACGCCCTGGCCTTGGCCTGCCCCGGTGTGCCCTTTGTCACCGTGCTCACCGACATGGCCGACCACCCGCCCTCGTTCTGGATGGAACCGGGCACCCGGCAGCACCTGGTGTGCGGCACCGAGCGCGCCGTGCAGCAGGCGCTGGCGGCGGGCTTCGAGCCGACGCGCGTGCACCGCGTCAGCGGCATGATCTTGCGCCCCAGCTTCTACGCGCCGCCGCTGCTGGACCGTGCCAGCGCGCGCCGCCAGGCCGGGCTGGACGCCCACACGCCCACCGGCCTGGTGCTCTTCGGCGGCGCCGGTTCGCGCGTGATGAAACCGATCGCGCGGGCCCTGCCCGACACGCCGCTGATTCTGATGTGCGGCCGCAATGAAGCCCTGGCCGACGAACTGCGGGCGCAGCCTGCCTCGTGCTCGACAGCCCCTCGCGTGGTGCTGGGCCACACGCCCGACGTGGCGCAATGGATGCGCTGCGCTGATTTTTTCATCGGCAAGCCCGGCCCCGGCAGCCTGAGCGAGGCCGTGCACCTGGGCCTGCCCGTGCTGGTAACGCGCAACGCCTGGACGATGCCGCAAGAGCGCTGGAACACCGAATGGGTGCAGGCCCACGGCCTGGGCGTGGTGCGGCGCAGTTTTGCCGAGGTGGCCGAGGGCGTGGCCACGCTGCGGGCCGGCCTGCCCGCTTACCAGGCGCGGGTGCAGCGCATGCACAACCGCGCCGTTTTTGAAGTGCCCCAGATCCTCGCCCGCATCGTGCGCGAGGCCACACCGCCCACCACGGCGCCCCTGGCGTCCACGGCCTGAGGAGGCCCCATGCGCCGAGACGCCCTGCCCTTGCTGCCCACCGACGAAGACAGCACGCCCGAAGGCACGCTGCGCCTGCGCACGGTGTGGATCTCCGATCTGCACCTGGGCACGCCCGGCTGCCAGGCCGCGGCCTTGCTGGCCTTTCTGCGCCACGTGGAATGCGAAACCCTCTACCTCGTGGGCGACATCATCGACGGCTGGCAGCTGCGCCGGCACTGGTACTGGCCGCAGGCCCACAACGACGTGGTGCAGAAGCTGCTGCGCAAGGCGCGCAAGGGCACGCGCGTGATCTTCGTGCCCGGCAACCACGACGAGTTTGCGCGCCGCTACCTGGGCCACAACTTCGGCGGCATCGACGTGGTGGAAGAACACATCCACACCACCGCCGACGGCCGCCAGCTCTGGGTGACGCATGGCGATCTGTTCGACGGTGTGATCCAGTGTGCCAAGTGGCTGGCCTACGTGGGCGACTGGGCCTACGAGCTCACGCTGCGCGTCAACCGCCACTTCAATTCGCTGCGCGCCCGGCTGGGGCTGCCGTACTGGAGCTTGTCGAAATACCTCAAGCTCAAGGTCAAGCGCGCCGTCAGCTACGTGGGCGACTTCGAAGCCGCGGTGGCGCGCGAAGCACGAGAGCGTGGCGTGCACGGCGTGGTGTGCGGGCACATCCACCACGCCGAGATGCGCAGCATCGACGGCATCCTGTATTGCAACGACGGCGATTGGGTCGAGAGCCTCACCGCGCTCGTGGAGCATGCCGACGGCCGGCTGGAGGTCTTCGACTGGGCGCAACACCTCGCCCTGCGCCAAAACAGCCCGGCGCCCGCGGCCGCGGCACCGGCCGCGCTGGCCTGAGGCCGCGCAGGCCTGCAGGCGCTACAGTGCCGCTGCCGCGCGCCCCTGCGCGGTGCGGCCGCCGTGAACCTTTCGGCGGCCCGGCGTTCACACCGGCATGACAGCAAGAGCACCGCACCGCCCCACCCTGCCCCGCTCTCCAGCCCACCCAGGGCGCCGTCGGTCCGCTGCACGGGCGGCGCGGCGGTCGGCCGCAAGCCTGTGCGCGGCTTTTGCGCTGGCGGGCTGCGGCGGGGGTGGGGGCGGCACCGCCGCAGCAACACCGGAGCCGGCCCCCACCGCCCTGCGCCCGGCCGATCTGGCGGTGCTCTACGCCGCGGGGGACGCGACCAGCGAGTCCATCGCCCGCGCCTACCAGCAGGCGCGCGGCATCCCCGAGGCGAACGTGCTGGCCGTCACCCTGCCCACGCGGGCCGACGTGATGAGCAGCGCCGACTTCAACGCGATGAAAACCGCGCTAGACGTCCGCCTGCCCGCCGGTGTGCAGGCCACCTTGCTGACCTGGACCGCGCCCTCGCGCGTGGCCGGCAGCTGCACCATGGGCCTGACGGCGGCCATGGCCCTGGGCTACGACACCCGCTACTGCGGCGGCTGCACGGCCACGGCCACCACCGCCTACTACAACAGCGGCAGCGCGCAGCCCTGGACGGCGCTGCGCATCCGCCCGTCGATGATGCTGGGCGCGAGCACACTTGCCGAGGCGCAGGTGCTCATCAACCGCGGCGTGGCCGCCGACCGCAGCATGCGCAGCACGGGTGCCAGCGCCAACGCCGTTCTCGTGCGCACCGACGACACCGCGCGCAGCGTGCGCTGGAACGATTTCCTCAACACGGCCGCCAGCACCGTCAGCGGGCTGCAATTCCAGCTGGTGGACAACGCGGCCGGCACCGGCAGCAACGACATCACCGGTCGCAGCAACCTGCTCTTCTACCTGACAGGCGCCGTGCGCGTGAACAACGCCGTCAGCAACACCTGGCTGCCCGGCGCCGCGGCCGACCACCTCACCAGCTTCGGCGGGTTTCTGCCCGATGGCAACGGCCAGATGCCCATCACCGAATGGCTGCGCGCGGGGGCCACGGCCAGCTACGGCACCGTGGTGGAGCCTTGTGCGTACGAGCAGAAGTTCCCGCGCGCCAGCGTGCTGGTGAACCGCTACGCGCAGGGCGACACCTTGATCGAGGCCTACTGGAAATCGGTGCAGTGGCCCGGCGAGGGCCTCTTCGTCGGCGAACCGCTGGCGCGGCCCTGGGCGCCTTGAGTTCTTCCAGCAGCAGCGCCGCGGCGGCGCCCCGCGCGCTGGGCGCCGCGGCCTTCGGCACGCTGCTGCTCATCGCGCTGATGATGGGCGCCAACCACGTGGCCGCGCGCGTGGCCTTCAACCACGGCGCCAGTGTCGCCACCGCCGTGGCCTGCCGCAGCGGCGCCACGGTGCTGGTGCTGGCCGCGGTGCTGCTGCTGTGGCGGGTGCCGCTGCAGCTGCAGCCCCGGCATGCGCGGGTGCTCCCGCTCATCGGCCTGCTCATCGGCGTGCAGAGCCTGTGCCTGTACGCCGCCGTGGCGCGGCTGCCGGTGGCGCTGGCGCTGCTGGCCTTCAACTGTTTTCCGCTGTGGATCTCGCTGTGGTCGCGCGTGCTCTACCGCCAGCGCACCGAAACGCGTGTGCTGCGCGCCATGCCGGTGCTGCTGCTGGGCCTGGGCCTGGCGCTGGACGTGACGGGCGCGGCTTCGGGCCTGGGTGCCGCCGGCCAGTGGGCGCAGATCGGCGCCGGCGTGGCCTTTGCGCTGGCGGCCGCGGCCACCTTCGGCCTGGCGCTGGTGCTCACGCAGCACGAAGCGGCCGGGCTCGACGGCCGCGTGCGCACCTTCACCACCATGGCCCTGGTGGCAATGCTGGCCAGCGCCGTGCTGGCCACGCAGGGCGGCCCGCAGTGGCCCACGGCGGCAGCGGGCTGGTGGGGGCTGGCAGCACTGAGCCTGCTCTACGGCACGGCCTTCACGGTGATGTTCACGGTGCTGCCGCGCCTGGGCGTGGTGGGCAACTCGGCCATCATGAACGTGGAGCCTGTGTTTGCGCTGGTGCTGGCCTGGGCCCTGCTGGGGCAGGCCATCGCGCCGGTGCAGGTGGCCGGCGCATTGCTGGTGGTGGGCACCGTGATCTGGCTGGGCACGCGCCGCCGCTGAGGCGGCGTCAGCCTCCACCCGCCACGGCTGATTCAGCGCGCGGCGTTTTCCGTGATGCCGTCGACGAAGCGCGGCAGCAGCGCCAGCGGCAGGTCGTGCCCCATGCCCGGGATGAAATCGCCCTGCGCGCCGCGGATGCGCTGCACGAGATCACGCCCGGCTTCGACGCGCACCAGCGGGTCGGCCAGGCCGTGGATGATGCGGGTGGGCGCGCTGATCTGCGGCAACAAGGCGCTGCGGTCGCCATCGGCCACCACCGCCAGCAACTGCCGCGCAGTGCCCGTGGGGTGCCACGAGCGCTGCACCGTGGCCAGCAAGCGCGCGCGCTGGCGTGCGGCATCGGGCGGGTAGCCGGGGCTGCCGATCACGCGCAGCAGCGCTTCGAGGTGCTGCACCACGGCCTCGGGCGCGGCGCTGGCCGGGCGCGAGAGCAAGGCCCCGCGCACGCGCCAGCCGGGCTGCGGCAGGTGGCGCGCGCCGCTGGTGGTCATCATCAGCACCAGGCTCTTCACGCGCTGCGGGTGCTTGGCGGCCAGGTGCTGCGCGATCATGCCGCCCATGCTGGCGCCGCACACGTGGGCCTGCGCGATGCCCAGCGCATCCAGCACGCCCACGGCGTCTGTGGCCATGTCGGCCAGGCTGTAGGGCGAGGCCACGGCCAGGCCCAGCGTGTGGCGCACGGCACCGGCGGCGATGCTGGGCACGCCGAGGTGGTCGAAGTGCTGGCTGAGGCCGATGTCGCGGTTGTCCATGCGGATGACGCGCAAGCCGCGCGCCACCAGCTGCTGCACCATCTCTTCGGGCCAGCCCGTGAGCTGCATGCCCAGGCCCATGATCAGCAACAGCGGCTCGCCGCCCGGCGGGCCCTGGTCGTCAACCTCGATGCCGATGCCGTTGGCAACGATGCGCATGCCGCTACAAGCCCGCCGAACGCAGCGGCGCGTGGTGCGTGGCCTTGTAGAACCAGCGCCGCGCGCCCTGCACGTCGAAACGCTGCCACTGCTGCGGGTCTTGCCGCAGGCGGTCGGCAATGGCATAGAGCGCCAGCGGGTTCATGCCCATGCCGATGTGGCTGGCGTGCACCTCGATGTTCTCGGCCTGCGCGTGTTCAGGGTTCAGGCTGCATTGCCAGGCCACCACGCCATCGGTCTTGCTGTAGATCGAGGTGGTGGGGCAAGGCGGCAGGCCGCGGATCTGTTCGATCAGCGCCGGGTCGTGTGTGCTCTGGCCGCTGACCATCTCGTAGAAGCGCCAGGCGTTGGTGGCGCGCGGATGGCCGTTGAAGGGCGTGCCCAGCGTGATGACGCAGCGCACGTTCTGCGGCTGCTCCTTGGCCAGTTCGCGCGCGTAGACGCCACCCAGGCTCCAGCCGATCAGGCTGGCCGGCTGGCCGTGGCGCGCGGCCACCTGCTGCAGCTGTTCGCGGCAGCGCTCCAGCACGCCGTGCTTGGGGCCGAAGTTGAAGCCCTGCTTCCAGGCATAAGGCGTGTAGCCGCGCTCGCGCAGGAAGTTGCGCAGCGGCAGCGTGGTGATGTCGGCAGCGCCCAGGCCGGGGTAGACCAGCACCGGGTGGCCATCACCCACCGGCAGCCGCTTGAGCCAGGGCGCGGCAGCCACCATGGCCGCGTACTCCCAGGGCGCGCGCGCCTCCAGCATCAGCAGCAGCGGGCCTGGGGCTTCGACGAGCTCGCGCGCGTCCAGCGGCGCAAAGGGGTCGGTCTGCGGGCGCGGCGCATCGGCCGCTTCAACCACCGGCTTGCGCCGGCGCATCGGAACACTCATGCGGGCATGCTAGCCGGCACGGCGCTTCTTTTTTGGGGGCGCCACCTCAGCCTGCCTATCGCTTGCCCGGGGGCGCCTTGTCACCTGCGAGACAGCGGCATCGACCATGCCGCCCATGACGCCACGCGTGACACCGCCCACCACGCTGCCGACCATGCCCCTGGCCGCCTTGCCCAGGCTGCTGCCCAGGCGCTCGGTGGTCTGGCGCACCAGGCCGGGGGGCGGCGGTGCATCGGGGTCTTCTTCACCGGGCCGCGGCAGCGCGCGCAGATCGTCGAAGGCGATGCGCAAGGCTTCCGCGAACTCGCGCACATCGGGCATGGCCGCGGCATCGGCCATGAGGCCGAAATCCAGGCTCTGGTCGTAGCTCTGCACCGTGATGTTCAGCGCCATGCCGTGCACCACGATGGAGGCCGGGTAGTTCGTCACCATGCGCGCGCCCGCCATGTACAGCGGCACCGGCGGGCCGGGCACGTTGCTGATGACGACGTTGGCCACCTGCGGGATGCGGTCGGCCACCTTGGCCTTGCCGTAAAGCGCCGTGGCGGCCTCGATCAACCAGGGCACGCCCAGCGACGGAAAGTCGGTCGGCAGGATGCTCTTCAACTGCCCCATCGTGCTTTTCATCGAGGCCGTGGCCGCCTTCACATGGGCCAGGCGCTTCTTGGTGTCGGCGATGTTCGTGCCCAGGCTGATGAAGCTCATGCTGGCCTGGTTGTCGGCCTCGGTGTTGCCTTTCTCGCGCAACGAGATCGGCACCGCGGCCACCAGGCTCTTGCGCGGCAGCGCACGCTGCTTGGCGTAGTGCCGGCGCAGCGCGGTGCTGCACAGCATCAGCACCATGTCGTTGACGGTGGCCTCGAAAGCGCGGCCGATGGCCTTGATCTCGCCCAGCGACAGCGTCACGGTGGCGAAGGCACGCCCGGCCGTCACCGACACGTTCAGCGGCGTGCGCGGCGCGAGCGTGAGGTTGCCCGTGCCCGGTTTGCCCGTCAGCAGCGACGAGGCCGAGACCACCGAGCTCGCCGCGTTTTTCAGCGTGCCCACGGTCGCAGGCAGGTTGCGCACGATCTCGGCCACCTTCTGCGCCTGGCCGCCGATGACGCCGCGCAGCATCTCGGTCATCTCCAGCTTGAAGGTGCGCGTGCGGCGCGAAGGTTTCACCTCGATGGCGCGGGGCGTGGGCGTCACATCGAGGATGGCGTTGGCCAGCGCCACCGCCGCTTGGCCGTCCACCGCGGCGTGGTGCAGCTGCGTGTAAAGCGCCACGCGGCGTGCGCCGCCGGGGCCAGGCGCGAGGCCTTCGAAAACGTGGAACTTCCACAGCGGCTTGCTGCGGTCGAGCAGCACCGGGTGCAGGGCCGAGACCGCAGCTTCCAGTTCGGGCAGGCCGGGCGCCTGGCCGTTCACCTTGGGCAGCTTCACCTCCACGATGTGCTGCTTGAGATCGGGCACCGCGTCCACCCAGGCCGGGTTGGCCAGGTTCAGCGGCATCCACCACAGCCGGCGGCGCAGCACGGGCGTGATGGGCAGGCGGCTTTCGATGTGCTTGCGCAGTGCAGCGACGAACTTGCCCTTGCTGCCGGCCGGCAGCTCGAAGACATGCAGCGCGCCCACGTGCATGGGCATCTCGGCCGTTTCGAGGTAGAGGAAGGTGGCGTCCAGGCCGGAGAGTTGTTGCATGCGTGGGCCCCGTGCAAACCGCAAGCCTGCGGCGGCCTGCATGCTAGGCCGCCGCCAGCGTGCCCGGCCTGAGGGCTAGCCCGGGGCAGCCTCGCCAAGGAAAAACGGGCTGCCCACCGAAGCAGACAGCCCGTTCGCCCGGCCGGCACCTGCAGGGCACCGTGCCACCCTGAGCACAGCCGCCCTTGGGCACCAGGTCCCGAGCGGTCTGCGCCCACGATAAGCGCCGGCCGAGGCGCTGGCACCTGCAAGCTCTGACAGGGGACGGGCCTGTACCCCGCACTCGCAGGGGGCTTGGTCGGCCTTGTTCAGGGTCTGTTCAGTCGCTGCCCTGAACGCGGCTTCGAAGGGCCAGCACCTCGTTGCTCACCAGCGACAGCAGCACGAGGCCGCCACCGCCCATCACCGCCCACGACGGGGCTTCACCGGCCCCGAGCCAGGCCCAGAGCACGCCGAACAAGACCTCCAGCAGGCCGAGCAACGAGATCTCGGGCCCGCTGAGCACACGCGCCACCGCCACCACCATCAGGCAGGGAATGGCGAGCTGCACCGTGCCCAGCAAGGCCAGCAGGCCCAGGTCGTGCGGCGAGGCTGCCAGGGGCCAGGCCAGCGGCAGCGTCACCGCGGCCGAGAGCAGCGCGCCCACGAGCACGGCGCTCAGCATGTCAGGCGCCGTCTCGCCGGCATGCTGGCGCGTCTTGAGGTGCTGCAACACCGTCCAGTTGACCGCCGCAGCCACGGGCACGGCCAGCGCCACGCCCATGCCCAGCAGCGCGCGGGGGTTGCTGGCTTGCACCTCGTGGCCGTACATCCAGGCAATGCCGAGACCGGCCAATCCGATGGCGCCCCAGGTGCGCAAGGCCAGCCGGTGGCCCAGCACGGCGCGCGACAGCAGCGCGGTGAACAAGGGCCCCAGCGCCATCGTCACCAGTACGTTGGCCACGCTGGTGAGCGTGAGCGCCATCATGAAGGCCGTGTACATCACGGCCCAGCAGGCGCCGCTGAGCCACAGCGCGCGGCCGCCCTGGCGCAGCGTGGCCCACAAGGGGCCGGGGCCCTTCATCAGGCCCAGCAGCAGCACCAGCGCCAGCGCGTTGAAAGCGCTGCGCCAGAAGGTGACCTCGAAGCCGCGCGCCGATTCGAGGAAACGCGAGACCACGCCCGCGATGCTCCACATCAGCGTGGCGGCGACCATCATGGCCACCGCCTGGCGGTGGGTCATGCCACCGGCCACCGTGGGCTCAGGCCGCTTCGCGGCTGGCGCGCTTGCGCTCGTGCTCGCTCAGGTGGCGCTTGCGCACACGGATGCTCTTGGGCGTGATCTCGACCAGCTCGTCGTCCTCGATGAACTCGACACCGTATTCCAGCGTCAGGTCGATGGGCGGCGTGATCTTGATCGCGTCTTCCTTGCCGCTGACGCGGAAGTTGGTCAGCTGCTTGGTGCGCGTGGCATTGACGACGAGGTCGTTGTCGCGGTTGTGGATGCCGACGATCATGCCTTCGTAGACCGGATCGTTCGGCTTCACGAACATGCGGCCGCGGTCGTCGAGCTTGCCCAGCGCGTAGGTGAAGATCTCACCCGCGTCCATGCTGATCAGCACGCCGTTCTTGCGGCTGGCGATGTCGCCGCGGTGCGGCTCGTAGCCGTCGAAGATGTTGCTGATCAGGCCCGAACCGCGCGTGAGGTTCATGAACTCGTTGGAGAAGCCGATGAGGCCGCGCGCCGGAATGCGGTACTCCAGGCGCACGCGGCCGTGGCCGTCGGGTTCCATGTTCACGAGCTCGCCCTTGCGCTCGCCCAGGGCCTGCATCACGCCGCCCTGGTGCTGCTCTTCCACGTCGGCCGTCACCAGCTCGATGGGCTCGCACTTCTCGCCGTTGATGGTCTGGAACACCACGCGCGGCTTGCTCACGGCCAGCTCGTAGCCTTCACGGCGCATGTTCTCCAGCAGGATGGTCAGGTGCAGTTCACCGCGGCCCATCACCTCGAAGATGCCGTCTTCGCCGGTTTCGCTGACACGCAGCGCCACGTTGCTCTGCAGCTCTTTCTGCAGGCGGTCCCAGATCTGGCGGCTGGTGACGTACTTGCCTTCGCGGCCGGCCAGCGGGCTGGTGTTGACGCAGAAGTTCATCGTCAGCGTCGGCTCGTCGACCTTCAGCATCGGCAGCGGGGCAGGGGTGCTGGGGTCGGTGACGGTCACGCCAATGCCGATCTCGTCGATGCCGTTGATCAGCACGATGTCGCCGGGGCCGGCCGAGGTGACCTGCACGCGGTCCAGGCCCTGGAAAGTAAGCACGTTGTTGACGCGGCCCTTGGTGGCCTTGCCGTCCGGGCCTTCCATCACCAGAACGTCCATGCCCGGCTTGATGGTGCCCGCGCCGATGCGGCCCACGCCGATGCGGCCGACGAAGGTGCTGTAGTCCAAGGCCGAGATCTGCAGCTGCAGCGGTGCCGCCGGGTCGCCCTGGTGCGAAGGCACGTGCTTGAGGATGGTGTTGAACAGGGCCGACATGTCGGGGCCCCATTGCGCGCCGGGCTCGCCTTCTTCCAGCGAGGTCCAGCCGTTGATGCCCGAGGCGTAGACCACGGGGAAATCGAGCTGCTCGTCGTTGGCGCCGAGCTTGTCGAAGAGGTCGAAAGCGGCGTTGACCACCGCATCGGGCTTGGCACCCGGCTTGTCGACCTTGTTCACGACGACGATGGGCTTCAGGCCCAGGGCCAGCGCCTTCTTCGTGACGAAGCGGGTCTGCGGCATCGGGCCTTCTTGCGCGTCGATCAGCAGCACCACGCCGTCGACCATGCTCAGCGCACGTTCCACCTCGCCGCCAAAGTCGGCGTGGCCCGGGGTGTCGACGATGTTGATGTGCGTGCCTTCCCAGCTGACGGCGCAGTTCTTGGCCAGGATGGTGATGCCACGTTCGCGTTCGATGGCGTTGCTGTCCATCACGGTGTCGACGACTTTTTCGTGGTCGGCGAAGGTGCCGCTCTGGCGCAGCAGCTGGTCGACCATGGTGGTTTTGCCGTGGTCGACGTGGGCGATGATGGCGACGTTGCGGATGGCTCGGGTACTCATGACGGTGTTTCCTGGACTTCGATGGGGCTCAGCAGGCGGTCTGCGATCAACTCGCCTGCGGTGATGTGGGCGGTGCCTAAAAAGGCCACCGGGGCGTCGGGGGGTTCCGGCGGGCGCCGGTAGACACGCACGGCCGGCGTGTCGGCCAGGCCCACGCGCCGGCGCAGCCCGTTCAAGAAACGGCCCGCTTCGTCGTCGGGCAGGTGCACCGCCGGCCAGGCGGCCAGCAGGCTGTCGGCCGGCCGCAACCGGGCTTCACGTTCTTGTTCGCTCAAGGCTTGCAGCGCTTCCAGCGTGATGGCCTCTTCCAGGCACAGCGGCCCGCTGGCGGTGCGCCGCAGTGCACTGAGGTGGGCGCCGCAGCCCAAAGCCTGGCCCATGTCTTCGGCCAGCGTGCGGATGTAGGTGCCCTTGCTGCAGCTCACGTCGAGGACCAAGCACTCAGCATGCCACTCAACGATGTCGATGCTGTGAATCGTGACGGCGCGCGGCGCACGTTCGATCTCCACGCCGGCCCGCGCGTATTCGTAGAGCGCCTTGCCTTCGTGCTTCAGCGCCGAATGCATGGGTGGCGTCTGCAGGATCTCGCCAGTGAAGGCGCGGCAGGCGGCCTCGATGGCAGCGCGCTCGGTGGGCAGCGGGCCTTCGGCGATGACTTCGCCTTCACGGTCGCCGGTGGTGGTGCGCTGGCCCAGGCGCAGCGTGGCGGTGTAGCGCTTGTCGGCGTCCAGGCTCACCTGGCTGAACTTGGTGGCAGCGCCGAAACACAGCGGCAGCAGCCCGGTGGCCAGCGGGTCCAGCGTGCCGGTGTGGCCGCCCTTTTCCGCGCGCAGCATGCCCTTGGCCTTCTGCAGCGCGTCGTTGCTCGTCCAGCCCAGGGGCTTGTCGAGCAAGAGCACACCGTGCAGCGGCTTGCGGGGGGTGCGCACACGCGGCGCCGGGGCGTTCATCGCTCAGTCTTCTTTGGCGCGCACGCTGTTGGCCTTGGCGATCAAGGCCGAGAGATCGGCCGCGCGCTCGGTGGTCTTGTCGTAGTGGAAGTGCAGCGTCGGCACGGTGTGGATGGCCAGTCGCTTGAAGAGCCCATTGCGGATGAAACCCGCGGCCTCGTTCAGCGCTGCAGCGCTGTCTTCCGGCGTGCCCACCAGCACCGAGAAATAGATCTGCGCGTGCGCGTAGTCGGGCGTGACTTCCACGCTGTTGATCGTGACCATGCCCAGCCGCGGATCCTTCAGATCACGGATGAGCTCGGCCACGTCGCGCTGGATCTGGTCAGCGACGCGGTAGCTTCGGTTCGGGACAGACTTCTTGTGTCGCATCGTTCGCTCCAATGACAAACCCCGCCGGGGAGGGCGGGGTTTGTACCTGGGTGGCACAGCCCCTTAGAGGGTCCGTGCGACCTCCTTGACTTCGAAGAACTCGAGCTGATCGCCTTCCTTGATGTCGTTGTAGTTCTTCAGCTTGATACCGCACTCGAAGCCTTCCTTGACCTCGCGCACGTCGTCCTTCAGACGCTTCACCGATTCGATCTCGCCGGTGTAGATCACCACGTTCTCGCGCAGCAGGCGGAACTTGGCGTTGCGGATCACCTGGCCGGCGGTGATGTAGCTGCCTGCGACGGTGCCGATCTTGCTGGCCACGAACACCGTGCGGATCTCGGCCGTGCCGATGACCTCTTCGCGCTGCTCGGGCGCCAGCATGCCGCCCATCGCCGCCTTGATCTCGTCGACCGCGTCGTAAATGATGTTGTAGTACTTGATGTCGACGCCGTTGCCTTCGGCCAGCTTGCGCGCACCGGCATCGGCCCGCGTGTTGAAGCCGATGACAACCGCCTTGCTGGCGATGGCCAGGTTGATGTCGCTCTCGCTGATGCCACCCACGGCGGCGTGCACGATCTGCACCTTCACCTCGGCCGTGCTCAGCTTGAGCAGGCTCTGGGCCAGGGCTTCCTGCGAACCCTGCACGTCGGCCTTGACGATCAGGCTGAGCGTCTGCGCCGCGCCTTCGCCCATGTTCTCGAACATGCCTTCCAGCTTGGCCGCCTGGCGCTTGTTCAGCGTCACTTCGCGGTACTTGCCCTGGCGGAAGGTGGCGATCTCGCGCGCACGGCGCTCGTCGTTCAGCACCATGAACTCGTCACCGGCTTGCGGCACTTCGGTCAGGCCCTGAATTTCCACCGGCATCGACGGGCCGGCACTGTCGGTGGCGTGGCCGTCTTCGTCCAGCATGGCACGCACGCGGCCGTAGCTGCTGCCGGCCAGCACGACGTCGCCCTTCTTGAGCGTGCCGCTCTGAACCAGCACCGTGGCCACAGGGCCGCGGCCCTTGTCGAGCTTGGCTTCGATCACCAGGCCCTTGGCCGGTGCGTCCTTGGGCGCCGTCAGTTCCAGCACCTCGGCCTGCAGCAGCACCTGCTCCAGCAGCGTGTCGACGCCCGTGCCCATCTTGGCCGAGACGCCCACGAAGGGTGAATCGCCGCCGAAGTCTTCGGGGATCACGCCCTCGGCCACGAGCTCGCTCTTCACGCGCTCGAGGTTCGAATCGGGCTTGTCGATCTTGTTCATCGCCACGACGATGGGCACGCCGGCCGCCTTCGCGTGGGCGATGGCTTCCTTGGTCTGCGGCATCACGCCGTCGTCGGCCGCCACCACCAGGATGACGATGTCGGTGGCCTTGGCGCCGCGGGCACGCATGGCGGTGAACGCCGCGTGGCCCGGGGTGTCGAGGAAGGTGATCATGCCGCGCGGCGTTTCCACGTGGTACGCGCCGATGTGCTGCGTGATGCCGCCAGCTTCACCCGCGGCCACACGGGCGCGGCGGATGTAGTCCAGCAGGCTGGTCTTGCCGTGGTCGACGTGGCCCATCACCGTGACCACTGGCGCACGCGGCAGCTGGTCGGCGGTGTCGTGCAGCGCGGTTTCTTCTTCGGTGAAGGCTTCCGGGTCGTCCAGCTTGGCGGCCAGCGCCTTGTGGCCCATTTCCTCGACGACGATCATCGCCGTCTCCTGGTCGAGCTGCTGGTTGATGGTGACCATCTGGCCCAGCTTCATCAGCTGCTTGATGACCTCGGAGGCCTTCACGCTCATCTTGTGCGCGAGGTCGGCCACCGAGATGGTTTCGGGCACATGCACTTCCTGCACCTGCTGCTCGGCCGATTGGGCGAAGCTCGAACCACCGTCGTTGGCACCGCGGCGGGCGCCACCGCGCGGCGCGCGCCAACCCGGACGGCCGGCACCGCTGTCGCCCCGCGTCTTGAGCGCCGCACGCTTCTTGGCGGCGTCGTCGGCCCAGCTGCTGCTGAGCTTCTCGCTCTTGACCTGCTTCTTGTCGCCCGGCTTGGCGGCCGTGGTGGCCGCACCCGGCGCGCCCGGCTTGGCCGTGGGCTTGTGGATGGTGCCCTTGATGGCTTCCTTGGCGGCTTCGGCCGGCTTGGGCTCTTCCGGCTTCTTGGCGACCATCACCTTCTTGGGCGCGTTCATCATCGCGCGGATGGCGGCGGCCTCGGCTTCGGCGGCCTTGCGGCGGCGGGCCAGGTCTTCGGCCTTGGCGGTGTCTTCGGCGGCCTTGTCGGCGGCCTTCACCACGCGCAGCAGCGGCTTGGCCGGCTCCACGGGCTTGGGCGGCTCGGCGGCGGCGGCGGCCGCAGCGGCTTCGGCCGCCTTGGCCGCAGCGGCCACTTCAGCAGCCTTTTCTGCGGCCTTGTCGACGGCGGCCTTTTCGGCATCCACCTTCGCACCCTTGCGCACCGGCTTGGGCGTTTCCAGCGCAGCAGCGCGGGCCAGCGCTGCGCTGGCCTCGGCGGCGGCAGCGGCCGCAGCAGCTTCAGCAGCGGCCTGGGCTGCAGCGGCAGCGGCGGCTGCAGCAGCAGCCTCGGCGGCCTCGCGTGCGGCACGTTCCTGTTCTTCACGCACGCGGCGGGCTTCGGCGAGCTCTTCTTCCTGCTTGCGGATGGCTTCGGCCTGGGCGCGCGCTTCTTCCTCGCGGCGCTGCAGGTCGAGGTCTTCCGCGCTCGGCCCGGTTTCTTCGGTGGCCGGCGACGCGTCATCGCGCTTGACGAACACCCGCTTCTTGCGCACTTCCACCTGGATGGTGCGGGCACGCCCGCTGGCATCGGCCTGCTTGATCTCGGTGGAGGTCTTTTTCGTCAGCGTGATCTTCTTGCGCTCGGCGCCGGCACTGGTGCCGTGGGCGTTGCGCAAGTAATCGAGCAGACGCTCCTTGTCCGATTCGGTCAGCGCGTCGTCCGGTGACTGCTTGGTCACGCCGGCCGATTGCAGCTGCTCGATCAAGGCCGTGGTGGGGCGGCCAAGCTGGGCTGCGAATTGGGCGACAGTGGTCACGGCCATGGGTGCGTTTTCCTCGGGTGTTCGGTGCGGGCGGTACAGCAGTTCAGTCTGGCGTTCAGACGTTGAACCAGTGCTCGCGGGCTTTCATGATCAAAGCCTTGGCGGCTTCGTCGTCTATGCCGGTCATGTCGGTGAGCTCGTCGACGGCCAGGTCGGCCAGGTCGTCGCGGGTGTGGATGCCGCCCACGGCCAGCTTGGAGATCAGCTCAGGGTTCAGGCCTTCGAGGTCGCGCAAATCCTGCGACACCTCTTCGACCTGTTCTTCCTTCTCGATCTCCATCGTCAGCAGCGCGTCCTTGGCACGGGTGCGCAGTTCGTGCACCGTGTCTTCGTCGAAGCTTTCGATCTCCAGCATTTCCTGCAGCGGCACGTAGGCCACCTCTTCCAGGCTGCTGAAACCTTCGGCGATCAGGATGTCGGCCACTTCGGCATCGACGTCGAGCTTGTCGACGAAGAGCTGGCGCACCGATTCACTCTCGGTGGCCTGTTTGGCCTGGCTTTCTTCGGCCGTCATGATGTTGATGCGCCAGCCGGTCAGCTCGCTCGCGAGGCGCACGTTCTGGCCGCCGCGGCCGATGGCGATGGCGAGGTTTTCCTCGTCGACCACCACGTCCATGGCATGGCGCTCTTCGTCGACGACGATGCTCACCACGTTCGCAGGTGCCAGCGCGCCGATGACGAACTGCGCCGGGTCTTCCGACCACAGCACGATGTCCACACGCTCACCGGCGATCTCGTTGGTGACGGCGTTGACACGCGAGCCACGCACACCGACACAGGTGCCGATGGGGTCGACACGGCGGTCGTGGCTGATGACGGCGATCTTGGCGCGGCTGCCCGGGTCGCGGGCGCAGCTCTTGATCTCCAGCAAGCCTTGTTCGATCTCGGGCACTTCCTGTGCGAAGAGCTCGATCATGAAACCCGGCGCGCTGCGGCTGAGCATGATCTGCGGGCCGCGCTGCGTGGGGTCGATGCCCATCAGGAAAGCGCGCACGCGGTCGCCGCTGCGCAGGTTTTCCTTCGGGATCATCTCGCTGCGCTTCAGGCGCCCTTCGACGCGGCCGCTCTCGACGATGATGTCGCCCTTGTCCAGGCGCTTGACGGTGCCGACGAAGATCTTCTCGCCGCGGGCCAGGAAGTCGTTGAGCAGCTGCTCACGCTCGGCATCGCGGATCTTCTGCAGGATGACCTGCTTGGCCGCCTGCGCACCGATGCGGCCGATGGTCAGCGACTCGATGGCCTCTTCGATGTAGTCGCCTTCCTCGATGTCGGGAATGCGGTCCAGCGCTTCGGACAGCAGTTCTTCGGCATCGGGGTTCTGCAGGCCGGCGCTGTCGGGCACCACCAACCAGCGGCGGAAGGTTTCGTACTCGCCGGTTTCGCGGTCGACGGCCACACGGATGTCGACCTCGCCCCCGTTGAGCTTTTTCGTCGCCGAGGCGAGCGCGGCCTCGACGGCGCCGAAGACGACATCACGGTCCACCGTCTTCTCGCGCGAGATGGCGTCCACCAGCATCAACATTTCGCGATTCATCAGTCCCTAGCCTCCATCTGTGCCCGGCGCGGCTGCCGCGTCGGGCGCCTCACCAGCCTGCTCGCCCGCCGCCGCATCGCTGCGGGGCTTGCGGCCCTTGAAATCCACCACAGGCACGAGGCGAGCCTCGCGCACTTCGTCGAAATTGAAACCGAGCACCTGCTCGGCCTTGCCTTGCTTGAAGACCAGTTGCCAGCCCGATGCGGGGGCGGCAAGTTCTGCCGTGGCAGCCGCTTCGGCCGCCAGCGCCTCGGGCGCCGCGCGCTGCAGCAGGCCTTGCCAGTTCTTGCGCCCCTGGAAGGGCGTCTTCAGCACGATGTTCACGGCCTGGCCGCTGAAACGCTCGTAATCGGCTTCGGTCTTCAGCGGCCGGTCCAGGCCCGGCGAGGACACCTCGAGCCGGCTGTAATCCAGGCCTTCCACCTCCAGCGCGTACTGCAGCTGGCGCGTGACCTGCTCACAATCCTCGACCAGCACAAACTCACTGGGGATGGGGTAGCTGCGGCCGGGCTGGCGGTCGATGGTGATGCGCAGCAGGCCGCGCGGCGCGCGCTCCACGTCCACGAGATCAAAACCGAGGCCGGCCACCGCGGCGTTGATGGCTTCGCGCCAGCCCACCCGCTCGCCTTCAGGCACCGGCCGCGGCTCGCGAGGCGGACGCGGGCTGCGCAAACCATCACGCGCAACGCCTCCCACGCCTGCAGCGCGGCCTTTGCCACCGCCCTTGCGTGTATCTTGCGCTGTGTGTGAGCCTGCGGCCTTGCCGCCTGCCTTGAGGTTCTTGCTGTTCAAACGCTGCTTGTCCGCTTTTTGCCTGATCCGACCGATACGCTCTCTGGGCTCGCTGTGAACCAACGAGCTTCTTGCCAGCCGCCCCTGTCGCCGGGCGCGCCGCCAAGACCGGTCTTTTGAGGCGCCAGCCCTGGCAGGCCCGTGCGGTGCACGGCCTCTGCAGGGTGCAGGGGCGCTTCATCAGCGTCGATCAAGCAAAAAAAATGGGCTGGAAGATTCCGCCCACGCAGCATTACCCGGAAAACCAGAAGTATAACCGGCGAAAGTGACGGGCGGCAACCGCTCTGATGCTGCTGCAGCCTGGGACGGCCCGCACCTCCGTCGCGCTCGCGCCACGAACAGCGGCGTGCCAGGCCCCACACACCGCATGACAGAATCGCGCCCGCTCAAAACCGGGCCCGCGCACCGCGCGGCGTCCGCCATCTGGAGACACGCATGGGATTCCTCGCCGGCAAGCGCTTCCTCATCACCGGGGTGCTGTCCAACCGTTCGATCGCCTTCGGCATCGCCAAGGCCTGCCGCGCGCAGGGCGCCGAAGTGGCGCTCAGCTACGTCGGTGAGCGCTTCAAGGACCGCACGGTCGAATTCGCCAAAGAGCTGGGCACCGACCTGATCTTCGATTGCGATGTCAGCAGCGACGAGCAGATCCAGGCCATGTTCGAAGGCCTGGGCGCTGCCTGGGGCCAATTCGACGGTTTCGTGCACAGCATCGGTTTCGCCCCGCGCGAGGCCATCGCCGGCGACTTTCTCGACGGCCTGACGCGCGAGAACTTCCGCATCGCGCACGACATCTCGGCCTACAGCTTCCCGGCCATGGCCAAAGCCGCCCTGCCCTACCTGCGCCCGGGCGGCGCGCTGCTGACACTGAGCTACCTCGGCGCGCTGCGCGCGGTGCCCAACTACAACACCATGGGCCTGGCCAAGGCCAGCCTGGAGGCCAGCGTGCGCTACCTGGCGGCCAGCATGGGCAAACGCGGCATCCGCGTGAACGGCATTTCGGCCGGCCCCATCAAGACGCTGGCGGCCAGCGGCATCAAGGACTTCGGCAAGCTGCTGGGCATGGTGGCCAGCGCCTCGCCGCTGGGCCGCAACGTCACCATCGACGATGTCGGCAACGTCGCGGCCTTCCTGCTGTCCGACCTGGCCGGTGGCGTGACCGCCGAGATCACCTACGTCGACGGCGGTTTCAGCCAGGGCATGATGGCCCCGACCGAGTGAAGTGCCCGGGCCTGAAGCGTTCAGGCCTGGATGCAATCGACGAAGTAACGCCGGCCCTCGCCCGGCACTTCTTCTTCCACGAGGCCGTGCACATCGGTGTCGAAGCCCGGGAAAGCGGCGTTGAACTCGCGCGTGAAGCGCAGGTAGTCGCAGATCTTCTTGTTGAAGCGCTCGCCCGGGATCAGCAGCGGGATGCCCGGTGGGTAAGGCGTCAGCAGGCTGGTGGTGATGCGGCCTTCGAGCTGGTCGATGGGCACACGCTCGGTCTTGCGGTGGGCGATGTGCGCGTAGGCGTCGCTGGGCTTCATCGCCGGCACGATGTCTGACAGGTACATCTCGGTGGTGAGCCGCGCGATGTCGCCCTTGGCGTAGGTCTGGTGGATGGCCTGGCAGAGGTCGCGCAGGCCCATGCGCTCGTAGCGCGGGTGGGCCGCGCAGAACTCCGGGAGGATGCGCCACAGCGGCGCATTGCGGTCGTGGTCGTCCTTGAACTGCTGCAGCGCCGTCAGCAGCGTGTTCCAGCGGCCCTTGGTGATGCCGATGGTGAACATGATGAAGAAGGAGTACAGGCCCGTCTTCTCCACCACCACGCCGTGTTCGGCGAGGAACTTGGTGACGATGCTGGCCGGAATGCCCGTCTCGGCAAACTGACCGTTGACGCCCAGGCCCGGGGTGATCAGCGTGCACTTGATGGGGTCGAGCAGGTTGAAGCCCTCGGCCAGATCACCGAAGCCGTGCCAGGGCTCGTTGGCCTTGAGCACCCAGTCGCGGCTGTGGCCGATGCCCTCGGGCGCCATGGTCTCCGGGCCCCAGACGGTGAACCACCAGTCCTGGTCGCCGAAGTCGCCTTCCACCTTGCGCATGGCGCGGCGGAAATCCAGGCTCTCCTGGATGCTCTCTTCCACCAGGGCCGGGCCGCCGGGCGCTTCCATCATCGCCGCAGCCACGTCGCAGCTGGCGATGATGGCGTACTGCGGGCTGGTGCTGGTGTGCATCAGGTAGGCCTCGTTGAAGAGGTGGCGGTCTAGCTTGCGGTCCACCGCATCTTGCACCAGCACCTGGCTGGCCTGGCTGATGCCGGCCAGCAGCTTGTGCGTGCTCTGCGTGGCAAAAACGAGCTGGTCTTTCGGGCGCGGGCGCTTCTTGCCCATGGCGTGGAAGCTGCCGTAGAAGGTGTGGAAGGCCGCGTGCGGCAGCCAGGCTTCGTCGAAGTGCAGCGTGTCGATGTAGCCATCCAGCGCGTGCTTGATGGTCTCGGTGTTGTAGAGCACGCCGTCGTAGGTGCTCTGCGTCAGCGTCAGGATGCGCGGCTTCACCGTGGCCGGGTCCACGCCGGCCAGCAGCGGGTTGGCGGCGATCTTGGCGCGGATGGCTTCGGGCGAAAACTCGCTCTCGGGAATGGGGCCGATGATCCCGTAGTGGTTGCGCGTGGGCGGCAGGAAAACCGGCACCGCACCCGTCATGATGATGCTGTGCAGGATGCTCTTGTGGCAGTTGCGGTCGACCACCACCACGTCGCCCGGCGCCACCGTGTGGTGCCACACCATCTTGTTGCTGGTGCTGGTGCCGTTGGTGACGAAGAAACAGTGGTCGGCATTGAAGATGCGCGCGGCGTTGCGCTCGCTCTGCAGCACCGGGCCGGTGTGGTCGAGCAGCTGGCCGAGCTCTTCCACGCTGTTGCAGACGTCGGCGCGCAACATGTTCTCGCCGAAGAACTGGTGGAACATCTGTCCCACCGGGCTCTTGAGAAATGCCACGCCGCCGCTGTGGCCGGGGCAGTGCCAGCTGTAGCTGCCGTCCTGCGCGTAGTCCATCAGCGCCTTGAAGAAGGGCGGCGCCAGGCCGTCGAGGTAGCTGCGCGCCTCGCGGATGATGTGGCGGGCCACGAACTCCGGCGTGTCCTCGAACATGTGGATGAAGCCGTGCAGCTCGCGCAGCACGTCGTTCGGGATGTGCTGGCTGGTGCGCGTCTCGCCGTAGATGTAGATGGGGATGTCCGCGTTCTTGAAGCGGATCTCCTGGATGAACTTGCGCAAGTTCAGCACCGCGGGGTCGAGTTCGGGCCCGGGGGTGAACTCTTCGTCGTCGATGCTCAGGATGAAGGCGCTGGCGCGGCTTTGCTGCTGCGCGAACTGGCTCAGGTCGCCATAGCTCGTGGCGCCCAGCACCTCGAAGCCCTCTTTCTCGATGGCCTCGGCCAGCGCGCGGATGCCGAAGCCGGAGGTGTTCTCCGAGCGGAAGTCTTCGTCGATGATGACGATGGGAAAACGGAAGCGGAGCATGGCGCGGCCTTGGAGAAAGTGAAGGCGGGTTCGTTCACGGCGAACAAGAGAGCGCGAAGTGTAGGGGCGTGCCGTGACAGGGTGTGGCGTGGCTACACTGCCCGGCACATGCCCCCTGGAGATGGAGTAGCGCCTTGGACACGGACCCGACCTCGCTGTGGTTGCTGACCATCGGCGCCCTGGTGGCCGCCGAACTGGCTACCGGCACTTTCTACCTGCTGATGCTGGCGCTGGGTGCCGTGGCCGGTGCCATGGCCGCCTCGGCGGGCCTGGACTTCCGCTCGCAGCTCATCACGGCCTCCGCGGTGGGTGGCGGGGCGGTGGTGCTCTGGTACTTCGTGCGCAAGCTGCGGCCGCGCGCGCGCCCCGCAGCCAGCAATGCCGACGTCAACATCGACATCGGCCAGCGCGTGCAGGTGCCGGCCTGGGATGAAGGCGGCACCGCACGTGTCACCTACCGTGGCGCGCACTGGGCGGTGCGTCACGCCGGCAGCGGCAGCCCAGCGCCTGGCGAGCACGTCATCGTGGCGCTGGACGGCAATGAACTGCGGGTAGAGCCGGCCGCGCGCTGAGCCTCTCACGCCCTGCCCCGCCAGCCCCTTTTTCACCGCGTTCAGAGAAAAACTCCCGTCCATGGAAATCGAAATCGCCGTCGTCGTGGCCGTCATCGCGGTCATCTTCATCATCCGCTCGCTGAAGATCGTGCCGCAGCAGAACGCCTGGGTGGTTGAACGCCTGGGCAAGTACGACCGCACGCTCACGCCGGGCCTGAGCCTGCTGGTGCCCTTCGTCGACCGCGTGGCCTACAAACATTCGCTGAAAGAAGTGCCGCTGGACGTGCCCAGCCAGGTCTGCATCACCAAGGACAACACGCAGCTGCAGGTGGACGGCATCCTGTACTTCCAGGTGACCGACCCCATGCGCGCCAGCTACGGCAGCAGCGACTACCTGATGGCAATCACCCAGCTCGCGCAGACCACGCTGCGCAGCGTGGTCGGCAAGATGGAACTCGACCGTACCTTCGAGGAACGCGACCTCATCAACGCCAGCGTCGTGAATGCGCTCGACGAAGCCGCGATGACCTGGGGCGTGAAGGTGCTGCGCTACGAGATCAAGGACCTCACGCCGCCGGCCGAGATCTTGCGCAGCATGCAGGCGCAGATCACGGCCGAACGTGAGAAGCGCGCGCTGATCGCGGCTTCCGAGGGCCGCCGTCAGGAGCAGATCAACATCGCCACCGGCGAACGCGAGGCCTTCATCGCGCGCAGCGAAGGCGAGAAGCAGGCCGAGATCAACAACGCCCTGGGCGAGGCTGCGGCCATCACCGCGGTGGCCGACGCCACGGCCGACGCCATCCGCAAGATCGCGGCGGCCATCCAGCAGCCCGGTGGCGAACAGGCCGTGCAGCTGAAGGTGGCCGAGAAGGCGGTGGAGGCCTACGGCCAGCTCGCCAAGACCAACAACACGATGATCGTGCCGGGCAATATGAGCGAGGTCTCGGCCTTGATCGGCACGGCCATGGGCCTGCTGGGCAAGGGCGGCAAGGCCTGAGCGCGGCATGGACCGCGCCCACGCCCTGAACGTGCTCGGCACAGCCCTGGTGCCTTGCAGCTACGACCCGCTGACCGGTTGGTTCCGCGACGGCTGCTGCCATACCGACGCGAACGACCACGGCAGCCACGTCATCTGCGCCCGGGTGACGGTGGAGTTCCTGAACTTCCAGATGGAGCGCGGCAACGACCTCATCACGCCGCGGCCCGAGCACCGCTTCCGCGGCCTGAAGCCGGGCGACCGCTGGTGCGTCTGCGCGCTGCGCTGGCGCGAGGCCTACGAGCACGGCTGCGCGCCGCCTGTGGTGCTGGAAAGCACGCACGCCCGTGCGCTCGACTTTGTCGTGATGGAGTGGCTGCGTGAGCACGCCGTGAGCCCCGCTCCTGAAAGCTAGAATGCGCGTTTTGCAGCGGACAGGTGGATGAGCGGTTTAAGTCGCACGCCTGGAAAGCGTGTGGGGGTTAACAGCCCCCCGCGGGTTCGAATCCCGCCCTGTCCGCCACTGCACCGCTGACGAGCCGGCGTCTCTCGCTGTCCTTCTAGTCCCTGGCTGCCCTCTGGGCGTGGCCCGAGGCCAGCGCTTCGCGGTAGAGGGTGTCGTAGCCTCGCGCAGGCCCGGCCCAAGACAAAGTTTGAGCCATGCCGTGCAACATCAGGCGCTGCCAGGCTGCCGGTGTGCCGCGCACGGCCAGGGCGCGCTGCACGCAGTGCTTGAAAGCCGCCGGTGTCGCGACGTCGAAACCGAAGCCTGTGCTGCCGTCGGCCACCGTGTCGGCCAGCCCGCCCACGCGCCGCACCACCGGTACCGTGCCGTAACGCAGGCCGTACAGCTGCGTCAGACCGCAAGGCTCGAAGCGCGAAGGCACCGCGATCACATCCGCCCCCGCGATGAGCCGGTGCGCCCGCGCTTCGTCATAACCAATGTGCACGTGAACCCGCCCCGGGTGCGCCTGCTGCGCCATGCGGAAGGCGGCCTCCAGTGCCGGCTCGCCGGTGCCCTGCACGGCAAACTGAACACCGGCCTGCACCAGCTCGGGCAGGGCCGCGAGCACAAGGTCCAGGCCCTTTTGCGAGGTGAGCCGGCTCACCACCGTCAACAGCAGCGCGCTGTCGTCCTTCTGCAGCCCCAGTTCGGCTTGCAGCGCGTGGCGACAGTCTTGTTTGCCGGCAAGGCGCTCGGCGTCATAACGCGTGGCGATGGCGGGGTCGGTGGCCGGGTCCCACAGCGCCGGATCGATGCCGTTGAGGATGCCCACCACGTCGGCGCCGCGCCCGCGGATCACACCGTCCAGCCCACAGCCGAACTCGGGCGTGGCGATCTCCTGCGCATAGGTCGGGCTCACGGTGGTGATGCGGTCGGCGCACTTCAGCCCCGCTTTCATGAAGCTCAGCTGGCCGTGGAACTCCAGCCCGGCGGGCGACATCAGGTGCGAGCCCAGGCCCAGCATGGGCCAGTCGTGCATCTGGAACAGGCCCTGGAAGGCCAGGTTGTGCACGGTGTAGATGGTGGCCGCGGGCGTGGCGCCGTGCTCGCGGATGTAGGCGCAGGCCATGGCGGCGTGCCAGTCGTGCGCATGCACCACATCGGGCACCCACTGCGGGTCCGCGTCGTCACCAGCCAGATGGGCGGCCACCCAGCCCAGCAGCGCAAACCGCTGCAGGTTGTCGGCCCATTCCTGGCCCTGGCTGTCCTGGTAAGGGCTGCCGCCACGGCGGTAGAGGTAGGGGGCGTCGATCACGTACACCGGCAGCTTGCTGCCCGGCATGCGCGCCAGCAGCAGGCGCACGCGCAGGGCGCCGAAACACGCACCGATGTCGATGACGCTGCGCGCCCCCTGCACCGCTTCCAGCACCGCCGGGTAGCCGGGCAGGAGCAGGCGCACATCGGCACCCTGCTCGGCCTGGGCCAGCGGCAGCGCCGCCACCACGTCGGCGAGGCCGCCGGTTTTCACCAGCGGAAAGACCTCCGCGGCCACATGCAGAACCTTCATGTTGTTTTTCTTTCTTCACTGTCGGCCGCGTGCTGGCCGCCACGGCGCAGCGCGGCCAGCCCGTCACAGCCGCCGCAGCATGTCGCGCGTGACGAGCGTGATGCCGCTTTCGGTGCGGTAGAAACGTTCGGCGTCGAGCACGGCGTCTTCGCCGATGACGAGGTTGTCCGGGATGTGGCAATCGCGGTCGACCACCACGCGCGTGAGCCGGGCACCACGCCCCACCTGCACGCCGGGCAGCAGCACGCTCCAGTTCACCTGCGCGTGCGAGTGCACCCGCACCAGCGAAAAAAGCACCGTGCGGAAGACCGAGCCGCTGACGATGCAGCCGCCCGAAACCAGGCTCTCGATGGCCATGCCGCGGCGATCGGGTTCGTTGTGCACGAACTTCGCCGGCGGCAGCTGCTGCTGGTAGGTCCAGATGGGCCAGTTGTTGTCGTACAGGTTCAGCAGCGGGTCGGTGGCGGTGAGGTCGATGTTGGCGTCCCAGTAGGCGTCTATCGTGCCCACGTCGCGCCAGTAGGGCGGGTGCCCGGGTTTGCCGCCCACGCAGCTGAGCTCGAAGGGGTGGGCCACGGCCACGCCCGCGCGCACCATCTTCGGGATGATGTCCTTGCCGAAATCGTGGCTGGAGTTGGGGTCGTTCATGTCGCGCTCGAGCTCGCGGTAGAGGTAGCGCGCGTTGAAGATGTAGATGCCCATGCTGGCCAGGCAGCGGCCGGGCTTGCCGGGCATCTCGGGCGGCTCGGGCGGTTTTTCGACGAAATCGGTGATGCGGCGATCGCTGTCGATGGCCATCACGCCAAAAGCCTTGGCCTCTTCGATGTCGACCTCGATGCAGCCCACCGTGCACTCACGGCCCTGGGCCACGTGGTCGGCCAGCATCAGCGCGTAGTTCTGCTTGTAGATGTGGTCGCCGGCCAGCACCACCACGTAATCGGCACGGTAGGCGGCCAGGATGTCCTGGTTCTGGTAGACGGCGTCGGCGGTACCGCGGTACCAGCTGTCTTCGTCCACACGCTGCTGGGCGGGCAGCAGGTCGACAAACTCGTTCATCTCGCTCTTCAGGAAGGCCCAGCCGCGCTGCAAGTGGCGCAGCAGGCTGTGGCTCTTGTACTGCGTGATGACGCCGATGCGGCGGATGCCGCTGTTCATGCAGTTGCTGAGCGCGAAGTCGACGATGCGGAACTTGCCGCCGAAATACACCGCCGGCTTGGCGCGGCTGTCAGTCAGGTTTTTCAGGCGGCTGCCACGGCCGCCGGCCAGCACCAACGCCACGGCGCGGCGCGGCAGGTCCAGGCTCTGGGCCACATCGATGGGTTTCATGGACATTCCTCGGGGTTCTGACGCAAGAAAATTACAGATGCACTGCGCACAGCAAAGCCCAGCCGTGACGCTGAGCCGGCTGGCCCGAAGCTAGAAACCGCTTGATGAATCACGCATAAACATTTGTCTCCATTTTATTTATGAACAGCGAACCAAAACGGTGCGCCAAAAATCACTCAAAGAACTTCGGCGCGAATGTAGCCAAACTACATGCAGTTCGGCGCCAGAACATTTGACGCTGCCTCGCCCATCGCAGACACTCACCGCAGTCCAACCCCTGCCCGGATGGCTGAGCCCCGGGCTGCGAAGGAGCAAGCCTCATGCCTGAATCGACCACCAGCGCCGCACCCACGGCCACCACCAGCGCGGCCGCCGCCGCCGTCGACCGCCACCTGCTGCACACCGTGGCGGCGGCCCCCGAAAAGGCCACGCCCACCGAGATCATGCACGCTGTGGCCCAGGTGGCCAGAGAGCACTTGTCCCAGCGCTGGGTGGCCGGCGACAGCGCCGACCGCGCGGCCAAGGCGCGCCGCGTGTACTACCTCTCGATGGAGTTCCTGATCGGCCGCACGCTCAGCAACGCGCTGGCCGCGCTCGACCTGAAGGGCGAGATGGGCAAGGCCGCCGCCGCCCACGCCAGCACGCTGGAAGACCTGGCCTCGACAGAACCCGACGCCGCTTTGGGCAACGGCGGTCTGGGCCGCCTGGCCGCGTGTTTCTTGGACAGCATGGCCACGCAGGAACTGCCCAGCTTCGGCTACGGCATCCGCTACGAGTTCGGCATGTTCAAGCAGGGCATCCAAGACGGCCGACAGGTCGAAGGCCCCGACCCCTGGGTGGAAGACGGCACGCCCTGGGAGTTTCCGCGCTTCAACGTGCACTACCCGGTGCGCTTCGGCGGCTGGGTCGAGCCGGCCACCGACCCCTCGCGCGTGCCCACCTGGCGCCACGCCGGCGAGGTCAACGCCAAGGCCTACGACATGGTGATTCCTGGCCACGGCACGCAGCGCGTGAGCACGCTGCGGCTGTGGAAGGCGGTGGCGCCGGCGCAGATCGACCTGCATGCCTTCAACACCGGCGACTACGCGCGCGCCGCTGAGTTCAAGAACCAGTACGAGAACATCAGCTGGGTGCTCTACCCGAACGACAGCACCCCGGCCGGCCGTGAACTGCGCCTGCGCCAGGAGTACTTCTTCACCAGCGCCAGCATCCAGGACATCCTGGCGCGGCATGTGGCCGAACACGGCAGCCTCGCGAACCTGGCCGACAAGGTGGCCATCCACCTGAACGACACCCACCCGGCCATCGGCGTGGCCGAGTTGATGCGCCTGCTGGTCGACGAACACGGCTTCGGCTGGATGACGGCCTGGGCGGTGACGAAGAAGGTGTTCAGCTACACCAACCACACGCTGATGCCCGAGGCGCTGGAGACCTGGCCGGTCAGCCTGATGCAGCACGTGTTGCCGCGGCATTTGGAGATCATCTTTCGCATCAACGCCGAGTTCCTGGCCGAGGCCGCCGCGCACCGCCCGGGTGACAACGAGTTCCTGCGCCGCCTGAGCCTGATCGATGAGGGCGGCCACCACGGCGGCGAGCGCCGCGTGCGCATGGCCCACCTGTCCATCGTCGGCAGCCACAAGGTCAACGGCGTCTCGGCGCTGCACAGTGACTTGCTGGTGCAGACCATCTTTGCCGACTTCGCCAGCCTCTGGCCCGATCGTTTCACCAACATGACCAACGGCGTGACCCCGCGCCGCTGGCTGGCGCAGGCCAACCCGAGCCTGAGCTCGCTGATTGACAGCACCATCGGCAGCGGCTGGCGGCTCGACCTGACGCAGCTCTCGCGCCTGAAGCCGCACGCCGAGCGCGAAGACTTCCGCAACGCCTTCCTGGCCGTGAAACACGCCAACAAGGCGCGGCTGGCGGCGCACATCCTGGCCACCACGGGCGTGCAGGTCGACCCGGCCAGCCTCTTCGACGTGCAGGTCAAACGCATCCACGAATACAAGCGCCAGCTGCTCAACGTGCTGCAGGTGGTGGCGCGCTACCAGGCCATGCTGGCCGCGCCCGCAGGCCCGAATGGGGAAGGATGGGTGCCGCGCACGGTGATCTTTGCGGGCAAGGCCGCCAGCAGCTACGTGGCGGCGAAAAACGTCATCCGCCTCATCCACGACATCGGCCAGGTCATCAACAAGGACGCGCGCCTGGGCGGCAAGCTCAAGCTGGTGTTCATCCCGAACTACGGCGTCAGCGTGGCCGAGGTCATCATGCCCGGCGCCGACCTGAGCGAGCAGATCAGCACCGCTGGCACCGAGGCCAGCGGCACCGGCAACATGAAGCTGGCGCTCAACGGCGCGCTGACCATCGGCACCGACGACGGCGCCAACATCGAGATCCGCGAGCAGGTGGGTGACGAGAACATCTTCATCTTCGGCCTGAAGACGCCGGAAGTGGCCGCCGCCAAGCAGGCCGGCTACCAGCCGCTGCGCATCTACGAGAGCCACGCGCAGATCACGGCCGTGCTCGACGCCATCGCCGGCGGCCAGTTCAGCCCCGACGAGCCGGGCCGCTACCGCGCGCTGGTCGACGCCCTGCTCTGGGGTGGCGACCACTACATGCTGCTGGCCGATTTCGACAGCTACCTGGCAACGCAGGCCCAGGTGGACGCGCTCTACCGCGACCGCCAGGCCTGGGCCAAGAAGGCCATCGCCAACGTGGCGGGCATGGGCTTCTTCTCGTCAGACCGCACCATCGGCGAGTACGCGCGCCAGGTCTGGGGCATCGCGCCCAAGCACTGACTGAACGAGGCCTCCACCCGCCCCATGCTGCACCCCGACGAGATAGACGCCCTGCGCCTGGGCCGCCATGGCGACCCGTTTGCCGTGCTGGGGCCACATCCAAGCGCCGATGGCACCGTGGCGGTGCACACCTTCCTGCCAGGCGCCACGGCGGTGCTGGCCGTGGCCGGCGCGCGCGCCTGGCCGCTGGCGCGGCTGCACGAAGACGGCGTCTTCGGCGGCCCCACCGCCCTGCCCGCAGGCGCCCATTACCAGCTGCGCGTGCGCTGGGCCGATGGCCAAGAGCGCCTGCAGGAAGACCCCTACCGCTACGGCACCGTGCTGGGCGAGATGGACGTGTGGCTGCTGGGCGAAGGCTCGCACCTGCGCCCCTACGAGATGCTGGGCGCCACACCCCGCGTAATGGACGGCGTGGCCGGCACCGCCTTCGCCGTGTGGGCGCCGAACGCGCAACGCGTGAGCGTGGTGGGCGACTTCAACTTCTGGGACGGCCGCTGCCACCCCATGCGCTTGCGCCGCGAATGCGGCGTGTGGGAGCTCTTCCTGCCCGGCGTGGGCGTGGGGGCGCGTTACAAGTTCGAATTGCTCGGCCGCGACGGCCAGCTGTTGCCGCAGAAAGCCGACCCCTGCGCCCGCCAGGCCGAACTGCGCCCGGCCACGGCCAGCGTGGTGGCCGAGATGCCACCCGTGGCTGCGCCTTCGCCGGCCCGCCAGCGAGCCAATGCGCTGGACGCGCCGATGAGCATCTACGAGGTGCACCTCGGCAGCTGGCAGCGCAAGCCCGAGGAAGCCGACCGCTGGCTGAACTGGGACGAACTGGCCGACACGCTGGTGCCCTACGCCGCCGAGATGGGCTTCACGCACCTGGAGCTGCTGCCCGTCACCGAACACCCTTTCGACGGCAGCTGGGGCTACCAGACGCTGGGCCTCTACGCCCCCACCGCGCGCTTTGGCGAGCCGGCGGGGCTGCAGCGTTTCATCCAGCGTGCCCACGCAGCCGGCCTGGGCGTGCTGCTCGATTGGGTGCCGGCGCACTTCCCGACCGACGCGCACGGCCTGGCGCAGTTCGACGGCACGCACCTCTACGAGTACGCCGACCGCCGCGAGGGTTTCCACAACGACTGGAACACCCTCATCTACAACTTCGGCCGCACCGAGGTGCGCAACTTCCTGGTGGGCAGCGCGCTGTACTGGCTGGAGCGTTACGACATCGACGGCCTGCGCGTGGACGCCGTGGCCTCCATGCTCTACCGCGACTACAGCCGCAAGGCGGGCGAGTGGATCCCCAACGTGCACGGCGGGCGCGAGAACCTGGAAGCCATCGCACTTCTGAAGCGCACGAACGAGGTCATCGGCGGTGAACGCCCGCAGGCCATCACGCTGGCCGAAGAAAGCACGGCTTTCCCGGGTGTGAGCCGCCCCACCTACGCCGGCGGCCTGGGCTTCCACTTCAAGTGGAACATGGGCTGGATGCACGACACGCTGCAGTACATGGCGCGCGACCCCATCCACCGCCGTTACCACCACGGCGAAATGACTTTTGGCCTGGTCTACGCCTACACCGAGAACTTCGTGCTGCCGCTCAGCCACGACGAGGTGGTGCACGGCAAGGGCAGCTTGCTGGCCAAGATGCCGGGCGACCGCTGGCAGCAGTTTGCGAACCTGCGCGCCTACTACGGCTTCATGTGGGGCCACCCCGGCAAGAAGCTCTTGTTCATGGGTTGCGAGTTCGCGCAACAAGCCGAATGGAACCACGACCGCAGCCTCGACTGGCACCTGCTGGGCGAGCCGGCCCACGCCGGCGTGCAGGCCCTGGTGCGCGACCTCAACGCGCTCTACAAGGCGCAGCCGGCGCTGCACGCGCAGGACTTCAGCGGCGAAGGCTTCGAGTGGGTGCGCCATGACGACGCCGAGCGCGGCGTGCTCAGCTTCATCCGCAAGGCCCCGGGCGCGGCGCCGGTGCTGGTGGTGTGCAACTTCACGCCCACGGTGCACCACGGCTTTCGCGTCGGCGTGCCGGCGGGCGGCACCTGGCGCGAGCTGCTGAACACCGATTCGCAGCACTACGGCGGCAGCAACGCCGGCACGCCGCTGGGCGCAGCCACGGCCGAACCGGTGGCCTGGGATGGCCGTGCGCAGAGCATCAACATCACCGTGCCGCCGCTGGCCACGGTTTTCTTCGCATGGACCGGCTGACCCGCCCTGCCCTCCCCACGGCAGCGCTCGGCACGGCGCTGGAAGCCGGCTGCCCCTGGCCGATGGGCGCGCACTTCGACGGCAGCGGCGTCAACTTCGCCGTCTTCTCGGCCCACGCCACGAAGCTGGAGCTCTGCCTCTTCGACGAGAACGGCGAGCACGAACTGCAGCGCCTGCCACTGCCCGTGCAGACCGGCGATGTGTGGCATGGCCGCTTGCCGGGCGCGAAGCCCGGGCTGGTCTACGGCCTGCGTGCCCACGGCCCCTGGCGCCCCGACCGCGGCCACCGCTTCAACCCGAAGAAGCTGCTGCTCGACCCCTGGGCGCGCGCCATCGTGGCGCCGCCCGGCGGCTTCGACCCCAGCGGCCCGCACTTGGGGGCCGACCGCGAACACCCCCAACACCCCGACGCCACCGACAATGGCCCGCTCGCCCACAAGGCCCGGGTGGTGCACGACACGCCCGATTGGCAAGGCGACCGCCGCCCCGCCACGCCCTTGCTCGACACCGTGATCTACGAGGTGCACGTGCGCGGCTTCAGCAAACGCCTGCCCGGCGTGCCCGAGGCCGAGCGCGGCACCTACGCCGGGCTGGCCAGCGAGGCCGCCCTCGCGCACTTCAAGCGGCTGGGCATCACGGCCGTGAGCCTGCTGCCGGTGCTGCAGATCCTGGACGAGCCGCGCCTGCGCGAGATGGGCCTGGTGAACTACTGGGGCTACAACACGCTCGGCTTCTTCTGCCCCGACCCGCGCTACGCCGCCACCGCGCACCCGCGGCAAGAGTTCCGCGAGATGGTGCGCCGGCTGCACGCCGCGGGCATCGAGGTGCTGCTGGACGTGGTGTTCAACCACACGCCCGAAGGCGACGAACGCGGCCCCACGCTGAGCTGGCGCGGCCTGGACAACGCGAGCTACTACCGCCTGCCCGATCAGCGCCAGCACTTTGACAACTGGAGCGGCTGCGGCAACACGCTGGACGTGCGCCACCCGCGTGTGCTGCAGCTGGTGATGGACAGCTTGCGGTATTGGGTCGAGCAGATGCACGTCGACGGCTTCCGTTTCGACCTGGCGCCCGTGCTCGGCCGCGGCAGCCCCTTCTTCGAACGTGACGGCCCCTTCTTCAAGGCCGTGCTGCAAGACCCGGTGCTACAGGGCATCAAGCTCATCGCCGAGCCCTGGGACCTGGGCCCCGGTGGCTACCAGCTGGGCCAGTTCCCGCGCGGCTGGCTGGAATGGAACGACCGCTTCCGCGACACCGCACGCGCTTTCTGGCTGGGCGGCGACTGCACGCGCGGCGAGTTCGCGCTGCGCCTGGCCGGCAGCAGCGACCTCTTCCAGGCGCGCCGCCGCAGCCCGCTGGAGAGCGTGAACTACGTGATCAGCCACGACGGCTTCACGCTGCACGACCTGGTGAGCTACGACCTGCGCCACAACGAGGCCAACGGCGAAAACAACCGCGACGGCCACGGCCACAACCTCAGCTGGAACTGCGGCTGGGAAGGCCCCACCACCGACCCCGAGGTGCTGAAGTTGCGCGCCCGACTCAAGCGGGCGCTGCTGGCCACCGTGCTGCTGGCCCAGGGCACGCCCATGCTGGCCGCTGGCGACGAGCTGGGCCACAGCCAGGGCGGTAACAACAACCCGTATTGCCAGGACAACGCCATCACCTGGATCGATTGGGCCGCCGCCGATCAAGACCTCATCAGCTTCACCGCGCACCTGCTGGCGCTGCGCCGCCGCCTGCTGCCGCTGGGCGCGCAGTGGTACAGCGGCCTGCCCGATGCCCAGGGCCTGGCCGATCTGGCCTGGCAGCGCCGCACCGGCGAGCCCATGGCGCCCGAGCACTGGGAGAACCGCATGTCGCGCATCCTGGGCGCGTGGATAGGTCAGCCCGGCCGCGGCGGCGCGCCTTTGCTGCTGCTGGTCAACGGCCGCGCCATGGACGCCAGCTTCCAGCTGCCCCCGGGCGACTGGGTGGCCGAGCTCGACACCACCGCGGCCGATGGCCGCAGCCCCTGGCGCCGCGACGGCGCCGCTACTTTGATGCTGGGGGCGCGCAGCGTGATGCTGCTGCGCGATCACGCGGCAGCCGCACCGGCTGCCGCTGGCACCCCGCCCGCCCGACCCTGAGCAAGGACCCGACCACCATGCGCTTCCCACGCGCCAGCGGCGTGCTGCTGCACCCCACCTCGCTGCCCGGCCCGCACGGCTCGGGCGACCTCGGCCCCGAGGCCTACCACTTCGTCGACTGGCTGGTGGCCGGCGGCCAGAAGCTGTGGCAGATCCTGCCGCTGGCGGGCATCGGCCCGGGCAACTCGCCCTACATGAGCAACTCGGCCTTCGCCGGCAACGTGCTGCTCATCGACCTGGCCGAGCTGCAGCAGCAAGGCTGGCTGGAAGCCGCCGAACTCGTGCCCACGCCCGGCCTCAGCGCCGAGGCGGTGGACTACGCCCACGTGCACCCCTTCCGCATGGAGCGCCTGCACAAGGCCGCGCTGCGCTTCGCCGCCACCGGCACGCCAGCGCAGCGCGCCGATTTCGAAACCTTCCGCGCCGCGCACGCCAGCTGGCTGCCCGACTTCTCGCTCTTCATGAGCCTGTGCGAACACCTGCACTGGGCCGACTGGTGCACCTGGGAACCAGCGCTCGTGAAACGCGAGCCGGCCGCGCTGGCGGCCGCGCGCGCGAAACACGCCGAGCGCGTGCACTTCTGGGAGTTCACGCAGTGGCGCTTCTTCCGCCAGTGGGCCCAGCTGAAGGCCTACGCCAACGGCAAGGGCGTGCAGATCGTCGGCGACACGCCCATCTTCATCGCCTACCTCAGCGCCGAGGTGTGGGCCAACCAGCATCTCTTCGAGCTCGATGCGCAGGGCCGCGCCACAGTCGTGGCCGGCGTGCCGCCGGACTTCTTCAGCGCCACCGGCCAGCGCTGGGGCAACCCGCTGTACCGCTGGAGCGCACACGCGAAAGACGGCTACGCCTGGTGGGTGGAGCGCATCTGCCGCAGCTTCGAGCTGGTGGACATCGTGCGCATCGACCACTTCCGCGGTTTCGCCGGTTACTGGGAGATCCCGGCCAGCGAGCCCACGGCCGTCAAGGGCGCGTGGAAGCCGGGCCCGGGCGAGGCGCTGTTCAAGGCCATCAGCCAGGCGCTGGGGCCCGTGCCCATCATCGCGGAAGACCTGGGCGTGATCACGCCCGACGTCGACGCGCTGCGCAAGAAGTTCAGCTTCCCCGGCATGCGCATCCTGCAGTTCGCCTTCAACGGCGACGCCACCGACCGCTTCTTGCCGCACAACCACGAGCCCGACACCGTGGTCTACACCGGCACGCACGACAACGACACCGCCGCCGGCTGGTGGAACACCGCCACCGAGCGCGAGCGCCACTACGCGCGGGGCTACCTCAACACCGACGGGCACGACATGGCCTGGACGCTGATCCGTGCCGCCATGGCCAGCGTGGCCGATACCGCCGTGCATCCGATGCAGGACGTGCTCGCCCTGCCCACCGAATGCCGCATGAACTACCCGGGCCAGGAAAGTGGCTGGTGGCGCTGGCGTTTCCAGTGGAGCCAGGTGCAGCCCTGGCACGCCGGGCGCCTTGCGGAACTGGGCCGGCTGTACGGACGCTGATGCTGGCCTTGGTACTGGCGCTCTTACCCGCGCTGTTACCGGCGCTGATTCAGCGCTGCCGCAAGGATCAGCAGACCGTGGCCGGCTCGGCCCTTGCCAACACCCGCTGCGAGGCTTGGCGCGCGTAAGCCGCGAACTCGGCTGGCGGCAGCGCCGGCGACCAGTGGAAGCCCTGGCCTTCCTGGCAGCCGATCTCACGCAGCCGGCCCAGGGTCTGCGCGTCTTCGATGCCCTCGGCCACCACACCCAGCTGCAGCGCCTGCGCCATCTGCACGATGGCGCGCACGATGGCTTCGTCGTTGCCGTTGGCCAGCATGCGGCGCACAAAACGCTGGTCGATCTTCAGGCGCTGGCACTCGAAGCTCTGCAGGTAACCGAGGTTCGAGTAGCCGGTACCGAAGTCGTCGATGGCAAACCGCACGCCCAGCGTGCGCAGGCGCGACAGCAGCCCGCGCAGGGGCTCGTTGTCGACGATGAGCAGCGATTCGGTGAACTCCAGCTCCAGCGCCGAGGGCACCAGGCCCGAGGCGTCCAGCGCGGCCATCACGTCCTGCTCCAGCGAACCGCGGCGCACCTGCACGGGTGACAGGTTCACGGCCACCGTCAACTCATCCAGACCTTCGCGCCGCCAGGCCGCCGCCTGGCGGCAGGCCTCCTGCAACACCCAGGCGCCGATCTCGACGATCTGCCCTGACTGTTCTGCAACCGGCACAAAACGCGCGGGCGACACGCGGCCCAAGGTCGGGCTGTCCCAGCGCAGCAAGGCCTCGGCGCCGATGAGGCGGCCCGTGGCCAGTTCGAACTGCGGCTGGTAGTGCAATTGCAACTCGCCGCGCGCCAGCGCGTGGCGCAGGCCGGCCACGAGCTTGAGGTGGTCGCCCACCGAACGGTCCATCTCGGCGTCGAAGTAGCGGCAGCACTGGCGGCCGGCCTCCTTGGCGCGGTACATCGCGATGTCGGCCTTCTGGCGCAGGGTGTCGAAATCGCCCCCGTCGTCGGGCCAGATGGCGATGCCCACCGAACCGTCGATCTTGATGTCGGTGTCGCCCAGACACCGCAGCTGGGCCAGCGCTTCGAGCAGCTTGCGCGCCACCTCGCCGGCATCGCTGCTGCGCGGCAGCCCTTCGAGCACCACGAGGAATTCGTCGCCACCCAGGCGCGCCACGGTGTCGCTGCCGCGCAGCACCGGCGGCAACTGCTGCGCCACGGCGGCCAGCAAGCGGTCGCCAAAGGCGTGGCCGAGCGCGTCGTTGACGTCCTTGAAGTGGTCGAGATCGAGCAGCAGCAGCGCCACTTTTTCGCCGTTGCGCGCGGCGCTCCGCGCGGCGTGATCAAAACGGTCCAGCGCCAGGCGCCGGTTGGGCAGGCCGGTGAGCGGGTCGAAGTGCGCCAGCCGTTCGGCTTCAGCGCGTGCGCGCTGCGTCATCAGCACCTCGCCGGCCAGATCACCGGCCAGCAACGCTGCACCGAAAGCCGTGATGGCCAGGATGACGCCGATCTCGATGGCGCTGCTGGGCTGGGCACCGACCACCGGACTCACGTACCAGCCCTTCATGTTGGCCAGGCCGGTGAGGGCCACCACCAGCACCATCATCGCCGCCAGCGTGATGAGCTGGCGCCGGTTGCCCAGCAAGGCCGCCACCACCAGCACGCCGGGCAGCGCCACCGCCGCTTCGTCGCGCAGGCCTTCGCCGCGCAGCATCATGCCCAGCAGCACGCCGGTCAGCCCCGACAGGAGCAGGCCCGCGGCCAGATCGAGCTGGCGCTGGCGCAAGGCCCAGGCCGACCCGACACAGAACAGCCCCATCACCAGGTACATGGTCGGCGCGTTGATGGGCTGCGAGAGCAGCAGGCGCGTGCCCAGGCTGGTGCAGAAACCCACCGTCACCAGCGCCAGCAGGTGCCACAGGCGGCGACGGCGCAGCAGCGTCATCGCGTCACCATGGGGCGCGGCGGGGGTGGCGCAGGGCTGAGAGGAAAGGGTCATGTCAAGGCGGCCAGGGCCAGCCATCGTAGGGCGCCAGGCCTCAAGAAAAGCGCCGAACAAGGGGGCGGCAACCCACCTGTTCGGCGCAGAGAGCCCGGGCGCGGGGCCCGGGCGGCGGGGCGGTCAGCGCCGGGCCGGTGGCAGGTCGGTGCAGCTGCCGTGGGCCACTTCGGCGGCCATGCCGATGCTTTCGCCCAGCGTGGGGTGCGGGTGGATGGTCTTGCCGATGTCCACCGCGTCGGCGCCCATCTCGATGGCCAGGGCCACCTCGCCGATCATGTCGCCGGCGTGCGTGCCGACGATGCCACCGCCCAGGATGCGGCCGTGGCCGTGAGCCTCGGGCGCATCGTCGAACAGCAGCTTGGTGAAACCTTCGTCGCGGCCGTTGGCGATGGCGCGGCCACTGGCCGTCCACGGGAACAGGCCCTTCTTGACCTTGATGCCTTTGGCCTTGGCCTCGTCTTCGGTGAGGCCCACCCAGGCCACCTCGGGGTCGGTGTAAGCCACGCTCGGGATCACGCGCGCGTCGAACAGCGCCTTCTCATCGCCTGCCGCCACCTCGGCCGCCACGTGGCCCTCGTGCACCGCCTTGTGCGCCAGCATGGGCTGGCCGACGATGTCGCCGATGGCGAAGATGTGCGGCACGTTGGTGCGCATCTGCTGGTCTACCGGGATGAAGCCGCGCTCACCGACGATGACGCCGGCCTTCTCGGCGCCGATCTTCTTGCCATTGGGCGTGCGGCCCACGGCTTGCAGCACCAGGTCGTAAAGGCCTTCGCTCTTGCTGCCGTCCAGGCCCTCGAACATCACGCGCACGCCGTCGGCCGTGGCTTCTGCGCCCACGGTCTTGGTCTTCAGCATGAGCTTGTCGAAGCGGTGGGCGTTCATCTTCTGCCACACCTTCACCAGGTCGCGGTCGGCGCCCTGCATCAGGCCGTCCATCATCTCCACCACGTCCAGGCGGGCGCCCAGCGTGCTGTAGACCGTGCCCATTTCCAGACCGATGATGCCGCCGCCGATGACGAGCATTCGTTCGGGCTTCTGGCGCAGTTCCAGCGCGCCGTTGCTGGTGACGATGCGCGGGTCGTCCTTCGGCAGGAAGGGCAGCTTCACCGCCTCGGAACCCGCGGCGATGATGGCCTTGGCGAACTTGATGACCTGCGTCTTGCCGCCTTCCATCACCACGCGCAGGTGGTGCGGGTCGGCGAACTCGGCCACGCCGTGCACGACTGTGACCTTGCGCATCTTGGCCATGGCGGCCAGGCCGCCGGTGAGCTTGCCCACCACCTTGTTCTTGTGCGCCAGCAGCTTGCCGAGATCGACTTCGGGCTTGCCGAAGCTAACACCGAGATCGGCGAAGTGGTTCACCTCGTCCATCACCGCGGCCACGTGCAGCAGCGCCTTGCTGGGAATGCAGCCCACGTTCAGGCACACACCGCCCAGCACCGGGAAACGCTCGACGATCACGGTCTTCAGGCCGAGGTCGGCGCCGCGGAAGGCGGCCGAGTAGCCACCGGGGCCGGCGCCGAGCACGAGCAGGTCGCACTCCAGGTCAGCGCCGCCGGCATGGCTGGCGGCGGCCGGGGCAGCCGCCGCAGGCGCGGGCGAGGATGCGGCAACTGGAGCCGGTGCGGGGGCCGACGGCGCCACAGCACCCGCCACCTCCAGCGTCAGGATCACGCTGCCCTGCTTGACCTTGTCCCCCACGGCCACCTTCAGCGCTTGCACCACGCCGGCGTGCGACGACGGGATCTCCATCGAGGCCTTGTCGCTCTCCACCGTCAGCAGGCTCTGCTCGGCCTTCACAGTGTCGCCGGGCTGAACCAGCAGCTCGATGACGGCCACGTCCTTGAAGTCGCCGATGTCGGGCACGGCGATGTCGATGATGGGCATCGTGCGCTCCTTACAGCAGCACCCGGCGGAAGTCCGCCAGGATGGCGCCCAGATAGGCGTTGAAGCGCGCGGCCGTCGCACCGTCGATGACGCGGTGGTCCCAGCTCAGGCTCAGCGGCAGCATCAGGCGCGGCTGAAAAGCTTTGCCGTCCCACACCGGCTCGGTGCTGCTCTTGCACACACCCAGGATGGCGACTTCAGGCGCGTTGATGATGGGCGTGAAGTAACGCCCGCCGATGCCGCCCAGGCTGCTGATGCTGAAACAGCCGCCGCTCATGTCGGCCGGGCCGAGCTTGCCCTCGCGCGCCTTCGCGGCGAGTTCGCTCATCTCCTTGCTGATCTGCAGCACGCCCTTCTTGTCGGCGTCCTTGATCACCGGCACCACCAGGCCGTTGGGCGTGTCGGCGGCAAAACCGATGTGGAAGTAGCTCTTCATCACGAGCTGCTCACCATCCAGGCTGGCGTTGAACTCGGGGAACTTCTTCAGCGCCGAGACGCAGGCCTTGATGAGGAAGGCCAGCATCGTGACCTTCCCGCCGCTCTTCTCGTTTTCCTTGTTCAGCTGAACGCGGAAGGCTTCGAGTTCGGTGATGTCGGCATCGTCGTGGTTGGTGACGTGCGGGATCAGCACCCAGTTGCGGTGCAGGTTGGCGCCGCTGATCTTCTTGATGCGGCTCAAGTCCTTGCGCTCGACCGGACCGAACTTCGCGAAGTCGACCTTGGGCCAGGGCAGCAGGCCCGGGAAGGCCTCGCCGCTACCGGCAGCAGCAGCCGCCGGCGCCTTGGCCTTCTGCGCCGTGGTCTGCACCTCGCCGGCCATCACGCCCTTGACGAAGCCCTGCACGTCGGCTTGCGTGATGCGGCCCTTGGGGCCGCTGCCCTTCACTTCGGCCAGCGGCACACCCAGTTCACGCGCCAGGCGGCGGATGGTGGGCGAGGCATGTGGCAGCGTGGCCGAGGGTGTTCCTGGCTGGTGCGCAGGCACAGCCGCAGTGGGGCCCGCGGCAACTACGGCAGCCGCCGCTGGTGCCGGGGCCGCCGCCGCGGGCACAGGTGCAGGCGCTGCAGCCGCCGGGGCCACAGCCACCGGCGCGGCACCCGCCACTTGCAACACGGCCAGCGCCGTGCCCTTGGCGACCTTGTCACCCACCTTCACGAGCAGGCTCTGCACGGTGCCGGCGTGCGACGACGGAATCTCCATCGAGGCCTTGTCGCTCTCCACCGTGATGAGGCTCTGCTCCACCTTCACGGCGTCGCCGGGCTTCACGAAGACCTCGATCACGGTGACCGATTCGAAATCGCCGATGTCGGGCACCACCACCTGCACGGTGCCGCTGGCGGCGGCGGGTGCAGCAGCGGGTGCAGCGGCCGGGGCAGAAGCCACAGCGGCCACAGCGGCCGGCGCGGCGGCTAGCGCGGGCGCAGCAGCAGCCCCCACCGCTTCCACCCGCAACACCAGCGTTCCCTGGCTGACCTTGTCACCCAGCTTGGCCACGATCTCCGTCACCACGCCAGCGTGCGTGGACGGGATCTCCATCGAGGCCTTGTCGCTTTCCACCGTCAGCAGGCTCTGGTCGACCGCGATCGTGTCGCCCGGCTTGACCATCACCTCGATGACTTCCACATCCTTGAAGTCGCCGATGTCGGGCACCTTCACTTCGACCACAGCCATGGTCTGTCTCCTGTTGTGTTTTGTTTAGGCGTACAGCGGGTTGAGCTTGTCGGCGTCGATGCCGTACTTGGCGATGGCCTCGGCCACCTTGGCCAGCGGCACCGTGCCTTCATCGGCCAGCGCACGCAGCGCCGCCACCACGATGTAGTGGCGGTTGACCTCGAAGTGCTCACGCAGCTTGCTGCGGAAGTCGCTGCGGCCGAAGCCGTCGGTGCCCAGCACGCGGTAGGCCCGGCCCTTGGGGATGAAGGGGCGGATCTGCTCGGCGTAGGCCTTCATGTAGTCGGTGGAAGCCACCACCGGCCCGGCGTGCGGCGTGAGCTGCTGCGTCACGAAAGGCACACGCGGCGTCTCCAGCGGGTGCAGCAGGTTCCAGCGGTCGCAGTCCTGCCCGTCACGCGTGAGCTCGTTGAAGCTCGGGCAGCTCCAGATGTTGGCGGCCACGCCCCAGTCGGCTTCCAGCAGCTGCTTGGCGGCCATGCTTTCGCGCAGGATGGTGCCGCTGCCCAGCAGGTTCACGCGCGGGGTCTTCTTCGCGCCTTCTTCCAGCAGGTACATGCCCTTGATGATCTGCTCTTCGGTGCCGGCCTTCAGGCCCGGCATGGGGTAGTTCTCGTTGAGCAGCGTCAGGTAGTAGAAGACGTTGTCCTGCTTCTCCACCATGCGCTTCAGGCCGTGGTGGAGGATCACCGCCACCTCGTGCGCGAAGCTCGGGTCGTACGAGATGCAATTCGGAATCGTCCCGGCCAGGATGTGGCTGTGGCCGTCTTCGTGCTGCAGGCCTTCGCCGTTCAGCGTGGTGCGGCCGCTGGTGCCGCCAAGCAGGAAACCGCGCGCCTGCATGTCGCCGGCGGCCCAGGCCAGGTCGCCGATGCGCTGGAAGCCGAACATCGAGTAGTAGATGTAGAACGGCACCATGATGCGGTTGTTCGTCGAGTACGACGTCGCGGCCGCGATCCAGCTGCTCATGCCGCCGGCTTCGTTGATGCCTTCCTGCAGGATCTGGCCGTTGACCGTTTCCTTGTAGTACATCACCTGGTCTTTATCGACCGGCGTGTACTTCTGGCCTTCCGGGTTGTAGATGCCGATCTGGCGGAACAGGCCTTCCATGCCGAAGGTGCGCGCCTCGTCCACCAGGATGGGCACCACGCGCGGGCCCAGTGCCTGGTCGCGCAGCAGCTGCGTCAAAAAGCGCACGTAGGCCTGCGTGGTGCTGATCTCGCGGCCTTCCGCGGTGGGCTCCAGCACGCTCTTGAAGACCTCCAAGGCTGGCACGGTGAAGCTCTCGTCGGCCTTCACGCGGCGCTTGGGCAGGTAGCCGCCCAAGGCCTTGCGGCGCTCGTGCAGGTACTTCATCTCCGGCGTGTCGTCGGCCGGTTTGTAGAACGGAATCTTCGGCAGGTCGGCGTCGCTGATGGGGATGTTGAAACGGTCGCGCATGAAGCGCACGTCTTCATCGCTCAGCTTCTTGGCCTGGTGGGCGGTGTTCTTGCCTTCACCGGCGTTGCCCATGCCCCAGCCCTTGACGGTTTTCACCAGCAGCACGGTGGGCACGCCCTGGGCGTTGTTGGCCTTGTGGAAGGCGGCGTAGACCTTCTGCGCGTCGTGCCCGCCGCGGCGCAGGTTCCAAATGTCCTTGTCGGACATCTTGGCCACCATCTCCAGCGTGCGCGGGTCGCGGCCGAAGAAGTTCTTGCGGACAAAAGCGCCGTCGTTGGCCTTGAAGGCTTGGTAGTCGCCGTCCAGCGTGTCCATCATGATCTTGCGCAGCGCGCCGTCCTTGTCGCGCGCCAGGAGGCCGTCCCACTCCTTGCCCCAGATCAGCTTGATGACGTCCCAGCCGGCACCGCGGAACTCGCCTTCCAGCTCTTGAATGATCTTGCCGTTGCCGCGAACAGGCCCATCCAGGCGCTGCAGGTTGCAGTTGACGACGAAGACCAGGTTGTCGAGCTTCTCGCGCGCGGCCAGGCCGATGGCGCCGAGCGACTCGGGCTCGTCCATCTCGCCGTCGCCGCAGAACACCCAGACCTTGCGCTTGCTGGTGTCAGCAATGCCGCGGGCGTGCAGGTACTTGAGGAAACGCGCCTGGTAGATGGCCATCAGGGGCCCCAGGCCCATGCTGACGGTGGGGAACTGCCAGAACTCGGGCATCAGCTTGGGGTGCGGGTAGCTGCTGAGGCCCTTGCCGTTCACTTCCTGGCGGAAGTTCAGCATCTGCTCTTCGGTGAGACGGCCTTCGAGGAAAGCGCGGGCGTAGATGCCGGGGCTGCAATGCCCCTGGATGTAAAGCAGGTCACCACCATGGCCTTCGCTCTCGGCGTGCCAGAAGTGGTTGAAGCCGGCCGCGAACATGTGCGCCAGGCTCGCAAAGCTGCTGATGTGGCCGCCGAGGTCGCCGCCGTCGGCCGGGTGCAGGCGGTTGGCCTTGACCACCAGGGCCATGGCGTTCCAGCGCATGTAGGCGCGCAGGCGGCCTTCGAGTTCGAGGTTGCCGGGGCTGCGCTCTTCATCGGCCGGCTCGATGGTGTTGACGTAGCCCGTGTTGGCCGAAAACGGCATGTCGATGCCGCTCTGCCGTGAATGCTCCAGCAACTGCTCCAGCAGGAAGTGCGCGCGCTCGGCGCCTTCGGCGCCGATGACGGCAGTCAGGGCGTCAAGCCATTCGCGCGTTTCCTGCGCGTCGGTGTCGGTGGCACTGCCTGCGGCAGAGGCGCCAAGAAAGGACTCCGGCTGAGCGGACATGCTTGTCTCCTAGAGGGTGTTTTTTGCGATCGGGCGCGAGTTTGTCACAGCTCGGTGAAATTTCAAACAGTGGATACTCATTCCACAATGCGGGACACAAAGGCCTTGCGCAAGGGTCGCCCGATAATCAGCGCCGATGTCCATACCGCCCGTCACGCCCCCGGCCACGCCGCCGAACACCGGCCCGCAACGGCCCACGCCCATACCGGCCGCCAAGCGCCTGTTCGGCCGCTGGTGGCGCAGCCAGTCGCCGGCGCGGCAAGACCGCTTCGCGACCCTGGGGCCCTTGCTCTCGGTGCTGCTGTTCCTGGCGGCCATCATTTCGGCCTTCTGGTACCTGCGCAATGAGGAAATCGAGCGCGAGATCGAATCGGTCAAGCGCGACACCGAACTCACGCAGCAGCAGATCGGCCTGCGCCTGATCCAGAACCAGGAAGCGCTGATCCGCATGGCGCGTGATCTGGTGGAGCGCGACGCCGACCCGGAAGAGTTCGTGGCGCAGGCCGTGGCGTTTGCGCGTGAACGCCCCGAGCTCACGCACCTGAGCTGGGTGGATGCGCGCCGCCGCGTGCGCGCCAGCCACTGGGCCATGCTCTACCACGCCACCCCCAGCGGTGCGCCCGCCGAACCCTTGCTGCCGGTGGAGAGCCGGGCCAACGAGCCCGAGACCACCTTCCGTGCCGCCCGCGACAGCCGCTCGCCGGCCTATTCGCGCAGCTTCATCGACGCCACCGGCGCGCCGGTGTTCCAGCTGCAGGTACCGCTGGTGCAACGCAATGCTTTCAACGGCGTGCTCATCGTCGAATACTCGGTCGATGCACTGGTGCGCCACTTCGTGCCGGCCGACGTGGCGCAGCGCCACATGATCTCGGTGATGGACGAGCAGGAGAAGGTGCTCGCGGCCACCGTCACCGCGATGCCGGGGCAGTCGAGCCGGCGCGCGCTGATCGTCAGCGACGCGCCGCTCACGCCCGCGCTCAACGGCCTGCTGCTTCGCGGCCAGGGCTGGCGCACCAGCATCGGCCTGGTCAACAACACGCTGTTCTGGATGGTGGTGGCACTCAGCGTGCTGACGGTGTGGATGCTGCTCGGCACCTGGCGCCACATGCGCCGGCGCGGGCAGATCCAGGGTGCGCTGGTGCAGGAGACCAACTTCCGCCGCGCGATGGAAAACAGCATGCCCACCGGCATGCGCGCGATGGACCTGGAAGGCCGCGTCACCTACGTCAACGCCGCTTTCTGCCAGATGACGGGCTTCTCCAACGCCGAACTCGTCGGCCGGCTGCCGCCCTACCCCTACTGGCCGCCCGACCGCATCGACGAGAACCACCGCCTGCTGCAACAGGAACTGCAGGGCCGCAGCCCCAGCGGCGGCATCGAGGTGCGGCTGATGCGCAAGGACGGCAGCGTCTTCGACGCCCGCATGTACATCAGCCCGCTGATCGACCCCAAGGGCCAGCAGACCGGCTGGATGACCAGCATCACCAACATCACCGAGGCCAAGCGCATCCGCGATCAGCTCAGCGCCAGCCACGAACGTTTCACCACCGTGCTGGAAGGCCTGGACGCCAGCGTCAGCGTGCTTTCCGTGCAGCAGGGTGAACTGCTCTTCGTGAACCGCAGCTACCGCCTCTGGTTCGGCGGCGATGCCGTGGGCCACCAGCAACTGGCCGGCGGCGCGGCCGGCGTCACGCCCTTCGTGGCCGATGCCGAGGACGACAACGACCCGCTCTCCGGCCTGCCCACGCAGGAACTCACCGAGACCGGCGCCAACCCGCGCGAAGTGTTTGTGGAAAGCCTGCAGAAGTGGTTCGACGTGCGCGCGCGTTACCTGCAATGGACCGACGGCCGCCTGGCGCAGATGCTGATCGCCACCGACATCACCGCCCGCCTGCGTGCCGAAGAACAGGCTGCAGCGCAGGCCGAGAAGGCGCAGGTCACGAGCCGGCTGGTGACCATGGGCGAGATGGCCAGCTCGGTGGCGCACGAGCTGAACCAACCGCTGACGGCCATCACCAACTACTGCAACGGCATGGTCAGCCGCGTGAAGGCCGAGTCCATTGCGCAGGACGACCTCATTGCCGCGCTGCAGAAGACGGCGCGCCAGGCCGAACGCGCCGGGCAGATCATCCACCGCATCCGCAACTTCGTGAAACGCAGCGAGCCGCAGCGCCAGCCGGCCGAGGCGCGGCAGATCGTCGAAGACGCGGTGGAGCTCGCGGGCATCGAGCTGCGGCGGCGCAACGTCGCCATCCACACCTACGTGGCGCAGCGCCTGCCCGTCATCATGGCCGACCCCATCCTCATCGAGCAGGTGCTGCTGAACCTGCTGAAAAATGCGGCGGAGGCGATCGACGGCGCGCAGCTGCCCACGCAGCGGCGCCACATCGAGTTGCGCGTGGTGCCGCGCCACACGCCCGAAGAAGGCGGCGTCATCGAGTTCAGCGTCACCGACATGGGCCCGGGTATCAAGGACGAGGTCATCGACCGCCTCTACGAGGCCTTCTTCAGCACCAAGGCCGAAGGCATGGGCATCGGGCTGAGCCTGTGCCGCAGCATCGTGGAGAGCCACCGCGGCCGGATGCGGGCCCAGAACCTCTACAATGGGCAGCAGGCCGTGGGGTGTCGTTTTGCCTTCACGCTGCCTGTGGAAACCACGCTGCGCACCGACGCCGCCGCCACGCCGGCCGAAGGTGAAACGACGCCCTCGGCCTGAGCCCTGCCTCTTCCTCCACCCTTCTTCACGCGCGTTCCAACGCAGCCGCCGACTCCATGAGCCTGATCCCCAAGAAGGGCACCGTCTACGTCGTCGACGACGACGAGGCCGTGCGCGATTCCCTGCAGTGGTTGCTGGAAGGCAAGGACTACCGCGTCAAGTGCTTCGATTCGGCCGAGAGTTTCCTCTCGCGTTTTGACCCGCGCGAGGTGGCCTGCCTGATCGCCGACATCCGCATGGACGGCATGAGCGGCCTGGAACTGCAAGACCGCCTGCTCGAACGCAAGAGCCCGCTGCCGGTGGTGTTCATCACCGGCCACGGCGACGTGCCCATGGCCGTGACGACCATGAAAAAGGGCGCGATGGACTTCATCGAGAAGCCCTTCAAGGAAGAAGAGCTGCTGGGCTTGGTAGAGCGCATGCTCGACCAGGCGCGCAGCGCCTTCAGCCAGCACCAGGAACAGGCCAGCCGCGACGCCCTGCTCTCGCGCCTGACCACGCGCGAAGCGCAGGTGCTCGAGCGCATCGTCGCCGGCCGCTTGAACAAGCAGATCGCCGACGACCTGGGCATCAGCATCAAGACGGTGGAGGCGCACCGCGCCAACATCATGGAAAAGCTCAACGCCAACACCGTGGCCGATCTGCTGAAGATCGCGCTCGGGGCGCAGCAGAAGGCCTGAGCCTTTCCCGCATTCGACAAGGCCGCTGCAACAGCGGCCTTTTTTGTTGACCCGCCCAGTTCCCAAGGAACGACCGCCATGACCGCCCAGATCCTCGATGGCACCGCCCTTTCGCAAACCCTGCGCGCCGAAGTCGCCACGCGCGCCGCCGCCCTCACCGCGCGCGGCCGCCAGCCCGGGCTGGCCGTCATCCTGGTGGGCGAGGACCCGGCCAGCGCCGTCTACGTGCGCAACAAGGTCAAGGCCTGTGCCGACCACGGCCTGCACTCGGTGCTGGAAAAGTACGAGGCCACGCTCAGCGAGGCCGACCTGCTGGCGCGCATCGCGGCGCTGAACGCCGACCCGGCCATCCACGGCATCCTGGTGCAGATGCCGCTGCCCAAGCACATCGACCCGCACAAGGTCATCGAGGCCATTGCCACCGCAAAAGACGTGGACGGCTTTTCGGTGCACAGCGCCGGCACGCTGATGACGGGCCTGCCCGGCCTGCGCCCGGCCACGCCCTATGGCTGCATGAAACTGATAGAGCGCAGCGGCGTCTCGCTCAAAGGCAAACACGCCGTCGTCATCGGCCGCAGCAACACCGTGGGCAAGCCCATGGCGCTGCTGCTGCTGCAGGCCCACGCCACCGTCACCGTGTGCCACAGCGGCACACCCGACCTCGCGCGCCACACGCGCGAGGCCGACGTGGTGGTGGTGGCCGTGGGCCGGCGCAACACGCTCACGGCCGACATGGTCAAGCCCGGCGCCGTCATCATCGACGTGGGCATGAACCGCAACGACGAAGGCAAGCTTTGTGGCGATGTCGACTTCGCAGCGGTGCGCGAGGCCCTGGGCCCGCAGGGCTTCATCACCCCGGTGCCCGGTGGCGTGGGGCCGATGACCATCACCATGCTGCTCGTGAACACCCTGCAGGCCGCCGAGGCATGAACACCATGAACACCATGGACACGCTGAACCCGCTGCTCAACAACACCGAACTGCCGGCCTTCGACCGCATCCGCCCCGAGCACGTCGGCCCCGCTGTGGACGTGCTGCTGGCCGACGCCGAAGCCGCGCTGGAGCGCGCCGTCGGCCCCGACGTGCCGGCCGACCACGACACCCTGGCCTTGCTGCTGGACGTGCCGGTAGAGCGCCTGCGCCGCGCCTGGGCGCACGTGAACCACCTGCAATCGGTGGCCGACAGCCCCGCCCTGCGCGAGGCGCACGCGCAGGCGCTGCCGCGCATCGTCGACTTCACCACGCGGCTGGGCGCCGACCACCGCCTCTACGCCAAGTACAAGGCCATCGCGGCCAGCCCCGCGGCTGCAGCGCTGAGCCCGGCCCAACGCAAGGCGCTGGCTGACACGCTGCGCGACTTCGTGCTCGGCGGTGCCGAATTGCAAGGTGCGGCGCGCGAACGCCATGCCGCCATCCAGGACCGCCTTGCCGCCCTGGGCAAGACCTTCGGCGACCGCTCGCTCGACGCCACCGACGCCTTCCAGCTCGTGGTGCCCGAAGCTCGCTTGGCCGGCGTGCCGGCCGACGTGGTGGCGGCGGCGCGCGGTGCCGCCGAAGCCGCAGGCCACGCGGGGGCCTGCCTGCTGACACTGCAGATTCCTTGCTACCTGCCCGTGCTGCAGTTTGCGCAAGACCGTGCGCTGCGCGAGCAGCTCTTCCGCGCCTACAACACGCGCGCCAGCGATCTGGGCCCGGCCGAGTTCGACAACACCGGCGTGATGGCCGAGACTGCTGGCCCTGCGGGCCGAAGAGGCTGCGCTGCTGGGCCACGCCAATTACGCCGAGCTGGCGCTGGTGCCCAAGATGGCGCGCACGCCCGAGGAGGTGCTGGCCTTCGTGCGCCAGCTCGCGGCACGCGCACGCCCCAGCGCCGAAGCGTGAACTGGCCGAGATGCGCGATTTCGCGGCGGCCGAGCTCGGCATCGCCGAGCTGCAGCCCTGGGACCGCTACTTCGTGGCCGAAAAGCTCAAGCAGGCCCGTTACGCGTTCAGCAGCCAAGAGGTGAAGCAGTACTTCACCGAGCCCAGGGTGCTGCAGGGCCTCTTCGGCCTGATCGAGACGCTGTTCGAGGTGGCCATCCGCCCCGACACCGCGCCGGTGTGGCACGACACGGTGCGCTACTACCGCGTCTGGCACGCGGACAAGCCCGTGGCCGCGTTCTACCTCGACCCCTACGCCCGCGCCGGCAAGCAGTCAGGCGCCTGGATGGACGACAGCCGCAGCCGCTGGCGCCGCCCCGAAGGCGCGCTGCAACTGCCGGTGGCGCACCTGGTCTGCAACTTCGCCGCACCCGTGGGTGAGCAGCCCGCACTGCTGACGCACCAGGACGTGGTGACGCTCTTCCACGAGTTCGGCCACGGCCTGCACCACATGCTGACGCGGGTGGACGAACTCTCGGTGGCCGGCATCTCGGGCGTGGAAGGCGATGCCGTGGAACTGCCCAGCCAGTTCATGGAGAACTTCTGCTGGGAGTGGGAAGTGCTGCAGCGCCTGACCGCCCACATCGACACCGGCGAGCCGCTGCCGCGCGCGCTTTTCGAGCGCATGCACGCAGCGCGCAACTTCCAGAAGGGCCTGATGCTGCTGCGCCAGTGCGAATACGCGCTCTTCGACATGCGCGTGCACACCGAGCCCGCCAGCGCAGCCCGTGCCCTGGCGGTGTGCGCAGAGGTCAATGCCGAAGTGCAGCCCGAGCGAGCGCCCGACTTCGCGCGCTACCCCTGCACCTTCGGCCATCTCTTCGACGGCGGCTACGCGGCCGGTTACTACGGTTACGCCTGGGCCGAGGTGCTGTCGGCCGACGCCTATGGCGCCTTCGAGGAAGCCGGCGTGTTCGACCCCGCCACGGGACGGCGCTTCCGCGAGCAGATCCTGGAGGTCGGCGGCAGCCGGCCGGCGCTGGAGAGCTTCCGCGCCTTCCGCGGGCGTGAACCGCGTCTCGATGCCTTGCTGCGCCACCAGGGCCTGGCTTGAGATCGGCCGGGGCGTCGGCTAGATTCAGGATCTTCTCCCACCGGGCGCCACGCGCACACGCCATGAAGCTCACCCTGCTCGCCGTGCTCGCTGCGCTCACACTCGGCTCAGCGCCAGCCGTGGCCCAGTACAAGGTGGTGGCGCCCGACGGCAGCGTCACCTACACCGACCGGCCGCCGCCGCCGACGGCCAACGTCAGCGTCACGGCCTTGGGCCGCAACGCCGCGGCGCCAGCCGGGGGCGGCGACCCCAGCCTGCCGCTGGAACTGCGCCAGGCCGCGGCGCGCTACCCCGTCACGCTCTACACCACGCCCGACTGCCCGCCCTGCGACAGCGGCCGCAAGCTGCTGCAACAACGCGGCATCCCCTACAGCGAAAAACGCGTGGCCAGCGACGAAGACGCGCAGGCGCTGGAGCGCCTGGTGGGTGGCCGCACGGTGCCTTCGCTGGGCATCGGCGCGCAGCCGCTGCGCGGCTTCAACGAGGCCGACTGGAGCGGATTTCTCGATGCCGCGGGTTATCCCAAAGAATCCAAACTGCCCCGCAACTGGCCGGTGCCAGTGGCCACGCCGCTCATCGAGCGCGCGGCCGCGGCGCCCCCGCCCGCCACACCGCCGCGCGCGCCTGCAGCGCCCGAGATCCGCAGCCCCGAACCGCCGCCGGCCAACGCCCCGCGTTTCTGAGCCAGGCCGCCCAGGCCGGCTTTCAGCCTGGCACTGGCGCCATGCGCCGCGTGAGCCACGAGCCGGCGCCCACCGCGCCGCCTACCACCCAGAACAGCACGCCGGCACCCACCAGCGCACCGGCCGCGCCGAAGGCCAGCGGCATCAGCGTGCTGCTGGCGTTGATGGCCATCGAGCGGAAGGCCAAGGCCTCGCCGTGGCGGTTGTCGGGCGTGATGTGGTGCAGCATGGACATCACCATGGGCTGCACGCTGCCCAGGCTGAGGCCCAGCAGCACCGCCAGGGCGCCCATCACCAGCGGGCTGGGTGCAAACGGGTAAAGCACGAAGACGCAGCCCGCCACCACCATGGCCGAACGCAGCACGGTGCGTTCGCTGAGCCGGTGCGCCATGAATGGGATGAGCAGGCGGATGCCGGTGACGGCCAGCGTGAAGGTGCCCAGGATCAGGCCGATGGTGCTGGCGCTGAAGCCGCGCTCGTGGCCCAGCACAGGCACGGCGAAGGTGTGCACGTCCCAGCAGGTGGCCAGCAGCCAGTTCACCACCAGCAGGCGCTTCATGCCCGGGGCTTTCAGGATGTCCCAGGCGCGGCGGCCGGCCACCACGGCAGCCGCGCCAGCCGGGGCCAGGCGCGGCACCAGACGGGCGGAGGCGATGCTCACCAGCGGCATCAGCAGCAGCACCGCGTAGGCCGCGCGGTAGCCCCAGGCGTCGATGACGAAGCCGGTGAGCACCGGGCCCAGCACGTTGGAGAAGCTCGGTGCGATGCCGAGCCAGCTGAACACACGCACCCGCTCGACGTTGTCGCGCGCGGCCACGCCGCCGGTGCGCTGGATGGTCAGCATGCCGACGTTGGTGCCGCCGCCCGTGAACAGCGCGCCGCCGCACAGCAGCAAGAACTGCAGCGGCCCGCTGACCCAGGTGCTCAGCAGCGCCAGCAGGCAGCCCAGCAGCGTCAGGCCCACGGCCCAGGCCACGGGGCGGTGGTAGCCATAGCGGTCGGCCAGGCGGCCGGCCTGCAGCGCGGTGAACACGGCCGCGGCCGCGAACAAGGCCAGCAGCAGGCCCACGCTCCAGGCGCTGTAACCCTGGCTCAGGGTCTGCAGCGGCGCGGCCAGGCGCAAGCCGGCCATGGCCGAATGCATGCCCAACTGGCCGGCGATCAGCGCGGCCAGCACCGGCGCGCTGCCGGCGCTGCGGTGGGCGTGGGGTTCAGGCATCGGGGTCGGCGGCGGTGTCGGCAGAGGGCGATGCGCCCAGCGCGGGCAGCAGGCGGGTCACCTGGTTGTCGGGCAGCGCTTCCACGTTCTTGAGCTGGCGCGCCATGGCACGGGTGCGCACGGCGGCGGCGTCCAGCGTGTCGGTGGCTTCGCCGAGCTTCTTCTTCATCTTGTCGAGCACGTCGCCGAACTTGCCGAACTCGGTTTTCACCGCGCCCAGCACCTCCCAGACCTCGGCCGAACGTTTCTCCAGCGCCAGCGTGCGAAAGCCCATCTGCAGGCTGTTCAGCAGCGCCAGCAGCGTGGTGGGGCCAGCAAGCATCACCTTGTGCTCGCGCTGCAGCGCCTCGGCCAGGCCGGGCCGGCGCAGCGCTTCGGCGTACAGGCCCTCGGAAGGCAGGAAGAGGATGGCGAAATCGGTGGTGTGCGGCGGCGCGAGGTACTTCTCGCGGATGCTGCGCGCCTCCAAGCGCAGGCGCGTTTCGATGCCCTTGGCCGCGGCTTCCACGGCAGCGGGGTCGGCGCGGTCTTGCGCGTCGAGCAGGCGTTCGTGGTCTTCACGCGGGAACTTCGCATCGATGGGCAACCACAGCGGCACGCCGTCGGCACGCTGCCCCGGCAGGCGCAGCGCAAACTCCACACGCTCGTTGCTGCCGGGCACGGTGGCCACGTTGGCGGCGTACTGCTCGGGCGTGAACACCTGCTCCAGCAGGCCGGCCAGTTGCAGCTCACCGAAGATGCCGCGCGTCTTCACGTTGTTCAGCACGCGGTGCAGCGAGCCCACGTCACGCGCCAGGCCCTGCATCTCGCCCAGGCCCAGGTGCACCTGCTCCAGGCGCTCGGCCACCTGCTTGAAGCTTTCGCCCAGGCGCTGTTCCAGCGTGGCGTGCAGCTTCTCGTCGACCGTGGCGCGCATCTGCTCGAGCTTCTTCTCGTTGCCTTCCTGCAGCGCGGCCAGGCGCTGCTCCACCGTGCCGCGCACCTCGGCCAGGCGGCGGTCGTTGGCGGCGCCCAGGGCGCGCAGCTGCTCGGCCAGGGTCTCGATCTGCGTGCGCGCGGTTTCGCCGGCTTGTGCCAGCACCAGCTGCTGGAAACGCGCCAGATCGGCGCGCGTGGCCTGGCCCTGGCGGGCGAGTTCGTCGCGCAGTTCGCGCTCCAGGCGCTCAGCGTGGCTGGCGCTGCGGTCTTCCGTTCGACGCAGCAGCAAAACCAGCCCGAGCACCAGGTTCAGCGCCAGCAAAGCCAGCGCGGCGTAGGCCAGCCAGGGCGGCATCAGGCGCGCGGCGTGAACTGCCCGGCGTTGATGGGCGTGAGCGGTGCGGCGCCGCGGCCCAGCACGGCGATCAGGTTGTCGGCTGCCAGCTGCGCCATGGCCCGGCGCGTGGCCACGGTGGCGCTGGCGATGTGCGGCGTGAGCACGACATTGGGCACGGTCAGCAGCGCCGGGTTCAAGGCGGGCTCGCCTTCGAACACGTCCAGCCCCGCCGCGGCGATGCGCCCGGCGCGCAGCGCCTCGGCCAAAGCCGCGTCGTCGACGATGCCGCCGCGCGCGATGTTGGTGAGCGTGGCCGTCGGCTTCATCTGCGCGATCTCGGCCGCGGCGATGCAGTGGTGGTTCTCGGGTGTGTAGGGCAGCACCAGCACCAGATGGTCGGCCTCTTTCAGCAGCGTGGCCTTGTCCACCCAGCTGGCGCCCACGGCGGCCTCGGTCTCGGCCGGCAGCCGGCTGCGGTTGTGATAGATCACCTTCATGCCGAAGCCGTGGTGGCCGCGTTTGGCGATGGCCTGGCCGATGCGGCCCATGCCCAGGATGCCCAAGGTGCTGCCGTGCACGTCGCTGCCGGCGAACATGTCGTAGGCCCACTTTTTCCACTCGCCGCGGCGCAGGAAATGTTCGCTCTCGGCCATGCGGCGCGCGGCGGCCATCATCAGCGCGAAGCCGAAGTCGGCCGTGCTTTCCGTCAGCACATCGGGCGTGTTGGTGGCCCACACGCCGGCGGCGTTGAAGGCCGGGATGTCGAAGTTGTTGTAGCCCACCGCCATGTTGGCCACGATGCGCAGCTGCGGGTTCGCAGCCAGCACTTCGGCGTCGACACGGTCGCCCCCGGTGGTGAAGGCGCCCACCTTGCCCTGCAGGCGCTGCGTGAGCTCGGCCTTGCTGTAGATGGTGTCGTCGGGGTTGTGCTCGACCTCGAAGTGCTCTCGCAGCTGCTCGACGATTTCTGGGAAGACCGCGCGGGCGATCAGGATGGCGGGGCGTGCGGCGCTCATGGCTTGGGCTTTCGGAAGTGAATCACTCGTGAAACTTACTCATGGAAATGCGTGAAGCCGGCCACCGGCTCGCGCTCGGTGATCAGCGTGTTCTCCACCGCCGCCGGGTCGGCATGGCCGAGCGACATGCCGCAGACCAGCATCTGCGAATCGGGCAGCGCGAGGTGGCGCGCGATGACGCGGTGAAACTGCGTGAAGGCGGCCTGCGGGCAGGTGTCCAGCCCGCGCGCGCGCGCGGCCACCATCACGTTCTGCAGGAACATGCCGTAGTCGAGCCAGCTGCCCTGGCGCATCACGCGGTCGATGGTGAACATCAGCCCCACGGGCGCGCCGAAGAAGCTGTAGTTGCGGCCGTGCTGGGCGTGCATGCGCGCCTTGTCGGCCTTGCCGATGCCCAGCAGCGAATACAGGTCCCAACCCACCTTGCGGCGACGGTCGATGTAGGGGCTGAGCCATTCGGTGGGGTAGTAGGCGTATTCCTCGCTGTGCGTGGCGCGCTCTGCCGCGTTGTCGTGCACGGCCAGGATGTCGCGCGACAGCGCCGCCAGCTTCTCGCCCGTCAGCACGTGCACCTGCCAGGGCTGGGTGTTGGTGCCCGAGGGCGCGCGCGCAGCCAGCGCGAGGATGTCTTCGGTCACCTCGCGCGGCACGGGCGTGGGCAGGAAGGCGCGGATCGAGCGGCGCGACAGCAGCGCGGCATCCACCGCGGCGGTGGTCTCGGGCGTGACGGGCGCGGCCAGCGCGGCGGCGACGGAGGGCAGGCTCATGCAGTTCTTTCTTCGGTGGCTGGGGAAGGCACGCACAGCGGCGCAAGCGCGGCGCGCAGCGGGGCGGGCAAGGGCACGGGCCGCCGTGTGGCGCGGTCGACGTAGACATGAACAAACTCGCCCAGCGCGGCGCACAAGGGCGCGTCGTCAGCGAACAGGCCGAGTTGGTAACTGACGCTGCTGCTGCCCAGGCGCGCGACCCGCAAACCCACCTGCACGGCCTGCGGGAAGCCCACGCTTTCGAAGTAATGGCACTGCGTGTGCACGACGAGGCCGATGACCTCGCCGCCGTGGATGTCCAGCGCACCGGCCTCGATGAGCGTGCGGTTCACCGCGGTATCGAAACAGCTGTAGTAGACGACGTTGTTGAGGTGGCCGTAGACATCGTTGTCCATCCAGCGTGTGGTGATGGGCTGGAACAGTGGGAAGTGCGAACGCGGCAGGGCTTGCGGGCGGGGCGTTGACGTGCTCATCGTGCGGCCAATTCTTCCACCGCCGCCGAGGTCCGCCTGTCGCCCAGGCGCCCCGGCCAGTCTTGCCAGGTTTGCCAGGCCAGCTCCAGCGTTCGGCGCTGGAGCTCGACCGTGGTGTGGATGTCGCGGCCATAACCGCCGGCCATGCTCAGCGCCACCGGGATGCCGCGTTCGCGCAGCGCCGCCAGCACGCGCCGGTCGCGCTCGGCCAGGCCCTCGGCCGTGATCTTCAGGCGGCCCAGGCGGTCGTTCTCGTGGGGGTCGGCGCCGGCCAGGTAGAAGGCCAGGCCGGGCGGGCTGTCGCCGTGGCGCGCAAAGGCCTGCGCCAAGGCGGCGTCCAGCGCGGCGAGGTATTCGTCGTCACCGCAGCCATCGGGCAACTCGACATCCAGGTCACTCGCTTCCTTGCGGAAGGGGAAGTTGCGCGCGCCGTGCAGGCTGAGCGTGAAGACGCTGCCGTCGTCGCGGAAGATGCTGGCCGTGCCATTGCCCTGGTGCACGTCGAGGTCGATGACGATCACGCGCAGCAGGCGACGCGGGCCCGGCAGCGCACGGCGGTGCCACTCGGCTTGCATCAGCCGCGCCGCCACAGCGACATCGTTGAACACGCAATAGCCCGAGCCCTTGTGCGCATAGGCGTGGTGCGTGCCGCCGGCGAGGTTGGCTGCCACGCCCTGGCCGCCGCGGCCCTCCGGCCCGAACAGCGCCGCCCGCGCCGCCTGGATGGTGGCGCCCACCGAGCGCCGCGAGCGCGCCACCATGCGCTCTGACCACGGGAAGCCGATCTCGCGCTGCTGCGCGGCGGTGGTCGTGCCCTCGGCCACGGCAGCAATCCACGCGGGCTCGTGGGCCAGCGCCAGTTCACCGTCGGTGGCCGCTTCGGCCTCTTGCAAGCGCACCCCGGGCAGCGTCGCCTGCACGGCCTCGCGCAGCAGGCGGTACTTGGGCATCGGGAAACTGTGGCCCTCGGGCAGGGGCAAGACGAACTGGTCGGAATGGAAGGCGAGCACGGACGAGGATTCTAGGAAGCCATCCCTAGATTGCTGCACCGCAACAAAAAGTGCTTGCAAACCCCGGGTCGACCCCTATACTTCAGTTCATGTTGCAGCGCAGCAAATCAGATCGCAAGCGCGGCAAGGTTTCTTGAACCCACTCCCAGGAGCATCACCATGACCACGACTTTCACCCCTGACCAGTTCGTCGCTGCCCAGAAGGCCACCCTCGAAACCCTGTTCGGCCTGACCCACAAGGCTTTCGAAGGCGTCGAGAAGCTCGTCGAACTGAACCTGCAGGTCGCCAAGACCACGCTGGCCGAAGCCGCCGAAACCACCAGCGCCGCCATGTCCGTCAAGGACGTGCAAGAGCTGATGAACCTGCAAGCCAGCCTGCTGCAGCCGGCCGCCGCGAAGGCCGCCAGCTACAGCCGCCACGTCTACGAGATCGTCGCTGGCGCCAATGCCGAAGCCACCAAGATGGCCGAAGCCCAGATGGCCGACAGCCAGAAGAAGGTGCTGGCCTTGGTCGACACCGCCGTCAAGAACGCGCCTGCCGGCTCGGAAAGCGCCGTGGCGATGATGAAGTCGGCCGTGTCGGCTGCCAACAACGCGTTTGAGTCGGTGCAGAAGGCCGCCAAGCAGGCCACCGAAGTGGCCGAAGCCAACTTCACCACGCTGACCAACAGCGCCGTGAAGGCCACGCAGACCGCGACCAAGTCGAAGAAGGCTGCCTGATCCAAAGGGCACGGTGCGGGCGCGGAACTTTCTGCGCGGCACCCTGCTCTACACAGCGCCTGGGGGACTTCCTACCCCAGGTCTCTCGTGTGGAAGGTTGTCTTGGGCCCGGTGGCGACACCGGGCCTTTTCTTTTTCTGGCCCGGCGGCGACACCGGGCCTTCTCTTTTTCAGGCGTCAGTCTGGCCGGCCGCCGCGCGCCGTCAGCACCGCGATGCGGGCCTTCAGCGCCGGCAGCGCCTTCAGGGCCGCCTCGCGCCCGGCGATGATGGCGCGACGGCGCGCCGTGAAATCGGCGCTGCCCACGCCGGCCAGCGACGGGCGCAGCACCAGATCGGCCTCACGCAGTTCAAAGCTGTTGATGCTCTTGCTCATGATGGCGAAGGTCTGCAGCAGCATCTTCATCGCGTCGCCCGTGGCCTGGCCCTCGGGCGGGCTGGAGATGTCCACCGCCAGCACCAGTTCAGCGCCCATCTGGCGCGCATAGCGCACGGGCACGGGCGAAACCAGCCCGCCGTCCACGTACTCGCGGCTGCCGATGGTCACGGGCTGGAAGACGGCGGGCACCGCGCTGCTGGCGCGCACCGCCACGCCCGTGTCGCCGCGCTGGAAGAGCACGCCGGCGCCGGTGTCGAGATCGGTGGCCACGATGCCCAGCGGCAGCTTCATCTGCTCGATGGCCAGGCCCGCCGTCTGCTCGCGCACGTAGCGCGCCAGCGCCTCGCCGCGGATCAGCCCGCGGCCCGGGAAGGCCCAGTCGGTGATGGCGCCTTCGTCCATGGTCTGCGCCAGCGTGCCCAGCTGCATGCCGTTCATGCCCGAGGCGTAGAGCGCCGCCACCAGGCTGCCCGCCGAGGTGCCCACCACCAGCGCCGGGCGGATGCCGTTTTCTTCCAGCACCTGGATGACGCCGATGTGCGCGAAGCCGCGCGCAGCCCCGCCGCCCAGCGCCAGACCGATGCGCGGTGGGCGCGGCGCCGGGAACGGCACCGCGATCGGGGCCGGCGGCGGGCGGGCCGGTGCGGGAGCCAGTACGGGCGCCGGCGCGGGAACCAGTGCCGGTGCATCTGCCGGTAAGCCGGGGGATGCCGCGGGTCGCGAAGCCGGTGGCGGCACCGGCACGGTCTGGCAGCCCGCCAGGACCAGCAGCGCGGCAACCAGGAACAGTCGTTTTGTCATGGTCGGATTCTATGAAGCGCGGCCTGCGCGACTCTCCAAAGACCAAAATACATATAAAACGATTCCAATAATTTACTTTCGGAAATAACACGGACTGTCTACAGTCGCCGCTGCCTCGCCCCTATGGGCTCGGGCCCTCTTATGAAAATCCGCGACCTCGACCTCTCCGACACGCCACTGAACGCCGAGCACCAGGCCCTGGGCCTGCCGCCTGTCGAGCGAGGCCTCGCACCGTCGCCCCTGCACCCCGTGTTGCGAACAGCCATGTGGTCGGTGCTGCTGTTGATGGTGGGCGTCATCGCCTGGCTGGGAACGCGCCTGGCCCAGCAACACGACAGCTGGCAGATCGTGAGCACCGTGCTGCATTCCGAAGCCTTCTGGTGGGCCGTGCTCGTGGGGCTGATCGCCCAGGCCATCGACGGCGCGCTGGGCATGGCCTACGGCATCACCTCCACCAGCTTTCTGCTCGCCACCGGCTCACCACCGGCCGTGGCCAGCGCCAGCGTGCACATCGCCGAGGTGTTCACCACGGGCGTGTCGGGCGTGGCGCACGTGAAGCTGGGCAACGTCAGCCGCCAGTTGTTCTTGCGCCTGCTGCTGCCCGGCATCGCGGGCGCGGTGCTCGGGGCCTGGGCGGTCTCCAGCATCGACGGCGACACCATCAAGCCCTTCGTCGCAGCCTACCTGCTCGGCATGGGGCTCTTCGTGCTCAGCAAGGCCTTCCGCAAGCGCCGCCCCAACCACAGCGAGCCGCGCCACGTGGCCAAGCTGGGCCTGCTGGGCGGTTTTGTCGATGCGGCCGGTGGGGGCGGCTGGGGCCCGGTGGTCACCACCACGCTGGTGGGCACCGGCCACGACCCCCGCACCACCATAGGCTCGGTGAACCTGGCCGAGTTTTTTCTGACCTTCGTCAGCGCCGGCGTGTTCAGCCTGCTCGTGGAGCAGGCGCCCTGGCCCACCGTTGCCGGCCTCGTGGTGGGCGGCCTCTTCGCCGCGCCCCTGGCCGCCTTGATGACGCGCCGCCTGTCCACGCGCACCCTGCTGGTGCTGGTGGGCGGGGTGATCGTCAGCATCAGCCTGTTCAACCTTGGGCAAGCGCTGGCCTGAAGCGCTACACCTCTTCTTTATGTACCGATACACCGAATTCGACCGCCACTTCGTCCACGCCCGCGCCGCGCAGTACCGCGACCAGTTGCAGCGCCACCTCGCCGGTGAACTGCCCGATGAAGAGTTCCGCCCGCTGCGCCTGCAGAACGGCTGGTACGTGCAGCGCCACGCGCCCATGCTGCGTGTGGCCGTGCCTTATGGCGAGCTCAGCAGCCGCCAGCTGCGCCAGCTGGCGCGCATCGCCCGCGAATTTGATCTGCAGGATGCCGGCGAGCCCTCAGAACGCGGCGGCTTCGGCCACTTCACCACACGCCAGAACCTGCAGTTCAACTGGATCCCGCTGGCGCGCAGCGCCGAGGTGATGGACCTGCTGGCCGCGGTGGACATGCACGGCATCCAGACCAGCGGCAACTGCATCCGCAACATCACCACCGACGCGCTGGCCGGCATCGCACCTGACGAGGTGGTAGACCCGCGGCCCTACTGCGAAATCCTGCGCCAGTGGAGCACGCTGCACCCCGAGTTCGCTTTCCTGCCGCGCAAGTTCAAGATCGCCGTGACGGGCGCGCGTGAAGACCGCGCCGCCACCGCCTGGCACGACATCGGCCTGACGCTGGTGAAAAACGCCGCCGGCGAGGTGGGCTTCAGCGTGGCCGTGGGCGGCGGCATGGGCCGCACGCCGGTGATCGCCACGCCCTTCAACGCCTTCGTGCCCTGGCAGCAGATCCTCGTCTACATCGAGGCTGTCGTGCGCGTCTACAACCTCTACGGCCGGCGCGACAACATGTACAAGGCGCGCATCAAGATCCTGGTGAAGGCCGAGGGGCAGAAGTTCATCGACGCCGTGCAGCGCGAGTTCGAGGCCCTGGTGGCCGACCCCGCCACGGCCCTTATCCCGCAGGCCGAACTCGACCGCGTGGCGGCCAGCTTCATGAATCCGGTGCAGGCCACGGCCGAGGCGGTGATCGATACCGCCGCCGAGCCTCAGCGTGAACCGGCCTACACCCGCTGGCTGCAGCGCAACGTGCACGCGCACCGGCTGCCGGGCTACCGCGCCGTGACGCTGTCGCTCAAGCGCGCCGGGCTGCCGCCGGGAGACGTGACCGCCGACCAGATGGACGCCGCTGCCGGCCTGGCCGAGCACTACAGCCAGGGCGAACTGCGCGTCACGCACGACCAGAACCTGCTGCTGCCCTGGGTGCACCAGAACGACCTGCACGGCCTGTGGGTGGCTGCGCGCGCTTTAGGCCTGGCCACGCCGAACATCGGCCTGCTGACGGACATGATCGCCTGCCCCGGCGGCGACCTCTGCGCGCTGGCCAACGCCCGCAGCATCCCCGTAGCGGCGGCGCTCACCGAACGTTTCAACGATCTCGACGAACTGCACGACATCGGCGACATCGACCTGCACATCAGCGGCTGCATCAACAGCTGCGGCCACCACCACAGCGGGCACATCGGCATCCTCGGCGTCGACAAGGACGGCAGCGAGTGGTACCAGGTGACAGTGGCCGGCGCCGACGGCAGCACCCTCAGCGGCGCGGCAGTGGCCGGCAAGGTGATCGGCCCCAGCTTCGCGGCCGACGAGGTGCCCGATGTCATCGAGGCGGTGGTCGGCGTCTACCTGCAGCAGCGCCAGCGCGGCGAGCACTTCGTCGACACCGCGCGCCGGCTGGGCGCCCTGCCCTTCCGCCAGGCGGCCGATGCCGTGCGCCGCAGCACGGCCGCTGCTGGGGCCCACGCGGCCACGGCCTGAGAGCACAACATGGACTTCATCGACCCCCAAGCCCCGCTGCCAGCCGACACGCTGGCCCTGGACAACACCGCCAACGTGTTGGCCCTGGCCGAAGGCTGGGCGCGCGGCCGTCCGGTGCAGCTGCGTTTTCCGAAGTGGACCGACGGCCGGGCCTATTCGCAGGCCGTTCTGCTGCGCAGCCGGCTGCACCACACCGGGCATTTGATCGCCACTGGCGACGTGCTCGTGGACATGCTGCCGCTGCTGCAGCGTTGCGGCTTCAGCGCCGTGCAGCTGCGCGCCGACCAGTCGCTGGCCGCCGCGCAGCGTGCGCTGGGTTTCTTCCCGGCGCACTACCAGACGGTGCCGCCCGAGCGGAGCGCCGCCGCATGAGCCGCGCCATCGAGCTCTACGCCCGCGCCACGCCGGGCCACGAGGAACGCATCACCGAGACCGTGGCCCTGCTGCGCAGCGCGGCCGAGCGCCACGCGGGGCGCATCGTCTTCACCACCAGCCTTGGTGCCGAAGACATGGTGCTCACCGCGCTGATCGCCCAGCACCGCCTGCCCATCACGCTGGCCACGCTGCAGACCGGCCGCCTGCATGCGCAGACGCTGGCGCTCATCGACCAGACCGAAGCGCAATACGGCCTGGCGATCGAGCGCTGGGAGCCCGCCGCCGAGGCGGTGCTGTACTTCACCCGCCAGCATGGCGAGCTGCCCATGCGCCAGAGCATCGAGCTGCGCAAGGCCTGCTGCGGCCTGCGCAAGCTGGAGCCGCTGGCCCGCGCGCTGGCCGGCCGCACGGCCTGGGTGACGGGCCTGCGCCGCGAGCAGAGCGATGCGCGCGCCGAACTGCCGGTGAGCAGCGTGGACGAACACGGCCGCGAGAAGCTCAACCCCCTGGCTGCGTGGAGCCAGGCCGATGTGTGGTTTTTCATCGCCCACCACGGCGTACCCTACAACCCGCTGCACGACGAGTTCTATCCCAGCATCGGCTGCGAGCCCTGCACGCGCGCCGTGGCGCTGGGCGAAGACATCCGCGCCGGCCGCTGGTGGTGGGAACAGGAAGACGCCAAGGAATGCGGCCTGCATGTCAGCACGGTCAGTGCCGCCCCCGCCGCCTTCAACAAGGAAACCGCATGAACGCGCCCCCCAGCCTGGAGCAACTGCTGCCGGCCCTGGACCACCAGCACCTGGACGGGCTGGAAGAAGAAGCCATCTTCATCCTGCGCGAGGTGGCGGCCAGCTTCGAGCGCCCCGCCCTGCTCTTCAGTGGCGGCAAGGACAGTTGTGTGGTGTTGCGCCTGGCGGAGAAGGCCTTCAAGCAACGTGTGTCGGGAAACCAGTTCAACGGTCGCCTGCCCTTCCCGCTGCTGCACGTCGACACGGGCCACAACTTCCCCGAAGTCATCGATTTCCGTGACCAGCGCGTGGCCGAGATGGGCGAGCGCCTGGTGGTGGGCAGCGTCGAAGAAAGCATGCGCCGCGGCACGGTGCGTCTGGCGCACCCACTGGAAAGCCGCAACGGCCACCAGACCGTGGCCCTGCTGGAAGCCATCGAAGAACACCGCTTCGACTGCCTGATCGGCGGCGCGCGGCGCGACGAAGAGAAGGCCCGCGCGAAAGAGCGCATCTTCAGCCACCGCGACAGCTTCGGCCAATGGCAGCCCAAGGAACAGCGGCCCGAACTCTGGACGCTGTTCAACACGCGCATCAAGCCCGGCGAGCACTTCCGCGCCTTCCCCATCAGCAACTGGACCGAGCTCGACGTGTGGCTCTACATCGCCCGCGAAAACATCCCGCTGCCGGGCCTGTACTACCGGCACGAGCGGCCCGTGGTGCGCCGCAAGGGCCTGCTGGTGCCGGTGACCGAGGTCACGCCGCCAGCCGCGGGCGAGGTGGTGGAGAGCCTGCCGGTGCGCTTCCGCACCGTGGGTGACATGACCTGCACCTGCCCCGTGGAAAGCCAGGCTGCCAACGCCGTGGAGGTGGTGGCCGAGACCTTGACGGTGACCGTCAGCGAGCGTGGCGCCACGCGCATGGACGACCGCACCTCCGACGCCTCGATGGAGCGGCGCAAGAAAGAAGGGTATTTCTGATGACGGCCTTGCAAACTGCCGCCAGCGCGCGGCCCGCGCACGCGGCCGACAGCAACCCGGCGCGCCCGGCGCTGCGTTTCCTCACCGCCGGCAGCGTGGACGACGGCAAGAGCACGCTGATCGGCCGCCTGCTCTTCGACAGCCGCGCCATCCTGGCCGACCAGCTGGACACATTGCAGCGCCGCGCCGCCGGTGAGCCCATCGACTTGAGCCTGCTCACCGACGGCCTGGAAGCCGAGCGTGAGCAAGGCATCACCATCGACGTGGCCTACCGCTACTTCGCCACGCCGGCGCGCAAGTTCATCATCGCCGACGCACCCGGCCACGAACAGTACACCCGCAACATGGTCACCGCCGCCGCGGGCAGCGACGCCGCCGTGGTGTTGGTGGACATCACCAAGCTCGATCTCACGCAGCACTCCGTACGCCTGCTGCCGCAGACGCGCCGCCACACGCTGCTGGCGCAACTGCTGCGTGTGCCGAGCATCGTGTTCGCGGTGAACAAGCTCGACGCCATGGCCGAGCCCGGTCCAGCCTTCGAAGCGGTGGCGCAGGCGCTGCAGGCTTTTGCCGATGAAGCCGGCGTGCGGCACGCGGGCATCGTGCCGGTGTCGGCCCTGCGTGGCGATAACGTGGCCGTGCCGATGGACGCCGGCTGGTACAGCGGCCCCACGCTGCTGGCCTTGCTGGAAGGCTTGCCGAGCACGGCCGAGGCCGATGGCGCACAGGCGCAAGCCAACGCGGCCGAGGCCTTCAGCCTGCCCGTGCAATACGTGGCCCGCGAAGGCGATGGCACGGGCGACAACCCGCGTGTGTTCTGGGGCCGCGTGGCCCAGGGCGCGGTGCAGGTGGGCGACACGCTGCAGGTCTTCCCCAGCGGCGAAAAAGCCGTGGTGACCGGCTTGCGGCGCGCCGGAGAAACGGCGGTTGAAGTGCAGGCCGGCTGGTCGGCCGGTGTGGTGTTGGACCGCCAGCTCGACATCTCGCGCGGCGACTGGTTGGGCACGCCCTCGGCCCTGGCCCCGGTGCAGCGTTTCAGCGCCACGCTGGCCTGGCTGGACCTGGAGCCCGCCACGCCCGGCCGCAAGTACTGGGTGCGCCACGGCCACCGCTGGGTGCAGGCGCGGCTGGTGGAGGTGGCGCAGCGCTTGGACATCCACACGCTGCAGCCCGCACCGGCCCAGACGCTGGCCGTCAACGAGATCGGCGAGGTGGTGTTCGAGCTGCAGCAGCCGCTGCCGCTGGCGCCCTATGCGCAGCAGCGCGTGGGCGGTGCGCTGATCGTCGTGGACCCCGCCACCCACCGCACCAGCGGCGCACTGCTCGTGCGCGCTGCGGCCTGAGGGCGGCAACATGGGCCGCGTCGTCTTCATCGGGGCCGGGCCGGGTGCGGCCGACCTCATCACCCTGCGCGGTGCGCGCTGGCTGGCGCAGGCCGATGTGGTGCTGTTCGATGCACTCACCGACCCCGCCTTGCGCGAGTTCGCGCCCAACGCGCGCTGGATGGATGTGGGCAAGCGCGGCTTCTGCAAGAGCACAGCGCAGGCCAGCATCGACGCGCTGCTGGTGCACCAGGCGCGTGCACACGCCCTGGTGGTGCGGCTCAAAGGCGGCGACGCCAGCGTCTTCGGCCGGCTCGAAGAAGAGCTGCAGGCCCTGGCCGCGGCCGGCATCGAGAGCGAGGTGGTGCCGGGCATCACCGCCGCCATCGCCGCAGCGGCGCACACACAAAGGCCGCTCACGCGCCGCGGCACCGGCCGCAGCGTGAGCCTCACCACCGCGATGACGGCCGACAGCCAACTGCAAGCCGGCCACCACGCCGACACCGAGGTTTTCTACATGGCCGGGCGCCAGCTGGGCGCTCTGGGCCGCCAGCTGCTGCAGGCAGGCTGGGCGGCCGACACGCCGGTGTGCGTGGTGTCGCGCGCCGGCTGGCCCGACGCCTTGAGCAGCGACCACGTGCTCGCCGGCCTGGCCGAGGCTGCGCTGCTGCACGCCAGCCGCCCGACGGTGGTGACCGTCGGCGCGGGCGCGCACGCCGTCACGATGGCGCCACGGGCCGACGCCACCGCGGCCTTTGCCGCCATCCCGCCAACAGGCCTTGTGCCAACGTGCGCCGGCCGCGCGAAGGCTGCCCCTTAAAATCGGGTTTTGTTGCGGGCTGCGGCATGGCCCCACGCCCCACGACACTCCACAGAGAGCCCCATGACCCACGTTGTTCTCGATTCCTGCATCCGCTGCAAGTACACCGATTGCGTCGACGTCTGCCCCGTCGATTGCTTCCGTGAGGGCCCGAACATGCTCGTCATCGACCCCGACGAGTGCATCGACTGCGCCGTGTGCATCCCGGAGTGCCCGGTCAACGCCATCCTTCCCGAAGAAGATGTGCCGAGCGACCAGTTGGCCTTCATCAAGCTCAACGCCGACCTGGCGCGCAACTGGCCCAGCATCACCAAGCGCAAGGCCCCGCTGCCCGACGCCGAAGAGTGGAAAGACCGCACCGGCAAGCTCGACCAGCTGGCGCGCTGAGCGCCCGGCGCCTTGAACCCGGACAGCGACACGCCCCTCCAAACCGACGCGTTGGTCATCGGCGCCGGCCCGGTGGGGCTGTTCCAGGTGTTCCAGCTTGGATTGCTCGGCCTGCACGCCGAAGTCGTCGACAGCCTGCCCGGCCCCGGCGGCCAATGCACCGAGCTCTACCCCGACAAACCCATCTACGACATCCCGGCCCTGCCGCTGTGCACCGGCCGTGAACTGGCCGAGCGCCTGCTGCAGCAGGTAGCGCCCTTCCAGCCGCGTTTCCACACCGGCCAGCAGGTGACGCGGCTCGAAGCCGTGGTGCAGCCCGACGGCACTTCGGCCTACCGCGTGGACACCGACGCAGGCCTGCAATTCAGCGCGCGCACGGTGTTCATCGCCGCGGGCGTGGGCAGTTTCCAGCCGCGTCATCTCACGCTGGAAGGCGCAGCGGCCTTCGAGGGCCACGGCCTGCACTACCGCCGGCCCGAAACCACTGCCTGGGCTGGGCGTGACGTGGTGGTGGTAGGCGACGACGATGCCGCGCTCGAAGCCGCCATCGCCTGCGCTGCAGCAGGCCCGCAACGCCCCGCCAGCGTGACGCTGATGCACCGCCGCGAGGTGTTTCGCGCCGCGCCCGAAACCGTCGCGCAGATGCGCGCGCTGTGCGAGCAAGGCGCGATGCGTTTTGTGGCCGGCCAACCCGTGGCCCTGGAGGGCGATGCCCAAGGCCTGCTCTCGGCTGTGCAGGTGGCCTTGCCCGATGGCAGCACCACCGCCCTGCCCGCCCAGCGTCTGCTGGTGCTGCTGGGCCTGAGCCCCAAGCTCGGGCCCATCGCCGATTGGGGCCTGGCGCTGGAACGCAAGCAACTGCGCGTGGACACCGAGAAGTTCGAAACCGCCTTGCCCGGCGTTTACGCCGTGGGCGACATCAACACCTACCCGGGCAAACGCAAGCTCATCGTCAGCGGCTTCCACGAGGCCACCCTCGCGGCCTACGCCGCTGCTGCACGCCTGTCGCCCGAAGGCCGCGTGCTGCTGCAGTACACCACCACCAGCGCACTGCTGCAGCAGCGCCTGGGCGTGCTGCCCGACAAGCCGGCGCCAGCCGAGACATAATCACCACCGCTGCAGGCCCCTTGGGCCGCGCAGCACACCGCTAGGGGTGTTGGGCTCGACAGGGCCCGACTGAGAAAGTCCCTTTGAACCTGATTGAGGTAATCCTCGCGCAGGGAAGCAGCCTGAATGCCGCACGGGTTCTCCGTGCGCGGTTTCCAGTTTGCCCACCTGCCATCGCTCACAAGGCAATTCGATGGCATTCCGTTCGTCCCATTCTCTTTCGCTGCTCTTCCTGGCAGCTTCCGGCGCGCTTGCGCAAACCGCCGGTCCTGCGCAGGTGATCACCATCACCGGCGCGAGCAGCAGCAACCGGGCCAGCGTGGCCGGCTTCGGTGATGTGCCGCTCTCACGGCTGCCGATGTCGGCCAGCGTCATCACCACCACACAGCTGCAAGACGCCGGCATCGCCAGCTTGGCCGACATCACGAGGCTGGACGCCGGCATCACCGATGCCTACAACCCGCCGGGCTACTGGAGCCAGCTGGCGGTGCGCGGCTACACCCTGGACAACCGCTTCAACTACCGCCGCGACGGCCTGCCCATCAGCGCCGAGACCGTGATTGGCCAGGGCAACAAGCAGGCGCTGGAGATCCTCAAGGGCACCAGCGGCCTGCAGGCCGGCACCAGCGCGCCGGGCGGCCTGGTCAACCTGGTGGTCAAGCGCCCGCAGCGTGGCGTGCGCCAGGCGCGTCTGGGCTGGGAGGCAGACGGCAGCGTGGCCGCGGCCGTGGACGTAGGCGACCGCAGCGACGAAGGCCTGCGCGTGGGCTGGCGCGTGAACGCGAGTGCCGAACGCCTGGATCCGCCCATGCGCAACGCGCGCGGCAGCCGCAGTTTGGTGGCGGGTGCATTCGAGCTGCAGCCTGCTGAAGGCTCGCTGCTAGAAGCCGAGTTCGAGCTCGGCCGCCAGAGCCAGCGCAGCACGCCGGGCTTCAGCCTGCTGGGCAACCGCCTGCCCGATGCCGACAGCATTGACCCGCGCACCAACCTCAACAACCAGCCCTGGAGCCTGCCGGTGGTGATGCAGGGGCGCACGGCCTCGCTGCGCTACACGCGAGCCCTCAGCGATCAAGTCGAGTTCGTGGCGCATGGCATGGTGCAGCGCCTGCGCACCGAAGACCGCATCGCCTTCCCCTTCGGCTGCAGCGCCGAGAACAACTACGACCGCTATTGCAGCGACGGCAACTTTGACTTCTACGACTTCCGCAGCGAAGGTGAACGCCGCAACAGCGACGCGCTGAGCCTCGCGCTGCAAGGCCAGCTGCGCACGGGCACGTTGAATCACCGCTACAAGGCCGGCGTGCTGGCCACGCGCTACGCGGCGCGCTACGGGCGCCAGGCGTACAACTACGTGGGCAGCGGCCTGATCGACGGCAGCGCCACGGTGCCGGCCGACCCGGCCTTGACCGACGAAAACACGCAGCGCGACGAGCGCAGCACCGAGCTGCACCTGCAAGACGCCATCGAGCTGAACGGCGGCCTGCGCGCCTGGGTGGGTGTGCGCCACACGCGGCTGCAGCGCCAAAGCGTGCGCACCGACGGCTCGCGCCCGACGGATTACAACCAGACCTTCACGACGCCCTGGCTGGGCCTCAGCCAAGCCGTCGGTGCTGAGGGCACCGCCTATGCCAGCTGGGGCCAAGGTGTGGAGACCGAGGTGGCGCCCAACCGCGCTCGATACACCAACGCGGGACAGGCGCTGCCGGCCCTGAAGAGCCGCCAGCTCGAGCTGGGCTACAAACACAGCAGCCGCACGCTCGATTGGCGCGTGGCGGCTTTTGACATCGAGCGCCCCGAGTGGCGTGATCTGGGCGCCTGCGACGGTGATGCCAGCTGCACGCGGCGCGCCGACGGCAGCGCGCGCCACCGCGGTCTGGAAACCGAGGCCGAGTGGCGGGCCGGCGCCTTCAGCCTGCGCGGCAGCGTGCTAGCACTGCATGCGCGTCGAACGGGTTCGGCCAACGCGGCAGCGAACGGGCTGCGTCCGACCAACGTGCCGGCACGCAGCGTGAAGTTGCAGGGCGTGTGGAACGCCACCTCGGTGCCGACTCTGGCCGTCCTGGCCTTCATCACCCACGAGGGCTCGCGCAGCGTCCTGCCAGACAACAGCCTCAAGACCCCAGGCTGGACGCGCCTGGATGTTGCCGCGCGCTACACGCAGCGCATGCACAGCGGTCAAACGGCGGTGTGGCGCGCCGGGGTAGACAACCTTGCCGACACGCGAGCATGGAAGGAAGCCCCGTACCAGTATGGGCACGCCTACCTCTACCCCCTGGCGCCGCGCACGCTGAGCGCGTCGGTCAACCTGAGTTTCTGACTGGTGCAAGGCGCGCTGGTGGGCGCAAGGCAGCAGTGGTCATGCGCCCACGATGCCGAGATCCGCGGCAAGAGATCAAGAGACCATGCTCTGGCGGCGACCGCCAACTGCTGACCAGCGTTCGACAGTGTCGACACGCCAGAGCAGCAAGTTGTCGAGGCGCTCGACGGCATTGGCATCGGGCATCTCAACAAGCAGTCCGCTCGGAACAACCGGCTTTCGATGCGCTGGCATCACCATTGAACCACGGGGCGCCGGCATCACGAGCGTCGTTGCCAACATGAGTTGGCCGAAGAGAGCGCAACAAGGCGCCCGCCGAAGCGCCAGGCTCGTGCTCAGGGTGCGGCTGGCGCCGCACCGCACCGCGTCGAGTGACCAGCGGAAGACACCGCCGGTATAGTCGGAAGCGTGGGGTTCAAGACAGAGAAGCCTCGACAGCTCCCGATCAGCCTATGTGAGGAGGCACATGGTTTGAGGGAACTGGGAAGGGCCGGGAAGACGCGGAATCGAGTGGGACCAAAACCCGGAAACGCCCATGAAATCAGGCACTTAGGCAGGGTGGGACGGCTGCGCGCCCTGACGGGCCGTGCAACACTTCGGCGGCGCTTGGTTTGGGGTCAGCCTGGCGGTGCTGCCGGGCCGCTGCCGCGGCTGTCTCCTGACCCTTTGTCATAGGAGAAACCGCGCCTGAAGGCCGCTTCAGGCGCGCTCCACTTCCGCGCCGAAGTGGAGCGCGAAGTGTTGCGCTGGCCTGCAGCGCGTCGCGCGTAAGTTGTTGATTTGTATAGAGGAGCGCCGGGCCCTGCGCTCCACTTCCGCGCCGAAGTGGAGCGCGAAGTGTTGCATCGGCAGCCCGCAAACCGTGGCGAAAATGCCGAAGCTGTAACATCAGGCAGCGTCAGCGCGGGCCCAGGACTGGCCGTCGTTCTGGTCATAGACCCCGCTGCCATCCCAGCGGCGGATGGGCGCCAGCGGCCCGGTGTCGCGCACCAGCTGCCACACGTCGCGGCTGCCCGCCCGGCCGCTCACACGGGCCTTGACCAGCCTCAGATAGCCCGCCTGCGCCAGGCCGCGGCAGTACTTCATCACCGCGCTTTCGCTCATGTCGGTGGTGATGAGTAAATCTGCGGTGGTGAATCTGCGCATCACGCGCATGGCCTGCCAGATAGTTTGAAGGCCTGGCGCCTGGCTGACAGTGGAATAACTGCCGGGAGTTCTAGCCATACTGCGGAGATACTGTTTTCTCAGGGGTGCCGAGAAATAGTTTCCGGCGGCCCCAAAGCGCGCTCGTCATGGTCTTCCAGCCGTTGCCTTTTGCGAAGGCTTCAACGCGCGAAAGCCCCACCGCCATCAGCCCGACAGACCCCTTGGCCTCGGCGTGAATGCGCGCCACCAGCTCGTCATCGAGCTGCACCTCGCACACGGTATCGGCCAGCGTGCGGGCGTCATCGATGTCTGAGGGCAGGAACTCCACCCAGTGGCTGATGCGGCGGGCCAGCTGCGGCTTGTGCACCAGGCGCCGATCAATGCCCTGCATGCCCACCAGCACAACCGGCGTGCCTGACAGGTCGTGGATGTCTCGCAGGCCGTCGAGCATGGCCGGGTGTTTGAGCAGGTAATCGCACTCATCCACGAACAGCGGGCGCTGCTGCTGCGCGAGCTGGGCCGCGATGAAATCGAGCATCGCTGCGCGGCGGTGCATCGGTTCTGCGCCCAGCTCGATCATGATTCGCGCCAGCATGGCCGCGGGCGTCCAGCCGCTGGTGGCGCGGACGTACACCCCGCGCGTGCGGTTCACCAGGCGGGTGACTGCGGTTGTTTTTCCCGCGCCCGTGTACCCGTGCACCAGGCCCATGCCCGGCACGCCGACATCACGGCTCACCAGGGCTTCAAAGGCCACCTGAAGCGCGGCGACGTTCTTCGTCAAGGCCAGCTTGTTGCGCATCGGCGTCTTCCTTCATGCGGTCGAAACTCTCGGGGTGCGCGCGCTCGAAGGCCACAAGGGCGGCGCGCTCGTGCGGCGTCAGCGTGCGGCTGTGCGTCTCGCGCAGCAGCCACTGCACGCGCTCTGCTGGTGAGCTGAAGACCTGCGGACTTTTCGGCCGCTCGGCCCACTCTGCGGCCAGCCTGGCGCGTGCCTCGGCTACCTTCTCGGCGTTATGTCGGTCGGCCTCGGCGGCTGGTGCGGCCAGGCGCAATGAAGCGGCGGCCGTGGCTGCAAGGCCGGCGCTGGTGTGCACCTGGCCGGATGCTTCCAGCAGCTGCGGCGCAGTGGCTCGCGCGCCTGCGCCTTGCAGGATCTCGCCCACCACGTAGACGGCGCCTTGGCGGCGCCCTGCTGCCTTCAGTGCCTGGCGGGCCTGCGCCACGCGGGCACGCTGCAAGCCCTTGGCCTGCTGTGCCACCTGGCGGCGGTCCATGCCGGTGCGCTCGGGGCACTCAGCCCAGCAGATGAACTGGCATTCCTGCTCATCGGGCAGCTGGCCCAGCACGCACACGCGGCCCAGGTCGTGATCGAGGGCATCGAAGAGAACCTGCACCCGATGGCCCACCCACGCATGCAGCTCGGGCGCGATGAACCACGCCCCTTCGATCAGCAGCCCCTTCTTCTGCACGGTGCGCCAGCCGTCACCCTGCGGCGCTTCGGCCAGGAGCTGATCGAGCGCGCGCTCGTCGGCGATGCGGCGCGCGTGGTCTGTGTTCATGGTCACCATTTCGGCGGGCGTCTTGTCACCCAGGCCGCTGTGCGGCGCGGCCATGTAGACGGACTGCACCCAATGCGTGCAGAACGCTTGCAGCTGCCGCCCGGTGAGCCGCAGCTCCACGGCTTCACCGCGACGGCCGAAGCGCCGCTCGAACTGCTGCCGCGACTCGATGGCCTTGCGCTCGGCCACGTTGTGCCCGATGAAGCCCGGCAGCAGCTCTGCCAGGTCGCGCGTGAAGGTGCCGAAGAAGCGCTCGATGTGTGGCTTCTGGTTCGGCTCGAACGGGTCGCACAGCTGGTGCTTGCAGCCCAGGCCCTCAAGCACGCGCACCACGTGGCGCGATGTGTACTCGGCGCCGTTGTCGGTCACTACCTCATCAGGCACGCCGAAGCTCAACAGCATGGCGCGCAGCAGGCCTGCAACGGCCGTGGCCCGGCTCGTCTTGGCGACGATGATGCAAACCCGCCGGGTGAAGATGTCGATGCCTGCAATCAGGCTGTGCCGGCCGTCGATGCACAACACGTCAGCCGGTGAAGAGTCCAGCTCCCAACGGTGGTTGATGTGCGTCACGTCGGCGCTGTAGGAGCCGAATGCGGTGGCGTACTTTTGGCGCCAGCGGTCGGGGTTGGCCAGCGCCGTCACCAGCTCGGCATTGGCCTTGCGCCAGCGGCCAAGCCAGCGCTCCAGCGCGCGAAGGCTTGGCAGCTCTTCGCCGATGCCGAAGCGCGCGCTCAGTGCCTTGGCCACGTGCGCCGCGCGCACGTGCGGCGCGTGGTGCAGCATCCCTTCGATGAACTGGCGCACCGCGGGCCGGGCGTCCACCAGGCCGGAGCCGCGGCGGTTGCCGTAGGCGCCTGCAAGGCCCGTCACGCCAGCAGCGCGCAGCGTGCGCTGCCAGCGCTCAAGCGAGCTGGCGCTGACGCTGGGCACCAAGCCGCGCACGCCATCGGCCACGGGCACCAGGCCCGCCGCGTACTCCAGAACGAACTGCACGCGCACGTGGTTGCGGTTCATGCCGGGCCGGGCCAGGGTGAACAGCTCCAGGGCGCGCAGCACGGCCAGGCGGGCATCGATGCGGGCCTGCGCCGCTGTGTTCAGTCGGCCGGCCTTGCCCAGCGCCGACTCGCGCACCGAGTGCGCTGCGGTCGCTTCCAGGCGCTCGCGCAGCTCTTGCTTCGCGCCCTGTGCGGCGCCGGCCTGCGCTTCGGCGCCCTTCGGCAGTGCGCCGCTCTTGACCAGGGCTGCGCGCACGGGGGCGGGCAGCTGGTCGACCAAGAAGGCGCGGGCAGAACCGCCGCGCCCTGTGGTGTACGCGAAAGCCCAGCACTCGGCAGCAGCACGCCGAAGGACTGTGCTCTTCGTGACGCCCATCGCCCGTGCCAGCTGTGCTGCTGAAACCGAGGCGACGGGCGCGCTCACAGCTCGGCCCTGCCCAGCGGGTGAAGCGGGTACTTCTGCCGCGTTTCCATGTCTCGGGCCGAAGCGCGCTCGCAGTCACGGGCGATGAACAGCAAGGCAAGGCCCAAGGCCACCAGCTCGCCGGGCCGCAGCTCGGCATGCCCGCCGGGCAGGCCATCCACCACGGCCAGCGGGCGCTTGTCGCGGCAGCGCGTGTGCTTAACGCTGAGCAGGGGGTTCATCGTGCACCCCCTGCCGGTTCAGCCGCTTCTTCGGCCGCGACCGTAGCGGCGCGCGCGGCGGCCAGGTCGGCGGCAAGCCGGGTGTTCAGCACCGACACCAGCGCCCAAAGGTTGTGGCGCGTGCCGGGCGTGGCCTCTGGCAGCGCGCTGGCGCGCTGCGGCTGCAGCAGCTCTTCCAGGGCCGTGAAGGCGCCTTGAACGGTGCTGATGTTGTCCAGGGCGTCCACAGCGCTTGCTTGCTGCTGTGGCGTGGTGGGCCGCGTAGCGCGGCCGGGGCGGGCTTCAGACACTGTGGTGTCTCCTCTTGACGGACGGTTAAAACCGGCCGCCGCCCCCCTGCCAAGAGGGGTGGCGGCCGAAACGTGAGGTTGGCAGACCGGCAAGAGGCACCGGCAGACCCGAAGGTCTCCCCACGTTCGGCCGCCCTAGAAACCGAGCGACGCGAGAGCGTTGCGAATGAAAAACGCCGCCCCTTCCTGCGAGAAAGTGTGCGGCGCTCATGCGCCTCTTGATCGGGCTGCCAAGCCCCGCCACTGTTCGGACAGCGGCAGCGCGAGTATGCACGGTTCTGGCAGGGGCACCAAGACCCGCGCGCCTGGCAGTGGCCGGCGGCCAGTGGCGCCGAGGCGCCAGGCTGAGCGCGCGGCGGGCGGCCAGGGCGCCGGCCGAGCCGGCCGAAAGCGCGGCCCGTGAAGGCGGCCGGGGCGTGTTTTGGCTACTAGCCCTGCAGGCCCGGCGGTTTAAACGCTCTGCGGTCGACTTAAACGCCTTCCCGGGGTTGTCCGGTGCCTGTGAGTCGGGCGAATTGCGGTGACCGTTGACGGAACTCGCGCAGCTATTGCGCTTTAGGGTGCTCTAAAAGCCCCTCGCGCGCGATTCGTTCAAAGTCAATCCATCGTCTATTTGTCAAGGGAAAAGAGTGTCGAACAAGCCGCTTTCTCCGCGCGCATTGACCCAGGGCAGGCGTGCAATGACTTACAGGGAAGAGCAAGCGAGAGCCACTGCTGTGGTAGCCAACGGGAGTCTGCAATACCCGCCGCTCCTGCGTGAATTCGGCACTGCTTTGATCAGGCAGTTGGTTGCTTGCGGTGCGGCTGACGAGGATCGAGCTGCCGCCATTGCATCCACTTGTCTGGAGGAGCTTGCGGATCTCTTTGGTGGTCAGGTCATTTACCTGCCGAAAACGACGCGGCTCATCTCGTTACGCCGTTGGGTCGCTGTATTCGAGGCTCAGGAGTCGGGCGAAAAGCACAGCGAAATCGCTTCACGGTTCGGCATGGGCCTACACAACGTCTACAAGTGTCTGGCCAGCGTGCGCGCGATGAACAGGCAAAGGGCTGCAGATGGCCTGCCACGCCTCACTTCCGAGTCGGTCGAAACTGAAATTCTGCGAAGCCTCAAAGCGGGGAGTGCTTGAGTTTTCGGTCGGCGCACATGAGCTTGATCTTTCGTTTCGGTTGGACCTCTGGCGGAGAGCGGCGGATGGTCACAGCATGGAACGCCGCATGTATCGAGTCGATTGCTCGATCCGCGAGGTTGGCAGCACTGCACAAGACAGGGCTCTCATATGAGCACCTCGCCAAGGCCGAGGGCGTTCCGCCGGCCAGTCTGCAGAACGAGCTTCAGAGCTTCTATTTCATGAACAGGCTTCGACGGGAGAACGGGCTCCAGGAGTTGATCCTAAAAAACCTATCGCAAGAGATTGCGACCGCCCTCAACTAGGAGTGCATTCCAATGTCAGTCCACGAGTACAAAGTTCTTTCGCCTGTCCTTCACCAGAGCCGCAAGTTCACCATCGGTGAAACCATCGTCCTGAGCGAAGCCCAAGCGGCCAGCCTGCCGGCGCACTGCCTGCAGCTCAATCTTCCCGGTAGCCCGGCAGCCGAGGCCCGCGCTGCGGTGGCCTCGCGGGTGCAGCGCCTGCGCGAAGAGGCCGGCCAGCGTGATCAGCAAGAAGCGGAGGCCGAGCAATGATGCGCGGACATTCCGTGTCCACGGACACTGTTCAAACAGTGTCGAATGACACTGCTCTGAGCGGTTTTCTGTCGAACGTTTCGACCTTCAAGGAGCAGCGCAAGCTCATCGAAGCCGAGCTGGAAAAGACGCATCGCAAAATCCGCGAGCTGAAGGCCGAGGCGATGCAGCTGCGCCACGCGCCCGTGGCGCGCGAAGACTTCATTGCCGCAATGCAGGCCCAGGTGTCGAACCTGGCTGCAGCCGGCCGCAGCCGCGTGGCAGCGGCGCTGATCCCGAAAGAGCGCCAACAGTTCGGCAATCGCGTCGCCGCCATCACCGAAGGCTTTCTGACGCCAGAGCGCCTTGAAGAAGTGCGCGCGGGCCTGAGTGACTTCGGGCCGGCAACGTTGACCGTGATGCTCGGTGCCGACCCGGGCGCGCAGCCCAGCCGCGGCCTGCCGCTGATCGACCATGCCGTGCTTTGCATGCTGTTCGAGGACACCATCAAGGCCAAGTTGAAGGCGAACGTCGAGGCGGTTGAATGGCCGCACGGCAAGCCGCTTTCGCTGATGCAGAGACGCGCGCGAATGGTGCTCATCGACAGCGAAGTTTCGACGCTCGAAGAGCAGGCCGACAAGCTGGCCAATGCTTTGGCCGATGCAATAGGCGGCTGAAGTGGGCAGCGTTCTGGAGTTCGGGCTTCGGCCCTTGGCCGCGCCCGCTCGCGCGCCCACTGGCCCACGAAAGCCGCGCCTGGCAAGCATTGCCGAGGAGCGCGCGCAGCTGCAGCGCGACCGCGAACAGCTGATGAGGGACCGTGTGGAACTCGCTCGGCGCGAGATTGCCCAGGCCCGCGGTGCTGCGCAAGGCATGGACCCCTACAACGCTGCCGGCATGAACCAAGGCCTTGCACTTGCAGCACAAGCACAGCAGTACCAGGAGTTCGAGGCCTCACAGGGCCGCGACGTGGAGTGGATCGCCGCAGTTCTGCATGTAGCCAGCGGCGGCCAGCTGTCGCAGAGCTTTTCAGAGCCAGGCGGCGCGGGTGCGGCCACCGAATTGCGAGCTGCCGCTGGTCTACCCGCTGGGCGCGCGCTGGTTCGCAGAGCGCTGGACTTCCAAGAAACGGCGGCCAGCGCAGGGTGCACGGTGCCCATCGTTGAAGCCGTCGAACACGTGACGGCAACCAGCAAACAGCCGTGGTGGCTTGGCTGAACCAGGCCGCTGCCGCGCTGCCCTTCTGACCCATAACCGAAAGAAACCACACATGAAGATTCCCGACATCGCAGGCCTGAAGAAGAGCTTCCAGGCCTATCAAGCTGGCCTGCATGAAGCGCGGGGGCAGCTTGAGCAAGTGCAGAAGCGCATCAGCGAGCTGGAGCGTGATCGCCGCAACCTGCACTTGCATCAGGCCTCGCGCGAGGAGTTCATTGCCGCGATGCATGCCGAGGTTGATCGCATTGCCGAAGAGGGGCGGAGGCGCCGCAGGGCCATGCTCACGGCTTGGCGGAATCCACCGGGCTCGAAGGCTAGTCAACAGGGCTTCGATGCCAGTGCTCTAACTTGGCCGGCTGCGCTTTCCGTTACGCGGGGTGAGGCCAATTTCGGCGGCGCCAGCGAGGCCTTCATCATGGCCACGGAAGGGGTTTTGGGCAGCGGTACCGGGGTCAGCGGTGCTGTGCTGCTCGACGTTGCTGGCTTGTGCGCCACGCTGGGCGGTGCCATGAAGGAAGAGCTTCGCAGCTTCCTTGAATCGGTGCCTTGGCCTGACTGCCCGCCGTCAGCGGAAAGGCTGGCGCAAGTCGAAGCCATCGATGCCGAGCTTGCCGAGCTGCGTGCGCAGGAGAGCAAGCTGCAGGCCCTCATTCAAGACAACAGCGTCATCTGAGCAGGAGCGGAAATGAAGCAAGGTTCCAGCCATGAAGTCAGCCTCTTCGACTTTCTGAAGGAGGATCGTGCGGTCTATCGCGTGCAGTCGCCCCTTTTTTTCGGGCGCGTGGTCGCCGGCAGAAAGGTTGAACGGGAGTATTCCCCGGGTGAACAAGTCGAGCTGACCGAGCATGAGGCCAAGCCTCTGCTCGAAGTCGGAGCGGTCGTTCGCATCTGAGTCGGCGGCGAGCTGGTATCCATGAGCCTTTCTCCGAACCGGCGCCTTGGCCAGGCGTACATCCACATTACCGGCGTCGGCATGCTTCCATCGATGCCGGGCGCAAGCCTTGACATCGGCGGCATCGAGCGCACGCCGGTGATGGGCGCCCGTGGTCGCCTTGAGGGCTTCTCAGAGGCCTCGAAGCCGGCGCATCTGAAGTGCCGGCTCTCTGTGGGCGTCGGGGACAGCCTGGGAGACATCAAGAACCAAACAGTCACCTCTGAATGTGACACCGGCCAGGTCTATGTCGTCAGAGGTGCCACGCTCATCAACACCCTGAAGCTGGAAACCACCGGGCCCGGGAATGTCGATGTTGAGCTGATGGGCCACCCAGCCGAAGAGATGCAGCACACAGGCGCCCGAGTCGTCGGCCCTTGGGCGCCTTGATATGGCTCGTGCGATTGCTCTCGCGTTGATTCGCGGCAGTGCGAGTCGGCAGCTGCTTTGAGGTGAGCCAGGGCTGGAGTCGCTGCGGCTGGAACTACCGCGGCGAGAACCAGGAAAGAGTGAAATGAGCAGACAAGCGCAACCCGAAGAACGGCTCTCAGTTTTGGTGAACGGCCAGAGCTTGAGCGGCTGGAAGGCGGTGACCATCAAGCGCGATGTTTTGAGCTTGGCGGGTACGTTCGAGCTGGAAGCATCGATGCCTTCAGCGACCGGCGTGAACACGGTCGCGGCTCTGCCGGGCAGCCCCTGCGAGTTGTTGCTCACAGCTGAGGGCGGCCCGTCCACAGCGCTGCTGAACGGCTTCATCGAAGCTGCTGAGCTGGTTCGAACAGCCGGAGAAACGCGCCTCTCTCTTGGTGGCCGCTGCAGAACAGCTGACATCGTTGATTGCAGCGTCACGCACCGGCCAGGCGATTGGCGCGGCCAGCGCTTGCCTGCCATCGTGGATACGCTGCTGGAGCCCTTCAAGGGCGTGCAAGCAGAGTTTCATGCCGATGTGGGGGCCTCGTTTAGCCGCTTCGGCATCCAGATCGGTGAGTCTGTGTTTGAGGCGCTGCAGAGGCTGGCGCGTGCGCGGCGGCTCATCATCACGGGAGATGAGCGCGGCAATGTGATCTTCACGCGTGCTGGTGGCGTGTCGTTCAACGAGGCCTATCGTCCACTGGTCATGGGTGAGAACCTTCTGTCGATGCGCGTACAGACCGACCTGCGGGACCGCTTCAGCGTGTACCGAGTGTTTGGCCAGCAAACCCAAGCCGTGTTCGATGCGCCAGCGGTGAACACGGTTTCAGAGGCGTTCGACTTCGAGGTAAGGCGTTTTCGCCCGATGGAGATAGTCGCGGCCGGTGATGCTCAATCAGGCTCCACGCAGGCGCTGGCGACCTTTGAGGCACGCATCCGGGCGGCGCAGGGAGCGAGCGTAGAGGCGCAGGTCAACGGTTGGCGCGACGCCGCCGGCAAACTCTGGAAGATCAATCGCAACGTGGCACTGGTGGATGAGGAACTCGGTATCGACCGGGTTATGCTCATTCGCAGCGTGACGTTTTCGCTATCAGAGCGCGGCATGCTCACCGACCTGGTGCTTGTCGATGAGGCTCTTCTGACGATGGAGCCCATGCCGGATGGCAAAGAGCAGCGCTCTTCGGTGCCGTTCTGGAGCTGACGCGAGCAGCGCTCGAAGCGTTGCAAGCCGTCAAAGCATGTGGCTCGGCGTGGCGTGCCTGCCGACCTGTTTGTTACAGATCGGCCGCATGGTCTGCGCTTCAGACCATCTGGCGTGACGCCTCAAACCATGCGCCGTGAGGCGTCAAACCATGTGGCGCCTTACAGCCTAGTCTGATGGGGAGCCTGCTTACTAGGTAAACAGGCTCCCCTTGACTTTGGCTCCCCGACCTGGGCTCGAACCAGGGACCTACGGATTAACAGTCGTCCATACCGGAGCGATCCGAGGAGCTGTAACCCGGCGCGGGGCCACACAGATCTCACTTGAACATTGAAACTGCGTTCTAGGCGGTAGAAAGCCGCCTGTCATCCACCTCCGTGTTCAACGGTCTGGAGGATGAGCAGTGATTCGCACTTTCGCGGCATTAAACAGCAAGGGTGGTGTCGGCAAGACCACCCTGCTCGCCAACTTGGGGGGCCTCCTCGCCGACATGGGTGCCCGCACCCTTCTCGTCGACGCCGACCCTCAGCCCAGCCTCACCAAGTACTTCCACCTCAGCTACGAGGCCCCGCAGGGCCTGGTTGAGGTCGTCACTGGCGGCACGGTCACCCACCTGGCCATCTCGCGCACCTCGGTGCCCAATCTGGACCTGATCCGGTCCAACGATGGCGAGGCCCAGCTCCAGCACTGGCTCCACGGCCGCGACGATCGTCGCGTGCGCCTGGCCAGAGCGCTGAACAACCCCTACATCCGCGATCACTACGACTTCGTGCTGATCGATACCCAGGGGGCTGTGGGCCCGCTGCAGACGGCTGCGGCCTTCGCAGCCGACACGCTCATATCGCCGCTGCCACCGGACACGCCGAGCATCCGTGAGTTCAGGAGCGGGACGCTGCGGGTCTTGCAGCGGCTTGAGCAGGATGAGCACGAGCCCAGAGCCGAGCTTGCACCCATCCAGGCCGTCATCTGCCGCTACGACCACTCTCGCAACGCCAAGGCGCTACTGGCGGAGCTGCGCGTCGAGTTCGACGAGGGCGACCGCGTCACGATCCTGGACACCATGATCCCCAACGCGGTGGCCTACAAGGACGCATTCACCGCCCGCACGCCGGTGCACATGGTCAACAAGACCGGCGGCACCCGCTACCCCTCAGGGTACGAGGTGATGCACCGCATCGTCTGGGAACTGATGCCTGACCTGTATGGCAACTTCGCAGGCCGCCTGCAAGGCGACCCTGCGGAGGTCTTTGGCATGACCAGCCGCGCTGCTGAGTCGGCCGAATCGGCTGCCCAGGCAGCCGAGTAGGGGGCGCCACGTCATGACCGCCCCCAAGAACCCCAAGCCCCTCGGGCTGCCCATCACCATCCCCGCCGCGCAGGCGCTGGCCAACCTCGAAGTGTCGAGGGCGATGGACTCTGAACGTGCGGCGCGTCGCGCCGGGACGAAGGTTGTCATGAACGCACTCAAGCCTGCTGAAACCTCCGCCTTCGGCCGCCCGGCCGCCGAACGCGGCCCGAACAAGGCTCAGCGGGACGCACAGGCCGTGCACGACAGCTACATGGTTGGCGACACCACGCCATCCAAGGTGGACCTGTCGATCAAGGACATGCCCGGCCCGATGTTGCTGGAGGTCACGGACATCGACGTCTACGACCACAACCCGCGGATCTTCGGCAACGAAAAGATCGAGGACATCGAGGCCAGCCTGAGGGCCAACGGCTTCCACGATGCCTTGGTAGTCACACGTCGCCGCGTGGGCGACCGCTACATGCTGGCTGCCGGCAGCAACACCACCTTGCGCGTGCTGCAGGAGCTCTGGCGCTCCACGCAGAACGAGATGTACCGCTGGGTGAACTGCATCTACCAGCCTTTCGAGAGCGAGACACGGCTGCTTGCGCAGCACCTCGGGGAAAACCTCAACCGCGGGGACATGAAGTTCTGGGAGGTTGCCAAGGGGATGGTGGAACTGCTGGACAACCTTGACAGAGAGGCTATGGGCAGCGGACTCACCAACAAGCCGATGGGGCTGCGTGAACAGGCGGATGCCCTAGCCTCAAGAGGACTGCGGGCGAGTCGATCGTCTGTTGCGCTATGGCGCTTCGCAGTGCAGTACCTGTCGCCCTTGGGCGACTCTGTCAAACACCTGACTTTGCGGGGTGTTCAGGGTCACATTCAGCCGCGCACAACAGCACTGCGCGCGCTGGCGGGCAAGTTTGTCGGGCACAAGATTTCCGATGAAGTGTTCTGGGGCGAGATCGTCTCGCCGACGCTCGCGGCGGCCTCGGTAGCGATGGACGCCGCTGAGGGCGAGGAAGTGCTTGACGCTGCCAAGTTGTGCGACAGCATCGAAGCCGCCCTTGCAGAACGGGTGGGCGAATCGGTCGCATCCGTCCGCCAGATGCTCAGCATGCTCAAGCTCTCCCCTGAGCTGACGCTCGCGGATCTGCGCATGCCGTCGCCCAACCTGATCGTTGGCCGCGGCAACGCCGCCGGCACCGAGGCTCAGGATGAGCCGCAGGCGCCACCGGCCCAGTCGCCGCTGCCTCTCGGCCCTGGCCAGGTGCGCGGACAGGGTGCCAACCCGCCGACCAGCGCGGCGCCCCGCCCTGCTGCTGGTGCGACGCGTGATCCTGCGGCTACGCCGTCCGGCGCTGGGCCAGGGACCGCGCCGACGTCTCAGCAGCAGACCGCCGCAGCTCCGCTCTTCTCGACGCTCGCTGAGGCCGATCCCGTCAAATCCCTGCACGCGGCCGTCGAGCAGCTTCTGCACTTCTGCGGCCTGCAGGACACCTTGCGGTGGTGGGATGACATGCCGATGGGCTTCTTCATCGACATGCCGGACCCGGCCATCCACGAACGGCGCAAGGTGCCCCTCGGAAGCCCTGAGCACGAGGCACGCGACATCAAGACCGTGGTGTGGTGGAGCCTGGTCCTCATGACAGGGCAGTTCCGCGATGGTTGCGTGCCGCACATCGACCACTCCAGCGTCTTCTTCCGGGCGTATGCGTCCGACCAGTCCAGCAATCCGCTGGAAGGCACCGACGTCGACGCGTCCACGCCTGACCTCGACGCGATGCTGATGTACCGCGTCAAGCCGGGGCCCATGCGCCAGGCATTGGGCTACCTGCGCGCCGTTGAAGAGGCCGCTGCAGCCATGTTCGAGGCCTGTCCAGAGCGGTGGCGCCGGATGCTGGAAGTGCAGCGTCCTTCGCCCACCTGACTGGATGACGAGTGCAGCAGTCGAGAACCGCGAAGTGAAGGAGGTTGTCATGAGCCAAGAGCCGCGCAGCAACGTCATCACGCTGCCCATCAACGACGCCGGGGCCCGGCTGTTCCTTCTCACGCGGCTGATCCTCACTTTCGACGACGGCGACCAGGCCATCCTGGCCGACCTCGTTGGCGCCGGCTTCACGCCGGAGCTGATCGACAAGCTCCGCGGCATGAGCCTTGTCGACGCGCTGCGCTTCGTGGCCAGCCACTGCGGTCTGGCACTCGCAGTGGATGCCGATGCGGTCAAGGCCCAGATGAACAACTTGGAGCGCATGCGCGCTGACCGCAAGCTCTACGAGTACTTCATCCACGCGGGCGCCTCGCCCGCGCTGATCTCCAGGCTGTTCAACGTGGCCTCCGACGATGTTCGCCGGCTGCGCAAGCTGATCGCGCCGCAGGTGGCCTGTGGCGGCAGGCCACGTGCGCCTGACGAGTCGCTGCGCACCAAGATCGAGGCAGCCTGGCTGCGCATCCGCAGCGAGGAACCCAGTGATCGGCAGGCCATGTGGAAGCTCCACCAGGAGTTCCAGGACCTGAGCATGGGCACCCTGGAGAACGTCGTGCGCCCCAGCGCGCGCCAGTTCTCGCCGATGCCACCAATGCACAGCCAGCGACCTGACGCCTCTGCGCGTGCCGCGGCGGCTTGAGCCCCAGTCACGCACACCCATAGACCGCCCGTCTCCAACGCCCTGAAGGAGAAGTCCATGTCCACGCAGCACGACCACCTGCCCGCTCCGCACGATGGGCCCAGCGCTGTTCCAGCGTCGGGCTCCAGCAAGCCAGCCAGGCGGCGCAGCGCCAAGGCGCCATTGGGTGCCGCCATGCTGCAAGACGAGTTGTCGGTCGCAAGGCGCATCAAGGCGCAGCAGCGCACCAAGGTCGCCAGGTACGTGGACAGCCGCCTCGATGCGATGGAATGCGACGAGGTCTACACGGTGCCGATGCTCTACGTGGCCGTCACGGGTAGCCTCGCGCCGGCCCACCTGCTCAAGATCGTGGAGCACTGGAGCGAGCAGGCGTATGCCGATACGGGTTCTGGCTGGGTGCGCCGTAGCGTTCAGGACTGGGTGAACCACTCTGGACTGGCCGAGCCAGATTGGGTTGCAGCGCGGGACGCGCTGCGCGAGCGCGGCCTCATTGAAGAGCGCCGCCGCTATGACCTGGGCAGCGAAGAAATCATCACAGAGATCTGCTTCGCGCCCAGCGTCTTCGCGAGCGAGGTCGCCAAGGTCCGCGAGGCCATCCGCGACGACGCCTGGGGCCTGGTGCGCCAAGGTCAGGACCTCTGAAGCGCGCTTGACCAGTCTCATGCTCGCCATCCAGCCATTCACGACTGCCTGAAGCCGTGATCCCATTGCGCAAGTCCACCGCTGCCGGCTCTGGCCTTCGCCTGCCGGACTTCAAGCGGCGCTTTCAGGCGGAACAGGCCAAGGAAGAGGCGAGTGCGCAGCCGGTAGCTCAAACACCGGCTGCAGCTCCGAGCGTCGCTGCGGTACCAGCTGCGGCGCTCACCGAGCGCAGCCCGACAAGGGCGCGGTCGGAGCAGGCAGTCAGCCAGGGTGATCACACCCCGTCCGCTGTACCGAGCCGCCTGCGCGCCATTGCCGTGTCCACCCGGGTGATGAGCCTGGTGCGCGACACGGCCGCGGGCGTCCTTCTCTGCCAGCTCATTTACTGGACCCGTCGTGGTGTGGACGTGCAGGAGCGCGACGGGTGGATCTACAAGACTGCGCACGAGTGGCAGCAGGAGACGGGCCTGAGCTGGAAGGTGCAGCGGCGTGCCCGCACGCACCTGCTGGAGCTCGACCTGCTCGAAGAGCGCAAACAGCTCATGCCCGCACGCCTGGAATTCCGCCTCAAGCTGAGCACGCTGATCCCGATGTTGGCCGCGCGTGCTGAGCTTGCTGTGGACACCGTCGACCTGGCTCACTTTCGTGATAGCCAGAGCACGACGGCCGATGAGCTCATCGGCCGTGCTTTCCTCTTCCACGGCACGCTCGTGCGTGTCTTCCCGGTCCACTCCGCGATGATGTGCTCGCGGCTGATCGCCTCGGCGCGGTTACCTGCGCTGGACGGGCAGGCACTCATGCAAGCCGCCGGCCGCGGCGGCTCTGGCCAGACAAGGCTGGTGACGATGCACCGCGACCAGTGGCGCACGGAGACCGGGCTCTCGCGCGACCAATGGCAGACAGCCAGGCGGCATCTGCGCGAGGCGGGCATCCTGGTGGAGCGCAGGCACAACTTCCCGCGCCGAGTGGACCTCGCGGTCGACATGCGGGCGCTGGCCGAGGTGCTGCGCCAGTCCTCCAGCCGGGCGCAGCCCGACCTGGAGGACTCGGACGTCCACAGTTCGGTCGAGCCGAGCCGGACGACGGGTTACAGCCCCTATAGGCAGGATCGGGCGAAACAGGCGGGTGGGATCGGGCATCACCCAATCCCACCCAGCCAATCACCCGATCCTGCCGTTAAGGATCGACCGATCCAACCTTTAAGGATCGCCCAATCCCAGCTTTACCCTTCGGGATTACAAGGTTCAGTACACCCACAACCACAAAACGCGGGCGAAACGGCTCAACAACCAGGGCCGAATCCGAGGTTCACGACCTTTGCTTGGGGTGGTGGTGGTGGCTATGGGACCTTGAAGGTCCAAATACAGCCGCCAGCGGAGCAGCCTGCCGTCACCTCGGTGATGGCCAAGCGAGCGCAGGCGCTGATCTGGCCGAAGGTTTTCGCAGCAGCCGACCAAGAACAGGCCATCCACCACTTGGCTGGGTTGGATCGGGCGATACAGCAGACAGTGCTGGATGAAATCGACTGGCTCCAGGGATCGGGCAAGCCGATTCGTTCGCCAGTCGCCTTGGCTCGAACCCTGGCCAGGAAGGCCAGGCAAGGGGAATTCGTCCCTGACGGCGCCCACCGCATTGCTGCCGACCGCGATGCAGCGGCGGCTGAAGCAGAGCGTCGCCGTCAGCAGGCCATTCAACGCAAGCAGGCAGCTGCATCCACCCCTGCTCCCCTGAGCCCCGAGGCCGAGGCGGCAAGGGAAAAGCTCGCCAAGTGGCGAGCTGGTATGGGCCGGAGAGCAGGGTGATGCAGTCGTGGCACCGCTCAGTTGTAACTGTCCAGCCGCTGGACAGTTACAACTTCAAGCCACACCTGCCTTCGCCACATCGGACTTATTCGGCCGTTTGCTCGGCTGCCTTGGACTTCATGACATCCACCGCGGTGGCACGCGCCGCCGCTGTCCCCCTTCAAGCACAAGGAGCATCTTGATGGCCACCAGCAGCAAGAGAGCGGCGCCGACCGCCGCGGCCAAACCGGCCGGCAAAGTCTCACCACCCTATCCCACCAGCGTCACTTCGCCGTTCCCCGACAAGTACGACATCGAGGGCGAGCGCCTCGCCCTGAAGGACCTTGTCGAGGCCGAAGACTTCGACAAGGTGACGATCGATAGCAGGTATCCCCGATACCTGGAGCTGGAGCGCCGCGAGGAAATGCTGCGCTCCATGCAGAACCAGCACACCAAGCGCGGCGGTGCAGATTCCGAGGTGGATTCCACCGAGGCATCCATCCTCAACAACACCCTCGGCCGCCTGATGGACGAAGAGGAAGACGCGATGCTGTTGCATACGCGTGAATCCTCCCGGCTGTTCATGGGCCGGACTGTCGAGCCCGGCCGCCAGGGTTATGGCCAGTCGGGGGCCAAGAAAACCGGTGCAGCTCTGCGCGCGGTTTGGTATCTGTCCGGGAACGACAATCCCTATGCCGATTTCGCTTTGATTGAAGCAGCCTCCCGTATTTCCACGCAGGTTCAAACTCTGGAGCAGGAAATCACGAAGATGGAAGGCCGGCTGGATCAGCTCAAAAAACGTGGCCTGACGTTTTCTGTTCTCAAAGCCGAACCACCCGTTCGGGTTGGGTTGGGTTTTCGGTCGCCGTATGGTTATTCGGTCGTGAATCTGGTTTCGACCTTTGATTACTACGTGCGCGTGGTCAAAACCATGGTCCGCAAGGACATGCTTTCCGACAAAGAAGGGTATGCCGAGGTGTATACCCAAACCCGCCGCTGCCGCAGCATCTTCGAGCGGGTGATCTGGTTTCAGCGCTACCTGATGCGCGAAGAGCTGCGCCCGATGACGCGCGCCGACTGGTTGCCCACGGCCGACGAAGACGCGAAGAAACGCGTCCAGGCCGCCGTGGCGATCTTTGGCGAGCTGCCGCGGGAGGTCTTCAACGGTCAGGTCAGCCCGCGCCATTCGCGTCGCCGCCTGGACCTGTCCGAAGAAGAACTGCGCCTGTTGGACGCGGTGCCGCTGGCCGGCGCCGACCAGGCGTTGGAAGCTGCGACGGCGGCGTTGGTCTGATCCTGCGGAGCTGGGCCAGTGTTGAAGTGCGTGCGCCAGTCGTTTGCCAGCGGGCTGCGCCAGGTGCACGCGTGCAGCTTCAAGACAGGCATGGGGATCGGGAACGCAGATCGGAAAGGGCTTAAGGCGGGGACCTGTCGCAGCGATGTCTTGTTGCGCTGGCCCAGTGGTGTGGGGTTAGGAAGCTGAACCAGAGGTGGTATTCATGACGACGACCGATGCTCGTGATGCAGTCAATCAGGTGATTGACCTGAAAGGGCCCTTAAAGGGTAAGGGGGGGTCCCTGGCGCAGTGGCGAGCGGACACAGAGGCCCGGCTCGATGAGGTCTACAAAGCCATGGCCCTGTTGTCGGCGGAGTCCAAGACGATCGAAGGCCGGGCGTTCGGGCTGCACATCTACAGCCTGCGGGATGCCAAGCAGCTTCGCTGGCGAATGACCAGCAGCGCGCACGCAACCTGGGCCAAGGTGGAACCGTTGCTGGTGGGTATGGCCGCAGGCCTAGCGCAGTGGTACCGGCAAGCGGAGGAAGTGGCGCAAGTGCTCAACCACCGGGAGCAGGTGCTGCGCTACGAGTTGAAGACGGTCGAGCGCCTCATCACGGTCGGTGAGAGGCGTCCGGCTTCCTACGTTGGGACGGTCGGACGAGGAACGGGCGGTGGACGACCGAGCCATGGCGGTCGCTCCAAAGCGAAGGCCGCAGGCGACGGGGCGTCAGCTCGCGCGGCCAAGCCGCGGGCCTGAGAATGACGAACGCGGGCTAGAGGTGATGAACAGTGAGCGCGTCGGTTGCGGTGAATCTGCGGCAGTCACGAATGGCCAGTATGCTTTTGTGAGCTCCAACGACTTCAGCACGGCGTTGAAGGAAAGTCTTGCGGCTCTTGCTGCAGGCAAACCGGATCAGGGGAAACAGTGATGGACAGTTTCGTCGTTTGGGTAGCTGCTACAGCTGCGGGCATTCTGGCGTCGTGGGCTTACCGCGAGTATTTCCAGAAAGTCCCCCTCTTCGAGCTCGAAGAACAGAAGTCAGTTCTGCGAACGGCAGAATGGTTGCCCGATGCCGATCAAACTGAATTGTTTGCCAAAGGAATCCGTGGGATTACTCGCCATCAATGGAAAACCATCAAGCGACAGGCCGAGAAGGAAGTATCTCGGCATCTCGGCGCACAAAACCTGACGCCTGCCGCGTGGGCGTCACTGAATAGTCAGCTTGGCAAATAGATAAGGTGAGCCGAGAATTCTCAGCTCACCCTGATAAGATACTGACAACGATTAATCGGATGCGAGCCCACCAGAGGCCGCACCGAAACAAAAAAAGATCAATAACGATCTCAGCAATACCAGACCGGCGATTTTCAGTGTGATGCAAAACAAACTGGAATCGCAATCATGGCAATCAAGGCACTGGTCGAAGGTAACCTGACCAAGAATCCCGAAGGGCGCACGGTCGTTGTCAACAACGAGCCGCGCAACATCGTGGAACTTCGCGTGTTCTCTGACGTGCGGCGCCGCGTGGGCGACGAGTGGGAGCAGGACGAAGAGAAGAGCAAGGCGGTGGACGTCACCGTCTGGCAGGAGTCGCTGGGCGAGGCGCTGCTGAAGCTGCTGCGCAAGGGCACCCGGGTTCTGGTCGAGGGCGACCTGCACCTCAACGAGTACACCGACTCCGAAGGTGAGCACCACGCCGGCCTGCGCATGGCAGCCGAGCGCGTGTCGATCCTGCCCTGGCGGATCGAACAGATCAGCTACGCCGCCAAGCGTGGCGAGCGCGAGTCCGAGCCGGCCTGATCGGCGATCGCCGACCGGCTGCCTGGTTCTCTGACTGAGCTTCTGCCGGCGCGGCGCGTCGGTGGAAGCCGCAGCAGTGGCAGCACCGGCCACGGACGCCATCCCTGCCAGCCACCTCATCTTTCCAACGCCTCTCAACGTCTCTTTCTGGAAGGAGTCGCTCATGAGCAGCACCCCCACGATTCCCATGTCGCTGTCAGCCTCGCGCAGGCTGGCCAAGTCCCCGCAGCAGCTGCGCTGGCAGCGGTGGCGCACCCATTGGGGGCTGCCGCTGGCCATCGCTGCGGTGCCAGGCTTGCTGTTGCTCCTGTCTGTCCAGCTCGGCATGCTGGCAGCAGCGTGGCTGAACGCGCAGGCACTGCCTGTGCCCAACGCGCTGGTGGTGTTGCTTCAGGCCGAACCGTCGCACGCGCTGGCCGTCGCCATCTGGGCTGGTCTGAGCTTCGTGCTCACCTTCCTGGGTATCCGAATCGGGCTGACCGACACCGAGCACGACGTTTGGCGCATCCTGACCGAGCAGGAACAGTCGGAGCTGGAGCAACTGGCGCTCGTGGTTCCAGCCGTCGATGCGATGGTCGACGAGATCTACCGCCTGGGCCGCGCACCGGTGCTGCAGGACCTCCTGCAGGCCCGCGTGGTGGGTGGATCGCGCACGCTGGCGGTCGCGTGGCTGAAGCGCCGGCTCTCGCCCTCGGGCAAGAACCGCAAGGTCCGCCGCGTGGTCAGCGACGGGTTCACCTTGCCGGTGACGATGTACACCCGCCCGGCACCACTGTCCGCCGCTGGATACCGTTGATGAACGGGCTGGCCGTGTGCACGCCACAGCAGCCGCTTCCGGCGCCCAGCGAGGCGGAATGGCACGAGCTTCGTGCTGTGCTGGGTTCGCTGGCCGAAGAGGCTGCTTTCACGGGCTACGCCAGTTGCACGCTGCGCACCTGGGCGATGGCGGTTCAGCGCCGCGGTATGGCTGGCCCAGAGAGCGCCACAGCGCCCTTGGTGATGACGCTGATGCAGCAGGGCCGCCTGGTGCAGCAATCGGCCTGTGAGATGCCTGTCCCACGATCACCAATGGAGCGGCAGCAGGCGGATCAGCTATGGGATGAGCGGTGGGGTCAGCAATGAGCCGCGCCATCCCGACAACTCACGAAGAGGCGGCTGACGAATCGGCTGACGAATCGTCCGCCGTTTGCGTGGACGCAGGCCGTCTGCTGGCCAGCGACCTGGCCAGCTCGCCGATCACCAGCAGCCAGCGCTGGAAACACACCTTCGGCGAGATGCTAATCGAGACACGTGCCAACGGCACGGTGTGGATCAACGGCCAGCTCGTGCGCGACACAGCGCCGGCTGCGCAGACAACTGACATCGACGCGGGGCCTGATGCCCCTCGATAGGCAATGCACTGGCCTCGCACAGCGTGCGCGGCCACAGGGAGTTCAACATGCGAATCGTCAACGAGTTCACCGCGAGACTGCAGGCCTTGATCGGCCGATCGTCTGACCGAGACGGCAGCGAGTCTGAAGACTCGCGGCTGTCTTCACGCCCAGCGCCCGGCACCGCCGAAACCGCCATCGGCGTTATCCGCCAGTACGGCAGCCACGATCCCGTGCTCGACGCGCCACGCTTCATCTGGCGCTGCGCTTGTGGCGAGCACCCTACCCTGCGCTTCGAGAACACAGCGAAAGAGCAGGTGATCTCTGGCGACGAGGACACGGGTTTTCAGGCCTCCAGCTACTGGGAAACGTCGGCATCGCTGCCGCCGGACATCGTGCTGGCGGGGTCGCCCTATCACGTGGTGCGCTGCAGCTACTGCGGCCGTCACAGCCGCCCTGCACCGCTTCCCTGGGAGGCCATCACCGACTGGAACCGCAGCAACCTGGCGCTCGACATGAGCCTGGAGCACTTCCCGTTCTTCGAGCTCATGGGGCTGGATGCTCGGGCGGCTCGTGCCAAGCTGATGGGCGTTCGCACGGAGCTGGAGACCAAGCGCATCCACGCCAAGCAGCGACTGCCCAAGGGCAGCGACCTGGGCAGGCGGTATCGAGAGAGCATCGATGCCTACCTGCGCTGGGTGGTGGTGGCCCAGGCCCTGGCCAGCGGCCAGGCCCGCAGATCGATCCGACTGGCTGTCCCAGCAAACGCTGCTGACCGCGGTGGCGACAACTCGGGTCACTGACCCAGCGACGCAGGAGCCAGCAATGCCTGCTGCTGCACCGACGCCGGCACTGGCGCCGACGTCGATGCCGGCATCAGCGCCGGTCTTTGTGCCCGTCGCACCGGCCAAGAAGACCTTCCTGATGCGCGCCGTCTTCGACGGCCGCCGCCTCGGTCTGGCTGTCCCCTACGGCGAAGGCATCGGCGAGCTCATGCGCGAGCTGGGCTGCGCCTGGTTCGCGCCGCGGCGCATGTGGCTGTGCCTGGGCGAGCAGGCAGCGCGCGTGATGACAGGCCTCAAGGCGCAGGCGCCCAAGCTGCCGAGCTACGCCCTGGATGATGTCCGCGAGCTCGCAGCGCTGGCCTGGCGTGCGCCTGACGCCGACTACTTCGCCTGCATGCTGGATCTGCAGCTCCTGCCGCTGCAAAGCGGAGGATTTGCGGTGACCTCGGCCTACGACCTCCTGGTCGTTCGGGCCCTGAAGGGACTCGGGGGACGGTTCCATCGACACGCATCTGCGTGGGAGGTGCGCAGGCCGCGCCACGAGATCCTGCAGGTTCTGCAGGAAGAGGCAGGCGTAGCCGAGACCTTCGTGTTCGTGCACGACGGCCAGGTCGTGCTCGAAGACCTCGTGTCAGCACCCAAGAGCGAGCTTCCCATTTCGGTGCCCGGGGCTTCGCCGCCACGCGGAATCGGTGGAGGTGATGGCGAGGAGATGGGTGCCGGCTTCCTTTCCTCCTTCGGCACGCCCATGGAGCGGCTGCCGGTCGATGAGGAGGCCTTGGCAGCCACGGCGAAGGCCTGCGGGCTCCGTGACTACCAGGTGGGGGGCGTCAGGCACCTCCTTGGGCTTTCTGGAGGGCTTCTTGCCGACGACATGGGCCTGGGCAAAAGCCGCCAGGCGGTAGTGGCCGGCCGCATGGCGGCTGGCCAGTCCAAGGTGCTGGTGGTGTGCCCTGCCAGCCTGGGCATCAACTGGGAGCGCGAGATTCGCGCGGTGTACCCCAAGGCCCTGATCGCGACCATCGGCCAGGCCGACGCCAGCGCGCTGAGCGCGGCGGACTGGATCATCGCCAACTACGAGCGCCTGGGCGGCCTGGTGCGCGACACCACGCTCGATCTGGGCTGCATGCTGGTCGACGAGGCGCACTACCTGAAGGAGCACCAGGCCGGGCGCACACGCAACGCCTTCCTGCTGGCCGAGCGCATCCCCCGCGTGTTCCTGCTCACGGGCACGCCCGTGCTCAACCGCGAGGTCGAGGTGCACACGCTCTTGCGGCTGTCTGGCCACCCGATCGGCCGCATGCCGCTGGCCGACTTCCGCAAGGCCTATGCGGGCGATGCAGCCCGCCGCGACGAGCTCGCCGGCCGTTTGTCGGAGTGGATGCTTCGTCGCGGCAAGGACGTGCTCAAGGATCTTGGCGACAAGACCCAACAGGTGCGCTACGTGCAGCCGCCGGACGGGCTGGCGGCTTACAAGGCGATCTACAGCGACAGCTCGCTGCAGGCGATGCCCAAGATCACCAAGCTGCGACAGCACTTGGAGGCCCTGAAGGTCGAGTTCCTGATCGAGTCGATCGAGAGCCTGCCCCCCGATGCCAAGGTCCTGATCTTCTGCGAGTACATGGAGACGGTGGAGACGCTGAAACACGCGTTGTCCGCCAGCGGCATCGGCTGTGTCAGCCTGGTCGGATCGGATGCGCCGAAGAAGCGCATGGCGGCCGTCGACGCTTTCCAGCAGAAGCCGGAGGTCAAGGTCTTCATCGGCACCACCATGGCAGCCGGCGTGGGCATCACGCTCACGGCTGCGAACTACGTGTTCTTCGCATCATTGCCATGGACACCTGCGCTCAAGCGCCAGGCCGAGGACCGCGCCTACCGCAGCGGTCAGACAAGGGACGTGTTCGTCATCGTGCCGATCGTGGCCGGCACGATCGACGAGCAGATCTTCGCCCTGCTGGACAGCAAGCGCGAGATCGAGGTGGCCATCGTGGAGTCCAACCGCACAGCGGTTGGTGCGTGATTGCGCCCGGGCTCGGGCCCGGCGGCCCCTGCTCTCGCCGCGGCTAGCATTGGCTGCCTGTCAGGCAGGCGCTGGCAGATCACGACGAAACGGGACACGACGAGCACGATGGGAAGACGCAAGCGCACCTCGACCGCAGAGGACTTCATGGACATCGTGGCCATGCTGCCGTGGTGGGCTGGAGTGGGTCTGGCCGCGCTCAGCTACCTGCTGTTCGCGAGCCTGGCCGCCCGGGGTGTGCCAGCCATGACGCCATCGCAGATGGGCGCGGCCGTCGCCGGCACCTTGATTTCAACGGCCTCTCAGCTCCTGAAGTACGTCGTTCCTCTGCTCTGCCTGGCCGGCGCCGGCATGTCTGCCTACAGGCGTGCCGAGCGCACCAAGCTGCTGGCCACGGCCACCGACGGTGACACCTCATTGGAGGTGTCGCGGATGACTTGGCAACAGTTCGAGCTGCTGGTGGGCGAGGCCTTCCGCAGCCAGGGCTACGGCGTGGCCGAGCTGGGCGGGGCAGGCCCCGATGGCGGGGTGGACCTGGTGCTCACGAAGAACGGTTCTCGCTACCTTGTGCAGTGCAAGCAGTGGCGAGCCTTCAAGGTGGGAGTGAGCGTTGTTCGCGAGCTCTTCGGCGTGATGACGGCCCAGCGCGCGGCCGGCGGCTTCCTCGTGACCTCGGGGCGCTTGACCGAGGAAGCCAAGGCCTTCGCCGCAGGCAAAAACATCACGCTGATCGACGGCGAGCGTCTGGCTAAGTTCCTGCGCAGCGGTCAGGCTGCCCGACCCGCAGCGCCGAACGCTTACAGGGACATCGTGACCACTCTACAGCCGATCGCAGCAACGGCTGCTCAGGCTGCCGCTCAACCAAAGACAGCCGATAACAACGGCCGAGCAACAGCTGAGATGGTGCCCCTTTGTCCGCGTTGTAGCAAGCACATGGTCCGAAGGATGGCGCGCCAAGGCGCGAACGCGGGGTCCGCTTTCTGGGGCTGCACAGCGTACCCTGAATGCCGAGGAACACAGCCGATCGAGTTGCGGAGTTGATTTCACGGGCTTGTACCCACGGGCTCGCGAGTCAAAGGCTTAGGTCCCGAGCCATGTCACCGAGCCGGCTTTGGTGCAGCCTCAGGAAACAACCATGCCGCTTCGCGCAAATCAGCAGTCACGCTGGGCGAGGGGCACAGTGGAGTTGCGTCACCTCGACTACAGCTGCCACCAGCGCCTGCTCTTGGTCAGAGAATAAGTCTGTCAACGGTCTCGCCAAGTCCGGCGATTCGCAGGGTTGCCCTCTGGTTCGCCATCCTGTCAGCCAGCTGTTGGCATGCACGCTGCACCGCTCTACCATGCCGCTATGGCCGGTCTTCTCCCCGCATCCGTCGCCCAGACAGCTGCAGCACTGGCGCGTAGCCACCCGCACGCGCCGCCGGTCGATGTGCTGGAGCTGGTGTTGCAGGCGCACACCGGGGCGACCATTGACCCTGCGGCCGACTGGATCCGCCCGGCCAGCCCGCTGGGCCAGCTCATCGCCGCAGCCTTCGACCCGGTGATGCCTCCAGAGGACTGGGCGGTGTGGACTGAGCCGCCGGCCGACATCAACATGCGCGAGGGCCTGACGATCGTCTGGCGCACCGAGGTGCTGCTGTCGCTGGCCAAGCGCTTCGGGCTGCAGGTGGCTTGAAGGCAACGGCGCGTGGCTGGCTCACGTCATGAACCAAGCAGCGGCCACGATGCCGCCCATGCACTATTCGCCCATGTTTCCCCTCCGCCCCTGCTGGCACTGCACCGCCTTCGGCGGGATGACGGCCCAGGGCACCGCGGCCCTTTGCAACAACCGTCAGTGCGTTCGCGTGCGGTCCGGCCCGGAGAGTGGCTGCGTCTGCTGGGAGCGCGAGGTCGGCGCTGACGATGAGCCGTGGCACCCGGACTACAGCGGATCGACGCCGTGGACGCCCGCCGATGCGACGCGCCAGCGAATGATGCGGCCGCAGCTCGTGGCCTGGGCACCGTAAATCCCGCCGTCGCGCCACTCGCACGCAACCTCGCCCGTTACGCGGCGGCGGGCGCACCTTCAAATGCATCAGCCGGCGCCTGTCGCATCAGCGGCGTCACCTGCTCGGCAGGGCCGGCCAGCCAGGCATCAACGTCTTTCAACGCGATGGGGATCACGCTGCGCTTGTCCTGCATGTCGGGCGGCCGCGTCGGGTCTGGCCGGTGCATGCGACTCATCAGCGGGTGCGCATCGGCATTGATCGTCAGCATGGTGTAGCTCTCGACGATCTCGCCGGTCCGCTTGTCGGTCCATGTATTCCACAAGCCTGCAAGGCCCCAGGGCTCGCCGCTAGGCTGTCTGAAGCGCCAGGGCACATGCTTGCCAGTCTCCCAGCAGGGCTCGAAAAAGCTCTCGGCCGGAATGACGCAGCGCTGACCACGCGCCCAGGGCAGCTTGTAGCTGGCCTTCGCGGCCAGTTCTTCGCTCCGCGCGTTGCAGGTCGGGAACTTGAGCTTGCGCTCCTTGGCAAACCAGGGGATCAGCGCCCACTGGCCCAACACCAGTTCGCGCTCGAAAGTCGCCGAGTCCTTGGCGGCCCGGATGAACACGCCGGTGTAGTTGGGGAAGACCTCGCGCGCCCAGCGCATGGGCGTCTGCCCGCCGACGTGCCAGGCCCGCTCTATGTCGCCTGCCTCGGGGCTGATGTACCGCGTGCACATGCCGTTGACTGTATGGCCACTGGCGGAATGGCAGCAGGCCGAGGTGAGCGGCTCTGGGCCAAGCTTTCCAGCCGCCGCGGTTCGGCGGAGGTTCATTCCGTCAACCCTCAGTGGCGCTTATGTGCCCTGTCACTGGCGCAGCCTGTGCGCAGCGACCTGCCTAGCACCGGCGAGCCAACTGGCTGCTCAAGACTGCAAAGCGACGTTCGACTATGGCCGAGGAAGGTCGGCGATTTCCGAAACCGGCCACCGACTGGAAGGTTTGGTCGGCTTCCAGCGCGCCTTGGCGTCCTACGGGAGGGGGGCATCGCGGCTGTACCATGCTCTGGTCTTCCAATCCGGTGCTCTTTGGGGATGCCGCTCAAAACCAATCTCAGTTCGTTTTTGTCCGCAGCCAACGGACCTGATCCGCTGCTTCAGTGCTATTGCGGATTGGTTGCGCTGGAGCTTGTAATCAAGCATGAGGTTGGGCTTGCCGACCATAACGTGGTCCATGGACTGAACAAGTTTCGCTCCGCCAAGGCAGTCAATGCAAAGGCGTGGGCTGGCGTCCCCTTGCTTACCCTGACCAACAAGTTGCGATCGGACTTAGTGCGGATCTACGTAAACGGAGTTGATGGCTTGCCAAGAACAATCCCTTCGGAGAGTTATCCGTACATAAGGTACTGCCGGTTTGCTAACGACGGCTGGGCTACGCCAAACACGACTAGCGAATTGACCACGTTGGCGAACACGGTGCAACAGATTCGGACTTTTCTGAGAACCAACTTCTCCCTGCCGACATGAACACTCTTTCTCAGCTTCTGCGCCGCCTTGAAGAACGACTGCCGCGTCAAATTGAACTGAGATACGTACATCCACTTTTGTATGTACTCTGCATCGACGAGGCATTTGGGGGTCGCGACACTGACGAAAGGTACAGCATTCTGGCTGAGCGAATTGGTTCGTCGCGCCAAGATGTGCTCAGTATCGTCGGCCGCGGCTCTCTGCAACTGGCGCCCATAACGTCCCAAGAGCGCGAGACGGACTACAAATTCTTGAACGATCAAGAAAGCGGTCAGCACTGGTTGTCTTGGTATGCCCGGGGTTCAGAACATGTTCACTCTGTAGACGAGCAGGCCTCGGACGCAGGAGACGCGAAGGCGCTTCATTTCTATGGATTCAAAGGAGGCCAGGCGCGGTCAACTGTGCTCGTACTGCTGGCGAAACTTCTTGCCGATGATGGGAGCCGAGTTCTAGTCGTCGATGCCGACATCGAAGCACCATCGCTTGATGCAGTGTTCGACGTGACCGCAGAGGCTACATCCTCAACCCTGATGGGGCTGTGCGGATGGGGTGACGACATTTCTCCAATCCCCCGAGTCTATGTTGGCCAGCCTGGACACGGAACTATCGACCTCCTCGCATGTCGTCCGCGTTCAGAAGACTACGACATGGATTTCGCTGGATTCCTCATGGGATCTACGCTCGACGCAAGACTGCTAGAGCGAGCCTCAGTCAAACTTCGCGCCTACTCGAACACGGCGTCCAAGTACGACTACGTGCTTTTCGACCACCGCACTGGTCTTGCGCCATCGGTCCTGCCACTAATGAAAGGATGGCCTGGCCCGACAGTTGTGTTCGTGCGCCCGGACGGAATGTCGCGACACCTTGAACATTCTTCTGCTCTTCGCGCTTTGCTCGCACACGACAGCCAGTCACCAGGCGCGTTCGTCACGTTCTCGCTTGACCCCAAACAAACGTCCAGCGATTTTCTGCAGAGGCATGGGAAGTTCATCGAAGGTCTTCTTGAGGTTTTGTCTGACGCTTTAACCACAGATGACGACATAGACCCTTCTGAGCTCCAACGCTACTGGATACTTTGGAATCATGATGCGGCCGTCCTCTCCCAGACTGCTCCATCGCCATCCCAACTTGGAGGGCTGAATCGCGCTGCACTTACCCAGTTGCGGGAAGTATTGGGGTTGGAGTCTGAAAAGGACCTTCCAGGCCCGGTCTTAACTAAGAGTGGCGCCACGGATGAGGGTCTTTTCATTCTTACTCCGGACATTGCTCGACTGTTCAGCATCGATAGCCGAATTCTGTATATTTTCGGTCGAAAGGGAACCGGCAAGACCCGATTGCTGAAGGAACTTAGTCTGAGGGGACTTGGAGAGCCGTTACTCGTGGCCCAAGACTTCGCCGGCGGGGGCGTTCAGAGCGGTGGCGCTACTTTCCAGGCGCTTCTTCGGCAATGTGCGGATGAATACGAGACGTTCTGGTGGGCTTTGCTGCTAGGGGCCCTTAAGGCGGACCCCAGCCAGGCCGCATCGCTGAATGAGAAAGTTCTCGCGCTGTCGCAGCTTTCGATTGACGCACTGCGAGAGGAGGCAACAGCGGCCAAGTTGGAGGCACTCGTTCGTACGATGCCTGCGAGCAGGCGGCGTGTTTACCTCATTGATGGCGTGGAAACGTCTGTGCCCGCAGCCAAGCTGCGGACATTTGTTGAATCCTTATTCAGGTTTCTTGCTTCCGTTCAGTACAACCAGACGATTTCAAACGCGCTGAGCATTCGTCTTTTCTTGCGTTCCGATCTTCATAAGAGCGCGGCTCAAAACGTTGAGCAGCAGATAGAAGGCTCTGTTCTAGATTTGCGCTGGGATCGCAAATCGATACTGAACTTTTCGGTCGCTCGAATTCACAGCCTGCAGTGGTTTCGCCAGACATTTCCCACAGTCTGGACGAGGATCAGCTCAGATCTTGAGAGACTCTCCCGAGGCTCTCTCAGTGAGTTGGAAGCTGAAGACTTACTCCTGGAGATCTTTCCGAAGGGTCTTGAGCGAAACAAGTTGAAGACTACTACGTTCTTCGCCACATACTTTTCAGACGCTGGGGGCGAGACCGACACGAAGGCGTCGTTCTATCCACGTCTCTTTGATGGCTTCCTGCGCACCATGAACGATGCTCCCGACCACTCGGAAGCGCTCGACGCCGGACGCCTCAATAGTGCGTTCGTATTGAGAGCGTACGACGAGGCGTCCACGGCATTCATAAGCGAGGTTCGCGCTGAACTTCACAATCTTCTAGAACTGGATCAAGATGACGCGGCAAATCGGGATGCAGTCAACAAGCTTCTCGATGCTTTCTCTGGCTTAAAGACGCCCTTCTTTGTAGAGGACATCGTCAAAGACTTGGCTGACAGATCGGGCTATCCGAGCGAGCAGGTACGAAACTCGCTGAACAGAATGAAGCAGCTCGGAATCTTTGAAGACCGACCAGGCTACCCGGGTTGGTGGCGCACTGGGCGACTTTACAAGTCAGGGTTGAATATGAAGTATGTGCGTAGCCCAAAGACCACCTAGCCGTCGAATGCCCATGTTTTTCGGCGGCGTGGGGTGCGGCGAGTTGCCCCTTTCGCGGCGTCCCCGCCGCTCAGTGCCCAACGTCCCGTAAAGCGTTGGGAACTACTTGCGCTTTGGTGTCAGCAATGCGTCGAAGACCGTGAGTTCGGGATGTGCCAATCACCGACCGCAACCGCTGCACAAGGGCCATTGGGCCCGGCTGTGGCCTGAGCTGCCGTTACCAGAGCTATGGCAGTGCTCCGAGGGCGAACAGCACTTTCTCCGACCATGCGCAGTTGCGCAGCAGCTCGCTTCCTGTGCATGTCAATCTCGCCCTTGCAGGCCTCGCCTGCCGCGCGCAGAATGCTAGGCGCTGCTCGACCGACAGCTTCGGTCCGTATGTGCCACGCGCGGCACGCCCAACACCGCCAGGCTCCTGTAACAGCGGTGGTGGGGCTGGATCGCTTGATCCGGACCCACTGGAGTTCTTCTCGCTTCATCAACCCCATGGGGATGTCACACATCCCCGCCGGGGATGGTGCGTCCCCGTTTTTTCTTCAACGGAGATTCACCATGAACCAAGCTCAATCGCAACAAGCGCAACAAGCCCAGTCCTTCGACCTCATCATCGAAGGTGTCGGCTACCTGAACCGCGTCCGTCTCGTCACGCCGAAGAAGGGTCCGAAGTACCTGGCCTGCACCATCAACGCCATGATGGGCAAGGCGGACTCGGTCGAGTACGTCAGCATCGACTGCATCGTCGTGGGCCAGATCGCCAAGTTGGCGATCGATCAGCTCAAGGACGACGTCGACGCCAAGCACAAAGTCATCGTCGGCTTCCGCGCCGGTGACCCGAAGCCTGACTTCTACGAGTACCCCGATCGCGAATCCGGCGAAATGAAGCAAGGCCAAGGCCTCAAGGCGCGTCTTCTGCAGGTGACCTTCGCCAAGGTCAACGGCCAGAAGATCGACATCCCGCTCGTGCCGCGCAACGCTGCTCCCGAGTCCGACGCACCGCGAGGTGACGACGACGAAGGCAGCCCCGGCAGCGCGTGCGGTGATGACAGCAGCCCACAGCGCGTCCCGGCTCACGCCTGAACGCAATGCGGCTGAACTACGACCAGCGCAAGCATCTGACCTCGGTGATCGACAAGACCGCCATCGCGTACTTCGCGGTGGTTGGCTACACTTCCTACACCAAAGGTGACTGGTTGATGTTCGTGCACGCGCTCGTCGCGTTCGCGGTCATCGAAGCAGGAGCCTTGTGGGTGCTTCGGAGCCAAGAGGCACCGCAGCCAAAGGAGGTCAAGGATGTCGACTGAGCAGCAGATTGCTTCCGTCTTGATCGGATGGGTACTGATTGCCCTGTCCCTCGGCTCTGCCTGGCTCGTCCACTGGACGGATCGCAAGCACGCCGAGAAGGAGCGCAGATCCCGGAGCGAGTGATCGCCCCGCACCTTCACGCCACAAGCCCTCCATGAGGGGGCTTTCTTCAGCGGCCAGCACAACAGGCCGATGAAGAAAGCCAAGTGCCCAAGTTCGTTCCCGTGTTGGCGGCTTCCCGGTAACTCAAGCCGCGCCCGGTTTGCACGTTCCTAAAACGTGATCCCTGACACCGTTCGGCTCCTGCAATGACGGTGCTGTCTTCGACCCCCGGGTCGCAAGGCACTGGAGTGCGATCGATGCACGGCCCGACCTCGCGGGCCATGAATGACCGGCGGAGCTCCCTGCGCACCCGAACCCCACAACTTCTGGCGTGCCCACAGTACCCGCCCAGACGTGACCGGCTGAACCCCGCTCACGACGTTGTTGCTGGAACGGCGAGGCACAGCCTCGCCCTCTTCCTCTTCATCGTCCTCTCACCTCGCTGAGCCGCACGCTCAGCGCCTGCTGATCTGGCCCCCGTCTTCTCGGGCTGGCTGGTCGCTGCACACCTCTCACCCCAACGCCTTGCGGGACTACCCAATCCCGCCAGGGATGGGCATGTCCTGGAGGCTTTTCTTCCCCACCAGCCTCAACCAAAGGAGCAGGCATGTCTATCCGAGTCCGCGGGACCATCACCATTCAGCGCAAGAACAGCGCACGTGGCGCCTTCAACATCGGCGACCTCAACACCGAGATCGGCGAGTTCGAGGTCAAGGATTCCCTCATCGAGGAGTTCGAGCCGGGCAAGTACACCGGCGACTTCCTCATCAAGTGGATCGCGCCCGACAGCTTCTCGTGGCGTGGCCGCGTGTTCGTAAAGAACCGCGCCACGCTGGAAGAAATCCTGATCGACGAAGCCGACGAGACCGCGCCGGCACCGAGCTCGCCCCCCGAGCCCGACCCCATCGAGTCGCAGAGCCACCAGTCGGCACACGCTCAGGCCTTGACCTCAAGCTCGACCTCGGCCGCAAGCGTGGCGCCCTCCCCTGAGTCGGCCACGCCCACGCCACGCCAGCCTCGCAGCAGCTCACGCGAGGGCAACGCCAACCCGGTGACCTCCGCGCCCGCTGCTGCCAAGCCTGCGAGCGACAGCGCTGCCGACGAGCAGCTCTTCGGTGACGAGATCTACGCGCTGCTCAAGCGCAAGGAACTCATCAAGCTCGACCCCTCGGTCGACCGCGAAATGTTCCGCAAGCAGCGCGATCGCCTTCGCACCCTGGGCTACGCCTTCGACCCCAAGTCGCAGTCGTGGTCCACGTCCACTCAACCTGCCAAGGAAGCCGTGCCGGCCTGACGGTCGGCGCACATCGGCCATGCATGCAAGCCACGTCGCCCACCGGCAGCGTGCTTGCACTGCTCACAGCTCGCGTCAGCGGGCTTTTTCGAGGGGAGCTCGGCTCTCCTGGAAAAAGCTCTCGCTTGCGCGGGATCGTCTCTTCAGGGAGGCCACAGCCCCATGTGTGGTGCCGTTTCGCGGTGAAGCGGTCAAGAGCGTCGTAGTGGTGTCCGTCAGTCTGCAAGAAGAGGACACGCCGGTCAGAAGCCAAGGCATGGGTTTCACACGCCCGGTAGCGCAGACGCTGTCGATCCTGAACACGGTCCATCCGGGCCGGGTTCTTCAAGCCCTCGATCCACCCACGCCGGCCAGCTCGGCCGCGTTCGAGGTCTTGAACAACCAGGTTCACCAGAGCACACCGATTTCCCCGTTGATCGACCTCGCGTCGATCCGAAGGCACCGCGTCAAGGTGCGCCCAGGCCGTGCACACACGTGCATGGCCGCCTCACCTGAACTGGCTCCTGCAGGGGTTCAGGGGCTCCGCAAGGGGCCGGGAGCTGCGTCGTTTTCATCAACCCACCGGGGAAGTTCGCCCCGCTGGGCGCTTCCCTTCCATCCCATCACCACCGAAGGAAAGCACCATGAACTCAACAGCATCCACTGTCACAGCCACCAGCGAACTGAGCAACAAGCCCATCGGGCTGCTGGCCAAGGCTTACTGCAACAAGCACCTGCCACTGACTGTCCTGCAGTCGGCACGCGGGTTCTACATCGGCACTGCGAGCGAAGACGGTCCCTGCAGCCGCGAGTCCGTGCAGTACTGGCCCCGCCAGGACGCTGCCGGACAGGCCCTGGCCACCGGCATGTGGACCCAGCGCTCCGAGCCCTGAGAAAGCACCTGCAGCCGGGTCGAGACCTGGCTGCGCAGTCCACACCATTGGTCGGCGGGCGCCCCTCTACTGAGGTGGCGCCCGCCTTCGTTTCCCTTTGAAGGACCCCCTCATGGAATCCACCTCACAGAGCGCGGCGGTGAATGCCCCTGACGTGCTGACCGTTCGCACAGGCCCCGAGAGCTGGCAGGAAGCGCTGCCGATGTTGCTGGCCGCTATCGAGTCAGGCACGTCCACGGGCGTGCGCATGGCCAAGGCGCAACTCACATCGATGGCCAAGGCAGCAGACTTTGCAGCCTCTGCGGCCTCGCTGGCCAGGCTGGACCCGCTGATGGTTCACACGCCGGTATGGATGCGCTTCCGCGCGCCACAGTCCACCACCGACCAAGCCTTCACTGCGCTGAAGGCCTCCATCACCACGACGGGCGGGAACGTGCAGCCGATCAAGGTTCGGCCCGGCCAGCCAGGGCGCTTTGATCTCGTGTTTGGCTCCTTGCGCCTGCAGGCCTGCCTGGAGCTCGGCGTGCCCGTGCTCGCAGCAGTCGAGTCCTTGGACACCCTTCGCGCGTTGGAGGAGCTCGATGCCTCCAACGGCAACGACCGCGTGTCTTTGTACGAACGAGGTTGCCTGTACGAGGCAGCACTGCAGGCAGGCTTGTACCCATCGCGCCGCCGCCTGGCGGACCGCCTGGGTCGAGACCTGTCGGACGTGGCCAACGCCTGCGGCCTGGCCCAACTGCCCAAAGAAGCCGTTGCCCTGCTGCGTGATCCGCGGCAGCTCACCGCGGCCGCGGCCAAGCGCTTGGCCAAAGCTGTGGCCACTGATCCGGTGCGCTTCGCTGAACGCGTGCAGACCCTGGGTCAGCGATCGAAGCAGTCGGACAGGGCCTTGGCCCTCAAGGACTGGCTCAGCGCGCTGGCGCCCTGATGACTTGATGACCGTGCCGGCGACTGCTGGCCGGTCTTCCCCTTCTCCACACATACGCAGCGCCCGCCGCACGGCGTGCGCCACACACTTACGGAGTTACTCCCATGGACCGACTTCCCATCAAGACCGCAACCACTGTCTCAGCGACGGTGGAGTTCCCTGGTGACAGGCTCAACGCCTTCAACGCCATGATCGAAGAGTTCAAGGCCGGCGACACGCGCTGGGACGCGGCCGCTGCGGATGCGCAGAGCGCTCGTGCTTCAACGCAGGAGCAAGGCGTGACCTCCCTCAAGCGCCTGTTCGACTTTGCCGAGAAGAACCGCACCGGCAGCAGCCGTGTGATCGCAGCCTTCCTGGCTTCGATCTACAACGGGGGGCGCTTCCGGATGGACCTCACAGAGCTGCGCCTGCTGGGCAGTCAGTTCCACCAGGACGTGCTGCACGTCCTGGCCATGGACCACGTGCCCGAGCTGGAGATCCACCACTACTTCGAGGGCGGTGGCGAACGTTTGGAGCGGATGTTCGAGAGCTACGGGCTGCTCGACCTGATGAACGCATCGGCCGCCTTGTCGCAGATCGAAGGCTACGACGATGAGCAGTTGCGCGCAGCGCTCAAAACTCACCCTCGGGCTGCAGAACGCCTGCGGCGAACGCTCGCAGCGTCAGGCTGACCTTCGCCAGGCGCCCACGCGCCGATGGCCACAAGGAGCCACAACGCCATGACGCCCCGTTCGCAAGACGGGTCGTCATGGCGTTTTTTCTTGTCCTCTCAGTGCTGCGCTGGCTCAGGCAGCCTTGCGCATCTCCCGGGCGTGTCGCTCTCGCTCATGTCCGTACAGCGCGGCAGGGTGCCGCGCCAACGTCAGCTTGCTGGCCACAGTATCGAGCCGATACTTCCTGGCCGCTTCGACAGCATATTGCTGCCAGTTCAGGTTGTGAACCATCCGAGTGATTTGGGCGACGTGCCCCAGTTCCGAAATCTGGACCCCGGCTTCATCAACCAGCTTCAGGTTCGTCACGATTGCATTGGGGTCTGTCAGAATCGGGACGCCTTGGCGAACCTCGACCCAATCGAATGCGATGTATAAGGTTTGGCCCTTGAATACGTTGGCCCAGTACGCAATTCCGCTGGCGCAACCGGCGGTGCCCAACCGAACCACGGTCGTGCTGAAGTGGCCCAAGTCCGGCATTTCGGATTCATCACGCGGAACGCACCACTCAATGGCCCGCTCATCGACAGCACTCCACGGCTGCAAGCTCATAGCGTTACTCCCTGGTTGGAAAAACAAGGCACCACGATTGCACCGCAGCCCCTTGAGGGCAACTTGCAAGTTGAATAGCGCTGTGCAAAGCCACGCGAGGAGGCGAAGCGGGTGAACAGTCAGCAGGCCTACCTGGATGTCGTCACATCGAGCGACAAATTGACGTTCGAGAAGCGACTGGTGGACTTCGCAGCTCGCAAGGGCTTCCCGCTTGTCTCGGCGATCCTGGTGCTGGACCGGCCCGCTGCTCCTGCTCAGTTCATCAGCATCGGCAACGTGCCCGATGCCTACAAGGCCAGCTACAACGACCCGGAGCTGTCGCGCAAATCTCCAGTGCTGACGCGCCTGAAGCACCTGGCGCACCCCTTCACCTACGACCAGTCGCTGTACGTCAAGGACGGCGCAGGCCACCTGTGGGAGCACCAGGCGCAGTACGGCTACAAGAACGGCGTGGCCATGGCCATGCACATGAGCAACGGACGCCACTTCTTGCTCGGCTTCGACCGCGATGAGGCTCTGCCCGATGACGATCGTGAGCTGATCGGCCTCATGGCAGACCTGCAGCTTCTTGGCGCCTTTGCGCAAGAGACAGCGGTGCGTCTGCTGACGCCGCTGGCAGCGCCGGAGGCCGAGCTTCCGGTCCTCACAGCTCGCGAGCTGGAGATCCTGAGGTGGACCTCAGGGGGCAAGTCGGCAGAGGTGATCGGCAACATCCTTGGCTTGAACCGAGGCACCATCAACTTCCATCTTCAATCCGCATCAAAGAAGCTGGGCGTCTCGGGCAAACACGCGGCTGTCGCCAAGGCCATCCAATTGGGCCTGCTATAAACCGGCCGCCATTGGATCAATAGAAAAAACCATCTGACGCATCACTCAAGCTGAATATCGGTTGGCAAGTGGAATTAGCCTCAACAGCGAAAGAATCGCTGTTGAGGCTAGTTTCTTGAAAACCTGACTGGGCGGGTACTCAGTGAGGAGTCACTGAGGCAGCGGAATCAACCGGCCGAGTTCCAACCGCCGCCGTTGGGGATCCGTCCGAAGATAATCAGCAGAAATTCAAGCATGTAGGCACCTGAGCAGGTTGTTGGTCGATGGGTGTATTCGAGCAAAGGCGCTGCCCCCATGCCACTGGCAACTTGCATAGTGGCGCACCGCGGCTGGCGCCCGGCCCCGTCCGTGCCGCCCGCGCAGTGAACCCCTTGCATGCGTCATGCCGGCGTGGTCGACCCCTTGCGCGCGTGAACGGCGCAGCTCAGAATTGAAGCGTTTTCTGCCCGGCCGTCAGCTTCGGCCCGTCAGTGCCACGCACGGCACGCCCTGACACCGACAGGCTCCTGTGAATCGGTGCAGCACGGACTTTCGGTCCGGCGCTGTGGAGTGTGGTTCTCCTGGTCCGAGTGGCATTGCCCCCAGAGCGCGTTGATCGTTGCGCGCGCTGTGGGGGCAATGTCGCCCGTCCAGTCAGGAGCAAGCCATGGCTGCCACGCAGCACACCCCCCATACCCAAGACGATGCCTCTCCCGAGCGCATGGCCGCCGCAGGCGTGCCCTTCGCGCTTGCGCGCTGGTATCACCTCGTCGGTCGGCGCCTGAGTCGCGCCTCCGACTGGGACATCGAACGAATCATGCAGGTGCGCCTGCAGATCGCGCAGGCCGGCGGGTGACCGCCCGGCCATGCAAGCCCCGCCCTGTGCAGGACCTGGCCACGCCAGGTCCTGACGGGTTCTCCAAGCGCTTCGCACCGGCCCCGGTGCCCGAGCGCTTGCAGAACTCGCCCTGGCCAGCGCCGCGACACACCCGTCCCAGCGCCCGCAGCTTCTGAGCTGCGACTGAGCGACCCGCCGTTCTTACTGCCCGACCGACAGCTTCGGTCCGTATGTGCCACGCACGGCACGCCCAACACCGCCAGGCTCCTGCAACAGCGGTGGTGGGGCTGGATCGCTTGATCCGGACCCACTGGAGTTCTTCTCGCTTCATCAACCCCATGGGGATGTCACACATCCCCGCTGGGGATGGTGCGTCCCCGTTTACTCAACGAGGACGCATCCCATGAACGCCAACGTCATTCCTGCTGGTCAGGCTGCCGACATCGAAGCCTCTGGTAAGTCCGTTGCCATCGGCAACTCGGGCGAGACCGTCGAAGTCTGGGAGTACTTCGCGCTGAACATCGACGACTTCGCCACCGCGAAGACCATCGTCGATCACTTCGACGCGAATCCCCGCATGCTGGAAAGTCAAGAGAACGACTTCCACGGCTTGTACGTGCGCGCCAAGCTCACGCTCAAGCGCCAGGCCATCGCCTACGCGCAAGCGCAGGCGGCCATGGAAAAAGCACGCGAGCAATCGCGCAGTGCCCGCAGCGCCCTGAAGTCCGCCAATGCCTTCATCGGTGCCGTGTACAGCACCGCCAAGTCCGAGCCCACCGTGCTCGTCGCAGTGGCCTTCGGGCTGCTCTGGTACTTCCGCTGACGCCGGCTCACGCTGGTCCAGCTGGTAAGCGCCTGTCCTGCTGATCCCCTGGGATGCCTCGTGCATCCCAGGCTCAGCCCCCCATCTGATCGCCCCTCTTCTCAACCCCGCAGCGGAACCACAAGCCGCTGCGGCCGTGGCTTCGCTGTGCCCTTCTCTCAAGGAGTCCACGCATGAAGCCACATCATCTGAGCCTGGTTGCTGCAAGCATCGTCCCAACGGTCGCCATCGCAGCGCTACAGGTTCCGCCTGCAGCCACCCTGAAGCCGAGCAGCGACCGCAAGGTCTTCTGGAAGGCCTACCTCGACTGGCTGAGCACCGCCAGCGACGATGAGGCCGAGCAGCTCGATCGAGTTCTCGCCCAGCACGCGCACCACGTGCGGCCCTTGGTGGTCGCCATCAGCGACGCCATCCACGACCCGGCCACGTCCGGTCTCCTGCCTGGCAGCTTGCTGGCCGAGCTGTACGCCGCCGGCTGGCAGCCTCTGCCGCGCACGCTGCAACGCGCAGCCTGACTGCGCTGCCAGCGCGTCATTGCAACCTGAGGCCCACAGTTGTGGTGGGCCCCTCTCCCCTCTCATCACCTCGGGCTTCAACGCGAAGCCTTCATGGAGTCCATCCCCATGGCCCTGATCTTTCCGCGCATCGCGCAGAACTTCATCAAGAACGGCTACTTCCCCACCGACGTGCCCACGCTGGATCGCATCTGCTCGGCACTCGACATCGGCGGCAGCTCGGTCCGCGTGATCGACCCCTGCTGCGGCGAAGGCGCTGCGCTGCTGCACGTGTGCGAGCACCTGCAGTCCTGCGGCGCAGAGGTCAGCAGCTTCGGCGTCGACGTCGACGAAGAGCGCGCCTGGCACGCCAAGACCGTGCTCGGCACCGTGGCCCACGCCGATGTGCACGACGTGCGCATCACCGACCGCAGCATGGGCCTGCTGTTCCTGAACCCACCCTACGGCGACCTGGTCGGAGACAAGGCCGACACCGGCGATCGCAAGCAAGGCCGCGAGCGGCACGAGAAGGTCTTCTGCCGTCGCACCTTCAGCCTCCTGCAGCCCGGTGGTGTGCTCGTGCTCATCGTGCCGTTCTACGTGCTCGATGCCGAGCTGGCCACCTTGATCGCCCGCCACTTCGAGCGCGTGGAGGTCTTCATGTCGCCCGAGCAGCAGTTCAAGCAATGCGTGCTCTTCGGCGTGAAGCGCCGCCCTGCGCACCCCGACGCGTCGCTCGTCAAGCGCCTGCAGGCCTTCGCCGCCGGCGAGGACCAGGTGGAACTGCCGCCTCACTGGGCAGGGGACCCTTACGTGGTGCCCGCTGTGCGCGCCGAAGACTTCCACTTCACGGTGGTGCGTCTCGATGCCAGGCAGCTCCAGCACGAGCTCGATCAGGGTCTGTCGCGCGCCACGCTGTGGCCACGCTTCCAGATGCAGCTCCGCAGGCACGCCACGACGGCCAAGCCGCCATTGCGTGCGATGACCGACTGGCACCTTGCACTGGCACTTGCGGCTGGGCAGATCTCCGGGATCGTCACCTCTGCGACCGGCCAGCGCCTGCTCATCAAGGGACGCACGCACAAGCAGAAGTCCCAGCAGATCCTGCGCGAGTCGGCCAGCGATGGCTCCGTGGCTGAAACCCGCGTGCTGACCGACAAGTTCGTCACCGTGATCCGAGGCATCGACCTCACCCCCGGACCTAACCTGGGCTCGATCGTCACGGTAGCCTGAATGCTCCCTCGACCCCCTGCGCATCCCGCGCTCGCTCCCTGAGAGGGGGTCCTTGCCTCCGCGTCCGCCTTCGGGTGGCGTGGAGGGTTTTTTGGAGGGGCTGGCGTGCCACGCCGGCCCTTGCAAAAAGTCTCTGTGTTTTCCCAACCGCTGCTCGACGGATTCGAGCCGCTGACCGCGTAACGGTCGCCCTGACTGCACAGGCCTTCTGAGAAGTGCAGGACCGGACACCCGTTCGGCCGAAGGTTTGATCCACCACCCCGCCGGGAGTCCGCTCCCGACAGGGGCGCTCTCGGCTTTTTCGTTCTAGGAGAACGCCGTGAGCACGAATGACTCTTCGGCAGGCGCCACCAGGCCCTGCACGCTTGCCCAGTCCCAGGTTTCTGAACCGGCATCGGCCGCCACCTCAGTGACCATGGACATGACCGAGACCTACCGCCCCATCACCCTGAGCGAGCCCCTGCGGGTTGCCTCCGGCCTGTGCATGTACGGCGCCGCGGCGACCGACGAGGACCGCGCAGTGGCCATCACCCGTTTGGCAGAACGCTGGATCGTCTGGCTGGACCTGAACCAACAGGTTCTGGCCAGGCTGATGCAGCTCTGGAACGTCGTGCTGGCCGTGGGTGCGGACGAGATCTCGGACTGGGCCCTGCCCGCGTCTTGCAAGGTCACCAGCCGCGAGAGCGGTGAGGTGCCTCGGCTGCTGGGGGTGACCTGCACGGTCTACGCCAGCGGCGAGGTCTCGTTTGCCATCTCCGTCGATGGCATCGATCCGGCCCTGTGGTTCGACGAATCGCTGGACCTCAACGACTACGCGGTGACCAGCGCGCCTGGACACAGCCTGCACGCAGGGAGGGCCGCATGAGCCAGCACTACTTCCACACCGAGCACCAGGGCGAACCGATCACGGTTGTTCTGGGCTGGGATCGTCCTCTTGGGCACTATTTCATGCTCGTGGAGCGGCGCGAGCCGGCTCCTGGCCAGGACGACTACCTGTACATCAACCTGGACCATGCCGCTGCCTTCGAGCTGGAGCTCGATGACTACCGGGCCAAGCTCGAAGAGCTGGGCATCAAGGTGCCTGATGTGATGTTCGACGAGGTCGAGCGCGACTGCATCCAGCGCGTCGGCAACCGCCAGGTCGTTTACGACCGGGACGGCCGCTTCCAGGGCGCGACAGCCAACGCCTGACGGTTCTTCGCCCGCCTGGTGGGTCGCTCGAAGGAGCGCCCCCTTCTCTCCTACCCCCAACGGTGGCCCGCCTGCACTGCCTTCGCAAGAAGGGTGCAGGTGGGCCGCTGCCATTGCTCCTTCACACCTGGAGATCTTCCATGAACATGATCCCTGCAGGCCTCAGCGATGAGGCTCTCGAAGATGTTGTGTTGGCCGGCGCGCGTGCGATCCCGCACTCGGGCGCGCTCACGTGTAGCGAGGCGATGCCACGCTACGTCGGTGCCCCTGAGCGGCGCGCCGCGGCTCTGTCGGGCCTTTTGGCGTGCGCGGCCGAGTTGGCCAAGCGCAGCGCACTGAAGGACCTGATCGGTCAGCCTGTGATCCAGAGCCCTGAGAAGCTCAAGCTCTACCTGCAGACGCACTTCGCAGGCTACGAACACGAAACCTTTGTGGTGGTGTTCCTCAACGCCCATCACCGGGTCATCACGGTGGAGGAGATGTTCCGGGGGACGCTGACGCAAACGTCGGTGTACCCGCGCGAAGTCGTCAAACGCAGCCTGGCTCACAACGCCGGATCGGTCGTGCTGGCTCACAACCACCCCTCTGGTGAGCCCGAGCCCTCCAGAGCGGACGAGCACCTGACACAGACGCTCAAGGCCGCCTTGGCGCTCATCGACGTCCGGGTCATCGACCACGCCATCGTGGCCGGCGACCGCAGCGTGTCCATGGCCGAGCGCGGCCTGATGTAGCCAAGACCTCACCCCACAGCGGGTGCACCAGAGGGGTCCGCCGCCGGCGGGCCCCTGCCCTCATTCCCCTGAACCTGTCCCCCTGAAAGGAGGCACCCATGTTCGTTCTCAGAGAGCAATCGGACGTGTTCGTCGACGCCATGGCTTCGGACCACCACGCCCAGCTTCTCTTCATCTCGGTCTACGGCCGTGACACGTCCATCCAGCAGTTCATGGCCCGGCTGCACCAGTCCTCGCGAGAGGGCGGGATCAGCGAGGTGTCTGCGGTCGAGCGCCTTGGCGCGAAGCCGGCACTGCAAGTGATGGTGGGCGATCCCAAGCGGCTGGAGAAGACCACCGGCCGCATGCCTCGCACCGGCCTGCTCGGCAACCTGGTGCACGCCTGGATCTTCGACCCGGCCGTGCTGAACGTGGATCACGCCACGCGCAGCGCCTGGATCATGGAGCCCGAGCTCGACAGGCCTCGCCTGATCGAGCTGGCCTGGACGCTGGTGAAGGACCTGTCGCCGGTGCCCTTGCTCGACGCCTGGCGCGAGCTCGTGCTGCGGCACGTGCAAGGCAGCGGCGGCCTGGTGTCGCCTCAGTGCATAGGCGGTATCCGCGCCTTCCGCATCGAGCTGCCTGAGTCCTTCCCGGACTGGGTGTCGCAAGGTGTGCGCGAAGGCCTGCTGGCCGCGCCGGCACCTTGAGCAGGAGCCAGCGATGGCGACATACACCACCCCTGAGGCCGCCGGCAGGCGGGCCGCTCAACTCGCCAAGGCGCGTGACTCGTCGATGTACGTGGTGCGCGACGGTGAAGACGACGGCTATGCCGTGGCCAGCGAAGAGGACCTCGACACCTTCTACCTCGGCGCCTGCGTCGTGGCTGAAGTGATGAGCGACGGCACCTTCGTCAGCGCTGAGTAGCTGGCCGCCTCGGCTTGTCTCCTCAGTTTTCAGGCCCCTGTCTGGGGGCCTGAACCAGGGCGCCCACCTCCGTGGGTGGCCCTGACCCCTCTCTACCCCCTTCCCTCCCCCTCCTGGGCCCCTTGCGGGCCTGTCCTGAGCCCTTGGCGCGGCATCCGCTGCTCCAGGGCTTCCCACACCCTCAAGAAGGCACTCTCATGAGCCAAGACACTGAAACCCTGTCCGCTGAATCCACCGAAGCCGCCGACTCCACCGAAGTCATCGAGGTGACCGACGCAGCCGGCACCCCCGATGGCGACGGCCCCACCATGCCGATCGCCGAGTTCATCAAGCAGTTCCGCGGCAGCTTGCTGGACGCGGTGCGCGATCAGAACCCGCCCGTCTACGACGGCCGGCCTGACCCCAAGCGCGAGGTTCTGCTCGACCGCCTGCTGCGCGATCCGTTCCCGGAGCAGCGCGCGGTCATCCAGGCCGCAGCGCGGCACCTGGTCGAGGCCGGCAATCCGTCGGTGACGGTCAACGGCGAGATGGGCACCGGCAAGACGCTCATCGGCATCGCCACGGCCTGGCTGCTGCACCACGCGGGTTTCCCCCGCGCGCTGATCGTCTGCCCGCCCCACCTCGTCTACAAGTGGCGGCGCGAAATCAAGATGACGGTGCCGGAGGCACGTGTGTGGATCCTCAACGGGCCCGACACGCTCAAGAAGCTCTTGCAGCTCCGCATGGTCACCGGCAAGCCCAGCGTGCCCGAGTTCTTCGTGATGGGCCGCGTCCGCATGCGGATGGGCTTCAACTGGTCGCCGGCGTTCACCACCCGCAAGGTTTACTCGGGCGCCGAGGACCAGCTGGCCACCGAGATCGCTGCTTGCAGCGATTGCTTCACGCCCATCACGGTCCCCGACACGGACGGCGTTGATCGTGCCCTGTCGCCTGCGGAGGCCAGGCTGAAGCTGGACAACAGGCAGATGCGCTGCGCCGCGTGCGGCGGCGCGCTGTGGTCCTTGGTGAGGCCTGGTGCGGCTCCGAAGTCGCGCCGGGACATCCTGCACGACGCGATCACGCAGATCCCGACGATCGGCGTGAAGACGGCGGGCAAGCTGCTCGACACCTTTGGCGAGGACATGCTCGGCGGCATGCTCGAAGACAACGTGTTCGAGTTCATCAACCTGATGGACGAGAAAGGCGATCTCTTCTTCACCGACCGGCAGGCCAGGCGCATGGAGCGCGCCATGGCCCACATGGAGTTCTCGTTTGGTCAGGGCGGCTACCAGCCGACCGAGTTCATCAAGCGCTACCTGCCCTCGGGCTTCTTCGGCCTGCTCATCGGCGACGAGGGGCATGAGTTCAAGAACGACGGTTCGGCCCAAGGCCAGGCCTTCGGTGTGCTGGCCAGCCAGTGCCGCAAGGCGCTGCTGCTGACGGGCACGCTGATGGGCGGCTACGCGGATGACCTGTTCTTCCTGCTGTTCCGCCTGAACCCCAGGGCGATGATCGAAGACGGCTTCGGCTACCAGCGCGGCTCACTCGGGCCTGCGAGCTGGGCCTTCATGCGCGCCCACGGCGTCGTGAAGGACATCTACAAGCAGTCCTCGGCCCCGGCCGAGGAGCGCGCTCACCGCACGGCCAAGGGCCGCAACGTGACGCACCGCGAGGCCAAGGCCCCGGGCTTCGGCCCTGTGGGTGTGATGCGCTACGTGCTGCCGATGACGGCCTTCCTGAAGCTCAAGGACATCGGCGGCAACGTCCTGCCGCCGTACCGCGAGTACTACACGGGCGTGCCCATGGCGCCCGAGCAGCAAAGCGAGTACCTGCGCCTGGCTGGCGCCCTGAAAGGGGAGCTCCGCCAGGCACTGCGGGCGGGCGACCAGAGCCTGCTCGGTGTGGTGCTCAACGCGCTGCTGGCCTGGCCGGATTGCTGCTTCCGCTCGGAAACGGTGATGCACCCGCATCGCCGCTACGTGCTGGCCAGCGCGCCGGCTCTCTTCGACGAGATCACTCCCATGCCGAAGGAGCTGGAGATGATCGAGCTGTGCCGCAAGGCCAAGGCTCAGGGTCGCAAGACCCTCGTGTACTCGGTCTACTCCGGCACCCGCGACACCACGGCACGCCTGAAGGCGTTGCTGGAGGTCGAGGGCTTCAAGGTGGCGGTGCTGCGCGCAAGCGTGGAAGCTGCCAAGCGCGAGGACTGGCTGCTCGAACAGGTCGACCGCAACGTCGACGTCGTGATCACCAACCCCGAGCTCGTGAAGACGGGCCTGGACATGTTGGAGTTCCCGACCATCGTGTTCATGCAGTCGGGCTACAACGTCTACACCTTGCAGCAGGCCAGTCGTCGGAGCTGGCGCATCGGGCAGACGCACCACGTCGACGTGCACTTCCTCGGGTACGAGGGGTGTGCGCAGATGGAGTGCCTGTCGCTGATGGCCAAGAAGATCTCGGTGTCGCAGAGCACGTCGGGAGACATGCCGGACACCGGCCTGGATGTCCTCAACCAGTCGGGAGACTCAGTTGAGGTTGCGCTGGCCAAGCAGCTGCTGGGCTGACACACACGGGCGGGGGATCACTCCCGCCTTCCGTTTGGGGGCCCCTTCGCGGGGCCCTCTCCATTTCCAACCCATGAGGGCCCTCGCCTGCAGGTCAGGCGCAGGGCCCTCTGCTTTTCGACCGGAGGATTCACTTGAACCCACTGCTTTACATGCACCTGCAGGAGGCCCTCGATGCGCCTTCTGCTTAGCCACACGATCCGCCGCGAGTGGCAGGTTCGCTGCATCGGTGATGTCGTGCCTGGCCTGGCCGCCTATGGCGGTGAGGCACACGTCGACATCGATGCCGACACGGCACGGGACATCGCTTCGGACTGCCGTTTTCAGGCCGATCCGAAGGCCATCGATCAGCCACCTGGCGTGCGCCTGGCCTACGAGGCCCTGCACATCCGCCTGACCCGTCTGTTCGGGCCTGAGCTGCTGCAACGCGGTCCCCTGGCTGCTCCCTCCCCTCTCACATCCACCCATGCCGCCGACGCGGCCCACGCGACGGGCAACACCTCTACCCAACCTTAAAGGAGATCTCACATGGCCAACAACTACTTCGACATGACCGGCGTCTTGCGTCTGACCCAGGTCACCCCCGTCATCAAGGCGCTCTTTGGTGGCATGGACCTTGACCCGGAGTTTCCGGGCAACGGCGAGGCCTACATCTGCCAGATGAGCGAAAGCACGCACCAGACCTGGGAGGATGTGCTGGGGCAGCTCGACGAGCTCGCGACCGCCCTTGGCGTCACGCCTGAGCCTGCCGCCGAGGACGAAGACGATGCTGATGCACTGCTGTGGGCCCTGGCCAAGCACTTCAAGAGCGATGAGCAGGAGGCTTTCGTGGCATTGATGGAAGGGTCCACGTTCGATGAGGAGGCTGACCTTGAATCGCTCTTCGTCTTGGCGCGGGCTTTCGACGATGGCCACGGCCTGAGTGCGATCCTCTACGAGGGTTGCTGGCACTCCGACAAGCCGCGGCTCTTCGAGTTCGGTGGTGATGGTGGCTTCATCGACCAACAGCTCACCGTGAGCGGCACGTCGACACTGTTCATGCAGCTCGGCGAGAGCTTGGAGGCTGCACTGCTGAACGGCTCCGTGGACGAGGCGACCGCGCACCTGGTGCGCCACGTCGACCAGCTGCTCGCAGGCCTGGACTCGGCCGAGTACCGGCAGCAGATCAGAGCAGGCCTCGGGGCTTCGCTGGCAGCACAGCGTCAGAACCCGTCTGGCGTCTAGACCCGAAGCCAGTGCGCGCCATCCGCGCGCTCTTCAAGTGCTAGGGGCCAGTCACCGCGAGGTGGCTGGCCCCTTTTCTTTGTCGGTGCAGCCTCATAGGGGCACTGGCAGTACTCCAACGCTGCGCGCCTTCTTGATCGGCACTGCCATGAAGCCCGCCTGCTTGCCGAAGTAAGGCTGCGCTTCCGCATAGCGACGGTTGCCTTCAGCGATGGCGTCTGTAAAGGTTCGCCAGCTCTGGTTAGCGTGGATGTCTGAGCCAGTCATGCGCGCCAGATCCGTGCCCGCCTTCGTCGGGCCTGCTTGGTAGAACGGATTGGCTGGCGTATTCAGCATGGTGGTTTCAAGGAACATCGGCTTTGTTTGCTGGGCATCGAGGTAGAAGCCCAGGAAAGCGTGACCCGGAACGAACACGAGGATGGGCTCGATGCCGATCTTGCGCAGGATCGAAGCGAAGAGCGCGGAGCCGTCGATGCAGTTGGCTTGCCGTGTCGCCAGCGCTTGCGAGATGGGTCGCACCGTCTGCGACGTCAGGTCTGCGCGTACATCGGAGACTGTCGTGATGCTGGAGTAGGTCACGCGGTTGCGCTGGAACCAGTACCAGATTGCCCAGACTTGCTGCAGCACCTGCTGCTCCGAGCCTTGGGTCCCAATCCACTGCTTCACCGGCAAGGCTGGAATCTCTAGGGTCGAACGGAGTACGCGGTCGATGATCGGATGGTCCTCGTTCACGAAGGCTGCCATCACGTGGAAGTAGTCTCTGCATCTGCCGGGAGCAGAGCAGACCAGCAGCGGGCTGTCGTTAGCCGCGCGAACCCGCAGCGGCCGCCGCTGCTCGGTGGCCTGGCTGCCATCGACGGCCACAGTGAAGATGACCTCAGTGCTGATCGGCTGGTCGATCGACGCCAGGCGGGCTTGGCTCCAAGAAAGGCGCGGTGCGATGTACTTGACCTGGCCGGCGCCCGGGGCGGTTGTCTCGATTTCGCCAGTGACGCCAATCTCGGGGATCTCGACCCGGACCTTGACGCGAGCGCCAGCCGGAGCAGACGAGAGCCGGACCATGAACGATGCGGAGGCGGTGTAGCCAGCAGCTTGAGCGTTGTCGACAGGCCCCTTGTTGTCCAGGCCTGCGGTTGCCATGGCGAACGCGGGGAAGAAGGTGCCTGGGAACCGCAGCTCGGGATCCCAGCGAACGTCCTGTGCGAAAGACGCGCCGCTGATCGCCGTAGCAACCGCTGCCGCCACTACAACTTGCCTTCTGCTTGTCATGCCTGCTCCCTTGCTCAGCCCCATTCTGCCGTTGGAGGGCCGCGGCTTGCTGCGGTTGATACGCCGCGGCCGGTGTTTTGACCCGACCTATTCCACGCGTTTGAGGAGCGGTTTGTGTCCCGATTCACGCTCTCGCTACAGGCATTTCGGTCCAAGAGGTGGTGTACCCCGGCGTCTTGCGATCTTGCCGCATGGCCCAAGCCTTGGCGTCTTTGGTGGCGCCCGCTCCCGCGAGCGTGATGGCGCCGCGGCCGAAGCGCCGATTGACCTCATCGAACGCCGACATCAGCTTAGTGCGATCGCGGCTTGCCGAGCCGGCCTCGTCCGCAGCATGCACGGGCGCGTCGAAGTCAAACGAGCCTTGCGCGATGTCCTGGGGCTGCAGGTCCACCAGCATGACGCCGGCCTTGGCATAGCGGTAGCCACGCCGGTAGATGGTACGCAGGCCTCGGATGGCGGATGCCACCAGCAGCGCCGTGTCAGCGGTCGGCCGCACCAGGGGCACCGTCACGCTGTTGGCGTACTGCGGATCGTCTGCGCGGAAAGGACTCGTGCGGATGAACACGTGCACCGCCCCTGCCGCGTCGCCCTGCTTGCGCAGTTTGACGGCCGCGCGGCTGGCGAACTCGGTCACCGCCTCGGCCAGGTCACGGCCGCGCGTGATGGCCTGGCCGAAGGAGCGGCTGCACATGATCTGCTGCTTGGGTGCGGGCCCATCGTCCAGCTCGATGCAGGGAACCCCCTGCAGCTCTCGGACCGTCTTCTCCAGCACGACAGAGAAGTGGCGCCGGATGGCGGCCGCGTCCACGCGCACCAGGTCGAGCACCGTGCTCACGCCGGCAGCCTGGAGCTTCGCGCCGATGCGCCGTCCTACGCCCCACACCTCGCCCACGCCCGTGGCCGCAAAGATCGCCTCGCGCTCTTCGGCACTCATCGCGCCCAGGTTGCAGACCTGGGCCAGCGCCGCGGGATAGGTCCCAGGCTTGCGCTCAGCCGTCTTGGCGATGTGGTTGGCCAGCTTGGCCAACGTCTTCGTCGGCCCCAGGCCGACGCAGCACGGTATGCCTACCCAGGACAGGATCTGCTCGCGCATGGATCGGCAGCGTGCGTTGAGGTCACCAGGCACGCCGCCGAAGTCGAGGAAGCTCTCATCGATCGAGTAGATCTCCTGCCGGGGCGCGTAGCTGGCTGCCACAGTCATCATCCGGTCCGACATGTCGCCGTACAGGGCGAAGTTCGCCGACAGGGCCACCAGGCCTTGCTCCTGCTCCAGGTGTTTGCACTCGAACCAGGGTTGCCCCATGCCGATGCCCAGGGCCTTGGCCTCGTTGCTGCGCGCTATTGCGCAGCCGTCGTTGTTGGAAAGCACCACCACGGGCTTGCCGACCAGTGACGGCCGGAAGACCCGCTCGCACGAGACGTAGAAGTTGTTGCCGTCGACCAGGGCCAGCATGGTGGAGGCTCCTACAGGCGCATGGCCTTGATCGCATTGGTGACTACGCCCCAGACCTCGATGGTCTGGCCATCCCTCGGGAGCACGTCGGGGAAGGTGGGGTTGGCCGCCTGCAGCTTCACGTTGCTGCCGCGCTTCCACAGGCGCTTGACCGTGAAATCACCATCGACCACCGCCACAACAACATGCCCGTGAGACGGCTTGATCGCGCGGTCCACCAGCACCACGTCGCCATCGTCGATGCCAGCTTCGCGCATCGACGCGCCTCGCACCCGCATGAGGAACGTTGCCTGGGGGTGCTTGATGAGCACCTTGTTCAGGTCCACCCGCTCAAGGGCGTGGTCCTCTGCGGGCGATGGAAAGCCGCACTGCACAGTGGACAGCACCTGCTGCGCCCACGCCGGGCCCACCTCCACCACTGGCACGGGCGGGTGGCCCGAGGGTGGCCTGAGGCTCGATACACTGTTCATCCATACAGTCTAAAGCTGCGAGCACAAGACCGGGACGTCCTGGAGGAGTTGTCGATGCCGGCAGTAGATTACGCCGCACAGTGGGCTGACGAACCCACGTGTGAAATCGAGGAGCGCCTTGCTTGGCTGGAGGAACATCTCCGGCAGAGCTGCGCTTGCCCGAAGTCAGGCCTGGAGGTCCGTTTGCGCACCTTCTCCAACGGCTCAACGCGCCATGTCATGCAGTGTCTGGGCCGCGGCGAGCAGCGCGGTAATGCATTGGGAGGCAAAGCCGCCAAGGCGTTGCTCGGCACGGGCACAGCGTCGGCGTTCGACGACTAGGAGCACGAAGAGTACGTTGCACAGCGCGTGGCATTGCGCACTGAGCTCATAGCGCTCGACGACATCAAGTAAGCGTTACATCTTGGTATTTCACAGCGTGGAATTCCAAGAAACCACAACTCTGAAGTGGCTAAGATGCGAAGCCGTTAGATGTAAAGATTAGTAACAGAAGCTGTGGTTATCCACATGGTCTGCACTGGCGGTTTGCGCGAGACAAAGTATCCTGAGGCTGACGCTCTCGGTTGAAGGCTCAGCCTACCGAAGCACCCCTCTCACAGGCGCCCTCCCTCGGGGTCTCCTGGGGAAACATGGGGTTGTGCAGAACTTTTTCTTACAGCACGTGCTAAACAGCGCGTTTACCTAGAGGTAGCTGACCCATCAACTTTAGTTGTCAGCCTGTGGACAACTTTGAATCGTTGCCGCAGTGCAGCATGAGGGAGGGGTGCTTTCGCGGCAGTCGAGTGCCCGATAATGAGCGAGCTCGATGCAACCCCGGTGCCGCCAGCGATGACGGCCAACAAGGCGCGCAGAAGAGAAATGGGCCGAGTACGTCTGGAACACGTACTCGACCCGATTTGCAACATGCCCTGGAAGGGGCCCCACGTAAGCAGGGATTGAGCTACGGGAAAGTCCACACGGTGCTGTCAAGAATGATCAGACACACATGAACCACCGCCCGCCAAGGTTGCGCTTGGCAGATCGCGAGTTTAAGCAGACTGCTTTTGTACTGTCTACGCGTAGACACTTACCCATGGGTAAACGATCACGCTGAGCGACAGCACGGAAGGCCGTGCCTCGCGGTCAAGGGTGGATGAGTAAGCGGCTCTGCGCGCACTGAGCCCTCTCCCAAACACTCGTGATCGGACACACACATATGGCTAAAAAGCCGACTGAGACTACGTCGCCCCGCGTGGCGACCCTTGCCAGCAAGCTGCTGAGCAACCCCAAGACCCCTGCCGCCGTGAAAACGGTTGCTGCTTCTGCTCTGACCCAGAAGGTCAAGGCGAAGGGGAAGTAGAGATGGCGCTCTACTTTTTGGACTATGACCTGCGTAAGCAGCGCAACTACCAGGCCCTCTACGACGAGCTTGCACGGTTCAAAGCCGTTCGCATGCTGGAGTCGAGCTGGTGCTTCCACGCCAACAACACAACTGCAGCAGCAGTTCGCGATCATTTCAGGCGCTTCATCGACCTCGATGACGGACTCGTGGTCGCGGCAGTCACCGACTGGGCAACGGTTGGTGTCAAGCAAACGCCGAAGTCATTGACGACGGCGTAATGTGGCGGGCGGCTGGCAACCCAGCCGCCCGCCCTTTAGCTGCCAAGCGCCTGTAGTTCTTCCTCAGTAAAGCCAGCTGCACGGCGTGCTTTGAGGGTGAGCTGGCTCTGTTGGAAAACTTGGGCATGCAGAGAGAGAACGAGTGGGTCACGTGGAAGTCGCTGCTGCAGTTGGCGAACCACGCCAACGTTGGCACCCTGGACGTACTCGGCACACGCGAGGCATGGCGAGGTTGGTCTATGGCGTTCAGCAGCGGGCGCTACTTCAGGCGCACGACGAAGGAAGGCGCGGTCGTCTATTCCCTGTCCAACGCCCGCATGATCAGCAAGGTTCGGATCAGCAACTTCTAGCTACCCCGGAGCAGAGCGCAGCCCTTAGAGGCCTCGCGTTCCCCCGCCTGCAGTGCTATTGTTTCGATTGCGTTGAGAAATTCAGCGCTGCTCCAGGGCGGTAGCGCACGTTCAACGTGCTGGCGGGCCCGGCCGCACAAGGATTCCTAACCTCCGCTCGAAGGTATCGAGCCGCTAGACAGCGTCATCGTCGCCCAACCGCACAGGCCTTCTGCGAAGTGCGGGCACCAGGCGCCAGCCTGATGTGAAGGTTTTCTTGCCACCCGTGCCGGGAGTCCACTCCCGGTCAGGGGCGTGCTCTCGGCTTCTTTCCATCCCCCTGAAAGGAGCCTTCAATGGCCATCACCACCATGGGCGAAGCCTCGCCCGTCCCCTCCCCTGTCCACACCGCTCCGGGCGCCATCACGTGCTCGGTTGTTCCTGGCGATGAACGACTGAAGTTCTTGCCACGGGTCTTCGGCTGCCGCTACATCCAGGGCGAGACGGCCGTCTTCACCTGGATGCGTCGTCTTTGCCGCAACTACAACGGCGGCTTCTGGGACTTCGTCGATCTCTCCAACGGCGGGTTCTACCTCCGCCTGGTTCGCGACGAGCCCCTGGCCATCAGCGTGTCGACCAACGACTACGCGGGCGCGATGTCCGCCGACGCCGCGAGCATCGTGGTCAGCCTCTTCGCGATCAACGAACTGCTGTTCGACGGCGCGCATGAGCTCGACGACGCGTACTACGCGCTGCGTGACTACGCGCTGCAGCACGCTGAGTGCCGCGAAATCCTGAAGGCCATCGACTGAGATGGGCAGCCTCATGCCGTCCGACAGGGCGAGCATGCAGGCCGTCACTGCGATGCGCCGCGCGCACAGGGACCATGCAGCCGCAACCCGGCTGTACTGGCGCCTGCAGCGACGGCACGTCTTGCTGCGCCACGCTGTACCAGTCGCCATCCGGCGGCTGCTTGCAGAGTGGCTGCAGCGGGACCAACTCGTGATCGCAGTGGCGCTGTATGTCAGCGCCGCCGGCCGCCGCTACGCCTGCGAGGCCTGCGCGCGACCTTCCCGCGACTGGTGCTCCCAGCACCTTGATCGCATGACTCCACCACCGCCGGGATGGCGCGTGGTCGAGCAGCTCGTCATGTGGCCATCGCCACCAGGCACCCAGGTCCGGTTTCCGGACATGCCTCTGTAGCCAACCACTCCGCGTGCATACGCCCGCGGGGTTCATCAATACCGAAGGAAATTCCATGGCCAACCCCGTTGTGAGCCCGGGCTGGATCAGCCTTGCCCAGGCCGTGCGTGTCCGCGACCGCAAGGGTCGTGAACACACCATCACCATCATCAAGATCAGGTCCCGGGGCTACATCCCGGACGTCTACGTGCAGATCGATCGCGAGATCCTCGACGAGGCGCTGTACGACGACGAGACCTTCATCGGCGCCGTGATCGGTGCTCTCAGAACCCTGGGCTACCAGGGCAAGCCCTTCGATCGTGCCGAGCTCGGCATGCAGGGTCGGGACTACATCGTCCTGGAGCCCGGCACCGAGTTCCGCCAGTTCGTCATCCAGCGCTTCGGCTGGCACGACCTGGACACCGCAGGCCAGGACCTCGCGCCCGCCGCGAACGTCACCTTGGAGAGCTTCGATGTGCACCTGCGCTCCTGAGCCGCAGGCCTCGCGCCGCGAAGCGATCGAGGCCCGACTGCGCGAGCTGGGTTTCTGCATGGAGCACAGCTTGTCGGCGATCGAAGAGAACGAGGGTCATGCCGTCATCGAGCTGGCCACAGGCGATTGCGTGGACCCGCCGGAGGGCGAAGTCCTGCAGCTCTCTACCGAGTGGTCCCTGCTCGAAGGCGCGTGCGCCGACGTGTAGCTCGCATCCCATCCATCTCCGGCGCCCTCTGCAGGTCCTGCAAGGCGCTTTTTCTTCTTCAACCGCCCGCCTCTACGCGGGCGTTTGCACTTTCATAGGAGGGCCACATGCCCATCAACGAAACCGATGCCTTCTGCATCGCCCTGCCGGCCGATCTGTGCCCGTTCACGGAACCAGATCACCTCCGGTACCTCTGCGTCATCGGCCATGCGTCCGCTGCCGACCCCACCAAGGTCGAGTACCGGACGCTCGGCCGTGGCTTCTCCACCGAGCCGGCCTCGGCGGTCATCCGCCGCGTGTGCTCCGAGCTGGCGATCGAGACTGTCGATGCCACCCGCGTCGTCAGAGGTCATCCCATCACGCCCGAGGCATACATCGAGCGCTGGCGAGCGCGCCTTGCCGGTGCGATCCGCCTGGACCGCCTGGTGCTCGACAAGGAGCTCCGTGCGGTCGTCATCTTCGAGTGGGCACACGAGCCTCGGTTTGCAGACAAGAAGTCTCGGTGGGCCAAAGCCCCCTTCGAGTCCTTCGGCGAGCTGCTGGCCTCACGTCAGTTCGAGCCTGCGCCCGCCGGCTACCTGACGCGTCTGGAAATCGACCTGGCCGAGCCCAACGGTGCTCGTGACGCATGGTGGGCCGATGACTTCCTCAGTGCAGTGGACCGGGCAAAGAACCTAGTCGACGTCCGCATCGAGCTGCGCCGCGCCCACCGGCAGGAGCAGTCGACCCACCGGAACACCCAGCAACCGCGCATGGCTCACGTCGTCGCTAACTTCTGAAGGACCAACAGACATGAGCTATTGGATCGAGTACCAATCGGCGTGCTTTCTCATCCCGGACGGCTTCCGGGGCGTCAAGGGCACGCGCTTTCTCATCGCTTCCGAGGGAGGCTCCAACAACCTCACTCAGCGAACGCCAGGTGGGCAAGAGCGACGTGTCCGCGAGTGGTACGTCAGCATGGTCGGCCGTCGTGACGATGTGCTCCGCCAGGCTGTCCGCATTGCGGGCGACTGCGAGGGTATGTCGTTGCGACTGAAGGGCCGCAGCATCACTCCGGAGGCCTACATCCGGCGCACGCGGCGCCTGCTGGCCAAGCCGCGCATCGATGCCGATGAGCACATCAGCCTCGTCGCGTCTGTGGCCGCTGGGCACCCCTTGGTCAGCCGCGCCGCGCGCTTCGGCATGACCACTGTTCCAGAGAAGCGCTTCGGCGAGGAGCTGATTCACGTCTACCCGCCGATCCAGGCTGAGCCTGATTGGGGTGCGTTCTTCCGTGCTGTGGACCCGTTCCTATTCGACGGAAGCATTCAGCCGGGCCGCCTCGGTCAGGTCTGGGGTCTGCCGCCCTCTTAAGCCATCCATGCCGGCGCTGACCGGCTTGTCTTCACCACCTTGCGGGCCCCCATGTGGGGCCCGCCTCTTTTGACGAAGGAACCACCATGTCATTCATGACCGGCCACGAGCTCTGCCAGGCCGTGGAAGAACATCTCGCAACGCTGGGCTACAGGGTCTTCGGCGATCCGTCCGATGGCTGGACCTGGGAGCTTGGCGAATACGAGCCGAAGCTGCCTCCCTGCGACAGCCAAGGAGAGGCCGCGGCCGCAGCGCTGGCCGACCTGGTGCAGCGCACCGACGAGCTGCTGGATGTGGCCGAGACCGTTGTTGAGCGGTGGGAGCGCGGCGATCTGGCTGCGGCCGTGCGTGAGCTGGACCTTTGCGTGAAGGGCCTTCGTGATCGCGCTGACGAAGAGATCGACGCCGACGCGGCCGAGATCGACGACAGCGTGGACGGCTGGCTGCTGCACGGCGACGGTCCTTTGGGTCCGTGGACCGTAGGTGCCTACCTGGACCTCGACGACGCGCATGAGGCGGCCTTGGCCAAGGCACGTGCATGGGTCGAAGAAGGTCACCACGTCGACCTGGAGCACTTCGCTCTCACCCTGACGCAACACAAGTTCGTCCACGTCGTCGGCCTGGACGTGAGCGTCTGGATCGATCCGCTCCCCATCAAGAGCGCCTGAGCTTCTTCATCCACTACCTCCCCCGAGCGGGCCGCCCCGCTTGGGGGAGGCCCCGCCTGGGGGCATCAGCAAGGAGTCCCCTGCAATGCACGTCCTACTCCGCCATCTTGGCGAACACCGCGGCGCACCGCGTCTGTACCTCGACACCACCGCCCTGGCCACGGCCGGATTCACACCTGGTGTGTCCATCGACATCATCTGCGGAACGGCCGACGAGGCCCGACTCACCATCCACGTGGCCAACGCCGGAAAACGCAAGGTTTCTCGCAAGCAGCGTGGCCGGCAGGAGGTGCCCGTGATCGACATCAACAGCCAGCAGGATCTGCAGCCGTTCACGGCAGCCGGCCTGGTGCGTGTGGTGATCGAGCCCGGCGCCGTTCACGTCCTGATGCCCGCCAGCGTGCGCAAGGCGCTGGCCAGGTCCGCCAGGCTGGCAGCAAAGCTCGCGCTTGGCCAGCCCTTGCGAACGGCCGGGATCGCCTTCGGTGCCGGCATCGCTTCAGGAGCAATCCACGCGGGTCTTGCCGCCGGCGGCGTGTCATCCGAGTTGGCCTTGGCCAACGAGATCTGCGAGGAGTACCTCGACATCGGTAGGCAGTCGAACCCGGTGGTGGCCACAACCACCACGACGGCCGCCATGCCGATGCAGGAGCTCGCGCAAGACGAGTGGCTGCTCAGGCGCACCCAGACCGTGGACATCCTTGAAGCAGGCATCCCCTGCTCAGGTGCGTCTCGCGCGGGGGCAGCCAAACGAGGGCTCACGCGGATGGAGGACCACCCGCACGTGGGCCACCTGATCGGGGCCGCCCTGCAGGTGATCGCTGCGCTGCAGCCGGCCATCCTCGTGGTGGAGAACGTCGAGACCTACCGCAACACTGCCAGCGCTTCCATCCTTCGGGCTTGGCTGCGTGACGCGGGGTACGCGGTCGCTGAAACGGTGCTCAACGCGAGGGACTTCGGAAGCCTGGAAGCCAGGGTGCGTTGGTTCCTGGTGGCGTACCCACCAGAGCTGCAGCTGGACTTGAAGGACATGGAGCCAGAGGAAACCGCCAGGCATTGCCTGGGCGATCTTCTGGAACCAATGGAACCCGACGACGAGCGGTACCGCCGCGTGGACTACCTGAAGGACAAGCAGGAGCGCGATGCCGAGAACGGCAAGCACTTCAGCATGCAGCTACTGACGCCGGCATCCACGCTGGTGCCGGTGCTGCGCAAGGGGTATCACAAGGGTGGGTCCACAGACCCGCGGCTGCTGCATCCCACCGACCCGGAAAAGTCGAGGCTGCTGACGGCCGCGGAGCACGCCAGGATCAAAGGGATTAGCCCCGATCTGGTGGACGGTGTGCCGGAGACGACTGCGCACCAGGCTTGTGGCCAGTCGGTGGACGTCAGACCCGTTCAGGCGATCGGCCGACGGATCGCCCTGGCCTTGAAGGCGTTTAGCAGGCCCGGAGACGGGGCGCCAAGACCATCAAGGCAGCTAGCCGCGGGCATAGTGGCAGTGGGGTAGGAAATCGCCGGCAGAAGCCGGTTTGGTGGGCCCGCAGCATGCTGCCGGGCCCGCCATCTTGTTCGCGCTTGTTGGTTGCGTGACAAACAAGGCGTGTGTCGTTGCAGCTGCTGAGATGCATGTCTCCTACCTGGCAGCAGGCTCACGCCCGCGCGGCGATTCCTTGCTTGTTCCTCTTGTCCACATTTACCCGGAACTCCTCAAGGCGTTCAATGTCCTCCGAGAGCTCGTCGGGATCGGGGATGGGCAGGCGGCCGACAGGCGAAGCCGCATCGTGTTCGAACTTCGAGCTCTTGGTCATGCCTGCTTCGATTTGCTTGTAGTCGCCGTCAGTCACCAAGACCGCCTTTAGCTTTTGGGTAGACACGCCTTCGCCGAAGCGTTGAACGACGCCATTGAGCAATACCTCTTCGACGCAGCGCTCCCAAGCCAGACGTAGTTTTCCGTAGGTGGAGGTCGTCACCATCCGAAGCCGGTCATCATCGCCATCCCTCTTGGCTCTCTGCGCTTCCACCAGCATTTGACGGAGCTGGCCAACCCGAGCCTTGGTGTTAATGACATCGAATGGAAGGTCCTGCGAGTGGACACCAAAGCCGTTTGTGGTCCTGCGGATGTAGTTCTTGGCCAGGGCCGCGCCGATGGCTTCGGCCTTTTGCTCCAGGATGGCAAGGAAGTAGATGTCGTGAGTGAAGACGATCACTTGTCGCTGCTTGGATTCCACTGCCAGCCGCTCAGCCACTTCCCAGCGGCGGCGATGGTCCAGCGAGGAGACGGGGTCGTCGAAGACGATGCCGCCGCGCCCTTTCCCAAGCCTGATCTCGGCCAAGAACGAGGCGATGGCAATCGCGCGTTGCTCACCCTCGCTTAGGACCGCAGAGGGCGTACCTCCGCCAGGAAGCTGGAGCGTCAGCTTGAATTGCGTCTTTCCGCCAGGCGACTCCGGCTTCATACCGACATAGAGCTCATGGACCTTGAGGCTGCGCAGCTCGGCGTTGAGGGCATCAGCAAGTTCTTGGCTCGCCATCGTGCGGGAGAGCTCAGTGGACTTCCGGGAAATGCCGCGGGTGTCAAGGCCATCGATGCAGGCCTGCAACTTGCGGCTCAGCTCATGCTTGGTGATGGCATCCAGAACAGCGGGCTTGACTTCGCCAAGCCGCTTCCGGGCTTCGAGTTCCAGCTTTTCCTGCGTCATCGCGGCCTTGGCCTTCTCGTCGGCTGTTGCCTCAAGGGCCTTCGCCTGTTCGATCAAGGCGGTCGCGTGGGCATCAAGCTTCGCCCGCGGGTCATTGGGCAGTGCCCCAATCTGATCCCAGGCCATCTTCCCGGCTGAAGCTTCCAGAGCTTGCTTCTGCCTGGCTGTGAGGCCGGCTTGCAGGGCGGAGCATCCCTCGGCGAGGGGCGCGTCGATCTCGTTCAATTCCTCAGCAAGAGCGGCCCCGATTAGAAGATTCAAGTTGGCAGTCTGCACCGCCTTGTAGGCCACTTCGGCGTCGGCTCGCGCCTTCTTCGCTTGCGCTTCCGAGGCCTGCTGGATGAATTCGTCGAAGCGGGCGAGTCGCGCCGATCCTTCACCGCCCAGCGGGTTCTGGCACAAAGGGCAAGGCGCATCGCCCGGCAGCTTCTCCAGCGCATGCTCGGGGTGCGAAGTCTTCGCGAAGGTCCGGGCGGCCTCGAAGAGCGTCTTCCATTCCTCGCCGCCTGTTCCCGCCAATTGGCCCGGAACAGCCTTGAAGTCGGATGCGGCTAGGTCTGCCGCTGCTCTTGCTGCCTTCGATTTTTCGATCAGATCGCGCAGGGCCGCGAGCTTGGCATCGTCGATCAAAGGGGCGGCCAAGTCGATACGTCCCTTGAGCTCCAGAAGCCGGCCAGCGCGTTGCCGGAGAGCCTGGGCCTTCTGCTTGGGGTCGGCTTCGGCCAGGGCCTTGGTCAACAGCTCAAGGCGCTCATGATCCGCCTCCGTGAGCGTGGCCAGAACTTCGATGTCGCTGGCCTTCGTTGCACCTGGGATGGCGAGCAAGGCCCTACCCGTGGCGGTTTGGGCGTTCGCGATAGCTGCATAGGCAGCATTGCTTGGAGCGTTGGCCGCCTTTTCCTGGGCAGCCATCCCCCTGAGCTTGCCGCAAAGGGCCACCAAGCTTTCGAGGATGTCCAAGCCATAGGGCCGATAGGCGAAATCGCCGTGGTTGTCGATGTAGGCCCGGGCGCAGTGGGTGTCGAAGACGGCGATCTCCGAAAGTGGCTCAGGGGCCTTGCTCCCGAACGTCCAGCCAAGATCCGCCTTCGCGCCATCGATTGCCACTTCGAACTTGGCCGATGGCGTGCCGGCCTTCGCTGGATCCATCTTTGCGTCGGGCAGGATGGCCTCGCGCTGATCGCGGGCCCGGCACGCGTGCTTGATGATTCGAGAGTAGCCCGACTTTCCCGCGCCGTTCTCGCCATAAATGACCGTCAGGCCAGTCGCAGCGATGGGAAGGCTGCCGCCTGCTGCAAGTGCGTTGACGTTGGAGAGATCCTTGATTGCCAGGAGTTGCACAACCCGGGTCGGGTCGGCAGGTGTGGCAACCTGGGCATCGTCGAGCGCCTTTGGGGCTCGCTCTTGCGGATCTTCGATGCCTGCTTCTGCCTTGGCCAGGGCGTAAAGGTCATCGACATCGGCGGCCGACAGGTCCCGGTTGGCGTAGATGCGCGCGATGGCGTCTTGCTGCCAAGCGGGCAAGCCCTTGGACCAGACATGAATCTCTTGAAGGATCGTCACCAGCTACCTCCTTGTCAGCGATGCTGCCCGAGGATGTTGACTTTTGCTCTCGGGTCCGATGAGCGTACATGATCAGGCGGCTGTGCCTTCAGAACCTATCAGTCAGAGGGCACAGTGCAAGATTCGGCAATGACCCTAGCGCCAACCTAGCTACCTCAGCTTGTCCTCGATCTGCTTAAACACATCGCGACCCTGGTCGTCTCGTTCGACAACGAACAGGAACAGGCAGCGCCCACCGCTGGACTGCTCCCACTGGTGGCCCACCTGCCGCTTCTCGCGCGAGTCGTCGTTGGTCTTGTAGGGCTCGCCCTTGTATTCGACGGCCAGGATGCGGCCATCGTCCAGCTCGACCACGAAGTCTGGATAGAAGTAGTCGCTCGACGTCGGGAGCCAGAAGGACAACCGCTCTTGGCGCTCGATGTTGCGGACCCAGTGTTTCACTTTCGCATGGCTGTCAATGGCCATGGCGCAGCGAAACTCCTCGGCGACAGCGCCCGCCTGGGTCTTCTCCCGCAGGTCATGGATGACCGGGTAGAAGTGCTTGTTGAACTCGTAGCTGCCCTGGTAGGTCTGCCGCGCAGGGTATTGGCCGGCCTGGAAGTGGAAGCTGTAATGCGCCACCTGCTCGACGGTCGGCACCGCCATGCCCGCCAGCCGCCCCTGGAAGCCCTTGACCATGGCCGCCTGGCGCAGTCGGTCAATCTCCTTGCGCAGCGCCTGCACAAGCTGGAACTTGGCCCGCACTAGGGCCGTGAGCGTGAAGCCACGGTCAGCGGTCAGGTGGGTCAGCATCTTGACCAGGTAGGCCTGCATCTCGGGCTGGCCGATGTCGCTCTGCCGCAGCTCGGCATCCAGCCACCGCACCATGTCCTGCTGGCTGATCTGGCTGGCCACCTCGTTGAGGTGGAGCTGTTGGGCGTCGATGTGGCGCCACTTCACCTTTTCGCCGTTGACATCGATCTCGAAGGAGTTGACGGTCTCGGTGATGCCGAACCCGGCGAGCTGCACCGCCTGGTCCAGCAGGCTCCAGTCGCCAAGGCTGGACAGGGTCTCGCGCTCTACGACTTCCAGGTGGCCGCCCAGGTCCAGGCAGAGCTGGGGGATGGGCGCGAAGCTGATCCCGAGCTGGGCCGGTGCCCGCATGGCCTGGCGGATGGCGCGATGCGCATCGAACTGGTCCTTGACCTTGGCGCGGTCCTTCACGGGCACCGCTTGGCTGATGAATACCTCGGCCTGCTGCAGCGTCTCGGAGCTGACATCGCCCGGCAGCAGCACAGTGGCGCCCTGGCTGGTCTGCTTGATCTGCACCACGGCCTTGACCTCATCGGGCCAATGCTGCATGTCCGGTGCGGCCGGCAGCTCGATGTGGCAATCAGGCAGCGGCGCCGGTGTGGCCGCACCTCCGGCCCGCTGACCAGTGGGTACGCCACCTTCGCCACCCGTGAGCGGCAGCGGCTGCTGCGGCACGATGACGGCTGCGGTTTCCAGCTTTTCGAAGCCCATGTTCTGGACCATGCGGTCCTTCAAAGCGGCGGCGGCTTGCGCGAAGTTGTCCGCGACGATGTGGGCATAGGCGCGGTTCAGCTCCTCCTGGGTGCGGTTCCTGGCATAGGGCATCCGCAGGACGCGCCCGAGCAACTGCTCCACATCCTTGGACGAGTTCACCGATTGCAGGCTGGCCAGCACATAGGCGAACGAGCAGTCCCAGCCCTCTTTCAAGGCCTCCACCGTGATGACGAAGCGGATGGGGCATGCGGGGTCGAACAGGTTGATGCCGTCAAGCTCCTTCTGCGTGCCGGTGGCAATGGCGATCTGCTCCTCCGGCACCTGCTCCTGCTCGATCAGGTGTTGGCGCACAACATCCACCACGGCCTCGCCCCCCTTGGGCTCGGCCTGCACCAGGACGATGGGCCGCAGGTAGTCGGGCTCCTTCTGCGCCAACAGCTCAAGGCGGGCGCGGGCCAGCACCGAGTCCCGCAGGCACTCGCGCCAACCTTGCGGATGCTCGGCCAGCACGATGGGCAGCTTGATCATCTGCTCGGCCTTCAACTCCGAGGCAGCGACGTGATACAGCACATTGTTGCCGGGCACCGGGGTCGCGGTCAGCTCGATGATGCAGCTCGGGTTGACACGCCCCAGGGTCTTGAAGAAGCGGTCGGTGCGGTTGTTGTGCGCCTCGTCCACGATGACGATGGGCTGCTGCAAGTGCAGCCAGTTGGCCACCGAATACTTGACCCGGCCCACGTCCTTGGCGGTCAGGTAGGGCTGCACTGCCAGGTCGGCTTCGCTGACCTTCTCCAAGCCTACGGTGAGGTGCGGCGGCAGACCGTCGAAGTGCGGGGCCAGCTCCTCGAAGAAGGAGTAGACATTGCGCTTGGCCGTGTCGCTGACATTGAAGGCCTGGATGGTGGCCACGACCACGATGGCAGCCTTGCCTACATCGTGCGGGCTGATGGTCTGCAAGCTCTCCAAGTCGCACACCTGCACCCGGTCGCCGAAGTGGTGGGCCAGTGCCTGCCGGTAGGGGTGGCGAGCGTTGGCCAGGGCCTCGATGGTCTGGGTTCGCACCGTGTCCGAGGGCGTGAGCCACAGCGCCACCGGGGCATCGCTGTCGAGCATGGCCTTGCCCGCCAGGGCCACGGCATGGGCTGCCATGATGGTCTTGCCGCCACCCGTAGGCACCCGCAGGCAAGCGGCGGGCGTGTCGCCGAACAGGGCCTGATACGGCTCGTTGGTGCGGCCCTGCTGCGCCAGCGATGCGGCGTAGGCCTCTGCCACCGGCTTGCTGCGGGTGGAGGTCAGGAACTCCACCAGCATGTCCAGCGCGGTCTGCTGGTAGGTCTTCAATGCAAACATGTTCTTGTTCTCTCCCCGTGCTTAGCGCATCTTGATGTCGTAGGGAATCTGTTTGAAGGTGATGCCCTCGGCAGCCAACCGTGCCGCGCCAAGGCGCGAAACCTCCCCGTAGACCACGCGAGGGCCGTCGTGAGGGAGCAACTCCTTGATGGCGCGCAGCACATCGTGGGTCAGCACATTGCCGCCCGCAGGCTTGCGGTCGCCCAGGATGCCGTTGAACAGCAGGTAGTAGGCCACGCCGTCATGCATGCCCAGAAGCGGGGACTTAAAGGCCTGGCTGCCAGGCTGCCCCGTCTCGAAGTGCCAGACATAGGCCGCAAGAGTGGCGAAGCGAACCTCCGACGCGATGCGGCCGTGCTCGTCGAAGGCGGGCTCGCCGAGCGTGCAGAAGCGAAATCCCCCGCCGCCCTGCCAGCCGACACTCGCACTGATGCCGCCCTGCTCACCCGCGAGAACCTGCCTCATGCGCGGAAGGCAATGCGTGTTGGCGTGGTTGCCCGTTTCGATGCCTATAAAGCGCCGGCTCATCTTGTGCGCGACTGCTGCTGTCGTGCCTGAACCAAGGAAGGAGTCCAGCACCAGATCGGCCTGGTTTGTGGCTACTTCAAGCACGCGCATCAACAGCCGCTCAGGCTTAGGAGTGTCGAATACATCCCGATCATTGAAGGCTCGCACTTCCAGCTTCGCCTCGTGGTTATGCCCAACCTCTTCACTGAGCCAGAGAGTGGCTGGCGGCCGTGTTGGCTCCTCAGCTAGGAACTGCTTGACGTATATCTCCCACCTGCCGTCCTTCTTGACGAAGTCGAGCTGCGCACGGTTCGGAGCAACGTTTGATTCCTTCCACCGCCAGCGGCCCTCGGTGCCATTAGGCTTGACTGGCCAGATGGGCGTGTTGTCGGGTGCAGGGATCGAATACCACATTGAGGGCCGATCCTCCCGACGCGATTCACTACCCTCTTTGCGAAGCGACCTCCGGCGATAGTGCTTCTGCGCCCCTTCGTCCCAGTAGCCAAACTGCGAGCTGTTTTGTTCCTTGGAGAGCTGGTTCGGAGCGAACTTGGACGATGCTTGATAGACAAGAAGGTGATCGTGCGAGGTGCTAAACCCTCGGGCATCCATGCGTTCGCTGTAGACCTTTTGCCACAGGCAGTTCGCAACGAAGTTCTGCCGACCGAAGACCTCGTCCAAAAGGACCTTCAAGTAATGTGCCTCGTTGTCATCAATGGTGACCCAGATGCTTCCGTCCTCGGCCAATAGCTCGCGCAGCAGTACCAGCCTCGGATACATCATCGACAGCCATTGGCTGTGTTCGAGCTTGTCGTCGTAGTGCTCGAATGCGCTCTGTGTGTTGTAGGGCGGGTCGATGAAGATGCACTTCACCCGCCCGGCATAGAACGGCACGAGGGCCTTCAAGGCCAGCAGGTTGTCGCCCTGAATCAGCAGGTTGTCGGCGTTGGCGCCGGAGACATCCCCGTGCACCGACTCCTGCTTCAACAGGTGGTAGGGCACCTCCCGGGTGGCCTCCTTGGCCTGGTTCTTGTTCACCCAGTCGAGAAATGGCATTCAGTTCACTCTTTTTGCAAGTCGGAGATGGCTAGGTTTTGGGCGATATATGGCGCGGACTCACGCCAGAAGCTTGACATCGCCTTCAGTCGTTGCGCCTGCTCCGTCGTCACGTAAGCCGTAGTCGTCGCCAGTGAGGCGTGACCCAGGTTCTGCTGAGCCTCTTGGATTCTCACTCCGCTGGCCAGCGCATGGCTGGCATGCGTATGCCGAAGCCAGTGGGTGCTTGCGCGGGCCAGGCGCGCGGCCGCAGCCTGGTCGCCAGCAATGGCCATGGCACGTGCACAGGCCTCGAAGTGCTCTTTCAGTTGGCGGTACAGCGTCGATTCTGAGATGCCCGACGCGGCGTCACGGTCGGCAGACAGCTTGAGCCCAGGCGCACGCTCGGCCGAGTCGATGGCGCCACCAAGCAGGTGTGCGCGCTGCACCTGCGGGCTGGCCAGGTTCGTGCCCAGACCGCGATGAGCGATGTAGGCCTGTATGTGCTCGACCAAGCGTTCCGGCACCGGCACTTCCCGGAGTCGCCTTCCCTTTCCAACAACCGACAGCATCCAGCCGTTCACGTGTTCGTGGGAATCACCATCGAAATACGAAACCAGCTGGAGGTCGGCAACGCGCGCAGTCACGGCCTCTGCAGTCCGCAGCCCCGTTGCGTAGAGCAGGTCCAGCGCCAGGCGCAAGCGGATCGCCGTCGAGTGCTCACCCGCTAGGTCGGCTTGCTGCCTGACAAAACTCCACTGCTTGGCCGTCAGGCTGCGGGACACGTCGAGGCCTTGCCGAACCTGCCTTGGGGCCGGGACGGCCGTCCAAGGGTTGCCCATCAGGTAGTTCTGGCTGACCAGGAAGCCGTAGAGGTTCTTGAGGATGGACACAGCCTGCCGGCGCGCAGCAGCCGATAGCGGCCCCTCGAACGGCCTCCAGAGCGGCGACCAACGCTCGCGAGCGCGCGTGCCACACCACCGAGAGCTGGGTTGCGGATCGGCCAGGAATGTCGCGTACTCGCTGCAGTCCTCTACCGAGATCGAGGACAACGGTTTGCCGCGCTGCACGATTGCCCATAGCAGAAAGCGCTCGGCTTCCTTGCGGTACGAGCGCTGCGTATGCGAAAGCTTATCCAGCCACGATCTAGGGCCAGTATCAGCATCCCCCGCGTGAGCTGCGACCTCTGTGCCCCGCCTCTTGGCCCGCAGCCACACGAGTACCGCGTCGTAGTCGGTGTCGGCCTCGATGAGGCAGTGCTCTCTGGGTTGCCTGTAGCGCCCCTTTCGGCCATCAAGGGCTGCAGGCACAACGAACTTCTCAAGGGGTCGGATGTCGGTTGCCGGTGCCACCAGCGTGGCCAGCGCGGCCGACGAAACTTCGCTCAGTGAGACCTTCGTGTGCTGACCGATGACGATGCCGATCGTCGACTCGTGCTCGCTCATCCAGGCTGCGATGCGAGCCGCCTTGAGGGTGCCTACGCCGCGGATGCTGCGCGCCCAGTTCCTGCCGAGGCCGTTGATGCGCTCGGCGAGTTGGGCGAGCGTGAACAGGCCTGCCGCGGCCAGGAACCTGGCCAACTCTGGCCTCAGCCACGCGGCGATTGCATCGCCCGGCGCGGGATCCCTGGCTGCCACGGCCTCCAGCCATCGCAGAGCAGTCAGTTGCATCCGCAGCAGCTTGGCCTTGCGGCGCATGAGCGAAGTGGCCTTGCCGTACTTCGCAACGTAGGCTTTGATCTGGTCAGCCTCCCGTTCATCCTCCAGGCCAGCTTCCTCTGCGAACTGAGGCAGGCTGGGAAGCTCGGGCGTGGTGCCGAGTAGGCGCTCCACGTCCATGCTTAGCAACCTGGCTGTGCCGGGGCGCGCTTCGCGCTTTGCCGCGGCCGCGAGCTCTGCCCTGATCCAAGCGATGGTCCGAGGAACGAGGCGCATGTCGGACCGGTCGCCTTCGACGGCCATGTACCGATTCCAAACGGTCTCAATTGGCAAGGCTTCGAGCAACGCCCTGTAGAACGCGAAGTGCTCGCGACCGAGCAGCCTAGATCGAGCGGCTGAGCGACCGGGGGAGGTATGCGCCACTGCTGCCGTCATGCCAACGCATGGAAGCGGTGCCGTTGACGGCAGTCCACGCCCATCATCGAACTCTCCTGGCTCATGTGCTGCATAGGCGGTAGCCGCGGCTTGTGCGTCTCTTGGCCACCACCGCAAGGGCAGCCACCGCTGCGGCTGCGTCCTCTGCTGGGTCGCACCGCTGGCCGCCCAGCCGGCTACCTGCCCTGCCCCATCCACGCCAGACCTCCCATTCGCCCCATAGGTTTTGGCGCGCCATTGCCTGGTAGTGCCGCCCGTTGTGTCGGTTGTCCCAGCGCTGAGTCCCGGCGGCCAAGGCGTTGGCCTCGCACATGCGCAGCGCCATGCGCACCCTGTCGTCAGAGATGCCGTGCGGACCAGCCAAGAAATTCCCCTTACGGATCAAAAGCTTAGGTTTGAAGCCCCCGAAATCGCCTCAAATGTTACGCGTTTTTAAGCATCATGATTATGTGCGTAATCATCAACAGCAGCATGAACGAAGGATACGAACCATTTGCATCCCGAGGGTGAAAGTTCAGGCCTCCACAGAGGGCCACTGCCGCAGGTCAACGCCACCAGAGCCCGAAGGCACAGAGTCGAGACTTACACCAGAACCCTGCCTAAGACAACTGATAGAGCTTGCAGGTTACGGATATGAATGATCTTCACGTAGCGTCCGCTTGCCAACTCTGGCTGCTTGCGACGTAAATGCTGATGAGCGAAACGCACAAACGACCAAGCTGGTAAGAACTTCTTTCCAATCCATCAGGGAGATTCATATGCGACTCAGCGCGACAATTACAATTACAGCAGTATCCGTACTGGCACTCGGCTCATCCAATGTCGAGGCCAAAGAGCCAACAATCAAAAAAAGTTCCACTGCGCCGACGGCCTCGACCGCAAAAGCGGAAAAAAACGCCACATTGGTAAGAGCGGGCACGCTTAAAGGTGCGCAAGTGATCGGCTTCAAGCGAGGAGTCGCTTCGACCGCTTCCGGAAGTTCGCCGAAGCCCATCTACACCTCGGCGAGTCGCCCGTGCTTGCCAGAGACGGACGGCAACTGCACCCTTAATCCAGATCCAGAACCGGTTTGGCAGCGGATCGTGACTACAGGCGAACGTGAGTACGACGGCCAAGCCTACGAGGACGGCTGGATGACGGTTTGTCGAGGTTGGGACTGCGCCGGCATAGACGCAGGCGAGGCCATGCCGGATCCCAGTGAAAGCACGTCCGCCTCAATTGGAGAGGCGCTAGAGTCGTGGTTGATCGACAAGACGGGCGTTGACGATAAGACACAAAACGCTTGCACCACTGAAGCAGCCTTGATCGGTACAGCAGCTCAGAAGGATCTCATTCGAAATACAACGAGTCAGCAGGGAAGTGACAGTGGTGCACGCCTCGCCGCTGCCAGCGCTGCGTGGTTTGCATCTCAGGAGATGCGAACCACCAACAGCGAACACGCATCAATCAGCCCATCTGGAATCCTTCGGCAGTTTGCGTACGGAATGAACGGTGGCTACACAGTGACGATGACGTACGCGGATGGCGGAACAGAGCAGTTCAAGTACCAGGTTACAGTTTCTCTTTTGACGCCGGTTGAAAACTCGCTTGTTCCGGGCACCGGCGTTTCAGCTTGCCCCGCTTGACAGGGCGACACCCCATTCGCTACTGGGGTATTCGACAGCACCGACTGTTGCGGATGCGACTCGTTCGGCAAACTGTCGTTTCCCAGCAACGATATTAGCGAGGAAGTTAGTCTAACGGCTAGCACTACCTTCAGCAGATGCGTAAGACGCCAAGGCAACTCTCTCATGCTCCTGAAGATGTGGGTGCGCACGCTATGCGCCTTTCCTTGCTGATTACATTTGTAGCCCCGGGGCGTTAGCAGTAATTTTTGAGACACCCTGGGCTCTACTTCGTCAGGCGCCCTGTCAGGCTCCACGTCCAGGAAAACCGGTGATCCTGTCATGGCTTCCGGGAGGCGCCGGTTTCGGTTCAGGCCCGAAGATTAGTCTTCGTGTTGCGCTTCATTAAACAGACCCTTCGCGATAGAATCCAGCCATGTCAAAGAGAGTAAACTTTGTCTCGCTAGTCGTAGCTATGGTGATCGCGATTCTTGGCGGAATCGCCTACCACCTAATAACTCGTACGACCCCTGTAGCCGCCGGTGACCAGCAAACAAGTTCGGAGCGCGCTTCTGAACAAAAACAAACTACTGGAGGATCGATAGACGCTCCACAGTCAACTGGCTCCATAGCATCTGAAGCTAGCCGCAGCGCCTCCATCCGCGGCATCACAAATAGTGTGACGTCTTGGGACAAAGCGATCTACCGCGCCCGAGGAGAGTCGCTCCAGTCCGCCGTACACCGCGCCGCAGTTTCGAGGCGACTGGAGGATGTGGCGGCTGCAGTAATCATGCAGCGCCGGTGCTTAGGTTTCGTTTCGAGCCCCGCGCAGGTCGGCGCAATGGGTGTGCAGCTCTCTCCTGAGCAGGGGGCACGACTACAAAAGCTCCACGATGACTGTTGGCAGGCGCAGGTTCAACGGGCATCCGGGATTCCTGTCAAGAATGCTGACGGCTACAGCGGTAATGAATCAGATGCAGTAAAACTTCTAGCCGGTGGCAGCTTCACATCGGACGACGAGCAAGCCCGGCTTAGGGCCTTCGAAGCGCTACGCGCTACAGGTTCTGCAGAACTCGTTTTAGCCGCGACGTTTTCAATGAAAAACTCGGACTTGGTGCGTTATGGTTTCCCGGTAACAGATCGAGTCGCCGAGTCGATAAATCGCGCATTACTTGACACGGCACTTCGAATAATCGCGTGCACTCGAGGAGGCTACTGCGAGGACGCTGCAGCAGAGAATTTTGAGTGCCGTTTAACCGATAGTTGCATGCGCAGCTTGACCGACCTACAAGACAAAATCACTCAAGCGCCGGCTGACACCGTGGTTTCGGTTCAGGGATTCAATTTAGATATGGATAAGGCAGCCAGAGTGGCACGATGGAATCAAATGCGGGAGGTGGCGCTTCGGCTGGTCGGACCACCTTGACACTTATTGAGCAACGGCTACCGGCGCAGTTGCTTAACAGGCTGCTGAAATACCCTCTGATGAGGCTGATCGAGGTCGATGGGAAGGGTTTCCCTCCCCTCAGCCACTCTCGAAAAATCGTTTGTAGACGGTTCCATGCGGTCGGTGTTTTCCGTTTGGCGATCTCAGAACAGTATTACAGCTGCCTGCTAGCCGCTCAAGTCCACACCGCACTCGATCAGTTGGCTGCATCCACCCTCGAAAGCGCTGACAACAGCGAACTTCAATGGATGGCTTTGTTGCAACAAACCAAGCATCTTCAAGACTCGCATCTTCTGGCTACTCAATAGTTAAGCCTCTCGGGCGTGCGCCGCCGAACATCTGCTTGTTTGGCTCGCACGCCTGCCATAAACGAGGGCGGCGCGCGTCAAGGTAGTTGTCGCCCAGCTCACGCAGCCATCTGCTGAGTATGTGGGCCGTCCGCTGCGGCGCTGACCACCGCGTCGCGTTCCGGATTGAGTGTGACCGCACCGAGCTACTCCCAGTTGCGGGTGTCGCCCGGCCATCGCGCCGGGTTGCGCTCGCGGGCGGGCTTGCAGGTACAACTGGTGCCGCGCAGCCAGGATGGCCTTGTCTTCATCGGCATGGCGCTGTTGCGGTGCGACGTAGCGGATACCGCTGTGCCGGTGCTCCACGTTGTACCAATGTACGAATCCAGCCGCCCGGGCCCTGGTCTCGTCCAGGCTGGCGAAGCCCTTGGCGGGGAACTCTGGCCGGTACTTCGCTGTGCGGAGCAGGACCTCGGCGTAGGCGTTGTCGTTGCTGACTTGGGGACGCGAGTACGAGGGCTCGGGGAACCTGGCGACCTGCCGCAGACCCTCGGGACTTTGCATGCACTCGGGTTTACCCGCGACTCAAAGCGGGACGGTTTGCACCGAAATCAAGATCACCCCCCAGCGCAACTCGACACGTCAAACCCGTTCACCGAGCACGAGTGGAAACTTGTGCGGGTTGTTGCCGAAGGCCTGGAATGGTCCTACGGCTGGAGCGAGCCGGCCGCACAGCGCCTGCGCTTCATGCTGGACTTCGCTTACGCCACCGGACTTCGAATCCGCGAGCTCGTGTGCGCGCAGTTGGGCGCCATCAACGCGGACCCGCACGGAGACGTGTGGATCTGTGTCGCTGGCAAGGGCCACAATGCCGGTAAGGTCGTACTGCCGCCTCTGGCGCGGGCATCCCTCGATCGCTACCTCGTTCAACGGGGGCTGCCTGTGAACCCTTCGAAGTGGCGCCCATCGACGCCGCTGATCGGTAATCTCGGGGATGAGGCCGGTGGGATCTCATCCTGGCGGCTGTGGCGCATCATGAAGAGGTTCCTTGCTACCGCCGCTGAAGTCGTGGAGGGCGGCGGCCCGGCTCTTGCCGACAAGTTGCGGAAGGCGACACCGCACTGGACGTAGCATACTCACGCCACACACCTCCTCGTAGGTGGTGCTGAGCTGACCACCGTCCGCGACAACCTGAGGCCCGCCTCGCTGGCCACGACCTCGATGTACCTGCACACGGATGACGCCAGGCGAGCCAGACAGGTGGCCGACCGGTTCGCTGCGCCGCGCTCGTAGGGCGGCCGGGCCACCGCCTGCAAGACGCGAGCGCGCGCACGGAAGTGCCGAAGCGCACCAATCTGCACGAAAAGGACGCTGGGCTCAGAAGTGCTGCTGTCGTAAATCGTTGTTGTGCAATGGATTTTCGGAGCAGAGCGCACCAATCCGCACGAAAAGCACGACTACCCCATGGTGGGCGATGTCGCCACGATGACCAGGGCCTCCATCCGATTTCCCGTTTGGGTCATGGAAAACCCCAGATAAAAGTTTTCCTGGCGCGAAAAGCTTCGCCGAATCAAAGGGTTGCATGTGGCCGATGGCGTATCGCACGGCGCGTGGTGCTCGCAGCATGATCTGGTCGTCATGCTGTCCGCCGGACCTCGACGTTGCGCCTTGCCAGCAACCAGGGATCGCTGCAGATTCGCTTCTTATGGACTCATACGGATCACCGGCTTCAAGGCCGGACAGGGCTGGAAGAGCCAGAGAGCTGGTGGATCGGTACGGCTACCTGATGAGGGCAGGAGAAGTCGTGGAGGTGCTTAGGCTCAAGTCGGTCGAGTCCTTTCGCAAAGCACGGAGCAGAGGGAAGCTGGCACTGGCCCCAGTACCCGGGCCCGGACGAGAGAAGCTTTTCTCCACGGCTGAGGTCGCCGCGTTGCTCGACGCATGGGAGACCCGCCAGCCGCCCACGAGCGAACGAGGACAGGAGTAGCACCGTTTAGAAAGCAAAACGCCGCCAAGTCTCTCGACTGGGCGGCGCTCGAAGGATCAGCGGGACTGAACCCTTGACGGGTCAAATGGTGCTTCCGTGAGCCCTTCCCTTCATGGCACCCCCGCTTTCAGCGCCAGATGGGCGCCAGCTTCATGCGTCCAAGCCGTGCCGCTTCTTCCAGGCCGCGTGCGAGAACTCCTGCTGCTCGTCGAACCGACGCTTGGCGCGCTGCGCCTCTACGGGAGGTGCAGCCGCCTCGATGGCCGCGTCCAGCGCGCCAGAGCCGACCAGGTCGATCACTTGCTCGATGGTCTCAGGGGTTGCGTGCCGACCCAGCCGGAGCTGGGTGAAAGCCAGCTCGACGGTGCGCTCGATCAAGGCGCCAGGGGTGCCGCCCACGTCTTGTAGTGCCAGAACGCGATTCGATGTCACTGTTGAGTCCTTACCTCAGTGGGTCGAGCTTGACGGTCAGCTTTCGGGCGATCAGCTCGTCGGCGATGAAGTACCTGCCTCGCTCCGGGCGGATTCGCCCGAAGTTGAACCTGACCCGGCCTATGAACCAGCTTTTCGTATGGCGTTCGAGTCCAGCGCTCTCGTAACGTTCCGCCAGCTCTTTGCGCTGCTCAGACGTACCTGCCGGGGAAGCATGCAAGCATAGGCGCCCCTGGTGCCCGCAGATGTAGCTGAACTGTATGCCTACGTCAACAAGTGCCGGCAGCAAGCCTCTGCAGGCTGGAATGCCGGCCGCTTTGACCGCGCCAGAGGGCGCCGAAGCAAGAAACCAGAGGAACGCACACCGCTTGGCCTGATCCTCCGGGTACGGAAACCCGTCGACCAGGATCACCTGCCCCAGTGGGAACGCGTCGCCGGCAGGAGTTGCGGCCTGGATCTGCAGGAACGCCAGCGGGCGGGCGACGGCAGCTTCCACCAGCGCGCTGCGGAGGTAGTGTTTCCGCCAGGACCATGAGGCGTCGATGCGTGAGGTCCCCGCGATCCACTTCGCCTGGACCTCGGCGTCCCAAGCCTCAGCGTCTTCGATGTCGGCTTCGACCACCTTGACGCGGACTCTCGACCCATCGAGCGCGTCGAGATAGCGGATGAACTGGCCAGCAGGCATGGGTGGCGGGCGGTCGCGATGTGGAGGCGAAGCCCTGAATCATGCCTGTTGCAGCCAAGTGCAGCGCCAGAACGGTGTGTATTGCACAATACAGACATGCTGCCCACGGCCACAACCTACAGCGAGCTTCAGGTCGCCTACGACGCCTTCAACACGGGCCTGTTTGAAGGCCAGCTACCGCAGTGCCTTCTCACACTGCAGCGCGAAAAGCGCACCTATGGGTACTTCTCCGCCCGCCGCTTTGGCACACGCTCTGGCCAGACCACCGACGAGATCGCTCTGAACCCGGAGTACTTCGCGGTAGTGCCCTTGGTTGAAGTCCTCCAGACCGTCGCCCACGAAATGACGCACCTCTGGCAGAGCCACTTCGGCCAGCCTGGCCGGGGCCGGTATCACAACGCCGAGTGGGCGGACAAGATGGAAGCCATCGGGCTGATGCCCTCCAGCACCGGCGCTCCTGGCGGGCGCAGGGTCGGAGACATCATGGCCGACTACGTGATTCCGAACGGCCGCTTTGCCGCCGTCGTCGACGAGCTGGTGCGCGACAAGCGCATCGGCATCACCTGGTTCGATCGCTTCACGCCACCCGCTCCGCTGTACCCGGTGGCCGCAACGTCCAGCGTCGAGGGCGTTCCGGCAGCTGCGTTCGAGGTGCCGAAAGATCAAGGCGTCTCCACCGTGCCAAAGGTTGCCACCGCGGCCGCGGCCGACCGCAGTAACCGCGTGAAGTACTCGTGCCCCAAGTGCAGCCTCAACGTTTGGGGGAAGCCGGCCATCCGGGTCGGCTGTTTGGCGTGCGACGTTGAACTACAAGCCTCGGCAGTCAGTGAAGGCTTGAACGAAACCGCTGTCGGCCGTGCTGCCATGGCCAGCACCAGGCGCCGCACCGCGTCACCGCAAACAAGGCGAATAGGCCCGGCGAATTAGCTGGCCACAGCCCTACACTTGGAGAACAGTTATGGGAAAAGACTCTCGCATTGAGTGGACGCACCACACATTTAATCCCTGGTGGGGCTGTGTGAAGACCTCGCCCGCGTGCGACCACTGCTACGCCGAGTCGTGGGCCAAGCGGGTGGGCTCAGACGTTTGGGGCCCTGAAAGCCCCAGGCGCTTTTTCACCGATTCGCACTGGCGCGAGCCCCTGAAGTGGAATCGCGATGCGACGGCCGAAGGTGTGCGCCGACGTGTTTTCTGCGCCTCGATGGCAGACGTCTTCGAGCAGCGGCCGGACCTGGTGGAGCCGCGGCAGCGGCTGCTGGACCTCATCGCCGCCACGCCCATGCTTGATTGGCTGCTGCTGACCAAGCGCATCCATCTCGTGCGCAAGCTGCTCCCCAAGGGCTACGAGCTGCCGGCCCACGTTTGGATCGGCACCACGGTGGAAAACGACGAGTACGCGCGCAAGCGTCTCAAGTACCTCCTTGAGCTCGAATCCCCGTCCGTGCGCTTTGTTTCGTGCGAGCCCCTGCTGGACCTGCCGAACCTTGAGAAGTACCTGCAGCGCAACGAGCGCGGCGTGCGCGTGGACTGGGTCATTGCCGGCGGTGAGAGTGGACATGGCGCGCGGCCGATGGACCCAGCATGGCCAGAGGCACTGCAGAAGCAGTGTGCGGCGGCCGACGTGCCCTTCCACTTCAAGCAATGGGGCCACTGGGCACCGGCCAGCAATCTGGAGGTGCCGCATGGCTACCCGGATCGCAAGGTCGTGCACTTCATCCAAGGCGCCCACAAGGTCCCTGTCGTCAGCGTCGGAAAGAACGTGGCCGGGCGCATTCTGAAAGGGAGAACATGGGATCAGTTTCCTCAGACACGGACAAGCGCAGCCTAGACCTGTTCGAGGGCTTCGAGGCGCCGCCGATCAAAGACGGCGTCGTCGAGCTGACCTTCAAGTCCAGCAAGCAGGACGGATATCCGGTCTGGACAGAAAACAAGGCCAAGCTCATTGGCCAGTACGTCCGCTACTTCACCTTCGTGACGAAGCACGGCACGTACATCGACGGCTTCGCAGGGCCCCAGGTTGAGCACGACAACGACGACACGTGGTCGGCCAAGCGCGTCATGGAGCTGGAGCCGCGGTGGCTGCGGCGCTTCATCCTGTGCGACAAGAGTGAGAGCCAGGTGGAGTTCCTGGGCAAGCTCGTTGCAAAGCGGCGTGAGCTCGGGGATGCGCGCAAAGTCGAGATCCACGCGGGGGACTTCAACGACTCGATCGACAAGATCCTCGTGCCCGGCGCCATCAAGGAAACTGAGGCCACGTTCTGTCTGCTGGATCAGCGCACGTTCGAGTGCCGCTGGGAGTCGGTCAGGAAGATCGCGGCCTACAAGAAGACAGGCGCGAAGATCGAGCAGTTCTACTTCCTCGCAGTCGGCTGGCTCGGCCGTTCAATGTCCGCGCTGAAGGACGATGAAAAGCTGCGCGCCTGGTGGGGCCGAGACGACGTGGAGGTCCCCAAATCCACCCGCAACACCGTCGAGCTGGCCAAGCTGTTCACGCACCGATTTCAGAGCGAGCTGGGCTACGCCAGCGCCCTGGCTTGGCCGATCTACGAGCGGGCTGACGCCGGCGGCGGCAAGGTCATGTACTACATGATCCACGCCACCGACCACGAAGAGGCGCCAAAGCTCATGAATCGGGCCTACAAGGGGTCCACCAAGGCCGCGCAGCCCATGGAGCATCTGCAGCTCGGCTTCGAAGGCGATGACTTCAGCATCAACATCGGGTCACGGTACAGCGCCGAGATCTGACCGCATGACGGCCTGAGAGGCTCTCGCGCTCAGCCGTTAGACACTCTCGGCTAAGAGTTCGGTGGCCAGCGCGTGATGTCCGCGTAACGCGTTATGTGAGCGTCACTGGCGCTGGAGCGGGAACCATCGCTGATCTCTGATTGCCAGGGCAGCGCCCTGACGATGGCATTGAGCAGAACCACGCGCTGAGTCGACCGACTCATGCTCTCCATGCCCATCATCGGCCTGACCAGGCGGATGTTGGAGATGACGTTGTTCGGATCGGCCAGTACGAGTACGCCCTCCGACACCTCGACCCACTCCCACGCCACAGCAACCCGCAGCCTTGGGATCGTTGACACCCAGACCGTCGCGCCAACCTTGCGAGGCGTGATGTCCTCTGGATCTTCCAGACGCGTAGCTCCGCACTTCCAGTGCGCAGGATCGAGCTCGGCGCTGGCCAGCGAGCAAACAGGCATGTCCACCGGCTGCATCTGCTTGACGATGCTCAGCAGCGGGTTCACAGCATCCCTCGCTCGAACGCGCGGGCCACCGCCTGGGCCTTGCTCGTGCATCCCAGCCGCCTGGCGGCTGCCTGCAGGTGCTTGTTGACCGTGTTCTCCGAGATGGAGAGCAGCATGCCTGTTTCCCATGCCGTCTTGCCCTGCGAGGCCCACGCCAGTACCTCGCGCTCCCGCACTGACAACACGACTTCGGACAGATCAACGCATTCGCTCGTCAGCAACCTGACCGCCGTGTCTTGCACGAACGTCGCCATCAACTGCAGGTCTGCGAGTAGCCCCATGCGCTTGTTGACGTCGGTAGGCAGAGGATCGCTCCTGTCCATGCCCACGTAGAAACGTCGCCCCTTGCCAAGATGCAGCATCGCGTTGATGCCGGCCTTGTAGCCGTGCGGAGCCTGCTCTTCCCACAGGTCGCCTGCACCTTGCTCCACGTAGAAGGCCTGGTCGTAGGCAAATGGCGCAACGGTGCCGCGCACCCTCTTCAGGCATGGATCACGATCGGCCGTAGCTTGGTCGAGCGCACGTTCTGCCCACACAGGCGGATCGTTGCGAACCGACCAACCCTTGAGTTTCTCCCCGGGCGTCGTGATTTCGATGGCTGCATTAGCCAGTGGGAACTCGAATTGACCCGCAATTTGAATGAAGCGGGCCTTGAAGGTCGCGATGTCCTTCGACTCGGCCAGCTCGAAGAATGATTGGTAATTCGTGCTCATGCTCGAACCCTGGCGTCACTGCTGGTCGAAGCCGACTCTGCCGTCCTGCTTACAGCACTGCAGCTCATCGTGTCAATGGTTAGGCCTTGCCATTGAGGGAAACCACGCCCGTCCGTCCAATGCACACCTGGATCTAGGGGATATGGACAAGAAGTGCAGGACGTCATGGGAGCAGAACATTGAACACGCAAGGGCAGCAGCAGTTTCCGGTTGGCGCGCAGACGTCGGCTTTGGCTGTCACGAGTCACGAGCCCCGGCTCGAAAGTTCGACCGTCAAACATCACAGCGAATTTCAATCCGGTTCGGCCAATGCGTTGCTGAATGCCGCTAAAGCCAGTGTACTTTCGGCGGTCCGCGATGAGGCTGGAACACCTGCACCGGCCATCCCGATCAAGGACTTCTCCACGCGCCTTTTCCTGCTGGGTCAGTTCGTTTCGCATCTCGAATCCGTCGATCAGTCAAACTTGGCAGCCCTGAATCAGGCCGGTCTTTCTGCGGAGGCCATGGAGTGCTTGCGCAACCTCACGCTGGCCGACACAGCGCGCTTCGCGGCTGGCCAGCTCGGCATCTCGATCCAAGTCGATTGCCGCCAGCTGATGCAGCACCTCGGCCGCGTTGGCCAGGCGATGACGGATCGGCAGATGTACGAAGCCTTGATCCGCCGCGGGGCGTCGGTGCGCCTGGTCGCCCGACTGTTCGGCGTCAGCGAGGTCGACGTGCGCCGCTTGCGCAAGCTCACAGCGCCTGAGTCCACTGCCGGCGGCCGGCCGCGTTTGCCCGATGAGGATGTCCGCCGCGAAGTGCAGCGGACCTGGCAGCACCTGGGCGACGACGCACAGCTCTCTGAGCGTGAGCGTTGGTGGCAGCTCGCCACCTGCTTCCCCGACCATGCCGTGGTGAGCCTGGAATCGGTGGTGCTGAGCGCCAGGTAACGGCCGCCGCAACACTCATCGGCTCACAGGTCATAGACCGTCAGCTCGGCCAGCGCGTCTCGGTTGATGCTCTCGACCCGGCCGGTGTCGTAGTTGACGATCAGCGGATGGCGAGCTGGATCGCAGCTCATGGCGGTCATGGCAGCTTCCCGGCCGCCGCCGATGTTCACAGCCGACCCGGAAACGCCCGCGGGCAGGTAGCTTGGCCTGATGGCGGAGCCCAGGCCCAGCGCCACGCCCACGTCGCCAGCGAGCAGCACATTCGAGATGCCTTCGGGCGCGTTGCGCACGCACAGGTAGTGCTTGAACCACCGGCTGCGACCTGTGCCGAGAATGTTGGCCAGTGCCGTGTCCTGGGCTGTCTGAGCGAGGATGTACGCCCGGTCGGCCCGCGCCCCTGTGGCGCCGGCAGAACCGTTGATCAAGGCCTGGCCAGCCGCCAGGCAAGGCAGGCGGCTGTTGATCCACACGTCAGACAGTTGGCCGCGAGGGCACCCTGCCACGTTGGCAGGTCCGAACCCGTCCGAGGCCGCTGGCGTGGCCGGTGCCGAGTCACCTCCCCCGCCGCCGCACGCGGTCAACACCGCGACGGCCGCGGCGGCGGTCAGGCTGCTGGCCAGACGAGAACGTGATGAGGTTTGGTTCATGGTGTCTTTCCTCCTGGAGGGGTGTGACGCACAGCGGCGCAAAGCCCGGATGTGCGGCGGGAGCCTCGCCAATCGCAGCGTGTGGAGCTGCTGCAGGCAGATCTGCAGCGCCGCTGTCATGCGGCATCGATGCAGAGGTTTGTGGGGCGGCGTTGCGGCCGGAGCGCAATGCCACCAGGCGGTTCGCCGCCGGCACGCATCGCTGAAGGATCTGTGGCGCGGCCAGCCCTTGTCGCGACAGCGACCAGACCGCTGCCCCAAACTCGGCAGCGCGGCCGACAAAGTCCAGCGCCACGACACTGGTCATCGTCGCGTTGTCGATGCCGAAGACGAACGGCAGCATGGCGGCACGCAGAGCAAGCTGCGTTGCCGCCTTGCTCATCGAGTAGGCAGCCAGCTGGGTGTTGTCGGCCACGCACTTCAGCATCTGGGGCACGTAGTAGGCGGGCAACGCGATGCCCGCCACCACGTAGACGACCTCGGTCCAGGTCATGCGCGAAGCACCCCCGTGCGGCTCTTGTAGACGAGCTGCAGGTAGCGGTAGCCGACAAACTGGGCGTCGAACTGCACGCGGATGCCACCCACGTCCTGGGGCGTGCTCATGGCAGCCATCAGCCCGCGCCTGGTGGCCTCAGGCGCGCGCTGAAGCGCGCGCAGCAGCACCGACCCGTAGAGGAAGCCCTCGAAGCTCGTCAACGAATTGACGACGCCGGGCCGGTGCCAATCAGCCGCCACGGCCCGGAAGCCCTTGGCCAGCGACGAGAGATCGATGCGCGGCAGCGGGAAAGCCGACATCAGGCCCAAGCCCACCAGGTTCTGGTCGTCGGACTCTGCCAGGCGGCGTGTTGCGCAGAACGACATGCAGAACACCGGCCCGATGTAGCTCAGCGCCTGGCGTGCATGCTGCGTCGCCTTGATCATCGGCCCTTCGAGCACCAGCAGCAGGAGCGCCGCGGCGCGCAGCTCGGGCTTGAGCGCCTCGGCGACCGCTGCCGTGACGTTGCTTCCGTCGCGCTCTGCAGCCACCTTCGAGACGATCGTGAGGCCCAGGTTCTTGCTCACGCGTTCGACGTGGGCCGCCGATGCTTTGCCGAACGCATCGTCGCTGTAGACCACGGCGACGCGGCCGGACCCGGAGCCTGCGATCACCTTGGAGATCGACGTCAGCTCTTCAGCGAACGAGGCACGCAGGTGGTACACGCCCGGAGTGCCGTCGCGGAGCTCGACAGCCCCGGAGCGCAGCCCAACGACAGGCAGCGCACCGCGTACCGCCAGAGGTACGGCCGCCTTGGCGTGCGGCGTGCCGACGATGCCCGTCGTGGCCACGAAGGAGGGATCGCGGGCAAAGCCGTCGACCAGCAACGCGGTCTTGTCCGGCTTGGAGTGGTCATCGGCCCAGATGGGCTCGATCTCCAGGCCGAAGCGGCCGGCCTGCGCGAAAGCCATCTCGTAGCCCGAGCGCAGGTCGTTGGCCACCTCCGCCTGCACGCCGGTGAACGGCAGCGGGATGCCGATGCGGGTGCGCGAGCTCGCCCTGGCCAGGGTGGCCACGGCCGACGAGGCCACCGTCGCGCACGCGCCATGTAGGAGGGTGCGGCGCTTCATTTCGTGCCCCCGGTGAAGAGCTCAGGCACTGGGCTCTGCGAGCCGGGAGGGCACTTGGCACGCTCGCGCAAGGTGTCCATCGCCGCAGCGATGGTTGCGCCACGAGCGGTCAGCGCATCGAGCTGCGCGGTCAGCGTCTTGGCGTACCGAAGGCTCGGCTCGGCGCCGTCGGTGCCACAGAAGATGTCGCGGTGGGCTGCGTTACTCGCCGGCCAGGCGCTGGCCTGGACTGCTTGCTTCTTCGGTGCGGCCGGGTTGGCCAGTGCCTCCAGGGGAGCGATGCCGAGAGAAACGACGAGGGAAAGACAGGTGATGACGAAGAGGGACAAACGCATGGTGGACTCCGATGGGATGAAGGGGTGGAGCTCGATGACGAGTCCGTCCGAGGACGTGCACGCAAGCGCAAGTCCTCGGGGCGCCACGAGGGCGCCGTTCCTAGTTCCGCATACGCCGGCCGTACTGGATCGGAGGGCGGCTCGCCCCTTCCGATGGCCCTGGACTGCTGTCCAGCGTTGAGCCCCTAACACCGCCCTCTGGTACGGCGTTGGGTCCACCTGACCCGGCTCTCCGGGTCAGCGTTTTGGCGTCTTCAGGGCCGCGAGACAGCTCCGAAAACGCCTCGCCAGTTTAGGTATCAGTCTGATACGTTGCAAGAAGTTCTTGGAATTTCCGCTGCTGGGCCTTGCTTTCGGCAATGACGAGAAGTGCGACCATGAGTCGCGCGATGTGTTCCGGGACCGGCTGTGAGCCCGTCGCGTAGCGCTTGACGGAGACCTCAGCCAGCCCGAGCTGGGCGGCCATGTCGGCGTGGCCCGTGGCCAGGCTCTGTTCGATGGCGCGGAAGTCGTCGCTGGTCATGGGGCGGGCAGGCGCTGGCGGTGGAACATTGCACCCGCCATGTGGGCGCCGGAATGTTCCAGTGGGAAGGCGGGTCGCTGTCGCGCTGGACAGCGTGAGCGAGATCATCGCAAAGTTACCTCGCCACGCACCCGCGACATGCTGGTGGCCACGACGTCTGCCACCCAGTCCGCGCTGGCCTGTGCGAAGGGAAGACCGCCGCTGCGCGGACCCAGCTCCTGCGCCTTCAGGCCTGGCCAGCGGGCCTTCAGGACCTGGTCGATGGTGGCCACCTCGTCGACCAGGCCGATGCGCGCGGCCTCGGCGCCGCCCCACACACCGCCAGAGGCGAAGTCGATCCCGGTCTTGAGCTTGTCCTTGCGCTGAGAGAGCACCTCGGCGCGGAACGCTTCCCCCATCTCGTTAACGAGCTGGCGGGCCTTTCGGTCGGCCTCGGGCGACATGGGGACCCAGGGGTTCATCATGGCCTTGAGCTCACCCGACGCATAAACGCGCTGCGTGACCCCTACCCTGGCCAGCGCCTCGTGGGCGTCCCATCCAGAGAGGATCGCACCGACCGAGCCCACCAGCGAGTAGTTGCCGGCGTAGATGCGGTCGGTGTGGATGGCCACCATGTAGGCGGCCGAGGCGCCGAGGTTGTTGATGACGGACACCACCGGCTTGGGATGCGTTCTGCGCAGCTCCTCCAGCGCGGTGTAGATCCTCTCGGCCTCCAAGGGCGCTCCGCCTGGACTGTCGATGGACAGAATCACACCCTTGACCCGCTCGGCCTCGAAAGCCTTGCGCAGCGACGGGATCACCCGATCGGCCGATGCGACCGCACCGTCGGCCATCTCACCTTCGAGCAGCACCACGGCCACCACGTCACCCGAAGGCTCGAACCTGAAGCCGGCGCTCCAGGCGTAGAAGCCAACGTAGAGGCACGCCGGCAGCGCGAACATCAGGAAGTACAGGACCGCGCGCAAAGTGCGCGAGCGGCGCTCAGCCTTGCGGTCCATCAGGAGGGAGTGAAGCGCCGCGCGCATCACACTCCCCTCGTCCAGCGGCGCCGCCGGCACGCCGAGCTCAACGTTGCTGGCTCGCCCGCCGAAAACACTCTTGATCCACTTCATCATCGATCACCTCTGGCGTTACACGCCGCTAACGTTCAGAACGACTGCCCCGTGAAACATGGGGTTTCACGCGAACTGGTGCGCGCCCGGGGTGGGCGTGGCAGCTGGAGTACGATTTCGATCCGATCCACCCCCGCGAAAGGACAAGCCATGGACACGCTGGTTTCGCTCTTCAGCGGCGCTGCCCGGTTCATTGGCCGGGGAGCTGACCTCGCCGTGATGGCGCTTGGCGGGCCAGGCTGTACGTTTACGGACCCCGCACCAGCATCCGAAGATGCAGCGTCGGCAGGTGTTCACCTGCAGGCGGCACACATCGAGCGGTTTGATCATGGGCTTAGTGATCCGCTAGATACCGGTGAGCGTGATTTCGCCGACTTCGGTCTGTACGATGCAACCGAGCTTGCCGAGCAATTCACTGCTTCCTTTGAGTAGGTGCGGGCCCCTTCGGAATGTTGTCCGCGGCTGCTCTTAGCTCAGCGGCTTCACGCTCACGTCGCTGTGCCTCCAGTGCTGCTTCCTCTTTGAATGGCTGCTCAGAGAATCTGACCCCATCAAGCGCTTGGTTCCGGTCAGACCCAATGGGACTGTGATATTCGCTAACCTTGCCAATCCTTTTTTCTACCGCTAGCTGGGCCGCACCGCGGCTAGTCGTCGAGCGCTTATCTGCTGTATCTATGACGCCGGCCGCGGCGGCTTGACCGGCACCGACCTTCGCCTTTGTTGCGTTCCCCGAGACCACGGTGTCAGGCCGCAGGCCGAGTCGCTGTTGCTCCTCTGTCACGCGAGCGTTAGCCAACGTCTGCGCGCTACGAACGCCCTGCTCCCCGCCACGTGGGTTCGCTTCATCGAATTGACCCTGCAGCGCCGTTTGCCCGCCAGCTGCTACGTCCTGTGCTCCCTTCACGAGCTGGGGCGACACAGCCGTTGGCCCAAGGCCGGGATCGGGTGGAATCCACATCAGTTTTCCGTCTGGCGCATCGTTGCGGACAGATCCTGCTTCGATGAATGAGGTAACCACGCTCTGCCACTTTCGTGGGTCAGCAACGCCGTCGTGCACGCTCATGCCGAAGCGTGCGCGAGCGAACTGGTCGAGCGAATTCGCCCAGTTCGCCGAAGACTCGCGCGCGAAGCGCTCTGCTCCTTCGACTTTGGCGCTGAGCTGCTGACTGCGGGCAAGCTCAACCTGCTCTGTTTCACGGAAGGACTGAGACTCGCGCGCCGATGATTCGACTCGCTGCGTAGCATCCCGATTGCTGCGACGGACTTCCTCAAACCCTTCTCCACGGCGGAACTGGTCTACCAGTTCTTGCTTTCTCTGCACGCCCAATTGCTGCAGGTCAGTAACACCGACGTTCAAGGATTTTTCAAGTGCCTCTCTTTCGATCGAGCTCCCGCCTCCATTGAGCTTGACCGGAGACGACTTCATCAGCTTGTCCAGCATTCCACTTGCGGCTGCCGCATCCCCGGGTCTTCCTGCCGGGACGCCTACACCCAATCCGATCTGTAGCGCTTGCTCAACAGCCGAAACGTCAGCTATGCGATGCGTGTCTGCGATCTGCTTGGCACGGGATCTGATGTCAGAAGCGCCAATTCCATTGCTGCCAACCGAACTGACATCCCACCCAAGCGACCGCGAAGCAGCAGCCGCGTTGCCCTGCGAAGCGGTCAGTGCAGTAGAGAACGCCGCGTCCAGCGCCTTGTCCGCAGCCTTGCCACTGCGCTGAGCGTTCGACATCGATGCCGAGGCCTCGGCCGCCATCCCTCGGGTGATGGCTGCGGTGTCCGACAGGCTTACCGGCGCCGTGGCGCTGCGGTACTGGCCAAGCGTCAGCCCCGTAGCTGCGTTCTTGAACTCGACGCCGCCCACTGACTCCGTGCGGTACATCGCCGGGTCGGAGCGGTAGGCCGCGAGCTGCTGCTGATCGAAGCTGACGTTGCCAGCCTGCAGGTTGCCTTTGGTGGCCTGGGCCGCTTCGCTCTGGGCAGCGCGCTGCCCGCCGGCGGCGGCGCCGGTGATGGCGAGGATCTTGTCGAAGCCGAACAGCACCGCGGCTGCAATGACCGGCACGAACGTCACCATCCAGGCCGAGGTGGCCAGCGTGGACACCGATGCGGAGAAGATGTGCGAGGCAGTGCCCAGGCTGAGCCCTGTGGCGCCCCCGGCAAGGTACGCGGCACCCGCCATCGTCTTGGCCGCTTCCAGCGTCTGCAGGTAGTTCACCACCGCGAACATCGGTGGCCACAGCTCGACCCACAACAGCACGTAGACGTAGCTCTTGAACATCGCACCCAGGGCCTTGCCCTCGGACGCGACGAGCAGGATGCACAGCACCGGGAAGACCGCGTAGAGGATGCCCTCCGTCACGTTGCGCACCACGGGCAGTGCCTCTTCCGCCAAGCGGCCCTGCACCAGGTTGCCGGCGTTGGCTTGCTGGACCGCCTGGGTCCGCATGCTGGAGAACATCATCGTCGCCGGGTCGTTCAGCGACGCCCCGTAGATCGCCGAGGCCTCGGCCGTGGCGTTGATGAGGATGTTCTGCTGCATGATCTGCGAGGCAGTACTCGCAGCGCCGGCCAGGGCGGCCTTGTTGTAGATCGCGTTGAGGGAGTTCTCCAGCTTTGTGATGGCAGCACCCTGGTCGGTGCCGTACAGGTCGGGCAGTGCTTGCTGCGCGGCTCGGCGCACAGCCTCGGCACCGGCCACGTTGAGCATGCGGGTCAGCTTGGCCCACACCTCTTCGCAGTTGGCCACCACGCGGACGTAGCCGTTCTCGCTGTCGTGGTAGCTGGAGCTCAGCGCCGGGTTGTTCATGCCCGAGAACGTCGTCACCAGATCGGTGGAGTTCTGCATCGTGTTTGCGGTCGCCGCCCTACCCTGCTCCGGGAAGACGCAGTTGCGGATGTACTGCACCAGGTCAGATCGCGCGTAGACGGACAGTGCCTCCGCATCGCGGGACTTCTGCACCAGGCGGCTGCCGAACATCACCCCGTGCTCCAGGTAGCTCAGCTCTGCAGGCAAGGCGACGTTGGCTGCCGGGATCGTCTGGAAGGCCGTCTCGAACATCTCGGTGAGCGTCGAGCCGATGCTGCTCTTCACGCTGGCCATGAGGGCCAGGCTCCACGGGACGTTGCCGACAACGACCGGGCTTTGCTGGCCGAGCTTGTCCACGATGGTGACGTCGGCCTTGGGTACGAGCAGCACGCCCGTCAGCACCGTGACCGACATGAACCAGCTCCAGCTCTTGCCCAGGTTGCCCGGGAAGGCCGCCAGCACCGCCACCACGGCAAAACCGAGCACGACGGCCACGCGGATCATGTCGGCGAAATCGCCGCTGGCCATCACCATCGCCACGGCGTTGAAGATGCCGCGCAGCGCATCGACGTTGCCGTAGGCATAGACCGTCATCGTTGGGTTCATGGCGGTGGCTCCGCTGTTCTTCTGGGGGAAAAGAGTTCGAGGACCTGGTGCGCGTCAGCCGCGGCCGCCGCGCATGAGGTTGCCGATGTCCTGCATGTTTCTGAGGGAGGTCGGCAGCGACAGGCGCATGTCGCGCTCGATGGCCTGCATGTCGTCGATCAGCGACCGGGCCTCGCGCACGCGGCCGAGTTCCTTGGCGTGCTCGCGGTCGATCTCTTCCATCAGCCGGTTCACGTTGTCGAGCATGCGATCGCGCTGTTCCTGCTCGATGCGAGTGCGCAGCTTGGCCATGCCCAGGTACAAGCGCGCGTCCTTCAGCGCGACGCGCATGAAGGTGTAGGCGTAGTCGTAGGCGATGACCTTGGCGTAGCGGTTGATGAGCACGTCCACCAGGTCCTGGGTGCCGCTGGAGGAGTCGGACGTGTAGCCCATCGCGATGAGCCGGTAGACCGGCACGCGCGTCATGTTGATGAACTTGATTTCGGCGGCCGACAGAGCCTCGCGGTTGTAGACGCGGTCGCGGATGCTCTCCAGCATCTGGCGCACCAGCACCGGGAAGGGCGTCACCGAGACGGTTTCAGTGGTGGGCGACAGGCACTCGGCATCCGGGCACCGGAGCCAGTTGACGATTTTCACCTCGTCATCGCTTGCACCGGGCTCGTGCCCATGCAGCAGCGTGTTGAGCGAGTCGACCGATGGCTCGAACGGCTTGGGCATCGAGGGCTGCTCGTTCGCAGCGTTGGCCGGCTTGTAGATGATGATGGTGCCGGCGACGTTCATGAAGACCTCCTTCTCGGCCGCCGACAGCGTCGATGCGCTCAGTGCGTCCCAGATGAGGTTGATGTCGCGGTCGGCCAGCTCGCGCTTGGCTGGATCACCACTGTTCTTCGCGTCGTTGTTGGTCCCAGCCACACCGGCCTTGCAGCGCACGCGCGCCGCGGCCGGGCCCTCGCCATAGAGCTCCATCGCCGCTGTGATGCAGGTGTTCTCGGCCGTCATGCCGGTGGCGGCCGAGGTCGCGTCGACCGCCGCCTGGGCCATGGCGCACACGCTGCCGCCGTACTGGCTGAAGCTCTCCAGGCTCTTCTGCAGATCTCCGATCACGCTCTCGATGAGCGGGTTGATCGACTTCAGCGCGGCCTTGAAGGTGAGCGCCACGTAGGCGCGGGCCACCTCCTCCAGCATCTGCTTGAACTGGTCGCTGTTGATGTGGGAGAAGCTGCCCAGGAAGATGTCCGCGCCGCCGCAGCCCGCCTTCACGCTGGGCAGCGAGTAGCTCCAGAGCTGGTAGCTGCGCGCAGGGAAGCGCAGTTGCATCTCCCCGCCCGTGTAGATGTTCTGGGTCTGCGCCTTGTAGGCGCCGGGCCCGGTCACGTTGGCCAGCGTGCCGTTGCCGAACATGTTGGCCATCTGCTGGCTGAGGTCCGAGGCCTGCGCGGCCTGGCCGAGCTGCAGGGCCCATATCAGGGCGACGGCCGTTGCCCGCTTGGCCAGGCTGCGGGCCGCCGGCAGGGTTGCACGTGTTTTCATGGTTCAGAGCTCCACATCGACGGCGGCGCACTGCGGCGCCAGGGGAAGGGTCTTCTCGACTTCACTGGCCGGCAGATCCGGGATCACGCCGTTGGCGGCGGCCTGGATGGCCACCAGGGCCCACTCGGGCGGCTCGAAGGGCACCGCGTATGTGCCGCAGGCCTGGGCGCACTGGCGTGCCACGAGCCAGGCTTCGTTGCGCGTCATTTCCATGGCGTGCTCCATGGGCCTCACGGGCGCAGCCCACGCAGCAAGGACGGATCGCTGGCTTCGGCGCCAGGGCCCTGCTGCTGTGCATCCACGCCCACCAGTGCAGCCAGCGCGTGGCGTGAGCCGCGGCCGGCACCGCCATCGCGCACCCGAACGACCATGGCCACCCGGTCGGCCATCTCGTCCATAGTCATCGCGCCGAAGCCCACGGGCACGACCTCGCGCGTGGCTGGCTTGGCCAGCACGACCGCCGGCACCACGAAGTGCTGGGTCGGCACGCCCATGGCCTCGGCCACCTTCTCGGCCAGGCCCTGGTCCGGTACCGCGTTCGGAAAATCCGGCAAGGTGCCGCCGTCGAGCGTTACCGCGTAGACGGTGAAGCCGTACTTTTTCTGGAACTGCGCGAGCATGGGCGCCTGCACGTGGCAGTAGGCGCAGTTGCGACGAAAGAAGAAGTACAGACCGTGGGTCTGCGCCATCTCGCGCAGCAGCTGGTCTCGGTCCTGCATGCGGATCGTGTCGTAGGCGCGCTGCGCGCCGGGCAGCGAGGGCCGGCCGCCGCCTGTGAGGGTGTGGTCGATCCACGGCATCCGCACGGCCACGGCTTGGGCCATGTCGGCGAAGGTCGACGCTTTCTGGCGGGCCTGGGTGAGCATCTCCAGGTAGCGCATCACGTTCGCTTCAGACGGGTTCTGTGTCGCGACATTCAGCGCACGCTCCAGCCTGACCTTGAAGGCGTCGAGCTCGGCCAGGTCGCGATCGTCGGGATCGAGCGGCTTGGCAGCCCGGGGCGCTGCCGGCGTCGGCTTGGGCACGGCCGCCGGTGGCGGGTCCTTTTGCCAGAACCACCCTTCCCGCGAGCGGCGCCAGTAACGTGGATCCACACGCGGCTCCACGGGCGGCTCCACGGCCACATCCAGGAGCGCGGCAGGGCGCGTCGCAGCGCCTTCCGGCGACGCCGACGCTGCCGGGACGGCGCCACTGGCCTGAGTGGCCGCCTGTGGCCCTTCCTGGGCCCTTTCCTGCGCCACTGCAGGCTGGGCGAGTAGAGCCGCGGCTACGCTGCAGAGCAGGACCAAGCGGCTCGACATGGAGAACGAGAGGGAGATCGGGCGAAGCAGCATGGTCAGCACTTCCCTTGGCCGTAGTAGCAGCTGGATTGCCGGTTCTGGGCAGCGCCCTGGGTGGCCGACTGCTCCAGCGGTGTGGTTTGGATGGAGGCGTAGAACTCGCTGAGGTCAAACCTGGACCAGTCCAGGGCCGTCAGTTCGTCGGGTGTGAAGCCCGTGCAGTCAGGCGTGCGGACATCGCCCCAGGGCTGAGCCAGCTGCGCCCTGCCCTGCTGCTGAATCACGCGGGCCAGGATCGAGCTGAAACAGCACGCCGTGCGCGTGCGCTCGACGCAGATGCCTAAAGCGCTGCGGTTCGAGCAGTACTCGCCGAGCTCGTGGCAGCGGCCCTGCTGCTTGAGCCGGTATGTTTCCTGCTGCTCCGCGCTGCAGCGCTCGATGAAACCGCCGTCGTTGCAGCAGTTGTCGATGCCCAGGTTGGCGATCTGGCAGCGCCGGTCGGCGCCCTTGAAGATCTGGATGTTGGAGCCGTCCACATCCATGTCCAGGCCGGCCTGCATGTGGGCTTCGAGCTGGCTGACCGCCATCGCAAAGTCACCGTTGGCCGTCTTGTTGCGCTCCCAGCAAGAGCCGCCTTCGCAGAAGGTCGTGGAGCCGCAGTTCACGGCCGTGGAGAACACGGCATCGGCGACCTTGCAGTCGTAGTTGAAGCTCGCCTGGACGCAGCGGCCGTTGTCGTCGAAGAGCCTGCAGCCCGACGAGCCTGCTGGGCTGCAGGACTGGAAGGTCGCGCCGCCGCACGTCGACGTGTTGGCCACGGACGTGCAGGCGAACTCATTGGCATAGGACCAGCACTCGCGCGTCACCGACACGCCGTCGATGAGCTTGGTGGAGGGTCCGTCGGTGCAGACGCTGCGCGTGCGGAAGCATTGCTGCTGGCCAGCCTGGGCCACCACGGGCATCACCGGGTCCTGGGTGTTGATCCCGTCTTTCGGCAGCAGGGGCGTGCGCGCTTCCTGCGATGTGCACGAGTTGCTCCAGCGGTCCCCGCCGGCGGGGATGAAGCGCGGCTCCGGGAAGCTCAGCGTCGACCGGTGCCGAAGGCCGCCACCCCACTGCCAGCCCGACTGCTGTGCCGGCGCCATCTCGGCCCAGAAGGCGGAGCCATCCTCATAGGCGCCGCGAGCGCCAGGCCGACCGCCTGCCGCTTCCTCGTCGGGGAACGGCGCGAAGCAGGCACTGGCCGCGTTGATCGGGGGGTAATCGGTGTACCAGGTGACGGCCGAACCGAGCCGGGTGCCTTCCGGGCAGGTCAGGTTCGGCACGATGCTGGGCTCCTCCACGATGTCGATGGACACCTGGCAGGCGCCGTTGGTGCATCCGGGCGTCGACCAGTGAACCCGCATCGGGAAGCAGCCGCCGAACCAGTGCGGCTGGATGACGCCCACGGAGGCCGGCGCAGCGCCGCCTGTGGGCTGCGGCGCCCCCAGGTCGATGGATACCTCCAGCGGGCCGCTGCAGGAGCCGCGGATGCCCCGCGCGTCGAAGCGGAAGGGGATGCGTGTGCCGCTGCCGCTGGCGGGGCAGTAGGCGGTGACGGTGGACACCTCACCGCTGCCCATGGTGGCGGTGGCCAGCACAGCACCGGGCGTGCAGGTGTACTTGTCCACCGGGCTGACCGTGAGCGTCTTCGTGCAGGGCTCGTTCTGCCAGGTGGTGGTGTCGATGCCGCAGCTGCGGCGCTCGAACTGCGCGGGCGTCACCAGCGTCCCGCCAGTTGAGCAGGCGTTGTAGGTGTTGGCGATGTCGCCCAGCACCGACGTCGGGTTGCGGGCCGCCTCCTGCCCTGCAAACACGGGGCTGGCCGGCGTGAGGTTGTGCGCTGGCCTGCGCTCGGTGGCGATGCGGGTGCTGGTGCACACCGTGTCGGTCGGGTTCGAGGCACAGCGGGCCTGCATGTCCGCGGTGGCCGTCGCGGTGTTCTGGCTGCCGTAGATCTGCCGCTCAGGAGGTGCTGCGGTGTAGCCCGTGATGGTGGTGGCGATCACCGCCTCGGACTCGCCGTTGCGCACCTTGGTGCCGCTGCTCTGGGCCTGCGACGTACCGAGGGCCTTGGCGGCGTCGAAGGCCTGCTGTGGCGTGGTCTGCGGAGCGTCTTGGCGGGCCTGCGAGGGCTGGCGTGCTGCCGGCGACGAGCTCGCGGACGCCGGAACAAGCGCGGGCGATCGCGGCGACTGTTGGGCCTGGGCCTGGGCCAGGCCGGCCATCAGCAGCGCCGCGGCGGTGGCCACCAGAGCCAGCCAGCCGGGCACTGCTGCCATGTGCTGTTTCATGGCTTCCCTCCCCGGCCGTCGAGCGCTGTGCCGAGCTGGCGCGCGAGTGCCGCCAGGGCCGGGTCCTGCTTCTCGATGACCTGCAGCGCGTAGCGCAGGGTGACGTCACCGTTGACCTTCGCGTAGGCCGCCTCCTGGCATCGGTTGGCGCCGCAGTCCACCAGCACAGGCCTGTTCGGGTCGACCAGAACCACCGCCGGCACCGCCTTGACGTCGAAGCGCTTGAACAGCACCGGGTCGATCTGCCACGGCACCTGACGCTCGCGCATCAGGTCGGCCAGCAGACTCGTCGTGGCCTTCATGGAGCGGTCGCGCACACCGCGCAGCACCAGCGTGCCCTTCACACGGCTGGCATCGGCGATCAGGCGCTTGAGGCTGGCCTCGGGCATGCCCAGGCTCACGAAGACGATGAGGCCGGCTGCCTCCCGGTCGTTGCCCTGCGCGGAGCCTGGGCCACTGGGCCCCCTGCGGATCTGCTCGTACTGCTCAGCCAGGCGCGACAGGTCAGGCAAGGCCTGCTGCGCGGCGTTCGAGGGCTGCTCGGGCAGCCGCACGCCAGACGCGCGCTGCTGCGCCTGCATCGCACGCTCCAGCTCCGCCCGCGAGGGCAGCGTGCGGCCGGCTGCTTCAAGCTCGGCCTGGGTGGGCATGCGGGGTGAGGCGGCCGAAGCCTGCGTCTGTGCCTGCGCCGGAACCAGGCCGGCGGCGCACAAGCAGGCCAGCAACGCTGCCCGGGTGATGAGGTGGCAGCGCATGGTCACGAGATGCAGCAGTTGCGTTTGCGGAAGACCTGGTACGTGAAGTCCTCGCCCTTGATGGGGTACTCACGACCGATGCCCCAGATCTGCGTGGTCCTGCCCAGGGGCTGGCAGCATCGATTGGCGCCCGAGCCGTCCGTGCCCGAGGTCATAGGGATCGGGTACAGCATCTGGGTCTTGTAGCCCCGCTTGTCCATCAGCGGCGCGGGGTGGCCGCTGCACACCGCTGACGGGCCGTGCTGTTGCCAGGAGATGAACAGCCGGTGCATCTTGGCCAGGATGCGGTGGTTCAGCAGCGAGCTGGCCTGGATGCCACCGATGTGCACCGGCACGTTGCCGTTCATCGGGTAGGTCGGCCCGTTGCAGCCCGAGCACCAGAACAGCTCGCGGATGCCAAAGCCGATGCTCGCGGCCACGCAGTCTGCGGAGCACGCGCCGATGGCCAGCAGGTTTGCGAACAGCGGGGCCTCGGGCTCCAGCACCGCGGTTTCCTCGTCGTCGTGCCATGCCGAGTCGTACTCGGACATGTAGGCCAGGTCCAGCGATCCACTCTCCAGGCACTGCTGGTCCAGCAGCGAATTCAGGTAGTAGAGGATCGGGTTCGCATACAGGTGCGTCTGGTAGAAGCTGTCGCGCGACACCTTGTCCTTGCCCACAGGCGATTGCGCGCCGGGCGGCTTGTAGGGGTCGCCGCTGCTCATGTAGAGCCCGCCGAGGGACGGGAAGCAGAACGGCGTGCGCGTGTGTTCGATGATCCGCGTGGGCTCCCAGAAGCCCACGGAGATGCCGATGCGGTAGTACGGCGGCAGCGGAATCGGGCAGAAGCAGATCGGCAGCGCCGGGTTCTCGATGTCCTCCTGCCCCATCGTGAGCGGGAACGCACCGATGCTGATGGGGAAGATGCACTGCCAGCAGATGTCGCTGATGGGATTGGGCCACTCGCCGAAGCACGTGGCCTGGCCAGCGGCCCAGCCGCCGCCGGTGACCTGTGAATGGGCGGTGCTCACACCCAGGGCCAGCAGCAGCGAGAGGACAGCGGTGCGGCACAGCGCCGCCGCACCCTTCACAAATCGAGTCAGGGCTTTCATTGCGGGGGGATCTCCTCGACGAGCAGAAAGCGGCCGTCCTGGCGCACGCGGGCTGGTACGGCGGTCAAGCCCAGGCGCTTGACGGTGCGACCGCCCTGGTCGAAGTACACGGGTCGCTTCCACTGCTCGGCCAAAGCCAGCGGAGAGCCGCCCACCAGGATCAGCTTCAGCGGGGTCTTGCTGCGGTCCAGCTCCAGCTTGGCCAGGGCGACCTGTTTGGGGTCGCGGCCGTCGAAGAGGAACCAGGTCGATCGCACCGACACCACGTCCAGCGGGTTGGCCACCGTGCCTGCTGGCACGATCACGCGGCCGTTGTCGTCGAGCACGGGCTCCTCGAAGCGCACGGAGGGATCGAAGTGCCAGGTCTTGGGCACCTGCACGCGCCTCAGGCCCTGCACGGGCAGCGGCGTGCGGATGCGCGCCATCACCTGCTGGCGGCCCTGGGCCTCGATGCGGGCCAGCTCGCCGGAGGCCTGCTTCTCTTTCAGCACGGCCATGATGGTTTCCAGCATGTCGGGCTCCTGGATGGCGTAGACCGGCCCGTAGGTGCCCAGGTCCCGGGCCGACGCACCGGCGCCCGCCAGGCCCATGGCGCAGGCCACCAGCGCCGCGCGAAGGCCGGGAAGACCGCGATGCAAATCGAGGCTCACCACAGCCGCACTCCTCGGCCGGCGATCGACTTGACGGGCACCAGGCCCACCACCGCATAGCGCGAGTCCAGGCCATCCACGTGGGGCGACCACATGTAGACGTAGCCCTCGGGGATCGTCTGCGGCTGGATCGGCGCGAGTGGCACGCCATGCTTGGTCGTGGGCTTGACGCGGCCCATGTCCAGCCGGCCGCGCGATGTGTGCAGGTAGACGCGGTCGCCGTTGACCTCGATGCGGTCCCCGGGCAGCCCGATCAGGTACTTGATGAACCCGTCACCCTTGCGCGGGCCTGCGAGCGACACCTCCATGCCCAGCGCGCGCTGCGCCTGGGCGGCCAGGCCGTCCGGGTAGTAGCGGTCAACCTGGCCACCGGAGTAGGCGAACGCAGCGAGCTGCCCCTGCTTGGGCGCAGCACCCTTCAGGATCAGCGCAAGACTGGTGTTCACGCTGTCGGTTGCGACATAAGCGATGCCCACGTACTGCAGCGCGATGGCCAGCCACAGCAGGATCACGAGGTCGCGCGGCAGCGTGCGACGGATCGTTGGCCACCGCTCCTGCAGGCGACGGCGCAGGCGCGCCCAGTGGCTCGGCCTGACCTCGACGGAGGAGGCCGTCGATGGGACGCTGGACGCGCTCATCACGGCGCTGCCCCTTCGCGGATGGTCAGGCCCATGCGGCGGGCCACCTCGACGGTGAAGTCCGGGACCGTGCTGTCAGCACCCACCACGGTGGCCATCGCGACGATGGCGCAGCGGCACTCGCTGGACATGCCCTGCAGGACCTCCTGCAGCATCGGCCCGAAGTCGGCTGCCTGGCGCAGGCCTGCGCCCCGTGCACTCGGTGCACCTGGTGCGCCGGTGCCGAGCTGGCCCTCCAGCGCTCGTGCCTTGAAGCCCAGATCGGCCGCCGCGTAGATCTTGGCGATGTCGATGAGCGCTAGGCGCGGCGTGCGCGGCTGGCGGACGGTCTGGTCGTAGATGCCCAGGCCGAGCGCGCAGATGCACGATGCCACTGCCGCAGCCACGAGCTGGATGCGCAGCGTGCTCATTGGGCCTCCTGGATGCCGCGCTGGCGGAGCACGGCGTCGATGGCCTGGGTGACGGTCGCACCGCGGGCGATCTCATCGTCCAGCGGCACGTTGTCCTCGGCGCGGTTGCTGAACAGCAGCAGCGTGCTCGGGTTGAGCACCAGGCGCACGACGCCCTTGAAGAGGCCGGAGTGGATGTACCACTCGCGGAAGTTGCCGCTGTTGGTGGCGATGGAGGTCAACAGGCGCCGCAGCCCATCGTCCAGGCGGATCGCGCTGCCGCGCGCGATGGCCTCGATGGAGTTCTCCGACTGCTTGCCCATCAGGATGTACTCGCTCTGGTTCCAGATCGAGGCACCGTAGGGCGATGTGAAGTAGTGCGCCACGTCCTGGGTGGCGGTGATGGCCGAGCCGTTGTACTTGCGAACGCGCAGGTAGAGCTTTTCCAGGAACTCCGCGAGCACGCGGTCGTCGCTGCCGTTGCCGGCCAGCGCTTCCTTGGCCTCGTCCATGATGAAGATCTTCTGGCGTTTGCGCTCCTCCAGCATCTCCTGCGTCACCTGGTACAGCAGGATCATCTGCACCACCGAACGCAGGTGCGGGTTGCTGGACAGCTCCTGCATCTCGAAGACCAGGAAGTCGTTGCTGAAGTCCAGCGAGGCCTCGCCCTCGAAGTAGGATGCGTAGGGACCATCGGCCGTGAACGGGGCCAGCATGTCGGCCATGTCCAGGTAGCGCTGATCGACAGGCCGGTCCGGGTACAGCCGGCCGTCCTTGTACCGCTTCATGACGTCGGTGACGGTCATGGAGCGGCCCTTCTTGAGGTACTCCTCCTTGATGACTGTGGCCAGCGTGGCGTAGATGGCTGGGTCCAGCGTCTCGTGAGGGCTGGCCATCTTGGCCAGCAGCGGTTGCAACACGGCCACGTCATCGTCGATGCCGCCGCAAAGCTCGCCGTCGATGTCCTGCGGATCGGAGACCAGGCTGAAGGGGTTCACGCAGATGCGCGCGTCGTGCGTGAAGCGCACGAACTGCCCGCCGACGCGGCCGGTCAGCCGCTCGAAGCTGCGGCCGGACTCGAAGACCCGGACCAGCGCGCCGCGCGATGCGTAAGCAGCCGCGATCTCCTGTAGCAGCGTGCTCTTACCGGCACCGACGCCCCCGACCACTGCGACGTTCTTGCCGCCGTTGCTGTTGTCGAAGAAGTCCAGCGTGGTGACCTGGCCGCGGCGGCCGACGAAGAGCATGGTCGGCGTGCCCGTGCCCTTGCCCTCGGCCACCAGAGGCGCGAGGTGGATGGTGTTGCCCGAGGTGCGCAGCTCCAGGCGCTTGAGCTGCATCAGGTCGTTGACGAAGGGCTTGGACATGCCCATGGGCAGCGACTGCAGCAGTGCGGCCCGATGTATGAAGCCGTCGACCACGAGCTCGAAGCCACGGGCGCGCCATAGGTCGCGCACGGCGCTTTCAGCGCGGGCGAGCTGGCCAGGCCGGCCGAAGAGGACCAGCTGGTGGTAGCACCACACCAACTTGCCCCCGCCGGCGAGCGCCTTGAGGGCGTTGTTCCAGTCGACGTTGCGGTCGGCCATGCCGGGGCTGTACTTGGCCAGGTCGCCCGTCGCGTTGCGCTCGGCCTGCGCCTTGTCGGCCAGCGCCGAGGTGCTCATGGAGTCCTGATCGGGCACGGACACGCCCATCGTCACCAAGAACGGACACGGCACCTGCAGGCTGTCCTGGAACATGTCGCCGACGAGGGCCGACATGCCCCACATGGCGAAGTTCTTGGGCGTGCGCTGCACGGACATGAAGCGCAGCTCGACACGCTCATCGTCGGTGCCGGCCAGACGCTCGATGGATACCTTGGTCGGGTCCGACCAGTCCGCGGTGGTGTCGCGGTCGACGATCTGCTCGGACAGGCTCTTGTGGTCTGCGTAGCTCACCGGGTCCTGGCGCGTGCCGCGCAGGCGCGCCGGGTTGAGCCATTCGCCCGTGAGTTCGATCAGACGGTTGGCGTCCACGATCGCGCTGGGGAACTGTGCTGCCAGCAGCGTGCTGCGCATGCCATCGCGGATGTCCAGCAGCTGATCCAGCCGCTGCAGGTCGCGGATGTGACCCGGTAACGTGACGGAGATGAAGATCTGGAAGTCCCGGACCAGGAAGGAGACGTCGTTGGCCAGGGGCTCGCGGGAGCCGCGCAGCAGGTGCGCATAGCGCCGCCGGGCCATGGTGCGGAAGACGTTGCGGTTGCGCGCCGGTCGGCCGCCGTGCAGCTCGGCCTGGGCCACCGAGTCCGGGTCCACCTGACGCAGGTTCGCGTAGTCGCGCAGCATGGGCCGCACGTTCGGCGAGGCCCACAGGTGGATCTGCATCGTCGCATCGGTGGGCATGCGTGCGTACAGCCCCTTGAGGCGGTCCACCGTGTCCTGGTTCGCGCCGGTCTGCGGGGTGACCTCCAGGACGAAGCCCAGGGTGTCGCGGTTGATGAACACCCGTTCTTCGGCCTTGTAGGCGCTGTAGGGCAGCCAGCCGGCCAAGCGCGCACCGGCCTCGGTCAAGTCCAGCTCGGCGTAGTTGCTGGCATCGCTGCCCTGCGCAGCGCCGTCGGCGGCGAAGAGGCTTTTGAGGTTCTTGACCTTCGACAGGAGATCGGCGATCACTTGACGCCTCCCTCGGGCTTGGCGGCACCGGCAGGGCTAGCGCCGGGCCCGTTGGCGCCCATGGCGGCGCCGCGCTCCGCAGCACGGCGCAAGGCCTCGGCCAGCTCTGGGGGGAGCTGCATGCGAGCGCCAGTACCGCCGGGCGCCCCTTGCGCTACAGGCAGCGGCAATGGGGCCGTGGTGTGAGGCACCGGCTGAGCGGGTGTGCCGGCGGGCGTGCTGGCGGACGAAGGCGAAGGTGCCACCAGGGACCCACGAGGGGCCACCAGCGCCTGGCCCTCACGCGGTGCGAACTCGCGGCGGATCTGCGCGCGGTTGTGCTCGATGAGCCAGCGGCCGGTGTCCACCTGCATGTAGACGTAGCTCTGGTCGTTCAGGTCGCCGTCAGCGTCCTCCCAGGGGGCGACCCAGATGCGGATGACGGTGGGGTCGGAACGGATGGCGCCAAAGCCACCCGGGCCGATGCGCTCAGGCGCCGCCACGCTGGCCTTGCGGTAAAGCGGCACACCAGGTGCAGCGACGGTCGTTGCACCGCGGGCACCCCCTTCGGTGGTGTCCATGGCTGCCGGCTTGCCAGCGCCCGCAGGTGCTGCCGAGCCCAGCGAGTCGCCGCGACTGGCGCGCTGCGCCGGCAGGTTGCCTGCGCGCTCGTTGTGGTGGACGCCCGAGATGCTCTGGCAGGGGATGCCCTCGGGGGCCTTGCACTGGAACTCAGACGCTGCCCCCAACCCGGAGAGGTTCGTGCACGCCGTCACCGCAGCGGCGGTGCTGATTAGCGTGAGCATGCGCAGGCCCGCCGTGAAACCGGCGGCCAGGCGAGCGGTGGAACGCGAAGATGTCTTCAGCAGCATGGGTGTCCTCTTAAGTCCGGGGGCGCGCTCAGCGCGAAAGCTCGACAGCGCCTGCCGGCGCGGCGGCCTTGGTGGTGATGGAGACGGCCTGACCTTGCGGACCGGCCTGCACTGGGTTGAGCCAGGCGCTGAGCTGTGTGGAGCCCATCGCGCCCGCGTTCTTGCGGCCATCGGCGGTCACCAGGGTTGGCGTGCTGTTGACGCCGAGGTCGCGGGCGAGCTTTTCCACCGCCTCGGTGCGAGTGCTGCACCCAGCGCGGGCAGCACCAGGCTGCTGACCTTTGAGCATCCAAGCCGACCAGGCGGCAGCGGGGTCAGCGGCGCACAGCACCGCCTCGGTGATGCGGCGTGACTCCGGGCCCAGGATGGGGAGCACGAAGGTGTAGATCGTCACGTCGTCACTCGCTGCCAGGGCCTGCTCCTGCTGACGGCAGAAGCTGCACTGCGGGTCGGCGAAGACGAAGACCTCGCGGGTGCCTTTGCCGCGCACGTGCTTGAGCGCCAGGCTGCGATCGAGTGCTGCCACGTCGACCCGGTCCAGCAGCGCCTTGCGATCGGCGGTGATGTCGCGCCGGCTCTGCATGTCCCAGATGTGGCCGAAGAGCGCAAACCGGCCGGAGGCGTCGGTGTAGGCGACGTTGCGCCCCATCACGACCTCATACAGGCCCTCGATGGGCGAGAACTGCACGCTGTCGATGCGCGTGTTCGGGCTGTTCTTTTCCAGCGTGGCCCGGACCTTTGCGAGGTGCCGCGCTTCGAGATCTGACTTCAGATCAGGAACAGGCTTTTTCCAGGGCTCGCCCTCTTGCGCGCTGGCCAGGTCGGCGATGAAGAAGCTGCCGGCGACGAGCATGCTTGCTGCGAAGACGTAGCGAAGTAGCTTGACGATGGGCAGCACGACGCGCCTCTCAGCTGACGAGTTGGTGGACGGATTGGTGTTCATGGCGACATGCGATGAGGTGGTGCTTGGGCGGGCGGGCATCACTCGTCGTCCTCGGCGGCTTGCGCGCCCTGCTGCACGAGCTGAACGAGTTGCGAGCGGTCGGCATCGGCAGCGGTGCCGCGGACAGGGCGCAGGCCCTTAGCCGGGCCCACCGTGGCGAGCGCCACATCCAGCGGCACGCCCTGCTGGATCACGATGTCCACGATGCGGCCGGGCAGCACCTCGATGACGGGGAAGGTCCGTTCGGCGAGGTTGATGTAGTACTGGGCGAGGCGGTCCAGGGCTTTGCCCACGCCTGTCCCAAAGCCTTGCCGCAGGATGCTGCTGGTGTCGGTGCCTGAGGACGACACGTTGCCCAGGGCCGTTGTCGTGGTCACCTGCCCTGCTTGCGCCACACCCTGGCCGATGCCGGCGGCAATGCCCGACAGCAGCGCGTTGCCTAGGATGGCGCCTTGCTTGGTGATGAGCTTGCCCATCATTCCGTTCATGCCGTCTTCGCCGAAGACCGAGCCCTTGATCGGCACTTCCAGGACCTGGCCGTCGTGCATCACACAGGACAGCAGCGTCGCGCGGATGTAGGCGCGCTCGGCCGAGTGCTCGCCGTAGCCTTCGCCGATCACCAGGCAGTCCTTGACCTGTGCGCGGTAGCCGTTCGGCAGTACGGACAGGTCCGCCATGCGCAGCAGGACCGGGACCGGGTTGCTCTGCGCCTGGCCGCCCGTGGGTGCGGCCAGGCCGCCGAGCAGGACCGCGCGAGTGAAACCCACCGGCAAGAAGCTGCTCACGGAGCGTGCGGCGCGCGCTTCCTTGGCGGCGGCAGGGGTTGTGGCGGCGGCGCCGGGTGCAGGGGCCTTGCCCGCATCCGGCGCCTGGGCGGCAGCAGCAGCCAGGGAGACCTTCATGAGCGCAGGCACGGGTGGCGGCGGGGGCACGTAAGCCGCCGCATCCTGCCCTGGCCTGCTGTTGACCATCGGCGTGCCTGGCGGGTAGGCACTCCCCGCGATGGCACGTGCGTTCGTTGCTGCGTTCGGCGCCGGCAGGCGGTCGGTCTGCTGAACCGGGAAAGACATCGGTGCGTTGGCAGCCTGGCCTGGAGCAGCGTTGGGCAGTCGGACGGCGGGACCCGCTGGAGCAGCTTGCGGTGCCAGCGCGGGTGCAGCCATGGCCGCGCCGGAGGCTGCGGCTGCGGGCCGCTGTACCAGCAGGGGAGGCAGCGTCGAGCCCGGGGCTTGCGCCGGTGCTGTCGTCAGCACTCCGCGTTCGCGCAGGGCCTGCAGCTCGGCCGACACCTGGTCGCGCGTCGTTTTGAGGTCACCGCGCAACTGGATGACCTCGTCGTCGCGCTTCTTCAGCTCATCCTTGAGCTTGGCCAGCTCCTTGCCCGCGCCGCCCATCCAGGCGTCCTTGGCGTCGAGCTGCGAGCCTGGCGCCCCCGCGATGGGGCGCGGCTTCGGCAACTCCTTCGGCGCCGCGGTGGGCATCTCAGGCCCGCCGATCATCCCGGAGACGAAGAGCGCGACGCACAGCATCGCGGTGCCGCCGAGCGCCATGTGGACGTACTGGCGCTGCTTCGGGCTGAGCGCGGAGTAGATCGGGATCTGTGTGCGAGAGGCCATGGTTGTGCCGATCGAGTTGAGTGCAGGGGGAGGCTTCAGTCGTTCGAGTCGGCTTGGCGCACGATCCAGACCGGGGTGCTTGCGCCGGGCGCGAGCTGCAGGTCCTTCAAGGCGATCGTCACGACGCCGGGGCGGTAGAGCTCACGCTCGTCGATCACCATGAGCGAGCTGCTGACGTTGGTCAGCTCGTAGACCTCGCCCACGAGGCCGGGAACGTCGAACCGGGCAACCAGGAAGAACCTGGCTTCCTTCCACAGTGCGAGTTCCTGGCCACGGCCGGGGTAGCGCTGCATCGGCACCTCGCCGCGGAGGGCGGGCGTCGCCATGGCCAGCGTGAGCGCCTTGGCGCCGCGCACATGGTTGGTGGCCTTGGGAATCGGCGCGATGCTGGGCGCGCGCAGCTCGGACCCGGCGATGCGCAGCGTGAGCGTGTCGCCGATGACGTCTGCCGGCTGCAGCACCAGGCCCACCGTCCCGCGGTCGGTCTTGATGTCGAGCTTGATCGGCGGGATCGGGCCGGAGAGCGGACCAGGCAGCAGGCCGCCGTCCATGCCGCGCATGGACACGGGCGGTACCGGCTTGACGTAGACCTCGCCCTCCCCTTCATCCTTGAGGACCACCACCCGGCCGGCCGGGTTGTCCTTGGCGTCGAAGACGTCGCCGATGACGTCGAGCACGCGGCCCTTGTCGACGCGCAGGCGGGTCTGATCACGGATCGAGACGCGAGCGATGGTGGTGTCACCTTCGCGGATCTCCAGGGTCTGGGCTGCGGTCGCCGGCTGCAGGCCGGCTGCCAGCAGCAGAGGCAGGCACAGCAGCTTTGCGATGCGCTTGAAAAGGACTTGGGTCAGCTTCATGGGTGGGCTCCGGGCGGCTGCGCGGCCTTTGCGAAATGGTGCGAAGTGGTGCGAGGTGGTGTGGTTGTGCGCTGTGAGAGCGCGCTACTTCTTCTGTGCAGGCGGCTGCGTCTTCGCCTTCTCGGCCTTCTCCAGCGCACGCGTCAGCCAGATGTCGTCGCCCGGCACCTCGCGCCACTCTTTGATGAGCATCCGGCCTCCCTTGGACTCGAAGGCCACCAGGTAGGAGGCCGTGCGGCTGGAGCCGGCGACCTTCACGCCGTTGACGTAGGTGTCGAGCTGGCCGACGAGTGCCACGCGCACACGCTCGGGGTCAGGTGCGACCTGTTGCAGCCAGAAGACCGTCGAGGCGTTGGTGTCGATCAAGCGCTTGGCCTGGACAGCCATGTCCTGTTGCAGTTGCCCATGCGCGCTGGGGTGGACCCACTTGAGCAGCTGCTCCTGCTGCCACGCGATGCTGTGCGGTGAGGCGTCGAGCATCATGTGCGCGATCCACGCGCCCATCTCTTCGAGCCACGCGCCATCGACGCGGTCGCCCACCACGGCGATGGCCTTGCTGCGGGTCGGCGGCTCCAGGATCACGGTGTGGTCCTTGCTCATGCTGAGCATCGCCAGCATCAGGCTCAGCGCCGCGAGCAGGATGGTGATGAGCTGCTGCTTCTTGAGCGCCGAAGCGATCGCCGTGATGTCGGTGAGTTGGCGTTGGGGATTCATGAGGCGCGGTGCCCTTCGGCGTGGTGCGTGGAGTGCGAGAGGCCGTCAGCAGCAGCGCGGTCGCCCTGCTCTGCCCGCTCAGCCTTCAAGAGGCGCGCTTGCGCCTGCATGGCTGCCACGAACCTGACGATCTGGGCTTCCTCTTCGAGGCAGAAGAGGTGGCTGTGCTCACCTGCTGGGGTCCAGCTAAGGTGCAGCCCCGGCTCCAGCGTGTCGGTCACACGCACAAAGCAGCCGTTGACCACGTTGAGCAGGCCGAACTTCCCCGAGCGGTCAGCACACGAGATGAACTGGGGCAGCAGCTCACAGGCTGCGAAGGCCCTGGTGCAGGCGGCTCGCGTCAGCGCTGCGCGCTCCCGGTGTGCCGGCGAGATGACGTTGAGGAGCGTCGTCATCGGATTCATGACGGCTCCCTGCCTTGCGTGGACAGCAGCGGAAAGGCGCTGAGCGAGGCCGCCTGCAGCCGCATGAGTTCCAGGTACTTGCTCAAGCCGTACTGGCTCGTCAGCGCAGTGATGTTGGTGACGCTGCCGTCCAGGCTCCACTCGATGCAAAGCGCGGGCTGGTCGTGGTGGACCGATGAGCGGCCCACGAAGACCTGGGCGCCGTTGAGCATGTTCAGCATGCGCCGCGGCGCGCGGTCGGGCGCCATGCAGGCGAACTGCGGAAGCTGCTCCAGGGCCAGGAAGGCAGCATCGACTTCCTCGCGCAGCGACGAGACGTCGTGCGCCAGGTGTGGACTCGGCGGGGCTGCTGTTGCAGCCTTGCGCGCGTGGCTGGTCGAAAGGTCCATGGGTGTGTCCTCAGTACGTCCTTTGCGGTGCAGGCGCTCAGCCCACCGTCCGCTCGGCCCAGTTGGGCGGCACCCGCTGCAGACGGCTGAGCATCGGCGGCAGATACCAGTACGCGAGGTGTCTCGCGTAGCCCTTGGGCTTTCCCTTGCGGGCCGTGTGCATCACATAGCCCAGGCCCGCGGCAGCCCCCACCATCACCGGAGTCGGCATGCCGATGAGCATCAGCACGAAGCCGAAGCACGCGCTCAGCATCGCGATGTCCATGTCCACAAACAGAAACTTCCACGGGTCCTTCAGGCCCATGACGATCTGCATGTCGTGGTCGTCCATGTCGGCTCCAGTCAGTGGGTGGGGGCTGCCGACCGTGCTTAGACGGTCGCGCCGACCAGCGTGATGGCGCCTGCCAGGCCCACGCCGAGGAAGATGGCGTAGCCGACGAACTTCATGATCACGCTTGTGGCGTTGCTGGCGATGAAGCCGATGGCGGCGACCGCGAAGCCGATCAGCGTCAGCAGCTGCTTGCCGTAGCCGTTGACCATGTCGTTGAGCGCCGTGAAGGCCGCCTGCAGTGCGGTGCCGTCGTTGGTGGCGGCGCCGACCTGGAAGGCCAGCAGCAGCAGGCCCAGGGCGAAGAAGAAGGCCGTCACGAGCTGCGTGGGCAGCTTGTTGGTGACCATGCCCAGGTTCGTGCTCAGGCGCGGGGTGAGGATGCGATTCATGTTTGCTTCTCCAGACTGAATGGTTCGATGGGTTGGGTTTCAAGCAGCGCCAGGTGCTCGCGCAGCGAACGCCTGGCATGCCCGAGAACCACGGGCAGGAGCTCGGGTTTCTGGTTCAGCAGCGAGAGCGCTCCTTCGACCAGGTACCGCATGTCCAGCCGTGGATCACGGGTAGTCCCCTGCACGCCCTTGAGCCACTGGAAGGCGCCCTCGCCGACCTGCAAGGCTTTGCAGTCGTCGTGGTGCGCTCCCGAGGCCGGGCCTCCTTGCGTCCGGGCTTTCGCCCCATCGGCCACCACTGGGCGACCTGTCCTTGAACCGTTGCCGGGCAGGCCGCTGCGGCCTGCCACGTGATCGATCAGCGCCCGGCGCGATGCGTCCATCCAGTCGGGCATGAGGCTCGGCGCTGCCTCCAGCAGCGCGACCGCTCCCTCGACGAAGTAGCGCAGATCCACGCGCGGGCCCGGCGCACGCTCTTGCAGCGTGCGCAGCCACGCAAAGCAGCCGACGCCGACCAGCAGCACGCGGTGTGGCGCCTTGGGCTTGGTCACAGCGAAGCCATGAGATGCGGCGGACGCGGGAGCGCTGGCACAGGTGAGTTGATCCATGGTCACTGGCGGTGTGCTTGGGGTTGATCGGCTGCCGTCGCAGCCGTCTTGGCTGCGACTGCGTCGGAGCGCGTGGCGTCCTTGATGGCGGCGACTGCCGCCGCCTTCTGCAGCGCACGGTCCACCGCGGCCGTGCGCGGCACGGTGAAGGTGAGTTCAGCGCGGCGGTTGCTCGCGCGGCCCTCTTCCGACACGTTGGGCGCGACGTAGCAGCACAGCGGCCTGCCAGCAGCGTTGCGCGTGGAGCCGGAGGCCGGGGCTGTGAGCACAGGCGGGCTCAGCCCATCAGCTTGGATCGGCCCTGCCGGGCCTGCGAGGGCTTGCAGCACTGCTTGCGCTCGTTCGGAGGCAAGCCGCGTGTTGATGCCCATGGGCCCCAGGTCATCGGTGAAGCCGGTGACGCGGATGTCGCTCGCCTGGCCCAGCAGGGGGCGCAGCGAGTCCAGCGCCGCCCGCGTGTGCGCGGTGATGGCGGAGCTGGCGAAATCGAAGTTCACCGTGGCCACCAGAGCCCGTGGTGTCAGGGGCTTCGTTGGCGGGGTCAGTGTGACTCGTGAAGCGGTTGCCGCAGGTTGCGGCTCCCTGCCCAGGGTCTTGACCGTGCGCTCTGGGCAGGTGAGGCACACCGCGTAGCGGAGTCGGTGGCCGTCTTGCACCTGCCCGATGCGGTTGGCGTGCACGGGTTGCTCCACTGTCGGCACTTCGGCCTCGACGGTGGCGCAGCCTGACAGCGAAGCTGCGGCCAGGGCCGCTGCAAAGCAGCTAGCAACAGCCTTGGCCGCCCGGGAAGAAACAATGAACTGCAGGCTCATGAGTCGCCTCCCGAGGCTGCGGCTGTTGCCGCTGGTTCTTGTGCTGAGGCGCGCGTCGCGCGCAGCGTGCTGGCGACGGACACGAGGCCTGTTGCCGGGGCAGCGGGGACGGCGGTGATCGCTGTAGCGCTGACCCAGCCTTGCCCGGCTGTGCGCTGTTCAGGCGTGGCCTGAAGGTCGTTGGCCGTTGGCGCAGTGGCCTGCAGCCGTCTGTAAACCCGCCAGGCGTAGCGTGACCGTGCGTCTATGCAGGCCTGGCCCTTGAGCTGGCTGCAGGCCGCGTTGTAGGCCCCCACGGCATCCCAGGTGTTGCCGAAGCGGCGCACCAGGTCATGCAGCACCCACGCACCGACCTCGACGCTGGTACAGCCGTCGAAGAGGTCGGCCTCTTTGATGCCGTAAGCCTTGAGCTTCGGCAGCCAGGCCGAGTTGATCTGCATGAGGCCGATGTCGCGGCTGCCGGTGCGCTCGAGGTGGCTGCTGTTGACCGCATGTGGCCGGCCGCTGCTCTCGACGTGGGCGATGGCGCGCAGCAGGTGGGCGTCCAGGCCGAATCGCCCGGCGTGGTGCTCGAAGCAGTCAGCGGCAGCGGCGGTGCTGATGCACGCCAGTGCTAACAGGGTGACGACGTTCCAGTGGCCCAAGGTCCCTCTCCGATGTGTCCAGCGGTCCGGAAAGAACCCCCCGGGGAACAAGCCCCGGGGGCAACCAGACCGGCGAGTGGCGGGGATGCAAATCCGCCACGGAGAGGACTTTCAGAGCGGGCGGGGGGTTGGGACAACGCGAAACCTTCGCCCTCGTGGGAGAGAGTTTTCGGTTGACGGCGCGCGTTTAGCGTTGCGATACTGATGGGTTGCCCGCGAAAAATAGGGTCCGCTGCGCTTTCCGATTCCTTGCAAATCAAGGACTTAGCGCAACCGCCACCCGGACCCCAGCACCAACACCCGGGCATGCAGGACAGCGAAAGGGCTTGCGAATGCGCAACAGCCCGTAACAGCCGACAACGCAATAAGGGTAATGGCCTGATTGAAAGGGCCGCCGGCCCCTCCCGCTCAAGGATCGCGGGGGTGCCGGCAAGGGCCCTAACGGGTAAAGGCTGAGCCCTAAAAGTAACGGCAAATCAAGGGGTTAGCGCAGCCCTCCCTGAAGCGGTCGGGCTGCGAGAGGGCCGGAAATCCCGGCCCCAGAGGGCTCTGCGTGTGTCAAGCGAAAACCCTCTCCCACGTGGGCGAGGGTTTTCGTCGCACAGCGGGAAAGGGCAGCCGTAGCCTGCCCGCATGCACAGAAAGCATCCCCGCCCTTCGTGCGGCGCGAGCGACAGCAGCGCCGCGGGGCGCCTGTCTCCGCCGATCGACAACGCTGCTGGCCCAGCCGGCGAGCTCGATCTGCGCGAGCTGCTGGAGGTGTGCGGGTTCGCGCGTTGGCACGACTTCCTGCAGTCTCTGTTCCAGCGGTATGCCGGGTGGATGTCGCATTACTGGCTTGAGGAGGGCTTCGACCTCGACTTCTGGCCCACGGCCGACGTGATCCACACCCTGCTGGCCCTGCCCATCAGGGCCTACGGCGATGACTGGGCCTTTGCCGCAGCCCTGGCGCGCTGCGACTTCCTCGCCCGTCTGGCGAGGGACACCAGGACTGGCTCCGCTTGGGACCCTCTCAGCGAGACCTACAGGGATTTCCAGCTCACCCATGCCTCGGAGCCCTACTGGGGCGAGGCTGCGCCATGGCCCGAAGCCGAGTTTGCGGGCTGGGCTGTGGCCCAGGTGCAGGCGTCACCGACCTGAGCCAGGAGGTGAAGCCTGTGGATGCGCGCTCCATCGTTCCGGTCTCCAGACGCACGCTGGAGCGGCGCGCTATTACGGCGACCCTGCGCTCCCTCCTCTTCTCACTGGCCGTGCTTCTGCTCACGGGCTACGGCGCTGTGATGGCTCGTCACCAGCTCGACGTGAATGCGACGGCGCTGGGTCTTGCGACGCCCTTGCTTGCGGTGTCCATCGTGGCGACGACCGCACTCGGCTCCTGGAGCAGAGCCTGGGCGGCCCTGGAGCCCGTCAGCGTCGAAGCCTTCCGATGGGCACTCCATCAGGCTGCACAGAGCGAAGAATCCAAACGCTACGTGGCAGAGCTAGCCCTGTTGGGCAGGCCCATGCTGCAGCACGACGTGTGGTGCCTGGAGGAGATCCAGCGACATCCAGCGGGCTCCAAGTTCAGGCGTCACTCATGGACCTGATGCAAGCGCTGCAGGCTGCGACCTTGGTCGCAGCCTTTGTCTTTGGTGCGGTCTTGGTTCACCGGGTCAGTCAACGATCGGCTGGCCACGCTGTTACCCGGCCGAATCTGCCAGCCGCGGCGCCCGCGCCGCGTCCGCCCGCGCACATCCCTGTGCGCGGCTTCGACGGCATCGTGGCTGCAACCTCTACCGCCAAGCTCGTGCAGCTCGTCGAGCGCAAGACGCGCTTGTCTCAGGCAAATTTCGCCAAGGACTGCCAGCCGGTCCTGGAGAGCCTGGCCGAGTTCGTCCAGATGCTCCCTGCATCCGAGTCTCACCACCACGCGCATCCCGGCGGCCTCTGGCAGCACCTGCTGGAGGTGGCCGACGCCGCCCTGACCTTCCGAGCCGGCATGGAGCTGCCACGGGGCGCCGGCACGGAGGAGCGCAAGCGGCTGGAGCACCGCTGGACCTATGCGGTCTTCGTCGCTTCGCTGCTGCATGACGTGGGCAAGCCTGTCACAGATGTTCGCATCACCCTGTACACCGAAGACCCGCGCGACGGGCGCGCGTGGACGCCCCTAGCAGGCCCGATGCGGGCCTTCGGCGCGCACTGGTACAGCCTGACCTTTGCTGATCCCACCGAGCGGGACTACCAGGCCCACGCGAAGCTGGGGGCCATGCTGCTGCATACCTTCGTGCCGCCGCGCGTCACACGCTGGCTGGCCGAGGAAGGCGACGTGCTGGCACAGCTGCTGGCTTACCTGTCCGGCGAGGACAAGGATGGCGCGCTTGGCAGCCTCATCAAGCGCGCCGACAGCGACTCGGTACGCCGCAACCTGCTGACGGGCCCGCGCACACGCTTTGCGACCGCGCGGGCCCGCCCGCTGATCGAGCGCCTGATGGAGGCGCTTCGGCGCATGCTCGTGGAGGGCGCCAGCTTGCCGCTGAACCGCCCTGGCGCAGCCGGCTGGGTTCACGATGGGAAGGTGTACTTCGTCTGCGCCAGGCTCGCAGACGAGGTGCGCAACTACCTGTCCCAGCATGAGAGCCTTCAAGGGGTTCCCGGCAAGGATAAGAACGATCGGCTGTTCGACACCTGGCAGGAGTACGGTGCGGCTGAGACTGCTCCAGACGGGGGTGCTGTCTGGCGGGTTCGCGTCGAGTGCGAGGGGTGGTCCCCGCCCGACGCCTTCACGGTGCTTTGCTTCGCGCTGGACAAGCTCTACCCAGACGCCGCGCAGCGGCCGGCGCCGATGAAAGGCCGTGTTTGGCTGGCACAGAGTGCTGCCGGCCCTGCGGCGCCAAGCACCCCACCAAACGCACCCGCTGCGGCCCCAGCAGGAGGACCAGCTACATCCGCAGCTGCTGCAGCTCCGCTGCGGGTGCCAGAGGCCCCACAGGCCCCCAGGCCGGCTCCGGCGGCACAGGCCGCCCCGCCTGTAGCGCACACGACTGCGCAGCGCCCGCCAGTGCAGCCGCCAGCGCCTGCGCCAGTCGCGCCACCGGCCGGTGGCGAGGTGAAGCCGGCTGTGCATGAGGAGGAAGTGCGAGCGGCAGAGATAGCCGAGACGGCTGCGCCAGTTGCCCAAGCGCCGGCCCCTGCCACTGCTGCTGCGGAGCCTCAGGCCGTGGAAGCACCTTCGGCGACCGCCCCTGCCCCGCAGGACGCGGGCGACGACGACACGCTCTCAGCCAGCGAGTCAGCGCACGCGGGCATGAATGAGGAGCGAGCTCCGGTGACCGAGACGCCCGAGCTGGGGGCACCGCTGCGGCCTCGCGAACGCGGTCAGCGTCCGGCTGGCGCAGCGGTGGGCAACAGCCGGCTGCCGACGCCGGCAGCCACAGCGTTGATGGCCTGGGTGGCGCAGTCGGTAGGTTCTGGCGCGCTCAAGTACAACGAGGATGGGGCCCTGGTGCACTTCGTGCCTGAGGGCGCGCTCCTGCTGTCACCGGAGATCTTCCGGCGCTTCCTCAGCGAGCACGAGGCCGTCAGCGACGGGCCCATCGCAGCGCTGCGCCAGTCGCATGGCGACCGCGCCTTTGCGCGCCTGCAGAACGAGCTCGCCAAGAGCGGCTGGACCGTGCGCAACGGCGACGAGAACATGCACTACTACGCCTTCGTCAAGGCGGACAAGTCGCTGTCTCGCACCGCATCGTTTTGCCTGGTGGGCAAGCCGGAGCTGTTCTGGAACCCGGTGCCGGCGCCCAACAAGCGCATCACGCGAGCGCCGCGGCCCAAACGCATGAGCCTGCCGGCCGGTGCCGCCGCTGGCTCCAGCACTGGCAAGGGCGCCAACACACGGAGTGCGGCATGAGCAGCGGACCGATCGACAACGTCTTCCGTCCGCCCTATGAGTGGGCCACCGTGGTGGCAGCCCTGCTGGTGGCAGGCGCGGTGCTGACCAGGCCAGCAATGTTCCTCATGACGCCTCTGCAGGCGTGCGCTGCGGCCGTGGCCATGGTTCTGCTGGCCGCCTGGCGCCTGCTGCAGGCTCGCCGCGTGCAGCGCTTCCGACGCGCTGTGCGTGAGCTGGAGCCCTACGCCCTGCGGCCGACCGAAGTGCCGTGGTCCAAGACCTCGGTCTTCCTCGGTCGCGGGTTCTACTGGACAGCACGGCACACACAGCGGATGACGCTGCTGGCACAGCCAGAAAACGAGCACCTCCGGGAGCCCACGCGGTTTTACAAGTGGGCGCGAAGCATGGAGCGCAAGCCCGACGCACCCGCCTGGCTGACGCGCTGGACCACCCGGGACCATCCCCTCAATCCCGTGCGTCCCTTGCCGCCCGTGGGTGGCAACCCTGCACTGCACGGCGTGGAGATCGACGAGGAGGAGATCCACACGGCGCTGGCTGAGCTGAACAACCACATGATGGTCTACGGCACGACACGGGTGGGCAAGACACGGCTGGCACAGATCCTCATCGAGCAGGACATCGCTCGCGGCGATGTGGTCATCGTGTTCGACCCCAAGGGCGACGTCGACCTCCTGCTGGGCATGTACGCGTCCGCGGTGCGCCACGGCCGCGCTGCAGAGTTCCAGCTCTTTCACCTGGGCTTCCCCGAGATCTCCAGCCGCTACAACCCGATTGGCAACTTCGAGCAGATCACCGAGGTGGCCACGCGGGCCACAGGCCCGCTGCCCGCCGAGGGCCAGTCGGCTGCCTTCAAGGCCTTCGCCTGGCGCTACGTGAACGTCATCGCACGGGCCATGGCCGCGGTGGGAGAGCGACCGGACTTCAGAAAGATCTACGCCTACGGCGTCAGCATCGACGCGCTGGCCAAACGCTACTTCACCTATTGGCTGGACCGCAACGTCCCGGGCTGGAAAGACAAGTTCGACCCCTTCCCCACGAAGGAGCAGAAAGACCTGGTGCAGAAGGCCGAGAAGAACGGTCGGGACATCGAGCTGCTGCTGCTGGCCCAGTTCTTCAAGACGAGCGGTTACCAGGACGCGATCTTTGACGCGATCGCCTCGGTGCTGGCCAACGACCGCACCTACTTCGAGAAGCTGGTCAACTCGCTGTACCCGCTGCTGGAAAAACTCACCACCGGCAAGGTGGCAGACCTCATTTCCCCCGAGTACGACAACACCGAGGACGCCAGGCCGTTGCTGGACTGGATGTCCGTCATCAACCGCGGCGGCATCGTCTACTGCGGCTTCGATGCCCTGACGATCCGCGACGTGGCCGAGGCGGTGAGCGCGTCGATGCTGGCCGACCTGACCTCGGTGTTCGGCCGGATCTACAAGCACGGCTCCACCTACGGCATGTCCACGGGCGAGGGCATGCGTCGGGTCCGGCTGCACGCCGACGAACTCAACGAGCTGATCGGACCCGAGTTCGTCCAGGCCGCCAACAAGGGCGGCGGCGCAGGGCTCTTCATCACCGGCTACAGCCAGACTGCGCAGGACATCGAGGCCAAGGTCGGCTCCACGGCGAAGGCCGAGCAGATCGGGGGCAACCTCAACAGCATCGTGTTGCTGCGGGTCAAGAACATCGCCACGGCCGAGCGCGTGACGGATCAGCTGGAGCAGGTGCGTGTATTCACGCGGCTGCAGGCCAGCGGCGTGTCCGACACCAACGACCCCACGGAGATGGCCGACTTCGCCTCTCGCAACGAGGACCGAATCGCCACCGAGAAGGTGCCAATGCTCGATCCCGCCTGGCTCATGAAGCTGCCCAAGGGGCAGGCCTTCGCGCTGCTGGAGGGCGGCAAGCTGGTGAAGATTCGCATCCCCCTGCCCTTGCCTGCCAGCGAGGACGGCGTGCCAGTCACCTGGCGCGACATGCTGACGGAGATGCGTCTGACCTACGCGAACTACGTCGCCATGAATCCCGACGAGGGTTTGACCGTGGAGGGCTCAGGCAATGGCTTCTAGCTCCGGCAGCGCCACGATCGACCACGGGGTACTGGTACGCCAGTGGAAGTGGCCGCTTCGCGCGGTGTGGTGGTGGTTCATCATCGGCTTGAGCGTGTGGTTCGGGGCCATCACCGTCCACTGGTACTGGGCGCGCGATCGCGCCGCCCCAGAGGAACGCGTGGAGTACGCGCGAACCGTCCTGAGCAATGAGCTGGGGCACCTGGCCGCGCTGCGGCCGGGCATCTTCGATCCGGTGCCGCTGGCCACCTGGATCAACAACACGATCCACGATGGCGCCGTCGATGTCTCGCTGATGTTCGCCCGTTCGCTGATGAACTGGCCGGGCTTCATGCGGCGCAACGCCTCCAGCGACAGCATCAGAAACGACCCCGACCCCGGGGGCGAGTTCGTCCTTCGGCAGATTCGCGAGGCGGGCGATGGCTGGCACCTGGTGGTGGCCAACACAGGCCTGTTCGCGGTGCGCACAGCGACCTACCTGTGCGCCCTGCCGCTGCTGGGGGTGGGTGTCCTGCTGGGCGCGACGGACGGCTTGGTGGCGCGCGCGAAGCGCAAGGCCTGTGCAGGACACGAGTCCGCGAGCATCTACCACCGGGCCAAGCTAGGCATCAGCTTCGTCGGCATTCTTGGGTATGTGCTGTATTTGGCAGCGCCTACTGTGCAGGATCCGCTTCGGTCAATCATCCCAACAGCAATTGGTATCGCGATACTGGTACGGCTGCAGTGCGCCTACTACAAAAAGTATATGTAACGTGCTCCATCTTCTTTTTCCAACACGTACTCTGCCGATATTGGACTGCGCTCTCGGCCTCAGATTCTGCACGGCCGAACGCTGGGGCGCAGGGTGCACGAACCGGTCGTGCAGTACGGACTTTGGAAAAAATGGACGACGCGGCACAACCGACCGTCAGCCTTGCGGAGCTTCTCGCTCGCCATTTGCGAGTCAACATCCTGGCTAAGCCGACCGAGGCACGGTACGACCTCGTGACGAGGAACCTAGCGCGCTTCCTCGGGGGGCCGACGGCGCATGCAAGCGACGTCTACCTGAACCAGATCACAGTCGATGTGATGTTGGACTTCCGGGCATGGAGCCTCAAACGCATGAAGCCCGTATCGTTCAACACCGAGAGGCGACACTTGTCCGTTCTGTTCAACACAGCGGTCCGAGAAGGCTTGATGCCCGCAAACCCCCTCCGGAGAGTGTCAAACGCGCCGGTGCTGCGTGAAGCCCCCAAGGCACTGTCGAAGGACAGCATGGACGCCTATTTGGAGTGGCTACTGACTGCTACGCGGAACAACCGGCACGGGCAGGCTGTCGACGTAATCCAGCCGCAGTGGTTTTGGTACACGGTACTTCGAACCTTCTACTTCACCGGCATGCGGAAGAGGCAGCTGATTGGGCTGGCGTGGAGCGATATCGACTTTGCAGGGCGATCGATCCACCTGTCCGCAGAATCATCAAAAACGAGACGTGGCTGGAAGGTTCCGCTGCCTGAGCCACTGGTCAACGACTTGCTGGATTTGAGACGCAGAACCTTGGAGGTGTGCCGCGAGCATCTCGGGCCAAGACAAGTGTTTTGCCTGCCGCTGTTCAGCGAGCGCCGAAGCTCGTTTAGGCATGATGCGATGCGGCCGGACAACCTCGACCACTTCTTTCAGCGGCTGCGAAGAGCGGTTCCTGTCGGGACCCCAATGCTAAGCGCGCACAGGATCAGGCACACGACCTCGACGATTCTTGCCAACAATGTATCGAATCTGAAGGTCGTTCAGGAGCAGCTTGGGCACACATCCATCAGTACGACGTACATGTACGTGCACCCGAACCTGGACACCATGAGGCTCGCACTCAAAGCTCTAGAGTGCGAAAAGGTAGCGAAGTTTGACCCGCGGGAGACTCCGCCGGTATAGTCGATGACGTGGGGTTCATGGCAGAACAGTCTCGACCGCTCACGTGAGATCAAGTCAGGCGGGGAGCCTGCTTACTAGGTAAACAGGCTCCCCTTGACTTTGGCTCCCCGACCTGGGCTCGAACCAGGGACCTACGGATTAACAGTCCGGCGCTCTACCGACTGAGCTATCGGGGAACAGAGCCTTGCAGTATAGCCTAGTTTCTCAGTTTGTGAAGTCTCAACCGACTCCAATTACGCCGCACTCGCTGCAACGCTGGCACAAAAAACAAGGCTGGCCCGGGTCTGGGCAAGATACTGAGGCGAGAGTTGAGGCCGTTGGTTGGGGCTTAGGTGTGTGCGGGTGTACCGAAGGAGGGGCGGCTGGCCGGGCCGCTGTTCTTTGGGGATACCGGGGGCGCAAAGCAAAAAGCCCCAGTCTTTCGACTGGGGCTAGTGCTTAATAAATAGCCTGACGATGTCCTACTTTCACACGGGAACCCGCACTATCATCGGCGCAAAGGCGTTTCACTGTCCTGTTCGGGATGGGAAGGAGTGGGACCACCTTGCTATGGTCATCAGGCTTGACTGGTAACCCTGCTGCGGTTTCGCAGCAAAGCAAAATTTATAGAGTGAAATCAGTAGATTGCGTACCTTGGCATAACGCCTATCTCGAACCTGCTGCTGTTAGCAGCCGTCAAAGTTATAGGGTCAAGCCTCACGAGCAATTAGTACCGGTCAGCTTAACGCATTACTGCGCTTCCACACCCGGCCTATCAACGTCCTGGTCTCGAACGACTCTTCAGGGGGCTCAAGGCCCCGGCAAGACTCATCTTGAGACGAGTTTCCCGCTTAGATGCTTTCAGCGGTTATCTCTTCCGCACTTAGCTACTCGGCTATGCCACTGGCGTGACAACCGATGCACCAGAGGTGCGTCCACTCCGGTCCTCTCGTACTAGGAGCAGGCTCTCTCAATCTTGCAGCGCCCACGGAAGATAGGGACCAAACTGTCTCACGACGTTTTAAACCCAGCTCACGTACCTCTTTAAATGGCGAACAGCCATACCCTTGGGACCGGCTACAGCCCCAGGATGAGATGAGCCGACATCGAGGTGCCAAACACCGCCGTCGATATGAACTCTTGGGCGGTATCAGCCTGTTATCCCCAGAGTACCTTTTATCCGTTGAGCGATGGCCCTTCCATACAGAACCACCGGATCACTTAGTCCTACTTTCGTACCTGCTCGACTTGTCAGTCTCGCAGTCAAGCACGCTTATGCCTATGCACTATCAGCACGATTTCCGACCGTGCCTAGCGTACCTTCGAACTCCTCCGTTACACTTTGGGAGGAGACCGCCCCAGTCAAACTGCCCACCATACACTGTCCCCAACCCGGATAACGGGCCAAGGTTAGAACCTCAAACACACCAGGGTGGTATTTCAACGTTGGCTCCACGACACCTAGCGGCACCGCTTCAAAGCCTCCCACCTATCCTACACAGATCTGTTCAAAGTCCAATGTAAAGCTACAGTAAAGGTTCATGGGGTCTTTCCGTCTTTCCGCGGGGAGATTGCATCATCACAAACATTTCAACTTCGCTGAGTCTCTGGAGGAGACAGTGTGGCCATCGTTACGCCATTCGTGCAGGTCGGAACTTACCCGACAAGGAATTTCGCTACCTTAGGACCGTTATAGTTACGGCCGCCGTTTACTGGGACTTCAATCAAGAGCTTGCACCCCATCATTTAATCTTCCAGCACCGGGCAGGCGTCACACCCTATACGTCGACTTTCGTCTTTGCAGAGTGCTGTGTTTTTAGTAAACAGTCGCAGCCACCGATTCTCTGCGGCCTCATTGGGCTCCATCTGTACGACTTCACCTACTAAAGGCACACCTTCTTCCGAAGTTACGGTGTCAATTTGCCGAGTTCCTTCTCCAGAGTTCTCTCAAGCGCCTTAGAATACTCATCTCGCGCACCAGTGTCGGTTTGCGGTACGGTCGTATGTAGCTGAAGCTTAGTGGCTTTTCTTGGAAGCTGGGTATCACTCACTTCAGCGGCAAGCCGCCTCGTTATCACACCTCATCTAAGACCCCCGGATTTGCCTAAGGGCCACGACTACATGCTTGAACCAACATATCCAACAGTTGGCTGAGTTAACCTTCTCCGTCCCCACATCGCACTACATATCGGTACAGGAATATTGACCTGTTTCCCATCAGCTACGCATCTCTGCCTCGCCTTAGGGGCCGACTCACCCTACGCCGATGAACGTTGCGTAGGAAACCTTGCGCTTTCGGCGAGGGGGCTTTTCACCCCCTTTAACGCTACTCATGTCAGCATTCGCACTTCTGATACCTCCAGCAGCCTTCACAAGCCACCTTCACAGGCGTACAGAACGCTCTCCTACCACTTGCACTTGCGTGCAAATCCGCAGCTTCGGTAACTGGCTTAGCCCCGTTACATCTTCCGCGCAGGACGACTCGATCAGTGAGCTATTACGCTTTCTTTAAATGATGGCTGCTTCTAAGCCAACATCCTGACTGTTTTAGCCTTCCCACTTCGTTTCCCACTTAGCCAATTTTGGGGACCTTAGCTGGCGGTCTGGGTTGTTTCCCTCTTGTGTCCGGACGTTAGCACCCGGTGCACTGTCTCCCAAGCTGTACTCATCGGTATTCGGAGTTTGCAATGGTTTGGTAAGTCGCCATGACCCCCTAGCCATAACAGTGCTCTACCCCCGACGGTAATACTTGAGGCGCTACCTAAATAGCTTTCGGAGAGAACCAGCTATCTCCAAGTTTGTTTAGCCTTTCACCCCTATCCACAGCTCATCCGCTAGTTTTGCAACACTAGTCGGTTCGGACCTCCAGCACCTGTTACGGTACCTTCATCCTGGCCATGGATAGATCACTTGGTTTCGGGTCTACACCCAGCGACTGAACGCCCTATTCGGACTCGGTTTCCCTGCGCCTTCCCTATTCGGTTAAGCTTGCCACTGAATGTAAGTCGCTGACCCATTATACAAAAGGTACGCCGTCACCCCTTGCGAGGCTCCGACTTTTTGTATGCATGCGGTTTCAGGATCTATTTCACTCCCCTCCCGGGGTTCTTTTCGCCTTTCCCTCACGGTACTAGTTCGCTATCGGTCGATTACGAGTATTTAGCCTTGGAGGATGGTCCCCCCATATTCAGACAGGATTACACGTGTCCCGCCCTACTTGTCGCATGCCTAGTTCCACACCATGATTTTTTCATACGGGGCTATCACCCGCTATGGCCAGCCTTTCCAGACTGTTCTGATAATCTCGATGCTAAAACATGCAGGCTTCTCCGATTTCGCTCGCCACTACTTTCGGAATCTCGGTTGATGTCTGTTCCTCGAGCTACTGAGATGTTTCAGTTCACTCGGTTCGCCTCGCATACCTATGTATTCAGTATGCGATACCCTTGCGGGTGGGTTTCCCCATTCGGAAATCTCCGGATCAAAGCTTATTTGCCAGCTCCCCGAAGCTTATCGCAGGCTACCACGTCCTTCATCGCCTGTAATCGCCAAGGCATCCACCACATGCACTTAGTCACTTGACCCTATAACTTTGACGCCGGCTGACGGCCGGGTCGGTCAATGACTGGTTTGAGTATTTACGCGTTATGCCGAACTTCAATCTCTGAATTGAAGTTGTTTTGACGCAATCATTAAGTTGCCGACGGCACGGTGCACCGAAGTGCTTTCCGCCGACAACACTGATTTCAACTCTATAAATTTTTAAAGAACGACAGCCGATTTAACAATCGAACCGGCCAGGGCGCACTACACGCACTGGCCGCTTCGATCTGAGTCGATGGTGGAGGTGAACGGGATCGAACCGATGACCCCCTGCTTGCAAAGCAGGTGCTCTCCCAGCTGAGCTACACCCCCATGTCTGGATGGTGGGTCTGGTTGGATTCGAACCAACGACCCCCGCCTTATCAAGACGGTGCTCTAACCGACTGAGCTACAGACCCGTACCCGGGTAGTCTGTCGTCAACAACAGCCGATAAGTGTGAGCGCTTGAATTGAGTGCTTTATTTCCAGAAAGGAGGTGATCCAGCCGCACCTTCCGATACGGCTACCTTGTTACGACTTCACCCCAGTCACGAACCCTGCCGTGGTAATCGCCCTCCTTGCGGTTAGGCTAACTACTTCTGGCAGAACCCGCTCCCATGGTGTGACGGGCGGTGTGTACAAGACCCGGGAACGTATTCACCGCGGCAAGCTGATCCGCGATTACTAGCGATTCCGACTTCACGCAGTCGAGTTGCAGACTGCGATCCGGACTACGACCGGTTTTCTGGGATTGGCTCCCCCTCGCGGGTTGGCAGCCCTCTGTACCGGCCATTGTATGACGTGTGTAGCCCTACCCATAAGGGCCATGATGACCTGACGTCATCCCCACCTTCCTCCGGTTTGTCACCGGCAGTCTCATTAGAGTGCCCTTTCGTAGCAACTAATGACAAGGGTTGCGCTCGTTGCGGGACTTAACCCAACATCTCACGACACGAGCTGACGACGGCCATGCAGCACCTGTGTTCTGGCTCTCTTTCGAGCACTCCCAAATCTCTCTAGGATTCCAGACATGTCAAGGGTAGGTAAGGTTTTTCGCGTTGCGTCGAATTAAACCACATCATCCACCGCTTGTGCGGGTCCCCGTCAATTCCTTTGAGTTTCAACCTTGCGGCCGTACTCCCCAGGCGGTCAACTTCACGCGTTAGCTACGTTACTGAGAAGGAACCTTCCCAACAACCAGTTGACATCGTTTAGGGCGTGGACTACCAGGGTATCTAATCCTGTTTGCTCCCCACGCTTTCGTGCATGAGCGTCAGTACAGGTCCAGGGGATTGCCTTCGCCATCGGTGTTCCTCCGCATATCTACGCATTTCACTGCTACACGCGGAATTCCATCCCCCTCTACCGTACTCTAGCCTTGCAGTCACAAATGCAGTTCCCAGGTTGAGCCCGGGGATTTCACATCTGTCTTGCAAGACCGCCTGCGCACGCTTTACGCCCAGTAATTCCGATTAACGCTTGCACCCTACGTATTACCGCGGCTGCTGGCACGTAGTTAGCCGGTGCTTATTCTTCAGGTACCGTCATTACCCCAGGGTATTAGCCCAGAGCGTTTCTTCCCTGACAAAAGCGGTTTACAACCCGAAGGCCTTCTTCCCGCACGCGGCATGGCTGGATCAGGCTTGCGCCCATTGTCCAAAATTCCCCACTGCTGCCTCCCGTAGGAGTCTGGGCCGTGTCTCAGTCCCAGTGTGGCTGGTCGTCCTCTCAGACCAGCTACAGATCGCAGGCTTGGTAGGCTTTTACCCCACCAACTACCTAATCTGATATCGGCCGCTCCAATAGCGCGAGGTCTTGCGATCCCCCGCTTTCACCCATAGGTCGTATGCGGTATTAATCCGGCTTTCGCCGGGCTATCCCCCACTACTGGGCACGTTCCGATATATTACTCACCCGTTCGCCACTCGTCGCCAGGTTGCCCCGCGTTACCGTTCGACTTGCATGTGTAAGGCATGCCGCCAGCGTTCAATCTGAGCCAGGATCAAACTCTTCAGTTCGATCTTGAATTTACTCATTGGAATCGAAGTGAACTTCACTTCATTTCCATGAGCGTTTAAGGTCATGAGACCTGAGTCAATGTCACCACTGACTCTGGCACTCGCCTCAAACGCCCACGCTTATCGGCTGTATGTTGTTAAAGAACAGCGCTCTGCTCTCGCATCGCGGTGCTGATGTTTAATCAGCGAAGCCTTGCATTATGACTTGATTTTTATAACCCTGTCAAGCACTCGGCTTTTTTAAACTCTTGCCGACTACTTCCAGCACCCAAGAACTTCATCTTTCGAATCAGATCCCGAACGCACCGTCAGCAGAGCCAAAAATTATGACACGCTTTTGTTAGCACCGTCAATAACTTCCAACTCCCCCGCCAATTACCGAACAGCACCCCAAAAAGCAACTGCGCGATCAGCGAAGCCCACGACTGTAGCACAACATCTTCAGACCGCACAACAGACTCACCGCACCACAGTCACCGGGCTCTTGATCAGGGCAGCGGACGGAGTTCGCCAACACCGCAGCTGGATCGAGGCGCCAGCCGAGTTGGCGTGGCCCAAGCCCCTACGTCGACGTCAGCGACAGAGACGGCCTTCGCTCAGCGTTGGCCCCTCGGGCGGTAGACCAAGATGGCATTGCGGCACAGCCGAGGCTGCCGACGCCCCGACGCCCCGGCGCGCCACGGGCCAACAGGTAGCTCAGGCCGCAGGCCCATACACGCATCGAGAGACACGCCCTCGCCGCGCTGAGGCTCGTTGCTCCAGGGGACTGTCCGCCCTTCCTCGCCGTGGGGCCGATGGTGGCAGCCCGGGCCGCGGGCACCCGTGGCGGTCGTGAAGATGTCCGAGCTTGCGTCCAGCTTCGTGGCATTGTTCGCGCGCCTTTGCCAGGAAGTTTCCCGGCCGTCCGAAGTTAAAATCGTAGTCGGCGAGCCCAATGGCGCCGAAGCCTTCAGGGAACTTCCTTTCGATCAGTTGCTGTCCACAGGATCGGCGCCGATGAGCCGCAAGGTAACGGCCGCCGCAGCTGCCCGACACACACCCCATCTTGCAATCGGGCGCGAAATCGATGGCCATCGTCACGCCGGACCAGCCTGCAGCGTTTGCCGCGCCACGCCTCCTTGTGGGCCCGCTCATCTATGCCAAGCAGCCCTGCATCGCCCCCAACCATGTGCTGCTGCCGAGAAAGATCATTTGCAGAAGTTTGTGATCGAGGCGCACGCTCAAGCGCGTCGATGTCATCGAAGGGCCTGACGGACACCGACTGCGCATGCCGGGCCAAAAGCGGCTAACGACGCGAATCCGCCCCTGTCGAACAGCACTTCAGCCGTGGCGTGTCGCCACAGGGCTGGCTTCAGCTTCGGCACTTACACTGCGGGCCTGCGGGGTGGCAAATGCCCTCCCAAGCTGCGGCCGCGGTGGCCTACCCTTCCATTCCTGACGCTCTCATCTTGCAGTTTTCTACGGCCAACGAGCTCAGCGCGACGCGCACGGCAGCATCGGCCTGGGTGCTGCAAGCACAGGGCTTGGCCGCCCAGCGTGGTGATCGCAAGCTGTTCACCAACCTGAGCATCACGCTGCCCCCGGGCTCGGTCACTTGGCTGCGTGGCCGCAACGGGCGCGGCAAGACCAGCCTGCTGCGCACACTGGCCGGCTTGTCGACACCCGCGGCCGGTAGCGTGCGGATCATGGGCAAGACCTTCCGAGAAGCCGGCCCAGCCTGGCGGAAGCAACTTGTCTACATCGGCCATCAGAACGCCCTCAAAGACGACCTCAGCGTCACAGAGGCGCTGCGTTTCCTCGCGCAGCTGCACGGCCTGCCCGCCGAAGAGGCCACGCTCGAAGAAGCCCTGCGGCGCATGGGTATCGCCAACAGGCGACACGCCCCGGTTCGCACGCTCAGCCAGGGGCAGCGCCGGCGCGTGGCGCTGTCGCGCTTGGCTTTGCAGACCGGCAGCCCGCTGTGGCTGCTGGACGAGCCCTACGACGCACTTGACGTGGACGGCATCGCGGCACTGAACGCGGTGATCGCCGAGCATGCAGCCGCAGGCGGCTGCGTGCTGCTCACCAGCCACCAGGCCTTGACGCTGAGCCAACCGACACCAACGGTGCTGGACCTCGATGCAGCGGCGCAGCCGCAACGCGCAGCGGCCGAGGCGGCCGCGTCATGACCGCCGCCGCCGTGCCGTCCGCGCTCGCAGCCGCCACAACAGCCGCCCAAGAAGGCTCGATGCGCGCGGTTTTCCGCGCCGTTTTGTGGCGCGACCTGCAGCTGGCCTCGCGGCGGCGCGTCGACGCGCTGCTGCCACTGGCTTTTTTCATGGTCGCCGTCAGCCTCTTTCCGCTGGGTGTCGGGCCGGAGCCCGGCATGCTGCGCAACATCGCGCCGGGGATCGTGTGGGTCTGCGCACTGCTGGCCAGCATGTTGTCGGTGGGCTCGCTCTTCGCGGGCGACCACGCGGACGGATCGCTGGAACAGATGCTGCTCGCCCCCACCTCGGTGGTGGCAGTGGCGGCCGCAAAGTGCGCCGCTCATTGGCTGCTGACTGGCTTGCCACTGATCGTGGCAACGCCGTTGGTCGGTTTGCTGTTCGGGATGTCAGGGCCTGCTGTGCTGGCCTTGCTGGCGGGCCTAGCGCTGGGGACACCCATCCTCAGCCTGCTCGGCGGCCTGGGCGCCGCGCTCACGCTGGGCCTGCGCAGCAGCGGCATGCTGCTCATCCTGATCGTGCTGCCGTTGGCCATACCCACGCTGATTTTTGGCGCTGGCGCCGTGGGCATGGTCGAGGCGGGTCTGTCCGCAAGCGGCCACTTTTCGTTGCTGGCCGCGCTGCTGATTGCCACCACCGTGGGGGCGCCACTGGCCACGGCCGCAGCCCTTCGCATTTCTACCGAATGAACCTGAACCCATGAGGATCTGCGCGTGATTGACGAACCCGCTGCCAAGCCCAAAGCAGGGCTGCGCCTCTTCACCTTTGCAGCGCCCTCACGCTTCTACGCGCTGGCTGGGTGGCTGGTGCCGCTGTGCTGGCTCGTCTGCGTGGGGTTTGCTGCAGCCGGCCTTTACGTGGGCTTTTTCGTAGCGCCCACCGACGCCACCCAGGGCGACGCCTACCGCATCATCTACATCCACGTGCCGGCGGCCTGGATGTCGATGGTGCTCTACCTCGTGATGGCCTTCTGGGCTGGCATTGGCTGGGCCTTCAACGCCCGCATGGCGTCGGTGCTGGCGCGGGCCATCGCGCCGACCGGGGCGATGTTCACCTTTCTTGCCCTGTGGACCGGTGCGTTCTGGGGCAAACCGACCTGGGGAACCTACTGGGTGTGGGACGCGCGGCTGACCACCGAGCTGATCCTGCTCTTCCTCTATCTGGGTTACATCGCCCTGGTCAACGCCATCGACGACGCACGGCGTGCCGACCAGGCCGGCGCCCTGCTGGCCATCGTGGGCAGCGTCAACGTCCCCATCATCTATTTTTCAGTGAAATGGTGGAACAGCCTGCATCAGGGCGCCACCGTCAGCATGAGCGCGGCGCCCAAGATGGCCAGCACGATGCTCACAGGCATGCTGCTGATGACGGTGGCCTGCTGGGCCTACGCCTTTGCGGTGGTGTTCATGCGCGCACGCGCGCTCGCGGTCGAACGCGAAACCCATGCCGGATGGGTGGCCGCCCTGAGCCAAGGGAGAATCCGTCGATGAACTGGAACAGTGCCGCCGAGTTTTTCCACATGGGCGGCTACGGATTTTTTGTCTGGACGAGCTACGCCGTCTGTGCGGTCTGCATGGTGGCAGAGCCCCTGCTGGCCCGCGCGCGGCACCGGCAGGCTCTTCAAGACGCCGCCCGGACCGACCGCGATACCGAGGAAATGAGATGAAACCCAGACACAAAAAGCTGGCCGCGATCGGCGGCCTCGTTTCGGCCGCTGGCATCGTCGTGGCTCTGGTTCTCAACGCTTTCGAGAGCAACCTGGTGTTCTTCTACTCGCCGACCCAGGTGGCCGCCAAGGAAGCACCCACAGCCCGCACCTTCCGTGTCGGCGGGCTGGTCGAAGCAGGTTCGGTGAAGGTGGCTGGCACACAGGTGCAGTTCATCATCACCGACACCGCGCAGAAAGTGCCCGTGCGCTACACCGGCATCCTTCCCGACCTGTTCAAAGAGGGCAAGGGCGTCGTGGCACAGGGCCAGCTTCGTGAAGGCGTGTTCGAGGCCCGCGAGGTCCTCGCCAAGCACGACGAAAACTACATGCCGCCGGAAGCGGCTGAAGCCTTGAAGAATGCGCAGACCGGCGATCACAAGCAGATGAGCCAGACGCTCTACAAGGGCGCCGAGAACCCCGGCAGCCCCAAAAATGCGGCGGCAACGCCAGAGGCCGCGAGGGCCGCGCAATGATCCCTGAGCTCGGCCATTTCGCGCTGTGGCTGGCGCTGGGCTTGTCCTTCGTCATCGGCACGGTGCCCTTGATCGGCGCGCAAAAGGGCCGGGCCGACTGGATGGCCATGGCCCGCCCCGCCACGACGGCCTTGTTCGTGCTGGTCGCGCTGTCCCTGCTGGCGCTCACCTGGGCCTTCGTTGAACACGACTTCTCGGTGCTCTACGTCGCGCAGAACTCCAACAGCGCGCTGCCGCTGCAGTTCCGCATCGCTGCCGTGTGGGGCGGGCATGAGGGCTCGATGCTGCTGTGGCTGCTGATGCAGGCCGGCTGGATGCTCGCCGTGGCGAAGTTCAGCCAGCGCCTGCCCTTGCCGGTGCTGGCACGCATCCTCGCGGTGATGGGCTGGCTCACCGCGGGCTTCCTCCTCTTCACGCTGGTGACCTCCAATCCCTTCGACCGCCTGAACCCCGCACCGCCCGATGGCCGCGACCTGAACCCGCTGCTGCAAGACCCCGGGATGATCTTCCACCCGCCCATGCTCTACATGGGCTACGTGGGCTTCTCGGTGGCCTTCGCCTTCGCGGTGGCCGCGCTCATAGGCGGCAATCTCGACGCGCAATGGGCACGCTGGACGCGCCCCTGGACCACCGCGGCGTGGATTTTCCTGACCATCGGCATCGCGCTGGGCAGCTGGTGGGCGTATTACGAGCTCGGCTGGGGCGGCTGGTGGTTCTGGGATCCGGTGGAGAACGCCAGCTTTATGCCCTGGCTGGTCGGCACGGCGCTCATCCATTCACTGGCCGTCACGGAAAAGCGAGGCGCCTTCAAGGCCTGGACCGTGCTGCTGGCCATCACTGCCTTTTCGCTCAGCCTGCTGGGCACCTTCCTCGTGCGCTCGGGCGTGCTCTCGTCGGTGCATGCTTTTGCCACCGACCCCAAGCGCGGCCTGTTCATCCTCGCCTTCCTGGCCGTCGTGATCGGCGCCTCGCTGGCGCTGTACGCCTGGCGGGCGCCAAAGGTGGGCCTGGGCGCACGTTTCGCCCCGCTCTCGCGCGAGGGCTTTCTGCTCGCCAACAACGTGTTGCTGGTGGTGGCCACCGGCGCGGTGCTGCTCGGCACGCTTTATCCGTTGCTGCTCGACGCGCTGGGCCTGGGCAAGATCTCCGTGGGGCCGCCCTACTTCGACACCGTGTTCGTCCCTTTGATGGCGCCGCTGGTGTTCCTGATGGGCGTGGGCACGCTGGCGCGCTGGAAACACGCCGAACTCCCTGACCTCGCGCGGCGGCTGCGCTGGGCCGCGGTGGTGGCCGTGCTCTGTGCTGTGGGCGCAGAACTCGCGGAGGGCCGCATGTCGTGGACGGGTGGCCTGGGCCTGTTGATGGGCTTCTGGGTCTTTGCCTCGGTGGCCACCGATCTTTGGGAGCGCCTGCGCCCTGCTGGCAGCGTGCGCAGCCCGATGCTGCAACGCTTCAACCAGATCCCGCGCGCCACCAAGGGCATGATGCTGGCCCACCTGGGCATCGGCGTGTTCATTCTCGGTGTGACCATGGTGCGCACCTACGAGGTGGAACGCGACCTCAACATGGACATCGGCCAAAGCACCGAGATCGCCGGCTACACCTTCACCTTCCAGGGTGTGCGTGAGGTCGACGGCCCGAACTACCGCGCTGCGCAAGGCCTGGTGATCCTCAGCAAGGGCGGCACCGAGCTCGCCCAGCTGCGGCCGGAAAAACGGGTTTACCGGGTGCAGCAGAACCCGATGACAGAAGCCGCCATCCGCAGCCGCCCGATGGGCGACATCTACGTCTCGCTGGGCCAGCCGACACAGGGCTCGGCGTGGGTCGTCCGTCTCTACTACAAGCCCCTCGTCACCTGGATCTGGGGCGGCTGCGTGCTGATGGCGCTGGGCGGCGTGCTGGCTGCCAGCGACCGCCGCTACCGCAACGCACGGCGCGAGCAGACGGCCGGCGCAGCGGCCGCAGGGGTGGCCGTGGCATGAAACGATGGCACTTTCTGGCGCCGCTGGCGGTTTTCATCGTGCTGCTCGGCTTCCTGGGCGTGGGCTTGAATCTCAACCCGCGCGAGGTGCCCTCGCCGCTGATCGGCAAACTCGCGCCGGACTTCACCTTGCCACGCCTGGAAGACAGCAGCCTCACGCTCAGCCGCAACGACCTGGCCGGCAAGGTGTGGGTGCTGAACGTCTGGGCCTCGTGGTGCGTGCCCTGCCGCGAAGAACACCCGCTGCTGGTGTCGTTTGCACGCCAGCGAGCAGTGCCCCTGTATGGCCTGAACTACAAGGACAGGCCGGCCGATGCCATTGCCTGGCTGGGCCGTTACGGCAACCCCTACACCGCCACCTTGAGTGACCTGCAAGGCAAGGTCGGCATCGACTGGGGCGTCTACGGCGTGCCCGAAACCTTCGTCATCGACAAGCAGGGCGTCGTGCGCTTCAAGCACGTCGGGCCGCTCACGCCGCAGGTGCTGCACGAACGCATCGAACCCCTGATCAAGGAACTGAATGCGTAAGTTGATGCGGGCGGCGCTGAGCGCCGCCACGGTGGCCGCCGCCGGCCTTGCGCCGCTGGGGCCCGCTGCCGCCCAAACACCTGGCGCTGCGGCGCCGGCCGCCTCGCAGGCCAGCGACGCCAGTGCCGACCCGGCTCTGGAAAAACGGGTGCTCGCCGTGGCCGTGGAACTGCGCTGCCTGGTCTGCCAGAACCAGACCATCGCCGACAGCAATGCCGATCTCGCTGTGGACCTGCGCAACCAGGTGCGCGAGATGCTGCGCCAGGGCCGCAGCGAGGACGAGATCGTCGATTACATGACCGCCCGCTATGGCGATTTCGTGCTCTACCGCCCTCCCGTCAAAGCCACCACCGCCCTGCTCTGGTTCGGCCCCGGCGTGCTGATGGCCGGCGGCCTGTTGGCGCTGTGGCTGGTGCTGCGGCGCCGTGCCCGCATGGCGCCCGAGGCCTTCGAGGCCGATGACGAAGACCCCGATGCCGCACCAAGGGCACGCCCCTGATGAACGATTCGATAGACACCCTGCGCCAGCGCCTGCAACAACTGAAGGCGCTGCACGACGAAGGCACGCTCAGCGCCGAAGCCCACGCCGAAGCGCGCGCCCCGCTGGAACGCCTGCTGCTTGACCGCGTGATGGTCGACGCGCCGTCGGTGGTGCGCCCCTCGCGCCGCCTCGTCGGGCTCAGCGCGACTGCCGTCGTGGCGCTGGCCGTGGCCGGCTACGCCGCCTTCGGTTCACCCAGCCTGCCCAGCGCCGGCGCACCCGGCTCGGCGGCCGTGGCCGCAGGCAGCGCAGCGCCTCAGCTGAGCGAACAAGAGTTCATCGCGGCGGTGGAGAAGCTGGCCGCGCGCATGAAAGAAGAGCCGAACAACGGCGAAGGATGGGGCCTGCTGGCGCGCTCCTACGTGCGCCTGGGCAAGCATGCCGATGCCGTGCCGGCCTTCGCGCAGGCGGTGGCCATCGTCGGTGACGACCCCAGCCTGCTCGTGGACTATGCCGACGCACTGGCCATGACACGCGGGCGGGTGCTGGAAGGCGAGCCGCTGGCCTTGGTCGACCGGGCGCTGAAGTCCGACCCCGACAACGGCAAGGCCCTGGCGCTCTCGGGCACTGCGGCCTTCAACCGCAAGGACTACAAGCTGGCCGTGCAGCAATGGGAACGTTTGGCGCGCGTGTCGCCGCCCGACAGCGCCTTCCTGCCGCAGTTGCAGAGCAGCATCGACGAAGCCCGCAGCCTGGCAGGCATGCCGGCAGGTGAACGGGTCGGGGCTGCGGTGGCCGGCGCCGGTGCGGCCACCGGCCCGGCGGGCGCAGGCTCGGCCGCGGCCAGTGGCGCCCTGCTGACCGGCACCGTGCGCCTGTCGCCGGCGCTGGCGCGCCAGGCCCAGCCCGACGATGTGGTCTTCATCTTCGCCCGTCCGGCCGAAGGGGCCCGCATGCCGCTGGCCATCCTGCGCCACCAGGTCAAAGACCTGCCCGTGAGCTTCAAGCTCGACGACAGCATGGCCATGTCGCCTGCGATGAAGCTCTCGGCCTACGCCAAGGTGGTGGTGACCGCCCGCGTCAGCAAGAGCGGCCAGGCCGCGCCCGGGCCGGGCGATCTGAGCGGGCAATCGGCCGCGGTGGCCAACCAGACGCAGGGCCTGGTGGTCGAGATCAACGAGGTCGTGAAGCCCTGAACGGCAGGCCAGGCCCGGCCCGGCCATGATCAGACCGTGGGCGCTTCGCTGTCGGCCTGTTCGGCCGCCAGCCATTCGTCTTCGCTGAACACCAGCACGCCCGCATCCTGCAGCGCCGCCGCGGTGACGCCTGCAGCAGCCACGCGCAAGCCGGAAAAGCTGCCGTCATAGGACCAGGCGCTGCCGCAGGACGGGCTGCCGGCTTTCAGCACCGCCACACACACCTTGTGCCGCCGCGCCAGCGCCAGCGCGGCTTCAGCCCCTGCCTGGAAGGCCGCCGTGACATCGCCACCGCGATGGTCGCGCACCCGCGCCTGGCCGGCGCGCACCGCGCGGCCGCCGGCACCAGCCTCGATTTCGGCCGGCCAACGCGGCACCGATAGGCCGCCGGCGATCTCGGGGCACAGAGGCAGCACCCGGCCGGCTTCCAGCCAGCGCTGCAGCACCGGATGCTCGCTGCGCTTGTCGCGGCCGTCGTGGCGAACCGGCTGCCCCAGCAGGCAGGCACTGACCAACACCGGCGGCCGCGCAGGCTTCATCGGCTGCCGCTGCGGCTCAAGCGGCGCGCCGGAAGTGCTGGTGCCGCAGCACGGTCCAGCCCACCGCAAACGCCACAAAAACGCCGAGGCCCAGCAAGAACAGCTGCTTGTCGAGCACCGGCGCCTGCGGCGCCACGGCATGGGCGGCCACGAGGCGCCAGAAAACAAAGCACAGAAAGGCGGACAGCGCGGCAGCAAACACCGTGGCATGTGCCTCCAGATACGCCACGGTGGCCGCGCGGCGCGGCGCGGCATACCAGTGATCGGCACGGGGGATGCGCGTGCGCGCCAGGCGCGAGTTGCGCATCTGCAGCAAGGCCGTCACGGCGGGCATCAACGAGGCCAGCAGCAGCATCACGCCGATGAAGGCATCACGCCCCATCCAGCTGACAGCCAGGCCCTGGCTGTCGAAACGCGAGGCCACTTGCGGAGGCAGCAACTGCCCGGCCCAGAGGATGAAGGCGGCGCTGGCCAGGGCGGCCAGGGCGAGCAGCAGACGGAACATGGCGGGGCGCGCGTTGTGGCGGAAGTTGCAGAGACGAGCCCTATTTTGCTTGTTGCCCCGCATCCGATCTGAATCCGCTCACGTATGCGGGTGTTGTGCCGAACAGGAAGCGGATGCCCGTATCCGCGCACCACCCATGGAGACCTGCCTAACCATGCCCCGAAAACACCCCAATTCCTCACCCTGTCGGCCTGCCCGCCCGGCGGCCGCGCGCCTGAGTTCGGCGGCAAGCGCCGCGGCGCTGTGCCTGGCCGCCGTGTCGCTCGCCGGTGCCGCCCATGCCGGCAGCGGCAAGCTGCCGCTGACCGGCGGCGTCAGCACCGTCGACGGTGCTGCCGGGGGCGGCCTGTCACCGTGGGCCCTGATCGGCACCCAGGCCACCGAAGGCGAGATCGGCGTCAGCGCCTTTGCCAGCCGCGCCGTGACACGCGACTACGCCCTCACGGTGGCAGGCGCGGCCTTCGCATGGAACAACCGGCTCGAGCTTTCCTTGGCCCAGCAAGACCTCAGCACCGGCGTCACGGGCCGTGCGCTCGGCCTGCCGGGCCTGCGCCTGCGCCAAAACATCGTCGGCGTGAAGCTGCGCCTGGCCGGCGATGCCGTGCTCGACAGCGACACCTGGCGCCCGCAGATCGCCGTGGGCGTGCTGTCCAAACAACTGCAGGACAGTGGCCTGAGTGGCACGCTCACCGCCTTGGGTGCGCGCAGCCGCGATGCCGAGGCCTATGTCAGCGCGACCAAGCTCTTCCTCGCACAAGGCCTGCTGGTGAACGGCACGCTGCGACTGACACGCGCCAACCAGGGCGGCCTGCTCGGCCATGGCGGCGAGATTCCCGGCATCGTGGACGACCGCAGCTACAGCCTGCAACCCGAGGTTTCGGTGGCCTGGCTGCTGAACCGCCGGCTTGCGGTGGGCTTCGAGTGGCGCGGCATGCCCGACAAGCTGCGCCGCGCCGGCGAAGTGGCCGGCCTGGGCACCGGCCTGCGCGGTGAAGACTGGAAGGACCTGTTCATCGCCTGGGCGCCCGGCCCGCAGCTGTCGCTGACCGCCGCCTGGGTGGACCTGGGCCGCGTCGTGCCCGCCACCACCGAGCAGCGCCGCCAGACCGGCGCCTATGTCTCCGCGCAGATCGCGTTCTGACCGACTTCGAGGCCTCAACATGCCCATCCACACCCTCTTCCACCGCCCCTGCATGGCCGTCGCCTTTTTGCTGGCCTCCGCCGGTGCCGCCTGCGCACAGCCTGCGGCCCCAGCGCCGGGCCGTGGCGCCGAACGCGCCACCGCTTACCCCATGGCACCGGCCCCGGGGCTCTTCCAGGCCCTGGGCGAGCAAGCTGGCCTGCAAGTGCTGATGACCGACTTCGTGGCGCGGCTGAAGGCCGATCCGCGCATCGGCCACCAGTTCAAGGACACCAATGCCAAAGAGTTGGCCGCCCGCCTCGCCGAGCAGGTGTGCCTGCTCAGTGGCGGCCCCTGCCGCTACGAGGGCGGCAACATGAAGGACGCGCACGCCGACATGAAGATCACGCGCGCGGACTTCAATGCGTTGGTGCAGGTGCTGCAGCAGGCCATGGACGCGCGCGCCATCCCCTTCACGCGCCAGAACCAACTGCTCGCGCTGCTGGCGCCGATGCACCGCGACATCGTGACGCCATGATGGCCGGCATCGCCCGAAAGCCTGCAGCCCGCGCCTGGCGTGCAGCAGCAGCAGCGGCTGCGTTGTTGCTGGCTGGGCCTGCGGCTTGGGCCGCCACGCTGCAGGTCAGCGTGCTGGCGGCGGATGGCCAGCCCCTGGCCGATGCCGTGGTGGTGCTGGAGCCGCCGGCCGGCGGCGCCGTGCGCAGGCCCACCCCGGTGCGCACCACGGTGCAGCAGGAGCGCATGCGCTTCCAGCCGGCGCTGCTGGTGGTGCCGGTCGGTTCGGCCGTGCGCTTCACCAATGTCGACCCCTTCGACCACCACGTGCGCGGCCGCCCCGCGGCCACCGAAGCGCTGTCGGAGCCCAAGGGCGCTGGCTTCGAGCTGCGCCTGGCGGGCGCGGCCGACGGCCGCACCGGCGGCAGCCAGGAAGTGGTGATGAGCCAGCCCGGACCGGTGGAACTGGGCTGCCATCTGCACAGCCGCATGCGCGGCCACATCTTCGTGGCGGACACGCCGTGGGTCGTGAAGACCGACGCCAACGGCATGGCGACCTTGGGCGATGTGCCCACGGGCGCGGCGCGGCTGCGGGTCTGGCACCCAGACCAGCTCGTGCCCACCCCCCCCGTGCCGGTGACGGTGCAGGGCGACGCGGCCGTGAAGCTGCCCACCGGCGTCACGCCACGCCAACGCCGCCGCTGAAGGGCGCGTTAGGCCGGGCCGCCGCCGTACAAGGCCGCGGCCGCCGCGAGGCGGGTGCGCACGGCCTGCACCAGCTCAGGCGGTGCCAGCACCTGCACCTGCTCGCCCTGTCGCAGCACGTCCATGACGAGCTCGGTGTCGTCCACGTAGGGCAGGCGCAGTTCGAAACGGCCGTCGGCCAGCCAGCGGCCCACTTGCTGCGGGTGCCACTCCTCCCGGCTGGCCCACTGCGCGGCCTGCACGTCGAACACCAGCACCGCCCAGCGCGGCGTGGCGCCGGCGTAGATGCCGTAGCCGGCATCCATCTCGGCCTGCAGGCGCTTGAGCGTGATTTCGCGGGCCGGCTTGGCATCGATCACCGTGGCTTCCTGCACCGCGTCCAGCGCGAAGCGGCGCAGCGCCTCGCTGCGGTGGCACCAAGCGTCCAGGTACCAGGTGTGGCGGTAGTGCACCAGGCGCTGCGGCGAGACTTCGCGCTCGCTCAGCTCGCGCCGCGTGCGCGCCAGGTAGCGCAGATGCAGACGCTTGCGCGTCAGCAGCGCGGTGCTGACGCGCTCGAAGAAACGGCTGGGCACCGGGCGGCGCAGCGCGCTGACGATCTTCACGCGCTGCATCAGGCGCTGTGCGGCGGCCTCGTCGCCTTCGGCCGAGCCGCTTTGCAGCAGCTCGTGGATGCGGTCCAGCAGCGGCTGCAGGTGGCGGCTGAGCAGGCCGTCGCTGTCCAACCCGGCCAGCAGCTGCTGCGCCATCAGCAGCGAGTAGAGCTCGGCCTCGTCGAACCACAGGCCCGGCAGTTCGTGTTTCGGGCCGGCGTAGTTGCTGGTGCCGAAGCGGTAGCCGTTGACATCACGGTCGTACTCGATGGGCGCACCCAGGCGGCTGCGCAGGTACTCCAGGTCGCGCTTGAGCGTGGCGCGGCTGACCTCCAGCTCTTCGAGCAGCGTCTGGAAGCTGACGTGCCCGCGCGCGCGGATCAGCGATTCGATGCGGTACAGGCGTGCGGTGTTGTTGGCCATGACCGAGGCCTGCAGACGATCAGGACAAGCCGATGATCTGGCCGGCGTCGTCGAGATCGATGTGCTCGGCCGCCGGCACCTTGGGCAGGCCGGGCATGGTCATGATGTCGCCGCAGACCATCACCACGAACTCGGCGCCAGCGGCCAGGCGCACCTCGCGGATGTCGAGCACGTGGCCGCTGGGCGCGCCGCGCTGGCTGGGGTCGGTGCTGAAGCTGACCTGCGTCTTGGCCACGCACACCGGCAGGTGGCCGTAGCCGGCCTCTTGCAAAGCGGCGATCTGCTTGCGCACGGCGCTGCTGGCGCTGATGTCGGCCGCGCCGTAGGTGCGCGTGGCGAGCTTGCGCACCTTCTCCCACAGCGGGTCGGCGTCTTCGTAGGCAAAACGCAAGGTGCTGGGCTGCTCGCAGGCGGCCACCACGGCATGCGCAACATCGGCCGCGCCGGCACCGCCCTCGGCCCAGTGCCGCGCCGTGAGCACGGGCACACCGAGCGCGCCGAGCCGGTCGCGCAGCAGCGCGTGCTCGGCCTCGGTGTCGGCACTGAAGTGGTTGATGGACACGACGCAGGGCAGGCCGAACACCTCGCGCAGGTTGTGCAGGTGGCGCTGGATGTTGGCCAGCCCGCGCTCCAGCGCGCCAAGGTCTTCCCGGCCGAGGTCGGGCACGGCCACGCCACCGTGGAACTTCAGCGCGCGGATGGTGGCCACCAGCACCGCCGCCGAAGGCGCCAGCCCGGCCTTGCGGCACTTGATGTCGATGAACTTCTCGGCGCCCAGGTCGGCACCGAAGCCGGCTTCGGTCACCACGTAGTCAGCCAGTTTCAGCGCGGTGCGCGTGGCCATCACGCTGTTGCAACCATGCGCGATGTTGGCGAAAGGCCCGCCGTGCAACAGCGCGGGGTTGTTCTCCAGCGTCTGCACGAGGTTGGGCGCCAGCGCGTCTTTCAGCAGCACGGCCATGGCGCCATGCACCTTCAGGTCGGCGGCGGTCACGGGTTTACGGCCGCGCGTCTCGGCCACGACGATGCGGCCCAGGCGCGTTTTCAAGTCGGCCAGGCTGGTGCTCAGGCACAGGATGGCCATCACCTCGCTGGCCACGACGATGTCGAAACCGTCTTGCCGCGGAAAGCCGTTGCCCGGCCCGCCCAGGCCCACGGTGATGTCGCGCAGCGCGCGGTCGTTCATGTCGACCACACGCTTCCAGACGATGCGGCGCAGGTCGATGTCCAGCGGATTGCCGTGGTGGATGTGGTTGTCCAGACAAGCCGACAGCAGGTTGTGCGCCAGCGCGATGGCCTGGAAGTCGCCGGTGAAATGCAGGTTGATGTCGTCCATCGGCACGACCTGCGCGCGGCCACCGCCGGTGGCCCCGCCCTTCAGCCCGAACACCGGCCCGAGGCTGGGTTCGCGCAGCGCGATCAGCGCCTTCTTGCCGATGTGGTTCAGCGCATCACCCAGGCCCACCGTGGTGGTGGTCTTGCCCTCGCCAGCCGGCGTGGGGCTGATGGCCGTCACCAGGATGAGCTTGCCCTCGGGCCGGCCTTCCAGGCTGCGGATGTAGGGCAGCGCCAGCTTGGCCTTGTGGTGACCGTAGGGCACCAGGTGTTCGTCGGGGATGCCCAGGCGGTCCTGGGCCAGGTCGGTGATGCGGCGCAGGCGGGCCTGGCGGGCGATCTCGATGTCGCTGAGGGGCAAGGGGGTCTCCTGGGTACCGCGCTCACAAGGCGGCTTGAAGCTTCATTGTGCAGGCGTAGGCGGCCGCGCACCGACGCGCCAGAATGTCCGCCCATGGCCCAAGCTGCCCTCTTCGACACCGAGCCGCCGCCCGCCGGTGGCGGTGTCCAGCCCGCGGCCGTCGGCGCCGAGTTGCAGGCCCTGGCCGCGCGGCTGCAGCAACGCTGGGGCGGACGGCTGCACCTGGGCACTTCGTCTTGGCATTTCCCAGGCTGGGCCGCGCAGGTGTACGCGCGGGCCTACCCCGAAGCGCGGCTTTCGCGCGAGGGCCTGGCGGCGTATGCGCAGCACCCGCTGCTGACGGCGGTCAGTCTCGACCGCAGCTTCTACCGCCCCCTGGAGGCCGGCACCTACCGGGCGCTGGCGGCGCAGGTGCCGGCGCACTTCCGCTTCATCGTCAAGGCCCCCGCGCTGCTGAGCGATGCCACCGAGCGCGACCCCGCCAACGGCGCTGCGCTGCGCGAAAACCCGCACTTCCTGGATGCCGAAGCGGCCGTTGCGCTGTGCGCCCAGCCGGCCGCCGAGGGCCTGGGCAGCAAGCTCGGCGTGCTGGTGTGGCAGCTTTCGCCGCTGCCACGCCGCTGGCTGAACGACGAGGCGGCCCTGCTGCGCCGCCTGGGCGCGCTGTGGCAGGCCGTGGAAGCCGCCCTGCCCCCAGGCGCCCAGCAGGCGCTGGAACTGCGCGACCCCGCCCTGCTCACGCCCGCACTGGCCGCCACGCTGAAATTCCACGGCGTGCGGCCCGTGCTGGGCCTGCACGACCGCATGCCCGAAGCCGAAGCGCAGTTGCCGCTGCTGCGCGCGACGTGGCCGGGTGATCTGGTCTGCCGCTGGAACCTGCAGCGTGGCCAGCGTTATGCGCAGGCCCGTGATGCCTGGTCGCCCTTCGACCGCCTGCAGGCCGAAGACCCGGCCACGCGCAGCACGCTGGTGAAGGTGGTGGTGGCCACGCTGAAAGCCGGCCGTGCCGCGTTCATCACCATCAACAACAAGGCCGAGGGCTGTGCCCCGGCCTCGGTGCTGGCGCTGGCCCGGGCCATGGACGAGAGCGATTGAGCCCAAACGCTGATCACCGCGGCCGTGGCGACACCAAACAAAACGGGCCCTGAGAAAACTCAGGGCCCGTCTGCCTTTTGGGGCTTGGCGGAGTCGGAGGGATTCGAACCCTCGATGCAGGTTTTGCCCACATACTCCCTTAGCAGGGGAGCACCTTCGGCCACTCGGTCACGACTCCAGCGAAGGATCCGCATTCTAGCCTGAACTTCGGGCTGCTCTTGATGGGCAGCACCGCCAGCTTCAACTCAGGCCGCGGGCTGGTCCAGGTCGAAGGCCTTGTGCAGCGCGCGCACGGCCAGTTCCATGTACTTCTCGTCGATGACGACGCTGGTCTTGATCTCGCTGGTGGTGATCATCTGGATGTTGATGCCCTCTTCCGAGAGCGTGCGGAACATCGTGCTGGCCACGCCCACGTGGCTGCGCATGCCGATGCCGACGATGCTCACCTTGCAGATCTTCGCGTCGCCCAGCACCCGCGCCGCGCCGGTGGCCGGCAGCACGGTGTTCTCCAGCACGGCCATCGTGCGGGCGTAATCGTTGCGGTGCACCGTGAAGCTGAAGTCGGTGCGGCCATCGTGCGAGAGGTTCTGGATGATCACATCGATGTCGATGTTGGCATCGGCCACCGGGCCCAGGATCTGGTACGCGATGCCCGGCTTGTCGGGCACGCCGATGACGCTGATCTTTGCTTCGTCGCGGTTGAACGCGATGCCGGCCACGACGGCTTGTTCCATCTTCTCGTCTTCCTCAAAGGTGATCAGGGTGCCCGAGCGGGCTTCTTCGTCGAGCGGTATGTCCCAGGGCGTGAAGCTGCTGAGCACGCGCGTGGGCACGCGGTACTTGCCAGCGAACTCGACGCTGCGGATCTGCAGCACCTTGCTGCCCAGGCTGGCCATCTCCAGCATCTCTTCGAAGCTGACGGTGGACAGGCGGCGCGCTTCGGGCACCACACGCGGGTCGGTGGTGTAGACACCGTCGACGTCGGTGTAGATCAGGCACTCGTCGGCCTTCAGCGCCGCGGCCACCGCCACGGCCGAGGTGTCGCTGCCACCGCGGCCCAGCGTGGTGATGTTGCCTTCGCCGTCGATGCCCTGGAAGCCGGTGATGATGACCACCTTGCCGGCGGCCAGATCGGCGCGCACGCGCGTGTCGTCGATGCTCTCGATGCGTGCCTTCGTGAAGGCCGAGTCGGTCTTGATGGGCACCTGCCAGCCGCCGTAGCTGACGGCCGGCACGCCCTGGCCCTGCAGTGCCAGCGCCAACAGGCCCACGCTGACCTGTTCGCCCGTGGCAGCCAGCGCATCGAGCTCACGCCGCGCTTCGGCCGTGCTGGCAATGGCGGCATCGGGCACCAGTTCTTTGGCCAGCCCGAGCAGGCGGTTGGTTTCGCCGGACATGGCCGAGGGCACCACCACGAGCTGGTGGCCGGCGCGCACCCATTTGGCCACGCGTTGCGCCACGCTGCGTATGCGTTCGGTCGACCCCATGGAGGTGCCGCCGTACTTGTGAACGATCAATGCCATCGCTGAATGCCGCAGACCGCGGCAGGAGTGTCGAGACGGTGTGGTTGCATCGGGCGCCTCCAGAAGTGGCGCACCGGCGCAACAAAACCCGACATTTTAGCCGCCGCGCTGACGCGGCCCTGGCACGTCGGGGCACCAGCGCAGGGCGCGCTGTGGCTCGCCCCGCGCCGCCAGCAGCGTGGCGTCGATGCCCAGCCCGGGGGCGTAGAGCAGCCGCCCGTCGGCCAGCCAAAGCAGCGGGCCCTGGCGCGCCCAGGCGGGCACACCGGCAGCCTGGTACTGCTTCTTCAACGAACGCGCAAGGCCACGTTCGGCGAGATGGAAACGTTCACCCCCGGTGCGCGGCGACACACGCACGGCATGCAGCAGCGCCGGCGGCACGCCATCGTGCGTGCTGTCCCGCACCTCGAAGCGCCCGCCCCAGCCGGGCAGTTCCACAAATCCGGGGCTGGAGAGGTCCAGCGCCGGCAGCGGCAGCGCCTGCGCCAGTGCGGCCGCTGCGGGCACACAGCGCAGGCGCCCGCGGTACAGGCGCAGCACGGCGTCGGGCGCCGGCCACTGGCCGCCGCGCCGGCCGGGCAGTTCATCGAGCAGGCGTTCCAACAGGGTCTGCGGCCAGCGGCCGGGCAGCGCACCCGACAACCACGCCTGCAAGGCGTTGCGCCGGCGCGCCGGCGGCAAGGCGGCCCAGGGCGCGAGCAGCAGCGCGCCGTCTTCGCACAGCGGTGGCAGGTCGATGGCCGCCACCTCCTCGGCCAGGGCCGCGGCCTGCGCAGCATGGCGGGCCGCCTGCACGAGCGTGGCCTCGGTGTCGTCGAAAGCGGCGTGGAGCGCCGGCCACACCTGGCGGCGCAGGCGGTTGCGCGCGTAGCGCTCGTCGGCGTTGCTCGGGTCGTCCACATGGCGCAAGCGGTGGCGCTGCACATAGGCCTGCACGGCCTCGCGTGGCTGCTGCAACCACGGGCGCGCCCAGGTCAGCTGGCGGCGCTGCGCCAGCGCGGGCATGGCGGCCAGGCCGGCCGGGCCGCCACCGCGCAGCGCCTGCAGCAAGAAGGTCTCGGCCTGGTCGCGCCGATGGTGACCCAGCAGCACCAGCGGGCACATCGCCTCGGCGGCCATCTCGGCCAGCGCGCGGTAGCGTTCACGCCGAGCCCAGGCCTCGACGCTGTCGCCCGGCCCGGGGCCGCCGCTCAGGCGCCGGCTGAGAAAGCTCGCGCCCCAGCGCCGCGCCTGCTGGCGAACTTGCGCCTCCCAAGCGTCGGCTTCGGGCTGCAGGCCGTGATGCACATGCAAGGCCCACACCTGCAGGCCCAGCGGCAAGGCGGCGTGCAGGGTGGCGTGCAGCAGCGCCGTGGAATCGCGGCCGCCGCTGACGGCAACGGCCACCCGCGCGCTGCCTGTGTTCACCGTTCCTTGGTGTCGGTGTAGCGGCCGTAGCTGCGCAGCCGTTCGTAACGCTGCTGCAGCAGCGCTGCGGGCTTGAGATCGGCGCTGTGGCGCAGCGCGTCGGCCAGCGCACGCTTGAGCTGTGCCGCCATCCAGGGCACGTCGCGGTGGGCACCGCCCACCGGCTCATTGACGATCTTGTCGATGACGCCCAGCGCCTTCAGGCGGTGCGCCGTGATGCCCAGGGCCTCGGCGGCCTCGGAGGCGCGCTCGGCCGTCTTCCACAAGATGGAGGCGCAGCCCTCCGGCGAGATCACCGAGTACACGCTGAACTGCAGCATCAGCACCTGGTCGGCCACGCTGATGGCCAGCGCGCCGCCACTGCCACCCTCGCCGATGATGGTGCTGATGATGGGCACTTCCAGCTGCGCCATCTCGAAGATGTTGCGGCCGATGGCCTCGCTCTGGCCGCGCTCTTCGGCGCCGATGCCGGGATAGGCACCGGGCGTGTCGACGAAGGTGAAGACCGGCATGCCGAACTTCTCCGCGAGCTTCATCAACCGCAGGGCCTTGCGGTAGCCCTCGGGCCGGCTCATGCCGAAGTTGCGCAGCGTGCGCTCTTTCGTGTCGCGGCCCTTCTGGTGGCCCAGCACCATGCAGGCCTGGCCATTGAAGCGCGCCAGGCCACCGACGATGCTGAGGTCGTCGGCGTAATGGCGGTCGCCGTGCAGTTCCTGGAAGTCGGTGAAGATCTCGTTGACGTAGTCCAGCGTGTAGGGCCGTTGCGGGTGGCGCGCGATCTGCGTCACCTGCCAGGGCGTGAGCTGGCTGTAGATGTCGCGCGTGAGCTGCTGGCTCTTGGCCGCCAGGCGTTCGATCTCGTCGCTGATGTCGACGGCCGACTCGTTGTGCACGTAGCGCAGTTCGTCGATCTTCGACTCGAGGTCGGCGATCGGCTGCTCGAATTCAAGAAAGTGTCGTTTGGACAAGTCAGTACTCCACGGGGAGGGGGTCCAGGCTGCGCCAAATGTACCAAGTGGCGACCGAGCGGAATGGCGCCCAGGCTTCACCCACCTCGCGCGCTTCGGCACGCGAGACGGGCTCGCCGCTGAAGTAGTTCAGGCTGATGCCCTTGATCAGGCCCAGGTCGTCCAGCGGCAGCACGTTGGGGCGCAGCAGGTGGAAGATGAGGAACATCTCGGCCGTCCAGCGCCCGATGCCGCGGATGGCCACCAGCTCGGTGATGATGGCCTCGTCGTCCATGCCGTCCCACTGTGCCGGGTGAACCTGGCCGTGGTCGAAGTGGCGCGCGAGATCGTGCAGGTACTCGCACTTGCGCGCAGACAGGCCGGCTTCGCGCAGGTGCGGCACTTCCACGGCCAGCACCGCAGCTGGCTGCAAGCGCGTGGCCGCTCCGCCCACGGTGGCGGCAAAACGATCCCACACCGACTGCGCTGCCTTCACGCTGATCTGCTGCCCGACGATGCTGCGCGCCAGCGTGGTGAAGGCGTCGCCGCGGCTTTGCAGGCAGGCCTCGCCGAACTTCGGGATCAGTTTCTTCATGACCCGGTCGCGCTTGGCCAGGTGCTTGCGGGCTTCTTCCCAATAAGCGGGCAACAGGGCGGCGGTGGTGGCAGCGGTCGGCGCCGCAGCCGGCGGCACAGCGAGGTTCTTGGGCATCGTCAGGCCCGCAGCCAGGCCGTGCCTTGCGGGCCGTCCTTGAGCTCGATGCCCTGGGCCAGCAGCTCGGTGCGGATGCGGTCGGCCAGCGCAAAGTCGCGCGCCAGCTTGGCCGCCGCGCGGGCGGCGATGCGTTCGAGGACGGCCGCTTCATCGAGGCCGCTGCCGCCTTGCAAATAGGCCTGCGGCGGCTGCTGCAGCAGCCCGAGCACACCGCCCAGGGCCTGCAGCAGCGCGGCATCGGCCTGCTCGCCGCGGTTCACGCTGCCCGCCAGATCGAAGAGCACGGCCACCGCGCCCGGCGTGTTGAAGTCGTCGTCCATCGCGGCCTTGAAAGCGGCCGCACGCGGCTCGGCCCAGTCGATGGCGGCCAGCGCCGGCTGCGGGCCGGCGGCCTGCAGCGCGGTGTACAGGCGCTTGAGTGCGGTGCGGGTCTCGTCCAGCAGCTGGTCGCTGAAATTGAAGGGGCTGCGGTAGTGCGTGCGCAGCATGAAAAAACGCAGCGTCTCGCCGTCATAGCGCTTCAGCACGTCGGCGATGGTGAAGAAGTTGCCCAGCGACTTCGACATCTTGGTGTCGTCGACGTTGAGAAAACCGTTGTGCATCCAGGTGCGCGCGAAGCGGCTGCCTTCGGGCCCCTGCGCGCCTTCGCTCTGCGCGATCTCGTTCTCGTGGTGGGGGAACTGCAGGTCCATGCCACCACCGTGGATGTCGAAGGGCTCGCCCAGCAGCGCGCAGCTCATGGCCGAGCACTCGATGTGCCAGCCCGGCCGGCCCGGGCCCCAAGGGCTGGGCCAGGTGGCGTCGGCGGGCTCGTCGGGCTTGGCGTGTTTCCACAGCACGAAGTCCAGGGGGTCTTCCTTGTCGTCCTGCACGGCCACACGTTCACCGGCACGGAGCTCGTCCAGGCTCTTGCCGCTGAGCTTGCCGTAGCCGGGGAATCGGCGCACCGCATAGTTCACGTCACCGCCCTGGGCCTGGTAGGCCAGGCCGCGCTGCTGCAACTGGCCGATGAGCGAGAGCATCTGCGGCACGTAGTCGGTGGCGCGCGGCTCGTGCGTGGGCGGCAGGGCGCCCAGGGCCGCGAAATCGCGGTGCATGGCCGCGATCATCTCGTCGGTGAGCTGGCGGATGGTGATGCCACGCTCCAAGGCGCGGCGGATGATCTTGTCCTCGATGTCGGTGATGTTGCGCACGTAGCTCACGCGCCAGCCGCTGGCCAGCAGCCAACGGTAGACCGTGTCGAAGGCCAGCATCATGCGTGCATGGCCCAGGTGGCACAGGTCGTAGACCGTGATGCCGCAGACATACATCCGCACATGGCCGGGCTCGATGGGCTCGAAAGTCTCGAGCTGGCGTGTCAGGGTGTTGTGGATCTGGAGGCTCATGGGCAGAGAACAGGCCGGGCCGCGCTGGCGGCGTCAGGGGAACACATGCGAGGGGGCGGTCTGCGCCCGCGAACCAGGGGCGAGACCCCACGCCCTGCAGAGGCGGCGCGGCCCGCAGAAGCGGGCCGGAGCGGGGTGCGAACGTGGCAGGAAACGCCGTCGAAACAGGGTCGATAGAATCCATTTCAGTATAGCGGCCATGCTAGGCGACCCTGCCCCGCGCCCGCGACCCCAGACGGAGGCCCGGTGCCTGCCCTGATCGACCCGCCGACCCCTCCCGCACGGCCCTTGCCCGCCCCTGCCGCCCGCGACCTGCACCGCACCTGCTTGAAGGCGGCCGCCGCCGCCACGCTGGCTCTCGGTCTGAGCGGGCCGTTGATCGCATGGGCCGACGAATTGAGCGAGGTGCGAGGCCTGCTGGCCCGCGGCGAGCCGGCCGCGGCATTGAAACGCGCCGAGGGGGCCGTGGCCGCGCAGCCGCGTGACGCCCAACTGCGTTTTCTGCTGGGCGTGGCGCTGATGGACCTGGGCCGCGATACCGATGCCCTGGCGCACTTCACCCGCTTGGGCCAGGACTACCCCGAGCTGCCCGATCCGCACAACAACATCGCACTGCTGCACGCCCGCGCCGGTCGCCTGGAACTGGCGCGCCAGGCGCTGGAAACGGCGCTGCGCAACGACCCCGGCCACCGCACGGCGCGCATCAACCTCGGCCAGGTGCACCTGCTGCTGGCAGTGCAAGCCTTCGAGGCCGCCAGCGCCGAAGGCCCGCTGGACGCGCCGCTGCTGCGCCGCCTGGAAGCGGTGCGGGCCCTGTTGGCCGAGGCCCTGCCCGGGGCCCGCTAGACTCGCGCGCCGTCGGGCTGCCGTTCCGTCCGCCCTTTCCCTGTGGAGACCCTGCCTTGAAACTGCTGCTGCGATTGTTGGTGCTCGGCCTGCTGGCCACAGGTTTTTCGGCCCATGCCCAGAAGGTTCGCCTGGCCACCTCCGAAGGCGACATCGTGCTCGAACTCGATGCCGAGAAGGCCCCCAAGACGGTGGCCAACTTCGTGCAGTACGTGAAGGCCGGCCACTACGACGGCGTCATCTTCCACCGCATCATCGACGGCTTCATGGTGCAGACCGGCGGCTACAAGCGCGACCTGAGCGAGAAGCCCACGCGCAAGCCCATCCCGCTGGAAAGCGGCAACGGCCTGTCCAACCTGCGCGGCAGCATCGCCATGGCGCGCACCAACGACCCCAACTCGGCCAGCGCCCAGTTTTTCATCAACGTCGTCGACAACGTCCGCCTCGACAAGGGCGAAGGCCGCGATGGCTACGCCGTCTTCGGCAAGGTCATCGACGGCATGGACATCGTCGACAAGATCAAGGCCGTGCCCACCCAGGCGCAAGGCGTGTTCCAGAACCTGCCGGTCACCCCCGTGACCATCCGCAAAGCCACCATGGAGAAATGACATGAGCAAATTCGTACAGATGGACACCAGCGCCGGCACCCTGCGCATCGAACTCGACGACGAGAAGGCGCCGCTGTCCACGGCGAACTTCCTCGAGTACGTGAAGGCCGGCCACTACGACGGCACAGTCTTCCACCGCGTCATCAAGGGTTTCATGGTGCAGGGCGGCGGCTTCGAAGTGGGCATGAAGCAGAAAAGCACGCTCGCGCCCATCCGCAACGAGGCCAACAACGGCCTGAAGAACAAGAAGTACACGCTGGCCATGGCACGCACGAACGACCCGCATTCGGCCACCGCGCAGTTCTTCATCAACGGCACCGACAACGGCTTCCTCGACTTCACGGCCGAGAACAGCAGCGGCTGGGGTTACGCCGTCTTCGGCCGCGTGGTCGAGGGTACCGAGGTGGTCGACGCCATCGAGAAGGTGCGCACCGGCCGCAAGGGCTTCCACGACGACGTGCCGCTGGAAGACGTGGTGATCACGCGCGCTGTCGCGCTCGACTGAGCGGCCGGCGCACGATGAACGAAGCGGCGCGAAACGGCGCGTTTCCGCCCTTCTACGAACTCTCTGCCCCGCCGTCATGGCGGACGGTGGACTTCATCTCCGACCTGCACTTGTGCGCGGCCATGCCCGCCACTTTCGCGGCTTGGGCGCGACACCTGCGACACACCAGCGCCGACGCCGTGTTCATCCTCGGTGACCTGTTCGAGGTGTGGGTGGGCGATGACGCCCGGCACGGCGCTTTCGAGCGCGCCTGTGTCGAGGTGCTGGCCGAGGCCGCCAGCCACCGCCTGGTGGCCTTCATGGCGGGCAACCGCGACTTTCTCGTCGGCCCCGCCCTGCACAAGGACGCGGGTTTGATGGCCCTGCCCGACCCCACGGTGCTCCTGGCCTGGGGCCAGCCGGTGCTGCTGACCCACGGCGACGCGCTGTGCTTGTCAGACGCGCCTTACCAGGCCTTCCGCCAGCAGGTGCGCGGCGCAGCCTGGCAGGCCGATTTCCTGGCCCGCCCTTTGGCCGAACGCCAGGCGCTCGCAGCCGAGATGCGCCGCGCCAGCGCGGCACGCTGGCAGATGGACGGGGACGCCAGTGCCGATGTCGACCCCGCCGAGGCCGTGCGCTGGATGCATGCGCTGGGCGCCGCCGAAATGGTGCATGGCCACACCCACAGGCCCGGCAGCAACACCCTGGCGCCGGGCTACAAGCGCCATGTGCTCAGCGACTGGGATCTCGACGGCGTCGCGCCGCGTGCCGAGGTGCTGCGCCTGAGCCGCCGCGGCTTCGAGCGCCTGCCGCCCGCAGGCCGCTGAGACCGCCGTGCTCGCAGGGCTGTGGCGGCAGTGGCAGCGCCGGCGCGAGGACGCCGCGGTGCAGCGCCGCGCCATTCCCGATGACCTGTGGAAGCGCACGCTGGTGCGCTACCCCTTCCTGCAGCGCCGCGATCCGCAGGATGCGGCTGAACTGCGCCGCCTGAGCAGCCTGTTCCTAGACCGCAAGGAGTTCCATGCCGCTGGCGGCCTGAAGCTCACCGACGCGGTGGTGGTCTCCATCGCCGCGCAGGCCGTATTGCCAGTGCTGCGCTTGGGCCTCGCCGCGTACGACGGTTTTGTCGGCATCGTGGTGCACCCCGACCAGGTGCTGGCGCGCCGCGAGGTGGCCGACGAGGACGGCATCGTGCATGCCTACGACGAACCTCTGGCCGGCGAGGCCATGGACGGTGGCCCGGTGATGCTGTCGTGGCGCGACGTGCGCGCGGCCGGCGTGGTGCCGGGCGCAGGCGGTGAAGGCGGCGGCGCCTACAACGTCGTCATCCACGAATTCGCGCACGTGCTCGACATGGCCGACGGTGTGGCCGACGGCGTGCCGCTGCTGCCGTCCGACCTGCCGCGCCACGACTGGCTGCAGGCCCTGCAGGACGAATACGCGGCCTTCGTGCAGCGTCTGGAAGCCGACGAGCCGACCCCGCTGGACCCGTACGGGGCGAACGGCGAAGAGGAGTTTTTCGCCGTCACCAGCGAAGCCTTTTTCGTGAACGCCGAGCCCATGAAAAAAGAGCATCCCGTGCTCTACGGGATGCTCAGTCGTTACTACCGCCAAGACCCGGCGGTAGACGTGCCGCCAGCGCGCCGGGCGCGCTGAACGGCTGGGTGGCCCGTCAGGCCGGCGTGGCCTCGGCGCGCGGCTTGTCGCCGCTCTTGCGCGCCGGCTGGATGTCGAGCAGCACTTCGTCCTTGTCGTCGATGTCGACGCTCAGGCGCCCGCCGTCCACGAGACGGCCGAACAGCAGTTCGTCGGCCAGCGCGCGGCGGATGGTGTCCTGGATCAGCCGCTGCATCGGGCGTGCGCCCATCAGCGGGTCGAAACCCTTCTTCGCCAGGTGCTTGCGCAGGGCATCGCTGAAGGTCACCTCGACCTTCTTCTCGGTGAGCTGGCTTTCCAGTTGCAGCAGGAACTTGTCCACCACGCGCAGGATGATGTCTTCGTCCAGCGCGCGGAAGTTGACGATGGCGTCCAGCCGGTTGCGGAACTCGGGCGTGAACAGGCGCTTGATGTCGCCCATCTCGTCGCCCTGCTCGCGCTTGTTGGTGAAGCCGATGGTCGCCTTGTTCATGGTCTCGGCGCCCGCGTTGGTCGTCATGATGATCATGACGTTGCGGAAGTCGGCCTTCCGCCCGTTGTTGTCGGTGAGCGAACCGTGGTCCATCACCTGCAGCAGCACGTTGAAGACATCGGGGTGCGCTTTCTCGATCTCGTCGAGCAGCAGCACCGAGTGCGGTTTCTTCGTCACGGCCTCGGTCAGCAAACCGCCCTGGTCGAAGCCCACGTAGCCCGGGGGCGCGCCGATCAGGCGGCTCACGGCGTGGCGCTCCATGTACTCGCTCATGTCGAAGCGGATGAGGTCGATGCCCAGCACGTAGGCCAGTTGCTTGGCGACCTCGGTCTTGCCCACGCCCGTGGGGCCGCTGAACAGGAAGCTGCCGATGGGCTTGTCGGCCTTGCCCAGGCCGCTGCGCGCCATCTTGATGCTGGCGGCCAGCGCGTCGATGGCCGGGTCTTGCCCGAACACCACGCTCTTGAGGTCGCGGTCCAGGGTCTTGAGCTTGCTGCGGTCGTCGCTGCTCACGCTGGCCGGCGGGATGCGTGCGATCTTCGCGACGATCTCTTCGACCTCGTTACGCGTGATGGTCTTCTTGCGCTTGCTCGGCGGCAGGATGCGCTGCGCTGCACCGGCCTCGTCGATGACGTCTATCGCTTTGTCAGGAAGGTGGCGGTCGTTGATGAACTTGGCCGAGAGTTCGGCCGCAGCCTGCAGCGCGCCCACGGCGTACTTCACGCTGTGGTGCTCTTCAAAGCGGCTCTTCAGGCCCTTCAGGATTTCGACCGTCTGCTCAACGCTGGGCTCGACCACATCCACCTTCTGGAAGCGCCGCGACAGCGCGGCGTCTTTCTCGAAAATGCCGCGGTACTCGGTGAAGGTGGTGGCGCCGATGCACTTCATCGCGCCGCTGCTCAGCGCGGGCTTGAGCAGGTTGCTCGCGTCCAGCGTGCCGCCGCTGGCCGCGCCAGCACCGATCAGCGTGTGGATCTCGTCGATGAACAGGATGGCGTTGGGCTGATCCTTCAGCTGCTTGAGCACGCCCTTCAGGCGCTGCTCAAAATCGCCGCGGTACTTGGTGCCGGCCAGCAGCGCGCCCATGTCCAGGCTGTAGACGGTGGCGTCGGCCAGCACTTCGGGCACGTCTTTTTCGGTGATGCGCCAAGCCAGGCCCTCGGCGATGGCGGTCTTGCCGACACCGGCCTCACCCACCAGCAGCGGGTTGTTCTTGCGGCGGCGGCACAGCACCTGGATCACACGCTCGACCTCGTGCTCGCGGCCGATCAGCGGGTCGATCTTGCCCTGCAGCGCCTGCTGGTTGAGGTTCTGCGTGAACTGCTCCAGAGGCGAGCCCTTGCCGTCGCCGCCGCCTTCTTCCTTCTCGGCCTCGTTGCCTTGCGGGCCCTCGTTGCCCTTGGCGGGCTCGGGCGGGTCGCTCTTCTTGATGCCGTGGGCGATGAAGTTCACGACGTCCAGGCGCGTCACGCCCTGCTGGTGCAGGTAGTAGACGGCGTGGCTGTCCTTCTCGCCGAAGATGGCCACCAGCACATTGGCGCCGGTGACTTCCTTCTTGCCGCTGCCCGTGCTCTGCACGTGCATGATGGCGCGCTGGATCACGCGCTGGAAGCCCAGCGTCGGTTGCGTGTCCACTTCATCGCTGCCGCCCACCGTGGGCGTGTTTTCCTTGATGAAGGTGGCCAGGCTCTTGCGCAGATCGTCGATGTTGGCGGCGCAGGCCCGCAGCACTTCAGCAGCGCTGGGGTTGTCCAGCAAGGCCATCAACAGGTGTTCCACCGTGATGAATTCGTGCCGCTGCTGGCGCGCTTCGACGAACGCCATGTGCAGGCTGACTTCCAGTTCTTGCGCAATCATGCGGCCTCCATAATGCATTGCAGCGGGTGCCCCTCGCGGCGAGCCGCGGTGAGCACCAGTTCGACTTTCGTCGCGGCGACGTCTTTCGTGTAGACGCCGCAGATGCCGCGCCCTTCGTGGTGAATCTTCAGCATGATCAACGTGGCCGAGTCGGGATCACGCTGAAAGTAGTGTTGCAGCACCATCACGACGAACTCCATCGGCGTGTAGTCGTCGTTGAGCATCACCACCTGGTAGAGCTGCGGCGGCTTCGTGCGGGCCGCCTTGCGTTCGGCCACCACGGCGCCCTGCCCACCGTCGCGGCGCACGGGCGTCGGCGGCTTCGGGGGTGGTGCGGGTGGCGGCGTTTCGTCGGGCATGCTTCATTCTATCGAGTTGGTCTTCGCCGGCAGACCCACCCGAGACGGCCCTGCCAGCTTGTCCCATATTGGACGAAGTTGCGACGATGCAAGGCCGAAGCTGGGCGGCAAAACCGGTCTTTCATCGGCACGCATACACGCGCACCGAAAACACGGCCCAAGTGTCCAGCGAACTTGTCGCGGCCACTGCACACCCAGCTTGACACCCCAGCGCGTGCAGGGCGAGAATTTCTGTCGCAGTGGCCCGAAAGGGGGAGCAAATGGCGTACGGTACGGTCAAGTGGTTCAACGACGCCAAGGGCTTCGGCTTCATCGAGCCCGAAGGCGGCGGCGCTGACGTTTTCGCCCATTTCTCGGCGGTCCAGATCGACGGTTTCCGCACCCTCAAGGAAGGTAGCCGCGTGCGCTACACCCTGGTGCAAGGCCCCAAAGGCGATCTGGCGCAAGACATCCGCCCTGTGGACGCCACCGGCCTGGAAACCCAGCCGGTGGCCGACGGCCAGCCGGTCGACGCCGGCTGACCAGCGCCGCTCACGGGGCGCAAGGGGCTCACGGGGCTCAGGCCTCGTCGTAGTGGTAGCCCACGCCGTAGACGGACCGGATGCGTTCGTTGCCCGCGCCCGCCTGTTCCAGCTTGCGTCTCAGGTTCTTGACATGGCTGTCCACCGCGCGCTCGGTGGCGGCACGGGCGTCGCCGTGCAGCAGCGCGAGCAGCTGCGAGCGCGGGTACACGCGCCCGGGCTGTGCGGCCAGCGCACGCAAGAGGCGGAACTCGATGGGCGTCAGGTCCAGCCCCTGACCCTGCCACCAAGCGCGCAAGCCTTCGTCGTCCAACCGCAAGGCCGACACCGGTTGCAGTGCCGCCTGCGTGGCCCGGCTGCGACGCAGCACCGCCTTCACGCGGGCCATCACCTCGCGAGGGCTGAACGGATTCTTGGCGATGTAGTCGTCGGCACCGAGTTCGAGGCCCGCCAGGCGGTCGGTCTCGTCGGCGCGCGCCGTCAGCATCACGATGGGCACGCTGCTGAGCGCGCGCAGCTGCCGGCACAGCTGCAGGCCGTCCAGGCCCGGCAGCATCAGATCCAGCAACACCAGGTCGTGCCGGCCCGCCGTCCAGGCCTGCAAGGCCTCGCGCCCGTCGGCGACACACTCGGCCTTGTGGCCGGCGGCACGCAGATAGTCGGCCAGCAGGGCCGCCAGCTTGGGTTCGTCTTCCACCACGAGCACACGCGCCGGGCCGGGTTCCAGCGCCAGCGCCGAGGCCGGCACGGCCGGTTTGTCTTCAGCCAAGGGCCGGCAGCTCCACACGCAGCCACAGACCGCCCATCGGCGACGGCCGCGCCTCGATGCGGCCTTCGTGGGCCTGCACGATGCGCTCGCAGATCGACAAGCCCAGCCCGGCGCCACCGCTGCTGCGGCTGCGCGAGGCCTCGGCACGGAAAAAGCGCTCGAACAGGCGTGGCAGCTGGTCGCTGCGCACCCCGGGGGCGCTGTCGTGCAGGTCGATGAGCATCTGGCGGCCGTCACGCCGGGCCTGCAGGCGCAGGGCGCCGCCGGCATCGGTGTAGCGGCAGCTGTTCTCCAGCAGGTTGGCGAACAGCTGGCGCAGCCGGCGCGCATCGCCGAAGGCCGGCAGCGGGCCGGGCGGCAGCTCCAGTTGCAAGGCCAACCCGCTGCTGCGCAGCCGTTCGCCGAATGATCCGGCGGCGTCGTCGATGATCTCGCGCAAGTCGAGCTCGGCCTTGCGGTAGGACAGCGCGCCGACATCGGCCAGCGACAGCTCGTAGAGATCGTCCACCAGCTTGTGCAGCGTGGCGACCTCGGCTTTCAGCGAGCGCAGCGCGGCGGCATCGAGCTGGCGCACGCCGTCTTCCAGGGCCTCCAGTTCGCCATGCAGCACGCCCAAGGGCGTGCGCAGTTCGTGCGAAACGTCGGCCATGAACTCACGCCGCATGGCCTCGTTGCGCTGCAAGGTCAGCGCCAGCTGGTTGAAATCTCGCGCCAGGCGGCCGATCTCGTCGTCGGCCAGGCGCTCAGGCACGCGCGTGCTGTAGTCGCCGGCGGCCAGGCTGTGGGTGGCCTCGGCCACCTGCTGCACCGGCCGCAGCAGCCGCCGCGAGGCCCACAGCGCCACGGCTGCGGCCAACAACACCGCGCCGCCACCCACCACCCAGCCGGTGCGCGCCTGGGCGTCGGCGAACCGCTTTTCGGCGCCGAAGCTGACCGACTCGAAGGGCGTCATGACGAGCCAGCCCACCGTGAGGCCGTTGACGACGATGGCACGCTCGAAGGCGTTTTCGGCCGGGCTCGCGAACCCGGCGATGCGCCGGCGTTCGGCGTCGAGCAGCGTGAAGCGCCGCGAGGCGCCCGTCAACTCGGCCGGCGTGGCGGCCTTGACGGTGCTGCGCTGGTCCAGCGGCAGGCTGGCATCGTCGGGGGCGGGTCGCAGCAGGCGGTACCAGAGGTCGGGGCGTTCGCGCAGGAAATCCCAGCTGCCCTGCGCGCGGTAGCCGGCAGTCACACCGGGCACGGCCAGGTCGAGCCGGCCCACCGCCTGCTCGTTGAGGTAACCGAGGAAATCGCGGTTCAGGTTGACATGCGCCCCCACGCCCATGGCCACGGCAACAACGACGGCCGTGCTGAGCACGGCGGCAAACAGGCGGGCAGCAAGGTTCAGCTTCATCGCGGCAGCCGGTGTACACGAATGGGGCGCCGGCAGGCAGCCGGCCAGGCGCGTGGCCTTCAAGTCCACAGGCCCTTCAAGTTCTCTCCACATTGTGCGGGCACCATCGGCGCGTGCAGAAATCCGCCTCTACCCGCCTTCCGTTCCTCGCCCCGGCTGCCGTGCTGCTGTGTGCGGGGCTGCTCACCGCCTGCCAGGACAAGCCTGCCGCAGCGCCTGCCGCGCGCGCTGCGCCCGAAGTGGGCGTGGTCACCGTGTCCACGCAAGACGCGCCGCTGGGCCTGGAACTGCCCGGCCGGCTCAGCGCCAGCCAGCGCGCCGAAATCCGCCCGCAGGTGGGCGGCCTGGTGCAGAAGCGCCTCTTCACCGAAGGCGGCCGCGTGGCCGCCGGGCAGCCGCTGTACCAACTGGATGCCGCCAGCTTTGAAGCCGAACGCGCGCGCACCGCCGCTGCGCTGCAACGCGCCGAGGCCACGCTGGCCGCGGCCCGCGTGAAGGCCGCGCGCGATGCCGAGCTGCTGAAGGCCGATGCCATCAGCCGCCAGGCCGCCGATGACAGCGCCGCCACGCAGCGCCAGGCCGAGGCCGACGTGGCCGTGGCCAAGGCCGCGCTGGACGCCGCCGTGGTGCAGCTGCAGCGCGCGCGCATCGTGGCGCCGATCAGCGGCCGCATCGAGGTCTCCACCGTCACGCCGGGCGCGCTGGTCACCGCCAACCAGACCCAGGCACTGACCACCATCCAGCAGCTCGACCCGATGTTCGTCGACATCGTGCAGAGCAGCGCCGAACTGCTGTCGCTGCGCAAGCAGCTGCAGGGGCAGACCAGCAGCCGCCAGGTGCAACTGGTGCTGGAAGACGGCAGCGTGCACCCGCAGCCGGCCACGCTGCAGTTCAGCGGCGTCACCGTCGACCCTGGCACCGGCAGCGTGACGCTGCGCGCCGTGGTGCCCAACCCCCAGGGCACGCTGCTGCCCGGCATGGTGGTGCAGGCCCGCCTGGTGGCCGGCGTGGACCGCGGGGTGCTGCTGGTGCCACAGCAGGGCGTGAGCCGCACCGCCACGGGCGACGCCACCGCGCTGGTGGTGGGCGAAGGCAACAAGGTGGAACGCCGGCGCCTGACGCTGGAGCGTGCCGTGGGCAACCAATGGCTGGTGACCAGCGGCTTGAAGGTGGGCGACCGCCTGATCGTCGAAGGCCTGCAGCGCGCGCGGCCCGAGCTCGTGGTGACGCCGGTGGCGGCCGGCTCGAAGCCGGCGGGCGGCAAGGGTGCAGGCAAGCCCGGCGCAGCCGGTGGCGCAGGGCCGGCAGGCGCAGCGTCTTCGGCCGCCGCCTCGGCGCCGCGCTGAGCGCCGGCAGGAGCCCTCCCCATGGCCTCATTTTTCATCGACCGTCCCATCTTCGCGTGGGTGCTGGCCATCGTCATCATGCTGGCCGGCGGTGCCGCCACGCTGACGCTGCCGCTGGAGCGTTACCCCGACATCGCGCCCACGCGCGTGGGCATCAACACGAGCTACCCCGGCGCCTCGGCGCAGACCATCGAAGACTCGGTGACGCAGATCATCGAGCAGAGCCTGAAGGGCATCGACGGCCTGCTGTCCATCGAAAGCACCAGCAGCGCCGCCGGCAACGCCAGCACGCAGCTCACCTTCGAGGCCGGCACCAACCCCGACACCGCGCAGGTGCAGGTGCAGAACAAGGTGCAAAGCGTCATCAGCCGGTTGCCACAGGCGGTGCAGGCCCAGGGTGTGCGCGTGACCAAAGCCAGCACCGAGTTCCTGATGGTGGCCATGCTCACCAGCGACGACCCCAACGTCACCTCGGGCGACCTGGGCGACTACCTCAACAGCACGCTGGTGGACATCGTCAGCCGCGTCGAAGGCGTGGGCGATGTCAACGTCTTCGGCTCGGGCTATGCCATGCGCATCTGGCTCGACCCGGCCAAGCTGCAGCGCTACAACCTGGTGCCCGGCGACATCCGCACCGCGCTGCAGCAGCAGAACACCGAGGTCTCGGCGGGCCAGATCGGCGCGCTGCCGGCGCCCGAGGGGCAGCGCCTGTCGGCCATCATCACCGCCCGCTCCAAGCTCACCACGGCCGAGCAGTTCCGCAAGGTGGTGCTGCGTGTGCAGCCCGACGGCTCTTCGCTGCGCCTGGGCGATGTGGCGCGCGTGGAACTCGGCCGCGACAGCTACACCACCAATGTGCGCAGCAGCGGCCGCGCGGCCGCGGGCATGGCCATCTTCCCGGCCAGCGGCGCCAATGCGCTGACCACCGGCGACGCCATCAAGGCCAAGCTCAAGGAGCTGGAGCCGTTTTTCCCGGCGGGCTACAAGGCCACCGTCACCTACGACACCACGCCTTTCGTGCGCGTGTCCATCGAGGGCGTGGTGCAGACGCTGCTGGAGGCCATGGTACTGGTGGTCGTCATCATGTACCTCTTCATGCAGAACCTGCGCGCGACGCTGGTGCCGGCGATTGCCGTGCCGGTGGTGATGCTGGGCACCATGGGCGTGCTGGCGGTGGCGGGCTTTTCGATCAACACGCTGACGATGTTCGGCCTGGTGCTGGCCATCGGCCTGCTGGTGGACGACGCCATCGTGGTGGTGGAAAACGTCGAGCGCCTGATGCGCGAGGAAGGCTTGTCCCCGCGCGAAGCCACGCAAAAGAGCATGAAGGAGATCAGCGGTGCGCTGGTCGGCATTGCCGTGGTGCTGAGCGCGGTGTTCATCCCGATGGCGTTTTTCGGTGGCAGCACGGGCGTGATCTACCGCCAGTTCAGCATCACCGTGGTCAGTGCGATGGTGCTCTCGGTGCTGGTGGCGATGACGCTTTCGCCGGCGCTTTGCGCCACCTTGCTCAAGCCCGTGCACAAGGGCGAACACGCCAGCCACGGCGGGCCTTTTGGCAAGCAGCTCGACTGGTTCTTCGGCGGCTTCAACAGCGGCTTCGACCGCTTCACCGAGCGTTATGTGCGCGGCGTGGGCTGGATGGGGCGGCGCGGCGTGCGCAGCTTCCTCGTCTTCCTCGTGCTGGTGGGTGCCACGGCCTGGCTCTACAAGGACCTGCCCACTTCCTTCCTGCCCGATGAAGACCAGGGCGGCCTGCAGTTGCAGGTGCGCATGGCCCCGGGCGCGACGGGCGAGCGCATGGAACTGGTGGCCGCGCAGGTGGAGGCCTACCTCGCCGACCAGCCCGAGGTGCTGTACTACAACGTGGTGCGCGGTGCAGGCGGTGACCAGGGCTCAGGCCAGGGTTTCATCCGCCTGACCGACTGGTCCTTGCGCCCGGCGCAGAACCAGGGCGCCGGCGCGCTGGCCGAACGCTTCAGCCGCGAACTTGGTCGCCGCGTGCGCGATGCGCAGGTCTTCGTGGTGCAGCCGCCCACGGTGCGTGGCCTGGGCGGCAGTGCCGGCATCCAGCTCTTCCTGCAAGACCTGGGCGGGCTGGGCCAGCAGCAGCTGATCGCCGCGCGTGAACAGCTCATCAACCTGGGCAACCAGCGGCCCGAGCTGGCACGCACGCGCACGCAGAGCCTGGCCGAAACGCCGCAGCTGAAGATCACCATCGACGACCAGAAGGCCGGCGTGCTGGGTGTGCAGCCGAACGTCATCAACGACACGCTCTCGATCGCCCTGGGCAGCAGCTACGTCAACGACTTCATCGACCGTGGCCGCGTCAAGCGGGTGCTGGTGCAGGGCGAAGCGGCCTACCGCGCATCGCCCGAGAACCTGAAGCACTGGTACGTGCGCAGCACCGGCGGGCAGATGGTCTCGATGGCGGCTTTCGCCACCAGCAGCTGGAGCACCGCGCCGCGCCAGCTGGTGCGCTACAACGGCAGCCCGGCTTATGAAATCCAGGCCGACGTGCCGCCGGGCGTGAGCTCGGGCGCCGCGATGGACGCGATGGAAGCCGCGCTGAAGGAAATGCCCCCGGGCATCGGCTATGAGTGGGCCGGCCGCAGCTACCAGGAGCGCCTGTCGGGCTCGCAGGCACCGCTGCTCTACGCGGTGTCGGTGCTCTTCATCTTCCTGTGCCTGGCCGCGCTGTACGAAAGCTGGAGCGTGCCCTTCAGCGTGATGCTGGTGGTGCCGCTGGGCATCCTGGGCGCGCTGATCGCCAGCCACCTGGGCGGGCAGAACAACGACGTGTTCTTCCAGGTCGGCCTGCTCACCACCGTGGGGCTGAGTGCGAAGAACGCCATCCTCATCGTCGAGTTCGCCGAGACGCTACGGCTGCAGGGCATGGGCCTGTTCGAGGCCACGCTGAAGGCCTGCCGACAGCGCCTGCGGCCGATCCTGATGACCTCGCTGGCTTTCGGCATGGGCGTGCTGCCGCTGGCCCTGGCCAGCGGTGCCGGCTCGGGCTCGCAGCAGGCCATCGGCTTTGGCGTGCTGGGCGGCATGATCAGCGCCACGGTGCTGGGCATCTTCTTCGTGCCGCTGTTCTACCTGTGGGTGAAGTCGCTGTTCTCGCGCAAGACGGCGCCGCCAGCGGTGGCGGGCACGGCCCAGCCGGAGGTGTCGGCATGAAGCGCCTGCAGCTCACCGCCATCGCGGCAGCGGCGCTGACGCTCAGCGCCTGCGGCAGCCTCACGCCACCGGCCGGCACGCCGCAGGCACCGCTGCGCGAGAACTTCCGCGCCGACGCCACCGCCGCCGAAGCACCGCTGGCCAGCGCCGCCGCCGCCACCGAATGGGACGGCTTCTTCGTCGACGAAGGCCTGCGCCGCGTGGTGGCCCTGGCGCTGGCCGGCAACCGCAGCCTGCGCGCCAGCGTGGCCGCGGTGGAGCGGGCGCGGGCGCAGTACGGCATCTCCGAATCGAACCGCTGGCCCGATCTGCGCGGCACCGTCTCGGCCAATGAACAAGGCAGCGATGGCGGCGCGCGCAGCAGCAGCTACACCGCCAGCCTGGGCCTCAGCGCCTGGGAGATCGACCTCTTCAACCGCGTCGGCAGCCTGCAAGGCGCGGCGCTGGCGCGCTACCTGGCGCAGCAGGAAACCCAGCGCGGCGCGCGTCTGAGCCTGGTGGCGCAGGTGGCCGACGCCTGGCTCACGCTGGCCGCCGAAGGCCAGCGCCTGCAGCTGGCCGAAGCCCTGCGCGAGAGCCAGCAGAAGACGCTGGACCTGAACGAACGCCAGTACCGCCTGGGCGCCGCTTCGGGCCTGCAGCGCGCTCGCGCGCAGACGGCATTTGAAGCCGCGCGGGGTGAAGCCGCGCGCAGCGCGGCGGCCGTGCGCCAGGCGCGCCTGGCGCTGGAACTGCTGGCCGGCCAGCCCTTGCCCGACAAGCTGCTGCCGCTGGGCCAGGCGGCACAGGCCACGGCCCTGCCCGAGCTGCCCGCCGGTCTGCCGGCCACGGTGCTGCTGCAGCGCCCCGACCTGCGCGCTGCCGAGCAGCAACTGCAGGCCGCCGCCTTCGACGTCGGCGCGGCCCGCGCGGCGCGTTTCCCGCGCTTGACCTTGACCGCCAGCGCCGGCACCCGCAGCCCCGAGCTTGACGGCCTGTTCCGCAGCGGCAGCGGCTTCTGGAGCTTGCTGCCCAGCCTGGACATCCCGCTGCTGGACGCCGGCGCGCGCCAGGCCCAGGTGGCGGTGAACGAGGCCACGCAGCGCGAGGTGCTGGCCAACTACGAAGCCGCGCTGCAATCGGCCTTCCGCGAGGTGGCCGATGCCCTGGCGGTGCGCGACAGCCTGGCCGAGCGCCTGGCCGCGCAACTGGCCCAGGTGGCCGCGGCCGAGCGCAGCCTGCAGCTGGCCGAGCAGGCCTACCGCCTGGGCGCTTCCAGCCAGCTCGAACTGCTGGACGCCCAGCGCCAGCTCGCCACCGCCCAGCAGGGCCTGGTGAGCCTGCGGCAGACCGAGCAGGCCAACCGCGTGGTGCTGCTGCGCGCGCTCGGCGGGCGCTGGTCTAGCGCCCGCTGAGTGCGGCCCGGGGTGCCAGCCCGGGCCGCACTTCTGACCGTCTGAACGCCGGGGGCTGCGCCCGCCGGCTGGGCAGCGCCGCGGCTCGCGGCACCGCGCTTTGGCGACATTCGTCACACACACGCACGCTGCGCGCGCCCGCCCCCCGAAGCGCGGGCTGGGCGCGTGCGTGCGCCACCGCACACACTGTCACAAAACGTAAACAGGTGGCCGTTGGGTGAGGGTGGAACAGGGTTCTGCGCTGCTTCAGGGGCCGCTGCCCTGCCTCGCAACGCCGCCCCTGCCCCGTGTCACCTTCCGCCTCTTTGCTGCAGCGCTGCGCACGCTGGTTCATCGCCCTGCTCGGCCTGGGCCTGCCGCTGGCCGCCGCGGCCCAGCCCGCCCCGCTGCAGGGCCTGCAACTGCAAGACCACCGCGGGCAGGCGCTGGCAGCGAAGCAGTTCACCGGCCGGCCGGTGCTGCTGCACTTTGTGTTCGCCGGCTGCTCGCGTGTGTGCCCGGTGCAGGTGCAGGAACTCAAGCAACTGCATGCGGCCCTGCCCGGTGCCGTGCGCGAGCGCGTGGTTTTTCTCTCGGTGACGGTCGACCCGCTGAGCGACACCCCCGCCGCGCTGGCCGCTTACGCAAAAAAGCAGGACGCCGACCGCGCCGGCTGGCGCTTCGTCAGCGGCGCGCCGGCGCAGGTGCACCGCCTGCTCGACCGCCTGCAGGCCTTCGACCCGCGGCTGGCGCAGCCCGTGCCCGACGACCACCGCAATTCGATCTACCTCTACGCGCCCGACGGGCGGCTGCTGCAACGTTTCCGCGGGGAACCCGTGGACCGCCAGCGCCTCGCCGACGAACTCACCCGCCTGACCCGCACCGCTACATGAACACGCCGCAAACTCTCCCCCGCGCTGCCCACCTGCCCCAACCCCGCACGGCAGCAAGCGCTGCGGCCATGGCGCTGGCGGCCTTGCTGCTCGCCAGCTGCGGTGGCCAGGGCGACGAGCCCGCGGTCGACAAGACCGCACCGGCCGCGATGGACCGCGCGCGCGCGCTGGCCGCCCCCACGCGCCTGGCCGTGGCCCTGCCCAACCCGGCCGACCCGCTGATGAGCGGCCTGGCCATCCCCGCCGACGCGGCCACACGCGGCATGTGGGGCGCGGTGCAGAACTGGCCCATGAACGCCATCCACGCCGCGCTGCTGCCCGACGGCAAGCTGCTGAGCTACGGCGCGCCGCAAAACACCGATCAACAAGACGGCCGCACCTTCAGCGTCTGGACGCCTTCGCTCGGTTTCGGCAACAACGCGCACGCCACGTCTTTCGAAGCCGGCCGCGTCAACACCTTTTGCAGCACCGCCACCTGGCTGGGTGATGGCCGACTGCTCATCAGCGGCGGCAACACGCCGCGCGGCAGCTCGCTCTTCACCACGGCCACGCTGGCCGGCGTGAACGACAGCGCGCAGCTCGCCGACGACCGCTGGTACGCCACCATGCTGACGCTGGCCGACGGCCGCGCGGTGATGCTGGGCGGCATCGACCCCTACACCGAGGGCATGTACCAGAACCCCGATGCCGCCATCGCGGCCGGGCAGGTGTCGATGACGCCCGAGCTCTACACACCCGGCACCGGCTGGCGCAGCCTGAGCGGCGCCAGCAGCCGCCTGGCCTTCGGCCCCGACAACCTGCGTGCCAGCTACCCGCGCGCCTGGGTGGCGCCGAGCGGCGAAGTTTTCGGCATCAGCGCCGACCAGATGTGGTGGCTGGACACCAACGCCAACGGCGGCAATGGCGCCTTGCGCTCGGCCGGCAACTTCAAGACCGGCCCCAGCACCACCGCCCCGGTGAACACCGGCGCCACCAACAGCGCGGTGATGTTCGCGCCTGGGCGCATCCTGCAGGTGGGCGGCAACGGCGGCTTCAACGGGGATGGCTTCCCGGCCAGCAACATGGCCACCATCGTCGACATCAACGGCGCCAACCCGGTGCTGACCGAAACCGCACGCATGGCCGCACCGCGCCGTTTCAGCAGCGCCACGGTGCTGCCCGATGGCCAGGTGCTGGTGACCGGCGGCACGCGCCGCGGCAACAACGGCGGCGCCGATGCGGTGTATGCCGCCGAACGCTGGAACCCGGCCACCGGCACCTGGGCCACGCTGGCCAGCGCGGCGCGCATCCGCGTCTACCACTCGGGCGCGCTGCTGCTGCCCAATGCCACGGTGCTGTCGCTCGGCGGTGGCACGCCAGGCCCGGTGTTCAACCAGAACGTCGAGGTCTACTACCCGCCCTACCTCTTCCGCAGCACGGGCACGGCCTCGGTGCTGGCGCCGCGGCCAGTGATGACGGGCATCAACGCCCTCACGCACCGCCCCGGCGGCACGCTGCTGGTGGAGATGCAGGACAGCAGCGCCATCAGCCGGCTGGTGCTGGTCAAGGGCGGCACCGTCACGCACTCGTTCAACAACGGCCAGCGTTTCGTGGAGCTGGCCTACACGCAGAACGGCGACCTGCTGAGCGCCACGCTGCCGGCCAGCGGCAACACGCTGCCGCCCGGCGTGTGGCAGCTGTTCGCGTTGGATGCGGGCGGCGTGCCTTCGCAGGCCGCGCTGCTGCGCATCAACCCGGCCGACGCCACGCTGCCGCAGAACCTGCCGCTGGCCCTGGCCGCCACCCATTTGGCCGATGCCGCCGTGGCCGTGGATGCCGCCAACTTCGGCGTGCTGGCCGCCCTGCCCGGCCTGCCCAGCGAGGCGCAGCGCAATGCCGCACGCTGGCTGGTACGCCCGGGCCTGGCCGATGCGGCCTGCGTTTCGCTGGAACACGCGGCCAACCCCGGCCGCTGGCTGCGCCACTACGGCTACCGGCTGCAGACGGCCGCCAACGACGGCACTGCGCTCTTCGCCGGCGACGCCACCTTCTGCCCGGAGCCGGGGCTGGCTGGCCACTCGCTGACGCTGCGTTCGAAGAACTTCCCCACCTACGTGGTGCGTGAACGCGAGGGCCAGCTCTGGATCGACCCCCAGGCCGACGACACCCGCTTCCGCAACAGCGCCACCTTCACCGTGCGCCAGCTGCCGCTGGTGGCGGCCACGCCGCTGCCCACGCTGCCGGCCCTGCCGGCGGCACCGCAGGCTGTGGGCGCAGGCGCCATCGCCTACACGCCCGGCCTGGACGCGCCCGGCCTGAGCTTCAGCTGGAGCTTCGGCGATGGCAGCGCCGCCACCGCCTTCGGCTCCAGCAGCGCCACCAGCAAGACCTGGGCGCAGGCCGGCGTCTACACCGTCACGCTCACCGTGCGCAACGAAGCCGGCGAAACGCGCAGCACGAGCTTCGTGCAGGCCGTCTACAACGCGCCCACGGCCACCGCGCCGCGCAGCGCGTCGATGTTGATGCTGGAGCCGCGCAGCGGCCTGAGCGCGCGCCTGTGGGTGCTGAACCCCGACCAGGACAGCGTGGCCGTCTTCGACACCGCCACGATGGCGCGCAGCGCGCTCATCAACGTGGGCGCCGCGCCGCGCAGCATCGCGCAAGCACCCGACGGCAGCGTGTGGGTGCTCAACCGCGACAGCGCCAGCGTGAGCGTCATCAGCCCGGCCACGCTGGCCGTTACGCGTACCGTGGCGCTGCCGCGCGCCTCACAGCCGCAGGGCCTGGTGTTTGCGCCCAACGGCAGCGCCGCCTGGGTCACGTTGGGCGCTGCGCAGCGCCTGCTGAAGCTCGATGCGAACAGCGGCGCGCAGACCGGCGCCTGGGCCACCGGCGCCGAGCCGCGCGGCCTGGCCATCAGCGGTGATTCGGCACGCCTGCTGGTCTCGCGGTACATCACCGGCGCGCTGCCGGGTGAAGGCACGGCCAATGTCACCACCACCGGCAACGTGGGCGGCGAGGTCTGGGTCTACAACACCTCCACCATGGCTGCGCCGGCCACCACCTGGCTGCGCCACAGCGACAAGACCGACACCGAGATCCAGGGCAGCGGCCTCCCCAACTACCTGGGCGCGGCCGCCATCTCGCCTGATGGTCGCTCGGCCTGGGTGCCTTCGAAGCAGGACAACATCAAACGCGGCACGCTGCGCAATGGTGTGAACCTCGACTTCCAGAACACCGTGCGCGCCATCAGCTCGCGCATCGACCTCACGCTGGCCACGCCGGCCGAAGTGGCCGCGCAGCGTGTCGACCACGACAACAGCAGCCTGGCCACCGCCGCCGTGCACCACCCGACCGGCGCCTACCTCTTCGTGGCGCTGGAAACCTCGCGCCAGGTGGCGGTGCTGGACGCCGCGCGCGGCACCGAGCTCGTGCGCCTGGAAGCGCAGCTCGCGCCGCAGGCGCTGGTGATGTCGGCCGACGGGCGCCGGCTCTTCGTGCTGAACTTCATGTCGCGCAGCCTCAGTGCCATCGATCTCGGCCCGCTGCTCGACCAGGGCAGCTTCGCACTGCCCGCACCCACCGTGGCCGCCACCATCGCCACCGAGAAGCTCAGCGCCACCGTGCTGCGCGGCAAGCAGTTGTTCTACGACGCGCGTGATCCGCGCCTGGCGCGCGACGCCTACATGAGCTGCGCCACCTGCCACGCCGACGGCACGCACGACGGCCGCACCTGGGACCTGACGGGCCTGGGCGAAGGCCTGCGCAACACCGCCAGCCTGCGCGGCCGCGCCGGCCTGGGCCAGGGCCGCCTGCACTGGACGCAGAACTTCGACGAGGTGCAAGACTTCGAGACGCAGATCCGCACCCTGGCCGGTGGCACCGGGCTGATGGCCGACGCCGCCTACTTCAGCGGCACGCGTGCGCAGCCGCTGGGCCTTGCCAAGGCCGGGCAGAGCGCCGATCTGGATGCGCTGGCCGCCTACGTGGGCTCGCTCAACAGCTTTGCGCCCAGCGCGGCGCGCACCAGCACCGGCGCGCTCAGCGCCGTGGCGGCGGCCGGGCGCACGGTCTTCATCAACCAGCAGTGCGCGGCCTGCCACACCGGGGCGGCCTTCACCGGCAGCGCGGCCGACAACCGCTACGACATCGGCACCCTCAAAGCCAGCAGCGGCCGCCGCCTGGCCGGCACGCTGGACGGCATCGACACCCCCACGCTGCGCGACGTGGCGCACACCGCGCCCTACCTGCACGACGGCTCGGCCGCCACGCTGGAAGCGGCCATCACCGCACACGCCGGCATGGCCATCGCGTCCGGCGACCTCACCAACCTGGCGCAGTACCTGCGCGAGATCGGCAACGAAGAAACCAGCGCCCCGGCGCCGGCCACCAGCGGTGCCGGCCTGCGCGGCGACTACCACCAGGGCGCGGCCAGCTTCAGCGGCCGGCTGCTCGTCTCGCGCACCGAAGCGGTGGACTTCGACTGGGGCAACAACCGCCCCACCGTGGGCGTGCCGGCCGACGGCTTCAGCGTGCGCTGGAGCGGCACGGTGACGGTGCCGACCACGGGCAACTACAGCTTCCGCACCATCTCCAACGACGGCGTGCGCCTGTGGGTGGGCGGCACGCAACGCATCAACAACTGGAGCGACCACAGCGCCACGACCAACACCAGCGGCAGCTTCCGCCTCACCGCCGGCCAACGCGTGGCCGTGGTGCTGGAGTACTACGACCGCAGCACCGCGGCCACCATGCGCCTGCAGTGGCGCGTGCCGGGCAGCAGCAGCTACGTGGCGGTGCCGGCCAGCCGCCTGAACCACCCCTGAACCCAGGGCCCCGCTGCAACAGGGCGCCCGGGGGTGGGCCGCCACAATCACCGCGATGAACACCACCCCCGCGCCCGCCGCAGCGGCGCCCACCGCCCCGCCGGGCGGCACCTGGTTCGGCCACCCCAAGGGCCTGGCCGTGCTTTTCATGGCCGAGATGTGGGAGCGCACCAGCTACTACGGCATGCGCGCCCTGCTCGTGCTGTACATGGTGGACCACCTCTTCAAGCGCCCCGATGCCGACACCGCGGTGCTGGGCTTCGAGCCGCTGCGCGGCCTGCTCACCGCGGCCCATGGGCCCATGCAGGTGCAGGCGCTGGCCTCGCTGGTGTATGGCCTGTACACCGGCTTCGTCTACCTCTCGCCGCTGTTTGGCGGCCTGCTGGCCGACCGCGTGCTGGGCCGGCGCCGCACCGTCATCGTGGGCGGGCTGCTGATGGCGCTGGGCCACTTCCTGATGGCCAGCGAGGCGCTGTTTTTTGTGGCGCTGCTCTTCCTCATCGCCGGCAACGGCTGCTTCAAGCCCAACCTCTGCGCGCAGGTGGGCGAGCTCTACGCCCCGGGCGACCCGCGGCGCGACCGCGCCTATTCCGTCTACTACCTGGGCGTGAACGTCGGCGCCTTCATCGCACCGCTGATCTGCGGCACGCTGGGGCAGACGGTGGGCTGGCACGCCGGCTTCGGCGCAGCCGGCGTGGGCATGCTGCTGGGGCTGGTGTTCTACGTGCTGAACATGGACAAGCTGCCACCCGAGGCCGCACGCCCGCCTTCGGTGCTGGCTTCCAAGCCCGGCTTTGGCGTGCTGGCCTATGTGCTGGCCATCCCGGCCTGCGTGGGCCTGATGCTGGGCCTGCTGGCGCTGCCAGGCTGGCTGCAAGGCGCGCTGGCCGTGGGTGTGGCGGCAGCCGCCATGGCCTGGCTGCGCGGCCTGCCCGGTGACGAACGCCCGCGTGTGATGGCGCTGTGCGCCGCCTGCGCGGTGACGGCGCTGTTCTGGGCTGTGTACGAGCAGCAGGGCAACACGCTGCAGCTCTGGGCCGACCAGCAAACGGCGTGGCCGACCATCGCGGGTTTCACCATCCCCTCGAGCTGGTACCAGAGCTTCAACCCTTTCATGATCTTCTTCTTCGTGCCGCTGCTGAACGTCTGGTGGGCACGCCAGGCCGCGCGCGGCACCGAGCCCGGCAGCCTGGCCAAGCTGGCCATCGGCTGCGTGCTGTGCGGGCTGGGCTTCGCGGTGATGATCGCCGGCGAGCTGAGCGCCACGCCGGGCCAGAAGCAGAGCCTGCTGTGGCTGGCGGCGGCCACTGCCGTGTTCACGCTGGGCGAGCTCTACCTCTCGCCCATCGGCTTGTCTTTCGTGTCGAAGGTGGCGCCGCTGCGCCTGGTGTCCACGCTGATGGGCGTGTGGTTCCTCGCGAACTTCTTCGGCAACTACGGCGCGGGCTGGCTGGGCACCTTCTACGAGAAGCTGCCGCGCGAAGGCTTCTTCGGCCTGATGCTGGCCATCGGCCTGGCCGGTGGCGCGCTGCTGTGGGCGCTGCACCGGCCTTTGCAACGCGCGCTGGGGCAGCGCGTCTGAACCCACGGAACAAGCCATGTGCGAGCGACGGGACCTTCTGAGCATCTCGGCCGCGCTGGCCGCGCTGAGCGTCGCACCGGGGGCGGGGGCGGCGGCGGCGGCGCGGCACGCTGACACCGCAGCGCGGCTGCGCGCGCTGGAAACCGGCGCCGCCCGCCTTGGCGTTTGCCTGCTCGACACGGCCACGGGCGCCACCACGGGCCACCGGCTGGATGAACACTTCGCGCTGTGTTCCACCTTCAAGCTGCCCTTGGTGGCCGCCTGCCTGCGCGAAGCCGACCATGGGCGCCTGGACCTGGCCGAAGGCCTGCGCTACACCCAGGCCGATCTGTTGCCCTGGGCGCCGGTCACCGGCCCGCATCTCGGCCACGGACGCTTGAGCATCGCCGTGCTGGCACAAGCCGCGCAGGAGACGAGCGACGGTGTCGCCGCCAACCTGCTGGTCAAGCGCCTGGGCGGCCCGGCCGCCGTTACCGCAAAGTTCCGCGAGATGGGCGACCCCGTCACCCGGCTGGACCGCTACGAGCCCGAGCTGGGCCTGGTGCTGTCGGGCGACCTGCGCGACACCACCTCACCCCGGGCCATGGCGCAGCTGGTGCAGCGCATCACCACCGGCGGCCTGCTGCAGGCTGGCTCGCGGCAACGTTTGCTGGGCTGGATGGAGAACACCCGCACCGGCCCCCGCCGCTTGCGTGCCGGCCTGCCGGCGGGCTGGCGCACCGGCAACAAAACCGGCACCGGCCGCGCCGAAGGCACCACCAACAAGTGCAACGATGTTGCGATCACCTTCCCCAGGCCGGAGCGCCCGGTCGTGATCGCGGCCTACTTCGACAGCGGCGAATACACGGCGCAGGTCGAAGCCCGGCATGAAGCCGTGCTCGCCGAGGTCGGCAAGATCGCAGCCGGCTGGGCCACCCACCAGGTAGGGGACTCACAGGCCCGTTGAGGCGCCGCCGAGGGGGCGCTTCCTGAGGCACACTGCCCACGCCACAGGAGGGCCCTTCATGTCGATCGACCGCCGCATCGTTATCGCCACCGCGGCCGCAGCCGCGCTGCTGTGGGCAGGCCCCGCGCTTGCTGCCTCGGCAGCCAAGGTCAACCCCGCGCTCGCTCAGGCGGCGCGCGCCCAGGGCCAGGTCGAGGCGCTCATCGTCCTGGCTGACCAGACCACGCCCACGATGGCGCCCTTGCCGGCCGACGCCGACTACAAGGAACGACGCCGCGCCCTGGTGCAAGCGCTGCGCGCCCGCGCCGACAGCCAGCAACTGAGCCTGCGCATCTGGCTGGCATCGCGCGGCATCGCCTACCGGGCCTACTGGATCGCCAACATGGTGCAGGCCACGCTCTCGGCCGATGACCTGGATGCCTTGGCTGCGCGTTCCGACGTGGCGCGCGTGGAAACCAACCCTGCCATCACGGCGAAGCTCCCCCGGCCCGACCGTGCATCCACGGTGGCCGCCGACCCCCAAGCCGCACTGGCCGTGGAGTGGGGCGTGGCCAAGATCCGCGCCCCCGAAGTCTGGGCGCTCGGCATCACCGGGCAGGGCGTTGTCATCGGCGGCGCCGACACCGGCTACCGCTGGGCCCACCCGGCTTTGCAGCCCCAGTACCGTGGCTGGAGCGGCGGCACCGCCGACCACAACTACAACTGGCACGACGCCATCCACACCGCCAACAGCCAGTGCGCGGCCAATTCGCCCGCGCCTTGCGACGACAACGGCCACGGCACCCACACCGCCGGCACCTTTGCCGGCAGCGATGGGGGCAGCAACCAGATCGGCGTGGCGCCGGGCGCCAAGTGGATAGGCTGCCGCAACATGAACGCCGGGAATGGCACGCCGGCCACCTACATCGAGTGCATGCAGTGGATGGTGGCGCCCACCGACCGGGCCGGGAACAACCCCGACCCCGATCTCGCCCCCGACATCATCAGCAACTCCTGGGGCTGCCCCGCATCGGAAGGCTGCACCGTTGGCAATGAACTGGCCCAGGCGGTGAACCACGTCACTGCGGCCGGCATCCTGTTCGTGGCCGCCGCCGGCAACGACGGCCCGCAGTGCAACACCATCCGTGACGCACCGGCCACCTACGCGGCGGCGCTCACCGTCGGCGCCACCGACGTCAACGACCGCCTGGCCAGCTACTCCAGCCGCGGCCCGGTCAATGTGGCGCGGGCGCCGTCGCGCGTGTATGCCGGCAAGGTCGACCTCTCGGCACCCGGCTCCAGCGTGCGCTCGGCCTATTCCGCGACGGGCTATTCCAGCCTCAGCGGCACCAGCATGGCGACACCGCACGTCGCCGGCGCGGCCGCGCTGCTGATGTCCGCGGCGCCCTGGCTCAAGGGCCAGCCGGTGCAGGTGATGCGGCTGCTGCGGCAGACCGCGCAGCGCGCGGGCATCGCCAACACCTCAAGCCAGACGAACCAGGTCTGTGGCGAGTGGACCGCCGCCAACTGGCCCAACCCCATGATCGGATGGGGACGCCTGGACGCTTACGCCGCCTACCAGGCGGCCGTGCAGACGCAGCCGCCGCGGGCGGTCGGCGGGCGGCGCTGACGCCAGGGCCTTGCTTCGGCGCTGGCGCGCCACAAAGAAAAAGCCCCAGTCGAAACAACGATCTGGGGCTGGTGACGGGCGCATCGGGGCTTCGGGTGCAAGCCCGGGGCCCGTCAGCGCGTCACATGTGGTGAATCACCACATGGAAATCGCAGCTAAGTCCGCGTCGCATAACGCTCCGGCCCCGCTGGCACCCTCCATCTCCCGTCAAAGGACCCTCCACAAGGGAATCCTCCAACTTTCATAGGCGGGGCCAGTTGCACGTTTGTCACTTGGCAGAACACTGAGCAGGATCGCCGCCAACGAAGCAGCACGGTCCATGTAGTCAAACCGCTGTGGGGGCGCAAGCCAGTCTCCGAGACTCAGCCCGACGCGCGATGGCAGGCGTCTGCCTCTTGATGAGGTCGGTGGAGAGGAGAAAGCCGTTGATGATGCCCACGCTATTGTCAACAGCTGGGCGCGGCTCGGAGGGAAAGCGCGCCGAGTACCGGCATCTAATCGACCCGATACCGACAAATCTACCGTCGCGTTCGAAGGCACGTTTTGGCGCTCGCTCGCGCCCGATCTCAAAGTTCGATGGCACGCAACGGTGTTAAGGGTACGGAACTGTCATGTTCTGTACCGAGATGACGGTACTGAAACTCGCATTGACGGTGTTGCGCTTTGTCTTTCCAACCCTGCCTTGACATGCCGACGCCACCAAGGCGGGTCGACCTGTTCTTGGTAGCGCGCGCCGCCAATGCCCACCCAAACTCAGCCGTCATCCGACGCTTCAAGCAGTTGCTCTTTTCGGAGCCCATCAGAAGACAGCCACACGTTGCGCGAGCGAATCGGGCAATGGGTCAAGCTGTGTCGCGGCCCATGAAGGTTCTCTTACACCAGCAGGTCTGATCGGCACTCAGCCCGTCAGCCTGAACAGGTCGGCCGCTTTCGGAACTCGCTGGGCGGCGCGCCAAACTCCTGCTTGAAGGCGCGACTGAAGTGCGCAATGCCGCTGAAGCCCCATGCCAGTGCCACCTCGCTCATCGGCCGCTGCAGGCGGTTGGGGTTGACGAGTTCGTCCTTGCTGCACTCGAGCCGGCGGCGCCAGATGTAGCGGGCGACCGTCAGACCGTCGTCCTCAAACACCTTGTGCAGGTAGCGCTTGGAGCAGTTCAGGTGCGAGGCGATCGTCTCGACGTCAAGCTCGGGGTCGGTCAGGTTGGACTCGATGAAATCGCGCACCCGCGTGCGCAGAACCAGCTTGAGCGGTACCGCGTGCATCGGCTGGGTCTGCTCTCGCACCGCGCCGATCAGCAAGCGACAGATCATGGTCACGACGTGACCCGCAGCATCGTCGTCGCAATGCGGTAGCTCGGCCAGCGTTGTGCGCAGCAGCGCCAGCGCCAGCCGCGCACTGCCCGAAGCACCCATCAGACGCTGGCCGAGCGCCTGCGCCGACACCCCCCGGCCCACGGGGAGCAGCGCTGCGGGCACCGACATCACGATCTGCTCGACCGCGTGCGGGTTGAGCACCGAGTAGGCAGACGCCGGGTCGTAGAGAACGAAGTCGCCAGCATCCAGGCACACCAGCTTGTCACCCTGCTGGAACTCGCTGCTGCCGTGGACCTGGATCAGGATCTTCAGCCGAGCTTCGCTGCCGCCCACGAGGGCTTCGGCGTCGTGCTCAACGCGGTGCGCCGCGGCCGTGATCCGGCACAGCGAGATCAGGCCCAGGGCGCCAAGTTCCATGCGCCCGGTGAAGGTCTCGTCGCCCAGTGACAGCGATCGCACATGGCCGAAGCGCTGCCACGCCGGGTCGTTCCAGAGGTCGAAGCGGCTCAGCTCTTCCGGCCGCTCACGTGAGACCACGCGCAGGGGTGCCATTCATCGGTCTCCGGTTCGTCGCGAGCTGTGCGGCCAAACGCCGCTGATCGCAATCCATGTTCTGACGCCTGACTAGGGACTTGCCCGCATGCACGCGCAGACAACATTAAACCGCACCAGCAGGCAATTCCACGCAGGCCAGTTTCCTAGAGTCTGTTCCGTGCCCTCCGACAACCTGCCCATGAACACCTACCCCGCCATCCAGCTCCACATCGACGGCCAGTGGCTCGACGCAGCGGGCCGCGCCACGCAGCCGGTGGTCAACCCGGCCACCGAGAAGCTGCTCGGACAGGTGCCCATGGCCGGTGCCGCCGACCTGGCGCAGGCCGTCACGGCGGCCGAGCGGGGCCACCAGCTCTGGTCGGCGATGTCGGCCTACGACCGCGCCAAGATCCTGTGGCGCGCTTCGGCGCTGCTGCGCGAGCGTGGCGGCCGCATCGCCGAGCTGATGACGCTGGAACAGGGCAAGCCGCTGGCCGAATCCAAGGGCGAGGTGGCGGGCCTGTCCGACATCGTCGAATGGGACGCCGAAGAGGGCCGCCGCACCTACGGCCGCATCATCCCCTCGCGCCTGGCCGAGCAGCGCCAGATGGTGGTGAAGGAGCCGATTGGTCCAGTGGCGGTGTTCACGCCCTGGAACTACCCGGCGCTGATCCCCGTGCGCAAGATCTCGTCGGTGCTGGCCGCCGGCTGCGCCTGCATCATCAAGCCAGCCGAAGAGACCGCTGCCACCTCGATGGAGGTGGTGCGCGCCTTCATCGACGCCGGTCTGCCCGTGGGTGTGTTGCAGCTGGTGTACGGGGTGCCAGCCGAGATCTCCGACACGCTGCTGAAGGCGCCGCAGATCCGCGGCGTGGCCTTCACCGGCTCCACCGCGGTGGGCCGGCAGCTCAGTGCCTTGGCCGCACTGTCGCTCAAGCGCATGGTCATGGAACTCGGCGGCCATGCGCCGGTGCTGGTGTGGGGCGACGTCGATGTGGCCGCAGTGGCCACGATGTCGGCCCTGCGCAAGTACCGCAACGCCGGCCAGGGCTGCATCAACCCGACCCGCTACTACCTACACGAGTCGATCTTCGACGAGTTCGCAGAAACCTTCACTGCGGCGGTGAAGGCGATCACCGTCGGCAACGGCATGGACCCGGCCTCGAAGATGGGCCCACTCGCGCACGCCCGGCGTGTGCCAGCGATGCAGCACTGCGTGGACGACGCGGTCGCGCGGGGCGGCCGGCTGATGTGCGGCGGCCAGCGCCTGCCCGGCAAGGGCCACTTCTGGACGCCGGCCGTGCTGGCCGACGTGCCGGACGACGCGCACGTGATGAACGAAGAGCCCTTCGGCCCGCTGACCATCCTCAACCGCTTCAGCGACGACAACGCCGTGATGCACGCGGCCAACCGCCTGCCCTACGGCCTGGCCGGCTACGCCTTCACGCGCGACGGCGCGCGCGCGCACTGGGCGGCGTCGAAGCTGCAGTTCGGTATGGTCGGCATCAACAGCTACACGCTGGGTGCGCCGGGTGCCATCGGCTCGCCCGAGCCGCCCTTCGGTGGCTACAAGGACAGCGGCTACGGCAGCGAAGGCGGCATCGAGGGCCTGCTGGCCTTCATGGACACCAAGTTCATCTGCCAGGTGTGAGCGGCGGCGAGCTGAGCATGCGCATCGACGTCCACGCCCACTTCATGAGCCGCGACTACTACGCGGCGCTCGAAAGCCTGCCCGGTGTCACGGTCGACCGGCGCGCTCAGGGCATGAGCTTCCTGGTCAAGGACGGCGCGCAGTGGCTGCCGTTCAAGGACTCGATGTTCGGCACACAGAATCTGCTGGCCGACATGGACCGCAAGGGCATCGACATGCGCATCCTGTCGCTGTCCACGCCCAGCGTCTATGGCTTCGAGCCGGCCGCGCGCGTCGAACTGTGCCGGCGCATGAACGACGACCTGATCGCGCTGGTGGCCGAGCACCCCACGCGATTGCGCGCCTTCGTGACGCTGCCGCTGCCCGACGTGGCCGCCTCGCTGGTCGAGCTGGAAAGGGTGCGCGGCCTGCCCGGCGTCGTCGGCATCACGATCGGCTCCAACCTCGACGGCTTGCCGCTGTCCGACACCATGCTGGAGCCGCTGTGGGCGCGCCTGAACGCTTTGCGTCTGCCCGTGTTCGAACACCCGATGGTGCCCACCTTCGCTTCAGCGATGAACGAGTTCACGCTGCCGGTGCGCTTGGGCTTCCTGCTCGACACCAGCCTGGCCATGTGCCGGCTGATCTACGCCGGTGTCTTCGAACGGCACCCGGAAATCCCGTTCATCGTGGCCCACACCGGCGCCTCGTTCCTCGACCTGATGGAACGGCTGGACAACGGGTACCGCAACTACGCCGAATGCCGCCAGCACATCACGCGCCTGCCGAGCGAGTTCGCACGCAGCTTCTACTACGACACCTGCTCCTTCTTCGGCCCGCTGATCCAGCTGGCGCACGGCTACATCGGCCGCGACAAGTTGCTGCTCGGCACCGACTACCCCTTCATCGACCGCGGCGCCGAGCATGTGCTCGACCTGCCTTTGTCTGACGAAGACAAGGCCCTGATGCTCGGCGGCAACGCGCGCCGGCTGTTCAAGCTTTGATCCGAGAGCGACACACCATGCAAGGCACCTTCCCCGAAACCCCGGTGTACGCCGGCTACAACGCACCCGGCCGCTTCGAAGGCGAGGTGCGCGACCTCGAGGTCATCCAGGGCACGGTCCCGAAGGAACTGGCCGGCACCTTCTTCCGTGTCGGCCCCGACCCCGCCTACCCGCCGAAGCTGGGCACCGACATCCATTTCAACGGCGACGGCATCGTCACCACCTTCACCTTCAAGAACGGGCACGTCGATTTCAAGTCGCGCTACGCGATGACCGACAAGCTCCGGCTTGAACGCGCCGCGCGCGGCGCACTCTTCGGCGCCTACCGCAACCCCTACACCGACGACGCCAGCGTGGCCGGCCGCATCCGCGGCACCGCCAACACGAACGTGCTGCTCCACCACGGCCTGCTGCTGGCGATGAAGGAAGACAGCCCACCGCTGGCGATGGACCCGCACACGCTGGAAACGCTGGGCTACTACTGGTTCGACGGCCGCTTCTCGCCCGAGGGCGCCGCATTCAAGAGCCAGACCTGGACCGCGCATCCGAAGGTGGACGCCAAGACCGGCGAGATGTTCGGCTTCGGCTATGCCGCCAAGGGCGTGGCCACGCGCGACATCGCCTACTACGTCATCGACAAGGACGGCAGCGTCAAGCACGAAGCGTGGTTCGAGGCGCCCTACAGCGCGATGGTGCACGACTTCATCGTCACCAAGGACTACGTCGCCTTCCCGGTGACGCCCGTCACCAGCAGCCTGGAGCGCGCGCGCCGCGGTGAGAGCGTGTTCATGTGGGACGGCTCGCTGCCGGTCTATGTGGGTGTGCTGCCGCGCTACGGCCGTGGTGAGCAGATCCGCTGGTTCAAGGGGCCGCCCCGCTTCGAGTCGCACTTCCTCAACGGCTTCAACGAGGGCACCAAGCTCTACATCGACGGCCCCGAGGCCGCCGGCAACGTGTTCCCGTTTTTCCCCGATATCAACGGCGCAGCTTTCAACCCCAAGCTGGTGTTGCCCTATCTCACGCGTTGGACCATCGACCTGACCGGCGAAGGCGACGGCTTCACGTCGGAGCGGCTGTCCGACTCGGTGGTCGAGTTTCCCTGCATGGACCCGCGCTTCGCGATGGGCCCTTACCGCCACGGCTGGCTGCTGGCGCAGGACCCGAACCGGCCCTTCATCCACCAGAAGATGGTCTTCAACTCGGTGGCCCATGTTGACCTGCAGGCCGGCCACACCAAGACCTACTTCGCCGGCCCGAACGAGGGCCCGCAGGAGCCGTTTTTCATCGGCAAGGGCCCCGACGCCGCCGAAGGCGAAGGCTGGATCGGTGCGCTGTTCTGCAACCTCGAGAAGCTGACCACCGACTTGCGCCTGTTCGACGCGCTGAACATCGACGCCGGCCCGGTGTGCACCATCAAGCTGCCGGTGCGGCTGCGCCCCGGCCTGCATGGCGGTTGGGTGCACGAGCGCGACATGCCGCAGCGCCGGCGCGCTGTGTAACGGCGGCGCAGAGGGTGATCGACGGCGAGCCGTCCGCCGCCGCGCGGGATCACCGGCCTTTTGATCGACGGCTCATCGAAGCAACAACGACAACCATGGCCCCGCGCCACTTCCGGAGACAAACATGACCACCACTGCCGCCAGGCGTTCCAACCGTTTCGCCTTGCACCATCTGGCCGCAGCCGCGGCCCTGCTCGCCACGGGGACTGCACAGGCCCAGACCGCCAGCTCCGGCACCGGCGCAGCCGACCAAACCATCACCGTCACGGCCACACGGGTGCTGCGACCGGGCTTTACCGCGCCCACACCCACCACCAGCCTGTCGGCCGTAGACCTCCAGGCACGGGGTGCGGCCAACGTGGCCGACGTGCTCAACGAGCTGCCGGCCTTTCGCGCCACCACCACGCCAACCGGCGGCTCGAACGGTACTTTTCTCGCCTCGCAGTCGGGCGCCAACCTGGTCGACCTGCGCGGTCTGGGTGCATCACGCACGCTCGTGCTGATCAACGGCCGCCGCCACGTGCCCACCAACGCCAGCGGCTCGATGGACCTCAACCTGATTCCGTCGGTGCTCATCGGCCAGGTGGAAACCGTTACCGGCGGCGCCTCTGCGGCCTGGGGTTCCGACGCCGTGGCCGGCGTCGTCAACATCGGTCTTCGCAACAAGCTCCAGGGCGCCGTGGGCGACCTGTCGTATGGCTGGTCGCAGCAGGGCGACGGCAAGGAAACCAAGGTCGCCTTGGCGGCCGGCACCGCATTCGCCGGCGGCCGCGGCCATGTGCTGCTGGGTGGCGAGTACGTGGACAGCGGCTCGGTGGGCGACTTCCGCAGCCGCGATTGGGGCAACCGGCAATACGGCCTGCTGACGAACCCGGCCAACGCCACCAACGGCCAACCGCGCAACATCATCGGCGGTCCGATGCACTTCGCCACCCAGAACACCAGCGGCCTGGTGGCCAGTGGCGCACTGCGTGGGCTGACCTTCGACTACAACCCAGCCACCCGCACCAGCAGCAGCCGGCCGTTCCAGTACGGCCAGACCTTCGGCGCCAGCGCCAACATGTTCGGGGGCGAAGGCACCGGCGTCATGAACAACACCTGGCAGTTGCTGAAGGCGCCGGTGGAACGCTGGTCCTTGTTCGGTCGGGCCAGCTACGACATCGGTGACAGCCTCAACGCCTGGGTCGAGCTGTCGGCGGCCGGCGTGCATGCGCAGTCCACCAACGCACCTCCGCGCGCCAACTACACCATCCGGCGTGACAACGCCTACCTGCCGGCCGACGTGGTGGCCTCGATGACCACCAACAGCCTCACCTCGATCAGCATAGGCCGCTTCAACACCGACTGGGGTCAGGCGGTCAACGACATCAAGAACAGCACGCAGCGCCTGGCGGCGGGCCTGGGCGGTGAATTGGCAGCCGGCTGGAACTGGGACGCCTACATCCAGGTCGGGCAGACCGACGTGGACACCGAGAGCCGCAACAACCTGATCGTGGCGAACTTCAACGCGGCGCTCGACGCCGTGGCGTCCGGTGGCGCAGTCGTCTGCCGAAACCCAAACCTCGTCACCACCACCCCCACGGGTGTGGCACGCACGGCCAGCCCCGGCTGCGTGCCGGTGAACTTGCTGGGCGACGGCTCGACGTCGGCTGCGGCGCTGGCCTACTTCATGGGCACCTCGACGGCCAGCCTGCGCACCCGCCAGGAGGTCGGCGCTCTCACGCTGCGTGGCGAGCCTTTCGCCACCTGGGCCGGTCCGGTGTCCCTGACCGTGGGTCTGGAAGGCCGGCGCGAGTTTGCCGACCAGGAATCGGACCTGGTTTCGCAGCAGAACGGCTGGAACAGCGGCAATCCCAAGCCGCTGCACGGCAGCTACACCGTCAAGGAGTTGTTCGCCGAAACCGTGGTGCCACTGGCCGCGCGCCAACCCTGGGCTCGCTCGCTGGACATCAACGCCGCCGTGCGCAACACCAGTTACAGCACCAGCGGCGGCGTCACGACTTGGAAGGGCGGCCTCAGCTACAAGCCGACCGACGCGCTGCTGATCCGCGGCACGGTCTCGCGCGACATCCGCGCACCCAATGTGCTGGAGCTGTACTCGGGATCGGTGTACAGCCAGCCGGCCATCGTTGGCGGCGATGGCGTCAGCCGGTTCACACCCGTGTTCACCACGGGCAACACGGCGCTCAAGCCCGAAGTGGCCGATACCACCGCCCTGGGCTTCACGTTTCAGCCCGCAGCACTGCCCGGCTTCAGGACCTCGGTCGACTACTTCTCGATCGAGATGGAGGGCCAGATCACCGCCTTGGGTGGCCAGCAGATCATCAACCGCTGCCGCGCCGGCGCCGCCGACCTGTGCTCGTACATCACCTGGACAGCCGCCGGTGCCGCCGGCGGTGTGCCTGCGTCGATCGTCAATCCGAACATCAACCTGCTGGGCTTCCGCACGAGCGGCGTCGACCTGGAAGCCACCTACCGCTTCAAGGCTGTCGGCGGCGAGTTCGATCTGCGACTGCTGGGCACGCACGTGATGGAGTTCGCCACGATCGACACCGTGGGCACCGTGGACCGGGTCGGCCAGACCGGCGTGGGCAACCAGTCGGGCAATGTCGGCGTGGCCAAGTGGCTGTGGAACCTGGGCGCCACCTACCGCAGCGGGCCGATGTCGGTGTCGGCCCAGGTGCGCCATCTTCCCAAGGGCATCTACGACGCGGCGCTGATCGGCCCCGACAACCCGGCCTACAGCCCGACGCTGGCCAACTCGGTCAACGACAACACCGTGCCGGCGCGCACCTACCTCAACCTGACCGGGCAGTTCGAGACCAAGCTTGCAGGCGCGCAGGTTCAGTTCTACGCCGTGATCAACAACCTGTTCGACAAGGATCCACCGCTGGTGCCCAGTGCCAACGTGATGACAAACGCGGCCTACTACGACACCGTGGGCCGGGCCTTCAAGCTGGGCGCACGCTTCAAGTTCTGAGCGCAGGCCCATGAACCGCGACACACGCCGATGCGCTTGCTTCCCGACGCAGTTGGTCTGCCTCGCCGAGCTGCCTGCAACGGCGCAGGCGCAGCCCGCGCCGGACCTTTGGCGGACAGCGAGGATTCGCAACCCATGAACTTCAACCCCGAAGAGACGCGCCTGCTGCTGCTGGCGCCCGGCGTCGGCAACGTGACCATCCAGCGCCTGGAGCAGGTGGGCATCCATTCGCTGGCACAACTGCGTACCACCGGCGTCGAACAGGCGCTGCTGCGTGTCGAGCAAAGCCTGGGCTGCAAGGCCTGGGCCAGGCGCCGCTGCCGCCCCTTGATGCAGGCGCTGCACGCCGCTATGGAGCAGCGCCCGTGAAGCGCCGTCATGGCCTGGCCCTGCTTGGCAGCATGGCGCTTCCGGTGCGGGCGCAGGTGGCGGCGTCGGCCGCTCCCGCCGCTTCAGGCGCGGCGGTCGCGCCGCAGGAGCCGCGGCTGGAGTTCGTGTACGAGGCCCGCGTCAGGCTCGGCGAGGTCAAGACCCTGGGCACCTACGCCGACGGCCACGAACGCGGCACGCTGCAGCTGCTGGGCGGCGCCTTCGCGGGCCCGCGCGTGCGCGGCATCATCCTGCCCTCCAGCAAGGACTGGCCCGTCTGGTACGGCAACGGCGTGCGCCTGACCGACGTCAACTACCTGTTCGTCACCGACGACGGTGCGCACCTGTTCGTCACCGTGCACGGCTACCGCTACGACCCGAAGAAGATGAGCGGCGCGCTGCGCGAGGCCGAGAAGGTGACGCCGCCACCCAACCTGCTGCGTGTGTTCGTGCACATCCAGGCGCCGGAGGGCTCGCCCCACGCCTGGATGAACCACAACCTGTTCGTCGGCGTGGCCGGCCAGGCGGCGCCCGGACCCGACCGCACTGCGCTCCTGCGCGTGTACCGGCTGCTGTGATGGCGCGCAAACTGCCACACGCCGACGCGGCGCCAGTGTGGCTGCCCGAGATGCAGCCGCGCTGGGAGTACGCGTTCGAGATGCGTGTGCTGACGGGGCCCATATCGCGCCTGCGCCAGGTCAACGGCTCGCACGACGACCTGCTGCTGATGGCCATCGAAGGCGGCGACGTGCGGGGCCCGCGCATCAGCGGCCAGATCGTCGCCGGCGGCAGCGAATGGCCTGTGCAGCGCGCCGACGGCGTCTCGCTGGTCGATGCGCGCTACAGCTTCGTTGCCGACGATGGCACCCCCATCGGCGTGCGCAACACCGGCTTCCGGCGCGGCCCGCCGGAGGTCATCGCGCGGCTGATGGCGCGCCAGGAGCTGGTCGATGCGCGCAGCTACTACCTGCGCACCTGGTCGCGCTTCGACGCACCGGCCGGAGCGCACGAATGGCTGTCGCAACATGTGTTCGTCGGCATCGGCGAACGCCACCCAGAGCTGCTGTTCCTGCGCTACTACGCGCTGCTCTGAACCCGGAAAAACTCCAACATGCCCAACCGAAGACAAGTCCTCATCCGCGCCGGCGGCGCGGCAACGCTGGCGCTGCCGCTGCTGGCACGCGCACAAGCCGGCACCACCCGCATCGTGGTCGGCTTCGCGGCCGGCGCCGGCGTGGACGCCATCGCACGCAAGCTGGCCGATCGGCTGCAGGCCGCAAGCGGCCGCACCCACATCGTCGAAAACGTCGCCGGCGCCGCCGGCCGGCTGGCGGCAAGCAAGGTCAAGCACTCGGCACCTGACGGCAGGACGCTGCTGGTCACGCCGGCCTCCACGATCACGGTGCTGCCGCACCTGCAGAGCAGCCCCCGCTATCAGCCGCTGGAGGACTTCGTGCCCGTGACTTCGCTCGCGTCGATCCTGCTTGGGTTGATCGTCAGCGCCAACACTCCCGCCCGCAATCTGGCCGACTACGTGCAATGGGTGCGCCGCGACCCCCGGCATGGCACCTATGCCTCGCCCGGGGCCGGCAGCATCGCGCACTTTCTGGGTGTGATGTTCGCCAAGGCGGCGAAGCTCGATCTGGCGCATGTGCCCTACAAGGGCGCGGCGCCGGCGCAGCAGGACCTGGTGGCGGGCCAGGTGCCTGCCTACGCCGGCATCATTGGCCGCGCCATCATTGCCGAACACCGGGCCGGTCGGGTCCACATCCTGGCCTGCGCCAACGCCTTGCGCACACCGCTGCTGCCCGAGGTGCCGACCTTCGTGGAGTCCGTCTTTCCGGGCGTGCTGGCCAGCGAATGGACCGGCGTGTTTGCGCCTGCCGGCACGCCGGCAGCGCTGGTGGAACAACTCAACACGATGATCCGCACCGCGATGCAGGCGCCCGACATGCGCAAGCTGCTGCAGGACGGCGCCATGGAAGCCTCGTCCGGCCCCAGCGCCGACTTCGCCGCCCAGGTCAAGCGCGAGCTGGCGGCCTGGGAGCCCGTGGTGCGCGCCTCGGGCTTCAAGCCCGACAACTGAAACCCACCCTGGAACCCGCCATGAGCGACTTCTACACCGCGCCGCCGCTGGACGACTCGATCCAGCCCACCAAGCTCGGCATCACGCTGCTGCCCGAGCTGGAGTTCGCCTTTCAGTCCCGGGTGCAGGTGATCCCCGAGATCCGCACGCTGGGCGACATCGGCGGCATGGGCGTGCGCAAGATGCTCACCATCGTGGGCGGCGACTTCGAAGGGCCGCGGCTGCGGGGCAAGGTGCTGGCCGGTGGCGGCGACTGGCCGCTGATACGCCCGGACAAAGTCGGCATCGTCGACGCCCGCTACACCTTGCAGACCGACGACGGCGTCTTCATCAACATCGTCAACACCGGCTTCCGCCACGGGCCGGAAGAGGTGATCTCGCACCTGGAGTCCAAGCAGGGCGTGCCCGACCCTGCGGCCTACTACCTGCGCACCTACACGCGCTTCGAGTCGCCGACCGGCCGGTACGACTGGCTGAACAAACATGTCTTCATCGGCCTGGGCGAACGGCACCCCAAGGTGCTGTTCCTGCGCTACTACCTGCTCAAGTAAAGCATGGACATCCAGCTCGAACTGCTGTTCGTCTTCCGTGGCACCGGCAAGCCCGCCATTCACGAAGCGAGCGCGGGCCCGCTGGGCCAGCGCCGCCTGGTCGTGCTCGACGACCAGGCACGTTTCGAAGGCCCGCGCCTGCGCGGCAGCCTGCTGCCTGGCGGCGTGGACTGGCAGTTGCAGCGTGCCGACGGCGTGACCGAGATCGACGCCACCTACCTGCTGCGCACCGACGACGGCGTGCTGCTGAAGGTGATCAACCGCGGCCTGCGGCACGGGCCGACGGCCGAGCCGGAAAAAACGTACTTCCGCTGCACGCCCACCATCGAAGCACCGACCGGTCCTTACGACTGGCTCAACCGCAGCGCATATGTGGCCACCGGCCTTCGCAGCGCCGGCGGCATCGAGCTGTGGTTCTACCGCATGTGCTGATGGCGCGGCCGACGCTTCATCGGCACCGGCGCCACCCGCATCCACAAACCAACAACGGGGCACGATCCATGAGTCTCTACAACCGCAGCGCTGCCGCCCTGGCCGCAGGGGCACTGGCCTGGGGCCTCACCGCCGCCCACGCCGCCGACAACGAGCCGCCCGAGCAGGTGCGGATGACATGGTTCGGCATCACCAACTGGCACTACCAGATCGGCGATACCGGCATCCTTGTCGACGGCGAAACCATGGCCGACTTCTCGGACCATGCAAAGCCGAACGTTGCATCGGTGACGAAGGCAGCAAGCGCCATCCATCTGAAGGGCAACATCGATGTCATCCTGGTTGGCCACGAGCATGGCGACCACGGCGTGCAGGTGCCGGAGTGGGCCAGGCAGACCGGCAAACCGGTCTATGCGCCGCCCGCCGTATGCGCCGCCGTGATCGCGTACGGCCAGCCTGCGAGCCAGTGCACGCCCCTGAAAGGTGGTGAGACCGTCAAAATCGGCGGCAACGTCACGGTGCGGGTGGTGCGCTGGGTGCACAGCGTCTCGGGCTGCACGGCCTTCGGCAGAGGCAGCAACGCCCCCGAGACCTTTGGCTTCCTCATCTCGGCACAGACCCGCAGCCGCGCCACGCCTCTGCAATTGTTCGTCTCCGACAGTGGCGCAGGCGGCAGGGACCTCACGACACCCCGCGTGGCCCATGGCGTGACTTACGGGTCCCCCATGGACAACCTGAAGGCGGCGATGCGTGCGGCCGGTGCCGACTCGCTGGACGTCTGGCAAGGCGGGCCGGAGTCGCGCGTCGTGACCCAGGCACGCCTGATCGTTCCTGAGTTCAAGGTCAAGACCTTCATGCCCCACCATCTGGGCGTTCGTCCCAACTCGAAGTCGGGGTTCAAGCTGGAGTACGGCCTGCACTTTCCCTACCTCCCCGACGAGCAGCCGCGGCTGCGCGACTTCCTCAAGGCCCAGGGCGTGCCGCAGGTGGTGCCGGCCAACTACTGGGACGCCTGGACCTTCGATGCGAGCGGCGTCAAGCCGACCGCCAGCACCGAGCAGAAGGCGCTGTACGGCATTCCCGCGACAGGTCCGGGACCCGGCGCGCAAGGTGAGAACCCGCGCGCGGGCCGGCTTGAGTGCGCGACGGATTGAGCCGCGCCGCACTTTGGCGGCCAGCGCTCACGCGCTGCGTGCTTGGCGAATTCGAACTGTCCAGCATCGGGGTCGACGGATCGACCCGCGCGCAGGCCCGCGGCGCAGTGTGTCGATGCGCTCTGAGACACCGCCGCCTTTCAACTCAGGTGCCCTAACGATGAACCAACCCAAGATCACCAGGCGCACCGCGCTGCGCGTCTCCGCCGCCGCCACGGCCATTGCTGGCGGCCCGCCGCTCCTCGCCCGCGCGCAGTCCGTATGGCCGAGCAAGGCCATCCGCCTTGTCGTGCCGTTCGCGCCGGGGGGCAGCAGCGAGATCGTCGCCCGCGCGGCGGCCGGCGAGCTGACCAAGATCCTGGGTCAGAGCGTCTACGTCGACAACAAGCCCGGTGCCGCCGGCAACGTCGCAATGGGCGAGGTGGCGCGAGCCGAGGACGAGCACACGATCATCCTTGGCCACATTGGCACCTTGGCGGTGAACCCCTACATCTTCGATAAGCTCCCCTACGACCCGATGAAGGCGTTCACACCGGTGTCCCTGCTCTCCAAGGTACCCAGCCTGTATGTGGTGCGCCCGGACCTGCCGGTGAAGGACCTGAAGGAGTTCATCGCGCTCGCCAAGAGCAAGCCGGGCCAGCTGAACTACGGCTCAGCCGGCAACGGCAGCGCGGGCCACCTGGCCGTCGAGTACCTGAAGATGGTGAGCAACACCTTCATCGTCCACGTGCCCTACCGCGGCACCGGCCCACAGCTGACCGACCTGATGGGCGGCCGGCTCGAGTGCGCTGCCGTCGGCGCGCCGGCGGTGCTGCAGTTCATCAAGACCGGCAAACTTCGCTGCATAGCGACCGGCACCACGCAACGCCTGGCGCAGCTGCCCGACGTGCTCACCGTCGCCGAGCAGGGCTTCCCCGGTTTCGAGATGACGCAGTGGTACGGTCTGCTCGCGCCTTCGAAGATGGCCAAGGTCAACATCGACAAGCTCGCCCTGGCGTCGGCCCGGGCGATCAGGGAGCCCGCGTCGCTGAAGCTGCTGGAAAGCGAAGCCGCGCTCGCTGTGGGCGGCACGCCCGCGGAGTTCGTCAAGTTCATCGAGGCCGAACAGCAGCGCTGGAAGCCGGTGATCGCACGGGCGAAGATCAAGCCGGACTGAAGAACTGCAGCGGGATCGGACCCTCATTGAAGCGCCACAGTGGTGGCCCTTCCCTCCGCGGTCATCTGCCGCTGACGGGCTGCGGCTGGCCGGCACGCAGCCGCGTCCCTGGGCTGTAAAACCTGAAGACGGCAAAGCGACGATCACTTCTGCATAGCAAACATATCGACACTCGTTGATGATGCGGTCACGTGGGCAATTGGTATTGATAACCTATAGATTTTTTTCCAACTTTCACTCCCACTCAATCATCAGTGAGGCGCGCTAACCCGCATGGTTAAAGGGATCTTACGAGGTCGAAAAAGCTCGGTACCGTCGCTCTTACCGTCACCGACGCTTTCGCGATGAAGTGCTGCGCGACGATGCGCTTCGGTACTACTGAGCCGTCGCCAGCACACAGCCTTTAGCCAAACGTACAACAGCGCGTGACCTCCTCAGGGGTCTACAGGCTGACCAGCCCCTTCCGGGTAACGCCCGATCTTGACGTCCCGACGGCTGCCGGCGAAGCGGTACTGGTAGCGCCAGGTCTTCTGGCAGATAGTGCTGACCTCGACGCAGAGCCCCCCGCCATCGCTCAGCTTGTAGAGCCGCGCCTTCGCCTTGGCGTTGTTGATTCGAGTGGGCGTGAGGGTGTAGTTGCTCAGTCGCATGCGTCGTCTCCCGACACTTTTCAGCCACCTCCAAGTGGAGGAATTTGGGCCGTTTCTGGCCCCGTCTCCCGTCAATTTCCCCTCCAAGATGGCGGGATTTCGTGGTCTGCCGTGAGACGTGCTCAAAAGACGAAGCCCCTGATTCTTTCAACAAAATCAGGGGCTTACGGGGCGTCAGGAGACGCTGTGGAGCGAGGTCACATGTGGTCGATCATCACCTGACCAAAACCGCTGCAGCTGACTTGCGTGGCGCCTTCCATCAGGCGCGCGAAGTCGTAGGTGACTTTCTTGCTCAGGATGGACTTCTCCATGCTGCTGATGATCAGGTCGGCGGCTTCCGTCCAACCCATGTGGCGCAGCATCATCTCGGCGCTGAGGATCTCGGAACCCGGGTTCACGTAGTCCTTGCCGGCGTACTTGGGCGCGGTGCCGTGCGTGGCTTCGAACATCGCCACGCTGTCGCTCAGGTTGGCGCCCGGGGCGATGCCGATGCCGCCCACTTGCGCGGCCAGCGCGTCAGACACGTAGTCGCCGTTCAGGTTCAGCGTGGCGATCACGCTGTACTCGGCCGGGCGCAGCAGGATCTGCTGCAGGAACGCATCGGCGATGCTGTCCTTGACGACGATGTCCTTGCCCGTCTTCGGGTTCTTGAACTTGCACCACGGGCCGCCGTCGATGAGCTGCGCGCCGAATTCCTTCTGGGCCAGGGCATAAGACCAATCGCGGAAGCCACCTTCGGTGAACTTCATGATGTTGCCCTTGTGCACGATGGTCACGCTGGGCTTGTCGTTGTCGATGGCGTACTGGATGGCCTTGCGCACCAGGCGCTCGGTGCCTTCGCGGCTGACCGGCTTGACACCGATACCCGAGGTGTTCGGGAAGCGGATCTTCTTCACGCCCATCTCGTCCTGCAGGAACTTGATGAGCTTCTTGGCCTTGTCGCTCTCGGCTTCAAACTCGATGCCGGCGTAGATGTCTTCCGAGTTCTCGCGGAAGATGACCATGTGGGTCTTCTCGGGTTCCTTCACCGGGCTGGGCACGCCCTTGAAGTACTGGATAGGGCGCAGGCAGACATAGAGATCGAGCTCCTGGCGCAGCGCCACGTTCAGGCTGCGGATGCCACCGCCCACGGGCGTGGTCAGCGGGCCCTTGATGCTGACGACGTAGTCGCGCACGGCGTGCAGCGTCTCCTCGGGCAGCCACACATCGGGGCCGTAGACCTTGGTGCTCTTCTCGCCCGCAAAGACTTCCATCCAGTGGATCTTGCGCTGGCCGCCGTAGGCCTTGGCCACCGCGGCGTCCACCACTTTCAGCATCACGGGGGTGATGTCCAGGCCGGTGCCATCGCCCTCGATGTACGGAATGATGGGCTGGTGGGGCACGTTGAGCGAGAAGTCCGCATTGACGGTGATCTTCTGGCCACCTTCGGGCACCTTGATGTGCTGGTACATGAGTGAGAGTCTCCGCAGGGCCGGCGCAGCGCTGCCGGCATAGGTGTGAGTGACCGTCAAATTCTAAGCCACCGGCCCTGTCGGCCGACTGACGTCCAGGCCTTGTTCAGGCCAGCCCGCAGAAGGCCGCCACCTCGTGCCACACACCGTGGCCCAGCGCCCAGACAGAGGCCAGCACCAGCATGGCGCCAGCGGCCCGCACGGCCACGCGCTCGCGCGCTGCCGCGCTCTGCCCACGCAGCAGGCGCTGCAGCAGCCAGGGGCCGAAGAGCAGGCCCGGCGCCGAAGCCAGCGCAAAACCCGCCATCGCCGCAGCCCCGGTGGCCGCGCTGCTGCCCAGCGCCGCCACCAGCAGCGCCGACTGCAGCAAGCCGCAGGGCCAGGCCACCCACAGGGCGCCTGCGGCACCGGCCCGGGCCGGCCCGCGCAGGCCCTGCCAGCGCAGCGCCAGGCCGGCGCCTGGGGCGGCGCTGGGCCGCGGGCCCGCCACGACGGCGGTGCCGGTGCGCGCCCCGCCGGCGGCAAGATCGGGTACACGACCGAAGCGCGCCATCCAGGCCGGCTGCCGGCCCTGGATCAGCAGCCAGAGGCCCAGGGCCACAGCCCCTGCGTGCAGCATCACCCACAGCGGGCGCAGCGCCGGGCTCAGCTGCGACCAGCCCGCCAGCGCCGCCACGCTGGACGCCACCACCGCCCCGCCCAGGGCATAGCTGCCCACGCGCGCAAGGTGGAAGGCGAGGCTGTGGCGCGGCTGCCGCCCGGTGACAGCGGCGCACGGCGCGCTGCACATCGCGGCACAGTGCGGCGCGCCGGCCAGGCCCAGCAGCGTGGCGCTGACGATGAGGGGGAACTCCACCCTCAGATGATGCGCGAGAAACGCTCCCGCACGCGGTCGGCCTGCAGGTGGCGGTCGAAGACCATGGCCACCGCGCGCACGAAAAACCAGCCCGTGGCCGTGACCTGGATCTCGCGTTCGTTCACCTCCACGAGGCCCAGTGCCTGCAGGGGCTGCAACTGCTCGAGTTCCGGCGCAAAGACCTCGCGCATCTTCACCAGGTGGGCGAGCTCGATGCTCTCGAACTCCACACGCCCCTGGCACATCAGCGCCATGATGACGGCGCGGCGCAACAGGTCGTCGCGCGTCAGCGCCAGGCCGCGCACGATGGGGAAATTGCCCTGGGCCAGCGCGTCGTGGTACTCGGGCAGGGTCTTGGCGTTCTGGCTGTAGGTGGCGCCGATGCGGCCGATGGCCGAGACCCCCAGGCTCACGAGGTCGCAATCGGGCTGCGTGGTGTAACCCTGGAAGTTGCGGTGCAGCCGCCCCTGGCGCTTGGCGATGGCCAGCGCGTCGCCCGGCAGCGCGAAGTGGTCCATGCCGATGTAGGTGTAGCCATTGGCCACGAAGCCGGCGAGGCCCGCGCGCAGCATCTGGATGCGCTGCTCGGCCGTGGGCAGGGCGTGGTCGTCGATGCGGCGCTGCGGCTTGAAGCGCTGCGGCAGGTGCGCGTAGGCGTACATCGCCACGCGCGTGGGCCGCAACTCGGCCACCTGCGCGATGGTGCGGCGGAAGGACTCGGGCGTCTGCTTGGGCAGGCCGTAGATGAGGTCGGCGTTGATCGACTCGAAACGCAACGCGCGCGCCTCGGCCACCAGTTCCCGCACGCTGTCGAAGCTTTGCACGCGGTGCACGGCCACCTGCACCTCGGGGTCGAAGTCCTGGATGCCGAAGCTCACGCGGTTGAAGCCCATCGCCGCGAGGTTGCGCAGCCGCTCACGCGTGGCGGTGCGCGGGTCGACCTCGATGCTGATCTCGGCCTCGGGCTGCAGCTTGAAAGCGCCGCGCAGCATCGCCATCAGCTGCGCGAGTTCTTCATCGCTCAGGAAGGTGGGCGAGCCGCCGCCCAGGTGCAGCTGCGAGACCGGCTGACCGCGGCCCAGTTCGGCGGCGTGCAGCTCGATCTCACGCTGCAGGTCGAGCAGGTAATCGGCGCCGCGGCTCTTGTGCTTGGTGATGATCTTGTTGCAGGCGCAGTAGTAGCAGAGCTGCTCGCAGAATGGGATGTGCACGTAGATCGACAGCGGCTGCGCGCCACCCACCACGGCGCCTTGCGCGCGCTGGCGCAGTGCCTGGCGGTAGGTGTCGGCCCCGAAAGCCTCGACGAAGCGGTCGGCCGTGGGGTAGCTGGTGTAGCGCGGCCCGGGCACGTCCAGCTTGCGCAGCAGGTCGTCGGTCAGCAGCGTGTCCACGGGGGCGGTGTCCAGGATGTTCATGGCCGCACTGTGCCCAAGGCGCGGCGCGGCGCCTTGATCCTGCGCAAGCCTTGTTCGGCACACGGCCGCGCCGGCGCGCCAGGGGCTTGGGCCATACTGGCGCCCGCCCTGGCCTGAACGAAGAAGCCTGCCCCATGCACCCGACCCCGCCGCCCGTCCGCCTGGAGCCTTTCAAGGTGGCTTGCTCCAGCTGCAACCTGCGCGAACTCTGCCTGCCCGTGGGCATCGGCGAGGCGCAGATGGAGCGGCTGGACGCCATCGTCGCCACGCGCCGCGGCGTGCCGCGTGGCGAGGCGCTGTTCCGCAGCGGCGAGGCCTTCACCTCGCTCTACGCGGTGCGCACCGGCTTCTTCAAGACCTGTCTGTCTTCAGAAGACGGGCGCGACCAGGTCACCGGCTTCCAGATGGCCGGCGAACTGCTGGGCCTGGACGGCATAGGCACCGACCGCCACACCTGCGACGCCGTGGCGCTGGAAGACTCGCAGGTCTGCGTGATTCCGTACCACCAGCTCGAAGACCTTTCGCGCGAGATCAGCGACCTGCAGCGGCACTTCCACAAGATCATGAGCCGCGAGATCGTGCGCGACCACGGCGTGATGCTGCTGCTGGGCAGCATGCGCGCCGAAGAGCGCCTGGCGGCCTTCTTGCTGAACCTCACGCAGCGCCTGCGCACGCGCGGCTTCTCGGCCAGCAGCCTGGTGCTGCGCATGACGCGTGAAGAGATCGGCAGCTACCTGGGCCTGAAGCTGGAGACCGTGAGCCGCGCCTTCAGCAAGTTCCAGGACGACGGCGTGCTCGACGTGAAGCAGCGCCAGATCACCGTGCTCAACCCCGAAGCGCTGCAGGCCCTGGTCAACGGCAGCCCCTGCTGAAGGCACGCCGCCGCCCCCAGGCGGCGGTGCCGTGCATCAGCGCTGCGTGTTCACCTCTTCGGCGGCGCGGTGCAGCATCAGCGCCAGCGCACAGGCCCCCGCGGTGGCGGCCCAGAAGACAAAAAACGCCAGCGAGTACACGGCCGTGGCCGACCAGCCGAGCGCAGCCCCGCCCAGCGTGTGCAGCGTGAGCGGGTCGACAAAAGCAAAGACCGCGATCTCCAGCACGCCGGCCACCAGGAAGGCCGGCCAGGCCACCGCGGCCGCACGTTGCGCCAGGGCTTTCATCACCAGGGCTCCGGGCTTCAGCGCTCGGGCGTGGCCGCGTGGTTGCGGCCCTGCACCGCCGGCTGCTCGGCCTTGTTCTTGGCCTTGGGTGTGCTCAGCACCGGGTCGGGGTTGGCGATGGCCAGGGCCAGCGTGATGAAGCTGGCCACCACCACGAGCAGCGGCCCGCCCAGCACCAGCCACATCATCGGCTCGCGCCACCAGCGGCGGGCGGGGGTCAAAGGCGCCTGCGGCGCCTGCAAGGTTGGGGCGGACATGGTGGTTTCCTGCGGCGCCGTCAACGCGGCACCATGAAGGTTGATTTTTCGACCAGCGTGTGGCCTTCGGCGCCCGGGCTGGGCAGGCGCTCCACGTTGAACTGCAAGGCGTGCGCCCCGGTGCCCAGCTGCTGCGCCACCTCGGGCGGCACCCGCACCGCCACCGGCACCCAGCGCGCCTGGGCGGGCTGCACCACCAGCTCGGCTGGCACATCGGCCTTCAAGGCGGCCAGGCCCTGGGCCTGGATGCGGTAGTGCTGCACGCTCTCGGTGGCGTTCATGATCTGCAGGCGGTAGACGTTCTCCACCCAGCCGTCGTCCACCACGCGGGCCAGCGCGCCGCGGTCACGCACCACGTCCACCTTGAAGGGCGCACGCGTCAGCAGGCTCACGAAGAGCGCCACGCAGATCAACGCGAGCACGGCCGAGTAGCCCAGCACACGCGGCCGCAGCACCCGCTGCAGCACTTCCTTGCGCGTGAGGTGCTGCTGCAGGCCGTTCTGCGTGTCGTAGCGGATCAGCCCGCGTGGCGTGTGCATCTTGTCCATCACGCCGTTGCACACGTCGATGCAGGCGGCACAGCCGATGCACTCGTACTGCAGGCCCTGGCGGATGTCGATGCCGGTGGGGCAGACCTGCACGCACAGGCCGCAGTCGATGCAATCGCCCTGCTTCTCCGCGGCCTGGGCCGCGGCTTCGGTGCCGCGCTTGGCACGCACACCGCCGCGCGGCTCGCCGCGCGCCTCGTCGTAGGTGATGACGAGCGTGTCCTTGTCGAACATCACGCTCTGGAAACGCGCGTAGGGGCACATGTACTTGCACACCTGCTCGCGCATCCAGCCGGCGTTGCCGTAGGTGGCAAAACCGTAGAACAGCACCCAGAAGGTTTCCCAGGGGCCGAGGCCGAAAGCCAGCACCGAGGCCCCGAGCTCCTGGATGGGCGTGAAGTAGCCGACAAAGGTGAAGCCGGTCCACAGGCCGATGGCGATCCACGCCGCCTGCTTGGCCGTCTTGCGCCAGAGCTTGTTCCAGTTCCAGGGGCCCTGGTCGAGCTTGATGCGGCGCATGCGGTCACCTTCGATATGGCGCTCCACCCACATGAAGATCTCGGTGTACACCGTCTGCGGACAGGCATACCCGCACCACAGCCGGCCGGCCACCGTGGTGAAGAGAAACAGCGCGTAGGCGCTGACGATGAGCAGGCCCGTCAGGTAGATGAAGTCCTGCGGGTAGAGCACCAGCTCGAAGATGTAGAAACGCCGGCTGCCCAGATCGAAGAGCACCGCCTGGCGGCCGTTCCAGGGCAGCCAGGGCAGGCCGTAGAAGACCAGCTGCGTGGCCCACACCAGGGCCCAACGCCAGCGCGCGAACCAGCCCGTCACGGCGCGCGCGTAGATCTTGTCCTGCGCCTTGTACAGCGAGACGATCTGTTCCTTCACATCGCCCGAAGGAGCCTCGGGCGATGGGGCGACGGGCAACTTACTGGGCTGCAACGCGGCTGCCCTGCGAAAGGCTCCAGACGTAGGCGCCCAGCACGTGCACCTGTTCCGGCGTCAACAAGCGGCCCTGGGCGGGCATGGCGTTGTTCTTGCCGTTGGTGATGATGTTGACAATGGCCTGCTCACCCCAGCCGTGCAGCCAGGTCTTGTCGGTGAGGTTGGGGGCGCCCAGGGCGGCATTGCCCTTGCCATCGGCACCGTGGCAGGCGGCGCAGGTCACGAACTTGGCCTTGCCCATCTGCGCGGCGATGTTGTTGTGCGCGCTGCCGGAGAGGCTGAGCACATAGTTCGCCACGTTGCGCACGTCTTCGGCGCTGCCCACGGCCGCAGCCATGGGCGGCATCATGCCGACGCGGCCTTCGAGGATCACCTTCTTGATGTAGTCGTGCGAGCCCTCGCCCAGCCAGTCGGTATCGGCCAGGTTGGGGAAACCCTTGCTGCCGCGTGCATCGCTGCCGTGGCACTGCGCGCAGTTGTTCAGGTACAGGCGCTGGCCGATGCCCATGGCGGCTTCGTCGCGCGCCAGGTCTTCGGCCTTCATCGGCGCGAACTTCGCGTACACCGGCGCGAGTGCGGCCTCGGCCTTTTTCTGCTCGGCCTCGTACTGGCCGGTGCTGCTCCACTTCAGCGTGCCGGCGTGGCTGCCCAGGCCCGGGTACAGCGCCAGGTAGATGGCCGCAAAGACCACCGTGATGACAAACAGCCACAGCCACCAGCGCGGCAGCGGGTTGTTCAGTTCGCGCAGGTCTTCGTCCCACACGTGGCCGGTGGTGTTGTCGTCAGCCATCACCTTGCGGCGGCTGGCCACGATGAGGATGAAGAGGCAGTAGACCAGGCTCAAGACCACCATCACCGCCACGGCGATGGCCCATCCGCTGTTGATGAAATCGCTCAAGACGGCTCTCCTCGTTGTTCGGCGCGGGCTGCAGGCGCCTCGGCCTGGTCTTCCAGGAAGGGCAGCATCGCCGCGGCTTGGTGTTCGCTGCGGTTGCGGCTGCTCCAGGTGCGCAACACCAGCACCAGGAAGAGCACAAAACCGCTCAGCGTGACGAGCACGCGAAGGTCATTGACGTCCATGGGTTCTCCTTGGGGTGCCGCTCACTTGCGCGCGGTGCCCAGCACCTGCAGGTAGGCGATGAGCGCGTCCATCTCGGTGCGGCCCTTCACGTCTTCGGCGGCCTTGGTGATCTCGGCGTCGGTGTAGGGCACGCCCACCGTGCGCAGCGCCTTCATGCGCGGGGCCATGCTCTCGGGGTCGACCTCGGCCTTCAGCAGCCAGGGGTAGGCCGGCATGTTCGATTCAGGCACCAGATCACGCGGGTTGTAGAGGTGGATCAAATGCCATTCGTCGCTGTACTTGCCGCCCACGCGGTGCAGGTCGGGCCCGGTGCGCTTGCTGCCCCACTGGAAGGGGTGGTCGTAGACGAACTCGCCAGCCTGCGAGAGCTGGCCGTAGCGCAGCGCCTCGGCGCGGAAGGGGCGCACCATCTGCGAGTGGCAGTTGTAGCAACCCTCGCGCAGGTAGATGTCGCGCCCGGCCAGCTGCAGCGGCGTGTAGGGCTTGACGCCTTCCAGCGGCTGCGTGGTCGAGCGCTGGAAGAACAGCGGCACGATCTCGACCAGCCCGCCGACGGCCACCGCCAGCAGGATGAGCACGATCATCAGGAAGTTGCTGGTCTCGATCTTCTCGTGACCGGTTGGGGTGTGGTTCTGAGCCATGTTGTGCTTGCCTCTTGTCGGGTTCAGGCGTGGGCCGGGGTCACCGACGGAATGCGCACCTCGGCCGGGCGGCCGCTGCGTGCCGTCATCACCGTGTTCCAGGCCATGATCAGCATGCCGCTGAGGTAGAGCACCCCACCGAGCAGGCGCACCACGTAGTACGGGTAGGTGGCCTTCACGCTTTCAACGAAGCTGTAGACCAGCGTGCCGTCAGGGTTCACGGCGCGCCACATCAGGCCCTGCATCACACCGGCGATCCACATCGCGGCGATGTAGAGCACGATGCCGATGGTGGCGATCCAGAAGTGCGCCTCGATGGCCTTCACGCTGTACATCTGCTTCTGGCCGAAGAGGCGCGGAATCAGGTAATACAGGCTGCCCATGCTGATCAGGCCCACCCAGCCCAGGGCGCCGCTGTGCACGTGGCCCACCGTCCAGTCGGTGTAGTGGCTGAGCGCGTTGACGGTCTTGATCGACATCATCGGCCCCTCGAAGGTGCTCATGCCGTAGAAGCTGAGCGACACGATGAGGAACTTCAGGATGGGGTCGTCACGCAGTTTGTGCCACGCACCGCTCAAGGTCATGATGCCGTTGATCATCCCGCCCCAGCTGGGCGCCAGCAGCACCAGGCTGAAGACCATGCCCACACTCTGCGCCCAGTCGGGCAGCGCGGTGTAGTGCAGGTGGTGGGGGCCGGCCCACATGTAGGTGAAGATCAGCGCCCAGAAGTGCACGATGCTCAGGCGGTAGCTGTACACCGGGCGCTCGGCCTGCTTGGGAATGAAGTAATACATCATCCCCAGGAAGCCGGCGGTGAGGAAGAAGCCCACCGCGTTGTGGCCGTACCACCACTGGATCATCGCGTCCTGCACACCGGCATAGGCGCTGTAGCTCTTGAACAAGCCGGCCGGGATGGCCGCGCTGTTGACGATGTGCAGCAGCGCCACGGCGATGATGAAAGCGCCGAAGAACCAGTTGGCCACGTAGATGTGGCGCACCTTGCGCATGCCGATGGTGCCAAAGAAGACGACGGCGTAACTCACCCACACCACGGCAATCAGCAGGTCGATGGGCCATTCGAGTTCGGCGTATTCCTTGCCTTGCGTCATGCCCAGCGGCAGCGTGATGGCCGCGGCCACGATCACGAGCTGCCAGCCCCAGAAGGTGAAGAGCGCCAGCTTGGGCAGGAAGAGGCGCGCCTGGCAGGTGCGCTGCACCACGTGGTACGAACAGGCGAAGAGCGTGCAGCCGCCGAAAGCGAAGATCACCGCGTTGGTGTGCAGCGGCCGCAAGCGGCCGTAGCTCAGCCATGGGATGCCGAAGTTCAGCTCAGGCCAGGCCAGCTGCGCGGCGATGATCACGCCCACCAGCATGCCCACCACACCCCACAACACGGCGGCCAGCGAAAACAACCTGACGGTCGTGTCGCTGTACACGCTGCTGCCGGGGCTGGCAGCGACGGTGCTTGATGCCATTGAACTTCTCCTCTTCGGTGTGGCTGAAACTTGATTCAGGATTCTTCTGCTTTGGCCGCTGCCGGGCCTTGACGGCTGTCAAGCGGCGGCACCTCGTCCGTCAGGATGCGTTCAGCTTCGGCATCGATGTCTTCAAACTGCCCGCGGTGCAGGGCCCAGCCGAACACGCCGATGATGCCCAGCACGAGCACGGCCGACAGCGGGATCAGCAGGTAGAGGCTTTCCATGGCGCGCGGGGCCTTCAGCGCGCTGCGCGCAGGGCGTTGCCGATGACGAGCAGCGAGCTCAGCGCCATGCCCAGGCCGGCAGCCCAGGGCGGCAGCCAGCCCATCAGCGCCAGCGGGATGCTGGTGGCGTTGTAGGCCGCGGCCCAGACCATGTTCTGGCGCACGATGCGCACGGCCTGCAGCGCACGGGCGCGGGCGCGCACCAGGTCGCCCAGATCGTTGGAGGTGATCACCGCGTCGGCCTGGCTGCGCGATACCAGCGCGCCCTGCCCCATGGCCAGCGAGACGTCGGCGCGGGCCAGCACGGGGGCGTCGTTGATGCCGTCGCCCACCATGGCCACGGTGCGGCCGGCCTGTTGCGCTTGGGTGATGGCGGCCAGCTTGTCTTCGGGCGTGGCGCGGGCGCGCACATCGGCCAGGCCCAGGCGTTGCGCCAGGGCCGCCGCGCGCCCGGGCGCGTCGCCCGTCAGCAGCGTGAGTTGCAGGCCGGCGGCCTGCAGCGCCTGCACGGCGGCCACGGCGCCCGGGCGCAAGGCTTCGTCCAGCTTGAAGCTGGCCAGCAGCTCGCCGTCGCACGCCAGGGCCACGTCGGTGGCAGCGGCCTCATCGGCCGGCGTGCCCGGCAGCGGCGCCCCCGCAGCCCAGGCCGTCTGGCCCAGGCGCCAGCGCCGGCCTTGCAGGTCTTGCGCCTGCACGCCCTGCCCGGCCACCTCGGTCACCTGCTGCCAGGTCGGGCCACCCACCGCCGGCCGGCCTTGCGCCGCTGCCACCAAAGCCCGCGAGGCCGGGTGCTGCGACCACGCCGCCAGCGTGGCCGCCAGGCCCAGCGCCGCCGCGTCGTCGGCGAAGTGCGCGCAGCCTGCGGCCGTGCGCGCGGTGCCGGTGTGCTGCAGCGCGTCGTCGGTGAGCGTGCCGGTCTTGTCGAAGAAAACCTGCTGCACGCGCGCCAGGCGCTCCAGTGCGTCCAGGCGCTGCAGCAGCACACCCTGGCGGGCCAGGCCGCGGGCGGCGGCCACCAGCGTGGCCGGCGCCGCCAGCGACAGCGCACACGGGCAGGTGACGATGAGCACCGACACCGCCACCCACACCGCGCGGCTGGGGTCGATCACGCTCCACACCGCGGCGCCGCCGGCGGCCAGCAGCAGCACCGTCCACAGGAAGGGCGCGGCCCAGCGGTCCGCCAGCAGCGCCGCAGCCGGGCGCTGCGCCGAAGCGCTGCGCATCATCGCGACGATGGTCTCCAGGCGTGTGTCACCGCCCACACGCTGCACGCGCATCAGCACCGGCGCGCCGAGGTTGGTGCTGCCGGCCACCACGGCCGCGCCCTCGGGCTTGACGACGGGCGCACTCTCGCCTGTGAGCAAAGCCTCGTCGGCCTGCGTGTGGCCCTGCACCAGCACGCCATCGGCCGGAAAGGCCAGCCCCAGCGGCACGCGCAGCACGTCGCCCGGCCGCAGGCGCTGCAGGCTCACGGGCTCGGCGCTGCCATCAGGCCCGATGCGCCAGGCCGTCTCGGGCAAACGTGCCAGCGAGCTCTCCAGCGCCTCGGCCGCGCGGTGCCGGGCGCGCAGTTCAAGGTAACGCGCACCAAGCAGAAAACTGACGAACATCGCCAGCGAATCGAAGTACACCTCGTGCCCGAACGCCCCCTCGGGCGAAAACGTGGCGCCGGTGCTGGCGATGAAGGTGATGAGCACACCCAGGGCCACCGGCACGTCCATGCCGATGCGGCGCTGGCGCAGCGCCAGCCAGGCGCCGCGGAAAAAGGGGCCGGCCGAAAAAGCCATCACCGGCAGCGCCAGCAACCAGCTGCCCCAGTTCAACAACTGGCGCAGATCGGGCTCCAGTTCCCCCGGCCCGGCCACGTAGCTGGGGGTGGCCAGCATCATCACCTGCATGGCGCAGAAGGCCGCGACAAACAGCCGCCACAGGGCCTGGCGGTGGGCCTGACGGCGCAGTGCACGCGCCGGCGCAGCGGCATCGGGCACCGCGCCGTAGCCAGCCGCGCGCACCGCGTGGATCAAGGCCGAGGGCCGTGTGCGTGCCGGGTCCCAGCGCACCGTGGCGCGTTCGCTGGCAGCGCTGACGCTGGCCGCCAGCACACCATCGACACGGCCGAGCGCGGTTTCGATGAGGCCGCTGCAGGCCGCGCAGTGCATGCCCGAGAGCTGCAGCGTGGTTTCAGCGATGCGCGCGGCGCCGCCGGCATCGGCGCCGCCTGCGGGCCCGCCCTGCACCCAGCGCGTGCCATGGCCGAGCTCCGCCGGGTCGTCGAGCACAGCCAAACCGGCCAGGCCATCAGGGGCCGGATCGGCGGTTGCTTCAAGGAGGGTGGCGCTGTGGGCTGGGGACATTGGCGGTGACGCCAGGATGCCCATAATCTAGGCGAGCCACCCCCAGCCGTCCATGATCTCCATCAAGCCAACTCAGTTCCTCGCCGCCCTGCTCTGCCCGCTGCTTTGGGCTGGTAGTGTGTTCGCGCAATCAGGCCCGCAGCCGCGCCTGAAAACCATAGAGCTGACGGCGGGCATGCACGTCATCCAGACCGAACTGGCGCTGACACCCGAGCAGCAGCAGATCGGCATGATGTTCCGCCGCACGATGGGCCCCAACGAGGCCATGCTGTTTGTGGAAGAGACGCCCGGCGTGCGCTGCTTCTGGATGCGCAACACCTACGTGCCCTTGAGCATCGCCTTCATCGCCGACGACGGCACGGTCGTCAACATCGCCGACATGAAGCCGCTGTCGGAAGCATCGCACTGCTCGGCCAAGCCGGTGCGTTTTGCGCTGGAGATGAACCAGGGCTGGTTCGCCAAGCGCGGCATCAAGGCCGGCAGCCGGCTGCGCGGCGCGCCTTTCAGCAAGTGACCGAGGCGGCGCGCCCCCGCGCGGCCAGGCCATAAAAAAACGGGCTCTCAGGCCCGTTTTGTTGGCAGCGGCACAGGCCGCTGCGCGCTGTGGCTTCAGGCGAAGTTCGCCTCGGCAAAGCCCCAGTTCACCAGCTTGTCGAGGAAGGTCTCGACGAACTTCGGGCGCATGTTGCGGTAGTCGATGTAGTAGGCGTGTTCCCACACGTCCACGGTCAGCAGCGCCTTGTCGGCGGTGGTCAGCGGCGTGCCGGCGGCGCCGGTGTTGACGATGTCGACGCTGCCGTCGGCCTTCTTCACCAGCCAGGTCCAGCCACTGCCGAAGTTGCCCACGGCGCTCTTGATGAAGGCTTCGCGGAAGGCCGCGTAGCTGCCCCACTTCGTGTTGATGGCAGCGGCCAGCGCGCCGGTGGGCTCACCGCCGCCGGCAGGCTTCATGCAGCTCCAGAAGAAGGTGTGGTTCCAGATCTGCGCGGCGTTGTTGTAGACGCCGCCGCTGCTCTTCTTGACGATCTCTTCGAGCGTGAGGCTCTCGAACTCGGTGCCCTTCTGCAGGTTGTTCAGGTTCACCACATAGGCGTTGTGGTGCTTGCCGTGGTGGAACTCGAGCGTTTCCTTGCTGTAGTGCGGGGCCAGGGCGTCGATGGCGTACGGCAGGGCGGGCAGGGTGTGTTCCATGGTGCTGATCCTGTGTCGGTGTGGGGGGCCGGGCACATCCGCGATGGCCCGCTGCGGCGCAGATTGTAGGCAGCGGCCCTCAGCCGGCCGGCGGCAGGGCTTCAGGCGCCGCGCCGTTTGGCTTGCTGTGTTCATCCACCGGGCGCGGCAACACCCGCTGCACCTCGGCCAGGGCCTGGCCGTCGGCCCACACGGCGCGCACCGCCTGGCCGGCGCGCAAGGCCTGCACGCTGAGGACGGGCCGGCCATCGGCCGACTCGACCCAGGCATAACCGCGCTGCAGCACGCGGTGCGGGTCGTGCGCCTGCAGGCCCTGCTGGGCCGCCTGCAGGTGCTGCCGCTCGGCCTGCAGGCGCAGTGCCACGGCGCGCTGCAGGCGGTCTTGCAGACGCGCGGGCGCCTCGGTCAGGCGCTCGCGGCGCAGTTGCACGGCACGCTGCAGGCGGCCGGCCAGCGCGTCCAGGCGCTGCACCTGCCCCTGCAGCCGGCGCGCCGGCTGGCCCAGACGCAAGGCCAGGGTGTCCAGGCGCTGGGCCTGCTGCTGCAGCGTGCGTTCCAAAGCGCGCTGCAGGCGCTGTTCACGCTGCTGCAGCGCGACCATCGCTTCGTCACGCGCCGGCGCCGCCAGTTCCGCCGCGGCCGTGGGCGTGGGCGCGCGCAGATCGGCCACCAGATCGGCCAGCGTCAGGTCGGTTTCATGACCCACCCCGCACACCACCGGCAAGGGGCAGGCAGCGATGGCCTGCACCACGCGCTCGTCGTTGTAGGCCCACAGGTCTTCGAGCGAGCCGCCGCCGCGCACGAGCAACAGCGCGTCGACCTCGCGCCGCTCGCCTGCGCGCTGCAGGGCCGCCACCAGCGCTGCCGGCGCATCGGCGCCCTGCACCAGGCTGGGGTAGACCACCACACGCACCTGCGGCGCGCGGCGCTGCAGCGTCGTCAGCACGTCGTGCAGGGCGGCCGCGCCCAGCGAGGTGACGATGCCCAGCGCCTGCGGAAAGGCCGGCAGCGGCTGCTTGCGCCCGGCCTCGAACAGGCCCATCGCCTGCAGGCGGGCGCGCCGGCGCAGGAACTCCTCGTAGAGCGTGCCGGTGCCCAGGCGCTGCAGCGACTCGACCACCATCTGCAGCTCGCCCCGCGCTTCGTAGATGCCGAGCCGGCCGCGCACCTCCACCTGCTGGCCATCGGCCGGTGCGAAGTCGACCAGCACCGCGGCGCGGCGGAACATCGCACAGCGCAACAGCGCCGGGGCGCCATCGGTGTCCTTCAGCGCGAAGTAGCAGTGCCCGCTGCCGGCGCGAGAAAAACCCGAGAGCTCCCCGCGCACGGTGACGGCGCCGAAACGCGCGGCCAGCGCGTCGCTGGTGGCCAGCAGCAGCGAGGCCACGCCCCAGGGCAAACGCCCGCCCGGCGCTTCGCCACGGTCAAACACGCGCGCAGCCCCGCCCGGCGGGCCTGAGGATGCCCACAGCCGCGCCAACACAGGCCGCGCGGGCCGGCAGGGCAGTCATCGAACAGTCACAGTCGTGCAAGTACTTGATTTGCATGAAGAAATTCGTGCACAAAAATACAGCACACCCCACGAACTCCAGGCCAGGCGCGAGTTTTTCCGGTTGTGCCGGTGTTTGCCCACAGAGATATCCACAAGAACGGTGGACAGGGAGTGAGGTCCAGCCTGTGCGCCGAAGGGCCGCGCGCAGCGGGGCGCCGTCAATGGCAAGCAGGCGCAACGCGCCTTGGCGAGCAGGGGGCATCGGCCATAATCCAGCGTGTACTGCTGGCCCCTTGCCAGCCTCCCGGCCGAGCCGATCCAGACCCTCAGGACCCCCTTGCTGTCGATCATACAAGCGGCCGGTTGGCCGATCTGGCCCCTCATCCTTTGTTCCATCGTGGCCCTGGCGCTCGTCATCGAGCGCCTGTACCACCTGCGACCCGCCCTGGTGGCGCCAGGCACGCTGCTGGACGAAGTGATAGCCGTCACACGCGTCAATCTGCCCGCGGCCGATGTCGTCAACAAGCTCTCCGACAACTCGGTGCTGGGTTCGGTACTGGCCGCCGGCTTGCGCAGCGTGATCGCCGAGCCGCGCATCAGTGAAACCGCCTTGCGCCAGGCTTTCGAGAACGCTGGCCGCGCCGCCGTGCACCAGCTGGAGCGTTACCTCAACACCCTGGGCACCATCGCCGCCGCGGCGCCGCTGCTGGGCCTCTTCGGCACCGTGGTGGGCATGATCGAGATCTTCGGCTCGCAGGCGCCCGGCGCCGGTGGCGCTGGCGGCAACCCGCAGCAGCTGGCGCACGGCATTTCCATCGCCCTCTACAACACGGCCTTCGGGCTGATGGTGGCCATCCCCTCGCTGATGTTCTACCGCTACTTCCGCGGCCGAGTCGACGAATTCCAGCTGGGCATGGAGCTCGCCGCCGAACGCATGGTGCCGCACCTGATGCGCTTCGCCGTGCGCACGCCGGCCTGAGCCTGCCCGCCCGATGAACTTCAAACGCCGCAAGCTCGAAGAGCCCGAGATCAACCTGATCCCGTTCATCGACGTGCTGCTGGTGGTGCTGATTTTCCTGATGCTCAGCACCACCTACTCGCGTTTCACCGAACTGCAGATCAACCTGCCCGCGGCCGATGCCGAGAAGCTGCGCGAGCGCCCAGCCGAAGTGCTGGTGGCCGTGGCTGCCGACGGCCGCTATGCCGTCAACAAGAAGCCCGTGGACGGCCGCAGCATCGAACTGCTGACCGCCGAGCTGGTGGCCGCCTCTGGCGGGCGCAGCGACACCGTGGTCATCATCTCGGCCGACGCCACCGCAGCGCACCAGGCCGTGGTCAACGTGCTCGACGCGGCCCGGCGCGCCGGCCTGGCCCGCCTGACCTTTGCGGCGCAATCGGGCAGCGCGGCACCGCGATGACACCCCCCCAGCCGCCGGGACTGGCGGCGCGGCTCGAGGCCCGCTTGCAGCGCAGTTGGTGGCGGCCGCGGCCTGATTGGCTGGCCTGCCTGCTGTGGCCCTGGACCTTGCTGTACCGCGCGCTGGCCGCACTCCAACGGTGGCGCACGCCCTCTGGCGACCTGCTGCCGGTTCCCGTGCTGGTGGTCGGCAACCACGTGGTGGGTGGCGCCGGCAAGACACCCACGGTCATCGCGCTGGTGCAGGCCCTGCAGGCCCGCGGCCACCGGCCGGGCGTCATCTCGCGCGGCCACGGCCGCCAGGGCGCGGCACCGATGGCGGTATCGGCCAACAGCACGGCACGCGAAGTGGGCGACGAGCCGCTGCTCATCCAGCGTCGCTGCAGCGTGCCGGTGTGGGTGGGGCGGCAGCGCGCCACAGTAGCGCGTGCGCTGTGCGCGGCCCACCCGGAAGTGGACCTGCTGCTGTCCGATGACGGCCTGCAGCACCATGCGCTGACACGCCAGGCCGAGCTGGTGGTGTTCGATGAACGCGGCGCCGGCAACGGCCTGCTGCTGCCGGCCGGCCCGCTGCGCACCGCCTTGCCCACGCCGACACCGCAGCGCCAGCGTGTGCTCTACACCGCAGGCCGCCCCAGCACGGCGGTGCCGGGCGTGCTTGCCACGCGCCGGCTGCGCGCGGCGTGGCCGCTGGCGGCCTGGCTGGCGGGCGATGCCTCTGCGGCGCTACCGCTGCAGGCCCTGCAGGGCCGGCCCTTGCTGGCCGCCGCCGGCATGGCCGCACCGGACAAGTTCTTCGGCATGCTGCGTGAAGCCGGGCTTCAAATCACCCCGCTGCCGCTGCCCGACCACCACCCCTACACCACCCTGCCCTGGCCTGCCGACACCGCCGAGGTGCTGGTGACCGAAAAGGACGCCGTCAAGCTGCAGCGCGCGCCGCTGGGCCGCACGCGCGTGTGGGTGCTGCCGCTAGACTTCCAGCTGCCCGAAAGCTTGGTCGACGACTTGTCGTCTCTGCTTTTTCCGCCCCACCCGCCCCACCCCGTGAGCCCACCCGCCCCATGAGCCTGGACCACCGCCTGATCGACCTTTTGGTATGCCCGGTGTGCAAAGGCCCGCTGGAGATGCAGCGCGACGCCGAGCAGCGCCCCACCGCCCTGGTCTGCCCGGCCGACCGCCTGGCTTTTCCGCTGCGCGACGGCATTCCGGTGATGCTGGAAAGCGAAGCACGGCCCATCGACGGCCCGGCCGCCGCGTGAGCGCGGAAGGCGGCCCGGTGGGCGCCGACGCTGGCGCGAAAGCCACGCCCCACTTCACCGTGCTGGTGCCGGCCCGGCTGGCGTCCACGCGTCTGCCCAACAAGCCGCTGGCCGACATCGCCGGCCTGCCCATGGTCGTGCGCGTGGCCCGGCGTGCCGCGGCCAGTGGCGCCCTGCGCGTGGTGGTGGCGGCCGACAGCACCCGCATCGTGGACGCCTGCGCCGCGCATGGCGTGGAGGCCGTGCTGACGCGTGTAGACCACCCCAGCGGCAGCGATCGCCTGGCCGAGGCCTGCAGCCTGCTCGGGCTGGACGGCGACGACCGTGTCGTCAATGTGCAGGGCGACGAACCGCTGATCGAGCCTGCGCTGGTGCGCCGCTGCGCCGAGTTGCTGGATGAACGTCCCGACTGCGTGATGAGCACGGCGGCGCACCCCCTGCAGGCGCGCGCTGACTACCTCAACCCCAACGTCGTGAAGGTGGTGATCGATGCGGCCGGGCGCGCGCTTTATTTCAGCCGTGCGCCCATGCCCTGGTGGCGCGACGGCCTGCAAGACGGCCAGCCCGCGTTGCCCACGCCCGCGCCGCTGCGCCACCTGGGCCTGTATGGCTACCGGGCGGGCTTCCTGCGCCGCTTTCCGCAGCTGCCGGTGTCGCCACTGGAACAGACCGAAGCGCTGGAGCAACTGCGCGTGCTGTGGCACGGTGAACGCATCGCCGTGCATGTGGCCGCGCACGGCCCCGGGCCCGGGGTCGACACCCCTGAAGACCTGGCCCGGGTGCGCGCGCTTTTCAGCAGCGGTCAGTACGGGGCTTGAGGCCCCGCGGCAGCGGCCGCCGCGTCAGTTTTGCGCTGGACTCTGCGTGATATTCTCGTTTGCAGAGACATCGCAGGCGGTGTGTTCGACACCGGCCCTGCGCCCGCAAGAATTCAAAACCTCCTAAGGCCATCGATGAGACTCATCCTCCTGGGCGCACCTGGCGCCGGCAAGGGCACGCAAGCCACGTTCATCTGCAAGCATTTCGGCATTCCGCAGATCAGCACCGGTGACATGTTGCGTGCCGCGGTGAAGGCGGGCACGCCGCTGGGCGTGGCGGCGAAGAAGGTGATGGACAGCGGCGGGCTCGTCAGCGACGACATCATCATCGGCTTGGTGAAAGAACGCATCACGCAGCCCGATTGCGCTGGCGGTTTTCTCTTCGACGGTTTTCCGCGCACGCTGCCGCAGGCCGACGCGATGAAGGATGCGGGCGTGGTGCTCGATGTGGTGCTGGAGATCGACGTGCCTGAAGACGCCATCATCGAACGCATGAGCGGGCGGCGTGTGCACACGGCCTCGGGCCGCAGCTACCACGTGAAATTCAACCCGCCCAAGACCGAGGGCCTGGACGACGCGACCGGCGAGCCCTTGATCCAGCGCGATGACGACAAGGAAGAGACCGTGCGCAAGCGCCTGCAGGTCTACCAGAACCAGACGCGGCCCTTGGTCGACTACTACGGCCAATGGGCCGCCAGCGGCACGCCGGGCGCGCCGCGTTATGCGCGCATCAGCGGCACCGGCTCGGTGGAAGAGATCACGGCGCGCGTGATGGGCGCGCTGCACGGCTGAGGCCACGCGCACCAAGCCCACACAACACCTGAGCGACTGAGACATAAACATGCAGATCGAAGGCAAGGTATTCATCGTCACCGGCGGCGCCTCGGGCCTCGGCGAAGGCACGGCCCGCATGCTGACCGCGGCGGGCGGGCAGGTGGTCGTGGCCGACCTGCAGGCCGAGCGCGGCCAGGCCGTGGCACAGGAGATCGGCGGTGTGTTCGTGAAGTGCGACGTCAGCCAGGAGGCCGATGGCCAGGCCGTGGTGGCCGCTGCCACCAGCCTGGGCAAGCTGATGGGCTTGGTGAACTGCGCCGGCATCGCGCCGGCCGTGAAAACCGTGGGCAAGGACGGTGCGCACCCGCTGGCCACCTTCTCCAAGACCGTGATGGTCAACCTGGTGGGCAGCTTCAACATGATCCGCCTGGCTGCCGAGGCCATGGCGAAGAACACGCCTGAAAACACGGGCGAGCGCGGTGTGCTCATCAGCACCGCCAGCGTGGCCGCCTACGACGGCCAGATGGGCCAGGCCGCTTACAGCGCCAGCAAGGGCGGCGTGGTCGGCATGACGCTGCCCATCGCGCGCGATCTGGCGCGCAACGGCATCCGCAACATGACCATCGCGCCCGGCATCTTCGGCACGCCCATGCTCTTCAGCATGCCGCAGGACGTGCAAGACGCGCTGGCTGCAGGCGTGCCCTTCCCCAGCCGCCTGGGCACCCCGGCCGATTACGCCAAGCTCGTGAAGCACATCTTCGAGAACGACATGCTCAATGGCGAGGTGATCCGGCTGGACGGCGCGATACGACTCGCGCCGCGCTGAGCCCGCGGGGCTCGACGGAAGCAAGGGGCGCCTGAGGCGCCCTTTTTTCATGGCCGCACGCGACGCGGGCGGGGTGCAGGGTCAGCGCGCCGCGAACCGGCAAAAAAAGAGCCGCTCCGAGGAGCGGCTCTTTCATGCACCGGGAAGTTCTGGGATCAGAACTCGTAGGCGGCGGTCAGGCGCACCGCGCGAGCCGGCTGCAGGCCGCTCAGGATGGGACGCTGGTAGGTCGGGTTCACGCTGTTAACAGAGTCAGCTTCGCCGACCTCGTCAATGGAACGCACACCGCGCTTGTTGAACACGTTCAGCACGTCCACCGCCAAGGACAGACCCTTGATCTGCGCGGGGGTGTAGGTGAACTGAAGGCCCAGGTCGTACGTCCAAGGGAGGCGTCCCTGCGAACCGCGCGAGTTCAGCTTCGCGTTGCAATAGAACGAGGCAGCCCCGTAAAGGTTGGAATCGTCACGTGCGAGGGGGCCGGGCGGATACGGAGCCGGCACCACAGGAGCCCCGTTGGCATCCCGAACGACCTCAGGGTAATTGCCGAAACAGTTCTTCGGACGGCCGCTGGTGACGACCAAGGTGGCGCCCATGCGGAACTGGTCCGACATGGCGTAGGAGCCGTTGAACTTCAGCGTGTGGCGGCGGTCGTTCGGCAGGTAGCCTTCGGAGCCTTCCATCAGACCCGGGTGGTCGAAGTCTTGCGTGATGCCGGCGTCGTCCTGACCGTTGTCCGACTTCACGTAGCCTTCGGTGTTGCCCTTGCTGTAGGCCAGCACGTAGGAGAACTGCGCGCTCCACTTCTTGTCCCACTGGCGCTCGAGGGTGAACTCGAGGGCGTCGTAGGTGCGCTTCGGCTTGGGCAGGAACAGCGCTGCGGCGGGGATCGTCACGGGAGTGAGCGTACCGTCGCCGTTCAGATTGACGTTGGCGGTCAAATCGCCACCGACGTTGTACAAGAAGCAACCGCCCACCGTCGAACCGATACGGTTGGCTTGTGCAGTCGTGTATCCGTTGGCCAAAGCCCATTCGCGGGCCAGGGTGCCTTCGCAAATATCGTCAATCGCGCTCTTGAGCCGGCGGTTCGTGTACTTCACACCGTATGACCAGCGGTCGGCCAGCGCCTGCTGGAAACCGATGATGAACTCGTCTTGGAACAGCGGCTTGATGTTGGGATCGACGACCGTGCGCGGATCCTTCGCCTCGCCGTTGCTGGTGACCGCGCGCGTGCCCAGTTGCGCGCCAGTGTTCGGCACCGACTTGCCGTCGTTGCTGAAACCGCCCGTGAACAGGAAGTAGTCGGTGTAGAAGGTCTCTGCACCCGACAGACGCACGTTGGTATTGGCGTAGACGGGGATGTAGTACCGGCCGGCGTTGCCGAACAACTTCATCTTGCCGTCGCCGTTGACGTCCCAAGAAGCGCCTGCACGTGGAGCCCAGGTGTTCTTCACCTCGACAAAAGCTTGGCCCTTGTCGTTTTCGTTGCGGAATGACTCGTTGCGCAACCCAAGGTTCACCACAAGATTCGGCGTGACCTGCCAGTCGTCTTGCACATACCAAGCCGAGTTTTTGGTCTTGAAAGTACCGCCGTTCTGGAACACCCGGCGACGCACGTAGTCGATCGGAGCACCCGTGGTGTTCGTGTAGCCGGCGTCACCGATGCTGCCACCGGCAGCCAAGGTGAACAGGCGGTCATAGAAACCACCGGTGTAGACGGAACCGTCGACCGTCGTGATCTCTTCGTTGTCCAGGCCCGCGCGCAGTGTGTGCGAGCCCAGCACAAGATCTGCATCGAATCGGAACGCCGTGCGCTTGTCGTTCGCGTTCGGATCATCCACAGCAATACCTGCTGCCTCCGACCAGCATCCCAGGTACTCGAGTTGCGTGCGCGGCGGACGGCCGTCATAAACGGCGGGGCACGCTGCGGTAGAGATCTTGGTTTCGCGCGAATACTCACCGGAGCCGTAAATCGCCGAAAGGGTCAGCGCGTCGGTGATGTAGCCCGTCCACTTCAAGATCGTGTTGGTACCACCGGTCGTGTACTCGTCCTTACCGATGTAGGGGCCCTTGGCTGTCTGGTACGCATTGACCGAGTTCCAGCTGTTGACCGTGCGCTTCTGCTTGTCGCTGAAGGTCGTCAGTTCAACGAGGTGGTTGTCGGTAATCTGCCAGTCCAGCTTCAACACATACTGGGGTGTGCTCGACTTGTCCTCGGACAGCGTATCGGCACCGTAAGTGTTGACCGCGGTGCTCTTGGCCTGAATCAGGCCGAAGATGAAGAGCTTGTCCTTGATGATCGGGCCGCCAGCGTAAACGTTGACTTCCTTCAAATCGGTGCCGCCCGGACGGTCAACCAGCTCGTAGTTGCCCGGCGAGGTCTGGCGGGCGTACACGGAGGAGCCCCGCAGCGACTCGGGCACCAGGCTGACCTTGCCGCCGCCCATCCACTCGTTCGTACCGCGCTTGGTGGTGACGCTGATCACGCCACCCAGCGAGCGGCCGTACTCGGCACCGTAGCCGCTGTTGCGAACCTGCACCGAACCGATGCCTTCGAAGGGCACTTCGTTGAAGGCGATGCCCTTGAGGATGTTGGTGACGTTGAAGCCGTTGACGTAGTAGGCGTTCTCGGCGACAGAGGCGCCCGAGATCGATGGCAGATTGCCGAAGCGGCCATCACCCTGCACAGCGCCAGGTGACAGCAGCGTCACGGCAGTGATGTTCTGCGCGACCGGAATACGCTGAATTTCAGCAGCGTTCAGGCTGTACGCCGTGGCGACCGAGCCGACGTCGATCGTGCGGATCGCAGAGCCCGTCACCGTGATGGTGGTCGTTGCCTGGGCAAAAGCGGCGTTCGAGCCTTGGCCCGGTGTCACGACCACTTCCACGGTTTCCTTCTTGCCGCCAGCGCGGGTCAAGGTGACCTGGTACGTGCCCGGCGGCAGTTGCGGAATCTGCCAGGCACCGTCCGAGTCGATACGGATGGTGCGGTTGACGTTGATGGCGCGGTTTTCGACCGAGACGGTGTCGCCCTTGGCGGCACGGCCGTTGATCGAGCCTGCGCTCTGCTGCGCCATGACGATGGACGCGAGGCACATGCCCGCTGCCGCTGCCACGACCGAACGGCGCCAGGTGCGGCGGCCAGACTTGCTGATGAACATTGAAACTCCTCCTGAGTTCAGACGAAACGAGAGAGCCGTCCGTCACCCCTCGGATGCGGTGCGTGTCACAAGCGTGAAACAACACCGGCCCAAGGCGTGCTTTCAGCACACACCGCTTGATTCTGCTCGCAGGCCGGAGGGGCCTTCTGCACGGGTTACCCCCCGGCCTCGGTGCCAACAGCGTGGTGGCGCGCGGCGCAAAACCGCCAAGCCACGCCAAGCCCTTGTTTTATCTGGTGTTTTCGGGGGCAAACCGACCGTCGTGAAGGCCCGGGCAGCGCAGGCGCCGCAGTGCAAGAACGCAACGTTCGCCACGCCGGTGTCTGCAAGCCGCAACACCAGAAGCAGAAAGGGGCTGCCGAATTGCTTCGGCAGCCCCTGCGTGCATGGTGCCCGAGACCGGATTCGAACTGGTGACCTTCGCATTACGAATGCGCTGCTCTACCAACTGAGCTACACGGGCGACGCCCCGGAGGCTGGAGGCCTCTCAGAACAGCCCGCGACTATAGCGCACTGTCGTCGAATTGCTTGCAAAATTCGCGGCCTATGTTGCCTCTCGCCGCCGCTCGTCTCGTGCTGCACTGCACTGCCGCCCGTCCAGCCTGGCGCTGGTGCTGGGGGCTGATGTGCGCCGTGGTGGCCGTTGCTGCGCTCACGCCTGCGGATGCCGCCCCGACGATGACCCCCAGCGACAAGGTCGACCACCTGCTCGCCTTCGCGGCGCTGGCTGGCGTCGGCGCCCTGTCTTTACCGCGCAGTTGGCGCAGCCAGGCCCTGGTGGCGCTGGGCATGTTGGCTTTTGGCGCGGGCATCGAGTGGGGCCAGACCCATGTGCCCGGCCGCTTCGGTGATCTCGCCGACGTGCTGGCCGATGGCGTGGGGGTCCTCACCGGCCTGGCAACCGTGGGCCTGCTGCGCCGCTACCTGCCCGCTTGAACGACACCGCTCCGCAGGCTGCATCAAGCTGGTTTTGGTGGCTCACCCATTGAGCCACCGAGGCTGAAAACTCCCTGCATCACCTGGGCATGGGGCCTGGGCGCCCCAGGAGATGCAGATGAAGCAGGACACCTTGGCCTTCACGGCCGGCCTCGATACCGGCAGCGGCGCCAGCGCCACGACGCTCGACGACCCGACCGGCTTCGATATCGGCTGGGAGCACGCCCATCACGGCCTCGTGCCGCCGGCCGAACTGCTGCTCGACGGCACGGCCATCGGGCAGGGCTGGCGGGCCGGGCGGGCGGTGTTTGGTCGGCGCACGCTCGGTACCGGCCGCCACACCCGGGCCTGGCTGGCGCTGCGCATCCAGGCGTGGCGGCAGGGCATCGCCTTTGACAAGCTCCAGGTCAACCCGGCCTACCTGGCACAGCTGGACACGGCACGGTGCCCGGTCTTGCGAACAGCCCTGGGCGGCCCGGCAGGCCACGCAGACGCCGCCTGCATCGAAAGGCTCAATCCGCAAGCCGCCTATGCGGCCGGCAATCTCGTGCTGATGAGCCACCGTGCGGCGCTCGCGCGCAGGCAGGTGGATGTTTTGGGCGCCTTGCACCGCGCGCGTGCCGCTGAACGGGGCGGCGAACCTGTCGACGGGCTGGACGCCGGCGCCTGGTGGCGGCTGGCAGGCTTGCAGGCCTGCACCACACCGCTCCCCTTTCATGAAGCAGCGCGCCTGCCCCTGGCCGTGCTGCCGCCCAACCGCGTGCGTTTGCTCAATGCAGCCCACGGCCTGCAGGCACTGATCACGCGGCTCTTCCTGAGGCCAGGCTGGAGCACGCGCACCCGCGCACTGGCGCAGTGGCTGCCTTCACACACGGTGCGGCCGGACTTCAACCTATTTGTCGGCGCGCTGGCGCCGCGTGTCATTGAAGCTGGCACCGACCCCCTGGTCCTGCGCCACGCCTTGGAAGACGCCTGGCTGCAAGAGCGCGTGCAGCGTCGCTGGCAGCATTTCGTGCTCAGCCTGGGCGAAGCGGGCACCGAGGCGCTGCTGGCACGCGCCGCGCAAGCCGATTGGACGGGCGTGCGCGCCCTGTGCCAGCCGATGGATGAAGCCACCGACAGCTGGGCGCTCGTCGCCGGCACCCGCTTCGACGGCGGCGCGGCACTGGCCCGCGGCTCCGCCACGGCCAACACTCCGCCGGGTGCACGGCATCGCGCCAGCCACGCAAGCCGCCCGCGGGCCAGCCGTGCCCCGGCAACCAAGCATGCAGGGCTCAGGGCCTGATGCCCTCCACCGCTGGCAGGCCGCCGAAGAACAAGGCCGTCACCAGCTTCGCCAGGCCCTCGTGGCTCAAGGGCCCGCCGGGCTTCAGCCAGGTGAAGGTCCAATTCATCATGCCGAAGAGCAGCATGGCCAGCGGCGTTTGCAGGCCGGCGGGCTGCAGTTCGGGGCGGCATGCGGCCACGGCCTGCGCGAAGGCCGCCACGACGCGACGCTGCGCCTGCAGCACCTCGTCGCGGTCGGCCGGTTCGAGGAACTTCACGTCCTCGGTCAGCACCCGGTGTTCGTGTGCGGCGCGCGCGTAGACCTGCATGAAGCGCTCGATCAAGGTTTGCAGGTGGGCCTGCGCCGGCAGGCCCTCGCCCTGCACGGCGAGCACCACGGCTTCGAGCCGCCCCACGTGGCCCGCGGTGATCAAGCGCAGCAGGCCTTGCTTGTCGCGCACGTAGTGGTAGAGCGTGGCCTTGCTGATCTGGCACTCGGCGGCCACATGCTGCATCGTGGCCGCGGTGTAGCCGCGCGTGGCGAACAGGCGCGCTGCTGCGGCAACGATCTGTTCGCGCTGGCCGTCGAAGCCTGCCGACCGGGGGCGGGCCATCAGCAGCGCCCTGGCGCGGCAGGCGCACGCGTCATCGTTCGTCGAAGGACAAGACCACGTCCGCACCCAGCGGCTGCGCCTGGCAGGCGAGCACGAAGCCGGCCTGCACGTCGTCCGCCTCCAGCGCAAAGTTGCGCTGCATCGAAACCCGCCCGCTCACCACCTTCGCTCGGCAGGTGGCGCACACGCCGCTGCGGCAGGAATAGGGCAGATCGATGCCGGCGCGGGTGGCCGCGGCGAGCAGGTTGCCATCTTCGGCGCGGTAGGCGATGTCGCGGGCCACGCCGTCGCGCAGCACGCGCACGGTGACGGCGGCGCCGGCGCTGGCCGATGGCGCGGCCGGCGCCGGCGCCAAGGCCGCAGCCGGCACCCCGAAGCGTTCGATGTGGATCTGCGCCGCCCGCAAGCCCGCCTGCAACAGCGCCGCCTCGACCTCCTCGTTCATCGCCTGCGGACCGCAGACAAAGGCCAGGTCCACCGGACCGCTGAGCCGCAGCAGCGTCTGCAGTCGGCCGACATCAAGCCGGCCGGCCTGCAAGGGCTGCTCGACCGCCTCCCGCGAGAACACAGGGTGCAGCGCCAGCCGGGTGAGGTGGCGGTTCTTCAGATCGGCCAGCTCTTCGCGGAACATCATGCTGCCCAGGCTGCGGTTGGCGTAGACCAGGGTACAGCGCGTTCTTGCGTCAGCGTCCAGCGCGGCCTTGAGGATGGACAGCAGCGGCGTGATGCCGCTGCCACCGGCCACCGCCAGCACATGGCGCGGGCCGACATGCTGCGTGCCCAATGCGGCGCCGAAACGGCCCTGAGGCGGCATCACGGCGAGAGCCCCGCCCACACGCGCCTGCGCATGCAGCCAGTTGCTGAAGGCACCGCCAGACACACGCCGCACGCCCACACGCAGCGGCTCGCCGGGCGCGGCGCAGACCGAGTACGAGCGGCGCAGTTCCTCGCCGTTCACGCTGGCGCGCAAGGTGAGGTGCTGGCCCGGCGCGAAGGCGAAAGTCTCGGCCAGCGCGGCCGGCACCTCGAAGCCCAGCACGAGCGCGTCTTCGGCTTCGGGCCGCACTTCGGCCAGGCGCAGCGGGTGGAAGGTGGTGCTGGCATTCATGGCAGCGGCCTCAAATCGGCTTGAAATGTTCAAAAGGCTCGCGGCAGGCCAGGCAGCGGTGCAGCGCCTTGCAGGCGGTGCTGCCAAAGGCCGAGAGGCGCTCGGTCTCGAAGCTGCCGCAGCGGGGGCATTCGATGTTGCGCGGGCGCAGGCGCAGCACGGCGATGCCGGGTGCGGCTTCTTCCGACGCACAAGCGCCGGGCGGCGCAATGCCGTACGCGCGCAGCTTGCGCCGGCCTTCCACGCTGATCCAGTCGGTGGTCCAGGCCGGGGCGTGGCGCTGCGCCACCTCGGTGGGCCCGAGGCCGGCGGCGTCCAGCGCCTGCACCACGCTCTGCGCGATCACCTCGGTGGCGGGGCAGCCGCTGTAGGTGGGGGTCAGCACCACGCGCAGCGTCGGCTGCAGCGGCTGCACCTCGCGCACGATGCCCAGGTCGCACAGGCTGAGCACCGGGATCTCGGGGTCGGGCACGGTGCGCAGCACGGCCCAGGCCGCGAGCTCGCGCGGGTGCAAGTTGTCGCTTTGCAGGCTTTCGCCTTGAAGACTGTCAGCTTCACTCACCAGCGGCCCCCAGGGTGCTGGCGTTGCAGCACCTGCATCTCGGCCAGCAGGAAGCCCAGGTGTTCGCTGTGGCGGGCTTGCGCGCCGGTGCTGCGGAAGGACGTGTCGGCCGGCACATCCAGGCCGGCCGCGGCGAAGACCTCGGCCACGTCGGCCTGCCAAGCCACGCGCAGATCCGCGCGCGCCGGGCCCAGGCCGCTGGCGCGCGCAGCTTCGTCCACGGCGTCGTGCTCGAACATCTCAGCCGTGTAAGGCCACAGACGCTGCACCGCAGCGGCCATGCGCCGCGCAGATTCGTCAGTGCCGTCACCGAGGCGCTGCACCCAATCGGCGTTGTGCTGCTGGTGGTAACGCGCTTCTTTCAGGCTCTTCGCAGCAATGCCCGCCAGCGTTGCATCAGCGCTGGTCTGCAGCGCGTGCCAGGCGGCCTTCAGCCATGTGGCGAGCACGAAGTTGCGCAGCACGGTGTCGGCGAAATCACCGCCGGGCGCGTGCGCGCCGGGCTTGCGCAACGGCTGCTCCACCAGCGTGAGGTTGAAGAACTGGTCGTGCTCGCGCCAGTAAGCCAGGGTGTCTTCGTCCAGCCCCTGCCCTTCCAGCCCGGCGGCATGCGTGAGCAGCGCCCGCGCTTGGCCCAGCAGGTCCAGCGCCATGTTCGTGAGTGCGATGTCTTCCTCCAGCACCGGCGCGTGGCCGCACCATTCCGACAGGCGCTGCGCGTGCACCAGCGCCGAGTCGGCCCAGCGCAGCACGTACTGCAACTCAGGCGTGAGGTGCAGTCGCAAGGGCGGCAAGGGCGCCGCAGTGACAGCGTTCATCACAGGTGCCGCACGCCTTCGGGCAGCTCGTAGAAACTGGGGTGGCGGTAGACCTTGTCTTCCATCGGATCGAACAACATCGCGCGGTCGCCGGGGTCGCTGGCGGCGATGTCGCTGCTCTTCACCACCCAGACGCTGCAGCCTTCCTGCCGGCGCGTGTAGACCTCGCGCGCCAGCTGCACCGCCATCTTCGCGTCGGCGGCGTGCAGGCTGCCGCAGTGTTTGTGGTCCAGGCCCGACTTGGGGCGCACGAACACCTCGAACAGCGGCCACTCGGCGCGTGCGCTTTGATCCACCGGGGCGCTCATGCCGCCTGCTCCTGCGCCGCCGCGCGCTCGGCCTGCTTGCGCGCATGCGCCAGCGCAGCCTCGCGCACCCAGGCGCCCTCTTCCCAGGCCTGCACGCGCGCGGCCAGGCGTTCGCGGTTGCACGGGCCGTGGCCGCCCACCACGCGCCAGAACTCGGCCCAGTCGATGGGGCCGAAATCGTGGTGGCCGCGCTCGGCGTTCCACTTCAGTTGCGGGTCGGGCAGCGTCACGCCCAACACGGCGGCCTGCTCCACGCAGGCGTCGACGAACTTCTGCCGCAGCTCGTCGTTCGAGAGCCGCTTGATGCCCCAGCGGGCGCTCTGCGCGCTGTGCGTGCTTTCGCCATCGGGCGGCCCGAACATCATCAGGCTGGGCCACCACCAGCGGATCACGGCGTCTTGCACCATCGCGCGCTGTGCATCGGTGCCCTCTTCCATCATCACGCGCAGGCTGTCGAAGCCCTGGCGCTGGTGGAAGCTCTCTTCGCGGCAGATGCGCACCATCGCGCGGGCATAAGGCGCGTAGCTGCAGCGCGTGAGCGGCACCTGGTTCATGATGGCCGCACCATCCACCAGCCAGCCGATCACGCCCACGTCGGCCCAGCTCAGCGTGGGGTAGTTGAAGATGCTGCTGTACTTGGCCTGGCCGCTGTGCAGGGCCTGCAACATCTGGTCGCGGCTCTGGCCCAGGGTCTCGGCGGCGGCGTAGAGGTAGAGGCCGTGGCCGGCTTCATCCTGGATCTTCGCCAGCAGGATGGTCTTGCGCTTGAGCGTGGGCGCGCGGGTCACCCAGTTGGCCTCGGGCAGCATGCCCACGATCTCGGAGTGCGCGTGCTGGCTGATCTGCCGCAGCAGCGTCTTGCGGTAGTGCGCGGGCATCCAGTCTTTGGCCTCGATGAAACCGCCCTCGCCCACATGGGCCTCGAAGCGTGTTTCCAGCGCGGCCTCGTCGGCGCTGCGCACGGCGGCGCGGGCCTCGGGCGGGGCGGTGTCCATGGCTTGTGTGTACATGCCGGGTCTCCTGTGGGCTCAGCGCGGGCGCTGATCAACAACACGGCGGGCCTTGCCCACCAGAGTGCGTTCGATGCTGTCGGGCAGGCCCACGTCCACCGTGGCCGTCACACCGATCAACGCCTTGATCTGGTGCTGCAGTTCGCGCGCCAGCGCCTCGCGGTCGGCGTGCCCGTGCGCGGGCGTCACCTCGCAGCGCACACGCAGTTCGTCCAGCAGTCCGCTGCGCGTGACCACAAGCTGGTACTGCCCCGAGAGCTGCCCGTGGCGCAGCACGATCTCTTCCACCTGCGTGGGGAAGAGGTTCACGCCGCGGATGATGAGCATGTCGTCGCTGCGGCCGACGATCTTGCCCATGCGCCGCATGCCGCGCGCCGTGGGTGGCAGCAGGCGCGTGAGGTCGCGCGTGCGGTAGCGCACCAGCGGCAGCGCTTCTTTCGTCAGTGTGGTGAAGACGAGTTCACCTTCTTCACCATCCGGCAGCACGGCGCCGGTTTCGGGGTCGATGATCTCGGGGTAGAAGTGGTCTTCCCACACCACCGGGCCGTCCTGCGTTTCCACGCATTCGCAGGCCACGCCCGGGCCCATCACCTCGCTCAGGCCGTAGATGTCCACGGCTTTCAGGTCGGCGCTGGCCTCGATGTCGGCGCGCATGGCTTCCGTCCAGGGCTCGGCGCCGAAGATGCCCACGGCCACGCTCATCGCACGCGGGTCTTTGCCCTGGCGGCGGAACTCCTCGACGATCACCTGCATGTAGCTGGGCGTGACCATGATGAGGTCGGGCCGCAGGTCTTCGATCAGCTGCACCTGCTTCTCGGTCTGCCCGCCGCCCAGCGGCACCACGGTGCAGCCCAGGGCCTCGGCGCCGTAGTGCGCGCCCAGCCCGCCGGTGAAAAGGCCGTAGCCGTAGGCCACCTGCACGATGTCGCCCTGGCGGCCACCCGCAGCGCGGATGCTGCGCGCCATAAGGTGCGCCCAGGTGTCGATGTCGGCCTGCGTGTAGCCCACCACCGTGGGTTTGCCCGTGGTGCCGCTGCTGGCGTGCAGGCGCACGACCTGCTGCCGCGGCACGGCGAACAGGCCGAAGGGGTAGTGGCGCCGAAGGTCGGCCTTGTTGGTGAAGGGGAACTTCTCCAGGTCGGCCAGGCTGCGGCAGTCTTCCGGGTGCACACCGGCGGCGTCGAAGGCTTGGCGGTAGTGCGGCACGTTTTCGTAGACGCGGCGCAAGGTGTCCTGCAAGCGCTGCAGTTGCAGGGCCTGCAGTTCGTCGCGGCTGGCGCGTTCGATGGGCTCCAGTTCGTGGGCGGCCGGTTGGAAGACGGGCATGGTTTCTGATCTCCTGCGGCGGTGCTGCGATCACGTGCGGGCGGCGGGCGCTGCCTGCGGGCCGACGGGCAGGCCTTCCACCAGCGCGCGGCCCTTCATCGTGTAGGAGCGGCCGCGGAACACCGCCACGGCTTCGCCGCGCTGGTTGCGCACGGTCACGTCGTACACCCCCGTGCGGCCAGACTTGCTGAGCTCGCGCGCCTGCGCCGTGAGCACGTCACCCAGGCGCGCGGCGGCCAGCAGGTTGACGTCGAAGCCTGCGGCCACCGTCACCTCGTTGTAGGCATTGCAGGCGAAAGCGAAGGCGCTGTCGGCCAGCGTGCTGATGAAGCCGCCGTGGCAGATGTGGTGGCCGTTGAGCAGGGCCTCGTGCACGCGCATCGTCAGCGTGGCGCTACCGGGGCCGATGGCGTGCACCTCGATGCCGAGGTGGCGCGAAGCGCGGTCGTCGCGCCACATCGCGTCGCGCGAGGCTTCGGCCACTTGCTGGGGTGTGGGGATGTCGGCCATCGCGCGCTTCAGCGGTCGATGAAAGTCGGCGCGCGCTTGGCCTTGAACGCGGCCACGCCTTCGGCGAAATCGTGCGCGTGGCCGAGTTCGCGCTGCAGCGTGGCTTCCAGCGCCAGCGCATCGCCGAAGTCCATCGGTGCCGCCTCGTCCAGCGCACGCCGCGCGGCCACCAGGGCCTGCACCGGCAGCGCAGCCAAGCGCGTGGCCAGCGCCAGCGCGCTGTCCATCAGCGCGGCGTCGTCCACGGCCTGCCAGATCAGGCCCATCGCCACGGCCGCGTCGGCCGGCAGCTTGTCGCCCAGCATCGCCAGGCCCAGCGCGCGCGCCCGGCCCACCAGGCGCGGCAGCAGCCAGGTGCCGCCGCAATCGGGCACGAGGCCGATCTTGCTGAAGGCCTGGATGAAGCTGGCGCTGCGCGCGGACACCACCAGGTCGCAGCACAAAGCAAAGTTGGCCCCGGCACCCGCAGCCACGCCGTTGACGGCCGCCACCACGGGCACCGGCAGGCTGCGCACGCGTGTGGCCAGCGGGCGGTAGTGGCGTTCGATGACAGCGCCGACATCGACCTCGCCGCCCACCATGGCCGGGTCGTTGAGGTCTTGCCCCGCGCAGAAGCCGCGGCCGGCGCCGGTGATGACGACGGCGCGCACGGCGCTGTCTTCCGCCGCGGCGTTCAGCGCCGCCAGCAGCTGGCCGTGCATCTCGGCCGTGAAGCTGTTCAGCGCGGCCGGGCGGTTCAGCGTCAGCACGCGCACGGGGCCGTGTGTGGCCTGCAGAACCAGGGCTTCGGACATGCGGGGGCTCCTTGGGCGGCAGGCCTGGAAGCCCGCGAGCGCCATTCTTCGACCGGTTGGTCGGTAAATTCTGCCGGCCCGTGGCGGTGCTGGGCCCTGGGAGAATCCCGCGCTCGATGCTCGCGCCCCTGCCCCACCCCACCGAAGCCGCGCTCGCCGGCCTGCACCGCCCGCCCCGCCTGGTGCTGCTGGCGCCCATGGAAGGTGTGCTCGACCACGACCTGCGCGACGTGCTCACCCGCGTGGGCGGCATCGACCGCTGTGTCTCGGAGTTCATCCGCGTCACCGACCAGCTGTTGCCGCCGCGCGTGTTCTTGCGGTTGATGCCCGAGCTGCGCCACGGCAGCCGCACCCCCGCCGGCACGCCGGTGCGCGCACAGCTGCTGGGCAGCGACCCGGCCTGCCTGGCCGACAACGCCGCGCGCCTGGCCGAGCTGGGCGCCGAGGGCGTGGACCTGAACTTCGGCTGCCCCGCCAAGATCGTCAACCGCCACCGCGGCGGCGCCGTGCTGCTGGACGAGCCTGAACTCGTGCACCGCATCGTGGCCGCGGTGCGGCAGGCGGTGCCTGTGGCCGTGCCGGTGTCGGCCAAGATGCGCCTGGGCCACCTGGACGACGCGCGCATGCTCGACAACGCACGCGGCATCGAAGCTGCCGGCGCGGCCGAACTCGTGGTGCACGGCCGCACCAAGCTGCAGGGCTACAAGCCGCCAGCCTATTGGGACCGCATCGCGCAGATCCGCGCGGCGGTGGCGCTGCCCGTCATCGCCAATGGCGAGGTCTGGACCGTCGCCGATGCCGAACGCTGCCTGCAGGAAAGCGGCTGCGACGCGCTGATGCTGGGCCGCGGCCTGGTGGGCGACCCCGGCCTGGCACTGGCCCTGCGCGGCCGCGCAGCGCCGCCGTGGCCCGTGCTGCTGGGGCTGCTGCGCCTCTATGGCCGGCTGATCACGCCGCGCGTGGCGCCGCGCCACCGCGGCGGGCGCTTGAAGCAGTGGCTGAACATGCTGCGCAAGAGCCACCCCGGCGCGCAGCAGGCCTACGAGGCTGTGCGTGAACTCAACGACGCCGCGCGCATCGACGAACGCCTGGCGGCGCTGGAAGCCGTGCTGGAGCCCACCGCCGTACCCGCACAGCACCCGACATAGCGACCCAGAAAGAGTGAAGCCCCTGCGCTCACGCGCAAGGGCTTCGGTGTGGGTACTTCAGGCGCCGGTCACGGGTTCCGGAACTCCACCCAGTGGTGTGGTCGGTTGCCGCCTGCAGTGACGTAAATGTCTCATGCCCGCGTGACGCTGTCGTGACGATCAAGCCGGCTTTTGCCCCCCAGATCGCGGGGCCCGGGCGCGCCGGGCCGGCATGCCGTCACACCACGCCGAAGCGCCCTTCCAGGTGCGCCAGCAGCGTGCGCAGCGTCTGCGCCTCGCCACCGGCCGGGCGGCCGGGGCGGCTTTCGCTGTTCCACGCGAACAGGTCGATGTGCAGCCACTCCACGCCGGCCGGCACGAAATCGTCGAGGAAAAGCGCGGCCGTCACGGCGCCGGCCATCGGGCCCTTGCCGGTGTTGACGATGTCGGCGATGTCGCTCTCGATGCCACCGTGGTAATCGTGCCAGAGCGGCATGTGCCACAGCGGGTCGTGCAGCTGCAGGCCCAGGTCGACCAGTTCACGCGCCAGCTCCATGCGCCGCGTGAACAGCGCCGGCAGCTGCGGCCCGAGCGCCACGCGGGCCGCGCCGGTGAGCGTGGCCATGTCGATCATCAGCGCAGGCTGGCTTTCAGCGCCGTAGGCCAGCGCGTCGCACAAAACGACGCGGCCCTCGGCGTCGGTGTTGCCGATCTCGATGTGCAGGCCGGCGCGCGTCTTGAACACGTCGCCGGGGCGGAAGGCGTTGCCGCTGATGGCGTTTTCCACCGCCGGGATCAACAACTGCAGGCGCACCGGCAGCTTCAGCGCCATCACCATCTGCGCCAGGCCTAAAGCGTTGGCCGCACCGCCCATGTCCTTCTTCATCAGGCGCATGGCGTCGGCTGGCTTGATGTCCAGGCCACCGCTGTCGAAGCACACGCCCTTGCCGACGATGCACAAACGCGGGTGCTTGTCGCTGCCCCAGTTCAGCTCGATCAGGCGCGGCGCGCGGTCTTCCGCGGCGGCGCGGCCCACGGCGTGGATGGCGGGGAAGTTGGCGGCCAGCAGCTTGTCGCCCACCACCTGCTTGAACTTGGCGCCGTGCTGCTTGGCCACCAGGCGCACCGCCTCGGCCAGGTGGGCCGGGCCCATGTCTTCGGCCGGCGTGTTGACGAGATCGCGCGTGGTGGCCGAGGCGCCGGCCAGGATCAGCGCGCGCTGCGTCACTGGGGTGGACGGCAGGCTCAGCTGCGCCGGCTCGCGCCGCGCGGGCTTGTAGGTGTCGAAGGTGTAGCCGCCCAGCTCCCAGGAGAAGGCGGCGGCGCCCAGGTCCAGCGCCAGGCCGAGTTCGCCCAGGTGGTAGTGGCCGGGCGGCAGCGCCTTGGGCAGGCTGGCCAGCGCCCAGGGGTGGCTGGCGCTGCGCACGCCGGCCCACACGGCCTGCAGGCTGCCATCTGCCGCAGGGAGCAGCGCGTGGGTGTCGGGCGCGCCGGTGAAGCCCGTGGCCTGCAGCCAGCGACGCGCGGCGGGGTCGAGCGTTGGGGTGAGTGCCGCGAACTGCGCGCGGTCGACGGCGTGGATGGGCACACTGCCGCGCTGCGGCTTGGCGAGATGGACGGTCATGGGTCTTCAGCGGGTGACGGTGGGTCGTATTGTCCCGCCGCCGTGCCATCGGCGCGGCCACCCGGCGCTGGCCAGCGTCGATTCACGCCGCGCGGGTGCATTTCGTCGCAGTGCCGTGGAGCCACGCGCCTTGGGGCCCGAAGATCCTGACATCGCAACACACCGCAGCCTCCAGGAGCCCACCATGAACCCCTTCAAGCTGATCACCCGCCCGGTCAAGGACATCACCGACGCCGTCGTCATGCCCTTCCGCGCGCTGTTCGTCATCGGGCTCACCGGCTTCATCAACTACTTCACCTACAGCGGCCAGTGGTGGTTCAAGTGGGTGGCCTTCGGCATGGGCATCGCCGTGCTGGTGGCCTGGGCCCGTGCGGCCAAGACGCTGCTGCTGCTGGCCTTGGTGGCCTTTGTCGGCTGGAAGATCTACCAGCGCTACGGCGCCGCTGCGCGCCAGCGTTTCGACGAATGGGTGGCACGCACCCAGCCGCAGGCAGCCCAGGTGATCCAGGCCCTTCGCGCCCCGGCACCGCCAGTGCCGCCGGCCACGCCCGCTGCGGGGGCCTGAGGGCCACCGGCCGCGCCGCCACCAAAAAAGCCGCCCGAGGGCGGCTTTGTCTTTGCAGCAGCTGGCCCGATCAGGCAGCGGGCTTGTCGGCCGCCGAGCGTTCGACATGCCAGTCGACCAGGCGGCGCATATTGCCCATCGACACCCAGTGCAGGTGCACCAGGCCCAGCACGCCGGTGCGGTGCAGTTCGCCCACCACGTTGTCGGGCAGCTCGGTCATCTTCTTCTCGTCGACGGTCAGGAAGCCGTCCACGGTGTGCTGGCGGCCGTCGGGCAGCGTGGCATCGAAGCGCATCTCGCGCAGCACGTCCAGCTCCAGCAGCTTCTTGCCCACCAGGCGCGTGCGCTGGATCTCGGCTTCCAGCGTTTCGAGGTAAGGCGTCATTTCCTTCAGCAGGTCGCCGCCTTCACCGCTGTCGGTGAACAAGGCCTGGCCTTCGGTCTCGCTGGCGCCCTTCCAGGCGGTGTCGACGCAGATCGCGAAGCGGTCGTCGTCGATACGCGCGATGCAGAAGGGGTAGGCGCGCAGCACCGCCGGGATGTACTGGGCGCGCCAGCGTTCGCCGGTGACGTAGAGGTTCTGGTTCTGCACCAGGCCGAAGACGGCGATGGGGGCGATGGCATCGGTGCCATCGGGCTCCTTGCCGGCCTTCACGAAGACGATGGGGAACTCGCGGCAGACGTCGCCGAATTCGGCAGCGGCCACGAACATCGCGTTGAGCTGGTCGGCCACGCGCCAGTCGGTCACGGGCATCTGCAGCTTGAGCTTGCGGTGGGTCACACTGTCCAGCGCGGTGGGCTGGCGGTGCAGGTTCTGATTGATCAAGTTTCTTCTCCGGGGGTTTCTGTGCGGCTCACCAGCACCTTGTCGACACGCTTGCCGTCGAGGTCGACGACCTCGAAGCGCCAGCCCTCCCACTCCACCGTGTCGGCGGTGCGGGGCAGGCGGCCCAGCAAGAGCATGATCATGCCAGCCAGCGTGTTGTAGCGGCCTCGGTCCTCCTCAGGGAGTTCCTTGAGTTCGAGGCGGTCCTTGAATTCGGGCACGGGAATCAGCCCGTCCAGCAGCCAGCTGCCGTTTTCGCGCTGCACGGCCCAGGCGTCTTCGTCGCTGGGCGCGCCGAATTCGCCGGTGATGGCTTCGAGCAGGTCGCGTTCGGTGATGACGCCCTGCACCGCGCCGTATTCGTCGACCACGAAAACGAGGTCGGTGCGCGAGACGCGGAAATGCTCCAGCAGTTCCATGCCCGAGAGTGTTTCGGGCACGAACACCGGCGGCGCCATGTGGGCGTGGATGTTGAGCGTCTGCCCGCTGGCCAGCGGCTGCAGCAACTTCGCGGCGTTGAGAACACCCTGCACATCGTCCAGCGAACCGCGGCACACCGGAAAACGCGTGTGGCCGCTGGCGGTGATGGTGGCCAGCAGCGAATCGACGCTGTCGGCAGCATCGAGCCACACGATTTCGGCGCGCGGAATCATCATCGAGCCGATCTGCCGTTCATCCAGGCGGAAGACGTTGCGCACCATCTGGTGCTCTTGCGCTTCGATCACGCCCGACTCCACGCCCTCTTCCAGGCTGGCGGCGATCTCTTCTTCCGTCACGCTGCGCGTGGGCCCGCCGCTGATGCCCATCAAGCGCAACACAGCGTTGGTGCACACGCTCAGCAGCGCCACCAGCGGGCGCGTGGCGGTGCTCAGCAAATTCATCGGCCGCGCCACCAGGCGCGCGATGGTCTCCGGGAACATCTGCCCCAGCCGCTTGGGCACGAGCTCGCCGAAGATGATGGTGAGGATGGTGATGATCACCACCACCAGGCCTGTGGCGCCCAGGCTGGCGGTGCGCGCGGCGACATTGAAGTCTTCGATCAGCCAGGCCGCCAGCGGCGCGGCAAAAGCCGCCTCACCGACGATGCCGTTGAGCACGCCGATGGAGGTGATGCCGATCTGCACCGTGGAGAGGAACTTGGTCGGGTTCTCGTGCAGGTCCATCGCGGCCTGCGCGCCGGGCTCCTGCCCTTCCACCATCACCTGCAGCCGCGCCTTGCGCGCTGCGGTGAGGGCCATTTCCGACATGGCGAAAACGCCGTTGAGGAGGATCAGGAAAACGAGAAGTGTGAGGTCCATGCGCGCCGCAGCGTGCGCTTGCGGGGGCCGTTGAAACGGGGCGGAGCGTAGCAGAATCGACCCATGCTCCATCTCATCGGCGACGTGCAAGGCTGCGCGCAGGCTTTGCAGCGCCTGCTGGCAGAGATCGGCTTTTCGCCCTCGCGAGATCGCCTCGTGGTCTTGGGCGACCTCGTCAACCGCGGGCCCGATTCGCTGGGCGTGTTGAAGCTGTTGAGCGGCTACGGCAACGCCGCCACCTGCCTGCTGGGCAACCACGATCTGCACCTGCTGGCCGTGGCCCACGGCGTGCGCAGCCTGCACAAGGGCGACACCTTCGACGACGTGCTGCACGCGCCGGACAGCGCGCATTGGCTGCACTGGCTGCGCCAGCAGCCCCTGGCCCACACCGAGGCCGGCTGGCTCTGTGTACACGCCGGGCTCGTGCCGCAATGGACGAGCAGCCAGGCCCTGGCCCTGGCCGACGAAGTGCAGACCGTGCTGCGCGGCCCCGACCTGCCCGGCTTCTTGCAGGTGATGTACGGCAACGAGCCGCGTCGCTGGGCCGACACGCTGCAAGGCACCGAGCGCCTGCGTTTCATCGTCAACACGCTCACGCGCATCCGCTTCTGCGCTGCCGACGGCACGCTCGATTTCAAGACCAAGGAAGGCGCCGGCGGCGCGCCCTTGGGCATGCAGCCCTGGTTCGAAGTGCCGGGCCGCCGCAGCGCGGGCGAGCCCATCGCCTTCGGCCACTGGAGCACGCTGGGCTTGGTGAACCGGCCTGATGTGCTGGCGCTCGACACCGGCTGCGTCTGGGGCGGCGCACTCACGGCCGTGCGCGTGGACGGCGGGCGGCGCGAGGTGGCGCAGGTGGCTTGCGAGGCGGCGCAGCGGCCCGGTTGAGCGGCCCGACTGAGCGGCCATGCGCCTCTAGAATGCCGCCTGGGCCGGAGTCGCCCGAGGAAGCTTGGCAGAGTGGTCGATTGCACCGGTCTTGAAAACCGGCAACCCGCAAGGGTTCCAGGGTTCGAATCCCTGAGCTTCCGCCAAAAGAAAAACGGACCGCCGAGGCGGTCCGTTCATCGAAGCAGCAGGCCCTGTCAGGCGGCTTGCTGGCCAGCGCGGCGGCGCGCGAAGGCACCCAGCGCAGCCACACCGCCCAGCATCATCAGCCAGGTCGAGGGCTCGGGCACCACGGAGATCGCAGCGCCGGTGTTCTCGTACGCGAAGCCGAGCACGCGCACTGCACCCGAGGCCACCGGGTTCGCCAGTTGCTGGACCGTCACGTAGCCGTAGTTGGTCAGGCCCGTCGTCTCGTTAATGAAACGGAAGCCGAAGTTGCTGATCACCGGCACGGTGGCCTGCTGGCCGTTGACGACACCGGTGATGAACGTGGAGGTCGAGCCGATCATCGAACCTGCTGCCAGCGACGTGGCGACGCCGCCGGCGCCGACAAAACCGCCACCGGAGGGCGTGAAGAAGCGGAAGCCCGGCGTGGCGGTGGTCGAGCCGACGTAGTAGGGGTTCAGGTCCCAACCGGCCGTGGCAGCACCGCTGGTGCCGGTGGCGCCGGTGACGATGTTGATATAGAAACCGTCGAGGTTGAAAGGCACCGTCGAGAAGGGGTTGCCCGAGAAGTCGACTTCAACGACGGCCGCGTAAGCGGTCTGTGCACTCAGCGCGGCACCCGCAACGGTGGCGCAAAAAGCCAGGCGCATCGCGCGCTGGCCCAAGGTCATCTGGCTGTTCATCTGCTTCTTCCTGATGTGTTGGAGGTGTTGCGCGCCCGCTTGGCCTGGCCATCGTCATAACGCGAGCGTCAATAGAACGTGAGCTGCTATGACAGATTGATGTTCTGGCACGCTGACCCCGGTCGCAACCCCCCGATTCACGCGGGTGTGCGGCAAGGCGCGGCCGGCAAGGCGCCCGCGGTCGAATCCTCGGTCAGGTGTGATCGAAGAGGCGCCGCAGCGGATCGAGCAGCGCTCCGTAGCCGGCCGCCGGGGTCGATGCACGCTGCAGGGGCTGACGCACCTGCAGCGCACTGGGCGTGCGCACCGCGCGCTGGGCCTGGTGAAAGCGCAGGCAGGCAGCGTCGAAGGGCAGCCCGCAGAAGTCGAGCAAGGCGCGGATCTGCGCCTCGGGGTCGGCCACCAGCGCTTCGTAGTGCTGGGCCCGGAACCGTTGCGGATGCACTTGGGCCCAATACCGGCTCAGGCTGTCGTAGCCGCGCCAATAGCGCGCCAGGCTTTCGAAGCCGTGGGTGAAGTTGACACGGCCGGGCGCAAACAGCTGCTTGAAGCACGACCAACTGGTCTCCACCGGGTCGCGCCGGCAATCGATGAAACGGGCGCCCGGCAGCATGCGCAGCGCGGCGCCAGCGTAGAGCCAGTTCTCAGGCAGCTTGTCCGTGCTGACCGGGCAGCGGAGGCGCCAGCGTTCGCTCAAGGCCAGGTACTGGCCGCCCAGGCGCGCCCAATCGGCATCGCTGGCCAAGGGCGCCCATTCGTGCAGACGGCGCGAGCGGCGGCGCGATTCCTGGTCGAGCACGATGCCCAGGTAGGGCAGCTCGCTGGCGCCTTCCACCTGCGGGTGGCTGGCCAGGATCTGCTCCACCAGCGTGGTGCCCGAACGCGGCAGACCCACCAGGAAGATCACTTCGCGCCCACGTTCCCCCTCGGCCGGCGGCGGCGCTTTTTCGAAGGCGGCCTGCGTGGCGGCCACCAGGGCTTCGAAGGCGGCACCGTCCCAAGGACGCAGCGCTCCGGCCTCGGCGTTGGCGCGCATCAGCGCCGTGTAGGCGGCGGGCCACTGGCCGGCGTCTTCCAGCGCCTTGCCCAGGGCAAAGAGCAGCATCACGCGCTCGTCGGGCTTGAGCGTGGGCGCTGGGTTCATCGCGGCCTGCTGCAGCCGGGCCAGTTCGTCCTCATCGAGCCGCAGCACCTTCAGATCGGCCAGCATGAACCAGGCCCGTGGCGCCAACTCACCACGGGCGATGAGCGCGCGGCAATCGGCCGCCGCACGCCCGGCCAGCCCCAGGGCCGTGGCGCAACGCGCACGCTGCAGCAAGGCCACGGCACCCGCCGGCGCCAGCGCCAGGACCTGCTCGACCGCGGCCAGGGCCTCTTCGACATAGGCCTGGCGGTCAAACTCCAGGCTCAAGGCCAACCATTGCTGCTCGGTGCGGGCGAGGCTCTGCGCGCGGCGCAGGCTGGCAGGCGCCTGCACAAAATCGCCGGCGTGGTCTTGCACGGTGCCCAGTTGCAGCCACAACGCAAAGTCGTCGGGACGGGCTGCCGCCGCACGCGCCAGGCAGGCAGCCGCCTCGGGCCACTCGCGCTCGCCGAGGTGCCGTTGCGCCTGGGTGCGCAACACCTCGGGGTGCCCGGGCGCGCTTTGCGCCAGCGCCAGCAGCAGCTGCCCGGCAAGCAAGCGGTCGCCCGCGCCCAGCAGGCGTTGAGCCCGGCGCAGCTGCTCCACCTGCGGTGGCTTGAGGCCGCGCAGGCGCGCCTTGGCTTCGGCTTCGGCGAGTTTGTTTTGCGCGGCCGGCGTCATGGCAGCAAGCCGAGCAAACGGCGCGCCGCCTCGTCCGGCAGCACCTGCGCGGTGTCGATGCGCAAGGCCGGCGCCAGCGGCGGCTCGTAAGGCGAGCCGATGCCGGTGAAAGCCGGCAACAGGCCCTGGCGCGCACGCCAGTACAGGCCCTTGGGATCGCGCGCTTCCGCCACGCTGAGGGCGGTGTCGACGTGGACCTCGAAGAAGCGCCCGGCCTCGAAGAGCGCCCGTGCGCGATCACGGTCAACGCGGAAGGGCGAGATCAAGGCCACCACCACGGTGAGCCCGGCATCGGCCATCAGGCGCGCCACCTCGGCAGTGCGGCGCACGTTTTCGGCGCGGTCGGCCGGGCTGAAGCCGAGGTCGCTGGTGAGGCCGCGGCGCAGCTCGTCGCCGTCCAGCAGCGCGGCCTGGCGCCCTTGCAAGCGCAGCGCGCGGCAGGTGGCCTGGGCGATGGTGGACTTGCCGGCGCCCGACAGCCCCGTCAGCCAGAACACCACGCCTGGGGCCGACAGCGGCGACGGCGACGGCGCGCTCAAGCCCGCCCTCCAGGGGCAGACCGGCCCGGGCTCGGGAGCAAACAGAGGGGTCGGGGCATGCGGAGCGCGCGGGTGAGGTTGGGGTGGCCGATCAAGCAGGGGCTGCGCAGTGCCAACACCGGACGGCGCAAAAACCGCCCGCATTCTGCACGCGCGCCGTGCCCGCACGGCCCCCCGGGCCAGGCGTGTCGTTCAATGCCCGCCGTGACCCCCCGCGGGCTTGCGCACCTTGACCTCCACGGCCGGCTGCCGCGGCGCCACGGGCGGCATCGAGGCCGTGCCTTCGGCCTGGAAACGCGCTGGTGCCGGCAGGCTGCCGGTGTACTCGAAAGCCACCGTGCCGGGCGGATGGCGGTACCAGCCCGGGTCGGTGTAGTCACCGGGCTTCTGGTCCCGCCGCACCTTCAGCACACTGAACATGCCGCCCATGCCCACCGCGCCATAAGGCCCCTGCCCGGCCATCATCGGCGCGGTGTTGTCGGGCAGTGGCATCTCCATCTCGGTCATGTCCTTCATGCCCCGTTCACCCATCACCATGTAGTCGGGAATGAGCTGCGTGATCTGGCGCACCACCTGGCTGTGGTCGACCCCGATCATCGTGGGCACCGCATGGCCCATCGCATTCATCGTGTGGTGGCTCTTGTGGCAATGGAAGGCCCAGTCGCCTTCTTCGTCGGCAATGAAATCCAGCTGCCGCATCTGGCCCACGGCCACGTCGGTGGTGATCTCGGGCCAGCGCGCGCCCTTCGGCGTCGGCCCGCCATCGGTGCCGGTGACGGTGAACTCGTGGCCGTGCAGGTGGATGGGGTGGTTGGTCATCGTGAGGTTGCCCACACGGATGCGCACGCGGTCGTTCTTGCGCACCACCAACGGCGAGATGCCGGGGAAGATGCGGCTGTTCCAGCTCCAGAGGTTGAAGTCGAGCATGGTCATGATCTTCGGTGTGGCGCTGCCGGGCTCTATGTCGTAGGCGTTGAGCAGGAAGCAGAAGTCGCGGTCGACCTCGTCGATCAACGGGTGCTTCTGCTTCGGGTGCGTGACCCAGAAACCCATCATGCCCATGGCCATCTGCACCATCTCGTCGGCATGCGGGTGGTACATGAAGGTGCCGGGCCGCCGCGCCACGAACTCGTAGACATAGGTCTTGCCGGGCGGGATGCCGGGCTGGTTCAGGCCCGTCACGCCATCCATGCCGTTGGGCAGGCGCTGGCCGTGCCAGTGGATGCTGGTCAGCTCGCCCAGCTTGTTGGTGACGAACAGGCGCACACGGTCACCTTCCACCACCTCGATGGTCGGCCCCGGGCTCTGGCCGTTGTAGCCCCACAGGTGGGCCTTGAAGCCGGGCGCCATCTCGCGCACCACGGGCTCGGCCACGAGGTGGAACTCCTTGACGCCCTGGTTCATGCGCCAGGGCAGCGTCCAGCCATTGAGCGTGACCACCGGGTTGTAGGGCCGGCCTGTGGGCGGCAGCAGCGGCGGCGCGGTGTCCGCGCTGCCCTGCATGACGGGCTCAGGCAGGGCCGCCATCGCCACCGGGCTGATGGCACTGGCCGCCGCCGTGACGGCACCACCGGCCGTGCCACCGAGAAAGTTTCTGCGCGAGACCATGTTGTCCTTCGGGTGCGGGTTCAGTGGCCGGCATCGCTGCCGACAGCGGTGCTGCCGGCGGCCGCCGGCAGCGCGAGATCGAGCGCCGGTTGGCCCACCAGCGCCATGTCCAGCTCGGCCTGGGCGAGCCAGAAATCGCGCAAGGCATCGATGGCGTCGTTGACGCTCTGGATCTGCGCGCGCGTATCGGCGAGAAGTTCGAACACGCCGATGAACATGCCGTTGTAGCGCAGCACGTTTTCTTCGGCGATGCGCTGGCGCAGCGGCACGATCTCATCGCGGTGGTGGCGTGCGATGTCCCAGGCGCTGCGGTAAGCGCCGTAGGCCTCGCGCACCTCGGAGCGGGCACGCACGGCGATGTCGGCCGCCTGGTGCACCGCCTGCCGGTGCAGAGCCTCGGCGCGCGCCAGGCGCGCCGTACCGCTGTCGAAGATCGGCAGCTCGAAGCCGATTTCCCAGGCGCGCTGGGTGGGCGCTTCGTTGGAACCGTTGCGCAGGACGCCGAGTTCCAGCACGTTGACAAAACGCGTGGCCCTGGTCAGGCCCAGGTTCTGCACCATCTGCTCTGCCGCCAGGCGGGCGCCCTGCACGTCCAGGCGCTGGGCCAGGGCGATGCGCTCCAGCTCGGGTTGATCGGCGGGCTCGGCAGGCAGGGCCGGCAGGCGCTCAGGCAGCTGGAAAGCCGCCCCCGCACCCCACAGCCCAAGCAGCCTTGTCAGGCGCTCGCGGCTGGCCCCCTGGCGCTGCTGGGCCCGCGCCAGGTTCAGCGCGGCGCTGGCATAGAAGGCCTGTTCCCGTGCCTGTTGCAGGCGGCTGAAGTTGCCCACAGCGGCCATGCGCCGCGCCAGCTCGGCGCTGGCTTCAGCGGCCTGCATCACCTGCTGTTGGTAACGAACGGTCTCGGCCGCCGCCACGGCCTGCACCCAGGCCTTGCGTGTGGCCGCGGCGTGCTGCAGCACCTGCAGCGCCACCGCGGCCTGGGTTTGCGCCTGGCGGCGGCTCTCCAGGCCTTGCTGCAGCGGCCAGGCGAGCAGGCGCGCCAGGTTCAGGTGCAGGCCGCGCTCGATCTCGCGCTCGTCGCCCCGCGCGCTGCGGCCCCAGCTGAAGCCGGGGTTGGGCAGGCGGCCGGCCTGCACACGCTCGGCTTCGGCGATGCCCAGGGCCTGCAACTGGGCCTGCAGGCCACGGTGGTTCAACAAGGCCAGTTGCACTGCAGCCTCGGCGTCCAGCGGCCGCGCCAGCAGCGCTTCAACCCGGGCCTGCACGGCCGCGGCCTCGTCATCGCTGTTGAAGGCCTTGATGGTGTGGCCCAGGCGCGCTTGGGTGATCTGCTGCACCGGGCCCATGCCGCCGTCGGCGCTGAACTGGGCGCAGCCGCCCACCAGGCCCGACAGCGCCAACAAGGCCCAGACCCGTGGCGCGCAACGCAAGGGCCGATGCCGCCCTGCGCAGGCTTCAGTGCCCGCCATGGCCGTGTGCTCCATGGTGGCGGCCAGGCGCCGCGGCAGAGGCGCTGCGGGCTGCGGCGGAGGCGGAGGCGGCGGTGGCGGCAGCCGGTGCCGCCGGCGCATGGGCCTCGCGGGTGTACGCACGCCAGCCACCGATGCGGGTGACGGTGTCGTTGGCCGAGCGCCAGTCGCCCAGCACCACGCTGCCCAGCGGGCGGTAGCCCACAAAGGCCGAGCGGTGCTGCAGCGCCGGCACGGGCGTGGCGGCATCGCCGGGGTCGGCCAGGGACACCGGGCGCGGCGCCTGGCCGCGGGCGGGCGGGCCGCCCAGCGTGAGCAGCATGGGCAGCAAGGCGATGCACATCAGCCGCAGGCTGAGGTGGCGGGGTTTCGAGGCCATCGTGGGTCCTCCTAAATCGGAAACGGCGCAGGTGCTGGAAGCAGCGGTGGTGGCCGCCGCGGGCGCAAAAGCCAACCGCCGCAGGCAGGGCTGCAGCGGGGCCGGCTCAGGGCCTGTGCCGGGGCGGACGCTCGGGCCCGGCCAAGACCGCGCTGACCAAGCGCGGCAGCGGCAGCGCGGCAGGTGCCGCACCAACAGGCAACGCGGCTGCCGCGGGCGCTGCAGCCGGCAGCACGGCCAGCGCGTGGCCCGTATGGCAGCTGGTGCAGGCGCTGCAGGCGTGGGCCTCAACATCGCCAGCCGCACCGCGCTCGATGCCGAACCCGACGCCAGGGGTGTCGCCGCGGCCGTCAACCTCGCCGGGCACCGGCGGTGTGCCCACGCCGGGCGAGGTTTCGTGGCAGGGCCACGAAGGCGGCTCGGCGGCAGCGCCAGCGGTGGCCTTCACAAGAACGCAAGGCGTGGCCGCAGCGGCCCAGCCGGACCCGGCCAGGGCCAGCATCACGAACCAGAGCCAAGCGAGCTTGCACCAGCGCTGCATGGCGGCACTGTAGCGCAGCCAGCGCGGGAGCAAGGCCAGCGCCGGCGCAGAAATGACAAAGGGCCGCGGCTCACGCCGAGGCCCTGATATTGGGGCGGCAGTTGCCGCCCCTGGGGCACAGCCCCGGTGGATCAGCCGCGGCGGCGACGGGCCATGAAGCCCAGCACGCCCACGCCGGCCAGCATCATCGCGTAGGTGCCGGGTTCCGGCACGGCGCTGGCGAGCACCACGTTGTCGGCCGACGGCCACAGGAAACCGGTGGTCGGCTGCACCGAGACCAGCGTGGCCGAGAGGATGGCGCTGTCGGAAACAAAACCCAGGAAGCTGCTTTCGGTGGCGCCGACGATGGTCTGCGTCACGGTGCCGCTGCTGTCGGTGGCCGTCAGCAGCATGTCGCCGGCGGCGAACAGACCGCTGATGTTGCTGCCAAAGAAGTTGGCGCCAAAGCCCACCACACCGGCCGAGAAGCCAGAGAAGGAGACCGTGTCGCTGGCGGTGTTGGTCGACAGGAAGGGGTTGGCCGTGGAGCCGCCGCCGAAGAAGCTGCCCGCGGGGCCGGCGTCGATGCTGTAGGTGTAGCTGCCCGCGCTACGGGTGATGGGGCTGGGCGTCGAGCCGGTGATGCTGAAGCCGGCGAAGGTGTCCGTGCCCGGGCTGGCGGTGGCGGCGTTGAAGGCGGCCAACGAGGTGTAGACGGTGATGCTGGCTTGCGCGGCACCGGCAGTGGCCAGCAGTGCGGCGAAGGCCAGCGGCTTGAGCATGGACGACTTGACGATCATTGGAACCCCTTGTGTATCGGATGGAAGGCCCGGCTCTCCCCAGAAGGAAGCCAAGCCAGATTCTTCTAGCGGTGGCCAGTCTCGGCGGCACAGGGGGCTGCGGCAACCCCCGACATGGGGGTCGAACAGCAGGGAAACTGTGAAGAATGGGCAGCGGGTGTGTCTGTGACGAACGCCCGGTGCCCGGTGCCGCGCCCGGCGCAGGCCTCAGGGCTCGAGCGTGCGCAACTGCAGGGCTTCGGCAGGCGCGCGGCCGGCCGGTCGCGCCGCTTCACGCTCGACCACCCGGGCCGAGGGCGAGTGCAGTTCGCCCTGCATCTCCACCGCCGCCGGGCCGGCGGGCGCCAGGTGTCCCAGCGCGGCATAGGCTGCGGCCAGCGCCGCGTCGTCGCCGTCCAGCGGCTCGGGTTCCTGCGCCAGGCTGGGCACGTTGTCGATGACGGCCGCGGTCTGGTAGTTCTCGGGGTCGCCGGGGTGGCGGTGTTCGCGGTCGATGATGGCCACCGCCATCTTCGATCGCAGGCTGGCCAGCCCCACGGGCGACCAGTTCGTCACCAGGCCCTCCAGCTGGGCCAGCGCCTTCTCCAGCACGTCGACCGGCAGCTTGTGCAGCGCCTTCAGGCCCCGCTTGGCGATGGCTTGCTCCACGAACACCAGGTGGCGCAACGCGGCACGGGTTTCGGGCAGTTCATCGAGCAAAGCCGCGAGTTGCTCGCGCATCACGCGCAACTCGTCCTTCTCACGCCGGGCGTCGGCCTCTTCGCGCGTGGGCGGTTTCTTCAGCCGCACTTCGGCCGGTTGCAGCACCAGCTTGACCGTGCCGCCTTCACGCTTGACGCCGATGTCGTGTTTGAAAAACGCGCGCACGCCCAGGCGCACACGCCGCAACAGAACGAAGGGGGACGGAAAGGAAGGCGAACGCATGGTCGGGCAGCAGGTCGGTCGGCGCGGCCTTGATGGCCGCATGACGGTATTTTCGGAGCCGGCCGGCGCGGCTTGAACCGGCTTTGTGAGCAAAGGCATCCGGTGCGGCCGCGTGGCCGCAAGGCCCTGCGTTCAGCCGATGCAGGTGCGGTTCTTGCCGCTGCGCTTGGCTTCGTAGAGCGCCTCGTCGGCGCGCTCCAGCGCCGCCTGCAGCGCTTCGCCCGCGCGCCAGGCGGTGACACCGCCGGAGAAGGTGATGAACACTTCGCGGCCATCGTGCAGGAAGAGCGCTTCGCTCAAGCTGCGCTGCAGCCGCGTCATCACTTGCTGCGCCTCGGCGGGCGGCAGGCCCGGCAGCAGCAGCACGAACTCTTCGCCGCCGAAACGCGCCAGATGGTCCACCGGGCGCAGGCGTTCACGCACGGCCGTGGCCAGCGACTTCAGTGCCACATCGCCGGCGGCATGGCCCAGGCTGTCGTTGAGCTTCTTGAAATTGTCGATGTCGATCAGGCCCACGGCCAGCACGGCGCCGGCTTCACGTTCGCAGCGCGCACGCTCCACTTCGAAAGCCTGGTCCAGGCCGCGGCGGTTGGCCACCTGCGTCAGCGCGTCGGTGGACACCTCGTCGGAGAGTCGCCGCAGCTCGCCCTCGAGCTCACGCACCTTTTTCTCCAGGCCGTCGGCACGGGCGCGGTCGGCCTGCAGACGCTCTTGCGAACGACCGACGGCCGACTGCACGGTGCGTGTGTCGTCCAGCAAGGCCTGCACCACCTGCGCCAGGCCTTCCAGCGAGTCGGCCTGCTCGATGGCTTGTGCATGCTGGGCCGTCGCCAACTGAAAGCGGCCGGCGTGGTCGCCGAGTTCACCGACCTCCAGCACCATGTCGTGGATGAGCTGCTTCAGCGCCTCGCGCGCGGCCTGGCGTTCGCCGCGCACACGCTGCTGGCGCGCCCGGGTTTCGGCCAGCAGCGCGCCGGCGGCGCGCAAGCCCCGCACCGAGGCGCTGCCGTCCTCCAGCGTGTGCTGCAGCACCTCGGCCTGGCCGCGCGCCCAGCTGTCGTCCTCGGCCAGTTCCACCAGGCCGGCCGAGAGCTCGCGGCACAGGGCCGAGAGTTCCTCGACCAGATGGTGGCGGTGGCCGAACAAGCGGCGCGCCTGCTCACACAGCGTTTCACACGCGGCGGTCAGATCGGCGCTGGGCCCATCGCTGGCCAACGCATCGGCCAGGCGCTTGAGCTGATCGGCCAGCGCCTCGGCCCGCGGCAGTGCCGGGGGCAGCGCCGCGCCCAGCGTGCCATGCAGCGTTTCCAGCACCTGGCGCCAGCTTTCGGCGGGCGCGTCGCTGCGGGCTGGCGCCTCCAGCGGCGGATCTTCCACACCGGTCTGCGCCGCGTCGGACGGCTGGTCGCTCTCCCAGGCGCCGATCAGCGACTGCAGGCGCTGCAGCAGCCGCTGGCCGTCGCTGCGGCTGCCTTCCAGCACCCGCTTGAGGCTGTCCTTGCGCCGCGCGGCCGTCCACTGGCGGCCACCGCGCTCCAGGCCACGCACCACACGTTCGAGCAGCGCGGCCCAGGCCTGGCCTTGGGCGCGCAGGTCTTGCGCGGCTTGCGCCGGGGCCGCCGCTGGCGGCAGGCCAGCCTCTTCGGCGTAGGCGCGCGCATAGTTCTCGGGCGTGGGCTCCTGGTGCGACTGCGCCAGCCGGCGCAAGGCGCCCTTGGCGAGGGTGGCCACCGGCGTGCCGGCAGCGCGGCCGCCGGCCGTCGAACTGGAAGCGCCGTCCATCAGCGCAGGCGCCGGGCGGTGGCGGTGCGGGCCGCGTTGTCGTCGCCGTGGGCGTCGAGGGCGTTGTCCATCCACGGCGCCCGCCGCGGCGATTGCAGGTCGGACAGCCAGACCTCCAGATCGGCCGCGCCCACCGGCTTGCTGAACAGAAAACCCTGCATCACCGCGCAGCCCAGGCGGTAGAGCACTTCTTTCTGCCGCAGCGTTTCAACGCCCTCGGCCACCACACGCAGGCTCAAGGAGCGCGCCAGCGCGATGATGGCCGTGACCACCGCGCTGCTCTGCGGCGCGATGCCCAACTCGCGCGTGAAGCTGCGGTCGATCTTGAGCTCGCTGATGGGCAGCGTGGTCAGGTAGGCCAGGCTCGAATACCCGGTGCCGAAGTCGTCGATGGAGATCTCGACGCCGATCTCGTTGAGCCGGTGCAGCGTGGGCATCACGCCCTGCAGGTCGGCCATCAGGCTGTTCTCGGTGATCTCCAGCATCACCGCGCGGTGCGGCATGTTGGCCGCCGTCACACACTGGTGGATGTGCTCGACGAGATCGCTGCGCTCGAACAGCCGGCTCGGCAGGTTGACGGCGATGGACTGGTCGAAGCCGAACTTGTCGCGCCAGGCGCGCGCCTGCCAGGCCGCCTGGCGCAGCGCCCATTCCGACAGCGGCACGATGAGCCCGGTTTCTTCGGCCAGCGGAATGAACTCGCCCGGTGGCACGAGCTTGTTGCCGCGCTGCCAGCGCATCAAGGCTTCCACGCCCACCATGCGCGCAGCGCGCACGTCGACCTTGGGCTGGTAGTGCAGCACGAGCTCGTCGCGCTCGATGGCGCGGTGCAGCGCGGTTTCCAGCTCCAGCTTCTCGCGGCCCAGGCCGGCCAGCTGCGGGCTGTACACGGCGCTGGCGTTTTTGCCTTGGGCCTTGACGGAGTACATCGCCACGTCGCTGTTGCGCAGCAGGTCGACGACGCTCGTGCCGTCACGCGGGAAGATGGCCACGCCCACGCTGGCGGTGACAAAACACTCCTGCCCGGCCACGAAGATGGCCTCGCGCAGCGATTCGAGGATGCGCTGGGCCACGCGTTCGGCATCGGCATCGTCGGCCACCTCGGGCAGCAGCGCGACGAACTCGTCGCCGCCCAGGCGGCCCACGGCTTCCAGCGAGCGGTGCGAGCGGCTGCCCACCAGTTCCACCTGGCCGTCGGCAATCTCTTCGCTGTGGCGCACGCAGGCGCGCAGCCGGCGGCCCACCTGGGTGAGCAGTTCGTCGCCGGCGCTGTGGCCCAGCGTGTCGTTGATGATCTTGAAGCGGTCGAGGTCGATCAGCAGCAGCGCGCACTGGTGGTTGCCGCGGCGCGCGTACTCCAGCGCGCGCTCGGCGCGCGCGATGAGCTGGCGCCGGTTGGGCAGGCCGGTGAGCGCATCGAAGTTCGCCAGCTCCTTGATCTTGTCTTCGGCCTGGCGGCGCTCGGTCACGTCCTGCACGATGCCGGTGTAGCCGATGCCGTGGCCGTGTTCGTTGAACTCGGGCTCGGCTTCGATGTGGATGATGCGCTGGCGCCCGTCGAAGAGCACGATGCGCACGTCTTCGGCCAGCACCGAGGCCTGGCGGATGGCATCGTGCAGCTTGCGCGAAAGCTGGGCGCGGTCGACCTGCGGCACCATGCGCAGCAGCATGCGCAGCGTCACCAGCTCTTGCGGGCCGAAGCCGAAGACCCGCAGCGCTTCGGGCAGCAGCAGCAGGCCGCCTTCGGCACGCCGCCAGTCGAAACTGCCCATGCGCGCCAGGTCTTGGGCGCGCGCCAGCTTGGCGCGGTTGCGTTCGAGCTCGATGCGTGTGCGCGAGGCGCGCAACAGGTAGTGCAGCCGGCCCGAGAGCAGGCTCCACTGCGTGGCCTTGACGAAGAAGTCGGTGGCGCCGGCTTGGTAGGCGCGCGTGATGGAGGCGTCGTCTTCCAGGCCGGTGAGCATCAGCACCGGCACGTTTTCGAAGCCCGGTGTGCGGCGCAGGCGGCGGCAGGTCTCGAAGCCGTCCAGGCCCGGCATCATGGCGTCGAGCACGATGATGTCGGGCGTCCAGTCGCGCAGCAGTTCCAGCGCGCGCTCGCCGCCGCCGGCTTCGACGATGGTGAAACCGCGCTCGCGCAGGGCCAGGGCCGTGAGCAGCAGGTTGACCTCGTCGTCGTCGACGAGCAGCACCTCGGGCTGGCCCGTGTGGCTGGCGTCGGCAAAGGGGTGCGTGGAACTCATCGGCGCAGGCATCTCAGGGGCGCAGCATAGCCCTAACCGTCGCCAGGGCGGCCTCGCCCGCGAGCAGCAAACGTTCGATATCACCGGCCAGGGAACCTGGCTCTTCGGTGCGCAGGCGGCGCTCGACCTCGGCACAAGCCTGCGACAAGGCCAAGGCACCGACGCTGGCCGAACTCGACTTCAGCGTGTGCGCCACACCGGCCACCACCGCGGCATTGCCCCCTTCACGTTCGGCCGCCAACTGCACGAGCATGCGGCTGAGCGAGGTCTCGAAGGCTGCCAGCACACGCTGCAGCACGCCGTGCCGGCCATCGGGATCGAGTTCGCGCAGGCGGCCCAGCGCCGCCGCGTCAAAGGCGGCGGGCTCGGGTGCTGGGGGGGCGCCTGGAAGGAGAGGATCGCTCATGGGTGGCGCTTCGCAATGCAGTCGGGGGCTGCCCGGACGGCGGGGCACAGGCCCCAGCCCGACGCGGGCAGATCGAACACCTTCGGGCTTTCGGCGCGCGCGTCCTGAACTTGAGATGGAGGCCGCCGCCCGGTTCGTACAATTCCACCATGCTTGCATCGTGCCACGGCCGACGACCCCGAGCCGCCGCACTGCTGGCAGCGCTGACCCTCACGCCGTGGCTGGCGCGTGCCGAGCCCGGCCTCGCCACCGCCTCGGCCGCGCTGGCCTGGTGGTTGCCGCTGGGGCTGGCGGCGGCCGCTGCGGCTGCTGCGGCGGCCTACGCCCTCGGCAGCGCGCGCACCCGGCTGCGCACCGAAGCTGCGCTGCGTGCCGCCCACGCCGCGGCGGGCCAGCAGGCGCAGTTGCAGCCGGGCATCGCCTGGCAGACCGACAGCCTGCACCGCCCGCTGCGCTGGCAAGGCGCCGAAGACCAGGCCGCCAGCGCCCTGCCCTTGTTCACAGACGCCGCCGTGCGCGGCCGCCTGCAGGCCCAGCGCGCCTTTGCCGAACTGCGTGTGGACCTGCCGCAGCCCTTCCAGGGCAGCCGCAGCTGGGGCCTGAGCGGCGTGCCTTGTCACGACGACCTCGGCGCCGTCAACGGTTTTGTCGGGCAGGCGCGCCCGCTGCAGGCCGAAGACGAGCTGCACGCCAGCGCCGCCGCGCTGGGCCCGGTGCTGGCCCTGCAAGCGGGCCCGGCCTTGTGGGCGCTGGACCGCGGCGAGGGCTGGCAGTTGCAGGCCTGCAACGAAGCCGCGCGAGGTCTGTGGCCGACACTGGCACCGGGCTGCCCGCTGCCCGAGGCCTTGAGCGGTCTGCCGCCGGGCCTGGTGCAAGCTTTTGCCATCGACAGCCCGCCGCCCGCGCAAGCCGATGGCGGCTGGCGGCTGCAACCCTGTGCAGACCTGCCCGGCGCGTTGCGCGGCTTGGTGCTGGTTCAGGTGCAGGCACCGGCAGCGAACGCAGCACCGGCCGCCGCGGCTGAACAGGCGACGCAGGCTGCACTGTCGGTGCAGGCCGCGCAGGCGGCCAGCGCCGAGGAGAGCGACAGCTTCAGCTTCACCGTCTCGCACGACCTGCGTGCCCCCATCCGCGTCGTCGAGGGTTTCACGCGCATCGTCAAGGAAGACTACGGCCGCCTGCTCGACCGTGTCGGCAACGACCACCTCGACCGCGTGCTCGGCGCCGCGGCGCGCATGAACCTGATGATCGACGCGCTGCTCACGCTGGCGCGCCTGAGTTCGCAACCGCTGGCACGCCAGCCGGTGAACCTGTCGCAGCTGGCGGGTTACGTCATCGACGACCTGCGCCGCAGCGCCCCCGAGCGCGAGGTCGAGGTCGACATCGAAACCGGCCTCACGACCCAGGGCGACCCGACGCTGCTGCGCCTGGTGCTGGAAAACCTGCTGGGCAACGCCTGGAAGTACAGCGGCCGCACGCCGAAGGCACGCATCACCCTGGGCACGGTGCCGCACGGCGGGCGCCTGGCCTATGTGGTGCGCGACAACGGCGCGGGCTTCGACATGCGTTCGTCAGAGCGGCTCTTCGGCCTCTTCCAGCGCCTGCACAGCGCGAGCGAGTTCCCGGGGCACGGCGTCGGGCTGGCTTCGGTGCGGCGCATCGTGCGCCGGCATGGCGGCGACATCTGGGCCGAGGCCGAGCCGGGCCGCGGCGCGGCTTTTTTCTTCACGCTCGCGGGCTGACCCGGCGCCGCCCCGGGCGCGCAGCTCAATGCGCGGAACGGGCCAGTTCTTCCACCGCCACCAGCAGGCGCTCGGCCTGGGCGGCGACTGCAAGCTTCTGCTCGGCGGCCAGACGCTGCAGGCGCTGCCAGGCAGCGTCGCGCGACAGCGAGTAACGGTGCATCAGCACGCCCACCGCCAGCGGCACGGGGTCGGCCACCGCTGAAGCCGGGCTGGCGGCGGGCTCTGCGGCGCGCGCGGGCACAGGAACAGGCACGGGCGGCACCGGCAGGGCACCGCCCCGCACGCGCACGAAAGCCGCTTCCACCGCCGGCACGATCTGCCCCACGTCCAGCGGCTTGATCAGGTAATCGAGCGCGCCCAGGGCCTGCACCTGCTGCTTGGTGGCTTCATCGGCGAAGGCCGACAGGAACATGAAGGGGATGCTGTAGGCGTCGCGCAGCGTCTCGGCGACATCGAAGCCGCTCTTGCCTTCCATGCGGATGTCCAGCAGCGCCAGCGCCGGGCGGTGCTCACGCGCCAGCAGGATGGCGTCGTCGCCGTTGTCGGCATCGATCACTTCATAGCCGGCAGCCGAGAGGCCGTGTGTCACGGTGGCAAGCACGAGCCGGTCGTCATCGACGACCAGGATCTTGCCCCGGCTGTTGGCCCCTGCGTTCATCCGCCGGATTGTGGCCCATCAAGCCCCTTCGCCCGGCCCGGGCACACGCACCCCGGGGGGGCGCAGCGCGAGCCGGGCCACGACCTCGTCGCCTTCCTGGGCCAGTGCGAGCGAGGCGCTGCGCCGCGGCAGCAGCGCACGCACCAGGCCCAGGCCCGACACCACACTGCGCCGTTGCTGCAGGTCGAAACCCGGCGCCAGCGTGGCGCGGCTGGCGATGCTGATGTCCAGGCCCTCGCCCACGGCCCAGACGCGGCAGCGCACCTCGCCGCCATCGCCGTGCTTGATGGCGTTGGTGAGCAGCTCGTTGAGCGTCAGCGCCACCGGGATGGACTCGGCCTCGGGCAGCAGGTGCGGCACCTCGCCGTCGATGTCCACCGCGATGGCGCGGCCGAAGGTGCGCTGCACCGAGGCGGAAATGGCTCGCAGCAGGCTGGCCACCGCCAGCGGCCCGCTGGCGCCCACCTGCAGGCCGTAGACCTGCGCAATCGCCTGCACCTGGCCCACGGCCTCGCTGAGGATGTCGGCCATCTCGGGCCGGCGTGCCGCGTTCTGCTGCAACAGCCCGGCCACACCCTGCAGGTTGTTCTTGATGCGGTGGTGCACCTCGCGCACCAGCACCTCGCGCTGCGCGATGGCGGCCTGCAGCCGGGCGCGCTCGGCGGCGCGCTGCTCGGTCACGTCGCTGGCCACCAGCAGCAGTTGCAGGCCGTCGCCATCCTGCCCGGCTGCGGCGGCGCCCTCCTGCAGCGTGGTGATGCGGCAATCCCACACGCGGGCGCTGGCCTCGCCGCTGGCCGGTTCGGAGAGTTCTTCACGCCATTCGTGCTGCGCCGTGCCCGCGCCCTCGGCCGCGGCGCGCAGCCAGCCGCCCAGCGCTTCGGCCTGGGCCGAGCTGGCGCAGCAATGCGCCAGCGTCAGCCCCTGCAGGCCTTCGAGCGGGCGGCCGAAGAAGCTGGCCGCCGTCTGGTTGAGCTGTTGCACGACGAGGCTGCGCGCGTCGAAGAGCGTGATGGCCAGCGGCGCGGTCTCGATCACACGCTGCAGCGAGGCCTGGGCCTGCGCGATGTGCACCTCGGCCTGGCGGCGGCGCTCGATGTCGAGCAAGGCGATGGTCATCTCGCGCGCTGCGCCGCCGGGCCCCCCGCCGGCGGCGCTGGGAACGGCGTTGCCCACAACCCAGAATTCGCGGCCATCGCGCGCCTTCAACCGGCACTCGAAGGTGTCGTTCTGGCCTTCCTTCAGGCCCTCCAGCTGTGCCAGCTGGCGCAGCGGGTGGTCGGGCTCGGGCGTGGCGACGATGCTGATGGGCTCACCCACAAAATCGGCCAGCTCGCCTCCAAACATGCGCCGGGCCGAGCGGTTCATCCACTGGATGCCCTGTTCGTTGACCGTGACGATGCCCACCAGCACCGAGTTCAGCACCGCGCGTGTGCGCTCGGCCTGGCCGGCCAGCGTCTCGCGGGTGCGGCGGCGTTCGTCGATATCGATGAAGCTGCAGATGACGGCGCTTTCGGGCTGGGGCTCGTCCTGGTTCACGGGCCGCACGGCCACCTGCACCCAGAGCAGGCTGCCATCGCGCCGGCGCAGTTGGCGTTCGCCGCTGAAACGCCCCTGCTCGCGCAGCGCCTGGGCGATGCGGGCCTCGAAGGCCACGCATTCACGGGCGTTTTCGTAGAGCTCGGCAGCGTCCAGCGTGCTCAGCTCGGGGCTGGCCCAGCCGGTGAGCGCGGCCATGGCCTGGTTGGCGCGTTCGATGCGGGCACCACGCTGGTAGACGATGCCCACCTCGCTGAGGCTGAACATCAGCTCGCGGTCGCGCAGCAACTGCTCCAGCTCGGCCTGCTGGTTCTTCAGGCGCGTGATGTCGGTCAGCACGGCCACGGCCTCGGGCTCGCGCTCGTCGCCGGTGGCCTGGGCCCGCCGCACCGACAGCGAATACCACTGCGGCGGGGCTTCGCCCATGGCCAGCGGCAGCTCGGCCTCGAAGGGCTGGCCTTCGTCCAGGCGCTGCAGCGCGGCCACGGCCTCGCCCGCGCCCTGCAGCGCGCCCATGCTGCGCGCAAAGATCTCGCCCAGCGTGGCGCCGGCCGCGGCACCACCCTCGAAGCCCAGCATGCGCTCGAAGCGCCGGTTGCAGCGCGCCACCACCGGCCCGCGCAGGTAGGCGATGCCGGCGGTGCTGCTGTCGAGGATGGTGGTCAGTTCACGCAGCAGCTCTTCGTTGCGGCGCTGCGCGAGGTGCTGGTCGGTGACGTCCAGCGTCACCACCGAGGTGGTGTGGCGCCCGCCGGCCAGGGCCCCCGGCTCCACCCGCGTGAGCAGCCAGCGCAGGCCCAGCTCGGGGTGGCGAACGGCGTAGCGCACCTCGGCGCGCTCGCCGCTGCGCAGCGCTCGCTGCAGGGTTTCGTACTCGGGCAGCGAGCCCGGCTCGACGAGATCACGGTGGATGCCCATCAGCGCGCCCGAGGCCGGACGGCCCTCGCCGCGCCGCGCCGCGCCGCCCGCGCCCTGCGGCGGCGGCTCGGGGGCCAGCCAGCCGCGCGCGGGGTCGTAGGTGGCCACGCCGATGCTGGCGGTGTCCATCAGCATGCCCATTTCCAGCTGCGCCAGATCGCGCGCGTCTTCGGCGCTGCGGTCTTGCACCACGGCCATCACGCGGCGGCCGCCGCCTTCGCTGGCCTGGCAAACCAGGCGTGCACTCAGGCGCCGCCGCCGGCCGTCGGCCAGGGCCACCAGGGCCTGCGATTCGAGCGCCGGGCCGCCCGCGGCCAGCGCCGGGGCCAGCGCCCCGCCCTGCCAGCCCAGCAGCGCCTGCAGGCCCGGTTCGGCCTGGGCCAGCTCTTCCGGCACACGGTCGACCAGGGTCTCGAAAGCGGCGTTGCAGCGCACGATGAGGCCGCTGTCGTCGTAGACCAGCATGCCGGTGCCGCTGAGCTCGAACCACTGCGCGAGTTCGTCCTGGGCGCGACGCGCCTGCTCGCGCGCGGCGACCTCGGCCGTGACCTCGTGCCACAGCGTGAGCCAGTAGACGCCGCCGCGGCCGTCGGTGATGCGGCTGGTGGCGCAGCTGCACCAGCGCTCGCGGCCCTGGCCGTCGAAGACGCGGCGCTGCAGCGGCGGCGGTGTGTGGCCGGCCTGGGCCGCGGCAGCCAGGTCCTGGCGTTCGGTGCGGCTCGCATCCTGGGTGTCGGCGGCCTCCATGGCCACCGGGTCGCTGCCCAGCAGCGAAGCACGCGTGCGGCCGGCCAGTTGCGCAAAAGCCGGGTTCAGGTCGACGATGCGGAAATCGGCCGCCTGCAGCGTGGCCGCGACCGGCAGCACCGCCAGCGAGGGCAGTTGCGTGAGGCCGCGGCTGGGCAGCGCGGGGGCCGCGCGTGCGCCCGGGTAGGTGGGCTTAGCCGTCAAGCTGACGGGCGGCGCGCAGCGCCACCAGCACCGCGCGGTTGACCGTGGTGGGGCCGAGCATCAAGGCATCGGCGCGCTCGCGCAGGTCGTAGACCGACTCCTGCTCGATGGCGCGCACCAGCTCCAGGTAGGGCTGGTAGGGCCCGCCCTCGCCACGCAGCGCCTGCGCCACACGCTCGGGCACCGGCACGTTGGGCAGCAGCTCGCTGAAGGGTTGCTGCAGCAGCCGGTCGAGCAGCGAAAACACGCCGCAGATGAACATCTCGCCGCGCATCTCGCTGTCGCCCTGCTCGCGGCCCAGTTCTTCCATCAGCAGGCCGCGGCGCACCGCGGCATACATCACCGGCGTGGCGTTCACGCCCTTGGCCGACGAAGCCAGCAGCAGCGCCAGCCAGCGCTTCAGGCGCGCGTAGCCCAGCATCATCAGCGCGTGGCCGAAGGAGTTGATCTCCACGCTCAGACCAAAAGCCGGCGAGTTGAGATAACGCATCAGCCGGAAGGCGAGCGCCGGATCGCGCTTGAGCACGGCTTCGAGCTCGGCCACCGGGCGCTCTTTTTCGACGCCGGCGATCAGCGTCATCACCGTGTTCACGTCGGGCGGCACCTTGCCCTTGTTCGCGCCGGCCGGCGGCGCATCGTCCATGGGCCAGCCCAGCACGGCCACGGCACCACGCTGGAAGGCGGCTTCCACGTCTTCGCTGGTGCGGGCCCCCGCCTGCACGGTGCTGACCTGGCGCGCAGCCGCAGCGCCGGCCGACGGTTCACCGCTGCGGCGCTCTTCCCCGATGTCGACGATGGAATGGCTGAACAGCGCCAGCACCTCGGGCGACAGCGGCTGCAGCGGCCGGCCCTTGATCATCAGCAGGTTGCCGGCACGGTGCAGGTGCTCGAGCTGGCGCGCGACGGCCGCGTCGGCGGCCATGAAAGCCGGCACTTCCAGCATGAACTGCGTGGCCGGCTGCGCCGCCAGCACCGCGCGCAGCAGGCCCTCGCCGGCCAGGTTCAGCGTCACCGGCGGGCGGGCGCCCGGCGCGCGCGCGCCACGGGCGGCGGGGTCCAGCGGGCGCGGCGAAAGCTTCAAGGGTTCGTTCGCGGCGGCCTCGGCGGGCGGCCACACCTCCTGCAGCGCAGCCAGCAGGGCCGGCGCGTCGGGGGTGGCGTCGGGGCGCTCGGGGAACACCGTCAAGCGCGTGGCCACGACCTCGCGCTGCTTGTTGATCATGGGCGTGTAGCCCAGGGCCACCTGGCCCAGCACGGGATGGTCTTGCATGGTGGTCAAGGGCCGCGCTCAGGTTTTCATGTAGTCGAAGAGGGACATGCGCTGCACCATCGAATACGTCTTCAGCGCCGCATCGTAGCCGGTCTGCTTGCCCTGGAAATCGGAGATGGCCTCGACCATGTCCAGGTCCTCGGCGGTGGAGCGGTCGCGCTGCGCGTCGAGCTTGGTCTGGCTCAGGCGGCTCTCGATGCCGTCGGCGCGGTTCAGGGCCTCGCCGGCCCTGGCGCGCCAGCCCGAGAGGTTGCCTTGCACAGCGGCCATGCGGTCGATGCCGGTGGCCACGGTCTGGGCCACGTCGCTGGAAGTGCGGCCGGGGGTCATCAGCTCGCCGATGACGGCGTCCATGGCGTCGAAGACGCTGACAGTGCCACCAGCATTGGCAGGGTCGGGCGCACGCAGGAACACGCCGGCGCCGTCGATGCTCAGCGGCGTCACCTCGCCGGCCGCGGCATTCAGCTGCCCGGCAGAGCCGTCATAGACCACGCCGCCGGCGGCGTCGCGCAGCGGCGGCACGTCCGAACCCTGGCCGCCGAAGAGGTAGCGCCCGGCACCGTCGCTGCGGTTGGCCACGGCCAGCAGGTCGTTGCGGATGCCGCGCAGGGTTTCGGCCAGCGATTGGCGCTCGCTGTCGCCGTAGGTGGCATTGCCGGCCGCCACCATGGTCTCGCGCGCCCGCTGCATCAGGTCGCCGGCATCGCCCAGGGCGCTTTCGGTCAGCTGCATCGCGTTGCGGCTGGCGTTGAGCGCGCTCAGGTGGGCCTCGGCGCGCGCGTTGGCCGCCAGCGCACGCTCGGCCGCGGCGGCAGCGGCAGGGTCGTCGCTGGGCTTGCGCACACGTTTGCCGCTGGTGAGCTGTTCCTGCGCCTCCGACAGCTGCGACTGCCGCCGCTGCAGGTTGGCCAGCGAGGTCTCGAAGGCATAGGCTGAGCTGATGCGCACGGGTCACGTCCTGTTCAAGGGGTTCACTGTCCGGCCGCCTGCAGCAGCGTGTCGAAGAGCGACTGCGCCACCTGCAGCACCTTGGCTGCGGCCTGGTAGCTTTGTTGGTACTGGATGAGCCGCGCGGCCTCTTCGTCGAGGTTCACGCCGTCCTGCGAGCTGCGCGCCTGCTCCGACTGCGAAGCCACGGCGGCGCTGATGCTGGCCGACGAGCTGGCGCTCTGCACGCGCACGCCGATGTCGGCCAACGACTGCGACCACGAGTCAGACACCGTGCGGCCGCCGACGATCAGCGCATCGCGCAGCGCCAGCATCGCGCGGGCGTTGCCATTGTTGCTGGCCAGCGATGCCGCCGGTGTGGGTTCGACGACAAAGCTGTCGCCATCGGCCGGCACGCCGGCCACCTGCAGCGTGAAACCGTTGGCGCCAACAACCGGCTGGCCTGTGCGCCAGGGCGTGGCCACGCCGGTGATGGACGACACGTACTCGTAGTCGTTGCCGTCCACCGGCACGGGCAGGCGGAAAAATTGCAGCGTCTCGGCGGTGCCCGGGAAGGGTTGCGGCGAGGCCGTCACCGCCAGGTCGCCGGGCGCGCCGGTGCCGGTGTTGGTGCCGGCCGCGGTGGCCAGCAGCGGCGAGGCCGCGGCCAGGTCCAGCGGGCTGGTCAGCAGCGAACGCATGCCGTTGGCCACACGGGCCACGGGTTGCAGCAGGTAACGGTCGCCGGGCTGCGCGTCGGTGATGTCGATGCGCATGCCGTCGACCACGTCGCCGCTGTTGACGGTGCGGGCCAGGCCGTCGGACACGCGCGTCAGCGTCCAGCTGCCCGGCACGTCGGCACTCTCGCGCAGGTCGTAGTCGCTGGCCTGCAGCGCCGTGGCGTCGACGATGCTCAGCGTCACGTTGCCGATGTGCAGGCCGGTGTTCACGTCACGCTGGTTGCCCTCTTGCGCCAGCGCGCGCTGCGGGCCCATCGCGAACAGCGGCTGCGCCGGCGTCTGCCCCATGGGCTGCTGCAGGCTCAGGCCGCGCATCTGCTGGTCGTTCAGCGCGCCACCGACGGCCGCCGCCATCTGGCCCACCAGGTTGCGCGCGGTCGACAGATCGACGTTCTGGAAGCGGATCAGGCCCGCCATCGAGCCACCACCCAGGCCGCCGTCGTCGATGCGGCGCAAGGTGCCTGTGCCTTCGCGCAGCGCCAGCGCGCTGCGGCTGGGATCGACATCGTTGGGCACCACCGCCAGCTCGGTGGCCTGGCCGGCCAGCACCAGGCGCTGGCCACCGCCGATGAACAGGCCCACGGTGCCGTCGTCGGCCTCGATGCGGGTGACGCGGATGCGCTCTGACAGCTGCGAGATCAGCCGGTCGCGTTCGTCCAGCACGTCGTTGGCGGGCTGGCCCAGGCCGCGCAGCGAAGCCACGCGCTGGTTGGCATTGGCGATGGCGGTGGTGAGCTGGTTGACTTCGGCCACCGAGGTCTTGAGGTCGGCGGTGACCTCGGCCTGGGTCTGGTCGAGCGTAGCGCCGGCTTCGGCAAAACGCGCCGCCATGTCGGTGGCGCGCGCCAGCACCACCTGGCGCGTGGCCAGGTCGGTGGGCCGGCTGGAGAGGTCGACCATGGCGTTGAACACCTCGGTCACGGCGTAGCCCAACCCCGATTCGCCGGTCTGGAACACGTTCTCCAGGCGCTTGAGCTGGCCCAGGCGCGCGGCGTCCATGGCCGAGAGCGAGGCCGCGTTGGCGGTTTCGCGCGTGAGGAACTCGTTGTGCGAACGTGTGACGCTGACCACGTCCACACCGCGGCCGAAGAAGCCCGCGCCGGTGAACTGGCCCTGCGAGGTGGCCAGCACCGTCGACTGCCGGCTGTAGCCCGCCACGTTGGCATTGGCGATGTTGTGGCCGGTGGTCTGCAAGGCGGCGTAATTGGCCGCCATGGCGCGAACGCCCAGCGACATCAGCGGTGAACTGCCCATCGCTCCGTCCTGCGGCCGTTCAGGCCAGTGAACGCTGCAGGCGCAGCGTGGTGTTGATGACGCGTGTCAGCTTGTCCGCGTACGCGGGGTCGGTGGCGTAGCCGGCGCGCTGCAGGCCTTGCGCAAAGCCGGTGGCGGCGCGGGCCGAGCTGCCGGTGTTCGCGCTGCCCTCGGCGCTGGCCACGGTGGCGGCGCGCACCACACCGGCGTAACGCGGGCTGTCCTTCATGAGCTTGGCGTAGTCGGCAAAACTCTCGGCATAGCTGCCGTAGGCGCGGAACTTGGCCACCACCTTCTGCGCCTTGCCGTTGATGTATTCGGTGGTCGTCACCTCGGCGGTGGCGCCCTTCCAGTTCGGCCCGGCCTTGATGCCGAAGAGGTTGAAGGAAGGGCTGCCATCGCCATGGCGGATTTCCTTGCGGCCCCAGCCCGTTTCCAGCGCCGCCTGCGAGACCATGAAGGTGGCCGGGATGCCGGTTTCAGCCTCGGCCCGCTGGGCGGCCGAGGTGTGCTGCTGCACGAAGCCCGCCGCGCCGCTTTGTGGCACGGCCGTGGCCACGGGCTTGGCGCTCAGCGGCGCCGGCGTGTTGTTGGCCGACTTCGTCACCGGAATCGGCCCGGGCGTCATGCCCATCTGCCGTTCCAGCTGCTTCATGATGGCTTCGCTCAGGCCGCCCGGCAGGCCGCTCATCTGGCTGGCGAACTGCTGGTCGAGCATGCCCGTGGCCATGCCGCCGGCACCGCTGCCGCCGGCCTCGCCCTCGCCCTGCAGCGTGGTGGCACGCATGCTTTTCATCAGCTCGGCCATGAACAGGCTCTCGAACTGCTTGGCCGCCTCGCGCACCGCGCCCTTGGGGTCGGCGTTGGCGCGTGCGCGCAGCGCGTCGAGCGAGCGCGTGTCGGTGGCCAGACCGGCCGTGCTGCCTTGCAGCTGGGGAGGAATCGCAGCCATGGTGCGGGTCAGATCACTTCAATGTCGGCACGAAGAGCGCCAGCGCTCTTCATGCCCTGCAGGATGGCCTGCAGGTCTTGCGGTGTGGCGCCCAGGGTGTTCAGCGCCTTCACCACGTCGGTGAGCTTGGCGCCGGCCGGCAGGTGGATGAGCGCGCTGCCCTGCTGGTTGACGGTGATGTCGGAACGGTCGGCCTGCACCGTCTGCCCCTGGCCCAGCGCATTGGGCTGGCTGACCATGGGCGTGGTGGTGACCGTCACCGTCAGCGAGCCGTGGGCCACCGCGCAGGGGCCGAGCGTCACGGCTTCGTTGATGACCACCGAGCCGGTGCGTGCGTTGAGCACGATGCGTGCGGGCGGCTTTTCCAGCACCAGCGGCAGGCCGTTCAGGTCGGCCAGGAAACCCACGCGGTCTTGCGCGGCCTCGGGCATGCGCACGCTGACCGTGCGGCCGTCCACGGCCATGGCGGTGCCCTCGCCCTTGGCGTTGTTGATGGCCATGGCCACGGTGCGCGCCAGCGCAAAGTCGGTTTCTTTCAGGTCGAGCTGGGCCACGGTGGTCTCGAACACCGGGCTGGGCACGGCCCGTTCCACGGTGGCGCCGTCAGGGATGCGGCCGGCGCTCAGGTGGTTGATCTGCACCTTCGAGCCGTTGGCCGATGCGCCGGCGCCGCCCACCACCAGGTTGCCCTGGGCCATGGCGTAGATCTGGCCGTCGGCACCCTTCAGCGGCGTGGCGATCAGCGTGCCGCCACGCAGGCTCTTGGCGTTGGCCATCGACGAGACCGTCACCTCCAGCTGCTGGCCCGGCTTGCTGAAGGCCGGCAGCTGCGCCGTCACCATCACCGTGGCCACGTTGCGCAGCTGCATGCTCACGCCCGGGGGCAGCGTCACGCCCATCTGCTGCAGCATGGCGATGACGCTTTGCGTGGTGAACGGGGCCTGGGTCGTCTGGTCGCCAGTGCCGTCCAGGCCCACGACGAGGCCGTAGCCCGTCAGCTGGTTGCTGCGCGCGCCCTGCACGTTGGCCACGTCCATCACGCGCACCGAAGCCTGGGCCGGCAGCGGCCAGCCCAGCGCCAGGCTGGCCAGCGCAAAACACAGGGCCACGGCCCAGCGTTGCAGGCGGTCTGAGGAGGTCTCGCGGTCTTCCATGGTGTTCTCGGGCAGGCGGCGGGCGGTGGCGGGCGGCAGCGGCATCAGAAAGGCGCCAGGCTCAGGAACACGCGGCCCAGCCAGCCCATGCGCTGGGCCTCGCTCTGCTGGCCGCGGCCGCGCTGTTCGAGCCGCACGTTGGCGATCTGCGCGCTCTGCACGGTGTTGCCGGGCTGGATGGCGCGCGGGTCGACCTGGCCTGAAAAACGCAGCACGTCGACGTTTTCGTTCACGCCGATCTGCTTCTCACCCGCAATCAGCAGGTGACCGTTGGGCAGCACGCCGCGCACCACCACGGTGACGGTGCCGCTGAAATTGTTGCTGCTCTCGGTGGCGCCCTTGCCTTCGAAGGCATTGCTGGAGCTGGCCTCGCCAGTACCGCGCAGCAGGGCCTTGGGGCTGATGCCCGGCAGCGCGCTGATGCCCACCGCCAGGCTGCCCGATTTGTCGACGCTGCTGGTGCTGGTGGCAGTGGCCGTCACCTTCTCGACGATCTGCACCGTCAGCGTGTCGCCCACCAGGCGCGCGCGGTGGTCTTCGAACATCGGCCGGTAGCGGCCGGCCTGGAAGATGCCGCCCGCCGAGGCGGGCGCAGTGGCTTCGGCCAGCATGGGTGCGGGCGGTCGGGTGTCGGCCACCTCGGCGCGCGGCAGGATGGTGCTGCAGCCGGTGGCCAGCAACGTGGCGGCCAGCGCCAGGGGGGTGTGCAGCGCCTTCATCACAGCTGCCCCAGGCGTTGCAGCATCTGGTCACTCGTCGTGATGGCCTTGCTGTTGAGCTCGTAGGCGCGCTGCGTGGCGATCATGCTCACCAGCTCTTCCACCACGTTCACGTTGCTGGCCTCCAGGTAACCCTTTTGCAGCCGGCCCAGGCCGTTGCTGTCGGGCGCGGCGGCTTGCGGCGCGCCGCTGGCGGCGGTTTCGGCGAAGAGGTTGCCGCCGCGCGATTCGAGGCCCGCGGGGTTGGTGAAGTTAGCGAGCTGGATCTGCCCCAGGTTCTGCAGCGCGGCCTGCCCCGGGATGGTGGCCTGCACCTGGCCATCGGGCGCGATGTTCACGCTGATGGCGTTGGCCGGCACGGTGATGCCGGGCTGCAGCACGTAACCCGCGTTCGTCACCATCTGGCCGCCGGCGTCGAGCTGGAAAGAGCCGTCGCGCGTGTAGCCGGTGCTGCCGTCGGGCATCTGGATCTGGAAGAAGCCCTGGCCCTGGATGGCCACATCCAGGTTGTTGCCGGTGTTCTGCATCGCGCCCTGGCCGAAGTTGCGCACGCTGGCCGCGGTGCGCACGCCCAGGCCCACCTGCAGGCCGGTGGGCAGCTGCGTCTGCTCGGAGGTGGCCGACCCCGCGGGGCGCAGGTTCTGGTACATCAGGTCTTCGAAGGCGATGCCGCCGCGCTTGTAGCCGGTGGTGCCGACGTTCGCGAGGTTGTTCGAGATGGCGTCCAGCTTGTTCTGCTGGCCTTCCATGCCGGTCTTGGCAATCCACAGTGAGCGGATCATGGTGTGCTGTCCTTGGGGTGATGCCCTGGCGGCCATCTTGTCCCGAACTGAAGCCCGGCAAGCGCTGGAAAAGCGCCCCCGCAACCGGCCATCTCGCCCCTGAAACGACGAAGGCGCCCGCAGGCGCCTTGGGTTCACGCGGCCGTTCGCGCGATCAGGTGGGAGCGAGCAACTTGGCCGCGTTCTGCTCGCGCTGTTCGGCACCCTGCAGCGCCTTCATCTGCTGCTCGAACTGGCGCGCGGCGGAAATCATGGCCACCATCGTTTCCACCGCGCTGACGTTGCTGCCTTCCAGGGCCCCGCTCTGCACGCGCGCGGTGGCGTCCACCGGCGCTTCGCCGCCGCCGGGCGTGCGGAACAGGCCGTCGGCGCCGCGCACCATCGCCTCTTCCGGCGTCACCAGCTTGAGCTTGCCGGCCTGCGCCGGGCGGCGGCCCGGCACCGTGGTGGTGATGCTGCCGTCGGCCGCAATCTCGGCCGAGGCGTTGGCCGGCAGCGTGATGGGCCCGCCATCGCCCAGCACCGGCAGGCCCGAGGGCGTGACGAGCTGGCCTTCGGCATTGACCTGCAGCGCGCCGGCGCGGGTGTAGGCCTCGGTGCCGTCCAGCGCCTGCACGGCCAGCCAGCTGTTGCCCTGCACGGCCACGTCCAGCGAACGGCCAGTGGTGGTGACAGGCCCGGGCGCGGCGTTGTAGCCGATGGTCGACTCCAGCGCGAAGGCGCGTGTGGTGGCGCCGTCGCCGCGGATGGGCACGGCACGAAAGGCCTGCATCTCGGCGCGAAAGCCCGTGGTCGAGGCGTTGGCCAGGTTGTTGGCCAGCGAGTCCTGGCGCTGCATCGTCGCCTTGGCGCCCGACATCGCGAGATAAATGAGTCGATCCATCGTTCAGAGCTCCATCAAGCGGACGCCGCGGAACCGGCTCCGCCGGGCCGCTGGGGTCGCCCCCTTGAGGGGGAGCGGCGCAGCCGCTTCGGGGGTGGTCATTACCTCAGGTTCACGAGGGTCTGCAAGACCTGGTCTTGCGCCTTGATGGTCTGCGCGTTGGCCTGGTAGATGCGCTGGGCGGTGATCATCTGCACCAGTTCGCCGGTGAGGTCGACGTTGCTCTCTTCCAGCGCGCCGGCCTGCAGCACGCCCAGGTTGCCGTCGCCCGGCACGCCGGTGACGGGGTCGCCCGAGGCGTAGGTGCGCGCCCACTGGTTGTTGCCGGCGGGCTGCAAGCCCTGCGGGTTGCGGAAAGTGGCGACCTCGATCTGCCCCGCCGGCCGGCTTTGCCCGTTGCTGTAGCGCGCGGTGATGATGCCGTTGTTCTCCACCGCGATGGCCACCAGCTGGCCGGCGGAAAAGCCGTCCTGCCGCAGGTCTGTCACGCTGAAGGCCGAGCCGAACTGCGTGGCGCCGCCGGTGTTGAGGATGACGTCGGTCAGTTCCAGCGTCTCGGCGCCAGCGCTGTTGACGCTGGCCGGGATGGTGTAGGTGATGGGGCCGATGGGCGAAACCGGCGCGCTGCCGTCGGCCGCGAAGGTGATGGTGGACAGCGGCTCCGGCGCATCGGGCGTGCCCAGCACCGTGGCGCCATTGGCGGTGGCGAAAACGTTCCAGGTGTCGGTGCCGCTCTTCTGGAAGTAGTAGGTCAGCGCCACTTCCTGGCCCTTGGCGTCGTACACCGTCAAGGAGGTGGCGTTGTTGTAGGTCGCGGCGTCGTTGAAGTCGATGGCCGCGCCGGCCACCGGCACCGTGATGCCGGCGCGTGAATCGAGGTTCATCTCGATGTCCATGCGGGTGGTCGATTTCGGGCTCACGCCGCCGGTGGGCAGCTGCAGGGGCACCGCCTGGCCGGGCTGGATGACGCCCAGGTCGTCAGCGGCGTAACCCATCAGCTGCTTGCCGAAGCTGTTGACGATGAAACCGTCGCGGTCCACCTTGAACTGGCCGTTTCGCGTGTAGGTGGTGGGGCTCTTGCCATCGGTCACCTGGAAGAAGCCGGCGCCGTTGATGGCCAGGTCCATCGGGTTCTCGGTGGTGGTGATGGCGCCCTGCGTGAACTGCTGCGCCACCGTGGCCATGTTGGTGCCGATGCCGATGCTGTTGGCGCCGGCGCCGTTGAGCGCCGCGGCGTAGACGTCGGCGAATTCCGCGCGCGACACCTTGGTGCCGAAGGTGTTCGCGTTGGCGATGTTGTTGCCGATGATCTCGAGGTTCTTGCTCGAGGCGTTCAGTCCGGAGAGGCCTTGCTGGAAGCTCATGGCGGGGTGTCCTGGTAGGAAATCAGTTGAAGGCCTTGACCTGGCTGTAGGCCACGTCGCCGCTGTGCAGGGTCTGCAGCACCAGGCCGCTGCCCGAGGTGCTGATGGCCTGCACCTCGTCGCGCATCAGCGCGGTGGTGGGCACGGCGCTGGCGCCGCTGGTGGCGGTGATGCGGAAGCGGTAGCTCAGCGCCGGGTCGGCATGGCTCGCGTCCCAGCTCAGGCTGTGGCGGCCCGCGGTCTGCGCGCCGAGGTTGAGGGTGTCGACCACACGCCCGGCCGGGTTCAGCACCTCGACCTTCACGTTGTCGGCAGGGCCGGCCATCTCGAAGGCCGCCGAGCCCTTGCCGTCTTCGATGGCCAGGCGGTTGCCGGCCACCGTGATCTCGCGGCCCACCAGCGCGGCGCCTTGCAGCGCCTGCATCTGCACGAACTGGCCGTTGAGGCCCTGCACCGTGGTGTTCAGCGTCTGGATGCCGCTGACGGTGTTGATCTGCGCCATCTGGCTGGTGATCTGCGCGTTGTCCATCGGGTTCAGCGGGTCCTGGTTCTGCATCTGGGTGACGAGCAGTTTCAGGAAGCGGTCGGCGCTGCCGGCCTCGCTGCTGTTGGCGCTGGCGGCGCTGCCGGCGCTGGCGTTCAGTGCGGCGAAGGGGTCGCTGGAGATGGCGGTGGTCATGGCGGGCTTCCGGTGGGGGGCACGGCGGCGGGTGCCGCGGCAGGCGGTATGGCGCGGCCGCTCACTGGCCGATCTGCAGCGTCTTCAGCAGCAGGCTGCGGGCGGTGTTCATCACCTCGATGTTGTTCTGGTAGGAACGCGAGGCCGAGATCATGTTGACCATCTCCTCCACCGGGTTGACGTTGCTGTAGGTCACATAGCCTTCGGCGTCGGCGTTCTTGTTGTTGGGGTCGTGCACACGGCGGCCCGGCGCATCGCTCTCGGTGACGGTGCTCACGCGCACGCCGGCGGTGCCGTTGCGGTGCGCATTGGCGCCCATCAGCTCGGTCTGGAAAACCACCTGGCGCGCCTTGTAGCCGCTGCCATCGGGGCCGGCCAGCGTGTCGGCATTGGCCAGGTTGCTGGCCACGGCGTTCAGGCGCTGGCTCTGCGCGCTGACCGCGCTGCCGGCCACGTCGAAGATGCGGAGCATGCTCATGGGGATTCCTCTTCAGTGGCCCGTGACGGCATCAGCCTTGGGTGTGGCTCTTCATCGCGTCGAGCATCGTTCGCACGCTGCCGTTGATGAAACGCACGGTGGATTCGTACTGCACGCTGTTGTCGACGAAAGAGGCGCGCTCGCGGTCCATGTCGACGCTGTTGCCGTCCATGTTGGTCTGCGAATTCAGCGCGTAGCGCAGCGTGGGCGTGGGGCGGCCACCGGCGCTCATCACACCGCTGGCGATGCCGCTGCCCGTGCCGGCCTGGCCGGTGGCGTTGCGCAGCGCATCGGCGAAGTCGAAGTCACGCGCCTTGTAGTTGGGCGTGTCGGCGTTGGCGATGTTGCTCGCAATGACACGCTGGCGCTCCGCGCGCAGGCTCAGCGCCTGGGCGTGGAAGTCGAGCGATTGGGTCAGGCGGGAAATCATGCGGCGCTCCTTCAAGCAGGCCCGGGGCGCTGGCCGTGTCGGCACGGGCCGCACGGCAAACACGCTCGGGCATGGCTGGGCATTCTGGACAGCGCCTGCCAAAAGATGAGGCGGAACAGAGCCCGCTTCGGCCCTCATTTCCGCCCCCTGTGGCGCGCGCTGCCGCCTACAGTGCCAGGCTGTGAACCTGCCCGCATTGCATCCTCCCGGAACGTCGCGCACTTGCCTGCGGTCGTGCCTGCGGTCGCGCCCGCCTTCGCGCCGGCCCGCGCCCTGGCGGCGCCTGCACGGCCTGGCCCTGGCAGCGCCGCTGCTGGCCGCCGCGCAGGCCACCAGCCCCGAAGCCGCGCTGCCGCCGGCGGCCCTGCCCCAGGCGCTTGCGCTGCTGGGCGAAGCCGCGCAGGCGCTGGCCCCGGCGGGTGCGCGCGTGCTCACGCTGCCGGGCCGGCTCGACCCGCGCCTGAAGCTGGCCGCTTGTGCGCAGGTGGAAAGTTTTCTCGTGCCCGGCGCGCCGGCCTGGGGCCGCACGCGCGTGGGCCTGCGCTGCCTCGACGCCGGCAAGGGGCCAGCCGCCGGTGCGCCGGCCGGCCCGCGCTGGAGCGTCACCCTGCCCGTCACCGTGCAGGTGTGGGCCGCGGCAGCGGTGCCGCAGTCGGCCCTGCCGGGCGGCGCCACGCTGCAGGCCGATCAGTTGCAGCTGGCCGAGGTGGATTGGGCGGCCACCGCCCAGCCCCCGTTTGCGCAGCCGGCGCAGCTGGCCGGCCGCGTGCTGGCCCGCGGCGTGCCGGCCGGCCAGGCATTGCGTGCGGCCGACCTGCAGGCGCGCCTGTGGTTTGCCGCTGGCGACACCGTGCGCGTGGTGGCCGGCGGGCCGGGGTTTGCCATCAGCACCGAGGGCCAGGCCGCCAACGCCGGCGTCGAAGGCCAGCGTGTGCGGGTGCGCGTGGGCGAAAATCGGGTTGTCGATGGGCGCAACCTCGGCCCACGCTGGGTGGAAGGCCGCGCCATCGGCCCGCGCCTGGTGGAGGTGGGCCCATGAAGCCCCGGTCCGCCAGGCTGAACCCCCACGTTCAAGGGGGTACCCAAGAATTTTCAACTTCGGGGCTAAAGTTCTTCAGCGCCGCTTCCGATACAGCGTCTATGTCGTTGGGAAAGCACCCCTGCTGTGCCCCTGACAGGAGTCCAAGATGAAGATCGGTCCTATCGATATCAAGCCGTCCGGCCCCGCGCCGGCCGAACGCAAGACCGAAGCCGCTGCGAGCAAGAGCGCGCTGGCCGTGCCCAGCACGGAAGTGGCCTTGTCCTCGGCGGCCACCGGCCTGGCCGAAGGCGCGGGCGACCCGGCTTTCGACTCGGCCAAGGTCGAGCGCATTGCCACGGCCATCCGCGAAGGTCAGTTCAAGGTCAACGCCGAGGCGATCGCCGACAAGCTGATCGTCAACGCCGAAGAACTGCTGGGCCGCAAGCTCAGCTGAAGCCCAAGGCCATGATCACCACGCCACAGGAACGTCTGGCCGTGCAACAGGTTGCCGAACTTGAGCGCCCCTTGCAGGCCGTGGAGCAGGCCCTGGGCGCGCTGAGCCTGGCGCTGCAGCAACAGGATGCCGCCGGTGTCGACCGCGTCGCGGCCGACCTGCACGCCGCGCTGGCCGCGGCCGTCGACCATTTCGCGCGCGCCGCGCGCAGCGGCGGCGTGCCGCTGCAACTGCGCCAGCGCCTGGCCGCTGCCAGTGGCCAGGTGGCTGCGCAACGTGAAGCCCTGGCCCGTGCCACCGCCTCGCTCGACCGCGCGATGGACGTGCTGATGCCCCGCACCGCCAGCGCCGCCGCAGGTTTGTACGGCGCCCATGGCAGCGCCGACCGCCACGCCCACAGCGGCGGGCCGCTGCTGGCCTGAAAGCCGCGTTCGGCCCCATGAAAAACGCCCGGCATGCCGGGCGTCCTTGTTTCTGCGACCAGCGCGCCGCTAGCGTTTGAGCCGGGCAAGATCGTTGCGCGCGCGCTCGAGTGCGCGGTTGATGTCCTCGCAATTCCAGTCGGGCGACGCGGTGTCGGGGATCAAGGTGGCCAGGCGCGTGAGGCGTTCGCTCAGGGACTGCAGCGAAGCCATCAAGTCCTGCGGGATGGGCCCGGCGCTGACAAAACCCGCGTAGGCCTGGGCCAGCTCGTTGTACTGCCGCGTGTGGCCCTGGCGGCAGACCGCGGGCGCCACACCGGGGGGCGCCGCGGCGGCCGAGGCCGCCGGCCGTGGCGCCGGGGCCGCTGGCGGCGGCGCGGGCACCAGGCGCTGCACGGCGGCTTTTTCGGTTTCGATGTCGGCCGCCAGCACGCGGCAATCGCTGAGCGTCTGGGCTTCGCGGTTGAGCGCCGGGCGCAGCTGGTCCATGCGGCCGGCCACGGTCTCCAGGCGCGCAGCCGGCACCTTGCCGCCGGCCTGCAGCTCCAGCAGGGTGGCCTGCATCTGGGCGTAGGCGGCCTGGTTGGCGTTGCTGCATTCGGTGAGCTGCTCGGGCGTGCCGACGATGCGCTCCAGCTGCTCGCGGCCGGCGTTCAGGGCCTCGGTGGCCTTTTCGCATTCGGCCAGGTTGCGCGGGTTGCGCGCGGCCGTGGCCTTGAGCTGGTTGAAGGCCGAGCCCAGGCCCTGCAGGCGCGACACCAGCACGGCATGCAGCGCGTGGCGGCGGATCTCGCTGTCGCGGGCCTGCAGCAGGTCGGTGGCGGCCTGTCGGTTGGCGGCGATGCAGGCCGTGAGCTCGGGCGTGGCCTTCTGCGCATGGACAGCGCCAGGCCCCAAGGCCAGCGCGGCCGCCAGCGCCGCGGCGCCCATGCCGGCCCGGGTGCGGGCACGCACCGGGGCTGCCGCCCCGAGGCCCAACGCCACCGTGCCCCGGCCCCTCTTGTTGTCGCTCGAACCCGCCTGCCCAGTCATCCTTCTTGTGGCCCTTCCAGCCTCGTGCGGCGTGGCAGTCTGCCGTGCCGGCGCCAGGGCCGATCGGGAACAAACCCTGATGACACCGCCGCTGGCACACCGCCCGCGGCTGCATTGTCACCGCAGGCGCGGCAGATTCAGAACCTGAAGGCCAGGCGCAGGCCGCCCCAGTGGCGGCCGCCCACGGTGATGGGCGCGGCGGCCTCCTTCATCACGATGAAGCGACCACCCCCCATGTCGCGGCGGTAGGTCTGCAGCAGGAAGGGGCGCGTGTTGCGGCCCGAAGCCAGGCCGGTGCGGTCGTTGAAGATGCGCTTGTTGCGGCAGTTGGCGGTGTTCCAGGCCACATCGCCCGCGCGCTGCGGGTGGTTGTACTGGCGGTTGTGGCAGGCGATGTAGCCGTTGCGGTCGGCGGCGATGCAGAACACCACCTTGTCCGACAAGGTGAGCAGCTTCTCCTGCACCTGCGGGAACAGGCGCTCGGCCAGCGGCACAAACCGCGCCAGGTGCTGCTGCGGCTGCGTGCCGGGCACGGGCTGGTACTTGTCGTCGAAGAGCTCTTCGGCGCGCAGCGCGCCGGTGCGCAAGGCGTCTTCCAGCAGCTGGCTGATCTGCGCGGCGGCCTGCTGCACGGCGCGGATGTAGGGCGTGTCTTCGGTCTCCACGCCGGTTTCGGCAGCGCCTTCGGCCAGCTCTTCGGAGATCTTCAGGAAGGTCTCGGTGCGGCCGAGCGCGGTGTCCAGCGCCTTGGTGGTCTGGCGCATCTCGCTTTCGATGTGGCTCATCTGCCCGCCCAGGCCGGCGCACACCTGCTGGCTGGCCTGGCTGGCGGCGTGGATGCGGTGCACACCCTGGGCCACCTCGTCGATGGCACGGTGCACGGCGCCACCCTCCCCGGCGGCCTGGCTGGCCGCACCCGAACCGGCGGCGTGCTCGCGGCTGATCTCGCGCGCCAGCGCAGCGATGCGCGCATCGAGCTGGCCCACGGTGCCGGCGATCTGCTTCGATGAACTTTCCACCTGCGCGGCCAGGTCTTTCACGGCATCGGCCACCACGGCAAAACCGCGGCCGGCCTCGCCCGCGCGTTTGGCCTCGACGCTGGCGTTGAAGGCCACCAGGCGGGTCTGCAGCGCGATCTTGGTGATCTGCCCGGCGGCGTCGGACACCTGGCGCAGCGTGTCGACGATGCCGCCGACCTCGGTGCTCACGCCCTGCACGGCGTCGCCCACGCGCGCCACGGCTTGCAGGCCCTGGGCGGTTTCGGCGTCGATGGTGGCTTGGGCGCGCACCACCTCCTGCAGCTGCTGGGCCAGGGCCTGCAGCGCCTGGGCCTGGGTGGTGGCGATCTTCAGCGTGTCGTCGATGACACCGCGCACCTCGGCGGCTTCGCGGCCCAGCGACGAGGCCTGGCGGCCGAGCTGGTTGACGAAACGCTGGGCGGCGGCGCCCTCAGCGCCGCCCGCCGCGGGTTCGGTGCGCGGCGCCTCGGCGCGGTCGCCGTCGGGGCCCGTGGCGCGCTGAAACACGGTCTTGAACATGCGGCGGCCTCACCACTCCCGCAGCCGCGTGCGCAGCCGGGCGATGCTCTGGCTGTGCAACTGGCAGACCCGGCTTTCGGTCACGCCCAGCACGGCCGCGATTTCCTTCAGGTTCATGTCGTGTTCGTAGTACATGCTCATCACGTACTGCTCACGCTCGGGCAGGTTCTTGATGGCTTCCACCAGCGCCTCGCGCATGCGCTGGTCCTGCATGCGGGCCAGCGGGTTGGCGCCGGCGTCGACCACGTGGCGGTCGAGGTAATCGTCGTCGCCTTCGTCGCCGCTCATGTCTTCCAGGTAGATGAGCTGGGTGCCGCGCACCTTGCCCAGCAGCTCCTGGTACTCGACCAGGCTCAGGCCCATCTCGCGGGCGATCTCGCCTTCGCTGGGCGCGCGGCCGTGGCGCTGTTCCAGCTTGTGCACGGCGGCTTCGATGCTGCGCTGGTGGCGGCGGTCGCCGCGGCTCATCCAGTCGTTGCCGCGCAGCTCGTCGAGCATGGCGCCGCGGATGCGCTGGGTGGCGAAGGTTTCGAATTGAACCCCCTGCGCGGCATCAAAACGGCTCAGCGCGTCGCTCAGGCCGATCATGCCGACCTGGATCAGGTCGTCGAGTTCGACGTTGGCCGGCAGCTTGGCGATCATCTGGTGCGCGAGGCGGCGCACGAGGGGCTGGTACTGCTTGAGCAGAGCGCCAGCGTCGAGTTGTCCCTTGGCGGTGTACATGTGCATGCCTCTACGGATGTGCGGGGCGGTTCGGGATCTGGGCGGTGCGGGCGGCCAAGGCCATCGGGGCCGGGGCCGACCAGGCGCCGACGGCGCTGTCGTCCAAGGCCAGCTGGTCGGCCAGCAGCCGTGCGAGCGCGGCTTCGGCCGGTGCGGCCGGGTCGCCTGCGGGGTCGACCAGCGCGCTGTGGCGCAGCATCGCCCCGAGAAAGTTCTCGGCACAGCCGCCCAGGCTGGCCGGGATGCTGGCGGCGCGCGGCGAATTCGGCGGCGCAGCCAGCAGCAGGTCGTAGGTCATCAAGCCGCAGCGGTGCACCAGCAGCTTGGCGCTGGCATAGGCGTGCTTGACGCTCTCGGGGTGGTCGGCGCCCAGCAGCACCGGGCGCGCTGCGCGGTGCTTGAGCAGGCGCGCCAGGTCGGTGGCCTCGGCGTGCAGCAGCACCACCTCGGCCTGCGGGCAGGCCTGGTGCACGGCGTCGATGAAAGCACCGGCGGCGCCGCGCGTGTCGACGAAAGCCGGCGGCAGGCCGCGCGCCGGCAGGTAGGCCACACGCGGGGCTATGGGCTCGATGCAGGCCGCCAGGTCGACGCCAGCCAGCTCGTGCGGCGGCGGCGCGGTGGCGGCGGCGTCGACCACCAGCACCTCGTGGCCCTGGGCGGCCAGCACCGCGGCCAGGCGGTCGAGCACCAGGCCGCTGAAGGCCACGTGCGGGTTGGCGGCCAGGGGCAGCAGGTGGCGGCGGCGGCCGGCAAACAGCCGGCGCAGGCCGTCGGCCTGGTCCAGCGGCCCGCTGTTGAAGGGGCGGTCTGAAGGGGGGTAGAAATCGCGCATGGCGGTGTGGGCGGCAACGGGTGTCAGGCGTGCAGCGGGGCCACGGCGGCCGCCTTCGACGCCGGCAGGCCGGCGAAGATCAGGTTGACGTCGTTGTCGTCCAGCTTCCAGGCCGCACCCGCGTGGCTGCGCAGCGCGCGCTGCACCAGGGCGTTGGCGCTCAGACGGTGCCAGTCTTCGGGCACACGCTGACCGTTGGCCACGGCCAGCACCTTGAGCTTGTGGCGGATCATCGAATCGAGCGCCGGGCCCAGCTTCACGGCCTCGTCGAGCTTGCTCAACACGATGCCGCGGCAGTTGTTGGCGGCGTAGGCCGCGAGCTGGTCTTCGATGGTCTCGCCCTGCGCGCTGGCATTCACCACCAGCAGGCGCTGGATGGCGCGGTGCGACAGCATGTCCAGCAGCTCGCGGGTGCGGCTGTCGCGCTGGGCCATGCCGGCGGTGTCGATGAGCACCATCTTCTTGGCGCTGAGCAGGTCGAGCAGGTCCTCCAGGCTGGCGCGGTCGTGCGCGGTGTGTACCGGCACGCCCAGGATGCGGCCGTAGGTGCGCAGCTGTTCGTGCGCGCCCACCCGGTAGGCGTCCAGCGTGATCAGGCCCAGGTTGGCCGCGCCGTGGCGCGTGGCGAAGGCCGCGGCCAGCTTGGCGGTGCTGGTGGTCTTGCCCACGCCGGTGGCGCCGATGAGGGCGTAGATGCCGCCGGCTTCTTCCAAGGCCGGTTCACGTTCGCCGGTGGGCAGGTTGCGTTCCAGCACGCCCGAGGCCCAGGCGAGCTCGTCACCCTCTTCCTTGCAATGCGCCGGCAGGCTCTCCAGCAGCTTGCGGATGAGCGCGGGCGAGAAGCCGGTGTCCAGCAGGCGCTGGGCCAGCTGGGCCTGGCGCGGCTGGCGCTGCAGCTTTTCCATGAAGGCCAGCGCGCCGAAACGCTGCTCGATCAAGCCGCGCATGCTGCGCAGCTCGTTCATCATGTCGCCGCGGTCGGTGGCCTTGGTGGCCAGCTGGGCGGCGGCCTGGGCCTGCAGCTCGATCTGCTCGCCCCGCGAAGGCAGCGCAGGCAGCGGCGGCGTGGCGATGCCGCCCAGGCTGGGCATGGCACCGGCGTGGTGGTCGTGCATGGGCACTTCGTCGCGCAGCACGGGCAGTTCACGCGGGGCGGCCGAGCCTGCTGGCACGTCGCGCCGCGCCGCGCGGTTGCGGGCGGCTTCGATAGGCGCCACGCTGGGCGGCAGCTGGGCCGGGCGCACAGGCTCTGCGGCGGCGCTGGCGGCGCGCTCGGCAGCGAGTTCGGCGTCGCGGCGCTTGAGCATGCGCTGGCGCACGTAATCCTGGAAGGACAGCGTGCTCATCTGCAGCTGTTCCACGTCTTGCTGCACATCGGCGTCGAAAGAAGGCTCGTGGCGATCTTGCAAGGCGGCGCGCACGGCCTCGGCGCGGGCGTCCAGGCGGGGCTCCACACGCTGCTCCAGGCGCTCACGCAGGCGGCTGCCTTGCGCAGGCGCCGGGGCCTGTGCCGGTGTGAACTGCGGCGCGCGCGGGGCCTGCACACGCTCGGCCCGCTGGCCCACGCGCTCCAGCTGCTGCAGGCTCTCGGGGGCCATGGCCAGCACCTCCACGCCTTCGGCGCAGGGCTTGGTGGACATCACGACGGCGTCGTCGCCAAAAGCCTGCTTGACCAGGGCCAGGGCCTCGCGGGATGTGCGGGCCGTGAAGCGCTTGAGGTTCATGCCGTGCCTCCGATGATGGAACCGATGCGGATCGAATGGGTTTCAGGAATTTCGCTGTGCCCCAGCACCTTCAGGCGCGGCGCGGCGCGCTTGAGCAGGCGGGCCATGGGTGCGCGGATCAGGTCGGGCACCAGCAGGCAGGCCGGGTGGCCCATGTCTTCCTGCTTGCGCGCGGTGTCGGCGGCGCTGCGGCTGAGCGTGTCAGCCACGCCGGGGTCGAGCGCAGCGCCGTGCGGGCTGCTCAGCGCCTGCGTCACCAGGCGCTCCAGTTCGGGGTCGAGCGCGATCACGTCCAGCTCTTTCGTGGTGCCGTAGATCTGCTGCACGATGGCCGGGGCCAGGTGCACGCGGATGCGGCGGGCCAGCTCGCCGGGGTCGGTGACGGTGCTGGCGTGCTCGGCCAGGCATTCGACGATGGAGCGCATGTCGCGGATGTGCACACCCTCTTCCAGCAAGAGTTGCAGCACACGCTGCAGGGTGGCAATTCCGACCATCTTGGGCACGACATCCTCGATCAGTTTGGGGGCCAGTTTCGTCACGTGATCGACGAGTTGCTGGGTCTCCACCCGGCCCAGCAACTTCGCTGCTTGAACCTGCATCAAGTGTGAGAGATGGGTGGCCACGACGGTCGCGCAATCAACCACCGTAAACCCCGCCATTTGGGCCATCTCCTTGTGGCGTTCGTCGATCCACACCGCGGGCAGGCCGAAGGCGGGGTCGGTGGTGCGCGTGCCCGGCAGCTGCTGCGTGGCGCCGCCCGGGTTGATGGCCAGCAGCATGCCCGGCATGGCCTCGCCCTCGCCCGCCACGGCGCCGCGCAGCGTCACGCGGTACATGCTGGGCTTGAGCTCGACCAGGTTGTCGCGGATGTGCACCGGCGGCGGCAGGAAACCCACGTCCTGCGCGAACTTCTTGCGCACGCCCTTGATGCGCGCCAGCAGGTCGCCCTGGCGGGCCTTGTCCACCAGCGCGATGAGCCGGTAGCCCACCTCCAGGCCCAGCGTGTCCACGGGCGTGAGGTCGTCCCAGCTGGCTTCGGCGTTGGCCGGGGCCACCTCGGTGCTGGCGCTGCGCTCGGGCGCGGCGGCCGCGGCCTTGCGCTTCTTGATCAACTGCCAGGCCAGCAGGCCCAGGCCCGAAGCCACGAGCAGGAACACGAGGTGCGGCATGCCCGGAATCAGCCCCAGCAGCGCCACCACACCCGCGGCCACGCCCAGGGCCTGCGGCGAATCGAAGACCTGGCCGCGGATCTGCGTGCCGATGTCCTGCTCTTTGCCCACGCGCGAGACCACCATCGCGCTGGCCACGCTGATCAACAGCGCCGGGATCTGCGCCACCAGCGCGTCGCCCACGGCCAGCGTCACATAGGCGCTGGCGGCCTGGCCGGCCGTCATGCCGTGCATGGCCAGGCCGATGACAAAACCGCCCACCACGGTGATGAAGAGGATCAGCAGGCCGGCCATGGCATCGCCGCGCACGAACTTGCTGGCACCGTCCATGGAGCCGAAGAAATCGGCTTCTTCGGCCACCTCGGCGCGGCGCTGCCGCGCCATTTTTTCGTCGATGAGGCCGGCATTGAGGTCGGCGTCTATGGCCATCTGCTTGCCGGGCATGGCGTCCAACGCGAACCGCGCGCCCACCTCGGCAATGCGCTCGGCGCCCTTGGTCACCACCACGAAGTTGATGACCACCAGGATGGCGAAGACGATCAGGCCGACGGCGAAGTTGCCGCCGATGAGGAAGTGGCCGAAAGCCTCGATCACCTTGCCGGCCGCGCCGGTGCCGGTGTGGCCTTCCATCAGCACCACGCGCGTGGAAGCCACGTTCAGGCTCAGGCGCAGCAGCGTCGTCACCAGCAGCACCGTGGGCAGGGCCGCGAAGTCCAGCGGCTTGACCATCTGCGCGCTGACCATCATCACCGTGATGGCCAGCGCGATGTTGAAGGTGAAGAGCAGGTCCAGCACGAAGGGCGGCAGCGGCAGCACCATCATGCCCAGCATCATCACGACGAAGGCGGGCAACACCATGCCCTTGGCCACGGCGCTTTGCGCGGGGCCGAACCAGGCATTCAATCGGGCCAGCATGGGGCTCACAGCTCAGGCTCCTGCTTGTTGAACTTGCGCGCCTTGGCGGCGGCGTAGGCGGGGTTCAGGGGGTCGAGTTCCGGCGGCACCTCGGGCGTGGGCGCCGCGGCGGCGGCCATGCGGCCGTGGGCGGCGGCGTCGCGCACCTGGTAGACCCAGGCCAGCACCTGCGCCACGGCGCTGAACAGGCGCGCCGGGATCTCCTGGTCGACCTCGGCGTGGGCGTAGAGCGCACGCGCCAGCGGCGGCGCCTGCAGCACGGGCACCTTGTTCTCTTTGGCGATGTCGCGGATCTTGAAGGCCAGCAGGTCGGCGCCCTTGGCCACCACACGCGGCGCGCCCATCTTCGATTCGTCGTACTTCAGCGCCACGGCGAAGTGGGTGGGGTTCATCACCACCAGGTCGGCCTCGGGCACCGCGGCCAGCATGCGGCGGCTGGCGAGTTCGCGCATCTTGGCGCGCATGCGGCCCTTGACCTCGGCATTGCCCTCGGTCTCTTTGTGTTCCTGCTTCACTTCCTGCACGCTCATGCGCAGGCGGCGCGCCAGCATGAAACGCTGCAGCGGCACGTCGACGATGGCAAACAGCGCCAGCAGGCCCACCAGCAGCAGCAGGCCGTTGCGCATCAAGGTGCCGGCCGAGCCCAGCGCCGTGGGCAGGGGCATGGCCAGCAGCGTGGCGTGCTCGTACCAGTGCATCCAGAGGTACAGGCCGCCCAGCGCGCCCAGCAGCAGCGAGAGAAAACTCGCCTTCAGCGTCTGCGTCATCTGGTCGACCGAAAACACCCGCTGCAGGCCGGTGAGCGGGTTGAACTTGTCGAACTTGGGCTCCAGCGCCTTCATCGTGAAGTTCCAGCCGCCGGCCAGCAGGCCGCTGGCCAGCGCCACGGCCGCCATCACGCCGAACAGCGGTACCAGCACGGCCAGCATTGAGAGCGTCTGCTCGCCCAGGCGGTCGAGCATGCGGCCGGGGTCCTGCACGCCGCCGGCGTCGAAACGCAGGCCCTGGGTGACGAGTTCGGTCATCCAGTTGCTCAGCATCGGCGCCACGGCCGCCAGCAAGGCCACCGCACCGCCCAGCGCCGCGAAGTGGCCCAGGTCGCGCGAGCGCGCAACCTGGCCGTCTTCGCGCGCTTTTTTCAGCTTGCGTTCTGAGGCGGGTAACTTGCGGTCTTGATCGGATTGCGACATGGCACGGGGCGCTCCACCAAGGAGCCCAGCGATGGTGCCGCGCTGGCCCGCCGACTTGAGGGCGATAAGCGGGGTAAAGCCGAAGGTGTTCGCTGCACCACGGGCCGGCCGTCCAAGCCGGCTGCAGGCTGTGTGCAGCGGCGCTGAACCTGCAAGGCGCCGCGGCGCGCCACACTGCGGGCCAGCCTGTGAAAGAGAACACGACCATGAACCCGCGCCCTGCCCGCCTGCCCAGCTACTTCATCTCGCACGGCGGCGGCCCGTGGCCGTGGATGGCCGAGATGGCGGCGCCCATGGAGGCCCTGGCGGCTTCGCTGCGCCGCGTGGCGGCCGAGGCCGCCGCCGCGGCCGGCGGCCCGGCGCCGCGCGCGGTTTTGTGTGTCTCGGGCCATTGGGAAGCCCCGGTGTTCACGGCCCAGGCCGGCGCAGCGCCAGGCATGGTCTATGACTACTTCGGCTTCCCCGAGCACACCTACCGCATCCGCTACCCGGCGCCGGGCGCCCCGGCGCTGGCGCAGCGTGTGCAAGACCTGCTGCAGGGCGCCGGCATCGCCGCGGCGCAAGACGCCGCGCGCGGCTACGACCACGGCACTTTCGCGCCGCTGGCGGTGATGTACCCGCAGGCCGAGGTGCCGGTGCTGCAGCTCTCGCTGAAGCTGGGCTACAGCCCGGCCGAGCACCTGGCCGCCGGCCGTGCGCTGGCGCCGCTGCGCGACGAGGGAGTGCTCATCGTGGGCAGCGGGCTGAGCTTCCACAACTTGCGGCTGCGCGGGCCGGCGGCCACGGCGCCATCCCGTCAGTTCGACGACTGGCTGCGCGAAACGCTGGAACAGCATCCACCGGCCGAACGCAGCGCACGGCTGCTGCAATGGAGCCAGGCCCCCGCGGCGCGCACCGCACACCCGCAGGAAGACCACCTGCTGCCGCTGATGGTGGCCCTGGGCGCCGCCGAAAACGAAAAGGCCACCACCGTCTATCAAGAGGTGATGGCCTGGACCGGCTGGACCGTTTCAAGTTGGAGGTTTGGCGCTGCTGGCTAGAACCCCAGGCTGGCGAGCAGATCGTCGACCTCGCCCTGGTTGGTGACGACATCGGTGCGGCCGTCGGCGTTGACCACCGGGCCGTTGAGCACGTTGGGGTCGACCTTCTCGCGCTGCTCGGGCGGCACCACGCTGACGAGCAGCTTCACAAGGCTGTCTTCCAGCTCGTTGGCCAGGCTCACCACCTTGGCCACCACCTGCCCGGTGAGGTCGTGGAAGTCCTGCGCCATCATGATGTCGGTGAGGTGGGCGTCGATGCGCGCGGTGCGGGCTTCCACGTCCTGCACGAAGTTCAGCACCGCGCCGCTGGCCACGGCCTTCACCGGGTTGGCGACGATGGCATCGGCCATCTCGCGCGTGGCGGCGGTGATGGCGGCGTGGTCGGCCTTGGCCTGGTCCACCGAGTTCAGCACCTTGTCGGCCGCCGCAGCGGTTTTCTGGGCGATGTAGGTCAGGCGGCTGCGCGCGTCAGGGATGCCGTCGGTGGCCACCTGCAGCTTGGGCATCACGCCCAGCTGTTGCATGGTGTCGTGCAGCAGGCGCGTGATCGAGCCGAGCTGGTGAAACACCTCGGGCGACACGGCCAAGGGGTCGGCGGGCTTCAGCGCGCCAATGTCTTCCATCTTCATGTGCTTGCTCCGGGCGACGGGGTTGATCAGGCGGTGGCGGCCAGCTTTTGCAGGATCTTCTGCACCTTCTCTTCCAGCGTCGCCTTGGTGAACGGCTTGACGATGTAGCCGGCGGCGCCACTCTGGGCCGCGAGCACGATGTCTTCCTTGCGCGCTTCGGCCGTCACCATCAGCACGGGGATGTGCTTCAAGCTGTCTTCGGCCTTCACGGCCTTCAGCAGCTCGAAGCCGTTCATGTTCGGCATGTTGATGTCGGAGACGACGAAGTCGTACTTCTGCGCCTTCAACATGCCCAAAGCGACGGCGCCGTCTTCGGCCTCGTCGGCGTTGTTGCAGCCCATTTCCTTGAGCAGGCCGCGAACGATGCGGCGCATGGTGGAGAAGTCGTCGACGATGAGGAACTTCAGGTCGGTGGGCGTGCTCATGGGGCAGAACCTCGGCAGGGTGGAGTCTTGGGGGTTTATCGGAGGGCCGGCGCGGGACTTGAGGGCTTGCCGCCCGCAGCCGCCGGGGGCTCGGCCGGCGCCACTTCTTCAGGCAGTTCGGGCGTGGTGCGGAAGAGCGCGTCTTCGGCCTCGCGTGTCATCACCACGATGCTGATGCGCCGGTTGCTCGGCGATGCGGGGTCGCGGCGGTCGAAGGGGTTGCTGGAGGCCAGGCCCTGCACGCGCAGCACGTGTTCTTCGGGCAGGCCGCCGGTGACGAGCTCGCGCCGCGAGGCGTTGGCGCGGTCGGCGCTGAGCTCCCAGTTGCTGTAGCCGCGCTCGCTGCTGCCGAAGGGCAGCGCATCGGTGTGGCCTTCCAGTGTCAGGCGGTTGGGCACCTCGCTGAGCACGCTGCCAAGCTCGCGCAAGAGCTCACGCATCGCGGGCTGCACGACCGGGCTGCCGCTCGGAAACATGGGCCGGCCTTCGGCATCGACGATCTGGATGCGCAGGCCGTCGCGGGTCATCTCCAGCAGGATCTGCTTGCCCAGGCCTTCCAGCTTGGGGTTCTCGGCGATCTTCTGCTCGATCTTCTCTTTGAGGTTTTCCAGCCGTGCGATCTCGGCCCGCGTCTGCTCGGCCTTGAGCTGGTGGATGTTGACGGTGGCGCGCGTGGCTTCCATGTCACCGCGCTTGACCTGGCCGGTGCTGCGCGTGAGGTCTTGGCCGCCGCCCTTGACCACGTGCGAAGAATCACCCGAGCCGCTGCCGCCGTTGAGCAGTGCCAGTTTCAGCGGCGAGCCGAAGTAATCGGCAATGCCCTTCTTGTCGCCCTCGGTGGTGCTGCCCAGCAGCCACATCAAGAGGAAGAAGGCCATCATGGCCGTCACGAAGTCGGCATAAGCAATCTTCCAAGCGCCGCCATGGGCCGCATGCCCACCCTTCTTGATGCGCTTGATGATGATCGGCTGCAGCTTCTTCGCGTCACCGGCCATGGTGCTTCTCCAGCGGCATCACTTCTTGCCTTTGACGTGGCCTTCGAGTTCGGCGAAGGTGGGGCGCACGGTGCTCAGCAGCACCTTGCGGCCGAACTCGATGGCCACCTGCGGTGCATAACCCTGCATGCTGGCCAGCAGCGTGGTCTTGATGCACTGCAATTCCTTGCCGCCTTCTTCGACCTTCTGCTCCAGCAGGCCGGCCACGGGCTCGGCGAAAGCGTAGGCCAGCAAGATGCCCAGGAAGGTGCCGACCAGGGCCGAGCCGATCATCGCGCCCAGCACCGCGGGCGGCTGGCCCACGCTGCCCATGGTCTTCACCACGCCCAGCACGGCCGCCACGATGCCGAAGGCCGGCAGGCCGCCCGCGATGCGCTGGATGGCCGCCACCGGGGCGTGCGCCTCGTGGTGGTGGGTCTCGATCTCGCTGTCCATCAGCGATTCGATCTCGTGGGCGTTGAGGTTGCCCGAGACCATCATGCGCAGGTAGTCGGTGATGAACTCGGTGACGTGGTGGTCGTTGCCGACGTTCGGGTACTTCTGGAACAGCGGGCTGGAATGCGGGTCTTCGACGTCCTTCTCGATGGACATCAGGCCTTCCTTGCGCGCCTTCTGCAGGATGTCGAACAGCAGCGCCAGCAGCTCCATGTAGCGCGCCTTGGTGTACTTGCTGCCCTTGAAGCAGCTCAAAGCGCCCGCGATGGTCGACTTGATGACCGTCATCTGGTTGTTCACCAGGAAGGCGCCCAGCGTGGCGCCGCCGATCATGGCCATTTCCCAAGGCAGGGCCTTGAGGATGGGGCCCATGTTGCCGCCGTGCGCGATGAACACGCCGAAGACGCAACCGAGCACAACAACCCAACCGATGATGACGAACATGTGGAGTGATCCGCGAGGCTTGCCGCCCAGGCACCAGGCCTGCGACGGTCTGTTGCTGTTATCGGCCGCCTGACGCCGGGATTGAGGGGTGCCGCTGCGGCGCTGGTTTGGTGTTCGGCACTGGCACGGGCTGGTAGATCCACACCGGCTTGCGGCCCTCGCCCTGCAGGCTGGCCACCGGCGGCACGCCGGGCACGGCGAACTCCAGGCTCACGAGCCAGGCACCGGGCGCCATTTCAGACCGGGCCTTGGCAAAAGCGCGCGCCATGCTTTCGGGCCGCTGGAAGAGATAGACGAGATCGATGTCGCACCAGGGCACGGCCCACATGTCGCCGCGCTGCACCAGCGCACCGCGGCAGCGCCAGCGTGTGGCCCAGGCGAGCAAGGGGCTCCACTCGACGCCGCTGAGGCGGGCCTGCGGCCACAAGCGCCGCAGCGCGACCAGGCCGTGGCCCAGGCCGCAGCCGGCGTCGTGCACGTGCTGCGGCTGGCCGACCACGAGGTCCAGGCCGTGCAGCGCATCGGCGGGCGTCGGGAACAGCGGCGCGTCGCGCCAGGCGCGCAGCGGGTAGACGGCCAGCACGGGCAACAGCAGCAGCAGCCACACCCAGGGCGGCAGGCTGCCGGCCGCGCCCAGCGCCAGCGCCGACAGCGGCAGGCCGGCGGCTGCGATGGCCTGGCGCCAGCGCCCGCCGCAGGCCAGCGCCGCGGCGGTGCTGCCCAGCAGCGCGGCGCCGAAGGCCAGCGCGGGCGCCACGCCGGCAGCCGCCAGGCCCAGCCAGAGCAGCCAACCGCCGCCCCACACCGCCACGGCCGGCAGCGGCCAAGGCAGGCGCTGCGCCCAGGCCCGGAGCGCCGGGCGCCCGGCGGGCGCGGACAGGGAGGAAGCGGAGGTGCTGCTCATGCTGCCAGCGAGTGTCGGCCGCAGCCCGCGACGGCGGGCGCAGAAAAAAGGGGTGAAACCGGCTGCTGCCCGCCTTCAGCGGCCACTGGCGCGGTGCTCAGGTCAGCGCCATCACGCGGTCATGGGCCGGTTGCACACGCACCTGCGAGGGGTTGACGGCACGCGCCACGGCAAATCGTTCGTCCTGCGTGTCACGCAACAGCGGCTCGCCCAGCGGGCTGCCGCGCGAAGACACCAGCGCCGCCACCCGCGGCAGCGCCGCGCGTTCACCGCGCGCCACGACGATGGCCGTCTCCCCATTGGCCAGCGCCACGAAGCTGCCCGGCGGATACACGCCCACGCCTTGCAGCAGGGCATTGCCGATGGCGTCGGGTTTGCCATCGGGGCCGAGGCAGGCTTCACGCGCGGCGCGCACCGGCGACATCGGCGTGCGCGCCGCGCGGCGGCTGATCTTGGCCGTGAAGATGTCGACACGGCGCAGCAGCAGCGCCAGCTGGCGTTCGGGGGGCAGCGCGCTCAGCAGCTCGCCGTCGCCGCTGGCGTCATGGTGGCCGCGCACCACGGCGGTACAGAGCGCGTCGCCCAGGCCGATGTCGTCCAGCATCGTGGCCCCGGCTTCGGCATGGCCGGCGATCAGCGCACGCTGCGCCGGGCTTGGGGGCTGGCTGGCCAGCGCCAGTTCGTCCTGCAGCGTGCGCATGGCGATGTTCATCGTCAGTGCGGCGCGGCCCAGGCTGTCGATCCAGGCCAGCGGCCAGCCCAGCCGGCGTGCGGCCTGCTCGGCCACCACCAGGCTCAGCAGCGCATGCTGGCAGCTGTATTTGCGCAGCGAGCTGCCGGCTTCATAGACCAGGTGGTACAGCGAACCATCGGGCTGCTGTTCGTGCAGGCCGCGCGCGCGGCCGTGCACGGCAAAAAGACCGGCCCGCCAGGCGCTGCCGCGCCGTTGCGCGCTGAGCGTGGCATCGAGCTGGTCGACCAGCTCGTGCCAATGGCGCAGCAGCGCCGGCAGGGGCGCCAGCGCCGCCGTGGGCAGCCGGCCCATCCACGCGGCCAGTTCCGACTCGTGCGCCAGCAGCGGCTCGCGCAGCAGGGCCTCGATCTGCGTCGGGTAGTGCAGCGCACGGCCCGCAGGCAGGCGCACACGGCCCTGGGCGTCGCGCAGGTCGAAGGGCAAGGGGTCGTCCAGGCGCAAGCAGTGGACGGGAAAGTGAACCAGTTTCAAGGTGCGTCGGTGGTGCAGGCTGAACGGCGCCTCCCTGGCGCCTGCTTTGGCTCTTTATCGGCCTGACCATGGCCGGGTGTAGCCCACCGCACCCCTGCGGCCCGACAAAAAAAACGGGCCCCGAAGGACCCGTTGGAAAGCACAGAAATCTGTGCCAGGAGGAGACGAACAAAAAACGGAGAGAGAGAAAACCAAAAACTGTGCAAAACCTGAAACCTTATCGACGCAGGTGGCGCGGCCTTGAGGCCGGCGTGCTGCCGCGGCACACCCGTCGGCCGCCGCTGCGCACTTGTGCACGCCGCCGGCCTGCCGGCCGGCCCGCGTCAGTGGGCGTGCGTGTGGGCGTGGGCCGCTTCGGCGCCCAGGCTGCCGGCCAGCTTGCCCTTGCCGGCACGCGCCGGGGGGTTGCACAGGCCGCAGACGTAGTGGCGGGCGATTTCGTGCGGGTGGCTGACGAAGTCGCCGCCGCACTTGCTGCAGGCCGTCATCGTGAGCATGCCGTTGTCGACGAACTTCACCAGGCGCCAGGCGCGCGTCACGCTCAGCAGCGGCTCCAGGCCCTGGGCCTGCATCTGCTCCAGGTAGAGCTGGTAGGCCTTGATGACGGTGTCGATCTCATCGAGCGCGGCCGTCTTGTTCAGGTACTCGTGCATGTTCAGGAACAGGCTCGAGTGGATGTTGGGCTGCCAGGTCATGAACCAGTCGGTGGAAAACGGCAGCTGGCCCTTGCTCGGGCTCTTGCCCGCCACTTCCTTGTACAGGCGCAGCAGGCGCTCGTAGCTGAGGTCGGTTTCGCTTTCCAGCACCTGCAGGCGCGCGCCTAGGTTGATCAGCGTGACCGCACGCTCGATCTGCTTGGCTTCGGTGAGGATGCTCTTGCTGCGGGCCATGGTGTGTTCTCCGTCCTGTGTGTTTTTGGTGTCGGGCTGGCAGCAGTGGCTTATGCAGCCTCTTGATGGCGGCCGGCCATCAGGATGGAAGCGTGCAGGCGGCTCATGCCGTCGTTGGCGCTGCCCTTGCCGTGGTTGGTGAGCAGGTTCCACACCATGTCGTCGTCCATGCGGAAGCGGCACAGCAGCGTGTTGCCGGTGGCCACCTTCATCATCTGGGCCGAGGTCAGGCTGCCGATCAGCGTGGCGGTCTCTTCGCTCACGCCCAGGCGGAACAGGGCCTGCTCCTTGTCGGCACGCACCAGGCTCTGGGCGAGCATCAGGTACGACAGGTTGGCTTCACGGATCTCGGCGAGGATCTGGTCGGTGTTCATGGTGCGGCTCCGGGGTTTCGTCTTCGGTTCGTCGTGGTAGCTGGTAGGGGCCAGCCGATGAAACGAACTGTAGAAGTCGGAACTGGGATGCAACATCAGCCCATCTCCGTGGCTGGAGTCCCTCTTTTGCCAGCGGGCTTGTCAGGCAAATTCCTACAAAGCCCCCCGGCCGGGCCCAAAGCGCCGCCGGGCCGTGATCTGCATCACGGCCCGGCGGGCTGGGGGTGGTTTTCAGCCGCGGCGGAGGCCGCGTCTGTAGGGCGCGAAACCAGCCGCCTACGCGCGTTCGATGCGGGCGTAGGCCGAGTGGTTGTGGATGGACTCGAAGTTCTCGACATCCACGCGGTAGCGCCCGATGCGCGCATCGCTGTTCAGGCGCAGCGCCACGTCACGCACCAGGTCCTCGACGAACTTCGGGTTCTCGTAGGCATGCTCGGTGATCCACTTCTCGTCGGGCCGCTTCAGCATCGGCCAGATCTCGCTGCTGGCGCTGTCTTCGGCGAAGCGCACCAGCTCGTGCCAGGGCACGGGCTGCAGCAGTTCGACGCGCAGCGTCACCAGGCTGCGCTGGTTGTGCGCGCCGTAATCGCTGATCTCCTTGCTGCAGGGGCACAGGCTCTTCACAGGCACGGCCACCTCGGCATGGATGCGCGTCACGCCGGCACGCGTCTCGCTGATCCAGCGGCCCTGGTAATCGAGCAGGCTTTGCAGGCCCGAAACGGGCGCACGCTTGCGGATGAAGAAGCTGAAGGCGGCTTCGATGCGGCCTTCGTCGGCACCCAGCTTGTCGAGCATGGCGGCGTGCTTGGCGCGCAGCGAGGCGGCGTCCAGCGGCTCGCCCGAGAGCGCCAGCGCATCCAGCCACGCGACGAAGCGCGACATGTGCGTGCCCTTCTTCTCGGCCGGCAGCGCCACGTCCAGCGCCCACATCGCGGCGGTCTGCTGCACGGCACCGGCCACTTCGATGCTCAGCGGGTAGCGCACATCCTTCACGCCCACACGCTGGATGGCGAGGTGGCGGTGATCACGCTCGCTTTGCGTGTCGGGGATGTGCAGGGCGTCGGTCATGTTGTTCATAAGGGCCGGAAGGATGACAGCTTTTCCGCACCCGCAGCGTCACGCGGTTGATACGCAGCGTTCGGCGGGCCTGAACACCGCGCCCGGGCCCCGCTGCCGGTGGCCGGCCCGGCGCGGGCGCGGGCACCGGGGGCAGGCTTCAGGCGTTCACGGCCGCCAGCACTGGGCGCTGGCCGTAACGCTGCACGATGGCGGCTTCGATGCCGGCGGCGTCCAGCCCGCACATCGCCAGCAGCTTGGCCGGGTCGCCGTGTTCGGTGAAGACGTCGGGGATGCCCAGCACCTGCACCGGCACCGCCATGCCGGCAGCGGCCAGGCACTCCAGCACGGCACTGCCGGCGCCGCCCATGATGCAGCCCTCTTCCACCGTCACCAGCGCGTCGTGCGTGCGGGCGAGTTCGAGCACGAGCTCGGTGTCCATGGGCTTGACGAAACGCATGTCGGCCACCGTGGCGCCGAGCTTCTCGGCCACCTGCAGCGCGGGGTGCAGCAGCGTGCCGAAGGCCAGGATGGCGACACGCTGGCCCAGGCGCGATTCGGCGGCCGTGCCGCCCGTGCGGCGCACCACGCCCTTGCCCCAGGGCCATTCCGCAAAACCCGGTTGCACCGCCACGCCGGCACCCGCGCCGCGCGGGTAGCGCACGGCCACGGGGTGGTTCTGGCGGTAGGCGGTGGTCAGCGCGGTGCGGCACTCGTTTTCGTCGCTGGGCACGAGCATGCTGCAGTTGGGAATGCAGCGCACGTAGGCGATGTCGTACAGGCCCGCGTGCGTAGGGCCGTCGGCGCCGACGATGCCGGCGCGGTCGAGCGCAAACACCACTGGCAGGCTCTGCAAGGCCACGTCGTGAATGAGCTGGTCGTAGCCACGCTGCAGGAAGGTGCTGTAGATCGCGACCACAGGCTTCAGCCCTTCGCAGGCCAGGCCGGCGGCGAAGGTCACGGCGTGCTGCTCGGCGATGCCCACGTCGTGGTAACGCGCCGGAAAACGTTTGTGGAACTCGACCATGCCCGAACCTTCGCGCATCGCGGGCGTGATGCCCACCAGGCGCGGGTCGGCCTCGGCCATGTCGCACAGCCAGGCGCCGAAGATGTTCGTGAAAGTCGGCTTGCCGCCGGGCTTGGCCGCCGGGAAACCTTCGTCGACGTTGAACTTGGTCGAAGCCGCGTGGTACTTCACCGGGTCGGCTTCGGCGGGCTTGTAGCCGTAGCCCTTCTTGGTGACCACGTGCAGGAACTGCGGCCCGCGTTTGGCACGCAGGTTCTCCAGCGTCGGGATCAGCGATTCGAGGTCGTGCCCGTCGATGGGGCCGACGTAGTTGAAGCCGAACTCCTCGAAGATGGTGCCGGGCACGACCATGCCCTTGGCGTGCTCTTCGAAGCGCCGCGCCAGCTCGAACAGCGGCGGCGCGTTTTTCAGCACCGCCTTGGCACCCTGGCGCGCGGCTTCGTAGAAATTGCCGCTCATCAGGCGCGCCAGGTACTTGTTCAGCGCGCCCACTGGCGGGCTGATCGACATGTCGTTGTCGTTCAACACCACCAGGATGTCGGCGTTGATGCCGGCATGGCTGACGCCGGCGTTGTTCAGGGCCTCGAAGGCCATGCCGGCGCTCATCGCGCCGTCGCCGATCACGGCCACCGCGCGGCGGTCTTCGCCTTTGAGCTTGCTGCCCAGCGCCATGCCCAGCGCAGCGCTGATGCTGGTGCTGCTGTGCGCGGTGCCGAAGGTGTCGTACTCGCTTTCGTCGCGCTTGGGGAAGCCCGCCACGCCGCCCAGCTGGCGCAGCGTGTGCATGCGCTCGCGGCGGCCCGTCAGCACCTTGTGCGGGTAGGTCTGGTGGCCCACGTCCCAGACGATGCGGTCGTTGGGGGTGTTGAAGACGTAGTGCAGTGCCACCGTCAGCTCGACGGTGCCGAGGTTGCTGCCCAGGTGGCCGTTGCCGGTCTGGCTGACGGTGTGCAGCACGAAGCTGCGCAGTTCACGCGCCAGCTGCGGCAGCTCGGCCCGGCTCAGCTTGCGCAGGTCGGCCGGGGTGTCGATCTTCTCGAGCAAGGTCTTCATCTCAGTGTTCTCGCTCCACCACCTTGTCGGCCAGCACGGCCAGCAGGCCGGCCGCTGCGCCGAGCTCGCTGCGCGACAGCGCCGCGTGCGCCTGCTGGCGCAAGGCCTCGGCATGCTCGCGCGCTGCCGCCAGGCCGAGCAGCGAGACGTAGGTGGGTTTGTTGTGGTCCTGGTCCTTGCCGGCGGTCTTGCCCAGGGTCTCGGAGGCCTGGGTGACATCGAGGATGTCATCCACCACCTGGAAAGCCAGGCCGATGGCGGCGCCGTAGTCGTTCAGCGCCGCCCAGGCCTGCGCCGAGCAGGCCCCACAGGCGGCGCCCATCTGCACGCTGGCTTGCAGCAGTGCACCCGTCTTGCGGCGGTGCATGTCGCGAAGGGTGTTTTCGTCCAGGGCCTGGCCGATGCTGGCCAGGTCGATGGCCTGCCCGCCGGCCATGCCGGCATGGCCGGCCGAGCGCGCCAGCAGCGCACACAGCCGCGCCTGCAGCGCTGCTGGCAGCGCGGCCTCGCCCTCGGGCGTCAGCACCTCGAAGGCCAGCGCCTGCATCGCATCCCCGGCCAGCATGGCCTGGGCCTCGCCGAACTGCACATGCACCGTGGGCTTGCCGCGGCGCAGCACGTCGTTGTCCATGCAGGGCATGTCGTCGTGCACCAGGCTGTAAGCGTGGATGAGTTCCACCGCCACGCCCGCGCGCACGGCCGCAGCGCGTGCGCCGGCCACAGCTTCACAGGCGGCCAGAACCAGCAGCGGGCGCAGTCGCTTGCCGCCGTCGAGCACGCCGTAGCGCATCGCGGCGCCCAGGCCGGCAGGCGCGTCCAGCGGCACCCACGCCTCCAGCGCCGCTTCCACATCGGCCAGCTGGCGGCGGGCCCAGGCGTCAAAGTCGCTGGCGGGCTGCAAGGCGCTGGTCATGTGGGCGTCCAGGCCTTGAGCTGGCCGTCTTCGAGCACCTTCACCTGCGCTTCCACGGCTTGCAGGCGGCCGCGGCAGAAGGCCAGCAGATCGGTACCGCGGCGGTAACCGTCGAGCAGCTCGTCCAGCGGCAGCTGCCCACCTTCCATCTGCACCACGAGGCGGTCGAGTTCGGCGAGTGCCAGCTCGTAGGTCGCAGGGGCTGTCGTTTCAGGCTTGGGAGCGGAGGCGGGGCTGCGGGGCATTTCGAGTGATGAAATCAAGCCGGGCATTCTAGTCAAGCGATGGGGTCCGAAAACGCCGGGGTCGGGCCCGAGCAGGGCTGTCATGGGGCACGGCTAGAATCGCGCCCTCTTTCGGGTCGGCCCTTCCGCCGGCCCTTGTTGTTTTCGTTGCCGCTCGCGGGGCCACCGGGCGGCAGGGTCGATGTCCTTGACGGGGAGGATCCTTTCGGATCATGTCGGACCTGAGCATCAGTCTCGAAGCTCTTGAGCGCAGCCGCACTCAACTTTCTGTTTCCAGCTATTTCGATGAGAGCCTGTTCCGCCGCGAACTTGAGCTCATCTTTCAGCACGCACCTCGCTACCTGGGGCACGAACTCGCCGTGCCCGAGGTCGGCGACCACCTCGCGTTGGCGCAAGAAAGTGAAGGCCGGGCGCTGGTGCGCACGAAAGACGGCATCGAGCTCATCTCGAACGTCTGCCGCCACCGCCAGGCCATCATGCTGAAGGGCCGCGGCAACACCGGCCGCAACGTGGTGTGCCCGCTGCACCGCTGGACCTACGACCTGCACGGGGCCCTGGTCGGCGCGCCGCACTTCGACCACGACCCCTGCCTGAACCTGCGCAACTACCCGCTGCAGAGCTGGAACGGGCTGTTGTTCGAGCACAACGGCCGCGCTGTCGCCACCGACCTGGCCGAACTCAGCGCCAGCGGCACCGCCGCCAAGCTCGACTTCAGCGGCTACGTCTTCGACCGTGCCCACGTCCACCAATGTGACTACAACTGGAAGACCTTCATCGAGGTCTACCTGGAGGATTACCACGTCGGCCCCTTCCACCCCGGCCTGGGCCGCTTCGTCAGCTGCGAAGACCTGGCCTGGGAGTTCGGCCAGCACCACTCGGTGCAGACCGTGGGCGTGAACAAGGCGCTCGCGAAGGCGGGTTCGCCCACCTACGAACGCTGGCACCAGGCGGTGCTGAACTACCGCAATGGCGAGCCGCCGGCGCAGGGCGCCATCTGGCTGACCTACTACCCCACGGTGATGGTGGAGTGGTACCCGCATGTGCTGGTGGTGAGCACGCTGTTCCCGCAAGGGCCGCAGAAGACGCTGAACCTGGTGGAGTTTTTCTACCCCGAGGAGATCGGCGCCTTCGAGCGCGAGTTCGTCGACGCCCAGCAGGCCGCCTACATGGAAACCTGCGTGGAAGACGACGAGATCGCGCTGCGCATGGACGCCGGCCGCAAGGCGCTGATGGAGCGCGGCGACGACGACGCCGGCCCCTACCAGAGCCCCATGGAAGACGGCATGCAGCACTTCCACGAGTGGTACCGCCGCGAGATGGGCATGGAGCCGGGCCGCCGTTGAAGCGCAACCCTGGGGTGCCGGCGGCGCGCTCGGCGCAGCAGGCACCGCCGGGAGCCACGCCGTGAAGGTGTCGCCCCCGGCCTGCATGCTCGGCGCCTCGCTGCTGTTCGCCTTGATGGCGGCCTGCGTGAAGCTGGCCTCGGCGCACTACAGCACCGGCGAGATCGTGCTCTACCGCTCGCTCATCGGCCTGGTGCTGATGGCCGTGGCGCTGCGCACGCGCGGCCTGTCTTGGCGCACACCGGTGCCGGGCATGCACTTCTGGCGCAGCGTCAGCGGCACCGTGGCGCTGGTGATGTGGTTCTACGCGGTGAGCGTGCTGCCACTGGGCACGGCGATGACGCTGAACTACACGGCGCCGGTGTGGATCGCGCTCTTCCTCATCGGCGGCGGCGTGATGCTGGGCCAGGCGCAGGTGGACGGCCGGCTCGTCACCACGGTGCTGGTGGGCTTTGCCGGCGTGGCGCTGGTGCTGCGGCCCACGCTGGACCCGCAGCAGCTCTGGGGCGGGCTGGTGGGCCTGCTGTCGGGCGTGCTCTCGGCCGTGGCCTACCTGGGCGTGACGGCGCTGGGCCGCGCGGGCGAACCCAGCGAGCGTGTGGTGCTGTACTTCGCGGCCACCGGCGTGCTCGCGGGCGTGGCGCTGGCGCTGCTGTCGGGGCCCCTGCACGGGCACACCGTGCAGGGCGTGCTGCTGCTGGCGGCCATCGGCGCGCTGGCCACCGGCGCGCAGTGGCTGATGACACGGGCCTACACAGCCGGCGCCACGCTGGGCATCGCCACGCTGCAATACCTGGGCATCGCTTACGCCTTCGTGCTGGGCGTCTGGCTCTTCGACGACCCGGTCACCGCACAGGCGCTGGCCGGCATGGCCCTCATCATCGGGGCCGGCGTGGCCGCCACACTGTTGCGCGCCCGCCCGGCGCGCCCCGACGCCAACCCCACCGAAACCTGAAGCAGGAGCCCGCCGCCATGGCCCACAACACGCTGATCACCGCGACTGAACTGCTGGCCGTGACGAAGAGCCCGGCGCCGCTGGTGCTGCTGGACTGCGGCTTCGACCTGGCCGACACCACCGCAGGTGAACGCGCCCACGCCGCGGGCCACCTGCCGGGCGCGGTATACGTGCATCTCGACCGCGATCTTTCCGGCCCCAAGACCGGCCACAACGGCCGCCACCCGCTGCCCGCGCGCGAGGCCCTGGCCGCACGCGCCGGCGCCTGGGGCATCGCCCCGGGTGTCCAGGTGGTGGCCTACGACGCCCAGGGCGGCCCGTATGCGGCCCGCGCGTGGTGGCTGCTGCGCTGGCTGGGCCACGCCGAGGTGGCCGTGCTCGACGGCGGCCCGGCCGCCTGGGCCGCCGCCGGCGGCACGCCGAGCACGGCAAGCAGCGCTCCCCGGGCGGTGGCGCCCTACCCTGCGCGCACACCGGCCATGCCCACGCTGGACGCTGAGGCGCTGCTGTCGCGGCTGCCCGAGCTCGCTGCCGGCGGCCTGCGCCTGTTCGACGCGCGCGCGGCCGAGCGTTTCCGTGGCGACGTCGAGCCGCTGGACCCCGTGGCCGGCCACATCCCCGGCGCCACCTTGCGTTTCTTCAAGGACAACCTCGGCCCCGACGGCCGCTTCAAACCCGCGGCGCAGCTGCGCGCCGAGTTCGAGGCCCTGGGCGGCGCCGACAGCGCTGCCGTGGTGCACCAGTGCGGCTCGGGCGTCACGGCCTGCCACAACCTGCTGGCCATGGCCCACGCCGGCCTGGGCACGGCGCTGCTCTACCCCGGCTCGTGGAGCGAGTGGTGCAGCGACCCCACGCGCCCAGTGGCGCGCGGCTGAGCTGCAACCACACCACGGCCGGCCTTGAGGCGCATCAAGGCCCCGACGCCCCAGAGGTGCACACTGTCCACCGCGGCAGCACCTTCGCTGATGCCCGCGCACAGGAGCACCTCATGTACCAGCGCATCCTCTTCCCCACCGACGGTTCCGACATCACCGCCAAGGCCTTGCAGACGGCCCTGGGCCTGGCCAAGCTGACCGGCGCCGAGCTTTGCGTGCTGGCGGTGAAAGAGCCCTTCCCCTATAGCGCCATCTCGGAAATGCAGCCGGTGCCGCCGCAGGAGTTTTTCGACGCCCAAGAGCGTGTGGCCGGTGCCCGCGTGAAGGCCGTGGCCGAGGCCGCCAGCGCCGCGGGCGTGGCCAGCAAGGGCTACACGGTGGAAGCGCTGCACCCCTGGGAGGCCATCCTCGAACACGCCAAGGCCCAGGGCTGCGACCTCATCGTGATGGCTTCGCACGGCCGGCGCGGCATGAGCGCGCTGCTGCTGGGCAGCGAGACACAGAAGGTGCTGACCCACAGCACGCTGCCGGTGCTGGTGGTGCGTTGAAGCGGCTCAGTGCGCGTGGCCGCTGTGCAGGCCGGCAGTGGCCAGCAGCACCAGCCCGAGGCCCGCGCCCAGCCAGCCGATCTGCGTGAAGGTCTCGCGCCAGTTCAGGCGCTGTTGCAGTTGCGGCAGCAGGTCGGCCACGGCCACGTAGATGAAGCTGCTGGAGGCGACCACCAGCATGTAGGGCAGCACCTCGTCCCACAGCCCGACGAGAAAGTAGCCCAGCACACCGCCCGCCACCGCGGCCAGGCCCGACAGCGCGTTGAACAGCAGCGCCTTGCGGCGTGAGAAGCCGGCGTTGAGCAGCACGATGTAGTCGCCGGCCTCCTGCGGAATCTCGTGCGCCAGGATGGCCAGCGCTGTCACCACGCCCAGGCTTGGGTTGGCCATGAAGGCCACGGCGATGATCACGCCGTCGCAGAAGTTGTGCACCGTGTCGCCCACCAGCACGCTCAGGCCGCCGCGGCCGGCGCGTTCGGCGTCGGTGTGGTGATGATGGTCGTGGCCGTCGCCGTCGTGGTGGTGGTCGTGGCGGTAGAGCTCGGCCTTTTCCAGCAGCCAGAAGAACAGCAGGCCGCCCAGCAGTGTGGCGAAAAGCACCTGCGGATCTCGGCCCTCGAAGGCCTCGGGCAGCACGTGCAACAAGGCCGTGCCCAGCAGCACGCCGGCCGAGAGGCTGACCAGGCTCTTGACCAGGCGGCCGAGCACGGCCACCGTGAGGGAAGCCGCCACCACCACCGAGAGCAGACTGCCCAGCGTGGTGGCCAGAACGATGTAGAAAAGTGTCATCAAAAAAACGGGCCGGCAAAGAGCCGACCCCGTTCATTCCATCTTATAGAGGCTGTCAAGCACCAGGCGCCTGCGCGGCGCTGGCGCTCAGGCGACGCCGTGGCGCTTGAACCAGGCCAGCGCGCGCTGCCAGCCGTCGTCGGCCGCTTCCTTGCGGTAGCTGGGGCGGTAGTCGGCGTGGAAGGCGTGCGGCGCCTCGGGGTAGACCACGAACTCGCTCTTCTTCGCGGCCGTGCCGCCGGCGGCCAGCGCCTTCTTCATCTGCTCCACGGTGTCCAGCGGGATGCCGGTGTCCTTCTCGCCGTAGAGACCGAGCACCGGCCCGTGCAGGCGCGCGGCCACGTCCACCGGGTGCACCGGCTGCAGCGGGTTGGCCTGGCCCACCAGGCGGCCGTACCACGCCGCGCCAGCCTTCACGGCCGGGTTGTGCGCGCTGTAGAGCCAGGTGATGCGCCCGCCCCAGCAGAAGCCGGTGATGCCCACCTTGCCGGCATCGGCACCCTGCGCGCGCGCCCAGGCCACGGTGGCGTCCAGGTCGGCCATCACCTGCGCATCGGGCACCTTGCTGATGACCTCGGCGATGAGCTTGGCGATCTCGCCGAACTCGGTGGGGTCGCCCTGGCGCACGAAGAGCTCGGGCGCGATGGCGAAGTAGCCGGCCTTGGCGAAGCGCCGCGCCACGTCGGCGATGTACTCGTGCACGCCGAAGATCTCGCTGATGACCAGCACCACGGGCGCGTTCTTGCGGTCGGCCGGCGCGGCGCGGTAGGCCGGCATCTTGAAACCGTTCACGTCGATGGTGACCTCGCCGGCCACCAGGCCCTGGCTGTCGGTCTTCACCACGGTCTGCGCCATCACCGGCAGCACGGCCGCGGCGAAGCCGGTGCCGACGCTGCGGCCGACGAACTGGCGGCGGCTCAAGCCGTCCAGCGCGGTCTGTGCGGGCACCAGGGTGTCGAAGTCTTCCTTGAGCATGCGCTGTCTCCTCGGTTGGGGCGCGCAAACCAGCGCGCTGCGCCTGATTGTCCGCGAGGGCGCCGGGTACGATCGCCACCATGGAATCCCTCGTGAACCCGGCCGGCCCGCTGGCCGCCGTGGACATCGGCTCGAACAGCTTTCGCCTCGAAATCGGCCAGCTGCCGCACGGCCGCTACAAGCGCATCGACTACCTCAAGGAAACCGTGCGCCTGGGCGCCGGGCTGGACGGCAGCGGCATGCTCACAGAAGAAGCCCAGCAGCGCGGCCTGGCCTGCCTGCGGCGCTTTTCGGCGCGGCTGGCGGGTTTTGCGCCCGGCCAGGTGCGCGCCGTGGCCACGCAGACGCTGCGCGAGGCGCGCAACCGCAACGCCTTCCTGCTGCGCGCGCAGGAGGCCCTGGGCTTCCCCATCGAGATCATCTCGGGCCGCGAAGAAGCGCGCCTGATCTACGCCGGCGTGGCGCGGCTGCAGCCGAGTGAAGAACGCCGGCTCGTCATCGACATCGGCGGGCGCAGCACCGAGTTGATCCTCGGCCAGGGCAGCCAGCCGCTGGTGGCCGAGAGCTTCGGCGTGGGCTGCGTGAGCCTCTCGCTGCGCTACTTCGAAGACGGCGCGCTCACCGCGGCGGCTTTCCGCGCCGCGCAGGTGGCCGCGGGCGCCGAGCTGGAGGAAGCGCTGCAGCCCTTCGCGCGTGACAAGTGGGTGCAGGCCCTGGGCTCGTCGGGCACGGCGGGTGCGGTGTCGCAGCTGCTGCAGGCCTCGGGCCAGAGCGACGGCCGCATCACGCCGGCGGCGCTGCGCTGGTGCATCGAACGCTGCATCGAGGCCGGGCACATCGACAAGATCGAGGTGCCGGGCCTCAAGCCCGAGCGGCGTGCGGTGCTACCGGGCGGCCTGGCCATCCTGTACACGCTGGCGGCGCAGTTCCAGATCGAGACGCTGTGGCCGGCCAAGGGCGCGCTGCGCCAGGGCGTGGTCTTCGACCTGCACGAACGCCTGCTGGCCGCCCGCGGGCCTACCGGCAGCGGCGCGCTGCGCGACCCGCGCGAAGCTTCGGTGCTGGAGCTGCAGCAGCGTTTCCGCGTCGACACCGTGCAGAGCGCGCGTGTGGCCGCGCTGGCGCTGAAGCTCTTCGACGAGGTGATGCCCGACGCCGAGGCCGAAACACGCCGTGAACTCGGCTGGGCCTGCGCGCTGCACGAGCTGGGGCTGATGGTTTCGCACCACGACCACCACCGCCACAGCGCCTACCTGCTCTCGAACGTGGACGCGCCGGGCTTCTCGCAGAGCCAGCAGCGCCGCATTGCCGACCTGGTGCTGGCGCAGCGCGGCGGCCTGCGCAAGATCGAGCCGCAGCTGGCCAGCGAAACCTTCGCCTGGCAGGTGCTGTGCCTGCGGCTGGCGGCCATCAAGACCCATGCGCGCGGCACCATCGACACCGCGGCCCTGGCCTTGCGTGTCAAGGGGCGTGATGCGCTGCTGGCCTACAGCGAAGCCTGGGCCGAAGGCCACCCGCGCACGCTCTTCCTGCTGCGTGAAGAAGCGCTGGCCTGGGCGCGCAGCGGGCCCCTCAGGCTGGTGCTGCCGGGCTGACGGTCGGTCGTCTCGTCAGACGAGTTCTGGCGAGACCACCGCGTGCAGCACCACCTGCAGCACGCCTTCACGCTCACGCGCACGCAGCCACCACACGGCGGCCTTGCGCACGGCCCAGGTCTGCGCCTGGCCCGAGAGCAGGTAGCCCGCCGCCAGCCCCAGCACCGGCTGGTGGCCCACCACCAGCACGGGCTCGCGTGCATCGGGCCAGCGCACGGCGTGCAGCAGGCCTTCGACGGTGCCATCGGGCGCCAGCGCGGGCACGGTCTTCAACTTGCGGTCCAGCGCCGCGGCGGTCTGCTGCGCGCGGCGTGCCGGGCTCACGAGCACGCGGGTGCTGGCGGGCAGCTGGCGGTTCAGCCAGCCGGCCACACGCTGGGCCTGGCGTTCGCCCTTGCTGGTGAGCGCGCGGTCGAGGTCGTCCTCCACCTCGCGCATTTCCAGGGCTTCGGCATGGCGCCAGAGGATGAGGTCCATGCCGAACTTGCGGGGCTTCAACCCAGGCGTTGCATCAAGGCGCGCTGGGCGCTGGCGCCTGTTTCCGACACACGCTTGTAGCGCCCGCTGCTGTCCAGCACCCAGGCGTCGCGTTTGTCGTGCAGGTAGGGCACCAGGGCCTCGTCGATGATGCGCTGGCGCAGCGCCGCGTCGCGCACCGGCCAGGCCAGTTCGATGCGGCGGAACATGTTGCGGCTCATCCAGTCGGCGCTGCTGAGGTAGAGCACCTCGTCTTCGGCGCCCTCGCCCCAGCGGAAGTACAGCACCCGCGTGTGTTCGAGGAAGCGGCCGATGACCGAACGCACGCGGATGTTCTCGGTGCGCCCCGGCACACCCGGCGGCAGCATGCAGGCGCCGCGCACGATGAGGTCGATGCTGGCGCCGGCGGTGCTGGCTTCGATCAGCGCGTGCATCAGCTGCGGGTCGGTCAGCGCGTTGATCTTGACCACCACGCGCGCAGGCTTGCCGGCACGGGCGGCCTCGGCCACTTGCGCCAAGTGCTTGACCATGCGTTTGTGCAGGCCGAAGGGCGCCGTCACCAGGTGCTTGGGCGGCTTCACCTGCGTCTGGCTGGCCAGCTGCAAAAACACCGCGTCGGCATCGGCCGTGAGGCCGGGGTCGGCCGTGAGGTAGCCCAGGTCGGTGTACATGCGCGCCGTGCGCGGGTTGTAGTTGCCGGTGCTCAGGTGGGCGTAACGCCGCAGCCGCGTTTGCGCCGGCTTCTTGCCGCGGGCCGGCGCGGTGGTTTCGCGGCGCGTCACCAGCAGCATCTTGGCGTGGGTTTTCAGGCCGACGATGCCGTAGACCACCTGCGCGCCCACGGCCTCCAGGCGCTCGGCCCAGTTGATGTTGGCCTCTTCGTCGAAACGCGCCTTCAGCTCCACCACGGCCAGCACTTCCTTGCCGCGGCGCGCGGCCTCGATCAGCAGGTCCATCAGCACGCTCTGCGTGCCGGTGCGGTAGATGGTCTGCTTGATGGCCAGCACGTCGGGGTCGTGCACCGCCTCGCGCAGGAACTGCACCACGGGCTCGAAGCTCTCGAAGGGGTGGTGCAGCAGCACGTCGCGCTGGCGCAGTTGCTCGAAGATGGGCCGGCCGGGTGGCAGGCGGCCGGCAGGCCAGCGCGGCTCGAAGGGCGGGAAACGCAGCGCTGGCGAATCGGCCTGGTCGATCAGCTGGTTCAAACGCACCAGGTTCACAGGCCCGTTGACCTTGTACAGCGCCACCTCCGGCAGGCTGAACTGCTCCAGCAAAAACGCGGTCAGCTCGTCGGGGCAGGTGTTCACCACCTCCAGCCGGATGGCCTGGCCGAAGTGCCGCAGCGTGAGGCCGCTGCGCAGCGCCTGGCGCAGGTTGGTGACGTCGTCTTCGTCGACCTCGAGGTCGGAATCGCGCGTCACGCGGAACTGCGAGAAGGACTGCACCTGCCGCCCCGGGAACAGCGTGCCCAGGTGCGCGCGGATCACGCTGGTGAGCAGCACGAAGCCCTGGTAGCCCGGTGTCAGCGCCGCGGGCAGGCGGATCACGCGCGGCAGCACACGCGGCACCTTCACGATGGCGATCTGGTTCTCACGCCCGAAGGCGTCGCGCCCGCCCACCTTGGCGATGAAGTTCAGGCTCTTGTTGGCCACCAGCGGGAAGGGGTGGCTCGGGTCCAGGCTCAGCGGCACCAGCAGCGGGCGCACCTGCTGCTCGAAAAAGGTTTCCACCCAGTCGCGCTGCGACGCGTTGCGCTGGGCGTGGTTCAGCACCTTGATGCCCTGGGCTTCCAAGGCCGGCATCACCTCGTTGTTGAACAGCGTGTACTGCTCGTCGATGAGTTCGTGCGCGGCCTGCGCCACCGCGGCCAGGTCGGCCTGCGTGATGCCGCTGCCGGGCTGGCGCACGGCCTCGATGTAGTCGGCCACGCGCACCTCGAAAAACTCGTCGAGGTTGCTGCTGACGATGGTGACGTAGCGCAGCCGCTCCAGCAGCGGCACGTCGTCGCGGCGCGCCTGCGCCAGCACGCGGCGGTTGAACTGCAGCAGCGAACGTTCACGGTCCAGCAGGTTCAGCGCGGCGGTCTGCGCGGCTTTCTCACGAAGTGCGCTGGTGCGGTCTTCGGTGAGGGCCACGGCGGCGGGCCGGCGCTGCGCCTGCAGGGCCTGGGGCTGTTGGGCGGGCGGGGGGCTGGGTTCACTCATCACCGGCTAGTCTATGAACTTCCCATGACAAGGCCGCGACATGCGGCGCATTCCATGACCACGCTCAAGTCCATGACCCCGCAGCGCCTGGCCGCTGCGCTGGCCCTCGCCCCCCTGGCGGCCACTTTCCTCGCGCTGAGCGCACCGGCCGCCTGGGCCCAGGCCCCCGCCCTCACCGTCACACCCGTGATGGAAAAAGTGCGCGGCCCCTGGGACCTGGCTTTCGCCCCCGGCGGCGCCATGCTCTACACCGAGAAGTGCCACGGCCTGTGGGTGCGCCTGCCCGACGGCAGCACGCGCCACCTCTGGGGCACCGAAGGCGCGGTGCTCGCCGCGCCCGACATCTTCTGCCTGGGCCAGAGCGGCGTGCACGGCGTGGCGGTGGACCCGGCTTTCGCGCAAGGCCAGCGCTACGTCTACGTCTACACGGCTAGCAACCTGCAGACCGACCCGCGCGGCAACCGCGTCGTGCGCCTGCAGGTGGGCGCCGACTGGAAAACCGTGGGCCAGCGCAGCGACATCGTGCCCGACATCGCCTTCAAGGACGCGCGCCGCGTGGGCGGCCCGGGCGCGCACAGCGGCGGCCGCATCCGCTTCGGACCCGACGGCTACCTCTGGATCACCACCGGCGACAACCACGACCCCGGCCTGCCGCAAGACCCCAAACGCCTGGGCGGCAAGGTGCTGCGCGTGGACCGTGACGGCAAGGCCGCGCCCGGCAACAACGCGCCGGCAGGCTTCGATGCCCGCATCTACACCTATGGCCACCGCAACGTGCAGGGCATCGCCTTCAGGCCTGCAGGGCAGCCGAACGCGGGCCAGGCCTACACCTCGGAACACGGCCCCAACCACAGCGACGAGCTCACCGCGCTGGTGGCTGGCGGCAACGGCGGCTGGGACCCGCAAAACCGCCCCGACCTGAAGTGCAGCGACGGCTACTGCGGTTATTCGGGCAACCCCTACACGATGCCCATGACCGACACGCAGCGTTTCCCGAAGGCGATGCTGCCGGCATGGAACAACGAACAGCGTTCACAGGGCATGGGCCCGCTGGCCTTCCTGGAAGGCGCGCAGTGGAAGGGCTGGAACGGCAAGCTCGCCGTGGCGCTGATGCGCGACCAGCGCCTGGACATCGTCACGCTCGACGCCCAGGGCAAAGCGGCGAAGGTGGAAACCGCCGATCTGCCCAAGCTGCGCCTGCGCAGCGTGGTGCCCGGCCCCGACGGCGCGCTGTGGGGCAGCACCGACGATGGGCAGATCCTGAAGATCAGCCCGAAGTGATGGATCTCAAACCGCCAGCAGGTGCCGGCGGGATCGATCTCACACCGCCAGCAGGTGCTGACGGTAGTGGATCAGCTCGTCGATGGACTCGTGGATGTCGGCCAGCGCCGTGTGCGCCTGTGCCTTCTTGAAGCCTTCCATCGCCGCCGGCTTCCAGCGCCGCGCCAGTTCCTTCAGCGTGCTGACGTCGAGGTTGCGGTAGTGAAAGAAGGCTTCCAGCGCAGGCATGCCGCGCGCCAGGAAGCGGCGGTCCTGGCAGATGCTGTTGCCGCACATCGGGCTCTTGCCCTTGGGCACGTAGGCTTTCAGGAATTCGATCACCGCCGCTTCGGCCGCGGCTTCGTCGACGGTGGAGTTGCGCACGCGCTCGGTCAGACCGCTCTTGCCGTGCGTGCCCTTGTTCCAGTTGTCCATGCCGTCGAGCACGGTGTCGCTCTGGTGCACCGCGAAAACCGGGCCTTCCACGCGCACGGTGAGGTGCGGGTCGGTGACGACGACGGCGATCTCGATGATGCGGTCGCTGTCGGGCAGCAGGCCGGTCATCTCCAGGTCGATCCAGATCAGGTTCTGATCGCTGGGCGCCAGGATGGAGGCCGGCGTGGGCGCCGGGTTGCTGGTGTCGCTCATGGTGTCTTGCCGCGTGCAGGGAAAGCCGGATTCTCGCCCACGCCTACACTCGCGCCCCATGCATTCCGACCAAGTCACCCTGGCCTTCGCGGCGGCCTTGCTGCTGTCGCTGGCCGTCAAGCTGTGGCTGGCCACGCGGCAAATGCGCCACGTGGCAGCGCACCGCAACACCGTGCCGGCGGCCTTCGTCGGCACCGTCACGCTGCAGGCCCACCAGAAGGCCGCCGACTACACGCTGGCCAAAGGCCGCCTGGGCCTGTTCGCCACCGCCTTTTCCACCCTGGTGCTGCTGGGCTGGACGCTGCTGGGCGGCCTGGACACCTTGAACCTCTGGCTCGTTGACCACCTGCTGCCCATCAGCCACCCCCTGGTCTACCAGCTGGCGCTGCTGGCCGCCTTCACGCTGATCGGCGCCCTGCTCGACCTGCCGCTGGAGGCCTACAGCACCTTCCGCGTCGAGCAGCGTTTCGGCTTCAACCGCATGCCCCTCAGGCTCTGGCTGGCCGACCTGGCCAAGGGCGCGGCGGTGGGCGTGCTGGTCGGGCTGCCGCTGGTGGCCGTCATCCTGTGGATCATGGGTGCCAGCGGCGGTTTGTGGTGGCTCTACGCCTGGATCACCTGGGTGGTCTTCAACCTCGTGCTGATGGTGCTCTATCCCACCGTCATCGCGCCCATGTTCAACAAGTTCGAGCCCCTGCCCGACGAAGCGCTGAAGCAGCGTGTGCAGGCGCTGATGCAGCGCTGCGGTTTTGCCGCCAAGGGCCTGTTCGTGATGGACGGCAGCAAACGTTCGGCCCATGCCAACGCCTACTTCACGGGCCTGGGCGCGGCCAAACGCGTGGTGTTTTTCGACACGTTGCTGCAGCGCCTGACGCCCGGCGAGGTGGAAGCGGTGCTCGCCCACGAGCTGGGCCACTTCAAGCACAAACACGTGCTCAAGCGCATGGTCGGCATCTTCGCCTTCAGCCTGGCCGGCCTGGCACTGCTGGGCTGGCTGGCCGGCCAGAGCAGCTTCTACGCCGGCCTGGGCGTGCAGCCCAACATCGCCGCGCCGAATGATGCGCTGGCGCTGCTGCTGTTCATGATGGCGCTGCCGCCTTTCACTTACTTCATCTCGCCGCTGATGGCGCACTTCTCGCGCCGCGACGAGTTCCAGGCCGATGCCTATGCCAGCGCACAGGCCGATGGCGCACAGCTGGCCAGCGCGCTGCTGAAGCTGCACGAAGACAACGCCGCCACGCTGACGCCCGACCCGCTGTACGTGCGCTTCTATTACTCGCACCCACCGGCGTCGGAACGTCTGGCGGCCCTGCCCGCGCCAGCATTCGGCGCTTCCCCTGCTGCCCCCGCCTGAGCCCGCCATGACCGCCAAAGCCACGCCCCTGGCCGCCCTGCACTGCCAGCCCCTGGAAGGGCATCCGCCGATGCCGCTGGCGCAGATCGAAAGCCAGCTCGCCGCCGCACCCGGCTGGGCGCTGGTTGACGGCGCCATCCAGAAGCGCTACGACTTCGCCGACTACCACCGCACCATGGCTTTCGTGAACGCCGTGGCCTGGGTGGCGCACGCGGAAGACCACCACCCCGACCTGCTGGTGTCGTACAGCCGCTGCACGGTGCGCTTCAACACCCACTCGGTGGGCGGCATCTCCATCAACGACTTCATCTGCGCCGCCAAGCTGGACGCCTTGCAGCGTTGATTTCAGCCTTGACGCCAGCACCCCACCCGCCGGGCCTGGTGGTGGCCGCCCACGGCCGCCAGGTGATGGTGGAAACGCCGGACGGCCAGCGTGTGCTGTGCCTGACCCGGGGCAAAAAAAGCGAGCTCGTCGTCGGCGACCGTGTGCTGTGGTCGACCAGCGGCGACAGCGGTGTCATCGACAGCCTGGTCGAGCGCCGCAACCTGCTCTTCCGCCAGGACGAATGGCGCACCAAGTCCTTCGCGGCTAACCTCGACCTGCTGCTGATCCTGGTGGCGCCCGAGCCGGTGTTCAGCGAATCGCAGCTCACGCGCGCGCTGATTGCCGCCGCGGCGGCCGACATCCCGGTGTGCATCGGCCTGAACAAGACCGACCTGCCGGGCGCACCCGTGGCGCGCGAACGCCTGGCGCCCTACCGCGCGATGGGCACGCCCGTCATCGAACTCGCCCTCAAGCGCGAACCCGAGGCCGCGCGCGCCACGCTGGCGCCGCTGCTGGCCGGCCGCACGACGCTGGTGCTGGGCCCCAGCGGCATGGGCAAGAGCACGCTGATCAACCTGCTGGTGCCGCAGGCCGAGGCGCAGGTGGGCGAGATCTCGCAGGCCCTGAACACCGGGCGCCACACGACCACCAGCACACGCTGGTACTGGCTGGACGGCGCTGAAGCCGGGGCCGACACGGACACCGCAGCGCGTGCCGCGCTCATCGATTCACCCGGCTTCCAGGAATTCGGCCTGCGCCAGGTGGCGCCCGAGCAGCTGGCCACGCTGATGCCCGATTACGCCGCGGCGCTGGGCCACTGCCGCTTCCACAACTGCAGCCACCTGCACGAGCCCGGCTGTGGCGTGCGCGACGCCGCCGCACGCGGCGACATCAGCCCGACACGGCAGCGCATCTACGCCGAGCTGTTCGAAGAGTTGTCGCAGAAACGCTGGTGAGCGCGGGGCTCAGCAGCCCGGGCTCAGCCGACCACGTGCGCCAGCGTCAGCAGCGCCACCAGCAGCATCCACAGAACCACCGAACGCCACACCAGGCCCACCACGCTGTGCAGGTGGCCGGCCTGGGCCGGCGCGCCAGCGGTGGAGCCTTGCGCATCGGCCATGTGGGCATCGCCGCCAGCGTTGAAGGTCTTGCTGCGGTCGGGCGTGACGCCCGGCGCCGCAGCCCCGCCCAGCTGCACGCCCACCGCGCCTGCGGCAGCGGCCAGGATCACGCCTTCGTTCGGGTGCTGCCAGAGTGCGGCATCGCGCCGCCAGCTGGCCGCGGCTTCTTCGAAGTTGCCGACCACGGCAAAGCCGAAAGCCGTCAGCCGCGCCGGCACGTGGTCGATCAGGCCGAACAGGCGCTGGCTCAGCGCCAACAGGCCATCGTTGCCCGGGGCGTCCAGGCTGCGGTGCCGGTAGCTCCAGTAGCGTGTGGAGAACTCGGCCATGCGGTAGAACACTGCGCCCATGGGCCCGAAGCCCAGCGCCGAGAACAGCACGAACCAGAAGAACACGCCGAAGACGTGGCGGTGTGCGGCCAGCAGCGCGTGCTCAATCACGTGACGCAGCACCTCGGTGCGCGGCAGTTCGCTGGCGTCCAGATGACGCCACTCGGCCAGCAGGCGGCGTGCCTCGTTTTCATCACCGCGCTCCAGCGCGTCGCGGATGTCGGTGAAGTAGTGGCTGAACTGCCGGAAACCCAGCGTCAGGTAGAGCAGCGCCACGTCGAAGGCCAGCGCCAGCAGCAGGCTGTAGTGGCTGATGAGCAGGTGCAAGGCCCCCACAAGCACAGCCGGCGCCAAGACCGACACGCACCAAACCACCACGCGGTGGTGGGGCTGGCCCGCATCGAAATTGCGGCCTGTCCAGCGCACCCAGGCCATCAATGTTTCGTGCACCCAGTTGTCGCGCGGCAGCGGCTTGAGCTGTTCGATCAGCAGCGCAAACAGAACGGCGAAGAAACTCATCGCGGCGGATGATAGGGGCAGCTTTGCAGGGCCAGCCGGGGCATGCGATCAGGCGCTGAGAAAGCGGTACAGGTTGCGCAGCATCGCGGCCGTGGCACCCCAGATGAAGTACTCGCGCGGCTGGCCGTCGGGCCCCACGCCAGGCCAGGGCATCGAGAGGAACTGGCGTTCTTCGTTCTCGTGCGTGAAGAGGTGGCGGCGGTGGTGGGCCGGGTTCATCAGCCAGGCCAGCGGCACCTCGAAGGCCTCGGCCACCTCGAAGCTGTCCAGCGCCACCGTGTAGGGCGCCGGCACCAGCGCGATGACGGGCGTGACGACGAAACTCGTCACCGTGGTGTAGGCGGGCAGGCGGCCAATGATTTCGACCTCGTGCTGGGCCAGGCCCACTTCTTCGGCGGCCTCGCGCAAGGCCGTGGCCTCGGGGCTGCCGTCTTCCGGCTCGCTGCGGCCGCCAGGGAAGCTGATCTGCCCGGCGTGGTCACGCAGGTGTTCGGTGCGGCGTGTCAGCAGCACGTGCAGGCCGTCGTCATCGGCGCTGGCCGGGCGCTGCACCAGCGGCACCAGCACCGCGGCATGGGCCGGTTCGCGGCCGCTGAAGGGGCGGCCGTCGCCGGTGAACTCGGGTTGCCAGGCCGGCGCCGCCGAAAAACGCTGGCGCAAAGCGGCCGCGCGCAGGCTGGCTGCCGGCACGGGCGGCAGATGGGTGTCGATGCCCACCACCGGCACAGCGCGGGGGTCGAGGATGCGCGGGCGGCTCACGCCCGCACCCCAGCGCGCAGGCATGAAAAAGGCCGCCCGGGGGCGGCCTTCATCGGCAGCACCCGGGTTCGGGCGCTGCGGCTCATCAAGCCAGCTTTTCCTTGATGCGCGCCGACTTGCCGCTGCGCTGACGCAGGTAGTACAGCTTGGCGCGGCGAACGTCGCCGCGGCGCTTGACTTCGATGCTGGCGATCAGCGGGCTGTAGGTCTGGAACGTACGCTCCACGCCTTCGCCGCTGGAGATCTTGCGCACGATGAAGCTGCTGTTCAGGCCGCGGTTGCGCTTGGCGATGACCACGCCTTCGTAGGCCTGCACGCGCTTGCGCGTACCTTCAACGACGTTGACGCTGACGATCACGGTATCGCCGGGGGCGAAGGCCGGAATGGTCTTGTTCAGGCGAGCAATTTCTTCCTGCTCGAGGACGGCAATCAGGTTCAAGGTTTTCTCCGGAGTGATCGTGTCGCGGGCTGTTGCGGAATTGTTCGCCGGGGCGTTGGGCTTGGGGCCCGCGCTCCGGGCGGTGGCCCGGCAGAGGATCGAAAAGCCTTTGATTATAGCCCGAGCGAGACGAGGAAACGTTCGTCGTGCTTGCTCAGGCGCCCGGCGGCCCGTGCCGCAGTGATCAATTCGGGCCGGCGGCGCGCCGTGGCTTCCAGCGAACGTTCACGCCGCCAGCGTGCGATGTCGCCGTGGTGGCCCGACAGCAGCACCGGCGGGACGGCCAAGGCCTGGCCTTCGATCTGCAGCACTTCGGGGCGGCTGAAGTGCGGGCCTTCGAGCAGGCCGTCGGAAAAGCTGTCCTGCTGGTGCGAGGGCGCGGCCAGCACGCCCTCCTGCAGGCGCGCCACGGCATCCAGCAGCGCCAGCGCCGGCAACTCGCCGCCCGAGAGCACGAAGTCACCGAGGCTGATCTCGTGCGTGACGTGGGCGTCGAGCAGGCGCTGGTCGATGCCCTCGTAGCGGCCGCACAGCAGCACGGCGCCGGGGCCTTGCGCGAACTCTTGCACCAGCGCCTGGTCGAGGCGGCGGCCGGTGGGCGTGAAGTGCACGACCGCGGGCTGTGTTTGTTCACGGTCAGCCGCCACGGCCTGCAGGGCGCGCTGCAAGGGCTCGGCCAGCATCACCATGCCGGGGCCGCCGCCGTAGGGGCGGTCGTCAACACGGCGGTAGTTGTCGTCGGCGAAATCGCGCAGCTGCCACAGGCGCACGTCGACCAGCCGGCTCTCATAGGCGCGGCGCGTGATGCCGTGCTGCAGGTGCGGGGCGAAAAGCTCGGGGAAGAGCGTGATGACGTCGAAACGCATCGTGCGGGCCGCGGGGGCCTCAGGAGGCGTCAGCGTCAGGCTCGAAATCCCAGTCGACGCTGATGTGCTTGGCGCCGAGATCGACGCCGTCGACATAGGCATCGACGAAAGGGATCAGCACTTCGTCGGCAGTGGCATCGGCGGGCTGGATGCGCAGCACGCAATGCGGGCCGGTTTCGATCAGGCCCACCACCTCGCCCAGGGCCGTGCCCGCGCGGTTGTGCACCTGCAGGCCGATGAGGTCGATCCAATAGAACTCGCCCTCGTCGGGCGTGGGGAAGCTGGAGCGCGCGATCAACACGGTGGCGCCCTTCAGCGCCTCGGCCGCGTTGCGGTCGTCCATGTCGTGCACGGTGGCGACGACACCGTCACCGTGTTCTTTGGCGGTGGCGATGCGCAGCATCGTCGGAAAGCCGCCCTGCCCCACCGCGGGCCGTGGGCCTTCGGGCGGACGCAGGAACCAGCGCTTCGACGAAAACAGCGCCTGGGGGTCGGCGGCAAAGGGCTTGACCCGGATGCCACCCTTGATGCCCCAGGCGCCCATGACGCGGCCCACTTCCACCGCGTCGGCAGGCACCGACGCGAGGTCGGTGTCGGCAGCGGCGCGGGGGGCCGTGTTCATGGGTGCGGGATCAACGGCCCTCAGGCCGCCTTCTTGGCCTGGTCGACCAGGCGCGCCACGGTGGGCGACATCTGGGCGCCGACGCCGACCCAGTGGGTCAGACGGTCCATGGCCACGCGCAGCGGCTGCTCGGCGCCCGAGGCGACGGGGTTGTAGAAACCCACGCGCTCGATGAAGCGGCCGTCACGGCGCTCGCGGCTGTCGGCCACGACGATGTTGAAGAACGGGCGCTTCTTGGCGCCGCCACGAGCCAGTCGGATCACGACCATGTGAGTTTTCCTTGGGAACAGTGCTGGGCGAACACGCCACGGGAGACACACCGGGCAAGACCACCTGGGTGGCCGGTTGACCCCTCAAGCGTTCGCTTGGGGCCCACCGGCCGCGGCCGGCACCGTAGATACGCCACCCGTGTTCCCACGTGCGACCGGCGCCGAAAACCGCGCATTATAAACTGACCGGCTGTCTTGCACAGACCCCTGCGCCACACCCACCCCCAACACCCCGCCTGCACCTGCCCCCACATGCCCGCGCGCTACCGCTCCAAGACCCTCGCCACCTGGCTGGCCCTGCTGCTGGGCACGCTGGGCGTGCACCGCCTCTACCTGCACGGCGCCAAAGACCTGCTGGGCTGGCTGCACCCGCTACCCACGCTGCTGGGCTTGGCCGGTGTGGTGCGCATGCAAAACCTGGGGCAGGACGACCGCACCGCCTGGCTGCTGATTCCCGTGTTCGGGCTGATGTTCTCGGTGGCCATGCTCACGGCCATCGTGTACGGCCTGACGCCCGACGAAAAGTGGGACGGCCGCCACAACCCTGGCCAAGCCGGCCGCGGCACCCGCTGGGGGCCGGTGCTGGCGGCCATCGTGGCGCTGTTGCTGGGCGGTGGCGTGCTGATGGGCACCATCGCCTTCGGCGGGCAGAAGTTCTTCGAATGGCAGCTGGGCGCCTGAAGCGCGAAAACGAAGGCGGCCAACGCCGCCTGCCCTGGCCAGTCAGGGCTCAGAACAGCAGAGTGCTCAGCCCGTAGCAGAGCGCGGCGATGATGGCCGTGGCCGGGATGGTGACGATCCAGGCCATCACGATGTGCCCCGCCAGCCCCCAGCGCACCGCCGACGCGTTGCGCACCGAACCCACGCCAAAGATGGCGCCGGTGATGGTGTGGGTGGTACTCACCGGCACACCCAGGCCCGTGGCCACGAACAGCGTGATGGCCCCGCCCGTTTCGGCGCAGAAACCACCCACCGGCTTGAGCTTGGTGATGCGCTGACCCATGGTCTTGACGATGCGCCAACCGCCGAACATCGTGCCCAGGCCGATGGCGATGTAGCAGCTCCAGATCACCCAGCCGGGCGGCATCTTGTCGCTGGCCTGGCTGTAGCCGGCGGCAATCAGCAGCAACCAGATGATGCCGATGGTCTTCTGCGCGTCGTTGCCGCCGTGGCCCAGCGAATAAAGCCCGGCCGACACCAACTGCAGCCGCCTGAACACGTTGTCGACCTTGATGGGCGACATTCGCAAACAGATCCACGACACCGCCACCATCAGCAGCGAACCGAGCAGGAAACCCATCATCGGCGAGATGAAGATGAAGGCCACCGTCTTCAGCACACCCGCCCACACCAGCGGCCCGGTGCCCGCTTTGGCCAGCGTGGCGCCGACGATGCCGCCGATCAGCGCGTGCGAACTGCTGGACGGAATGCCGTACCACCAGGTCACCAGGTTCCAGGCAATGGCGCCCACCAGCGCACCGAAAACGACGTGCTGGTCGACGATGCCGGGCTCGACGATGCCCTTGCCCACGGTGGCGGCCACCTTGAGCTGGAAAAAGAAGATGGCGATGACGTTGAAAAAGGCCGCGAAGGCCACGGCCTGCCCCGGCTTGAGCACGCCGGTGGAGACCACCGTGGCGATGGAGTTGGCCGCGTCGTGGAAGCCGTTCATGAAATCGAACAGCAGCGCCAGCACGACGAGCATCACCACCACCCAGAACGCTATGGGGACGATCGGCACGGTTTCCATGGCCGCGCCTCAGCTGTTCTCGAGCACGATGCCTTCGACGAGGTTCGCAACGTCTTCGCAGCGGTCGGAGATCGATTCGAGGTGTTCGTAGACGGCCTTGAGCTTGATGAGCTGGCGCGTGTCGGGCTCTTCACGGAAGAGGCGGGACATGGCCGAGCGCATCACGCGGTCGGCATCGGATTCGAGCTGGTCGATCTCTTCACAGGTCTTCAGCACCGACTCGGCCACCTCGGCTTCTTTCAGGCGCGGCAGCAAGGCCAGCACACTCTGCACACGTTCGCAGCAACGCACCGAGATTTCTGACAAGCGCACCACGTCGTCGCTGAGTGTCTGCAGGTCGTAGAGCGACATCACTTCGCTGGTGTCCTGCAGCAGGTCGAGCACGTCGTCCATGCTGTTGATCAGGCGGTGGATGTGGTCGCGGTCCAGCGGCGTGATGAAGCTGCGGTGCAGCAGCCGGTGCACCTCGGCTGTCACCTTGTCCGCAGCGCGCTCGCTGGCGCCCACGGCCTGGGCGTGGCGTTCACGCTCGGTGGGGTCGCTGTAGGCGCGCACCATCTCCAGAAACGAACGTGCGCCTTCGGCAATGTGGGTGCCGTGTTCGTTGAAGAGCGCGAAAAAGTTGCCTTCACGCGGCAAGAACCTGCCAAAGACCATGCTCGCTCCGGAAGGGCGCGCCGGCCCGGTGCAGGCAGCGTCACCCAATAGTCACAAAATTGACACAGTCATTCTAGGGCGGGGGCTGGGGCCGCCTGCGCCGGGCAAGCACGCCCTCAGGCACGCGGGATGAACACCTCGGGCAGGCGCTGCACGGCCTGCTCGGCCACGCCCGGCAACCAGGCCTGCAACGGCCCCAACAGCGGGTGCTGCAGACCGGGCAAGAGCTCCAGCAAGGGCGCCAGCACAAAACGGCGCAGGTGCAGGCGTGGATGCGGCAGCGTGAGCTCGGGCGTGTGCAGCACCGTCTCGCCGCAAAGCAGCAGATCGAGGTCGAGCGTGCGCGGGGCGTTGCGGTAGGGGCGCTGGCGGCCGTGCCCGTGTTCGATGGCCTGCAGCGCCTGCAGCAGTTCGGTGGGCTGCAGCGTGGTTTCAACCGTGGCCACGGCGTTCAGGAAGTCGGGGCCTTGCGCATCCACCGGCGCGCTGCGGTACAGGTGCGAGACCTGCAGCAAGGCCGTGCCCGGCAAGCCCGCCAGCGCCGCCACGGCCGCACGCAGCGTGGCGCGGGCATCACCCAGGTTGGCGCCCAGGCCGATGCAGGCCTGAACGCGCGCGCTCACTGGACCCACCCCCGTGCTACGCGCTCCGGGATGAGCGCTTGGGAGCGGCCCGGCGCGCTCATGCCGCGGGCGGGCCGCCTTCACCACCCCCAGCAGGCCGTGCACCGCCCGGGCGGCGGCGCCGGCGGCGGCGCTTGCGCGGGGCGGTGTTGCCTTCGGCAGCGTCACCGGTGGTCGCGCTGTCGGCCTCGTCGGCTTCGTCATCGCCTTCGTCACCGTCGCCTTCTTCAGCGCCCGCGGCGGCGCCTGGGCGGGGCGCTTCGCCTGCGCGCGCCGGCACACGCTTGGGGCCGCGCGCAGCGGGCTTCACGTCGCGCAGCAGCGCTTCGCGGTCTTCGTCGTTGCCGAGATGGAAGTCTTCCCACCAGTCGGCCAGCTCTTGGGGCACCTCGCCGCAGTCGGCACGCAGGCGCAGGAAGTCGTAGCCCGCGCGGAAGCGCACCTGCGCCACCAGCGAGGCCGCGCCGCTGGGCGTGCGGCGTTCGAAACGCGGCTGCATCAGCCAGACCTCGCGCATGTCGGCCGCCAGCTTGCCGCGGCCGGAGATGTCGCCGATGCGCGCGTCGAACACCGCATCGATGGCCTGCTGCAGCGCCGGCACCGGCGGCTCGCCGGCGGTGCGCAGTGCGGCCCAGCGTTCCTGCACGTCGTGCCACAGCATGCAGGCCAGCATGTAGCTGGGCACCACGCTGCGGTTCTCGGCCACGCGGGTGTCGGTGTCCTGCAGGGCCTGGCGCACGAATTTCTCGCGCACCGGGTTGGGCTGCGCAGGGGCCAGGGCCGCGTCGAGCACCGGGAAGATGTTCAGACTGCCGCCGATGAGCCCGAACTTGCGCAGTTGCTCCACGCTGGCCAGTGCGTGGCCGGTCTGCATCAGCTTGACCATCTCGTCGAAAAGGCGCGAGATGGGCACGTTGCTCAGCAGCGGCGCGGCCTTGGCGATGGGCTTGAGCGTGGACGGCTCCAGCGTGAAGCCCAGCTTGGCCGCGAAGCGCACCACGCGGATGATGCGCACCGGGTCTTCGCGGTAGCGCGTGGCCGGGTCGCCGATCATGCGCAGCAGCCGCGCGCGCACGTCGGCCAGGGCGCCGTGGTAATCCACCACGGTCTGCGTGACCGGGTCGTAATACATCGCGTTGATGGTGAAGTCGCGCCGCGCGGCGTCTTCGATCTGCGGGCCCCACACGTTGTCGCGCAGCACACGGCCGCTGGCGTCCACCACGTGTTTTTTGTCGGCGATCTCGCTCTTGGCCGTCTTCTCGTTGCCGGCCACGGCGTCGGTGGCGGCCGGGTCCATGTAGGCGCGGAAGGTGCTCACCTCAATGGTCTCGTGCTCACGTCCGCGGCCGAAGACCACGTGCACCAGGCGGAAGCGGCGGCCGATGATGAAAGCGCGGCGGAACAGCGCTTTCACCTGCTCGGGCGTGGCGTCGGTGGCCACGTCGAAGTCTTTCGGGCGCATGCCGACCAGCAGGTCGCGCACCGCGCCGCCGACGATGTAGGCCTCGTAGCCCGCGTCCTTCAGCGTCTTCACCACGCGCACGGCGTTGGCGTCGAGCAGCGTGGGGTCGATGCGGTGTTCGCTGGCCGGTACCTCGGTGCGCTGGCCGAGCGGGATGGCCGGCTCCGTGGCGGCCACGGCCGGTGCCGCCGGTGCCGCCGGTGCGCCAGGCGCCTCGCCTTGGCCCAGCAAGCGCTGGATGAATTTTTTGATCATGTGAAAAGCTTCAGAACAGGCCAGCCGCGCTCCAGCGCGATGCGCGCGAGGGCCGGGCCGGGGTTGGTGGCCACGGGCTTGCTGACGTGCTCAAGCAGCGGCAGGTCGTTGGTGGAATCGCTGTAGAAGGTACAGCACTCAAAGTCGGCCAGGCTTTGCCCGCGGGCCGCCAGCCAGCCCTGCACACGGGTGATCTTGCCTTCGCGGAAAGACGGCACACCTTCGATGCGGCCCGTCACGCGGCCCTCGGCATCACGCTGCAAGGTGGTGGCAATCAGTTCGTTCACGCCAAAGAGCCGGGCGATGGGCCGCGTGACGAAATCGTTGGTGGCCGTGACCACCGCCAGCAGATCGCCGGCCTCCTGGTGCTGACGCACCAGCGCCAGGGCCTGCGGGTGCAGCATCGGCCGCACGACGATGTCGAGAAAACGCTCGGTGGCCTTCTGCAATTCAGCCGCGCTGCGGTGCCGCCAGGCCGAGGTGGCGAAGTCGACATAGGCATCGATGTCGAGCCGGCCGGCCAGGTAGTCTTCGTAGAAGCCGTCGTTGCGGCGGCGGAAGGCGCCCGCATCGGCCCAGCCCAGCGTGATGAGGAACTCGCCGAAGGCGTGGTCGCTGTCCTTGGGGATCAGCGTGCCGTCGAGATCAAAGAGCGCCAGTTTCATGCGGCGAGCGTCTCGTCTAACCCCACCCCGGCACCACCGGCGGGCTGCTCGGCCAGCATGCGGCGCAAGAGCGGCACGGTCAGACGCCGTCCCTCGGCCAGCGCAAAGCTGTCGAGGCGATCGAAGAGTTTCATCAGGTGCCCGAGGTCGCGCGGGAAGTGCGTCAAGAGGTGGTCCATCAGTTCGTCGGGCAGCAGCAGGCCGCGGCGGTCGCCCTCGCGGCGCAGCGCAGCGCGCGTTTCGGCATCGCTCAGCGGCTGCAGCGCGAAGACGTGGCCCCAGGCCAGGCGCGTGCGCAGGTCGTCGCGCAGCGGCAGGTCCACGGGTGGCAGCCGGCCGGCGGCGGCCACCTGCACGGCGTGCGTGGTGGCGTCGATGAACAGCGCGAAAGCCGCCTGCTGGGCGGTGCTGGACAAGGCCTCGCAGCGGTCGATCACCACCAGCGCCCAATCGGGCTGCAGCGTCCAGGGCAGCGTTTCGTCGGCATCGAACCAGCCCACCCGATGGCCTTCGGCGCGGCAGCGGGCGGCCAGCCCGCGCAGCAGGTGCGTCTTGCCCGTGCCCGAGGCGCCCCACAGGTAGACCGGGGCCGCCGGCAGCGCCAGCGCCTGCAGGTGCTGCACGGCCGCAGCGTTGCGCCCTGGCAAGAAGTTCTGGAGGTCGGGCTCAGGGGCAGGACCGATGGGCAGTGGGATCTGCTTCATGCGCAAGCAGCCGGTTTCAGTGGGCACGGCGCCAGCGCGCCAGCTCGGCCCGCCAAGCCTCGGCCTGCCCGGGTTCAGGACGCAAGGCCAGGCAGGCGGCCTGCGCCAACTGGGCTTCGCCTTGCAGGCCCTGGCGTGCCAGCACCAAGGCCAGTTCGTGGTGATCGGCAGCAGAAAAGGGCAGCACCAGCACCAGCCGTCGCAGCACCGCCGTCCAGCGCGGCAGATCACCCGCTTGGCGGTGGATTTCGCGCAGGTTGCGCAGCAGCCTCGCCAACATCTCGCGCGGCGTGGCCGCCTGCAGCCAGGCGGCCAGCGCGGGCGCGCCATGGGCGGCATCGATGGCGCGGCGGAAGGGCTGCAGGCGTTCTTCGAGCGCCTCGCGCGTGAGCGACTGGCCGGTGTAAGGGTCGATCACCACCTCGCCCCCGGCCAGCGTCAGCTTGACGAGAAAGTGCCCGGGAAATGACACGCCCTGCACCGCCAAGCCCAGCGGCCGCGCGATCTCGATGTAGAGCAGGGCCAATGTCAAGGGGATGCCCCGGCGGGTGCGCAGCACCTCGGGCAGCAGGCTGTTGCGGGGGTCGTGGTAATCGTTGACGTTGCCGGCGAACCCGAGCTCGTGGAAAAAATACTGGTTCAGCAGGCGCAGGCGCTGCAGCGGGGCGGCATCGGCCGGCACGCGGCGGCACAGGCGATCGGCCAGGGTGTCCACCTCGGCCAGTGCGGCCTGCACGTCGAGGCCGGGTATCTCGTCTTGCGCCACGGCGACGGCGGCTTCCAGCAGGGGCAGGCTGGCATCGTCGGCCACCAGCGAGGCAAAAAACTCAAGCGCGCTGGGCGCTGCAAACTGCACGGGCGGGGGCACAGGCAAGGACATTCGACGCAGTTTAGGTCAGCCGCGCCGCATGAACTGCCGCGGGCGCAGCCCGCAAGCGGCCAGCACGCCGAAGTACAAGAGCGCCACGCCGCCCAGCACGCCGGCCACGGCCGCCACACGCAAGGCCCATTGCGCCTGCAGGCCCACCCAGTCGATGCCGGTGGCAGCCGCTGCCAGCGCCGCGCCCAGCACCAGGTTGGCCAGCATCACCTTGGCCGCGAAACCCAGCCAGCCCGGCTGCGGCCGGTAGGTGCCCGCGCGCAGCAGCCCGACCAGCAGCAGACCGGCATTGACCAGTGCCCCCAGGCCGATGCTCAGCGCCAGCCCGGCATGGCCCAGCCAGGGCACGAGCACCACGTTCAGCGCCTGCGTGGCCACGAGCACACCGATGGCGATCTTCACCGGCGTGCGCACGTCCTGCCGCGCAAAGAACGCGGGCGCCAGCACCTTGATGGCCACCAGGCCCAGCAGCCCGACGCCATAACCGCGCAGGGCCAGCACCGTCATCGCGACGTCTTCTGCCCTGAAGGCACCGTAATGGAAGAGCACCGCCACCAGCGCCTGCGGAAAGATCAGCAGCGCCAAGGCGCTGGGCAGGGCCAGCAGCAGCACCAGGCGCAGGCCCCAGTCGACCATGCCCGAAAACGCGGCCGTGTCCTGGCGCGCCTGCGCGGCCGAGAGCTGCGGCAGCAGCACCACGCCCATGGCCACGCCGAGCAGTGCGGTCGGGAACTCCATCAGCCGGTCGGCATAGGTGAGCCAAGAAACCGCGCCGACGGCCACGTGCGAGGCGATCTGCGTGTTGATCAGCAGCGACAGCTGTGCCACCGACACCCCCAGCAGCGCCGGCGCCATCTGCCGCAACACGCGCTTCACACCCGGGTGGCGCCAGGCCGCGGCGATGCGCGCCGGCGTCAGGCCGATGCGCGGCAGGCAGCCCACCCGCGCCAGCGCCGGCACCTGCACGGCCGCCTGCAACAGCCCCCCCAGCATCACGCCCAGGGCCAGGGCGAGAACCGGGTCATGGCCCCAGCGCGGCATCAGCGGCGCCAGCCACCAGGCCGCGGCAATGACGCTCAGGTTCAGCAGCACCGGCGTGATGGCAGGCACGACGAAGCGCTTCCAGGTGTTCAGGACGGCCGCCGCCAGCGCCACCATCGACATGAAACCGATGTAGGGAAACATCCAGCGCGTCAACAGCACCGCGGTGTCGAAACGCTCCAGGCCCGAGCCCATCATCCACACCAGCACCGGCGCACCGGCCACACCCACCACGCAGGTGGCCAGCAGCACCCAGGCCAGCACGGTGGCCACTGCGTCCACCAGCAAGCGGGTGGGCGCGTCGCCTTCGCTGGCGCGCGTGGCCGCCAGCAGCGGCACGAAGGCCTGCGAGAACGCGCCCTCGGCAAAGAGCCGGCGGAACAGGTTCGGGATGCGGAAGGCGACGTTGAAGGCGTCGGTGACGGCGCTGGCGCCAAAAGTGGCGGCCACGAGCTGCTCGCGCACCAGGCCCGTGATGCGCGAGATCAGCGTCATCAACGAAACGGTGGAGGCGGCCTTGAGCAGGTTCACAAGGGCCGCGAGTATAGAGAGGCCGGCACAGCCCCAGCGGAGACGGCCCGTGAGCGTGCTACACTCGACAGTCTTTGCACCTTCACAGCCAGTTCAAGAGCTGACATTCAAGCATGGCCACTTCGTCCAAAGCCAAGAAGAAAACCGTTCGCCTCGCCTCGGGCCGCAAGCGCGCCCGTCAAGACGTGAAGCTGAACGCCGCCAACACCTCGCTGCGCTCGCGCTTCCGCACCGTCGTCAAGAACGTGCAGAAGGCCGTGCTCGGCGGTGACAAGGCCAAGGCCACCGACACCTTCAAGACCGCCCAGAGCGTCATCGACTCGGTCGCCGACAAGGGCATCTTCCACAAGAACAAGGCTGCTCGCCTGAAGAGCCGCTTGGCCGCCAAGGTCAAGGCGTTGGCGCTCGCCGCCTGAAGAACCGGTCTGCTGGTGCAAAGTGACAAGGGCCCGCGAAAGCGGGCCCTTCGTCATTTCAGGCGTGGTTTTTCAGGCTTCTGATGCAGGGGTCGTGTCGCTCACGCGCAGGTGGTTGTCCCGTGCGAAGTTCATGACGAAATCCCATGCCATGGGCTCGATGCCTTTGAGCGCCTCGTTGACGATCACGCACTTCACACCGTCCACAACCTGCGGCACGCAGTAGGGCGAATAGCCGATGTAGGCCGCGATGCCGCCGGCGCCGCCACCCGGCCTGAAACACGACATGGCGCCGGCCAGGCGCTCGGCCCAGTCGCTGGGGCGGAAGGTACGCCCTTCGAGGGTCAGGCCCTGGATGGTGAACTGGCGGGGTTTTTGGAGGCTCATCGGGGGCGGCCGGCCTCGTGGGCCCGCCGGGTTCAAACGCAGGTGCCTGGGCGGCCCGCGCAAGGCCTGCATTGTGCCTTGGGTTTGTTGCGTCGCAGCATCCATGCCGGGGCCTCGGGCCAGAAGGGCCTGTGTGTGCATCGACGCCCTGGGGCCCGCCTTTAGAATTCAACCCGCCGGTGCGTGACGGAAACGTCAGCCCCGGCGTTTTGTTCTGGGGCCTGGAAGGAACGACGATGAACGCACCCGAGACCGCGCTGGCCAGCTCGCTGGCCGCAGCCCATGCCACCCTGGCAGCCGCGCCCGCGCGCCCCATGCCGCATGTGCTGAACACCTACGGCCGCCTGCCGATCGCGTTGTCGCACGGCCAGGGCTGCTGGGTCTGGGACACCGCCGGCAAGCGCTACCTCGATGGCCTGGGCGGCATCGCCGTCAACACCCTGGGTCACAACCACGCCAAGCTCGTGCCGGCGCTGCAGCACCAGCTCACGCAGCTGATCCACTGCAGCAACTACTACGAGGTGCCGTTGCAGGAGCAACTGGCGAAAAAGCTCTGCGAGATCTCGGGCCTGGACGGCGCCTTTTTCTGCAACAGCGGTCTGGAAGCCAACGAAGCGGCACTGAAGATCGCGCGCAAGTACGGCCACGACAAGGGCATCGAGAAGCCCGAGGTCATCGTCTACGAGAAGGCCTTCCACGGCCGCAGCATCGCCACGCTCTCGGCCACCGGCAACCCCAAGGTGCAGGCCGGCTTCGGCCCGCTGGTGGAAGGTTTTGTGCGCGTGCCGCTGAACGACCTGGCTGCGGTGGAAGCGGTGGCCCACAGCAACCCGAACGTGGTGGCCGTGTTCCTGGAAACCATCCAGGGCGAAGGCGGCGTGAACCCCGCGCGCTGGGAATACTTGCAAGGCCTGCGCCGCTTGTGCGACCAGCAAGGCTGGCTGCTGATGCTGGACGAAGTGCAGTGCGGCATCGGCCGCACCGGCAAGTGGTTTGCGCACCAGTGGGCCGGCATCCAGCCCGACGTGATGCCGCTGGCCAAGGGCCTGGGCTCGGGCGTGCCCATCGGCGCCGTGGTCTGCGGGCCGCGCGCGCTGAACGTGCTGGGCCCGGGCAACCACGGCACCACCTTCGGCGGCAACCCGCTGGCCATGCGTGCGGGGGTCGAAACCCTGCGCATCTGCGAAGAAGACGGCCTGCTGGCCAACGCCGCCACCGTGGGCGCCTTGCTGCGCGACGGCCTGCAGCGCGAGCTGGGGCACTTGGCTGGCGTGAAAGAAATCCGCGGCGCCGGGCTGATGATCGGCGTCGAGCTCGACCGGCCCTGCGGCGTGCTGCTGGGCCGTGCAGCCGAAGCGGGGCTGTTGATCAGCGTCACGGCCGACAAGGTCATCCGCATCGTGCCGCCACTGATTTTGTCGGCCGACGAAGCGGCGCAGATCGTCGGCCTCCTGGCGCCGCTGGTGCAGGACTTCCTGGCCGAAGCGGCTTGAATCCGAAAGGCTGCCTGTGAAACCCGGCCACTCTCTGATGCGCCACTACCTGCAATTCAAGGACCTGCGCGCCGAGGAGTACAGCTACGTCTTCGAGCGCGCCAAGACCATCAAGACGCGCTTCAAGAACTACGAGAAGTACCAGCCGCTGGTCGACCGCACGCTGGCGATGATCTTCGAGAAGGCCAGCACGCGCACACGCGTGAGCTTCGAGGCCGGCATGTACCAGATGGGTGGCTCGGTGGTGAACCTCACCAGCGGCGACAGCCAGTTCGGCCGCGACGAGCCGGTGGAAGACGCCGCGCGCGTGATCAGCCGCATGGTCGACATCGTGATGATCCGTACTTTCGAGCAAGCGAAGATCGAACGTTTCGCCGCCAACTCGCGCGTGCCGGTGATCAACGGGCTGACCAACGAGTACCACCCCTGCCAGATCCTGGCCGACGTGTTCACCTTCCAGGAACACCGCGGCTCCATCCAGGGCAAGGTGGTGGCCTGGGTGGGCGATGGCAACAACATGGCCAACACCTGGCTGCAGGCGGCCGACATCCTGGGCTTCACGCTGCACGTCAGCACACCCAGCGGTTATGAGCTGGATGCGCGTTTGTCGACGCTGGCCAACCCCGGGTGCCTGAAGGTGTTCAAGAGCCCGGCTGCAGCCTGCGCCGGCGCGCACCTCGTCACCACCGACGTGTGGACCAGCATGGGCTACGAGGCTGAAAACGCAGCACGCCAGGCGGCTTTTGCCGACTGGTGCGTGGACACGCAGATGATGCAGCTGGCCCAGCCCGACGCCCTCTTCATGCACTGCCTGCCCGCGCACCGCGGCGAAGAGGTGGCGGCCGAAGTGATCGACGGCCCGCAGAGCGTGGTGTGGGACGAGGCCGAGAACCGCATGCACGTGCAGAAGGCGCTGATGGAGTACCTGCTGCTGGGCCGCATCGGCTGAGTGAACAGCTGCGCCGCACCGGCTGCGTGCGCGACGCGGGCCGGGTTCAGCTGCGCACGAAGGCCGTGACCAGCGGCTCGTCGCCCACCTGGCGGCTGCAATGGCCGTGCAGTTGCGGGTCGAAGGTGGCACCTTCGGGCAGCGTGTCGGCAGAGTAGAAGTGGTCGCCGGGCTTGAAGAGCCGCGTGCTGCCGTCCTGCAGGCCGATCTCCATCATGCCGCCCAGCACAAACAGCCATTGCGGCGCGCCGGTGCAGTGGAACTCGCTGCGAAAACCTACCGGGCTCCAACGCAGCTGCAGGCCGCCGCTGGGCATCAGCGGCGACAGGCGCGCCTGCGGCTTGCCTTCGGTGAGCGCCAGGGCCTGCTCGCGGAAGCGAGCGCGGCCGTCGGTGTCGGTGTAGAGGATGACCTGGGTGAATTCCATGGGGCGGTGGCTGCAGGATGCAAAGCTTGCATGGTGCATCATCAGCGCGGCTCATCACTCCAAGGCTGCTCTGAATGACCCAGATCGCTCTTGTCACCGGTGCCGGCAGCGGCATCGGCCAGGCCTGCGCCACTGCGCTCTTGCGCGAGGGCTGGCAAGTGGTTCTTGTCGGCCGACGCGAGAGCGCCTTGCAGGCCGCCATCGCTGCGGCCGGTGCGGCGGGTCTCGACACCGCCCAGGCCACGGCCCTGCCCTGCGACGTGGCCGACCCTGCGGCCGTGCGCCAGCTCTTCGACACCGTGGCGCAGCGTTTCGGCCGCCTCGACCTGCTTTTCAACAACGCCGGCATCATGCTGCCCGGCACTCTGCCCGACGCCTACAGCGACGAAGCCTGGCAGCAGGCCGTCAACATCAACCTGAACGGCGCCTTCTACTGCCTGAGCAATGCCTTCCGCGTGATGCGCACGCAGCAGCCGATGGGCGGCCGCATCATCAACAACGGCAGCATCTCGGCCCACGCGCCGCGCCCGGGCAGCATGGCCTACACGGCCACCAAACATGCCATCACCGGGCTGACCAAGTCGGCGTCGCTGGACGGCCGCGCCTTCGACATCGCGGTTGGCCAGATCGACATCGGCAACGTTGCCAGCGACATGACGGCACGCATGGCCGTGGGCGTGCCGCAGCCCGACGGCAGCGTGCGGCCCGAAGCCCGCATGGACCTGCAAGCGGTGGTGGACAGCTTCATGGCCATGGTGCGCCTGCCACCCTCGGCCAACGTGCTCTTCATGACGGTGATGGCCACCAAGATGCCTTTCGTCGGCCGCGGCTGACCGTTTTTTTCGCCCCTCGGAACCCTGCGATGAAACTGCTGCGCCACGGCCCCAGGGGCCAGGAACGCCCTGCCCTGCTCGACGCCGACGGCCGCCTGCGCTGCCTGCACGCGCTGCTGGGTGACATCAGCCCCGCCACGCTGGCACCCGCGGCGCTGGCGGCGCTGGCGCGCATCGACGTGCACAGTCTGCCCGAGGTGCCGCAGGGCCGGCTGGCCGTGCCCTGGACCGGCATGCGCAAGTTCGTCGCCATCGGCCTGAACTACGCCGACCACGCGGCCGAATCGGGCCTGCCCGTGCCCAAGGAGCCCATCGTTTTCATGAAGACGCTGAGTTGCGCGGTGGGCGCCGAGCACCCGGTGGTGCTGCCGCAGGGTTCGGCGAAGGCCGACTGGGAGGTGGAGCTGGGCGTGGTGATAGGCACGCGGGCACGCTACGTCAGCGAGGCCCAGGCGCTGCAGCACGTGGCGGGCTATTGCGTCGTCAACGACATCTCCGAGCGCGAGTTCCAGCTCGAACGCGGCAGCCAGTGGGACAAGGGCAAGGGCTGCGACACCTTCGGCCCCATCGGCCCCTGGCTGGTGACGGCCGACGAGGTGGCCGACCCCCAAAGCCTGGCGATGTGGCTCGACGTGAACGGCCGCCGCTGCCAGACCGGCAACACCGCCACGATGATCTTCGGCGTGGCGCAGATCGTCAGCTACCTCAGCCGCTTCATGACGCTGGAGCCCGGCGACCTCATCACCACGGGCACACCACCTGGCGTGGGCATGGGCATGAAACCGGCGCCGGTGTACCTGCGGCCGGGCGATGTGATGACGCTGGGCATCGCCAAGCTGGGCCAACAGCGCCAGACGGTGCATGCCTGGGACCCGGCGCTGATCGACGGCTGAGGGCAAGGCGCGGCGCCCGGGGCCTGCTCCGGGGCGCCGTCCGCGGCAGGCCCTGGGCTATGCTCCCAGGCAGCCCTGGTGGAACGGAGGAACCCGATGAAACAACCCATCCTGCAGACCCTGCGCGCCTGGATCGCCCCCTGGGCCCTGGCCTTCACCGGCCTCGCTGCGGCCACCAACGGCTGGGCCCAGGCGCCGGCTCGCGCGGGCGAACTGCCGGTCGGCGCCGTCACCGGCACGCCAGCCGCCGCCAAGGCCGACGTGGCCCCGGTGATGCGCCCGCCGGCGGTGGACACGCTGGCCACCATCCGCAAGCGCGGCGTGCTGCGCGTGGGCGTGATCACCGTCGAGCCCATGGTGATGCGCGGCGCCAACGGCGAGTTCAGCGGCTACAGCATCGACCTCATGCGCCGCATGGCGCAAGAGATGGATGTGGCGGTGGAGTTCATCGAGACCAAGTCGCTCTTCATGATCCAGGAGCTGCTCGATGGCCGCTTCGACATGCTGGCCACCGGCCTGTGGGTGACCACCGAGCGGGCGATGGTCATCAACTTCACCGAGCCCACGGCCAGCGAGGGCGTGCACCTCGTGGCCAGCAAGGCGCGCGCCGGCAAGCGCCTGCAACTGGCCGACTACAACCAGCCCGAGGTCAAGATCGCGGTCTACGCCAACACCGCGCAAGAGAAGCTGGCGCAGCGTCTCTTCCCCAAGGCCCAGGTGCTGCGGGTGGACGGCAACGAGCTGTTGCCGGTGATCCAGGGCGCGGCCCATGCCGCCCTGGTGCCGACCATGGCGCCGACCACGCTGCTGACGCGCGCGCCCGACAAGCTCTTCCTGCCGCGCGGCGAGCAGGCCGTGAGCCACACCCCGGCCGCGCTGGGCCTGCGCAAGGGTGACCCCGATTTCCTGAACTTCCTCAACACCTGGCTCAGCCTGCGCCGCGGTGAAGGCTGGCTGGACGAACGGGCCCGACACTGGGCGGCCCAGGCCCGCTGACGCGGCGCCCACGGCGCAGACGCCGACCTCACGCCGCATGCGTGCTGCCATGGCCTTCGTGCTGGCGTTGCTGGGGGCCGCGCCGGCCCAGGCGGCGCCCGCGGCGGTGGCGCCCCACCCGTCAGCCGCGGCTTCGGTGGCGGCGGTTCCGCGCCAGCCGCCCCAGAGCGGTGTCTTCCGGGTGTCGGTGCAGGGCGAGGGCTCGGGCGCGCTGCACGTTCAGGCCCGCGCGGGTCAGTGGCTGCATGTCACGCTCGAAAGCGCCCACCCTGCTGCCGGCCTGAACGTGCGGGCCGATGACACCGGCGGCGAGGCCATGTTCGTCAGCACGCTGCAGGGCAACAGCGCGCGCTTGCGCCTGCCCGACGATGGTCGCTACACGCTGCAGACCTACCTGGTGCGCAGCGCCGCACGTCGTGGCGAGAAGGCTGACATCACCCTGAGGTGGCGGCTGGCCGGCAACCCGCTGCCGCCCTTGAGCGCGGCACAAGACGCGCTGCTGCCGGGTACGCGCTACCACGCCCGGGCGCGCGTGGCCTGCAGCGCGCCAGGGCTGCCCAGTGGCGCGCGTTGCGTCGCCAGCGTGCTGCGCCGCGGGCGCGACGGCACGGCCACCGTGGTGGTGCAGTTGCAGCCGTCACGCGTGCGCCGCCTGCTCTTCGTGGCCGGTGTGCCTGTGGCCGCCGACAGCGCGCAGGTGCTGCAGCATGCCCGCGATGCCGACGCACAGCGCGTGAAGTTCGGGGCGGACGAGCACTACCTCATCCCCAACGCGCTGCTCAGCGGCGGTTGAGCGCGGCTGAGCGCCGGCGGCACGCGGCCCGTCAGCGTGCCGGCGCGAAGGTGTCGCACTGCGCCACGCTGCCCGCCTCCAGCCCGCGACGGAACCAGCTCACACGCTGCGCGCTGCTGCCGTGCGTGAAGCTCTCGGGCACCACGTGCCCCTGCGACGCCTTCTGCAGCGTGTCGTCGCCAATCTGCGCGGCGGCCTGCAGGCCTTCTTCGATGTCGCCGGCTTCCAGCCAGCCTTTGCCGCGCTGCGAATGGTGGGCCCACACGCCGGCCAGGCAATCGGCCTGCAGTTCCACGCGCACAGACATCGCGTTCTGCTGTGCCTGCGACGTGCGCCCGCGAAGGGCGTCGACCTTGCCCGTCACACCGATCAGGTTCTGCACATGGTGGGCCACCTCGTGCGCGATCACATAGGCCTGGGCAAAGTCGCCAGGCGCACCGAGGCGGCGCGAGAGCGTGTCGAAGAAATCGAGATCGATGTAGATCTTGCGGTCGCCCGGGCAGTAGAACGGGCCCATCGCGCTGTTGCCGCTGCCGCAGGCCGTGGGCGTGACGCCGCGAAAGAGCACGAGGCTGGGGGCTTCATAGCGCTTGCCCGAGGCCTGGAAGATCTGTGTCCAGACGCCTTCGGTGTCCTTGAACACGGTGGAGGTGAAGAGCGCGGGCTTGTCCTGCAGCGGCGTGGCAGCGCCCGCCGGCGCCGGCTGCGCAGCGGGTGCGCCGCCAGCCAAGCCGCCTTCGCCGCTGAGCAGGCCGAGCACCGTCATCGGATTGATGCCGAAGAGCCAGCCCGCCACCAAGGCGATGGCAATGGCCCCGAGGCCGACACCGCGCCCGCCAACGGGCCGGCGCGCACCACCCCCGGCACCGCGACGGTCCTCGACCTTGTCGCTCTGTTCGTGGCCTTCCCACTTCATCGCCTGCCCTCCTGGCGCGGGCGAGGCCCGGCCGGGGCATTCTGCCTGCCCGCCACGGCGGGCCCGCGCCGGCTCAGTGCAAAAGCGGTGAAGGGCTGGCGTTGCGGTCGTAGGCCTCAAAGAGCCGCAACGCGGTGCTGCGCAGGCGCTCGTCGCTGCTGGTGTGGGCGGTGGCCAGGCATTGGTAGGCATAGGCCGTGTCCACGCACATGCGCGGCAGGTCCACTTCCCAGCCCTCGTAGTTCATCAAACGCCGGAAGCGCGCCATCTCCAGGATGGGCAGCGCGAGCACCGGCGCCAGCGCGGCGGTGACGGGGTGCAGGTCGGCAAAACTGTCGGGGCGGGCTTCGGGCAGCGGCATCGCGGTCTCCGGTGCCGGCACGGGCCGGCGCGTACAGAGATGCTCGCAGCCCGCCGCCGCCGTGACGCGCCGAACAAGGGCTGCAAGACGGCCCAGTTCAAACCCGCTGCGCCGGCTGACGAAGACCCCGAAGCAGCGGCCCGCCGGCCGCGTCGCTCAGGTCTTGGGCAGCGTCACGCCGCGCTGGCCCTGGTACTTGCCGCCGCGGTCTTTGTAGCTGGTCTCGCAGACCTCGTCGCTTTCGAAGAACAGCACCTGCGCGCAGCCCTCACCGGCGTAGATCTTGGCCGGCAGCGGCGTCGTGTTGCTGAACTCCAGCGTCACATAACCTTCCCACTCGGGCTCGAAGGGCGTGACGTTGACGATGATGCCGCAGCGCGCATACGTGCTCTTGCCCAGGCAGATGGTCAGCACGTTGCGCGGGATGCGGAAGTACTCCACCGTGCGCGCCAGCGCGAAGCTGTTGGGCGGGATGATGCAGACATCGCTCTCGATGTCGACGAAGCTCTTCTCGTCGAAGTTCTTCGGGTCCACCACCGTGCTGTAGATGTTGGTGAAGACCTTGAATTCGGGTGCGCAGCGGATGTCGTAGCCATAGCTGCTGGTGCCGTAGCTCACGATGCGGGAACCGTCGGCCGACTGGCGCACCTGGCCGGGCTCGAAAGGCTCGATCATCCCGTGCTGCTCGGCCATGCGCCGTATCCACTTGTCGCTCTTGATCGTCATGCCCACCCCGGGTTGCCCAAGCTGCCGGATTCTAGGAGCCTGCGCTAGCATGCCCGGCTTGTTGCCCGCTCTTCAGGAGCCCACCCATGGCCACCCCCTTCCGCAGCGCCACCGAACTGCTCTCGCAGTACGCCGAGTACCACCGCGACCGCCGCAACATCGCCACCCACTTCGTCGGCGTGCCGATGATCATGTTCGGCGCGCTGGTGCTGCTGTCGCGCCCCGTCTTTGAACTGGGCGGCCTGGCGCTGAGCCCGGCCTGGCTGCTGCTGGCCTTGATCGTCGTGTGGACCTTGAGCCGTGGCGCCGCTGCCCTGGGCCTGGTGACGGCCACGCTGTGGCTGGTGCTGGCCTGGCTGGCCCACCGCATCGAAGGCAGCACCGGCCCCTGGCTGGCCTGGGGCGCGGGCTTCTTCGTCGTCGGATGGGTCATCCAGTTCGTCGGCCACTACTACGAAGGCCGCAAGCCGGCTTTCGTCGACGACCTCGTCGGCTTGTTTGTGGCACCGATGTTCGTGCTGCTGGAGATGCTGGCCCCCGCAGGCCTCTTCCGCAGCCTGATGACCGAGGTGGAGCGCCGGGCCGGGCCCACCGTGCTGCGCGATCTGGCACACCCCGCCACCCGATGAACGCACCCTTGCCGGGCCCGGTGCTCGTGATGGGTGCCGGCTCGGTGGGCTGCTACATCGGCGGCCGCCTGCTGGCCGCAGGGGCCGCGGTGCACTTCGTCGGCCGGCCCCGTGTGCTGCAGGCCCTGCGTGAACACGGCTTGACGGTCACCGACCTCGAAGGCGGGCGCGCCCACACACCCGCCGGCGCCCTTCAGCTGCATGCCGGCGTGCCCGCGGGCCAGGCCCCGGCCCTGGTGCTGCTGTGCGTGAAAAGCGGTGCCACGGCGCAGGCTGCTGCCGAGCTGGCCGCGGCCCTGCCGGCCGGGACGCCGGTGCTGTCGCTGCAAAACGGCGTGGCCAATGCCGATGTCGGTGCCGCCACAGCACCGCAGCTGGCCTGGCTGGCGGGCATGGTGCCTTTCAATATCGCCGAGCTCGGCCCCGGGCAGTTTCACCGCGGCACCACGGGGCCGCTGGCGGCCCAGGCCTCGCCGGCCCTGCAGCCCTGGGTGCCGGTGTTCCAGGCCGCCGGCCTGCGCCTGAAGCTGCACGAAGACCTGCGCCCTGTGCAGTGGGGCAAGCTGCTGCTGAACCTGAACAACCCGGTCAATGCGCTCTCGGGTCTGCCGCTGCGCGCCGAGCTGCTCGACCGCGATTGCCGCATCGTCTTCGCCGCGCTGCAGAAAGAGGCGCTGGCCGCCCTGCGCGCTGCCGGCATCACGCCGGCGCAGATGACAGCGCTGCGCCCCGACCGCCTGCCCCTGGTGCTGAGGCTGCCCAACTGGCTGTTCACGCGGGTGGCGGCGCGTTTGCTGCGCATCGACGAGAAGGCGCGCAGCAGCATGGCCGACGATCTGGCCCTCGGCCGGCCCACCGAGGTGGACGCGATCTGCGGCGCCGTGGTGCGCCTGGCCCAGGCTCACGGGCTGCAGGCGCCGCGCTGCGCGCAGATGGTGGCGCTGCTCAGCGCGGCCAGGCCAGTGCCGCTCGGCGGGCGGGCACTGCGGCGCGCACTCGGGCTCTGAGGCGCCGGCAGCGGCGGCTCAGCGCGGGCTGGCGCCGGTCTCGGCCCCCTGCCAGAGCAGTTCACCGCGCAGGAACTGCGTGGCCTCGGGCGGCAAGGTCTCGCTGAAAAAGCGCAGCACCGGCAAGTCCACCACCACGCGCCCGGCCTCCATGTAGGCCACGCGCGTGGCCAGGCGCTTGGCCTGGCCGAGGTTGTGCGTGCTCATCACCACCGTCGTGCCCTCGGCGGCGATCTCGGCCACCAGGGTCTCCACCTCGCGTTTGGCGCTGGGGTCGAGGTGGGCCGTGGGCTCGTCCAGCAGCAGCACCTGCGGGCGCAGCGCCCAGGCGCGTGCAATCGCCAGGCGCTGCTGCTGCCCGCCCGAGAGCGCATGCGCCGGCCGCGCCGCCACGCCTTGCAGCCCCACACGCTGCAGCGCCAGCGCGCACAGGCGCTGGCGCTCCGCGCGAGGCACGCCGCGCAGCCACAAGCCCAGGTGCACATTGGCCTGCACCGACAGGCTCAGCATGAAGGGCTTCTGGAAGACCATGGCCAGCGTCGGTGCCGCCTCCCCCGGGCGCGCATGCAGCACCCGCCGGCCCTCGCAGGGCACCAGACCATGCAGCGCACGCAGCAGCGTCGTCTTGCCCGAGCCGTTGGCGCCCACCAGCAGCAGGCGTTCGCCCTGGGCCAGTTGCAGGTTCAGCGGAAACAGGGCCTGCACCGGCCCGAATCGCACCGCCGCGCCCTGCAACGAAATCAACAGCGGCGCTGCCGCCGCGGCACTCATGCCAGCGCCTCCGGGCCGCGCAGCGCCGCGCCACCCCGCCACTGCAGCGCCGCGATGACGAGGTTGACCACCCCCACCACGCCCAGCAGCACGAGGCCCAGGGCCAGGGCCAGCGGCAGATCGCCCTTGCTCGTCTCCAGGGCGATGGCGGTCGTCATCACGCGCGTCACGCCTTCGATGTTGCCGCCGACGATCATCACCGCGCCCACCTCGGCGATGGCGCGGCCAAAGGCCGTGAGCAACACCGTCAGCACGCCCATGCGCGTGTGCAGCAGCATCAGCGCGGCGGCCTGCAGCGGCGTGGCGCCCAGCGAACGCAGCTGGTCGCCGCCCTGGGCCATGGCCTCCAGCACGAGGCGGCGCGCCAGCGCGGCGATCAGCGGCACCACGAGGATGCTCTGCGCGATGACCATGGCCGTGGGGGTGAAGAGCAGGCCCCAGGCGCCCAGCGGCCCGGCCCGCGACAACAGCAGGTACACACCCAAGCCCACCACCACCGAAGGCAGCGCCAGCAGCGTGTTCAACGCCCACACCAGCGCCGTGTGGCCCGGCACGCGCGCCACGGCCAGCCAGGCGCCCAGCAGCAGGCCCGCCACGGCGCCCACCGCGCACGCCAGGCCGCTGACCTGCAGTGACAGCGCAACGATGTGCCACAAGGCGGCGTCCAGGCCGAAGATGAGCTGGCCCGCGAGCTGGAAACTGTCGGCAACGGTGTTCATGGCATGCGGCGGCGGCAAGCGCCACCAGGGCGCCCAGGCAAAGCGCGCGATTCTGGCCCCACCCGGCAGCCCGACCGATAGGCAAGGCTGTGCATAGGCCCGGCGGCCCGGGCCGCCGGTCGCCCCAGGCAAAATCTGCGCTGATCCGGTCCATCACGGCCCACCCGCCACCCGGTGCCTGCCTGCGCCGGCCGCCCACGCCGCAACCCACCGCCTCCGCATGCCCGACACCCGCCCCGAACTCGGCATCTCGCCCCTGATGGCGGGCGACCGCAACCTCAGCGTTGACGAAGCACGCGCCGCCATCGCCACGGCGCTGCAGCCCATCGCTGAACACGAGCGCGTGCCGCTGTCCCAAAGCCTGGGCCGGGTGCTGGCGGCCGACCTGCTATCGCCCATCGACGTGCCGGCCCACGACAACTCGGCGATGGACGGCTACGCTTTCGCCAGCAGCGCGCTGCGGGCCGGCGAGCCCACCACGCTGCACGCCGTGGGCACGCTCTTCGCCGGTGCACCGTGGGCCGGCACAGTGGGGCACGGTGAGTGCCTGCGCATCATGACGGGCGCGGTGATGCCCGCCGGCCTGGACACCGTGGTGCCGCTGGAGCTGTGCCGCGTGCAGGCACAGGCCGCCGGCGAGCTCGTGCACATCGAGCCCGGTGTCATGCGCCCCGGCGAGAACCGCCGCCACCGCGGCGAAGACCTCGCGGTCGGCAAGCCGGCCTTGCGCGCAGGGCGCGTGCTCAAGCCGGCCGACCTGGGCCTGGTGGCTTCGCTCGGCATCGGCGAGCTGGGCGTGAGGCGCCGACTGCGTGTGGCGCTCTTCTCCACGGGCGACGAGCTGCGCACCCTGGGCCAGGCGCTGGAGCCGGGCTGCATCTACGACAGCAACCGCTACAGCCTGATGGCTGCGCTGCAGCGCCTGGGCATGGAGGTGCTGGACCTGGGCCTGGTGCGCGACGAGCCCGCGGCCCTGCGGGCCACGCTGGCCCGCGCCATGGCCGAGGCCGACGTGGTGCTCACCAGTGGCGGCGTCAGCATGGGCGACGCCGATCACACGCGCGCCGTTCTCGCGCAGCTGGGCGAAGTGGCCTTCTGGAAGGTGGCCATGCGCCCCGGCCGGCCCTTCGCCTTCGGGCCGCTTCAGCGCAGCGCGGGCCAGCCGCCGTGCTGGCTGTTTGCGCTGCCTGGCAACCCGGTGGCCGCGCTCGTCACCTTCTACAGCTTCGCGCGCGAAGCACTGCTGCAGCTGGCCGGTGCCACGGCGCAGCCGCTGCCGGTGCTGCAGGCCCGCAGCACCACCGCGCTGCGCAAGCGGCCTGGGCGCACCGAGTTCCAGCGCGGCATCGTCGAACGCGGGCCCGAGGGATGGCAGGTGCGGCTGGCAGGCTCGCAAGGCGCGGGCATCCTGCGCAGCATGAGCGAGGCGAACTGCCTGGTGGTGCTGGGCCACGAGCAGGGCTCGGTGGCCGAGGGCGGCCTGGTGGACGTCTGGCTGTTCGACGGCCTGGTCTGAAGACAAGGGCCTGGGCCCATCAGGCCCAGGCGCGGAACCGGCTCGGCCGGGCCGCGGCCAGAGGCCCTGGGTTCGAAAGCCCCTTGCAGGGTCCAGGGGGTGGCGACCGCAGCGAGCCTGGGGGCCTAAGTCACCACGCGCACGGGCGCGCGCTGCGGTTCGGGCTCGGAATCGAAACGCTCGAAGCCCGAGTAGCAGAGGAAATGCCGGTTCGCGGCGCGTCCGAAGAGCGTCATGCCCAGCCGCGTGGCCAGCTCATGACCCATCGCAGTGACGCCGTTGCGCGAGACGACGATGGGCACGCCCATCTGCGCCGCCTTCATCACCATTTCGCTGGTGAGCCGGCCCGTCGTGTAGAAGGCCTTGTCCGCGCCCGTCACGCCGTGCAGCCCCATCCAGCCGGCGATGGTGTCGATGGCGTTGTGGCGGCCCACGTCTTCGACGAAGTAGAGCTTCTCGCAGCCACCGCCCGGCAGCAGGCCGAAGAGCGCGCAGCCGTGCACCGAGCCGGCCTTGCGGTGGATGCTGTCCTGCTGGCGCATGGTTTCCAGCATGCGGTGCAGCGTGCTCTGGCGGATGCGCGCCGTGGCCGCGCTGGGCAGGCGCACGGTGTCCAGCTGCGTCATCGCATCGCCAAAGACCGTGCCCTGGCCGCAGCCCGTGGTGACCACCCGCTGCGCGGTCTTGGCTTCGATGTCGCTCACGCCCGCGTGCGTGCGCACGGCGGCAGCACCCACGTCCCAGTCGACGGTGATGGACTCGACCTCCTGCACACGCTCGATCAGGCGCTGGTTGCGCAGATAACCGAGCACCAGCAGTTCGGGGCAGGCGCCCAGGGTCATCAAGGTGACCAGCTCGCGCTTGTCGACGAAGACCGTCAAGGGCCGTTCGGCCGGGATGTGGATGGCGCGGCGTTCGCCGTACTCGTCGAGGATGCTGATCTCGCGCAGCAACTCGCACTGCGCGGCGGTCAGGCGCGGCGCGCCGGCCACCGGCTGCAGCGGGGTGTCTTCTGGCAGCGGCTTGGCCTCTGCCGAAGATGGCGCCATCGCAGCCATCGGCGGGCGCCCTTACTTCTTGGCGGCCGGTGCCGCCGGCGCGGCCGCAACAGCAGGCGCGGGCGCGGCAGCGGGTGCCGCGCCGGGTGCCGCGCCAGGTGCAACCGCCGGTGCCGGCGGCGTGTAGACGAAGGGGCCGGGGTCGGCGCAGGGCGGCGTGGCCGTGGCAGGCTTGGTGTCCTTGCCAGCCTTCTTGGCCTGCTCGTAATAGCCCTTGGCCACACGCTCCATCGACAGGCACAGCTTGTACCCGTCCACCTTGCCGCCGTGCGCCGTCTTGGCCGCAGCCTCGGCGGCCTTGGCCTTGGCTTCGTCGCTGGGCGGCGGCAGCTTGGCCTGTGCAGCCACCGACAGCAGGGCCAGCGCAGCGCCGGCCAGGATGAGGTTTTTCTTCATGTCAGGCATCGTCCTTGAACGTCTTCAGTCGGCATGGCCCGAGGCGGGCGCACCCAGCGGCGCCGCCTGGCCCGAGCGCTGGGCCGGGATGCGGCCGGCACGCACGTCGTCGTACCACAGGCGGTGGTGCTCTTTCGCCCAGCCTTCGTCCACATAGCCGGTGCGCATGGCGCTGTAGGCGCCCTTCATGCCGATGGTGCCCATGTAGATGTGGCCCAGGAACATCGCCATCATCAACACGGCAGCCACGGCGTGGATCATGTGGGCGATCTGCATGTCGCCGCGCAGGTAGGCCAGGCCAGGCACCAGCATGTCGAGCACCAGGCCCGAGCCGACGACGATGAAGCCCAGCACCAACACACCGCCCCAGAACACCACCTTCTCACCGGCGTTGAAGCGGTGCGAAGGCACTTCTTCGGCGCCAAACAGGCCGCCAGCGCTCCTGATCCACTTCCAGTCGTCGGCCGAGGGCCAGTTGTCCTTCAGGAAGGTGGCCAACACGATCAGCAGCGACACCGCGAACAGCGGCCCGGCGAAATTGTGCAGGTTCTTCAGCGCGTAACTCAGCCAGCCGAAGAGCGTGCCGCCGAGGATGGGCAGCAGGAAAAACTTGCCCCAGGCCATGATCACGCCCGAGACGCCCAGCGCCACGAAGGCGATGGCGTTGGTCCAGTGCGCGGCGCGCTCCAGCGGCGTGAAACGCTCGATCTTGCGGCCGGTGTCGGGCTCGTGCCCGCCCAGGCTGCCCTTGGCCTTGTAGAACAGACCCATGGCCACCACGATGATGAGCAGCAGCGAACCGCCGTAGGGCAGGATCCACTGGTTGCGCACCTGGCGCCAGGCTTCGCCGGCGGTGGTGAACTTGGAACCCGGGTACTGCACGAAGGGCTGGATCAGCACACCCTTTTCCGCGCCCGGCAGCGTGGTCAGGCCGCCCGTTTCACGCACGGTGCGCCACACGGGCGCGTTGTTGCCGGGCTGGGTCTTGTTGCGCTCGGCGTTGTTCTCGTCGGCACGCGGCTCGGCAGGCGCCACAAAACCCGCGGGCGGGCCGTTTTTCGCCGCCGGGGCCTGCGCTGGTTCCTGCGCTTGAACCTGCGCTGGTGCCGCCTGCTGCGCCTGGGCCACGCTCAGCGTGGCCACAGCCAACACCAGGCCACCGAGCCAGGAAGGGATCGAAGTCGTCATGGGGTCTCCCCTGTTCGCTAGGCCCGGGGCCTCAGGGCGCCGTGGCGCGGCTGTACTCGTTCTGCCCGTTTTGCGCGCGGTTGTTGAGCTGCTGCTCCCAGGCCTTGGCATCGCCTTCTTTCCACGTGCCGGCGGTGTAGCTGCCGCTGGCCGTGGCGTAAGGCGCCTGGTCCGACTTGCGCTGCGAGGCGGTCTGCGGTTTTTCGCCACAGGCCGACAAGGCCAGGGCCGCCGCGATCGCGCCCGCTGTCATCGTGAACCTCATGACTTGGTTCCCGCTGGCTGTGCACCGCCCGTGGGTTTGCCGTAGGCCGTGCCCCAACCCCAGACCTCGCTGCCCTTGCCGCGCGTCAGCACGCGGGTGCGGAAGATGTCGGCCACGACATCGCCATCACCACCCAGCAGCGCCTTGGTGCTGCACATCTCGGCGCAGGCCGGCAGCTTGCCTTCGGCCAGACGGTTGCGACCGTACTTCTCGTTCTCGGCGGCGCTGGTGTTGTCTTCCGGGCCACCGGCGCAGAAGGTGCACTTGTCCATCTTGCCGCGCAGGCCGAAGGTGCCGTTGGTGGGGAATTGCGGCGCGCCGAAGGGGCAGGCGTAGCTGCAATAGCCGCAGCCGATGCAGGTGTCCTTGTCGTGCAGCACCACGCCTTGTTCGGTGCGGTAGAAGCAGTCGACCGGGCAAACGGCCATGCAGGGCGCGTCGCTGCAGTGCATGCAGGCCACCGAGATGCTCTTCTCGCCAGGCAGGCCGTCGTTGAGGGTGACGACACGGCGGCGGTTCACGCCCCAGGGCACGTCGTTTTCGGCCTTGCACGCGGTGACGCAGCCGTTGCACTCGATGCAACGCTCGGCGTCGCAGATGAACTTCATTCTTGCCATGTTCTGAACTCCAGTAGATCGATGGGCTTCAAGCGGGGGCGGTCAAGCCGCCGCTCAGGCTGTGGCCTTCTCGATCTGGCACACCGTGGTCTTGGTCTCTTGCATCATCGTGACGCTGTCGTAGCCGTAGGTCGTGGCCGTGTTGACCGCCTCGCCCCGCACGACGGGCGCCGCGCCCTCGGGGTAATAAGGTTTCAGGTCGACACCGCCCCAGCGGCCCGAGAAGTGGAAGGGCAGGAACACGGTCTCGGCGTTCACACGCTCGGTCACCAGCGCCTTCACGCGGATGCCCTGGAAGCCGGCCACGGCTTCCATCGGCGGCGTTTTCACCCAGACGTAGTCGCCGTTGCGGATGCCGCGGTCGTTGGCCGCACGCGGGTTCAGTTCGACGAACATGTCCTGCTGCAGTTCGGCCAGCCACTTGTTCGAGCGCGTTTCTTCGCCGCCGCCTTCGTACTCGACCAGACGACCGCTGGTCATGATCAGCGGGTACTTCTGGCCCACGTCCTTGTTCTTGTCCTGCACGGTCTTGTAGAGCGTGGGCAGGCGCCAGAAGGCCTTCTTGTCGTCGTGCGTGGGGTACTTGGCCACGAGATCGGGGCGGTTGCTGTACAGCGGCTCGCGGTGCTTGGGCACCGGATCGGGGAAGTTCCACACCACCGCCCGCGCCTTGGCATTGCCGAAGGGATGGCAGCCGTGCACGGCCATGGCCACGCGGATGATGCCGCCCGAGGGGTCGGTCTTCCAGTTCTTGCCTTCGGCCGCTTTCGCTTCAGCCTCGGTGAGGTCGCTCCACCAGCCCAGCTTCTTCAGCAGCAGGTGGTCGAACTCGGGGTAGCCGGTGGTCAGATCAGCGCCCTTGCTGTGCGAGCCGTCGCCGGCGAGCAGGCTCACGCCGTCACGCTCGACACCGAAGTTCGCGCGGAAGTTGCCGCCGCCTTCCATCACGTGCACGCTGGTGTCGTAGAGGTTGGGGCTGCCCGGGTGCTTCATCTCGGGCGTGCCATAACACGGCCAGGGCAGGCCGAAGTACTCGCCGTCGAGCTTGTAGCCGGTTTCCTTGTCGATGCCGCCCTTGGCCTTCAGCGTCTTCACGTCGAAGACATGCATGTTGCGCATGTGGGCCTTGAGACGCTCCGGGCTGTGGCCGGTGTAGCCGATGGTCCAGACGCTCTTGTTGATCTCGCGCAGGATGGACTCGGTCTCGGGCTCTTCCATGCCGCCCTTGCCCTTGACCATCTTGTAGTTCTTGACCAGCTCCTTGTCGAAGCCCAGCTTCTGCGCCAGCTGGTACATGATCATGTGGTCGGTGCGGCTCTCCCACAGCGGCTCGATGACTTTCTCACGCCACTGGATGCTGCGGTTCGAGGCGGTGATGGAGCCGCTGGTCTCGAACTGCGTCGTGGTGGGCAGCAGGTAGACCTCGCGCTTGGCGTTCTGGTCTTCGGGCTTGCCGGGCATCGCGGCCATCGCCGCGGTGGCGCTGGGGAAGGGGTCGACCACCACCAGCAGGTCGAGCTTGTCCATCGCGCGCTTCATCTCCAGACCGCGCGTCTGCGAGTTCGGCGCATGACCCCAGAAGAAAAGGCCGCGCAGGTTGCTGTTCTGGTCGATCAGCTCGTTGTTCTCGAGCACGCCGTCGACCCAGCGCGAGACGGTCATGCCGCTCTTGGTCATCATGCCCGGCGCGTACTGCTTCTTGATCCACTCGAAGTCCACGCCCCAGGTGGTGGCGAAGTGCTTCCACGACCCTTCGGCAAGGCCGTAGTAGCCGGGCAGGCTGTCGGGGTTGGGGCCGACGTCGGTGGCGCCCTGCACGTTGTCGTGGCCGCGGAAGATGTTGGTGCCGCCGCCGCTCTTGCCCACGTTGCCCAGCACCAGCTGCAGCAGGCAGCTCGCGCGCACCACGGCGTTGCCGGTGGTGTGCTGGGTCTGGCCCATGCACCACACGATGGTGCTGGGGCGGTTCTCGCTCATGATCTTGGCCACCTTGAAGGTGGTGGCCTCGTCCACGCCGCAGGCCTCCTGCACCTTGTCGGGCGCCCAGTTGGCCAGCACCTCTTCGCGGACCTTCTCCATGCCGTAGACACGGTCCTCGATGTACTTCTTGTCTTCCCAGCCGTTCTTGAAGATGTGCCACATCACGCCGTAGAGGAACGGGATGTCGCCGCCCGAACGCAGGCGCACATATTCATCGGCCTTGGCCGCCGTGCGCGTGAAGCGCGGGTCGACCACGATCATCTTGCAGCCACTCTCCTTGGCATGCAGCATGTGCAACATGCTCACCGGGTGGGCCTCGGCCGCGTTGCTACCGATATACATCGCCGCCTTGGCGTTCTGCATGTCGTTGTAGCTGTTGGTCATGGCGCCGTAGCCCCAGGTGTTCGCAACGCCGGCCACCGTGGTGCTGTGGCAGATGCGCGCCTGGTGGTCGGTGTTGTTCGTGCCCCAGAAGCTCACCCACTTGCGCAGCAGGTAGGCCTGCTCGTTGTTGAACTTCGAAGAACCCACGAAGAACAGCGCATCGGGGCCGCTCTGCTCGCGCAGCTCTTTCATCTTGGCGGCGATGCCGTTCAGCGCCTCGTCCCAGCTGATGCGCACGTACTTGCCGTTCACCAGCTTCATCGGGTACTTCAGGCGGAACTCGCCGTGGCCGTGCTCGCGCAGGGCCGCACCCTTGGCGCAGTGCGCGCCCAGGTTGATGGGGCTGTCGAACACCGGTTCCTGGCGAACCCAGACGCCGTTTTCCACCACGGCGTCGACCGCGCAGCCCACCGAGCAGTGGCCGCAGACGGTGCGCTTGACTTCCACCTTCTTGGCACCGCCCTCGGCGGGCTTGGCGTCGCTGGCTTGCGCCTTCTTCACCAGCGTGAGCTGCGAAACGGCGATGCCGGCGCCCACACCCAGGCCGCTGCGGCGCAGAAAGGCGCGGCGGTCCATGGTGGGGATGGCACGCGACACACCACGGGCCAGGGTGGACACCAGGCGCGACGAAGCAGCGCCGGTGGCTTGGGACTTGCGGGTCAACAACATGGGGATGTCCTTGATGGGGCCAGAGGCTCAGGAAAACGAATCAAACCCGGGCGGTCTGGTAGTAGCGCTGGACGTGCTCGGTGACGCGGTAGACGCCGTCTTTCTCGTCGGCGGCAGCGGCCTGCACCGCGGCCGGGGCCTCGGTCTTCACGCTGGGCAGCACGGCGGCCACGGCGGCCAAAGCACCCACGCCGCCGGCCCCGGCGAACATGCGCCGGCGCGTGAGGGTGCTGCTGTCGGGGGAGGTGTTGTCAGACTTCGTGTTCATGGTGCTCTCCTGCTGGGGCACGCCTATGCGGGCGCATGCATACCTACCCCGGTATTACCCTGGCAGCGCGGCGCGCCTTCAATCCGTGTCCACCCCAGGGTGACGCGACAAGTTGTCGCAAGCTTTGTCAGTTTCGCGCAAGCCGCCGAAGCCTCCCCCACCTATGCACACGCCGACCTAGAATCCGCCGCCTTCGGGTTGCCCCGGCGGCTGGCCGCAAGCTGCAAGCCGCCCCACGCTCCCCGCCCTTCCCCGCCCCTTCCAGGCCCGCCGCCCGCCCACCCCAGACGCACCGCCATGGACGCCCCGCCCACCCTGCACGTTGCCGTGCAGATCGACCGCCAGCGCCAACCCAATGTGTGGGAAGACTGGCGCTTCCGTGTCGTCGACGTGTTGCTGGACGAAGGCCAGTTCGGCAACGAAACGCGCCTGCTGCGCGACGATGGCCGCACCGCGAGTTTTCTGTTTCCGCAGTTGCCCGTGCGGCTGCACCGCGACGAAGCCGAGGGCTACTACCTGAACCTGAGCTCGGGCGCGCCGGTGTGGTTCGTGATGTGGCGCCGTCAGGACGACGAAGCCGGCGCTGCGCCGTCGGCCACGCCGCTCTTCGTCACGGTGTCTTATCACGAGGCCGGGCGCCTGCTCGACGCGCAAGAGCAGGTCGACAACATCCCCCTGCCGCCCGAGGTGCAAGCCGCGCTGCAGGCCTACACCGACGAGCACTACCGCCCCGAGCCGCGCAAGCGCCGCCGGCCGCAGAGCTTCATCGCCCCCGGCGAACGCACGGCGGCCGACGGCCTGCCGCGTGAATAAACCCGCCATGGCCGACGAGACCGACAGCAACTTCTTCAGCCGCTGGTCGCGGCGCAAGGTGCTGGTGCGCGAAGGCCAGGCGGTACCGCCGGTGCCTGAAGGGCCGGCGCCTGAAGGCCCGACGCCAGCGCCGCCAGCCGTGGCGCTGCGGCCGGCGCCTTCGCCCATGGCGCCGCCCGCCGGCGCGGCACCGGCCGGTGGTGCGCCCGAGGCAGCCCAGGCCTTGCCGCCCCCGCCCCCGCCCGCCCCCACGCTGGCCGACGTGGCCGAGCTCACACCGCAATCCGACTACACGCGTTTTGTCGCCCAGGGCGTGACGCCCGAGGTGAAAAACGCGGCGTTGAAGAAGCTGTTCACCGACCCGCACTTCAACGTGATGGATGGGCTGGACATCTACATCGACGACTACGGCCAGCCCGACCCCCTGCCCGCCGGCATGCTGCGCAAGATGGTGCAGTCGCAGGCACTGCGCCTGTTCGCCGACGAAGATGAAGCCGCAGCCCGCCTCGCCCAGGCGACCGGGCTGCCCGCCGAGCCCCCCGCCACCGACGCCGCGGCCCTCTTGCCCGCGGCCGAGGCCGAACCCGCCTACCCTGCTGCCGCCAATGAAGACACTGCTGTGCAACTGCAACCAGACGATGACGCTGGACGCGCCGGCCCTGAGCCAGGCGCTGGCCAAGACGCCGGGCGCCAGCACTGAGGGGCTGGAAACCGTCCACACCCTGCTGTGCCGGCGCGAGGCCGGTGCTTTTCAACGCGCGGCCAAGGCCACCGGTGCCAGCGGCGATGAACTGCTGGTGGCCTGCACCCAGGAAAGCCGCCTCTTTCTCGAACTGAACGACGAAACCGAAGGCGCGGCCCGGGTCACCGAGCGGCCCATCCACTTCGTCAACCTGCGCGAGACCGGCGGCTGGGGCGCCGAGGGCGGCAAGGCCATGGCCAAGATGGCGGCGTTGATCGCCGCCGCGCAACTGCCCGCGCCCGAGCCGGTGCCCACCGTCACCTACCGCTCGCAAGGCCGTTGTCTCGTCATCGGGCCGGCGGCGGCGGCCGAAGAAGCCGCGGCGCTGCTGGAAGACAAGCTCGATGTCAGCGTTCTGGTCAGCGGCGGCGCTGCGGCCGGCTCGGCGCCCACCCCTATCGGCCAGCGCCACGCACGCGCCACGAGCAACGGCCGTGTCACCTCGCTGCGTGGCTGGCTCGGCAACTTCGAGGTGCAGTGGGAAAGCGGCAACCCCATCGACCTGGATGTCTGCACCCGCTGCAACGCCTGCGTGATGGCCTGCCCCGAAGGGGCTATCGGCCTGGACTACCAGATCAACCTCGATGCCTGCACCCAGCACCGCGATTGCGTGCGCGTGTGCGATGCCGCCGGCGCCATCGATTTCGGCCGCGAGCCCATCGCGCACGAAGAAAACTTCGACCTCGTGCTCGACCTGCGCGCCGAGCCGGCCTATGCGCAGCACCAGCCGCCGCAAGGCTATTTCTGGGCACCGTCGGTGCCCGGCGGCACGGATGCCCGCGCCCTGCAGGCCGCCGTGCTGAAGCTGCGCGAGCTGACGGGCGAATTCGAGAAGCCCAAGTTCTTCAAGTACACGCACAAGCTCTGCGCACACAGCCGCAACGAGCAGACCGGCTGCACGGCCTGCATCGACGTGTGCAGCACGAAGGCCATCCGCAGCGACGCCTCGCGCAAGGGCAAGACCAAGGGCGAACTGGCCGGCGGCGTGATCGTCGAGCCCTACCTCTGCGTGGGCTGCGGGGCCTGCAGCACCGTGTGCCCCAGCGGCGCGATGGCCTTCGCCTACCCGGGCACAGTGGACCAGGGCCGGCGCCTGCGCACGATGCTCACGGCCTACGCCCACGCCGGCGGCCCAGCCAAGAACGGCCCGGCCGCGCTGCTGCTGCACAGCGAAGGCGCTGGCGCGCGCCAGATCGAGGCCCTGGGCCGCGCCACGCGCGGGCCGCGCACGCCGCAGAAAGCGGCGCTGCAAGGCCTGCCCGCCCGCGTGCTGCCGGTGGCGCTGTGGCACACGGCCAGCGTGGGCCTGGACCTGTGGCTCACTGCCATCGCCCAGGGCGCCAGCCAGGTGTGGGTGCTGCTCACCGACGAAGAAGCGCCTGAGTACAGACTGGCGCTGCGCGAGCAGATGGACGTGGCGCAAGCCGTGCTGAGCGGCCTGGGCTACACGGGCAGGCACTTCGCGCTGATCGAAGCCGCTGACTTGCCGGCGCTGGACGCCGCGCTGCACCAGCCGCAGGCCGCCACCGTCAAGCGCGCCGCCGCCTATGCGGCCCAGGCCGAGAAGCGCGCCACGCTGGAACTCGCCATCGACCACCTGCTGGCCCAGGCCCCGCAGCCCGTGGACGAAGTGCCGCTGCCCGCGGCCGGCGCGCCCTTCGGCACGCTGCAAGTCAACGCCGACAAGTGCACGCTGTGCCTGAGCTGCGTCAGCGCCTGCCCCGAGGCCGCACTGGCCGACAACCCCGAAGCGCCGCAGCTGCGTTTCATCGAGAAGAACTGCGTGCAGTGCGGCCTGTGCGCCACCACCTGCCCCGAAGACGCCATCACGCTGCAGCCACGGCTGTGGCTGGCCGATGGCGGCAAGGCGCGCAAGAACGCGCGCGTCATCGCCGAGGCGAAACCCTGGGTCTGCGTGAAGTGCAGCAAGCCCTTCGGCACCGTGCGCGCCATCGAGAACATGATCAGCAAGCTCTCGGGCCACGCCGCTTTCCAGGGCGCCGCGGTCGAGCGCCTGAAGATGTGCAGCGACTGCCGCGTGGTCGACATGTACAGCAACCCCGGTGAAGTGCGCATCACCGACCTGTGAGCCCCACCCTCAGAACACCATGAGCACCGCCCCCGTGAACTTCGCCCCCGCCGGCGACACCGAAGAACTCGAACGCGCCGAGCTCTACGGCCTGCTCGCCCGACTGTGGCTGGCCGCGCCCGATGCTGCGCTGATGGAGCAGTTCCGCGTCGCCGTGACGCAGGCGCCAGAAAGCGGCGCCTTCCTCGAAGGCCCATGGGAGGCCTTGGTGGCGGCATTGCGCGCCACCACCGTGGCGGCGGCCAGCGCGGAGCACGAAGCGCTCTTCCACGGCGTGGGCAAGCCCGAGGTCTTCGCCTACGGCTCCTACTACCTGGCCGGCTATCTCAACGAAAAGCCGCTGGCCACGCTGCGCACCGACCTGGCAGCGCTGGGCCTCACGCGCGAAGAAGGCGCGCTGGAGACCGAGGACCACATCAGCTACGTTCTGGAGGTGATGCGTTACCTCATCGCCGGCGACGACGTGGCCGTGTGCAACCTGGAGCAGCAGCGCCGCTTCTTCCGCACCCATGTGCAACCCTGGGTGGCGCCGCTGTGCGAGGCCGTCATCCAGCACCCCAAGGCCCGCACCTGGGCCGCGGTGGCGGTGTTCACGCGCGAGTTCATCGCGGTAGAGACGCAGGCCTTCGACATGCTGGAGCTGTGATGACGGCCGCGCCCACGAACATCGATCCGCAAGACATCACCGGCCTGGTGCTGGCCGGCGGCCGCGGCAGCCGCATGGGCGGTGTCGACAAGGGCCTGCAGAACTTTCGCGGCCTGCCGCTGGCGATGAACGCACTGCTGCGCCTGCAGCTGCAGGTGGGCCATGTGCTCATCAACGCCAACCGCAACCTGGCGGCTTACGAATCGATGGGCGTGCCCGTTTGGCCCGACCCCATCGGCGACTACGCCGGCCCGCTGGCCGGCTGGCTGGCCGGGCTGGAGCACTGCGAGACGCCCTACCTCGTGACCGTGCCTTGCGACACGCCGAACTTCCCCACCGACCTGGTGGAACAACTCGCTGCCGCGCTGGTGGCCGAAGGCGCCGACATCGCGATGGCCGCCACGCAGGAAAACGGCCAGCTGCAGGTGCAGCCGGTGTTCTGCCTGCTCAAGACCGAGTTGATGGAAAGCCTGGTGGCCTACCTGCACGCGGGCCAGGCCAAGATAGCCCGCTGGACGGCGCAGCACCGCTGCGCGACGGTGGTGTTCGAAGACGCCGCAGCCTTTGCCAACGCCAACACGCCGCAGGAGCTGGCGCAGCTGGAGGCTTAGGCCACCGAGGCGCCCGGGGGCGGCCCAGGGCGCCTTGGAAGGGTTTTCGTGCGCTCTCGGCCAGCGGCAGGCCGCAAGACCGAGGGTCTGAGCACGGCCCCCCATTCGAGGGGCACCGCCAGCAGCGAGTGCGCGAGATCGAGCGCGGCTGTGCTCCACTGGAGCGTGAGGCTGCCGGATGCGCCGTCAACCCTGTGCCACTAGGAGCTCTACCCCATGACCCTGCAACGACTTCTCTCTGCCTCGGCCCTCGGCCTGTCCACCTTGCTGTGCGGCACGGCCGCCCAGGCCGAAACCTGGAACTTCAGCTACACCGGCCCCGGCATCACCGCCAGCGGCACGTTCACGACCCTCGGCGCCGCCCTGACGCCGGAAGACATCACCAGCATCAGCGGCTTCCGCAATGGCCAGGCCATCACCGGCCTGGTGCCTGTCGATACCGACCCTGATTTTTTCTACGACAACCAGTTCACCATCGCCTCGCCGAACTTCACCGACGGCGGCATGCTGTTCAGCGTGGCCGGGGGTCAGCCCAACACCAACGTCTACTTCTTCGAGACGGGTTATTTCGAGGTTTACATCGACGGCCTGGGCGCTGTCGAAACGCCCATCACCTGGTCCGTGACCGCGGTGCCTGAACCTGCCACCGTGCTGTCGATGCTGGCCGGCCTCGGCCTGCTGGGCGTCTACATGCGCAAGGCCCGCGCCAGCGCCTGACCGCCGCCAAAGCTGCCCTGCCCCGGCGCCACGCCGCCGGCGCGCAGGCGCACCGCGCAGTACTTGAACTCGGGGATCTTGGCCACCGGGTCCAGCGCCGGGTTGGTGAGGCGGTTGATGGCCGCCTCGAACCAGCAGAAGGCCACGAACACCGCACCGGGCGGCGTGCCTTCGTCGGCGCGGGCATACAGACTCACCTCGCCGCGGCGTGATTGCAGCGTCACCAATGCCCCAGGCGCCACGCCCAGTGCCGCCAAGTCTTGCGGGTGCAGCAGCGCCACCGGGTCGGGCTCCAGCGCGTCGAGCACGCCGCTGCGCCGCGTCATGCTGCCGGTGTGCCAGTGCTCCAGTTGCCGGCCCGTGATGAGCACCTGCGGGTAGTCGGCATCGGGCCGCTCGTCGGCCGGGATCAGCTGCGCGGGCACGAAGAGCGCCTTGCCACCGGGCCGCGGGAAGTGCTCGGTGAAAACCACGCGCTCGCCCGGCGCTTGCGCGTCGGTGCAGGGGTAGGTGACAGCGCCTTCGCGCTGCAGCCGCGCCCAGCTCAGGCCCTGCAGCGTGGGCATCAGTTGGCGCATCTCGTCGAATACGAGGCCGGCGGCAAGGTCGCAGTCGGTGGCCGTCGCGCCATAGCCGCGCCAGTCCAGCCCCAGCTGCTCGGCCATGGCGGTGAGGATCCAGAGGTCTTGCCGCGCCTGCCCCGGCAGGCCCAGCGCGCGGCGGCCCAGCTGCACCAGGCGGTCGGTGTTGGTGAAGCTGCCGGTCTTCTCCGCGAAGGCACTCGCCGGCAGCACCACGTCGGCCAGGCAGGCCGTTTCGGTGAGGAAGAGGTCCTGCACCACCAGCATCTCCAGCTGGGCCATCGCCTCGCGCGCGTGGGTGGCGTCGGGGTCGCTCATCGCAGGGTTCTCGCCCATCACGTAGAGACCCTTCAAGCGGCCCGCGGCGGCGGCCTGCATCACCTCCACCACCGTCAGGCCCTTGTCGGCGTCCAGCGCCTCGGGCGCCACGCCCCACAGCGCGGCCGCAGCGGCGCGCGCGGCGGGGTCGCCCACCGGGTGGTAGTCGGGGTACATCATCGGGATCAAGCCCGCATCGCTCGCGCCCTGCACGTTGTTCTGCCCGCGCAGCGGGTGCAGCCCAGTGCCCGGGCGGCCGATCTGGCCCGTCATCAGCGCCAGCGCGATGAGGCAGCGCGCGTTGTCGGTGCCGTGCACGTGCTGGCTGACGCCCATGCCCCACAAGATCATGCTGCCGCGGCTCTGGGCGTACAGCCGCGCCACGGTGCGCACGGTCTCGGGCGCGATGCCGGTGACGGCGGCCATGGTTTCGGGGCTGAAGCCGCGCAGGTTCTGTGCGAAAGCCTCGAAGCCTTCGGTGCGTTCGGCGATGAAACGCGTGTCGGTCAGGCCCTCTTCGACGATCACGTGCATCAGCGAATTCAGCAGCGCCACGTCGGTGTCGGGCCTGAAGGCCAGGTGGTGCGCCGCGTGGCGGCACAGCTCGCTGCGGCGTGGGTCCATCACCACCAGCTGCGTGCCTTGTTTCGCTGCGTTCTTGATCCAGGTGGCCGCCACCGGGTGGTTCACCACCGGGTTGGCGCCGATGACGATCACCACCTCGGCCTGCATCACGTCCATCACCGGGTTGCTGACGGCGCCGGAACCGATGCCCTCCAGCAGCGCCGCCACGCTGCTGGCGTGGCACAAGCGCGTGCAGTGGTCGACGTTGTTGCTGCCGAAGCCCAGGCGCACCAGCTTCTGGAAAAGGTAGGCCTCTTCGTTGCTGCCCTTGGCGCTGCCGAAGCCGGCCAGCGCCCGCGGGCTGTGCGTTTCGCGCAGCCGGCGCAGCGTGCCGCCGGCCAGGGCGAGTGCTTCTTCCCAGCTGGCTTCGCGGAACTGCGCGCGCGCCGTGGCGGGGTCGGTGACGGCGTGCGGGTCTTTCGGCGCGTCGGCGCGGCGGATGAGCGGCACCGTCAGGCGCTGCGGGTGGCGCGCGTAGTCGAAGCCGTAGCGGCCCTTCACGCACAGCCGGCCTTGATTGGCCGGGCCGTTGCGGCCTTCGACGTGCAGGATCTGGTCGTCCTTGACGTGGTAGCTCACCTGGCAGCCCACGCCGCAATAGGGGCAGAGGCTGTCCACCACTTTGTCAGGCGCTTGCAGCGCCACGCCGCCGGCCGGCGCCAGCGCGCCGGTGGGGCAGGCCTGCACACATTCGCCGCAGCCTACGCAGCTGCTGTGGCCCAACGCATCGCCCATGTCGAAGACGATCTGCGCCGCCGCGCCGCGGTGGGCCAGACCGATGACCTCGTTGACCTGCTCGTCGCGGCAGGCGCGCACGCAGCGTGTGCACTGGATGCAGGCGTCCAGGTTCACCGTGATGGCGGGGTGGCTGGTGTCGCTGGGTGGGCGCTCGGCCGCGGGCTTGGGCGTGAAGCGCGAGCCGGCCACGCCGAGCTTGTCGGCCCAGGCCTGCAGTTCGTTGTCGGCCTTGTGCTGGGCCGCGGGCGCATCCGCCAGCAAAAGTTCCAGCACCAGGCGCTGCGCGTTCTGCGCGCGCGGGCTGGCGGTCTGCACCACCAGGCCCGGGCTCACGGCACGGCAGCATGAGGCGGCCAGCGTGCGTTCGCCCTGCACTTCCACCACGCAGGCGCGGCAGTTGCCCTCGGGCGCCTGGCCTTCGCGGTGGCACAGGTGCGGCACTTCGATGCCGAGTTCTTTCGCCAGCGCCCACAAGGTCTGGCCGGGGCGGGCCAAAACCTGCTGGCCGTTGATCTGCAACGGCACGGCCGGCGCGCCCAGCGCTTCACCCTCTTCTCGGCTCAACGCATTCATCGCGCCAGCTCCTGCGGAAAGTGCCGCAGCACGCTGTCAAACGCATTCGGCGCGGCCTGGCCCAGGCCGCAGATGCTGGCTTCGCGCATCACGCTGCCCAGTTCGGCCAGCAGTTCGGCGGGCCAGGCCTCGCCGGCCATCAGGCGGCTGGCCTGCGTGGTGCCCGCGCGGCAAGGGGTGCACTGGCCGCAGCTTTCGTGTTCGAAGAAGCGCATCACGTTGCGCGCAGCGTCCACGGCGCGGTCGGTGTGGCCCAGCACGATGACGGCGGCGCTGCCGATGAAGGCGCCGTGCGGCTGCAGCGTGTCGAAGTCCATCGGCACGTCGGCCAGCGCCGCGGGCAGGATGCCGCCACTGGCGCCGCCCGGCAGGTAGCCGTAGAGCGTGTGGCCTTCGGCCATGCCGCCGCAGTATTCGTCCACCAGTTCGCGCAGCGTGATGCCGGCCGGCGCCAGCTTCACGCCGGGCTTTTGCACACGGCCGCTGACCGAGAAGCTGCGCAGGCCACGCCGGCCGTGGCGGCCGTGCGCGGTGTAGGCCTCGGGCCCTTCGGCGAGCAGGCGCGCCACCCAGTAGAGCGTCTCGCCGTTGTGGACCAGCGTCGGCCGGCCGTGGAGCCCGCGCTCGGCCACATAAGGCGGGCGCAGCCGCGGCAGGCCGCGCTTGCCTTCGATGGATTCGAGCATCGCCGACTCTTCGCCACAGATGTAGGCACCGGCGCCGCGGCGCAGTTCGATGGGCGGCAGCGGCGGCAATTCGCCAGCCGCGCTGGCGGCCTGCAGCACGGCCAGTTCGCGTTGCAGCATCGCGCGCAGGCCGTGGTACTCGTCGCGCAAGTAAATGGTGACGCCGGCCACGCCCACGGCCCAGGCCGCGATCAGCAGGCCCTCCAGAAAGCGGTGCGGCTCGTTTTCGAGCATGCAGCGGTCCTTGAAGGTGCCGGGCTCGCCTTCGTCGAGGTTCACTGCCATCAGCCGCGGCGCGGGCTGCGCACGCACCAGGCGCCACTTGCGCCCGGCCGGAAAGCCCGCGCCGCCCAAGCCGCGCAGGCCGCCGTTTTCGAGCAGCGTGATGAGCTCGTCGGGCTGGCGCTCGCCGGCCACGCAGCCGGCCCACAGCGCGTAGCCACCACGGGCGCGGTAGGTGGCGAAGTCTTGCTGCGTGGTGAAGTCGTCATGGCGCTGGCCGTCCTGCAGCGCGGCTTGGGTGGCGGCCTGCACGGCTTCGGCTGTGGCGTACGGCACGGGCCGGTGGTGCACCACGGCCACCGGCGCGGTGTCGCAGCGGCCCACGCAGGGCGCGGGCACCACGCGCACGCCCGGGCCCAGCAATGCGGGCAGGCGCTGCAGCAGATCACGTGCACCGGCCATCTCGCACGCCAGGCTGTCGCACACGCGCACGGTGAGCGCCGGCGCGGCCGGCACGCGGCCCTCGGCGTCTTCGCGCACGGTGTCGAAGTGGTGGTAGAAGCTCGCGACCTCGTAGACCTCGGCCTGCGACAGCCGCATCAGCGCGGCCAGCGCCGCCAAATGCGGCGTGGCGAGTTGGCCGAAGTGGTCTTGCAGCGTGTGCAGGTGTTCGATCAGCAAATAGCGCCGGTGCGGCCCGGGGCCGATGAGCGCGGCCACCGCATCGCGGTGCTGCGGGTCCACGCCCCGGCCCTTGGGCGCCTGGCGGCGGCGCTGGCGTTGCGCCTCGTTGGAGACTTCGGCGCCCGGTGCAGGCACCGGCACGATGGGGATGACAACAGCATTCATGGTCTGCGGCGGATCATTCCGGCGCCGCAGCAGGCTGTCCAATGGCTTCGGTGAACCGCGCCATTCACGGCGCTGATCGAAGGCCCTTCAGCCCGGCGCCAGGCCCGAGGCCAGCGGCCCCGTGTGCGCGGCCGCCTCGGCCAACCAGGCGGGGTCCAAGGCCAACGCCAGCGCCGCCTGCAGCGCGCGCGAAGCCGGCTGGCCGCGTGCCGTCATGAAGCCGATGGGCGTGCGCAGCACCGGCGCCGTCAGCGGCCGCGCTTCCAGGCCCGCGTGCGCGGCCAGCGTGTCCACCAAAGCGCCAGGCAGCACGGCCGCCAGCGGGCCGCTGTGCACCGCCACCAGCAAGGCCATCACCGAGTTGGTCTCCAGCGCCGGCGCCACCGCCAGGCCCTGGCTGCGGAACACCTGTTCGAGGATGACGCGGTTGTGCATCTCCGGGCCCAGCAGCGCCAGCGGCCGCGCGGCGGCCTCGGGCCAGGTGATGGGCACGCCGAAGCGCAGGCCGGCGCCAGCTGCAGCGCCCGGTTCGGCGCGCTGCAGCAGGTGGTAGTGCTCCAGCACCTGCGGCCAGGTCTGCAGGCGATCACCGGGCAGATCGGCCACGCGGTCGGTGTAGCCCAGCGCGAGGTCCAGCGTCAGCCGCTCCAGCCCCGATTCAAGTTCCTGCGACGACAGCGAGCGCAATTGCGGCACCAGGCCCGGGTGGCGTTCGATCAAACGCGCGGCAAAACGCGCGGCGATCGGCTCGGCCGTGGGCACGGTGCCGATCACGAGCCGCCCGCGCGGCTGCGCGGCGCTGCCCGCGAGTTCCTGCGCCAGGCGCTCTTGTTCGTGCAGCACGCGCCGCGCTGTGGCCAGCACCAACTCGCCTTCGGCCGTGAGGCCTTCGTACTGTCGGCCGCGGCGCACGATGGGCACGCCGAAATGCGACTCCAGCGAACGCAGCGCGTTGCTCAGCGCCGGCTGCGTGATGTGGCAGGCCGTGGCGGCGCGGCCGAAGTGGCGGTGTTGCTCCAGCGCGGCGAGGTAGCGGTAGGCGTCGAAGAAATTCAAGGCACGCGCATTAGACCAGCCGCTGCACGCAAGCCCCGCAGCCCCGGCCGCCCCGCGCCCGCTGCCTAAAATCCGCGCTGATGGAAGCCCGCCCTGCCCCAGCCGAAGACTGGCCCAACGCCACCGTGCTGGTGGTCGACGACGAGCCCGGCATGCGCAACTTCCTGCTCAAGACCCTGGCGACGCGTGTGGGCCAGGTGCTGGGCGCAGGTTCGGCCGAAGAGGCCGAGTTGCTGCTGCAGAAACACCGCTGCGACCTGCTCATCCTCGACATCACGCTGCCCGGCAAAAACGGGATCGCGCTGCTGAAAGAACTGCGTGAACAGGGCAATGCTTGCGAGGTGGTGCTGATCACGGCCTTCGCCGATCTCGACACCGCCATCGAGGCCTTGCGCGCCGGCGCTGGCGATTTCCTGCTCAAGCCCTTCCGCACGGCGCAGGTGCTGGGCGCCGTGCGCCAGGGCCTGGAGCGCGCGCGCCTGAAGCGCGAGAACTGGGTGCTGCGCCGCAGCCTGCACCGCCACACGCCGCCGGCCGACGGCCTGGTGGGCCGCAGCATCGTCATCAAGGGCCTGCAGGCCGCGCTGCAGCGTGTGGCCGCGGTGGACAGCACGGTGCTGCTGACCGGCGCCTCGGGCACCGGCAAAGAACTGGCGGCGCAGGCCCTGCACCGCCTGGGCAGCACGCCCGATGCGCCTTTCGTGCCGGTGAACTGCGCCGCCATCTCGCCGATGCAGATCGAGGCCGAACTCTTCGGCAGCCCCGGGCACGACGGCCTCTTCGTCTATGCGCAGGGCGGCACGCTCTTTCTCGACGAGATCGGCGAGATGCCGCTGCCCATGCAGGCCAAGCTGCTGCGCGCGCTGGAGACGCTGTGCATCCGCCCCGTGGGCAGCCAGCAAGAGATTCCCTTGCAGCTGCGCATCGTGGCGGCCACCAACCGGCCGCTGCGCAGCGAGGTGGAAGCTGGGCTCTTCCGCGCCGACCTCTACTACCGCCTGCAGGTGGTGGAGCTGAAGCTGCCGCCGCTGGCCGCGCACAAGGAAGACATCCCCGACCTCGTGGCGCACTTCATCGCCACGCTGGCACCGCGCCTGGGCGTGCCGCCGATTGCCGTGAGCGACGACGAGATGCGCTACCTGCAGCAGTACGACTGGCCGGGCAATGTGCGCGAGCTGCGCAACCTGATCGAACGTTCGCTGATCGTCGGTGCGCTGAACGTCTCGGCGCTGTACCAGAGCCTGTCGCGCACGCACGGCGAACCGGCGCGCCTGGCGCCGGGCGACATCACCGACCTGCAGACGCTGGAAAAGCGCCACATCCTGGCCGTGCTCGACAGCGTGGACGGCGACAAGACGCGCGCGGCGCAGTTGCTGGGCATCTCGCGCCGCACGCTGGAACGCCGCTGCGCGGAGTGGACGCCAGCGTGAGCATGCCCCGGGGCGCCGGCCCCGCGCCGCGGCCGGGCTGGTTCGCGCGCCTGAGCATCCGCCAGAAGCTGCTGGCGCTGACGCTGCTGCCGCTGCTGGGTGTGCTGCCGCTGCTGGGCGCGGGCCTGCTGTGGTGGACCGACACCGCCCTCGACGCGCTGCTGCGCACCAAGGTGCGCGCCGACCTCGCCGTGGCCCACGGTTATTTCGAACGTGTGCTGGGCGAGGTGGGCGGCGGCGTGGGCGCGGCGGCCGAATCGCAGGCGCTGGCGCGCGCGCTGCGCTCACCCGCCGACCTGCAGGCCCTGCTGCTGCGTTACGAACGCCGCGAACGGCTCGACTTCCTGCGTGTGCTGCCGCCCGACCCCACCCGGGCCGACAGCACCAGCGTGGAGGTGCTGGCGCCCGAGCAGCAAGGCTTGCTGAGCCCCGCGCTGCGCGAGCGTGTGGCCGTGCCGCTGCTGAACACACGCAACGCCGCACCCACCGAACGCGCCGTGGAAAACCGCGCCATGCTGCTGCTGGCCACACGCGCCATACGCGATGAAACCGGCGAACTCATCGGCCACCTGCAGGGCGGCGTGCTGCTCAACCGCAACCTGCCCTTCATCGACCACATCAACCAGATCGTCTACCCCGCTGGCTCGCTGCCCTTTGCCGAGTGGGGCAGCAAAGGCACGGCGACGCTGTTTCTCGACGACGTGCGCATCAGCACCAACGTGCGCCTGTTCGGCGGCGTGGACGAAGAGCGCGCTATCGGCACGCGCGTCTCGCAGAGCGTGCGCGATGCCGTGCTGGGCAGCGGCCAGACCTGGCTGGACCGGGCCTTCGTCGTGCAGGACTGGTATGTCTCGGCCTACCTGCCCCTGGCCGACGGGCAAGGCCGGCGCGTGGGCATGCTCTACGTGGGCGTGCTGGAGCGGCCTTTCGTGCTGCTGAAGTACGCGGCACTGGCCACCATCGGCGCCCTGTTCTTCGGCGTGATGATCGTCGCGGCCTTTGTCAGCCTGCGCTGGGCGCGCAGCATCTTCCACCCGCTGGAGCGCATGGAAGCCACCATGCAGTGCGTGGAAGGTGGCGACATGGCCGCGCGCGTGGGTGCGGTGGCCAGCACCGACGAGATCGGCCGCCTGGCCCAGCACCTGGACGAACTGCTCGGCACCATCGACGACAACACACGCCGCCTGCAGGGCTGGAATGCCGAGCTGGATGCCAAGGTGGCCGAACGCACACAGGCCTTGCAGGACGCGCAGCGCCAGCTGGTGCAGGCCGAAAAACTCGCCACCGTGGGCCAGCTCACGGCCAGCATCGCGCACGAGGTGAACAACCCCATCGCGGTGATTCAGGGCAACCTCGACCTGCTGCGTGAACTGCTGGGCGACGAGGCCGCGGCGCGCGTGGCGCCCGAGCTGAGGCTGGTGGACGCGCAGATCGAACGCATGCGGCTCATCGTGACCCGGCTGCTGCAGTTCGCGCGGCCGGGCGAGTTCGCGGGCTACATCGAAGCCGTGAACACGGCGCGCCTGCTCGACGATTGCCTGGTGCTGGCCGGCCACCAGATCTCGCGCGCGGGGGTGCAGGTGCAGCGCGATTTCAGCGCCACGCGCCAGCCGCAGATCAACGCGCAAGAGCTGCAGCAGGTGCTGGTGAACCTGATCGTCAATGCACTGCAGGCCATGCCCGGCGGCGGCACGCTGCGCCTGGCCACGGCCGACAGCGGCACGGCCGAGGCGCCGACGGTCGTGATCACCGTGGCCGACAGCGGCCCGGGCCTGGCGCCCGAACTGCTGGCGCAACTGTTCCAGCCCTTCGTCACGAGGCGCCGCGAGGGCACGGGCCTGGGGCTGTGGATCAGCCGCGAGATCGTCGAGCGTTACGGCGGCACGCTGGAAGCCGCCAACGCGCCGCCCCAGGACAACGGCGCCCCGGGGGGCGCCGTGTTCACGGTGACCTTGAAGGCCGGGTGTTGATCCGCCGACACAACGAGGTTCGCATCAAGATCTGAACGGGCCTGCGCAGGCCCGTCGAGCCCTCAAGCCGACCGCCGCCTGCGCGCCGCTGCCGTCGCGCCCAAGGCCAGCAGTGCCAGTGCCAGCGTCTGGGGCTCCGGCACAGCAGCGGCCACATCGCCGGGGCGCACAGCCATGGCAAAAAACTCAATGTACTTGCCTGTGAAGGCCTGCTTGCCGTCGACGGCGCTGAAGTACCACGCGTTACCCGCAGACCACGCCAACTCCGTACCCGACCAATAGTCGCCGGACCGCACATTGCTGAACAGGGCCAAGTTGGCGATTTGCGCGGGCGTGTCGCCTACCTGATACCGGACCGATTGATCGGGCTGGTTGCCCAGGTCGGTGACGAACAGCCCGCTCAGTTCACCGCCGGTGCAGCCGGTGCCGACATACCAGGTCAGGACGCAAGTGGTGTCTGCCGGATTCAGTGTCGGCAGGCGCCAGTCGCTGAAGCCGCCATAAACCAACTGATCCGCCCAGGCGACAGCGGCACCCCAGCCCATGCGGCCATCGGCCCAGACTCTGTTCGATCCCGTGCCGCCCGCGTTTGCCGCGGCATACCCGGAGGTGACGGCGTGGTTCATGTCCGCCAGCCATGTGATGTTGCGCGTGGTGTCGTAGACCATGCCACCGCCGCGGTTGACCAAAGCGGCTTGCGCCGCACCGGACAACGCGACCAGGCCCGCCGCAGCGGCCCATGCCTTCCATGTCTTCATCCGTTAACCCCTTTCATTGGTGATGGGCGCGTGCACTGGGCATCAGCGGGTCGGTCTTCCTGGACCTTCCCCTGCGCCGCGCGACGCGCGGCTTTTGCGGGCTCGATTCAAGCGGCGCCCAGCGCTAATTGGCGCTAAGCGCCGTGCGTCCCCTGCAGGCAAGGGAGCGGCCAGCGCGTCAGGCCGCCAGCGCTGCGCATCGAGCCCTCAATCCGACCGCCGCCTGCGCGCCGTTGCCGTCGCGCCCAAGGCCAGCAGTGCCAGTGCCAGCGTCTGCGGCTCCGGCACAGAGGCGGCTATATCGCCGGGACGCACAGCCACGACATAAAACCGATTGACCTCGGCGCTGTAGGTCTGGAACCCATTGCCACCGGCGTGGAAGGACCACGCGTTGCCAGGACCCGGCACGTACCGCGTACCGGACCAGTAGTTGGCGGGCTGCACATTGCTGAACAGGGCCAAGTTGGCGATCTGCGCGGGCGTGTCATCGCTCGTACTTGGTCCAGACCCGCTGTAGTCGCGGCCCAGGTCGGTGACAAACAGGCCACTCAGTTCACCGCCGGAGCAGTTGAAACCTATCCCAACGACGAGGCTGCAACTCGCGTCCGCCGGATTCAGCGTCGGTAGGCGCCAGTCGCCGTATCCGCCGTAAACCAGGTTGTCAGCCCAGGCCTTGGCAGCCGCCCAGGTCATACTGCCGTCGGCTTGCACACCCGTACCGGTGTGGACGCTCGTCTGGGCGTAGTTCATGTCCGCCAGCCACGTGATGTTGCGCGTGGTGTCGTAGACCATGCCGCCGCCGCGGCTGACCAAAGCAGCCTGCGCCGCACCCGACAACGCCACCAGGCCCGCCACTGCAGCCCATGCCTTCCATGTGTTCATCCCTTGACCTCTTTCATTGGTGATGGGCGCGTGCATTGGGCGCCAGCGGGTCGGTCTCCATGGACCTTCCCCTGAGCCGCGCAACGCGCGGCTTTTGCGGGCTTGATTGCAGCGGCGCGGAGCGCTAATTGGCGCTAAGCGCAGCGCGTCCCCCGCAGACGAGGGGGCGGCCAGCGCGTCAGGCCGCCAGCGCCGCGATCTCGTCGACGGTGAGCAACTCGCCGCGCGCCCGGGCGGCGGCCTGGGCATGCGGGTCCAGCGCGGCTTCGGCGCGCGGCCACAGCTCGGCCGTCACCCGGGCCATCAGCGGTGTGGCTTCGAAGCCGCCACGTGCCAGCGTCGCCTGGGCGGCATGCAGCAGGGCCAGTGCCTCGGCCGGCTGCCCTGCCGCCAGGCGATGGCGGGCCAGGCCCACACAGCCGTGGGCTACCAGCCGCGGAAAGCCCTGGCGCCGCGCCACCGCCAGGCCTTCGCGCAGCCAGGCGGGCACCGGGCCGGCCAGCTGCGCATCGGGGCAGGCCAGCGCCATCAGCGCCTGGGCGTTGGCCAGACGGTAGGCATCAGGGAGACGGCGCGCCAGCACCATCGCGCTTTCCAGGTGGTACACGGCCTGCGGCGACCGGCCGACGCCGGCCTCCAGCTCGCCCAGGTTTTCGTGCGTGACCATGCGGGCCCAGTCGCCGTCATGGGGCAGCGCCAGGGCCTGGTGCAGCAGCGGCCGGGCCTCGTCGGGCCGGCCGGCGGCCTGCAGCACCCAGCCCAGGTTGTTGAGGGCGTTTTGCTCGCCGTACAGGTCGCCGGCCTGCCGCGACGCAGCCAGGTCGGCCCTGTAGCCGGCCTCGGCCTCGGGCCACTGGCCGCGCATCGCCGCCACGTCCGCGATCCACGAGTGGGCCAGGCCGAAATGCTGGTGGTCGGTCTCGGCCGGCGTCAGCAGCGCGACGGCGCCGCGCGCCAGCGCCTCGGTCTCGGCCAGGCGGTCGCGTTCGAACTCGATGCCGCACAGGCTTAGCATCAGCGCCACCCGTGGCAGGCGGCCGTCGGGCGTGACGGGCCGCGCCAGCAGCGGGCCGGCGTGGTGCCAGGCGCGCGCGTGCCAACCCAGGCGGCGCCAGCTGGGCGTGACAGCCGTGCACAGCGCCAAGGCGAACACGGGGTCGTTGCGCGCGGCCCAGGCCAGCGCCAGCTCTGCGTCGGCCAACTGGGCCGGCGAGGCGATACGCGCGGCGCTCACCGTGACGGACGGTGCACCCAGGCGGGCCAGCACCCGCCGTGCGTGGGCGGCGTGTACCGCAGCCGCGTCGGCACGGGCGGCCAGCCGGCCGCGGGCGTAGAGCCGCACCGAGTCGTGCAGCCCGTATTGCGCGCTGGCCGTGCTGCCGCGCAGCGCGCCGCCTTCCAGCAGCAGCAGGCCGTGCTCCACCAGCGCCCGCAGCGCGCGCTGCATCGGCACGCCGTCCAGCGCCGGCCCGGACAGCACGGCTTGCAGGTCTTCCAGCGTGAAGCCGCCGGCGAACACCCCGGCGCACGCCAGCAGACGCTGCGCGGCGTCGGGCAGCAGGTCGTGGCTCCAGTCGAGCGTGTCGTGCAGCGTGGCCGGTTGATCCAGCCCGGCCTCGCGCCAGTGCAGCCTGTCGTCCAGCAGGTCGCGCACCGCGGCCAGGCCCAGCGCGGGCACCTGCGCTGCCGCCACGGCAATGGCGAAAGGCAGACCGTCCAGCCGCCGGCAGATCTCGACCGCGGTGGCGACGTTGGCGTCGTCGAGCCGGAAGCGCGCATCGAGACTGTGAACCCGGGCTTCGAAGACCGCCAGCGCACCGCTGGCGCGCGCATCGGCCAGCGTGGGCCGCGCCGGCAGGTCGAGCACGCCGACCGGCAGCAATTGCTCGCCGGCGCTTTTCAGCGGCACGCGGCTGGTTGCGAGCACGGCCACCCGCGGCGCGGCGGCCAGCCAGGCATCGCACAGCCGGGTGACGGCGTCGGGCAGGTGCTCGCAAGTGTCCAGCACCAGCAGCAGGCAGCGCGCCGACAGGTGGTCGGCCAACCGCGCCTGCGCATCGGGGCCCGGCGGCAGGTGCAAAGCCGCCGCCACCGCGGCCGCCGCGGCGTCAGGCACGGCGTGCGCCGCCAGGTCCACCCACCAGACGCCGTCGGCGAAGCCGGGCGACGCACGCGGCGCGATCGTCTGCGCGAGCAGGGTCTTGCCGCTGCCGCCCGGGCCATGCAGCGTGATGCGCCGGCCGGGTTGCAGCACCTCGTGCAGCGTGGCCAGCAGCGCATCGCGGCCGAGCGCGGGCAGCGACGGCTCGGGCGCATGGACGGGGGGCGCCGGTTCGCCGGGTGCGGCGACCGGCGGCCGCACCGCCGACTCGACGGGCCACGCCAGCCGGTAGCCCTGGCGCGGCCGGTGCTCGATGGCGTCGGGCGCCAGCAGCTTGCGCAGGTGGGTGATCTGCACCCGCAGGTTGTTCGCGGCCACATCGGCCTGCTGCCACACGGCAGCGCGCAGCTCCGCAACACCCACCAATCGCCCCTGGGCGCCGGCCAAGGCGACCAGCAGGTCGAAGGCCCGGCTGCCGACGGCCAGTGCCTGGCCGTCGCGGAGAACACGCCGCGCTGCGAGATCGATCTCGAATTCACCGACGCGCCAGGGGCCGGGAAAAGGTTGGACGGGAGGGTGTCTGGGCTGGCGGGGCATCACGTCGCAGCGGGCAGCGGGCCGCATCAGGATCGTGGCGCATTGTCGCGCGCCCGCTGGGCCGCGCGCGGACGAAGCGGCGTTAGGGCTGGCCGAGAAGCTGTTCGCCACGACTGCGCACGCGAACCCATGCTGAGGCGCGTTGCACGGCGGTTGGACCGGCTGCCGCCGCACATGACGCAATGCCGCGCCGCGCCTGGCAAGGGGCGGCCTGTGAGACACGGCAACAGCCTGTTTTCGCCAGCATTCAGCCATACGCGCTGGCCTGGGGCTGACCGCCCCAGTGCTTCAGGCCGAAGCGGGCGTGCGGATCAGGTGGTCGAAGGCACTCAGCGCAGCCTTGGCCCCTTCGCCAGCGGCGATGATGATTTGCTTGAAAGGCGTGGTGGTGGCGTCACCGGCCGCGAACACGCCCGGCACGTTGGTGGCGCCCTTGGCGTCGACGATGATCTCGCCGTAGCGGCTCAACTCCACCGTGCCCTTTAAGAACTCGGTGTTGGGCACGAGGCCGATCTGCACGAACACACCGGCCAGCGGCAGGCGGTGTTCGCTGCCATCGGCGCGGTTCTTGAACACCAGGCCGTCGACCTTCTGGCCGTCGCCGGTGATCTCGGTGGTCTGGGCGTTGGTGTAGATCTCGACGTTGGGCAGGCTCTTGAGCTTGTTCACCAGCACGGCGTCAGCCTTCAGCTGATCGGCGAACTCGACCACCGTCACGTGTTCCACCACACCGGCCAGGTCGATGGCGGCTTCCACGCCCGAGTTGCCACCGCCGATGACGGCGACCTTCTTGCCCTTGAACAGCGGGCCGTCGCAGTGCGGGCAGTAGGCCACGCCCTTGTTGCGGTACTCGGCTTCGCCGGCCACGTTGACGTTTTTCCAGCGCGCGCCGGTGCTGAGGATGACGCTGCGGCCCTGCAGCACCGCCCCGTTGTCCAGCGTGACGGCGATGGTGCCGCCCGGCTGCGCCGCAGGCTCGATCTGCGCCACGCGCTGGCCGTTCATGATGTCGACGTCGTAGGCCCTGGCGTGGGCTTCCAGCGCCATGGCGAACTTCGGTCCTTCGGTTTCCAGCACCGAGATGTAGTTCTCGATGCCCAGGGTGTCGAGCGTCTGGCCGCCAAAACGCTCGGCCACGATGCCGGTCTTGATGCCCTTGCGCGCGGCGTACACGGCTGCGGCCGCGCCGGCGGGGCCGCCGCCGACGATCAGCACATCGAAGGTGTCCTTCTTGGCCAGCTTGGCGGCGTCACGCGCGGCGCTGCCGGTGTCCACCTTCTTCAGGATCTCGGCGATCTCCATGCGGCCGTTGCCGAAGGGCTGGCCGTTCAGGAACACGCTGGGCACGGCCATGATCTGGCGCTCTTCCACCTCGGCCTGGAAAAGGCCGCCGTCCACGGCCACGTGCTTGATGCGCGGGTTCAGCACCGCCATCAGGTTGAGCGCCTGCACCACGTCAGGGCAGTTGTGGCAGGTCAGGCTCATGTAGGTCTCGAAGACGAAATCGCCTTCCAGGCCCTGGATCTGCTCGATGACATCGGCCTCCACCTTGGGCGGGTGGCCGCCGGCCTGCAGCAGCGCCAGCACCAGCGAGGTGAACTCGTGGCCCATGGGGATGGCCGCGAAGCGCAGGCCCATGTCGGCGCCCTGGCGCGTGATCTGGAAGGAAGGGCGGCGGGCGTCGTTGCCGTCGAAGCGCGCGGTGACCTTGTCATTCAGCGCCGCGAGCTCGGTGATCAGCTCGCGCATCTCGGCCGAGGCCGGGCGGTCATCGAGGCTGGCGATCAGTTCGATGGGATGCTGAAGGCGTTCGAGGTAGGCCTTGAGCTGCGCTTGGATGTTGCTGTCGAGCATGGCGGCGTCCTGAGAAATGGGTGGTTCAGAAACGGCTCCGCCGGCCCGGCGGGGCCGGCGGAGCATGGGCAAGACCAAGGCCCCCACCCGATCAAGTGCCTTGCGCGGAACCGGCTCTGCCGGGCCGCTGCAAGAGCCCCCTCGGGGGGTGGCGAGCGTTAGCGAGCCTGGGGGCTCGTCAGATCTTGCCAACGAGATCCAAAGAGGGCGTGAGGGTCTTGGCGCCTTCGTTCCACTTGGCCGGGCACACCTGGCCGGGGTTGGCGGCGGTGTACTGGGCGGCCTTGAGCTTGCGCACGGTTTCCTTCACGTCACGAGCGATCTCGTTGCTGTGGATTTCGGCCGTCTTGATCACGCCATCGGGGTTGATCACGAAGGTGCCGCGCAGCGCCAGGCCTTCTTCAGGAATGTGCACGCCGAAAGCGTTGGTCAGCGTGTGGGTCGGGTCGCCCACCAGCGGGAACTTGGCCTTGCCGACGGCCGGGCTGGTCTCGTGCCACACCTTGTGCGAGAAGTGCGTGTCGGTGGTGACGATGTAGACCTCGGTCTTCATCTTCTGGAACTCGGGGTAGTTGTCGGCCGCGTCTTCGATCTCGGTCGGGCAGTTGAAGGTGAAAGCGGCCGGCATGAAGATCAGCACCGACCACTGGCCCTTCAGGCTCTGCTCGGTGACTTCAATGAACTTGCCGTTGTGGAAGGCCTGGGTCTTGAAGGCCGGAACTTGCGTGTTGATCAGGGACATGGCTGAACTCCTAGGGTTATGGATGAGAGGGAAAAAACCGTTGACGAACGAGATTTTGCTGCACTCGCAGCATTGTTTTCATTGATAGAAGCCATCTCCTTGATTCGAAATGGCTATGGCTGGCGCAGGCGGGCGCCGGGCGCCCGTGCGGCGCCCGCGGGCCTCAGGTGCCCTTGCTGACCGAGATGGTCGGGAACTTGGACGAGAAGTCCTTGGCCTTGCCGGCCACCTTCACGGCCACCTGCCGCGCCACGGCCTTGTAGACGGCCGCGATCTCGCCTTCGGGGTCGGCCACCACGGTGGGCCGGCCGGCATCGGCCTGCTCACGGATGCTCAGGTTCAGCGGCAGCGCGCCCAGGTAGGCCACGCTGTACTCGGCGGCCATCTTCTTGCCGCCATCGGCGCCGAAGATGTGCTCGGTGTGGCCGCAATTCGGGCAGCAGTACACGGCCATGTTCTCAACGATGCCCAGGATGGGCACGCCCACCTTCTCGAACATCTTCAGGCCCTTCTTGGCGTCGAGCAGCGCGATGTCCTGCGGCGTGGTGACGATCACCGCGCCCGTCAGCGGCACACGCTGGCTCAGCGTGAGCGCGATGTCGCCGGTGCCGGGCGGCATGTCGACCAGCAGGTAGTCGAGATCGCGCCAATTGGTCTGGTTCAGCAACTGGTCGAGCGCCTGCGTGGCCATGGGGCCGCGCCAGATCATGGCCTGGTCGGGTTCGATCAGGAAACCGATGCTCATGACCTGCACGCCGTAGTTTTCCAGCGGCTCGATGCGCTTGCCGTCTTCGCTTTCGGGCCGGCCGCTGATGCCCATCATCATGGGCTGGCTGGGGCCGTAGATGTCGGCATCCAGGATGCCGACGCTGGCGCCTTCGGCGGCCAGGGCCAGGGCCAGGTTCACGGTGGTGGTGCTCTTGCCCACGCCGCCCTTGCCCGAGGCCACGGCGATGATGTTCTTCACCTTGGGCAGCAGCGCCACGCCGCGCTGCACGGCATGGCTGACGATGCGGGTGGTGATCTCCACGCTGACGTTCTGCACGCCGGGCACGGTGCGCGCTGCGGCAATCAGCGCCTTGCGCAGCGCCGGGTGCTGGCTCTTGGCCGGGTAACCCAGCTCCACCTGGAAAGCGATGTCGCCGTCTTCGAGGCGCAGGTTCTTCAGCGCCTTGCTGCTGACGAAGTCTTTGCCGGTCTGGGGGTCGACGACGGTTTTCAGCGCGTCGAGCAGCGCGCTTTCCTGAACGGTGGCGGTCATGTCTGGGGGCTGGGTGCAGCCGGTGGGGAGCAGAGGCCGAGGAGTCTAGCGGCCCGGCCGCGCCCGGCCGGCGCCAGGGTGTTGGCCGCGCTACTCGACGCGGCGCACGCGCGGCGCCTTGTTCGCGCCGGCGATCTCCAGCACGAAGCCGCCCAGCAGCGCGCGCCGCACCGTGACCTTGGCGTCGATGAGCGCATAGGCCCCCTGGCTGTCGTCCACCACCTGCCACACCTGGCCGTTGGCCAGGCGGATGCGCGTGCGCGGCCCCCAGCCCTCGAACAAGCCCGGGATGGTGCTGCTCAGCGCCTGCGGCTCGTCGCGCCGCTCCTGGCCGAAAGTCTTCACGGCGGCCGGTGGTGCGGGCAGCGGGGCCGAAGTCGCAGCCGCAGCCGCAGCCGGCACCGAGGGCCCGGCCTGCACCGCCGGCCGGCTCAGTGGCAAGGCGTCGTAACAGGCCAGCCGCGCGGCGGCCTCGCTCAGCGTGCGGCAACGCTGCACATCGGCATCGTCTGCCGCACCGGCACCCAGCACCACCAGCGCGGCGGTGGCGACCAGGGCCCAGCGGCCCGCCATCAAAACCGTCTTCATGGTGCGCATGATGCCTGCTGGCACCGCACCGGCTTTCAAGCGGCGTCGGGCCAGGCCACCAGCAGGCCTTCATCCACCCAACGGCGCAGCCAGGCCCCGGCCTGCGCGGCCGTGGCCTGCAAGGCCTCGGCGTCTTGCGCCGGCGCCCCATCGGCCAGGGCGGCGCACAAGCCCTGAAAGCTGCAGCCCTGGGCCAGCAGCGCCAGGGCCTGGGCCTCCGCGTCGGCCACGCTGCGGAAGTGCGGCTGCTGTCCGCGCCGCCACACCAGCACCGCGCCGGCCTCGGGCAGGCGGCAGGCGGGCGGTGGCGTGGCGTCGTCGTCCAGGGCCTGCCACAAGGCCAGGGTGTTGTGCCTGAACTGCAGCAGCGCCATGCCGGCCTGCGGCAACAGCGGGGCCGCCAGCCACCGCGCGGGCGCCAGCGCGCCCAGCTCGGCCAGGCCCAGCACGGGCTGGTCGGCGCTGTCGAAAGCAGCGCGCAGCGCCTGGTCGAGGGCGGCAAGTTCGGCAATCTCCCCGTCCTCGGGCCAGCGCACGCCCAGCCAGGCCGGAAAGTCCAGGCCGTACCAACGCAGGCTGGGGGTGGCCGACGGGTGGGCCTCGACATAGGCCGCGGCATGGGCGTCGAACAGCTCGTCGCCCAGGTAGCGCAGCGTGTGGCCGTAGGTGTCGCGCAGCGTGTCGAGCAGGCGTGCGCGGTAGGCGTGGTGGTAGATGGCCAGCCGCCGTTCGCGCCCGATGCCGCCGGCTTGCAAGGTCTGCAGCAGCTCGGCCGGGGCAGGCGCCTGGCCCAGCAGGTGGGCCTGCAGCGCCGACTGCCAGGCCAGCAGGTCGAGCGCCGGACCGCTCATGACGTCGCCCCGGCTGCCACTGGCATGGCTTCGGCTGCCGCTTCGGCAGCGGCTTCGGCCGCCACTTCACCAGCAATCCGCCGCGCGATCGCCAGCTCGGCCACCAGCTCGGCCAGCGGCGGGATGTGGTCGTCGCGTTCGATCATCGTGGGCACCGGCCCCAGGTGGCGCAGCGCCTGCCGGTACAGGGCCCACACGGCGTCGGCCACGGGCTGGTCGTGGGTGTCGACGAGATGGTCACCGTGGTCGCTGTGGCCGGCCAGGTGGATCTGTGCCACCCGGCCCGGCGGCAGGTGGTGCAGGTAGGTCAAGGGGTCGAAGCCATGGTTCACCGCGCTGACGTGGATGTTGTTGACGTCCAGCAGCAGCAGGCAATCGGCCTCTTCGGCCACGTGCCGCAGAAAGACCCACTCGCTCATCGGCGCCCCATCGAAGGCGAGGTAGCTGGAGACGTTCTCCACCACCAGCCGCCGGCCGAGCAGGTCTTGCGCCTGGCGGATGTTGCGCACCACCACGGCCAGCGCCTCTTCGGTGCAGGGCAGCGGCAGCAGATCGTGCAGCTGGCGGCCGTGCACGCCGGTCCAGCAGAGGTGGTCGGACACCCACAGCGGCCGCGCGCGCCGCGCCAGCGCCTGCAGTTGCCGCAGGTAGGCCTGGTCGAGGCCGTGCACGGCCCCGAGCGACATCGCCACCCCGTGCATCACCACCGGGTGGCGTTCACGGATGGCGTCCAACATCGCCAGCGGTTTGCCGCCGGGCACGAGGTAGTTGTCCGACAGCACTTCCAGCCAGTCGACGCCGGTCACGGCGTCGTCGGCCAGGAAATCGCGGTAATGCGCGGTGCGCAGGCCGAGGCCGAAACCCGGCAGCGCGGGAGCCTGGGCCGGGTGTGGGCCGCCGGCCCCCGCAGCGCTCAATTCACTTCTTGGCGACGAGGTCGCCGATGACGCCGTCCTTGGCCAGGCAAGCCTTGGCCGCCATGCCCTTGAAGCCGTGGCCCTTGCAGGCGTTCTGGCCTTTGCAGGCGTTTTCGGTGGTCTTGCAGTCGCTGTTGCCCTTGCAGTCGTGCACGCCGTAGCAATGCACCTTGTCGCTGGCGGCCACGGCCATGCCGCTGCTGCCGGCCGGCGGGTTGGCGGCGAAAGCGGCGGCTGACAGTGCGAACAGCGCGGCGGCGGAAGCCAGGGAGGCGGCGGTGGGTTTTTGCATCATGGTCAAAGCTCCTGGAAGGGTGGTTGAGCGGGGTGTGGCAGCCCAAGCAGGGCGCCACGCCAGCTCTGTCGGCCTGGGGCACCGGCTCTTACACGCACTTCTAGAATGCAGGCATGACCCGCAAGCTCTTCGTCACCACCGCCCTGCCCTACGCCAACGCCGGTTTCCACATCGGCCACATGATGGAGTACATCCAGGCCGACACCTGGGTGCGCTTGCAGCGTTTGGCCGGCCACGAGGTGCACTTCGTCTGCGCCGACGACGCCCACGGCGCGCCCATCATGATCGCGGCCGAGAAGGCCGGGCTCACGCCGCAGCAGTTCGTCGCCGGCATCGCCGCGGGCCGGCCGCAGTACCTGGATGGTTTCCACATCCGCTTCGACAACTGGCACAGCACCGACGCGCCCGAGAACCACGCGCTCGCGCAAGACATCTACCGCGCGCTGCGCGCTAACGGCCTGATCGAGGTGCGCGCCGTCGAGCAGTTTTTCGACCCCGCCAAGGGCATGTTCCTGCCCGACCGTTTCATCAAGGGCGAATGCCCGAAGTGCGGCTCGCTCGACCAGTACGGCGACAACTGCGAGGTCTGCGGCGCCGTCTACCAGCCCACCGAGCTGAAGAACCCGCGCTCGGCGCTGACCGGCGCCACGCCCGAGCTGCGCACCAGCGAGCACTTCTTCTTCAAGCTGAGCGACCCGCGCTGCGTCGAGTTTCTCGAAGGCTGGACGCAGAGCGGCCGCCTGCAGCCCGAGGTGGCCAACAAGGTGCGTGAGTGGTTCGCGCGTGACGAGGCCGGCAAGGTGGGCCTGGGCGACTGGGACATCAGCCGCGACGCGCCTTACTTCGGCATTCAGATTCCCGACGCGCCGGGCAAGTACTTCTACGTCTGGCTCGATGCGCCCGTGGGCTACCTCGCTTCGCTGAAGAACCTCTTCGGCAGGCTGGGCCTGGACATGGACACCTACCTCGCCGACCCCGCGGTGGAGCAGGTGCATTTCATCGGCAAGGACATCGTCACCTTCCACACGCTGTTCTGGCCGGCGATGCTGAAGTTCAGCGGCCGCAAGACACCCGACCAGGTCTACGTGCACGGCCACCTCACGGTGAGCGGCGCGAAGATGAGCAAGAGCCGTGGCACCGGCATCAGCCCGCTGAAATATCTGGAGCTGGGCCTGAACCCCGAGTGGCTGCGCTACTACATCGCCGCCAAGCTCAACGCCCGCGTGGAAGACCTCGACTTCAACCACGAGGATTTCATCGCCCGCGTCAACAGCGACCTGGTGGGCAAGTACATCAACATCGCCAGCCGCGCCGCGGGTTTCCTGCACAAACGATTCGGCGGCAAGCTGAGCGCTGATCTCGGGGTGGAAGGCCGCGTGCTGCTGGACGGCCTGCGTGCGCACAGCGCCACCGTCTACACGCACTTCGACGAACGCGAGTACGGCAAGGCGCTGCGCGAGGTGATGCTGCTGGCCGACCGCGTGAACGAATACGTCGACCAGCACAAGCCCTGGGAGTTGGCGAAGAAGGAAGGCATGGACGCCGCCTTGCACGACGTGTGCAGCGTCTGCATCGAGGCCTTCCGCATCCTCACGCTCTACCTCAAGCCGGTGCTGCCGGCGCTGGCCGCGAAGGTGGAAAACTTCCTGCGCATCGAGCCGCTGCAGTGGGCCGACGCGCAGCGTTCGCTGGGCGCGCACACCATCGGCGAGTACCAGCACCTGATGCAGCGTGTGGACCCGAAGCAGTTGGATGCACTGCTGGAGCCGCCCGCGCCCGCGGTGGCCGCCGCGCCGCTGCCCGGCGGCGAAGCCATCGCCGATGAGATCGCCATTGGCGACTTCACCAAGGTCGACCTGCGCATCGCCAAGATCGTCAAGGCCGAGGCCGTGGAAGGCAGCACCAAGCTGCTGCGGCTGACGCTGGACGTGGGCGAGGAAAAGACCCGCAACGTCTTCAGCGGTATCGCCGCGAACTACACGCCCGAACAGCTGACAGGCAAGCTCACGGTGATGGTGGCCAACCTCGCGCCGCGCAAGATGAAGTTCGGCATCAGCGAGGGCATGGTGCTGGCGGCCAGCCATGCCGACGAGAAGGCGCAGCCGGGTGTGTTCGTGCTGGAGCCCTTCCCCGGCGCGATGCCGGGCATGCGCGTGCGCTGAAGCGGTGTTGAAGCTCGCAGCCGGCGCGCTGTCAGCGGCGCAGCAGCTTCACGGGTTGACAATCCATCGGTGCTGCCCGCCCAGCTCCACCCCTTCCGTCCGCGCCTGCTCGATGCGCTGAAGGGCTACAACCGCCAGCGCTTCGCCACCGACGCGGGCGCCGGGCTCACGGTGGGCATCGTCGCGCTGCCGCTGGCCCTGGCCTTTGGCATCGCCAGCGGCGTGAAACCCGAGCAGGGCCTCATCACGGCCATCGTCGCCGGTTTCCTCATCAGCGCCTTGGGCGGCAGCCAGGTGCAGATCGGCGGACCGGCCGGCGCCTTCATCGTCATCGTCTACGGGATCATCGAGCGCTACGGTTTCACCAACCTGCTCATCAGCACCGCGCTGGCCGGCATGCTGATGTTCGTGCTGGGCTGGTTCAAGCTGGGCGCGCTGATCCGCTACATCCCGGTCAGCATCGTCATCGGCTTCACCAACGGCATAGCGGTGCTGATCGCGCTGTCGCAGCTGCGTGATCTGCTGGGCCTGAACGTCGAGAAGATGCCGGGTGAGTTCTTCGCGCAGATCGGCACGCTGCACACGCACATCGGCAGCCTCAACCCCTATGCGCTGGCCATCGGGCTGGCCTGCATCGCGGGCCTGGCGCTGTGGCCGCGGCTCTTCTCGCCAGGCACGCGGCTGCTGCCGACACGAACGCTGGAATACCGGCCCTTGCGTTTCGCCGCGCGCATGCCGGCGCCCATCGTCGCGCTGGTCACGCTGACGGCGCTGGTGTGGTGGCTGAAGCTGCCGGTGGAGACCATAGGCTCGCGTTTCGGCGAACTGCCGCGCGGATTGCCGCACTTCGACCTGCCGCCCATCACCTGGGCCAGCGCGCAGCAGCTCGTCATTCCCACCGTCACCATCGCCTTGCTGGGCGCCATCGAAAGCCTGCTTTGCGCCCGCGTCGCCGACAGCATGGCCGACGCCAAGAACCCCTTCAAGCGCCACGACCCCAACCAGGAACTGATGGCCCAGGGCGTGGCCAACGTGGTGGTGCCGTTTTTCGGCGGCATCCCGGCCACCGGCACCATCGCGCGCACCGTCACCAACGTGCGCGCCGGGGCCACCAGCCCCATCGCCGGCATCGTGCATGCACTCACGCTGCTGCTCATCCTGCTGGTGGCAGCACCGCTGGCCAGCCTGGTGCCGCTGGCGGCGCTGGCCGGCATCCTGCTGTTCGTGGCCTGGAACATGTTCGAGGGCCACCAGTTCCTGCGGCTGCGGCAGTTCTCGGGCGGCTACCGGCTGCTGATGGTGGGCACTTTCGTGCTGACCATCGTCTTCGATCTCACCGTGGCCGTGCAGGTGGGCCTGGTGCTGAGCTGCGTGTTCTTCATCTGGCGCATGGGTACGCTGTTCAGCGTGAAGCCGCATGTGCCGGCCGGTGGTGGCAGCCTGCCCGAGGGCGTGCAGGCCTTCGAGCTCTACGGCTCGCTGTTCTTCGGCGCGGTGGGCAAGATCGAGGCCCTGCCCGAGCAGCTGCCACCGGGCACCCGCGTGCTGGTGCTGGACCTGCAACGCCTGGTGCTGATGGACAGCACCGGCCTGGACGCCATGGAACAGATGCACCGCACGCTGCAGCGCCAGGGCACGACCCTGCTGCTGGCCAACGTGAACGAGCAACCGCGGAGTCTCATGCAGCGCGCCGGCTTCGAGGCCGCCGTGGGCGCCGAACACATCCTGCCGCATGTGGCCGCGGCGCTGCAGGCGGCCCAGGCCCGCTGAAACCGTGCCGCAAGGCGCTGCAGGCCGCGCAGCGGCGCCCGCAACTACCAGTCGATCTGCCAGCGCCCGCCGCAGCCTCGGCAACACACCACCATGTAAGCGCCGTCTTCATCGTCGGTGGCGATGCCGCTGGCCTCCACGGCCCAGCGCCCGTAGGCCTGGCACTGCCGGCACACGGCCTGGTTGGCGATGAGTTCGGCGCGCGACAGCAAGAACAGGTAACGCCGCAGCGCCCACAGGCCGATGCCGGTGGCCACCAGCACGCAGGCGCCCATCAGCGCACGATCACCGCCGGGCCGCGCAAAAGCCTCCATCGCACCGAACAGCGTGAGCAGGCACATCAGCAGCAGCACGAGGTGCGAGTGCCCGATCAGTAACTCACGCTCGTACCACTTGCGGAAACCGCGACGCTGTATCGAACCCGGTATCGCCATGCCTGCGCCCCTGCCCCCGCGCAGGCGTGGGCCAAGCCATGCTAGCGCGCGCCGTCAACGTTCGTAGTCCAGGGCCAAACGCTGCAGCAGCCGGCGCGCCACGCGGGCCGCTTCCTTGAGCATGCGGGCTTCGATGTCGTCCAGCGTCTTCACATCCACCTGGTTGGGCTGGCCGCGCACGGCCGGGCCGGCCCCCACCTGCACGCGCAAGCGCAGGCCCTGCAGCAGGTCGAAGGCGCTCACCCAGGCGTGGCCTTCGTGCGCGGGCACCTGCAGGGCGGTGGCGGCGGCCTGCAGCCGCTCGCGCGTGCCGGTGGCGGCCACCCCGTGGGCCAGGGCGTAGAGCCGGGCGATGTCGACGAAGATGGCCGTGCCCTGCATCTTCAGGTCGAAAAGTTCATGGCCAGCGCCACCGGCGGTCTCCAGCCCGCCGTGCCAGTTCAGCGGCGCGCGCTGGCGCAGCGCGTTCTGCGCCAGTTGCTTCAGAAAACGAGGTGCGCGCGCGGCCTCGCACACCGGCAGGGCCTGCAAGGGCGCCGCCAGCGCCAGCGCGCCGCAGACCGGGCGCAGGTCGAAGTAGATGCTGGCCTGCAGCAGGTCTTCCGGGGCGCCGTGTTCGATCCAGTGCCGGAAACGCTGTGTCCATTCGGCCGTGCTCAGGCAGCAGGCCGGGTTGCCGGCCATCACCCCGCCCTTGCACAGCGGGTAGCCGCAGGCGTCCAGCGCGTGGTTGACCTCGCGCGCCATCGCCAGCCAGCGCTGGCGCTCGGCCTCCAGCGCTGCGGCGCCCGCCGCCGCGGGCAGGTCGAAGACCAGGCCGTTGTCCTGGTCGGTGGCCACCGTCTGTTCACCACGGCCTTCAGAGCCGAAGGCCAGCCAGCAGGCGTGGGCCAGGTCGAGGCCTTGACGCGCCGCCACCAGCGCCACCAGCCTGGCCGTGAGTTCGTCATTGAGCTGGCTGATCAGCGCCGTCAGCTGCGGCGGGGGCAGGCCCTGGGCCTGCAGGCTGGCCGCCAGGCCGCGGATTTCGGCCGCGCCCTGCTGCAAGCCCGCCAGGTCAGGCGCCTCGCGCAGGCGCGCGGCGAGGCCGCGCAAGGACGTGCGCTGCAGCGCAAAAAGGTCGCGCTCCGAGACGATGCTGACCAGCGCCCCGCCAGCCGTCACCGGCAGGTGGCGGATGCCGTGTCGGGCCATCAGCAGCGCCGCGTCGAGCAGGCGGTGGCCTTCGTCCAGGGTCACCAGCGGCGCACTCATCACGGCGCCAACCGGCGTGTGCAGCGGCCGCTGCGGCAGCAGCACGCGGCCGAGCAGATCGTGGCGGGTGAGGATGCCGACGGGCGCACCGCCAGCCTCGCACACCAGCACCGAGCCCAGGCCGCGCTGGTGCATGGCCTGCAGGGCCGCGGCCAGCGGTGTGTCGGCCGTGCAAGCCAGCGGCTGGCGGCGCGCCAGGCTGTGCAACGGGGCTGCCAGCGCCGACGGCGCGGACGGCGCAGCAGGCCAGGGCCGCGTAGCCTCGGGTTCGACAGGCGGTTCGGGCGGGTGTTCGAGGGCCACGGCGGCGCAGGCTGAGAGCGGGTCGGTGCCGGCATCTTAGGCAGCCCTGCGCCCCAGGCGTTTGTCGGCCATCAAACCGCACACGCCAAAAAAAACCGCGCCCGGTGGGGCGCGGTTTTGCTCAGGCTAGAGCCTGCGGTGTTACGGGCCTCAGGCGCGCGAGGTGTTCAGGTTCGGGTAGCGCACGTGCTCCACCAGTTCCTGGGTCTCGGCGCTGGGCGCCTTGGTCAGCAGGCTGACGATGATGATCACCGCGAAGCCCAGCGGCACACCGAAGACACCGGCCGAGATCGGCAGGATGCCGAACCACAGCTCGATCGGCGAGGTGACGCCGAACACGCCGCGCAGCCAGGGCTGGGTGGTGACCATGTAATAGAAGGTGATGCCCAGGCCGGCAACCATGCCCAGGCTGGCGCCCCACTTGTTGGCGCGTTTCCAGAAGATGCCCAGGGTCAGCGCCGGGAAGAAAGCCGCTGCCGCGAACGAGAAGGCTGCAGACACCAGGAACAGGATGTCGGCCGGCTTCTGTGCCGCCACCGCAGCGGCGGCCAGGGCCACCACAAGCAGCAGCGCCTTGCTGATCATCACGCGGCGCGCGGTGGGCGCGTTCGGGTCGATCATCTTGTAGTACAGGTCGTGGCTCAGCGCGTTGGCGATGGTCAGCAACAGGCCGTCAGCGGTGGACAGCGCAGCCGCCAGGCCGCCCGCGGCCACCATGCCCGACACCACATACGGCAGGCCACCGATTTCCGGCGTGGCCAGCACGATGATGTCGCCACCGATGCGCATTTCAGCCAGCTGGAAGATGCCGTCCTTGTTGATGTCGGCCACGGCCAGCAGCGAAGGATCGACACGCGACCACTCGGCAATCCACCCTGGCAGCTTGTCGAAAGGCGTGCCCACCAGCACGTTGAACACCTCGTACTTCACCAGCACGGCCAGGGCCGGGGCCGTGAAGTACAGCAGGAAGATGAAGAACAGCGACCAGGTCACCGAGGCCCGTGCGTCCTTCACCGAGGGCGTGGTGTAGTAGCGCATCAGGATGTGCGGCAGCGCGGCCGTGCCCACCATCAGGCAGAACACCAGCGCCAGGAAGTTGCGACGGCTTTCGTTGAAGGTCTTCTGGGCCTTCTCGTCACCGGCCGGGTCACCGGCGTACTGCGCGGCATGGCGCGGCATGCCGGCCAGGGGCTTGGCGCGGCCATCGGCCGCGGCCTTGGCAGCGGTCCAGGCCTTTTTCGCGGCGTCGGCGTCCTTGGGCAGCGCGGCCAGGGCCTTTTCGGCCGCGGCGATGGCATCGGGCGCGCCGTTGGCGGCCTTCAGCTCGGCCACCTTGGCTTGTGCAGCGGCGGTGTCGGCAGCCAGCGCGGTCGGCACGTCCTTCAGCTTGGCCGCCAGGGTGTCGGACTGCGCCTTGAAGATGGCGATGACTTCCTTTTCCTTGGGGTCGTCGATCAGCAGCTTTTCCTTGGCCGTGACCTTCTCCAGCTGGTAGCCGTAGACCGCCTGGGGCACCGGCACGCCGGTCTGCTTCACGCTCAGCCACACCACCGGGATCATGTAGGCAATGATCAGGATGATGTACTGGGCCACCTGCGTCCACGTCACTGCGCGCATGCCGCCCAGGAAAGAGCACACCAGGATGCCGGCGAGGCCCACGAAGATGCCGATCTCGAAGGCCAGGCCCGACAGGCGGGTGGTGATGAGGCCGACGCCGTAGATCTGTGCCACCACGTAGGTGAAGGAGCACAGGATGGCCGCCAGGATGCCGATGAAGCGCGGCAGGTTGCCTTCATAGCGCGCGCCCAGGAAGTCGGGGATGGTGAACTGCCCGAACTTGCGCAGGTAGGGCGCCAGGAACAGCGCCACCAGGCAGTAGCCCCCCGTCCAGCCCATGATGAAGGCCAGACCGCCGTAACCCGTGAGGTAGAGCGTACCGGCCATGCCGATGAAGGAAGCGGCCGACATCCAGTCGGCGCCCGTGGCCATGCCGTTGTAGACAGCAGGCACACGACGGCCGGCCACGTAGTACTCGGCGGCGTCGTTGGTGCGGCTCATGATGCCGATGCCGGCATAGAGCAACACGGTGGCGGCCAGGAAGATCAGGCCGATCGCCGAACGCGACAGGCCCATCTGCTCGGCAATGGCCAGCACGATCACGAAGGCCAGGAAGCCCCCGGTGTACCAGCCGTAGACCTTGTTCAGGCCCTTCTTGAAAGCGGCATTGGCCTCCTTGTTGGAGACCCCTGCCTGGGGTTCAAAACTCAAGCCTGCCATGTCATTCCTCCTCGGCCACGCCGTGTTCGACGTCGAGCTTGTTCATGTAATGGGCGTAGAAGGCGATGATCACCACATAGACCACCAGCGCACCCTGGGATGCAACCCAGAAGCTGAAGGGCCAGCCCGCAAAATTGAATGCCAGGTCGCGGGCGAAATACGCCACGACATAGGTCACCACAAACCAGATCGCCAGCAGGATCGATGTGATCCTGAGGTTCTTCCGCCAGTAGGCCTGGTGGTTCTCACTCACCTTCATCGTTGTCACCTCTCGGTTGTTTTCTACGGTTGCACAGGCCCAGGGTGGGCTTCTTCAGGAAACTCGGGCGACGAGCAAACCCGTCTCGCGCTCCAGCTGCGCCGCCACCTTGGGCTCGAAGCCCTTGAGGTGGCGGATGATCTTCACGGCCTCCTCAGGCTGGTGGCGATCGACATGCACCCGGGCCAGCTGGTACCAGCCGTAGGGCGACATGGGCTGGAGTTCGGTGTTCTTCTTGAGCGCCTTCACCGCTTCTTCGTAGCGCTGCAGGCGGATGAGCACCAGGCCCAGGCCGTACCAGGCGCGGTCGAGTTCGGGGCTGAGCTCGGTGGCACGGCGAAAGGCCGCTTCGGCTTCTTCGAAGCAGCCGGCGTCTTCCAGCATGTAGCCGTGGTTGAACCAGGTGCCGCCGTGCTCGGCACGCAGCGCCACGAGGCGGCGCGAGTCGTCCAGCGCCGCGGCCTTGTGCCCGGTTTCCATCAACAGGTGGGCACGGCTGGCCAGCACATAGGCGTCGTCGGGCCAACACGCGTTCATGCCGTTGAAGACGGCCAGCGCGGCCTGCTGCCGGCCGAACACCAGCAAGGCCACCGCACGCCACTTGCCCCAGAGGTAATCAAAACGTTTCATTGGCAACCCACCATCTTCTGGCCGACGCAGTAACTGATCTTCTCGAAGGTGACGATGGCCCACACCACCAGCAGCAGGAAGAAGGCGACAAAGCCGACATGCCGGTCGGCCACTTGCTTCGGAGCGATGAAACGCGCCACGGCCGTGAAGGGCCGCGTCAGCACCTTCAGCAGCTGGTAGAAAAAATTGTTGTCGCGCTGCGCACCGGCCAGCACGGCGAGCACACCCTGGCCGAGCAGCGCCATCAACGCGATCTCGCAAACCAGCTTCACGGCAGAAAGGAAAAGCAGCACAGAAATCCCGAATTTCAGGTGACAGGCGACTCTTGGCGGGCGCGCTTACTGATTTCTGACGAAACCCGCTGTACCGCGGGCAAGCACCGCTAGGTCTTACCCTAGGCAGGCGCCGCCTAAAATGCCGCATCGGCCTCGCTGCGAGGCCTTGTTCCCTGCCTGTCTGCCCTGCGAGCCCGCCATGCCCCTGTTCTGGAAGCCTTACAAATCTGAAGTGACGAACTTCATCGAAGAGCTCAAGGCCAAGAAGCCCAGCCTCGAGGCCGAACAGCGTGCCGGCCGCGCCCTGCTCTGGGACCGCGATCTGAACCGCCAGGACCAGACCGAGTGGCAAGAGGCCAAGGTGCCGCAGCAGCCCTACGTCTACCAGACCAAGGCGTGAGCGTGCTGCCGCGGCCGGCCGAGGCCGGCCCCGACGCCGCGCACGAACTGCCGCCGGAACCCGCCGGCCAGAGCGCCGCGCCCAGCCCCCAGGTGGTGGACCAGGTGGCCGTGGCCCGCCTGTATGGCGAGCCGCTGTTCCGTTTGCCGCAGGACCTGTACATCCCGCCGGATGCGCTGGAGGTTTTCCTGGAGGCCTTCGAAGGCCCGCTGGACCTGCTGCTCTACCTGATCCGCAAGCAGAACTTCAACATCCTCGACATCCCGCTGGCCAGCGTGACACGCCAGTACCTGGCTTACGTCGACCAGATCCGCAAGCACAACCTGGAGCTCGCCAGCGAGTACCTGCTGATGGCGGCCATGCTCATCGAGATCAAGAGCCGCATGCTCTTGCCGCCCAAGAAGGCGGCCGATGGCGCCGAGCCCGAAGACCCGCGCGCCGAACTGGTGCGCCGGCTGGTGGAGTACGAACAGATCAAGCTCGGCGCCGCGCAGCTCGACGCCCTGCCGCAGCTGGGCCGCGATTTCCTGCGTGCGCAGGTTCACATCGAGCAGAGCCTGGCCCCACGCTGGCCCGAGGTGCATGCCGACGACCTGCGCCAGGCCTGGCGCGAGATCCTGCAGCGCGCCAAGCTCAACCAGCACCACACCATCAGCCGCGAGCAGCTCAGCGTGCGCGAGCACATGAGCATCGTGCTGCGGCGGCTGCAGGGGCGGCGCTTCGTCGAGTTCGAAGAGCTCTTCGACACCACGCGCGGCGTGCCGGTGCTGGTGGTGACCTTCATTGCGATGCTCGAACTCTCGAAAGAGAGCCTGCTGGAAGTGACGCAGGCCGAGGCCTTTGCGCCCATCTACGTGCGCCTGGCCTACACGCCCACGTGAGCGGCGTGTTGATGAACCCGCGCGGCATCCACCTGCAATACAGCTTCGAGGCGCGCGGCCAAGGCGGCGCCGAAATCGAGAACCCGCTTTTCGATCTGCTCTCGGCCGTGCAGGCGGCCGGCAGCATCAGCCACGCGGCGCAACAGCTGCAACAGAGCTACCGCCACGTGTGGGGCTCGCTCAAGCGCTGGGAGGGTGTGCTGGGCAGCGAACTGGTGGTGTGGGCCAAGGGCCAGCCGGCACGGCTGACACCTTTTGCCGAGCGCCTGCTGTGGGCCGAACGCCAGGCGCGCGCGCGCATGACGCCGCACGTGGAAGCGCTGCGCGCCGAGCTCAGCCGTGTGTTCGCGCTGGCCGACGACCCCACGCTGCAGCTGCTGGAAGTTTTTGCCAGCCACGACCTCGCGCTGCCGCAGCTGCGGCAGTTGGCCGAACAGGTGCACGGCGTGCACATCGGCCTGCGTTTTGCCGGCAGCCAGGAAGCGCTGCGCTGCCTGATGAACGGGCGCTGCACGGTGGCGGGTTTCCACGTGCCACGGGGCCTGACGGCAGGCACGGGCTCGGGCTTTGCGAAGGCGTTGCGGCCGCTGCTGCGGCCCGGCGAGCACAAGCTGATCGGCAGCCACAGCCGCCGCCAGGGGCTGATGCTGCGCGAGCCGCTGGCCCTGCAGGCCGCGCGTGAAGGCTGGGACGGCGCGGCGCTGCTGCGCATGCTGGCCGGCGGGCGCTGGCGCTTCGTGAACCGCCAGCCGGGCTCGGGCACGCGGCTGCTGCTCGATGAACTGCTGGCGGCGCAGGCGCTGGGCCCGGCGCAGATCGATGGTTATGCCAGCCGCATCGAAGACACGCACGTGGCCGTGGCCGCCGCCGTGGCCGCGGGTGCAGCCGATCTTGGCCTGGGGGTGGAAGCCGCCGCACGGGCCAGCGGCCTGCACTTCTTGCCGCTGGTGGACGAGGACTACTACCTCGTCTGCCTGAAAGCGCGGCTGGACACGCCGGCCATGCTGTCGCTGCGCGCCGCGCTGGCCAGCCCGGCCTGGGCGCAGGCGCTGCAGGCGCTGCCGGGCTACGCGCCACAGCAGGCCGGGCAGGTGCTGTCGCTCACGCGGGCGCTGCCCTGGTGGCGCTACAAGGGCGCGGCGCCCTGAACGCCGTCGCGCCGCGCACGCGGCAGGCCGCGGGCTGCCCGCGCAGGTTCAGTGGGCCTGGTCCCAGTTGGAGCCCACGCCCACCTCGGCCAGCAAGGGCACCTTCAGCGCGGCCACGCCGGCCATCAGGCGCGGAATGGCTTCTTTCGCCCAGGCGAGTTCGGCCTCGGGCACCTCGAGCACCAGTTCGTCGTGCACCTGCATCACCATGCGCGTGCCGCGGCCCTCGCTGTCCAGGGCCTGCTGCACGGCGATCATCGCCAGCTTGATGAGGTCGGCCGCCGTGCCCTGCATGGGCGCGTTGATGGCCTGGCGCTCGGCGCCAGCCTTCCGCGGGCCGTTGCCGCTGTTGATCTCGGGCAGCCACAGGCGTCGGCCGAAGACGGTTTCCACATAGCCCTTGGTCTTGGCCGAGATGCGCGTTTCGTCCATGTAGCGCTTCACGCCCGCAAAGCGCGCGAAGTAGCGGTCGATGTAGTCCTTGGCCGCCTTCTGCTCGATGCCCAGGTTGCTGGCCAGCCCAAACGCGCCCATGCCGTAGATGAGCCCGAAGTTGATGACCTTGGCGTAGCGCCGCTGCTCCGAGCTCACCTCGGCCACCGGCACGCCGAAGACCTCGGCCGCGGTAGCGCGGTGCACGTCCAGGCCTTCGGCGAAGGCGCGCAGCAAGGCCGGGTCTTCGGAGATGTGGGCCATGATGCGCAGCTCGATCTGGCTGTAGTCGGCGCTCATCAGCACGTGGCCAGTCGGCGCGATGAAAGCCTCGCGCACACGCCGGCCCTCGGGCGTGCGGATGGGGATGTTCTGGAGGTTGGGGTCGTTGCTGCTCAAGCGCCCCGTCACCGCCACCGCCTGCGCGTAGTTGGTGTGTACGCGGCCCGTGTGCGGGTTCACCATCAGCGGCAGCTTGTCGGTGTAGGTGCCCTTGAGCTTGGCCAGGCTGCGGTGCTCAAGAATCTTGGCCGGCAGCGGGTAATCGGCCGCCAGCTCCTGCAGCACCTCTTCGTCGGTGCTGGGCGCGCCGGTGGCGGTCTTTTTCTTCACCGGCAGGCCCAGCTTGGTGAAGAGAATCTCGCCGATCTGCTTCGGGCTGCCCATGTTGAAGGGCTGGCCGGCGATGTTGTAGGCCTCCTGCTCCAGCGCCAGCAGCCGTTCGCCCAAGGCGTGGCTTTGCGCGGCCAGCACGGCGGGCGCGATCAGCACACCGTGGCGTTCGATGCGCTCGAGCACCACGCTCACCGGCAACTCGATCTGCTCGTACACAAAACGCAGGCCGGCGTCCTTCTCCACCGCCGGCCACAGCGTCTGGTGCACGTGCAGCGTCATCTCGCTGTCTTCGCCGGAATAGGTGGTGGCGCGCGCCACGTCCACCTGCGCAAACGAAATCTGGTTCACGCCCTTGCCGCACACCTCTTCATAACTCAGGCCCTTGCGGCCGAGGTGGCGCTCGGCCAGGCTCTCCAGGCCATGGGGCTTGTGGGCTTCGAGCACATAGCTCTGCAGCATGGTGTCGTGCTGGTAACCCGCCACCGTGATGCCGTGGTTGGCAAACACATGCAGGTCGTACTTGATGTTCTGGCCGAGCTTGGGGCGCGTCGCGTCTTCCAGCCAGGGCCGCAGACGCGCCAGCACCTCGTCCAGAGGCAGTTGCTCGGGCGCGTCGGCGTAGCTGTGCGCCAGCGGGATGTAGGCAGCGCGGCCGGGCTCGGTGGCGAAGCTCAGGCCGACGATGCGCGCGCGCATGCCGTCGAGGCTGTCGGTCTCGGTGTCCAGCGCCACCAGCGGCGCGGCCTCGATCTGCGCCAGCCAGGCCTCGAACTGCGGCCAGGTGCTGACGGTCTCGTACTCGCGCGCCAGGGTGACGACCGGGGCAGCCGCCGCAGCCTCGTCGGCGCCCGCTGGCGGCGCGCCCTCAGCCGCACCGCCCTTGGCCTCCATCTCGCGCAGCCAGGTGCGGAAACCGTAGCGCTTGTAGAAACCCAGCAGCCCGGCCTCATCGGCCGGACGCAGGGCCAGCGTGTCCAGGCCCGGCCAGCCGTCCACCTGCGGCGCCAGGTCGCAGTCGGTCACCACGGTGATGAGCTTGCGGCCCGTGGGCAGCCAGTCCAGCGCCTTGCGCAGGTTTTCGCCGGCCACGCCCTTGATGCTGTCGGCCGCGGCCACCACGCCATCCAGGCTGCCGAAATCGGCGATCCACTTCGCCGCCGTCTTCGGGCCCACTTTCTCGACGCCGGGCACGTTGTCCACCGTGTCGCCGATGAGCGTGAGGTAGTCGATGATGCGGTCTGGCGGCACGCCGAACTTGGCCTTCACGCCTTCGATGTCCAGGCGCTCGGGCGGCTTGGCCATGGTGTTCATCAGCGTCACCTGCTCGGTGACGAGCTGCGCCAGGTCCTTGTCGCCGGTGCTGATCAGCACCCGGTGGCCGCTGGCCGCCGCGACGCGGGCCAGCGTGCCGATGGCGTCGTCGGCCTCGATGCCGGGCACCTCCAGCACGGGCCAGCCGAGCAGCTTCACCACCTCGTGGATGGGCTCGATCTGCTCGCGCAGCGCATCGGGCATGGGCGCGCGCTGGGCCTTGTATTCGGGGTACCAGGCATCGCGGAAGGTGGGGCCCTTGGCGTCGAACACGCACACGGCGTGTTCGGCCGGGAAGCGGTCGCGCAGCCAGTTCATCATCGCCACGAAACCGTGGATCGCGCCGGTGGGGAAGCCATCGGGCGAGCGCAGGTCGGGCATGGCGTGGAAGGCGCGGTAGAGATAGCTCGAACCGTCGACCAGGAGCATCAGCTTGTCACTCATCGCGCCATTGTGGCGCGGCGTCTGGGGCGAGCCCCGGCCCGTAGAATCAGCGACATGCACCCCCGCACCACGCTGGCCGCCCTGGCCTGGGCCCTGTTGATCACCCTGGCCCCGGCCCGCCTGCTCGCGCAGCCCGCCGAGGTGCCCCCGCCGCCGCGCCTGAGCGAAGCCCCGGCCCGCGCCGCGCCTGCACCGGCTGCCGCCGCCAGCGCCCCGGCCGACAAGCGCACGGCCCCCCGCGCCACGCCGCCCAGCAACGTGCGCGTGATCGAAGACGACGACGTGCGCATCGAAGAAGTGCGCGGCCCGCGCGGCGACCTGCAGCGCATCACCGTCTACAGCAAGACCACGGGCCTGAAGGCCTACGAGGTGATCGTCGGCCCGGCCGGGCGCGACGCGCTCAACGCCCGCGGCGGTGCCACCGGCCAGCGCGGCTGGTCTCTTCTCGATTTCTAGGCGGCGCGGCCGCCGGCCCGCCCTTTTTCAAACCCCCTTCTTCCAGCCCCGCCGCGTATGGCCGTCTACACCGAGGTCGGCTTCGCCGAAGCCGATGCCCTGTGCCAGCAACTGGGCCTGGGCGCGCTGACCGAATTGCGCGGCATCCAGTCGGGCATCGAAAACACCAACTACTACGCCACCACGGTCAAGGGCCAGTGGGTGTTGACGCTGTTCGAGCGGCTGGACGACACCCAGCTGCCGTATTACCTGAAGCTGATGCAGCACCTGGCCGAGCGCGGCATCCCGGTGCCCGCGCCGCAGCCCGCGCCCGATGGGAGCCTGGTGCACCACGTCGGCGGCAAGCCCGCCAGCGTGGTGACGCGCCTGCCCGGCAGCCACCGACTGCGCCCCGAGGCGCCGCATTGCGCGCAGGTGGGCGCCATGCTCGCGCGTTTGCACCTGGCGGGTGCCAGTTTCGAGATGCAGCAGCCGCACCTGCGCGGCCTGGCCTGGTGGGCCGAGACCGTGCCCGTGGTGCTGCCACACCTGCAGCCCGCGCAGGCCACGCTCATCACCGAAGAACTGGCCTACCAGCAGGCGCTGGCAGCCTCGGCGGCCGGCCAGGCGCTGCCCGCCGGGCCCATCCACGCCGATCTCTTCCGCGACAACGTGATGTTCGACGACACCGCCGGGCCCGATGCCCTGTGCGGCTTTTTCGACTTCTACTTCGCCGGCACCGACACCTGGCTCTTCGACATCGCCGTCTGCCTGAACGACTGGTGCAGCGACTTGCACAGCGGCGAGCTCGACGAGCCCCGCGCCACCGCCTTCATGCAGGCCTACGAGGCCGAACGTGCGCTCACGCATGGCGAAGTGCGCGCCCTGCCCGCGCTGCTGCGCGCCGCGGCGCTGCGTTTCTGGATCAGCCGCCTGTGGGACTGGCACCTGCCGCGCGCGGCCGCGATGCTCAGCCCCAAAGACCCGGGCTTCTTCGAGCGTGTGCTGCAGCACCGCATCCAGCGGCCCTGGCATCCGCCGCGCTGAACCCCTTGCCGCCCCCACCGCCCCCATGCCCCTGCTGCTGAAATCCGTCGAAGCCTCGCGCGGCACGCGCTGGATCGGTGACGCCTTCCGCCTCTTCGGCCGCAAGCCCTTGGCCTTCACCGCCTTGTTTGCGGTTTTTGCCTTCACGGTGACGCTGTTCTCCGTGTTGCCAGTGCTCGGCATGGCGGTGCAGTTCACGGCGATGCCGCTGGTCTCGCTGGCCTTCATGGTGGCCGGGCAATCCGCGCTGCTCGACGGGCCGGTGCACCCGCGCCAGTACCTCGAGGCCTTGCGCGGCGACCCACTGCGCCGCCGCGCCCTGATCAAGCTGGGCCTGCTCTACGGCTTTCTGGCCTTGTGCATCCTGCTGGTGGCCGACGCGGCCTCGGACAGCGCCTTCGGGCGCATGCAGCAGCTGATGGCGCAAGGCGCAAGCGCCCAGCCGGGCACGGCCCAGCTGCCCCTGCAGCCCCCGGCCGGCCTCGGCACGGCGGTCTTCCTGATGCTCGGGCTGGGCACGCTGCTGTCGGTGCCCTTCTGGCACGCGGCGGCCCTGGTGCACTGGGGTGGCCAGGGTGTGAAACAGGCGCTGTTCAGCAGCACCGTGGCGGTGTGGCGCAGCAAAGGCGCTTTCGCCCTCTACATCGCCAGCTGGGTGGGCCTGAGCTTTCTCGTCGGCACCGCCGCCCTCATCCTCATTGCGCTGCTCGGAGCGCCGCAGCTGGTGAGCATGCTGCTGGTGCCGGTGTTCATGATGTTCTCGGCGATTTTTTACCTCTCGGTGCTGTTCACCTTCAACGACAGCTTCGGCGGCGCCCCCAGCCGCGCCACCGACGAGCCCACGCCACCAGCCGCCTGAACGGCGCACCCATGAAAAAAGGGCACCCAGGCGGGTGCCCTTTTTGCGTCCAGGCAGCGCCTGGCCGGGCTTCAGCCGAAGCCGACCATGCCGCCGTCGTTCTTCGTGATCACCACGGTGGCCGAACGCGGGCGTTTGCCGGCACCGTAGCCTTCGACAGACGGCCACTGGCTGCTGTACTTGGTGGGGTCGGCGAGATTGGCCGCGCTGATGTCTTCACCCGGGTGCTGGATGTTGATGAACAGCGTTTTGCCGTCGGGCGTTTCGCACAGGCCCGTCACCTCGCAGGAAGCGGGGCCGACGTAGAAGCGCTTGAGCGTCTGCGCCGTGGGCTTCTTGCCCATGCGCGTGGCCACGGTATTGCCGCCGCCGTAGTTCAGCGTCATCGCCGCACCATCGCCCACCACGCCCGGCACCGCCGCCAGCAGCATGCAGTTGGTGACGTCGGTGTAGGCGCCGTCGTCGGTCTGGATCCAGCACAGGCCGTTGCTCTTCGTGAAGACCAGCCCGTCGCAGCTGGAGAAGTCCTGGTCGTTCGTCAGGCCCGAGAGGTTGATCAGGGCAGGGTCGGCAGCGGCCTCGGCGCCGAAGAGGTAGACGTCCCAGGTGAAGGTGGTGGCTTCGGGCGTGCTGTCCTTGAAGCGCACGATGTGGCCGTTGACGTTGCCACTCTGCGTGCTTTGCGCAGCGCGGATGTCGCTGTAGGCGCGCGGGTTGGCGGCGTCCACCTTGGTCTGGGTGCCGGTGGGCACGACGCGGCGCGACGAGTTGTTCGTCATCGTCACGTAGATCTCGCCCGTGCTCGGGTGCACGTCCACCCACTCCGGGCGGTCCATCTTGGTGGCGCCCACGGCATCGGCGGCAACGCGCGTGTGGATGTACATCTCGGCCTGCTCGGTGAAACCGAAGCTCGCCCCGGCGATGGCGGCGTTGCTGATGTTCAGCTCGATCCACTGGCCGCTGCCGTCGGTGTTGAACTTGGCCACGTAGAGCTTGCCGGCGTCGAGGTACTTGTCGCCCACGGCAATGCGGTCGGTGCGCGCGGCATCGGCGGCGTCCCACAGGGCGGTGCTGACCCACTTGTAGACGTACTCGTTCTGCGAATCGCAGCCCATGTACACCGCCAGCGGCTTGCCGGCCTGCGGCAGGCCGAAAGCGCCGTTTTCGTGCGCGAAGCGGCCCAAGCCCGTGCGCTTCTTCAAGGTCGACGTCGGGTTGTAGGGGTCGATCTCGACCATGAAACCCTGGCAGAACCACTCGTGGCGGTAGTCGTCGCTGCCGTCGGCGCTGGTGCCCACCACGCTGGTGTTCCAGCGTGCGTACTTGTCGTCGGTGCCCGAGGTCTCCCAGCCGTAGCGGCTGGCGGCAGCGGCGGTGGCCGTGACGCTGCGGCCGTAGCGCGCGAACGAGGCGTTGAGCTTGGCGCTGCGCAGCGCCTGGTCGCCAGCGGCGCGGAAGTAGTAGCCGCTCCAGTTCTCTTCGGTGGTCAGCAGCGTGCCCCAGGGGGTTTTGCCGTTGCCGCAGTTGTTCATCGTGCCGCGCGTCTGCGTGCCGGTGGGCGAAAACTTGGTGACGAAGAGCGCGTGGCCGCGAGCCGGGCCCGACATCTCGAAGACCGAGGTGCCGGTGATGCGGCGGTTGAAGGTGCTGTTCTGCACGTAGGCGAACTGGCCGTTGGTGCCCTTGGCCACCTCGACCACGCTCACGCCGTGGCAAGCCACCTCGATGTCGGTCTGGCTGGCCGGGCGCGGGTTGGCCGTGGGGCCGGCGGCGTGCAGCAGCACCGGGGTGATGTACTCGTGGTTCGAGGCCAGCAGCGCACGGCTGCTGCTGGCATCGTCACGCGTGCCGGTGGCGCTGAGGCCGAAGTACTGGATGCCGTCGTGGCAATCGCCGCTGCGCTGGTCGTAGTTGGTGTCGGTACCGTCGTTCTTGTAGGCCGGCACGCTGGCGGCCAGCGGGTCGCCGCAGGCGATGAGCACGCGCGCGGTGTAGCCGTCGGGCACGGTGCTCTTGTCGGCGGTGGTCTTGGCCACGGCCGCGAAGGCCAGGGCCTGCGGCGCCGGCGCGGGGGCCACGGGCGAAAGCTGCACGTCGTCGTCGCCGCCGCCGCAGGCCGTCAGCGCCACCGGCGCGAACATGGCGCCGAGCGCGCCGGCCATGCCACCGCGCAGCAGGCCGCGGCGCTGCAGGCCCTGGTCGAGCACTTCGGTGAAATGGGTGTTGGCGCTGGGGTTGTTGTCGAGGTCGTCGGGTTCGACGAAAGCGGCGGGGATGTCAACGCGGGAGTTCATACAGGCCTCGTGCAGGGAGTGAAAGATGTCACTGCCGCTACGCTAGGTCTGCACGGTGAAAGTGACGTGACAGTTCCATGTGGGCTTGAAGACAGCCCGTCTCAGGCCCAGGGGCCGGCCGGCTGGGTGCGACGGCGCGCCAGCACCCCGAGCAGGGCCAGCAACACCAAGGCAGGCAGCAGCGGGTCGGCCCGCCCAGGCTGCAAGGCGGTGGCACAGCCGCCCCCGCCGCCTGCAGGGGCGACAGGGGCGGCGGGCGCAGGGGCTGGTGCCGGCGCAGCGACGGGCGGTGCCGGTGCCGGTGCCGGCGGCGTGGCGGGGGGCGTGGCGGGGGGCGGTGCGGGCGGCACCGTGCCCGCCAGGGCTTGCACCGCCACCCGCAGCGGCACGGGGTGGGTGCCGTCGTTGCGCCACTGCAGCTGCGCCAGCGCCTGGCCTTGCGCCGGCGCACGCGCGCTCAGCCGCACCGTGCAGCGCGCGGCCGGCGCCAGCACCACCGCGGCGGCACAGCCACTGCCGGCCAAGGAAAAGGCCGCGGCCCCGGGGCCGGTGAGGGCGGGCGCGCCCAGCGTCACGGCGGCGCTGCCGGCATTGACCAGCGCGAACTCGCGCACGGTGCTGCTATCGGCCGCGGCTTCGAGCAGCAGGCTGTCCTGCGGCAGGTCGGCCACCAGCACGCCCAGCCCGGCCGCGGGGGCGGCCAAGACCTGGCCGGAGATCCCCACCCACTGCGGCGCCACGTCGCCCTCGCCTTCCCAGACCAGCGCCCCGTGGCGTGGGCCCACCTCGCCCGTGGCCAGGGTCACGAAGGCGGTGCAAGTGGCGCCAGGGGCCAGCGCCGCGGGGCAGTCATGGCGCAGGCTCAAGCCCTCGGCGGCCACCAGCCGCGGCGCGATGCCGACGGTTTGCGGGCCGCGGTGGGTGTAGGCCACGCGGCTGCTCAGCCCCGCCGCGCCCTGCGCCACACGGCCGAACTCCACGGTGCGCGGCCACACCACGCCATAGGCGCCTTCCAGCGCATTGACGCGGGCGAGGTAGGCGGAAAGATCGCTGCGGTCGGTGTCGCTCAGCACCGTGCGCAGGTAGCCCATCGCGGCCGCCTTGTTGATGGCCTCGGTGATGAAGGCTGGCCCGCCAGCCGCGTTCAGCAGGCGGTTGCGGTTGCCCAGCGGGTCGGGGCCGTGGCACTCCACGCAGCTCGCCTGGCCGCCGGGCAGGTGCAGGTAAAGCTGGGCGCCACGCGCCGGGTCCTGGGCCGCCACGGGGCCAGCAACCAGCGCGGCCAAGCCAGCCAGGGGCCAGCGCGAAGAGAAGGATTGCCACATGCCTGCACGCTAGGCGGGCGATGGCGACAAGGTGATGACAGGCCCCTGCGCCGCTGCGTCCGCCCGCAGGGCCGGGCGCGCTCAGTCCACCGGCGTCAGCTTGGCGATGGCCAGCGACAGCCACTTGCTGCCATGCCGGCCGAACTGCACCTGCGCCCGCGCATCGGCGCCGCGGCCTTCCAGCGTGGTGACGATGCCTTCGCCGAACTTGGTGTGGAACACCGTCTGCCCCACGCGCAAGCCCGCTGCCTGCCCGGCCGCTGCCGCCACGAAAGCCGGCGGTGGCGGTGCCGCCGGCTCCACGCGCCCGGCGCCGACGATGCCGCTCAAGCCGCTGCCGCGCTGCCAGGCCTGCTGGTATTCACGCGCATAACCCGAGCCGAAACCCTGCTGGCGTGGCGTCAGCCATTTCAGCGTGTGCTCGGGAATCTCGTCGAAAAAGCGGCTCTTCACGTTGTAGCGCGTCTGCCCGTGCAGCATGCGCGTCTGGCTGAAGCTCAGGTACAGCCGCTTGCGCGCGCGGGTGATGGCCACGTACATCAGGCGCCGCTCTTCTTCCACGCCATCGGCATCGCTCAAGCTCTGCTCGTGCGGGAACAGGCCCTCTTCGATGCCGGTGATGAACACCGCGTCGAACTCCAGGCCCTTGGCGCTGTGCACCGTCATCAGCTGGATGGCGTCTTGCCCCGCCTGGGCCTGGTTGTCGCCGGCTTCCAGGCTGGCGTGCGTGAGAAAGGCCGCCAGCGGCGACATGATCTCGCCCGTCTCGGCATCGGGCGCGGCCGGGTCGCCGGTGGTCAGCGCCGGTGCGGTGGCGGTGCCGGCGGCACCAGCGCCGCCCTGCTCGTCCACCGGCAGCGCCACGGCGTCCTTGCCGAAGCCTTCCTGCGTGACGAAGCTCTCCGCCGCGTTGACCAGTTCTTCCAGGTTCTCGATGCGGTCCTGGCCTTCCTTGTCGGTGCGGTAGAAATCGACGAGGCCGGTCTGCGCCAGCGTGTGTTCGATGATCTCGCGCAGCGTCAGGCCTTGCGTGGCGGTGCGCATGCCGTCGACGAGCTCGACGAAGCCGCGCAGCTTCTCGCCGGCCTTGCCCGGCACCGCGCCCACGCTCTGCGCCAGGCTGCGACCGCTGGCGCGGGCGGCGTCCTGCAGCTGCTCGATGCTGCGCGCGCCGATGCCGCGCGTGGGGAAGTTCACCACGCGCAGGAAGCTGGTGTCGTCGTTGGCGTTCTCCAGCAGGCGCAGGTAGGCCAGCGCGTGCTTGACCTCGGCACGCTCGAAGAAGCGCAGGCCGCCGTACACGCGGTAGGGCACGCCGGCATTGAAGAGCGCACTTTCCAGCACCCGGCTCTGCGCATTGCTGCGGTAGAGCAGCGCGATTTCGCTGCGCGGCGTGCCGCCGCGGTGCAGCTGCTGCGCTTCTTCCAGCAGCCACTGCGCTTCGGCGTAATCGCTGGTGTTCTCCACCACGCGCACGGGCTCGCCGGCGCCGGCTTCGGTGCGCAGGTTCTTGCCCAGGCGCTGCGCGTTGTGGCTGATGAGGCCGTTCGCCGCATCAAGAATGTTGCCGAAGCTGCGGTAGTTCTGCTCCAGCTTGATGACCCGCGGCACGCGGTACTCGCGCTCGAAATCGGCCATGTTGCCCACGCGCGCGCCGCGGAAGGCGTAGATGCTCTGGTCGTCGTCGCCCACGGCGACCACGCTCTGGTGCATCTGGCCGGGTGGCGCCAACATCTTGAGCCACGCGTACTGCAGCTTGTTGGTGTCTTGGAACTCATCCACCAGCACGTGGGTGAAGCGGCGCTGGTAATGGTCACGCAAACTCTGGTTGTCGCGCAGCAGCTCGTAGCTGCGCAGCATCAGCTCGCCGAAATCGACCACGCCTTCGCGTTCGCACTGGTCCTGGTAGGCCTGGTAGATCTCCACCAGCTTGCGCGATTGTTCGTCGCGCACCTCCACGTCGCGCGGGCGTTCGCCTTCTTCCTTGCAGCCGGCGATGAACCAGGTCACCTGCTTGGGCACGAAACGCTCTTCGTCGAGGTTCATGGCCTTGATGACGCGCTTCACCGCGCTGAGCTGGTCGCCGCTGTCGAGGATCTGGAAACCCTGGGCCAGCCCGGCCAGCTTCCAGTGCGCGCGCAAAAAGCGGTTGCAAAGGCCGTGGAAGGTGCCTATCCACATGCCGCGCACGGCCACCGGCAGCATGGCACTCAGCCGCGTGAGCATCTCTTTCGCGGCCTTGTTCGTGAAGGTGACGGCCAGCACGCCGCCCGGGCTGGCCTGGCCGGTGTTGAGCAGCCAGGCGATGCGTGTGGTAAGCACGCGGGTCTTGCCCGAGCCGGCACCGGCCAGCACCAGGGCCGGCACGGCGGCCAGCGTCACCGCGGCGAGTTGTTCTTCGTTCAGGCCCTGCAGCAGGCGGGAGGGGGCAACAGCGCCAGGGGCATCGGTCATGCCGGCATTCTAGGAGGCGCCCCCGCCGCCGCAGGCACCGGCCGGCCCGCCTCAGGCCCCGGCCAGCACCTCGTGCACCAGCGCCGGCAAGGCCTCCAGCGTGGCTTCCTTGTGCAGCAGCGCGCGCACGCCCAGGGCGGCCGCTTCGCTGCGCAGGGCGTCGCTGATGTAGCCCGAGCTGATGATCACCGGCAGGCCCGGCGCCAGCGCGCGCAGGCGTGCGGCGAGCTCGGTGCCCGACATCTCGGGCATGTTGTAGTCGCTGATCAGCAGGGCATAGGGCGCGGGCGCTGACTGCAGCAGGGCCAGGGCCTGGGCCGGCGCGCTGCACGCGGTGACTTCGTGGCCTTCGCGCGCCAGCAGGCGCTGCACCATCAAGCCCATGACCTCGTCGTCATCCACATAAAGCAGGCGCGCCGGGCCCGCGGTGGCGGCCGGCGCAGGGGTGGGCAGCGCCGGCGCGGCGGCCACCGCGGGCAGCCCCGCGGCCGCGCCCTGCGCCACCAGCGGCAGGTAGACATCAAAACGGCTGCCTTCGCCCGGCCGGCTGGTCACCACGATGCGGCCGCGGTGCAGGCGCACGATGCCGTGCACCACCGAGAGCCCCAGGCCCGTGCCCTGCCCCACCGGCTTGGTGGTGAAAAACGGGTCGAAGATGCGCTCCAGCACCCCGTCGGCCATGCCGGCGCCGGTGTCGGCCACCCAGAGCTGCGCCCAGGCCGTGGGCTCGGCGCTGCTGGCCGCGCCCGGCTCAGCACCCGAACCCGCATTCGCGACCACACCGACACCGACATCCGCCAGGCCGCCAGGCAGGCCCGGCGTGCCAGCCGGCGGCGCCTGCAGAGCCAGGCCCACCTCGATGCGGCCGCGGCCTTCCGGCAGCGCGTGCCAGGCGTTGGTACACAGGTTCATCACCACCTGCTGCAGCTGCGTGGCGTCGGCCTCCACGCACAGGGTCTGGGCGCTGATGCAGGTCTCCAGGCGCACCGCGGCCGGCAAGGTGGCCCGCAGCAGCGACAGCGTCTCTTCGATCACCGGCTGCAGCGGCTGCACCACCAGCGCCTGCGGCTCGCGGCGGCTGAAGGTAAGGATCTGCTGCACCAGCGTGCGTGCGCGCAGCCCGGCCTTGTGGATCTGCGCCAGGTTTTCACGGGCCGGGTGTGCGGCCGGCAAGGCCTCTTCGGCCAGCGCCACATTGCCCAGGATGGCCGGCAGGATGTTGTTGAAATCGTGCGCGATGCCCCCGGCCAGCGTGCCGATGGACTCGATCTTCTGCGCCTCGCGCAGCTGGCGCTCCAGCTGCTGGCGCGCTTGTTCGCCCTGCAGCCGTTCGGAGATGTCGCGCGCCAGCGCGATGCAGCGCGGCGCGGCGCCAGGTGCGGTTTCTTTGAGCGACATCGACAGCTCGAAACAGTGCAGCCCGCCGGGCAGCGCCAGCGTGTACTGCCGCCCGCCCGAGTAGCCGGTGGCCAGGGCCTCGGCCATCGCCGCCTCCACCACCGTGGCCGCATCCGCGGGCAGCACCTCGCGCACACGGCGCCCCATGAAAACCTCGGGCCGCGTGTACAGCAGGTCGCTGCGCGGTGAGTGGTAGTTCAGGATGCAGCCGCTGGCGTCCAGCTCGAAGAGCAGGTCGGGCACGGCCGCCAGCGTGGCCGCCAGATCGCGCTGCGCGGCGCGTGCGCTGGCCTCGGCAGCGCGGCGGTCGCTGATGTCGCGCTGCACCGTCACGCGGTGCGTGTAGCGCCCGGCCGCGTCGTGCAGGCGCACCTCTTCCTCTTCCACCCAGCAGGTGCTGCCGTCCTTGCGGCGCACCAGGCCTTCGGCCGGCGCCGTTGCGCCGCCCGGCAACGGCGGGCGCGCCAGCAGCGACACCGGCCGGCCCAACACCTCGGCGCGCGCCCAGCCGGTGAGGCGCTCGAACGCCTCGTTGGCAAACACGATGATCTCGGTGTCGTCGGCCAGCCCCGGCGCACGGTAGGCGCCCGGCTCTGCGCCCTCGCCCGCCTCGTCGTCGGCCAAGGCCTCGTCCCGGCCGGGCTCGGTGATCAGCACCACGTCCTTGAGCTGCGCCACCGCGGCCTGCAGCAAGCGCAGCTGCTGCTGCTCATGGCGCGCCGCGCTGACATCCTGCAGCGCACCCTGCATGGCCGGTGCACGGCCTGCAGCTTCGGGCTCGGGCTCGCCCAGCAGGCGCAGGTGCAGGGGCGCCTGGCCGGGCCCTTGCCACTCCACCTCCAGCTCGAAGGGCCGGCCCCCCAGCAGCGCGGCAGCCACCGCATGGCGCTGCGGCCGCGGCAGGCGCCGCAGCAGCGCGGCCCGCGGCAGGGCCTGCTCGGACCGCAGCCCGAGCACGGCGGCGGCTTCCGCCGAAAGCCAGATCTCGTCGCGCAGCGGGTCGTGGCGCCAGCCGCCCAGGCGGGCCAGGCGCCCGGCCATGCGCAGCCGCGCCGCCGAACGCTGCAGCGCCTGCACCATGCGGTATTGCTCGGAGACATCGCTGAACACCAGCACCACGCCCAGCACGGGGCCGGCGTCGGCGCGTATGGGGGCGGCGCTGTCGGCGATCTGGTAGACCGCGCCGTCGCGGGCGCGCAGCTCGGTGCCGTTGGCCAGCCCCACCACCTCGCCGCTGGCCAGCACGCGCGCCACGGGGTCGGGCGCGGGTTCGCCGGTCTCGGCGTTGAAGATGCGGAAGACCTCGGTCATCGGCCGGCCGATGGCGCTGTCACCCGGCCAGCCGATGAGGCGGCGCGCGGCGTCGTTGATGCGCGTGACACGCCCGTCGGGCCCGGTGGCGATGACTGCGTCGCCGATGGAGCGCAGCGTGACCGCCAGGCTCTGCTCGTTGCGGCGCAGTTCTTCTTCGGCCAGCACCTGGGCCGAGGTGTCCAGGTGCGTGCCTACCATGCGCAGGGGCTGGCCGGCGGCGTCGCGCGCCACCACGCGTGCCCGGTCGAGCACCCACACCCAGTGGCCGTCGGCATGGCGCAGGCGATAACGTTCTTCGAAGGCCGCGCTGTGGCCGTCCAGGTGGGCCTGCTGCGCGGCCCTCACGCGGTCGGCGTCTTCGGGGTGCAGCAGTTCGTCCCAACGGTCGCCGACGGTGGCGTCGTCGGGCGAAAGCCCCAGCATCGTGGCCCAGCGTTCGTTCACCACGGCGCGGCCGCTGCGCAGGTCCAGGTCCCAAAGCGCCAGGTCGCCGCCGTGCAGCGCCAGGCGCAGGCGCTCGGCGTCGGCCTCGTCTTGCGCCTGGCGGGCCGCGAGTGCCGCCTCGCGCTCGGCGCGGCGTCGCTGCATGCCCAGCATCAAGAGGCCGCTGAGCAGCACCGCGCCGCCGGTGACGAGGGCCAGCCATTCGGTCTGCTGGCGCCAGGCGGCGCGCACCGCAGCGAGGTCGCGGCTCACGCCCACCAGCCAGGGCTGCACAAAACCCAGGCGCGAGAGATCGAGCGTGCGCAAGGCCGCCAGGCGTTCGCTGGGGCCACCCGCACCGCCGCGCTGCACCGTGGCCGCCTGCCCGGCGGCCAGATGGCGGTTGAAAACCTCCATCACGCGGGCCTGCGTGAACATCTGCGCGCGCAGCGCCTGGGGCGTCACCACCAGCAGCGTCTGGCCATCGTGCACGATGCGCGCCGTCATGTCGGGCGCATAGAGCACCGAGCCCAGCAGGGTTCTGAAATAGCCGGCGTCCAGCGTGGCGGCGATGGCGCCGTCGAAGCGGCCCGCGTCGTCTTGCAGCACCACCGCCAGGTTCACCGCCGGCTCGCCCTGGGCCGACACGAAGGGCGGCGAAACGTGCACACGCTGCAGATCAGGCTGCGCCCGCAAGCGCTCGAACCACGCGGCCACGGCCGGCGCGTCGGGCCAGTCTTCGGGGCGGGCATCGGCCACGCGGCGGCCGTCGGCGTCGACCATGGTCATGGTGCGGATGCCCGGGATGGCCGCGCACAGCGCCTCCATGCGCAGGCCCACACGGGCGGCGATCTCGCTGTCCAGCCACTCGGGCAGGTCGGCGCGCAGGCCGCGCAGCGCGGCTGTCACGCCGGCGAGCTGGTGATCGAGGTTCTGCTCGATGGCGCGGGCCTGCAGCGACAGGCGCTGCGCCTCGTCAGCTTCGATGGCTGCCAGGCGCTCGCCGCGCCCGAGCACCAGCCACAGCGCCAGTGCAGCGCTGCACGAGGCCCAGATCCAGCGCTCGCGCCGCGTGCGGCCGGTGGAAGATGTGGGGGCTGCGGGCATGGGAGGGTGGTCTCGCCAACAGCGTAACACCGGGCCTGCTGCGTAGAATCAGGCACCGGGCTGAAGAGCCTGCGCCCGGTGCCCGGCACGGCGGCGCCACCCCCTTTGGCACGAGGCCCGCGCATGGAAATCTTCGACTACGACAACATCCTGCTGCTGCCGCGCATGTGCCGCGTGGACAGCCGCAGCGAGTGCGACACCGGCATCGATTTCGGCGGCCGCCGCTTCACGCTGCCGGTGGTGCCCAGCAACATGAAGACGGTGGTCGACGGGCCCATCAGCGAGATGCTGGCGCGCAGCGGCCACTTCTACGTGATGCACCGCTTCGACCTCGACAACGTGGCCTACGCCCGCCGCATGCGCGAGCTGGGGCTTTACGTGAGCCTGAGCTCGGGCGTGAAGCCGGCCGACTTCGCCGTCATCGACCGCCTGGCCGCCGAGGGCGTGGGCGCCGACTACATCACCATCGACATCGCGCACGGCCACGCCGAGAGCGTGAAGAAGGCCATCGCGCATATTAAGCAGCGGCTGCCCGGCACCTTCGTCATCGCCGGCAACGTGGCCACGCCCGAGGCCGTGATCGACCTGGAGAACTGGGGCGCCGACGCCACCAAGGTGGGCGTGGGGCCGGGCAAGGTGTGCATCACGAAGCTGAAGACGGGTTTCGGCACCGGCGGCTGGCAGCTCAGCGCGCTGAAATGGTGTGCGCGCGTGGCCACGAAACCCATCGTTGCCGACGGCGGCATCCGCCACCACGGCGACATCGCCAAGAGCATCCGCTTCGGCGCGAGCATGGTGATGGTGGGCTCGCTCTTCGCCGGCCACGAAGAGAGCCCGGGCGCGACGGTGGAGGTGGATGGCCGCCGCTACAAGGAGTACTACGGCTCCGCCTCCGACTTCAACAAGGGCGAGTACAAACACGTCGAGGGCAAACGCATCCTGGAGCCCATCAAGGGGCACCTGGCCGACACCCTGCGCGAGATGCGCGAAGACCTGCAGAGCAGCATCAGCTACGCCGGCGGGCGCGCCCTGCAAGACCTGAAGAAGGTGAACTACGTGGTGCTCGGCGGCGAAAACGCCGGCGAGCACCTGTTCATGTAGCCGGCGCGGCTGTCAGGGCAACCGTCAGCGCGACGGTCGACGCGTCCGTCAGCGCGACCTTCAGCGTGACCTTCAGCGCGGAATCATCCCGCGCCCCTCTCCCGGCTCGACCCCCAGGCGCGTGCGCGCCGCGGGCCGCCGCGCGGCCAGCGGCACCGCCCGCTCGCCCGCGGCGGCGGCGGTGAAACAGGCGCCGATGTCGGCATGGCGCAGCGCGGTGCTCATCAGCGGGTCGGCGCTGCTGCCCTGCGCGGCGCTGAAGTCTTCGGCCACCGGGCATGTGGCCTGGAAACCGTCGAAGTAGCGGCCTTCGTTGCGCTGGTTCACGCTCTCGAAGTTGACGACGCTGTAGGTGCGCCCGCAGCTGCTGCTGGGCAGAAAACCCACCGGCTTGCCGCAGGTGGTGTCCCCCACCGTGATCACCTCCACCCCCGCGCCGCGCAGCCCGTTGACCACCTGCTCGCTGGCCGAACAGGTGCGCGGGCCGGCCAGCACGTACACGCGCGGCAGGCCCAGCGCCGCGGCGGGCTGGCTGAACGCGAAGGCCTGGTTGTTGCCGGCGGCGCGTTTGTCGTTGTAGAGCAGCGAGGCGTAGTTCAGGCCAGAGCCGCGTGCACCCGCGATGTAGCTGGCCAGCGTGCCGCCGGTGCTGACGAGGCCGCCGCCGTTGTAGCGTAGGTCGAGCACCAGGTCTTGCACGCCAGCGGCCCTGAACTGCGAGAAGGCCGCGTCCAGCGGCGTGAGGGCCTGGCCGATCATGTCCTTGACCTGCAGGTAGCCCACACGCCGGCCACGCGGGCTGGTCTGCACCGCCACGCCCTGCACCGGGTTGAGGCTGTAGACCGCGGCGCTGAGGGCCACGCTGCGGTCGCTGCCGGCCCGGCGCAACACGAGGCTGAGCGTGTCGCCCGCCTGGGCCGGGCTCAGCACGCCGTAGTCGTCGGCGGCCACCACGCTGGCCGCGCTGCGGCCGTTGAGGCTCAGGATCTGGTCGCCGCGCTGCACACCCTGCACCGCCGCTGGTGAGCCCGGCTCGACATAACGCACGTAGAGCGCGCGCGTGCTGTCGCCGTCGACCTCGATGCCGTTGACGGCCACGCCGTAGCCAAGCGTGGCGCCATCGCCGTAGAAGCGGTTGAAGCTCTCGGTGCTCTGGCTGCCGCTCCAGCGGTCGGCCGGGAAAGCAGCGCTGGTGCCGGTGTAGAGCAGCGCATCAAAGTAGGCCTCGACGCTGCTGTAGCTGCTGGCAGGCGGCCGCGGCGAGAGGCGGTACCAGAAGTACCAGTCGTCCATGTAGTTGCCCAGCCAGGCCTGCTGGCCGGCCACCGAACAGCTGGCGGCCGGGGCGGTGGGGTCCTCAGCGCTGCCACCGCCGCAGGCGGCCAGGGCCAGGGTGGCGCAGGCGGCGGCCACCGGGCGCAGCAGGCGGGTGAACAAAGGGCGGCAAGTCATCAAATAGCTCCTGGGCGGGCCGGTTCGAACGGGTGGGCTGCAGGCGCGGCGCCCAGGGGCGCCACCTAGAATCCACAACCCTTCCCGGTGCCTGCACGTTGACAGTGTTTCACGTGCCAGGCGCCCCGGCCTGTATCGCTTTGTCTCCACGCCTCATGACCGAACTCGCCAAGTCCTTCGAGCCCGCCGCCATCGAGGGCCGCTGGGGCCCGGTCTGGGCCAGCAGCCCGGCCCACGCGCCGACGCTGGACCCGGCCCTGCCCTCGTTCTGCATCCAGTTGCCGCCGCCCAACGTCACGGGCACGCTGCACATGGGCCACGCCTTCAACCAGACCATCATGGATGCGTTGACGCGTTACCACCGCATGCGCGGCCACAACACGCTGTGGGTGCCGGGCACCGACCACGCGGGCATCGCCACGCAGATCGTGGTGGAGCGCCAGCTGCAGGAAAACGGCCTCAGCCGCCACGACCTGGGCCGCAAGAACTTCGTTGCGCAGGTGTGGGACTGGAAGGCGACCAGCGGCGCCACCATCACCAACCAGATGCGCCGCCTGGGCGACAGCGTGGACTGGGGCCGCGAGTACTTCACGATGGACGAGAAGCTGTCCACCGTGGTGACCGAGACCTTCGTGCGCCTCTTCGACGAGGGCCTGATCTACCGCGGCCAGCGCCTGGTGAGCTGGGACCCGCAGCTGAAATCGGCCGTCTCCGACCTGGAGGTGGAAAGCGAAGAGGAAGACGGCTTCCTGTGGCACATCGCCTACCCGCTCGAAGACGGCACGGGCCAGCTGGTGGTGGCCACCACGCGCCCCGAGACGCTGCTGGGCGACACCGCGGTGATGGTGCACCCGGAAGACGAGCGCTACACCGCGCTCATCGGCAGAAAAGTGAAGCTGCCGCTGACCGGCCGCGTGATCCCGGTGATCGCCGACGCCTACGTCGACCGCGAGTTCGGCACCGGCGTGGTGAAGGTGACGCCGGCCCACGACGCGAACGACTACGCGGTGGGCCAGCGCCACGGCCTGCCGATGATCAGCGTGCTGGACCTGGAGGCCAAACTCAACGCCAACGCGCCCGAGTCCTACCGCGGGCTCGACCGTTTCGTGGCGCGCAAGAAGATCGTGGCCGACCTCGACGCGCTGGGTCTGCTGGTGGAGACCAAGAAGCACAAGCTGCAAGTGCCGCGCTGCGCGCGCACCGGCCAGGTGGTGGAGCCCATGCTCACCGACCAGTGGTTCGTGGCCGTGAACAAGCCCTCGAAGGACGGCACGAGCATCGCCGAGAAGGCCCGCCGCGCAGTGTCGTCGGGCGAGGTGCGTTTCGTGCCCGAACAATGGGTCAACACCTACAACCACTGGATGGACAACATCCAGGACTGGTGCATCAGCCGCCAGCTCTGGTGGGGCCACCAGATCCCGGCGTGGTACGGCACGGGCGGTGAACTCTTCGTCGCGCGCAGCGAAGCAGAAGCGCGCCAGCGCGCCGCGGCCGCCGGCTACACCGGTGAACTGAAGCGCGACGAAGACGTGCTCGACACCTGGTACAGCAGCGCGCTGGTGCCCTTCTCATCGCTCGGCTGGCCCGAGAAGACCCAGGAGCTCGACCTCTTCCTGCCCAGCACCGTGCTGGTGACGGGCTTCGACATCATCTTCTTCTGGGTCGCCCGGATGATCATGATGACGACACACTTCACCGGCAAAGTGCCGTTCAGGCATGTGTACATCCACGGCCTCGTGCGCGATGCACAAGGCCAGAAGATGAGCAAGAGCGAGGGCAATGTGCTCGACCCGGTGGACCTGATCGATGGCATCGAGCTGGCACCGCTGCTCGACAAGCGCAGCACCGGCCTGCGCAAGCCCGAGACCGCGCCGCGGGTGCGCAAGCAGACGGAAAAAGAGTTCCCCGAGGGCATCCCGGCCTTCGGCGCCGATGCGCTGCGTTTCACCATGGCCAGCTATGCCAGCCTGGGCCGCAACATCAACTTCGACAGCAAACGCTGCGAGGGTTACCGCAACTTCTGCAACAAGCTCTGGAACGCGACGAAGTTCGTGTTGATGAACACCGAGGGGCAGGACTGCGGGCTGAAAGAGCACACGAAAGCCGAGTGCCAGCCGGGCGGGCCTTTCCACGGCTACATGCGCTTCAGCCAAGCCGACCGCTGGATCGCCGGCGAGTTGCAGCGGGTGGAAGCGGCCGTGGCCCAGGGCTTTGCCGACTACCGCCTGGACAACGTCGCCAACGCCATCTACGCCTTTGTGTGGGACGAGTACTGCGATTGGTATCTCGAAATCGCCAAGGTGCAGATCGCGGAAGCCACGAAGACAGGCAGCGAAGCCGAACAGCGCGCCACGCGCCGCACGCTGATCCGCACGCTGGAAGCGGTGCTGCGCCTGCTGCACCCGCTGGCGCCCTTCATCACCGCCGAACTCTGGGAAGTGGTGGCGCCTGTGGCCGGCGTGAAGCACACCGAGACCATCGTCACCGCGCGCTACCCCGAGGCGCAGCTGGGCAAGATCGACCCGCAGGCCGACGCCTGGGTAGCGCGCCTGAAGGCCGTGGCCGCCGAAGTGCGCCGGCTGCGCAGCGAGATGGGCCTGCAGCCGGGCGAGCGAGTGCCCCTGCTCTGCCTGGGCGACGAGGCCTTCGTGCAGAGCGCGGCGCCGGTGCTCAAGGCGCTGGCGCGCCTGGCCGAGATCCTGCCGCTGGCCGACGAGGCCGCCTTCGCTGCGGCCACACAGGCCGCGCCGGTGGCCGTCAACGGCGAGCTGCGCCTGGCGCTGCACGTGCAGATCGACGTCGCAGCGGAAATTGCACGCCAGCAGAAGGAAGTTGCACGCCTGCGCGGTGAGATCGCCAAGGCCGATGCCAAACTCGGCAACGAGAGCTTCGTCGCCCGCGCCCCGGCCGCGGTGGTGGAGCAGGAACGCGCCCGGCTCGCCGATTTCCGGCAAACGCTGGCGCGGCTGGAAGAACAACTCGCCCGTCTGCAGAAAGCCCCCGCATGAGCGTCGTCTCCAAAGCCATCTTTCCCGTTGCCGGCCTCGGCACACGTTTCCTGCCGGCCACCAAGGCGCAGCCCAAGGAGATGCTGCCCGTCGTCGACAAGCCGCTGATTCAGTACGCCGTGGAAGAGGCCTACGCTGCTGGCGTGCGCGAGATGATCTTCGTCACCGGGCGCCACAAGCGCCCCATCGAAGACCATTTCGACATGACCTACGAGCTGGAAGTGGCGCTGGAAAAATCGGGCAAGGACGAGTTGCTGTCGGTGGTGCGCAGCGTCAAGCCCGACGACATGGAGTGCATCTACGTGCGCCAGCCCCAGGCCCTGGGCCTGGGCCACGCCGTGCTGTGCGGCCAGCGCCTGGTGGGCAACCAGCCCTTCGCGGTGCTGCTGGCCGACGACCTGATGGTGGGCTCACCGCCGGTGCTGGCGCAGATGGTCGAGCAGTTCAAGGAGTGGCGCGCCTCCATCCTGGCGGTGCAGGAAGTGCCAGCCGAACACACCAAGCGCTACGGCATCGTGGCCGGCACGCAGGTGAATGAGCGGGTGATGGACGTGACGCGCATCGTCGAGAAACCCGATCCGGAAGTGGCGCCCTCGCGCCTGGGCGTGGCCGGCCGCTACATCCTGACGCCCGGTGTCTTCCACGAGATCGCCACGCAGCCGCGCGGCGTGGGCGGCGAGATCCAGCTCACCGACGGCATCGCCAGCCTGCTGCGCCGCGAAAAGGTGTTCGCCTACCGCTACGAAGGCAAGCGCTACGACTGCGGCAGCAAGGAAGGTTTCCTGGAGGCCAACGTCGAGCTGGCGCTGGCCCACCCCGTGTTGGGGCCTGGCTTCCGCAGCTACCTGCAGAACCTGGCGCTCTGAGGCCAGCACGGGCGGTGCTGGCCACCGAGGCCGGTGCCGCCGTGACAGCGGCGGCCGTGACGGTGCCTGTGGCGCAGGCGACGGCCGCACGCGCCGCGGGCGTTGGCCAGCGCCGCGCGCGATGGGCTCAACCAAACGGTTGAGTCCTCCTCGTCACAGGGGCGCCACCGCCACAATGCCTTGATGCAGTTGGGTGTGCTCTGGCGGTACCTCGGTCTCTTCGCCTCGGCCCTCGCGCTGGCCACCGCGCCGACCCCCCTGCTGGCCAGCGGGCCCGCGCCGGCCCCCGCGGTCGGGGGCGCGGCCGACGAAGTGCACATCACGCAAGCCGAGTTCCGGGCCGAAGGCGCAGCCTCTGCCGTGCCGGTGCGGCTGCCCCACTCGTGGCCGCAGCGCGGCCTGCCGGCAGGGGCCGGCGAGTACCGACTGCGCTTCACGCTGCCGACAGCGGTGACCACGGTGTGGGCGGTGGAGGCCGAGCGCCTGAGCACCTCGCACGAGCTGCGGCTGAACGGCCATCTGGTGCACGGTTCGCTGGAGCCCCAGCCGCCCTTCAAGCGGCCGCAGCACATGCTGGTGGCCCTGCCGCCGCATCTGCTGCGCGCGGGCGAGAACACGCTGGACATCCGCGCCAGCAGTGCTGCCGGCGGCGGGCTCTCGGCGCTGCGTCTCGGGCCGGCAGAAGCGCTCGCCGACGACTTCCGGCGCAGCCAGTTGCGCCACGTGGCGCTGCCGCAAATCGCCAACATCGCCGCCGGCGGCGTGGCTTTTTTCATCGTGCTGATGTGGTGGCGGCGGCGCAGTGAAGTGGCCCTGGGCGCCTTCGGCGCGCTGTGCCTGCTGGCGTCGGTGCGCAACTACGGCTACTTCGTGACGGGAGGGACGCTGCCTTCGCCGTGGTCGAGCTGGCTGTACATGCAGGCGGCCCTGCTGACCGCGCTGCTGCTGGGCATTTTCGCCATGGCCCACAGCGGGCACCGGCCGGCCGTGTTCAGGCGCGCGCTGTGGGCGACCTCGGTTCTGTTTCCGCTGCTCAGCCTGGGGGCGCTGGCCGCCGGGGCGCTGCAGCTGGCGCGCCTGTGGCTCTATCCGGTGCTGCTGCTGTTGGTGCTGGCCGCGCTGGTGCTGCTGCTGCGCGCGGCGCTGCGCCGGCGCGCGCCCTTCGACGGCTTGCTGTCGGCCAGCCTGGTGGGGGTTCTGGCCGCCGCTGTCCACGACTACCTCTACCAGCAGGGCTGGTTGTCCATCATGGACACCTTCTGGACGCCCTATGCCGTGCCGGTGGTGGTGGCGGTGTTCGCGGCCTCGCTGCTGAAGCGGCTGCTGATGAGCCTGGAGGTGGTTGAACGCCTGAACGTGACGCTGGAACGCAAGGTGGCCGAACGCACCCGCGAACTGCAGGACGCCCATGCCGCGACCACGCGTTTCCTGGCCGCGGCCAGCCACGACCTGCGCCAGCCCATGCTCAGCATCGGGCTGCTGGTGGGGATGGTGGACGAACAGGTCGGCGCGGGCCCGCTGCGGCGCGTGGTGCAAAAGCTGCAAGAAGCCACCGCGGCGATGGACGGCCTGCTGACGCGCCTGCTGGACCTGTCGCGCCTGCAGTCCGGCACGGTGCGCGTGCAGCGCCAGGCGCTGGCGCTGCAGCCCTTGTTCGAAGCGGTGGCTGCGCAGCACGGTGCACTGGCCCAGCGCAAGGGCCTGCGCCTGCGCTTGCGCGCCGGTGGCGCGGCCGTGTGCAGCGACGTTGCGCTGCTGGAGCAGATCGTCGGCAACCTGGCCGGCAACGCCGTGCGCTACACGCAGCAGGGCGGCGTGCTGCTGGGCGTGCGGCCGGCAGGGCCCGCACACTGGCGGGTGGAGGTCTGGGACAGCGGCCCCGGCATCGCGCCCGAGGCACAGGCCACCCTGTTCGACGAGTTCGTGCGCGGCCCGGCGCACAACCCGGGCGAGGTCTCGGTCAGCGGCCTGGGCCTGGGCCTGGCCATCGTGAAACGTTCGGCCGCGCTGCTGGGCACCGAGGTCGTGCTGCGCTCTGCCCCAGGCCGAGGTTCCTGCTTCAGCGTGCTGCTGCCGCGCGCCGCGGCCCCGCGGATGGGCCTGGCCGCGGCGCCGGCTCACGAACCCGGCCCGCACCACCGGCCCTCACCGCCCTCACCGCCTGCCCTCGCCGGCCACCGGCTGTGGCTGCTGGAGGACGACCCGCACGCCCGTGCGGCGCTGCAGCTGCAGCTGCAGCACTGGGGCGCCGAGGTGCTGGTGCTGCACAGCCTCAAGGCGCTGCGCGATGCCGACACGGCCACACGGCCCGACATGCTCATCACCGACCGACGCCTGCCCGATGGGCAGGGCTCGGACGCACTGCAGCACCTTCGCCAGCGCTGGCCCGGCCTGCCGGCGCTGTTGGTCACCGGCGACACCGCGCCCGAGGATCTCGTGGCGCTGGCGTCATGGCGTGAGGCCGGCGTCCAGGTGCTGCTGAAGCCCTTCCACCGAACAGCGCTGCTGGCGGCCGTGCAACGGGCGCTGGCAGCGCCTACAGCGTGAGCCGCCAGCGCGCAGCGGCCAGCACGGCCTGGGTGCGCGTCTCGACCCCGAGCTTGCGGTAGATCATCTGCAGGTGCGTCTTCACGGTGGCGTCACTCAGGTTCAGCGCCCGTGCGATGAGCTTGTTCGACTTGCCCTCGATCAGCAGCCGCAACACGTCGCGCTGGCGGTCGCTGAATTCGGGACGCCCGGCGAGATCGGCACGGGCAGGGGCCACAGCCGCGGGCATGATCACGCCGCCCTCCAGCACACGCTGCACGCCCTGGAGCAACTGCGCCGCATCGGCCGTCTTCGGCAGGAAGCCGGCCGCCCCGAGGTCGAGGGCGGCGAACACGTTGTCACGTTCGGCGTGGGCCGAGAGCACCACCACAGCCACCTGCGGCGCTGCCTCGCGCACACGGCGGAGCGTGTCAACACCGCGGCTGTCGACCAGGTCGAGGTCGAGCAGCACCAGGTCGATATCGGGTTCGTTGTGAAGCCAGCTCAGCGCAGCAGCCAGTGTGGCCGCCTCACGCCATCGGTGGCCGGGCAGCCGCTGGTCGAGCAGCAACATCAGGCTTTCGCGCAGCAGCGTGTGGTCTTCTACCAGCAGCACCTTGCGCGCACGGCGGCGGCTGGGTGATGCAGGGGCCGTGAAGGACGCCCCGGGCGGACCAGGCCGGCCCGCCGATTCTTCATCCATCGGCACAGGGCCCTTTTCGCTGGTACTGCAAGTCTGCTAGTCCTGAGATTAGCCTGAAGCTGGCACTTCAGGGGCGGTGCGTGCGCCGACACAACAGAGGCGCCTCGGCGGCGCTGGCGCGCGCGCCGCCGCATCAGCGGCGTCGCAACAGATGCACGAAATCGGCGCCGCTGTTGCTCTGCTCAACGAGCTCGTTGCCGGTCTGCCGCGCGAAAGCCTGGAAGTCGCGCATCGAGCCCGGGTCGGTGCTCACCACACGCAGCACCTCGCCCGTGACCATGTCGGCCAGGGCCTTCTTGGTCTTCAGGATGGGCAGCGGGCAGTTCAGGCCGCGGGTGTCGAGTTCCTTGATGTTGTCCATGGCATTCAGGTCCTGGGTGGGAGGTCGATGAACTGCGGCTCGATGCCGCGGCCGCGCAGCCAGTCGGCCAGCGCGTAGCCGGTGCCGGCACGCCAGCAGCGCAGGTCTTGCGGCGCAAAAAGCTTGTATTCGGCGAGCTCGGGCGAGAGGCGTATCTCACCTTCAGCCTGCGCGTGGTACGCGATGATGATCTGGTTCATGCGCTGGAAATCGTAGACGCCCACCAGCTGCAACCGCGTGACCTGCAGCGCCGTTTCTTCCAGCACTTCGCGCGCAATGCCGGCCTCGGGCGTTTCACCCGCTTCCATGAAGCCGGTGATCAGCGCAAACATGCGGCCGCTCCACGCGGCGTTGCGCGCCAGCAGCACCTGGCCACCGCGGTCGGTGCATTCAACGATGGCCGCCAGCACCGGCGTGGGGTTGTTCCAGTGTGTCCAGCCGCAGGCCGGACACCGTTGCCGCGCCTTCGGGCCGCCGTCTTCTTCCTGGGTGATCCAGGCCAGCGCCGTGCCGCACTGCAGGCAGAACTTGGCTTCCATGCTCAGGCCGCCGTCATGCAGGGAAGACGCCGGTCGACAGATAACGATCGCCGCGGTCGCAGACGATGAAGACGATGGTCGCGTTCTCCACGCGCTGCGCGATCTGCAGCGCCGCCCAGCAGGCACCGGCCGCGCTGATGCCGGCGAACAGGCCTTCTTCGCGCGCCAGACGCCGCGCCATTTCTTCGGCATCGGCCTGGCTCACATAAACCAGTTCATCGACGTTGGCCGGGTCGTAGATCTTGGGCAGGTAGGCCTCGGGCCATTTGCGAATGCCGGGGATGCGGCTGCCCTCGCTGGGCTGCGCACCGACGATGCGCACGGCCGGGTTCTGCTGCTTGAGGTAACGCGAAACGCCCGTGATGGTGCCGGTGGTGCCCATGGCGCTGACGAAGTGCGTCACACGCCCTGCGGTGTCGGCCCAGATCTCAGGGCCGGTGGTCTCGAAGTGCACCCGCGGGTTGTCGGCGTTGGCGAACTGGTCGAGCACCCGGCCCTTGCCGTCCTTCTGCATCTGCTCGGCCAGATCGCGCGCGTATTCCATGCCGCCGCTGCGCGGCGTGAGGATGAGTTCGGCGCCGAAAGCCTTCATGGTCTGCGCACGCTCGATGGACAGGTCCTCCGGCATGATCAGCACCATCTTGTAGCCACGGATGGCCGCGGCCATGGCCAGCGCGATGCCGGTGTTGCCGCTGGTGGCCTCGATCAGCGTGTCGCCGGGGCGGATGTCGCCGCGTTCTTCGGCACGCTTGATCATGCTGATGGCGGGGCGGTCTTTCACACTGCCGGCCGGGTTGTTGCCTTCCAGCTTGCCCAGCACGACATTGCCACGCGCCGCGCCGGCGGCGCCGGGCAGGCGCTGCAGCGCCACCAGCGGCGTGTGGCCGATGGCATCCTCCAGGGTCTTGTAGGCTGGGCGGGCCGGGTCGCTCATGTAGGGGCTCCTGCTGCGGGGTCGTGATTGTCGCAGCGCGGGCCCGGCGCGGCACGGCGCGCGGGCCGCCCACCCCGTCGCGGCGAGGGGCGACGGGGCCGCGTGTGATAATCGCACCCGCTTCGGGCCACGCCCAGGCGTGCCGCCCCCGTGACGAAATCGGTAGACGTAGCGGATTCAAAATCCGCCGCCGCAAGGCGTGCCAGTTCGAGTCTGGCCGGGGGCACCAGGTCGGCCACCACCGCACCGCCCACAGCCCGCCCGTCCGCCCGCCCCCATGCCGCAGATCCCGCCGCTGATCAAGAACCTGATGCTGGTCTGCCTGGCCGTGTTCTGCCTGCAGCAACTGGTGCCGCTGCAGCGCTGGCTGGCGCTGTACCCCCTGAACAGCGGGCTGTTCATGCCCTGGCAGCTGCTGAGCTACGCGCTGCTGCACTTCGACCTGATGCACCTCGCGCTCAACCTGCTGGGCCTGTGGATGTTCGGCTCGGCGCTGGAGCGCCTGTGGGGCGCCCAGCGTCTGGTGCAACTGGTGGTGGTGGGCGCGGTCACGGCCGCGCTGTGCCAGCTGGCCTTCACCTGGCTGACCGGCATGCCTTCGGTCACCCTCGGTATCTCGGGCGCGCTCTACGGCCTGCTGCTGGCCTTTGCCATGAGCTTCCCGGAGCGGCGCTTCGACCTGCTGGGCCTGCTGCCCATGCTGCTGATCGTGCTGCCCTACGAGCCACTGCGCACCATCGGCATCGTGGTGCTGGTGGTGATGATCACCAGCCGCCACCTGATCCCCATCCCGCCCATCGAGGTGCCAGCCCTGGTGGCGGTGGCCATCTTCGGCTTGGCGGAGCTGCTGCTGGGTCTGTTCGTGCGCAGCCAGATCGCGCACTTCGCCCACCTGGGCGGCATGCTGGGGGCGCTGGTGCTGATGAGCGTCTGGCGCCGCCGCCTGCCGTTCACGCGGCGGCGATAACCCCAGGCGGGCGCCGCCCCGCGGCCGGCCCCATGCTTGCAGCTCTACGCGGCCTGGGGGTGCGCATGGTTGACGCAGCAAGCAGCAACAAGCAGGGCCGTCAGGGCCGCTGGCACGCCATCCGCTGCGTGCTGGCGGCCTGGGTGGCCGCCAGCCTGGCAGCGCTGGCCCCGGCCGCCGCCAGCGAGCTGGAAGCCCGCTCGCGGGCCCTGCAGCGCGCCCACGCGGCGGTGTTTGCCCTGGAGGTGCAGGCCGTGGAAGGCGCACGCTCGGCCGCGACGCTGGGCCGCGAACGCCAGGGCTCGGCGGTGTTGATCGGCGACGACGGCGTGCTGCTCACCGTGGGCTATCTGGTGCTGGAAGCCGAGACCGTGGCGCTGGTGAACGACGCAGGCTTGCGCCTGCCGGCGCGCGTGCTGGCCTACGACGTGGCCACCGGTTTCGGCCTCGTGCAGGCGCTGGCCCCGCTCGGCCGCGCGCCCGTGCCGCTGGCGGGCAACGCGCCGGCGCCCGGCCCCGAGCCCCTCACCGCGATCAGCGCGGGTGCCGAGGCCGAAGTACTGCCAGTGACGCTGGCCTCGCGCCGTGCTTTCTCGGGCACCTGGGAATACCACCTCGAGAGCGCGCTCTACACCCACCCGCCGCTCGATCAGCACAGCGGCGCCGCGCTTTTCAATGCGCAGGGCGAACTGCTGGGCATCGGTTCGCTGGCCTTGCCCGATGTGCAGCCCGGCCCGGCACGGCAGCGCCTGCCGGGCAACCTGTTCGTGCCGGTGGAGTTGCTGCGCCCGGTGCTGGCCGAGCTGCGCAGCCAGGGTCGCTCGGCCGCCAGCGCCCGCCCCTGGCTGGGCCTGAATTGCGCTGAACAACGCGGCGAACTGCGCGTGCTGCGCGTGGCGGACGACAGCCCGGCCGATGTGGCCGGCCTGCAGCCGGGCGACCGCATCACGCGCATCGACGGCCGCAAGGTGGCCGCGCTGGCGCAGCTGTGGCTGGCGCTCTGGGCCGACCCCCGCCCGCAGCGGGCGGTGTCGCTGGAGATCGAGCGTGAAGGCCGGCCCTTGACCATCACCGTGCACGCCGTGGACCGCGCCGCAACGCTGGCCCGCGCCACGGGCATCTGAGCCGAAGCGCCGCGGGCGCCCTCAGCCGCGGCGCAGGCCGTCTTCCACGGTCGGGTAGCGCAGCTTGAGCCGCAGCTCGGCCTTCAGCCGGCGGTTGTCGAGCCGGCGCGATTCGCTCATGAAGCTCATCAGCATCGGGCTCAGCGTCAACACCGCTTCGGCGCGGGTGATGCGCGGCGGGCGCGGCAGGCCGCAGACGTCGGCGGCGAGGTCGAAGTAGCCGCCCATCGTCAGCTGCGTGTCGTCGCTGGCGTGCAGCACGCGCTGCGGGCGGCCGCGGTAGAGCGCAGCCACGCAGGCGCGCGCCAGGTCGTCGGCGTGGATGTGGTTGGTGTAGACATCGTCTTCGCGCGCCAGCACCGCGGTGCCGCGCTGCAGGCGTTCACGCGGGTGGCCGCCTTCGCGATTGCTGGCGTAGATGCCGGGGATGCGCAGCACCGTCACGCGCGCGCCGGTGCGGCGGCCGAACCAGCGCAGCTGGGCCTCGGCATCGACACGGCGGCGGGCGCGGTCGGTGCCGGGCGCCACAGGCTGGGTTTCGTCGAAGAAGGCGCCACCGGCATCGCCGTACACGCCGCTGGTGCTGCCGTAAACCAGGCGCTGCACCCGCCCGCCGCGCGCCAGCGCCTGCAGCAGGTGCCGGGTGCGCGGGTCGGTGCGGCCCTGCAACGGCGGCGGCGCCAGGTGTAATACGGCGTCGGCCAGGCCGCCGAGGCGGCCGAGCGTGGTGGGCTCATCCAGGTTGCCGATGAGGGGGATGGCGCCCAGCGCGCGCAACTCGGGCGCCCGTGCGGGGCTGGAGCTCAAGGCCAACACGCGCCAGCCCGGCTGCACCAGCGGCAGCACCCGCAGGCCGACATCGCCACAGCCCACGATCAGCAGCGTGGGGCGGCGCGCAGCGACCGGGGGTGTGAAGGCAGGCAAGGGCATGGCAGGCGGCACAGCAGGCAGCACCCGGGGCCCGGGCACAATTCGCGCTTGAGTTTACGAGCGCGCCCACAGCGCACAGACCCGCCACCATGAGCTTCCAGATCACCCTGAAACCCTCCGAGCGCGGCTTCACCGTCGACACCGACGAAGCCATGCTGCCCGCGGCCATCCGCCAGGGCGTGGGCCTGCCCTACGGCTGCCGCGACGGCGCCTGCGGTTCGTGCAAGAGCCGCTTGCTCGAAGGGCGCGTGGTGCACGGGCCGCACCAACTCAAGGCGCTGACGGCCGAGGAAGAAGAGCAAGGCTACATCCTCACCTGCTGCGCCCACCCGCAGACCGATTGCGTGGTGGAAGCGCGCAGCGTGCCGGGCGCAGGCGAGTTCCCGGTGCTCAAGCTGCCCTCCCGCGTGCTCAGCCTCCACAAGCCCAGCGCTGACGTGGCGGTGGTGAAGCTGCAGTTGCCCGCGAACCAGAACCTGCAGTACCGCGCCGGGCAGTACGTCGAATTCATCCTGCGCGACGGCGCCCGCCGCAGCTACAGCATGGCCAACGCGCCGCACTTGCTGGGCAGCCCACCGGCCATCGAACTGCACATCCGCCACATGCCCGGCGGCAAGTTCACCGACCACGTCTTCGGCGCGATGAAGGAGAAGGACATCCTGCGCATGGAAGGCCCCTTCGGCAGCTTCTTCCTGCGCGAGGAGTCGAACAAGCCGATGGTGCTGCTGGCCAGTGGCACGGGCTTCGCACCCATCAAGGCACTGATCCAGCAGCTGCAGCACAAGGCCAGCACCCGGCCGGCCGTGCTGTACTGGGGCGGCCGCCGCCCGGCCGATCTCTACGAACACGCCTGGTGCGAACAGGCCACGGCCGAACTGCCCTGGCTGCGCTACGTGCCGGTGGTCAGCAACGCGCTGCCCGAAGACGGCTGGGCCGGCCGCACGGGCTTCGTGCACCGCGCGGTGATGGAAGACTTCCCCAGCCTCGCCGCGCACCAGGTCTACGCTTGCGGCGCGCCCATCGTGGTGGAGTCGGCACAGCGCGATTTCGTGGCCTTGTGCGGCCTGCCGGAAGACGAGTTCTACGCCGACAGCTTCACATCGGAAGCCGACAAACACACCCCGGAGTGACCGCGCCATGAACCGCAAACGCACCAACCTGCTGCTCGCTGCTGCCTTCTTGCTGGCGCTGCCCCTGGCCGCCTCGGCCCAGGCCCCCGACTGGAAAAAGGTGCGCATCGGTGTCGAAGGCGCCTACCCGCCCTTCAGCGAGATGGGCCCCGACGGCAAGATCAAGGGCTTCGACATCGACATGGCCCAGGCGCTGTGCGCCCAGATGAAGGCCGAATGCACGCTGGTGCCGCAAGAGTGGGACGGCATGATCCCGGCGCTGCAGGCGCGCAAGTTCGACGCCATCATCGCCTCGATGGCGGCCACCGACGAACGCCGCAAGGTGGTGGCCTTCACCGACAAGTACTACAGCACCCCGGCGCGCCTGGTGGCCAAGGCCGGCGCCCAGCTGCAGGCCACGGCCAATGGGCTGAAGGGCAAGCGCATCGGCGTGCAGCGCAGCACCATCCACGACCGTTTCGCCACCGACACCTTCAAGGGCAGCGAGATCGTGCGCTACGGCAAGGCCGACGAGGTTTACCTCGATCTGGTGGCCGGCCGCATCGACGTGGCCATGGGCGATTCGGTGGCCATCGACGGCGGCCTGCTCAAGAAGCCGCAGGGCAAGGCCTTCGCCTTCTTCGGCCCCAACTACACCGACGAGAAGTACTTCGGCACCGGCTCCAGCATCGCCGTGCGCAAGGCCGACGCCGCGCTGGCCGCGCGCTTCAACGCCGCCATCCAGGCCATCCGCGCCGACGGCAGCTACAAGAAGATCCAGGACCGCTACTTCAGCTTCGACGTCTACGGCGACACGAAGTAAGCCGCGCGCATGTTCCTGCACGGCTACGGCCCCAGCCTGCTGCAGGGCGCGCTGCTGACGCTGGGGCTGGCCGCGGCCTCGCTGGTGCTGGCCCTCGTGCTGGGGCTGGTGGGCGCCAGTGCGCGGCTGTCGCGCTCGCGCTGGGCCAGCCGCACCGCGCTGGCCTACACCACGCTCGTGCGCGGCGTGCCCGACCTGGTGCTGATGCTGCTGATCTTCTACGGCGGCCAGATGGCCATCAACGCCCTGGGCGACCGCCTGGGCTGGGGCTACATCGACATCGATCCCTTTGTTGCCGGCGTGCTGACGATCGGCTTCATCTTCGGCGCCTACATCGCCGAGGTGCTGCGCGGCGCGATGCTCGCGGTGCCCGCCGGCCAGCGTGAGGCGGCCCTGGCCTACGGCTTCACGCGCTGGCAGGTGCTGCGGCGCATCGTCGGCCCGCAGATGCTGCGCCATGCGCTGCCGGGGCTGTCGAACAACTGGCTGGTGATGCTCAAGAGCACGGCCATCGTCTCGGTGATCGGGCTGTCGGACCTGACCAACCGCGGCGCGATGGCCGCCGGCAACACACGCGAGCCTTTCCTCTTCTACGGCGCAGTGGCGCTGGCCTACCTGGCATTCACCGCCTTGTCGGAGCTGGGTTTTGCCTGGGCGCAGAAGCAGCTCTCGGTGGGGCAGGTACCGCACGCCACACAAGGGGCGCACTGATGCAGTGGGCCCCGATTGCCGAAGCCTTGCCGCAGTACGCCGCGGGTGCCTGGCTCACCGTGAAGCTGCTCGTGGCCGCGCTGCTGCTGGGTGGCCTGGTGGCGGTGCCACTGGCGGTGGCGCGCGGCGCGCGTTCGCGCTGGGTGCGCGGGCCGGTGTGGTGCTTCACCTATGCCGTGCGCGGCACGCCGCTCTTGGTGCAGCTCTTCCTGCTGTACTACGGCCTGGCGCAGTTCGAGGCGGTGCGCGAAAGCATCTTCTGGCCCTGGCTGCGTTCGGCCTCGTTCTGCGCCGTGCTGGCGTTTGCCATCAACACCTGCGCCTACACCACCGAGATCTTCCACGGCGCCTTGCGCGCGGTTCCGGCCGGCGAGATCGAGGCCGGGCGGGCTTTGGGCATGTCACGCTGGGTGCTGTTGCGCCGCATCGTGCTGCCCTCGGCACTGCGCCGCGCGCTGCCGGCCTATGGCAACGAGGTGGTGCTGATGCTGCATGGCACCGCCCTGGCCAGCGTGGTGACGCTGGCCGAGCTGACCGGCGCCGCGCGCGAGTTCAACAACGTGCACTACCTGCCCTTCGAGGCTTTCCTCACCGCCGCCGTGTTCTACCTGCTGATCACCGGCGTGCTGGTGGCCCTGTTTCACGCCGCTGAAAAGCGCTGGCTGCAGCCGATGCAGCGTTCTTCCTGAAGCCGCGCCGCGGCCCCGCGCATGACGACCCGACACCACGAACTCCTCAGCCCCACGCCGGGCACCACGCAAACGCTCGTCAGCCTGCACTACGGCCAGCCCGGCCGCGGCCCCAAGGTGCTGGTGCAGGCCTCGCTGCATGCGGACGAGACCCCGGGCATGCTGGTGGCGCACCACCTGCGCCAGCGGCTAGGCGCGCTGCAGGCCGAAGGCCGGGTGCGCGGCGAGGTGGTGCTGCTGCCGGCGGCCAACCCCGTGGGCCTGCACCAGTGGGTGGCGGGCCAGCACCACGGCCGGTTCGAGCTCGCCAGCGGCGAGAACTTCAACCGCGGCTACACCGACCTCACCGACACCGTCGTCACTGCGGTGCAAGGCAAGCTGGGCGGTGATGCCACTGCCAACCTGGCCACCGTGCGCGCCGCCTTGCGCGCGGCCGTGGCCGCCTTGCCCGTGGCCACCACGCTGGACAGCCTGCGCCGTCTGCTGCTGGGCCTGGCCTGCGACGCCGATCTCGTGCTCGACCTGCACTGCGACGGCGAGGCCGCCCTGCACCTCTACACCACGCCCGCCTGCTGGCCGGCGCTGCAGCCGCTGGCCGGCTACCTGGGGGCCCGCGCCGTGCTGCTGGCCGAACGCTCGGGGGGCGACCCCTTCGACGAAGCCTGTTCGATGCTGTGGCCGGCGCTGGCCGAACGCCTGGGCCCCGCGTTGCCGCTGCCGCCCCAGCCCAGCCTGGCCGTGACCGTGGAGTTGCGCGGGCAGAACGACGTGGCCCACGCCACCGCCGCGGCCGACGCGCAGGCGCTGCTGCACTACCTGGCGCTGCAGGGTGTGCTCGACCTGCCCGCCGTGCCCGTGCCGGCGCTGCTGTGCGCAGCCACGCCGCTGGCAGGCTCGATGCCCATCGTGGCGCCGCACGGCGGCGTGGTGGTGTTTGCGCGCGAGCCGGGCGAAACCGTGCAAGCCGGCGATCTGATGGCCGAGCTGATCGACCCGATCACCGGCCAGACCACGCCGCTGCACGCGCCCACCAGCGGCGTGTTCTACGCGCGCTGCAACAGCCGCTACACGCGCGCCGGCGGCCGCCTGGGCAAGGTGGCGGGTGCCGAAGCGCTGCGCCACGGGCGGCTGCTCTCGCCATGACGGCGGCCCCGGCACGCAGCGGTCTGCGCGTCACCGATCTGCACCACCGCTATGGCGCGCGCGAGGTGCTGAAAGGCATCACCCTGCACGCGCCGCCGGGCGCCGTGCTGGCCCTCATCGGCGCCAGCGGCTCGGGCAAGAGCACGCTGCTGCGCTGCCTGAACCTGCTGGAGACGCCCTCGCGCGGCACCCTGCAGCTCGGCGATGAAACCCTGGCGCTGCGCCCCGGCCCCAACGGTGCCCTGCACTGCCCCGATGCGCAGCAATTGCAGCGCTGGCGCACGCGCCTGGCCATGGTCTTCCAGGGCTTCAACCTCTGGGCGCACCGCACGGTCACGCAGAACATCACCGAGGCGCCTATCCACGTGCTGGGCCGCAGCCGTGATGAAGCCGAGGCGCGCGCCCACGCACTGCTGGAGCGCGTGGGCCTCACGCACCGGCGCGACGCCTACCCGGCGCAGCTCAGCGGCGGCGAGCAGCAGCGCGTGGCCATCGCCCGCGCGCTGGCCATGGACCCGGAGATCCTGCTCTTCGACGAACCCACGTCGGCGCTCGACCCAGAGTTGGTGGGCGAGGTGCTGGCCGTCATGCGCGGCCTGGCTGCCGAGGGCCGCACCATGCTGGTGGTGACGCACGAGATGGGTTTTGCGCGCGAAGTGGCCAGCGAGGTGGCCTTCCTGCACCAGGGCCGCATCGAAGAACAAGGCCCGCCGGGCCAGGTGCTGGTGCAGCCGAAGAGCGAACGGCTGCGCCAGTTCCTCTCGGGCAGTCTCAGTCGCTGAATGCGTCGCGGAGCCCGCCGCGGACCCAGCCGCTGACTCAGCCGCTAAGGGCGTCGAAGATGTGCACCTCGGTCTTGCCGCTGCCGCCGCCCTGGGTGAGCACGGCATAGACCTCGCCGTTGTCGCGCAAGGCGAACTGCCAGGCCTTCGTCACCGGCGGCAAGGGCGTCGGCGCCTGGCGGCGGAAGGCGCCGTAGCGGCGCGAAGCATCGAGCACGTGCACCTCGCTGCGCGCCGAACTGCCGCCGCGGTTGAAGGCCACGATGTCGCCGCTGGGCAGCACGCCGAAATCCCAGGTGGTGTCGGTGGCGTGCAGCGCGGTGTCGGCCTGCAGCGCCACGCGCTGGTAGCGGCTCTTGGCATCGAGCACCAGCACCTCGGTCTGGCCCGTCACCGACAGGCGGTTGATGCACACCAGATCGCCGTTCGAGTTGGCGCCGAAGGCCCAGCGGCGGTCGGTGGCGGGCAGCACCGTGGGTGCCTGCAGTCGGTAGGCGCGGTAGTCGGCACTGCCGTCCAGCACATGCACCTCGGTCTTGCCCGAGGCGCCGCTGCGCCGCACCGCCATCACGTCGCGGTTGGCCAGGGCCACGAAGTCCCAGCCGGCGTCGGCGGCTTCCAGCGCGGTCTCGGTCTGCTGCGCGAAGCGCTTGAAGCCGCTGCTGGCCGAGACGATGTGCAGCTCGGTGCGGCCGCGGCTGCCCTGGCGCTGCACGCCCACCAGGTCGCCGTTGTCGAAGACCTGGAAGGACCAGGTCTCGGGCGTGGGTTGCAGCACCGTGGCCGTCTGCAAGCGGAAGCCCGCCGCCTGCGCAGGGCGCGCGCCCGCCAGCAAGAGCGCCAGCGCCGCACTGCCCGAGCCCAGGAGTTCGCGCCGCTGCATCTTCATTCGCCGAGGTAGGCGGCGCGCACCTTGGGGTCGTTGAGCAGGGCCTTGGCCTCGCCGCTCATCGTGACCTCGCCCGAGTCCATCACATAGCCACGGTTGGCCAGGCCCAGCGCGCGGCTCGCGTTCTGCTCCACCAGCAGCACCGTGGTGCCACGGCTGTGGATGTCGGCCACCACCTCGAAGATCTTGTCCACCATGATCGGGCTCAGGCCCATGCTGGGCTCATCGAGCAGCAGCACCTTGGGCCGGGCCATCAGCGCGCGGCCCATGGCCAGCATCTGCTGCTCGCCACCGCTCATGGTGCCGGCCAGCTGGTTGCGGCGTTCTTTCAGGCGCGGAAAGATGGCGAAGACCTTCTCGATGTCGGCGTCGATCTCTTTGTCTTTGCGCACGAAGGCGCCCATCTGCAGGTTCTCGGTGATGGTCATGCGCGTGAAGGTGCCGCGGCCCTCCGGCACCATCACCAGGCCCTGCTTGACCAGGTCCCAGGGGCCTTGGCCCTTGATGTCGCGGCCCAGGTACTCGATGCTGCCTTCGGCCACGGGCTGCGTGCCTGTCACGGCCTTCAGCGTGGTGGTCTTGCCGGCGCCGTTGGCGCCGATGAGGCTGACGAGTTCACCTTCGTGCACCTCGAAGCTCACGCCCTTGACGGCCTGGATGCCGCCGTACGCGACCTTCAGGCCGCTGACTTTCAACATGGTCTGGCTCATCGCGTGCGCGCCCTCAATGTGCACCGGCGCCGAGGTAGGCCTCGATCACCTTTTCGTTCTTCTGCACCTCGGCGGGGTGGCCTTCGGCGATCTGCTTGCCATAGTCGAGCACGGTCACGCGGTCGCACAGGCCCATCACCAGCTTCACGTCGTGCTCGATCAGCAGGATGGTGCGGCCGTCCTTGCGGATGCGGTCGATCAGCTCGCGCAGCACCACCTTTTCGGTGGCGTTCATGCCGGCGGCGGGCTCGTCCAGCGCGATGAGCTTGGGGTCGGTGGCCAGGGCACGCGCAATCTCCAGCCGGCGCTGGTCGCCATAACTCAGGGTGCGCGCCTTGAACTCGGCGTACTTGCCGATGCCCACGTAATCCAGCAGCTCCTGCGCACGCTGCGCGATGGCGGCTTCTTCGGCCTTGAAGCTGGCGGTGCGGAAAATGGCGCCGCCCAGGCCCGAGGCGGTGCGCACGTGGCGGCCGACCATCACGTTCTCCAGGGCCGTCATCTCGGCGAAGAGGCGGATGTTCTGGAAGGTGCGCGCGATGCCGGCCTTGGCCACCTCGTGCACGGCGCTGGGCTTGTAGGGCGCGCCGCCGAGCTCGAAGCTGCCGCTGTCGGGGATGTAGAGGCCGGTGATGACGTTGAAGAAGGTCGTCTTGCCGGCGCCGTTGGGGCCGATCAGCCCATAGACCTGCCCCGGCAGGATGGTGATGCCGACATCGCTCAAGGCCTGCAGGCCGCCGAAGCGCTTGCTGACGCCCTGCACTTTCAGGACGGGTGCGGTGTTCGTGTTCATGTGGTTCTGGCCCGCCGCTTCAGTTCGACACCGGCTGGGGCGCCGCCTTGCCGTGTTCACGCGCCGGCCACAGGCCGCGCGGCCGCGCCAGCATGATGCCGATCATCGCCAGCGCTATCAGCAGCTGGCGCAGGATGGAGGCGTCGAGCCGGCCGCCCGTCAGCTGCTGCAGCGGGCCGGCCACGTAGCGCAGCACTTCGGGCAGCGCGGCCAGCATCACCGCACCGAGGATGACGCCCGGCAGGTGGCCCATGCCGCCCAGCACCACCATGGCGACGATGAGCACGCTCTCCTGCAGGCTGAAGCTCTCGGGCGACACGAAACCCTGGAAGGACGCGAACATCGCGCCCGACACACCGCCGAAGGTGGCGCCCATGCCGAAGGCCAGCAGCTTCATGTTGCGCGTGTTGATGCCCATGGCCTTGGCCGCGATCTCGTCCTCGCGGATGGCCATCCAGGCACGGCCGATGCGGCTGGTCTCCAGGCGGTGGCAGATCACCACACTGATCACCACCAACAGCAGGAACAAGTAGTAGTACAGCACCACCGAGCTGATGCGGTAGCCGCCGATCTCGATGGCCTTGCCGAAGCTGAAGCCGAACATGTTCATCGCGTCGATGCGGTCCAGCCCCCGCGGCCCGTTGGTGATGTTCACCGGGTGCTCGAGGTTGTTCATGAACACGCGGATGATCTCGCCGAAGCCTAAAGTGACGATGGCCAGGTAGTCACCGCGCAACTTGAGCACCGGCGTGCCCAGCAGCACGCCGGCAACGGCCGCCAGGCCCGCCGCCAGGGGCACCACCAGCCAGATCGGCGAATGCAGCCCATCCGGGAAAGCCTGCGCGATCCACTCGAAGTTCTCCCACAGGTGCGGGCTGGCCAGCAGCGCGTACATGTAGGCGCCCACCGCATAAAAGGCCACGTAGCCCAGGTCGAGCAGGCCGGCGTAACCCACCACGATGTTCAGGCCCAGGGCCAGCAGCACATACAGCAGCGACAGCGCCATGATGCGCACCCAGCCCTGGCCGAAGTACTGCGCCACCAGTGGCAGCGCCAGCAGCGCCAGCGCGCAGATGACGAAGAGGAGGATCTTGTTTTTCATCTTGGCCGCTCCTTGCTCAGGCCCGATCGGCCACACGTTCGCCCAGCAGGCCCTGCGGGCGCAGCGTCAGCACCAGGATCAGCGCGACAAAGGCAAAGATGTCGGCGTAATGGCTGCCCAGCAGCCCGCCCGTCAAAGCGCCCAGGTAACCGGCGCCCAGGGCCTCCACCAGACCCAGCACCAGCCCGCCCACCACGGCACCGGCGAGGTTGCCGATGCCGCCCAGCACCGCCGCCGTGAAGGCCTTCAAGCCGGGCAGGAAACCCATGCTGTGCTGCACGGTGCCGTAGTTCGCCGCCCACATCACGCCGGCCACAGCGGCCAGCGCCGCGCCGATGATGAAGGTGGCGCTGATGATCATGTCGGGCTTGACGCCCATCAGCGCGGCCACGCGCGGGTTCTCGGCCGTGGCGCGCATCGCGCGGCCCAGCTTGGTGCGGTTCACCAGGTACATCAGGCCGGCCAGCATCACCGTGGTGATGCCCAGGATGAGGCACTGCGTGACCGTGATGACGGGCCCGCCCAAGTTGATGGGTTCGGTGGGCAGCAGCAGCGGATAGGGCTTGGGGTTGGGCTTCCAGATGATCATCGCGATGGTCTGCAGCAGCAGGCTCATGCCCATGGCGGTGATCAGGGGCGCCAGCCTGGGCGCGCTGCGCAGCGGCCGGTAGGCGGCTTTTTCGATGGTGAAGTTCAGCGCCGCGCAGATGGCGATGGAACAGATCAGCGACAAGCCCATGATCACGTAACCCGGCATGCCGGAATCGGCCAGGGCCGACACCACCGTCCAGCTGACGAGGGCGCCCACCATCAGCACCTCGCCGTGCGCGAAGTTGATGAGGTTGATGATGCCGTAGACCATGGTGTAACCCAGGGCCACGAGCGCGTACATCGCGCCCAGCACCAGACCGTTGATGATCTGCTGGAAGAAAGTTTCCATCGAGTAGGAGCTCCGGTTGCCGCGGCCTGTGGCCGGCTCGCCAGGGCACATGCAAGAAACCGGCCTCGCTCGGCCTCGCTGTACCCGGCAGGCCGGTGCAGCCTGCAGTGCGGCGGGATTCTAGGCGCCGCCTCCGGGGCGCCCAGCCACGGGCTTACCCCCTCGACACCGGCCGCCAGACGGGTGAAGTGTGCGGCGTCACCGCCGGCCCATCAAACGACGGCCGCCGCTTCAGCGTCCGTTGCGGGCGGCTTCGTCGCGCGCGCGCAGCTCGGCCAGGCGCTCGCCGATGCGCAGTTCCAGCCCGCGAGCCACGGGCTCGTAGAAACGTTCGGCCGGCAGGCCCTCGGGCAAATAACGTTCGCCCGCGGCATAGCCGCCGTCTTCGTCGTGCGCGTAGCGGTAGCCGGCGCCGTGGCCCAGGCCCTTCATCAGCTTCGTCGGTGCGTTGCGCAGGTGCATGGGCACCGGGCGCGTGCCGTCGCTGCGCACCAGCTCGCGCACCGCGTTCCAGCCCTTGTAGACGGCGTTGGACTTGGGGGCCACGGCGAGATAGGCCACGGCCTGCGCCAGCGCCAGCTCGCCCTCGGGCGAGCCCAGGCGTTCGTAGACCTCGGCGGCGTCCAGCGCCAGGCGCAGCGCGCGCGGGTCGGCCAGGCCCACCTCCTCGGACGCCATGCGCACGATGCGGCGTGCGGCATAACGCGGGTCCATGCCGGCATCGAGCAGGCGCGCCAGCCAGTACAGCGCGGCATCGGGGTGGCTGCCACGCACGCTCTTGTGCAGCGCCGAGATGGTGTCGTAGAAAACGTCGCCACCCTTGTCGCCGCGGCGCAGCAGCTCGCCCAGCGTGGCCTCGAGCGCGGCTTCGTCGAGTTCGGCAGCGCCAGGGTGGGCGGCCACGAGGTTGTCGTAGGCGTTGAGCAGGCGGCGCGCGTCACCATCGGCATGCGCCACCAGCTGCTGGTGCGCGGCTGCGCTCAACGGCGGGGCCGTCAGCACCGCGGCGGCGCGCACGATCAGCTCGCCGAGGTCGGCTTCGTCCAGCGCCTTGAGCACATGCACGGTGGCGCGCGAGAGCAAGGCCGAGTTGACTTCGAAAGACGGGTTCTCGGTGGTGGCGCCGATGAAGCTGAAGAGCCCGGCCTCCACGTGCGGCAGAAAGGCGTCTTGCTGTGCCTTGTTGAAGCGGTGCACCTCGTCGACGAAGACCACCGTGGCCTTGCCGCTGCGGCGCACGCCGGCGGCCTGCTCCACCGCCTCGCGAATGTCCTTCACGCCGGCCAGCACGGCCGAGAGCACGATGAAATGCGCGCCCGTGGCGCCGGCCAGCAGCCGTGCCAGCGTCGTCTTGCCCACGCCGGGCGGGCCCCAGAGGATGGTGGAGGGCAGGCGGCCTGATTCAAAGGCCACGCGCAGCGGCCGGCCGGGCGCGAGCAGGTGGCGCTGGCCCACCACCTCGGCGAGCGTGCGCGGGCGCAGGCGTTCGGCCAGGGGCACCGTGCCGGGCGCCTGCGCCCCCGTTCCCGCCACCGTATCCGCGCCTGCGGCCAGGGGCGTGCCGGTGTCGGCACCCGGGCTCAGTTCAGGGAAGAGCGCGTCCTGCGGCAGCATGCCGGCATTGTCGCAGCCAGCCCGCGCACCGAGGCGCCGGGCGCGGAACTGCACCGTCTTCTGCCCGCTGCTCCAGCCTTCAGACCCGAGCCCGCGGCCCGACACTGCTGCGGCGCAGCGCCCCGTGCCGATGCACCGGCCGGGCCCAACGATGGAGCCCACACCATGACCACCGCCCTGACCCCCAACACCAGCAGCAGCAACCCGAACCCGGCCCTCACGCTGGGCGCTGCCGCCGCACCGACCAGCCCGCGCGAGGTGCTGTCCTTCAAGCTCGGCGCCGAGGAGTACGGCATCGACATCCTGCGTGTGCAGGAGATCCGCGGCTACGAAGCGCCGACCCGCATCGCCAACGCGCCGCACTTCATCAAGGGCGTGGTCAACCTGCGCGGTGTGATCGTGCCTATCGTCGACATGCGCCTGCGTTTCGGCCTGGCCGATGTGTCGTACAACGACTTCACGGTCGTCATCGTGCTCAACGTGGCCAACCGCACCGTGGGCGTCGTGGTCGATTCGGTGAGCGACGTGCTCGAGCTGCAAGCCGGCCAGATCAAGCCCGCCCCCGAGTTCAACGCCGCCATCGATGCCAGCTACATCATCGGCATCGGCACGCTGAAACAAGGCGATGCCGAGCGCATGCTGATCCTGATGGACATCGAGAGCCTGATGCGCAGCCCCGAGATGGGCCTGTCGGACGAGGCTTACGCCCACTGAGTGCCCGCGCCGCGCTTCGGCGCACAGACCGTTCCTGCCCTACTGGCGGATGAGGTCGGCGCCGGGCGGCGGCGTGAAGCGGAAGGCTTCGGGTTGCAGGCTCACGTTGGCCTCGAAGCGCGTGAACTGCAGCAGCGAGCGCTGGCCGAAGGCATCGACGATGTCCACCGCAGCCAGGTCGCGGCCGCGAAAGCCCAGCTTCAGGCTCTGGAAGGGGCCGTCTTTGGTGCGCGGCGTGGCCTGTACCCACACCAGCCCTTCGGCGGCGGGCAAGGCGCTCAGCACGAAATCGCGGTCGATGTCGCCGCCTGTCAGCAGCGCGGCCGGTGTGGCCCCCAGCGCCTGCGCCACGGGGCGTGAACTCACCTGGTTCAGATCGGTGTCGTGGATCCACACCAGGCTGCCATCGGCCACGATGAGTTGTTCAAACGGCTTGGCGTAGCTGAAGCGGAAGCGGTTGGGACGCAGGAACTCGAACTGCCCGGAACTCGACTTCTTGCGCGCGCCATCGGCCGAGGTGACGGTCTGCGTGAAGCTGGCGCGGCCGCTTTTGACCTCGCGCACGAACTCGCGCAGCGTGTCCACGGCATCGGCCCGCGCCGGGGCTGCCAGCGCGAGCGCCAGCACCAGGCCCAGGCCCAGGCCCAGGCCTGCGAGAGAACGCCGCTTCATTCGTCGCGCTTCGGAACGATGATGTCCCGGTTGCCGTTGTGTCCCATGGCGGATACGAGCCCCGATTGCTCCATTTGTTCCAGCAATCGCGCGGCGCGGTTGTAGCCGATGCGCAAGTGGCGCTGCACCAGCGAGATGCTGGCGCGTTTGTGCTGCAGCACCACGGCCACGGCCTGGTCGTACATCGCGTCGCTTTCGGTGCCGCCGGCCGGGCCTGCACCACCCAGGGCCGCATCACCCTCGCCATCGAGCACGCCGCCTTCAAGAATGCCCTCGATGTAGTTCGGCTCGCCCTGGCTCTTGAGGTACTCCACCACGCGGTGCACCTCGTCGTCGCTGACGAAGGCGCCGTGCACGCGCACCGGCAGCCCAGTGCCGCTGGCCATGTAGAGCATGTCGCCCATGCCCAGCAGCGCCTCCGCGCCCATCTGGTCGAGGATAGTGCGGCTGTCGATCTTGCTGCTGACCTGGAAGCTGATGCGCGTGGGGATGTTGGCCTTGATCAGGCCCGTGATCACGTCGACGCTGGGCCGCTGCGTGGCCAGGATGAGGTGCATGCCCGAAGCGCGCGCCTTCTGCGCCAGCCGCGCGATCAGCTCTTCGATCTTCTTGCCCACCACCATCATCAGGTCGGCGAGCTCGTCGATGACGACGACGACATGCGGCAGGCGTTCCAGCGGTTCGGGCTCTTCCGGCGTCAGGCTGAAGGGGTTGGGCAGCTTCTCGCCACGTTCTGCCGCCTCGGCGATCTTCTTGTTGTAGCCACCGAGGTTGCGCACGCCCAGCTTGCTCATCAGCTTGTAGCGGCGCTCCATCTCGCCCACGCACCAGTTCAGCGCGTTGGCGGCCTGCTTCATGTCCGTCACCACGGGCGCCAGCAGGTGCGGGATGCCTTCGTAGACGCTCATCTCCAGCATCTTCGGGTCGATGAGGATGAGCCGCACGTCACGCGCCTCGGCCTTGTAGAGCAGGCTCAGGATCATCGCGTTGATGCCCACGCTCTTGCCCGAGCCCGTGGTGCCAGCCACCAGGCAGTGCGGCATCTTGGCCAGGTCGGCGACGATGGGCTTGCCGACGATGTCCTTGCCCAGGCCCATGGTCAGCTGGCTGGATGAATCGTTGTAGACCTCGCTGCCGAGAATCTCGCTGAGCTTGATGGTCTGGCGGCGCGCGTTCGGCAGTTCCAGCGCCATGTAGTTCTTGCCGGGGATGACTTCCACGACCCGGATGCTCACCAGCGAGAGGCTGCGCGCCAGGTCTTTGGCCAGGCCCACGATCTGCGCGCCCTTCACGCCCGTGGCTGGCTCGATCTCGTAGCGCGTGATCACCGGGCCGGGGCTGGCCGCCACCACACGCACTTCCACGCCGAAGTCCTTGAGCTTCTTCTCGATGAGCCGCGAGGTCATCTCGATGCTCTCGGGCGTGACGAGTTCCTGGCGCACGCCGGCCGCGTCCAGCAGGTCGACCTGGGGCAGCTTGGTGTCGCTCAGTTCCTTGAACAGCGGCTGCTGGCGTTCTTTCGCCACGCGCGGTGAAGGCGGCAGGTCGACCAGCACCGGCTCGATGACCACCGGCACGTGTTCCTGCACCTCCAGGCGCTGTTCGGCGACCACGGCCTCGCGCTCGCGTGCGGCCTGCTCGCCGAGGCGGCGGTCGATTTCGGCTTCCTTCTTGCCCTGGCGGCTTTCGCGCAGGCGGTCGAAGGCTGCGCCCAGGGTCTCGGCCAGTTGCAACCACGAGAAGCGCAGCGCGAGCGAACTGCCCACCACCAGCATCACGATCCACAGCACGCCCGACCCCGCGAAGCCCAGCCACTGCATCGACAGCGGCCCCAGGGTGTAGCCCAGCACGCCGCCGGCGTGGCCGGGCAGCAGCGTTTCCCAGCGGTACAGGCGTGTCCACTCCAGCGAGGCACTGGCCGCCAACAGCAGCACCAAGCCCAGCCAGAACATCCACCGCGGCGGCGCCGGCGTATCGCCCGGGCCGCGCAGCCAACGCGCCAGCGCCGAGAGCCAGGCGCGCAAGGCGACGGGCACCAGCCACCAGGCCGAGAACCCGAAAAGGAAGAGCGCCATGTCCGAGACGCGCGCGCCCAGCAGCCCCGCCTTGTTGCGCAGCGCCTCGCCCGTGCCCGAGGTGCTGAAAGCGGTGTCGCCCGCATGGTGTGTGACCATGGCCAGCACGAAGAGCAGCCAGGCCAGCGCGCCAGCGATCAGCAGCGCTTGCTGGCGCCAGCGCGGAACCTCTGCTGAGGAGGGAGAACCTGCGTTCGAGTCACCTCGCAAGGTACCCAGAGAGAAGCTCATCCCCGCGTCACGCGACCAAGCTTCCCGCAGCGGAACCGGCTTCGCCGGGCCGCCGGCGGACGGCCTGCGGCAGGGTCGCCGCAGGCGCTCCCTGGCGAGGAACAGTCCGCAGGGACTGTTCCTCGTCCCGGTCGCCCCCCTCGGGGGGTAGCGAGCGCCAGCGAGCTTGGGGGTCAATCATTCGGGAGTCGCTCTTTGATGACGACCGAGCCGTTCTCTTGCGTCTCGATCACGCCGCGCTCTTCCAGGTCCTTCATGACCCGGCTGACCATCTCGCGCGAGGCGCCCACCACCTTGGCCATGTCCTGGCGGCTGACCTTGTGGCGGATGATCTTGATGCCGTCGGCCTCTTCGGCCATGTCCAGCAGCGTGCGCGCGACACGGCCGTACACGTCCAGCAGCGCCAGGCTCTCGATCTGCCGGTCAGCGTTGCGCAGGCGCTTGACCAGGCCGCGCAGGATGCCGTAACTCAGCGTGCTGTTCTCGGGCAGGCAGCGCGCGAAATCAGCGCGGGCCAGCACCAGCATGTCGGTCTGGATCTCGGCGCGCACGGTGGCGCTGTGCGGCTCGTTGTCGATGAGGCTCATCTCGCCTACGTAGTCACCGGCTTCCAGCACCGCCAGGATGACCTCGCGGCCGCGCGTATCGGCCGTCAGCACGCGGGCGCGGCCGTTGAGCAGGATGAACAGGCTGTTGCTCTTGCGCCCCTGCTCCACCACCAGTTCACCGCGGCGGAAGCGCCGTTTCACCACGCTGTCGGCGATGGCCTGCGCCTGTTCGGCGGTGAGCATCGAGAACAGCGGTACGCGACGAATCAGGTCCAGGTTCGACAGCATCGACATCGGCAGGGCTCCTCTTGTTGTCTTCTCTCGCCTGGCAGCGCGGCAGGGCCGTCGTCTGCAAGAATCTGGCTATTGTGCCCATTGCTGCACTTGCATCCGCCGCCATCGGCACCGATGTAACTTTGCCGCGTCGGTTCGACGCGACGATGTCCATCCTCAGAGATTGAATCCATGACCACCCCCAGCACCCACGCCCGCGTCCTGATCCTCGGTTCGGGCCCCGCCGGCTACACCGCGGCGCTCTACGCCGCGCGCGCCAACCTCGAGCCCATGCTCATCACCGGCATCGCCCAGGGCGGCCAGCTGATGACCACCACCGAGGTCGACAACTGGCCCGCCGACGTGGCCGGCGTGCAAGGCCCCGAGCTGATGGAACGGTTCCTGAAGCACGCCGAACGCTTCAACACCAAGATCGTCTTCGACCACATCAACGCGGTCGATTTCAGCCAGCGCCCCTTCACGCTGACCGGCGACTCTGGCACCTACACCTGTGATGCACTCGTCATCGCCACCGGCGCCAGCGCCAAGTACCTGGGCCTGGAGAGCGAGAGCGCCTTCATGGGCAAAGGCGTGAGCGGCTGCGCCACCTGCGACGGCTTTTTTTACCGCGGCGACACGGTGTGCGTAGTCGGCGGCGGCAACACGGCCGTGGAAGAAGCGCTCTACCTGAGCAACATCGCCGAGAAGGTGCACCTCATCCACCGCCGCGACAAGTTCCGCGCCGAGGCCATCATGATCGACAAGGTGATGGCCAAGGTGGCCGCCGGCAAGATCGAGCTGCACCTGTGGAACACGCTCGACGCCGTGCTCGGCGACGACAGCGGCGTGACCGGTGTGCGCCTGAAGAACACGCAAGACGGTGGCACGAAGGGCGTGGCCGTCAAGGGCTGCTTCATCGCCATCGGCCACCAGCCCAACACCGACATCTTCAAGGGCCAGCTGGAGATGAAGGACGGCTACATCGTCACCAAGACCGGCCTGGACGGCATGGCCACGATGACCAGCGTGCCCGGCGTCTTCGCCGCCGGCGACGTGCAGGACCACGTCTACCGCCAGGCCATCACCAGCGCCGGCACCGGCTGCATGGCGGCGCTGGACGCGCAGCGCTTCCTGGAATCGCAGGAGTGAAGCGCCGCAGGCCCAGCGGCCTTTGCGGCTATACTCGCGGGCTTCGCTGACGACGACGGGCTTGCACGCCCGCCATCCCCGGTCAGCGCTGACCCGGGAAACCGCCACCCGCATCTGGCGAGGTCAAGCCGTCTCCCACCGCCCGCTCCCCTGTCGGGGTAGGCCCGCGGTGCCGGCTGTTCTAGAAAGTGTTCTTATGGCACGCAAGTGCGAAGTAACGGGCAAAGGCCCGATGGTGGGGAACCATGTCTCCCACGCCAACAACAAGACCAAGCGTCGTTTCCTGCCCAACCTGCAGTACCGCCGTTTCTGGGTCGAGAGCGAGAACCGCTGGGTGCGCCTGCGCATCACCAACGCGGCCCTGCGCCTGATCGACAAGAAGGGCATCGACGTCGTCCTGGCGGACCTTCGCGCCCGCGGCGCAATCTAAGGAGCACACACCATGGCAAGCAAAGGCGGCCGCGAGAAGATCAAGCTGGAAAGCACGGCAGGCACCGGGCATTTCTACACCACCAGCAAGAACAAGAAGACCACGCCCGAGAAGCTCGAATTCCTGAAGTTCGACCCGAAGGCGCGCAAGCACGTGCTCTACAAGGAAGTGAAGCTGAAGTAATCAGCCTCGCGCCTTGCTCGAAAAACCCGCCGCTGGCGGGTTTTTTGTTGCCTGCCGCCAGCCCGGAGCAACGGGCAGACATGAAAAAAGGGGCCCGAAGGCCCCTTTCGCGAAACCGGGATGGTCGCCTGCGCTCAGCGCACCACGCCCATCGATTCCTTGTTGCCGCCCTTGTAGGTGTACAGGGTCAGCGCGCCGTTCTTGATGTCGCCCTTGGTGTCGAAGGCGATGTTGCCGGTGACGCCCTTGTGCTCGATCTTGGCCAGCACCGGCAGGTACTTCGCCGGTTCGGCCGAGCCGGCCTTGACCATGGCAGCGACCATCGTGTTGACCGCGTCATAGACGTAAGGCGCGTAGATCTGCACGTCGGCGTTGAACTTGGCCTTGAACTTGGTGCGGAAGTCGGCCATGGCCTTGGAGGCGGCAGCGTCCTTGGCGTCGATGCCGCCGGCTTCTGCGCAAACCACCTGGCCGTCACCCATGGTGCCAGCGGCCAGCTTGGGCAGCTCGCCCGAGCAGATGCCGTCGCCACCCATGAACTTGGCGTTGATGCCGAGCTGCTTCATCTGGCGCAGCATCGGGCCGGCCACGGCGTCCATGCCACCGAAGAAGACCACGTCGGGCTTCTTGGCCTTCAGGCTGGTCAGGATGGCGGTGAAATCGGTGGCCTTGTCGTTGGTGAACTCGCGGCCCACGGTCTTGCCGCCAGCGGCCTTCACACCCTTCTCGAATTCGTCGGCCACGCCCTGCCCGTAAGCGGTGCGGTCGTCGATGACGGCGATGCTCTTGCCCTTGATCTGTGCCACGGCGTACTTGCCGAGCGTGCCGCCCAGATGCACGTCGTCAGCGACCACGCGGAAGGCCGTCTTGTAGCCGTTGCGGGTGTACTTGGGGTTGGTGGCGCTGGGGCTGATCTGCGGCACACCGTTGTCGCTGTAGATCTTCGAGGCCGGGATGGTCGTGCCGCTGTTCAGGTGGCCGATGACGCCGTTGACCTTGCTGTCGACCAGCTTCTGGGCTGCAGCGGTGCCTTGCTTCGGATCGCCGGCGTCGTCTTCGGCCAGCAGTTCGAACTTCACCTTCTTGCCGCCGATGGTCACGCCCTTGGCGTTGAGTTCGTCGATGGCCATGCGGGCGCCGTTTTCGTTGTCCTTGCCCAGGTGGGCGATGCCGCCGCTGGTGGGACCCACGTGGCCGATCTTGACGACCATGTCCTGCGCGAACACCGAGCCGCCCAGCATCAGGGCCGCGGCACCGACGATCACATTGAGCTTGATCTGCATGAATAAACCTCCGGTTGGATATGTTGTCGCGTCAGCAAACACTGGCAAACGCTCACAAAGCACGATAACGCAAAAAACAGGCCCACCCAAGACGGGCTGTTGCGTGGCGACAGGCCTGCAAAACCAGGCCTCCAAGCCTCAACGCGGTGCACGCGGGTGCGGACATCAGGGTCTGTGCGGAGGCCCGGTGTCTGCGCTTGGTGCGCGGCCGGCGTGGCGTTGCAAGGCACGCCGAACGGCGTCCTGCACCAGTTCGTTCAAAGCCGCGGCCAATTCACCGCGCGCGTCGCTGATCAGGCCCTCGGCCGCGCGGGCCAAGGCGGGCGCCAGCGCTTCACGCAAGCGCGATTCGAGCAGCATGTCCAGGCGCGGCTGCAGTTCCGCCAGACTCAAGGCGACGAGCACCTGGGGATCGACGGGGGGCGCCGGGTCGGGGGCGAAGTCGGCGTCGGGGGCGCGACCATGTTCCGCACCGCTCGCATCCATGGCGACACCGAGGCCGGCACCAACGGCGGCATCAACGGCGCCATCAACGGCGCACTCGACGGCAGCGTCAGCGCCTGCACCGTCGATGGCATCGGCGTGACCGCCGTCAAGTGCGGCGCCAGCATCGGCATCCACCGTGGCGTCGTGGCCGACCGGCGCCGCCACGTCGGCGAAGCCGGCGGCACGCTCGCCCTCGTCCGACACCGCCAGCGGCGTGAGATCGACCACCTCTGTCAGCGTCGGCACCCGATCGCCGCTGGGCGGCGCGGCCCAGTCACTCACGGGCAGGCTCCGCGTTGTGGTGTTTGATGGCCAGGCCGGCGGCCTTGTAGGCGCGCCAACGTTGACGGCCCTGCGCCACCGCGTCGTCGGCGGTGCTTACCACCTCGATCAGCCGGTCCAGCATTGCCGGGTCGGCCGGCGCCTCGGCGCCGAGGTTCAAGACCAGGCGCGGCGCGGCACCGTGCTGCATGGCGCCGCCGGCCAGCCAGATGGGCGTGCGCGCCGCCACGGCCGGCCGCGCACCGGGCATGCGCACGTGGGCGATGAACTCGCGCTCTTCGAAGGTCCAGAGCGCCCGGTCGAGCTCGGCCAGCAGGGCCTCAGGCGCGGTGACAAGCACGCGCGCACCCTGGCGCGCTGCCTTGCGCAGCAGGCGGCAGGCGAAGCCGACGGGGTCGGCCACGCCCGTGTGGAATTCCACTTCGCTCAGCGCCACCACCAGGCCTGCCGCAGGCAGCACTTGCCGCGCAAACGGCCTCAGGCCGCGCGCGACAGCACGAAGTGCGTCAGCAGCGGCACGGGCCGGCCGGTGGCGCCCTTGGCGGCGCCCGACTTCCAGGCCGTGCCCGCGATGTCGAGATGGGCCCAGCGCATGCCGCCGGTGAAACGCTGCAGGAACTTGGCGGCCGTCACCGAGCCGCCCGCGCGCGAGCCCACGTTGGCCACGTCGGCGTAGTGGCTCTTCAGGGCCTCGTCGTACTCTTCGTCGAGCGGCATGCGCCAGGCCGGGTCTTGCGCCGCTTCACCGGCGGCCAGCAGTTCCGCCGCCAGCGCGTCGTCGCTGCTGAACAGGCCCGAGCGGTGGTGGCCCAGCGCGATGACGCAGGCGCCGGTGAGCGTGGCGATGTCCACCACCACGGCCGGCTTCAGGCGCTCGGCGTAGGTCAGCGCATCGCACAGGATGAGGCGGCCTTCGGCGTCGGTGTTCAGGATCTCGATGGTCTGGCCCGACATGCTCTTGACCACATCGCCCGGCTTCACGGCACGGCCGCTGGGCATGTTCTCGCAGGCCGGGATCACGCCGATGAGGTTGACCTTGGCCTTGGCCAGGGCCACGGCCTTCAGCGTGCCCAGCACGCTGGCCGCACCCCCCATGTCGTACTTCATCTCGTCCATCTCGGCCGCGGGCTTCAGGCTGATGCCACCGGTGTCGAAGGTGATGCCCTTGCCCACCAGCACGATGGGCGCGGCGGTCTTGGCACCGCCGTTGTAGCGCGCGACGATGAACTTCAGCGGCTCGTCAGAGCCCTGGGCCACGGCGAGGAAGGAGCCCATGCCGAGCTTCTCGCAGTCCTTGCGCTCCAGCACCTCGATCTTCAGGCCGTGTTCCTTGCCGAGCTTCTTGGCCTGCTCGGCCAGGAAGGTGGGCGTGCAGTGGTTGCCGGGGCGGTTGGCGCATTCACGGGCCAGCAGCGTGCCGGCGGCGATGGCGGCGGCACGCTGCAACGCGTGGCCGAGGGCCGTGGCTTCAGCCTTGGCGCACAGCAGCGTCACGGCCGCCAGCTTGGGCGCGGGGCCGGCGCTGGGCTTGGTTTCGGTGTAGAGGTAGGTCGCATCGCTGACGGCGGCGACCACGGCTTCGGCCTGCGTGGCTGTCCAGGCGCTGGCGCCGGCCAGGGCCACCGCCAGCGACTTGCTGCCACCCGCCTTGAGCAGGCCGACAGCGGCCGTGACGGCCTTGCGCACGGCCTTGGGCGAAGCATCGGCCACGGCGGCGAACACCACGCGCGCGGCCTTCACGCCAGCCACTTGGTGCACATAGAGGGTCTGGCCGGTCTTGAAGGCGAAGTCGCCACCCTTGGCGGCCGCGGACAGCGTGGCGGCCAGCGGCGCATCCAGGCCTTCGGGGGCGGCGTTGCCAGCCACCAGAACGAGCAGCGCTTCGGCGGTCACACCAGGCAGCCCGGCCGCGGCGGTCACTTGCGTCTTGAAGTCCATAATTACTTTCAACCCGAAAAACGACAGATGTTATTCGACTCCACCGTCCGTCGTGAGCTCTCGCGGGGCTTCGGCGCCACCCTCGTGGTGATCCTGACCATCGTGCTGACGATGTTCCTGATCCGCACGGTGGGCCAGGCCGCCAGTGGCGCCGTGGCGCCGCAGGACGTCGTGCTCTTGCTCGGTTATGTGGCGCTGGGCCACTTGCCCACGATGATGGCGCTGTCGCTCTTCATCGCGGTGGTGGTGACGCTGGGGCGCATGTACCGCGACAGCGAGATGGCCATCTGGTTTGCCAGCGGCGTGAGCCTGTCGCGCTTCGTGCGGCCGGTGCTGCGCACGGCCACGCCGGTGCTGCTGGTGATTGCGGTGCTGATCCTCGTGGTGTGGCCCTGGGGCAACCGCAACAGCCTGGAACTGCGCGACCGTTACCAGCAGCGCAGCGACCTCTCGCGCGTGGCACCCGGTGTGTTCCAGACCAGCAGCGACGGCCGCCGCGTGTTTTTCATCGAACGCGAAAACGCCGATGCGCTGCACGCGCGCAATGTTTTCATCCTCTCGCGCCAGGACGGCGGTGAATCGGTGACCTCGGCACGCGCCGGCCGCCTCGAAAGCAGCGACGACGCGCGTTATCTCGTGCTGGAGCGCGGCCAGCGCAACGACACCGACACAAAAACGGGCGAACGCACGCTGTCCAGCTTCGAGACCTACCGCGTGCTCGCCGGTGAACGCGCCGTGCGCTCGGCCGAATCTCGCCCACCCCGGGCCGTGCGCACCATCGAGCTGATACGCCAGCCCACGCCGCGCCACCAGGGTGAACTGACCTGGCGCTTCGGCCTGCTGCTGGGCGCGGCCAACCTCATCTTGCTGGGCATAGGCCTGGCCGCCACCAACCCGCGGCGCGCCAGCAACTGGAACCTGCTGTTTGCGCTGATGGCCTTCGTCGTCTACTACAACCTCATCAGCTTTTCGCAGGCCTGGGTGAGCAGCGGCCGCCTGGGCATGGGCGCGGCGCTGGCCTTGCTGCATGGCAACGCCTTCCTGGTTGCGCTGGCCTTGCTGTGGTGGCGTGACCATGCTGCAGTGTTCAGCTGGCGCCGCCGCGCCGCGCCGGCGGCCGCGGGAGCGCGCGCATGAAGACCGTGCGCCGGCTGCTGTACCGCGACATCGTGGCCTCGGTGCTCTTCGTCGCGCTGGCCTTCCTCTCGCTGTTCTTTTTCATCGATCTCGTCGACGAACTCGAAAGCGTGGGCCGGGGCGGCCGCAGCACCGGGCAGGCCGTGCTGGCGGCGGCGCTGGAACTGCCGGGGCATCTGTACGAACTGCTGCCCATCGCGGTGCTGATCGGCACCATCTACTCGCTCTCGCGTTTGGCGCAGTCCTCGGAATTCACCATCCTGCGCACAGGCGGCCTCGGGCCGGGCCGGGCCCTGGGCCTGCTGGCGGTGCTGGGCGTGGTGTTCGGTGTGCTGACTTTCGCCACCGGCGACTACCTGGCCCCCGCCAGCGAGCGTGAGGCCGTGCTGCTGAAGGCGCGTTCGTCGGGCGGCATCGAGTTCGGCGGCGCGGGGGCCTGGCTGAAGGAGAGGCGCCGTGCTGACGATGGTGAACACAGCTACTCCGTCAACGTGGCGGGCGCCACCGCCGCGGGCGCGCTGGCGGGCATCCGCATCTTCGAGTTTGACGCCGACGGCCGCCTGGTGGCACGCATCGAGGCGCGCGAAGGCCGGGTGGGCGATGCAGGCGTGTGGCTGCTCAGCGATGCCCAGGTGGCCCACTGGCCGCGCGCCCGCAGCCCGCAAGCCGAGGTTCACACTGAGCAGCACGCCATGCTGGCCTGGCCCAGCACCCTCACGGCGGCGGTGGTCGCGGCGGCGGTGCTGCCCGTGAGCACGATGACGACCACCGAGCTCTGGCGCTACAGCGCCCACCTCAGCGACCAGGAGCAAGCCTCGCAGCAGCACCAGATCCGCTTCTGGCGCAAAGCGCTGTACCCGCTGGCCTGCCTGGTGATGGTGGCGCTGGCCCTGCCTTTTGCCTATATGCATGCGCGCGGCGGCAGTGTCAGCTACAAGGTCTTCGGCGGCATCATGCTGGGCATCAGCTTCGTGCTGCTGAACAACCTCTCGGGCCACATCGGCATGCTGCGCGGCTGGACACCCTGGGTGGCCGCGGCCACGCCCAGCATCGTTTATCTGGCCTTGTCGATGGCGGCCTTCGCCTGGCTGGTGCGTTACCGCTAGTGCAGTTCCGATAGAAAGCCCGCTGCCCATGTCCACCGGCCTCATCCTCTTCGCCCACGGCGCGCGCGATCCGCGCTGGGCCGCCCCCTTCGAGGCCGTGGCCGCGCGGGTGCGCGCCGAGCAGCCCGCCGCCGCCGTGCGCCTGGCTTACCTCGAATTCATGGCGCCCACCCTGCCCGAGGCGGGCGCCGAACTGGCCGCGGCGGGCTGCAGCGCAGTGGCGGTGCTGCCGCTCTTCCTGGGCGCGGGCGGCCATGTGCGCAAAGACCTGCCGGTCTTGATGGACGGCCTGCGCAGCGCCCACCCGGGCGTGGCGTTCACGCTGCACCCGGCCGTGGGCGAGATAGACAGCGTGGTGGCCGCGATGGCCGGCGTGGCCCTCGCCGTGATGGCGCCTGGCGGGGCCGCGCGATGAACTTGCACCAGTTCCGCTTCGTGCAGGAGGCCGTGAAGCGCGACCTCAACCTCACCGAGACGGCCAAGGCGCTGTTCACCTCGCAGCCCGGCGTCAGCAAGGCCATCCTGGAGCTGGAGGAAGAGCTCGGCGTGGACATCTTCGCGCGCCATGGCAAGCGCCTGAAGCGTGTGACGGAGCCGGGCGTCGAGGTGCTGAAGTCCATCGACATCATCATGCGCGAGATCAACAACCTCAAGCGCATCGGGCAAGAGTTCAGCAAGCAGGACACCGGCACGCTGCGCATCGCCACCACGCACACGCAGGCGCGTTACTTCCTGCCCGAACCGGTGGCGCTGCTGCGCCGGCGCTACCCCAAGGTGCAGGTGGTTTTGCACCAGGGCATGCCCGAGCAGGTGGCGCGCATGCTGCTGGACGATGTGGCCGAGATCGGCCTGGCCACCGAGGCGCTGAGCGCCCACCCCGAACTCGTCACCCTGCCCTGCCACGAGTGGCAACACGCCATGGTGGTGCCTGCCGGCCATCCTCTGGCAGCCGTGGAGCGGCCCACCCTCGAGCAACTGGCCGCCTACCCGCTGGTGCTCTACCAGGCCACGATGACCGGCCGCACGCGCATCGACCTCGCCTTTGCCCGCGCCCAGATCAAGCCGCTGGTGGCACTCGAAGCCATCGACAGCGACGTCATCAAGACCTATGTGCGCCTGGGCCTGGGCGTGGGCATCGTCACCGAGCTGGCGGTGCGCGGCGAGTCCGCCGACGCCGAGCTGGCCTGGCGCCCGCTGGGCCACCTTTTTGGCAGCAACACCACACGCGTGGCCTTCAAGCGCGGCGCCTACCTGCGCCACTTCGTGCTGGCTTTCGCGGAACTGCTGTCGCCCCGGCTCACGCAAGGCCTGGTGCAGCGCGCCATGAGCGGCCCCGCCGGCAACCCGCCGGCCGACTACGAACTCTGAACCATGCAAGCCTCTGCCCCGCACACCGCCTTCACCACGCCTGCCGTGCGCAGCCGCCTGCCCCAGGTGGGCACCACCATCTTCACCGTGATGTCGGCGCTGGCGCAAGAAACCGGCGCCGTGAACCTGGGCCAGGGCTTCCCGGATTTCGACTGCGACCCTGCCCTGCCCGCGCTGGTGGCTGCGGCCATGCAGGAAGGCCTCAACCAGTACCCGCCCATGGCCGGCGTGGCGCCGCTGCGTGAACGCATCGCGGCCAAGGTCGAGGCGCTCTACGGCCACCGCTATGACGCCGGCAGCGAGATCACCATCACCGCCGGCGCCACGCAGGCCATCCTGACGGCGGTGCTGTGCTGCGTGCACCCGGGCGACGAAGTGATCGTGCTGGAGCCCTGCTACGACAGCTATGCACCGAACATCGAACTCGCCGGCGGCACCGTGGTGCGTGTGCCGCTGCAGCCCGGCAGCTTCCGCCCCGACTTCCCGCGCATCGCCGCCGCGCTGAGCCCGAAGACGCGGCTGATGATCATCAACAGCCCGCACAACCCCAGCGCCACGGTGTGGACGCGCGCCGAGATGCAGCAGCTCGCCGACCTGCTGGCACCGACGCAGGCGCTGCTGATCTCCGACGAGGTCTACGAGCACATGGTTTTCGACGGCCAGCCGCACACCAGCGCAGCCAGCGTGCCGGCGCTGGCCGCGCGCAGCTTCGTCGTCAGCAGCTTTGGCAAGACCTACCACGTCACCGGCTGGAAGGTGGGCTATGTCGCGGTCCCGGCTGCGCTGAGCGCCGAGTTCCGCAAGGTGCACCAGTTCAACGTCTTCACCGTCAACACGCCGGTGCAGCACGCGCTGGCGCGTTACATGGCCGAGCCCGCGCCCTACCGCGAGCTGCCGGCCTTCTACCAGCGCAAACGCGACCTCTTCCGCGAAGGCCTGGCGCGCACGCGCCTGAAGCCGCTGCACACCCAGGGCAGCTATTTCCAGCTGGTGGACTACAGCGCCGTCAGCAGCCTGCCCGAGGCCGAGTTCTGCCATTGGCTGACGCGTGAGATCGGGGTGGCGGCCATCCCGCTGTCGGCCTTCTACGAGGGCGGCTTCGAGCAGGGCCTGGCGCGCCTGTGTTTTGCCAAACGCGACGATACCTTGCAGGCCGCGCTGGCCCGGCTGCAGCGGCTCTGAGCGCGGCTCAGCGGCGGCGGCCGCGCTCGGGCGGCTCGTCCAGCGGGCCGAAGATGCTGGTGGGCCGGCCGGGGTCGGACGAGAGATCGAAATCCAGCGGCGCCGTGGCCGGGGCCTCCAGGCTGCCGCGTTCACTTTCCAGCGCCAGGTAGGGCGCCGGCGCGGTGCTGCCGAACTCGCTGCCATCGGCCAGCGGCAGCAGCAGGTCGACCTGGCCGGAATCGATGGCCTCACGGTCCAACAGATCGCGCGCCAGCGAATACAGGAAAAGCACCTCGCGGTAGGCCGGCAGATCGAAGAGCTCGCCGCGTGATTTGCGGAAGAGCAGCGCTTCCAGCTCGGCCATCGCGTCCAGCGGCTTGGGCCACACCTTCTGCAGACGCGGCAGCACCCCGGCGTAGGTGTCCAGGCTGCGACCAGCACCGAGGTCGGTGCCCCACTCGGGCGCGTAGGCGTTGAAACGCTGGTTGAAACGCACGCGTGTGCGTTCGTAATCTTCGCGGTCGCCGCGGCGGCGGTGGATTTCCAACAGCTTCAGGTAGGGCAGCGGGCTGCCTCCGCCGGTGTGGCGGAGGTGTTCCACCAGAAGATCGACAGCGGCGGCGTCCTGGCCCAGCACGACGAAGAACTCGGCCTGCTGTTCGAGGTCGAGCAGTTCTTCGATGGACACGTCTCGCGGCGCCGAATCGTCCATGCTCGTGCGCTGGGGCAGCAACTCGGTGCGCTCCATCGGCACCGTGGCCTCCATCGGCATCGCCGCCAGCGGCGCGCGGGCCGGCGCTGCGGCCGGCGGGCGCTGCACGGGGTTGGCCGATGGCGACGGGCCTGCGGCCGCCAGCGGCGGTGGTTCGGTGTCGCCGGCGTCCAGGCGCACGGGGGCCGGCCAGGCCGGCCGCGGCCGCGCTGGGGCTGGCGGCGGCACACGGATTTCGGAGGTGACGAAGGGGATGGGCGAGGTCTGCAGCTTGCTCGGCGTGGGCTCCGGCCGGGCCGCAGCAGCCCCCAGCGGCCCGGCCGTGCCCGCGGCGGCGGCCCCGGCCTGCCAGCTGCGCTGGCGCGCCCGCTCGGCGGCGTTCAGGCGCCAGGCCATCCATGCGGCCAGCGCCGTGAGCAGCAGCACTAGGGCCAGCAGCGGCCAGGTCCAGCGCCCGGCTTCTTCGGCACGCGCCAGGCGGGTGCGCAAATCAGCGGCCATCTCGCGGCCGGCCTGCACCTCACCGCGCAGGTTCTGCACCGTTTGCTCCAGCGTGCTGATGCGGGCCGAAGCGGCGGTGGCGGCGGAAGCGGCCGCCCGCGCCGCGGTGGCGGCCTGGGCCACCGCCTGCAGGGCTTCATCGACCGACACCGCGGTCGCCGTCGGCGCGGGCGGGTCGGCGGCCTCCAGCCTCAGGCGGGCGGCCGCCGGCGGTGCGGCCGCCTTGGCGTTGCGCAGCGCTGACGGCTTGGCCGCAGCCTGGGCCTGGGCGGCACGGCGCTGTTCGGCACGGCGGGCTGTGCGCGGGGTGGCGCCGGCGCGCTGGCGCTGTGTTTCGCGGGCCGCCGCATTGCGGGCTGCCGAACGCGCAGCGGCACGGGGCTGCACGTCTTCAGCGCGCGCGGCGCGCAGCACGGCGCGCGTGCCTGCTGCAGGGCTGGAAGCAGCGGCCGCCCCCGGTGCAGCCGCGGTGCCGGCATCCACCACGCCGGCAGCGTCGGTGGCCCCGATGCCAGCCAGCGGCGGCATGGCCGCGGCTGGGCCGGGTGCCGCGCCGGCGCCCCCCGCACCGGCGCCCGCCAGGGGCAACAGCGCAGACGGCAACGCCGTCGGCGCGGGGTCGAGCGGCGGATCGGCCAGCACCACGAAACGGCGGCTGAAGCGGGCCGACGCGCAGCCCGCGTTGAGCAGCACGCTCACCACCGGTTCATCGACCACGCTGTCGGTGCTGACACGGATGCGGGCGCTGTCGCTGCCCAAGGTGGTGAGCGCGGTGTTCACCAAGCCGGCCGGCAGGCGGCGGTCGCCCACCATCACCTCGGCGCTGACGCAGGCGGCTTCCAGCGTCTCGCCGGGCTGCAGGCGCACTTGCACCGAAAAATCGAGAGGCCGCCCCAGCGTGGCAGAGGAACTTGCCGCCGTCAGCCCGGCGGCACCGGCCGGGCACGCCGCGAAGGCGACCGCAGCTGCGATGGTTAACGACAGACAAGGTCGCAAGAAGGGCATGCAGCAGGCGTGTATGAAACGGGGTGTCACAAAGCCGATTGACTCTAGCACGCACCCCAATGGCCACCCGGGTGAACAGAGGCTGGTTTTCGTGGCTGTTGCCACGGCCGGCATGCAGGGCTGCGCCAGCACAGGCGCCGCGCTGCGGGCCCTGCTGCGCCGGGGTCGCAGCCGCTCAGGCGTCGTAGCCCGGCAAGCGGCGATCGAGCCGCCGCAGCAGGCCGGGCCAGACCAGGCTCGCGCCCAAGCCGCGCGTGACCTCGCGCGCCTGCTGCCGCGCCGTGGCGATGATGTCTTGCGGGATGTGAACCAGCGGCCCGCCGCCGGACTGCGCGCGCACCTGGATCATGCAGACGGTCTCGAACAGGTACATCGCCTGGAAGGCCTCCGCCACCGTGGCGCCCACCGTCAGCAGGCCGTGGTTGCGCAGCATGAGGTAGGTCTTGCTGCCCAGGTCGGCCACGAGGCGCGGCTTCTCGTCGTCGCGCAGGGCCACGCCTTCGTAGCCGTGGTACCCCAAAGACGCCAGCACGAAGATCGACTGCTGCGAGATCGGCAGCACCCCGCCCTCTTGCGCCGAGACCGCGATGCCGTTGGGCGTGTGCACGTGCAGCACACAGCCGGCGTCGTGCCGCGCTTCGTGCACCGCGCTGTGGATCACGAAACCCGCGGGGTTCACGTCAAAAGGTGTGTCCTGCAGCTTGCGGCCTTGGGCGTCGACCTTCACCAGGCTGCTGGCGGTGATCTCCTCGAACATGAAACCGTAAGGGTTGATGAGGAACTCGCCGGTGTGCTCGCCGTTCAGGCCCGGCACGCGCGCGCTGATGTGCGTGAAGACGAGGTCGTCCCAGCCGAACATGGCCACCATGCGGTAGGCCGCGGCGAGGTCGACACGCGCCTGCCATTCGGCCAGGCCGCAGCGGTCTTTCAGGCAGGGGATGTGAAGGGCTGAAGTGGGCATGGCTTAGTCTTCCGGGCTGCGTCGCTGCCAGGGCCGGATGCCCAGGCGCGACACCAGAACAATGCAGCCGCCATCGTCGCGCGGTTGTCGCAACCGGGACAAGCCATGAATACCCCCGTTCTTACACTCGACGAACAGCACAACATCGAATCGGGCGCGTGGTTCAGCAAGCTCTCTCCGACGCTACAACGCGCCATCCTCGCCCGGGCCCATGTGCGGCGCCTGGCCGATGGCGATGCGATGGCCACGCGCGGCACACCGGCGCAAGAGTGGTGCGGCGTGGCGCGCGGTGCGGTGCGGGTCAGCTCGGTGGCGCTGTCGGGCAAGCAGATCACGCTGACCTACGTGGAACCGGGCACCTGGTTCGGCGACATCGCGCTCTTCGACGGCCTGCCCCGCACCCACGATGCCGATGCCCACGGCCCCACCACGCTGCTGGTGGTGCGCAAGCCCGATTTCAAGGAACTGCTGGCCCAGCACACCGAGCTCTACGAAGCGCTGCTGCGCCTGAACTGCCGCCGCCTGCGGCTGATGTTCGACCAGCTCGAAGACGTCAACACGCGCCCGTTGCAGGCGCGGCTGGCGCGCCAGGTGCTGCTGCTGGCCAAGAGCTACGGCATCGCGCAGGGCGAAGAGATCCGCATCGGCCTGGCGCTGGCGCAGGAAGACCTGGCACAGCTGCTGGGTGCCTCGCGCCAGCGCGTGAACCAGGAACTCAAGGGCTTCGAGCGCGAGGGCGCGGTACGCGTGGAGCCCACGCGCCTGGTCGTGCTCTCGCGCGAAAAGCTGATGGCGCTGGCCGACAAGTGAGCGCGCCGACCGCAGCCCGCTGAGCAGACACCATGGACCACTACACCGGCACCAAACCCATGGCCGAGAGCCATGCCTTCGACGTGGCCACGCTGCAGGCGCACCTGCAGCAGCACCTGGGCGGCTTCTCCGGCCCGCTGAGCGTCGAGCAATTCAAGGGCGGGCAGAGCAACCCGACCTACAAGCTGCATCACCCCGCACGCGCAGCTACGTGATGCGCACCAAGCCCGGCCCGACCACGAAATTGCTGCCCTCGGCCCACGCCATCGAACGCGAGTTCCGCGTCATGCGCGGCCTGGCCGGCACGCCGGTGCCGGTGCCGCAGATGCACCTGCTGTGCGAAGACGAGGCCGTGATCGGCCGCGCCTTCTACGTCATGGATTTCATGGACGGGCGCGTGATGTGGGACCAGTCGCTGCCCGGCATGAGCCCGGCCGAGCGCGGCGCCATCTACGACGAGATGAACCGCGTCATCGCCGCGCTGCACAGCGTGGACGTGGCCGCTGCCGGCCTGGCCGACTACGGCAAGCCCGGCAACTACTTCGAGCGCCAGATCGCGCGCTGGAGCAAGCAGTACCAGGCCAGCATCACCGAGAGCATCCCGGAGATGGACCGCCTCATCGAGTGGCTGCCCGCACAACTGCCGCCCGGCGCGCGCGATGGCAGCACGCCGGCCGTGGTGCACGGTGACTTCCGCCTCGACAACCTGATGTTCCATGCCACCGAGCCGCGTGTCATCGCGGTGCTCGACTGGGAGCTCTCGACGCTGGGCCACCCGCTGGCCGACTTCAGCTACCACTGCATGGCCTGGCACATCCCGCCGGGCGTGTTCCGCGGCATCGGCGGGCTCGACCATGCGGCCTTGGGCATTCCGTCGGAAGACGACTACATCGCGGGCTATTGCCTACGCACCCACCGCGGCGACCCGGCGGCGCTGAAGGCCGAGTGGAACTTCTACCTCGCCTACAACCTGTTCCGCCTGGCCAGCATCATGCAAGGCATTGCCAAGCGCGTGGTGGATGGCACCGCCAGCAGCGCGCAGGCCCGCGCCAACGGCGCCGCCACGCGCACGCTGGCCGAGATGGCCTGGAAGTTTGCGCAGGCGCACGAGCGACGTTAGCGCCGCCAGCACGGCCAGCGCCAGCCCGCGCCGCACAGAACACAACGAAGGAGCAAGACAGCCATGGACTTCAGCTATTCACCCCGCACCCAGGAACTGCAGGCGCGCCTGAACGCCTTCATGGCCGAACACGTCTACCCGGCCGAGCCCGCCTGGCATGCCGAGATCGAGGCCAACACCCGCGCCGGCAAACGCTGGTCGCACCTGGAGACCATCGAGAAACTCAAGCCCAAGGCGCGCGCCGCGGGCCTGTGGAACCTCTTCCTCCCGCCCAGCGCCGACGGCTCGCATTCACGCGGCGACGGCAGCAGCGAGTTCGATTTCGGCCTCAGCAACCAGGACTACGCGCCGCTGGCCGAGATCATGGGCGCGGTGCCCTGGAGCAGCGAGGTCTTCAACTGCTCGGCGCCCGACACCGGCAATATGGAGACCATCGCGCGCTACGGCAGCGCCGAGCACAAAGAGCGCTGGCTCCAGCCGCTGCTGGCCGGCGAGATCCGCAGCGCCTTCGCGATGACGGAGCCGGCGGTGGCCTCGGCCGACGCCACCAACATCGAAGCCGACATCCGCCGTGAAGGTGACGACTACGTCATCAACGGCCGCAAGTGGTGGACCAGCGGTGCCGGCGATCCGCGCTGCGCCATCTTCATCTTCATGGGCAAGACCGACAAGAGCGCGCCGCGCCACTCGCAGCAGAGCATGGTGCTGGTGCCGCGCGACACGCCGGGCATCACCATCCTGCGGCCGTTGACGGTGTTCGGCTACGACGACGCCCCGCACGGCCACATGGAGGTGGATTTCGTCAACGTGCGTGTGCCCGTCAGCAACATCCTGCTGGGCGAAGGCCGCGGCTTCGAGATCGCCCAGGGCCGCCTCGGGCCGGGGCGCATCCACCACTGCATGCGGCTCATCGGCCTGGCCGAACGGGCGCTCAAGCTGATGTGCGAACGCGCCACGCAGCGCGTGGCGTTCGGCAAGCCCATCGCCCAGCAAGGTGTGACGCTGGAGCGCATTGCAGAAGCCCGCTGCAAGATCGACCAGGCGCGCCTGCTCACGCTGAAGGCGGCGTGGATGATGGACAAGGCCGGCAACAAGAGCGCCAAGGCCGAGATCGCGATGATCAAGGTGGTGGCCCCCACCATGGCCTGCCAGGTGATCGACTGGGCCATGCAGGTCTTCGGCGGCGCCGGCATGAGCCAGGACACGCCGCTGGCCTACTTCTACACGCTGGCGCGCACGCTGCGTTTTGCCGACGGCCCCGACGAAGTGCACCGCAACGCCATCGCCAAGCTGGAACTGGGCAAGCTCGCGGGCTGAGGCCGGCGAACCGGTCCACCAACGGGCCCACAAACCGGCCTTGCAATGGCCGGGCCCTCACGCGCGGCGCGAGCGCTCTACTTCGGGTGCTCGTCGCCCGGCAAGGCGCTCGATTGCCAGGCGCTGTGCTGCGTGCTCGGCGCCACCGAATCGCTGTGCTCGGCGGCCACCCGCTGGGCTTCGCGCATCGCCACTTCGAAGTGGCGTATCCAGCCCTGCAGCGTGGCCACGTCGGCGTCGAGCACGGCCGTGCGCAGCATCAGGCGGCCCCGGCCGATCATCAACACCACCGGCACTTCGGGGGCCACACGCAGGCCGGCCAGCGTCTGCGTGAGCGGCCCCTCCAGCCAGTAGCGCAGCCAGCTCTGCATACTGGCCAGCGCCACGAACTGCTCGCGCAGCAGCGGCATGTCGCTGCCTGCCAGCTTGGGGAACATCACCAGCCAGCGCATCTCGGGCGGTGTCTGGTTGTCGATGCGGGTCTGCACGCCTTCGACGTACTGGTCGAAGACAGCCTTCTCCATGGCCTCTTGCAGCACGCGGTTCATCACCACCACCTGCAACTCGGCAGGCAGGCCCAGTTCGGCGCGCAGGCGCAGCTCTTGCCCCTGGATATAGGGGCGGTGCGAAGGGCCCCACTCCAGGCGCCAGGGCGTGCTGCCGTGGCGGCCGTCGATGACAAAGCCTTCGTCGTGCACGGCGCGGAAGGCGTACTGCTTGGACTTGGCCCAAGGCGCCACGCCGTCCCAGCCATCGGATGAAGCGGCCGAGCCTCCGGAAAACAAGCGTTTGATGCCGTCGAGCATGGTGGGGCGTCCGTGAGGTGGTGCGGTCTGCAGGCGCCGTGCGAGCCCGCGCAACACAGTGTATTCGGCCCCCGTCGGGCCTGACCACCCCGCAAGCTGCAAGAGGCCACGGCCCCGGCGCAGGCCATGGCACAGAGCGCCTCCTAGAATCTGCGCCACCACCTGCCCGTAGCTCAACTGGATAGAGCAGCTGCCTTCTAAGCAGCAGGTCGGGGGTTCGAGTCCCTCCGGGCAGGCCAGTTCGAACCCCGCCGGCGCCGCGCCCTCAATTCGCCGCCGCACCACCGCCCGCGGCGGGCGGCTTGAGCATGCCGCTGAGCGCCTGCGAGATGCCGGTGATGCCGTCGTTGGACAGGCCGGCGTCCTTCATCACGGCGTCGACGATGGGCTTGGCCAGCTGGTACTGCAGCGCCGAGTTCATCACCTGCTCGGGGAAAGTCGCACCCGGCTGGCCGGCAGCCGCCGCGCCACCGCTGGCCGCGCCGCCCGCGCCCGGCAAGCCCTGCACCTGGAAGATGCGGATGGAGTCGATCTTCTCCATCGGCCGCACCGCTTGTTCCAGGATGCCGGGCAGTTGCTGCAAGAGCAGCGTGCGCACCTGCAGGTCGATCTGCGCGGCCGAGAGCGTGTTCAGCGCCTCGTTGATGGCCCGTTTGCCTTCGGCCTCGGCCAAGGCCGCCGCCTGACGCGCCTGCGCCTCGATGGTGATGGCCTCGGCGCGGTCGAGCGCGGCTTCCTTCTCGGCGTTGGCCGAGACCTTCACGGCGATGGCGCTCTGCTCGGCTTCCTTGGCCGCGTCGATCAACTGGATGCTCTTCTCGCGTTCGGCCACCGCCACCTGGCGCGCCGTGTTCACGGCTTCTTCGGCCTTCACGGCCTCGGCGCGCGCGAGGTTGGCCGCGGCGTCGGCGTCCGACTGCTCGCGAGACTTGGTGGCGATGGCGATCTGCGTGTCCTGACGCGCGATCTCGACCTGCTTGCGCTGCTCGGCGCGGGCCATCTCGGTCTTGCGCTCGAGCTCGATCTCGCGCGTCTGAATGACCAGGTTCTTCTCGATCTCGGCGGCCTTGATTTCGCGCTCGGCCTCGATGCGCTTCTGGCTCACCTGGCGCTCGGCCTCGATCTTCGCGGCCTCGGCCTCGCGGCTGCGTTCGGCCTGCTGCGAAGCGATCAAGGCCGATTGTTCGGCGCGCGTGACTTCCACCTCGCGCTTCTGCGAGAGCGTGGCGAACTCGGTGTCCTTGTCGATGGTGAGCTTCTGGCGCGTGGCGTCCAGGTTCTTGGTGCGCACCTGCACCTCGGTGTCTTGTTCAACGTCGTTGCGCTGCTTGCGGCGCGCTTCGGTTTGCTCGGTCAGACGCGTCAAACCTTCCGCATCGAATGCGTTGTTGGGGTTGAAGAACTGCTTGTCGGTCTGGTCCAGGCTGGTCAAAGACACAGACTCCAGCTCAAGGCCGTTTTTCTCCAGGTCTTCGGCCACGGCGTTCTGCACGGCCTGCACGAAATCGCGCCGCTTGTCCTGCAGCTCCTGGATGGTCATGGTGGCCGCGGTGGCGCGCAGCGAATCGACGAACTTGTCTTCCACCAGGGCTTTCAGCTCATCGGGGCTCATGGTGCGCGCGCCCAGGGTCTGCGCGGCGATGCTCACCGCCTCTTCGGTCTGCTTCACGCGCACGAAAAAGGCCGCCGTCACGTCCACGCGCATGCGGTCTTTCGTGATGAGGCTCTCGCGCTCGCGGCGCACGACCTCGAGCTTGAGCGTGTTCATGTTCACCAGCACCCGCTCGTGGAAGACCGGCAGCACGATGGCACCGCCGTCCATGATGACCTTCTGCCCGCCCAGACCGGTGCGCACGAAGGCGGTTTCCTTGGTGGAGCGCTTGTACAGGCGCGCGAAGACGATGCCGATGGTCAGCAGCGCCAGCAGCGCGATGCCGGCCAGGCTGGCGATTTCGATGAGTTGGCTCATGACAGGAAAACTCCCTCGGATTGGATGTGTGTTGCGGCGCCCGCGCGAGGCGCTGGCCTACAGCAGGCCAGGGTGCGGGTTGGCGATGCAGCGGTAGAAGGCCCCCACCTTGCGCACGATGAGGATCTGCGCACCCTCTTCGAAGATCTCGTCGTCGACATCGGGCTCCACCATCAGGTAATGCGTGCGGCCGTGGGCGTCGCGCACCCGCGCCTGCGCAGCCAGGCCGCGCTTGGCGGCACCCGCCGACACCACGCCCGCACGGCCCACCAGGCTCATCTCGCTGACGGCGCTGGTTTCGTCGCGCGGGATGATGTGCGCCACCAGCGCCCCCAGCCCGCGCACCGTGGCCATGCCCGAGGGCACGGCCAGCAGCCCGGCCAGCCAGCCCGGCAGGTAAAAGCCGAAGAGGCCGTTCACCACCTTCTGCAGGCCGTAGCCGAAGAGCGCGTAGCCCAGCAGAAACAGCAGCAGCAGCACCAGCGCCGGCACCTTGCCCAGGTGCAGCCAGCCCAGCACACGGTCCAGGCCGCTGTCGCCGTCGATGTCGGGCAGCCAGTCGTCGATCAGGTTGCTGGGGCTCAGCGACACCAGCATGCCGAAACCTTCCAGCAGCGCGATGCCGACGATGAGCGCCAGCGCCACGCCGAAGGGCAGCGTTTCGGGCGCGGTGAAGAGGTTCACGCCTTGCCTGCCTTGATCTGCGCCATGCGCTCGGCGATCTTGTTCTCGCGCACCAGGTCATCCAGCTCTTTCAGACGCGCGGTCTGCTCCAGTGTGGCTGTGCGGTCGGTGCCCGAGAGCCCGGTCTGGCGCTGGTAAAGGCGATCGAAGGCGCCGGTGACGGCGCCCATGCGATGTTCGGCCTTGCTGCCGGCCGCACCGGCCGTGGCCGCCGCCGACGCTGCCGCCGCGCGGCTCTTGCGGAAGGCTTCCAGCGCTTCCTGCATCTCACGCTGCTTGGCCAGCAGCGCGGCCACGTAGCCTTGCAGTTCGGTCTCTTGCCGCACGTGTTCGGCCAGCGTGGTTTCCAGCACCGGGATCTGCGCCTCGATGTCGAGCTGCCGCGCCACCGCGGCACGCGCCAGGTCTTCACGGCCCTGGCCCAGCGCCTGCTCGATCTGCCCCAGCAGCGTCTCGTGCTGGCTGTTCAGCCGTGCGTGCTGCTGCTGCGTGAGGTGGCGGTTGGCGCTGACCACGCCGAGTTCGTGGCGCACGTCGGCGATGACACCGTCGGCCTCGCGCAGCGACTGCTCCATCATGGCCTCGGGCGCCTGGTCTTCGATCTTGTCGATGAGCGCATGCACGCCACCGGCGATGACGCGTCCGACGCGGGTCTTGAGGGTCTCGGCCATGTCAGGCTCCTTTCAGGCTGTGGATGGTGGCGGCCAATTCGATGGTAGCCGCCGCATGGCGCCGGATGACGCCGGGATCGAAGGCCGCCGCGGCGGCCGTGGTGGCCTGGCGCAGCAGCGCTTCGGCCAGGGCAAAAGAACGGCGCACCAGGGCGTCTTCCAGCTTGGCGGCCTCGGCCGCATCGGCCGGCGCGTGGCTGACCACCAAAGCCAGCAGCGCGGTGACGTGCTCTTGCACCAGCGCCAGCACCTCGGAGTGCTGGCCGCTCTCGCCTTCCAGCCGCACCAGGGCTTCGCGCAGGCGGCCGCCGAGATCACGCGACCAGGCGTGCGCGGCCACGTAATCGAAAGCGCCGTCGTGCTGGCGTTTGAGCTGGCCCAGCAACACGCGCAGCTTGTCGCTGTTGGTGGTGGCGCCCTCCACCGGCATGCGCGCCAGCCAGAGGTAAAGATCGCTGGGGATGCGGGCCGACAGCGGCTCCATCGTTGGGCTGGTTTGAACCACGGATCGGCTCCGGCAGTGGCGTTGAATGCAAATGTATTCATGCGCGTTCATCTGTCAAGCTGGCGCCAAAACCCTGCGCGGCGTGGGCGTCTGCGCGATGCAGGCTGCTGCCGGCAAGCCACAGGCCGAGGCCCGGCAGAATGAGCGCTTTCGACACCCTGCCGGAGCCCGCCATGCCCGAAGCCCGCCCCACCCCCCGCACCGCGCCCACCGGCGACGAAAGCGCCGCGGCCGTGCTGCGCCTGCTGGGCCGCCGCGGCCACCAGCTGCGCGCCACCACGCGGGCGGCCGAGCACTTCAGCGCCCAGAGCAGCGAAGCCGACCGCAACACCGGCTCGTGGTTGATGTCGTGCGCGCTGACGATGTCGGAAGAGCTGGCCGCGGAGGTGGACGCGCTGGCACGCCAGCTCAAGGAACAGGCGGGCGACGTGATGTTCAAGCAGACGGTCTCGACGCTGCGCATCCGCGCCCACCAGGTGCATGCCGCCACGCGCGCGGCCGACCACTTTCTCGACGGCGACAGCGCCGAAGACCAGGACACCGGCAGCTGGCTCGTGAGCACGGCCCACAACCTGGCGCGACAGCTCGCTGCCGAGGTGGACGACGCCACCGCCACGGTGCGCCGCCCCGCCGTCGACAAAAGCACCATCGAGCCCCACGACCCGGTGCTGGCCCGGCGCGTCGCCCAGGCCACCGTCACCCCTGCGGCCCGCGGCGCGGCCTGAAATCACCCGAGGCAGGCCGCGCCCAAACAAAACGACCCCGGGGCGTGTGCCTCGGGGCCGTGCTGCATTTCATGATGGTCGGGGCGGCGGGATTCGAACTCGCGACCCTCTGGTCCCAAACCAGATGCGCTACCAGGCTGCGCTACGCCCCGACGAAAACCAGCATTCTAAGCCCATCCTCCCGCCGCCCTCCTTCGGCGCTGAAGCCGCTCTCAAGCCGCATCCCGCGGGGTGGCCGGCAGCATCACCCGGTGCTCGTGCATCGCCTTCAGGATGATGGAGGTGCTGGTCTCGGCCAGCAGGCAGATCTGCGACACCACCGCATCGAGGTGGGCCACGTCGGTGACGGCGATTTCCAGCAGCCAGCTGTCTTCGCCGGTGATGTTCCAGGCGTTCACCACCTCGGGCGCCTCGGCCACCAGCTGGCTCATGCGCGGGAAATCGGTGCGGCCCACACGCACCAGCGCGCGGATGCCATAGCCCAGGGCCGCCAGGTTCACGGTGGCGCGGTAGCCGGTGATCACACGCGCCGCCTCCAGCTTGCGCACGCGCTCGGCCACGGCGGGCTGGCTGAGGTGCACCCGCCGGCCCAGTTCGGCCAGGCTCAGGCGCGCATCGGCCTGCAGTTCGGCCAGGATGCGGGTGTCGTAGCTGTCCAGAGGAATGTTTTGCATTTCAAGGACTTTGCCCACCAAGTCTTTGAAGATCAAGGGCGAGACTCATTGCAAGCTTGATTCATGCATGGATCCACGCCCTGCACTTGCATAGCATCTTGCCCCATGAACACCGCCACCCTGGCGCGCGAACTGCCCGTGCACCGCCTGCCCCCGCTCATCCTGGCCTGCCTGGCCGCCACCTGGTTCATCTGGGGCAGTACCTACCTGGCCATCAAGTGGGCGCTGATCAGCTTCCCGCCCTTCCACCAGATGGGCACACGTTTTCTGGTGGCCGGCGTGCTGCTGGCAGCCTGGGCGCGCTGGCGCGGGGCGGTTTGGCCGAAGCGCGATGAATGGATCAACGCCACGCTGCTGGGTGCGCTGATGCTGGGCGTGGGCTACGGCCTCACCGCCGTGGCCGAGCAGACCGTGAGCTCGGGCCTGGTGGTGGCCATCATCGCCATCGGCCCGGCGCTGCAGGCGGCCTTCGAGTGGCCCTACGGCGTCAAGCCCACGCGGCTGGAAGCCCTGGGCATCGCGCTGGGCCTGGTGGGCGTGCTGGGGCTGGCCTCGGGCCAGGGTTTCGGCGCTTCGCCGGGCGGGCTGGCGGCGGTGCTGCTGGCCTCGGTGGCCTGGAAGCTGGGCAGCGTGTGGAGCGTGCGCGGCCTGCCGCGCGCCCTGGGTGGCCGCAGCCTCGAACTGGCGCCCGGCGCCATGGGTTTCGCCAGCCAGATGCTGGCCGGTGGCGTGGTGCTGATGTTGGCGTCGGCGCTGCTGGGCGAAGTGCCACAGTGGCCGCCGCACCCGCTGGCGCTGGCCAGCTGGGCCTACCTGGTGGTGTTCGGCTCGATCATCGCGTTCTCGGCCTTCATGCTGCTGCTGCAGCGCACACGCACGGCCATCTCGTCGAGCTACGCCTACGTCAACCCGCTCATCGGCCTGGTGCTGGGCGTCACCCTCGGCGGCGAGGTGCTGCACTGGGGCGAGTGGCTGGCCGCCGGGCTTGTCACCGGCAGCGTGGTGCTGATGCTGCGCGGACGGGGCCACTGACGCAGGCCCCGCCCTGGGCCTTCAGCGCCCTTGCTTGAACGCTGTCTCGCGGATGGCGCTCAATGTCGTGCGGCTGGTGATCACCTCCGTGGGCAGCTTCACGTGTAGCAACGTGGGCACGCCGGCTTCGATCGCCCGCTGCAGCGCCGGCTCGAAATCGGCGGTGGCGTCGATGAACTCCCCGCGCCACCCAAAAGCCCGCGCCAGCGCCGCGAAATCCGGGTTGTAGAGGTCGCTGCCGCTCACGCGGCCCGGGTACTCGCGCTCCTGGTGCATGCGGATGGTGCCGTAGGTGCCGTTGTCCACCACGATGCTCAGCAGCTTCTTCGCGCCGTAACCCGTGGCGGTGGCGAGCTCTTGCCCCGTCATCAGGAAATCACCGTCGCCGGCGAGGTTCACCACCCAGCGCTCGGGATGCAGCAGCGCTGCAGCGATGGCCGCCGGCACGCCATAGCCCATGGCGCCGCTGGTGGGCGCCAGTTGCGTGCGACCGTGGTGCTGCAGGCCCGGGTGGCGGCAGTAGCGGTGCAGCCAGCCGCTGTAGTTGCCGGCGCCGTTGGTGTAGACGGTGTTCTCGGGCAGCAGGCGCTGCAGCGTCTTCACGAGCACGGCCATGTCCATGGGCGCGACGGCCGGGGCTTCGAGGTTGGCCTCGTAGTCGGCGCGTGCGGCGGCGGCCTGCGCGGCCCAGGGCAGGCTGGTGGGTGCGGCCAGGCTTTCCAGGGCCTTGGCGGCGCAGGCCATGCTGGCCTGCATCAGCAGGTCTGCGGCATAGACCCGGCCGAGCTCTTCCGCCCCGGCGTGGATGTGCACGAGCTTCTGCACTGGCCGCGGCGCCTGCAGCAGGGTGTAGCCGCCGGTCGTCATCTCGCCCAGGCGCACGCCCAGGGCGATGACGAGGTCGGCTTCGCGGATGCGCGCGGCGAGTTTCGGGTTGATGCCGATGCCCACGTCGCCGGCGTACAGCGGGTGGCGGTTATCGAAGGTGTCTTGAAAACGCCAGGCGCAGGCCGTGGGCAGCTGCCAGTTTTCGCTGAAGCGCTGCAGCGCGGCGGCGGCTTCGGCGTCCCAGCCCGAGCCGCCGGCGATGACGATGGGGCGCTGGGCGGCCATCAGCAGCGCACGCAGGTCGCGCAGCGCGCCGGGCGCGGGCCAGGCGTGCACGGGCTCCACACGTGGCAACACGGGCGCGGCGGTGGGCGTGGTCAGCATGTCTTCAGGCAGCGCCAGCACCACGGGGCCGGGGCGGCCCTGCATCGCGGTGCGGAAGGCGCGCGCCACGTACTCGGGCAGGCGGTCGGCGCTTTCCACCTCGGCCACCCACTTGGCCAGGCCCAGCGTGCCGGGGCTGAACATCTGGCGGTAGTCGATCTCCTGGAAGGCCTCGCGGTCGCGCTGGTCGCTGGCCACCTGGCCGATGAACAGCACCATGGGCGTGCTGTCCTGGAAAGCCGTGTGCACGCCGATGCTGGCGTTGGTGGCACCCGGGCCACGCGTCACGAAACACACGCCGGGCCGGCCGCTGAGCTTGCCCTGGGCCTCGGCCATGAAGGCCGCGCCACCCTCTTGCCGGCAGGCGATGAAGCGGATGTGCTCGCGGTGCTGGTGGAAGCCGTCGAGCACGGCGAGATAACTCTCGCCGGGCACGCCGAAGCAGGTGTCGATGCCCTGGGCGATGAGCGCCTCGACGAGCGCGTGGCCGGCCAGGCGTTGGGGTGCGGACGGGGGTATGGGGGTGGCAGCAGCAGTCATGCCGGCACTGTAGCCGCAGCCCGCGAGCGCCCGACGCCGAAGGCGCTGACGATCAGCGTGGCCTGCAGGCCGGCCAGCACCAACCACACGCCGAGGTAGGCGCCCTGGTCCATCAGCGCGCCCACGAAGAGCGGCACCACGGCCTGGCCGATGTCGAGCCCGCCGTAGACCACGCCGTACACGCGCCCTGTGGCGTTGGCCGGCGTGGCGCGCTTGACCAGCATGTCGCGCGAAGGCCCGGCCACGCCGCTGGCCAGGCCCATGGCGGCGAAGAGCGCCGGCACCCAGGCCCCGGGCAGCGGCGCCAGCCCGATCAACAAGGCGATGCTGGCGGCCACCGCCAGCGCCACGGCCACGATGCGCTCGCAGCGCTCGGGCCGCGCCGCCAGAAAACCGCCCAGCAGCATGCCGCCCGCACTGCCCAGCATGTAGACCGTGAGGCAGATGGCCACCAGGTGGGCCGGCACGCCGTGCAGTTCTTTCGCCGCCTGCGGCGCGAAGCTCTGCACGATGGACAAGGCGCCGGCGAAAAAGAAGAAGAAACCGAAGCACAGCCACACGGCCGGGATCTTCAGGAAGGCCAGCGAACTTTCGCCTGCCGCCGCGCTGCCGGTGGCCGGCCGCGGCATAGGTGCCACCGCAAGCTGGCGGCGGTTCAGCAGCATCAGCAGCAGCACGGCAAAGACCAGCCCCGCCGCGGTGAACAGCGCCACACGCCACGAGTACGCCAGCGTCAGTGGCACCAGCAGCGCGGGCGCCAGCGCCCAGCCCAGGCTGCCGGTGATGCCGTGCACGCTGTAGGCATGGCCCAGGCGCGCCTTGCCGACCTTGCGGTTGAGCACCGTGTAGTCCACCGGATGGAAAACGCCGTTGCCGGTGCCCGCCAGCACGGCAAAAGCCGCCAGCATCGTGTAGCTGGTGCTGAGCGCAAAACCCACGGCCGCCGCGCCCAGCAGGGCCAGGCCGATGAAGAGCACGGGCCGCGGCCCGTAGCGGTCGACCCAGAAGCCCGACAGCGCCTGCACCGCGCAAGACACGGTGAAAAACACCGTCAGCAAAAAACCCAGCTCGGCATAACTGACGCCGAATTCGGTCTTGAGCCACGGAAACAGCGGCGCCAGCAACAACTGGCTGAAGTGGCTGGTGCCGTGCGCCAGCCCGACGAGGCCGATGAGGTGGGCGTCCTGGCGCAGATTGGGCGCGGGCAGGCTGAGGGTCGACATGGCGGTGGATGCTAAGCCGGCCCTGCCCGCGCTGCGGCTGGGGCGCGGCACTACCATCGCTGGATGAGTGCCACCCCCACCCAAGTGCTGTACGACTTCACCCGCCAAGACGCCAGCGGCGGCAGCTGCACCGCCCAGGCCCGGGCCCAGGTGCCGCCGGCGCTGCAGCCCGCCGAGCGCGCCGCGATGAAGGCCCGCGCTGCCGAGTTGCTGAAGGCGCGCGGCGCCGTGCTGGTGGCGCACTACTACGTCGACGGCGACCTGCAAGACCTAGCGCTGGAAACCGGCGGCATCGTCGCCGATTCACTGGAAATGGCGCGCTTCGGCCGCGACCACGCCGCGCAGGCCCTGGTGGTGGCCGGCGTGCGTTTCATGGGCGAAAGCGCCAAGATCCTCTCGCCCGAGAAGACCGTGCTGATGCCCGACCTGGAGGCCACCTGCAGCCTCGACCTGGGCTGCCCGCCCGAGCAGTTCACGGCCTTCTGCGACGCCCACCCCGACCGCACGGTCGTCGTCTATGCCAACACCAGCGCGGCCGTGAAGGCGCGCGCCGACTGGATGGTGACGAGCTCCTGCGCGCTGGCCATCGTTGAGCAGCTGAAGGCCGAGGGCAAGAAAATCCTCTGGGCGCCCGACCGCCACCTCGGCCGCTACATCCAGGAGCAGACCGGCGCCGACATGCTGCTGTGGAACGGCGCCTGCATCGTGCACGACGAGTTCAAGGGCCTGGAGCTCGATCTGTTGCGTCAGCAGCACCCCGGCGCGCTGGTGCTGGTGCACCCCGAATCGCCCCAGGCCGTGGTGGCCCAGGCCGACGTGGTGGGCAGCACCAGCCAGCTGCTGAAGGCGGTGGTGGACGGCACCGCACCGGCCTACATCGTGGCCACCGACAACGGCATCCTGCACCGCATGCGCCAACTGGCGCCGGGCAAGCTGCTGATCGAAGCACCCACCGCCGGCAACAGCGCCACCTGCAAGAGCTGCGCGCACTGCCCCTGGATGGCGATGAACGCACTGCAAGGCTTGGTGGCCTGCCTGGAAGCGGGTGCGGGCGCGGCGCGCAGCGCCCACGAGATCCATGTGCCCGAACCCGTGCGCAGCCAGGCCCTGGGCTGCATCACCCGCATGCTCGATTTTGTGCGCCGCCACCCGGCCAGCGTGGCGCAGCCAGCGCAACGCAGCGCCGCGCGCGGCAGCCTGGTGCCCGGCATCGGCGCCGCTTGAATGCACGGCTGCAGCCCGGGCCGGCGCTCAAGACCGCCACCGGCCGGCCGATACACCGGCGTGCCCCGCTGCCGGGGCGGAGTTCGACCATGACGACCACGCTGAGCGCCGACTTCACCTCGGTACGCAACCACAACGAACGCGCCGTCTTCGAAGCGGTGCAAGACCATGCCGACCGCTACCCCGGCCTGGCCCACAACCCCGAGTTGCTGGCCGACGTGGCCTGCGTGGCCCTGAACCGCCTCGCGCCGCGCTACATCCGCCACGAGGTCGATTTCGTCTTCTACCTCAGCGAGCGTGAGCGCGGCGACAGCGAACGCCAACTGCTCGACGCGGTGGAATACGCCTTTGGCTTCGTGCAGGCGCGCACCGCGATGCGGGCGCGTGGCTGAGAGCGACAGCCCGCTGCGGCGGGCCTGGGCCCTGAGCTACCTCGATCCGGCGGCTTCGCTCGCGCTGGCGCGGGGGGTCGCCGGCACGCCGGGTGTCGACGTCGCCGAAGCGCACCTGGTCGTGGCCCTGGGCGAAGCCCGGCAAGCCCCCACCGCGCAAGCCCGGCAGACGCTGGCGCAGGTGCGCACCCTGTTCACGGCGCCCGCGCCACACCCGCGCGCCGCCTGGGGCCTGGCCCTGTGCGACGAGCTCGAGGCCCTGCTGCGCCGCCGCGAAGGCGATGTGGCCGGCTCGGCGCGCTTGCAGGCCGAGCTGGACGGCCGCGCCGATCTCGACGGCGATGCGATGGCGCGTTTCATTGCCCACAACTCGCGCGCCATCACGACCAAGCTGCTGGGCCAGGTGGAGGTGTCGCTGCGCCACCTGCATGCGGCCTTCGATGCCGCCCAGCAAACCGGCTGGCCCGGGCCCTACATCTCGGCCTGCACCAACCTGGGCGGGCGCCATCACGACCTCTACAACCTGGAAGACGCCCGCGCCTACAGCCTGCAAGGCCTGGCAGCGGCCACCGAAGCCGGCTCCAAGATGGCACAGCTGGTCGCCGCCAGCAACCTGATCTACATCCATCACGCGCTCGGCGAGTTGCCCGAGGCCCATGCCATGGGCGCCACGCTGGCGGCGCTGCTGCCCGGGGCGCCGCCCGAACAGGTGGAAGACATGACGCCACCGCTGGCCCTGGCCCACCTGGCCGGCGGCGATGCGGCCGGCGCCGAGGCCCTGCTACGCAGCGTGCAAGCGGCCACCGCGCGCGAGCCGGCCGGCGAGTGGTCGCTGGCCTGGGGCTGGCAGACGGCCCGCTGCCGGCTGGCCCTGGGCGATGCCAGCGATGCCCTGGCCGTGGCGCGGCAGGCGCTGCGGGCCAGCGAGGCCGCCGGTGGCGCCAACCCCTGTTACGACCTGATGGCGCTGCACCGCGCGATGTCCGACGCCGCCGAGCAGGAAGGCCAGGCCGGTGAAGCCCTGCAACACCTGCGCGAAGCCCACGCCCTGTACGAGCGGCTGGTGGGCCGCAGTGCACGCGCCCGCTACATCGCGCTGGACATCACGCACCAGCTGGCCCAGGCACGCCACGAACGCGATGTGGCCGTGGACGGCCGGCGCAGCGTGGAAGACGACCGCCGCCGCCTCAGCGAGCTGAACACCGCGCTGCAAGCGCAGATGGCAGAAACCGAACGCCTGCACGAGCAGCTGCGCGAACAGGCCTTGCGCGACCCGCTGACCGGCCTGCACAACCGCCGCTACCTGTTCGAGCTGGGCCCGGGCCTGCTGGAAAGGGCGCGCCGCCATCGCCAGCCGCTGAGCGTGGTGCTGATCGACCTGGACCACTTCAAGCTGCTCAACGACACCTGCGGCCACGCCGCGGGCGACCTGGTGCTGCAGCGTTTTGCGGCGCTGCTCACGGAGACGCTGCGCCGCAGTGACGTGATCTGCCGCCACGGTGGCGAAGAGTTCGTGGCGGTGATGCCCGACACCCAGGCCGACGAGGCCGAGGCGGTGATGCAGCGCCTGCTCGAAACCTTCTCGGTCCTGCAGCTGGAGCTGGGCCGCCGGCGCCTGCCGCGCGGCACCTTCTCGGCCGGCATCGCGCTGTTTCCCGGGCATGGCAACACGCTGGAGCAGCTGCTCTCGCGGGCCGACCGCGCGCTCTATGCCGCCAAGCACCAGGGCCGCGCGCGCATCGAACAGGTGCCGCGCAGCGACTTCACCAGCCTGACCTGAGGGCCGCTGCTTCGGGCTGGCGCACCGCGCCGCGCCTGGCTCGCCCTTATTCGGCGTCGTCGCCGCCCGCGTTGCGGCTGCGTGCGCGTCGCGTCAGCACCGTCGGAAAGCTCACCGGCAGCGTGGCCGGGAAATCGCGGCTGTAGTGCAGGCCGCGGCTTTCGTGTCGGCGCAGCGCGCTTTGCACGATGAGCTCGGCGCACATCACCAGGTTGCGCAGTTCGAGCAGGTCGCGGTTGACGCGAAAGTTGGCGTAGTACTCCAGCGTCTCGCTGCGCAGCAGCTTGATGCGGTGCAGCGCACGCTCCAGGCGCTTGGTGGTGCGCACGATGCCGACGTAGTTCCACATCAAGAGGCGCAGCTCGTCCCAGTTGTGGGCGATGACGACCTGCTCGTCGGCGTCTTCCACCTGGCTCTCGTCCCAGGCCGGCAGCGGGCCGGGCGCGGGCGCCGTGTCGGCCGCGATGCGCTCGGCACAGGTGCGGCCCAGCACCACACATTCGAGCAGCGAGTTGCTGGCCAGGCGGTTGGCGCCGTGCAGGCCGGTGTAGGTGGTTTCGCCCACCGCATATAGGCCAGGCAGGTCGGTGCGGCCGTCCAGATCGGTGACGACGCCGCCACAGGTGTAGTGCGCCGCCGGCACCACCGGAATGGGCTGGTGCACGATGTCGATGCCCAGCTTCAGGCAGCGCGCATGGATGGTGGGAAAGTGCTCGCGCACAAAAGCCTCGCCCTTCTCGGCGACGATGGGCCGGGCATCGAGCCACACGTGGTCGAGGCCGTGCTTCTTCATCTCGAAGTCGATCGCGCGGGCCACGATGTCGCGCGGCGCCAGCTCCAGCCGCGCATCGTGCGCGGCCATGAACCGCGCGCCGCCGGGGTCACCGGGGCCGGTGCTGGGCAGCGTGAGGTGGGCACCTTCGCCGCGCAGCGCTTCGGTGATCAGCAGGCTGCGCTCTTGCGGGTGGTACAGGCAGGTCGGGTGGAACTGGATGAACTCCATGTTGCCGACGCGGCAGCCGGCACGCCAGGCCATGGCGATGCCGTCGCCGGTGGCCGTGTCGGGGTTGCTCGTGTAACGGTAGACCTTGCCCACGCCGCCCGTGGCCAGCACCACGGCACGCGCGGCCAGGGTTTCGACGCGGCGGTGGTCCATGTCGAGCGCATAGACGCCGTAGCAGCGCGGCGTCTCGTGGCGCCGCAGGTGGCGCGAGGTGATCACGTCCACCGCCATCCAGCGCTCGCGCAGCGTGATGTTCGGGTGCTCGCGCGCGCGCTGCAGCAAGGTGTCGTGGATGGCTTTGCCGGTGGCATCGGCGGCGTGGGCGATGCGCCGGACGGCATGTCCGCCCTCGCGCGTGAGGTGCAGGCCCAGCGGGCCGCTGGCGTCCTCCGAAAAGGGCACGCCGGCGTCCACCAGCCAACGCACCGCCGCAGCGCTGTTCTCGGCTATGAAACGCGCGGTGTGCTCGTCGACGATGCCGGCGCCGGCGTCTTGCGTGTCGCGCACATGGCTGGCGATGCTGTCGTCGCTGCCCAGCACGCCGACGATGCCGCCTTGCGCCCAGGCCGTGGCGCTTTCGCCCAGCTCGCGCTTGGCCAGCACCACCACCGGCATCTGCGAGGCCAGGTGCAAGGCCACCGCCAGGCCGCCGAGGCCGGCCCCCACCACCACCACGGGTGCGCCGGGCTCGGCGGTGGACGGCGCAGCGGCAAGGGGCATCGGGGTCGTGGTCATCGGGGGGGGGGCCTGTGGCAAACGCACGTCAGCGGGGCGCCAATTCTATGGAGCCGCCCCCTTTCAGACGATGCAGCACTGCAATGGGGCACCTATGATGATTCGATGAGTTCCCACCGCGACGAGCCGAGCTGGCAAGACCCCCACCGCAGCACCCCGCCGGTCGACCGCGACGAACTGCTGGCACCGCGCACGCAGATCGTCACCGACCGCGAGGCCTACCTCGGCCAGGGCCGGCACGACGTGGGCCGCCGCATCAGCGACGACCAGGTCGAGCTCTTCATCACCGCCGACGTGCCGGGCTCGTTGCAGCGCGAACTGGTGCTGCACACGCCCGAGTACATCGCCCTGCACGACCTCGGCACCAGCGCCGGCATGCGCCTGCTCACCAGCCTGGCCGGCGCCGCAGGCACGCGCGTGCAGCGCCTGTCCATACGCCGCCAGGGCCATGGCGTGGCGCTGGCAGTGCTGCAGTTCGTGGAAATGCCGCTGGCCGACGGCAGCAGCGTGCGGGTCTACAGCACCGACCTGAACGGCGACGCACCCACCCGCGCGCAGGTGGCGCGGGTGCTGTTGGGCCACAGCCGCCTGGGTGTGCTGCTGGTCGGCGAAGTGCCACCCCATGCGCTGGCCGGCCAGCTCGGGCCGCTGCATGAGCAGCTGGTGCGGGGCCCCTGGCCCAACCGCGAACTGCTGATGGTGCCGCTGGGTTCGGGCACGGCGCTGGCCGCGCACGCCGCGCAGCTGGCCGCGGGCAGCACGGTGGCGGTGCAGGTGACGCCCCACGCCGACAAGCCGCGCCAGGCCTGGGCCTACATCGGCGGCGCCTGGAACCGCCAGCATGGCAGCGCCGGCACGCAGCGCACGCTGTCCACCGACATGACCCAGCCCGGGCGCCATGGCCACACGGCGCCGGGGGGCGCGCCCAACAGCGAAGCGCCGACGCAACCCATGGGCCTGCAAGCGCTGCCCACGGCGCGCCCGGCGGCGGCGGGCCTGCCCACGCTGTCGGCGCCCACGCCCATGCCGCGCGTGGGCGGCCCCAGCGGCTGGCAGGCCTATGCCGAACGCTGCCTGCTCATCAAGGGCGCGGTGGCCTGCTGTGTTTTCGACCTGCACACCTCGCAAGCCCTGGCTTCGGCCGGCGGCCCGCCCGCTGGCGAGCGCCTGGCGCACCAGGGTGCGGTGCTGCTGGGCCAGATGAACGACGCCTCGCGGGCCCTGGGCCTGGGCCCGGCGCGGGCTGAGGCCAGCGTCAGCACCGGCAGCCACCACCTCATCCTGCGGCCGGTGCCCGGCCACCCGGGTGTGGCGCTGCACCTGGTGGTGCAGGCCAGCACCGGCAACCTCACGCTGGCGCGCATGCAGCTCGAACGCATCGAGCCGCCGCAGTGAAGACCTAGAAGCTGTAGCCCAGCCCGATGCTGAGCTGCGGAATGGCGCGGACCTTGCCCACGCCCTCGCGCAGTTCAACCAGTTCCTTGTCGATGTTGGCCTGGATGTCGGGCTGCGCCGCCAGCTGGCCGCGTGCCACGGCCGTCACGGTGGCGCGGCCGATGGCCGCACCGATGTCGGCCGAGAAGCGGAAGCCCGAGCCCGTCTGGTGGCCCCAGCCGATGCCGATGTAGGGCGTGGTCTTGGGGAACTTCACCTGAACGTTCAGGCCGTCGGCCGCGGTGGTGGTGTAGGTGCGGTCGCCGATGGTCAGCGTGCCGCCGGCACCGCTGGCGTCCAGCGCAATCTTGTAGGTGTTGAAGGCCGCGCCGCCCGTGAAGCGGAAGCTGCCGCTGAACGGGAACCAGTCGGCCAGCAGCGCCGCGCGCTGCAGCTTGTAGTTGCCGTTGTAGCGGATGCCACTCTCGGTTTCGGTGACATCGCGCGAGCCGAGCGTGAACACATCGCCACGCAGGGTGACGCTGGGGCTCACCGGCATGGCCAGGCCCAGGCCCACGCCGGGCACACCCAGCCCGAGGTAGAGCTCGGTGGCGTGCACGGTGCCGAGGCCGGCGAGGCCGAGGGTGGCCAGGGCCAGGGGGGTGCGGAAGCGGCGGAAGTTCATGGGCGGGTCCTTGGGGCTGTTGTGGAAAGCGCGTGTCCAACGCTAGACGGAAGGCGGAAGACGCCCGCGAGCGTGCAGCATGCAGGCCCCCGCGCGCGTCCCCAGGCTTAACGACCTGCCACACGCAGACTTGAGCCTCCCGGCCCCGAAGCCCAGCCGTTTTGTCGCAAGCGGCGCCCGCGCCTCAATGCACGATGCGCGAAAACACGAACTCGCCGCCGTCCACATCCACCGGGATCACGCCCTTGGGGCCGAACTTGCCCTGCAGGATGAGCTTGCTCACCGGGTTCTCGATGCGCTGCTGGATGGCCCTCTTGAGCGGCCGGGCGCCGAACACTGGGTCGAAGCCCACCTTGGCCAGTTCGGCCAGGGCCGCCGGCGACACTTCCAGTTTCATCTCCAGCTTCTCCAGCCGCGACTCCAGCAGCTTGAGCTGGATCTTCGCGATGCTCTCGATGTTGCTCTGGTCCAGCGCGTGGAAGACCACCGTCTCGTCGATGCGGTTCAGGAACTCGGGCCGGAAGTGCTGCTTCAACTCGCCCCAGACGGCATCGCGGATGTCGGCCGTGGGCTGGCCGCTCATCTGCATGATCATCTGCGACCCCAGGTTGCTGGTCATCACGATCACCGTGTTCTTGAAGTCGACGGTGCGGCCCTGGCCGTCGGTGAGCCGTCCGTCGTCCAGCACCTGCAAGAGCACGTTGAAGACATCCGGGTGGGCCTTCTCCACCTCGTCGAGCAGCAGCACGCTGTAGGGCTTGCGGCGCACGGCCTCGGTGAGCGCACCGCCTTCGTCGTAGCCCACGTAGCCCGGCGGCGCGCCGATGAGGCGGCTGACACTGTGCTTCTCCATGTACTCGCTCATGTCGACGCGGATCATGTGGTCGTCGCTGTCGAAGAGAAAGCCCGCCAGCGCCTTGCACAGCTCGGTCTTGCCCACGCCGGTGGGGCCCAGGAAGAGGAAGCTGCCCAGCGGCCGGTTGGGGTCGGAAAGGCCGGCGCGTGAACGGCGGATGGCATCGGCCACGGCCACGATGGCCTCGTGCTGGCCGACCACGCGCTCGTGCAGGCGGTCTTCCATCTGCAGCAGCTTGTCGCGCTCGCCCTGCATCAGTTTGCTCACCGGGATGCCGGTGGCACGGCTCACCACCTCGGCAATCTCCTCGGCGCCGACCATGGTGCGCAACAGCTGCGGCCGGCCGGCCCGGGCCTTGCCGGTCTCGGTGTCCTGCGCGGCCTTCAGGCGTTTTTCGATCTCGGGCAGGCGGCCGTACTGCAGCTCGGCCACGCGGTTGAACTCGCCCTTGCGCGTGAGTTCCTCGATCTGTGAGCGCACCCGGTCGCGCTCGGCGAGCAGGTCTTCGCTGCCCTGGGCGGCGGCCTTTTCGGCCTTCCAGATCTCGTCCAGATCGTTCAGCTCACGCTGCAGGCGCAGCATCTCTTCTTCGATCAGGCCGAAGCGCTTGATCGAAGCTTCATCGGTCTCCTTGCGCACCGCCTCGCGCTCGATCTTCAGCTGGATGAGCCGGCGGTCGAGCCGGTCCATGGCCTCGGGCTTGCTGTCTTTCTCGATCTTGACCTTGGCCGCCGCCTCGTCGATGAGGTCGATGGCCTTGTCGGGCAGGAAACGGTCGGTGATGTAGCGGTGGCTCAGCTCGGCCGCGGCCACGATGGCCGGGTCGGTGATCTCCACGCCGTGGTGCACCTCGTACTTTTCCTGCAGGCCTCTGAGGATGGCGACCGTGGCCTCCACGCTGGGCTCGTCCACCAGCACCTTCTGGAAACGGCGCTCCAGCGCAGCGTCTTTCTCGACGTACTTGCGGTACTCGTTGAGCGTGGTGGCGCCGATGCAGTGCAGCTCCCCGCGCGCCAGCGCGGGCTTGAGCATGTTGCCGGCGTCCATCGCGCCCTCGGCCTTGCCCGCGCCCACCATGGTGTGCAGTTCGTCGATGAACAGGATGATGCGGCCCTCGTCCTGCGCCACTTCCTTCAGCACCGACTTCAGGCGCTCTTCGAACTCGCCGCGGAACTTGGCGCCGGCCAGCAGCCCGGCCATGTCGAGCACCAGCACGCGCTTGTTCTTCAGCGTATCGGGCACCTCGCCGTTGACGATACGCTGCGCCAGGCCTTCGACGATCGCGGTCTTGCCCACGCCGGGCTCGCCGATGAGCACGGGGTTGTTCTTGCTGCGGCGCTGCAGCACCTGGATGGCGCGGCGGATCTCGTCGTCGCGCCCGATCACGGGGTCGAGCTTGCCCAGCCGCGCGCGCTCGGTGAGGTCGAGCGTGTACTTCTTCAGCGCCTCGCGCTGGCCCTCGGCATCGGCGCTGTCCACCGTCTGCCCGCCACGCACGGCCAGGATGGCGGCCTCCAGGGCCTTGCGGTTCAGGCCGTGGCCGCGCACGACGGCGCCGATGTCGGCCTTGCTGTCGGCCAGCGCCAGCAAGAACATCTCGCTGGCGATGAACTGGTCGCCGGCCTTGCCGGCCTCCTTGTCGGCGGCCTGCAGCAGCTGCACCAGATCACGCCCTGGCTGCACCTGCTGCCCGCCCTGCACCTGGGGCAGGTTGCGGATGGCAGTTTCCATGGCCGTGCCCAGCGCCGCGGTGTTGGCGCCGGCGCGGTCGAGCAGGGCCTTGGGGCCGTCGGGCTGGGCCAGCATGGCGGCCAGCAGGTGGCTGGGCTCGATGTAGGGGTTGTCGCGCGCGACGGCCGCACTCTGGGCGTCGGCCAGGGCTTGCTGGAAGGCGGTGGTGAGCTTGTCGAAACGCATGGGGTGTTCCTCCGGGATGGCACACACGTGGATGCCGCGGGCTGCATTTCAAGCCTGGGCCCGAGGCGCCGGCTTGCGCCAGCGCAAAAAGGCCGCTGCCCACGGCCGGCACGGGCCTGGCCGCCCCGCAGAATGGGGCCCATGGGCATCCACCAGATCCAGCTGCGTTACGACGCCGGCGCCGACCGCCTGCTGCTGCAGGTGCGCAGCACGCAGGCCGAGATCTACGCCGCCTGGCTGACGCGGCGGCTGGTGCAACGCCTGCTGCCGCCCTTCCGCCAGGCGGTGACGGCCCGCGGCGTGCAGAGCGTGGCACCGCATGCCCTGCCCGTGCCTGAGGCGCGGCAGATGCTGGAGCAGGCGGCGCTGCAACGCCCGCTGCCGGGCACGCAGTTCAACCAGCCCTTCCAGGCCGATGAACACAGCCGCCACCCGCTGGGCACCGAGCCGCTGCTGCCCGACAGTGGCGAGCTGCGCCGCGGCCCCGGCCCCGAGCTGCACCTGGTGCTGCAGGAGACCCGCGGCCGCCACATCGACCTGGGGCTCACGCCCGAACTCGCCACCGCCTTGCTGCGCCTGATGGACATCGCGCTGGCCGACGCCGACTGGGCCTTGCCCCTGCCCGCCGCAGCAAGCGCTGCGGCCGGCCTCATGCCCGAACGGCCACCGCCCGGCCAGCCCCTGAACTGAGCGCCTTCAGAAGGTGCCGCCGTAGGCCCCGCCATCGGTGAGCAGGTTCTGCCCGATCACAAAACCGGCGTGCGCGCTGCAAAGAAAGGCGCAGTAGGCGCCGAACTCGTCGGCCGTGCCGAAACGCCGCGCGGGCGCCTGCTGCTTGCGCGCCTCGGCGATGGCCTCGATGGGCTGGCCGGTCTTGGCCGCCGCACCGGCCAGCGTGGTCTTGAGGCGGTCGGTGTCGAAGGCGCCGGGCAGCAGGTTGTTGATCGTCACGTTGCGCCCCGCCAGCTTGGGCTGGCGCGCCAGACCGGCGACAAAACCCGTCAGCCCCGAGCGCGCGCCGTTGCTCAGGCCGAGGATGTCGATGGGCGCCTTCACCGCGCCACTGGTGATGTTGACGATGCGGCCGAAACCGCGCTCGGCCATGCCGTCGACCACGGCCTTGATCAGCTCGATGGGCGTGAGCATGTTGGCATCGATGGCCTTGAGCCACGCTTCGCGCCCCCAGTCGCGGAAATCACCGGGCGGCGGGCCGCCGGCGTTGTTGATCAGGATGTCCACCTGCGCCGGCTGTGGAAAAGCGGCCAGCGCTGCCGCACGCCCTTCCGGCGTGGTGATGTCACCGGCCACGGCCAGCACCTGCACCGCCGGGTTCAGCGCCCGCAGTTCGGCGGCGGTGGCTTCCAGGGCCTCGGCGCCGCGCGCGGTGATGACGACGTTCACGCCCTCTTTCACCAGCGCTGCGGCGCAGCCCTTGCCCAGCCCCTTGCTCGCGGCGCACACCAGCGCCCATTTGCCTGTAATGCCCAAGTCCATGTGTTTCAAGCCTCTCCAACAGGGGTACGGACGCGGGCCAGCAGACCCACGCCCAGCAAGACCAGCACGGTGCCGGCCACGATCCAAAGATTCATCGGCTCGCCGAGGATGAACACGCCCATCAGCACCGTCGACAAGGGGCCGATCATGCCCACCTGCGCCGCCAGCGTGGCCCCCACACGTTCGATCGCCAGCATCACCATCACCACGGGGGCGAAGGTGCAGAGTGTGGCGTTGAGCAGGCTCAGCCACAGCACCTCGGGCGCCACCACCGCGGCGCTCAGGGGCCGCAGCAGCACGAACTGCAGCAGGCACAGGCCGCAGGCCACCAGCGTGGCCCAGCCGGTCAGGCGCAGCGCGCCCAGGCGCTTGACCTCCTGCCCGCTGTAGACGAGGTAGACCGCGTAACTCACGGCGCTGCCGAAGACCAGGCCCGCACCCAGCACGGTGTGCGGGCCGGTGATCGTCACTTCATGCCCGAAGACCAGCAGCACCCCCGCATAGCTCACCGCCAGCGCCAGCAGCTGCGCGCGCTGCACACGCTGGCCGAAAAAGAGCACGCCGAAGAGCAGCACCAGCGTGGGGTTGAGGTAGAGGATCAGCCGCTCCAGGCTGGCGCTGATGTACTGCAGCCCGGCGAAATCGAGAAAGCTCGCGAGGTAGTAGCCGCTGAAACCCAGGCCCGCGATGACGCCCATGTCGCGCCGCGTCAGCGGCGGCTTGCCACGCCCGGCCCACCAGGCCAGCCCGGCAAACAGCGGCAGCGCGAAGAGCATGCGGTACATGATGAGTGTGACCGCATCCACGCCATGCCGGTAGGCCAGCTTCACGATGATGGCCTTGGCCGAAAAGGCGATGGCGCCGCCCGCGGCCAGCAGCAGGCCGGGGCCCAGGGGCGCAGGCCTCATGGGGCCAGGGCCTCGTCGCCGCGGTCAAGACGGTCGATGCGGTCTTGCGGCGCACGCAGCTGGAGGCACCAGTCGTGGTCGATGCGCTGGAAACCCAGGCTCTCGTAGATGCCGATGGCCACGTCGCCAGGGTCGGCGCACATCAAGGTGCGCGCCAGGCCCCAGGCCTCGAAGCCGAAGCGGCTGACCTCGTGCACCAGCGCGCTGCACAGGCCGCGGCGGCGCCACAAGGGGTGCGTGGAAACGTGCTGGAAACGGCCCAGGGCGCCCGGCACCGTGCGGTCGCGCATCAGCCCGCAGTCGGCGGCGAGCACGCCCTCGCACCAGGCGCCGAACCACACCGCCTCGCCCGTTTCAGCCATGCGCGCGTAACGCTGCATCTGCGCGCGCCGGTGCCGCGCGTAGTTCTCGGGCTCGAAGCCGTGCACATCGGCGCACTGCTGGGCCACGGCGGCCTCCAGCTCGTGCGCCAGGTCCAGCGGCCGCAACTGCACCGCGCCACGGGCTGCGCGTGCCGGTGCTCGCAGCTGGCCCGGGCGCAGTTCCAGCACCGTGGTGTGCATCAGCTCGAAGCCGGCGTCCACCCAGGTGGGCAGCGTCTCGCCGGCCGGCGTGGCATTGATGCCCAAGGCCACGTGTTGCGAGGCCGGTTGCAGCCGCGTGATCTCGTCGTCGAAACGGTCCATCCAGTGCGCCAGCGCGTCGTCATGCGGCGCCTGCGGCAGCAGCAGGAAGTTGCCCCAGTAGAAGTTCGGGTTGGCCGGCGTGCGCACCACCAAGCAGTCGTCACGCTCGGCCACCAGCGCGCCATGGCGGTGCAGGATGAAATCGCTGCGCCAGCCCGGGCGCAGGTCGTCCAGCTTCAAGGCAACAGCCCGCCCCGCGCTGCCGGCCTCAGAAGCCGGCGGCCTGGCCGTCGCGGCGCGGGTCGCTGGCGGCGGCGTAACCGCGCACACTCACATCGCCCTGCCCTTCGTCCAGGCGCCAGATGAACTGGCCGGCGCCGTAATCCTGGTAGCTGTCGGTGAAGGGCGCGATGCGGTGGCCCAGGGCGCGCAGGCCCTCGGCCGCAGCGGCGTCGAAGCCGGGCTCGAGGTTGACGGTGCCGCCATAGAACCGCCAGCGTGGCGCATCGCACGCGGCCTGCGGGTGCTGGCGGTAATCGAGCATGCGCACCAGCGTCTGCATGTGCGCCTGCGGCTGCATGTCGCCGCCCATGATGCCGAAGCTCATCACCGGCGCGCCGCCCTTCGTGAGGAAGGCCGGGATGATGGTGTGGAAGGGCCGCTTGACCGGGCCCACCAGGTTGTCGCGCGTGGGGTCGAGCGTGAAGCCGTGGCCGCGGTTCTGCAGGCTCAGGCCGTAACCCGGCACCACGATGCCCGAGCCGAAGCCCATGTAGTTGCTCTGGATGAAGCTGACCATCATGCCGCTCTCGTCGGCCGCCGTGAGGTAGATGGTGCCGCCCGTGGGGCCGTGGCCGGGGCCGAAGTCTTGGGCCTTGTTCGGGTCGATCAGCTTGGCGCGGCTGGCGAGGTAGGCGTCGTCCAGCATCTGCTCGGCCTTCAGGCGCATGCTGCGCGGCTCGGCCACGTAGGCGTAGACGTCGGCGAAGGCCAGCTTCATGGCCTCGATCTGCAGGTGCTGGCTGGCCATGCTGTCGACCTTCAGGCCCGCCATGTCGAACTTCTCGAGGATGCCCAGGGCGATGAGCGCCGCGATGCCCTGCCCGTTGGGCGGGATCTCGTGCATGGTGTAGCCGCGGTAGTCGCGCGAGATGGGCCTTACCCACTCGGGCTGGTAGGCCGCGAAATCGGCGGCCGTCATCACGCCGCCGTGGGCCTTGGCATGCGCGGCGGCAGCCTCGGCCACCTCACCACGGTAGAAGGCTTCACCCTTCGTCTGTGCGATCAGCTTCAACGTGCGCGCCGCTTCCTTGAACTGGAAGAGCTCGCCCACATGCGGCGCGCGGCCGTGGGGCATGAAGGCTTCCGCGAAACCCGGCTGCTCGGTGATCTCGGGCAGCGCCGCTGCGTTGGCCCACTTGCTCTGCACGATGACGGGCACCGCGTAGCCACGCTCGGCCACATCGATGGCCGGGGCCATCAGGTCGGCAAAGGGCAGCTTGCCGAAACGCTGGCTCAGCGCCGCCCAGGCCGACACGGCGCCGGGCACGGTGACGCTGTCCCAGCCGCGCTTGGCCGGCGCCTTGGCGTCGGCGCCGTACTTGGCCTTGAAGTATTCGGGCGTCCAGCCCTGCGGCGCGCAGCCGCTGGCGTTCAGGCCGTGCAGCTCTTTGCCGTCCCAGAGGATGCAGAAGGCATCCGAGCCCAGGCCGTTGCTGCAAGGTTCGACGATGGTCATCACCGCGGCGGTGGCGATGGCGGCATCCACCGCATTGCCGCCGTTCTGCAACATGCGCAGGCCGGCCTGCGCCGCCAACGGATGCGAGGTGGAGACGACGTTGCGGGCGAACACGGGCGAGCGCTGGCTGGCGTAGCCGGTGCTCCAGTCGAAGGCGTGGGTCATGGTGGGGGGCGGTGGTGGAAGTGGGGCGGGGGGACAAGCCGGCGCGCAGTATCGCCGGCCACGGCGCTCATTGCAGGGCACCGCCCGGCGGCACGCTGCCGTCGCCCACGTAGCGGCGCAGCAGCGGTGGTTCGGGGCCGAGGTGGAAGGCCAGGCGCTGCGTGCGCAGTTCGGCGTCGAAGGCGGTGAAACGCTCCAGCCTGCGCTGGTGCTCGACCCAGTTCTCGTCGACGAAATACTCGATGTAGCGGCCGGGCACGGCCACGTCGCGGAACAGGCCCCAACTCAGCGCGCCCTGGCGCAGGCGGGCGCGGCGTGTGCGCTGCATGACCGCCGCGAATTCGGCGGCGCGGGCGGGGGCGATCTGGTACTCCAGCGTCACCATCACCGGCCCTTCGTCGGGTGCCACGGCAAAAGCCGGCTCGGGCGCGGCGCGCACCGCGGCAGGGCTGAAGTCGATCTCTTCACCGCCTTCCACCGTCAGGCGGCGCAGCGCCAGCAAGATCACCAGGCCCAGGCCCGCGGCGCTGAGCACGGCGCCTTGCACGCCCAGCAGCGCGGCCACCTGGCCCCACAGCAGCGAGCCCGCGGCCGAACCGCCCATCAAGGCCATCTGGTAGATGCTCATGCCGCGGGCGCGCACCCAGTTCGGCATCGCCATCTGCGCGCTCACGGTGAGCGAGTTCGCCACGCTGATCCAGCACATGCCCACCAGCACCATGGCCGGCAGCGCCACCCACAGCTCGGGCACGGCGACGATGAGCACGCTCAAGGCCGCATGCGCCGTGCTGCCGAAACGCACGAACTGGTCGCGGTTGAAACGCGCGCGCAGCTTTGGGAAGTACAGCGCCGCGACGATGGCCCCCACGCCCACGGCCGAGAGCATCAGCGTGAAGGTGCCGGCACCGCCGCCGTGCAGGCCGCGTGCCACCAGCGGCAGCAGCGCCATCAGCGCGCTGGCCTGCAAGAAGAACAGGAAGACGCGCAGCAGGATGAGCTTGAGCCGCGGGCTCTGGGCCGCGTAGACCAAGCCGGTGCGCATGGCGCCGAAAAAGCGCTCCCCGGGCAGCGTGCTGGTGCGCGGTTCGCTCTTCCAGCGCAGCACGAGCACGAAGGCCACGCCGGCCAGCAAAGTGTTCAGCACGAACACCGCCGCCGGGCTGACGGCCGCCAGCAGCGCCCCGGCGATGGCCGGGCCCACCACGCGCGAGAGGTTCATCGCGATGCCGTTGAGCGCCAGCGCCGCGGGCAGCTCGGCGCGGCTCACCACGCCCGGCACGATGGCCGCAAACACGGGCCAGCGCAGCGCCAGGCCGATGCCGTTGGTGAAGGTCAGCACCAGCAGCAGCGGCGCCGTCAGCGCGCCGGCCAGGGCCAGGCCGGCGAGCACGAGCGCGTTGATGCTCACCCACAGCTGCGTGGCCGCGAAGTAACGCCGGCGGTCGAGGATGTCGGCCAGCGCGCCGCTGGGCAGGCCGAGCAGGAACACCGGCAAGGTGCTGGCCGTGGAGACCAGCGCCACCATCACCGGGCTGGTGGTGAGCGTCGTCATCAGCCAGGCGGCCGCGACGTCGTTCATCCACATCGTCAGGTTCGCCGCGAACCAGGCAAACCAAAGGCCCCGGAACACGGGGCCTTGGAGGGGGGACAGGGCGGCAGGAAGCCTGCCGCCGCCGTCAATCTGCATCTTTGAAAGCTGCTTCGCGCTTGTTCTTGATCGACGGCAGCATCACCACGATGACCATCAGCAGCGCCGCCGCCAGCAAGCTGGCCGACAGCGGCCGCGTGACGAAGGCGCTCCAGTCACCGCGGCTGAGCAACAGCGCACGGCGCAGGTTCTCTTCCATCATCGGCCCGAGGATGAAACCCAGCAGCAGCGGTGCCGGCTCGCAGCCCAGCTTGTAGAAGATGTAGCCCACCACCGCAAAACCGGCGCCCATGAAGACGTCGAAGTTGTTGTTGTTCAGCGTGTACAGGCCGATGCAGCAGAAGGCCATGATCGCCGGGAACAGGAAGCGGTAGGGCACCGTCAGCAGCTTGATCCAGATGCCGATGAGCGGCAGGTTCAGGATGATCAGCATGGCGTTGCCCACCCACATGCTGGCGATCAGGCCCCAGAACAGCTCGGGGTTGTTCGTCATCACCTGCGGGCCGGGCTGGATGCCCTTGATCGTCATTGCGCCCACCATCAGCGCCATCACGGCGTTGGGCGGGATGCCCAGAGTCAGCATGGGGATGAAGCTGGTCTGCGAGCCGGCGTTGTTGGCGCTCTCAGGGCCGGCCACGCCGCGGATGTTGCCCTGGCCGAAGGGCACCTCGCCCGGCTTCATGCGCATCTTCTTTTCCAGCGTGTAGGCCGCAAAAGAAGACAAGAGCGCACCGCCGCCCGGCAGCACGCCGAGGATGGAGCCCAGCGTGGTGCCGCGCAGCACCGCCGGCCAGGCGTTGCTGAAGTCTTCACGCGTGGGCCACAGGCCCTTCACGTCTTTCGTGAAGACCTCGCGCTTCTCGGCCGGCTGGCCAAGGTTGGCGATGATCTCGCCGAAGCCGAAGATGCCCATGGCGATGGCCACGAAGCTGATGCCGTCGGTGAGCTCGGCGATGTCGAAGCTGTAGCGCGGCACACCGGAGATGACGTCGGTGTTGATCTGCCCCAGCAGCAGGCCGAGGATGATCATCGCGATGGCCTTGACCAGCGAACCCGAGGCCAGCACCACCGCGCCGATGAGGCCCAGCACCATCAGGCTGAAGTACTCGGCCGGGCCGAACTTGAAGGCCAGCTCGGTGAGCGGCGGCGCGAAGGCCGCGATGATGATGGTGCCCACGCAACCGGCGAAAAAGCTGCCCAGGCCGGCCGCGGCCAGGGCCGAGCCGGCGCGGCCTTTGCGGGCCATCTGGTAACCGTCGAGCGCGGTGACGACCGAGCTGCTTTCGCCCGGCACGTTGATCAGGATGGCCGTGGTGCTGCCGCCGTACTGCGCGCCGTAGTAGATGCCGGCCAGCATGATGAGTGCGGGCGTGGCGTCCAGCGCGTAGATGCTGGGCAGCAGCATCGCGATGGTGGCCACCGGGCCCAGGCCGGGCAGCACACCGATCAGCGTGCCCAGCAGCGCGCCGAAAAAGGCGTAGGCCAGGTTCGTGAAAGTGAAGGCGACGCCGAAGCCGATGCCGAGGTTGTTCAGGAGATCCATCGTGTGCGCCTCAGCTGGCCAGGAAGGTGGGCCACAGGGGGATGGTCAAGGACAGGCCCTTGATGAAAATTCCCCAGCTCATCAGTGTCAGGATGGCGGCGTTGATGGCCGCTTCCTTCCAGCGGAATTCGTCGCCAGCGGTGGCCGCGGCGAACACCAGCAGGGGCAGCGAGATCACCATGCCCAGCTTGGGCAGCAGCAGCCCGAAGCCGGCCACCGAGAATACGATGACGAGCAGCGGCTTCCAGGCCCAGGGGCCGATCTTGTCGCCACCTTCCACTTCAAAGGTCAGCGCCTTGAACAGCACCATGCCGCCCAGCACCGCCATCAGGATGCCGAGGCCGAAGGGAAAGTAGGCCGGCCCGGGGCGGGCCGAGGTGCCGAAGCTGTACTCGGTGGCGCCCCAGGCAAATGCCAGCCCGACGGCGATGAACATGAGTCCGGACCAGAAGTCCTTCTCGCTCTTGATCTTCAAGCCCAGTCTCCTCTTTCGTGCGCACCGGCGGTGGTGGCCCGAAGAGGGACGCCCGGCACGCTTGCGGCGGGATTCTAGGGACGCGGTCCTGGCGGCCCGCTGTGGTTTCCACGTAAGGGCGGCGGCCCGCCGCCCCCGGGGTTCAGCGGTCGATCTGCGGCGTGTTGCCCAGCACTTCTTCCATGGTCGTCAGGCCCTCGGCCACCTTCATGGCACCGGCCAGGCGCAAGGGGCGCATGCCGTCGCGCATGGCCTGGCGGCGCAGTGCGCTGGCGTCCAGCGCCGGGTGTACGGCGGCCCGCGAAGCATCGCTCATCACCAGCAGCTCATACAGGCCGGCGCGGCCGCGGTAGCCGGTGTGGCGGCATTCCAGGCAGCCCACGGCCTTGTAGGGCCGCACGCCGCCCGACAGCCGCCAGGGACGCACCGCTTCGTGCAGCGATTCGCGTGTGATGCTCTCGTCGCGCGCCTTGCAGGCCGGGCACAGCGTGCGCGCCAGGCGCTGGGCTAGCACGCCGATGACGGTGGCGCTGATGAGGTAGCTGGGCACGCCCAGGTCGGCCAGGCGCGTGATGGCACCCACCGCGTCGTTGGTGTGCAGGGTGCTGAAGACGAGGTGGCCGGTGAGCGCGGCCTGGATGGCCATCTCGGCCGTGGCCAGATCGCGGATCTCGCCGACCATGATGATGTCCGGGTCCTGCCGCATCAGCGCGCGCAGGCCTTCGGTGAAGCCCATGTCCACGGCGGCCTGCACCTGGGTCTGGTTGAAGGCCGGCTCGATCATCTCGATGGGGTCTTCGATGGTGCAGACGTTGACCTCTTCCGTGGCCAGCTGGCGCAGCGTGCTGTAGAGCGTGGTGGTCTTGCCGCTGCCGGTGGGGCCGGTGACGAGGATGATGCCGTGCGGCCGCTTGATCAGCTGCTGCCAGGCCTGGGCCTCGTGCTCGGCAAAGCCCAGGGCGGCCAGGCCCTTGACGGTGGCGTCGGGGTCGAAGATGCGCATGACCATCTTCTCGCCGAAGGCCGTGGGCAGCGTCGACAAACGCATCTCCACCTCGGCGCCGGCGCCATCCACGCCATCGGGGCGGCGTGTCTTGATGCGGCCGTCCAGCGGGCGGCGTTTCTCCACCACGTCCATGCGGCCCAGCAGCTTGATGCGCGCCGTCATCGCGCTCATCACCGTCAGCGGCACCTGGTAGACGGTGTGCAGCACACCGTCGATGCGGAAGCGGATGGCGCCCTTGTCGCGGCGCGGCTCCAGGTGGATGTCGCTGGCGCGTTGATCAAAGGCGTACTGCCACAGCCAGTCGACCACCTGCACCACGCCCTGGTCGTTGGCGTCCAGCGTCTTGTTGGCCTTGCCCAGTTCCACCAGCTGCTCGAAGCTGGCGCTGGCCGCGTTCTCGCCGCTTTTCTGCGCCGCGCGCACGCTGCGCGCCAGCGCATAGAACTCGGTGGTGTAGCGGCGCACGTCGTCGGGGTTGGACACCACCAGGCGCACCTGGCGGCGTGTGTGCGTCTCGATCTCGGGCACCCAGGCGGTGTCGAAAGGCTCGGCCGTGGCGATGACGACCTCGCTGCTGCCCAGGCTGAGCGGCAGCGCGCGGCGCAGTTCGGCGTACTGCACGCTCATCACGTCGGCCACGCGGCCCACCTCCACCTTCAGCGGGTCGATGCGCAGGTAGCCCAGGCCGCTGCGGCCGGCCAGCCATTCGGTGAGGGCTTCGGTGTCGAGCACCCGGCCGTTGCCGGCGTGGCTGAGCCCCGCCGCGCCCAGGCGCACCAAGGCGTGCAGGCTGGAGGGGCCGGCGCGGAAACGCGCGCCCACCTGCTCGGCGTCTTCGGCGCTGATGCAGCCGTCTTCGCGCAACCATTCCAGCAGCACCGGCCACTCCAGGCGCCCGCTGGGCGGCAGCGTCGCAGGGCGGCCGCCGGCGGATGCGGCAGGAGGGGCGAGCGTGGCAGCGGGCGCGGTGGACTTGGGTTTGTTCATGGGGCGGCAGCAGCGTCGGCAGCGGGCTGGGGTTGGTAAGGCCGCACCATGCGCAGCCACTTGCGCGCCGGCAGCCCCAGGGGGCCGTAGCGCTTTTCCAGATGCACGGCGCGCGCGGTGAGGGCAGCGCGCTCGGGCACCACCACACCGCGTCCGGCCACCACCACGGTGTTGCCTTCGCGCGTGGGGCGCAGGCTCCAGACCTGGTGGCTGCCGAACGCGGCGGCGATGCGGGAGATGCTGCCATGGAAGCTGGCGTGGCGGCCGAAGAGATTGACGCTCATCACCCCCCCTTCTTCCAGCACTTCGCGGCAGGCGCGGTAGAAGTCTTCGCCGTCCAGCACCGGGGCGGCGGCCTCTTCGTCGTAGAGATCCACATGCAGCAGCCGCACGCTGCCCGGCGTGGCCTGGGCCAGCCAGTCGGCCGCATCGCCCCGCACAACCTCGGCCGCCGCCGGCAGGTGGAAGTGGCTGGCGTTGACGGCGATCACTTGCGGGTTGATCTCCACCACCGTGGTCGCCATCTTCAGCTGCACCGCCGTGAAGCGCGTGAGCGCCCCGGCGCCCAGCCCCAGCTGCACGGCCTGGCCCCCGCCTGAACCGCCACCCAGCGCGTCCGTGGGCAGCCACAGCAGCGCGGCCAGCATGCGCTGCACGTAGTCGATCTCCACCACCTGCGGCTTCTTGATGCGCATGCCGCCCTGGATCCAGATGCTGTCCAGGTGCAGATAGCGCACGCCGTCGTCTTCCGACAGCGTCACGGCGGGCAGGGTGCGGGGGGTGCGGGCAGGCTTCTTGGTCACGGGGGCGATGGCGTTGGAGGAAGGGGGAGCGGTGCAACCGGCTCGGTGAGCCCGGCTTGCTCAAAAGCGGCGCGCCAGGCCACGAGCTTGCGCTCGAAGGACCAGCTGGCGTTGGCCGGGCTGGTGGACGGCAGCTGCAGCACGGTGTAGCCCAGCGCAGCGACGAGCTTGCGCGTGCGGGCCGATTCCCCGCCGTTGTGGGCCACGCACTGCAGCGCGGGCGCACGGCGACGCAGGCTAGCGAGGTCATTGAGTTCGGGGTCTTCGATGGCCTGGTCCAGGCTGCCTTCGCGCCGGCAACTGGCGTAGACATCCCACAGGCCGAGGCCGCGCTCGCGCACGGCGGCCAGGCGCTGCGTGTAGGGCAGTGCCGCCAGCTCCAGGCCCCAGATCGCGCTGAGCAGCGGCCAGAACTGGTTGCGCGGGTGGGCGTAGTACTGCTGCGCCCGCAACGAGGCCACGCCCGGGAAGCTGCCCAGCACCAGCAGCCGGGTCTGGCGGCCCAGCACGGGCGGCAGGCCCTGCAGGCGGTCGCCCTTGGCCGCCTGCACCTTCAAGCCGCGGCTTCCAGGGTGCTTGGCGAGAACAGCCCGGGCAGCACGGCCAGCCGCGGCAGCGCGGCCACCGCGTTGGCGCTGGTGCGCGCCGCGGTCTCGGCAGCGCTCCAGCCGCGCAAGGCCGCCAGCACGGCGCCGATGCGCGGCAGCTCGGCCGGCTCGTTGCGGCCTTGCGCTTCGCCCGTGGCGCGCTGCTCGGCGCTGCGGTAGAGCCACTGCGGCGGGATGTCGGGCGCGTCGGTTTCCAGCACCAGCGCGGTCTCGGGCAGGGTCTGGGCCAGCGCGCGGATCTGCAGCGAACGCTCGAAGGTGAGCGTGCCGCCGAAGCCCAGCCTGAAGCCGCGTTCGACGAACTGCGCCGCCTGCACCTCGCTGCCATTGAAGGCGTGGGCGATGCCACCGGGCACCTCGATCTGGCGCAAGCCCTGCAGCAAGTGGTCGGCCGAGCGGCGCACATGCAGCAGCACCGGCAGCTCGAAACGGCGCGCCAGCTTCAGCTGCGCACGGTAGAAGTGCTGCTGGCGCGCACGATCGAGGCCGGGCACGAAGTGGTCGAGGCCGATCTCGCCCACGGCCACCAGGTGGCGGTCGTCGCGCCAGGCGTGCAGGCATTGCGCCAGCTGTTCAAGATCGGCCTCGGTGGCCGTGTCCAGCCACAGCGGGTGCAGGCCCAGCGCGTAGGCCGAGCCAGTGGCATGGGCTAGTTCGCGCAAGGGCTCGAAGTGGGCTGCCGCCACCGCCGGCAGCACCAGCCGGCCGACGCCCGCGGCCCGGGCGCGCTGCACCACGGCGGCGCGGTCGGGCGCGAGCTCGGGGGCGTCAAGGTGGCAGTGCGTGTCGGTCCACATGCCGCGATGATGCCCCGGCTGGGCGCCCGGCCGGCCGTGCGTGCACGGCAGCGGCACGCACAACGTGCTAGGGTTGCAGCAGGCTGGCCGAGCCCCTGCCGCCGCCCCGCCCCTGACCGCCGAGGCACCGTCGCAACGTCATGAAGAAGGCCCCGCTGTACAGCCCTTCGCCCCGCCGCCCGGCAGCGGGCGCGCGGCCGGCCTCCAGCCCTGGCACGGGGCCGAGCGCGGCACCGGCCAGCGGCCCGCACGACCAGCCTTCAAGCAGCGCCGGCAGCGCCCCGCCGCCGGCCGAGAGCACCCCCAACGCCCGCCGCTGGGCTGCGGCCCGAGCGCGCCTGGCCCGCCACGCCGCCCCGCTGTGGGCCCTGGGCGGCGCCGCGCTGGCCGTCGGTGTGATGTTGCTGCTGATGCCGCAGCACCGCGCCGTGACGCAGGACGACATCGACACCGCCGTGCGCGAATCGCTGGAAAAGGCTCCCCTGCCCTCGGCCGCGGCCAAGGCCTACGAGGCCATCCTGCCGTCCGTCGTGCGCGTGGTCGGCCTGCTAGACGAGACGGACGATGGCGAAGACAAGCCCGAGCAGCGCGCGCTGGAACGCAGCCTGGGCACGGGCGTGGTGATCATCGACAACGGCACCATCCTCACCAACCTGCACGTGGTCTCGGGCGCGCGCAAGATCCGCGTGCGTTTCGCCAACGGCCACGAGAGCGACGCGGTGCTGGTGAGCGCCCAGCCCGAGAACGACCTCGCCGTGCTGCGCGCCCTGAGCCTACCCGACGACCTGCAGGCCGCCACCATGCGCAGCACCGCCGATCTGCGGCCCGGCGACGAGGTCATCGCCGTGGGCCACCCCTTCGGCATCGGGCCCAGCGTCAGCGCCGGCGTGGTCTCGGGCCTGAAGCGCGAGTTCCGCGCGCCAGAAGGCGAAGCCAGCGGCACCAAACCGCTGTCCAACCTGATCCAGTTCGACGCCGCCGCCAACCCTGGCAACAGCGGCGGCCCGCTCGTCACGATGGACGGCCACGTGGTCGGCATCGTCACCGCCATCCTCAACCCCAGCGAACAGCGCACCTTCATCGGCATCGGCTTTGCGGTGCCCATCGAAAACGCGTCTTCCGCTGCGGGCATGCCGCCTTTCTGATGCACCCTTGACGGACCCCAGCCCCATGGAACACAGCACCGAATCCACCGCCACCTTGATGGAGCGTGTGCTCTATGAAGTGAAGCGTGTCGTCGTCGGGCAAGACCGCTTTCTGGAACGGGTGCTGGTGGCCATGCTGGCCCAGGGCCACCTGCTGGTGGAAGGTGTGCCCGGCCTGGCCAAGACGCTGACCGTCAAGACCCTGGCGCGCACCGTGCGCGGCAGCTTCAAGCGCATCCAGTTCACGCCCGACCTGGTGCCGTCCGACCTGGTGGGCACACGCATCTACAACCAGAAGAGCGGCGAGTTCGGCACCAGCCTCGGGCCGGTGTTCGCCAACCTGCTGCTGGCCGACGAGATCAACCGCGCGCCGGCCAAGGTACAGAGCGCGCTGCTGGAGGTGATGCAGGAGCGCCAGGTGACGATTGCCGGCGAAACGCACAAGGTGCCCGACCCCTTCGTCGTGATGGCGACGCAGAACCCCATCGAGACCGAAGGCACCTACCCGCTGCCCGAGGCGCAGGTCGACCGTTTCATGATGAAGGTGCTGGTGGACTACCCCACCGAAGAAGAAGAGTTCGTCATCGCCGAGCGTGTGACGGGCCCGGTGGTGGACGTGAACGCCGTGGCCGACACTTTCCAGCTCGCCGCGCTGCAGCGCGAATGCCGCGCGGTGTTCTGCGACCCGATGCTGATGCAGTACGCCGTGAAGTTGGTGAGCGCCACGCGCCGCCCGGCCAGGTACGACCTGGCCGACCTGGAGAAGTACCTCACCTACGGCTGCAGCCCGCGCGCCACCATCGGCCTGATCGAAGGCGCCAAGGCCCTGGCGCTGCTGCGCGGCCGCAAGTACGTGCTGCCGGAAGACATGGTCGATCTCGTGCCGGATGTGTTCAGGCATCGGCTGGTGCTGAGCTACGAGGCGCTGGCCGAAGACCTGACGCCCGATGCCGTGGTGCAGCGGCTGCTGAAGAAGATTCCCGCGCCTGACAAACCCCTGGCGCACAGCGAGGGCGCCGCCGGCCGTGGCTGAAGCCGCTGCGCTGACGCCGCCCGACCAGCTGTTGAGACAGCTGGAGTTCACGGTCATCCGCAAGCTCGATGGCCTGCTGCAGGGCGACTACCGCACGCTGTGGCGCGGCGCGGGCATCGACCTGGCCGATCTGCGCGAGTACCAGGCCCACGACGACGTGCGCCACATCGACTGGAACGTCACCGCACGTGTGCAGACGCCGCACGTGCGGCAGTTCCACGAAGACCGCGACATGAACGCGTGGTTCCTGCTCGATCTTTCGGGCAGCGTCGATTTCGGCAGCGCCGGCGTCACCAAGCTCGCCGTGGCCACACGCTTCGTGGCGGCGCTGGCACGCGTGATCACACGGCACGGCAACCGCGTGGGCGCCCTGCTCTACGGCCAGCGGGTGCACGGCGTGCTGCCGGCGCGCACAGGGCGGATGCACGTGCTGGAGCTGCTGCAGCGCATGCAGGCCCCGGCACCTGTGACCCCGCCCGCCAGCGACGAAGCGCGCGGCACCCAGCTGGCCGAACTGCTACACGCCGCCGAGGGCAGCATCCCGCGCCGCAGCGTCGTCTTCGTCGTCAGCGATTTCATCAGCCAGCCCGGCTGGGCCCCGGCGCTCGGGCGCCTGGCCCGCCGCCACGACGTGGTGGCCGTGCGCCTGTGGGACCCACTGGAGATGGACTTGCCGGATGCCGGCCTCGTCACCCTGCAAGACGCTGAAACGGGCGAGCAGCTCTTCGTCGACGCCAGCAGCCCCGCCTTCCGCGCGCGTTACGCCGAGCTGGCCGAAGAGCAGGAAGCCGCACTCCGTACCCAGCTCGCCACCAGCGGCGCCGACGTGCTGGAACTCGCCACCGACGACGACCTGCTCGACGTGCTGATGCGTTTTGCCGACCTGCGCAAGCAGCGGGCGCGCCTGAAAACCCCGCGGCGCTTCCCGGCCACGCTGCAGCGCGCCGCCCCCCTCACGGAGACCGCAACGTGACCTTCGTCTGGCCCAAGATGCTCTGGCTGCTGGCCCTGCTGCCGCTGCTGGTGCTGCTCTACCTGTGGGTGCTGAAACGGAAGCGCAAGACCACCGTGCGCCTGTCCAGCGTGGCGCTGGCGAAGCTGGCGGCCGGCAGCGGCCCGGGCTGGCGCCGGCACGTGCCGCCGCTGCTCTTGCTGCTGGCCTTGAGCACGCTGCTGCTCGCCGTGGCGCGGCCCATGGCGACACTGACGCTGCCGCTGTCAGAACGCACCATCATGCTGGCGATGGACGTCTCCGGCAGCATGCGCGCCGAAGACGTCAAGCCCAACCGCCTGGTCGCCAGCCAGGAAGCGGCGCGCGCTTTCGTCAACAACCTGCCGCGCGAGGTGCGCGTGGGCGTGGTCTCTTTCGCCGGCACGGCCGCCGTGGTGCAGGCGCCCACCGACAGCCGCGAAGACGTGCTCAAGGCCATCGACCGTTTCCAGCTGCAGCGCGGCACCGCCACGGGCAGCGGCATCATCCTGAGCCTGGCCACGCTCTTCCCGGATGACGGCATCGAGATCCAGCACATCACCGGCCAGCGCAGCTTCCCTGGGAACAACAACAACATCGCAAAGAAGGAAGCCAAGCCCTTCACGCCCGTGCCGGCCGGCAGCTACAGCTCGGCCGCGGTGATCATGCTTACCGACGGCCAGCGCACCACCGGCCCCGACCCGCTGGACGCCGCGAAGATGGCCGCCGAGCGCGGCATCCGCGTCTACACCGTGGGCATCGGCACCACCGGCGGCGAAGTCATCGGCTTCGAGGGCTGGAGCATGCGCGTGCGCCTGGACGAAGAGACCCTGAAGAACATCTCGGTGCTGACGCAGGGCGAGTACTTCTACGCCGGCACTGCCGAAGACCTGAAGAAGGTCTACGAGAGCCTGAGCTCGCGCATGGTGGTGGAACGGAAAGAGACCGAGATCACCGCGCTCTTCGCGGCGCTGGGCGCGCTGCTGGCGGCGGCGGCGGCGGGGCTCTCGCTGTGGTGGTTCGGCCGCGTGGCCTGAAGGCGCCTTGAAGGGCCGCTGAAGGCCCCAAGTCCCGGCTGCGGAACAATAGCGGCCCCGGCCAACCCGGCCGCCATCACCGCCCGCCATGACGCGTGCCGAACTTGAACTGCTGGCCCCCGCGCGCGATGCCGCCATCGGCATCGAGGCCATCAACCACGGCGCCGACGCCGTCTACATCGGCGGCCCGGCCTTCGGCGCGCGCGACAAGGCCGGCAACCCGCTGAGCGAGATCGAAGCGCTCTGCCGCCACGCCCACCGTTACGGCGCGCGCATCTTCATCACGCTGAACACCATCCTGCGCGACGACGAGCTCGAAGCCGCGCGCCGCATGGCCTGGGACGTGTGGCGCGCCGGCGCCGATGCGCTCATCGTGCAGGACATGGGTCTGCTGCAGCTCGACCTGCCGCCCATCCAGCTGCACGCCAGCACGCAGACCGACATCCGCACGCCCGAGAAAGCGCGTTTCCTGCAGGACGTGGGTTTCTCGCAGATGGTGCTGGCGCGTGAACTCGACCTGAAGCAGATCAACGCCATCCGCGCCCAGGTGCAGGAGGCCACGCTCGAATTCTTCGTGCACGGCGCGCTGTGCGTGGCCTACAGCGGCCAGTGTTTCATCAGCCATGCGCACACCGGCCGCAGCGCCAACCGCGGCAGCTGCAGCCAGGAATGCCGGCTGCCCTACACGGTGAAAGACAGCCAGGGCCGCATCGTCGCGCACGACAAGCACGTGCTCAGCCTGAAAGACAACAACCAGAGCGCCAACCTGCACGCGCTGGTGGACGCGGGCATCCGCAGCTTCAAGATCGAGGGCCGCTACAAGGACATGGGCACGGTGAAAAACGTCACCGCGCACTACCGCCAGCTGCTCGACCGCCTGCTCGAAGAACGCCCCGAGCTCACCGCCAGCAGCGACGGCCGCTGCCGCTACACCTTCACGCCCGACCCCGACCGCGGCTACAACCGCGGCGCCACCGACTACTTCGTCGGCGGCCGCCGCCCGCCCGAGCTGGGCGACATCGGCGCCTTCGACACGCCCAAACACGCCGGCATCGCCGTGGGCCATGTCGTCAAGCTCGGCCCTGACCATTTCGACATGGACGCCGACAGCCGCGACACCGTGATGAACAACGGCGACGCGCTGACCTGGTGGGACCTGCAGGGCGAACTGCAGGGCGTGCCCATCAACGTGGCGCAGAAGCTGGGCGGGCGCGGCTGGCGGCTCTACCCAAACGCGCCCATGGCCACGCTGAAGGATCTGCGCAAGGGCGCGGCCATCAGCCGCAACCGCGACATGGCCTGGGACCGGCTGCTGGAGAAGAAGTCGGCAGAGCGGTTGATCGCGGTAGACCTGCACCTCTCGGCCACGAAGGACGGCTTCGCCCTCGACATCACCGATGAACGCGGCCACCACGCGCAGGTGGCGGCTGTCCATGCGCACGAACGCGCGAAAGACGCCGAGAAGGCACAGCAGACGGTGCTGGAAAAACTCTCGGCCCTGGGCGGCACGCTGTTCGAAGCGCGGCACGTGGGCATCGGCTACACCGAGCCCTGGTTCGTGCCGGCCAGCCTGGCCAACACGCTGCGCCGCCAGGCCGTGGCGGCGCTGGAAGCGGCGCGCGAGGCGGCCTTCACGCCGCTGCGGCGCTCAAGCCCCGCGGAACCGCCTGCGCCCTACCCCGAAGACACGCTCAGCTACCTGGCCAACGTCTACAACGGCCAGGCCGCGGCTTTCTATGCGAAGCACGGCGTCAAGCTCGTCGGCGCGGCCTACGAAAGCCACGAAGAGCTGGGCGCGGTGCCGCTGATGATCACCAAACACTGCGTGCGCTGGAGCCTGAGCCTGTGCCCCAAGCAGGCCAAGGGCGTGGTGGGCGTGCAGGGCACGGTGCGCGCCGAGCCGATGACGCTGGTACACGGCGACGACACACTCACGCTGCGTTTCGACTGCAAGCCTTGCGAGATGCACGTGGTGGGCGCCATCCGCAAGAACGTGCTGTGCGACACCGCGCGCGAGGTGCGCCAGGCGCCGCCCGAGGCGCCGCTGGTCTTCTACCGCACACGGCCCGAGCTGCCGCTGCCGGTGCACCCGCGGGCCGCCGAACGCGCATGAAAAAAGGCGGAGGGCCTGCGCCTTCCGCCTACTTCTGAACCGTGTCGAGCACCGATGTTCGGCGCCGAGAGAACTTCAGCGCTTCGGCGGCCCGCCGCGCGAAGCTTGCGGGCGGCCACCGCCACCACCGCCGGCAGGACGACCACCGCCGCCGCCGCCACCACCGCTGCGGCCACCCGGCGCACCGCCGGGCCCACGGCCAGCACCAGGGCGGCCACCGCCGCCACCGCCACCGCCGCCACCCGGGCGACCACCACCACCGCCGCCCGGCCGGCCGCCACCGAAGCCGCCGCCCGCGTTGCGCTTGGTGCCGCCCACGCCGATGGTCATGCGGCCCAGCACGATGGGTTCGGCCTTCTCACCGGCCGGCGGGCCGAAGCCCGGCACCTCTTCGCGCGGGATGCTGCGCTTGATCAGGCGCTCGATGTCCTTGAGGAAGATCTCCTCGTCCACGCACACCAGGCTGATGGCCTCGCCCTGCGCGCCGGCACGGCCGGTGCGGCCGATGCGGTGCACGTAGTCTTCAGGCACGTTGGGCAGTTCGAAGTTCACCACGTGCGGCAGCTGGTCGATGTCGATGCCGCGCGCCGCGATGTCGGTGGCCACCAGCACCTGCAGGTCGTTGGTCTTGAAGTCGGCCAGCGCCTTGGTGCGCGCCGTCTGGCTCTTGTTGCCGTGGATGGCCATGGCGCTGATGCCCTGCTCATTCAGGTACTCGGTCAGCCGGTTGGCGCCGTGTTTCATGCGCGTGAACACCAGCACCTGGTGCCAGTCGCCGCTCTTGATCAGGTGTGCCAGCAGTTCCTTCTTGCGCTCGCGGCCCACGGGGTGCAGCTTCTGCGCGATGGACTCGTTGGTCTGGTTGCGGCGCGCCACCTCGATGAGCGCGGGCGCGTTCAGCAGGCGGTCGGCCAGGGCCTTGATCTCGTCGCTGAAAGTGGCACTGAAGAGCAGGCTCTGCTTCTTCGCCGGCACGATGGCCAGCACCTTCTTGATGTCATGGATGAAGCCCATGTCGAGCATGCGGTCGGCTTCATCCAGCACGAAGATTTCCACGTGGCTCAGGTCAAGCGTGCGGTTCTGGTGGTGGTCGAGCAGGCGGCCCGGCGTGGCCACGAGGATGTCCACGCCCTGGCGCAGCTTGTCGATCTGCGGCTGCATGCCCACGCCGCCGAACATCACCATGCTCTTCAGCGGCAGGTACTTGCCGTAGGTGCGCACACTTTCTTCCACCTGCGCCGCGAGTTCGCGCGTGGGCGTGAGGATGAGCGCGCGGATGGCCGGGCGGCCGCGCGCGTCTTTCACCGGCGCGCCGGCGGCCAGGCGGTGCAGCATGGGCAGCGTGAAGCCGGCGGTCTTGCCGGTGCCGGTTTGCGCGCCGGCGAGCAGGTCGCCGCCCTTGAGCACCTGCGGGATGGCTTGCGCCTGGATGGGGGTGGGGGTGTCGTAGCCCTGTTCGCTGACGGCGCGCAGGAGCGGCTCGGCCAGGCCGAGATCGGTGAAGTGCATGTGAGATGGGGGCCCGCGGGGGGCCGGGTTCGCAGCCTGCTGTCGCCCGTGGCGGGCGCACCAGTCGGGTAGGCGCGAAAGAGCGAAGGATGTCGGAACCGACGCCGCCGCGATGACTGGATGCCGCGACGATGCAGCGCATTGTACCGAGGCCGCCGCAGGGCGGGCCCGAGGCCCATCGCGCCTTGTGTCACGCCCGCGCGCGCCCTGATTGACACCCGGGGGGCCGCAGCGCAGCATCGGACGCAATCCTGACGCGCCGACGATGATTTCAGCCCTGCACGACCTGATGGTCCAAGAGTCGCCCAGTGCGCTGGTGGCCGTCGATGCCGAGGGCCTGGTCCAGGGCTGGAACCCTGCCGCGCAAGAGCTCTTCGGTTACCCCGACGGCGCAGCGCTCGAGCACCCTCTGCAAGACCTCATCGTGCCGGCCGGGCACGGCGACCTGAGCGAGGTGCTGGCCCGCGCCGCCGCCGGCCAGGTGCTGCGCGAAGAGCGCCTGTGCCGCCGCCAGGACGGCACGCTCATCCACGTGCTGTGTACGCTGCGGGCAGCGGCGCCGGCGGCCGACACGCCGCGCCGGCTGCACTTCGCCTTCACCGATGTCACGCCCATGCGCGTGGCGCGCGACCAGCAGCAGGTGGCCGCGCGTTACCGGGGCCTGCTCGAACTGGCGCCCGATGCCATCGTCATCGTCAACGACATCGGCCGCATCGTGCTTTTCAACGCCCGCGCCCGCGATATGTTCGGCCACACCGAGGCCGATGTGCTGGGCGAACCCATCGAACGCCTGATGCCCACGCGGCTGCGCGGCACCCACGTCGGCCACCGCAACACCTTTCTCGGCGCGCCGCGCATGCGCGGCATGGGCGCGGGCCTTGAACTCGCCGGCATGCGCAGCGATGGCACCGAATTCCCGGTGGAGATCAGCCTCAGCCCCATCGACAGCGACATCGGCCGCCTGGTGATGAGCGCCATCCGCGACACCACCGAGCGCAAGCGCATCGAACGTGCGCTGCAGGACAAGAACATCGAGCTAGAACGTGCCAACCGCGCGAAGGACACCTTCCTCGCTTCGATGAGCCACGAGTTGCGCACGCCGCTGAACGCCATCCTCGGCTTCACCGGCCTGCTGCTGATGCAACTGCCCGGCCCACTCACCGAAACCCAGCAGCGCCAGCTGGAACTGGTGCAGCGCAGCGGCAAGCACCTGCTGTCGCTCATCAACGACCTGCTCGACCTGGCCAAGATCGAGGCCGGCAAGATCGAACTGCAGCTGGAGGCGGTGGACTGCGGCGCGTTGCTGGAGGAAATCGCCTCCACGCTGCGCCCGGCGGCCACCACCAAGGGCTTGCGGCTCATGCTCGAGCTGCCGACCACGCCGCTGCACGCGCAGGCCGATGGCCGCGCCCTGCACCAGGTGGTGCTGAACCTGGCTGGCAACGCGGTGAAGTTCACGGCCCAGGGCGAGGTCACGCTGCGCCTGCTGCAACGGGCTGGCGAGGTGGCCATCGAAGTGCTGGACACGGGCATCGGCATCTCTGAACACGACCAGGGCCGGCTTTTCCAGGCCTTCAGCCAGGTGGGCGGCGCCCGCACCACGGCCGGCGAAGGCACGGGCCTGGGCCTGCACCTGTCGCGCCGGCTCACCGACCTGATGAAGGGCCGCATCGAGCTGCGCAGCCAGCCCGGTGTCGGCAGCTGCTTCGGGCTGGTGCTGCCCGCTGCCCATGGCTGAAGCCGGCCGCCTGCCCCCGCCGCGCGCGGCCCACTGGAAACCCTGACATGGCCCGCGTTCTCGTCATCGAAGACAACCCGATCAACCTGGAGCTGATGAGTTACATGCTTCAGGCTTGGCAGCACGAGGCGCTGCAGGCTACCGACGGTGAATCCGGCCTGGCGCTGGCGCGCAGCGCGCGGCCCGACATCATCCTGTGCGATCTGCTCATGCCCGGCATGGACGGCCACACACTGGCCCAGGCGCTTCGGGCCGACCCGCAGCTGTGCCACACGCCACTGCTGGCCGTCACCGCACTGGCCCGCGAGGCCGACCGCAAGACCGCGCTGGCCTCGGGTTTCGATGCGGTTTTCACCAAGCCCATCGACCCCCCCACCTTCATGGCCGGCCTGCAGCCCTACCTGAGCACCCCCGCCAAGCCGCCGGCCGATCCACCGCCGGCGCGCTCGGCCCCGCTCTTCCCGGCCATCCCGCCCGAGCTGCGCGCGCCGCGCCATCCCTGCGTGCTGCTGACCGTGGACGACGGCCCGACCAATGTGGCCTACAAACGTGATCTGTTCGAGCCGGCGGGCTACACGGTGCTGGCGGCCGACAGCGTGAGCCAGGCCCTGGCGCTGTTGCGTGAGCGCCCTGTGGACGTGCTCATCTCCGACGTGGTCATGGCCGATGGCGGCGGCTTCGAACTGCTGCGCCAGCTCAAGGCGAACAGCGCCTGGCGCGACCTGCCCTTCATCTTCCTCACGTCTTCCGCCCGCGACTCGGCCGCGCGCGACATGGGCCTGGCCCTGGGCGCGCAAGATTTTCTGCTGCGCCCCATCGACGCCTTCGTGCTGCTGGCCGCCCTGCGCCGCACGCTGCAGCCGCCGGCCGGCTGAAGCCGGCGCCCGTCCTGGATAATCCGGCTTTTGCCGCGCGGCAGCCCGCCGCGGCGGCGCCGTTCCTTCCTTTTTGCAGCACCCGCCATGGCCCAATACGTCTTCACCATGAACCGCGTCGGCAAGATCGTGCCGCCGAAGCGGCAGATCCTGAAGAACATCACCCTGTCCTTCTTTCCGGGCGCCAAGATCGGTGTGCTGGGGGTCAACGGCTCGGGCAAGAGCACGCTGCTCAAGATCATGGCCGGCATCGACAAGGAGATCGAAGGCGAAGCCGTGCCGATGCCGGGCCTGAACATCGGCTACCTGCCGCAGGAACCGCTGCTGCCGCCCGACCAGACCGTGCGCGAGGTGGTGGAGCAAGGCGTGGGCGGTGTCATCGCCGCGAAGAAGCGCCTGGACGAGGTCTACGCCGAGTACGCCGACGAAAACGCCGACTTCGACAAGCTCGCCGCCGAGCAGGCCGAGCTGGAAGCCATCATCGCCGCCGCCGGCAGCGAAAACACCGACCTGCAGCTGGAACTGGCCGCCGACGCGCTGCGCCTGCCGCCCTGGGACGCCAAGATCGGCCTGCTGTCCGGCGGCGAGAAGCGCCGCGTGGCGCTGTGCCGCCTGCTGCTGAGCAAGCCCGACATGCTGCTGCTCGACGAACCCACCAACCACCTGGACGCCGAAAGCGTGGAGTGGCTCGAACACTTCCTGCAGCGCTTCCCGGGCACCGTGGTGGCCATCACCCACGACCGCTACTTCCTCGACAACGCGGCCGAGTGGATCCTTGAACTCGACCGCGGCGCGGGCATCCCCTGGAAGGGCAACTACTCCGAATGGCTGGACCAGAAGGAAAAGCGCCTGGAGCAGGAGCAGAAGAGCGAAGACGCGCGCATGAAGGCGATGAAGGAGGAACTCAAGTGGGTTCGCTCCAACGCCAAGGCACGCCAGACCAAGAGCAAGGCCCGCCTGGCGCGCTTCGAGGAACTGAGCGACGTCGAATACCAGCAGCGCAACGTGACGAACGAAATCTTCATCCCCGTGGCCGAGCGCCTGGGCAATGAAGTGATCGAGTTCGAGAACGTCAGCAAGAGCTTCGGCGACCGCCTGCTCATCGACAAGCTCAGCTTCAAGGTGCCGCCGGGCGCCATCGTCGGCATCATCGGCCCCAACGGCGCCGGCAAGTCCACACTGTTCCGCATGCTGCAGGGCGTGGAGCAGCCCGACAGCGGCCAGGTCAAGATCGGCAAGACCGCGCAACTCGCCTTCGTCGACCAGAGCCGCGAAAGCCTGGACGGCGACAAGACGGTGTGGGAAGACGTCTCCGGCGGCCTGGACAACATCATCGTCGGCAAGTTCGTGATGCCCAGCCGCGCCTACCTCGGCCGCTTCAATTTCAAGGGCAACGACCAGCAGAAGATGGTGGGCAGCCTCTCTGGCGGTGAACGCGGCCGCCTGCACCTGGCCAAGACCTTGGCCAAGGGCGGCAACGTGCTGATGCTGGACGAACCTTCCAACGACCTCGACGTCGAAACCCTGCGTGCGCTGGAAGAAGCCCTGCTCGAATTCGCCGGCAGCGCGATGGTCATCAGCCACGACCGCTGGTTCCTCGACCGCATCTGCACGCACATCCTGGCCTGCGAGGGCGACAGCCAATGGTTCTTCTACAACGGCAACTACCAGGAGTACGAAGCCGACAAGAAGAAGCGCCTGGGTGAAGAAGGCGCGCGGCCCAAGCGCGTGCGTTTCAAGCCCATCCGCTGAAGCGCCGCCAGGCCGGGAGGCCTGGCAAGCCTGCCGCAGGCCCGCAGGCGATTTCATGCACGCAAGCGAGGGGCGCGCCAGCAGCGCGGTGATGGGCTTTGGCCCACAATGAACCGTCACCTCTCTGGCGCCCGGCGCCCGCAGCTTCCATGCGCACTCGCCCCCTGACCCGCCGCGTCGCCCTGAGCGCGGCCTCCACCGTCTTGTTGGGCGCCTGCGCGCAGTTGCCCACGGCCGGCGGCCCGGGCGACAAGGCGGCCCCGCCTGCCACCGCCAGCGCGGCGGCTTCGGCCCCCAAGGCAGCGGCAACCATCCGGGCCGCGGCAACCACGCCTGCCGCAGCATCCCAAGCCGGCCCTGCCGCCAGCGCCCCGGGCACCGCCAGCGCCGCCGCCCCGCGCCTGGGCCTACCGGCCGGCCTGGGCACGCCACCCGGCGGCCCCCCGGGCGGCCCGCCACCCTTCGCCACCGTGATCAAGGACGCGCGCCGCATCGACGGCCCGCTGGTGCTCTGGCAGAAGGACGACAAGGTCTGGATCGAACTGCTGCCCGCGCAACTGGGCAAGCCTTTCCTGCTGTCGCCCAAGATCAAGAGCGGCATTGGCGAAGCCTTCGTGCTGGGCGGCCTGATGGCGCTGCCGCTCAACGGCATGGGCGGCGCGCAGGTGGTGGAGTTCGTGCGCGTGCACAACCAGATGCGCCTGCAGGCCCGCAACACCGAGGTACTGGCCGCCGCAGGCACGCCCGAAGCGCGGGCCGTGGCCGACAGCTACTCGAACAGCTTGCTGGCCTCGGTGCCCGTGATCAGCCAGCCCCACCCCGACCGCAAGAGCGTGCTGGTGGAGGCCAACGCCATCTTCCTCGGCGACATGGTCGGCATCGGCGCCATGCTGCAGCGCGGCCTGCGCCAGGGTTACGGCCTGGACCGCGGCAACACCGTGATCACCGCCGCGCGCGGCTCGCCGGCAGCCACCACGCTGGAAACGCAGGCGCACTACTTCACGGGCGGCGTGTCCTCAGCGCCACAGGGCTTGCCGCCCGGCATGCCGGGCATGCCCGTGCCGCAGATTCCGCGCCACCTGCCCGATGCACGCAGCATGCTCATCGGCCTGAGCTATTCGCTCGCGCCGCTGCCCGAGCAGGCGATGAAGGCGCGCCGTGCCGACCCGCGCGTGGGCCTGTTCACGACCACCGTGCTTGATTTCAGCGATGAACTCGCGCGCTCGCCGCGCCAGCGGTTCGTCACGCGCTGGCGTTTGGAGAAGAAGGAGCCCGAGGCGGCGCTGTCCGACCCCGTCAAGCCCATCACCTTCTGGATCGACCGCAACGTGCCGCTGGCCTGGCGCGAGACCACGCGCGCGGCCATCCTGGAGTGGAACAAGGCCTTCGAGAAGATCGGCTTCCGCGGCGCCATCCGGGTGGAACAGCAGCCCGACGATGCCAAGTTCGACACCCTCGATGTCGGCTACGCCTCGGTGCGCTGGATGATGAACGCCGAGCCGGCCTTCGGCGCCATCGGGCCTTCGCACATCGACCCGCGCACGGGCGAGATCCTCGACGCCGACATCGCTTTCGAAGGCATGACGACCCGCGGCATCCGCGGCCTGCGTGCGCAGGTGCTGGGCGCCCCGCGCGCGCAAACCGCGGCCGAAGCGGGTGCCGCGCAAGGCCTGCCCCCGGGCCACAGCTTCGCGCACATCTTCGAGCCGCCGGCGGCCCTGGCCGACAGCGGCCTGCTGCCGGCCGAGCTGGCACGCTGCACGCACGGCGCTTTCATGGCCGAGCAGGTGGGTTATGCGATGTCGGTGCTGGAAGCGCGCGGCGAGCTCGAGCCCGACAGCCCGGTGGCGCAGCAGTTCGTGCAGGACTATGTCAAGGAAGCGCTGATGCACGAGGTCGGCCATGCGCTCGGCCTGCGCCACAACTTCCGCGCTTCGCGCGCCTACACCGAGGCGCAACTGGCCGATGCCGAGTTCACGCGGGCCTATGGCACCACCGGCTCGGTGATGGAATACAACGCGGTGAACCTGCCGCGCCCGGGCCAGAGCGGCGGCCTGCCCTTCCAGACCACGCTGGGGCCCTACGACTACTGGGCGGTGGAGTACGCCTACAAGGCGCTGCCGGCGGGCACCAAGGCCGATGAAGAGAAGGCCGAGCTGCAGCGCATCGCCGAGCGCAGCAAAGACCCGCTGCTGGCCTTCGGCACCGACGAAGACGTGCTCTTCGGCCTCGACCCCGAAATCATCCAGGGCGACCTCGGCGCCGACCCGCTGGCCTTCGCCGCCAAGCGCCTGGAGATCGCGCGCGATCTCTTCAAGCGCCAGGAAACACGCGAGTTGCCGGCCGACCGCGACTACGCCGTGCTGCGCCGTTCGCTGAACTACGCGCTCAACGATGTGGCGCGTTCGCTGGGCGTGCTGGCGCGCCAGCTGGGTGGCGTGCGCACGCTGCGCGATTTTCCGGGCAGCGGGCGTGAACCGCTGCAGCCCGTCAGCGGCGCGGTGCAGCGGCAATCGCTGGAGCTGATGTCCAAGGCCGCGTTGTCGGCCGATGGCCTGAGCCTCACACCAGCGCTGCAGCGCCGCTTGGCCCCCGACTTCCTCGACCGCGCCGAGCTCATCGGCGATGCCGGCGACTTCGTGCTGCCGCAGCGTCTGCTGGGCCTGCAGATGGCGGTGCTGAACTTCCTGATGAGCGACGGCCTGGCCGCGCGCGTGCAGGACAGCGCGACCAAGTTCGACAAGCCGAGCGAAGCGCTGCAGCTTGCCGAGCTCTACCAGCGCCTGAGCGACGATGTCTGGAGCGAGCTGGCCCCCGGTGGCATCAAGGGTGGCGTGATCCGCTCCGAGCGCCGTGAACTGCAGCGCGGCCATGTCAACCGCCTCGCCGCGGCCCTGCTGCGCCTGACGCCGCAGACCCGGGCCGACGCCCGCGGCCTGACACGCGTGCACGCCAAGCGTCTGCTGGCGCGCCTAGAAGCGGCGCAAGGCCGCGGTGCGCGCGCCGACAGCGACACCGGCGTGCACCTGGCCGACAGCATCGACACGCTGCGCCAGGCGCTGGCCGCGCCGATGCTGCGTCTGGGCTTGTAGCCGCGGCTCGCGTCACCGCGGCGACGCGGTGCCCCGCACGCGCTGCTTATGATCCGCGCGCCCTGCCACCCTCGGTGTGCAGGGCGCTTTTTCTTCACGGAGACAAGAACCCATGCACGCCTGGCTCTGCACCACCCTCGATGGCGTTGACGCGCTGACCTGGCAGGAACTGCCCACGCCCGAGCCGCTGGCTGGCCAGGTGCGCATCGCCATCCGCGCCGCGAGCCTGAACTTTCCGGATCTGCTCACGGTCCAGGGCAAGTACCAGGTCAAGCCGCCGCTGCCCTTCGCGCCGGGCTCGGAGTTCGCGGGCACCGTCGAGGCCGTGGGCGAAGGCGTGCGCCACCTGAAGCCGGGCATGGCGGTGGCCGCCATTGGCAGCCACGGTGGCTTCGCCACGCATGCGGTGGTGCCCGCGGCCAGCGTGATCCCGCTGCCCCCAGGTTTCGCACTGGAAGACGGCGCGGCCTTCGCCTTCACCTACGGCACCTCGCACCACGCGCTGATGGACCGCGCGCAACTGCGGGCCGGTGAAACCGTGCTCGTGCTGGGCGCGGCCGGCGGCGTGGGCACCGCAGCGCTGCAGATCGCCAAGGCCGCCGGCGCGCGCGTGATCGCTGCCACCTCCAGCGACGAGAAGTGTGCGCGTTGCCTCGAACTCGGCGCCGACGCCACGCTGAACTACAGCCGCGAGAACCTGCGCGACGCGCTGAAGACGCTGACCGACGGACGCGGCCCCGATGTGGTCTACGACCCCGTCGGCGGCGACCTCGCCGAGCCCGTGTTCCGCAGCATCGCCTGGCGTGGGCGTTACCTGGTGGTGGGCTTTGCCGGCGGTGCCATTCCGGCCTTGCCGTGGAACCTGGCGCTGCTCAAGGGTGCCTCGGTGGTGGGCGTGTTCTGGGGCGATTTCGTGCGGCGCGAGCCGGCCGCGAGCGCGGCCGCGCTGCAGCAGCTGGCCGGCTGGTACGCGGCCGGCCAGATCAAGCCCGTGATCGACCAGACGCTGCCGATGAGCGAGCTCAAGACCGCTTACGCACGCATGGGCTCGCGCCAGGTGATGGGCAAGCTGCTGCTCGTCAACGGCTGAAGACACGAGGGCGGACAACCCTTAAGGGGGTCCAGAAACGGGTAGCACAAGGCCCCGTCCGCGCTAGGATTGCGGTCTTTCCCAGGTGGAGACCGCCCCATGGCCGTCAAGGTGTTGATCCTCGAAGACAACCCGGTGGCGCGGAGCTTTCTGTGTCGCGTGGTGCGCGAGAGTTTCAGCGACGCCATCGTCATCACCGAAGCCGGCGATCTGGAGACGGCGCGCCGGCACATCTCGCTCACTGGCGGCTCGCAAGGCCTGCATGGGGTCGACCCCTTCAAGCTCATCATGGTCGACCTCGAGCTGCCCGATGGCAACGGCATGGAGCTGCTGTCGGAGCTGGCGCACTACCCGGCCACCAAGATCGTCACCACGCTCTACAGCGACGACGAACACCTCTTCCCGGCGCTGCAATGCGGTGCCGACGGCTACCTGCTGAAGGAAGACCGTTTCGAGGTGCTGGTCGAAGAACTGCAGAAGATCGTGCGCGGCCAGCCGCCGCTCAGCCCGGCCATCGCGCGGCGTTTGCTCACGCACTTTCGTCCCGGCGGCGGCGACACCACCGCCCCCGATTCGGGTTTCATGCCGACGGCCTTCACCGCCAGCAAGCCCGTGCCCATCGAGCGCAAGCCCGACCACGAGCGCCTGACCCCCCGCGAGAGCGAGGTGCTCACCTACCTGAGCAAGGGCTTCACCATCAAGGAAATCGCCAGCCTGATGGGCATCAAGTGGTTCACCGTCAACGACCACATCAAGTCCATCTACAAGAAGCTGAACGTCAGCAGCCGCGCCGAGGCTGCGGTGCTGGCCAGCAAACAAGGCCTGGTGTGAGGTAAGGCGTGCCCGGCACGCCGCCCATGCAGACCCAGGCGCTTGAGCCGGGCCTCGACGACGACCAACCGGCGTTCGGATGGCGCCGCCCGGTGCTGGTGCTGGCCGCCGTGCTGGGCTGTCTGGCCGTGTTTGCACTGGCGCGCTGGCTGGCCGCCACGCCCCATCTCGGCGGCGAGTGGGCGGCTGGCCATGGCGGCACGCTGCTGCTGCACAGCGGCCATGCACCAGCGCTGCAGGTGGTGGCCGTGGCCGCACCCGGCGTCGCCCCGCAGGCGGTGGATGCCTTGCTGCTGCACCGCTGGCCGCGCTGGCAGGTCGATGACGCGGTGCGCCAGCGCCAGGTGCAGCAGCACGAAGCGCTGGCTGCGCTGCTGGCCCACGCCCCACCGGTGCTGCATCTGCACAGCGCCGATGGCAGCGTCACCGCCTGGCCCGTCACCGCACGCGGCTACGCGGGCCTGGGCTGGGCCTTCTGGCCGCTGGCCGGCCTGGCCTTGCTGCTCTACCTGTTCGCCGTGGTGTTGATGCTCGCGCGGCCGCAGCCGCGCAAGCTGCTCTTTCTGGTGATGGCCGGCTGCCAGGCCGGCAACCTGGTGTTCATCGCGCTGGAAGGGGCCAACGGCCTGGGCCTGCCGGCCGGGGCACTGGCGTGCGACCTGTCGGTACGCGCCACGCTCGACATCGCGACCACGGCCGCCGCCGTACACGCTTTTTTGCTGCTCACCGGCGCGCGCGTCTGGCCCGCCGTGCTGGCCTGGGCGGTGGTACCGGCCTGGTGGGGGGCCGTGGCCTGGGCCGGCCTGCCGCTGTGGTGGCTGGCCCAGGCCGCGTGCCTCGGCCTGGGTGCCTGGTCGGTGGCCGTGGCCCACCTGGGCCAGCGCCGCCAGCCCAACGCGCACGCGGTGGTGCTGCGCCGCCTGGCCAGTGCCGCCTGGCTGACTCTCGCCCTGGTGACGGCAGCGGTGGCTGGCGCCTCGGGGCCGGGCGGCAACGAGGCTGCGGTGGCCGCCGCAGCCTCGGCCACCTGGTACCTCTTCCTGGCTTCGCTGCTGCTGTTGACGCCCTTTCTCGCGCGCCGCCGCCAGGTGCTGCGCGAGTTCGCCCTGCTGGCCGGCGTGAGCACGGTCGTCACCTCGCTCGACCTGCTCTTTGCCGCGGTCTTCTCTCTCAGCGACTTCACCTCGCTGGCCGTGGCCGTCTTCATCGGCGTGGGCCTCTATGCAGCGGCCCGGCAATGGGTGCTGCAGCACCTCGTGGGCACCAGCGCGCTCACCACCGAACGCACCTTCGAGCAGCTCTACCGCGCGGCGCGTGAACTGCAGGCCCAGCCGCGGCGCTATCCGCAGCTGCTGGCGCGTTTGATGCGCGAGCTCTTCGAGCCGCTGGAGGTGCAGGTGGTCGACCGCGTGCCGGTGCGTGCGCGGCTGTTGGGGGGCGGCTCGGCGCTGGCCGTGCCCCTGCGTCCCGCCGATGAAGACAGCACGGCCGCGGGCCAGCCGCTGCAGGGCCTGGTGCTGCGACACGCACGGCGGGGTCAGCGCCTTTTCACGCTCGAAGACGCCCGCCTGGCCGACCGCGTGGTGGAGCAACTGCGCCGCGCCGTGGCCTACGACGCCGCGGTAGAACGCGGGCGCGCTGAAGAGCGCCAGCGCATCGCCCAAGACCTGCACGACGACATCGGCGCACGCCTGCTCACGCTGATGTACCAGGCGCAAAGCCGCGAGATGGAGGACTACATCCGCCACACCTTGCAAGACTTGAAGACACTCACGCGCGGGCTGGCGGCCACCGAACACCGCCTCTCGCACGCCGCTGCCGAATGGAAGGCCGACCTCACGCAACGCCTCAGCGTCGCCCAGGCCACCCTGGGCTGGACGCTGCAACTCGACCACGACCGCCCACTCACCGTGGTGCAGTGGTCGGCACTGACGCGTGTGCTGCGCGAACTGGTGAGCAACGCGCTCTTCCACGGCCATGCCACGCATGTCGATGTTGCGCTGCAACTCGATGGCCCCGTGCTGCGCCTGCAGGTGGCCGACGATGGCGGTGGCCGCGAACCCGAGGCCTGGGCCCACGGGCTCGGCCTGGGGGGCGTGCGCAAGCGGGTGAAGCTGCTCGGCGGCGAAGTGGCATGGTCCGAAAACGGCGAACGCGGCATCGTCTGCACGGTGCGGGTGCCCGAGTTCGGCGCCACGAACTGAAGCGCTCCTGCATCGGGACGATCCCGGCCCAGGACGCGCAACCCCGGTGTGCAAGCGGCAGCGATTTCAGGGGACAATACGCACTTCGCGTCGATCGGGGGCCGCCACCCCGGCAAACATCTGCTATGACCACTCGCCGCACGCCTCCTGTTCCCGAGACCCCCGCTGGCCCCAAGCTGCGCCAGACGCAAGCCGAGTACACCGCCGCGCGCCCCAACGCCGAACCCGGTGTGCGGCCCATGATGTCCAGTTCGAAGATGTACGTGTGCATCCGCTGCCACGCCAACTTCAAGACCGGTGACGGCAAGCCCGATCCGCGCCTTCGCGGCCTGGGTCGTTGCAATACGTGTCTTGGTGTCACCGTTCCGGCGCCCTGAAGCGTTGTAGCCTTTCCATCCCCAACCACGGAGACTCCGTCCTATGTCGCAAAGCAACCGTCGCACCTTCCTGCTGCAAGTGGCCGCCGCCGGCACCGCCCTGGCTGCCACCACGCAAGCGCAGGCCCAGGCCAAGCTCGATGAAAAGGACCCGCAAGCCGTGGGTCTGGGCTATGTGGCCGACACCAAGAAGGCCGACGCCAAGAAATACCCCAAGCACACCAACGAGCAGAAGTGCAGCAACTGCGCCCTGTACCAGGGCAAGGCCGCTGACGCCTGGGCGGGCTGCCCGCTGTTCGGCGCCAAGCAGGTGGCCGGTGGCGGCTGGTGCAGCGCCTGGGCCAAGAAGGCCTGAAGCGCCTCCGGCTCTCAAAGAGAACGGCCCCTCGGGGCCGTTTTTCATGTCTGCCGCAAGTGCCGCAGCACCTCTTCGGCCACCGCCATGGCCGAGGTGAGACCGGGCGATTCGATGCCAAAGAGGTTCACCAAGCCGACCACGCCATGCCGCGCCGGGCCGTCGATGCGGAAATCGGGCGCGGGCTCGCCAGGGCCGTGGATCTTGGGGCGCACGCCGCTGTAGGCCGGCTGCAGGGCGCCGTCGGGCAGCCCGGGCCAGTAACGGCGGATGGCGGCCTCGAAGGGCGCGGCGCGGGCCGGGTCGACCGCATAGTCCAGGCCTTCGGGGCTGTCGGTGTCCAGCCACTGCAGGTCAGGGCCGAAGCGGGCCTGGCCGCCGAGATCCAGTGTCAGGTGCACGCCCAGCCAGGCATCCACCGGCGCCGGGTAGACCAGGTGGCAGAACGGCGAACGCCCGGCCAGCGCGAAGTAGCTGCCCTTGGCATATCGCGGGCGCGGCACGTGTTCTGCGGCCAAGCCGTCAAAACGCCGCGCCAAGGCGCAGGCGTGCAGCCCGGCGGCGTTGACCACGAAGCCGGCTTCCAGCTCAACGAATTCGCCCTGCGGCCCGCCGCTGCGCACCTGCAGCACCGCGGGTGCGCCGGCGCGGAAGCGGGCGCACAGCACCTCCGATTGCAGCGCCAAGGCGCCGCCCGCGGCCTCCAGCTCGGCCTGCAGCGCCAGCATGTAGGCGTGGCTGTCGACGATGCCGGTGCTGGGCGACCACAGCGCGGCCGTGCAGGCCAGTGCGGGCTCCAGCGCCTGCGCCTGCGCGGCGCTCCAGCGTTCGGCCGGCACGCCGCTGGCCGCAGCCACCGCGGCCAGGCGGTCGAGCGCGGCGTGCTGCTCGGGCGCCGTGGCCACCACCAGCTTGCCGCAGCGGCGGTGCGGCACGCCCTGGCGTTCACACAGCGCGTAGAGCAGTTGCTTGCCGCGCACGCACAGCCTCGCCTTCAGCGAGCCCGGCGTGTAGTAGAGCCCTGCATGAACCACCTCGCTGTTGCGCGAGCTGACGCCCTGGCCGATGCCGGCGGCGGCTTCCACCACCACGGTTTCGTGCCCGGCCTGGGCCAGCGCCCGGCCCACCGCCAACCCGACGGCGCCAGCACCGATGACCACCGCATCCACCCGATCCACGCTGCGCCCTCCCGTGCTGCTGAGCCGCATGGATTTTGCAGCGCCCCCAGGCCGCGGCCCGGGTACAGATCCAGGCGCGCTGGAGGGCGGCTCGCTTGAAGCCGCACGGCAGGCCGGCATAGACGCGGCGGCCGCAGCGCAAACGGCGGCAGGCCTTCCTGGCCAACACACTCAAGCAGCTGCGCGTTGCCGGCCGCAGCGCCGCGCGGCAACGCGGCACAATCGCTGCCAGCGCAGCACCTCGCGCCGATGTCGCGGCGAGGTGGTTGGCCAGGTCGCACCACGACCACGCAGTCTTGCCCGCCTTTCGGGCCTGCACCTGGTATGACGGCTGCTGCCCGGGCCCTGCTGGCCCCGGCACACGGCCCCTTGCTGCGGACGGCGTCGCCGCCCGCCCCTGCCACTGCAAACCCGCGTCGCCGACGCCACGCCCGAAAGCCCACCATGAAGATCGCCCTCATCATCGAAAACAGCCAGGCCGCCAAGTCGGACATCGTGCACAGCGCGCTGAAGTCGGTCGTCGAGCCCCAGGGCCACACCGTGCACCACTACGGCATGTACACGCCGGAAGACAAGGCCTCGCTCACCTACGTGATGAACGGCCTGCTGGCCGGCATCCTGCTCAACAGCAAGGCGGTCGATTTCGTCGTCACTGGCTGCGGCACGGGCATGGGCTCGATGCTGGCCTGCAACAGCATGCCGGGCGTGTTCTGCGGCCTCGTCATCGACCCGACCGACGCCTTCCTCTTCGGCCAGATCAACGACGGTAACTGCCTCTCGATGCCCTACGCCAAGGGCTTCGGCTGGGCTGCTGAACTCAACCTGCAGGACTGCTACCGCAAGCTCTTCGAAGTGGAGCGCGGCGTCGGCTACCCGAAAGAACGCGCAGCCATCATGGCCAAGAACCGCGGCATCCTGAAGGACCTGAAAGCGGCCTCGTGCAAGGACATGCTGAGCACGCTGAAGGCCGTCGACCCGGAACTGCTGAAGGCCACCATCGCCGGCGAGAAGTTCCAGGAACTCTTCTTCCCGAACTGCCAGGACGACGCCATCGGCAGTTACCTGCGCGGCGTGCTCGGCGCCTGAATTCCGCCGCGGCCCGGCAAGCCTGGGCCAGCAATGAAAACAGGGCCCGAGGGCCCTGTTTTCATGTGTGTGCGGTGGGGTGGCTGATGGGACTCGAACCCACGACGACCAGAATCACAATCTGGGACTCTACCAACTGAGCTACAGCCACCGCAGAAAGAGCGAGAGTATAGCGTGCCCGCGGGGCCGCAGCCCCGCTCAGCGTGCTGCAGACGCCGCAGCGTCGGCTGGCGTGGCCGCGGCGGCGGTGACATCGGCCTTGTAGCGCTTCCTCAAGGAAGCCAGGTAGGCCTCGGTCTCGGCAGCACCCCAGGCCTGCGCGTACTGCGCACGCAGCGGTGCATCACCACCCGGCGGGGTTTCACGCGGCAGCACCTGCATCACGCGCACCACGAAGTAGCCGTCGGCGCCCAGGTCCACGCCCGTCACAGCGGGCAGCTTGTCGGCATCGGCGCGCAGCGCCGCGTCCATCAGCGGGCGCGGCATGCCCTGGGCCTGGGCGCGCGACACCGTCAACACCATGGGCAGCGGCTCGGTGCTGTTGCCGGCCTTGAGTGCGGCCACGCGGGCTTCGCCTTCCTGGCGCGCGAGCGCGGCGCTGCGCTCGTCGATCAGGCGGGTGCGCACCCGGTCCTTCACTTCGGCCAGGGCCTGCACACGTTCGGGAATGTGCTCGAGCACCCGCGCCGAAACGAGCTGGTTGCCGGCAACTTCCACGGCGTCGGTGTTGCGCTTGTTGCGCAGGGTTTCCACGCCGAACACCGCGTCCAGCAGCTTGGCCGAAGCCAGCGGGCCTGTGGCGCCGGCGGTCGGCTTGCGCTGCACGGTGGCGGTCTGCGGCGTGAGCTTGAGCTTGTCGACCACGGGCTTGAGGCTGTCGCTTTGTTCGTAGACCGTGTTGGTGAAGGTCTCGGCCGCCTCGGCCCAACGCTTCTGCGCCAGCGTCTTGCGCAGTTCGGCCTCAACTTCGGCGCGCACCGCCTCGAAAGGCCGCACCTGCCCACCACGCACGCCCGTGACGGTGATGATGTGGAAACCGAAGTCGCTCTCCACGATGCCGCTGATCTCACCCTGCTTGAGCGTGAAGGCCGCATCTTCGAAAGGCTTGACCATCTGGCCGCGGCCGAAGAAGTCGAGGTCGCCGCCCTGTGCGGCCGAAACCGAATCGTCGGAGTTCTTGCGTGCCAGTTCGGCAAAAGCCGCCGGGTTCTTGCGCGCCTCGGCCAGCAGCCCTTCGGCCTTGGCCTTGGCTTGCGCGCGCTCGTCGGCCTTGGCGCCGCTCTCGGCCTTCACCAGGATGTGGCTGGCGCGGCGCTCTTCCGGTGTGGAGAACTTCGCGATGCTGTCGTTGTAGGCCTTGCGCAGCTCTTCGTCGGTGATGGTCACGCCCTGGCTGAGCTGCGCCAGATCGAGCATCACGTACTCGATGCGGGCTTGCTCCGGCGCCTTGAACTGCGCGCTGTTGGCCTTGAAGTAGGCCTCGATATCGGCATCGCTCGCTTGCACCTTGTCGCGGTAGGCGGCGGGGTCGAAACGCTGCAGCTGCACGGCGCGGCGTTGCATGAAGGCATCGAGCGCGGCATTGGCCGGCACGGCGCTGGACGGTGCCGTGGCGAGCACGCCCGTGACGACCTGGCGCACCGCCAGATCCTGGCGCAGGCGCTGGTCGAAGAGCGCCGGCGTCAGGCCCTGGGCCAGCAGCAGTTCGCGGCTGATCTTGCCGTCGGGGCCGCGCAAGCCAGCGTACTGCGGGTCGCTGTCGAACAAGCGAGCCATGCGCGCGTCGCTGGGAAACAGGTGCATCTTCGTGGCCGCGGTCAGCAGCACACGTTCACGCACCAGGTTCTCCAGCGTGTCGCGGCGCGCGGCCGGCGTGTCCAGGGTCGCGGGGTCGGGCGCCGACGACTGGCGGCGCTGGTTGTCCATGAAGCGGCGGTGCGCGTCGTCCCATTCGGCGCGCGAGATTTTCTGCCCGTCCACCTTGGCCACGGCCTGGCTGGCGGCATCGTTGAAACGCGCGTAGCCCTCGACGCCGAAAAAGATGAAGGAGGGAATGATCAGCAGCAGCAGGAAACCCAGCACCAGACGGGTGTGGTCGCGGATGAAATCGAACATCGAAAGAGATCCTGGTGACGTGCCGGGCAGCGGTGGCGGCAAGCGCGCCGCCCATGAACAAAACGCCGCCGCGCAACACGCGGGGCGGCGAATTCTAGCGGAGGGGGTGGTGGGTGCTGACGGGTTCGAACCGCCGACCTACGCCTTGTAAGGGCGCCGCTCTACCGGCTGAGCTAAGCACCCGGTGCGGGGGGCTTACTTGACGCCGTTGAGGCCGTCTTTGAGGGCCTTGCCGGGGCGGAACTTCGGCACCTTGGCCGACTTGATCTTGATGGCGTCGCCGGTGCGCGGGTTGCGGCCGGTGCGCGCTGCGCGCTTGGGCGCGGTGAAAGTGCCGAAGCCGGTGATGGTGACGCTGCCGCCCTTCTTGAGCGTGGTCTTCACGGCGCCGATCAAGGCCTCGAGCGAGCGGCCCGCCGCGGCCTTGGAGATGTCGGCCTGCTTGGCGATGTGCTCGATCAGTTCACTCTTGTTCACGTCGCGGTTCCCCTCTTCAGGTGTCTTCGGAATTCGGTGGCTACGCTGGCAGCGGGCCCCGTTTCACGCGGCGCCCAAGGCTCTATTCGGCTCGATTCATTACATCCCGCCCGATTCCGAGGTGTCAAGCGAGGCGCCGGATTCTAGGCCCGCGCAGGTGCGGGGTCGCGCACCACCAGGGCCACGCCCACCGCGGTGCAGGCCAGCCCCGCCAGGCTCAAGGGCGTGAGCAGTTCATCGAAGAGCCACCACGCCAGCACCGCCGTGCATGGCGGCACCAGGTACATCAGGCTGGTGACGGCCGTGGCTGCACCGCGCTGGATCAGCAGGTACAGCAGCGAACTGCCCCCCAGCGTGAGCACCAGCACCGACCACGCGAGGGCGCCGATGAGTTCGGGGTGCCAATCGAAGGCGTAGCTTTCCATCAACGCCAGCGGTGCCGTGACCGCCAGCGCCGCCAGCAACTGCACCGCACTGGCGCTGCGTACGTCGCAAGGCGCGACCCAACGCTTCTGGTACAGCGTGCCGGCGGTGATGGCCGCCAGCGCCAGCACCGCCAACGCGAGGTTGTGCGGCTGCGCCTGCCCGAGGTGCAGCTTGTGCCACACCACCAGCAGCAGGCCGGCCAGGCCGAGCGCCAGGCCCAGCCACTGCAGCGGCCGCACACGCGGCGCGGCGCCGGCGCCGCGGCCGGCCACGGCGCTGAGCCACAGCGCCGTGAGCACCGGCTGCAGCCCGACGATCAACGACACCAGCCCCGCGCCCAGCCCCAGCTTCACGGCCGCCCACACGCCGCCCAGGTAGCCGGCGTGCATCAGCACGCCCGTCACGGCCAGGTGGCCCCATTGCGCGCGGCCTTGCGGCCAGGCCGCGCCCGAGAAGCGAACCCAGGCCAGGAAGAGCAGCGCCGAAAACAGGAAGCGCAGCGCCAGGAAGTCCATCGGCCCGCCATGCGGCATGCCGTAGCGCGCCACCACGAAGCCGGTGCTCCAGATCAGCACGAAGATCAGCGGCACCGCGCGTTGCAGCGCGGCCGGGGACGGGGCGGCCATGCCGCTCAAGGCGCCTTGGCGCGGATCTCGGGCAGGGCCTTGCGCAGGTAGTACGCCATCGACCAGATGGTGAGCACCGCCGACACCCACACCAGCACCGTGCCCCACAGGCGCGTGTCGACCACGCCGAACACGGTGTCGTCGTAGAGCAGGAAGGGGATGGCCACCATCTGCGAGGTGGTCTTGAGTTTGCCCAGCATGTGCACGGCCACGCTGCGCGAGGCGCCGATCTGCGCCATCCATTCGCGCAGCGCCGAGATGGCGATCTCGCGGCCGATGATGACCAGCGCCACGATGGCGTCGACACGGTCGTGCTCCAACAGCACGAGCAGACAAGCGCAAACGAGGAACTTGTCGGCCACCGGGTCGAGGAAAGCGCCGAAGGCCGAAGCCTGGTTGAGCTTGCGCGCGAGGTAGCCGTCGAGCCAGTCGGTCAGTGCGAACACGACGAACATCGTGGTGGCCACGAGGTTCTGCGTCTTCACGTCCCAGCCCAGGTAGTACACGCCGATGATCAGCGGTATGGCGGCGATGCGGGCCCAGGTGAGCAGCGTGGGGATGGTGAAGAACATCGGCCGATTGTGCCCAAGGCGGCGCGGCCCCGGGATGACAGTGCGCCGCGCTGCGGTCGCGTCAGTCGACGTCCAGCGTGCGGGGCTTGAAACGCAGGTCGTCGTCGAAGAGAAAGGTCTCCACAAGCCGCCAGGGTTTGGGCAGGCGAGAGACATCACCGAAAGGCGCGGCGCGGCGCACGGCGTCCATGGCCAGGCGCGTGGCCTCGTCGCCCGTGCTGGGGCGGCGCAGCACCTTGATGGCGCGCACGCTGCCGTCGCCGTTGAGGTCGACCTCCAGCACCGGGATGGCATACAGGCGCTCAGGGGGGCGGCCGGTGTAGGTGCTGTCGGGGTGGGCCTGCATGAGGCGCTGCGCGAATTGCGACTGCAGCGCCGCCTGCGAACGCGGCGCGGCAGGGTCGGGCAGCTTCACGTAGCGCGGGTTGCGCGGGATGGGGCCCCGTGCCGCTGCCGTGCCGGGCTTGGGGGCGGCGAGGCCCGGCACGCCCTGCGCCCCAGGCCGCGTGGGGCTGGCAATGCTGGCGGGCGCGGCAGCCGGCGGCGCCGAAACTGGCCCGGGGGCCGGTGGCGCCGCCGGCGCGCTGGCCGGTTTGGGGGCCTGGGCACAGCCCACCAAGCCCGCAGCGCACAGCGCCAGCAGCCGGGCTCGTCCCAGGCCTTGGTGCGCAGGGGCCGGTTTCATCCTAAGCGTTTCAATGCAGTGCACGGTAGATCTCCTCTGCCAATTCTCTCGATATGCCTTCCACGCTGGCGAGGTCTTCCACCCCCGCCGAGGCCACGCCGCGCAGCGCCGCCAAAACGCTGCAGCAGCCGCGCGCGTTTGCGCGGGCCCACGCCGGCGATGTCTTCGAGCTTGCTGCCACCCGTGCGCACGCTGGCGCGCTTGGCGCGCATGCCGGTGATGGCGAAGCGGTGGGCCTCGTCGCGGATCTGCGCCACCAGCATCAGCGCGGCGGAATCGTGACCGAGGTAGACCTTCTCGCGGCCGTCGGCGAACACCAGTTCTTCGAGGCCGACCTTGCGGCCCTCGCCCTTCTCGACGCCGACGATCAGGCCCAGGTCCAGCCCCAGTTCCTGGAAAACCTCGCGCGCCATGCTGACCTGGCCGCGGCCGCCGTCCACCAGCACCAGGTCGGGCAGGCGCGCGGCACCGCGGGGGGCGCGCGCCGGCTTGGCAGGCGCCGCGGCTTCGGCGTGGGGTTCGGCAGGCGTTTCAACAGCGGGCTCTGCGGCGCCCTCGGCCGGCGCGGCTTCGGCCTTGCCCGCGGCCACGGCTTCGGCCAGGCGTGCGTAGCGGCGGGTCAGCACCTGGCGCATGGCAGCGTAGTCGTCGCCGCCGGTCACGCCTTCGATGTTGAAACGGCGGTACTGCGCGCTCTGCATCGCGTGGCTTTCGTAGACCACGCAGCTGGCCTGCGTGGCTTCACCCGCGGTGTGGCTGATGTCGAAACACTCCACACGCAGTGCGGCCGGGTCTTCGATATCGAGGTCCAGCGCTTCGATCAGCGCACGCGTGCGCTGCTGCGCCGAGCCCTCTTCGGCCAGCAGCCGCGCCAGCGACAGCTCGGCGCCCTTGGCCGCCATCTCCAGCCAGATGCGGCGCTGCTCGCGCGGCTGGTGCGTGCAGCGCAGCTTGACGCCCGCGGTCTCCGACAAGGCTTCGATCAAAGCCGGGTCCACGGGGTGGCTGGTGACCAGCACTGGCGGCACCGGCTGGCCGATGTAGTGCTGGGCGATGAAGGCTTCCAGCACCGCGCACTCGGGCGCGGTGAGCATCGCGCGGGCGTTCTCGGGGCCGGCGAGTTCGTCTTCGAAACGCGCTTCGGCTTCGTCGGCGCTGAGCGCGGCGCCGTCGTCCACGTGCTGCGGGAAGTAGGCCCGGTCGCCGAGGTGGCGGCTGCCGCGCACCATCGCCAGGTTCACGCAGGCGCGGCCGCCACCCACCTTCACTGCCAGGATGTCGACGTCCTTGTCCGAGGCCGAGAGGCTGCTGGCGTCCATGCTCTGCTGGTGCAGCACCTTTGATAGCGAGCCGATACGGTCGCGCAGCGCGGCGGCCTTCTCGAACTCCAGGCCTTCGGCGTGGGCCATCATCTTGGCCTGCAGGTCGTCGATGACCTCCTGCGTGTCGCCCAGCAAGAAGCGCTCGGCATCACGCACGTCGCGCGCATAGTCCTCGGGTGTGACGAAGCCAACGCAGGGCGCCGTGCAGCGCTGGATCTGGTAGAGCAGGCAGGGCCGGCTGCGGTGGTTGTAGACCGTGTCTTCGCAGGTGCGCAGGCGGAAGACCTTCTGCATCAGCTGGATGGTCTGCTTCACGGCCCAGGCGTTGGGGTAAGGGCCGAAGTAGCGGTGCTTCTTGTCCACCGCGCCGCGAAAATAGGCCATGCGAGGGAAGGCATGCGACACGAGCTTCAGATAGGGGTAGCTCTTGTCGTCCCGGAAGAGGATGTTGAACTTCGGGTCGAGTGTCTTGATGAGGTTGTTTTCGAGCAGCAGGGCCTCGGCCTCGCTGCGCACCACGGTGGTTTCCAGCCGCGCGATGCGGCTGACCATGTGGCCGATGCGCGTGCCGTCGTGGTCTTTGTGCAGGTAGCTGCTGACGCGCTTCTTGAGGTTGCGCGCCTTGCCCACGTAGAGCAGGCCATCGGCGGCATCGAACCAGCGGTAGACGCCCGGCAGGCCGGGCAGCGCGGCCACTTCGGCCAGCAGGCGTTCGCGGTTCGAAGGCGGCGGCGGGGCCGGGGTCTCTGCGCTCTCAGTCATCGGCCGCGATTGTGTCGTCTTCGAACCGCGCTTCGATAATGCCCCGATGGCAGCCTTGGTGTGGGATGTGTACTGCCGCGTCATCGACAACCTCGGCGACGCGGGCGTCTGCTGGCGCCTGGCGGTGAACCTGGCACAGCGCGGGCAGCGTGTGCGCCTGGTCATCGACGACGCCGCGCCGCTGGCTTTCATGGCGCCCGATCGTGCACAAAGCGCGCCTAGGGTCGAAGTGCTGCCCTGGCCGGGCCCGGAGGCCCCCGGCGATGTCGTGGTGGAGGCCTTTGGGTGCGATCCACCGCCCGCAAGCGTCGCGGCCATGGCCAGGCGCACACCGCCGCCGCTGTGGCTGAACCTGGAGTACCTCAGCGCCGAGGCCTATGTCGAGCGTTCGCACCGCCTGGCCTCGCCGCAGTTCAGCGGGCCAGGCGCGGGCCTCACGAAGTGGTTCTTCTACCCCGGCTTCACTGCCGCCACGGGCGGCCTGCTGCGTGAGCCCGGCCTGGCCGCAGCGCGCAGCGCCTTCGACCGCCATGCCTGGCTGCAGGCCCAGGGCCAGCCGCCGCTGCGCCCCGGCGAGCAGGTGATCGCGCTCTTCTGCTACGACAACCCCGCCCTGCCGGCCCTGCTGGACGAACTGGCACAGCCCGGCGCCGCGCCCACACGCCTGCTGCTCACGCCCGGCCCGGCGCAACGCCAGGTGGCCGCCCTGTGGCCGCATACACCCGCCGGTGTACAGCTGCTCGCCCTGCCCTGGCTCACGCAGCCGGGTTTCGATGAACTGCTCTGGGCCGCCGACCTGAACTTCGTGCGCGGTGAAGATTCGCTGGTGCGCGCCCTCTGGGCCGGCACGCCCTTCGTCTGGCAGGCCTACCCGCAAGACGACGGCGCGCACGCCGCCAAGCTGCAGGCGCTGGCGCAGCGCCTGCAGCTGCCGCCCGCTGTGGCTGCGCTGTGGCGCGCCTGGAATGGACTGCAAGCGCCGTGGCCCGGCCTGCCGCCGCTGGCCGGGGCTTGGGCCGGCGCCGCGCAGGCGGCCTCGGCAACACTGGCGGCGCAGCCCGACCTGGCCACGCAACTGCTCGCCTTCGTGCAAGCGCAGCGCCCGGGTAGCGCCTGAAGCTCGGCCCGCCTGCTAGAATCAGGGGCTTTGCGCAACGCAAGCAGGCCCACTCCAAGGCACTGAGAACCCCTCAGTCTCGCCAGGATGCAGCGGCCCACAACTCACGGAAACCGCTATGAAAATCGCTCAAGAAATCCGGGCCGGCAACGTCATCATGCAGGGCAAGGACCCCATGGTCGTGCTCAAGACCGAATACAGCCGCGGTGGCCGCAACGCCGCCACCGTGCGCATGAAGATGAAGAACCTGCTCAACGGTTCGGGCGCCGAAGTCGTCTTCAAGGCCGACGACAAGATGGACCAGATCGTGCTGGACAAGAAGGAGTGCACCTACACCTACTTTGCCGATCCGATGTACGTCTTCATGGACTCCGAATACAACCAGTTCGAGGTGGAAGCCGAGAACATGGGCGACGCCATCAGCTACCTCGACGACAACATGTCGGTCGAAGTGGTGTTCTACGACGGCAAGGCCATCAGCGTGGAACTGCCCACCACCGTGGTGCGCGAGATCGAGACCGACCCCGCGGTCAAGGGCGACACCTCCGGCAAGGTGCTGAAGCCGGCCAAGATCGTCGGTACCGGTTTTGTCATCAGCGTGCCCATCTTCGTGGAAAACGGCGACAAGATCGAAATCGACACCCGCACGCACGAGTACAAGAAGCGCGTCTGAAGCACGCCACCGCCTGCGCGTGCCGCCCTGCCGGCACCGTGGCAACACCGGGCACCCTGCGGGGTGCCTTTTTCATTGCGCCATCATCCGCGAACCATGAGCGACCGAACGACAGCCACGCCCCGCTCGGCCACCGGTTTTGACTTCGAGGCCGGCATCACCGCCCCCTTCCGCATGCAGCCTGGTTTGCGCAAGCTGGCCGCCGGTGCGGCGCAACTAACGCCGCTGCCGCCGGGCTCGCGCCACCAGCGCGAAAAGCTGGCGGTGCTGACGGCTTTCTGGGCCGAGGCGCTGGGCGTGGTGGAAGGTTTCGACGCCGCCCCGGCCTTGCACGCGCTCTTCGAGCACGCGGCGCTTGAACACCCCGGCGCCTGGGCTTGGGACGGCAGCACCGCCGAGGCCTTGTGGCTGGCCACCGCCGTGGGCCCGCAGGGCGAGGTGTTGCAGCGCCAGACGGGCCGCTTCGGCCTGGGTGACGAAGTGGCCCGCTGTCTGCAAGGGCTGCCTGCCGCGTGGCGGCAGGCCGGCCTGGCCTGCCTGGCATTTGCCGAAGATTTCGCCATCGTCGACGGCCGCAGCGGCACCATCCCCTGGCTGGCGGTGACGCTGCCCAGCCACTGGGCGCCGGAAGAAAAACTCGGCCGCCACTTCAGCGAGGTGCACGCGCCCGTGGCCGACAACACCGTGCTGCTGAAGGCCACCGAAGGCCTGCTGAAGGTGATCACCGGGCCCGAGCGCTACGAGCGTTTCGTCTGGAACGTCAGCGACCACCCGCGCCTGCACGCCCACCCGACGCGCGTGGACCCGCAGCGCTGGCAGCACACGGCCGTACCGCAGGCCTGGTTCCGCAGCGAGCGGCAGACCTTCATCCCGCTGCCGGCGCAGCAGCAGGCGGTGTTCACCATCCACGTGGAAGTGCGGCCGCTGGCGCAGGCCCTGCACGCCCCGGCGCAGGCGCAGGCTCTGCATGCGGCCGTGGCCAGCATGAGCCCGCCGGTGCTGGCCTACCGCAGCCTGGCTGGCGTTCGCGAGCCGCTGCTGGCCTGGCTGGCCGAACGCGCCCAACCCGCCGGCCCGGCCTGAAAGCCGGCCCCGTGCACAGCGCGGCCGGGCTGCAGCGCGCGCAGCAGGTCTACCTGCCCGGCAACCAATTGCCGGCGCGCTGGGCCGGCCGTGCGCGCTTTATGGTGCTGGACACGGCTTTCGGCGCGGGCCACCACTTCCTGGCCACCTGGCAGGCCTGGCGCGACGACCCGCAGCGCTGCGAGACGCTGATCTTTGTCGGCATCGAAGAGCACCCCCTGCCGGCCGCCGCCCTGGCGCAGGCACACGCCCACAGCCCCTGGCCCGATCTGGCAGCCTTGTTGCAGGCCGCCTGGCCGGTGCCCGCGAGCCATGTGCACCGGCATGTGTTCGAGGGCGGGCGCGTGCAGTGGCTGCTGGGCCTGGGCGCGGTCGGCCTGCTGTTGCCCAAGCTGCGCCTGCAGGCCGATGCCGTGTTTCTCGGCGGCCTGACGCCGGATCTCGCGGCGACTCATTTGCTGAAAGCCGTGGCCGCGCACGCCGCGTCCGGCGCCACGCTGGCCTGCGCGCAGCACGGGGCCGCCTTGCACCCGCCGCTGCTCACGGCCGGCTTCGTGCCGCGCACCGTGCCGCTGGCCGGGGGTGCTGCGGCCTTCACGGCCGCCGAGTTCGCCCCAAGACACCGGCCGCACCGGGCCCCCAGCGCTGAAGTCCAGGGCCGGCAGGCCGTGGTGGTGGGCGCGGGCCTGGCCGGTGCCGCCGCGGCCCAGGCTTTGGCCCAGGCCGGCTGGCAGGTGACGGTGCTGGAGCGCCACGCCGCGCCGGCCTCAGAGACCTCGGGCAACCCGGCAGGCTTGTTCCACGGCACGGTCAACGCCGACGACGGGCCTTACGCCCGCCTCTTCCGCGCCGCCGCGCTGCAAGCCCGCGCCAGCCACGCCGCCGCCATCGCCCAGGGCGTGCCCGGTGCGGCCGAGGGCCTGCTGCGCCTGGACAGCCGCGCCGGCGGTCTGCCTGCGCTGCAGGCGCTGCTGCAAGGCACCGGCCTGCCGCCAGGCTATGTGCAAGTGCTGTCGGCCGCCGAGGCCAGTGCCGCAGCCGGCCTGCCGCTGCCGGTGCCGGCCTGGTTCTACCCGGGCGGTGGCTGGGTGGCGCCCGCGGCCTGGGTGCGCTGGGCCTTGGCCGCGCCCGGGGTGCAACTGCGCACCGCGGCCGTGGTGCACCGCCTGCAGCGGGCGCCTTCGGCCGCCGCGGCAACCGAAGCCCAGGGCCGCGCTGTGCGCTGGCAGTTGCTGGATGCCAACGGCGGCCTGCTGGCCGAGGCCGATGCCGTGGTGCTGGCCAACGCCGCGCAGGCGCAGACGCTGCTGGCGCCCCTGGGGCACAGCCCCTGGCCGCTGCGCCACACCCGCGGACAGGTCACGCAGTTCAGCGCGGCACACACGCTGGGCCTGCCGGTGGCGGGCGACGGTTACGCCATCCCGCTGCCGGGGGCGGTGTTGTGTGGCGCCACGCGCGAAGCTGGAGAACCGGGCGATGCCGCGCTGCGCGAGGAAGACCACCATCACAACCTGCAGCGCTTGCAGCGCCTGACCGGCCTGCAGCCGGCAGCCGCCGACGGCATGTCAGAGGCCAGTGAAGCGCGGGGAGATCGGAAGGGTTCGAACGGCTGCAGCGGGATGCACGGCCTGACGGGCCGCACGGGCTGGCGCCTGCACACCGACGACCGCCTGCCCATCTGCGGTGCGCTGCCAGCCCTGCAGCTGCCGCCTGGCCAGCGCCTGGACCAGGCACGCTTGCTGCCGCGGGAAGCGGGGCTGTTCGTCTTGACGGCGCTGGGGGCGCGCGGCCTCACGCTGGCGCCGCTGCTGGCGCAACTGCTGGCCGCACAGGCCAGCGGCACGCCGTGGCCGCTGGAGCAGGATCTGGCAGATGCGCTGGACCCGGGGCGGTGGCTGGTGCGCAGCGCCCGCCACGGGGGCGCAAAACCCTCGGCTTAGGCCGACGTGGCCGGGCCGGGGCCTGCGGCTTCGCCGCCTTCGGCCTCGTCGTCAGCCTCGGGCTCATCGGCCACCGGCGGCAGGCCCGCAGCCTTGCGGGCGGCCTTTTCCTTGTCCTTCTCTTCTTTCTTTTTCTTCTTGGCCAGCTCGCGCTGACGCTTTTCGAAGGAGTAGTTGGGTTTGGCCAAAGCGGGTCCTTGGGTGGGGAAAAAAGAGGCTCGATTAGAACACCAGCGTCTGCACGCCGGCCGGCGTGCCCAGCAGGCACAGGCTGGCGCGGTGGCGCGCAAAGATGCCGCAAGTCACGACACCGGGCCACTGGCTGATCTCGGCCTCCATGGCCAGCGGGTCGGTGATCTGCAGGCCGCGCACGTCCAGCAGCGGGTGGCCGTTGTCCGTGAGCAGCGGCTGGCCGTCGGCCTTCAGGCGCAGCGTGGCCGTGCCGCCGATCGCGGCAAAACGCCGCACCAGGCGCGGCGCGGCCATCTCGATCACTTCCACCGGCAGCGGAAAGCCGCCGAGCACCGCCACCTGCTTGCTGGCGTCGGCGATGCAGACAAAACGCTCGGCCAGGTCGGCAACGATCTTCTCGCGCGTGAGCGCGGCGCCGCCGCCTTTGAGCATGTGACCGCGGCCGTCGATCTCGTCAGCGCCGTCGATGTAGACGGGCAGTTGCTGCACCTCGGTGGCCGCCAGCACGCGGATGCCGTGGGCCAGCAGGCGTGCGGTGCTGGCATCGCTGCTGCTCACGGCACCGGCGATACGCTCTTTCATGCCGGCCAGCGCGTCGATGAAGTGGTTGACGGTGCTGCCCGTGCCCACGCCCACCAGTTCGCCGGGCACCACATGCGCCAGCGCCGCCTGCCCGACCAGGGCCTTGAGTTCGTCTTGTGTCATGGCGCCGGATTATCGCGGGGGGCCTGAGAGAATCCGCCCCCATGTCGCTGCTGCCCTACGCCCTCACCCGCCCCTTCCTCTTCGGCCTGGACCCAGAGGCCGCGCACGATCTCACCCTGGGCAGCATCGCCAAGCTGCAGAACACGCCAGCGATGTGCCTGTGGCAGCAGGCGCGCGTGGACGACCCCGTCACCGTGGCCGGCCTGCGTTTCCCCAACCGCGTGGGCCTGGCCGCCGGGCTGGACAAAAACGGCCGCTGCATCGACGGCCTGGGCGCGATGGGCTTCGGCTTCATCGAGGTTGGCACGGTCACGCCGCTGGGCCAATCGGGCAACCCCAAGCCGCGCATGTTCCGCCTGCCGGCGCGCGACGCGCTGATCAACCGCCTGGGCTTCAACAACGAAGGGCTGCAGAGCTTCATCGCCAACGTGCAGCGCGCGCGCAGCTTCCGCGCCGCCGGGGGCCTGCTGGGCCTGAACATCGGCAAGAACGCCGCCACGCCCATCGAACGCGCGGTGGACGATTACCTGCTCGGCCTGGACGGTGTCTACGCCCACGCCGACTACGTGACGGTCAACATCAGCAGCCCCAACACCAAGAACCTGCGCGCGCTGCAAAGCGACGAGGCGCTGGACGCGCTGCTCTCGGCGCTGCAGGCGCGGCGCGAACAGCTCGCGCAGAAACACGGACGGCGCGTGCCGATGTTCGTGAAGATCGCGCCCGATCTCGATGAAGCGCAGGTCGGCGTGATCGCCGCCACGCTGCAGAAAAACGGCATCGACGGCGTGATCGCCACCAACACCACGCTTGCGCGCGAGGCCGTGCAGGGCCTGCCGCATGCGGAGGAAGCCGGCGGCCTGAGCGGCGCGCCCGTGCTGGCCGCGAGCAACCGCGTCATCGCGCAGCTGCGCGCGGCGCTGGGGGCGGGCTACCCGATCATCGGCGTGGGCGGTGTGATGAGCGGGGCCGATGCACGCAGCAAGTTGCAGGCGGGCGCCGACCTCGTGCAGATCTACACCGGGCTGATCTACCGCGGGCCCGAGCTGGTGCGCGAAGCGGCGCTGGCACTGAAACAACGCTGAAGCGCGCGGAGCAGCTGAGACGCTGCTCAATCCCCCAGCACGATGCCCTCGCGCCGCGGGTCCGCGGCACCGAACCAGCCGCCACCCGGGCGGCGCTGCACAGCCTGCAGGCCGCTGGTGAGCTCGATCTCGTTGACCGTGTGGCCGCGCGCGCGCAAAGCCTGCACCGTGGCCGCGGGAAAACGCCCCTTCTCCAAGAGCACCGGCCCGCCCGTGCTGCCGAAGTGCGGCAGGTCGATGGCACGCTGCGCGTCCAGGCCCCAGGCCAGCGTGCCCAGCAGCGTGCGGCCGGTGAAATGGATGATGAAGCTGCCACCGGGCGAGCCCACGGTCATCAGCAGCTGGCCGCTCTTGGCATCGAAGACCAGCGTCGGGCTCATGCTGGAGCGCGGGCGCTTGCCAGGCTCAATGCGGTTGGCCACCGGGCGGCCCTGCGCGTCGGTGGGCAGCAGCGCGAAGTCGGTCATGTGGTTGTTGAGCAGGAAGCCGCCAGCCAGCCCGCTGCCGCCGTCGCTCATCACGCGCGCGCCGAAGGCCGATTCGACGCTGCCGGTCAGCGCCACTGCGCGGCCTTGCGCATCGACCACGCTGATGTGGCTGGTGCCGTGCGAAGGCTGCTCGGCCATCGCGCCCTGCGCGACCGGCGCCACGCCGGCGGGGCGCCCAGCCTCCACCAGCGGCGCGCGCTTCGGGCCGATGAGCGCCGCGCGCTGCGCGATGTAGGCCGGGCTCAGCAGCGTGGCCCAGTCGCCGCCCGGCGCAGCGGTGTAGGCGGGGTCGGCGACGTACAGCGCGCGGTCGGCATAGGCCAGGCGCGTGGCCTCGATGTAGCGGTGCAGCCAGTCCACATCGGGCACGGCCTGGCCCGGCGGGCCTTGCAGGCGCGCGGGCGGGCTGGCTTCCATCATGCCCAGCACCTGCAGCATGGTCAGGTGGCCCGATGAGGGCGGCGGGAAGCCGCAGACACGGTAGAGCTCGCGCCACAGCGTGCACAGCGGCTCGCGCTGCAGCGGCGTGTAGCCGGCCAGGTCTTGCGCGCTCATCGTGCCGGGCACGCTGTGGCCCTTGATGCGCGCCAGCACATCGGCCGCCACCGGCCCGGTGTGCAGGCCCGCGCTGCCCTGTGCGGCGATGGCGCGCAGCACCTGGCCCAACGCTGGGTTGCGCAGCACTTGGCCCACCGGCAGCGCGTTGCCATCAGCACCGTAGTAGTGGGCGCGGGCGATGGGGTCGCGGCGCAGCAGGCGGTCGGCCTGCAGCAGCGTGTGCAGGCGCGGGCTGATGGCGAAACCCCCTTCGGCCAGGCGGATGGCCGGTTCCAGCAAGCGCGCCCAGGGCAGCGTGCCGTGCCGGCGGTGCGCGGCCTCCAGCATCTTCACCACGCCGGGCACGGCCACGGCGCGGCCGCCGAACACGGCGCTGGCATAGGGCAGGGGCTGGCCGTCGGGGCCGAGGAACATCCGCTCGGTGGCGCCAGCCGGCGCGGTTTCGCGGCCGTCCCAGGCTTCGGTGCGGCGGCCGTCGAAGTGCATCAGCAAGGCCCCGCCGCCGATGCCGCTGCTCTGCGGCTCCACCAGCGTCAGCACCATCTGCACGGCCACGGCGGCGTCGAGCGCCGAGCCGCCGGCGCGCAGGATTACGTGGCCGGCCTCGGTGGCCAGCGGGTTGGCCGCGGCCACCATCTGGCGCTGCGCGGTCCAGCCGGGTTTGTCGACCCAGCCCGAGGGGCGCTCGGGCTGGGCGGCGGGCAAAGGTTCTGAGGCGGTGGCGGCCGGTGCGGCCGCCACCACGGCAGATGCCTGCGCAGTTGGCGCAACAGGCGTAACCGGCGCGGCAGGCGGCTGCGCGCAGCCCGCCAACGCCAGCAGCAGCGCCGCCAGCGCTGCCTGCGCCGGGCGCTGCCTCACTGCAGCGGCACGCCGGTCTTGGCCTGCAACTCTTCGCGTGTCACGCCCGGGGCCAGCTCCACGAGCTTCAAGCCCTGCGGCGTCACGTCCATCACCGCCAGGTCGGTGATGATGCGGTTGACCACGCCCACGCCCGTCAGCGGCAGCGTGCACTGCGGCAGGATCTTCAGCTCGAAGCCCGAACCATCCTTCTTGCGCGCCACGTGCTCCATCAGCACGATCACGCGCTTCACGCCGGCCACCAGGTCCATGGCGCCGCCCATGCCCTTGACCATCTTGCCGGGGATCATCCAGTTCGCCAGATCGCCCTTCTCGCTGACCTGCATGGCGCCCAGGATGCTGAGGTTGATCTTGCCGCCGCGGATCATCGCGAAGCTGTCGTGGCTGCCGAAGATGCTGCTGCCGGGGATGGTGGTGACGGTCTGCTTGCCGGCGTTGATGAGGTCGGGGTCGACCTCGTCTTCGGTCGGGAAGGGGCCGATGCCGAGCATGCCGTTTTCGCTCTGCAGCCACACCTCGATGGCCGGGTTCACGAAGTTGGCCACCAGCGTGGGCAGGCCGATGCCGAGGTTGACGTAGAAGCCGTCTTCCAGCTCATGCGCCGCGCGGGCGGCCATTTGGTCGTGGGTCCAGGGCATGGTCAGACTCCTGCCTTCTCGGTGATGGTGCGCTTCTCGATGTACTTCGGGCCGTCGGGCACGTGCACGATGCGGTGCACGTAGATGCCCGGCAGGTGGATCTCGTCGGGCTTCAGGCTGCCGGTGGGCACGAGCTCTTCCACTTCCACCACGGTGATCTTGCCGGCCATGGCCGCGGCGGGGTTGAAGTTGCGGGCCGTCAGGCGGAAGACGAGGTTGCCGGCGTGGTCGGCCTTCCAGGCGTGCACGAAGCTCACGTCGGGCACGAGCGAGCGCTCCAGGATGTAGGTCTGGCCGTCGAACTCGCGCGCCTCCTTGCCTTCGGCCACCAGCGTGCCGACGCCGGTGCGGGTGTAGAAGGCCGGGATGCCGGCGCCACCGGCGCGCAGCTTCTCGGCCAGCGTGCCCTGGGGCGTGAACTCTAGCTCCAGCTCTCCTGCCAGGTACTGGCGCTCGAACTCCTTGTTCTCGCCAACGTAGCTGCTGATCATTTTCTTGATCTGCCGCGTGGTGAGCAGCTTGCCCAGGCCGTGGCCGTCGGTGCCCGCGTTGTTGCTGATGGCGGTGATGTCCTTGACGCCCGTGGCGCACAGCGCGTCGGTCAGCGTCTCGGGGATGCCGCACAGGCCGAAGCCGCCCACGGCGATCAGCATGCCGTCGTGCACGATGCCGTCCAGGGCCGCGGCGGCGCTGGGGTAGATCTTGTTCATGCGCTCGTTTCCTTGGTTGCAGGGGGCCTCACGGGGCACCGCCACCGAGCGTACACCGGGGGCGCGGCAGGGGCCGCTACGTACAATCGCCTAAGGCCTTCCCACCAGGGCGGGGCCCCGGTCTGCAAGGAGCAGCAAGGAGTTCAGCGCACCATGGCCAGCCCCGCAAACCACGATCCGCACGCGTCCTTCGCCGACGTGGAGATGCTCACCAGCGCTTTGAGCCACGTGTTTGCGCCCTGGGTGCGTGAACTCGATCTGCGCGTCATCGAAGCCCGCGCCGGCGAGGTGACGCTGGCCCTGCCCGTGACGCCCAAGCACGTGCACGAAGGCGGCGTGCTCTGCGGCCAGACCATGATGGCGGCCTGCGACACCGCCATGGTGCTGGCCGTGATGACCAAGCTCGGCGGCTTCAAGCCCATGACCACGGTGCAGCTGCAGACGAGCTTCCTGCGCCCCATCTCGGGTGGCGGCGGCGCGGTGCGCGTGGTGGCGCGCGTGCTGCGCATGGGCCGCAGCCTGGTCTTCGGCGAAATGCAGGTCATCAGCGCCGCTGATGAGTTGGCCGCGCACGCCACCACCACCTACGCGCTGCTCTGAAGCCGGTGTCGGCCCTGGCCACTGCTCCTGCCGCGCTGGACTACCGCGCCGCCTTCGAGCTGGCGCCCATCGGCCTGGTGCTCTCGCGGCAACGCCTGATGATCGACTGCAATGCCGAGCTGCTGGCGATGTTCCGCGCCACGCGCGAGCAGCTCATCGGCCAGAGCTTCGAGATGCTCTACCCCACGCCCGACGAGTTCCACCGCACCGGCCAGCGCATCAGCGCGCAGCTCGATGCCCAGGGCCGCTATGCCGACGAACGCGTGATGAAGCGCCTGGGCGCGGCTGCGGGCCGCAGCGGCGAGCTCTTCTGGTGCCATGTCAGCGGCCGTGCCTTGCAGGCCGCCGACCCGCACGCCGCCGGCATCTGGGCCTTTGAAGACCTCTCGGCCCGCCGTGTGCTGACGCTGGACCTCACGGCGCGCGAGCGCGAGATCGCAGCACTGCTGATCGACGGCCTCACCAGCAAGCTCATCGGCAAGCGCCTGGCCATCAGCCCGCGCACGGTGGACGTTTATCGCGCGCGCCTGATGCGCAAGACCGGCGCCGCCACCACGCCCGACCTCGTGACGCGGCTGCTTTCGGGCGCGGCCTGATGCCGACCCGGTGATGTCGATGAAGGCCCCGCCACCCATGCAAGACAAGCCGGTCCCGCACGCCGGACGCCGCCGCGCCGGCAAGGCCTTGGTGGCCACTGCCGCCACGCTGGCCGGCGGCGGGCTGCTGGGCTGCGCGCAGGTGGCCAGCACGCTGGGCCTGGCGCCGCTGCTGCAACGCCTGGGGCTGATGGACGCGCCCCCGCCGGTGCTGGCGCCGGCGCTGGCGCAAACGCTGCAGCAGCACCACCTGCAAGGTGCCCGCGCGCTGCTGGCCAACGACGTGGAAGGCGCCATCGCCGCCTGGCGGCGCTACGCGGCGCTGGCGCCCAGCACGCTGCCGCGCGCGCGCCAGGTGCGCGGCCACCTCACGCTGCTCGACCGCGAGGCCGCGCGCCGCTTCGTGCAGCGCGCCGCCGCGCAGGAAGCGGCGCGCGAGCTGCCGCCCACCGACCGCCTGCACATCGCCGTGCTGCCGTTTGCCAACCTCGCCCCAGCGGCAGCGGCCGCCAGCAATGCCTCGGCCACGGCCTTCAACCGCGCGGTGGTGGCGATGATCGCCGTCGACCTGGCCCGTATGCCCGCGCTGACGGTGCTGGAGCGCGACAAGATCGAACTGCTCACCCAAGAGCTGCGCCTGTCGGCCAGCGAGCTGGTGAACCCGGCCACCGCGGCCCGCCCGGGCCGCCTGCTCGGTGCCGGCACGCTGGTGGCCGGGGCGGTCTACAACGCGCCGGGGCCGGGCGGGCCGGGCTCGGGCCGTTACCGGCTCAACAGCGCCGTGAGCGACGTGCCGCGCGGGCGCCTGCTGGGCCAGAACGAGGCCGAGGGCTTGCAGGCCGAGTTTTTCCTGCTGCAAAAGCGCATCGTTCACGGGGTGCTGGACATGCTGGACATCCGCGACCGCCCCGCCGCGGTGGACACCGTGCACACCCGCAGCTGGGAGGCCTACGCCCGTTTTGCGCGCGGCCTGGACGCGCTGGCCGAGGGCCGGTTTGCCGATGCGCGCCAGGCTTTCCTGGCCGCGCTGCGGCTCGACCCCGATTTCGCCCTCGCCGAAGACGCCTTTCTCGCCGCGCCGGAGCAAGCCACCACGCTGCGTGAGGTGCAGCAAACGGCGGCGGCGACCCTGAACACCGCGCGCTGAGGGCGCACATCCCGCCTGCCCGATCAGGAGGCCCCGCATGCCGCCCGTTCCCGAGCGCCCCCGGATGAAGCCTGACGCCGCCGACAACAGCCGGCTCGGCCGCGGGCCCTGGGCGGCCTTTCGGCGCCGCCACCTGCCCGACTACGCGCCGCCGGCCGCGCGGCTGTGGCTGGCGCTGGTGCTGCTGGGCGGCGCCAGCCTGGGGCTGGCCGTGCACGGCCTGGCCGGCCTGGCGCCGCAGGCCCGGCTGCCGGTGGCCTTGGGCCTGGCCCTGGTGGCGGCCGCGGCCTGCCTGCCGGTGCGCATGCCGCCAGGTGACCGTTCGGTGACGGTGGCCGACCTCGTGGTCTACCTGCTGCTGGCGCTGTACGGCCCGGCCGCGGCCGTGCTGGCGGCCGCGGTGGATGGCTGGGTGGGCGCGCGCCGCACGTCCAAGCGCCTGAGCAGCCACCTCGGCTCACCCGCCATCAGCGCGCTGGCGCTGGGCGTGGCCGGGTTGGCCCACGGCGGCGCCTTGGCGGCCTTGCAGCACGCCGGCCTGGCCCTGCCTGCGGCGCAGATCGCCGCGCTGGCGCTGGCGGCCGTGGCCCACGGCAGCGTGGCCACCACCACCATGCTGCAGCTGCTGAGCTTGAAACACGGGCAGGTTCTGCAGCGCCGCGCCTGGCTCACCGAGGCCAGCTGGATCGCCGCGCTGCAGCTGGGTTGGGCCCTGTTCGCGGCACTGCTCAGCCAGCACGCGCTGCAGCACGGCCTGGCCACGCTGGCCACCGGCGTGGCGGTGATGGCTGCGATGGTGGTGCTGCTGCGTTTGCACATGCAGGCACACCGCGCGGCGCAGGCCGAGCAGGAGACGCGCGTCGCGGTGGCCGAGGCCGAATCGCACCAGAACGCGCGCCGTTTCCGCTCGGCCTTCGACGAGGCAGCCATCGGCATGGCCATCGTGGCGGCCAACGGCCGTGTGCTGCAGGTCAACACGGCCCTGCAGCAGCTGCTGGGCCGCAGCGCCGGCGCGCTGCGCGAAGCGCCCTTCGAGGCCCTGCTGGTGCCGGCCGATGCAGCCGGCTACGCGCAGCAGCTTGAGGCGCTGCTGCAGCGGCGCTGCACCGGCTTCACGCTGGAACTGCGCTGCGTGGGCGCGGGCGGCGCGCCGCTGTGGGTGCAGCTGCACGGGGCGCTGTTTGACGACACGGCGCCGGTGCCGGGCGCGGGCCCGGGGCCCGACGCGCGCCCGGCCGCCGCCGGCTGCATCTTCCAGCTCATCGACATCGACGCCCGGCGCCACGCCGAGCAGCAGCTGCGCCACATCGCCTACCACGACACCCTCACCGGCCTGGACAACCGGCACGCCTACGCCGAGCGCCTGCTGGCCGCGGCCGAACGCCGGCAGCGTGAACCGCACTTCGTCTTCGCGGTGCTGATGCTCGACCTCGACCGCTTCAAGACCGTCAACGACAGCCTCGGCCACCGCGGCGGCGACCTGCTGCTGCAGGCCGTGGCACAGCGCCTGCGCAACACGCTGCGCCCAGGCGACGTGGCCGCCCGCGTGGGCGGCGACGAGTTCGCGCTGCTGCTGGAACACACCACCGCCACAGAGGCCACCGCACGGGGCCGGGCGCTGTTGCAAGCGGTGTCGGCGCCGGTGCGCGTGCAGGGGGTGGAGCTGCAGGCGCAGGCCAGCCTGGGCCTGGTGGTGGCCGATGCGCACACCGCCAGCAACGCCACCGCCACCGCCTTGGATCCCGATGCGCTGCTGCGCGACGCCGATCTCGCGATGTACGCCGCCAAGGCCCAGGGCACGGGCCGGCTCGTGGTCTTCGAGCCCGGCCTGCGCGGCCGCGATGGCGACCGGCTGCAGCTGGAAACCGAGCTGCGTCGCGCCATTGCCGAAGGCCGGCTGAGCCTGGAGTACCAGCCCATCTTCAACCTGGGTGCCGGCGGTGCGCAGGCGCTGTGCGGCTTCGAAGCGCTGGCGCGCTGGCAGCACCCGCAGCGCGGGGCCGTGAGCCCGGCGGTGTTCATCCCGCTGGCCGAAGAAACCGGCTGCCTGCACGCGCTCACCGCCTGGGCGCTGGACGAGGCCCTGCGCCAGCACGCCGCCTGGGCGGCGGCCTGGCCGGCCGCGGCGGCCCTGGTGATGCACGTCAACGTCTCGGGCGGCGAACTCGCCAACGCCGGTTTCGTGCCCCTGGTGCTGCAGGCGCTGCAGCGCCACGGCGTGCCCGCGGGCCGGCTGCTGCTGGAGGTGACCGAAAGCACGCTGATGGCCCAGCGCGAGCAAGCCCTGGGCACCCTGAATGCGCTGGTGCAGCAGGGCGTGTGCGTGGGCATCGACGATTTCGGCACTGGCTACTCTTCGCTGGCCTACCTGAGCACCCTGCCCTTCCACTGCCTGAAGATCGACCGCAGCTTCGTGTTGGGCCTGGCGCAGCAGCCGGAAAACGCCGAGATTGTGCGCGCCGTCATCTCGCTGGGCCGCACCCTGCGCAAGCAGGTGGTGGCCGAGGGCATCGAAACCACCGAACAGCGCGATCAGCTGCTCGCGCTGGGCGCCACCCAGGGCCAGGGTTACCTGCTGGGCCGCCCGGCCCGCGCCGAGGCTGCGGCCGCGCTGCTGCGGCATCATGCCGGCCATGATCACCGTTCACCACCTTGAGAATTCGCGCTCGCAGCGTGTGCTGTGGCTGCTGGAAGAACTGGGCCTGCCCTGCACGGTGCAGCGCTACGCGCGCGACCGCAAGACGCTGCTCGCGCCGCCGGCGCTGAAGCAGGTGCACCCGCTGGGCAAGAGCCCCGTCATCACCGACGGAGACATCACGGTGGCCGAATCGGGCGCGATCATCGAGTACCTGCTCGACGCCCACGGTGCCGGCCGTCTGCGCCCCGCCGCCGGCACGCCCGAGCGCCGGCAGTTCAGCTACTGGCTGCACTTCGCAGAGGGCAGCGCCATGCCCTTCCTGCTGATGAAGCTGGTCTTCGACAAGGTGCGCAGCGCACCGGTGCCGTTTTTCATCAAGCCCGTCGTCAAGGGCGTGGCCGACCAGGTGGGCAAGAGCTTCCTCCTGCCCAACATCACGCAGCAGCTGGCTTACATCGAAAGCACACTGGCCGCGCAACCGTGGTTCGCAGGCGCCGAATTCAGCGCCGCCGACGTGCAGATGAGCTACCCGCTGGAAGCCGCCGCCGAACGTGTCGGCCTCGGTGCCAGCCACCCGCACATCACGGCCTGGCTGCAACGCATCCACGCCCGGCCGGCCTACCAGCGTGCGCTGGCCCTGGGTGGCCCCTACTGCGCGGTGCCAGGCTGAAACCTCACAGCAGGTGGGCGCGGAACCAGTCGGGCAGGGGCGCCGACTTCTTGGCCGCGTAGTCGGTCCAGACCGTGCGCGCGCCGCCTTCGGCATAGACCACGCCGGGTTCGTCAGTGCGCTCCACCGTGTGGTAAGTCTCGAAGCTGCTGCGGCCCGGGTTGGCGACGAACATCGTCACGCGGATGTCGCCCGGAAACTCGAGCTGGCGCAGGAAGTTGCAGAAGGCGTTGACGATCACCGGGCCCTGGCCGCTGAGGTCGGTGCTGGCACCCTGGGCGAAGATCCAGTCGAGCCGGCACACCTCCATGTAGCGGAAGTAGAGCGTGTTGTTGATGTGGCCCATGGCGTCCATGTCGCCCCAGCGCAGCGGCATCACCATCTCGTGCACGAGCTTCTTCTCGGCAGGCAACTCGAAACGCACGGCCGGGGCTCCTACTCGACGCCCAGCTCGCGCGCCAAGCGCTGCACCAGGGCATTCAATTCGGCCACCTCGGCGGCCAGGCGCGTCTGCTCGGCGCGCAGGGCCGAAAGCTCGGCCGCACCCACGCCGGCGGCGGCCATCTCATCCGCCGCGGAACGCGCCACGCTGCCGGCGGGCTGGGCCACCTCGCCGCACAGCAGCTGGGCCCAGCGCGCTTCGCGTTCACCCGGCGCGCGGTTGAGCTTGAAGGCCATGGGCTCGGCCTTGGCGGCCAGTTCTTCGAGGAAACCTTCCACCGACGAGATGTCGGCAAAACGGTGCAGCCGCTCGGTGTTCAGCCGCAGCTCGGCCGCGGTCTGCGGGCCGCGGAGCATCAGCACCGCCAGCAGCGCCACCGCCGCGCCGGGCACGTGCAGCGCACGCGCCGCGTTGTGCTCGAACTTCACGACGCGGCTGCCGCTGCCTTCGAACACCAGGCTCAGGCTCTTCAGGCCTTCGATGGCCACCAGCACATCGGCTTCGGTGGCTTCGATGACGGGATAACGCGCCGTCTTCTGGTTGCAGCCGGCCACCAGCGCGTTCAGGCTCAGCGGGTAGGTGTCGGGCACGGTGGCCTGCTTCTCCACCAGCACGCCCAGCACGCGGGCTTCGAGCGGGGACAGGGTCCGCATGCGTTCAGAGCCCCTGGCCGTCGTCGGCGGAAATCACCGCGCCGTTGATGAAATGGCTTTCGTTGGCGCACAGCATCATCAGCAGGGCATCCAGGTCTTGCGGCTGGCCCACACGCTGGCGCGGGAAGCTCTTCACCATCTTCTGCCCGGCCTCGGTCTGCCAGACGTGGTGGTTGATCTCGGTGTCGATGTAGCCCGGGCACAGCGCGTTGACGTTGATGCCGTGGCGGCCCCATTCCAGCGCCATCGCCCGCGTCATGTGCACCACGGCGGCCTTGCTCATGCAGTACACGCCCAGCTGCGGCATCACCTGCAAAGCCGCCATCGAGGCCACGTTGACGATGCGCCCACCCGTGAAGACCCCTGGCGCCTGGCCCTTGCTGCGCGCGATCATGCGTTTGGCGACCGCCTGCGCCACGAAAAACGCACCGCGCGTGTTCACCGACATCACCTCGTCGTAGCTCTCGGGCGACACGTCGGTGAGCTTCTGCGTGCTGCCCACGCCCGAGTTGTTGACGAGGATGTCGATGGCGCCCATCTCGGTTTCGGCATGCGCCACGGCGGCGGCGATGCTGACGGGGTCGGTCACGTCCAGGCCCACCACATGGGCGTCGCCGCCGGCGGCTTCGATCTCGGCACGCAGGGTCTTCAGCCGCTCCACACGGCGCGCCGCCAGCACCACGCCCGCGCCCGCGGCGGCCAGGGTCTTGGCGAACTGCGCACCCAGGCCGCTGGAAGCCCCGGTGACGAAGGCCACGCGGCCCGACAAATCGATCTGGTAAGCCATGCTCAGAACCTTGGTTGACCTGGGTTGCTGCCCCTCTTTCCGGGCTGCTTTCACGATAGCACGCAGCCCACGAAGGGCAGGCCCGCTGCGGCATCATGCAAGGCACATGCTGCAACTCATCTCCCTGGGCAAACGCTACGGCGACACCCCTGTTTTCCACGACGTGAGCCTGCACCTGCCACAGGGCGAATTCGTCGCCTTGCTGGGCGAATCGGGCGTGGGCAAAAGCACGCTGCTGAACTGCATCGCGGGCCTGGACAGCGCCGACACCGGCAGCGTGCGCATCGCGGGCACCGAGCTCGTCACGCTGGGCGACGAGGGCTGCGCGCGCCTGCGGCGCGAACAGCTGGGTTTCGTCTTCCAGGCTTTCCATGTGCTGCCGCACCTGACGGTGGCCGAGAACGTGAGCCTGCCGCTGCGGCTGCTGGGCCGCAGCGATGCAGCGCGGGTGGACACGCTGCTGGCCGCCGTGGGCCTGCAAGGCCTGGGCGAAAGGCTGCCGGCGCAGCTCTCGGGCGGGCAGCTGCAGCGTGTGGCCATCGCCCGCGCCGTGGTGCATGCGCCAGGGCTGATCCTGGCCGACGAGCCCACCGGCAACCTCGACCCCGAGACCGCCACACGCGTGCTCGACCTGCTGCGCAGCGAGGTGCGCAACACCGGCGCGGCCTGCCTGCTGGTGACGCACAGCCAGGCCGCCGCAGCACGCGCCGACCGTGTGCTGCGGCTCACGCCGGCGGGCGTGGTGCCGGCCTGATGCGATCACGGCCATGCCGATGAAGGGCCTGTTCTGGCTGCTGGCGCTGCGCGAGTGGCGCCACCACCCCTGGCGCCACGGCGTGGCGCTGCTGGCGGTGGCACTCGGCGTGGCGCTGGCCTACTCGGTGCACCTCATCAACCAGAGCGCGCTGGCCGAGTTCAGCGCCGCGGTGCGCACGGCCAATGGCGAGCCCGATCTCACGCTGCGCGGCGCGCGCGAGGGTTTCGACGATGCGCTCTTCGACCGCATCGCCACCGACCCCGACGTGGCGCTGGCCAGCCCGGTGCTGGAGGTGGACACCTACGCGCAGGGCCCGGCAGCCTCGGCGTCGGCAGCGCGCGCCCCGGCCCTCGACGGCCCACCCCGCAGCGGCCGCGTGCCCGTGCGTGTGCCCGTGCGTGTGCTCGGCCTGGACCTGTTGCGAGCCGCACCCCTGGCCCCCGCGCTGATGCCCAAGCCGGCCGATGCCGAAGACCGCCTCGTTTTCCTCGACCCCGGCGCCGCTTTCCCCAACCCCAGCGCGCGCAGCGCCACCGCGGTGCCCGAAGGCGGCACGCTGAAGCTGCAGGCCGGCACCAGCTGGGTGCCGCTGCGCGTGGCCGGCACCACCGGCGCCGGCGGCACGGCACTGGTGGTGATGGACCTGGCCGGTGCGCAAGCGGCTTTCGGGCAACTGGGGCGCCTGTCGCGCATCGACGTGCGCCTGCAGCCCGGTGTTGAACGCGCCGATTGGCTGCGGCGCACCGCGCTGCCCGTGGGCGTGCAGGCGCGCGCGGCCGACGACACCGAGCAGCGGGTCAGCAACCTGAGCCGCGCCTACCGTGTGAACCTCACGGTGCTGGCCTTGGTGGCGCTGTTTGTCGGCGCCTTTCTCGTCTTCAGCGTCGTCTCGCTCAGCGTGGCGCAGCGCACGCCGGCCTTCGCGCTGCTGGGCGTGCTGGGGCTCACCGCCGCCGAACGCCGCCGCTGGGTGCTGGCCGAGTGCGCCTTGCTGGGTGCGGCGGGCAGCGCCTTGGGCCTGCTGGCTGGCGCCGCGCTGGCCGCGGCGGCGCTGCGTTTCCTGGCCGGCGACCTGGGCGGCGGCTACTTCCCCGGCATCGTGCCGCCGCTGCAGGTGGGCTTGGCCGGCACGCTGGTCTTCGGCGCCTTGGGCACGGTTTCGGCGGTTCTGGGCGGCTGGTGGCCGGCGCGGCAGGCGCAGGCGCTGTCGCCAGCCCAGGCGCTCAAGGGCCTGGGCACGAACCTGGATGGTCAGGGCGGCAGCGCCCCACCGGCCTGGCCGGGCCTGGCGCTGCTGGCACTGGGCACGGCCGCGGCCTTCATGCCGCCGCTCTTCGGCCTGCCGCTGGCGGCCTACGTGGGCGTGGCCGCGCTGCTGCTGGGCGGCGTGGCGCTGGTGCCGGCGGTGGTGCACGCGCTGTTGGCCGGGGTGGGCCCGGCGCGGCGCGCCACGCTCAGCGCGCTGCCGCTGCTGGCGCTGCAGCGCGCGCGTTTCCAGCGCCGCACGGCCACCGCGGCCGTGGCCGGCGTGGTGGCCAGCCTGGCGCTGAGCGTGGCGCTCACGGTGATGGTGGCCAGCTTCCGCGACGGCGTCACCCAATGGTTGGCCAGCGTGCTGCCGGCCGACCTGTACGCGCGCAGCGCCGGCAGCGGCGCCAGCGCCGAGCAGGCCTGGCTGCCGCCCGACTTCGCGCAACGCGCCGCCGCCGTGCCGGGCGTGGAACGGGTGCTGGCCTCGCGCACCCGCGCCATGCAGCTTGCACCCGACCGGCCCGCGGTCAGCTTGATCGCGCGCGAACTGGCTGCGCCGCAAGACGCGTTGCCGCTGCTGGAGGCGCCCTTGCCACCTGCTGTGGTGCAGCCCGGCGAGGTGGGCGTGTTCGTCAGCGAAGCCATGGTGGCGCTCTACGGCGCCGAGGCCGGCAGCCGCTTCACATTGCCGCTGGCTGGCCAGCAGGTGCCGGTGCGTGTTCGCGGCGTCTGGCGCGATTACGCGCGCCAGTTTGGCGCCGTGGTGATGGCCGAGGGCGACTACCGCCGCCTGACGCAAGACGAGCGCCTGAACGACCTGGCGCTGTGGCTGGCCCCGGGCGCGAGTGCTGCCGCCGTGCAGGACGCCTTGCGCGCCCTGCTGCCCGACCCGGCCATGCTCGAATTCGCCAGCGCGAGCGAACTGCGCCAGCTCTCGCTGCGCATCTTCGACCGCAGCTTCGCCGTCACCTACTACCTGCAGGCCGTGGCGATCACCATCGGGCTGATCGGCATTGCGGCCAGCCTCTCGGCGCAGGTGCTGGCGCGGCGCAAGGAATTCGGGCTGCTCGCGCACCTGGGCCTCACACGCCGCCAGGTGGTGGGCGTGGTCGCCGGCGAGGCCGGCGCCTGGGTGGCCGCCGGCACGCTGGTGGGCCTGGTGCTGGGCGTGGCGGTGAGCATGGTGCTGGTGTTCGTCGTCAACCCGCAGAGCTTTCACTGGACCATGGATCTGGTGCTGCCCTGGGGCCGCCTGGCGCTGCTGGCGCTGGCCGTGCTGGCCGCCGGCACGGCCACCGCGGCTTTCAGCGCGCGCCGCGCGGCGGGCCGCGCGGCGGTGCTCAGCGTGAAGGAAGACTGGTGAGCCGCCTCACACCCCCCAGCCGCCGCCGCTGGCTGCAGGCCCTGGCCACGCTGGCCGCCACGCCCTGGGCCAGCGGCAGCCATGCCGCTGCCAGCGTGCAGCGCGGCCGAGTGCTCAGCTTTCCGGCCGACCACGGCGCGCACCTGGCCGCGCGCACCGAGTGGTGGTACGCCACCGGCTGGCTGGGCACCGAAGCCGCGCCCACGCACGGTTTCCAGATCACCTTCTTCCGCAGCCGCACCTTCCTGGCCGACGACAACACCAGCCGCTTCGCCGCGCGGCAGCTGCTCTTTGCGCACGCCGCCGTCACCGACATCGGCACCGGCCGCCACGCGCACGACCAGCGCCTGCAGCGCTGGAACGGCCAGCCCGGCGCCGCCACCGGCGCGGCCAGCACCAAGCAGGGCGCGGTGCAACTCGGCGGCTGGACCATGGAAGACGACGGCCGCGGCTGGCGCGTGCGCACGCACATGAGGCCGACACCCGCCCGCGCCGACAGCCTGCCCCTGCCCGGCAGCCCGCTGGCACTGGACCTCTACCTCGCCCGCACACAGCCGCTGCTGCTGCAGGGCGAAGCCGGCTGGTCGCGCAAGGGCCCCGAGCCGCAGCAGGCCAGCCACTACTACAGCGAGGTGCAGCTGCAGGCCGGCGGCACCGTGCACGTGGGTGACACCGCCGCCACGGGCCGTGGCCGCGCCTGGATGGACCACGAGTGGAGCGACCAGATCCTGGCCGCCGAGGCCGTGGGCTGGGACTGGATCGGCATCAACCTCTTCGACGGCAGCGCGCTCACGGCCTTCGTGCTGCGCAGGGCCGATGGCAGCGCGCTGTGGGCCGGCGGCAGCCTGCGCGCGCCTGGCGGTGCGGTGCGCGCTTTCGCCCCCGACGAGCTGCGCTTCAGCGCCGGCCGCCGCTGGCGCAGCCCGGCCACCGCGGCCAGCTACCCGGTGCAGTGGCAGCTCAGCAGCCCCGCCGGCCGCTACACAGTGAACGCGCTGGTGGATGCGCAGGAACTCGACAGCCGCGGCAGCAGCGGCACCATGTACTGGGAGGGCCTGAGCGAACTGCTCGATGGCCAGGGCCGGCGCGTGGGCCTGGGCTACCTGGAGATGACGGGCTACGCGCAGCGGCTGCGGCTGTAGGCGCGCGGCGCGCCTGCGCGTTTGCGCGTTTGCGCGGCTTCAGGCGTCGTTGTTCGGCCGGGGCTGGGCGCGGCGGCGCTCCAGCGGCTCGTCGTGGCGGCCGGCGCCCGCCATGTCGACCGGCGCGGCACGCACGCAGTTGCCGCCGGCGGCACGCGCGGCGATGAGCGCGTCCTGCGCGTCGTCCACCAGCGCCTGCAGGTTCAGGTGTGCCGGGCGCAGGTGGGCCACGCCGGTGCTCACCGTCACGCGCAGCGGGGCGCCGGCGGGGTGCTCGGGGTGGGGCACTTCCATCTGCTCGGCGCGCTCGCGCAGGCGCTCGGCGACGTCCAGCGCGCCCGTGGCGTCGGCGTGCACCAGGAAGATGGCCATCTGCGCCGGGCCGAACTGCGTCAGCACGTCGGCCGTGCGCAGCGTGGGGGCCGTCAGGCACAGCAGTTGCGCCAGCACGGCGTCGCCTGCAGCCAGGCCGCGCGCTTCGCACAGGCGGGCGTAACGGTCGATGTCCACCAGCACCAGCGCCGCGCCGGTGCCATAACGCCGCGCGCGGGCAAATTCACGTTCGGCCAGGGTCATGAACAGCGGGCGGGCCATGCCCGCCGGCGGGGCGGCGCCGGCGTCTGCGCGGCCGCTGCCCGGCGCGAGTTCACGCGCCAGCTTCCACACCAGCAGCGCCACCGGCAGGCCGGCCAGGGCGAGGCCGACCGCCGCGCCCAGGGCCGCGCTGGCCGGGCCGGCGGCCACCGGCCCCAGCCACGCCCAGGCGCTGAGCCAGGGCAGCAGCACCAACGACACGGCGCCGGCCATCAACACGCCACCCACACCCAGCAAAACCAGCAGCCAGGCCAGGGGAACGCTGGCGCGCGCCACGGGCGGCGGCGGGGCCAGGGGGGTCGGGTGCGGTGCGGGGGCGCTCATCGTGACGGGGGCTGCGGTGGTATTCGACCACAAGCGGCAGAAACTGAAGGGCCCTGCACCACCCCGGGGTGGCGAAGGGCTGCCGCATAGACTCTCGCCCATGCCCGAAACCCCCACGCGCCCCGCAGGCGCCAGCCCCAAATCCCTCTCGGGCCTGCTGCCCTTCATCCGCCCCTACCGGCTGCAGGTGGGCCTGGCTTTTGTCTTCCTGGTGCTGGCCGCGGTGAGCACGCTGGCCTTTCCGGTGGCGCTGAAGGTGCTGATCGACCAGGGCCTGGTGGCCGCCGAGCCCGGCGCGCGGCTGATGCAGCTGCGCGGCCACTTCCTCGCGCTCTTTGGCGTGGCGGCGGCTTTGGGCATCTTCTCGGCGGCGCGTTTTTACGTCGTCAGCTGGCTGGGTGAGCGCATCACGGCCGACCTGCGCAACGCCGTCTACGCCCACGTGCTGCGCCAGAGCCCCGAGTTCTTCGAAAGCACCAAGACCGGCGAGGTGCTGTCGCGCCTGACCACCGACACCACGCTGGTGCAGACCGTGGTGGGCAGCAGCCTCAGCATGGGCCTGCGCAACGTGGTGATGGGCGCGGGCGCGCTGATCGCGCTGATCGTCACCAACCCCTGGGTGATGTCGCAGGTGCTGGGCGTGCTGGTGCTGGTGGTGCTGCCCAGCATCTATTTCGGGCGCCGCGTGCGCAAGCTCAGCCGCGCCAGCCAGGACCGCGTGGCCGACAGCAGCGCCATTGCCGCCGAGGTGCTGGGCGAGATCCCGGTGGTGCAGAGCTATGTGCAGGAAGGCCGCGAGGCCGCACGTTTCGACCGCAGCACCGAAGACGCCTTCGAAACCGCCCGCAAGCGCACACGGGTTCGGGCCCTGCTGGTGGCCTTCATGATCACCGCCACCTTCGGCGCGCTGCTCTGGGGCCTGTACCAAGGCACGCAGGCGGTGATTGCAGGCGACATCAGCGCCGGGCACCTGGGGCAGACGGTGGTTTTCGTGATCATCTTCGTGGGCGCGGTGGCCGTGCTGAGCGAGGTGTATGGCGACCTGCTGCGCGCCGCCGGCGCCACCGAGCGGCTGATGGAGCTGCTGGCCGCGCAATCGCCCGTGCAAGACCCGGCCCAGCCCCTGGCCTTGCCCGCGGTGCAGGGCGGCAGCGCGGTGAGCTTCGAGGGCGTGGTCTTCCACTACCCCTCGCGCCCCAAGCAGGCCGCCTTGCAGCAGTTCAGCCTGCAGGTGGCGGCCGGCGAGACGGTGGCGCTGGTGGGCCCCAGCGGCGCCGGCAAAAGCACGGTGCTGCAACTGCTGCTGCGCTTTTACGACGTGAACGCCGGCCGCATCACGCTGGACGGCGTGCCGCTGGCGGCACTGCCGCTGGCCGCGCTGCGCCAGCGCATCGGCATCGTGCCGCAGGACAGCACGGTGTTCAGCACCAGCGCGCTGGAAAACATCCGCTACGGCCGCCCCGAAGCCAGCGACGACGAGGTGTTTGCTGCCGCCAAGGCCGCCTACGCGCACGACTTCATCACCGCCCTGCCCGAGGGCTACAACACCTACCTGGGCGAACGCGGCGTGCGCCTTTCCGGCGGGCAGCGCCAGCGCATTTCCATCGCCCGTGCGATGCTGAAAAATCCGCCGCTGCTGCTGCTGGACGAAGCCACCAGCGCACTCGACGCCGAGAGCGAACGCATGGTGCAGCAGGCCCTGGACGCCGCGATGCGCGACCGCACCACGCTCGTCATCGCCCACCGCCTGGCGACCGTGCAGCGCGCCGACCGCATCGTCGTGCTGGACGAAGGCCGCATTGCCGACATCGGCACGCACGAAGAACTGGTGGCGCGCGGCGGGCTCTACGCGCGGCTGGCGGCGATGCAGTTCGGGCTGGAGACCGGCGCCGAAAAACTGGCGGGATAAACGGCCACGACAAGGCTGCCGGGATAATTCACCACCATGCAAGACCGACCCCTCCGACCTGTTCGCACCCAGTACGAAGACTTCATGCGCCATGTCGCCACGCAAGGCGTGGCCAAGGGCGACCGCACCGGCACCGGCACCACCAGCGTGTTCGGCCACCAGATGCGCTTCAAGCTCAGCGAAGGTTTTCCGCTGGTCACCACGAAGAAGGTCTTCCTGAAGGCCGTGATCCTGGAGCTGCTGTGGTTCCTGCGCGGCGACAGCAACGCCCAGTGGCTGCAGGAACGCGGCGTGACGATCTGGGACGAATGGGCCGGCCCCAATGGCGACCTGGGCCCGGTCTACGGCGTGCAGTGGCGCAGCTGGCCCACGGCCGACGGCGGCCACATCGACCAGATCAGCCAGGTGGTAGAGCAGCTCAAGAGCAACCCCGACAGCCGCCGCATCATCGTGAGCGCCTGGAACGTGGCCGAGCTCTCGAAGATGGCGCTGATGCCCTGCCACGCGTTTTTCCAGTTCTACGTGGCGCCGCCGCAGGCACCCGGTGAACGCGGCCAGCTCAGCTGCCAGCTCTACCAGCGCAGCGCCGACATTTTTCTCGGCGTGCCCTTCAACATCGCCAGCTACGCGCTGCTGACGCACATGCTGGCGCAGCAGTGCGACCTGGACGTGGGCGATTTCGTCTGGACCGGCGGCGACTGCCACCTCTACAGCAACCACGCCGAGCAGGTGGCGCTGCAGCTCAGCCGCGAGGCGCGGCCCTACCCGACGCTGAAGATCCTGCGCCGGCCGGCTTCGATCTTCGACTACCAGTTCGAAGACTTCGTGGTCGAAGGCTACGACCCGCACCCGGCCATCAAGGCGCCGGTGGCGGTTTGAACCCGGCTGCAGGCACCAGCGCCATGAGCGAGATCGTGCTGATTGCCGCCATGGCACGCGACCGTGTCATCGGCCTGAACAAGGCCCTGCCCTGGCAGCTGCCGGAAGACATGGCCCACTTCCGCAATGCCACGCGCGGCCACCCGGTGCTGATGGGCCGCAAGACCTGGGACTCGCTGCCGCCGCGTTTCCGCCCGCTGCCGGGGCGGCGCAACGTGGTGATCACGCGCAACACCGCCTGGCAGGCCGAGGGCGCCGAGGTGGCGCACGGCCTGGCCGCTGCGCTGGCGCGGGTGGCGGGCGCGCCGCGTGTGTTCGTGATCGGTGGCGCCGAGCTCTACGCCGCGGCGCTGCCGCTGGCGCACACGCTGCTGCTCACCGAGATCGAGGCCAGCATCGCCGGCGACGCGTTTTTCCCGGTCTTCGACGGCCAGGGCTACGCGGAGGTGGCGCGTGAACGGCACCAGGCCGCCGCGCCGAACACCTTCCACTTCAGCTTCGTCACCTACCGGCGCCAGGCCGGGGTTCAGGCCGGCAGCACCTCGGCCTGATCGGCCTGAGCGCTCGGATGGGGCTGCTCGGCCTGCTCGGCCATCCAGCGCAGCAGCGCATCGGCCGGCATGGGCTTGCCGAACAGGTAACCCTGCAGCTCGTCGCAGCGCGCTTCGCGCAGCAGCGCCGCCTCGCGCGGCCGCTCCACGCCCTCGGCCACCACCTTCAGGCCCAGCGTGTGGCCCAGGCCGATGATGGCCAGCGTGATGGCGCGGTCGCTGGCGTCTTCCAGCATGTCGTGCACGAAGCTGCGGTCGATCTTCAGCTTGGTGATGGGGAAGCGGTTCAGGTAGGCCAGGCTGGAATACCCGGTGCCGAAGTCGTCGATGGCCAGGCCCACGCCCAGCGCGCGCAGCGCGTGCAGTTGGAGCAGGTTGCTGCTGGCCTTGTCCATCACCATCGATTCGGTCAGCTCCAGTTCCAGCCGGCCCTCGGGCACGGCGTGGCGCTCCAGGCTCTCGCGCACGGTGCTGATGAGCTGCTCGTCGCGCAGCTGCCGCGCCGAAAGGTTGATGCTGACGAAAAACGGCGGCAGGCCGGCCTCGCGCCAGGCCGCGATCTGCGCGCAGGCCTGCTCGATCACCCAGGCCCCCAGCTGCACGATGAGCCCGCTTTCTTCGGCCAGCGGGATGAAGACCGCCGGTGACACCGCGCCCAGCTCGGGGTGCTGCCAGCGCAGCAGACCCTCCACGCCCAGCATCGCGCCGCTGCTGGCGCACACCCGCGGCTGCCAGTGCAGCTGCAGCTGGTTCAGGGCCTGCGCGTGGCGCAGCTGCGCTTCCATGTGCAGGCGCTGCTCGGCGCGTGCGGTCATCTCGGCGCTGAAGAACTGCGCCTTGTCCTTGCCGCCGGCCTTGGCCTGGTACATGGCGGTGTCGGCGTCGCGCATCAGCAGGTCGATGTCGGTGGCGTCATCGGGAAAGATGGCAATGCCCACGCTGCAAGAGACATGCAGCTCGGCACCTTCCACCGCATGCGGCTCGCGCACGCGCGGGATCAGGCGCTCGTGCACGATGTGCGCGGCTTCGTCCACGCTCTCCAGGTCGGCCAGCACCACCACGAACTCGTCGCCACCCAGGCGGCTGACGGTGTCGCCAGCGCGCACCGCCTCCAGCAGCCGGCCGGCCACGCTGCGCAGCAGGCCGTCGCCGATGTGGTGGCCCAGGCTGTCGTTGATGTCCTTGAAACGGTCGAGGTCGATGAACATCACCGCCACCTTGCGCCCGTGGCGCTGCGCCTGCTGCACCGCCAGGCGCAGGCGTTCGGTACACAGGCTGCGGTTGGGCAGCTCGGTCAGCACGTCGTGCTCGGCCAGGAAACGGATGCGCTGCTCGCTGCGCTTGCGGTCGCTGATGTCGATGCTGGTGAAGATGTAGTGCGAGACCTCGCCGCCGCTGCCGCGCCCGCCCTGCACCCAGCCGCTGCCCTGGCGCACCGCGTTCACCATCACCCAGGCCGGGTACTCGCTGCCGTTGCGCCGGCGCAGGTTCAGCTCGCCCTGCCAGCTGCCACGCAGCATCACGGTGTGCCACAGCGCCTCGGGCAGCGTGCTGTTGCTGGCGGCCAGCAGCAGTTCGGGCTTTTCGCCCACCACGTCTTGCAGCTCGTGGCCGGAATGGCGTGAAAACGCCTGGTTGGCGCTGAGGATGCGGCGCTCGGCATCGACGATGAGGATGCCCTCGCTGCTGGCCTCGAAGACCTTGGCCCACAGCTCCAGCCGGCGCTCCATCAGCTTGAGGTGGTTGATGGGCGCAAAGGCCGTGAGCAGCGCGTCCTGCCCCTGGTAGCTGAGACGCCGGGCCGAAAGCACGGCCCAGGCCGGCTCGGTGCCGGCGAGCCAGCGCACCTCGAACTCGTTGACGGCGCCGCGGTCGCTGAGCTGCTGGAAAAAGCGCGCGCGCACGCCGGGTTCCAACCCGGCTTTCCACGGGTCTTGCCGCCGCCCGCCCAGCCAGGCGTCGGCCGGCGGGTTGGCGTGCAGCACCTCGTGGCCGGGGATGCTGGTGAGCACCAGCGCAATGGGCGTGCTCTCCACCAGCGCGCGCTGCGCCTCGGCCGCGCGCGCGCTGGCGGCCAGCTCTTTCTGCGCTTCGCGTTCACGGTCGAGCTGGCCCAGCATCTCGTTGAAGGCGTCCACCAGGCGGCCGATCTCGTCGCTGCTGTGCCACTGCGCACGCAGGCTGTGGTCGCCGGTGCGGCGCACGGTGTCGGCCACGCCCGAGAGGTGGCGCAGCGGCCGCGAGATCGAACGCGCCACCAGCGTCACGATGACGAGGATGGCCCCCAGCAGCGCCAGCGCCGTGCCCAGGTGCAGCCACATGCGCTGGTACAGGCCGTCGATGCGGGTGTGCAGCAGGCGGTCCATCTCCACGCTGCTGCTCTGCCAGCTGCGCTGCAGCGCCTGCACCAGCACACGCTGCGTGGCCCGTGCCTCGGCCAGCGTGGCATTGGTAGCACCTTGGTCGGCCACCTGGCGCGCCGCGCGGCGGTAGGCCTCCAGCGCCGCCGTCAGCGCCTGCTGGCCGGGCTGCAGGGCTTGGCGCAAAGCCGGCTTGCCGGCGGCATAGGCCTCGGCGTGGTCGCTGGTGATGCCGCGCGCGGTGGCGTCGAGCCGGCCCTCGAAGATCAGGAACTGCGTGCGCTGCCCACCGGTGTCGCGCGCCACCGCACCGGCCTGCAGCAGCCGGCCGAGGCCGTGCACCTGCTCCAGCAGCTCGGGGTAGCGCAGCACCAGCAGCGACATCGTGTAGTAGCTGTCGAGATCGGGGTCGAGGATGAGGTTGCTCTGGTTGCCCACGCGCGTGAGCAGGTCGCGGCCCTGCGCGAGCACGCTGTCCACGCGCAGCGCCAGTTCGTCGTCGGGGGCACGGCCGGCATCGCGCAGCGCCTGCACCAGCAGGCCCGCGGGCTCGGCGCTGTCCATGGCCTCGCCATGCGCAAGCTCGGCCGCCCGAACCGCATCGGCGTGCGCAGCCAGGCGGCTGCGCAGCGCGGGCTCGTCGGTGGCGGCCAGGGCGGCATCCACCAGGGGCTCGCGCACGGCCTGCACGTAGGCATTGCCTTGCACCTCCTTGCGCGCAAAGTCGATGGCGATGAACTTCTCGTTGATGAGGATGCCGCTGACGAAGATCACCGCGGTGAGGTCCAGCAGGTAGATCAGCAGCAGCTTGCGGCTCACGCTCAGCCGGCCCAGCAGGCGCGTGAAAGCGCCGTCGCCAGACGCGGCGATGGGGGGCAGTGGTGTTCCGGTCATTCGGTGGATATCGGCGCCTGCGCCGCGGGCTGTAAGGGGCGCCGTGCAGCAAGCACGAACAGGGCCTGCCCCGCGGCCACGCCTGCCGGCGCCTGGGGCGCCCGCGCCGGGCGTTAGCCCGCATGCCACCAGACCCGGGGCCCGGGCCAGAATCGGCCATGCCTGCACCCGCCCCGACCGCAACAACCCGCCCCGAGCCCGGCCCGGCGGCCGGGCTGCTGCAGCTGGTGTTCGAGCATGCCGGCGAAGGCATCAGCGTCTTCGATGGCGCGATGCGCCTGGTGGCCTGGAACCCGCGTTTCCTCGACGCCACGGGCGTGGCCGCCAGCGAGGCGCAGGCCGGCATGCCGCTGGAGGCGCTGCTGCGCCTGATGGCCGCCCGCGGCGAGTTCGGGCCCCTGGCCGATGGCGCTGCTTTCGAGACCGAGGTGCAGCAGCGCCTGGCCGCGCTGCGCGACGGCCCGGCTTCGCTGGTGCAGCGCCGCCGGCCCAACGGCCGCACGCTGGAACTGCGGCGCACGCCCACGCCCGACGGCGGTTTCGTGATGCTCTATGCCGACATCACCGAACGTGTGGGCGCCGAGGCCGCGCTGGCCGAGCGCCAGCGCATGCTGGCCTTGCTGCTGCAGCACACCGAGCAGGGCTACTGGCACATTGACAACGCCGGCCGCACGCTCGATGCCAACCCGGCCATGGGCCGCATCCTGGGCTTGCCGCACACGGCGCTGCGCGGCCGCAGCATCTTCGAGTTCGTCGACGGCCCCAACGCCGAGGTCTTCCGCCAGGGCATGCGCCAGCGTGAAGCCGGCCAGCCCGGCGGCTACGAGATCACGCTGCGCCGCGCCGACGGCACGCCCGTGCATTGCTACAACAACGCCACGCCCATCTTCGACGCCCAGCAGCGCAAGACCGGCGCGGTGGGCCTGGTCAGCGACATCAACGCCTCCAAGCTGGCCGAACAGCGTCTGCGCGAAACCAGCGCGCAGCTGGCGCGGCAATCGCAAGTGCTGGCCGACACCCTCGACAGCCTCGACCAGGGTGTGCTCAGCATCGACAGCCAGGGCGGCATCAACGCCTGGAACCGCCGCGCGCTCGAACTGCTGGCGCTGCCCGCTGAAGTGATGCAGCAAGCGCGCAGCTTCGACGACCTGCTGCGTTACCAGAGCGCACACGGCCTGGTCGACGACGGCCCCGGCACCGGCCTGCGCGGCCGCCCCGCGCTTTACCAGCGCACACGCCCCGACGGCACGCTGCTGGAGGTGCACACCCACACCAGCCCCGACGGCAGCGTGGTGCGCACCTACACCGACGTGACCGCCGAAGCCCAGGCGCGCCGTGCGCTGCTGGAGAGCGAAACACGTTTTCGCAGCATGGCCGATGCCGCGCCCGCCTTGATCTGGCTCTCGGGGGCCGACGGCAAGGCCACCTGGTTCAACCAGCGCTGGCTGGCACAGACCGGCCGCAGCATGGCCGAGGAGCTGGCGCGCCCCTGGGCCGAGCGCATCCACGCCGACGACCTGGAGCGCTGCCGGCAGGCCTACCGCAACGCCGTCGTCGACCGCCGGCCCTACGCGGTGGAGTACCGGCTGCACCGCCCCGACGCCAGCCCGTTCTGGATCGTCGACAACGGCATCCCGCGCGTGGCCGACGACGGCAGCTTTGCCGGCTACATCGTCTACGGCTGGGACATCACCGAGCGCAAGGCCTCCGAGGTGGCCCTGCGCGCAGCCAAGGAAGAGGCCGAACGCGCCAACCGCGCCAAGTCGGAGTTCCTCTCGCGCATGTCGCACGAGTTGCGCACGCCGCTGAACGCCGTGCTCGGTTTTGCCCAGCTGCTGGAAAGCGATGAAGAACACCCGCTGCGGCCGGCGCAGCGCGGCCGTGTGCAGGAGCTGATGCGCGGCGGCCGCCACCTGCTGAGCCTGATCAACGACGTGCTCGACATCGCCCGCATCGAAGCCGGCGCGCTGCACTTGCAGCTCAGCCCCGTGCCGCTGGCCGCGCTGGTCGGCGACTGCCTGCGCCTGGTGCAGCCCATGGCCGACGAACGCGGCATCCAGCTCGTGGTGCCGCATGAGGAAGAAGCCAGCGCCGCAGCGCCCGGCCCGGCGGTCCACGCCGACCCCACGCGGCTGAAGCAGGTGCTGCTGAACCTGCTGTCCAACGCCATCAAGTACAACCGCGACCGCGGCCGGGTGCGGCTGTCGTGGCAGGCCGAGCCGGCCACCGGCACGCTGCGCATCGACGTCGAGGACACCGGCCCGGGCATCGGCCGCGGGCAGCAGGAGCGCCTCTTCCAGCCCTTCGAACGCCTGGATGCCGCGCACTCGCCGGTGGAAGGCGCGGGCATCGGCCTGGCCCTGAGCAAGTGGCTGGTGGACCTGATGCGCGGTGAAATCGGCGTCAGCAGCCGGCGCGGCGAAGGCAGCCGCTTCTGGGTGCGGCTGGCGCAAGCCCCTGCCGGCGCAGCGCCCGCGCCCCCCGAGCCCACGGCCGCCATGGCCGCCACGGCGGCCGCTGCGGCATCGGCCAGCAACACCACCGAGGCCGCCGCTGCGGCGGCCCAGGCCCGCGCAGCGAAGACGGTGCTCTACATCGAAGACAACGTCGTCAACCAGCTGCTGATGGAGGGCATGCTGGCGCTGCGCCCCGGCCTGCGCCTGCTGGTGGCCGGCCTGCCGGAGACGGGGCTGCTGATGGCGCTGCAGGCGCGCCCCGATCTGGTGCTGCTCGACATCCAGCTGCCGGGCATCGACGGCTACGAAGTGCTGCGCCGCTTGCAGGCCCAGCCGGCCACCTGCGGCATCCCCGTGGTGGCCGTGAGCGCCAACGCGATGCAGAGCGACCTCGACACCGCCGAGGCCGCGGGCTTTGCCGACTACGTGACCAAGCCGCTCGATCTGGCGCGCTTGCTCGCGGTGGTGGACCGGCTGCTGGCCGGCTGAAGCACCACGCCAGCCAGGGCGCCGGTGTGCCCGCGGTGGCGCCCCGGCCGCGAGGGTTCGCAAACGCACAGACCGCGCACGCGCGGCCGGCCAGGATGCGCCCCTGTTGCCCCTGCACCGCAGGGCCGGTGTTGCGCAAGCAACTGGAAGGTGCTTCATGAATTTTCTCGTCTGGCTGATCGTCGGCGGTCTCATCGGTTGGCTTGCCAGCGTCCTGATGAAGACCGATGGCCAACAAGGCCTCTTCCTCAACGTGGTGGTCGGCATCGTCGGCGCGATGGTGGCGGGCTGGTTCATCTCGCCGCTGGTGGGCGTGGGCACCATCAACCAGGACAACTTCAGCGTGCCCGCGCTGCTGGTGTCGCTGCTGGGCGCGACGCTGCTGCTGGGCATCCTGAACCTGTTCAACCGCGGCCGCCTGCGCTGAAGAACGCGCGCCCGCCGGGCGCGCCCCTGCCGCCTGAAACCGCTTCAAACCCCTTGGAACCCACACCATGAAAACCACGCTCGCCTGCCCTTCTCGCACTTGTCGCCTCTTGATGGGCACCGCGCTGGCCGCGGCGCTGCTGGCCGGCTGCAACAAGACCCCGGACACCACCACCACCACACCGCCCAGCACCACCATGGGCACCCAGGTTGACGACACCGTCATCACCGCCGGCGTGAAAGCCGCGCTGCTCGGCGACGCCCTCGTCAAGAGCTTCGACCTGCAGGTGGAAACACGCCAGGGCACGGTGCAGCTCAGCGGCTTTGTCGACAGCCAGGCGCAGATCGACCAGGCCGTGGCGCTGGCCCGCGGCGTGGCGGGCGTGTCTAAGGTGGAGAACGGCGTCACGCTCAAGGGCACGCCCAGCACCATGGGCATGGCGATCGACGACGCCAGCGTCACGGGCCGCGTCAAATCGGCCCTGCTGGCCGACCCCGACATCAAGAGCATGGACATCAGCGTGCTCACGCTCAAGGGCGAGGTGCAGCTCACCGGCTTCGTCAACAACCAGGCGCAGATCGACCAGGCCGCCAAGCTGGCGCGCGCTGCCGAAGGCGCCACGGGCGTGAAGAACGAACTGAAGATCAAGCTGTGAGCGCGGCCGCGCCACGCGCGGCCGACGCGGTGCGGCTGCACATCGAAGACAGCGGCGGCAGCGGCCGCCCGGTGCTGTTGATCCACGGCTGGCCGCTGTCGGCCCAGGCCTGGGCGCTGCAGCTCGGGCCGCTGCGCGCCGCCGGCTACCGCGTGGTGGCCTACGACCGCCGCGGCTTCGGCCGCTCGGAACGCCCGGCGGCGGGCTACGACTACGACACGCTGGCAGATGACCTGCAGCGGGTCATCGAACACTGCGCGCTGCAGGCGGTGACGCTCGTGGGCTTTTCCATGGGCGGCGGCGAAGTGGCGCGCTACATCAGCCGGCATGGCGAAAAACACCTGCAAAGCGTGGTGTTCGCCGCCGCCGTACCGCCCTGCCTGCTGCAATCGGCCAGCAACCCCGACGGCCCGCTGACGCCGCAGAAGGCCGCAGAAAAACGGGCCGCCTTCACCGCCGACCCCGAGGCCTACTTCGAGCAGTTCACGCAGGCCTTCTTTTCGGCCCACGGTGTGCTGCAGGTCAGCGAGTTGCAGCGCCAGGAAGCGCTGGCCTTGTGCCGGCAGGCCGCACCGCACGCGGCCAGCGCCTGCATGCAGGCCTTCGCGCAGACCGATTTCCGCGCCGACCTGCAGCGCCTGACGCTGCCCACGCTGGTGATCCACGGTGATGCCGACGCTGTCGTTCCCTTCGAGGGCTCGGGCCAGCGCACGCACCGCGCGGTGCGCCACAGCCGGCTGGTCGTCGTGCCCGACGCACCGCACGGGCTGAACGTGTCGCACCCGGCGGCCTTCAACGCTGCGCTGCTGGCCTTCCTGGGGTTGCCAGAATGACGGCGCTGGCGGCCCAGCGCACACCATGCCCCCCATCGACCCGTCCACCGACCCGTCGCTCGCCACCGCCGAGGCCGTCGCCGCGGCGCTGGGCAGCGATGGCCAACAAGGCGGCCCAGGCCGTGGCCGCCGACGCGCGCATGCTGCAGGCCCACGTGCTGCACATGCTGGAAGCCTCGCTCACTGGCGAGAGCGAGGCCGTGCTCAAACACAGCGAGCCGCTGGCCGCCCCAGCGGCCCTGGACGACCGCCGCAACATGGTCTTCAAAGACCTCGCCGTGGCCCAGGGCCGCGGCCGTGCGCTGGTGAAGGCCACAGGCATGGACACCGAGGTGGGCGCTATCGCCACGATGCTGGACGCCACGCAGTGGGTGGTGTGCGTCGCCGTGCCCAGCAGGGTGCTGGTGCTGGGCGAAGTGCGCAAGGTGCTGCGGCGCGGCTGAGGCCTTGGCGCGCTGTGCGCTCCCGGACCGCGTGGCTTCGAACCGGCCGCAGCGCCGGGCCGACGCGAAGCGGGCCGCTGCCGGCGCCCTGTTCACCGAGGAGCGGCGCCCACTGCAGGCGCTGATGGCGCCGACGGCGCCGCGCCTGGCGCAGCAACCCGCCTGAAAGGCCCGCGCCGGCACGACGGCCCGGCACCCCTCATGATGCGCGGCAGGGCGCGGTACCGCGCGCAGTGCAGGGAGATGCGAATGGCGGCCAAGGCACACGAGGGCGGGCGCTTCGAACAGTCGTTCATGTTCCACATGATCCGCGACTTCTTTCTGCTGCTGCTGGTGGTGGCGGCGGTGGAGATGACGATCCGTTATGCCCTGCTGCGGCTGGACTTCTCGCGCAACGAGCCGGCCCGCGTGGCGCGCGCCGCGCAGCAGTTGGCCAACGACGTGAAGTCGATCATGCTGAATTCGGGCGGGCCGCTGGCCGCGCAGACGGTCTACCCGATCCTGAACCGCAACTACGACGATCTGGGTCTGGCCATCGCGGTGCTGCCTTCGGCGGTGACGGTGGCGTCGATGAAGGAAAACTTCAAGATGGACGTGCGCGGCCTGCAGCCGCGCTGGACGGCCGGCGACCACGAACAGGCCGCCGTCACGCTGACAGCCGAGCAGTTCTGCCTGAACTGCCACGTCAAGGCCGCGGTGGGCGAGGTGCTGGGCACTGTCACCGTGCGCAGCTACCTCGAACGCAAGGAGGCGCTGTGGTGGCAGGAGGTGCGGCTGACCGCGGGCGCACTGAGCTTGAAGATCCTCGTCCACACCATCCTGCTCTTCCTGCTGCTGAAGGTGCGCATGGAACCCATGCTGGCCCTGCGCTCCACGGTCTCGGGCCTGGCACGCGGGGTCATGGACCTGTCGCCGCGCGCCGCCGTCAACACCCATGACGAGTTCGGTGAACTGGCGCAAGACCTGAACCACTTTCTCGACCGCATCGGCATGGTGGTGGCCGATCTCGACCGCATCCTCAGCGAGGTGGTGGCGGTGGGCGCGCGCCTGGGCACGCTGAACCGCAACCTGGAACAGCAGGTCGACAGCGTGCGCGACGCCTCGCTGCGCCTGCTGGGCGAGGGCGCGCAGCGCAGCCTGGACACGCAGTTGCTGGCCGCGCACGAAGCCGGCAGCGTGCAGGCGCTGCAGCAGGTGCTGGCCCAGACGCTGGCGGCGGTGGAAGCCGGCGGCCCGCTGCCTGCGGGCCTGGCGCCGGCCCTGCGCGAGCAGCTGCACGGCCTGCAGCGCAGCTTCGACCGCGTGGCCGGTGCCCTGCGCGAGGTGGCGCCACCGGTGGTGGTGGGGCAGGCGCAAACGGCCGAGTACCACGCCTTCATGGCCTCGCTGCGCCAGATGGCGCTGCTGGAAGCCACGATGCAGAAGGTGGCCGAGTCAGGCCAGCAGGTGCTGCACCGGCTCAGCGGGCGCACGTCCTGATGCCCTGAGCACGTCTGCGGCTCCGCGTCGGCGGAAGGGGTCGGACAGGGCATGGCGGCGGCAGAAGCTGAGCCCGGCGCTGCCCAGCGGCCGACCCACGCCATTCAGCATGTTGCAGCAGCGCGTTCGGGCCGTCCCCTGCAAGGGGTCGAGAAGGACGTGGTCGCCTGGGCCCGGTAGCACTTGTGCACCTGCCAACGCGTCGTGCCTTTGCGACCAGCAGCGGTCACGCTCTGCAGCGCCACGGCAGAGACAGACGTTGTGGAGGCGGCCGGAGCTGACAGACCTCCTTCTTGAAACTTGTCAGAAAATACACGACACTTCTGACATCCAAGATATCACCATGTCTAACCTCGCCCAGCAAGTCCTCGCGCACGCGGCCTCGATGCCGGAAGGCGCCAGCCTGTCCGCCAAGGCCCTGCTGCACCTGGGCAGCAGGGCTGCGGTGGATCAGGCGCTGTCGCGCCTGGCGCGCAGCGGCGAACTGCTGCGCGCCGGGCGGGGCGTCTACGTCCTGCCGGTGAAGGGCAAGTTCGGCGCGCGCGCACCGGAGGTCGCCAAGGTGGTCCAGGAGTGGGCCAGCCAGCGCGGCGAAACCGTCGTCGGCAACGGCGCGGCTGCAGCGAATGCGCTAGGTCTGACGACCCAGGTGCCGGTACGCCAGGTCTTCCTGACCTCGGGCCGCAGCCGCATGCTCAAGCTCGGCGCGCAGACGGTCGAGTTGAAGCATGCCCCGCCCTGGCAACTGCTCTACCCAGGGCAGGCCGCGGGCGAAGTCATCCGCTCGCTGGCCTGGGCAGGGCCATCGGGATCCGAAGCGGCGCTCGGTCAGCTCAGGCAACGGCTGCCGGCGTCGGAACTGCTGGCCGTCGCCAACGCACGCGCGCGCCTGCCCACCTGGCTTGCGAGCCAGGTCAGCAGCTTGGTGACCCGTGCCTGAATACTTCGCCCTGCCGCGCGAGGATCAGCGCGAGGCGCTGCTTGTAGCTGCAGAGCGTTCGGGCCGTCCCCTGCACTTGCTCGAGAAGGACGTGTGGGTCGTCTGGGCCCTGCGCCACCTGTTCACCGGAGCGCACGCGCCGCACCTGGTCTTCAAGGGCGGTACATCGCTCTCCAAGGCCTACGGCGTGATCAAGCGCTTCTCGGAAGATGTGGACCTCACCTACGACATTCGTGCCATCGCTCCGGACCTGATCGAGAAGGCCGACTCCCCCTGGCCCACGTCACGCAGCCAGGAGAAGAAGTGGAGCAAGGCCATCCGGCAGCGCCTTGCCGAACTCGTCAGCGGCAAGCTGGCGCCCGATCTCACCAAAACACTCGCCGAGCAGGGGCTGCAGGCGAAGGCCCGCGCAGAGGGTGAGCAGCTCTTCATCGACTACGAGGCCTTCGGCGAAGGTACGGGTTATGTGCGTCCCTCGGTCCTGCTGGAGTTCGGCGCGCGATCGACGGGCGAGCCCAACGAGCTGCGATCGGTTGCGTGCGACGCAGCGCCGCACTTGCCGGACGTGAGCTTTCCATCGGCCATGCCCCAGGTCATGCGCCCCGAGCGCACGTTCTGGGAGAAGGCCACGGCCATCCATGTCTTCTGCGCCCAAGGCAGCTTTCGAGGCGGTGAGCGCTATGCGCGCCACTGGCACGACGTGACGCGCCTCGACGCCGCCGGATTCGCCGACAGCGCCGCGAAGGACCGCGCGTTGGCGCTCGCCGTCGCAGAGCACAAGGGCATCTTCTTCGCCGAATCGATGCCAGACGGTGCGCCCATCGACTACCGCGCAGCGGTCACCGGCGCACTGGATCTGGCACCCAGCGGCGACGCGCGGCAGACGCTGGCCGAGGACTACCAGCGCATGATTGAGGACGGCCTGCTCTTGGACGACGCCGAACCCTTCGACGTCCTCCTGCAGCATTGCCAGGCGCTTGCGCTCAAGGTGAACGCGGCAGCGCTGGGGGCCGCATGACGCTCTGCCCGCGCATTCAAGAACGCGTGCTGACGACCGCTTGTAGGATGACGACAACAGATGGCCGCCCAGCGCCATCGCCTGGGATCGCAGCGGAAAAACGTGGGGGTATGCGTGGGGGTACCGACCAGACCGAAAGAAATAAAGTTCAATAAAAACAGTAACTTAGGACTTCTTTGAAACTCGCCACCTGGAACGTCAACTCCCTGGCTGTGCGCCTGCCCCAGCTGCTGGCTTGGCTGCAAGAGCACCCCGTCGACGCGCTGGTGCTGCAGGAAACCAAGCTCACCGACAACAAGTTTCCGCAGGCCGAGATCGAAGCCGCGGGTTACCAGGTGGCCTTTCACGGCCAGAAAACCTACAACGGCGTGGCGCTGCTCAGCCGCGCTGCTGCGGCCTTCGACGTGGTGAAGAACATCCCCGGCTTCGATGACGACCAGGCCCGCGTCATCGCCGGCACCGTGAACGGCGCGCTGGGCCCGGTGCGCGTGATCGGCGGTTACTTTCCCAACGGCCAGGCGCCCGACAGCGACAAGTTCGTCTACAAGATGCGCTGGCAAGACGCGCTGCACGACTGGGTGCGCGAGCAGCTCGCCGCCCACCCGCAACTGGTGCTGATGGGCGACTTCAACGTCGCCCCCGACGACCGCGATGTCTACGACCCCATCGGCTGGATGAACCAGATCCATTGCACGCCTGAAGAACGCGCGCAGTTCCAGCGCCTGCTGGCCCTGGGCCTGGTGGATGCCTTCCGGCTCTTCGAACAACCCGTGAAGAGCTGGAGCTGGTGGGACTACCGCAACCTGGCCTTCCGCAAGAACCAGGGCCTGCGCATCGACCACATCCTCGTCAGCACGGCGCTGCGCCCGCGCGTGCAGGCCTGCGTGATCGACAAGGCGCCGCGCAAGAACGAACGCCCCAGCGACCACGCGCCGGTGGTGGTGACGTTCGACGTGGCCTGACACGGCCCGGCACGGCCCGACTCGGCGACACCACGGCCCAGACCCCGGGCAGCCGGCGCACGCACGGCACACGCCGCGGGCGCCATGCACGCCCGGATCGCGCCCGGATCACGCCCGGATCACGCTCGTCGCCTAGCCTCGGCGCCAGCGCTGTGGGCAGCGCTGATTTCCACCGGTGCATTCAAGGGCGAACATGACATCTTGCAAGGCTGGGGGCCGCAGCCCCCTCGCGCGCGTTTTGGCTTTGAGCGGCTGGCTCCTGGCGGGGCTGCTCGTGGCCGGCCTGGCCGCTTGTGGCGGCGGAGGCGGCGGCACCGACCCGGCAACGCCCCCCAGCGTGCCCGTGGCGCCCGTGGCGCCGGTCGCCCCCGCCGTCCAGGCCCAGCCCGCCGACACCCAGGTCACCGCTGGCAGCGCGGCGGTCTTCAGCGTCACCGCCAGCGGCAGCGGTCTCGGCTACCAATGGCAGCGCAGCAACGACAGCGGCGCCACCTGGGCAGCCATCGCAGGCGCCACGGGCGCCGGCTACACGCTGACCAGCACCAGCGTGGCCGACAACGCCAGCCGCTTCCGCGTGCTGGTGTCCAGCGGCACGGCACAGACCCTCAGTTCGGCGGCCACCCTCACGGTCAGCGCGCTGGTCGCTGCCCCGGCCATCACCGTGCAGCCCCAGCCGGCGCAAGCCACGGCCGGCGGCAGCGCCAGCTTTGCCGTCACCGCCACCGGCACAGCCCTGGTTTACCGCTGGCAGCGCAGCGCCAACGGCACCGACTGGAGCGACGCCCCCGCCGGCGACGGCCCCACGCTGACGCTGACCAGCCTGGCCCTCGCCAGCGACCAGCTGCAGCTGCGTGTGCTCGTCAGCAACAGCGCCAGCAGCATCACCAGCAGCACCGCGCGGCTCACCGTGCTGCCCGTGCCGCCGGCTGCGGCCGCGCCCAGCTTCACCACCCAGCCGGCAGCGGCCTCTGTGGTGGCGCCGGCGACGGCCAGCTTCACGGTGACCGTCAGCGGCACGCCAGCGCCCACGCTGCAATGGCAGCGCAGCAGCGACGGCGGCATCAGCTACAGCAACATCGCCGGCGCCACGGGCACCAGCTACGGCACGGCCGCCACCAGCGTGGCCGACCACGACACGCGCTACCGCGTCGAAGCGCGCAACGCCAGCGGCACCGTCACCAGCGAGGCCGCACTGCTCAGCGTCACCAGCGCGGGCGTGGCACCCACCATCCAGCTCGGGCCGCTGGCCGAGGTGGTGGCCACGGCGGGGCAGCAGGCCAGCTTCGTCGTCTTCGCCCGCGGCACGCCGACGCCCAGCTACCAGTGGCAGTTCAGCGCCGATGGCGGCAGCAGCTTCGCCAACATCAACGGCGCCACCGCCGAGATCTACAGCTTTGTCAGCACCTTGGCCGACGACGGCCGCCGCTACCGCGTGGTGGTGAGCAACAGCCTGGGCACGGTAACCAGCCCCTCGGCGCTGCTGATCGTGCGGCCGGCGCCCGCCACCGGCAGTTCGGGGCGCGCCTGGACGGCCGGCCAGGCGCTGGAAAGCGGCGATGGTGCCGTGGCGAACGTGCTGCCCAACACCACCATCGACGACCTCGGGCGCACGACCGTGGTCTTCGGCAAACACGACGGCACGCGCATGGCGGTGCACGCCGTGCGCAGCATACCGGGCGCCGCGGGCGTGGCACCCAGCGTCGGCACGGCGGTGGTGCTGGATGCCCTGGTGCCCTACGACACCTCCTTCACGCCCTGGCTGGCCACCTCGCCCGGCGGCAACCTGCTCGCCGCCTGGGTGCGCCGCGCGCCGTGTTCGGCCACCACCTACAGCACCGTGCTGACCTGCAGCTACCTGATCGTGGCGCGGTTTCTGCAGTCCACCGGCAACTGGGAAACCCCGCTGTTGCTGGCCGATGTGCCGACACCGTCGCTCACGCTGCGCATCAATGACGCTGGTGACATCGCGGTGCTGCACCCGGCCTGGAGCCGCCAGCCCGGCGGCGCGCTGCGCCACGGCACGGCCCTGAGCTGGATGGCCCACGGGCAGAACACCTGGCAGCGCTTCACGGCCTTTCCGGAGGCCGGCCCGGCCAGCTTCAGCGCCGTGGATGTGGCGCTGGACGCTGCCGGCAACTTCGTGCTGGTGGGCACGGGGCAGCCCGCCAGCAGCTCGAACAACGACGCCGTGGCCTACCGCGGCCAGGTGAGCGGCACCGCCGTGGGCAACCGCGAGGTGCTGGACAGCCTGGCCAGCGCCGCCACCGTCCATGCCGTCTGGGCCGCGCCGGGCGGGCAGGTGGCGGTGGCCTGGCAGCAACTGGGGCCGAGCGGTGCGCGCGCCACCACCTTCATCGGCACGCTGGACAGTGCCGCCGGTGCCTGGCAGGTGCGCGACACCGCCATCAACCTGGCCGTGGGCAGGCTGGCGCCGGCCACGCTGAGCGCTGACGGCCAGTTCATCTGGCACTTGCTGGCCAGCTGCCAGACCCTGCGACGCGCGGCGGGGGCCTGGCAGGCCGATGCCGCCATGCCGCCCGAGGCTTGCGGCCGCTGGGTGAACGGCAACACCCTGGTGGCGATGGCGCGCAACGGCGACCTGCTGATGGTGGACGCCGACGCCTTCAACAACACCGGGCGCTGGCTGCTCTACGACGATGCGCGCCGACAGGTCATCGACACCTTCGCCACGGGCACTGCCGCCGCAGGCTATGTGCTGGGCGTGTCGGTGTTGCCGGCGGGCGTGCCGCTGCTGGCGCCGGGTGGCGTGGGTGCCTATGTTTCTGTGAACGTCTACGACACCGTGCCCGCCGCCGGTGCCATCAGCGGCACCACCCGGGGCATCAACAGCCTCTGGGCCTGGACGCTGAAGTAGCCCCGCGGGGCCGCCACTAAGATGCGGCGGCCCGCCGGGCGCAACAGCTTCCCCCACCCCCTTTGCCCTTGAACATCCGCCTGCAGCTGCTGGCCACGCCCGCGCTGCGTGTGGGCGACGCGCCGCCGCAGCGCCTGGCGGCCAAAGACGCCGTGCTGCTGGCCGTGCTGGCCCTGGACGGCCCCCAGCCGCGCGACGCCCTGGCGCCGCTGCTGTGGCCCGACACCCCCCCCGCCGGCGGCCGCGCCAACCTGCGCCAGCGCATCAAGAAGCTGCAAGACCTCAGCGGCCAGGCGCTGTTCTCGCTGGACGGCCCGCAGGTGGCGCTGGCCCCTGCCGTTCAACACGAGCTGCAGGGCCTGGCGCTGGCGCTGCAGGCCGACGCACAAGCGGCCCCCGGCGCGCTGCTGGGCCCGCTGCAGCTGCAGGATGCCCCGGCCGCCAGCGACTGGCTGGCCCAGGCCCGCGTGCGCGTGGCGCAGCAACGCCAACAAGCCCTGCAAGCCCAGGCGCAAGCGCTGGAGGACGGCCACCAACCTGACGCCGCCCTGCCCTATGCACAACGCCTGGTGGCCGAAGCCCCGCTGCAGGAGCACGCCTGGCGCCGCCTGATGCGCCTGCACTACCTGCGCGGCGACCGCGGCGCGGCCCTGGCCGCCTACCGCCAGCTGGCGCAGGCGTTGCGGCGCGATGGCGGGCCTGCGCCCGATGCACAGACCCAGGCACTGGCGCGCCTGGTCGAAGCCGGCGCGCCGCCGCAGTCGCCATCTTCACCGGCGCCCCACATCGCCGCCGCCTGGGCCGCACTGCAGCGCCCGCCGCAGCTGCTGCAGCGTGAAGACGAATGGGCCCGGCTGGCGCAGGCCTGGGCCGAGGGCGGCACGGTGCTGGTGCTGGGCGAAGCCGGCATGGGCAAGAGCCGGCTGCTGCATGACTTTGCCGACAGCACGGGCCTGGCCCTGCGCCTGCAGGGCCGCCCCGGCGACGCCGCCCTGCCCTATGCCCTGCTCTCACGCTGGGTGGCCGCAATGGCCGACCAGGCCCCGGCGCTGCCGCCATGGGCGCGTGCCGAACTCGCGCGGCTGCTGCCCGCACTGGGGCCCGCGGCGCCCGGGGCGCTGATGCCGCTGCACCTCACCCAGGCCCTGGCGCTGCTGCAGCCGCCGCAGAACGCCGTGCTGCTGGACGACCTGCACTGGGCCGACGCCGCCAGCCTGGAACTGCTGCCCGCCGTGCTCGGCCCGCTGCGCTGCCGCCTGCTGGCGGCCCGCAGCGCTGATCTGCCCGAGGCCCTGCAGGCCTGGCTCTCGGCATCCGGCCGCGCCGTCGAGACCTTGCAGCTGGCGCCCTGGCATGCCGACAGCGTGCGCAGCCTGCTGGTGCACAGCGGCCTGCACCCAGACGGCGCCGATCTGGCCGCCTGGACCGATCGGCTGTTGCGCCACACCGGCGGCCACCCCCTGCTGCTGCTGGAGACGCTGCGGGCCTTGCTGCGCGCGCGGCGCGAGGGCCTGCAGCCGGGCTCGCCGCCCGAACATCTGCCGGTGCCCGCGCCCCTGCTGCAACTGCTGGGCCGCCGCCTGGCCGGCCTCACGGCGCCGGCGCGCGAGGTGGTGCAGCTGGCCAGCCTGGCGCGCAACGCCTTCAGCGCAGACCTCGCCGCCGCGGTGCTGCCCTACCCGGTGGCGGCCCTGAACGCGGCCTGGCTGGAGCTGCAGGCCGCGGCCTTCATGGGGCCCCCGCGCGGACTGCACGGCCTGCACGGCCTGCACGGCCTGCACGACCTGCACGGGCCGCACCACCTCGCGCTGGCCGCGGCGCGCGCCACGCTCGCCGAGCCGCTGGCGGCATCGCTGCACGCCCGCATCGCCGAGCATGCCGGCCGCCTGGGTGCGCCAGCGGCCCAGCTGGCCCTGCACTGGGAGGCGGCGGCACAACCGGCCCGTGCTGCCGCCAGCCATGAAGCCGCGGCGCGCGCTGCCGGCGCCGCTTCGCGCCGCCACGAAGAGGCCGGGCACTACGCCGCTGCGGCGCGCTGCTGGCTGCAGGCCGGCGACACCGCCAGCGCCTTCAAGGCCCGCGCTGAAGAAGCCGAGCGGCTGGTGCGCGCAGGCGATGTCGCCCAGGGTCAGCAGCGTGCCGAAACCCTGGTGGCCGAGGCCACCCACCTGCTGGAGCAGGCGCAGGCGCACCGCGTTCATGCCCTGGCGCTGACCCATGCCGCCTCGTGGAGCGCGGCACTGGCCGCGGCCACGCTGGCCCAGGACACGGCAGCGCGCAGCGGGCAGACGCACTGGCAGGCCGAGGCCGCACTGCTGCGCGCGCTGGCCGCCGCCGTGCTGGGCCAGCCGGCGCTGGCCGAGCGCTGCCTGGCCGACGAGCAGGCGCTGCCGATGCACGGCGCCGACTGGCGCCAGAACCTGTCGCGCCACGCCGTCGCGGCCACGGTCTGGACCCACCTGGGCCGCCTCGGCGAGGCCCTGGCGCGCAACGAGCAGAGCATCGACCTGGCCGACCGACCCGAGGCCCGCGACGACCACTTCGTGCTGCTGGGCAACAGCGCCTCGCTGCTGCTGCGCCAGGGCGGCCGAACGGAACTGGCGCTGCAGCGTGCGCAGCAGGCCTTGCAAGGCGCCGAGCGCCTGGGCGTGGCCGCGGGCATGACGGGCGCCAACGCGCGCATGCACGTCGGCATGGCCGCAGCCGCGCTGGGCCGCTATGGCACGGCCGTGGCCGCGCTCGAAACCTGCCTGCACGACCTGCGGGCGCTGGGGCTGGCGCGGGTGGTGCTCACGGCCGAGAACCACCTCGCTGGCGTGTGGGCCCAGCTGGGCCAGCCGGCACGCGCCCTGCAGCTGCTGCAGGGCGATGACAGCGCGCTGCCGCCCACGCACCGCGTGCGCCGCTGGACCCTGCGCTGTGATCTGCAGCGCCTGTGCGGCACCGGCGCGCCCACCGGTGCCGCACCGCCGCTGGACGCCAGCGTGGAGCCCGCCGTGGCCGCTTGGGCGCGCCTGGCGCAGGCGCGCAGCCTGCCGGCCGCCGAAGCGCTGCCCAGCTTGGCGCAGCTGGCCACCGAGCTGGCCACGGGCGGGCACAACACCCAGGCCACCGTGGCCCGCCTGCTGCATCTGCAGGCCCTGGCGCGCACGCAGCCGGCGCTGGCCCTGGCACGGGCGCGTGAACTGCAAGCCGAGCTGACGGCCGGGCCCGCGAACACCGCCTGGTGGCCCGAGGCCCACGCCGTGCTGCACCGCGTGCTGGCGGCGGGCGGCGACCACGCCGCGGCACAGCAGGTGCTGGCCGACGGTGCCGCGTGGCTGCACGCCACCCACGGCCAGAGCGTGCCACCGCCGTTCCAATCGAGTTTCCTGCAGCGCAACCGGCTGCACGCGAGCCTGCTGCGCGAGGCGGCGCGCGCGGCCTGAGGCAGGCGCGGGCTCAGGCGCGGGCTCATGCCTCGCGGCGTGAAATCGCCGCTCGTCCAACGCCCGCCGTGCAAGGCCTTCCGGCCTCGCACGCGCGGGCTCAGTCTTCCAGCCCCAGCTCTTGGATCTTGCGGGTGATGGTGTTGCGGCCGATGCCCAGGCGCTGCGCGGCCTCGATGCGGCGGCCGCGTGTGAGGTCGAGCGCGGTGTGGATGAGGCGGGCCTCGAACTGGCGCGTCAGCGCGTCCCAGACCTCGGCTTCGCCGGCATCGAGCCGGCGGCGCGCTTCACGCTCCAGGTCACCCAACCAGCTGGGCGGCGGCACTTCTTCAGCCGCTGCCGGCGTCATAGCACCGGGGCCCGCAGCGGGGGCGGACTGCACCGCCACTCCGCCTTCAGCCGCCACCGCCACGGCGGCAGGTGCGCCGGCAGCGCTGGCGCTCAATTCGGGCGGCAGGTCTTTGGGCTCCACCACCTGCGCCGGCGCCATCACCGTCAGCCAGTGGCAGAGGTTTTCCAGCTGGCGCACGTTGCCCGGGAAATCGAAAGCCGCCAGCCGCTCCAGCGAGGGGTCGGTGATGCGCTTGGCCTCCACGCCCAGCTCGCGCGCGCTCTTGCCGAGGAAAAAGCGCGTGAGCATGGGGATGTCCTCGCGCCGCTCTCGCAGCGCCGGCAGGCGCAGGCGGATGACGTTCAGGCGGTGGAAGAGGTCTTCGCGGAACACGCCCTGGCGCACGCGGTCTTCCAGGTTCTGGTGCGTGGCGGCGATCACGCGCACATTGCTCTTCAGCGGCTGGTGGCCGCCCACGCGGTAGAACTGGCCGTCGCTGAGCACGCGCAGCAAGCGCGTCTGCAGGTCGAAGGGCATGTCGCCGATTTCGTCGAGGAAGAGCGTGCCGCCATCGGCCTGCTCGAAGCGGCCGCGGCGCGTGGTCTGTGCGCCCGTGAAGGCGCCACGCTCGTGACCGAACAACTCGCTTTCAAGCAGGTCTTTCGGAATGGCCGCGGTGTTGATGGCGACAAAAGGCCCCTGCGCGCGCGGGCTGTGCTTGTGCAGCGCGCGCGCCACCAACTCTTTGCCGGTGCCACTTTCGCCGGTGATCATCACCGTCACGTTGCTCTGGCTCAGCCGGCCGATGGCGCGGAAGACATCCTGCATCGCAGGCGCCTGGCCCAGCATCTCGGGCGCCTGCACCGGCGTGGCTTCGGCCACTTCCTCGCGCAGGCTTTCTTCCACCGCACGGCGGATCAGATCGACCGCCGTGTTCACGTCGAAGGGCTTGGGCAGGTACTCGAAAGCCCCGCCCTGGAAGGCGCTGACGGCGCTGTCGAGGTCGCTGAAGGCCGTCATGATGATGACGGGCAGGCCGGGGTGCCGCGCCTTCACCGTGGTGAGCAGGTCGATGCCGCTGCCGCCGGGCATGCGGATGTCGCTCACCAGCACCTGCGGCGCGTCGTCGTCCAGCGCCTTGACCACGTCGCGCGGGTTGCTGAAGGTGCGCACGCTGAACTGCTCGCGCGCCAGCGCTTTTTCCAGCACGAATCGAATGGATTGGTCGTCGTCGACGACCCAGATGGGTTTCATGCGGGTGGGTTGCGCCGCAAGGCGCCCTTCAAGGCAAGGGAATCAGGATCTTGAACACCGTGCGGCCCGGCACGCTGTCGCATTCGATCGTGCCCTGGTGTTGCTGCACGAAGGTCTGCGCCAGCGTCAACCCGAGGCCGGAACCCCCTTCACGCCCCGAAACCAGCGGGTGGAAGATGCGGTCGCGGATGTCCTCGGGCACGCCAGGCCCGTTGTCCTCGATATGCAATTCCAATGCCAAGCGGAAGCGCTGGCGGCCGAAGGTGACCTGCCGCGCCACCCGCGTGCGCAGCACCAGCTGCGCGTCGCCGCGTGCGATGCGGCCATGGAAGGGTGTATCCGGCTCGGCCGGGGCCCCGCTGGTGTGCGCCTGGGTCGAGAGGGCCTGGGTGGCGTTCTGCGCGATGTTCAGCACCGCCTGGATGAGCTGCTCGCGGTCGCCGCGGAACTCGGGGATGCTGGCGTCGTAATCGCGCACCACTTCCAGCCCGCGCGGGAACTCGGCCTGGATGAGGCTGCGCACCCGCTCGCAGACCTCGTGGATGTTGACGTCGGCCACCACATGGGGGCGGCGGTGCGGCGCCAGCAGGCGGTCGACCAAAGCCTGCAGCCGGTCAGCCTCGTGGATGATGACCTGGGTGTACTCGGTCAACTCCTTGGAGGTGACCTCCATCGCCAGCAGTTGCGCCGCGCCGCGGATGCCGCCCAGCGGGTTCTTGATCTCGTGCGCCAGGTTGCGCACGAGCTCCTTGTTGGCTTGCGCCAGGCCGTGGGTGCGCTCTTCGCGGTCCTGGCGGATCTGCTGCTCGATGACGATCAACTCCACCAGCACGCAGCCCGGCCAGTCGGTCTGGTTGACGATCACATGCACCGGCAGCTCGGCGCTGCCGGCAGGCTGGCGGTGCAGCAGCGCGTCGAAGCGGCTGGTGGCCACCTCGTTGCGCGCCACCAGGCGCAGGGTTTCGCGCAGCTGGGTGGGGTCGGCCAGCCAGTCGATGAGGCTGCTGCGCATGAGCGTGCGGCGCGAGATGCCCATCAGGTTCTCGAGCGCCGAGTTGGCCTGCAGGCAGTGGCCGTCGTGGCCCACCAAGGCCACCATGGTGGCCAGTTGGTCGAAGCTGGCGAAGGCGGCTGTGGCCGGCGGCGTGGGCGGTGCTGCTGGGTCCGCCTGGGCCACCGGGGCCACCAGTGCCGCAGGCGCTGCAGGGGCCACGGGGGCCACAACGGCCTTGCGCGCGCCGCCCTTCACGAACCCAGCTTGGCGAGTTCGCGCCTCAGCGCGGCAACATCGGCTTCCTTGCGCGTGATGGCCGCGCGCATCTCGGCCACGCGCTCCTGGTACTTCGCGAAGTTGCGCTCGTCGCCCCGTCGCTCGGGCTCGCCGTTGTTGAACTCGCGCTTCATCGCCACCAGGCGCTCTTCCTCGCGCTTCAACTCTTCACCGAGGATGCGGCGTGCGTCGCTGTCGCGCGCCCGCTGCTCGGCGGGGTCGACACGGGCATCGCCCGGGCGCGCGCCAGGGCTGGAGGCCGCGGGCGGCCGCGGGCGCTGCGCCGGCACCACCGTCACGGGCGTGCCCTCGATGGCGCGGCAGCCTTTTTCCTTGGCTTCCTGCGGCGACATCGCGTCGGTGTAGAGCACGGGCGGGCCGGGGCAGCGGTAGACGGTCTTGTCCTGCGCGTGCAGCACGCTGCCAGACAGCAGCAGCAACAGCGCGGGCCACAGGCGGTGGGCGAAGGGCACGGGCAGCTTCATGGCGCGATTGTGGCGCAGGCCCGTGCCGCCGAAGCCGCAAGCAAAACAGGCCCCGCAGGGCCTGTTCTGTCGCACGGGCCGGCTGGCCTTACAGCGAGTAGTACATGTCGAACTCGACCGGGTGCGTGGCCATGCGGAAGCGCGTCACTTCCTGCATCTTCAGGTCGATGTAGGCGTCGATGTAGGCATCGGTGAACACGCCACCCTTGGTCAGGAAGCCGCGACCCTTGTCCAGGTACTCGAGCGCTTGCTCCAGGCTGGCGCAGACGGTCGGGATCTTCGCGTCTTCTTCCGGCGGCAGGTGGTACAGGTCCTTGGTGGCGGCTTCGCCTGGGTGGATCTTGTTCTCCACGCCGTCCAGGCCGGCCATCAGCAGCGCGCTGAAGCCCAGGTAGGGGTTCATCAAGGGATCGGGGAAACGCGCTTCCACGCGGCGGCCCTTGGGGTTGGCCACGTAGGGGATGCGGATCGAAGCCGAGCGGTTCTTGGCCGAGTAGGCCAGCTTCACCGGGGCTTCGAAGCCCGGCACCAGACGCTTGTACGAGTTCGTACCCGGGTTGGTGATGGCGTTCAGCGCGCGGGCGTGCTTGATGATGCCGCCGATGTAGTACAGCGCAAATTCGCTCAGGCCGGCGTAGCCGTCACCGGCGAACAGGTTCACGCCGTCCTTCCACACGCTCTGGTGCACGTGCATGCCGCTGCCGTTGTCGCCGACGATGGGCTTGGGCATGAAGGTGGCGGTCTTGCCGTAGGCGTGGGCCACGTTGTGAATCACGTACTTCTGCAGCTGCACCCAGTCGGCGCGCTGGATCAGCGTGCTGAACTTGGTGCCGATCTCCAGCTGGCCGGCGTTGGCCACTTCGTGGTGGTGCACTTCGACCGGGATGCCCAGCGATTCGAGGATCAGGCACATCTCCGAGCGCATGTCCTGCGAGCTGTCGACCGGGGGCACCGGGAAGTAGCCGCCCTTGACGGCCGGGCGGTGGCCCATGTTGCCGCCTTCGAACTCCTTGTCGGTGTTCCAGGCGGCTTCTTCGGATTCGATCTTCACGAAGCAGCCCGACATGTCGTTCTTCCAGCGCACGCCGTCGAAGACGAAAAACTCGGGTTCCGGGCCGAAGTAGGCGGTGTCGCCCAGGCCGGTGCTCTTCATGTAGGCCTCGGCACGCTTGGCCAGGCTGCGCGGGTCGCGCTCGTAGGGCTTGCCGTCGGCCGGATCGATGACGTCGCAGGTCAGGATCAGCGTCGGCTCTTCGAAGAAGGGGTCGATGTTGGCGGTGTTGGGGTCGGGCATCAGCTGCATGTCCGAAGCCTCGATGCCCTTCCAGCCGGCGATGGACGAACCGTCGAAAGCGTGGCCGGACTCGAACTTGTCTTCGCTGAAAGCGGACACAGGCACGGAAACGTGCTGCTCCTTGCCGCGGGTGTCGGTGAAGCGGAAGTCAACGAACTTGATTTCGTTGTCCTTCACCATCTTCATCACGTCGGCAATTGTCTTTGCCATTCAGATCTCTCCTAGCGGGGCTCGTGGATTGGTATGCGTGCGGGTGCGGGGGATGGCGGGGCCATCAGCCCCAACAAAGCGCAGATGAATTTAGCAGAAAGCATGCCCGCGGCCGTCTGCGGTGCATGGGCTGCCGGCGCAGGGGGCTGCGCCCGATCAGGCGCCGAATTGGCACCAACAAAGTGCAACCCGAGCACCGGGCCCGCACCAAAAGCGGGCACGCCGTCAGCGCACCAGTTCGGGGCCGAGCTGGGCGCCTGCGGCCTGCAGACCCTCGCGCAGCGCCGCGTAGGCCTCGGCCGGGTCGCCGCGGCCCTTGACGCCGAGTTCGATGTGGCGGCCGTAGGTCGGGTGGTCGACGCTGGGCAGGCTGAAAACCTTGATGCCGGCAAAACGCGCCTCGATGGCTTCCATCAGCGGCGTCAGCGTGGCCTCCATCGCGCCGAAGACGATGACCGAACGTTCCACCGTGCGCGCGCCGCCGTGCAGCGCGGCATAACGGGTGTCGAGCACCCATTCCATCATCGGCCAGGCCATCACCGGAAAACCCGGCAGGAAGTGCACGTGCCCCAAGCTGAAGCCGGCGATCTTGTTGTAGGGGTTGGGGATGATTTCGGCGCCCACCGGGAACACGCCCATGTTCAGGCGGTGCAGGTTGTCGGGGCGATCGGGCTCGTAGGGCTGGCCTTGTTCGGCGGCCACGTCGCGCATGCGCTCGAGGATCAGATCACGCGCCTGCGGGTGCAGCGCGAGCTCCACCCCCAGCGCGGCAGCGGCGCACTGGCGCGTGTGGTCGTCGGGGGTGGCGCCGATGCCGCCGCAGCTGAAGACGAGGTCGCCGCTGTTGAAGGCGAACTGCAGGGCCTCGGTGATGCGCGGGCGCTCGTCGCCGACGTAACGCGCCCAGCTCAGCATCAGGCCGCGCGCGGCCAGCAGCTCGATGCACTTGGCCAGGTGCTTGTCCTGGCGTTTGCCGGAGAGGATCTCGTCGCCGACGATGACGATGCCGATGGACAGGGGCTTCATGCGGGTGGGGTCTCCGGGGCAGACAAATTCGGCAGTGCGCCCGTTCCGGCCGCGGGCAGCGGCGCAGCGGTTTCGCCACTCGGCAGCGGCACCACGGCCGCGTGGGCCTGCGCCTGTGCGCTGCGCAGCACCTGCAGTTCGGCCAGCGCGTAGTGCGCAAACCAGCAGGCCGCGAAAGAAAACACCAGCGTGTAGAGCCACACCGACACCAGCACCAGCACCGGTGCCAGCATCAGCGCCGCGGCCCCGCCGGCCCACACCAGCGTGGGCAGCGCGCCGAACACGCCGCAGGCCAGGCCCATGGCCAGCAGCGGCCAGCGGCGGTGGCGCAGGATGAAACGGCGCTCGGCCGGCGTGGCGTGTGCGGCCAGCACGTCGAAGGCAAAAACGCGGCAAGTCAGCCAGCCCCAGATCAGCGGCGGCAGCACCAGCACCAGCGGCGGCACGAACCACAGCGGCACGCTCAAGACCAATGCAGCCAGCGCCGCCAGCGTGCAGCCGGCCGACCAGGCCAGGCTCTGCCACCAGCTCGCGCCCTGGCGCTTCTCCAGCAGCGGAAAGCGCCGCGTGGCCACCGTGTGCACCACAGCCGGTGTCAGCAGAACGGCCACCAGCAGCAGCGTGGCCAGCACCACCACCGGCACCGACAGGCCCACCACCACCATGGGCGCCAGCACGGCGCGCAAGCGGTTGGCGCCGATGCTGTCCAGCCAGTCGAGCGCGGCGGTGATCAGCGCCCACTGCGACATCGCGCTGCGCACACCGTCGACCGCCGTTTCCCAGTAGGCGTAACCCAGCAGCGCCACGCTGCCCACAGCCAGCAGCAGCGGCAGCAGCGACCACATCACCACCCGGGGGTGCAGGCAGTAGGCGGCGGCGCGCCAGAAACTGTCGAAGAAGTTGTGCATGGTTCGGGGTGGGCTCAGCCGCGGCCGGCCAGGCGGCGCAGGCCCAGCCACTGCTGGGCCCAGAAACCGCGGCCGTAGTCGCGGCCTTGCAGCTGGTCGGCCAGGCCCGTGGGTTCGTGGCCGAGGTCGAAGCGCGCGGTGCGGAAAAGCACGTCCCACAGCGGGAAGAGCACGGCGAAGTTGTGGCCGCCGGCCGCCGAGGCCGCGTGTTCGGCGCCGATGGCGTGGTGGGCGCGGTGGAAACGCGGGCTGACGAGCACGCGCCCCAGCACCGGCCCGAAACCCAGGCGCAGGTTGGCGTGCGAGAGGCTTTCGATCAGCTGCGTGAAGGCGACCAGCGCCACGAACTGCCCCGGCCCCACGCCGATGAGCAGCGCCACGAGCACGAAGACACTGTCGCGCAGCACGTCGTCCAGCAGGTGGTTGCGGTTGTCGCTCCACATCGTCATCTGGCGCTGGCTGTGGTGCACGGCGTGCAGCTGCCACCACCAGGCGTAACGGTGCTGCGCGCGGTGCAGCGCGTAATCGACGAAGTCGAAGACCAGCAGGTAGAGCAGGAAACTCACCCAGGCGCCATCGGTCACGCCGAGCCAGAGCTGGTCGAGCTGGAAGCTGGGCAGGCCGGCCACGCGCAGGCGGCCGAACAGGTCGGCCCACAGCGGGTCGAGCGTGAAGAACAAGGCCACGCGGAACAAACCCAGCCGGTGTACCAGGGTGTAGACGATGTCGGTGCGAACGTCGACTGAGAGGGCAGCGCGGTCGCTCACCGGCTCCACCGGGCGCCAGCGCTCCAGCGTGCGCAAGACCGCCAGCATCACCACGATCTGCAGCAGCCCCACGAGCAGCCAGCCCGTGGCGCGGAAGCCGTCTTCCAGCAGATTGCCCGCGCCCAAGCCGAAGAGCAGCGGCTGCACCACCTGCTCGAAGAGCAACTGCTGCGCCTGGCCGAAGAGGTCGATCAAGGTGTTCATCAAGCCGAGAACTTCATTTCGGCCTGCGCGCTGCGGCCGCGAACTGCGGATGTTCACGCAGCGTCGCAAAACACAGGCCGCGCGCCTGCAGGCCCGTGATCAGCGGCTCCAGCACAGCCGGCGCCCAGGCGTCTTGCCGCGACCAGATGCCCAGGTGCGCCACCAGCACGTCACCGGCGCGGATGTCGCGCAGCGCGCGCGCCAGCAGCTGCGGGTTGGGGTAACGGTCGCTGGGCAATTCATCGCCGAGAAAACCCGCCGGCGCCCAGCCCACATGCTGCCAGCCGCAGGCCGCGGCAGCCTTCAGCAAGGCCGGCGAGGTCTTGCCGCCGGGCGCGCGGAAGATGGCGCCCATGCGCTGGCCGGTCATCTCGGCAAAACGCTCCGCCGGCTTGGCCAGCTCGGTGCAGTAGGCCGCGGGCGACAGCGTGCGCATGCGGCCGGCCATCGGACCTTGCGACGGTTTCACGCGCAGCGCGCCGCCTTCTGCATCGGCCACCCAGCTGTCGTGGTCCCAGGTGTGGCTGCCGAAGGCGTGGCCCTCGGCAGCGCGCTCGCGCCACCAGGGCGCCCACTGCCCATCGAGGCTGCTGCCACCGCTCAAGGTGCGTTCGTTGGCGAGGAAGAAGGTGACCTTCACGCCATGGCGCTGCAACACCTGCGCCACCAGCGGCGCCACGCCCATGTGACCGGTGTCGAAGCTCAGGTAGACGGGTTTCGAACAGGCCGCGCTCTCCGCGGCCGACGGCCCCGCTGGCGCCAGCGCGGCCGACACCGCCAGCAGCAGCGCCAGCGCACGGCGCCTGCGGCCCACCCTAGTGCCGCGGTGCATGGTCCAGCGTCCACACGCCGTGCGGCGAGCGGCCCACCGGCACCTGCCGCACCACCTGCCGCGTCTGGATGTCGATGACGCTGAGCTTGCGCGCCCAGCGTGAACTCACCAGCAGCGTGCGGTTGTCGGGCAGCATCTCCATGCAATCGGGCCCGCCGGGCGCGGGGTACTCGGCCACCACCGACAGCGTGTGCGTGTCGATGAGGCTGATGGTGTTGGCCACGCGGTTGCTCACGAACACATGGCGCTTGTCGCCGCGTGCGCGGAAGGCATGCGCGCCCTTGCCGGTGGGGATGCGCTTGACCAGCTTGGGCGGGGCCACGCTCACGTCATAGGCCTCGACCACGCTGTCGCCGGTCAGGCCCACCAGCAGCGTGCGGTCGTCCAGCGTCAGGTAGACGTCGGCCGGCATCTTGCCCACCGGCACCTTCCAGCGCACGGCCTGCGTGGCCAGGTCGATGGCGATGAGTTCGTCGCTGTCCTGCAGCGAGGCATACACCGTGCGGCTGCGGCTGTCGATGGCCAGGTGGCTGGGCGTGCGCGGCGCCTCGATGCGCTTGACGAGCTGCAGCGGCTGCGCCGCCTGCGCGCCGTGCCAGCGGTAGATGTCGATGTGGTTCAGGCGGTTGGCCGCCGTCACGAACCACTGCATGTCGGGCGAAAAGCGCAGGTGGTAGGGGTCGACCACGTCGGTCAGCGTGCGCTGCACGTGGCCCGTGGCGGGGTCGATGAAGGTCAGCGTGTTGCCGGTGGCGTTGGCGACGATGAGCGTTTTTTCATCGGGCGCCAGGTAGAGGTGGTGCGGCTCCTTGCCGGTGGGCACACGCTTGATGACGGTGTAGCTGGCCGGGTCGATGACGCTGACGTCGGCGTCCTGCGAGTTCAGCACGAAGATGGGCCGGCGCAGCGCGGCTGGCGTCGGGGCCTGGGCCGGGGCCGGCGCCAAGGCCGCCTGCGGCCCTGCCCAGGCCGACGCCGCCATCGCGCCCAAAGTGGCGCACCACGAGCGCCGCGTGCGCCCCAGGGGACCGGGTTTCACTCGTCGTCGCCGCCCAGAATGCCGCCCAGCAGCCCACCACCGACGGCCAGGCCACCCAGCGCGCTTTCTTCACGGCGCCCGCCGGCCTGCGGCGCCGCCGCGAACACGCGGCTGGCCAGGCGGCTGAAGGGCAGGCTCTGCAGCCACACCGTGCCCGGGCCGGTGAGCTTGGCGAAGAACAGGCCCTCACCACCGAACAGCGCGGTCTTGATCTTGCCGACGTACTGGATCTCGAAGCTCACGTTGGGCGTGTAGGCCACCACGCAGCCGGTGTCCACCAGCAGGGTCTGGCCGGGCTGCATCTCGCGCCGCACCACGGTGCCGCCGGCGTGCACGAAGGCCAGGCCGTCGCCTTCGAGCTTCTGCATGATGAAGCCTTCACCGCCGAAGAAGCCGGTGCTCAGCTTCTGCTGCAACGCAATGCCCAAAGAGACACCGCGCGCGGCGCACAGGAAGGCGTCTTTCTGGCAGATCAGCATGCCGCCGAGCTGGCGCAGGTCCATCGGCAGGATCTTGCCCGGGTAGGGCGCGCCGAAGGCCACGCGCTGCTTGCTGCTGGCGTTGTTGGTGTAAACGGTGGTGAAGAGCGATTCGCCCGTCACCAGGCGCTTGCCGGCGCCCAGCAGCTTGCCGAAGAAGCCGCCGCTCTGGTTGCTGCCGTCGCCGAAGACGGTGTCCATGCCGATGCCGGCGTCCATGAAGAACATGCTGCCGGCCTCACCCACCGCCGCTTCGCCGGGGTCGAGCTCGACCTCCACGAACTGCATCTCGGCGCCCTTGATCTCGTAGTCCACCACGTCCATGCCCATGCCGGCGCTCCTGTCCTCAAAAACAACCGAGGATGGTAACCAAGCGCCCTGGCCGCGGTAGCAAAACGTTGCAATGCGGCCGGTTCTGGCCGGCGATTCGACACGGCGCGCTGCCCACAATGGCGCCCACCATGCCGGCCTCCATCGACCTCTTGCTGTTCGCGACGGTGGCCCAGGCCGCGGCGGCAGCTTCGCTCACCGCTTTCGGCCTGCGCCGCCAGCGCCACCCCGGCTGGTGGTGGTGGCTGGCGGCGATGTGGCTCACCACTGCCGGCGCGGCGCTGGCGGCCCTGGCACCGGCGCCCTGGGCGGTGGCGCTGGCGCCGCCGCTGTTGCTGCAATGGCCGCTGGTCACGCTGATCGGCCTGCGGCGCTTCAACGCGCGCCAGCACTGGCCCGGGCATGGCGGCGCCGACGCCGGCTTGCTCGCCGTGGCCGGCACCGTGGCGCTGGGCGTGGGCCTGCTGCGGCCCGATGTCGCCACCTGGCCGGTGGTGGCCTGCGGGCTGGCGGTGCACCTGTACGCCGCGGCGGTGATGTTCAATGGCCCAGCAGGCAGCGAGGCCACGCCGGTTCAATTTCTGGGCGGCACGGTGGCATTGCTGGCCTTTGCGCCGGGCTTGGCGGTGTTGATCACCGACCTTGCGGCCGGCGCCGCCACGCCGGCGCTGGCGGCGCATGCCGCGCGCGTGCTGGCGGCCACGCTGGGCGCCATCGTGCTGGCCTTCGTGGCACTGACGCTGCTGTTCGAGCGCACCGAACGCCAGCTGCGTGAATCGCGCCGCCGCCTGCGCCTGCTGGCCAACGTCGACGCGCTGACCCAGGTGCCCAACCGCCGCCGCTTCAACGAACTGGCCACGCACGCGCTGCGCGCCGACCCGCCGGGCAGCGCGGTGCTGCTGCTCTTCGACATCGACCACTTCAAGCAGATCAACGACCGCCTCGGCCACCCCGCCGGTGACCGCGCGCTGTGCCTGGTGGCCGGCAGCGTGCTGGAGCACCTGCGCACGATGGATGCCGCCGGCCGCCACGGCGGCGACGAGTTCGTGCTGCTGCTGCGCCGCACGAACACCCAGCACGCCATGGGTGTGGCCGCGCGCATCGTGGCCGAGCTTCAGAAGCGCACGCAGAACACGCCGCTGCCGCCGCTGTCGCTGAGCTTCGGCCTGGTGCAGCTGCGCGGGGGCGAAGACATCGACGCCGCGCTGCGCCGGGCCGACCAGGCTTTGTACGAAGCCAAGCGCCAGGGGCGATCGCGCGCGGTGGCGGCCTCGGGCGACGAAGACCAGCCCGTGTTCAGCGAGAGCAAGCCCCTGGGCCTGATGCCAGCCTGATGCTAGCCTGATGCCAGCCTGACCGCGGGCGCGCCAGCGCCGCGGCTACAGTCTCTGCATGCTTGCTGCCATCCTCGCCGTCAGCCTGGGCGCCGCGCTCGGGGCGCTGCTGCGCTGGGGCTTGGGCGCCGGGTTGAACCACGTGTTTCCCTCGCTGCCGCCGGGCACTTTGGTGGCCAACCTGCTGGGCGGCTACCTGGTGGGCCTGGCGGTGGCGCTGTTCGCGCTGCGGCCGGAATGGCCGGTGGAATGGCGGCTCTTTGCCATCACCGGCTTTCTGGGCGGGCTGACCACCTTCTCCACCTTCAGCGCCGAGGTCGTGCAAGCGCTGCAGGCCGGGCGCACCGGCTGGGCCATGGCCACGGTGGCCATGCACCTCGTGGGCTCGCTGTTGCTCACGCTGGCTGGCATGGCCACCCCCGCGCTGCTTAGGCATTGAGCTCTAGAGCGCGCTCGTAGAATCGCGCCGCCTCCAGCCACCCGCCAGCGCACGCGAGACCGAAGTGAAAACCCCCGCAGAACTCCTGGCCGAACACGGCCCCCGCGAAGCCATGGAATACGACGTGGTCGTCGTCGGCGCCGGCCCCGGCGGCTTGGCCACGGCCATCCGTCTGAAGCAGCTCAACGCCGACCTCTCGGTGGTGGTGCTCGAAAAGGGCAGCGAGCCCGGCGCGCACATCCTCTCGGGCGCGGTGATGGACCCGCGCGCCCTCACCGAGCTCTTTCCTGACTGGAAGGAACGCGGCGCCCCGCTGCACCAGGCCGTGACGGGCGACGAGGTGCTCTTCCTCAGCGAAACGCAGCACACCACCACGCCCAAGTGGCTGCTGCCGAACTGCTTCCACAACGAAGGCATGTACGTCGTGCGCCTGGGTGCCGTGACGAAGTGGCTGGGCGAGCAGGCCGAGGCCCTGGGCGTGGAGATCTTCCCTGGCTTCACCGCGGCCGAGATCCTGTACGACGACCAAGGCGCCGTGCGCGGCGTGGCCACCGGCCACATGGGCATAGGCAAGGACGGCCAGCCGACTGGCGGCTTCCAGCTCGGCATGGAGCTGCTCGGCAAATACACCGTGTTCGCCGAAGGCGCGCGCGGCCACCTGGGCAAGCAGCTCATCAGCCAGTTCCAGCTGGACAAGGGCCGCGACCCGCAGAGCTACGCCCTGGGTGTGAAAGAACTCTGGGAGATCCCGGCCGACAAGGCCCAACCCGGCCTCGTGGTGCACACCGCCGGCTGGCCCATGGACGAGCACACCTACGGCGGCGGTTTCCTCTACCACCTGGAAGGCAACAAGGTCACGCTGGGTTTCGTCACCGGCCTGGACTACCAGAACCCCTGGATCAGCCCTTTTGAAGAGATGCAGCGCTGGAAGCTGCACCCGGCCATCCGCCAGCACCTGGAAGGCGGCAAGCGCATCGGCTACGGCGCACGCGCCATCACCGCGGGCGGCCTGCTGAGCCTGCCCAAGCTGGTGTTCCCGGGCGGTGCGCTGGTGGGCTGTGATGCCGGCACCTTGAACGCCGCGCGCATCAAGGGCAGCCATGCGGCCATCAAGACCGGCATGCTGGTGGCCGAGGCCATCCAGCCCGCACTGGCCGCCGGCCGCAGCGCCGACGAACTGACGGCCTACCCCGAGGCCTTCGAGAAGAGCTGGCTGTTCGACGAGCTCAACGCCAGCCGCAACTTCAAGCAGTGGTTCAAGCAGGGCAACACCGTGGGCACGGTGATGACGGGCATCGAGCAGTGGCTGCTGCCCAAGCTGGGCTTCAAGAGCCCGCCGTGGACCATCCACCGCAAGGCCGGCGACCACACCCGCCTGCACGCGGCCAACCAGATCGCGCCGATCAAGTACCCCAAGCCCGACAACGTGCTCACGTTTGACCGCCTGAGCTCGGTCTTCCTCAGCAGCACCAACCACGAAGAGAACCAGCCCGCGCACCTGACGCTGAAAGATGCCAGCGTGCCGGTGGCCATCAACCTGGAAAAGTACGCCGGTCCCGAAGGCCGCTACTGCCCGGCTGGTGTGTACGAGTACGTGAAGAACACCGACGGCAGCGACCGCCTGCAGATCAACGCACAGAACTGCGTGCACTGCAAAACCTGCGACATCAAGGATCCGACGCAGAACATCGTCTGGGTCACGCCCGAGGGCGGTGGTGGGCCGAACTACGCGGGGATGTAAGGCCGGCGCAGCCGGCCCGGACGCGCATTGAAGGTCTTCTCGCTGCCGCGCCCCTCTTTCCGCCAGCTGCTGCTGGCCGCGTTTCTGCTGCAGGCGCTGCTGCTCGGCGGCGTGGCGCTGCGCGGGCAGCTCACGCTCGAAGGGCTGCTGGAACGCAGCCGCGCTGAAGCGCAGCGCACGCTGCAGCTCAGCGGCCATGCCGAGCGCCTGGGCGAGGCCACGCTGAGCATGGAACGCGCGGCGCGGCAGTACCTGGTGCTGGGCGATGCCACCTTGCGCATGGCCTACGAGCGCAACGCGCGCGAGGCCGCCGGCCATGTGCAGGCGCTGGCCGCCGAGGCCGTGGCGCCCGAGGCCACGCGGGCCTGGCTGGCGCAGCGCACGCAGATCGACCGCGAATTGCGCGAGCCCGAGGCCGTGCCCGGCAGCCGCGACCGCGCCCTGGCCGCGGCCTTCCGCGAACTGGGCGTGCAGCAGGCGCGCATGGGCGAGCAGCTGCGCCGCGTGACCGAAAGCCGCAACGCCGCGCTGCAGGCCGAGCTGGACGCCGGCCGCGCCGCGCTCGGCCGCCTGGTGGCCGGCGCCACCGTGCTCACGCTCGCCCTGGCCCTCGGCCTGGCGCTGCTGCTGGCGCGGCCGCTGCGGCGCGTGGAGATGGCCATCGACGCCTTGGGCGACAACCGCCTGGAAGCGCGCATCGACATCCGCGGCCCGGCCGACGTGCGGCAGATCGGCCGCCGGCTCGATTGGCTGCGCCAGCGCCTGGCAGGCATCGACGCCGACAAGGCGCGTTTCCTGCGGCACGTCTCGCACGAGCTCAAGACGCCGCTGGCTGCGCTGCGCGAGGGCGTGGCGCTGCTGCAAGACGGCGTGGCCGGGCCGCTCTCTGACAACCAGCGCGAGGTGGCGCGCATCCTGCACGACAACACCGCCACGCTGCAGCGGCGTATCGAAGACCTGTTGAAGTTCAATGCCGCGGCCTTTGCGGCCGAGCGCCTGGTGCGCAAGCCCACCGACATGGGCGCGCTGGTGGCCGGCCTGGTGCAAGAGCAGCAGCTGGTGTGGCGCGCACGGCGATTGGACGTGCAACTGCACTGCCGGCCCGCGGATGCGCCCGAAGGCGCGGCGCTGGTGGCCGATGTGGACGCCGAACTGCTGGGCAGCGCCATCGGCAACCTGCTGAGCAACGCCATCCGCTACAGCCCGGAAGGCGGCACCGTCACGCTGGTGCTGCAACAGCAAGGCGATGGCCTCACCATCGACGTGCAAGACCAGGGCCCCGGCGTGCCGGCGGCCGAACGCGAGCGCATCTTCGAACCCTTCTTCCGCGGCGCGCAGCAGCCGGCCGACGGGCTGCCTGGCACAGGCATCGGCCTGTCCATCGTGGCCGAAGCGGTGGCCGCGCACGGCGGCCGCGTGCAACTGCTGGGCAGCGAGCGCGCCGAACCCGGGGCCAAAGCAAGCACCCCGCCCGATCCCCAGGCGCCGCATGAACCCGGCGCCCATTTCCGCATCACACTGCCCCATGCCCTTGCCGATTGACCCGAAACGCTGCCGCACCGCCGCCGGCCTGGCCGCAGCCGCGCTGCTGTCGGCCTGCGCGTGGCTGCAGCCGCCAGCCGCGACCTCGCCCGCACCAGCCCCGGCCCCGACACCCGCCCCTGCGCCCGTACCCGCCCCCCCGCCCAGCCCCGCACCGAGCACCGAGCCCGACCCCGCCGCGCTGGCCGATGCCGCCACGCGCCAGGTGCTGGCCGCGCACGAGCGCCTGCGCCAGCTTTCGGCCGCCGAGCTGGCCCGCGAATACCTCGCCGCGGCTGAGCGTCCGTTGCCCGCGGGGTCGGACACCGCAGCTGCCATGGAACGAGCGCTGCTGCTGATGCTGGTGAACCGCCCGCAAGCCGGCGACCTGGCCCGCGCCGCGGCCCTGCTGGAGCCGCATGCCAAGACCGCCGGCCCCTGGCGGGCCGTGGCGCAGCTGCTGCTGGCCCGCGCGCAGGAACAGCGCCGGCTGGAAGATCAGATCGACAAACAAGGCCAGCAGCTGCGCGAGCAGCAGCGCCGCATCGACCAGTTGGCCAGCCAGCTGGAGGCGCTGAAGGCCATCGAGCGCAGCCTGAACAACCCGCGGCCTGGCGCAGCACCCGCACCCGCGCCCGCCCCGCGTTCCGCGCCCTGAGCACGCCCGCTGCCATGGCCGCCCACGTCCTCATCGTCGACGACGACACCGACCTGCTGCGCCTGCTGGCCATGCGCCTGGGTGCGGCCGGCTACCGCGTCAGCAGCGCCGAATCGGCGGAAGACGCGCTGGCGCAGATTGCGCTGCAGCGGCCGCAGCTCGTCATCAGCGACGTGCAGCTGCCCGGCGCCGACGGGCTGCAGCTCTTCGAGACCATCCGCGCGCAGCACGCGGCGCTGCCGGTCATCCTGCTCACCGCACACGGCACCATTCCTGATGCGGTGGAAGCCACCTCGCGCGGCGTTTTCACTTACCTCACCAAACCTTTCGACGGCAAACAGTTGCTGGAGCAGGTGGCCCAAGCCCTGGCCCTGGCCGGCCCCGGCGCCGCCGACGGGCGTGGCGCGGCCGAACCTGCGGCCTGGCGCGCCGGCATCGTGAGCCACAGCGCCCGCATGGAAGAGCTGCTGGCCGAAGCGCTGCTGGTAGCCAAGAGCGACGCCAGCGTGCTGATACGCGGCGAAAGCGGCACCGGCAAGGAACTGCTGGCGCAGGCCCTGCACCGCGCCAGCCGCAGGGCCAGCCGGCCCTTCGTGGCGGTGAACTGCAGCGCCATCCCCGAGACGCTGCTGGAGAGCGAGCTCTTCGGCCACGTGAAGGGCGCCTTCACCGGCGCGACGCAGAACCACCGCGGGCTCTTCCAGGCCGCCGACGGTGGCACGCTCTTCCTCGACGAGATCGGCGACATGCCGCCTGCCCTGCAGGTGAAGCTGCTGCGTGTGCTGCAAGAGCGCAGCGTGCGGCCGGTGGGTGCGAACCAGACTGTGCCCATCGACGTGCGCATCCTCTCGGCCACGCACCGCGATCTGGACGCGATGCTGGCCGACGGCAGCTTCCGTGAAGACCTGTTCTACCGGCTCAACGTGGTCTCGCTGCAGCTGCCCACGCTGGCCGAGCGGCGCGAAGACATCCCGCTGCTGGCGCAGCACTTCCTCACCACGCTGGCGGCGCGCCACGGCCGGCGCATCCGCGGCTTTGCGCCCGAGGCATTGCGCGCTTTGGCCACCGCGGCCTGGCCGGGCAATGTGCGGCAGCTGCACAACGTGGTGGAGCAGGTGTGTGCGCTGGCCACCGCGCCGCTCATCCCGCTGAGCCTGGTGCAGCGCGCCTTGCGCACGCCCGGCGTGCAGGTGCTGAGCTACGCCGAGGCACGCCAGCGTTTCGAGCGCGACTACCTGGTGGGCCTGCTCAAGCTCACCGACGGCCACGTGGCCGACGCCGCGCGCCTGGCCGAACGCAACCGCACCGAGTTCTACCGGCTGCTGCAGAAACACGGGCTGACGCCGGGGCGCTTCAGGGGCGATGACGGGGGTGAAGCCGGTGATGTCGCCGCTGATGAGGGCCCTGTCGCCGGCTAGCGACAAGGGCGCTGAGGCCTGTTTCCCTGGGGCGGCGGGCACTTGCGGCCCGCACGAGATCAAGGCTGCGGTCGGCTTGTCGCCAATCGGCGACGCTTTGGCCCTTTTTGCCGTGCCATTTGCCGGCAAAACAGCGCCAAGCCCTTGATTCACAAGGCTTCAGGCCCCGCGGCACGGCGCTTGCGCTGAAGGCCCCCGAGGGCGCCGCACGCGCGCCCGTCGGAACGCCCCACGGGATGACCCGCTTTGCCCTGCTGATCCTGAGTTGCCTCGCCACGCTGCTGATGCCGCCGGCGTTCGCCTCGGCCAGCGCTGGCTTCGGTTTCGATGACGTGGCCGCCATCGCGCAGCGCGAGGCCGCCCTGCCCTACGCCACCCCCGTGGCGCGCCTGCCGGCCGAGCTGCAGGCCCTGAACTACGACGGCCTGCGCGACATCCGCTACCGGCCCGAGAAGGCCGTGTGGCGCGAGCAAGGCCTGCCCTTCGAGCTGCAGTTTTTTCACACTGGCGGCGGCAACCTGCTGCCGGTGCAGATCCACGAGGTGCACGAAGGCCGCGCGCGCTTGCTCGGCTACGACCCCGCGGCCTGGGACTTCGGCCGCCACCGCTTCGACCGCAGCGGCTGGCAGGACCTCGGCCACGCCGGCTTCCGCGTGCACCACGCGCTCAACAGCCCGGCCTACAAGGACGAGCTGGTGGTCTTTCTCGGCGCCAGCTACTTCCGCGCGCTGGGCCAAGGCCAGCAATACGGCCTGTCGGCACGCGGCCTGGCGCTGGACACCGTGGGCGGTGCCGGACCCGAGGAGTTCCCGCGCTTCAAGGCCTTCTGGATCGAGCGCCCGGCCGCCAACGCCGCCACGCTGACCATCCACGCGCTGCTCGACAGCCCGCGCGCCACGGGGGCCATGCGCTTCGTTTTCCAGCCGGGCGAAACCACGCTGGTCGATGTGCACCAGCGGCTCTTCCTGCGCGTCCCAGCCGCCGGCACCGCACCACTGGCCATGCTGGGCCTGGCCCCGCTGACCAGCATGTACCTGCACGGCGAGAACCAGCCGCAGGCCGTGGACTTCCGCCCCGAGGTGCATGACAGCGACGGCCTGATGGTCGCCGGCCAGCCTGCGGCGAACACCGCCACCGAATGGCTCTGGCGCCCGCTGGTGAACCCGCGCACGGCGATGGCCAGCAGCTTTGCATTGCAGCGGTTGGAAGGCTTCGGCCTGATGCAGCGCGACCGCCGCTTCGCCAGCTACGAAGACCCGGAAGCCCGCTACGAGCGCCGCCCCAGCGCCTGGGTGCAGCCGCTGGGCGACTGGGGCCCGGGCCGCGTGATGCTGCTGCAACTGCCCACGCCCGACGAGACCGAAGACAACATCGTCGCGGCCTGGGTGCCGGCCACGCTGCCCGCGCCGGGCCAGCCGCTGGACATCGCCTACCGCCTGCACTGGCAAGGCAGCACGCTGACGCAGCCGCCCGGCGCGCAGGCCTTGCAAAGCCGCCGCGGCCGCAGCTGGGCGCCGCTGGCGGCTGGCGAGCTGCAGTTCCTCATCGATTTCGAGGGCCCGGCCTTGCGCGCCCTGCCCCCCGGGGCCGCTGTGCAGGCCGTGGCCAGCACCGCCACGCCGGGCGCCCGCATCACCGACGCCCAGGCCTACCCGCACCCGCTGGGCGGCTGGCGCCTGCGCCTGCGCGCGCAGCGCAGCGACCCCACGCAGCCGCTGGAGCTGCGCGCCTTCCTGCAAAACGGCCCGCACGCCCTGAGCGAAACCTGGGCCGCGCTCATCCCTGGTGAAGCCACCGACGAGCGCGCCCGCATCCCCACCCCCCCCGCGCCGGAGACCCGCCGATGAACCCGCAATCGACGACACGCACACCTGCTGCCCGGGTGCTGACCCCCGAAGCCCTGGCCCGCAAGGCGCAGCGCCGCTACACGCACAACGCTGCGCCGGCGCTGCAACGCGGCTCGATGGTGCCGCGCCCCTGGGTCGGCCTGCGCGCCGGCCTGGGGGAACTGCTCACCGGCCGCGCAGAAGCCCCGGCCGAGATGCCGCTGCAGGCCTGGCAGCTGGCCGCCGTGCGCCGCCGCCACGCGCTGCTGGCCTGCGTGCTGCTGTGCGCCGCCATCGCCACCGCACTGCTGCTGCAAACCCAGCCACCGGTGGATGGCGGCTGGGTGATGAACGCGCTGCGCACGGTGCAGGTGGGCCTGTTCGCGCTGCTCTTCGCCTGGGTGGCCGCCGGCTGCGTGACGGCGGTGATGGGCTACTTCAGCCTGCGCCGCGGTGATGCCCACGGCCTGCGCTACGCCGACGTGGCGCACCGCGCCATCTCGGCCGATGCGCGCACCGCGGTGATCATGCCCATCTGCAACGAAAACGTGGCCACGGTCTTCGCGGGCCTGGCGGCCACCGCCGAATCGGTGGTGGCTGCAGGTGGTGCGCGGCTGGTGGAGTTCTACGTGCTCTCAGACACCGGCGACACCGCGTTGCGCGCCAACGAACGCCAGGCCTGGGAGGCGCTGCGCGACCGTTTTGCCGCCACCGGCCTGCGTGTGCACTACCGCTGGCGCGCGCGCCGCACGCAGCGCAAGGCCGGCAACGTGGCCGACTTCTGCCGCCGCTGGGGCCGCCGCCACCGCTACATGGTGGTGCTGGACGCCGACAGCGTGATGAGCGGCGAGGCCGTGCTCGGCCTGGTGCGCCTGATGGAAGCCACGCCGCAGGCCGGCATCGTCCAATCGGCCCCGGTCACCTGCGGCTTGGACACGCTGCACGCACGTTCACAACAGTTCGCGGGCCGTGTGACGGGCCGCCTCTTCGGCGCCGGCATGCAGTACTGGCAGCTGGGTGAATCGCACTACTGGGGCCACAACGCCATCATCCGCATCGCGCCCTTCATGCAGCACTGCGCGCTGGCGGCGCTGCCGGGCCGCGGCGGCCTCTCGGGCCACATCCTCAGCCACGATTTCGTGGAAGCCGCGCTGATGCGCCGTGCCGGCTGGCAGACCTGGCTGGTGCCTGATCTCCCCGGCAGCTGGGAGCAGCAGCCCCCGCACCTGCTGGCCGAGCTGCAGCGCGACCGCCGCTGGTGCCAGGGCAACCTGCAGAACGCGCGCCTGATCGCCGAACCCGGCCTGCACGGCGTGCACCGCGCGATGTTCTTCACCGGCGCCATGGCCTACCTCTCGGCGCCGCTGTGGCTGGGCTTCGTGGGCCTGGGGCTGGTGCTCTGGGCCTTCGGCGGGCACAGCCTCATCAACGCCAGCCAGGTGCTGGGCAATGCTGCGCTGGCCGCGCTGTGGGCGGCCACGCTGGCACTGCTGATGCTGCCGCGCGCGCTGGGCGTGGCGCTGGTGCTGCACGAGCGCAAAGAAGCACAGTACGGCGGCACGCTGGCCCTGCTGGGCAGCGCGCTGCTGGAAGCGTTGATGTCGGCCTTGCAGGCGCCGGTGCGCATGGCGGCGCACACGGTCTTCGTGCTGGGCGCACTGACCGGCCTGCAGCTGCAGTGGAAATCGCCCCCGCGCGAAGCCGAGCGCCTGCGCTGGCGCGACGCGGCGCCCGCACTGCTGCCGCTGTCGGTGCTGGCCGGCGTGGGCCTGGGCGTGGCAGCCTGGGCCGGCAGCGATGCCGTGCTGTGGCTGCTGCCGGTGGCGCTGCCGCTGCTGGCGGCCTGGCCGGTGGCCGTGTGGGCCGGCCGGCCCGGCCTGGGCCTGGCGCTGCGCCGCACTGGCCTGCTGCTGACGCCGGAAGAAGTGGCGCCGGCCCCCGCGCTGCGCCGCGCCTGGGCGCAGGCCGCGATGCCGGCGCCCGAGGCTTACTTCAAGCCCGTGCAGTTGGCGTAGAAGGTGACGGCGGCGGGCCAGTCGCTGAAGATGCCCAGCACGCCCACGTCTTGCGCCAGCACGTCGATCACGCGGAACAAGTCGCCTTCGCGCTGGATCGCGCTGTCGAAGGTCTGGAAGTAGAAGCCGTTGTTGCCGTCGGCCAGGATGCCCGAACGCTCCAGTGTCCAGGTGATGAGGTCCAGGCCGGCGGCCTTGGCATCCAGCGCAGCTTGTGAAGCGCGCAGCTTGCCGTTGGCATCGGCGCTGATCAGCGCGAAGGTTGGCGGCGCCCAGATGCGGATGCCCTGCTGGCGGTAGCCCTGCAGCGTGGCGGCATTCGGCAGATCAGCCACGGTGTTGGCGTCATCCAGGTACACCGCCTGGCGGCCGAAGCTGGGCTCGTTGTTCACCCAATACAGCACGTCGTTGATGTCGAAGCTCTGCGGCCACACGTTGCGCGCCGGCACGCCCGCGGCCTTGTACTCGTCGATCATCTTCTGCGAGTAGGCCTGCTGCGTGAAACCGTTGAACGGCATCTGCACACTCGGGCTCTTGAGCTCGGGCGTCATCTTCGCGCCCAGGCGCTTGAAGAGCTCGATGCTTTCCTTGTGCGTGAGCAGCGTGCCGCTGGTGGGGCCGCTGTAGAGGTCGGTGCGCCAGTTGGCGGTGCCGGCCAGGTACTCGGCCACGGTGCGGGCGCGCGGGTTGGCCGCGTCCATCTTGCCGCGGAGGGTCTTGAACTCGGCCAGCGTCACCTCGCTGGTCCGGCACTCGGCCGTGGCCGGCGTGAGCAGCGCGCCGTTGGCGTCGAAGGTGGCCGGGGTGAAGGGTTTGATGCAGGTGGCAGCCAGCGGCGTGGCCAGGATGTTGGTGGTGGTGTGCAGGTCGTTCTGCGCGTGGCGGCAGACGAGTTGCTGGTCTTTGGTGAAGGTGACGTCGCACTCCAGGATGCCGGCGCCCAAACGCGCGGCGGCTTCATAGCTCTCTTTCGTGTGCTCAGGGAACTGCATCGCCGCGCCGCGGTGGCCGATGGAGAAGTCGCTGGTGCGGTAGGCCTTGGTGCGCGCCGCGCAGCTCTGCAGGCGCTGGCGCAGCGGGCTCTCGTTCATCTCGTTGACCAGGAAAAACGGCCGCGGTCCGAGCTGAACGCTGGGCGTGCTGGCGCGCGCTTCCGACCACACGCCGCCACTGGCCTGGGCCAGCGTGCAGGCGGCGGTGGCCGCAACAAGGGCTAACGAACGAAGTGCATGGATCATGAGCAGGTCTCCCGGTGCCAGTGCTGGCGGCACCCACCTTGGGTGCCGCGATGCCGGCGACGCTAGGCCCGCGAGATGTCGGCGCGGTGACGCGCCCATGACAGGACGGCCGGTGCGCAGCCTGCCCACGGCCGCACCCGCCAACCTCAGCGTGCGAGGAAGTCCAGCGCCAGGGGCACGAAGTCAGCGTGGTGCTGGAAAACGCCGCCATGCCCCGCATCGGGGTAGATGACGAGCCGGCTGTTCGGCAGCCGGCGCGCCAGCTCGTGCGAATTCGGCGTCGGCACCATGCGGTCGTCGTCACCGTTGACGACCAGCACGGGCTGCCGGATGACGGAAAGATCGGCCGGCGCCTTGCGCCCCCACGCGCCCAAGGCCTGGAGCTGCGCGATGTACGCGCCCACGGCAATCGTCTGGTCGCGGTTGTGCACGCGCTCTTCCAGGCGCGCGAGGAAGGCCCGGCCCGCCTGGATGCCCTGGGGCGTGCGCGTGAAGAACAGGTACTGCTTCGGGTCCTGGCCGGTGAACAGCCCGCGCAGCATGTCGAGGTTGGCCACCCCGGCCACATCGCTGATGCCTTGGCCACCGGCGGGGCCGGTGCCGGCCAGGATCATCCGGCGCACCAGCTGCGGCTCTTTCAGCACGATCTCCTGCGCCACCATGCCGCCCATGGAAAAGCCGAAGAGGTCCACCTGCGGGTGACCCAGGCCGCGGATGAAGGTGATGGCGTCGTCGGCCATCTGCTCCATCGAGTTCGAGGGCTTGCCGGTGGAGGCCCCCACGCCACGGTTGTTGAACACGATCACGTGATGCCGGGCCGCGAGGCCGTCGACGACACGCGGGTCCCAGTTGTCCAGCACCGCGGCCAGGTGGTTCAACAGCAGCACCGGCGTGCCGCCGTGGTGCCGGCCGAGCTCGCGGTAGGTGAAGACGAGGTCGCCGGCAGCGAGGCTTTGTGTCGGCACTTCGCGCCAGCTGGCAGCAGCGGCGGCAGGCACCGCCGTCGCCGCCTCGGCCTGGGCTGACACTGGCGCGGCGGCGGCATTGAACAAGGAGGCCAGGGCAAGGCCCCGGATGACGGCAAGGGGGGTGCGCTGTCGCATGGCTGGCTCCTGCAGGGTGGGGTTACGAGGCCTGGGGCAGGTAGCTGGGGCGCGCCGCGGTCAAGCCCTGCTTGACCTGCACGGTGAGCTCATCGGCCAGCACTTCGTCGAGGCCCGCTTCGAGGCCGTCGAGTGCGCGCTGCACGATGAGCTCGGGGCTGGATTTCGGCACATCAAAACCGCGGGTGAGGTCGGTGTCGACATAAGCCATGTGCAGGCCCAGCACCTGCGTCTTTTGCGCTGCCAGCTCGATGCGCAAGGCGTTGGTGAGCGACCACGCCGCAGACTTGCTGGCCGCGTAAGCCGCCAGCCCGCCACCGCTGACCCAGGCCGCCACCGACAGCACGTTGAGCAAGGCACCGCCGCCGTTGCGCGCCAGCGCGGGCGCAAAGGCCTGGCTGACACGCAGCAGGCCGAAGACGTTGGTCTCGAAGAGACGCCGCGCGATCGTTTCGCTGTCGGCCGCCAACAAGGCACCGGGCTGCGCGATGCCGGCGTTGTTGATCACCAGCGTCACGTCGGTCGCCAGCGCCGCCGCAGCGGCCACGTCTGCTGGCTGGTTCACATCCAGCCGCAGCGCCTGGACCCCGGGCTGGGTGATGGTGGCAGGGTCGCGGGCGGCGGCGTAGACCTTGCGCGCGCCACGCTCGCGCAGCGCCTGGGCAAATGCCTGGCCGATGCCGCGGTTGGCACCGGTGACCAGGACCACGGCGTTCTCGATCTTCATGGGCTTCTCCAAAACAGGTGGGGGGTGATCAGGGCCAGGCTCAGCGCAGCTGCACCACGACCTTGCCCTTGGCACGGCCCTGGGCGAGGTACTCGAGCGCCTCTCGGGCCTGCTCAAAAGGAAACACGCGGTCGATGACCGGCCGGACCTGCTGCGCTTCGAGCAGCTGGCCGATCTGGGCGAGTTGCTCACCGTCGGGGCGCATGAAGAGGAAGGCGTAGCCCACGCCCTGCTTCTTCGCCAGGCGCAAGGTCTTGCGGCTCATCAGCGCAAACACGATCTTCAGCACGAAGTTCAGCCCGCGCGCCCGCGCGAAAGCCAGGTCCAGCGGCCCGACCAGCGAGACGACCTGGCCGCCCTTCTTGAGGATGCCGATGGCCTTGTCCAAGGCCTCGCCCTTGACCGTGCCCAGCACCGCGTCGTAACCCTGCAGCACGGTCTCGAAAGCCTGCTGTTTGTAGTCGACCACCTCGTCGGCACCCAGGCTGCGCACCAGCGCCACATTGCCGGTGCTGGTGGTGGTGCCCACGGTGGCACCCAGCCACCTGGCCAGTTGGATGGCAAAACTGCCGATGCCGCCCGAGCCCGCCGGGATGAACACCTTCTGCCCCGCGCGCAGCCCCATGCGCTCTTTCAGCGCCTGCCACGAAGTGAGCCCGACCATGGGGATGGACGCGGCCTGCACGAAGTCGAGATTGCGGGGTTTGTGCGCAGCAGCGCGCTCGGGCACGACGGCGAACTCGGCGATGGCGCCCGTGCCCTGGTCGAAGATGTTGGCGAACACCGCATCACCCGGCTTGAAGCGTGTCACCCGGCTGCCGACCTCCACCACCACGCCGGCCAGATCGCTGCCCATCGTGGCCGGCAGCTCGAACTTCAGCACGGCCTTGAAGAGGCCGGTGGGGATCACGTTGTCAATGGGGTTCACGCCGGCCGCGTGCACCTGCACCAACAACTCATCGGCCTTCAGCGTGGGGCGCGGCAACTCGGTGAGGCCGATCTCGGGGCGCTGGCCGTAACGCTGGAAGGTGAGTGCTTTCATGGGGCTCGCATCGTGTCGGGGTGGGCGGCTCGCTGCATCGGGCGAGTTCGAAGGCGTTAATGATGACGATCATCATCAAACATGTCAATACATTGATGACGATCATCATCAATGTATAGTTTCGCGTCGCAGTTCAAGCCACCCGCACGCAACAGCCATGAAAGTCACCAAAGCACAGGCCGAGGCCAACCGGGCGCACGTGGTCGAGACCGCCTCCGCCCTCTTCCGCGAGCGCGGCTTCGACGGCGTGGGCGTCGCCGATCTGATGGCCGCGGCCGGTTTCACCCATGGCGGCTTCTACAAACACTTCGGCTCCAAGGCCGACTTGATGGCCGAAGCCACGTTGTGCGGCATCGCGCAGACCACCGCCATGTCGGCGGGTTTGGATGCGCCGACCTTCGTGCGCCACTACCTCTCACGCGAGCACCGCGACGCACCGGCCACCGGCTGCACCATGGCTGCGCTGGGCGCCGACGCCGCGCGGCAGGCCGAGCCGGTGCGCGTCGCCTTCGCCGAGGGCGTGGAGCAGCTGCTCGCGGCCCTGGCTGCGCAGCACGGTGAGTTGGACGCCGCCTCCGCAGCCCGAGTGCGCACCGCCACCCTCAGCGCCCTGACGCACGCGGTGGGCGCGCTCGTCATGTCACGGGCCTGCCCCGACGATGCAGCGCTGGCCGATGAAATCCTGGCCGTGGGCCGCACGGCCATCCTGGCTGCGCTGCAGCCGCAACCGCAACCGCAATCGCAACCGCAACCAGCCCCCGGCACTGCCCGGCCTCGCCTCCAGCCGGCCCGCCCAGGCGGCGTGCGCAAGGGCATGAAACGCGCTTGAGCCCAGGCCCTGCGCTGCCGGGGCCAGGGCACAGCGGCGACAGCAACGCCTGCGGCGGCGGCAACCCAGCCGGCGCCCTTGCTTTTGGTTTCCACGGAAACTATAGTGCCGACAAGCCACCCTCATCCGCAGCCAGCCGCCCCATGAAACCGAAGCCGCACGCAGCGCCCGCGCCGCTGGACGCCCACCTCGGGTTCTGGCTGCGTTTTGTCTCCAACCACGTCTCCACGCGCTTTCAACGGCAGTTGGAAAGCCGCGGTGCCACCGTCACCGAGTGGGTGGCGCTGCGCACGCTGTGGGCCGAGGAAGAAACCGGCCACGCCCAGTTGATCGAGGCTCTGGGCATGACCAAGGGTGCCGCTTCCAAGGTGGTCACGCGGCTGGAGGAAAAAGGCCTGGCAGCGCGGCGGCTGGCGCGCGGCAGCGCGCGCGACCAGGCCCTGGTGCTCACCGCCGCCGGCCGCGCGCTGGTGCCCCGCCTCGCGGCCCTGGCCGACGCCAACGACGAACACTTCTTTGGCCGCCTCGCTGCGCCAGAGCGCCAGGCCTTGATGAGCGCCATGCGGGCCCTGGTGCAACACCACCAGCTCAAAGACATCCCCACCGCCTGAGTCGGCTTGTGCCACCAGGCCTTTCAACCCGCCAGCGAACCCGCATGGACGAAAGCACCCGCACCGCCATTCAAGCCACCTTCGAGGCCTCCAACCAGGGCCAGCTCCACTTCGGTGAAGTGATCGCCCGGCTGGTCGGCGCCCAGGTCGAGTCTTACCACGTCGATTACCGCGCTGGCCGCGCCACCTTCCACCGGCCCGACGGCAGCACCCTGGACTGCGGCTTCGAGCGGCCGGCAGAGGCCATCGCAGAAGGCTTCGATGGCGAGGCCGTGCGTGCGGCCATCCTGGGCGCCCAGCAAGGGCGGGTGATGTACCCGGAGTTCAAGCACCTGTCGCAACGCGCAGGCTGCGTGGGCTACACGGTGTGGATCGCCGGGCGGCACGTGGTCTACCTCGGCCGCCGCGGCGAGAGCCACGTCGAGCGCTTTCCGGGCTGAGCGCCCAGGCGCCTGCACCGGCGCCCACTGCGAAGCCGCCTGAAGGCCCGCCTAAACGCCCGCCAAGGCCCGCACAGCCCGCTGCACACCGCCCTGGCCGATGGGCACGCCCAGCTGCAGCAGCGCGGCTTCGATGCCGCCCAGGGCGCCCAGGATCATCGCCGGGTTGCAATCACCCAGGTGCCCGATGCGGAAGGCGCGACCCTGCTGCGCACCCAGGCCGCCGGCCATCGCCACCTGGAAGTTCTCGCGCGCCAGCGTGCGCAAGGCCAGCGCGTCAAAACCATCGGCCACGCTGACGGTGGTGACGCTGACCGAGCGTGTTTCGGGCACCTGCGCAAAGAAGTCCAGCGCCCCGCCCTCGCGCCAGCCCTCCACCGCCGCGTGAACAGCGCCGGCCAGCTGCGCATGGCGCGCGTGTACCTGGGCCAGGCCTTCGCTGAAGATGAGTTCCAGCGCCGCCTGCATGCCGAAGAGCAGGTTCAGCGGCGGCGTGCCGCAGTACTTGCGGTAGCTGGCGTTGTGGCGGCGGTGCACCCAATCCCAATAAAAGCGCGGTGCCGGGTTGGCCTCGGCGCGCTGGAAAGCACGTCGGTTCACGGCCACGAAGCCGGCGCCAGGCGGGCACATCAGGCCCTTCTGCGAAGCACCCAGCGCCACGTCCACACCCAGCGCGTCCATCTCGAAAGGCGCCGCACCCAGCGAGGCCACCACGTCGGCCACCAGCAGCGCCGGGTGGCCGGCGGCGTCGATGGCGCGGCGTACGGCGGCGAGGTCGCTGGTGACGCTGGTGCTGGTATCGGTGTGCACCGCGAACACGGCGCGGATGCGGTGCTCGCGGTCTTCACGCAACGCTTGTTCCACCGCCGCGGCGTCCACCGGCCAGCCTTCACGCACCGGCGTGCGCACCACCTGGCGGCCCAGGCTCTCGGTCTGCACGGCCCAGCCTTCGCTGAAGACACCCGTGCCCGGCACCAGCACGGCACCGCCCGCCTCGGCCAGGTTCTCGACCACGGCCTCCCACACGCCATGGCCGTTGCTGGCGTAGAGAAACACATCGCCCGTCGTGCCCATCAGCCGCTGCAGGCCTTCTTCACAGGCGGTGATGCAGGCGTCCACGCGCGGGTCGGCCAGGTCCATGGGCTGCTGCGACATGGCCTGCATCACGGCCTCGGGCAGCGGCGTGGGGCCGGGGGAATGCAGGAAACGCCGGCCCGGGATGCGGGGTGCAGCAGCGCTGTTCGGGGGGTTGAGATCGCTCATCGGCACATGCTAAGCGGGCCGATGTGGGCGTGTAGCCGCGCCCGGCACCAGCCCCCGCGCCGCGGGTGTTGACGGCCCGCTCGATTGATCCTAAAGTGATATCACTTTAAGATCAGACCGAGGAGAACTTCATGCAGCCCCAAGCAAGCCGCCGCCACGAACGCGCCGCTGCCACGCGCAACGGCTACCCGATGGCCGCGCTGGGCATCGCCCTGCTGCTGGCCACGCCGCTCATCGGCTGGCTGGCAGCGCGCGGCGGCGGGCCGATGCTGCTGGCGCTGCTGCCCTTCACGCTGGCCGGCGGCGTGCTGACGCTGCTGGGCCTGTACATGCTGCAACCCAACGAAGGCGCCAACCTCACGCTCTTCGGCGAGTACACCGGCACCGACCGCGGCGAGGGCCTGCGCTGGGCCAACCCGCTCACGCGCAAGGGCCGGCTCTCGCTGCGTTCACGCAACCTGAACGTGGCGCCGCTGAAGGTGAACGACCAGCGCGGCAACCCGGTGGAGATCGGTGCCGTGGTCGTCTGGCGCGTGCGCGACACGGCGCAAGCCGCCTTCGACGTGGACGACTACGAAACCTATGTCTCGGTGCAGGCCGAAGCCGCCATCCGCCACCTGGCCAGCCTTTACGCCTACGACGACGGTGAAGACCTGCCGGCCGGCCAGCCCACGCTGCGCGGCGGCCTGGACACGGTGTCGATGGCGCTGCGCGAAGAGCTGCAGGCGCGTTTTGACGCCGCCGGCGTGGAGGTGCAGGACGCCAAGCTCAGCCACCTGGCGTATGCGCCCGAAATCGCGCAGGTGATGCTGCGCCGCCAGCAGGCCGAGGCCATCGTCAGCGCACGCCACAAGATCGTGCAGGGTGCCGTGGGCATGGTGGAAGCCGCGCTGCAAGGCCTGAGCGAGCGCAACGTCGTGCAGCTGGACGACGAACGCAAGGCCAGCATGGTGAGCAACCTGCTCGTGGTGCTGTGCAGCGACCGTGAAACGCAGCCGGTGGTGAACACCGGCACGCTCTACAGCTGACGCGCCCCGCGCTGCTGCGGCATGGCCAGCCCGGGCAAAAAACAGTTCCCGCTGCGCATCGACCCCGAGGTGTGGGCCGAGGTGGAGAAGCTCGCCGCGCAAGAGCTGCGCAGCGTCAACGCGCAGGTGGAGTACCTGCTGCGCGAGGCCCTGGCCAAACGCGGGCGGCGCGTGGCCCCAGCGCCGCCGCGGCCGCCGGCCGATGAGGGGGCATGAAGGTGGTGTGCGTGACGCCCGAAAACGGCGTGCGCGTGGCCTGAACCTGGGTTGAACGTTGGCTGGGGCGGGCCCGCTAGCGGCCCACTCAGGGCCCGCTCAGGGCCCGCTCAGGGCCAGCGCAGCGCCATGCGGTGCACCAGCGCATCGACGGGTGCTTGCGCGTCCAGTCCGAGCACGTCCGGCTCTGTTTCGGTCGGCTCCAGGCTGGCGAACTGGCTGGCCACCAGCGCCGCCGGGAAAAAGTGCCCGGGCCGCGCCGCGCAGCGCGCCTCGGCCACCGCCTGCCGCAACTGCAGGTGCACGAAGGCCAAGCCGGGCAGTGCCGCGCGCAGCTGCTGGCGGTGGCGGCGGCGCAGCAAGGAGGCCGTGGCCACCACGGGCCCCGGCACAGCCGCCATCGCACGCGCCAGGCGCTTGAGCCAGGGGCCGCGGTGGCGCTCGTCCAGCGCCTGCCCGGCCGCCATGCGTGCACGGGCCGCCGCGCTGTGCAGCGCATCACCTTCGATGAAACACCAGCCACGCTGCGCAGCCCAAGCCTGGGCCAGGCTGCTCTTGCCGCAGCCAGCCACCCCCATCACAACGACCACGGCCCGCAGCGGGCTCTCGAAAACCATGATGAAAACGTTATCACGACAGGCCGCTGATCGCAAAAAATAAGGCGATTCTTATCTTGACCACGATTTCAAACATGCCCCACACCCTGCCCCTCTGGCCCGCCCGCGCCGCCTTCCCGCCCGGCTTCCTGTTCGGCGCCGCCACCTCGGCATTCCAGATCGAAGGCGGCGTGGCCGCCGAAGGCCGTGGCGCCAGCTGGTGGGACCGCTACACCCACCTGCCCGGCCGCATCCGCGACGGCCGCCATGCCGACACCGCCTGCAACCACCACCGCCTGTGGCAGCAAGACCTCGACTTGATGCAGACCCTGGGCCTGCAGGCCTACCGCTTTTCCATTGCCTGGCCGCGGGTGCTGCCCATGGGGCGCGGCGCCGCCAACGAGGCCGGCCTGGCCTTCTACGACCGCCTGGTCGACGGCCTGCTGGCGCGCGGCATCGTGCCCTACGCCACGCTCTACCACTGGGACTTGCCGCTGGCCCTGGCCGACGCCGGCGGCTGGCAAAGCCGCAGCACCGCGGCGGCCCTGGCCGACTACGCCGCGCTGGTGGTGCAGCGCCTGGGCGACCGCGTGCAGCACTGGGCCACGCTGAACGAGCCGCGCTGCTGCGCCTGGGTGGGCCACTACGAGGGCCGCCACGCACCGGGTCTGCAGGGCGACCTGCGCGCCACGCTGGCCGCTGTGCACCACCAGCTGCTGGGCCACGGCCTGGCGGTGCAGGCCATGCGCGCGGCGCGGCCCACCGCGCAGCTCGGCCTGGTGCTCGATCTCAAACCCCACCTGCCGGCCAGCAGCCACGCCGATGACGTGGCCGCCGCGCGGCGCGGCGACGGCGTGTTCAACCGCTGCCTGCTCGACCCTGTCTTCCACGCCAGCTACCCCGCCGACGTGGTGCAGGCCTGCGCCGCCGAGATGCCCGAGATCCGCAGCGGCGACATGGCCACCATCGCCACGCCCATCGACGAACTCGGCATCAACTACTACACACGCGCCGTGGTGGCGCACGACGCCAGCCGCCCCTGGCCCAGCCTGCGTGAAGAGCGGGTACCCGGTGTGCACCACTCCACCATGGGCTGGGAAGATTGGCCCGAGGGCCTGGAACAGACGCTGCTGCGTGTGCAGCGCGATTACGCGCCGAAGGCCGTCTACATCGCAGAAAACGGCGCGGCCGAGCCCGATGAAGTCAGCATCGACGACCAGGTGCACGATCCCGCGCGCCAGCACTACCTGCGCGGCCACGTGCAGGCCTGTGCCCGCGCGCTGGCCCAGGGGGTGCGGCTGCAGGCCTACCTGGCCTGGAGCCTGATGGACAACTTCGAGTGGGGCCGCGGCTACACGCAGCGTTTCGGGCTGGTGCATGTCGACTTCGAGACCCAGCAGCGCCGCGTGAAGGACTCGGGCGCCGACTACGCGGCCTTCATCGCCAGCCCGCGCGCCTGAAGCCGCGGCGGCAAAAAAAGGCCGGGCAGTGCCCGGCCTTTTTCATGGCGCTGCGGTGCGTGTCAGAAGTTCACGCGGCCACGCAGGCCGTAGCTGCGCGCGTCGTTGACGAAGCGCACGTTGACGCCCGAGCCGACCAGCGCCTTCTGCGACACCTGCTCGTTGGTGGCGTTGTTGACGAAGAGCTCCACCCGCAGCGGGCCGGTGGTGTAGCCCAGGCCCAGGTTCAGCGTGGCGTAGCCCTTCTGCTTGTCGGGGAAGCCGGCCGAGAGGGCCGTCTGCGAGGTGTTGTCCAGGCGGCGAACTTCGTCTTCGTTGAACTGCGTGAGGTAGTAGTCCGAGCGGTAGCTCAGCAGGGCCTGCCAGTCGAAGCGGCCACCGCCCAGCGCGAAAGCCTGCTGCAAGCGCGCTGAGAGGTTCAGCTCAGACGCCAGCGGCAGGCGGTTGCCCGCCAGGTTCACCAGCGGCGTGTTGCCGCCGACGCTGAAGTCCTGCGCGCGGGCATCGGCCACCTGGCCCTTGGTGATCTTGGTGTCCAGCCAGGTGAAGTTCACATCCAGCGTGGTGCTGCGCGCCAGCACGAAGCGGCCTTCCATCTCCACGCCCGCGATGCGCGATTTGCCGATGTTGCGGTTGACCAGCGAGTAGCCCGTGCAAGGCGGCGTGGCGGTGAGGTCGACGTTGATGCAGGTGAGGTCCTGGAAGGTCTGGTCGGTGTAGTCGTACCAGAAGCCGGTGATGTTGAACACGGCACGGCGGCCGGCCAGCATCAAGGTCTGGCGCGAACCGACTTCCAGCACGCTGACCTTCTCGGGCTTGAACACTTCCGGCACCGGCGAGGTGCGGAAGCTGTCGTTGAAGCCGCCCGACTTGTGGCCGGTGGAGAGCTTGGCGTAGACCAGGTGGTCGCGCGAGAGGTCGTGCTCGAAGCCGATGCGGAAATCACCGTAACGCGCCGTGCTGCTGCCCAACTGCTGGTCGGGGATGGTCAGGTTGGCATAGCTGAAACCGCCGTTGGTGTCGGACGGGTTGGCGCTGGGGCAGCGCACGAAGCCGTTGTCGATGTCGGGCCGCGTGAAGCAGGTGCCGCGCGGGTTGCTGCCGTTGGCGATGGCCTGGATCTGGCGCACCAGCGTGTCGCGCTGGCCGGGCACCTTGGTGGCGTCGATGAGGAACTGCGCCTTCTGCGCTTCCGTCACCACCTGGCTCAGGTCGAAGGTGGGGCGGTCCAGCAGCGTCGGCACAAAACCTTCGGTGCCGAAACGCGTGGCCACGCAGCAGGCGAAGTCTTCGCCGCCCAGCGTCAGAGCCAGGTTGCCGCCGATGCCGTAGCGGTACTTGCGTTCTTCGGTGTAGCGCACGCCGGCCAGCACGCGCCAGGCCGGGGCCAGCTCGAAGCTGCCGTCGGCAAAGATGGCGCTGCTGCGGCCGTTCACGTCGGGCATGGTGAACTCGGTGCCCGAATAGCAGCAGTAGCCGCGGTCGGCCAGCGAGAGAAAGCCCACCTGCTGGTCTTCGTTGAAGTGGAAGAGGCCGGCCGTCCACTTGAGCTTTGCGTTGGGGTCCGAAGAGCTCAGGCGCAGTTCGTGGATCTCGCTCTGCGAGCGCGTCTGCCACCACTGGTTGCTGAAGGTCTCGTAATCAGCGCCAGCCAGGTTGCGGCCGGGCCAGTTGATGCTGTCGGTGCCCGAGTTGCGCTGGTAGAAATCCACCTCGCGGTAGCTGCTGGACCACTCGGCATCAAAGCCGCCAAGCGCCAGGCTGGCCTTGAACTGCAGGCCGCCCAGGCGGTTCTCCAGCCGCCCTTCCAGGCCACGGTAGACCACCTGGCGCAGATCCAGGTCTTCGGCGCGCAGACCGCTGTTGACCACGGCACTGTGGATGTTGGCCGCGGGGTAACCGGTGCCACGCTCGTTGCCGATGTCGCCCACCGCCGTGAGGCGCAGGCTTTCGGTGGGCTCCCAGCTGCCCGACAGGCGCAGCGCCCAGGTTTCTTCGTGGCCCGCGGCGCGCAGGCCGCTGGCCGCCGGGTTCACCGAGACGTTGCGAAAGCCGTGGTCACGCTCCTGGTAAGAGCCGGCCAGGCGCAGTGCCGCGGTGCTGCCCAGCGGCACGTTGTAGGCGCCCTCGGCGGCGCGGCCACCGCGGTTGCTGAACTCGCCCTGGAAGTAGCCGCCGCTTTGCCCCAGGCGCGCACGCGAGGTGATGATGTTCAGCGTACCCGCCATGGCATTCCGGCCATAGAGCGTGCCCTGCGGGCCCTTGTTCACTTCCACGCGTTCGAGGTCGTAGAACATCAGGCCCAGGCCGCGCGGGCGTGGGATGTAGATGCCGTTCAGGTGCGGCGCCGCGCCGGGGTCGCCGAGCTCGGTGTTGTTGGCCGAGCCGACGCCACGGATGAAGATCTCGACGTTGCCTTCCTGGTTCGAGATCGACAGGCCGGGCACGGCTTGCTGCAGCGCCTCGACCTTGTTGACGCCATCGCGGCGCAGCTGGTCGCCGGAGATGGACTGCACCACGCCGGAGACCTTCTGCTGCTCTTGTTCACGCCGGTTGGCGGTGACGGTGATCTGCTGCACGCCGGCCGCGGCAGGCGCCGATGCCGCAGCGGCGGCGGGCGCGGCGGCGGTCTGCGCCACGGCGGCGCTGGCGCCAGCCAGCGCCAGTGCGCCGCAGGCCAGCAGCGCGCCGAAGCCACGCCAGGGCCCGCGGGGCGGTGCGCCGGCGGCATGCGCCGCGTGCAGCGGCGGGGGGTCGGCCTGGGCCGACGAAGGTCGGGGGGTGAACTGCATGTCGGGGTCTCCTACGCCAGTCGTCAGGGCCCGGGGCGGGCAGCGCTGGCATCGTTGTCGGGCTTGCGCGGGGTTCGCGCGGTTTTCAGGGCATTGCATCCAAGCGTGAAATCGTTGTCAAGCATGGCCTCCTGGGTGGGTGGGGTCGGGGGGCGGATGGGGACGCGGGCGCAGCCCGGCGGGGGCTGCGGGTGGGGGCTGGCCGGTGGCCTCTGGCCGGCGGGCTTCAAGCGCCATACAGGGCCTCGAAGAGTTCAGGCCGCATGCGCTGCGCCATCGGGTCGTAGACGCCGAAGCCCGAGGCCAGCTCCCAGTACATCCAGGGCATCTGGCGCGCTTCCATCGCGCTGCGCATGAAACGCAGGTAGCGCACACGGGCGGCCAGCGGGGCCTTGCCGTAGGCGCCGAACTCGCCCACCAGCATGGGGCGCTGGCGGCGCCGGGCATCGGCGGCGGCCAGGTCCAGCAGGCGCAGCATCAGCGCCTGTTCATCGGCGCTGCAGCAGCCCGCGCCCAGCGGCTTGGCGGGCTGCACCCACTCGGCGCCCTGGTGCGTGAAGGCGAAGGGTTCGTAGTGGTGCACGGTCAGCGCCACAAACCGGTCGGGCGGCAGCACCAGGCGGGGCAGTGCGTTGGCGCTGTTCCACTCGGTGGGGCCCACAACCACCACGCGCTCGGGGTTGCGCTGGCGGATCACGCGCAAGGCGCGCGAGAGCAGGTCGTTCCACAGCGGCTCCAGGCGGCCGTGGGGCTCGTTGTAGATCTCGAACATCAGCGCCGGGCCGCGGTTCGCAAAACGCTCCGCGATCTGCTGCCACATGGCCAGGAAACGCTGGTCCACCACCGCGGGGTCGACGGCGAATTCGCCGGGGTCCAGCGGGTCGCCGTCGAACTGGCGGTAATGGTGGATGTTCAGCAGCACGCTGGCGCCGCGCGCGAGCAGGCGGTCGACGGTTTGTTCCACACGCGCAAAAAACGCGGGGTCGATGCGGGCCGCGGCGTCGGCACTGGCGTGGTTGCTCCAGCGCACGGGCAGGCGCACGCTGCGCGTGAAACCGCCCTCGCCCACCAGCTGGATGTAGGCCTCGTCGGCCTTCAGGCCCCAGGCGCCTTCGGTGGGCGCGTCGAAGATGTTGCCGAAGTTGATGCCGCGGCCCAGGCCCAGCACCTGCTGGAAGACCGCGGGCGCCGCGCCGCTGCCGGGGCCGGTTTCAGGGCCGGCGGGCAGGGGCGGGTAGGCGGCCAGGTCGGGCCGGCCGGCCGGGGCCAGGGCTTGTGCAGGGGCCGCAGTCGGCGGCGTGGCCGGCCCTGCGGCGCAGCCCGCCAGCAGCAGCGGCAGCGCGGCCAGGCAGGCGCGGCGCGCGGGCAGAAAGTCGGCCTCGGCGGCCGGTGGGATGTGGCGGCTCATCGGCACCTCAATGCAAGGCCGGGCGCGGCAAGGCGCAGCCGGCGGGGTTGAAGACATGCACCTGCCCGGCCACCGGCGCCAGCCGCAGCGCGCTGCCAGTGGCCGGGACGGGCTGGTCGGGCGGCAGGCGCAGCGCCACGGGGCAGCCCGAGCCGTGCAGCGTGGTGTGCACGAACAAGGCGTCGCCCAGGTGTTCGACAAAGGCCACCCGGGCTTGCAGGCACGCGCCCGCTGGCCCGGCGTGCAGATCAGCCGGCTGCAGGTGCTCGGGGCGCACGCCCAGCGTGTCGTCCGCCGCATGCGCCGGGCCGGGCGGCACACCGCCGGCCGCAGCCGCAGACCAATCGGCCGCGGCGATGAAGTTCATGCGCGGCGAGCCGAGAAAACCCGCCACAAAGCGGTTGGCCGGTTCGCGGAACAGCGTCAGCGGCGTGCCCACCTGCTCCACCCGGCCGGCGTTGAAGAGCGCGATGCGCTGGCCCAGCGTCATCGCCTCCACCTGGTCGTGCGTGACGTAGACCATGGTCGTGCCCAGCTCGCGGTGCAGGCGCGCGAGCTCGCTGCGCATCTGCACACGCAGCGCGGCGTCCAGGTTGCTCAACGGCTCGTCGAAGAGAAACACGCGCGGCCGCCGCACGATGGCGCGGCCGATGGCCACCCGCTGGCGCTGCCCGCCCGAAAGTTCACGCGGCTTGCGCTGCAGCAGCGGCGTGATCTGCAGCGTTTCGGCCACCGCGCCCACCGCAGCGTGCACCTGGGCCGCGTTCTGGCCCGCCATGCGCAGGCCGAAGCCCATGTTCTCGGCCACCGTCATGTGCGGGTAGAGCGCGTAGCTCTGGAAGACCATGGCCACACCGCGCTGCGCCGGCGGCAGGTGGCCCACGGGCGTGCCACCCACGCTGATGTCGCCACCGTCCAGGGTCTCCAGCCCGGCCACCAGGCGCAGCAGCGTCGATTTGCCGCAGCCCGAAGGCCCGACGAAGACCATGAACTCGCCGCTGTGCACGTCCAGGTCCAGCGCCTGCAGCACGGGCACGCCGGCGTAGGCTTTGTGCAGGCCACGCATCAGCAGTTCAGCCACGGGCGGCCTCCAGGGGCGCCGCGGCGCCGGCCCGCTGGCGCAGCGCCGCGATGGTGTTGCGGTACCAGTGCGCGCTGTCTTTCAGCGTGCGCTGCTGGGTGGCGTAATCCACGTGCACGATGCCGAAACGTTTGGCGTAACCCGAGTCCCACTCGTAGTTGTCCATCAGGCTCCAGTAGAAGTAGCCGCGCAGGTCCACACCCGCGGTGCGCGCTGCGGCGATGGCCTGCAGGTGCGCGCGCAGGTATTCGATGCGGCGCGGGTCGTGCACGGCGCTGGCCTGCAGCACGTCGGCCTCGGCCATGCCGTTTTCGGTGATGTAGACCGGCGGCAGCGTGTAGTGGCGGTGGTTATGCAGCAGCAGTTCGCGCAGGCCGTCGGGGTAGATCTCCCAGCCCATGTCGTTGACGCCCTGCAGCCGCGGCGCGGGCACCGGCGGCAACGCCGTGCTGCACCAGTTGCGCGTGTAGTAGTTGATGCCCAGCCAGTCCAGCGGCTGCTGGATGCAGGCCATGTCGCCGGTGGCCACGTGCAGCGGCGCGCGCTGCTCGCCGGCGTCTTCGGGGTAACGGCCGTGGAAGATGGGGTCCATGAACCACGAGACAAAACCGCGGTGGTTGGCGGCGGCGGCGGCCCGATCGGCCTCGCTGTTGCTGGCGGCGTGCGCGGGCGCCTGGTTCAGCACGATGCCCAGCGGCACATGCGCGCCATCGGCACGCAGCGCCTGCAGCGCCAGCCCGTGCGACAGCAGCAGGTGGTGCGCCACCTGCGTGGCCAGCACCATGCTGCGCTCGCCGGGCGCGAACTTGCCCTGCTGGTGGCCGAGGAAGGCCGTGCACCAGGGTTCGTTGTGCGTGGCCAGGCTGGCCAGGCGGTCGCCGAGCACGCGGCCCATCTTCTCGGCATACCGCGCGAAGTGGTGCGCGGTGTCGCGCACCGCCCAGCCGCCCTCGTCTTGCAGCGCTTGCGGCAGGTCCCAGTGGTAGAGCGTGGCGTGGGGCTGCAGGCCACGTTCGAGCAGGCGGTCGACGAGGCGGTCGTAGAAGCCGATGCCCTCGGTGTTCCACGCGCCGCGCCCCAGCGGCTGCACACGCGGCCAGGCGATGGAGAAGCGGTAGGCGTCCACGCCCAGGTCGGCGATGAGGTCGACGTCTTCGCGCCAGCGGTGGTAGTGGTCGCAGGCAACATCGCCGGTGTCGCCGTTCACGGTTTTGCCGGGGGTGTGCGAGAAGGTGTCCCAGATCGACGGGCCGCGGCCGCCCTCGCGCGCGCCGCCTTCGATCTGGTAGGCCGCGGTGGCCACGCCGAAGCTGAAGGCGGCGGCGCCGGCGCTCCCTGGCCCGGGCGGCTGCGCCAGCGCCGCCAGCGTGGCCAGTTCTTCCGGGGTGGCGCAAGGTGCGCTAGAAATCGTTTTCATGATTCGCAAGGCCTGCAACAGGCATCAGGGGTTCGGAAACAGCCCGGCAGGGCTGATGGGCCTTATTTGGGCCATGGGGCCGCGGAGCCGTGGTGCACTTCACTTCACGGCCCCGGCACTCAGGCCTTCGATGAGGCGGCGCGAGGCCAGCATGAACATCAGCATCAGGGGCAACACGGCCAGGGCCGCGCCGGCGCACAAAGCGCCCCACGACACCTGCCCCGTGGATTGCAAGGAACGCAGCGCCAGCGGCAGCGTGAAACGCTCGGGCTCGGAGATCACGACCAGCGGCCCGACGAAGTTGTTCCAGGCGCCAATGAAGGTGATGAGGCCCAGCGTGCCCAAAGCCGGCACCACCAGCGGCAGCACGATGCGCCAGAAGATGCCGAACTCGCTGCAGCCGTCGAGCCGTGCGGCGTCGACCAGTTCGCGCGGCACGGCGGCGCGGATGTACTGGCGCATCATGAACACGCCCACCGCGCCGCAGGCCGCCGGCACGATGAGCGCGCGGTGTTCGTTCATCCAGCCCAGCCAGCTCATCATCATCACCGTGGGCACCATGCCCAGGAAGGCCGGCAGCAGCATGGTCGCCAGCACGGCGTTGAAGAGGCGCTCGCGCCCCGGAAAGTCCATCAGCGCGAACGCATGGCCGGCCAGCGCGCAGAAGAAGAGGTTCAGCGCCGTGATAGCCAGCGCCACGTAGAGGCTGTAGCCCAGGTTCCGCCACAGCGCCGGCAGCTTGGTGAGCAGCGTGCGCAGGTTGTCGCCCAGCGCATCGCCGAACCACAGCGGCGGCGGCAGCGAGAGGATGGCGCTGTCGGTGTGCGAGGCGAACACGAACATCAGGTAGAAGGGCGCCACCATCAGCAGCGCCCCGGCCAGCACCAGCACCAGGGCCACGGCGGCCGCCGGCTTGGGCAGGCGGCGCGCCACGCCGGGGCGGGCCGGCAGCGCGGGGCGGGCTTCTTGCAGGGCCTTCATGTCTCGCGCCCCAGCAGGCGGCGGTTGAGCCAGGTGCCACCGGCCACCAGCAAGAACAGCAGCCAGGCGATGGCCGAGGCGGTGCCGAAATCACCTTCGCTGAAGGCCACCGCATACAGGTGCATGGCCGCGGTTTTGCCGGCCTGGTCGGTGCCGCCGGTGCCGCTGGTGAGGATGAAGGGCTCTTCGAAAAGCTGCAGGTTGCCGATGATGGTGAGCGTGACGGCGAAGAAGATCATCGGCCGCAGCATCGGCAGCACGATGTGCACAAAACGCCGCACTGGGCCGGCGCCGTCCATCGCGGCGGCTTCCAGCAGGTCTTTCGGGATGGTCTGCATGGCCGAGAGGTAGAGCACCACGTTCCAGCCGACATAACGCCAGAAAACCACGGCGCTGATCATCGTGGGCAGGTGCTCGGGCCGCGTCCAGTCCACCGGCGTGGCCGGGAAGAGCGCGCCCAGCAGCGGCACCGTGTGCAGCGCGCCCAGGGCCTGGTTCACCACCCCGAACTCGCGCGAGAAGAGCGCGCCGAACACCAGCGTGATGGCCACCGTGCTGGTGATGAAGGGCAGGAAATACAGGCCCAGCACCGCATTGCGCCAGCGCCCCAGCTGCGTGTGCAGAAACCAGGCCAGCGGCAGCGCCACCAGGTGCTGCGGCACGCCCGAGAGCAGCGCGATCCACACCGTGTTCCCCATCGAGCGCTGGAACCAGTCGTCGTTGAAGAGCGTGTGCGTGTAGTTCTCCAGGCCCACCCACTGCATGGCGGCCAGGCCCGCGGCCGGGTCCCAGGTGTGCAGCGACATCCACACCGAAAACAGCAGCGGAAACAGGCCGAACACCCCGAAGAGGATGAAAAACGGGCTGATGAAAAGGTAGGGCAACCAGCGCCGGCTGTCGCCGAAACGGCGCGGCTTGGGCGTGGGGGACGAAGGCGTGTTGTTCATCGTCAGCCTTCAGCGCCGGCGCACACGGCGTTCGAGTGTGCGGCGGGCATCGGCCAGCGCAGCGGCCACGCCCTTGCCCTGGTCGAGCACCTTCATCAACTCGGCCTGCACCACCAGGCCGGCGATGGGGTCGTAGCGGTCAGACGCGGTGGGCGCGATGCGCCCCGCCGCCGTGCGCCAGAGCTGGCGCGCAGGCTGGCCGCCGAGGTAAGGCAGGGGTTCGTCCATCACCGGGTCGGCCTGCGCGTCGAGCAGGGCCGGAAAAGCGTCCAGGGCCTGGAAGGCCGCGACCTGCTGGGCTTTCTCCAGCGCCAGCAATTGCAGCAGTTCCCAGGCCAGCGCGGGCTGGCGCGCGGCTTTCGGGATGGCGTAGTACGAGCCGCCCCAGGCGGCAAACGCGCCTTCGGGCAGCTGGGCGGCGCGCCACAGGCCGGCAGCGCCGGGGGCGATCCAGTTCTTCAGGTGGCCGGCCAGCCACGAGCCCATCATCTGCGCCGCCACGCGGCCGCTGCGCAGGGCCTGGGTCCACTCGTTCGTCCAGGCACGCATGCGGCCGTCGATGCCGGCCTGGCGCGCGGCGCGGGCTCGCTCGAAGGCGCGCGCGAAGCGCGGTGTTTCCACCAGCGGGCGGCCCTGGCCGTCGAAGTACACCCCCTCGCCCGCGGCCAGGCCCGAGCGAATGCCGATGTCGGCCAGGTCGGCCGCGTGGGCCACAAGGTAGGCGCCGGTCTGCTGGCGCAGGCGCCGCCCGGCCTCGATGAAATCGGCCCAGCTGCGCGTGAGCTGGGCTTCGCTGACGCCCACACGCTGCAGCAGATCGGCACGGTAGAACAGCGCGCCGGGGCCGATGTCCACCGGCAGCGCCGCTTGCACGCCGGGCCGCGGCTGCGCGGCCACCAGGGCGTAGGCGGCCAGGCGCGCCTGCGGCGGCGAGCCGGCATCGTCGGCCGCGCCCGCGGCCCCCATGAAAGGTGCAGCGGCGAGGTTGTGCAGGCCCGCCGAGCGCGAGAGGCGGCCGATGTAGTCGACGTCGATGGCCATCAGGTCGGGCAGGTTGGCGCCGGTGGCCAGCGCCGTGGTCATGGCGGTGTGGTGGTCGGCCACCCCCAACGCGGTGAGGCGCACCTGCACGCCGGGGTGGCGGCGCTGAAAAGCCGACAAGGCGGCGCGTACGCCGCGGTCCAGGTCTGGAAATGACGCCACGCGCAGCACCTGCGGCCCGGCCGCCGCCTCGGCCCAGGCGGTGGCAGGCGCCAGGCCCAGGGCCGCCAAGCCCAGCAAGGCAGCACGGCGCCCGCCAGAGGGCGAGCGCCCCCACTGTGATGACGTGAAATCGATTTCTCGACCGAACAACGAATGCGGCCCGGCGGGGCCTGCCTCGTCGCCCCGCATCCAGGCCTGACCGCCCACACCCACAGCCCCCGCTGCCTCAGCAGACAGGCGCTGCAGCAGCAAGGCTGAGCCAGCGCCGAAGCGCCGTGCGGGCAGTGAGACAGACATCGGAGGGGCCTGCGGCGCTGCCAAGGCAGCAATTGCGTTGAAGACGTGAAAACGATATCCTGACCGCCTGCCGTGCGCCCCTAGGACTTCCCCGAACACCCGCACCCCGCAGGCCCCGGGCCTGCCCGAACGATGCCCACGCGCCCTGCCCCGCCGCCCGCCAGCCCCGCCCCGGCCACCGCTTCCGCGGCGGCCGGCACCGTGACCACGGTGCACGACGTCGCCCGCCTGGCGGGTGTTTCGCCCAGCACCGTTTCGCGCATCCTCAATGGCACGGCGCGTGTGGCGGCCGACAAGCGCCAGGCCGTGGAGCAGGCCATCGAGCGCCTGCGCTTCAAGCCCAACCTCTCGGCGCGCAGCTTGCGCAGCGGCTCCACGCGCACGGTGGGCATCCTCACGCAGGAAATTGAAAGCGCCTATTTCGCGCGCGGTGTGCGCGGCATCGACGACGGCCTGCGCGACAGCGGCTACGCACCCATCATCGTGCCCGGCCACTGGAACCCGCTGGAAGAAGCCGAGCGTGTGCGCCTGCTGATCGCGCGGCGCGTGGACGCCATCGCCATCCTGGGCGGGCGGCTGAGCAATGCCGAGATCGCCGATTTCGCGCGTCGCCAGCCCATCGCCGTGACCGACCGTTCGCTGCAGGCGCCCAACGTGCTGTCCTTCGAGTTCGACCAGTTCGAAGGCGGGCGCCTGGCCACGCAACACCTCATCGAGCTGGGCCACCGGCGCATTGCGCACATCGCCGGCCTGCGCGAACAGGCCGATGCTGCGCCGCGCAAAGAGGGTTACCTGCGCGCCCACGCCGATGCCGGCCTGGCCGTGGAGCCGCGCCTCATCGCCGAAGGCAACTTCGTCGAGACCGGGGGCATCCAGGCCATGAACCAGTTGCTCGATTCCCACCTGCCCTTCACCGCGGTGTTCTGCGCCAACGACCAGACCGCCTGGGGCGCGCGCCTGGCCTTGCAGCGCCGCGGCCTGCGGGTGCCCGAAGACATTTCGCTGGTGGGTTTCGACGACCTGCCGCAATCGGCCTTCATGTCGCCGCCGGTGACCACGGTGCGCCAGCCGGTCTACGAGATGGGCCTGGCCGTGGCGGCCTCGCTGCTGCAGGCGCTGGGGCAGAGCACGCGCATCGCCACCACCTTCCCTGGGCTCTCGCTGGCCGTGCGCGAGTCGACCCGGCGGCTCTGAAAACCGGCCGCGCGGCGGCGCTTCAGGCCGGCCAGCGCGGCGGGCGTTTGTCGATGAAAGCCTGCACGCCTTCCAGCGCGCTCTCGTCCATCATGTTGCAGGCCATGGTGCGCGCGGCGTCTTCGTAGGCCGCGGCGATGCCGCCTTCCAGCTGGCGGTAGAACAGCGCCTTGCCCATGGCCAGTGCCACACGTGGCTTGGCGGCGATGCGGTCGACCAGGCGGGCCACTTCGGCGTCGAGTTCGGCCGCGTCCACCACGCGGTTCACGAGGCCGCGCTCGCGCGCTTCATCGGCGCTGATGAAGTCGCCCGTCACCAGCATCTCGAAGGCGGCCTTGCGGCCGAGGTTGCGGCTCAGCGCCACGCTGGGCGTGCTGCAGAACAGGCCCAGGTTCACGCCGCTGACGGCGAACTTCGCGTCGCGGCTGGCCACGGCCAGGTCGCACATCGCCACCAGCTGGCAGCCTGCCGCGGTGGCGATCCCCTGCACGCGCGCCACCACCGGCACGGGCAGTTGCTGCACGGCCATCATCATGCGGCCGCACTGTTCGAAGAGGCGTTCGTAGTAAGCCTGGGCCGGCTCGGCGCGCATCTCCTTCAGGTCGTGCCCGGCGCAGAAGGCACGGCCAGCGGCGGCCAGCACCAGCACCTTCGCGGTGCCGTCGGCAGCCACACGCTGCAGCGCGGCTTGCACGGCCTCGATCAAGCCTTCGCTCAGCGCGTTGAAGGCCTGCGGCCGGTTCAGCGTGAGCGTGGCCACGCCGCGGGCGTCTTGTTCGAAAAGGACCAGCGGGCTGTCGGTGGTGTTCATGCGCATCTCCTCATTCGATGGCCGAATTGCTCTTGGCGCGCTCGCGCAGCTGGAACTTCTGGATCTTGCCGGTGCTGGTTTTCGGGATGGCCTCGAAGCGGATCTCGCGCGGCACCTTGTAGCCGGCCAGCAGCGCCTTGCAATGCGCCACGAGTTCAGCCGCCGTCACCGTGCTGTCGGCCTTGGTCTCGACATAGGCCACGGGCGTCTCGCCCCACTTGGCATCGGGCCGTGCCACCACGGCGCAGGCCAGCACGGCGGGGTGGCGGTAGAGCGCGTCTTCCACCTCCAGGCTGCTGATGTTCTCGCCGCCGCTGATGATGATGTCCTTGCTGCGGTCCTTGATCTTCACGTAGCGGTCGGGCTCCAGCACGGCCAGGTCACCGGTGTGGAACCAGCCGCCCGCGAAAGCCTTGTCGGTGGCCGCCGGGTTCTTCAGGTAGCCCTTCATGACCAGGTTGCCGCGGAACATGATCTCGCCCATGGTCTGGCCATCGGCCGGCACTTCGGCCAGGGTCTCGGGGTGCAGCACGGTCATGCCTTCCTGCAGCATGTAGCGCACACCCTGGCGGCCGTTCAGGCGCGTCTGCTCGCTCAAGCTCTCACCGGCCCAGCTGTCGCGCTTCACGGCCACGGCGGCGGGGCCGTAGACCTCGGTGAGACCGTAGACGTGCGTGATGTCGAAGCCGATCTTGGCCATGCCTTCGATCATCGCGGCCGGTGGCGCGGCGCCGGCCACCATGCCGCGCACCTGCTGCGTGATCCCCGCTCGCAGCGCGGCATCGGCGTTGATGATCAGGTTGTGCACGATGGGCGCCGCGCAGTAGTGGTTCACGCCGTGCTCGCGCATCGCCTGCAGGATGGCGCCGGCCTCTACGCGGCGCAGGCACACGTGCGTGCCGCCCAGCATCGCCACGGTCCACGGGAAACACCAGCCGTTGCAGTGGAACATCGGCAAGGTCCACAGATACACCGGGAAGTGCGGCATGGTCCAGGTGGCCGCGTTGCACACCGCGTTCAGGTAAGCGCCGCGGTGGTGGGTGACCACGCCTTTGGGGTCGCCAGTGGTGCCGCTGGTGTAGCTCACGGCAATGGCGTCCCACTCGTCGGCCGGGCCGGCCAGCACGGGCAGCGGGGCGTGCGCGGCGAGCAGGTCTTCGTAGAGCCAGGCGCCCAGGCGTTCGTGCGCGCCAGTGAACTCGCTGTCGGCCACGTCGATGACGGTGGGCGCATGGCCGTGCTCATCGCGCAGCAGGCGCAGCGCCTCCTTCATCACCGGCGCGAACTCGGTGTCGGTGATCAGCACCGCGGCCTCGCAGTGTTTCATCTGCCAGGCCAGCAGCGGCGCATCGAGCCGCGTGTTCAGCGTGTTCAGCACCGCGTTCAGCGCCGGCACGGCGTAGTGCGCTTCCACCATCTCGGGCGTGTTGGGCAGCATCACGCTGACCGTCGACAGACGCCCCACACCCAGGGCCTGCAAGGCCGCCGCCAGCCGCGCGCTGCGTTCGCGCACCTGCGCCCAGGTGTAGCGGCGCGAGCCGTGCACCACGGCCGGCAGGTCGCCGAAGACCTCGGCACTGCGCTCGACAAAACTCACCGGCGACAAGGCGGTGAAGTTGGCCGCCTGGCGGCCGAGGTGCTGTTCGTAGAGGCTCATGCGGCGCGTGCTCCTGCCGGGGGTTTCAGGGCTGGCCGGGGTTCAACAGCTCCTGCACCAGCGCCGGCGCATCGTAGACCATGCGCAGCGCCTCGACGATGGCCCCGGCGTGCACCGACACCGCGCGGTTGCGGCTGCCGTCGTAGCCGAAGCTGCCGCCCAGCGAGTGGATGTTGCCGTCAAAGATCAAGCCCACCACGCGGCCTTCGCGGTCGATCATCGGGCTGCCGCTGTTGCCGCCGATGATGTCGTGCGTGGTCACGTAATTGAAGCGCTGCGCCGGGTTCAGCTTCTCGCGCGCCGCCAGCCAAGGCGCCGGCAGCGCGAAGGGAGCCGCCCCGGTGTGACGGCGAAAGGCACCGGCAAAGTCGGTGTACGGCGCCACCGGCTGGCCTTTCTCTTGCCAACCGGCCACCTCGCCATAACTCAGGCGCAGCGAGAAGGTGGCGTCGGGGTAGGCCTTGCGTCCGCTCTGCGCGAACTGCGCCTGCGCGATGCGCGTGGCGGCGCGGCGTTCGACGGCCTGCACCTCCGATTCAGAACGTTTGCGCAGCGCGCGCGCCTGGGCATCGATGCCCTGCACCAGGCGGATGAAGCTGTCGCTGCTGGCGTCGATGGCGGCCTGCCCGCCAGACCAGAGGCGAAGGCGCTCGGCCGGGTCGGCCAGCCGGCTGCCGGCCACCAGTTCGGCGGCCACCTGCTCGGGCGTGCGCGGGCCCAGCACCTGGCGCACCAGCGCGTGGTCGGCGCCCAGCTGCGAACGCATGCGTGTCAGCGACCAGGCCAGCCGCGCCTGTTCAAACGCCGGGTACACGGGCGTAGCGGCGCGCAGGCGCTGCTCGATCTGCGGCAGGTTCGTCTCGTTGAATTCGCGCAGGCGCTCGGCATTGGGCTTGCTGCGTTCGGCCGCGCCACGCACCAGCGTGCGGGCGTGCCCGAAGTGGGCTGCCAGGAAGGCGCGGCCCTCTTCCAGCAACTGCATCTCGGCATCCAGGTCGCGCTTGATGCGCTGCGCCGCCTCGATCTCGGCCCAGGGGTCGCCGGTGCGGGCGGCCAGTTCTGGCTGGCTGGCCACAAAGGCCTTCAGCGCCGCTTCGGCGCGGCGCTTGCTGTCCATCACCGCCGGGTCGCTCAGGGCCAGCAACTGGCCGCGCTGCACCTTCAGGCCGTTTTCGATGCCCTGCAGCGCCCCCTGCGCCAGGCGCTGGGCCTCGGCGTCGATGCGCGCGTACTGCAGCATCAGGCCGCGCTGTTCGCTGTTGCGCGGGATGACTTCGGTGCCCAGGTTCTCGCGCAGGAACTCCAGCTGCGCCACCGTCAGCAGGCGCTGCGTGTTGCCCGGGTGGCCGGTCACGTACAGCGGCTCGCCGGGCTGCGGGCCCTCGGCGCGGAAGGGAAAGTGGTGCTGCACCGGCGCCGGCTTGCCGCCTTCATACACACGCAGGAAGGCCGCGTCCAGGCACCAGCGCGGGAAGTTGAAGTTGTCGGGGTCGCCACCGAAAGCCGCCACTGCGGCCTCGGGCGCCCACACCAGGCGCACATCGGCGTAACGCCGGTACTTGTAGAGCTGGTGCTGGCCGCCGCGGTAGAGCGTGACCATGTCGCAGCGCGTGTTCTCCGCATCGCTGCCGCGGCACTCGCGCGTGAGCCGCGCACGCGCAGCGTCTTCGGCGGCCTGGTAGGCCGCGCCCTGTTTGCCGGCAGTGGCTGCGCGCACCTGCTCGGTGACGTCGGTGATGGCCTCCAGCCGGTTGAGCTCGAAATCCGGGCAGCGGATCTCCTGCTCACGCTCACGCGCCAGGAAACCTACGGCCATGCGGTCGAGCGTGGGGCTGCTCAGCTGCTGCAGGCAGCGCGTGATGCAGTGGTGGTTGGTCATCACCAAGCCCGCAGGCGAGACGAAGCTGGCCGAACACCCGCCGGCCAGCCGCGCTGCCGAACGCATGGCGCGGTCGACCCAGGCCGCATCGGGCGCAAAACCCTGGCTGGCCTGCATCTGCGCCCGCGGCAGGTTGTCCAGCGTCCACATGCCCTCGGCGGCCCCGACGGGCATGGCACCGGCACCTCCCAGCACAAGCAACGCAGCGCGGCCCCAGGCGGCACGCAGGCCCTTCAACACGATCAACATCGGCAACAACCCCACAAAGAGCCAGCCCGCGCCGGCCACACCCGATGATGCCGTGCCCCGCGCCCACGCGTCAGCGTGTACAAAGCCTGTGAGGCCCGCTGGGCACGCAGCCCGTTGACGTCATGCCCACCCGCCCTGCAACCACCGCCGAACACCCTGCCCGCCGACCCGCCAGCGCGCTGCTGCACCTGCGCATGCTGGCCGCCGCGGCCGTGGCGGGCACGCTGCTGATCGCGCACCTGCTGTGGCAGGCGCGCAGCGACGCCATCAGCGCCGCACAGACCACGGCGCTCAACTACGCGCGCACGCTGCAGGTGCGGCTGGATGCCACCTTGCGCCGCGCCGACGCGGTGCTGCAGGCCATGGCGCGCAGCACGCCGGTGCAGGCGCTGGCGCCCGGCGCAGAGGCCGCCTTCGGCGTGCGCGTCAATGGCGAACTGGCCGCGCTGGCGCGCGCCTTCGATGAGCTGATTGCGCTTCGCATCGTCGACGCCCAAGGCGAGCAGCGTTACGCCTCCACCGCCGGCGTGATGGCGCGTGTGAACTACGGCGACCGCGAGTTTTTCAAGCGCCTGCAGGCCAACCCTTCGAACGCGCTGGTTTTTTCAGAGGTGGTGACGGGCCGGCTCACCGGGCGGCCGACGATGGTGATGGCCTACCCCATCCGCCATGCCGATGGCACCTTGGCCGGCGCCGTGTTTGCGCCCATGGACCTCAGTTTTTTCCAGCGCCAGTTCCAGGAACTCAACATCGGCCAGCAAGGCGCCGTGTTCCTGCGCCGCAGTGACAACACCGGTGGCCTGGTGCTGCGCTGGCCGCACATCGAGAGCGAGGTCAACAGCCCGATGCCGGCCTCGCACGGCATCTGGCAGGCCATGGCGGCCGGCAAGCCCGAGGCCCTCACCGAGTACCGCGCCTTCACCGACGGCGTCGACCGCATGGCGGGCACGGTGCGGGTGCAGGGCTACCCCTTTTTCCTCTCGGTGGCGATGAGCCAGGCCGAGGTGCTGGCCGGCTGGCGGCGCCTGGCCTGGACCACCGGCAGCCTGTGGCTGGTGCTGCTGGCGGCGATGTCGGTGCTGGTGTGGCGCGTGCAGCAGGCCGAGCGCACGCGGCTGTCGCTGGAGAAACAACTGCTCGAATCGCGGCGCATCGAATCGCTGGGCACGCTGGCCGGTGGCATCGCCCATGACTTCAACAACATCCTGGCCGCCATCATCGGCAATGCGGCCCTGGCGCGGCGCGATCTGGATGCTGCACACCCGGCCGTGGCCAGCCTGGAGCAGGTGCGTACCGCGGCCGCCCGCGGGCGCACGCTGGTGCAGCAGATCCTGGCCATCGGGCGGCGCCAGCCGCAGGCGCTGGTGAACCAGCCGCTGCTGCCGGTGGTGGAAGAGACCGTGGCCCTGCTGCAGCCCACGCTGCCGCCGGCGGTGCAGATGCAGGTGCAGCCCGGCGCGGTGGCGGTGTACGCGGCGGTGGATGCGGCCCGGCTGCAGCAGGTGCTGATGAACCTGTGCACCAACGCCAGCCATGCCATGCAGGGGCGCCAGGGCCTCATCGAAATCGGCCTGGCCGCGCTGCCGGCGCCGCTGCACGCGCTGCGCCCGGGCAGCGCACTCGCCGGGCGCCGCTGCGCGCACCTGTGGGTGCGCGACGAGGGCGCGGGCATGGACGCGGCCACGCAGGCCCGCATCTTCGAGCCCTTTTTCACCACCAAGCCCAGCGGCGAAGGCACGGGCCTGGGCCTGCCCGTGGTGCAGGGCATCGTGGCCGCGCATGGCGGCGAAATCGTGCTCGACAGCAGCCCGGGCGTGGGCACCACGGCCCACCTCTACCTGCCGCTGGCCGAGGCCGGCGCGGCCGGGCCGGCACCGGAGCCCTCGGCCCTTGACGCACCGCCGCCGCCAGCCCGCGCCGCGGCCGTCGGCGCCGGCGAGCGTGTGCTCTACGTCGATGACGACCCCGTCGTGGCCTTGATGGTCGAGCGCCTGCTCAACCATGCCGGCTACCGCACCGAGGTGCTGGGCAGCGGGGTGCAGGCGCTGCAGCGCCTGCGCCGCGAGCCGCAGGCTTTCGACATCGTGGTCACCGACTACAACATGCCCGGCGTCTCGGGCCTGGAAGTGGCGCAGGAGCTCGCGGCGCTGCGCCCGGAACTGCCGGTCTACATCAGCTCGGGCTACATCACCGAAGAGCTGATGCTCAAGGCCCAGGCCGCCGGCGTGCGCGGCGTGTTGCAGAAGCAGAACACGCTGGAAGAGCTGCTGCCCCTGCTGCAGGGCCGGGCGATGGCGCCGGGGCCGGCCAGCCCCTAGACTGCGGCGCGCAGGCTCACGGCCGGTCTTCCAGCGCGCAAGGACGCACACAGACGCGCACAGACCCTCGCAGTCGCGGGCCATGACGCTGCGCCTTTGCAACCAGGGAGTTCACGCTTGAAACACCACCCCCCACGGCCACCCCGGGCGCCCCGGCTTGCCGCGCCTCTCGCGGCCTTCAGCCTGGCTGCCGCCGCCGTCGCCGGCCCGGCCCTGGCACAAAAGGGCGATGCGCCGGCGGCCCGCAGCGGCCCGCGCAACATCTTCGACATCGGCCTCTGGCAGGCCACGCAAGACCACCGGCTGCTGGCCGGTCTGCGCGACACCACGTTCAGCGGCGCCCGCGGTGAACCCTTCAGCCTGGAAAGCGACTTCGGGCTGCGCCGCAAGAGCAGCATCACGACGCTCGGCTACACCCGCCTCATCGGCGCGGCCTGGCATGTGAGCGTCGACCACCTCAAGAGCGATCGCCGCAGTGCCACGACAACCCCGCGCAGCTTGCTGATCTTCGGCCAGACCGTGCCGGCCGGCACGATGGTCAGCGCCGACAGCCGCTACGCCTACACCAGCGTGGCCGGCGGCCTGGCGCTGCTGCAGCGTGGTGACACCGAGTTCGGCGTGCGTTTCGGCGGCGGCACGGTGCGCGACCGCCTGCGCTACCAGCTGCCCAACATCAGCTACCAGTCCAGCCTGACCAACGCCGACCTGCTGCCCTTGCTGGGCCTGTTCTTCAGCGCCCGGCCCGCCGCGACGCTGCAGCTCGACGCGCGTGTGGACCACCTGCGCGAGCGCAGTTCACGCAGCACGCATTGGCGCGTGGGCCTGCGCTGGCAGCCCAGCCCGCACGTGGGCCTGGAGGCCGCCTACTGGCGCCTCAGCGGCACGTCCACGCCCGACGACGACATCTATGGCGGCAACGAAGAAAGCCGCTACAAGCTCAGCGGGCCGCGCGTGGCGCTGCGCCTGGCTTTCTGAGGCCCGGCACAGTTCCGGCGCGCGGTCTCAACCCGGCGCGAGGAAACCACGCTCGCGCAGCACGGCTTCGATGGCGGCCGAGTTCTCGGCCAGGCGGTCGGGGTCGTACTTGATGGGGCTGGTGTAGTACTGCGCCAGCGAGCCGATGCCGTGCTGCTGCCATGCAGCCGCCATCTCCGGGCCCATGGCCAGGTAACGCTCGCGGCCCCGCTGCTCACGCTGCGCGAAGTGGGTGTCGATGTCCTGCGGCGTGGGCCGGTGGTAACGCTCCTCGTGGATCCAGGCCGGCGGCGGCAAGCGGTCGCGCTGCGCCGGAGCTTCGTCGGGCCAGCCCACCACCAGGCTGGTGACGGGCAGGCAGTGCGGCGGCAGTTCCAGGAAGTCGGCGATGGCGCGCATCGAGCTCATGGTGGTGCCCATGTAGCAGATGCCCAGGCCGTGGCTTTCCAGCGCCAGCGAGGTGGTCTGCGCGAGGATCATCGCGTCGAAAGCCGCCACGTGCCAGCTGTGGAAATCGGCGAAGCCCGGCCGCGCATCACGCTGCGCCAGCCACAGTCGCGTGCGGTGGGTGTCGGCACAGAAAGTCAGCACCAGCGGCGCCTGCTGCACCATGGGCTGGCCGGCGTGCAGCGTGCACAGGTGGGCGCGGCGCGCGGCGTCGAAGCTCTTCACCACCGACACCATGTTCAGGTTGCCGCTGGACGAAGTGCCGGCCCAGGCCTCGGCCAGCACGCCGTCGATGAAGGCGCTGTCCACGGGGTCGGGCCGGTACTGGCGGATGGAGCGGTGGGCCTGCATCAGGCGCGAGAGGGCCCGTGCCGGGCTGTCGGCCGGGCTGTCCGTCAAGCGGGCAGCGCCCGGCGCGGTCTGGGGTGCGCCCTTCGGCGCGGCGGGTGGTGGAGCGGCGGCTGGGGTCACGGCGGTGTCGGGCGTTCGAAAGGGCCCCATGATGCCAAGGCGCGGGCCCGGGGCCCGTCGCGGGCATGACAATCAATGCCCGCTCTGCGCAAGACTGCACCGCCCCCCGACACCGTGAACCTCGACCTCTGGCCCGCTTGCGGCTACACGCTGCTGAACCGTACCGAACCGGGCTGGCTGCAGCCCACACCGGCCTGGCTGGCTGCCTGGCTGGCCCGGCCCGAACTGGCCCTGGTGCCCGAGAGCTGCCGCGCCGAAACCCGCCTGCACCAGGCCCTGGCCGCCGACCCGCTGCGCCCCGTGCCGCCGGCCGAACTGGCTGCGCTGAAGGACGCCGATGCGCGCGAAAACTACGGCCATTTCCTCGCGCTGCGCGATGCGCTGATGCAGGCCGGCACCCTGGAGGCCTGGCTGCTGGGCCTGTGGCGCAGCGGCAGCATCCGCGTGCCGCCGCTGTTCATCGACCTGGTGGTGCAGGCCGTGGTGCGCGGCCTGCTGGAGGGCCGTGACGACGCCTTCGAGGCGCGCGCTGCCGAGCTCTTCTTTCGCACCCAGCGCCTGAGCGTGCAAGACGGCCGCCAGCTCGCCGGCGACAAGGAAACCCTGGACCTGCAGCGTGAAACCCACGGCTTCGGCGACCTGGGCCGCCTGCTGGCCCAGGCCGCTCAGCCGCTGAAGGCGGCGCAGTTGCAGGTGCTGCAGGCCGGCGCCGACCCCGACAAGCGCGCCGCCGACAACCGTGCAGCTTATTGGGCCGAGGCGGCCAAGCCCGCCGGGCGCCACGTCTTCTTGCTCGACCTCGCCCACGAGATCAAACAAGAGCTCGGCCACGGCCTGGCATTCCAACTGACCAACGCGCACTCGGGCCTCAAGGCGCTGAGCGCGCTGCTGGCGCGCTGGGTGCAGCACTTCCTGGGCGTGGCGGTGCGCATCACACCGCTGCAGAAGATCGACGATGCGCAGTGGCGCTGGCACACCGGCCTGGATGCCGAAGCGAGCAAGCTGCTCGACGACCTGTACGCGGGCCAAAACGTCGAGCCCGAGCGCCTGGCGCGGCTGGTGAGCCTCTTCCGCCTGGAGTTCGAAGACCCGCGCGACATGCGCAGCGACGTCGCCGGCAAGCCCGTGTATCTCGGCCTGATGGCCACGCCCGAGCAGACGCTGCGCCTGAAGCCGCAGAACCTGCTGCTGAACCTGCCGCTGGCATCGGCCGTCTAGACCCACCCGAACATGGAAGCTTTCCTCGTCTCCACCGGCGTCGTCGCGCTCGGCGAAATGGGCGACAAGACCCAGTTGCTGGCCATGCTGCTGGCCGCGCGGTTCCGCAAACCCTGGCCCATCATCGCGGGCATCTTCGTGGCCACCATCGCCAACCATGCCGCCGCCGGCGCGGTGGGCGGCTGGGTGGCGCAGGCCCTGGGGCCCGACGTGCTGCGCTGGGTCATCGGCCTGGGTTTCCTGGCGATGGCGGCCTGGATGCTCATCCCCGACAAGATCGACGGCGACGAGGTGCTGAAACAGCCCGCGCGCTGGGGCGTTTTCGGCACCACCTTCATCGCGTTTTTCCTCGCCGAGATGGGCGACAAGACGCAGATCGCCACCGTCGCGCTGGCCGCGCGTTACCCCGATCTCGTGGCTGTGGTGCTGGGCACCACGCTGGGCATGATGATCAGCAACGTGCCGGCGGTCTTTCTCGGCGACGCCATCGCCAAGCGCGTGAAGATGGCCCTGGTGCACGGCATCGCGGCGCTGATCTTTGCGGTGCTGGGCGTGCTGACGCTGTTCAACGTGGGCCGGTTTTTCTGATCCGCGCTGCAGGCCCGCTGCTACACTGCGCGCCGTCAGGAGAGAGCCCCCAGGCACCATGCCACGCGGGGCCGCCGAAGGCGCAGAGGCAGCACGAGTTGCCTCGAACGCTCAGGCAAAAGGACTGACTTTTTCACCTCACTGGAGAGAGGTCGCCAGCCAACACAGGCGGCCCACCGAAGGGGCAAGGCCCAGGGGTCGCGAGTTCCATCTGTGAACCCACGATGCCCTGGCGCTGAATCTCTCAGGTAAAGCGGACAGCGAGGGCCCGGCACACCATCCATGCTTCCCCATGGCGGTGTTCGCATCGACGCCCTCGAAAGGTCACCCGTGTCCGCTGACGCCCCCCTGCTGCAAACCCCTCTGCACGCCCTGCACCAACGCCTGGGCGCACGTTTGGTGCCCTTCGCCGGCTACGCCATGCCGGTGCAGTACCCCGCCGGCCTGATGGCCGAGCACAAGCAGTGCCGCGAGTCGGCCGCGCTCTTCGACGTTTCGCACATGGGCCAGGTGCGCTTGGTGGGCAGTGACGCCGCCACCGCGCTGGAGACGCTGGTACCCGTGGACGTGCTCGACCTCGGCGTAGGCCGCCAGCGCTACGCCTTCTTCACCAACGCCAGCGGCGGCCTGCTCGACGACCTGATGGTGGTGCGGCCCGACGAGGCCGCACGCGTGGCCTTCGGCGACCTTTTCCTGGTGGTGAACGCCGGCTGCAAGGACGCCGACATCCAGCACCTGCAAACCCACATCGGCCACCGCTGCACCGTGGTGCCCATGCCCGAGCGTGCGCTGCTGGCGCTGCAGGGCCCGAAGGCCGTGGACGCGCTGGCACGCCTGAACCCGGCCGTGGCCGGCCTGGTCTTCATGAGCGGCGGCGTGTTCGAGCTCGCTGGCACGGCGTGTTTCGTCACGCGCTCGGGTTACACCGGCGAAGACGGCTTCGAGATCAGCGTGCCGGCCGAGCACGCCATCACCCTGGCCGAAGCGCTGCTGGCCCAGCCCGAGGTGGCGCCCGCCGGCCTGGGCGCGCGCGACACGCTGCGCCTGGAAGCCGGCCTGTGCCTCTACGGCCATGACATCAACGAGACCACCAGCCCGGTGGAAGCCGGCCTCATCTGGGCCATCCAGAAGGTGCGCCGCCCCGGCGGCGCGCGGGCCGGCGGCTACCCGGGCGCGAACGTGATCGAAAGCCACCTGGCCGGCGCCGCGCCCAGCAAGCGCGTGGGCCTGGTGGGCCTGGAACGTGCGCCTGTGCGCGAAGGCGCGCCCATCGTCGATGCCAACGGCCACAAGCTCGGCGTGGTGACCAGCGGCACGCTGGGCCCCACCGTGAACCAGCCCGTCGCGATGGCCTACCTGCCGCTGAACCACAGCACGGTCGGCGCCGAGGTCTACGCCGAAGTGCGCGGCAAGCGTTTGCCCATGCGCGTGTCGGCCATGCCCTTCGCACCCCATCGCTACAAGCGCTGATCCTTCTTTTTCTCCACCCTCACCCGGAGCCCCGAGCCATGAGCACCAAGTTCACCCCCGACCACGAATGGATCAACATCGCCGACACCGCTGCTGCGGTGGTGGGCATCACGCCGCACGCGCAGGACGCGCTCGGTGACGTGGTCTTTGTCGACCTGCCTGAAGTGGGCAAGAGCTACAAGAAAGGCGAAGTCGCCGGCGTGGTGGAGAGCGTGAAGGCCGCGGCCGACATCTACATGCCTGTGACGGGCGAGGTGGTGGAAATCAACGGCGCGCTGAAGGACGACCCATCGCTCGCCAACAGCGACCCGCTGAACACCGGCTGGTTCTTCAAGGTGAAAGTGGCCGACACCGCCGAGCTCGACGGCCTGATGGACCCGCCCGCCTACGACGCGCTGCTCAAGACGCTCTGACCCCCGACGCCCCGCACTGCCCTCGCCGGAAACCCCGCCATGTTGATGTCTGCCCTGAAGCCCCTGGGTGAGCTCGAGAACAACACCGAGTTCGCCGCCCGCCACATCGGCCCGTATGAAGACGACGAGCAGCACATGCTCAGCGTCATCGGGGCGGCCAGCCGCCGCGCGCTGATCGAGGCCATCGTGCCGCGCACCATCGCGCGCACGAAACCCATGAGCCTGCCCGCGCCGGTGACGGAAGCGCAGGCGCTGGCCGAGATGAAGGCGCTGGCGCAGAAGAACCAGGTGCTCAAGAGCTTCATCGGCCAGGGTTACCACGGCACGCACACGCCGGGCGTCATCCTGCGCAACATCCTGGAGAACCCGGCCTGGTACACGGCCTACACGCCCTACCAGGCCGAGATCAGCCAGGGCCGCATGGAAGCGCTGGTGAACTTCCAGACCATGGTCTGCGAGCTCACTGCCATGGCCATGGCCAACGCCAGCATGCTGGACGAAGCCACCGCCGCCGCCGAGGCCATGACGCTGGCCAAGCGCAGCGTGAAGGCCAAGAGCGACACGATCATCGTGGCCGGTGATTGCCACCCGCAGACCATCGAGGTGCTGCAGACGCGCGCGGCGCCGCTGGGCCTGAAAGTGCTGGTGGGCGTGGCGCCGCAACTGATGCAGGAACACGAGTACTTCGCGGTGATCGCGCAGTACCCCAGCACCAGCGGCTTGATCCACGACCTGAAGCCCTTCGTCGAACAGGCGCACGCCAAGGGCGCGGCCTTCATCGTCGCGGCCGACCTGCTGGCGCTGACGCTGCTGGTGCCGCCGGGCGAGTTCGGCGCCGACATCGTGGTGGGCACCACGCAGCGTTTCGGCGTGCCCATGGGCGCCGGTGGCCCGCACGCCGCCTACATGGCCTGCCGCGACGAGTGGAAGCGCAGCATGCCCGGCCGCCTGGTGGGCGTGAGCATCGACAGGCACGGCCACCCCGCCTACCGCCTGGCGCTGCAGACGCGCGAGCAGCACATCCGCCGCGAGAAGGCCACCAGCAACATCTGCACGGCGCAGGTGCTGCTGGCGGTGATTGCGAGCATGTACGCCGTCTACCACGGGCCCGCGGGCCTGAAGCGCATTGCGCAGCGTGTGGCCAGCTACACGGCCATCCTCTCGCAGGGCCTGCAGCAGCTGGGCCGCAAAGTCATCACGCCGGCGGCTTTCGACACCATCACCATCGAAACCGGCGCCGACACCGACACCGTGCTCGCCAAGGCCCTGGCCGCGGGTGCCAACCTGCGCCGCCTGTCGCCCACGCACCTGAGCGTGGCGCTGGACGAAACCACCACGCGCGCTGATGTGAACGCACTGTGGTCGTGGTTCGCCAAAGACGGTCAGGCGCTGCCCGAGTGGGCCGCCTTCGAGAAGGGCGTGGACAGCCTCATCCCCGAAGCCCTGCGCCGCACCAGCAGCTACCTCACGCACCCGGTGTTCAACACGCACCACAGCGAAACGCAGATGCTGCGCTACATCCGCAGCCTGAGCGACAAGGACCTGGCGCTGGACCGCACGATGATCCCGCTGGGCAGCTGCACGATGAAGCTCAACGCCACCAGCGAGATGATCCCCATCACCTGGCCCGAGTTCGCGCACATGCACCCCTTCGCGCCGCGCGAGCAACTCGCGGGCTACTGGGCGATGAACGACCAGCTGTGCGCGTGGCTGAGCCAAGCCACAGGCTATGCCGGCGTGAGCCTGCAACCCAACGCCGGCAGCCAGGGTGAATACGCCGGCCTGCTGGTGATCAAGGCCTGGCACGAGAGCCGCGGCGAAGGCCACCGCAACATCTGCTTGATTCCCGAAAGCGCGCACGGCACCAACCCGGCCAGTGCGCAGATGGTGGGCATGACGGTGGTCGTCACCAAGTGCGATGCGATGGGCAACGTCGACATCGACGACCTCAAGGCCAAGTGCGAGCAGCACAGCGCGAACTTGGCCGCGGTGATGATCACCTACCCCAGCACGCACGGCGTGTTCGAGGTGCGCGTGAAGGAACTCTGCGCCCTCGTGCACCAGCACGGCGGACGCGTGTACGTGGACGGCGCGAACATGAACGCGCTGGTGGGCGTGGCCGCGCCGGGCGAGTTCGGCGGCGACGTGAGCCACCTGAACCTGCACAAGACCTTCTGCATCCCGCACGGCGGCGGCGGCCCGGGCGTGGGCCCGGTGGCGGTGGTGGAAGACCTGGTGCCCTTCCTGCCCGCGCACCGCACGGCGGGTGTGGGTGGCGCGCACAGCGTGGGCGCCGTGAGCGCCGCACCGCTGGGCAACGCCGCGGTGCTGCCCATCAGCTGGATGTACTGCCGCATGATGGGCGCTGAGGGCCTGCGTGATGCCACCGAGGTGGCGATCCTGTCCGCCAACTACATCGCTGCACGCTTGGCCGGGCACTACCCGGTGCTCTACAGCGGCGGCGATGCCGGCCTGAAGGGCGGCGGCGTGGCGCACGAGTGCATCCTCGACATCCGCCCGCTGGCCAAGACCAGCGGCGTGGGTGCCGAAGACGTGGCCAAGCGCCTCATCGACTACGGTTTCCACGCGCCCACGCTGAGCTTCCCGGTGGCCGGCACGCTGATGATCGAGCCCACCGAGAGCGAGCCGCGGGCCGAGCTGGACAGGTTCTGCGACGCGATGATCGCCATCCGCGCAGAGATCCAGCGGGTTGAAGCCGGGCTCTGGCCGCAGGACGACAACCCGCTGAAAAACGCGCCGCACACCGCAGCCTCGCTGCTGAAGAGCGAGTGGGCCCACCCCTACACCCGCGAAGAGGCTGCCTACCCCGTGCCGGGGCTGCGCGGCCAGAAGTACTGGGCGCCGGTGGGCCGCGTGGACAACGTCTGGGGCGACCGCAACCTCAGCTGCAGCTGCCCGCCGCTCAGCGACTACGCCTGAACGCGTGAAGCAGCGCCCCGCCGACCGCAAGCCGGCCGCGGCGCGCGCCGCGGACCTCCAGCCAGGCCCGGCGCGCGCCGCGCCGGGTGACCCCCGCCCGGTGCTGGTGGTCGGCGCCAGCGGGCAGCTGGGCACGCGCGTTGTGCGGCGGCTGCTGGCGCTGGGGCGGCCGGTGCGCGCCTTCGTGCGCCCCACCGCCCGCTTTGAACACCTGAAGCATGCGCGCGTGCAGATCGTGCACGGCGACCTCGCCGACGCCGCCTCGGTGCAGGCCGCCTGCAGCGGCGCCGGCGCCGTGGTGGCCACGGCCAACGCGGCGGCGCCCACGCACGGCGGCAGCTTCGCGAAGGTCGACGATGGCGGTTATGCGGCCCTGATCGACGCCTGCCGGCACCAGGGCTGCAGCCGCCTGGTGTTCGCCTCGGTCGCCGTCACGCCCTGGGACGCACGCCTGCCGCTCTTCCGCCACAAGCGCCAGACCGAGCAGCGCCTGCGCGACAGCGGCCACCCCTTTGCGGTGCTGCAGTTCGCACCCTTCATGGACGACTGGTTCGCGCTGGTGGGCAGCGCGCTGGCCGCCCGCGGCGATCCGGCGGCTTTGGTCGACCGGCCCTGGCCCTTTTTGCAGCGCTACATGGGCGTGGTGGGCGGGCTCGTGGAAAGGCGCGGGCTGGCGCTGGTGCCAGGCGGTGCCGACCGTGTGCTCGATTTCCTGGCGGTGGACGACGCCGCCGCGGCGCTGGCCGCCGCCGCCGAGCACCCCGCCGCGGCCAACGCCACGCTGCCGCTGGGCGGGCCCGAGGCGCTCAGCTGGCAGGCCGTGGCGGCCTTGATGGCGCGTGTGCTGGCGCGGCCGGTGCAGGTGGTGGGCACACCCGCCTGGCTGTTCGCGCTGCAGCAGCGGCTGATGCAGCCTTTCTCGGAACCGGCCGCCAACATCATGGCGCTGAACTGGCTGCTGGCGCAGCCGCTGCCGCCGCAGGGCACGGCCACGGCCGAGCTGCTGGGCCTGCGCCTCTTGCGCGCCGAAGACTTCCTGCGCGGCCAGGCCGCTTTGCCACCGCGGGCCGAAGAGCGCCGCTGAAAGAACCCCACCATGGCCGTCAGCGTTTTCGACCTCTTCAAGATCGGCATCGGCCCGAGCAGCAGCCACACCGTGGGGCCGATGCGCGCGGCGCGCCTGTTCGCGCTGCGGCTGGAGCACGAGGGCCTGCTGCCCCGCACGGCGCGTGTGCTCAGCCAGCTCTACGGCAGCCTGGGCGCCACCGGCAAGGGCCACGGCAGCGACAAGGCCGTGCTGCTGGGCCTGGCCGGCCACGAGCCCGACACGGTGGATGTCGACGGCGTGCCCGCGCTGCTGGCCGCGATGCGCAGCGAAGGCCGCATCACGCTGCTGGGCCAACACAGCGTGGCCTTCAACGAGAAGGACGACCTGAAGTTCTTCCGGCGGGAGACGCTGCCCTTCCACGCCAACGGCCTGCGTTTCACGGCCTTCGACGCGGCCGGCGCCGAGCTCGCCAGCCGCGTGTACTACTCGGTGGGCGGCGGCTTCGTCGTCAGCGACGAGGTGGCGGCCGATGGCGCCAAGCAGAAGCTCATCGCGCCCGACACCACGGTGCTGCCCCACCCCTTCCGCAGCGGTGAAGAACTGCTGCAGCGCTGCAAAGAGATCGGCGGCAGCATCGCCGACGTGATGCGCGCCAACGAAGGCCACTGGCGCAGCAACGCCGAGATCAACGCCGGCCTCTTGAAGATCTGGGGTGTGATGCAGGCCTGCGTGGAGCGCGGCTGCCGCACCGAGGGCGTGCTGCCGGGCGGCTTCCAGGTCAAGCGCCGCGCCAAGCCGCTGCGCGATGCGCTCACCGCCAACCCCGAACAAGCGCTGCGCGACCCGCTGCAGGTGCTGGACTGGGTGAACCTCTACGCCCTGGCCGTCAACGAAGAAAACGCGGCCGGCGGGCGTGTGGTGACGGCGCCCACCAACGGCGCGGCCGGCATCGTGCCGGCGGTGCTGCACTACTACACACGTTTTGTGCCAGGTGCGAACGACGCGGGTGTCATCAACTTCCTGCTCACCGCCGCGGCCATCGGCATCCTCTACAAGGAAAACGCCAGCATCAGCGGCGCCGAGGTCGGCTGCCAGGGCGAGGTGGGCGTGGCCTGCAGCATGGCCGCCGGTGCGCTGTGCGCGGTGATGGGGGGCACGCCCGAGCAGGCCGAAAACGCCGCCGAGATCGGCATGGAACACCACCTGGGCCTGACCTGTGACCCGGTGGGCGGGCTGGTGCAGATCCCCTGCATCGAGCGCAACGCGATTGCCAGCGTGAAGGCCATCAACGCCGCGCGCATGGCGCTGCGCGGCGACGGCACGCACTTCGTGAGCCTGGACAAGGTCATCAAGACCATGCGCGAAACCGGCGCCGACATGATGAGCAAGTACAAGGAAACGGCGCGCGGCGGGCTGGCGGTGAACATCGTGGAATGTTGAAGCGCTCAGGCGCGCCGGTGATCGGATCGCCAATTTCTGACTGAACTTTCACGGCCAGCGGCCGAAATCAGCAGAACGGCGCCGGCAAGACGCCGGTGGAGCCCCCATGTCCCGTCTGCTGCGTTCCCCCCTGGCCCCTGGTTTGTGGCTGATGCGCCGCCTGCGCCTGCCCTGGAAGCTGGGCCTGGTGGGCCTGACGCTTTTCGTGCCCATGGTGCTGCTGCTGGTGCTGCACGTGCAGCTGCTGCGCACCCAGACCGCCATCACGCTGGCCGAAGCCGAGGGCGCGCGCGTGGTGCAGACACTGCTGGCCGTGGCCGACCATCTGCAGCAGCTCCGCGGCTACACCAACCGCGCGCTCAGCGGCGATGCGGCTGCCACCGCCCCGCGCGACAGCACGCGGGCCGCCTTGAAGACGGCCCTGACAGCCAGTGACGAGGCCCTGGCCGCGACACGCAGCTTCGAGCTCAGCGACCGGTGGCCCGCGGTGCGCGACGCCGTGGCCGCCTTGGCCGAAGGCCGGCACGACGGCCAGCGCCAGCGTGCCTTCCAGCAGCACACCGAGCAAGTGGAAGCGCTGCGCACCACGGTGCTGCTGGCCGCAGAACGTTCGGGCCTGCTGCTCGACCCCGAGGCCCAGACCTTCTTCCTGATGGACCTGCTGGTGGAGCGCACCCTGCCCTGGACGGAGACCCTGGGCCTGATGCGCGGCCAGGGCGCCGGCCTGCTCAGCCGCGGCGACGCCTCGGCCACCGAACGCGCCCAGATGCTGGGCCGCGTGGAACAGGTGCGCCAACGCCTGCTGGACACCGAACACCGCCTGCAGGCGCTGCAGCGCGCCGGCGGCAGCCCACCGGCCGGCTATGAAAGCGCACTGGCCCTCAGCCGGCAGTTTACCGAGCTGACCGAAAAAGCCTTCACCGCCGAAGCGCTGGAAGGTGAACCCGCGCCCTTCTTCGCCGCAGGCAGCGCGGCCGTCCAGGCCGTCAACGGCTTCGGCCATGCCGCGGGCAACCAGCTGCTCATCGCCCTGGAACAACGGGCCCGCGGCCAGACCCAGGAGCTCTGGCTCACCGCCGGTGCCTCCACCGTGGGCGTGCTGCTGGTGCTCTATCTGTCGGCGGCCTTCTACCTCGCGTTCATCGGCGCGCTGCGCCACCTCGGCAAGGGCATGGCGGCCGTGGCCGGTGGCGACCTTTCGCACCGTTTCGAGATCCACGGCCGCGATGAAGTGGCCGAGATCGGCCAGGTGGTCGAACGCATGGCCGCCCAGCTCTCGGGCCTGGTGGCCGAGATCCGCAGCAGCGCCGTGCGCGTCTCTGAAACCGGGCGCACGCTGGCCGATGGCGGCGGTGCGCTGGCCCAGCGCACCGAGCAGCAGGCCACGAGCCTGGCCGAGTTCGTGGCCACCGTGCAGGACACCAGCGGCAAGGTCGCGGCCAATGCCTCGGCCGTGTCGGCGCTCGACGGCCTGACCGCGGCGCTGCACCAGCAGGCCGAAGGCGGCAACGGCGAGATGTCTCAGACGGTGGGCTCGCTGGGCCAGCTGGAAGAGGGCTCGCGCCGCATGGGCGAGATCATCGGCGTCATCGACGGCATCGCCTTCCAGACCAACATCCTGGCGCTGAACGCGGCGGTGGAAGCCGCACGTGCCGGCGAATCAGGGCGCGGTTTTGCCGTGGTGGCCAGCGAGGTGCGCCAGCTCGCGCAGCGCAGCGCTGGCGCGGCGGCCGAGATCCGCCAGCTCATCGGCCACTCACGCGAGCAGGTGCAAGACACCGTGCAGCGCGTGCAGCGCACCAGCGCCGTGCTGGGCGGCGTGGTGGACGGTGTGCGCCAGGTTTCGCAGCAGCTGCGCGAGATCGCCAGCACCAGCCAGCAGCAGAGCCAGGGGCTGGAGGAGATGAGTGCCGCGGTGGGCAACCTCGACGAGATCACACGGCAGAACGCCGCCCTGGTGGACGAATCACGCAGCGCCTCGCAGGCCCTGGTGGGCCGCGCCGAAGCGCTGTCGGCGGCCGTGGCCAGCATGCGGCTGCGCCAGGGCAGCGCCGACGAGGCCGCGGGCCTGGTGCAGCGTGCACTGGCGCTCATCGGCGAACGCGGTCTCGACGCTGCCAGGCCGGCGCTGCACAGCGAGGCCGAAGGTTTTGTCGACCGCGACCTCTATGTCTTCGTCATCGACCGCGAAGGCCGCTACCGCCTGCACGGCGCCAAGACGGCGATGGAAGGCCACCGCGTGCATGAAGTGCCGGGCATCGACGGCGACCGCTTCGTGCGCGAGGCCTGGGCCGCGGCCGAAGCCGGCGGCGGCTGGGTGAACTACAACATCGTGCAGCCCAACACCGGCGCCGTGCTGCCCAAGATCTCGTGGGTGGTGCCGCTGAAGGGCGAGCTGCTCCTGGGCTGCGGCGTCTACCGCCAGGCCGACCGGGGCGCGGCGGCCCCGGCAGCAGCGGCAGCAGCGGCTCAGTCGCGGTCGGCCGGCATCTCCAGCGGCATGGCGCCGCCGGCGGTGGGCAGCGCCGCCGCGGCCGGCTTGCGCTTGCGCGCCAGGTAGCTGTAGAGCACCGGCACCACCACCAGCGTGAGCAGGGTGCTGGTGATCACGCCACCGATGATGGCGCGGCCCATGGGCGCCTGGATCTCGCCGCCGTCGTTCAGCGCCAGGGCCAGCGGCAGCATGCCGAAGACCATGGCCGCCGTCGTCATGATGATGGGCCGCATGCGGGTCATGCCGGCGGCCAGCAGCGCATCGGGCACGCTGGCGCCACGCGCCCGTTCGTGGTTCGCAAAGTCCACCAGCAGGATGGCGTTCTTGGTCACCAGGCCCATCAGCATCACCAGCCCGATCATGCTGAAGACGTTGAGCGTGCTGTTCCAGAACAGCAGCGCCAGCATCACGCCGATCAACGCCAGCGGCAGGCTGGCCATGATGGCGATGGGCTGCAGGAAGCTGCCGAACTGGCTGGCCAGCACGATGTAGATGAAGATCACCGCCAGCGCCATGGCGCTGAGCAGGCCGCCAAAAGCCTCTTGCTGCTGCTGCATGCCGCCGCCGATGTCGAAGCTGTAGCCCGGCGGCAGCGTGGTCTCGCGCACCAGCTTCTGCACGTCGGCACCCACGTCACCGGCGCTGCGGCCCTGCACGCCGGCGAACACCGCCTCGCGGCGCTGCAGGTTCTGGCGGCGGATGACCTCGGGGTTGAACACCGTCTCGATGGTGGCCACGCTGTCCAGCGTGATGGGCGTGCCGTCTTTCGAGAAAGCCACCGGCAGGCCGCGCAGCTGCTCGATGCGTTCACGCTGGGTTTCGTTCAGGCGCAGCACGACATCGACCTGGTCGCCGTCGGGCGTGGTCCAGTAGGTGGCGGTTTCGCCGTTGACGTAGGCGCGCAGCGAACTCGCCAGCTGCGGTGCGGTGAGGCCCAGCTCGCGCACCGCGCCCGGGCGCAGCTTCACGGCATAGGCCGGCAGGCCCTGCTGCACCGAGCTTTCAACATCGGCGATGCCGGGAATGGCCTTGACCTTCTCGGCGAATTCCTTGGCCACCTTGGCCAGGCCTTCGGCGTCGCTGCCCAGGATGGCCACGTAGATGGGCCGGTTGAAGCCCACGCTGGCGTCGGTGCCGGGAATGCCGGCGATGGCCTTGCGGATGGCTTCTTCCACCTCTTTCTGGCTGCGCTTGCGGTCTTTTTTGTCCTTCAGCGCGATGCTCAACCAGGCCTGGTTGCGTTGGCCGGCACCGCCCACCCAGGTGGAGACATCACGCACCTCGGGCAAGGCCATGACGATCTCTTCGATCTGGCGCGCCTTGGCGTCGCTGCGCTCCAGGCTGCTGCCCACCGGCATGCGCAGCGCCAGGCGCGTGAAACCCTGGTCGGTTTCGGGCGCGAACTCGCTGCCCACCAGCGGTGCCAGGGCCAGTGCGAGCACGAAGCTGGCCAGACCGCCAGCCACGACCACGCCGCGCGGCGTGATGGTGGCGCTGCGCAGACGGCGCGGCAGCGTGCGCTGGCGCTGGCCGTCAGCCGCGAAAGGCCGCCCGTAGGCCGGCAACCACACGCGCCAGCGCCGGCCGCTGAAGATCCAGCGGATGGCACGCTCGTACACGCGGTGCAGCAGGTCCATGCCGGCGTCGGTGGCGCGGATGGCGTGGCCCAGCACCGGCAGCTTCTTCAGGCGCGTGCTCGGCGGGTCGTGCCACACGCTGCTGAGCATGGGGTCGAGCGTGAAGCTCACGAACAGGCTCACCAGCACCGCCACCACCACCGTGATGCCGAAGGGGTAGAAGAACTTGCCGATGATGCCGCCCATGAAGGCCACCGGCGCGAACACCGCCACGATGGCGAAGGTGGTGGCCATCACGGCCAGACCGATCTCCTCGGTGCCTTCGCGCGCGGCGCGGAAATGGTCTTTCCCCATGCCGACGTGGCGCACGATGTTCTCGCGCACGACGATGGCGTCGTCGATCAAGAGGCCGATGCAGAGCGACAGCGCCATCATCGTCATGAAGTTCAGCGTGAAGCCGAAGGCGTAGACGGCGATGAAGCTGCTGATCACCGCAATCGGCAGCGTCAGCCCGGTGATGATGGTGCTGCGCCAGCTGTGCAGGAACAGGAAGACGATGCCCACCGTGAGCAGCGCGCCTTCGATCAGCGTGTTGCGCAGGCCGTCGAGGCTGCCCTTGACCCAGTCGCTGCTGGCGTTGATAACGCGCACTTCCACATCGGGCGGCAGCTGCGGCTTGAGTTCCTCCAGCGCCTTCTTCACCGCCTCGCCGGCGGCCACGATGTTGGCGTCCTGCTGCTTGAAGATGTTGAAGCTGATGGCGCGCTGGCCGTTGATGCGCGCCACCGATTCGGCCTCGCGTTCACGCTCCACCAGGGTGCCCAGGTCGGCCAGCGTGAGGCTCAGATTGCCGCGTTTGGCGACCACCACGTTCTCGAACTGGCGCGGATCACGCACACGCCCTTCCACGCGCAGCAGCGCATCTTGCGTGCGGTCGCTGATCAGGCCCACGGGCTGGTCGGCATTGGCTTCGCGCAAGGCGGTGGCAATCTCGGCCGGCGTCACGCCGTAGGCGCGCAGGCGCACCGGGTCGAGGTCGATGCGCACCTCGCGCTCGGTCAGGCCATTGACCTCCACCCGCGCCACACCTTCCACGCGCTGCAGGCGTTTGGCCACCGTCTGCTCGCCCAGGATGGAGAGCTCACGCGCGCTGCGCGTCTTGCTCACGATGGCCATGGTGACCACCGGCTCGCTGTTGTCGTTGTTCCAGCGCGCGATGGTCGGCGCCTTCACGTCTTTCGGAAAGCTGCCCTGCACGCCGGCCACGCGGTCGCGCAGGTCTTCCATCGCGCGGCCCATGTCGGCGTCGAGCTTGAACTCGACGTTGACCCAGCCCGTGCCTTCGCGCGCACCCGAGGTGATGCGCTTGACGCCGGCGATGCTGTTGACCGCCTCTTCCAGCGGCTTGACGAGTTCACGCTCCACGGCCTCGGGCGAGGCGCCGGGGTAACGCACCTCCATCCAGGCGCCGGGGAAGGTGATGTCGGGCATCTGCTCGACACCCAGCTTGTTGTAGCTGAACAGGCCCAGCACGCACAGCGCCACCATCACCATCACGGCGAAGACGGGGTGCTGGATCGAGACGCGCGTCATCCACATGGCCGCGCTCCTTACTTCACCAGCGGCGCGGAAGCCGCCACCGCCGCCGAGGCCACCGCCGCGGCGGTGCCGCTGCCCTTGGCCGCCACCACGGCCGCCACCGAAGCCTTGGCACCTTCACGCAGGTTGTCGAAACGCGCGGCCAGCACCTGGCTGGCCGGCGTGACCCCTTGCAGCACCTCCACGCGGCCGGCACGCGGGTCGCGTCGGCCCAGGGTGACGGCGCGGCGCGCCAGCGTGCCGTTTTCGATCACCCACACGTGGTCTTGCCCCGAGGTGTTGCCCACGGCGCTGTCGGGCAGCGTCAGGCGGTCGGCGTTGTCGGGCAGGGTGGCGCGGGCCAGCGCGTACTGGCCGGCGCGCAGGCGCTCTTTCGGGTTGGCCAGTTCGATGGTCACGCCGATGCTGCGCGTGCCGGCCTCGGCCGCCGGGGCGATGCGCGCCACGCGGCCGGCCACCGGGGTGTCCATGCCCTCCACCTGCACTTCCACCGCCAGGCCCGGCGCGATGCGCGAGACCTCGTGCGTGCCCACGCTGCCGGCCAGCTCCAGCCGGGCCAGGTCGACGATGCTCAGCACCTGCTGCTCGACGCTGAGCTTTTCGCCCGGCACGGCGTGGCGCCTGGCCACGATGCCCGAGATGGGCGCCACCAGCGTGGCGTCGCGCAGGCCCACGCGCGTGGTGTCCAGCGAGGCCTGCGCCGCATTGAGCTGCGCACGCGCGGTGGCCAGCGCCGCGGACGAGCTTTCCAGCGCGTTGGGCGAGATGAACTTCTGCGCCGCCAGGCTCTGGTTGCTGGCGTGCGTGCGCTCGGCCTGCACCAGTGCGGCACGCGCCGATTCCAGCATCGCGCTGCGTTCGGCCACGCGGCTGGCCAGATCGGCCAGTTCGATGCGGCCCAGCGTCTGCCCGGCCACCACGCGGCTGCCTTCGGCCACGTTCAGCGCCAGCAGCGTGCCGCTGGCGCGGGCCCGCACCATCGCGCTCTGCGGCGCCACCAGAGGGCCGGAAAACTCCACCACCGCGGGCAGGCGCGCCACCACGGGCTGCACCACCTCGCGCGGCGCAAAGGCCAGCGGCGTCTCGGGCTTCTTGCCGTCCTTGCCGTCCTTCTTGTCGCCCTGCTTGTCGCCCTTCTTGTCGCCCTTCTTGTCGCTGTCGGTGCCGGCGGCCTTGTCCGACGCGGCCGCCTGCGCGCCCATCCCCGGCTTCAGCAGGCCGGCATACCAGGCACCCCCACCACCGGCCAGCACCACGGCCCCCAGGCCCGCGGCCCACACCCACTTCTTGTTCATCGCCCACCCTCCTCAGCGGCAAGCCAAGGGGCTCACCGGCCCTTCAGCGCTGCGCAGTGTAGGAAGGGGCGATGACGCCCGGTTGCGGCTGCGACGAAGCGCAGAAAGCTGCTGATGAACTGCACACGCCCCCGACTGGGCGGCAGGCGGCCTGGCAGTTGGTGCAGCGGCCCCTCAGGCCGTGGCGGTGCTGGCGGGCGCTGCCACCCGCGCTTGCGCCTGGCCCAGGGCCCAGCGCTCCAGCTCGGCGGCCTCCAGCGGGCGCGCGAAGAGGTAGCCCTGGCCGCGGTCGCAGGTCAGCGTGCGCATCAGCTCGGCCTGGCCTTCGGTCTCGATGCCCTCGGCCACGGTGGTCATGCCCATGGTGCGGGCCACGCGGATGGTGGCTTCGATGAGCACGCGGTGGTACTCCACCGTCTCGGCGTGTTTGACGAAGCTGCGGTCCACCTTCACGGTATCTACCGGCATCTGGTGCAAACAGGCCAGGCTGCTGTAGCCGGTGCCGAAGTCGTCCAGCGCCAGGCGCACGCCCAGGGCCTTCAGCTCGCGCAGCGTGCCCTGCACGCGTTCGTCTTGCGCGGCCAGGCTTTCGGTCACTTCCAGCTGCAGCTGGGCCGGCGCCATGCTGCAAGCCTGCAGCACCGCGCGCACGTCGTCCACCAGGCCGCTGCGCTGCAGCTGCGCGCGCGACATGTTCACCGCCACCTGCTGCGGCCCGGCGGCGCCCAGGCGCTGCTGCCATTGCATGAACTGGCGGCAGGCGGTTTCCAGCACGAAGGCGCCAAGCGCGTCGATGAGGCCGCATTCCTCGGCAATCGACACGAACTCGCCCGGCGGCACCAGGCCGCGCTGCGGGTGGCGCCAGCGCACCAGCGCCTCCACGCCCACCAGGCTGCGGTCGGCCAGGCCCACCACCGGCTGGTAGACGACAAAGAGCTCGTCTTCTTTCAGCGCTCGGCGCAGGTCGCCTTCCACCTCGAGCGCACGCACCACACGCTCGTGCATCGAATCGTCGAAGAGCACCCAGCGTCCGCGGCCGGCGCGCTTGGCCTCGTACATGGCGGTGTCGGCATTGCGCAGCACCTCTTCGGCGGCCACGCCGGCGTCGAACTCGTCGTCACCCAGGCGCGGCAAGTCCTTGCACAGCACCACGCCGATGCTCACGCTGCTTTGCACCGGCATGTGCTCCAGCGTGTAGGGCTCGCTCAGGTCGGCCAGCAGGCGGTGGGCGATGGAGGCGATGCGCTCGGGGTCGTTGATGCCGTCGAGCACCACCACGAACTCATCACCGCCCAGACGCGCGGCCATGGGCGCAGCGCTGGCTTCGCCATGCAGGCGCGCCACCGCGTCGCCCGGGCGCAGCGCGCGCAGCAGGCGCTGCGCGATCTGGCGCAGCAGTTCGTCGCCGGCGCCGTGGCCCAGCGTGTCGTTGACCTGCTTGAAGCGGTCGAAGTCCATGAAAAGCACCGCAAAACCGTAGCCGGGGTGGCGGCGGGCGTGTTCGATGGCGTGCTGCAGGCGCTCCATCACCACGTCGCGGTTGGGCAGGCGCGTCAGCGCATCGGTGCGCGCGGTGGCGCGCAGCCGGTCCTGCAGCGCGCGGCTCTCGGTGATGTCGCTGAAGCAGGCCACCAGGCCCATCACCTGGCCGCTGGCGTCGGTCTGCGGCACCGTGTTGACGAGCAGCCAGCCCACGCCGCCGTCGCGGCGCCGCACGCCCATGGTCTCGTTGTGCACCGGCTGGCCCGAGCTGAGGGTGCGCATGGCCGGCAGTTCGTGGGTCTGGTAGGGCGTGCCGTCGCCGCGCAGCAAGTGGCGTTGCGCCTGGCGCGCCGTGAAGCCCTGCAGCTGCTGTTTGCTCAGGCCCAGCATGCGCTCGGCTTCGAGGTTGGCTTCGATGATCTGGCCGTCAGGGCCCATCACCGTCACGCCCACCGGCAGCGCCGACCACAGCGTGCGCAGCTTGGCCTGCTGCTGCACCCGCGCCGTGGTGTCGCTGCACACGCGCACATGGCCCGAGAGCGCGCCGTCTTCGCCGCGCAGAGGCCGCAGGTCGACGTCCAGCCACAGGTCGCGGCCGTCGCGCGCGCGGTGCAGCCATTCCTGGCGCACGCCCTGGCCCTCGCGCAGCGCCTGCTGCACGCGGGTCAGCACGGTTTCGTCGGCCTGGCTGTGGCCCAGCAGTTCGCCAGGCCGCCGGCCCAGCGCCTCGGCCAGCGGCCAGCCGGTGCAGCGCGTGAAGGCGCTGTTGGCCCAGACCACGCAGTCCTGCGCGTCGGTGATGAGCACCAGCGCGCTGGTGTGCTCGGCCACCAGCGCCAGGCGCTGCAGCTCGGTGGCCTGCTCGCGCAGGCGCTGGCCGTGGCGCTGCACGGCCCGTGCCGTGGGTTCCACCACCGCCAGGCCCAGCAGGCCCAGCAGCACGAGGATGCCCACCATGCCCCAGCGCATCTCGCTGATCATGCTTTCGGCGCGCAGTTCGGCGGCGCGGCGCAGGGCGTCGGAGAGCTGCTGTGCGGCGGCCATCGCGGGGTCGGTGGCCAGGTGCAGTGCGGTCACGCGCTGGCGCAGGCCGTCGGCGCCGCCGATCTCGGCGCTCAGCAGCAGGGCCTGGGCGCGGTACCAGAGCTTTTCACGCGCGTCCTGCCAGCGTTCCAGCGGCCCAGCGGCCAGGGCCTGGGCGTCGGGCGAACGCGCCATCTGCTGCGCCAGCTTGTGCTCCAGCTCCAGCGCGTCCAGGCCGCTCTGCGTCAGCAGCCCCTGCAGCGCCCGCATGTGGCGCACACGCTCGGGGTCGCTGTCGGCCAGCCCGATCATCGCGGCCAGGCGGCCCACCTGCTGCGAGAAGGTGCGCTGCAGGCCGGCGCGGTCGAGGATCTCGGCATCGGCGCCGCGCATGGTCTCCAGGCGCAGCATGCCCAGGCCCTGCAGGCCCACGGCCAGGGCCAGCACCGCAAAAGCCAGGTACATGGCCCAGCGCACACGCCGCGGCCCGGTGTTGGCGGGCAGCAGCAAGGCCCCGTCGCCCAGAGGGGGCACGGTGGCGGCGGGGGAGTGATGAGGGGCTGCAGGCATGTCGGCGCGGGGCACCGCTACGCGGCTGTAGGGCCTGCAAAGCAGAACCCGACCCACCCGGGATATCGGCCGCTGCCGGCCCAGATGAAGTGCGGCGGGCCGGGAACCCTGGTGCGCCCAGGGTTACCGGCCCGCCGGCTGGGCCTGAAGGCCGGGTCAGGCGTGCCCGGGAAGGCGGAACTGGGCCACCTCGGCCGCCAGGGCCTGGGCCTGGGCCTGCAGCGAACCGGCGGCCGCTGCCGTCTGCTCCACCAGCGCCGCGTTCTGCTGCGTCACCTGGTCGAGCTGTTGCACGGCTTCGGCGCTCTGGGTCACGCCCAGGCTCTGCTCGCGTGCGCCTTGCGCCACGGTCTCCAGCAGCTGGCGCACGCGGCGCGCGCTGTCCTGCATCTCGTCCATGGTGCTGCCGGCCTGCTGCACCACGCGCACGCCGCCCTCCACCTGCTCCATGCTGGCGGTGATGAGGCTCTTGATCTCGCGCGCCGCGGCGCCTGAACGCTGGGCCAGCGCACGCACCTCGGAAGCCACCACCGCGAAACCGCGGCCCTGCTCGCCCGCGCGCGCAGCTTCCACCGCGGCGTTCAGCGCCAGGATGTTGGTCTGGAAGGCGATGCCGTCGATGGTGCCGATGATGTCGCCGATGCGGCCGGAGGCGCTATTGATCGCCTGCATGGTCTGCACCACCTGCGCCACCACGCGGCCGCCACGCTCGGCAGAGGCGGCATTGGCCACCGCCAGCTGCGTGGCCTGGTCGACGGTTTCGGCACCGCGGGCCACCGTGGCCGACACCTGTTCCATCGCCGCGGCGGTTTCTTCCAGGTTGGCGGCCGATTGTTCGGTGCGCGTGCTCAGGTCCATGGCGCCGCTGGAGATCTGCGTGCTGGCCACCACGATCTGGCCCGAGGCGCCGCGCACCTGGCCGACGATGCGGCGCAGCTCGGCCTGCATCTCCGCCAGGGTCTGCATCAGGCCCGCGGCCTCGTCGCTGCCCCAGGCGCGCGGGCGGGTGGTGAGGTCGCCACCGCGCATCGCGTCGATGTGGTACGCCACCTCCTTCAGCCCACCTTCCAGCACCTTGCGGAAAGACAGGAAGAGGTACCAAACCAGCGCCAGGCTCAGCACCAGCGCCACGGCGGTGATGGAGCGCGCCTGGGCCAGGCGGTCGATGCGGGCCTGGACGAGGGCGTCCAGCCGATCCAGGCTGCGGCCCTGGGAGGCCTGCAGCGCGCCCAGCGCCGCCTCGGCCGCGGCCAGCAGGCGGGCGGCCGATTCGCTGTTGGCGGCCACCTCGTGGAAGGCGTGCAACGCCTTGCGCGCAGGCTCGACGCCGAGCTCGCTGTCGATGGCCGCATGGACGGTCTGCACCTTGGCCAGGCCGGCGGCCCAGCGGGTGTCGGTGAGGTCGCCAGCCACTTCCTGCGCTCCCAGCTGCTTGAGGAAAGCGCTGCTGGCGCTGTGGCCCGAGATCAGTGCCACGGCCAGGTCGCGTTGGTGGGCGGTGGCTTCCAGCAGCGCCGGCAGGGCGCCCAGGCTGCCATCCATCAGGTAGTAGGTGTCGAGATCGGGGTCCAGCGTGAGGTTGGAGTTGTCGGTGGCCGTGGTCAGCAGCGCGAGGTGGGCCCCGATGAGCGCGGTGTGCGCGGCCAGCACGGGCTCGACACCGGCGGCGGCCGGCGGCAGGCCCTGCAAGAGCTGGAGCACACGCGCATGCGCTTCGCCCGTGCGCAGCGCGCCACCCAGCGCTGCCTGGGCTTGGGCCAGCGGTGCCAGCGCGGCCTGCACCGCCTTGCTGGCGGCCTCGGCACCCGGCGCGGGCTGGCCCGCGGCGGCGCCCTGCACGGCCGCCAGGCGCTGCTGCTGCAGCGCATGCAGCAGGGGCATGGCGGCGCGGGCATAGGCCACGCCTTCACGTTCGGCGGCCGAAAACTGGATGGCCGCGGCCTTGTCGCCGAAATAGTTGTAAGACAACCAGGCGATGGGCAGCAAGAAGACCAGCGAGATCGTCAGCGCCTTGGCACGGAAGCCGATGGCGCGAAAGAGGCGCACGCCAGGCGCCCAGAGGCCGTGGTAACGAAAGAAACGCGTGACGGCGCCGCCATCGTCACCCGGCCGGGCGGTGCGGGCGCCGGCTTCATCGGAAACGGGGCGCGAGGCGGCCCGGGCGGCAGTCAGGGTCATGGGGGTTCTCTCCGGTGATCACACTGGCGCGCCGTGAACTCGCGGCCCGCGATGCGCTGTCATCGACCACCCGCCCCGCAACTTAAGAATAAATTAATGTTTTAGCGATAAACGGCTTTTACAGTCATTAATGACTTTCAGACCGCGGCCGTGTTGGCTGCCACCGCGGCCCGCCGCACACAGACCCAGGCCGCCAGGCCGCAGCCGGCCGCTGCCCAGAACACGGCGGTGAAACCCAGCTGCGAGATCAGCCAGCCGCCGCCCAGGCCGCCCAGCACGCCCGAGACGCCGTAGCCCAGCATGGTGTAAAGCGCCTGGCCGCGCCCGCGCAGGCGCCCCGGGAACAGCTGGTGCACCAGGGCGATGCAGGCCGCGTGGTGGGCCGCGAAGGTGATGGCGTGCGTCAGCTGCGCGCCCACCAGCACCGGCGCCCAGGCCCCGCCGGCGGCGGTGGCCACGAAACGCAGCGTGGTCACGCCGGCCACCACCTCCAGCCAGCGGTGCGGGCTGAGCCACGGGAACCAGCGGCCCTGGGTCCAGAAGAAGGCGATCTCCACCCCCACGCTCACGGCCCACAGCGCGCCCACGGCCCACTTGCCGTAACCGAGGCTCACCAGGTAGAGCGAGAAGAAGGCATAGAGGCTGGTGTGGGCCAGCACGGTGAAGAAGATGGACGCAAAAAACCACGCCACCGCGGGCCTGCGCAACAGCGGCAGCACCGGCGGCGCGGGTTCGGCGTGGGCAGCAGCGGTGTGCGTGGCCGGCAGGCGCCAGGCCGCCACGAGCAGCAGCGCATTCATCACTGCCACGAAGGCTGGAAAGATGGCAATGCCGGCCCATTCCAGCAGCACGCCGAAGGCCGTGGCCGCGGCGATGAAACCGATGGAACCCCACACGCGCACACGGCCGTAGCGGGCGCTGTCGATGCCGCCACCGGGCATGTGCAGCAGTTGCGACAGCATCGCCTCCGACAGCGGCACCACGCCGCCGTTGGCCAGGAACATGCACAAGGTGACCAGCGCCACCGGCAGCGCCGCCTCCACGCCCAGCAGCGCCAGCGCCGAGAGCAGCGCGCCCAGGGCGGCCAGCCGGATGAGCTCGGTGCGGCGGCCGCTGTGGTCGCCCGACCAGCTCCAGGCATAGGGCGCGAACAGGCGCGTCACCGACTGCAGCGCCGAGATGGCACCGATCAGCAGCGTGGAATACCCCAGGCTCTGGAACCACAGCGGCGCGTAGGGGTTGAAGAGCCCAATGGCCGCGAAATAGAAGAAGGACAAGGTGCCGAAACGCACCAGCACGGCGGTGGCGGCCCGCGGCGGCGCCTCGGCCGCCTCGGTCGCCTCGTGCGGGGCCGTCAAGGCGCCGAAGACCGGGCGGCCGGGATCGGCGCCAGCGCCAGCGCCACGTCGCCGTTCTGCGCGCGGTGGCGCAGCGCGTGGTCCATGACCACCAGCGCCAGCATGGCCTCGGCAATCGGCGTGGCGCGGATGCCCACGCAGGGGTCGTGGCGGCCGTGTGTTTCCACCACGGTGGGCTGGCCCTGGCGGTCGATGCTGGCCTTGGGCAGGCGGATCGAGCTGGTGGGCTTGATGGCAATGCGCACGGCCAAGTCCTGCCCGGTGCTGATGCCGCCCAGCACGCCGCCGGCGTGGTTGCTGGCGAAGCCCTCGGGCGTGAGCTCGTCGCCATGCTGGCTGCCGCGCTCTTGCACGGTGGCAAAGCCGCTGCCGATCTCCACGCCCTTGACGGCGTTGATACCCATCATCGCGTAGGCGATGTCGGCGTCGAGCTTGTCGAAGAGCGGTGCGCCCAGGCCCACCGGCATGCCGCTGGCGCGCACCTCGATGCGCGCGCCGCAGCTGTCGCCGGCCTTGCGCAGCGCGTCCATGTGCGCTTCGAGCGTGGGCACGATCACGGCATTCGGCGCGAAGAAGGGGTTGTGCGGAATGTGCTCGGCGCTGTGAAAAGGAATCTCCACCTCGCCCACCGCGCTCATCCAGCCCAGGAAGGTGGTGCCGTGTTTTTCAAGCAGCCACTTCTTGGCCACGGCGCCGGCGGCCACCATGGGCGCCGTCAGCCGGGCTGAAGAACGCCCGCCGCCGCGCGGATCACGCAGGCCGTACTTGCGCCAATAGGTGTAGTCGGCGTGGCCGGGGCGGAAGGTGTCGAGGAGGTTGCCGTAGTCCTTGCTGCGCTGGTCGGTGTTGCGGATCAGCAGGCAGATGGGCGTGCCGGTGGTGCGGCCCTCGTAGACGCCGGAGAGGATCTCCACCGCATCGGGTTCGTTGCGCTGCGTCACGTGGCGGCTGGTGCCGGGGCGGCGGCGGTCGAGGTCGCCCTGGATGTCGGCTTCGTTCAGCGCCAGCCCGGGCGGGCAGCCGTCGATCACGCAGCCGATGGCCGGGCCGTGGCTCTCACCGAAGTTGGTGACGCAAAAGAGCTCGCCGAAGGTGCTGCCGGACATGTGCGGGGCTGGGCTGGAGAAAACCGCGAATTGTAGAGAGCGGGCCGCGCCCGGCCGCCGGTCAGCGTTTCAAGCGGCTTCAAACCGCTTGAAGCCAATTCAGGCGGCAGCCACCTCGCGCAGCGCGCGCTCGGCCAGCGCCGCGGCGTCACCCGTCTTCTGCAGCACCGCACGCACCAGCGGGCCTTCCAGCGCGGCGGCCTCGGTGTCGCGGTCGGCCGTCATCGCCAGCAAGCAGGGCGCCGGCGCGGGCAGCTCGGCATGGGCCCAGGCCAAGAGCTCGGCGCCGCTGCCATCGGGCAGGTGCAGATCGCTCAGCAGCAGATCGATGCCACCGGCCGCCAGCCGCAGCCGCGCCTGCGCCACCGTGGCCGCCACCTCCACGCGGTGGCCGCGCTGCTCGAAGGCGCGCGCCAGCAGCAGCGCCAGCACCTCTGCGTCTTCCACCACCAACACGTGCAGCGCCCGCACCGGGGCCGGCGCGGGCGCCTCGGGCAGCGGCTCGGCCTGCAGCGTGATGCGCACCACCGTGCCGCCGCCGGGCCGCGCCTGCAGCGTGAGATCACCGCCCATCAGGCGCGCCAACTCGCGGCTGATGGGCAGGCCCAGGCCCGCACTCGCGGTGTCGCGGTGGGCCGCGCCGTAGGCCTCGAAGAGCCCCGGCACCTCGGCCTCGGCCACGCCGCGCCCACGGTCGCGCACCTCCAGCGTCACCGCGGCCGGGGCCAAGGGATCGGCGGGCAGCACCGCCAGCTCGACCGTGCCAGGCGCCGCCGCGGAAGCCCCGTCGGCACCGTACTTGATGGCGTTGGACAACACGTTGCGCAACACCTGCTGCAGGCGCAGCGCGTCGATCTGCCGGCGCGGGTCGGCCTCGGGGCCCTGCAGCTGCAAGGCCAGGCCGGCCAGTTCGGCCGCCGGCGCCATCTCGCGCAGCACGGCCTGCAGCAGCGGGCCCAGGCGGGCGGGCTCGGTGTGCAGGCGCAGGCGGCCGGCATCGAGGCGGTCGCGGTCGATGAGGTTGTTCAGCAGGCGCAGCGTGCTGCGCGCGGCCTCGGCCAGGCGCGCGGCGTTGGCCGGCGCGGCGCCAGCGGCCCCGGCCGGCGGGTGGCCAACCGCGGGCGCTTCGCGCGCCAGCTCGGCGCCGGCGATCACGCTGTGCAGCGAATTGCGCACCTCGTGCGCCAGAAAGGCCGCCAGCCGCGCCTTTTCGGCACCCACGCGTTCGGCCGCCTGCTGCGCCTGCTGCGTGCGTCGCACCTCGGCATGCAGCCGGCGGCTGTGCGCCCACCACAAAGCCGCCAGCAAGGCCAGCGCCAGCGCCGCCCAGGGGCCGTAGCGGCGCAGCAGCGCCACCTGCACGTCGGCCTGCACCGGGCGGCTGAACCAGCGCACCTTGAGCTGGGGCATGTCCTGGTCGATGGTGACGTCGAGCGCCCGCTTGAACAGCGGCACCATCGCGGCGTGGCGCTCGGCCAGCGCCAGGCTGTGAAAGCGGCGCAGCTGGGGCTCGGCGCCGATGACCTGCAGGTCCGCCCGCGGCGCGCGGGCCATGGCCACCATGGTGCCCACCACATCGGCCATGGTGGCATCGGCCTCGTCGTTGCGCACGGCTTGCAGGCAGGCCTCGAGCGCGGGGCAGTCGACGATGCGCACACCCGGGTGGCGCGACTCGACATACGGGCGTGCGGCATTGCCCGGCGGCAGGGCCAGGCGCCGGCCGTACATCTGAACCAGATCGAAGGCACCGCTTTCAGGGCGCCCCACCAGCACCGTGGGGTACTCGATGAAAGGCCCGACAAAACGCAGCAGGCTGGCACGTTCAGCGCCTTCGTCGGCGCCCACGAGCACGTCCACCCGGCCCTCGGCCAGCGCCGCGGGCACCTCTTCAGCGCTCAGCGCCACCCAGGCCCTGGGGGCCTTGCCCAGGCGCTGCAGCACGCCGCGCAGCATGTCCGCCGACAGGCCCTCGGGCTGGCCCTGGCTGTTGAAGCTGGCGAAGGGGGGCTCGCGGCCGACCAGCCCCACCACCGGCGCGGGCCAGGCGGCGAGCAGGGCGCTGTCTTCGGCGCTGAGCTGCAGGGCCTGCGGGCGGCTGTCGGGCGCACGCACGCTCCAGGCCTCGACCAGGCTGTCCACACGCGTGGGCGGGTAGGCGCGCACGGCCTCGGACAGGCGCTGCGCCAGGCCCGGCTGCGTGGCCGGCACGGCCAGGTGCAGGCGGCCGCTGGGCGCCTCGATGCGGCGCACCACCGACAAGCCGCGGATCTGCTCGCGCTCGATGATGTCCACCAGCACGGGCAGCGATTCGAGCAAGGTGTCGGCGCGGCCGGTGCGCACGGCCTCGATGCCCTCACGCGGGCTGGCCACCACCACACGCGAGGCCAGCGGGAACAGGCGGTCGGCCTGGGCCTGGCTGGCGTAACCGTTGACCACGGCGATGCTGCGGCCGGCCAGGTCGGGCAGCAGCGCGGCCGAGGGCTGCTCGGCCCGCGTCAGCAAGGCCAGCTGGAACTGCGCATAGGGCGGCGTGAACAGCAGCCGCTCTTCGCGGCCTGCGGTGCGCGCCATCGAACTGGCCAGGTGCAGGCGGCCGGCGGCGAGATCGGCTTCGAGCAGGCGGTAATCGGTGTAGCGCACCGGCAGCAGCGCCAGGCCCGCGTCGCGCGCGAGTTCACCGACGATCTCCAGGTCGGCGCCCCCCGGCACGCCTTCTTTCGGCCAGATCTGGAAGGGCGGAAAGCTGGCCAACACGCCATACCGCACCACCTTGGGCACTGGCGGCGTGGCTGCGGCCGACGCCGACGCCGAAGGTGTGCCAGGCGCGGCAACAGCGGGCGCTGCCAACACCAGGCCCGCGAGCGCCAGGGCCGCCCCGGCCCAGAAGGCCATGGCGCCAACCCGCCAGCAGCGCAGCAAGGGGCGGGGCAGGCGCAGGGCCAAGATGCGTGGCGGTGCTCTGGGCGGCCTCGGGGATCAGGCCTGGGGGCCGTCTTTCTCGGGCCAGTCGCGGATGTAGGCCTTGAGCATGCGGTTCTCGAAATCTTGCGCGTCGACCACGGTCTTGGCGACGTCGTAGAACGAGATCACGCCCATCAGCGTGCGGCGGTCGAGCACGGGCATGTAGCGCGCGTGGCGCTGCAGCATCATGCGGCGCACCTCGTCGACGCCGGTTTCCGGCGTGCAGGTCAGCGGGGCGTCGTCCATCACGCTGCGCACCTGGCGCGAACCCACGCTGCCGCCACCGGCCACCACCGCCGCGATGACCTCGCGGAAGGTGAGCATGCCCACCACGTCACCGTGCTCCATGACGACCAGCGAGCCGATGTCGAGTTCGGCCATGGTCTGCACGGCTTCGGCCAGCGGCTGATCGGGCTGCGCGGTGTAGAGCGTGTTGCCCTTGACGCGCAGGATGTCGGTGACTTTCATAGGAGCGGGGCACCCGGTTGGCGGCCGTGGGCACGGCCTTGGAACCGAACCAATATAGCCCACAATGCCAGCGCCCACCTGAGGCCGCAGGCCCACAGAGAGCGGCGCCTTACACACCGTTCCTACCGATCAAGGACAGCCATGCCCGGCTACGGCGACCCCGGTTTCGACACCCTGGCCCTGCATGCTGGCGCCGCGCCCGACCCGGCCACCGGCGCGCGCACCGTGCCGCTGCACCTGAGCACGAGCTTCGTGTTCCAGAACAGCGAACACGCGGCCAGCCTGTTCAACCTGGAACGCAGCGGGCATGTGTACAGCCGCATCAGCAACCCCACCAACGCGGTGCTGGAAGAGCGCATCGCGGCACTGGAAGGCGGCGTGGGGGCCATCGCCACGGCCAGCGGGCAGGCGGCGCTCTTCCTCGCCATCAGCACGCTGGCGGGCGCGGGCTCGCACATCGTGGCGAGTTCGGCGCTCTACGGCGGCAGCCACAACCTGCTGCACTACACGCTGGCACGTTTCGGCATCAGCACCACTTTCGTGAAGCCGGGCGACATCGACGGCTGGCGCGCCGCCATCCGCCCCGAGACCAAACTGCTCTTCGGCGAAACGCTTGGCAACCCGGGCCTGGACGTGCTGGACATCCCCACCGTGAGCGCCATCGCGCACGAGGCCGGCGTGCCGCTGCTGGTGGACAGCACTTTCACCACGCCCTGGCTGATGAAGCCCTTCGAACACGGCGCCGACCTGGTCTTCCACAGTGCCACCAAGTTCCTCTCGGGCCACGGCACGGTGGTCGGCGGCCTGCTCGTCGACGGCGGTGGCTTCGACTGGGACGCAGCGCACGCCCGCCACGGCCGCTTTGCCGAGCTGAGCGCGCCCTACGACGGTTTCCACGGCATGGTGTTCACCGAAGAAAGCACCGTCGGCGCCTTCCTGCTGCGCGCGCGCCGCGAGGGCCTGCGCGACTTCGGCGCGTGCATGAGCCCGCACTCGGCCTGGCTCATCCTGCAGGGCATCGAGACGCTGCCGCTGCGCATGGCGCGGCATGTCGAGAACACGCGCAAGGTCGTCGCCTTCCTGGCCGGCCACAAGCTGGTGGCGCGCGTCGGCTACCCCGAACTCGACGGCCACCCCAGCCAGGCGCTGGCCAAGCAGCTGCTGCCGCGCGGCTGCGGCAGCGTGTTCAGCTTCGACCTGAAGGGCAGCCGCACGCAGGGCGTGGCCTTCATCGAGGCGCTGAAGATCTTCAGCCACCTGGCCAACGTGGGCGACTGCCGCAGCCTCGTCATCCACCCCGCCAGCACCACGCACTTCCGCATGGACGATGCCGCACTGGCCGCCGCTGGCATCGCGCCGGGCACCATCCGCCTGAGCATCGGGCTGGAAGACGCCGACGACCTCATCGACGACCTGAAGCGCGCCTTGCGTGCCGCGGAGAAGGCCGCATGAAGCTCAGCGTCGACGGCCACGAGGCCTACGCCTACACCGGCGGCAAACCCTTCGACCCCGCCCTGCCCTGTGTGGTGTTCGTGCACGGCGCCATGCACGACCACAGCTGCTGGACACTGCTGGCGCGCTGGTGTGCCCACCACGGTTTCGCGGTGCTGGCCGTGGACCTGCCCGGCCACGGGCGCAGCGCCGGCCCGCCGCGCGCCAGCGTGGAAGACATGGCCGGCTGGGTGCTGGCGCTGCTGGACGCCGCTGGCGTGGCGCAGGCGGCGCTGGTGGGGCACAGCATGGGCTCGCTGGTGGCGCTGGAGGCGACCGGCCGCGAACCGCAACGGGTGCGCCGGCTGGTGATGATGGGCACCGCCTACCCCATGCAGGTGTCGCAGGCACTGCTGGACACCGCCCAGGCCGAGCCGCTGCTGGCCATCGACATGGTCAACGCCTGGTCCTACGCCTCTATCGCCGCCAAGCCCGCCTACCCGTCGCCGGGCATGTGGCTGCACGGCGGCAACCGCGTGCTGATGCGCGGCAACCAGGCCCGCCACCCCGGGCTGAACCTCTTCCACCACGAGTTCTCGGTGTGCGACCGCTACCGCGGTGGCGAGGCCGCCATGGCCCGCGTGGCCTGCCCTGTCAGCTGCGTGCTGGGCGAGGCCGACCAGATGACCTTGCCGGCGCGCGCGCAGGCCCTCGTTGCTGCGATGTCGGCCACGGTGCACACCGTGCCGGCCGGCCACAACCTGATGACCGAAGCGCCCGACGCCGTGCTGGCCGCCCTGCGGGCCGCGCTGGCCTGACCTGGCAAGGCTCAGGCCAGCGCGTCAGCCAGCATCGCCTGTTCAAAACCCGCGCTGCGGCGGAAACCCGCGGCCGTGGCACTGGGCGCCAGCAGCGTGCGGTTGATCAAGGGCTGCAGCGGCGTGCGCGCCGGGTCGCACAGCAGCACGTGGCGGGCGCTGCCGCCTTCGTCCAGGCGCTGCACCCAATCGAGTTCGGCCAGCAGGTCCACCAGCGGTTCCAGCTGCAGCGGGTCGGCGCGCAGCGCTTCGCCCAGCGCAGCCAACGAGAGGCCGCGCTGCGGCGCCTGGCGCGCGGCATCCAGCAGGCGCAGCACGGCCAGCGCCAGTTCGAAGCGCCAGCCGGGCACCGCGGGGCGTGCGGCCACGCGCATCTGCAGGCTGGGCGCGTAGGCCGCGATCACCGCACCCAGCAGCACGATGACCCAGCCGAGGTAGATCCACAGCAGCAGGATGGGCAGCGTGGCGAAGGCGCCGTACACCGCCGAGAAGGTGGGCACGGCGTCCACGTACCAGGCCAGGGCCTTCTTGGCGATTTCAAAGGCCGTGGCCACGAAAAACCCGCCGGCCCAGGCGTGGCGCCAGCGCACCGAGGTGTTGGGCACGTAATGGAACATCGCCGCGGTGGCGCCGGCGAACAGCAGGAACTGCATGCTCTCCAGCAGCAAGCCCACGCCCCCGGGCAGGCTGCCCACCAGCCCGCGCGAAGCCGAGACGGCATACGACGTGAGCCAGACGCTGAAGCCCAGCACCAGCGGCCCCAGCGTGAGCCCGGCCCAGTAGACCAGCACACGTTGCGCAAACGGCCGCGGCCGGCGCACGCGCCAGATGGCGTTGAGCGTGCGGTCGATGGTGAGCGACATCGCCAGCGCCGTGGCCACCAGCAGCACCAACCCGGCGGTGCCGATGCCGCGCGCCTTGGACGCGAACATCGTCAGTGAACGCAGCACCGGCCGTGCGATGCCATCGGGCACCAGGTTTTGCAGGAAGTACTTCTGCAGCGCGCCCTCGATGCCGGCGAACATCGGGAAGGCGGTAAAGATGGCCAGCGTCACCGTGACCAGCGGCACCAGTGCGATCAAGGTGGTGAAGGTGAGGCTGCCGGCGGTGAGGCCGAGGCGGTCTTCGCTGAAACGCTGGCGCAGGGTGCGCAGGGTCTCGAACCAGGGCCAGGTGCGCAGGGTCTGCAGCAGCAGCGCCGCCTGCATGCGGGCCATCGCCACCAGGCCGGCCAGCGAGCGCCCCTGTGGGCGCGTGAGCATGTTCATGCTGGCTATGATGCCCCATGAGTTCCGCCACAACCTCCAACGACGCCCCAAACGACGCTCCAAACGGCGTCCCTGACGACACCCCGCCGCGCGCGCCCGATGCCGTCGTGCGCAGCACGCGCGCTGCCGCGCTGGCGGCCCTGCTGGCCCTCATCGCGCTGGGCCTGGCCTGGGAGCTGTGGCTCGCGCCCACCGGCAGCGGCACGCTGGCGCTGAAGGTTGTGCCGCTGGTGCTGTGCGTGGCCGGGCTGCTGCGCCACCGCATGTACACCTTCCGCTGGCTCAGCCTGCTGGTGTGGCTGTATTTCATGGAAGGCGTGGTGCGCGCCACCACCGAAAGCGGCGTGAGCCAGCTGATGGCGGTGCTGGAAGTCGTGCTGAGCCTGGTGCTCTTCGTCGTGAGCGGCATCTACATCCGCTGGCGGCAGCGCAACGGCGCGGCGCTCGCGGCTGCCAGTGCCGCGGCAGGCCAGGCCAAGGCCTCCGGCGAGGCCGCTGCGTGACGGCACTGCTGGACACGCTGCGCGGCGTGGTCGGCGCCGCGAACGTGCTGCACGAAGGCGACCTCAGTGCGTGGGAACAAGACTGGCGGCGCCGCTGGCGCGGCCAGGCGCTGGCCGTGGTGCGCCCCGGCAGCACGGCAGAAGTGGCCGCGGTGCTGCGCGCCTGCGCCGCGTCGGGTGTGAGCGTGGTGCCGCAAGGCGGCAACACCGGCCTGGTGGGCGGTGGCGTGCCCGATGTCAGCGGCACGCAGGTGCTGCTGAGCCTGCAGCGCCTGAACCGCGTGCGCGACATCGACGAAGCCAACCTCACGCTTACCGCCGAAGCCGGCTGCGTGCTGCAGGCCGTGCAGCAGGCGGCCGAGGCGCACGGCCTGCTCTTCCCGCTGAGCCTGGCGGCCGAGGGCAGCTGCACCCTGGGCGGCAACCTCGCCACCAACGCTGGCGGCACGCAGGTGCTGCGCTGGGGCAATGCGCGCGAGCTCTGCCTGGGCCTGGAGGTGGTGACGGCCGAAGGCGAGGTCTGGAGCGGCCTCTCGGGCCTGCGCAAGGACAACACCGGCTACGACCTGCGCGATCTGTTCATCGGCAGCGAAGGCACGCTGGGCGTCATCACCGCGGCCACGATGAAACTCGCGCCGCAGCCCGCGGCCACCGGCACCGCGCTGGCGGCCTGCAACAGCGTGGCCGATTGCGTGGCGCTGTTGCAGCTGGCGCGCGCGCGGCTGGGCGCGGGGCTCACCGGCTTCGAGATGATGGGCGCCTACGCTTTGGCGCTGACCGCCAAGCACTTCCCCACCCTGCCCCGCCCGCTGCCCGAAGCGGCGTGGACCGTGCTGCTGGAGCACAGCGACACCGAAAGCGAAGCCCACGCGCGCGAGGCGTTTGAAGGGCTGCTCGGCGCCGCGCTGGAGGCCGGCATCGTGCAAGACGCGGTGGTGGCCGAGAGCCTGGCCCAGGGCCAGGCGCTGTGGCACGTGCGCGAGAGCATCCCGCTGGCGCAGGCCGAAGAAGGCCCGAACATCAAGCACGACATCTCGGTGCCGGTCTCGCGCATCCCGGCTTTCGTCGCAGAGACCGATGCCCTGCTGCAGGCGCAGTTTCCCGGCGTGCAGTTGGTGAACTTCGGGCACCTGGGTGACGGCAACCTGCACTACAACGTGCAGGCGCCACGCGGTGATGACGGCCGGCGTTTCCTGGCCGAGCAAGAGCACGCGGTGAACACCGTGGTCTTCGACGCCGTGGCGCGCCACGGCGGCTCGTTCAGCGCCGAACACGGCATCGGCGCGCTCAAGCGGGATGAACTGGCGCAGCGCAAATCGCCCGTGGCGCTGGCGCTGATGCGCCGCATCAAGGCCGCGCTGGACCCGCAGAACCTGCTGAACCCGGGGCGCGTGATCTAGGGCCAGGGCCAGGGCCAGCACCGCCGGGAGCCGCTGCCAGAGCGGGCGGCGCCGTGGCCCTATTGCAGCGGCCCGTCGAGCGCGCGTGGCACCGGGATGGCCACGGTCTCGATGCCTTCTTCCTGCAGCGCCTCGCGCTCTTCCAGCGTGGCGTGGCCGCGAATGCCGCGGTTCGGCGCTTCGCCGTAGTGGATGCGGCGGGCTTCTTCCGGGAAACGGGTGCCCACGTCCTCGGTGCGGGCCATCAGCTGGCGCACGCCCTGCAACCATGCGGCCTGCACCTGGGGCGGCAACGCAGCGGCCACGGGGCTGGCAGGCTCGGGCGCGGCGGCCGGTGAGCCCGGCAAGGGCACCACCTCGCGGGCACCCGACAGGTTCAGGCGCGGTGCCGAAGGTGTGCGGCTGATGGCGTGATCACCGCAGACCGGACATTCGATCAGGGCGCGGCCGTTCTGGTCGAGGAAGTCTTCTTCGGAAGCGAACCAGCCCTCGAAGGCGTGACCGTGGGTACAGCGCAGGTCCAGCACTTTCATCGTGCAGACATCATAGGGGGCTGCTGCCGGGGGCGCTCCGCCAAGGTAATGACATCTTGCCGGCGCGCGCGCGCAGCAACCAAAACAAACCGATCTGCGTTTTCACGTCGGGCAGTTCGCCGCGGTCGCTGAGCGCTTCCAGCGCCGCCAGCGGCATCGTCACCGTCTCGACGAACTCGCCGGCATCGGGTCGCGCCGGGCCGGGCTGCAGGCCGCGCGCAAACCAGATCCAGATGCTCTCGGTGCTGTAGGCCGCGGCGTTGTGGATCTCGCCGCCGTAGGCCCATTCAATTGCCACGTAGCCGGTCTCTTCCTGCAGCTCGCGCATCGCGCAGGCCAGGGTGTCTTCACCGGCCTCCAGCTTGCCGGCCGGGAACTCGAGCAGCACCTTCTGCAGCGGGTAGCGGTACTGGCGCACCAGCACCAGGCGGGGTTCGGCGCCAGGTTCACCCGCTTCGTCATCGAGCAGCGGCACCACGGCCACGGCGCCGTTGTGGCGCAGGTACTCGCGTGTGGCGCGGCTGCCGTCGGGCAGTTGCACCACGTCCTTGCGCAGCTCGATCCAGCCGCGGTGCAGCACCGTGCTTTCGCCGGTGCTGCGCTCGATCAGGTGTTCATCGTCGTCGGCGGCCATGGGGTGCTGCCGCCCGGGTTCAGCTGGCCAGGGCCTTGACGATGGCGTCGCGGCACAGCGCCATCACGCCACCGCTGAAGGGCCCGAACAGCAGCACGGCCGCGCCGTTGATCGCCAGCAGCAGCGTCACGCCTTGCGGCTGCAGCACGGCGGCAGTTTGCGAGGGCTCGTCGAACCACATCACCTTCACCACGCGCAGGTAGTAGAAAGCGCCGATCAGCGAGAACACCACCGCCACCACGGCCAGGCCGATGTAGAAAGGCACGTTGGTCGTGACCAGGGCCTGGATCACCGAGAGCTTGGCGAAGAAGCCCACCATCGGCGGCACGCCGGCCAGCGAGAACATGAAGACCGTCATCACGACGGCCACCCAGGGGCTGCGTTTGGCCAGGCCCGCGAAATCGCTGATCTCTTCGCTCTCGAAGCCCTGGCGGCTCAGGAACATGATCAGGCCGAAGGTGCCGAGCGTGGTGAGCACGTAGGCCACCAGGTAGAACATCGCCGAGCTGTAGGCGTTGCCTGCGCTCAGCGTGTTGCCGCTCACGACACCGGCGCTCAAGCCCAGCACGATGAAGCCCATCTGCGAGATGGTGCTGTAGGCCAGCATGCGCTTCAAGTTGCTCTGCGCGATGGCCGCCAGGTTGCCGATGGCCAGCGAGGCCACGGCCAGCACGATGAACATCTGCTGCCAGTCCACCGCCAGGCCCAACATGCCTTCCACCAGCAGGCGGATGGTGATGGCGAAGGCCGCGAACTTGGGCGCGCCGCCGATCAGCAGCGTGACGGGCGTGGGCGCGCCCTGGTAAACGTCGGGCACCCACATGTGGAAGGGCGCGGCGCCCAGCTTGAAGGCCAGGCCGGCGACGACGAAGACAACGCCGAAGACCAGCACTTCCTTGTTGATGCTGCCGGTGGCGATGCGCTCGAAGACCTTGGGGATCTCCAGCGTGCCGGTGGCGCCGTACATCATGCTCAGGCCGTAGAGCAGGAAGCCGCTGGCCAGTGCGCCGAGCACGAAGTATTTCATCGCGGCTTCGGTGCTGATGGCGTGGTCGCGGCGCAGCGCGGCCAGCGCGTACAGGCTCAGGCTCATCAGTTCCAGGCCGAGATAGACGACCAGAAAGTTGTTGGCCGAGCACATCACGCTGATGCCCAGCAGCACGAAGAGCGCGAGCGTGAAGAACTCGCCCTTGAGCATGTCGCGCGAAGCCAGCGTGGGGCGGGCGTAGGCCAGCGTGACCATCACGCTCAGGCCCGCCAGCGCGGCCAGGAGCCGGCCCATGGGGTCGACCACCACCATGCCCTGCATGCCGTAGGCCGTGATGCCGTCGCCGTGGTCTTGCAGTTGCAGGAACACGAAGATGGCGATGGAGGCCTGGGTCAGCCAGAAGGTGGGGCGGCGTTCCGGATCGTTGTTGAAGATATCGACCAGCAGCACCACGCAGGCCGCCAGCAACAGCCACAACTCGGGGTGGACGACGTGCCAGTTCATCGAGCTCATGTTTCTTGTCTTCTTTCGGCCGTCAGTTCAGCTTGGAGCGCGCCACGTGCTGCAGCAGTTCGGCCACCGAGGCGTTCATCACGTCGGTGAAAGGCTTGGGGTAGACGCCCATCCACAGCACCGCCAGCGCCAGCACGGCGAGCATCAGGAACTCGCGGCCGTTGATGTCCTGCAATTGTTTGACGTCGTCGTTGGCGACATCGCCGAAGTAAACGCGCTTGACCATCCACAGCGTGTAGGCGGCGCCGAAGATCAGCGTGGTGGCGGCCAGCAGTGCAATGAAGAAGTTGTATTCGATGGCACCCAGGATCACCATCCACTCGCCCACAAAACCCGCCGTGCCCGGCAGGCCGCAGTTGGCCATGGCGAAGAGCACCGCGAAGGCCGCGAACTTGGGCATGGTGTTGGCCACGCCGCCGTAGCTGGCGATCTCGCGGCTGTGCACGCGGTCATACAGCACGCCGATGCACAGGAACATCGCGCCCGAGACGAAGCCGTGGCTGACCATCTGCACGATGCCGCCGGCCACGCCGAGCTCGTTGAACATGAAGAAGCCCAAGGTGACGAAGCCCATGTGCGCGATGGAGCTGTAGGCCACCAGCTTCTTCATGTCCTGCTGCACCAGGGCCACGAGGCCGATGTAGAGCACGGCCACGAGGCTGAGCGTGATGATGAACCAGTCGAACTCGCGCGCGGCGTCGGGCGCGATGGGCATCGAGAAACGCAGGAAACCGTAAGCGCCGAGCTTTAGCATGATGGCCGCCAGCACCACCGAGCCGCCGGTGGGCGCCTCGACGTGGGCGTCGGGCAACCAGGTGTGCACCGGCCACATCGGCACCTTCACGGCGAAGGCCGCGAAGAAGGCAAAGAAGAGCAGCGTCTGCGCGTCCAGCGGCAGTGGCAGCTTGTGCCAGGCCAGGATGTCGAAGCTGCCGCCGCTCTTGAAGTAGAGGTAGACCAGCGCCACCAGCATCAGCAGGCTGCCGGCCAGCGTGTAGAGGAAAAACTTGAAGGCCGCGTAGACGCGCTTCGGGCCGCCCCAGACGCCGATGATGATGTACATCGGGATCAGCGTGGCCTCGAAGAACACGTAGAACAGCATGCCGTCGAGCGCGCAGAACACGCCGATCATCAGGCCGCTCAGGATGAGGAAGGCGCCCATGTACTGGGCCACGCGCTCCTGGATGACTTCCCACGCCGCGATGACCACGATGACGGTGATGAAGGCCGTCAGCGGCACGAACCACATCGACAGGCCGTCCACGCCCAGGTGGTAGTGCAGGTTGAAGCGCTCGATCCACGAGAACTTCTCGACGAACTGCATCTTCGCGGTGCCGATCTCGAAGCGCGTGATGACCGGCAAGGTCACGAGGAAGGACGCGATGGCACCCACCAGCGCAATGCCGCGCACGGCGCCGGCGTTCTGGTCGCGGCCCACGGCGAGCAGCAGCGCGCCGAAGGCTATGGGCAACCAGATGGACAGGCTCAGCAGACCCATTACTTGTTCTCTCTGTCTTGTTCTGTCGGGTTCAGGCCAGGCTCAGCGCCGGCTCAGCGGATGAGGCTGCCGAAGTAGGGCCACAGCTGCCAGGTGAGCAAGCCGAAGATGCCCAGCAGCATCACCAGCGCGTACTGGTAGAGGTGGCCGGTCTGCAGCTGGCGCACCAGCCCCGCGATGCGGCCCACCAGGCCGGCCGAGCCGTTGACCAGCGTGCCGTCGATGACGGCCTGGTCGCCGCCCTTCCAGAGGCCCGTGCCGATGAGGCGCGAGCCCTTGGCCAGCACGTGTTCGTTGAACCAGTCGAGGTAGTACTTGTTCTCCAGCACGCGCACGATGGGGCTCAAGGCCTTGCCGATAGCGGCGGGGATGGCCGGCTGCTTCAGGTAGAACCACCAGGCGGTGGCCACACCGCCCAAGGCCAGCCAGAACGGCAGGGTCTGCACGCCGTGCAGAGCCATCGCGGAAGCGCCATGGAAGTCTTTCGCCAGCGCGGCCATGGCCGGGTGCTTGGCGGCATCGACAAGGATGGCGTCCTTCAGGAACTCACCGAAGAGCATGGGCTGGATGGCCATGAAGCCGATCAGCACCGAGGGGATGGCCAGCAGGATCAGCGGCGCCGTCACCACCCAGGGCGATTCGTGCGGCGTGTGGTCGTGGTGGTCGTCATGCCCGTGGCTGTGGTCGTCTTCGGGTGGGAAGGGCTTGTGGTGGAAGCGCTCTTCGCCGTGGAAGACCAGGAAGTACATGCGGAACGAGTAGAAAGCCGTGACGAACACGCCGATGTAGATGGCCACCATCGCGAAGGTGGCACCAGGCAGCGTGCTGTGGTGCGAGGCGATGAGGATGCTGTCCTTGCTGTAGAAGCCCGAGAACAGCGGCGTGCCGATGAGCGCCAGCGAGCCCAGCAGCGCGGTGAGCCAGGTCACCGGCATGTGCTTGCGCAGGCCGCCCATGTTGCGGATGTCCTGGTCGTGGTGCATGCCGATGATCACGCTGCCGGCAGCCAGGAAGAGCAGCGCCTTGAAGAAGGCGTGCGTCATCAGGTGGAACACGGCCACGCTGTAGACGGACAGGCCCAGCGCCACCGTCATGTAGCCCAGCTGGCTGAGCGTGGAGTAGGCCACCACGCGCTTGATGTCGTTCTGGATGATGCCCAGGAAGCCCATGAACAGCGCCGTGATGGCACCGATGACGAGCACGAAGTTCAGCGCCGTGTCGCTCAGCTCGAACAGCGGCGACATGCGCGCCACCATGAAGATGCCGGCCGTCACCATCGTGGCGGCGTGGATCAGCGCCGAGATCGGCGTCGGGCCTTCCATCGAATCGGGCAGCCACACGTGCAGCGGGAACTGCGCGCTCTTGCCCATCGCACCGATGAACAGGCAGATGCAGATCACCGTGATCAGCATCCAGTCGCCGCCGATCGTCGGGTAGGGGAAGGTGAGCTTGGCGAGCTCGGGCGCCTTGGCAAAAACTTCCGTGTAGTTCAGCGAGCCGGTGTAGGCCAGCAGCAGGCCGATGCCCAGGATGAAGCCGAAGTCGCCCACGCGGTTGACCAGGAAGGCCTTCATGTTGGCGAACACGGCGGTCGGCTTCTTGAACCAGAAGCCGATCAGCAGGTAGCTCACCAGGCCCACCGCTTCCCAGCCGAAGAAAAGCTGCAGGAAGTTGTTGGCCATCACCAGCATCAGCATGCTGAAGGTGAAGAGGCTGATGTAGGAGAAGAAACGCTGGTAGCCCGGGTCGCCTTCCATGTAGCCGATGGTGTAGACGTGCACCATCAGCGAAACGAAGGTCACCACCACCATCATCATGGCGGTCAGGCCGTCGACCATGAAGCCGACTTCCATGACCGTGCGGCCGACCACGCTCCACTGGTAAAGCGTCTCGTTGAAGCGCGCGCCACCAGCCACCTGCGAGAGCACCACGCAAGAGCCGATGAAGGCGATGAGCACGCCCAGGATGGTGAAGAAGTGGGCGCCGCGCTGGCCCACCCACTTGCCGGCCAGGCCGGCGATCATGGCGCCGGCCAGGGGGGCCAGCGCAACGGTCAGCAGCAGATTCTGAGAGATGGCCATGTCAGCCCTTGAGCTCGTCGAGCTCTTGAACGTTGATCGACGCGCGGTTGCGGAACAGCACCACCAGGATGGCCAGGCCGATGGCCGATTCGGCCGCCGCCACCGTGAGGATGAAGAACACGAACACCTGGCCGGCCATGCGGTCGGCCTCCAGCGGCAGGTAGTGCGAGAAGGCGATGAAGTTCAGGTTCACGGCCAGCAGCATCAGCTCGATGGCCATCAGCAGCACGATGAGGTTGCGCCGGTTCAGGAAGATGCCGATGACCGACAGCGCGAAGAGGATGCCGCCGAGGGACAGGTAGTGCCCCAGCGTGATCGGGCCCAGGCCGCTCATGCTGCACCGCCTTCCTGCTTGGGCGCTGGCGGAGATGACGGCTGCTCCACCGTCGCGTCCATCTTCACCAGGCGCACGCGGTCAGCCTTCTTCACGCGCACCTGCTCACCCGGGTTCATGTGGCGGCTGTCCTTGCGCTCGCGCAGCGTCAGCGCGATGGCCGCGATGATGGCCACCAGCAGCAGCACGGCCGCCAGTTGCAGCGGGTAGAGGTAGTGCGTGTAGATCTCGATGCCGAGCAGCTTGGTGTTGCCCATCTCCAGCGCCTTGGCCGTGGGGGCCGGCGCTTCGAGCTGGAAGCCGCGCATCAGCACCAGCGCCATCTCCAGCGCGATCAGCGCCCCCACCAGGCCCGCGATGGGCAAGTGGGCCCAGAAACCCTCACGGAACTTGTCGCTGTTGATGTCGAGCATCATCACGACGAAGAGAAAGAGCACCATGACCGCGCCCACGTACACGAGCACCAGCGTGATGGCCAGGAACTCGGCGCGCAGCAGCATCCAGATGCAGCTCGCGCTGAAGAAGCTGAGCACGAGGAACAGCGCCGCGTGCACGGTGCTGCGTGCGGTGATGACCCGGAAGGCTGCAAACAGCAGCACGGCCGAGAAGAGATAGAAGAGGCCGGTGATCGTGTTCATGGGTGCGGGGCTCGCGCGGGCAAGCCCTTGTTCTTCGGTGTCGGCTCAGCGGTACGGTGCATCCGCCGCGCGGTTGGCGGCGATGTCTTTCTCGAAGCGGTCGCCCACCGCCAGCAGCATGTCCTTCGTGAAGTAGAGGTCGCCGCGCTTTTCGCCGTGGTACTCGAAGTGGTGCGTCTCGACGATGCTGTCCACCGGGCAACTCTCTTCGCAGAAGCCGCAGAAGATGCACTTCGTCAGGTCGATGTCGTAGCGCGTGGTGCGGCGGCTGCCGTCCTGGCGCACGTCGCTCTCGATGGTGATGGCCATGGCCGGGCACACGGCCTCGCACAGCTTGCAGGCGATGCAGCGTTCTTCGCCGTTTTCATAACGGCGCAGCGCGTGCAGGCCGCGAAAGCGCGGCGACAACGGCGTCTTCTCTTCCGGGAACTGCACCGTGATGGTCTTGCTCAGGAAGTGCTTGCCCGTGATGGCCATGCCCTTGAAGAGCTCGGTCAGGAAGAGGCTGGAGACGACGTCCTTGATGGCAGCGATGGTCGACATGGTCTTGCCTTCACTTCCAGATGTTGAAGGGCGACTGGATCCACAGGCCGACAACGACCAGCCAGATCAGCGTGAGGGGGATGAACACCTTCCAGCCCAGACGCATGATCTGGTCGTAGCGGAAGCGCGGGAAGGTGGCACGCACCCACAGGAACATCGTGACGACCACGAAGACCTTGAGCGCCAGCCAGATCCAGCCCGGAATGAAGTCGAGGAAGGCCACCGGCGGCAGCCAACCACCCAGGAAGAGCAGCACGGTGAGCGTGCTCACCAGAATCATGTTGGCGTACTCGGCCAGGAAGAACATGGCGAAGCTCATGCCCGAGTACTCGATCATGTGGCCGGCCACGATCTCGGATTCACCTTCAACAACGTCGAAGGGGTGGCGGTTGGTTTCGGCCAGGCCCGAGATGAAGAAGATCACGAAGATGGGCAGCAGCGGCAGCCAGTTCCAGCTGAGGAAACCCAGGCCCATGTCGGCCATCATCCCGCGGCCCTGCACGGCCACGATCTCGCTGAGGTTCATGCTCGCCGAAACCATCAGCACGACCACGAGGCAGAAGCCCATGGCGATCTCGTAGCTGACCATCTGCGCGCTGGCCCGCAGCGCGCCGAGGAAGGCGTACTTCGAGTTGCTGGCCCAGCCGGCGATGATGACGCCGTAAACCTCCAGGCTGGTGATGGCCATCAGGAAGAGCAGGCCGGCGTTGATGTTGGCCAGCGCCACTTCAGGGCCGAAGGGGATGACGGCCCACGCGGCCAGCGCCGGCATGATGGTCATCACCGGGGCCAGGAAGAACAGGCCCTTGTTCGCGGCGGTGGGGCGGATGATCTCCTTGAAGATCAGCTTCACGGCGTCGGCGATGGGCGTCAGCAGCCCGTAGGGGCCCACGCGGTTGGGGCCGGGGCGGATCTGGCTCCAGCCGATGGCCTTGCGCTCCCACAGCGTGAGGTAGGCGACGCAGCCGAGCAGCGGCAGCACCACCGCCACGATCTTGATCAGGCTCCAGAGCACGAGCCAGAGGTTGGCGCCGAGGGTGGCGTTGCCGAATTGGTGGAGGGCGTCGAACATGGTGCTCAGGCCTTTTCCACGGCGATGGCGCCGAACATCGCGCCGAGGGAAGCTGTCGCCTGGTGGCCCGCGGCCACGCGGACGGCGTTGGCGGCCATGGTGGCGTCTTCACGAGCCGCCAGCACGGCGCTGGCTTCGCCTTGCGTCACACGCACCTTGGCACCAGGCGCGAGGCCCAGCTGTTGCCACAGCGCGCTGGGCAGGCCCACGAGCGGTGCTTTCGCATCGGCGGTGAGCTGCAGCGAAACGGCGCGGCGCACGGTGGCGTCGCTGGCGTAGAGGGGCACGTCCGCCACGCGCTGCAAACCGCCATCGGGAGCCGGCAGCGCCGCATTCAGCGCGCTGGCATCGGCCTGGTTGTTCAGGCGCTGTGCCAGCGTGGCGGTGTCGCCCAGGGCGGCGGCGCGCACGTCTTCGGCGGTCTCGAAATCGAAGCCCGGCAGCCCCAGCAGGTTGCCGAGCACACGCAGGACCTTCCAGCCCGGCCGTGCATCGCCCGCGGGCTTGACGACGCCGTGGAAGCTCTGTGCGCGGCCTTCGGCGTTGACGAAGCAGCCGGCGGTTTCGGTGAAGGGTGCGATGGGCAGCAGCACGTCGGCCACGTCGGCCATGGTGTCCTTGAAGGCCGTGAGGCCCACCACCAGGCCCGAGCCGCCAAGGGCCTGACGCGCGGCGGCGGCATTGGCGGCATCCAGCACCGGCTCGGTGTTCAGCAGCAGCAGCGCCTTCATGGGCTGGCTGAGCATCTGGCCGGCGTTCAGGCCGCCGGGGCCGGGCAGCGCGCCGACGAGCTGCGCGCCGACGGTGTTGCCGCCCTCGCCCAGGTAGCCGACGGTGGCGCCGGTGTGCTCAGCAATCCAGCCGGCAAGCGCCAGCAGTTGCGAGGCTTGCGGGTGCTGCGCGGCGGCGTTGCCCAGCAGCACGGCCTTGCGCCCTTGTGCAGGGTCACCGGCCAGCAGCGCCTTGGCCACAGCCTGGGCATGCGCGCCGGGCGTGGCGGCCACGGGGGCCGCCACATCACGCGCCTGTGCGACGGCCGCGGCCACTTCGGCCAGTTGCTGCGCCCAGGCCGCGGGGGCGGCGGTCAGCGTACCGGCCACCGGCATCGCCCAGTCGTCGTGCACAGCGTTCAGGCTGTAGACCTGCGCACCGCGGCGCACGGCCTGGCGGATGCGCTGCGCGAACAGCGGGTGGTCCTTGCGCAGGAAGCTGCCGATGACGAACACACGCTCCAGCGTCGACAGCGAGGCGACGCTCGTGCCCAGCCAGCGCGCCTGGCCCGCGGGCGTGGCGCTGAAGTCGGCGTGGCGCAGGCGGTGGTCGACGTTCTCGCTGCCCAGCCCGCGCACGATCTTGGCCAACAGGTGCAGTTCTTCGACCGTGCTGCTCACGTGGCCCAGGGCGCCGATACCGGCGGCGCCGAACTCGGCCTTCACGCGCTTCAACCCATCGGCCACGTAGCCCAGGGCGGTGTTCCAGTCCACCGCCTGCCACTGGCCGCCCTGCTTGATCATGGGCTGTTTCAGGCGCGAATCGCCGTTCAGCGCTTCGTAGCTGAAGCGGTCGCGGTCGGCGATCCAGCATTCGTTGACGGCCTCGTTCTCCAGCGGCACGACACGCAGCACCTGGTTGGCCTTCACCTGCACGATGAGGTTGGCGCCGGTGCTGTCGTGGGGGCTCACGCTCTTGCGACGCGAGAGTTCCCAGGTGCGCGCGCTGTAGCGGAAGGGCTTGCTGGTGAGCGCGCCGACCGGGCAGATGTCGATCATGTTGCCCGAGAGCTCGCTGTCCACCGTCTTGCCGGCCACGGTAGTGATCTCGCTGTGCTCGCCGCGGTGCACCATGCCCAGTTCCATGATGCCGGACACCTCTTGCCCGAAGCGCACGCAGCGGGTGCAGTGGATGCACCGGCTCATCTCTTCCATGCTGATGAGCGGGCCCACGTCCTTGTGGAAGACGACGCGCTTTTCTTCCTCGTAGCGGCTGCTGCTCTTGCCGTAGCCCACGGCCAGGTCTTGCAGCTGGCACTCGCCACCCTGGTCGCAGATGGGGCAGTCCAGCGGGTGGTTGATGAGCAGGAACTCCATCACCGACTGCTGCGCCTTCAGCGCCTTTTCGCTCTTCGTGCGCACCACCATGCCGTTGGTCACCGGCGTGGCGCAGGCGGGCATGGGCTTGGGCATCTTCTCGATGTCCACCAGGCACATGCGGCAGTTGGCCGCGATGCTGAGCTTCTTGTGATAACAGAAGTGCGGGATGTAGGTGCCCGCAGCGTCGGCCGCATGCATGACCATGCTGCCGTCGGGAACGGTGACGGTCTTGCCGTCGAGTTGGATGTCGGCCATGGCGGGCGCTGCTCTTTTGCTGCTCAGGCAGGAACCGAGACCATGCAGGTTCGGTGTTCGATGTGGTGCGCGAACTCGTCGCGGAAGTGCTTCAGCATGCCTTCCACCGGCATGGCGGCAGCATCGCCCAGGGCGCAGATGGTGCGGCCCTTGATGTTGAAGGCCACGCTGTCCAGCAGCGCCAGGTCGTCGGGGCGGCCCTGGCCGTGTTCGATGCGGTGGATCACGCGCCACAGCCAGCCCGTGCCTTCACGGCAGGGCGTGCACTGCCCGCAGCTCTCGTGCTGGTAGAAGTAGGAGAGGCGCAGCAGGCTCTTGACCATGCAGCGGTGCTCGTTCATCACGATGACGGCGCCCGAGCCCAGCATCGAGCCGGCCTTGGCGATGGCGTCGTAGTCCATCGTGGTGTCCATCATCGTGGCGCCCGGCAGCACCGGGGCCGAGCTGCCACCGGGGATCACGGCCTTGAGCTTGCCGCCCTTCACGCCACCGGCCAGTTCCAGCAGCTTGCTGAAAGGCGTGCCCAGCGGGATCTCGAAATTGCCGGGCTGGTTGACGTCGCCCACCACGCTGAAGATCTTGGTGCCGCCGTTGTTGGGCTTGCCGCACTCCAGGTACTTCTGGCCGCCGTTGTTGATGATCCACGGCACCGCGGCGAAGGTCTCGGTGTTGTTGATCGTGGTCGGCTTGCCATACAGGCCGAAGCTGGCCGGGAACGGCGGCTTGAAGCGCGGCTGGCCCTTCTTGCCTTCGAGCGACTCCAGCAGCGCGGTTTCTTCGCCGCAGATGTAGGCGCCGAAACCGTGGAAGGCGTGCAGCTGGAAGCTGAAGTTGCTGCCCTGGATGTTGTCGCCCAGGAAGCCGGCGGCGCGCGCTTCTTCCAGCGCTTCTTCGAAACGCTCGTAGACCTCGAAGATCTCGCCGTGGATGTAGTTGTAGCCCGTCTTCACGCCCATCGCGTAGGCGGCGATCGCCATGCCTTCGATGACGATGTGCGGGTTGAAGGCCAGGATGTCACGGTCCTTGCAGGTGCCCGGTTCGCCTTCGTCGCTGTTGCAGACCAGGTACTTGGCGCCCGGAAACATGCGCGGCATGAAGCTCCACTTCAGCCCGGTGGGGAAGCCCGCGCCGCCCCGGCCGCGCAGGGCGCTCAGCTTCACTTCGGCGATGACCTGGTCCTGCGTCATGCCCTCGCCGCCATCGGCAGCGAGGATCTTGCGCAGGGCGCTGTAGCCGCCGCGCGCCACGTAGTCCTGGAGCCGCCAGTTTTTGCCGTTCAGGCCAGCGTAGATCTGCGCGCCGATGTGGCGGTCATGGAAACAGGTTTCCACGCCCTGGGCCTGGAACTTGGAAAGATCAAGCATTTGCGTTTGCCTTCAGCAAAGCCAGCAGTTCATCGAGCCGCTCATGGCTCATGAAGCTGAGCATCTGGCGATCGTTCACCAGCATCACCGGTGCGTCGGCGCAGGCGCCCAGGCACTCGCTGGGTTGCACCGTGAACACGCCGTCGGCCGTGGTGCCGTAGGGCTCCACGCCGAGCTTCCTGCACACATGTTCGAGCGCCTTGTCGCCATCACGCAGGGCGCAAGGCAGGTTGGTGCAGACGTTGAGCTTGAACCGGCCCACCGCCTGGGTGTTGTACATGTTGTAGAAAGTGCTGACCTCGTGCACCGCGATGGCGGGCATGCCGAGGTAGGCAGCGATGCCGTCTTCGGCCTGTACCGAGACATGGCCTTGCTCTTGCTGCACGATGGCCAGGCAGGCCATCACGGCACTCTGCTGCTGGTCGGCGGGGTATTTGGCGACTTCCTTGGCGAAGCGCGCCAGCGTGGCGTTGGAAAAGCTCATCTGTCGCTCATCGATCAATTTCGCCGAACACGATATCCATGGTGCCGATGATGGCCACGGCGTCCGCGATCATGTGGCCGCGTGCCATCTCGTCCAGCGCGGCCAGGTGCGGGAAACCGGGCGCTCGGATCTTCAGGCGGTAGGGCTTGTTCGCGCCGTCGCTCACCAGGTAGATGCCGAACTCGCCCTTGGGGTGCTCCACCGCGGCGTAGGCCTCGCCCTCGGGCACGTGCATGCCTTCGGTGAAGAGCTTGAAGTGGTGGATCAACTCTTCCATGTTGGACTTCATGTCCACACGCGCGGGCGGCGCCACCTTGTGGTTGTCGGTGATCACCGGCCCCGGGTTGGCCTTCAACCACTTCACGCACTGCTGCACGATGCGGTTGCTTTGGCGCATCTCTTCGATGCGCACGAGGTAGCGGTCGTAGGTGTCGCCGTTCACGCCGATGGGCACGTCGAAGTCCATGCGGTCGTAGACGTCGTAGGGCTGCTTCTTGCGCAAGTCCCACGCGATACCGCTGCCGCGCAGCATGGCGCCGGTGAAACCCAGGCTCAGGGCGCGCTCGGGGCTGACCACGCCCACGCCCACCGTGCGCTGCTTCCAGATGCGGTTGTCGGTGAGCAGGGTCTCGTAGTCGTCGACGTTCTTCGGGAAACGCGCGCAGAAGTCTTCGACGAAATCGAGCAGGCTGCCCTGGCGGTTCTCGTTGAGGGCCTTGATGGCCTTCTCGTTCTTGATGCGCGAGACCTTGTACTGCGGCATCTGCTCGGGCAGATCGCGGTACACGCCGCCCGGGCGGAAGTAGGCGGCGTGCATGCGCGCGCCACTCACGGCCTCGTACATGTCGAAGATGTCTTCGCGCTCGCGGAAGCAGTAGATGAGGATGTTCATCGCACCGCAGTCCAGCCCGTGGCAGCCCAGCCAGAGCAGGTGGTTCAGCAGGCGGGTGAGCTCGCTGAACATCACGCGGATGTACTGCGCGCGCTCGGGCACCTCGATGCCCATCAGCTTCTCGATGGCCAGGCAGTAGGCGTGCTCGTTGCACATCATCGAGACGTAATCCAGCCGGTCCATGTAGGGCAGGCTCTGGATGTAGGTCTTGCTCTCGGCCAGTTTCTCGGTGCCGCGGTGCAGCAGGCCGATGTGCGGGTCGGCGCGCTGGATGACTTCGCCATCCAGCTCCAGCACGAGGCGCAGCACGCCGTGCGCGGCCGGGTGCTGCGGGCCGAAGTTCAGGGTGTAGTTCTTGATCTCTGCCATGGTGCGTTCAGGGCCCGTCAGTGCGTCAAGCCACCGTAGTTGTTTTCACGCACCACGCGCGGCACGACCTCGCGGGGCTCCACGCTCACCGGCTGGTAGATCACGCGCTTTTTCTCGGCGTCGTAGCGCATCTCGACGTTGCCCGTGACGGGGAAGTCCTTGCGCATCGGGTGGCCGATGAAACCGTAGTCGGTGAGGATGCGGCGCAGGTCGAGGTGACCCTCGAAAATGATGCCGTAGAGGTCGAAGGCCTCGCGCTCGAACCAGTTGGCCGAGCTCCAGATCTCGTTGACCGAGGCCAGCGCAGGCAGGTCGTCATCGGGCGCGAACACACGCACACGCACGCGCCAGTTGTGCGTGATCGACAGCAGGTGCGACACCACGGCGTAGCGCAGGCCGTCCCAGGGCTGGTTCTTGTAGTCGCTGTAGTCGAGGCCGCACAGGTCGATCAGCTGTTCGAACTTCAGCGTGGGGTCGTCACGCAGGCGTTGCATGGTGGCGGCGTAGGCCGCTGCGGGCACGGTGATCGTGATCTCGCCGAGCGCGCGCACGGTGGATTTCAGCGTGTCGCCAAAGGCCGCCTGCAGCGCTGCTTCGAGGGTGTCGAGTTTCTGGGTCATGGGGTGTTCTCGACGGGCTCAGCGCGCGATGGTGTTTTCGCGGCGGATCTTGGCCTGCAACTGCAGGATGCCGTAGAGCAGCGCCTCGGCCGTGGGCGGGCAGCCCGGCACGTACACGTCCACCGGCACGATGCGGTCGCAGCCGCGCACGACGCTGTAGCTGTAGTGGTAGTAGCCGCCGCCGTTCGCGCACGAGCCCATGCTCAGCACCCAGCGCGGCTCGGCCATCTGGTCGTAGACCTTGCGCAGCGCCGGCGCCATCTTGTTGCACAGCGTGCCGGCCACGATCATCAGATCGCTCTGCCGCGGGCTGGGGCGGAAGAGCATGCCGAAACGGTCGATGTCGTAGCGCGCGGCACCCGCGTGCATCATTTCCACGGCGCAGCATGCCAGACCGAAGGTCATCGGCCACAGCGAGCCGGTTTTCGACCAGTTGATCAGCGTGTCGACCGAGGTGGTGACGAAGCCTTCCTTCAGAACGCCTTCGATACCCATGTGTTTACTGCTCCAGCAGGCGGCCCAGGACGGGCACGCTCATTCCCAATCGAGCGCGCCCTTTTTCCACTCGTAGACAAAGCCCACGACGAGGATGGTGAGGAAGATCATCATGGCCCAGAAGCCTGACGCCCCGATGTCGCGCAGCGCCACCGCCCATGGGAAGAGGAAGGCGATTTCGAGGTCGAAAAGGATGAAGAGGATGGCCACCAGGTAGTAGCGCACGTCGAACTTCATGCGGGCGTCTTCGAAGGCTTCGAAGCCGCACTCGTAGGGGCTGTTTTTCTCGACGTCGGGCCGGTTCGGCCCGAACACGAAACCCAGCACCTGGGGCGCCACCCCTACCGCAACACCCACCAGGATGAACAGGATGACGGGCAAATAAGGTTGCAGTTCCATGGTGGGGCGGTGCTGGCATCAGTGGCCACAAGACCACAAAAAACGCGCCTCGAAGTCCGCTGCCTGAGCAGCGACGACGGGCGCGCCTGAGTTCCGGTTGTCGATCCCATTCAAGCGCAGAACACTGCGTTGGAACCGTGGGGCAGTTCACCGGCACCGGGCCAGGAACCACCGCTTCGCTGATGTTGGTGCCGACGGCGAGACTCGAACTCGCACAGCTTTCGCCACTACCCCCTCAAGATAGCGTGTCTACCAATTTCACCACGTCGGCACGACGTCAAATCCAACTTGCAGTGGGCCCGGAAAGCGAGAGGTCTTTGCCTTCCGAACAGCCTCGAATTCTAGCCCCAAAACCAGGGGTTTCCGAGGAGAAACCTACTTGGATGCTGCGGTAGCCGGCGCAGGGGCGGCCGGTTGTGCTGGGGCTGGGATGGCGCCGGGCGCCACGGCAGGAATGGCACCGGTGCTGGGCGCGCTGGCAGCGCCAGCCGGGCGGTCGAGCACGCTGCTGCCACCACCGGCCGGGCCTGTGGTGCGCTTGCTGTCAACGTTGCTCATGAAAGCCAGCGCCAGCGTGCAGACAAAAAACACCGTGGCCAGCGCGGCCGTTGAACGCGACAGGAAGTTCGCACTGCCGGTGGCGCCGAAGAGACTGCCCGAAGCACCGCTGCCGAAGGAGGCGCCCATGTCGGCGCCCTTGCCGTGCTGGATCAGCACCAGGCCGATCATGGCCAGCGCCGAAAGCAGCTGCACGGCCAGGGTCAGGGTCATCCAGATTTGCATGATGAAAAAACTCCAGGGATCGAATCAGGGGTTGCCGGCGGCGCGGCAGATGGCGACGAAATCGGCAGCCTTCAAGGCGGCACCGCCGATGAGCCCGCCGTCGATGTCGGGCTGCGCGAACAGCACCGCGGCGTTGTCCGCCTTGACGCTGCCGCCGTAAAGAATTTTCATGCTCTCGCCGCGGCCGGTGGCGGCCTGCAACTGAGCACGCAACACGGCGTGCACGGCCTGCGCTTGTTCAGGCGTGGCGGTGCGGCCGGTGCCGATGGCCCAGACGGGCTCGTAGGCCACCACGATCTCGGCCGCGCAGTGCGCGAGGTGGTGAATGACCGCCGAGAGCTGGCGCTTGACCACGGCCTCGGTCTGGCCGGCTTCACGCTCAGCCAGCGTCTCGCCCACACAGACGATGGGCGTCACGCCCCGAGCCAGCGCGGCCTGGGCCTTCTGCGCCACGAGCATGTCACTTTCGGCGTGGCAGGCGCGGCGCTCGCTGTGACCCACGATGGCGTAGCGGCAGCCGCACTCGGCCAGCATCGCGGCCGAGATCTCGCCGGTGTAGGCGCCCTGCTCGTGCGAAGACACGTCTTGTGCGCCCCAGCGCACATCGCTGCTGGCCAGCGTGGCCGCGGTTTCAGTGAGGAAGACAAAAGGCACGCACACCGCCACGTCGGCCGTGTAGGGCCGCGCCGCCAGCACGCCCGCCAACAACTCGGCGTTCGCCGGCCGGCTGCCGTGCATCTTCCAGTTGCCCACCACGAGCTTGCGTCGCATGCGGCTGCTCCTTCAGGTCCAGGTGAGAACGATCTTGCCGACGTGCGTGCTCGACTCCATCAGCGTGTGCGCCTGCGCCGCTTGCGCGGCCGGGAACACCTGGTGGATGACGGGCTTGACGCGGCCGCTCTCGATGAGGGGCCACACGCGGGCCTTCAGCGCCTGCGCGAGCTCGGTCTTGTAGGCCACCGAGCGCGGACGCAGCGTCGAACCCACGAGGCTCAGACGCTTGCGCAGCACGAGGCCGGCGTCGATGTGGCTGGCCGTACCGCCCTGCACCGCGATCAGCGCCAGGCGGCCGTCGTCGGCCATGCACTGCAGTTCGCGGCCGATGTACTCACCGGCCACCATGTCCAGCACCACGTCGGCGCCTTTGCCGCCCGTCAGGCGCTTGGTCTCGGCAACAAAATCCTGCCTGCGGTAGTTGACGGCGTGGTCGGCGCCCAAGGCCACGCAGGCGGCGCACTTCTCGTCGCTGCCAGCCGTGACGATGACCTGGCAGCCCCAGGCCTTGGCCAATTGCAGCGCTGTCACGCCGATACCGCTGCTGCCGCCTTGCACCAGCAGCGTTTCGCCGGCCTGCAGCCGCGCGATGTGGAAAACGTTCTGCCAGACGGTGAAGAAGGTCTCGGGCAGGCTGGCGGCCTGCACCATCGTCAGGCCTTGCGGCACCGGCAGGCACTGGCCCACGGGTGCGACGCAGTACTCGGCATAACCACCGCCGGCCACCAGCGCGCAAACAGCATCGCCCAGCGCCAGCCCGGCCGCGGCCAGGTCTTCGGCCGAGCCGCCGGCCACCGTGCCGGCGATCTCCAGGCCCGGCAGGTCGCTCACGCCCGGCGGCATGGGGTAGAGGCCCTTGCGCTGCAGCACATCGGGGCGGTTCACGCCCGAGGCCTGCACGGCGATCAGCAACTCACCCGCCCGCGGCTCGGGCCTGGGCCGTTCGCACGGCACCAGCACCTCGGGCCCGCCGGGCTGGCGGATCTCGATCGCACGCATGGCATTCATCCCCAGGCTGCCGGATGCGCTCACTCAGGCTGCTTGGGCGCTTCGTCGGCCACGGGCTGGGCCACCGGGGCGCCCTGCTCGCCACCTTCGGCAGGGGCGGCGTCACGGCGGGGGCGGTCGTCGCGGTCGCTGCGCTCGCGGCGGGGGCGATCGTCACGGTCACGGCGGGGGCCGCGGTCGTTGCGGTCGCCACGGTCACCGCGCGGCTCGTAGCGCGGCTCTTCCATGCCTTCGGGGCGCTCGATCAGCGCCTTCATGCTCAGCTTGATGCGGCCCTTCTCGTCGGTCTCCAGCACCTTCACCTGCACGACCTGGCCTTCCTTGAGGAAGTCTTCGACGCGCTCGACGCGCTGGTGCGCGATCTGGCTGATGTGCAGCAGGCCGTCTTTGCCCGGCAGGATGTTGATGAGCGCGCCGAAATCAAGAATCTTCGTCACCGCGCCTTCGTAGACCTTGCCGATTTCAGCTTCGGCGGTGATTTCGCCGATGCGCTTGAGCGCGAAAGCCGCCTTCTCGGCGTCGGTGGAGGCCACGGTGATGGTGCCGTCTTCGCCGATGTCGATGGTGCAACCGGTTTCCTCGGTCAGCGCGCGGATGGTGGCACCACCCTTGCCGATGACGTCGCGGATCTTTTCCTGGTTGATCTTCATCGTGTACAGGCGCGGGGCGAACTGGCTCACCTCGGCCTTGGCGCCACCGACGGCTTCCACCATCTTAGCCAGGATGTGCAAGCGAGCTTCCTTGGCCTGCGCCAGCGCCACCTGCATGATTTCCTTGGTGATGCCCTGGATCTTGATGTCCATCTGCAGCGCGGTGATGCCACCGTTGGTGCCGGCGACCTTGAAGTCCATGTCACCCAGGTGATCTTCGTCGCCCAGGATGTCGGTCAGCACCGCGAAGCGGTTGCCTTCCTTGATCAGGCCCATGGCAATACCGGCCACGTGCGCCTTCAGCGGCACGCCGGCGTCCAGCATGCTCAGGCAGCCGCCGCACACGCTGGCCATCGACGAAGAGCCGTTGCTCTCGGTCACCTCAGAGACGATGCGCACCGTGTAGGGGAAGTCTTCCTTCTTCGGCAGCACCGCCACCAGGGCACGCTTGGCCAGGCGGCCGTGGCCGATTTCGCGGCGCTTGGGCGTGCCGAAGCGGCCGGCTTCACCGGTGGCAAAGGGCGGCATGTTGTAGTGCAGCATGAAGCTGTCGGTGAACTCGCCCGACAGCGCGTCGATGCGCTGCGCGTCGCGGTCGGTGCCCAGAGTGGCCACCACCAGCGCCTGCGTTTCGCCGCGTGTGAACAGCGAAGAGCCGTGCGTGCGCGGCAGCACGCCGTTGCGGATCTCGATGGCGCGCACGGTGCGCGTGTCGCGGCCGTCGATGCGCGGCTCGCCCGAGAGGATCTGGCCACGCACGAGGCGGGCTTCGATCTCGAACAGCAGCGTTTCCACCTTCACGCTGTCGAACTCCACGCCCTCGGCCTTCAGCGCGCTGAAGACGTTGGCATAGGCTTCACGCGTGGCCTGGGTGCGGGCCTGCTTGCTGCGGATCTGGTAGGCGGCGCGCAGCGGCTCTTCGGCCAGTGCGGCGATCTTGGCAATCAGCGCTTCGTCCTTGGCCGGCGGCTGCCAGTTCCAGGCCGGCTTGCCGGCGTCACGCACCAGCTCGTTGATGGCGTTGATGGCGATCTTGCCCTGGTCGTGGCCGTAGACCACGGCACCCAGCATCACTTCTTCGGTGAGCTGGTCGGCTTCGGATTCCACCATCAGCACCGCGGCTTCGGTGCCGGCCACCACCAGGTCGAGCTGGCTTTCGGTGAGCTGGGTCTTGCCCGGGTTCAGCACGTACTGGCCATTGATGTAGCCCACGCGCGCAGCGCCGATGGGGCCGCTGAAGGGAATGCCGCTGATGGACAGCGCGGCGCTGGTGCCGATCATCGCGGCGATGTCGGCCTGCACTTCGGGGTTCAGGCTCACGACGTGAACGATGACCTGCACCTCGTTGTAGAAACCATCGGGGAACAGCGGGCGGATGGGGCGGTCGATCAGGCGGCAGGTCAGGATTTCCTGCTCGCTGGGGCGGCCTTCGCGCTTGAAGAAGCTGCCGGGGATCTTGCCGGCGGCGTAGCTCTTCTCGGTGTAGTCCACCGTCAGCGGGAAGAAGTCTTGGCCGGCCTTGGCGTTTTTGCTCGCCACCACGGTGGCCAGCACCACGGTGCCGTCGATGTCGACCATCACGGCGCCGCTGGCCTGGCGCGCGACTTCGCCGGTTTCCAGCGTGACGGTGTGTTGACCCCAGGTGAAGGTCTTGGTGACTTTGTTGAACATGCTCATGCGTTGTTTCCTTGCGTGAAGGTGGGCAGCGTCATGCCATTCCAGTGAAACCCGTCAGGGGTGCCGTTGGAATGACACAGCAAATGCGGCCCGGTGTTGGCTCGGGGGCGAGCGGATGGAACACGGGGCCGAACCGGTCGGCCCCGTGCAGAGGGAACTTACTTGCGCAGGCCGAGCTTGGCGATCAGCGCGGTGTAGCGGTCGGCGTCGCGGTCTTTCAGGTAGGCCAGCAGACGCTTGCGCGCATTGACCATCTTCAGCAGGCCGCGGCGGCCGTGGTGGTCTTTGGCGTGCAGCTTGAAGTGCGGCGTCAGTTCGTTGATGCGCGCGGTCAGCAGGGCAACTTGCACTTCGGGGCTGCCAGTGTCGGCGGCGCCGCGGGCATTGGCCTTGACGATGTCGGCCTTCAGGGCGGTGGCGAGGGTCATGCGATTTCCTTGGTTTTTGCTTGGAAACCGCACAGTGGCGCCCGTAGCAAGTGGCGCCTGCGGTTTCCGGGTTGGACTTGCGGACACCAGTGAAACCGACCGGTGCCGTGCTTTCCGCTTTGCCGGCATGCCGGCGCTGAGGAACCGCTGAGTATAGCCCGGCGGCGTGCCCGCGCCCTGGGCGGCGGGTGGGCGCGGGCGTCGGGTCTTGAAAGCGAGGGCGGTGTGCCTATCTGTCGGTGCATGAGACGGCGCCCGGCGGCCCTGCTGCTGCAGGCCACGGCGCCACCCCGCAACCCCACCTCAGGAGCGCTCCATGTTCATCGTGCCCATCACCCGTGACGCCCAGATCTCGCGCCTTTTCGACGACACCCTCGACCGCTTCTTCGGCGCGGCGCGCGAGGCCACCGAGGCCCAGGCCGCGCGACGGCCGGCATTGGACGTCGCCGAGAGCGAGCAAAGCTACACCGTCAAGCTCGACCTGCCCGGCGTGGCCAAGGAAGACGTGAAAGTGGCCGTGGAGGGCCGCCAGGTCAGCGTGCAGGCCCACACCGCCAACGCCGAGGTGCTGCGCGAAGGCGAGCGCCTGGTGCACCGCGAGCGCAGTGCCGCCAGCTATGCCCGCAGCTTCACGCTGCCGCAGGAGGTGGACCTGAGCGAAGCCCAGGCCAAGCTCGACAAGGGCGTGCTCACGCTCACGCTGCCCAAGCGCAGCGCCCGCAGCGCGGCGCACCTCACGGTCAACTGAGCGCCGCTGGCTGATCGATGGCGTCCAGCGGCCAGCGCGGCCGCACGTCGAAGGCGCCATCGGTCCGCAGATCGGCCAAGCCGTGCTGCAGGCGCAGCGCGGCTGCGAGCGCGATCATGGCGCCGTTGTCGGTGCACAGCGCCAGCGGCGGGTAGTGCACCTGGGCGCGCAGCCGCGCCGCACCGGCGTTGAGCTGCTCGCGCAGGCGCCTGTTGGCGCCCACGCCGCCGGCCACCACCAGCCGCCGCACGCCCGTGGCCTTCAGGGCCTTCAGCGCCTTGGCCACCAGCACATCGACGATGGCGGCCTGCGTGCTGGCGGCCAGATCGGCCAGCAGCTGCGGCCCAGGCGCGGGGCCCAGCTTGCGGTGCTGCGTCATCACGGCCGTCTTCAAGCCGGCAAAGCTGAAATCGAGATCACCGCTGTGCAGCAGCGGCCGCGGCAGCGCAAAAGCCGCCGGGTTGCCGTTTTCGGCCAGGCGCGAAAGCGCCGGCCCGCCGGGGTAGCCCAGGCCCATCAGCTTGGCGCTCTTGTCGAAAGCCTCGCCGGCGGCATCGTCGATGGTTTCGCCCAGCAGCGTGTAGCGGCCCACGCCGGCCACCTGCATCAGCTGCGTGTGGCCGCCAGAGACCAGCAGCGCGACAAAGGGGAACTCGGGCGCCCCGCCCTCTTCTGCCGTGGCCAGGAAGGGTGACAGCAGGTGGCCTTCGAGGTGGTGGATGCCCAGGGCCGGCTTGCCCAGCGCCGCGGCCAGCGCCACCGCGACGCCCGCGCCGACCAGCAGAGCCCCTGCCAAGCCGGGGCCGCGGGTGTAGGCGACGAGATCGACGTCCTGCAAACTGCAGCCGGCCTGTGCCATCACCTGGCGCGCCAGCGGCAGCACGCGGCGGATGTGGTCGCGCGAGGCCAGCTCGGGCACCACCCCGCCGTAGGCCGCGTGCATGTCGACCTGGCTGTACAGCGCCTCGGCCAGCAGGCGGGGCACCCCGCCCGGGCGCGTCTCGACCAGGGCCACGCCCGTTTCGTCGCAGGAAGACTCGAAACCCAGGACTTTCATGTTGCGGGGCATTGGGGGCAAAGCGGACCGGCGGCCCGACGGCGCACCAGTGGCGGTTGGCACAGCGCTTGCTGAGGCTCTGGCGACACTCTCGAGTGTCTGTCTATCTCCTCAGCAGGGCATGAGCCCTAGTCCAACCTCCTCGGCGCAAGCCGGGGAGGTCTTTTTTTGGTGCGTGCCGGGCGAGGCTGGTGCGCCGGCGCGCCAAAACAGGCGCTCAGTGGTTTTCGCGCGCGTGGTTGATCGTGTACTTCGGGATCTCGATGGTCACGTCCTGGCTGGACAAAATGGCCTGGCAGCTCAGGCGCGAGGTGGGCGCCAGGCCCCAGGCGCGGTCGAGCAGGTCTTCTTCGCTCTCGTCCATCTCGCCCAGAGAATTGAAGCCCTCCTTCACCACCACGTGGCAGGTGGTGCAGGCCCTGCTCATGTCGCAGGCGTGTTCGATGGCGATGCCGTTTTCGAGCAGCGCCTCACACAGCGAAGTGCCTGCGGGGGCCTGGATGCTGCCGCCTTGGGGGCAGAGCTCGGCGTGGGGAAGGATGCGGATGACGGGCATGGCGGCGGCTGGGTAGGTCAGATGTCGTCGAGGCTGCGCCCGGCCAGGGCCTGGCGTATGCCTTGGTTCATGCGGGCGGCGGCGAAAGCCTCGGTGCCTTCGGCCAGGGCCTCCACGGCGGATTCGATGGCGTTGGGGTCCTCGCCAGCGGCCGTGGCGGCGGTGGCGGCGGTCAAGGCCTCCAGCGCCTGGCGCTCGGCGTCGGTGAGCAGCGCGCCATCGGCAGCCAGCGCGGCACGGGTGGCCAGCACCAAACGCTCGGCTTCGACACGCGCCTCGCGCAGCTTGCGTGCGGCCATGTCGCCCTCGGCGTGGGCGAAGCCATCTTTCAGCATCTGCGCGATCTGGTCGTCGGCCAGGCCGTAGCTGGGCTTGACGGTGACAGCCGCCTCAACGCCACTGGTCAGTTCACGCGCGCCGACGCTCAGCAGCCCGTCCGCATCGACCTGGAAGGTCACGCGGATGCGCGCTGCGCCCGCCACCATGGGCGGAATGCCGCGCAGCTCGAAGCGCGCCAGGCTGCGGCACTCGCTCACCAGATCACGTTCGCCCTGCAGCACGTGGATGGCCATCGCGGTCTGGCCGTCTTTGTAGGTGGTGAACTCCTGCGCCTTGGCCACGGGAATGGTGGAGTTGCGCTCGATCACGCGCTCGACCAGGCCGCCCATGGTCTCCAGCCCCAGGCTGAGCGCGATGACGTCGAGCAGCAGCAATTCGCCGTCTTGTGCGTTGCCCGCCAGCGCGTTGGCCTGGATGGCGGCGCCGATGGCCACCACCTCGTCGGGGTTCACGTTGGTCAGCACTTCGCGACCGAAGAGCTCGCCGACGGCGGCGCGCACGGCGGGCATGCGCGTGCTGCCACCGACCATCACCACGCCCTGCACCTCGTCGCGCGCCACCTGGGCGTCACGCAGCACCTTGCGCACGGCGGCCAGGGTGCGGTCGATCAACGGGCGCGCCAGCGTTTCCAGCTGTGCGCGGCTCACGGCCACTTCGGCGGTGCCGCCGGCCAGCTCAGCGCGCCAGGGCGTGCTGTCGCTGCTGCTCAGTGCTTCCTTGGCGGCCCGTGCGGCCACCAGCGCAGCACGTTTGTCGTGCGGACTCAGGGCGCGCACGCCGGCCTGGGCCAGGGCCCAGTCAGCCAGCGCGTGGTCGATGTCGTCACCGCCCAGAGCGGCATCGCCGCCCGTAGCAACCACCTCAAAAACGCCGCGCGTCAGGCGCAGCAGGCTGATGTCGAAGGTGCCGCCGCCCAGGTCGTAGACGGCGTAAAGGCCCTCGCTGGCGTTGTCCAGACCGTAGGCCACGGCCGCGGCCGTGGGCTCGCTGATCAGGCGCAGCACGTTCAGGCCGGCGAGTTGCGCGGCGTCTTTCGTGGCCTGGCGCTGCGCGTCGTCGAAGTAGGCCGGCACGGTGATGACGGCGCCAAAGATCTCGTCGGTATCGAAAGTGTCTTCAGCGCGCTGGCGCAGTGAGGCCAGGATCTCGGCGCTGACTTCCACCGGCGACTTCTCGCCCTCGCGCGTGGCGATGGCCAGCATGCCGGCGCCATCGACGAAGCGGTAGGGCAGCTTCTCGGTGCCGGCCACGTCGGCCAGCTTGCGGCCCATGAAACGCTTGACGGAGACGAGCGTGTTTTCCGGGTCTTCGGCCTGCGCGGCCAACGCCTCAGCGCCGATCTGCCGCCGGCCACCTGGCAGGTAGCGCACGGCCGAGGGCAGCAGCAGCCGGCCCTGCGCATCGGGCAGGCACTCGGCCACGCCATGGCGCACCGCGGCCACGAGCGAGTGCGTGGTGCCGAGGTCGATGCCCACGGCGATGCGGCGCTGGTGCGGGTCCGGCGCCTGGCCGGGTTCGGAGATCTGTAGCAGGGCCATCGGTGTTCTTCTTGTCAGGCTTCTCGTCGGGCTGCGCGCCGGGCGCTCAGCGGGTCGGGTCCAGGGTGTCGAGGCGGCGGGCGATGTCTTGCCGGAAGCGCGCCACGAACATCAGTGCACGCACCTGCGCCGCGGCGGCTGGGGTGTCGTTCTTCTCGTCCAGCAGCACGGCCAGGGCTTCGAGGTCACGCTTCTGCTGTGCGGCCACTTCGGCGTCCAGGCGCTCCACGGCGGGCGCGTCGGCGGCATCGTCCAGCGCCTCGCGCCAGGCCATCTGCTGCATCAGGAAGACGCCCGGCATCGCGGTGTTGCGCTCGGCATCGATGGCCACGCCGCGCAGCTCGCACAAGTAGGCAGCGCGGCTCAGCGGGTCTTTCAGGCGTGCGTGCGCCTCGTTCACACGCACGGCCCACTGCATGGCCAGGCGCTGCGCGGCGGCGCCTTCGTGGGCAAAACGGTCGGGGTGAACCTGGGCCTGCAGCTCACGGCGGCGTTCGTCCAGCGCGGCACGCTCCAGGGCCTGCCGCGGCGGCAGGCCGAAGAGCGTGAAATCGTCGTCGCTGAGGTGCATGGCTCGCATGAAACGGCAAGGCGCGGCTGGTCGGCCGCGCCCGGTGCCTGAAGATCGAGAAGGCCTAGACCCGGAAGGACTCGCCGCAGCCGCAGCGGTCTTTTTCGCGCGGGTTGTAGAACTTGAAGCCTTCGTTCAGGCCCTCGCGCACGAAGTCGAGTTCGGTGCCATCGAGGTAAGGCAGGCTCTTCGGGTCGATCAGCACCTTCACGCCGTGGTCTTCGAAGATCACGTCTTCAGGCGCCACGTCGTCGGCGTACTCGAGCTTGTAGGCCAAGCCCGAGCAGCCCGTGGTCTTCACGCCCAAGCGCACGCCCACGCCCTTGCCTCGCCGGCCCAGGTAGCGTGTGACGTGCCGCGCTGCGGCTTCGGTCAGGGTGACTGCCATGCTGATTCAGCTCACCAAGCCCTCGCGCGGAACCGGCTCTGCCGGGCCGCTGCGAGCGCCCCCCTGGGGGGTAGCGACCGGAGGGAGCTTGGGGGCCTCATGTCTGGACTTGTAGTCGTCCACGGCGGCCTTGATGGCGTCTTCGGCCAGGATGCTGCAGTGGATCTTCACCGGCGGCAGCGCCAGCTCTTCGGCGATCTGCGTGTTCTTGATGGCCACGGCCTCGTCCAGCGTCTTGCCCTTCACCCATTCGGTGACCAGCGAGCTGGAAGCGATGGCCGAGCCACAGCCGTAGGTCTTGAAGCGCGCGTCCTCGATCAGGCCCGTCTCGGGGTTGACCTTGATCTGCAGCTTCATCACGTCGCCGCAGGCCGGTGCGCCGACCATGCCGGTGCCGACCGTGTCGTCGCCCTTGTCGAAGCTGCCGACGTTGCGGGGGTTCTCGTAGTGCTCAACGACTTTTTCGCTGTAGGCCATGGTGTGTGCTCCTTGTAGTTCTGCGGGCTCGGCTCAGTGAGCTGCCCACTGGATGGTGCTGAGGTCGACGCCGTCCTTGAACATCTCCCACAGGGGCGAGAGGTCGCGCAGCTTGCCCACGTTGGCCTGCAGCGTGCTGACGGCGTAATCGATCTCTTCGGCCGTGGTGAAACGGCCGATGGTCATGCGCAGGCTGCTGTGCGCGAGTTCATCGCTGCGGCCCAGGGCGCGCAGCACGTAGCTGGGCTCCAGGCTGGCGCTGGTGCAGGCGCTGCCCGAGCTGACCGCGATGCCCTTCACGCCCATGATCAGGCTCTCGCCTTCCACGAAGTTGAAGCTCGCGTTCAGGTTGTGCGGCACGCGGCGCTCGAGGTCGCCGTTGATGAAGACCTGCTCGATGGTGCTGATGCCGTCCAGCAGTCGCTGCTGCAGGCCGCGGATGCGCTCCAGCTCGGCGGGCATCTCGGCCTGCGCGATGGCGAAGGCCTCGCCCATGCCCACGATCTGGTGCGTGGGCAGCGTGCCACTGCGCATGCCGCGCTCGTGGCCACCGCCGTGCATCTGCGCCTCCAGGCGCACCCGAGGCTTGCGGCGCACGTACAGCGCGCCCTGGCCCTTGGGCCCGTAGGTCTTGTGCGCCGACATGCTGAACAGGTCAACGGGCAGCGCGCTCATGTCGATGGCCACCTTGCCCGTGGCCTGGGCGCCATCGACGTGAAACACGATGCCGCGCTCACGGCACATCGCGCCGATGGCGGGGATGTCCTGGATGACGCCGATCTCGTTGTTCACCATCAGCACCGAGACGAGGATGGTGTCCTTGCGCAGCGTGTCCTTGAACTTGTCGAGGTCGAGCAGGCCGTTCTCTTGCACGTCGAGGTAGGTGACCTCGAAACCTTGGCGCTCCAGCTCGCGCATGGTGTCCAGCGTGGCCTTGTGCTCGGTCTTCAGCGTGACGAGGTGCTTGCCACGGCTGGCGTAGAAGTTCGCCGCACCCTTGATGGCGAGGTTGATGGACTCGGTGGCACCGCTGGTCCAGACGATCTCGCGCGGGTCGGCGTTGATCAGGCTGGCGACCTGGCCGCGCGCTTTTTCGACGGCGGCCTCGGCCTCCCAGCCCCAGGCGTGGCTGCGGCTGGCGGGGTTGCCGAAGTGCTCACGCAGCCAGGGAATCATGGCGTCGACGACGCGCGGGTCGCAGGGGGTGGTAGCGCCGTAATCGAGGTAGATCGGGAAGTGCGGGGTCATCGCGGGGGCTCGTCGCTGGGGTTACTTGCTGAACACGTTGCAGGCTGCTGGCGTCGGCAACGCGCTCACTTCGTGAACGCGTTACAGGCTGATGGCGTCGGTAACGCGCTCACTTCGTGAACGCGTTACCGAGGGCAAACACCGAATTCGGTGCCGTCACCTTGATCGGCTTGACCACCGGCACGCTGCTGATCGCGCGCTTGATGGGCGCGGCGTCGATGGAGACGCCCTTGGCCAGTTGCTCATCCACCAGCTTCTGCAGCGAGATGGAATCGAGGTACTCGATCATCTTGGTGTTCAGGCTGGCCCAGAGGTCGTGCGTCATGCACTTGCCGCTGTCTTCGCCCATGCAGCCTTCCTTGCCGGCGCAGCCGGTGGCGTCGATGGGCTCGTCCACGGCCACGATGATGTCGGCCACGGTGATCTCGCCGGCCGCACGGCCCAGCGAGTAGCCGCCACCGGGGCCGCGCGTGCTTTCCACCAGTTCGTGGCGGCGCAGCTTGCCGAAGAGCTGCTCCAGGTAAGACAAGGAAATCTGCTGGCGCTGGCTGATCGCGGCCAGGGCCACCGGGCCGGCGTTGGAGCGCAGGGCCAGGTCGATCATGGCGGTGACGGCAAAACGGCCTTTGGTGGTGAGTCGCATCGGGGTTCTCCAGGCGCACAGGGCGCCAAGGCTGCGGTGTCTGTCGGCAGGTGCGCGGGGCTGGGCCTCGGCGCCTCGCGGGCACCGTCCTGGCCGCAGGCTCGGTGTCCGACTGATTTGCTCAAGTTTAGCCGAACCTGACTCTTTCAGTCAGGCATCGCCCCCGGCCCCGCGCCCGAGGTGGTCTTGAACGCGGTGCGCGAGCCCGTCGCAGGCGTCTTCCACCAAATCGAGCACACGCTCGAAGCCCGCCAGGGCGCCGTAGTAGGGGTCGGGCACCTCGGCCACGCCGGCGTGGCGGCGGGCGTGCGGCATCAGCAGCTCGATGCGCGCGCTGCACCCCGGCGGCGCCTTGCGGCGCAGCCAGGCGAGGTGGTCTTCATCCATCGCCATCAACCAATGGAAGCGCTGGAAGTCGGCCGGCTGCACGGGCCGGGCGCGCAGGCTGCTGAGGTCGTAGCCGCGCGCAGCGGCGGCCTTCACGGCGCGTGGATCGGGTGCCTCGCCGGTGTGATAACCCTGGGTGCCCGCTGAATCGACGCCCACGCGCGCGCCCAGCCCGGCGCGGGCCAGGCGCGCGCGGAGCACGCCTTCGGCCGTGGGCGAACGGCAGATGTTGCCGGTGCAGACCATCAAGATCCGCAATTCCGCGCCCTGCGCCAGATCGACCGTGGCCGCGGCGGGGCCGCCCTGCAACCAGCCCTTCAAGCGCCCCAGCATCACGCCGCCCCTTTCAGGTGGGCGGCCGGGATCAGCGGCACCACGTCGTGGCCGCTGCCGCCGAAGGCCTGTTCACGCAACAGCGCCAACTGGTCGCGCACACGCGCCGCCTTTTCAAACTCCAGGTTGCGCGCGTGCTCCAGCATCTGCTTTTCAAGCAGTTTGATGCGCTTGCCGAGGTCCTTTTCGCTCATGCCCTCGACCTCGGCGGCCGCCTGCGCGGCCTTCAGATCGTCCTTGGCGCTCTTGTCAGAGACCGCGCCGTCGATCATGTCGCGGATGCGCGTCATCACCCCCTTGGGCGTGATGCCCATGGCCAGGTTGTGCGCGATCTGCTTGGTGCGCCGGCGTTCGGTCTCGCCAATGGCCGCCTTCATGCTGTCGGTCATCTTGTCGGCATAAAGGATGGCGCGGCCGTTGAGGTTGCGCGCCGCGCGGCCGATGGTCTGGATGAGGCTGCGCTCGGCACGCAGGAAACCCTCCTTGTCGGCATCCAGGATGGCCACCAAGCTCACCTCGGGCAGATCGAGGCCCTCGCGCAGCAGGTTGATGCCCACCAGCACATCGAACATTCCCAGGCGCAGGTCGCGCAGGATCTCCACGCGCTCCACGGTGTCGACATCGCTGTGCAGGTAACGCACCTTCACGCCGTTGTCCGACAGGTATTCGGTGAGCTGCTCGGCCATGCGCTTGGTGAGCGTGGTGACGAGCACACGCTCGTTGATCTTCACGCGCTCGCGGATCTCCTGCAGCACGTCGTCCACCTGCGTGCCGGCGGGCCGCACTTCCACCTCGGGGTCGACCAGGCCCGTGGGGCGCACCACCTGCTCCACCACGGCGCCGGTGTGCGCCTTCTCCCAGTTGCCCGGCGTGGCGCTGACGAAGATGCTCTGGCGCATCTTGCCCTCGAACTCCTCGAACTTCAGCGGCCGGTTGTCCAGCGCGCTGGGCAGGCGGAAGCCGTACTCCACCAGCGTGGTCTTGCGCGCGCGGTCGCCGTTGTACATGCCGCCGAACTGGCCGATGAGCACGTGGCTCTCGTCCAGGAACATCAGCGCATCGCGGGCCAGGTAATCGATCAGCGTGGGCGGCGGGTCGCCGGGGTTTGCGCCGCTGAGGTGCCGCGTGTAGTTCTCGATGCCCTTGCAGTGGCCCACCTCCTGCAGCATCTCGAGGTCGAAACGCGTGCGCTGCTCCAGGCGTTGCGCTTCCACCAGCTTGCCGCTCTTCACCAGCTCGTCGAGGCGGCTGCGCAGCTCGTCCTTGATGGTGGCGATGGCGTCCACCACGCGCTCGCGCGGCGTCACGTAATGGCTGCTCGGGTAGACCGTGAATCGCGGAATCTTCTGGCGCACGCGGCCGGTCAGCGGGTCCAGCAGCTGCAGGGTTTCGACCTCGTCGTCGAAGAGCTCGATGCGCAGCGCCAGTTCGCTGTGCTCGGCCGGGAAGACATCGATGGTGTCGCCGCGCACGCGGAAAGCGCCGCGGCTGAAATCCACCTCGTTGCGCTTGTACTGCATGCGGATCAGCTGCTGGATCACGTCACGCTGGCTCATCTTGTCGCCGACCCGCAACGTCATCACCATCTGGTGGTAATCGGCCGGGTTGCCGATGCCGTAGATGGCGCTGACGCTGGCCACGATGATCACGTCGCGCCGCTCCAGCAAGCTTTTCGTGGCGCTCAGGCGCATCTGTTCGATGTGCTCGTTGATCGCGCTGTCCTTCTCGATGAACAGGTCGCGCTGCGGCACGTAGGCCTCGGGCTGGTAGTAGTCGTAGTAGCTGACGAAGTACTCGACGGCGTTCTTCGGAAAGAAGTCGCGGAACTCGCTGTACAGCTGCGCCGCCAGCGTCTTGTTGGGCGCGAAGACGATGGCCGGCCGGCCCATGCGTGCGATGACGTTGGCCATGGTGAAGGTCTTGCCCGAGCCGGTGACGCCGAGCAGCGTCTGGTAGCTCAGGCCGTCCTGGATGCCTTCGACCAGCTGCGCGATGGCGGCGGGCTGGTCGCCAGCGGGCGCGAACTGCTGCAGCAGCTGGAAGGGCGAATCGGGGAAGCTGATGAACTCGCCGGTCGGCTCTTGCGTGGCGTCGCTGGGGCCGGTGGCTGCAGCGTGGGCGGCGTTGGCAACAGTGGCGGTCATGGCAGATCCCTCGGGTGCGGCACGTAGAATTCACGGGCTCGCCATGGGGGTCTTCCCGCGGCGGGCAACCCTTGAGCGTAGCGCAGCCCGCGCCGGCCTGCTCAAGCCTCCGCCCGCCCTTTGTCTCCTGAAAGACTGCCCATGTCCGCATCGCTCTTCGCCGCCGTCGAGATGGCGCCCCGCGACCCCATCCTGGGTCTGAACGAGCAGTTCAACGCCGACCCCAACCCCGCCAAGGTGAACCTGGGCGTGGGCGTGTATTTCGACGACGCTGGCAAGCTGCCGGTGTTGCGCTGCGTGGCCACCGCCGAGCAGCAGCTGCTGGAAAGCCCCAAGGCCAAGGGCTACCTGCCCATCGACGGCATCGCGGCGTATGACAAGGCCGTGCAGGGCCTGGTCTTCGGCGCCGAGAGCGAAGCCGTCAGCAGCGGCCGCGTGGCCACCGTGCAGGCCCTGGGCGGCACCGGCGGCCTGAAGGTGGGCGCCGATTTTCTGAAGCGCCTGCGCCCCGAGGCCACGGTGCTGATCAGCGACCCGAGCTGGGAAAACCACCGCGCGCTCTTCACCAACGCCGGCTTCCCGGTGGACACCTACCCCTACTACGACGCGGCCACGCGCGGCATCCGCTTCGGCGCGCTGGTCGCCAAGCTGCAGGCCGCCGCCGCCGGCACCGTGGTGGTGCTGCACGCCTGCTGCCACAACCCCACCGGCTGCGACCTCAGCCCGGCGCAGTGGCAGCAGATCGCCGCTGCCTGCGCCGAACGCGGCCTCGTGCCCTTCCTGGACATGGCCTACCAGGGCTTCGGCAAGGGCATCGCCGAAGACGGCGCGGCGGTGCAGTGTTTCCTGGCCACGGGGCAGCAGTTTTTCGTCAGCACGTCCTTCAGCAAGAGCTTCTCGCTCTACGGCGAGCGCGTGGGCGCGCTCAGCGTGGTGTGCGGCAGCAAAGACGAGTGCGCGCGTGTGCTCTCGCAGCTGAAGATCGTCATCCGCACGAACTACAGCAACCCGCCGACTTTCGGCGCCCAGGTGGTGGCCACCGTGCTGACCACGCCCGCGCTGCGCGCGATGTGGGAAGAAGAACTGGCCGGCATGCGCGAACGCATCAAGGCCATGCGCGTGGCGCTGGTGCAGCAGCTGCAGGCCGCCGGCGTGCAGGGCGACCTGAGCTACATCACCACGCAGATGGGCATGTTCAGCTACTCGGGCCTGGGCCAAGCGCAAATGCAGCGCCTGCGCAGCGAGTTCGGTGTCTACGGCGTCGATTCGGGCCGCATCTGCGTGGCCGCGCTGAACAGCCGCAACCTCGGCCCGGTGGCCGCGGCGCTGGCGAAGGTGATGGCGGGCTGAACACCCGCCCGGGGCGGCCTGCGCACCGTAGGCCGCCCGCTGTCACCCTGGCGACAGGGTGCACACCGGAAAGCCGCACTCCTACGTGTTTTCCGGGCTTTGAAGGCCGCCGGCCAGCGGCAAGATGCGGTGGACGTCAATAGATTGCTGCACTGCAACATAAGCAGCGGGTTTGACGTTACATTCGGTCCACTGCCTGCCTGGCGCACCCTGCGCCAGGTTCTGCGGGCCGGTCAGCGCATTGGAGCGGATTGATGCTTTACCAGATCTACGAGAGCCAGCGCGCCTTGATGGCGCCCTTTGCCGAATTTGCCAGCGCATCGGCCAAGCTCTACGACCACCCGCTGTCGCCGTTTGCGCAGATGCCGCTGTCGCAACGCATCTCGGCCGGTTTCGATCTGCTGCACCGCCTGGCCAAGGAATACGAAAAGCCGCCCTTCGGCATCACCAGCGTCACTGCCGGGGGCGCCGAAGTGGCCATCCAGGAACAGGTGGCGCTGCACAAGCCCTTCTGCCGCCTGCTGCGCTTCAAGCGCTTCACCGATGACCTGAAGGCGCTGGAAGCGATCAAGGCGCAGCCCAAGGTGCTGGTGGTGGCACCGCTGTCGGGCCACCACTCCACGCTGCTGCGCGACACCGTCAAGAGCCTGCTGCAAGACCACAAGGTTTACATCACCGACTGGACCGACGCGCGCATGGTGCCGCTGGCCAACGGCGCCTTCCATCTCGACGACTACATCGAGTACGTGCAGGAATTCATCCGTCTGGTGGGCCCCGACGTGCATGTGATCTCGGTGTGCCAACCCACGGTGCCCGTGCTGGCGGCGGTGTCGCTGATGGCCAGCCGCGGCGAAACCACGCCGCTGAGCATGACGATGATGGGCGGCCCCATCGACGCCCGCAAGAGCCCCACCGCCGTCAACAACCTGGCGATGAACAAGAGCCACAGCTGGTTCGAGAACAACGTGATCTTCCGCGTGCCGCAGAACTTCCCGGGCGCGGGCCGTGCGGTCTACCCCGGCTTCCTGCAGCACACCGGCTTCGTGGCAATGAACCCCGACCGCCACCTCAGCAGCCACTACGACTACTTCGCCGACCTCATCAAGGGCGACGACGACAGCGCCGAGAGCCACCGCCAGTTCTACGACGAGTACAACGCCGTGCTCGACATGCCGGCCGAGTACTACCTCGACACCATCAAGACCGTCTTCCAGGACTTCGCGCTGGTCCACGGCACCTGGCAGGTGCGCGGTGAACTGGTGCGGCCGCAGGACATCGGCAGCACCGCGCTGCTGACCATCGAAGGTGAGCTGGACGACATCTCCGGTGCCGGCCAGACGCGCGCCGCGCACGACCTGTGCACGGGTGTGCCCACCTCGCGCAAGTTCCACTACGACGCGGTCGGCGCCGGCCACTACGGCATCTTCTCGGGCCGCCGTTGGCGCGAAAAGGTCTACCCCGAGGTGCGGCGCTTCATCACCCGCTTCGACCAGGCCCAGGCCCAGCAGGCCGAAGCGGCAGCCACCGGCACCGACAGCGGCAAGGTCACGCGCCTGCCGCGCAGCAAGCGCAGCCGATAGACCGCAACGGATAATGGCGGGGTGCTGCTCCCCGCTACCGAAGCCTGCCCCCCAACCGCCGTCACAGCGGCGTTGGCAGAGCGTCTGAACGCGGCGCTGCCGCAGACGCAATGCACACGTTGCGGCTACCCCGATTGCCGCAGTTACGCGGTGGCCATCGCCACCGGCGCAGCACCGCTGAACCGGTGCCCGCCGGGCGGCGCAGAAGGCATTTCGCGCTTGGCGCAGATCACGGGCGGGCCTGCCTTGCCGCTGGATGCCGCCCATGGCACCGAAAGCCCGCGCTTGCTGGCCGTCATCGACGAGGCCTGGTGCATCGGCTGCACGCTGTGCATCAAGGCCTGCCCGGTGGACTGCATCGTCGGCGCTTCGAAGCTCATGCACACCGTGATCGACACGCAATGCACGGGCTGCGAACTCTGCCTCCCGGCGTGCCCGGTCGATTGCATCTCGCTGGTGCCTGTGAGCGGTGCGCTCACAGGCTGGCAGGCCTGGAGCCAGCCGCAGGCCGACGAAGCGCGTGAACGGTACGAGTTCCGCCAGCAGCGCTTGCACCTCGAAGAACGCGAGAACGACGAACGCCTGGCCGCCGAGGCCCGCATCAAGCTGGCCGACCTGGCCGCGCACAGCAAGCTCACCGAGCCCGCCGCGCTGGATGCCAAACGTGTCGTCATCGAAGCCGCCTTGCGCCGCGCCGCCGAAAAGCGCCAGGCTGCCGCCGCCACGCCCACAGCTCCCACCGATGAAGCCTGAAGCCGCCGAGACTTTCTTCGCCACGCTGGCCGCCGCCAACCCGCGGCCGCAAACCGAACTCGAATACACCAACGTCTTCGAACTGCTGGCCGCGGTGCTGCTGTCGGCCCAGGCCACCGACGTGGGCGTCAACAAGGCCACCAAGCGCCTGTTTGCGCTGGCGCCCACGCCGCAGCAGATGGTGGCACTCGGGGTCGAGCGGGTCACCGAGCTCATCCGCACCATCGGCCTCTTCCGCAACAAGGCCAAGAACCTGGTCGCCACCTGCGAGATCCTGATCCAGCAGCACGGCGGCGAGGTGCCGCGCTCGCGCGATGCGCTGGAAGCCCTGCCCGGCGTGGGCCGCAAGACGGCCAACGTTGTGCTGAACGTCGCCTTCGGCGAGCCCACGATGGCCGTGGACACGCACGTCTATCGCGTCAGCCGCCGCGCGGGGCTGGCGCGCAGCGAGAGCGTGCGCGGCGTTGAAGACGAGCTGATGCGCCGCGTGCCCAAGGCCTACCTGGTGGACGCCCACCACTGGCTCATCCTGCACGGCCGCTACGTGTGCACGGCGCGCGCGCCGCGCTGCGATGCGTGCACCGTGCGCACCGTTTGCGACTACGGGCGCCGCCTGCCCGCTCCTACAATGCCCGCCGAGGGGAAGCCTTGAGATGGCCAAGCTGGAAGACCTTGCCGAACGTGTCGACCGCCTGGTGCTGCGGCACCAGGAACTCAAGCGCACCAGCGCCTTGATCGAGCAACAGCTCTCCGCAGTCACGGCCGAACGCGACAGCCTGCGTTCACGTTTGGCTGCTGCGCGCGGGCGCATCGACGCGCTGCTTGAACGCATCCCCGCCGAACCCGCCGCGGCCCCTGCCCGCGAGCCTGAGGCCGGCGCATGAAGCAGCTCGAAGTTTCCATCCTCGGCCAGGTCTACATGCTGGGCTGCCCCGAAGGCGGTGAGGCCCTGCTGCAGGCGGCCGTGGCTGCGGTCGACCGCGAAATGAGTTCGATCCGCGATTCCGGCAAGGTCAAGGCGCGCGAGCGCATTGCCGTGCTGGCGGCGCTGAACCTGGCCTACCAGCTGGCTGAGCGGCAGACCGCCCCGCAGCCGCCGGCTGCGCCCGCGGCGATGAGCGAACACGACGGCGGCGACGAGTTGGCGGCACTGATGCGCCGCGTCGACGCAGCCCTGGGCGAAGACGGCCAGCTTCTGTGAGTTCCGGCGCGGCCCTGCGCTGCACGTGCGGCGGGGCCGAGGTCTAGAATGAATTCGTCCGTCGTGGATGTGTGAGCCTTTCATGTCCTTGAGCCGATGGTCTATGACCAAGGGCTTGGAACATCGCCACGCAGGCGTGATCGTCTCGCGTCAGATGAACCCAATGCATGGCTGACCTCGCCCACCTGAACTCCCCCTTTGGTTCAGGCACCCGGGTTCACACCTTTCACGGCGGACACCCCACCCCTCCCGCCTGCTCACCGCCCTGCCGTTCAGCCCGATGCCCAGCTACTGGCTGATGAAGAGCGAGCCCGACGAGGCCTCGATAGAGCACCTCGCGCAGGCGCCACGCCAGACCCTGCCCTGGACCGGTGTGCGCAACTACCAGGCGCGCAACTTCATGCGCGATGCCATGCAGCACGGTGACGGCGTGCTTTTCTACCACTCGTCCTGCCCGCAACCGGGCATCGCCGGCCTGGCCGAGGTGGTGGGCGAGGTGCAGCCCGACCCGACACAGTTCGACCCCGCCAGCCCCTACTTCGACCCCAAGTCATCACGCGAAGCGCCGCGCTGGCTGTTGCGCGACGTGAAGCTGCTGCGCAAGACGCGCCTGCTGACGCTGGCCGAGATGCGGGCGGCGCCGGCCCTGGCCACGATGCAGGTGCTGCAACGCGGCAACCGGCTGTCCATCACCCCCGTGACGCCCGCCGAATGGCAGGCGGTGCTGGCCCTGCTCGACGCCTGAATGGACCTCGGCTTCACGCTGGTGGCCGAGTTGCTGGCCCTGGGCACCTTCGCGGGTTTCCTGGCCGGGCTGCTGGGCATCGGCGGCGGCATGCTGATGGTGCCGGTGATGACCTGGCTGCTCACGCAACGGGGTGTCGACAGCGGGCTGGCGGTGAAGATGGCCATCGCCACCTCGATGGCCACCATCCTCTTCACCTCGCTGTCCAGCGTGCGCGCCCACCACCGGCTGGGCGCCGTGCGCTGGCCCATCGCACGGCGCATGGCGCCGGGCATCGTGCTGGGCGGGCTGCTGGCGGGCGCTGGGGCGTTTGCCGTGCTCAAGGGCCAGGGCTTGGCGCTGCTCTTCGCGGCCTTCATCGGCTACACCGCCGTGCAGATGGCGCTGGACCGCAAGCCCAGCCCTGGCCGCGAATTGCCCGGCGCCTGGGGGCAGGCCGGCGTGGGCACGGGCATAGGCTTCATCTCCGGCCTGCTGGGCGCCGGCGGTGCTTTCCTCTCGGTGCCCTTCATGACGTGGTGCAACGTGCCGCCGCGGCATGCCGTGGGCACCAGCGCGGCGCTGGGGTTTCCGATCGCAGCGGCCAGCACGGCGGGTTATGTCATCAGCGGCTGGCACCTGCCGCCGGCCCTGCCCGGCGCCATGGGCTATCTCTACCTGCCGGCACTGGCCATCGTGGCGGCGGCCAGCATGGCCGTGGCGCCGCTGGGCGCACGCGTGGCGCAGCGCATCAATGTGAAGGTGCTCAAGCGCTTGTTCGCGGTGCTGCTGATGACGCTGGCGCTGAGCATGCTGCACCGCGGTCTGACGGGCTGAAGGCGCGCGCGGCAGGCCAGAAGACCCGCTGCGCCTGGCATCAAGGGCCTTCGAAACGGATCGCCGCCAGCGTCACATGGTTGCCGCCGCGGCGGCGGGCTTCGGCCAGGGCCGCTTCGCAAGCAGCGACCAGTTCGTCCTGGCCCTGTGCGGTGTGCGGAAAGCTGGCCACCCCCATGGACACGGTGAAGCCCAGGTCCTGGCCTTCGTGGACCACGATCTGCGCCGCGCACTTTCGGCGCAGGCCCTCCATGCGCGCATGCGCCGTGGCCAGGCCCACGCCCGACAGCAGCACGGCGAAACGGCCTTCGTCGTAGACGCAGGAAGCGTCCATGGCGCGAGTGCCACCGCGCAGCAGACGGCCGATGGCCTCGAACACCCGCTGACGGCCCGGCGCACCCAAAGCCCGCGCCTGCGCAGTGGGCGGATCGATGTCCAGAAAGACGATGGCGAACTCACGGTGCTCGCGCGTGGACAGGTCGACCTCGCGACGCAACTGGTCGTCGAAGTGCGCGCGGCGGTACAGCCCGGAGGCCGGGTCCCGCAGGGCCTGGTCGGCAAGTTCACGCTGCAGCAGCTCGTTGGCGCGTTGCTGTTGTTCGATCTGCTCCAGCGCCACCCGCAACTGAGCGTCACGCTGGCGCGCGCTGGCCAGGTCGTGCCAGACACTGCACAGCCAGCGCTGGCCATCTGCCCGCAGCGGGCTCACCCAGCGCAACACCGAAAACTCGCGCCGCTGACCTTGGATCTCGAAACGGTGCTCGCTCGTCAGCGGCTCGCCATGGGCCAAAGCGGTTTGTTCGGCCGCGCGCAGCACCGTCGCCACGCCAGACTCAAAAAGCTCCGCATCGGGCCGGCCCAACAACTCCGGCAAGGGCAGCCCCAGCGTGGTGGCCATGGCCTCGTTGGCATGCACCCACAGGCCACTGCGCAGGTCTTTGACGGCGAGCAGATCACCGTCGCGATGCAAGACCCAGGGCAGCAAAGCCGCCAGCACCGGGGGCAGCTCGGTGTGGGCGTTGAAAGCCGCGGCTGGCGCGTCAAGCATCGTGGTCATGGCAGAAAGGTTCTCGACCCTCGAAGTACGGGCCGGTCGCTGCACCAATCTGCGACCCGTGCCCTATCTTGGTGGGCGCTCCGGTGCAGATCAAGCGCCGATCTCATTCTGGCCCCTAGTTTGTTGACGGCACCGCCACAAATGCGGGGTAAACACCGGGCTGACGGTCCAGTCACCGCCGGCCAGGGGGCGCCAGACGCCACCGACTCCCTACTTCGACTGAAGCGCCTGGCACGGCGGCGGCCCGGAACTTGCGAACTTCCAACACACCTCTGTCGTCGCCGCCACAGCGCATCCGCAGTGCCCCTGCACGCCCAGCCCACAGCCTCATGAGCATCGCCCCTTACCTCAAGGACATCGGCCGCGGCGCGGCCGGCGCCCGCGATCTCGGCATGGCCGCGGCCGAAGCCCTGATGGGCGAGGTGCTGGACGGCCGCGCCAGCGCCGCCGAGTGCGGGGCCTTCGTGATGGCCATGCGCATGAAGGGCGAGACACTGGACGAACTGGCGGGCTTTCTGCAAGCCGTGCAGGCGCGCTGCATCGCCGTGCCGAGCACGCGGCCGGTGGTGCTGCTGCCGTCCTACAACGGCTCACGGCGCCTGCCGAACCTGACGCCGCTGCTGGCGATGTCGCTGGCTCGCGAAGGGCTGAATGTGCTCGTGCACGGGCCGCTGCTCGAAGCCCAGCGGGTCTGCAGCGCCACTATCCTGGCCGACCTCGGCCTGGCGCCGGCCCAACAGGTGCAGGACATCGAACACGCCTGGGCGCGCCGCGAGCCCGCCTTCGTGCCGACTGCGCTGCTGTGCCCGCCGCTGCAGAACCTGCTGGCCTTGCGCGCCCTCATCGGCCTGCGCGGGCCGGGCCACACGGTGGCCAAGATGCTCAACCCCGTGCAAGGCGCGCCTGCGCTGCGGGTGGTGAACCACACCCACCCCGAGTTTGGTGCGCTGATGGCCGCCTGGGCGCAGCGCCATGCCGTCGACGCCCAACTCTTGCGTGGCACCGAAGGTGAGCCGGTGGCCGACCCACGGCGCCTGCCGCGCATCGACACCTGGCTGGGTGGCGTGCACCGCCCCGAGCTTTCGGCCGCCGCGCAAGAGGGCGTGCTGGCCGAGTTGCCCGTGTTGCCGCGCAGCACGGACGCCGCCTGCACCGCCGTCTATGTGCAAGAGGTGCTCAGCGGGTCGCGCCCGGCGCCGGCGCCGCTGGCGCGCCAGGCGGCGCTGCTGGCCGGGGCCGTGGCCGCCCTGCAGGCGCGCATGGGCGCGCAGGCGATGTCGGCCTGAGCCAGGCCGGCGCGGGGCCCGGCACCGGCCCAGCCCGCCGCTGCAACGCCGGTCTGTTCGACGGCGGCCATTCCCGGTCTATAATCTTCGGCTTTGCTGGCAAACCTGCGTGTCGATCTGCAAGCGGTTTCGTTCAGTGTCTGGGCAAGAACCCTCGGGTTCAGGCACCAGCCGCTGTCGGGGCCGTTCCGGAACATGGCCCCCGTGACCGCCCTTGCAGACACCGAGCGCGAAACTTCAGGATTCCTGACCCCATGACCACCATCCGCGTCAAAGAGAACGAGCCGTTCGACGTTGCCCTGCGCCGTTTCAAGCGCACCATCGAGAAGATCGGCCTGCTGACCGAACTGCGCGCCCGCGAGTTCTACGAAAAGCCCACCGCCGAGCGCAAGCGCAAGAAGGCCGCGGCCGTCAAGCGCCACTTCAAGCGCGTGCGCAGCATGCAGCTGCCGAAGAAGCTCTACTGAGCCTCTTCACCCGCGCACACCTGCAAGCCCGCGCGGGACGCCGCTGCGGGCTTGTTTCATTCCGGAGCCCGCCATGTCGAGCCTCAAAGACCGCATCACCGAAGACATGAAAAGCGCGATGCGCGCCAAGGACAGCGAGCGCCTGGGCACCATCCGCATGCTGCTGGCGGCCTGCAAGCAGCGTGAGGTGGACGAGCGCATCGTGCTCGACGACACCGCCGTGGTGGCCATCGTCGACAAGCTGGTCAAGCAGCGCAAGGACAGCATCACCGCCTTCCAGCAAGGCGGGCGTGAAGACCTGGTGGCCAAGGAAAGTGCCGAGCTGACCGTGCTGGAAGGCTACCTGCCGCAGCGCCTGTCTGCTGACGAAGTGGCGGCCGAGATCGCCGCCCTGGTGGCCGAGCTCGGTGCCGCCGGCCCTGGCGACATGGGCAAGGTGATGGGCGCGGCCAAGGCCCGCCTGGCCGGCAAGGCCGACATGGGTGCGGTATCCGCCGCCGTCAAACAAGCTCTGGCAAAGTAATCCTCATGAGCCAACTGCCCCTTCGACAGATCGCCGCCGACGTTTGTGTGGCCCCGCAACTCACGCCCGAGGCCATGGCCGAAGCCGCCGCGATGGGCTTCAAGAGCGTGGTGAACAACCGCCCTGATTTCGAGCACGGCCCCGACCAGCCCACCAGCGCCGCCATCGAGACCGCTGCCCACGCCGCCGGCCTGGAATACCGCCACCTGCCGGTGGACGGGGGCTACCAGTCGCCCGAGCAGATCGCTGCCATGGCGGCGCTGCTGGCCGAGTTGCCGCGGCCACTGCTGGCCTTCTGCCGCTCGGGCGCACGCTCGACCAACCTGTACATGCAGGCCCTGGGCCAATAAACGCGGCCTCGGCAGCCCGCCCCGAGGAGACCCGATGCGTGTGTTGCTGAAACTGTCGGCCCGTATCGACGCTTGCAACGAGTTGCTGGGCAAGCTCGTGATGTGGCTGGTGCTGGCCGCGGTGCTCATCAGCGCCGGCAATGCCGTGATGCGCAAGGCCTTCGACGTCGGCTCGAACGCCTACCTTGAGATCCAGTGGTATCTGTTCTCGGCAGTTTTCCTGCTGGGCTCGGGTTATGTCTGGCTGCGCAACGCCCACGTGCGCATCGACTTCATCGCCAGCAAGCTGAGCAAGCGCACCAACACGGTCATCGACATCGTCGGCATGCTGCTGTTCACGGTGCCGCTGTGCTTGATCCTCATCCAGCTCTCGTGGCCGGTGTTCGAGCGCGCCTGGGTTTCGGGCGAGATGAGCCAGAACGCCGGCGGGCTGATCCGCTGGCCGGCGCTGCTGCTCATCCCCGCGGGCTTCACAGTGCTGCTGCTGCAGTGCGCTTCTGAGCTGATCAAGCGCGTGGCCTTCCTCACCGGCCACCGCAGCGAGCCGATGAGCGAGGTGCAGGAGCAGACCGAAGAAGAGCGCTTGGCCGAGGCCCTGGCCCAGAAAGCCCAGGCCGCCACCGTCAACGCAAGTCCGAAGGCCCGCTGAGATGGCTGCCTTCATCGCCCAGAACTTCGTCCCGCTGATGTTCGCGGGGCTGTTTTGCTTCCTGCTCACCGGCATTCCGGTGGCCTTCGGCCTGGCGGCCACGGGCCTGCTCTTCGGCTTCATCGGCATGGAAGCGGGGCTGTTCCCGCTGAACATGTTCCAGGCCTTGCCGCTGCGCGTGTTCGGCATCATGCAGAACGACACGCTGCTGGCCATACCCTTCTTCACGCTGATGGGCATCGTGCTCGAACGCTCGGGCATGGCCGAAGACCTGCTGGAGACCGTGGGCCAGGTTTTCGGCCCGCTGCGCGGCGGGCTGGCGGTGGCGGTGATCCTGGTGGGCGCGCTGCTGGCCGCCACCACCGGCGTGGTGGCCGCGGCCGTCATCAGCATGGGCCTGATCTCGCTGCCCATCATGCTGCGCTACGGCTACAACCGCAGCATCGCCACCGGCACCATCACGGCCAGCGGCACGCTGGCGCAGGCCATACCGCCCTCGCTGGTGCTCATCGTGCTGGCCGACCAGCTGGGCCGTTCGGTGGGCGACATGTATGCGGGTGCGCTGATCCCCGGGCTGATGCTGGTGGGCGTGTACCTGCTGTTCATCGCCGGCGTGGCACTGGTCAAGCCGCAGTGGGTGCCGGCACTGCCGGTGGAAGCACGCATCTACCGTGAGAGCAACGGCGCCAGCGGCCACCGCTCGCTGCTGGCGCTGCTGGTGGTGTGCGCAGTGGCCGGCTACGCTTGGTCGCAGGTGCACGAGCCGCTGATCAACGGCTGGACGGAACGCAGCACCCCCGCGCCCGGCGACGAGGTCTTCATCCTGTCAATGACCGTGGCCTCGCTGCTGGCCCTGCTGCTGGCGCTGGCCAACCGGGTGCTGCGCTTCGGCCTGCTGTCCAAGCTGGCCGAGCAGGTGACTTTCGTGCTGATCCCGCCGCTGGTGCTGATCTTCCTGGTGCTGGGCACCATCTTCCTCGGCGTGGCCACGCCCACCGAGGGCGGCGCAATGGGCGCGGTGGGCGCGTTGATCATGGCGTTTGGGCGCCGCCAGCTGACGATGAAGCTGATGCGCCAGGCGCTGGACAGCACGGCCAAGCTGGCCACCTTCGTGCTCTTCATCCTGATCGGCTCCACCGTCTTCAGCTTCACCTTCAACGCGGCCGACGGCCACATCTGGGTGGAGCACCTCTTCGACAAGCTGCCCGGCGGCGAGCTCGGTTTCCTGCTGGTGGTGAACCTGCTGGTCTTCGTGCTGGGCATGTTCATCGACTTCTTCGAGATCGCCTTCATCGTCGTGCCCATCCTGGCGCCGGTGGCCGACAAGATGGGCATCGACCTGATCTGGTTCGGCGTCATCCTGGCGATGAACCTGCAGACGAGCTTTCTCACGCCGCCCTTCGGCTTTGCGCTCTTCTACCTGCGCAGCGTGGCCGCCAAGAAGGACTACCAGGACCGCGTGACGGGCCAGACCATCCCGGCCGTGAGCACAGCGCAGATCTACAAGGGCAGCATCGCCTTCATCATCCTGCAGCTGTGCATGGTGGCGGCCGTCATCGCCTTCCCGGGGCTGGTGTCGGGCGGCCTGCAGAAGACCGAGACCATCGACGCCGACAAGGCGCTGGAGACCATGGGCCTGCCCGAGCCCATGGCCGAGCCCGAAGCCGAGGCGGCCGACCCCGCCGCCAGCGCTGCCAGCGCTGCCGAAGAAGGCCTGCCGGCGCCCGAGCCTGCGGCCAGCGAGCCCGCCGAAGACGACCCGATGAAGGCGCTGGAAGACGCGATGAAGAAGGACGCGAAGAAGTAGCGCCGACGCGGCCCGATAAAGGCACCTGGAAAAAGCTGAAGGCCCCGCACGCGGGGCCTTCTTTCTTTGGCGGCTGCAGCCGGTGGCCTAGAGCTTCACGCTCTGCATGTAGCTGTCGAACCGCGCTTCGGTGAAACGGAACCACAGGTTCGCTTCGCGGCGGAAGGCGGCCATGTCGGTGTAGATCTTCTTGAACACGGGGTTGCTGGCGCTGACCTCGCTGTACAGCGCCATGGCTTCCTTGTAGGCCGCATCCAGCACCGGCTTGGGGAAGGCCACCAGGCGCGTCTTGTTCGACACCAGGGTCTTCAGCGCCGCCGGGTTGCGCGCGTCGTACTTGGCCTGCATCTCGGTGTGCGCAAAAGCCGCCGCGCTTTCGATGATGGCCTTGTACTCACCGCTCAGGCTGTCGAAGGCCTTCTGGTTGACGTACAGGTCGAGCTGCGGACCGCCTTCCCACCAACCGGGGTAGTGGTAGATCGGCGCCACCTTGTTGAAGCCCAGCTTCAAGTCGTCGTACGGGCCCACCCACTCGGCAGCGTCGATGGTGCCCTTCTCCAACGCCTGGTAGATCTCGCCGCCGGCGATGTTCTGCGACACCGTGCCCAGGCGTGAGGTGACCTTGCCGGCGAAGCCGCCGACGCGGAACTTCAGGCCCTTCATGTCGGCGACGGTCTTGATCTCCTTGCGGTACCAGCCACCCATCTGCGCGCCGGTGTTGCCCATCGGGAAGCTGGTGAAGCCGTAGCCGCTGTAGAACTCGCGCATCAGCTTCAGGCCGTTGCCGTCGTACATCCAGGCCGTCATCTGGCGGCTGTTCAGGCCGAAGGGCACGGCGCAGCCCAAGGCGAAGGCGTCGTTCTTGCCGAAGTAGTAGTAAGGCGCGGTGTGGCCCATCTCCACGGTGCCGTTCTGCACTGCGTCCACCAGGCCGGGCATGGGCACCAGTTCACCGGCGGCGTGCACCGAGATCTCGAACTTGCCGCCGGTCATGTCCTTCACCTTGCGGGCGAAAGATTCGGCCGCGCCGTAGATGGTGTCCAGCGACTTCGGGAAGCCCGAGGTCAGGCGCCAGCGCAGGTTGGCCTGGGCGTGCACGAGGGCCGGCGCGGTGCCGGCGGCAATGACGCCAGCCAGGCCGGCGCCCTGAACGAAGGAACGACGTTCCATGCAGATCTCCTGTGAACTCGGTGGCGGGGGGCTCCCCAACGCGCCGGGATTCTAGGAGCGGCCCCGGTGACACCCGGGTGGGTTTTCCCGCTGGAAAGACCGGCCCGCCGCGGCGGGCCGGGCGGGCTCAGGCGCCGGCCATCTTCATGCGCCCGACGAGCACCGAGCCCACCGATTTGCTGCCCGAGTTGTACACGTCGGCGCCGATGGCCACGATGTCCTTGAACATGCCCTTCAGGTTGCCGGCGATGGTGACCTCGTGCACCGGGTGCACGATGCGGCCGCCCTCGACCCAGAAGCCGGCGGCGCCGCGCGAATAGTCGCCCGTCACGTAGTTCACGCCCTGGCCCATCAGCTCGGTGACGAAGAGGCCGCGGCCCAGCTTGCGCAGCATGGCGTCGAGGTCGTCGCCGGGCTGGGTGTGGCGGCTGGTCATGGCCAGGTTCTGCGAACCGCCTGCGTGCCCGGTGGTCTTCATGCCCAGCTTGCGCGCCGAGTAGCTGCCGAGGAAATAGCCCTGCACCACGCCCGCCTTCACCACCTGGCGCGCACGCGTGCGCACACCCTCGTCGTCGAAGGGCGCGCTGCCCTTGCCCTTGAGCTCGTGCGGGTTCTCGTGGATGTGGATGTGCGGTGCCAGCACACGCTGGCCCAGGCTGTCGACGAGGAAGGTGGTCTTGCGGTACAGCGCCCCGCCCGAGATGGCCTGCACGAAGGCCCCCAACAGCCCGGCGGCCACGGTGCTTTCAAAGAGCACCGGCACTTCGGCCGTGGCCACGCTGCGCGACTTCAGGCGCGAGAGCGTGCGCTCCGCGGCGTAGCGGCCCACGGCTTCGGGCGTGGCCAGGTCGGCGGCGTCGCGCATGCTGGTGTACCAGCCGTCACGCTGCATGTTCTTGCCACGGCCGGCGATGGCCGAGACCGACAGGTAGTGGCGCGAACTGGCGTAGCCGCCGCGGAAACCGCGCGAGTTGCCAGCCCAGAAGTGCGCCTGCTGCGCCGAGACGCCCGCGCCTTCGCTGTTGGTGATGAGCTTGTGCGTCTTCAGCGCCGCGTCTTCGCAACGCCGAGCGAGCTCGGCCGCAGCGGCGGCGTCGATGGCCCAAGGGTGGAAGAGATCGAGGTCACGCGCCACTTCAGCGGGCGTGGCCAGGTCTTCGGCATCGGGCAGGCCCGCCGCCGGGTCTTCGGCGGTGAAGCGTGCGATGTCGTAGGCCGCCTGCACGGTCTGCTTCAGCGCCGCGGCGGAAAAGTCGCTGGTGCTGGCATTGCCCCGCCGCTGGCCCAGGTAGACGCTGACGCCCAGGCTCTTGTCGCGGTTGCGCTCGACGTTCTCGATCTCGCCCTTGCGCACGCTGACGCTCAGGCCCACACCCTCGGACACCTCGGCGCCAGCGTCGCTGGCCCCCAGGCTCTGGGCCAGCGCCAGCGTGTCTTCGACGATCTGCTGGAACTGTTCCTGGCGGTAGGCAAAGCCGGTGTCGGCGCGTTCGTTGCTCATCGGCGTGGGGCCTCATCAAGTCCACACTTATGATACCGACCCCCTATCCCCGCGCGCCCGGGCCTTGAGCCCGCGCCTCCCACCATGGCACGACGCGCCGCCCCGCACCGCGGCATCGACGTTCACTACGGCGACGCCGAAGAACAAGCCGCCGACGATCGCCCGAGCAAGACCCAGCTCAAGCAGCAATCGCACGCGCTGCAAGACCTCGGCAAGGCGCTGGCCGAGCTGTCGCCGCAGGCCTTCAAGGCCATCGAGATGCCCGAGGTGCTGCGCGACGCCATCGAGCTCTACCGCCGCACCACGGCCCACGAAGGCAAGCGCCGGCAGCTGCAGTACGTGGGCAAGCTGATGCGCGGCGCCGACGAAGACGCGCTGCGCCAAGCCGTGGCCGCGGCCACGCTGGGCACGGCCGAAAACGCGCTGGCGCTGCACGAAGCCGAACGCTGGCGCGCCGAGCTGATCGCCAGCGACGACGCCATGACGCGCTGGCTGCACGAACACCCGGAAACCGACACGCAGCAGCTGCGCAGCCTGGTGCGCCAGGCCCGCAAGGATGCGGCCGGTTTGGTGGCCGAAGACCGCCAGCCCAAGAGCTTTCGTGAGCTCTTCCAGTTCATCAAGCCCATGCTGGCCGGCTGAAACCGGCCGGCACCCTTCACGCACGACGCCTGCCGCCCATGAGTGTTTTTGATCCCGTCCGCATCGGCGTTGTCTCCATCAGCGACCGCGCCTCCAGCGGCGTCTATGAAGACAAGGGCATCCCGGCCCTGCAAGACTGGCTGGGCCGCGCGGTGAAGAATCCCATCGAGTGGCACACGCGGCTCATCCCTGACGAGCAGGCCGGCATCAGCGCCGCGCTGCGCGAGTTGGTGGACGAGGTGCACTGCCACCTCGTGCTCACCACCGGCGGCACCGGCCCGGCCCCGCGCGACGTGACGCCTGAAGCCACGCTGGCCGTGGCCGACAAGGTGATGCCCGGGTTCGGCGAGCAGATGCGCCAGATCAGCCTGGCCTTCGTGCCCACGGCCATCCTCTCGCGCCAGGTGGCCGTGGTGCGCGGGCAGGCGCTGATCATCAACCTGCCCGGCCAGCCCAAGAGCATTGCCGAGACGCTGCAGGGCCTGCCCACGCGCAACCCGCCGGTGCATGGCATCTTCGCGGCCGTGCCGTATTGCGTGGATCTGATCGGCGGCCCATACATCGAGACCGACGCCGAGGTCTGCGCCGCTTTCCGGCCCAAGTCAGCCCAGCGGCCACCCGCGGCGGCCTGAGGCCGGCGCCGCACCGGCGCACCGTCAAGCAGCGGCTCAAGCCGCGCCCGCATCGGCCGACAACCCGGTTTGAGCTGTCTCAAACCGCCCCCGGGGCCCGCCTTCGCCGATGCATCCCCCCACGCCCCCGCCGGTGCGCCTGCTGCCCACCGTGTCCATCGTCGAAGAAACCATGCGCCAGGCCCGCCGCGCCGTGGCGGTGGCCTTGCTCGGCGCTGCCTTGCTGGCGGCACTGCTGCTGGGCCAGCACCAGTGGTCGTCGGTGGCGCTGCAGAGCGCCGCCGACCGCCACGCCATGGCCCACAAACTGGTGGGTGAGGTGCGTGTCGCAGACCAGCAGCTGGCGCTGGCGGCGCAGATGGCGGCCATCACCGGCGAGCTGCACTGGGTCGAACGTTTCGAGAAGCTGGTGCCCGAGCTGGCGCTGGCCATCGAACACGCCAGCCTGCTGGCGCCGCAGGCCGTGGCCGCCAGCTACCGCGAGCGCACCGCCGATACGGCCGCGCTGCTAGCGCGCATGAACGCCTCGGCGGCCGAGGCGCTGAAATCGGGCGCCTTCGAGTCTGCGCGGGCGCTCTTCGACAGCCCACGCTACCTGGCGCAAACCCAGCTGCTGCGCGCCGCGACCGAAGAGCTCACGCAGGCCTCGCTGGCCGCCACCGAGCAGGCCGTGCGCTCGCAACGCCACGCCGCGCTGCTGAGCAGCGGCCTCGTGCTGACGCTGAGCCTGGCCCTGGGGGTGGTGCTGTGGCGCCGCCTCACCAGTGGCCTCGGGCGCTCACGCGACTCATTGCTGGAAGCCGAAGAACGGGTGCAGCGCCTGGCCGCCAGCGACCTGCTCACCGGCCTGCCCAACCGCGCCGCGCTGCACGACGCCATGCAGGCACTGATGGGGCGCGCGCGCCGCCAGAAGGAGGGGCTGGCCGTGCTGATGGTCGACCTCGACCGCTTCAAGCCCGTGAACGACCGCCACGGCCACATGGTGGGCGACCTCGTGCTCAAGGAGGTGGCGCGCCGCCTCTCGCGCTGCCTGCGCGCCGGCGACCTGCGCGCGCGCTACGGCGGCGACGAGTTCGTGGTCGTGGTCGACGAGAGCGAGGGCCCCGGCGCCGCACAGGGCGCGGCCGAGCGCATCGTCGAACGCCTGGGCTGGCCCATGCAGTTCGGCGAGATCAGCGTGAACATCGGCGCCAGCGTTGGCATCGCTCGCTTTCCGCTGGATGCCGAGAGCGACGACGAGTTGCTGCGCAAGGCCGACAGCGCGCTCTACCGCGCCAAGCAGGCCGGCCGCGGCGCCGTGTGCCTGTACGACGCGCGCCTGGACGAAGCCCTGGCCGAGCGCCACACGCTGGAAACCGCGCTGCGCGAGGGCATCGCCGCGGGCCAGCTGGTGCCCTACTACCAACCCATCGTCGACCTGCACACGCGCCAGGTGCGCTCGGTGGAACTGCTGTGCCGATGGAAACACCCCGAGCGCGGCCTGCTCGGCCCCGACCGCTTCATCCAGCTCGCCGAAGACACCGGCCTCATCGGCCCCTTGACCATGAGCCTGCTGCGCCAGGCCTGCAAGGACCTGGCGCGTTTTCCGGCGCACTGGCGGCTCTCGTTCAACGTGGCGCCGCAGCAGATCCAGGACGAAACCCTGGTGCCGGCGCTGCTGGCGCAGCTGCGCGAGGCGGGCGTGCCGCCACAGCGGCTGGACGTGGAGCTCACCGAGACCGCACTCGTCAACGACACGGCGCGTGCGCGTGAGGTGATCCTGGCGCTCAAGCGCGCCGGCATGACGGTGACGCTGGACGATTTCGGCACCGGCTACAGCAGCCTCAGCTACCTGGCCGAGATGACCTTCGACAAGATCAAGATCGACCGCAGCTTCGTGCGCACGCTGCGCAGCCGGCCCGAGAGCGCGAAGATCGTGGCGGCCATCGTGGGACTGTCGCGCAGCCTGGGTGTGGACACCGTGGCCGAGGGCGTGGAGACCGAAGACGAGGCCGAGATGCTGAAAGACCTGGGCTGCAAAAACGGCCAGGGTTACCTCTTCGGCCGCCCTGGCCTGGCCAAGGACGTGGGCCCGCTGGAACGTGTGCCCGATGCCGATGCCTGGGCGCTGGTGAGCTGAACACCCACCGCCCCGCCGGGCCTCACTTCACCAGGCGGTTCAGGCGCTCGGCGTCGAAGGTCTCGGTGGTGTTGGCGTCCTGCGGCACGCAGTCGCCCACTGGCAGTTCACGCGCGCGGGCCGAGAGTTTTTCGATGGCGGCCCACAGCAGCGCGATCTGGTGCTCGTGGCCCGAGGCGTTGTCGATCAAGCCCTTCATGGCCTGCGAGACCGGGTCATCGCCCTGCGTCACGCCGTAAGCGCTGAAGCCCATCTTGGCGGCCGCGGCCTCGCGCGCGGCTTCGGCGTCGTGCTGGAGGATGCGCGCCGGGTTGCCCACGGCCGTGGCGCCCGGCGGCACCGGCTTGACCACCACCGCGCTGCTGCCGATGCGCGCGCCATCGCCCACCGTGAAGCCGCCCAGCACCTGCGAGTTGGCGCCGACGATGACGTCACGCCCCAGCGTCGGGTGCCGCTTGGCACCCTTGCTCAGCGAGGTACCGCCCAGCGTGACGCCCTGGTAGATGGTGCAGCCGTCGCCGATCTCGGCCGTTTCGCCGATGACAACGCCCATGCCGTGGTCGATGAACACACGGCGGCCGATGGTGGCGCCAGGGTGGATCTCGATGCCGGTGAGGAAACGCCCGAGGTGCGAGGTGAAACGCGCCAGCCAGCGAAACCCGTGGCCCCAGAACCAGTGCGCGCGGCGGTGCAGCACCAGCGCGTGCAGGCCGGGATAACAGGTGAGCACCTCCCAGCGTGAACGCGCCGCGGGGTCGCGTTCGAGGATGCAGGCGATGTCTTCACGCAGGCGAGCAAACATATGGGGCAGTGTAGCGGCGGGGGTGCCGGCGCGCTTCAGGCTCGTGACTTGTCCACGGCCCGCGCGATGCCGCGCAGGATGTGCAGTTCTTCCTGCGTGAGTTGCGCGCGGTTCAGCGCCTGCTGCAGGCGCGGCATCAGCTTCTTGGGTGCCGCTGGGTCGAGGAAGCCGATGTCCTGCAGCACCTGCTGCCAGTGCTGCAGCAGGCCTTCGAGCGCGGTGCCGTCGGCCAGCGCGGCGTCCACGGTGCGCGGCGCGACGGCGTAACCGCCCAGCGCCTGCCGCCATTCGTAGGCCAGCACCTGCACCGCCTGCGCGAGGTTCAGAGAACCGTAACCGGGCGCGCTGGGGATGCTCAGGCAGGCGTGGCAGCGGTAGACGTCTTCGTTGAGCAGCCCGGTGCGCTCGGGCCCGAAAACAAAAGCCACGCGGTGGGGGCCGCCGGCCAGCGTGGCGAAGTGTTCACGCGGGGCGTGCGTGGGCGGGCCGAAGTCGCGCGGTGTCATCGCGGTAGCGCAGGCCCAGGTGATGCCGTCCAGCGCCTCGGCCAGGCTGGGCACGGTGCGCGCGCGTGTCAGCACGTCGGCCGCACCGCTGGCCATGGCCACGGTTTCTTCACGGCTCAGCACGTCGTCGAAGCGCGGCTGCACCAGCACCAGATCGGCAAAACCCATCACCTTCATCGCACGCGCTGCGGCGCCCACATTGCCGGCGTGGCTGGGGCGCACGAGCACAAAACGTGTCGGGTCTGGCACGGCGGCCAGGGGGGCGGGCAGCGCACTGGAAGAAGCAGGGGCGGTCACGGCCGTAAAATGCGCGGTTTCGGAGCCGGCATTGTCGGCGCCGAACGCTCTTTATCCCGTCCACGCCCGTCATCCTTCTTCTGCCCGCAGGCCGCCCCATGTCGCAAGCGCTCCACCCCATGCTGAACATCGCCATCAAGGCGGCCCGCACAGCAGGTTCCATCATCAACCGCGCCGCGCTCGATCTGGAAGTGCTGAAGATCGGCAGCAAAGGCCCGAACGACTACGTCTCCGAAGTCGACCGCGCCGCCGAAGAAGCCATCATCAACACGCTGCTGGAGGCCTACCCGGGCCACGGCATCCTGGCTGAAGAATCGGGCCGCACCCACGGCGTCAAGCACAGCGATTACGTCTGGATCATCGACCCGCTCGATGGCACCACCAACTTCCTGCACGGCTTCCCGGTCTATGCCGTCAGCATCGCGCTGGCCTACCGCGGGCAGCTGCAGCAGGCCGTGGTGTACGACCCCACGCGCAACGACCTTTTCTACGCCAGCAAAGGCCGCGGCGCCTTCCTGAACGACCGCCGCCTGCGCGTGAGCAAGCGCACGCGCCTGAGCGATGCGCTCATCGGCACCGGCTTCCCCTTCCGCAAGGGCGACAACTTCAAGCGCTACGTGAAGATGTTCGAAGAGCTGATGCAGAGTTGCGCCGGCCTGCGCCGCCCGGGCGCCGCCGCGCTCGACCTCTGCTACGTGGCCGCCGGCTACTACGACGGCTTCTTCGAAACCGGCCTGAACCCCTGGGACGCCGCCGCCGGCGCGCTCATCATCACCGAGGCCGGCGGCCTGGTGGGCAACTTCACCGGCGACAGCGATTTCCTCTACCAGCGCGAGATCGTCGCCGGCAACCCGAAGGTCTACGGGCAGATGGTGCAGATCCTGGCGCCCTACACCCGCGTGATCAAGGAAGACGCGGCCGCCGAGGGCCCGCTGTCGGCCGCGGCTGCGGGCCTGGCGGCTGCCGACGCCACGGCGGCCGTGCTGGCGGCCGGTGGCGCAGCGACTGCAGCGCCCGCCGCTGCACCAGCCAAGAAGGCCGTGCGCATCCGCAAGACAGCCGCTGCGGCGCCCGAGGGCGACGACGCGCCGATGTAAGGCGCAGCGGCCCGCCGCGGGCGCGCCGGGCCGGCCTCAGAACAGCCCGGTCAGCGCCCGCACCAGCCCGGCGCGCAGCGCGGGCACGGCCTCTTCGAACTCGAGGTTCACCTTGTTCGCGGTGGACACGATGCGCGTCTGGTAGGTCTTCATGTCCACGCGGTCGGTGTAGCTCAGGGTGTCGCCACCGCTGGTGCCCTGGCGGTTGTTCAGCGCCGAGTTCTGGGTGGCCGCGCGGCCTTCGGGCAGGCGCTCCTTGATCTGCACGTCGGTGACGATGGCGTAGTAGACGTCCTTGATCAGCGAGCCCATCACCACCTCGCCGAAACCACCCGCTGCCGCGCCCGTGGCCACCGCCCGGCCGGTAGGCCCGAAGGCGCCGGCCGCGGCCGTGGCCGCCACGATGCCCGACGCCCCGCCGCTGACCCCCGCTCCAAAGCCGCCGCCCACCACCTGGCGCAGCGCCGAGGGGTCGCTCTTGCCCACCGCCAGCACATTGGCCTGCAGGTAGAACTTGGCCTGCCGCGGGTCGGTGACGACGCGGTAGCCCTTGGCCTGCATGGCCGCGGCCACCTCCGGCGCGAGGTCGAGCTCGGGTTTGTCGGAGGTGTTGCGGATCTGCACGAACACCGTCTGCTCTTCCGCCGGCACGGGGTCGAGAAAGATGGTGGCCGACATGCGCGTCTGCACGTCGAGGTTGCGCTTTTCGATGGCCACCTGCGTGGCGGCGCAGCCGCCGAGCAGCAGGGCCATCGCCAGCAGCGCCGGTGCGCGGTGGGCGCGGCGGGCGCAACGGACGGGGTTTTCAGGCATGCGGGCTCCCGGGGGCGAATTCGGCTGGGGTCGATTGTTCCAGCCCCAGCGGCATGCTGCTGCCGGCGGGGCCAGAATCAGCCGCTTGTCGACCACGCAGGACATCGCCGTGCCCCGTTCCATCAAGCTCTTGCCGCTGCTGCTGTGCGCCGCCAGCACCCTCAGCATGGCCCAGGCGCCCAGCCAGCCGGCCCCCACGCCGGCAAGCGCCGCAGCCAAACCGAAGTGGGATGTCAACAAGCCGCCCGGCGTGGCGCGCACCGTCAAGATAGACACCCGCACCGGCACCTGGATGAGCGTGGACGTCAGCCCCGACGGCAAGAGGCTCGTGTTCGACCTGCTCGGTGACCTGTACCTCGTGCCCATCACCGGCGGCGACGCCCAGCCGCTGACCACCAGCATGGCCTGGGACCACCAGGCCCGCTTCTCGCCTGATGGCCAGCGCATCGCCTACGTCACGGACGCCGGCGGCGGCGACAACGTCTGGGTGATGAACACCGACGGCACGGGCGCGCGGGCCGTCACGAGCGAGGACTACCGCCTGCTCAACAACCCGGTGTGGCACCCGAACGGCCAGTACATCGCCGCACGCAAGCACTACACCGGCACGCGCAGCGCCGGCAGCGGCGAGATCTGGCTCTACCACCTGGACGGTGGCAAGGGCGTGCAGCTCAACGAGAAGCCGAACTGGCAGAAAGACCTGGGCGAGCCCGCGCTTTCGCCCGACGGCCAGTGGCTCTACTACTCGCGCGACACCACGCCGGGCAACACGTTTGAGTACAACAAGGATTCGAACAAGGAGATCTTCCGCATCTTCCGCCAGAGCCTGAAGGACGGCAGCGTGGAGCCCTTCGTCACCGGCCCGGGCGGTGCCATCCGGCCCGTGCCTTCGCCCGACGGCCAGCACCTCGCCTTCGTGCGCCGCGTGCGCAACCAGAGCACGCTCTTCCTGAAGAACCTGCAGACGGGCGAAGAAAAGCCGGCCTGGGGCCAGCTGGAGCGCGACCTGCAGGAGGCCTGGTCGGTCTACGGCGTCTACCCCAGCTTCGCGTGGACGCCCGACAGCCGCCACATCGTGGTGTGGGCGCAGGGCAAGCTGTGGAAGGTGGAGCCCTTTGCGGGCACGGCCAGCGAGATTCCCTTCCGCGTGCAGCACACGCGCGAGGTGCGTGAAGCGCAGCGGGTGCCGCAGACCGTGGCGCCCGAGCGCTTCGACGTGAAGCAGCTGCGCTGGGCCACCGTGTCGCCCGACGGCACGCAGGTGGTGTATTCGGCGCTGGGCCAGCTCTATCTGAAGAACCTGAAGGACGGCAGCGCACCGCGCCGGCTGAACCCGCAGGCCGACAGCTTCGAGTTTTTCCCGAGCTTCAGCCGCGACGGCAAAAGCGTGGTCTACGTGCGCTGGCACGACCAGCGCCTGGGCCGCGTGGTCGTGCAAGACCTGACCAGCGGCGCTGAGCGCGTCGTCACGCCGCAGCCCGGCAAGTACCTGAGCCCGCGCCTGAGCCCCGACGGCCAGACGGTTGCCTACGTGAAGTCGCGAGGCAGCTTCCTCACCTCGCCATGGCAGGGCCTGGACACCGGCGTATACCTCGCCCAAGCCAGCGGCGAAGGCGAGCCCGTGCGCCTGAGCAAGGACGGCGACGCGCCGCTCTTCGCCGCGCGCAGCGACGAGGTCTACATCACGCGCACCAGCCAGCCCAGCGAGGTGGACGTGCGCCGCGCGCTGTGGCGCATCCACACCGGCACGCGGCAAGAAACCGAAGTGGCGCGCGGCGAATTCGTCAGCGAATACGCGCTCTCGCCCGACGGCCGCTGGGTCGGCTGGGTGGAGCGTTTCCACGCCTACGCCGCGCCCATGCCGGCCACCGGCAAGCCCTTGACGGTGGGCCCGCGCATGGACGCCGTGCCGGTGCGCCAGCTGAGCTTCAACACCGGCACGCACCTGCACTTCAGCGGCGACAGCCAGCGTGCGCACTTCAGCGCCGGCGACGAGCTCTTCACCACGGCGCTGGCCGAGGCCTTTCCGCCGCTGAACGCGGGTGACAAGCCGGCGGCCTTCAAGGCGCCGACCGCGGGCACGAAGATCGGCTTCGCGCAGGCCAGCGACCGCCCCACGGGCCGCATCGCGCTGGTGGGCGCGCGCGTGGCCACCATGCGCGGCGCGAAGATGGACGAGGTCATCGACAACGCCGTCATCGTGGTCGACGGCCACCGCATTGCGGCCATCGGCCCGGCCTCGCGCGTGAGAATTCCTGCCGACGCGCGCCGCGTGGACGTGCGCGGCAAGACCATCGTGCCGGGTTTCATCGACGCGCACTGGCACGGCGGCATGGGCGAAGACGGCCTGGTGCCGCAGCAGAGCTGGGTGAACCTGGCCTCGCTGGCCTTCGGCGTGACGGCCCTGCACGACCCCAGCAACCAGAACGGCCACATCTTCACGCAGGCCGAACTGCAGCGCGCCGGCCAGGTGCTGGGCCCGCGCATCTACGGCACCGGCAACATCCTCTATGGCGCCAAGGGCGGGGCCACGGCCATCGTCAACAACCTCGACGACGCGCTCACCCACCTGAAGCGCCAGCAGAGTGCCGGCGCCATCAGCGTGAAGAGCTACAACCAGCCGCGGCGCGAGCAGCGCCAGATGGTGCTGGAAGCCGGCCGCCAGACGAACATGATGGTGGTGCCCGAAGGCGGCTCGGTGTTCCAGGCCAACATGAGCATGGTGGTGGACGGCCACACCGGCCTGGAGCACGCGCTGCCGGTGGCCGAGGTCTACGACGACGTGGTGCAGCTCTGGCAGCAGACCAAGGTGGGCTACACGCCGACGCTGAACGTGGCCTACGGCGGCCTGGATGGCGAGCATTACTGGTACGCGCGCACCGAGGTCTGGAAGCACCCGCTGCTGAGCAAGTTCGTGCCCGCGGGCAACCTGCAGGCGCGTGCGGTGCGCCGGCCCACGGCGCCGGAAGAAGACTTCAACGTCATCCGCGTCGCGCGCACGGCCACCATGCTGCAGCGGGCGGGCGTGCCGGCCATGATCGGCGCGCACGGCCAGCGTGAGGGCCTGGGTTCGCACTGGGAGATGTGGATGTTCGCCCTGGGCGGCATGACGCCGCTGGAAGCGCTGCGCACCGCCACCATCAACCCGGCGCGCCACTTCGGCCTGGATGCCGATCTCGGCAGCCTGGACGTGGGCAAGCTCGCCGACCTGGTGGTGATCGACGGTGACGTGCTGAAGGACATCCGCCAGAGCGACCGCATCACGCACGTGATGCAGAACGGCCGGCTCTATGAAGCCGGCACGCTCAACGAGGTGGTCTCGCGCAGCCGTCCGCGCGCGCCGCTGTTCTTCGAAAATGCGATGGGCCGCTTCCTCGCCACCGACAACCACGCCTTCTGCATCGGCCACGGCGAGAACTGAGGTTTTTCAGAAAGGGTGCTGCGCGGCGGCGCTGCGCCCGCCGCCCGCGCTTGTAGGACGCGGCCCACACCGCATGCAGCAAGGCACCGATGGCAGCCCGCCGCGGGCCTGCGCACACTGCACGGGCCCACCGGCCGCGCATGCCCACGCTCCACGCCTACCTCGTCGAAGACCACCCGCTCATCCACGCCAAGCTCGCGGCCACGCTGCACGAGCTGGCCGGCGTGCAGGTGGTGGGCTGGGCGCGCGGCGAAAGCCAGGCCCAGGCCTGGCTGGCGCAGGCCGCGCAGCGCCCCGGCCTGCTCATCATCGACCTGTTTCTCGAAGACGGTTCCGGCCTGGGCGTGCTGCGCCTGGCCCGTGCCTGCACGCCGCCGCTGCGCTGCGTGGTGCTGAGCAACTACATCACGCCCGAGGTGCGCCAGCGCTGCCTGGCGCTGGGCGCCGAACGCGTGTTCGACAAGTCGACCGACATCGAAGCCCTGCTGCAGCTGTGCCGCGACGCCGTGGCCGCCCCGGCCGCGGCTAGCGAATGAGCCCGTGGCGCAGCGCGTAGTGCGTGAGCTCGCTGTTGCTGGACAGGCCCATCTTCAGCATCACGCGGCTGCGGTAGGTGCTGACGGTCTTGACGCTGAGCGACAGGCCCAGCGCCATCTGCCCCACCGTCTGCCCGCCGGCCAGGCGCAGGAAGACCTGCAGCTCGCGCTCGGACAGCTGCTCATGCAGCGCGCCCACATGGCCGCTGGCCAGGTCATCGGCCAGGCGCAGCGCGGTCTCGGCACTCACGTAGCGCCGGCCAGCGGCCAGCGCGCGCACCGCGGCCACGATCTCCGCCGGGTCGCCTTCCTTGTTGAGGTAGGCGCTGGCGCCCAGGCGGAGCAAGGCGGTGGCGTAGTGGGCCTCGGGGTGGGCGCTGAGCATCAGCACCGGCAGCGCGGGCGCACGCGCGCGGATGGCCGCCAGAGTGTCCACGCCGTTCTGCCCCGGCATGGCGATGTCCAGCACGATGACATCGGCCACCGCACGGCGCACGATCTCCAGCGCCTGGCGGCCGTCGGTGGCTTCGGCCACCACCTCGAAGTCGGCCTGCTCGGCAAAAAATCGGCACAGCCCGGCGCGCACCAGCGCGTGGTCGTCGATGATGGCGATGCGTATCACTGGTCTGCCCCTGGAACCCACACAAGTTGAAGATGCGCACACACCGCCGCCGCCGCCACCGTTGCGGCCCGGGCCCGCGCCACCGCGCCGCGGCGCAGTTGCTGCAGGCCCGCAACCGCCGCCTGAGCACCGAGGCGCGGCAGCGCACGCGCCAGCTCACCGAGCTGACGCGGCACCTGCAGACCGCGCGCGAAGACGAACGCGCGCGCCTGGCGCGCGACCTGCACGACGAACTCGGCGCCTTGCTCACCGCCGCCAAGCTCGACGCCGCACGCCTGCGTGCCCGGCTGCAGGCCGCCGCCCCACCGGCCCCGGAAGCGCTGGCCTGCCTGGCCTCGCTGGTGGCCTCGCTGGACGGCGTGATCACGCTCAAGCGACGCATCACCGAAGACCTGCGCCCGTCGTCGCTGGACCACCTCGGCCTGGCCGTGACGCTGCAGACGCTGGCGCGCGAGTTCGGCGCGCGCAGCGGCCTGCAGGTGCATCTGGCGCTGGCCGAAGAGGTGCGGCTCACGCCGGCGGCCGAGCTGGCGGCCTACCGCATCGTGCAGGAGGCGCTGAGCAACATCGGCCAGCATGCCCAGGCCACACAGCTGTGGCTCACGCTGGCCACCCAGGGCGCACGCGTGGTGCTGGGCGTGCGCGACGACGGCCACGGCTTCGAGCCCGCCGCGGTGCCGGCGCGCCGCCATGGCCTGGTCGGCATGCGGTTCCGCGCCGAAGCCGAGGGCGGCCGGCTGACGATGCAATCGGCCCCCGGCCAGGGCACCCGCCTCACCCTCAGCCTGCCGGCCGCCCCGGCGCGCGCCTGAGGCAGCGCCAGCGCGCCGGGGCGCCGTCCTACAGCGCGGCGGCACCCGCTCCGGCCGCTGCCGCCGCCGCAGGACTATGGCCGTGCGCAAGGCAGGCCGCCACACTGCCAGCAACCGCGCACCGCGTGTGACTGCCTCAGCTGGAAAGCCCGCCCCATGACCCCCGACACCCCACCCCGCCTCATCGACCGCGCCGCCCTCGGCGCCGACCACGCTGCACAAGCGGCCCACCACGCCATCGACGGCGCGCTGGACAGCGCCCAGCGCGGTGCCGCGGCGCTGCGCGGCAGCTCGCAGCACCTGATGGACCGCGCGCAACAAGCCGGCACCAGCACCGTGACCTACATCCGCGGTGAACCGGTGAAGGCGATGTTCATCGCCGCGGCCGCCGGTGCCGCGCTGATGGTGCTGGCCAGCCTGCTGACACGGCGCCGCTGAGCTGCCACGCACCGCAGCGCCACTGAGGTGTTGAACGCGGTTCTTCAGCTGCTGGCGCTGCGCCCCGCGGCCCTGGCCGAACACGCCGAGGCCTATGCCCAGCTCGCGGCGGCCGAGGCCGGTGATGCGCTGGCCGCTGCCGTGCGCCTGGCCCTGCTGTGGGCCTTGGCGCTGTGCGGCCTGGCGCTGGCCGCGCTGCTGGCCGGCGTGGCGCTGATGCTGGCGGCGCTGCACGTCCCCGCGGCCAGCCCCGCGCCCTGGCCGCTGTGGGCCGTGCCCGCCCTGCCGCTGCTGCTGGCCCTGGCCGCCGTGTGGGCCGCGCGCCGGCACGCAGGCGCAGCAGGGCCTGCGCACTTTGCCGTGCTGCGCGCGCAATGGCAGATCGACCGCGCCTGGCTGCGCGGCGAGGCTGGGCCGCCCGGCCCCACCAGCAACGCCGGCAACATCACCACCGCCCCCAACGCCACCGCGCCCACCGCGGCCGGCCACGCGGCGTGAACCCCATGGATGCGGACCCCAAGCCCCCGCGCACCGCCGCCGACAACCCGGCCCGGCAACGCGAGGCCCGGCGCCAGGCCGCCGTGGCGCGGCTTGGCGCCTCGCGCTTGCGGCTGTACCCGCCGCCGGCCGCGCCGCGGCCTTTCGGCCTCGACATGGCCACGTTGGCCACCCTCTTGAGCACCCTGGTGCAAGGCCACCCGGTGGCCAGCGCCGCCGCGGCCGCCGGCCTGGGTGCGATGCTGGCGCGGCTGCGGCCCTGGCGCTGGCTGTCGGCGCTGGGCACGCTGGCCGGGCCGGCCTTGGTGGCTTTGGGCACCCGGCAGCTGAGCGCCTGGCTGGCGGCGTTGCAGACCGGTGCAACTGCTGCAGCCGCTGCATCCGACAGGTCAGACCGATCAGCCCGGGACGATGGAGCCGCAGCGGCTCAGACATCCACACGAGCATCGAAAAACGCGTAACCCAGTTGCCGGCGCTTGGCGCGGTACATCGCGGTGTCGGCGCGGTGCAGCAGCAGTTGGCCGCTGTCGCCGTCCTGCGGGCACACGGCGATGCCGATGCTGGGCCGCACCGTCAGCAACAGCGTCGCCAGCTGCAGCGGCGCCGACACCACATCGAAGAGCTTGGCCGCCACCTGGCCCAGTTGTTCGCGGTCCATGGGCGTGAACAGCAGGCAGGCAAACTCATCGCCCCCCATGCGGCAGACCATGTCCTGCTCGCGCACCGTGCGGCGCAGGCGCTGCGCCACGATGCGCAGCAGTTCATCGCCCACGGCATGGCCGTGGCGGTCGTTGATGGGCTTGAAGTCGTCGAGGTCGAGAAACATCAGCGCCAGCATCGGCGCAGGGGGCTCACCGGGGCCAGGCTTGCCGGCCAGCGCTTCGTCCAGGCGCGCCTGCAGCGCGCCGCGCCGCGGCAGCGAGGTCAGCTCGTCGTGCGCGGCCTGGTGCCGCGCCGCCTGCTCGCTGGCACGGGTGCCCGCCAGCTCCAGCCGCGCGGCCGCCAGCGTGGCGCGCAGCGCACCCAGGTCGCGCGCGGTGCACTCGCGGCGGCGGCGTTCGCGCGCCAGCGCAGGGCGCAGGCGATCGAGCGCGTGGGCGCACTCGCACAAACCCGCCGTGTCGGCGGAGGCACAGGCCTGGCCCGCCTGCGCGTGGCTGGCGCACACGCGCAGGCGCTGCGCCACAGCCGCGAGCAGCACTTCATGGTCGGGCACCGCGCCCGCGCCGCCCGCCTCGTCGCGAGGCACCAGCGCCAGCGCCTGCAGCGCAGCGGCGGGCCGCAAGTCAGGGACCTGCTGCGAGAGTTGGGCCGACATCACAGGCGCCCGGTCAGCAGCAGCACCAGCAGCACGATGACGATCACCCCCAGCACCCCGCTCGGGCCGTAGCCCCAGCGGGCGCTGTGCGGCCACAGTGGCACGACGCCCAGCACCATCAACACCAGCACGATCAACAACAGCGTGGTCAGACTCATCACAGGCTCCCGCCCCGGGCATCGGGGTTCCATCGCAGGAGCTTAGGCAGCGCCAGCGCGCCGATCAGTGCGCTGCCGCACGCTGCGGGGCGGGCTGCGGCCTGCAGGCCAGGCCTGCATGACGGCCGCCCCGCCAGCGTGCGCCGACGCACCGACCCGGCGCCCGGCATGGCGCAGGCTGCGCCCATGTACTCGACCCCAACGCCGCACTGCCCTTGCTGCGGCCTCCTGCTGCAGCGCCGCCGACGCCGCTGGCACGAACGGCTGCTGGCCCTGCTGCTGCCGCAACGCGGCTACCGCCGTTACGCCTGCACGCACGCCGCCTGCGGCTGGCGTGGGCTGCTGCGCGGCGAGCCCCCGGGCCTGCGCAGCCAGCGCCGCACGGCGCCGGCGCGCCAGCTGGACGCGGCCCGCGGCGCCACCGAACCGCGGGCCCCGCGCCGCTGACGCCGCTGACGCCGGGCCCATCGACCGCGGCCCGCAAGCTTCAACCCAGCTGCTCGGCGTAGACCTGCCGGTCGGCCGCATAGCAACTGCACGCGGCGGCTTCCAGGCCGGCGCGGTTGGCGACGGTGAGCTCGCCGCGCTGGTAGTGGATGAGCCCGCGGCGCTGCAGTTCGCCGGCGGCCACCGTCACGCCGACGCGGCGCACGCCCAGCATGTAGGCCAGGAACTCGTGCGTGACGTGGAAGTGCGGGTCGTGGGCCCGGTCCTGGCTCATCAGCAGCCAGCGCGCCAGGCGCTGGCCGACAAGGTGGAAACGCAGGCAGCCGGCCGAAGACACCGCCTGCGCCATCAGCACGTAGACATACCGCGCCAGCTGCCGCTGCAGCGCGCCGCTGGCCTGCAGCTCCTGCGTGAAGGCCACCGCATCGATGCGCCACGAGGCGCCAGCGCCCTGCACCAGCGCCCGTGCCGGCACACGCGCCACGCCCAGCACCAGCGGCGTGCCGACCATGCCCTCGCGGCCGACCATGCCGACCTCCAGGCCGGGGTGCTCGTCCACGCGCGAGACCAGCGAGATGAAACCCTCGGTCGGGAAGTAGACATGCCGGGCTGCGCTGCCGGCTTCTGCCAGCACCTCGCTCAGCACCAGCTGCACCGGCTCGCACAGGGCGAGCAGACGCGCGCGCTCGCGCGCCGGCAGCAACTCGATGAGGTGGTTCTGCGGCGGCGTTGGGGCGGCGTCGGCCGCAGCGGGAGGGGTTTGCATGCCGCAATCTGAGGCCCCTGCCCGCGGTCCGTCTGTACCCCGGCGTACCGAGGCCGCCGGTACCGCCCTAAGTGGCCTGCCGGTCGGGCAGCAGGCGGTCGTATTCCTTTTTCACCACCGCGTAACACTCGCAGCTGCCGGCCTCCAGGCCCGGGCGGTCGAGCACGCGTGATGCGGCCGCGCGTGTAACGGATGAGGCCGCGGCGCTGCAGCTTCAGCGCCGCTTCGGTCACGCCCTCGCGGCGCACGCCCAGCATGTTGGCGATGAGCTCCTGCGTCATCACCAGTTCGCTGCCGCTGAGGCGGTCCAGGCTCAGCAGCAGCCAGCGGCACAGCTGCTGGTCCAGGCTGTGATGGCGGTTGCAAACCGCCGTCTGCGCCATCTGCGTGATCAGCGCCTGCGTGTAGCGCAGCAGCAGGTGCATCACCGGGCCCGGGCGCTCGAACTCCTGCTTGACGACGCGCGCGCGCATGCGCCAGCCCTCACCAGCGCTTTGCACCACGGCGCGGCTGGGCGTGGTTTCGCCGCCCATGAAGAGCGAGATGCCGACCACGCCCTCGTTGCCCACCACGGCAATCTCGGCCGAAGCGCCGTTTTCCATCACGTACAGCAAGGACACGATGGCCGTCGTGGGGAAGTAGACGTGGCTCAAGGGCCGGCCCGATTCGTACATCACCTGGCCCAGCGGCATGGCCACCCACTCCAGTTCACCGCGCCAGCGCTGGAAATCGGCCTCGGGCAGGCGGGCGATGAGGTGGTTGGCGCGCGGGTCGGGCGCGCCCGGGGATGCAGGCGCGGGAGCGGGTTCGGGCACGGTGCTGTCGGTCATGAAGCCTTCCTGGCACGTCGGGCAAACGTCGGGATGAGAAGAACAGGCCGCAGAACGACACAGCGCTGGGTGCGCAGGCACTGTAGGCAGCGCCGGACGGCCCGTATGTGCGCTAGCGAACATACAGCACTGTCTGGCGAACCGGGGCGCGTCATCCCGATGCATCACGCACAGCAGGTGCGCCAACGCACCGACGGTGGCAGGGCACGGGGCCTACAAAGCGCCATGAACCTTGACCGCCGCCCATCCGGCTCTGCACCCGGCCCGCCACCCGGCCCCCCAGCCCGCCGATGAGTCCGCCGATGACACCCCTGACCCCACCGCTGCCGTCGCGCCCGCTGCACCCGGGCCTGCCCCGCGCCGAGGCGCTGCCGCTGTGGGCGACCTCCGCCGACGGTCTGGGCCCCGCCACCCGCCCGCAAGAGCTCGACGGCCTGGGCCTGCACCTGCGCCAATGCACGGCGGTACACGCCCGCCTCGACGCCCTGCAATGCGGGCTGCTGCGCCTGCGCGGCTGGGTGCTCGGTCGCCTGGTCTCCAGCATCGCGGTGCTGGCCGCCTTGGCCGCGCTGGCGCTGGTGCTGCTGGCGCCTTGAAGACGTGGTGGCCCCGGGCCGGTCTTTCGCGCCTTCCCCGCCCTGGCCGCCCCGGCGGCCCTGACGCCCAGGGCCTGCGCCTGCACGCCAGCGCCCCCACGGCCGCACCCGCCGCCGCCCTGGCGGCCCTGCCCCCGGCGCTGGCGCGCCTGCTCGACGCCGACGCCGGCCCGTTGCTGCCGCCCGTGCGCGCCGAGGTCTTCGGGCCGCAGCGTTTTGCCCAGCACGGCCACAGCCTCGGCCTGACCCATGCGGCCGCGCGCGCGGGCTGGCGCGGCAGCGCCTTTTTTCCGCGGCTGCGCGAGAACATCCGCATGCTGCGCCTGGCCCATGGCGTGCTCGGCGCGCCGATGGCCAGCGACGAAGAGCCCGGCCCGGCCGCGCAGTGGCTGCTGGACAACTTTGCCCTCATCGACGCGCAGCTGCTCGCCATCCACGAAGGCCTGCCGCGCGGCTATTTCCGCAGCCTGCCGGTGCTGCAGGCCGAGCCACTGGCTGGCCTGCCGCGGGTGTATGGCGTGGCCTGGGCTTTCGTGGCCCATGCCGACAGCGCCTTCGACGAAGACCTGCTCGTGCACTACCTCGGCGGCTACCAGGGCGCGCGCGCCCTGGGCCTGGCCGAGCTGTGGGCACTGCCGACCACGCTGCGCGTGGTGCTGGTGGAGAACCTGCGCCGCCTGGCCGAAGGCCTGGCCACGCAGCAGGCCGCCCGCGAACTGGCGCGCCTGTGCTGCGAAGGCCCGGCCCCCTGCAACCTGGCCACTCTGCAGGCGCTGTGCCCGCTGCTGGCGCAGCGCGGCGTGGAAGACGTTTTCCTCGAACAGCTGGGCCAGCGCCTGCTCGACCCCCTGGCCGCTGGCGCCGCCAGCGGCCCGCGGCCGGAAAACGCCGATGCCGGCCCCGGCACCGGCCCCGATGCGCCAGCCGTCCACCCGGCGCTGCGCCACTGGCTGGCCGGCCGCCTGCCCGCCGCCGGGCTGCTGCCCACGCGCCGCAACGCCGCGCAGACCGCCGACAACCTGAGCGTGAGCAATGCCGTCAACGCGCTGCGCGCGCTGAACGACGCCGACTGGCCCGAGATCGTGGCGCGCAGCAGCCCGCTCACGCAATGGATGCTGGCCGACCCGCTGTTCGCGGCCGAACACCACCGCAGCCGCGACCAGACGCTTCACGGCATCGAGGCGCTGGCGCGGCGCAGCGGCCAGCCCGAGCTGGCCGTGGCGCAGGCGCTGCGCGCGCTCATCGACAAGGCCTGCGCACCCGCCCTGGCCGCGGCGCCGGCCACCGAGGCCACCGCCCTGCCCCACAGCGCCGCAGCCAGCCACTGGCTGCGCGGGCCGGGCCAGGCCGCGCTGCACCAGGCGCTGGGCCTGCAGCGCCCCGGCGCAGCAGCGCTGCGCGGGCTGGCGCGCCACGCTGCGCTGCCGCTGTACCTGGCGGCGGTGCTGGCCGGCACCGCGGCGCTGGTGCTGGCGGTGCTGGGACTGCAGGCGGGGCCGCAGGCGGGCCTGCAGGCGGGGCTACAGACGGCCGCGCTGCTGCCGCACTGGGCCTGGTGGCTGCTGCTGGCCGCGCCGGCGGCCGAGGCCGTGATCGCGCTGCTGCACCGCATGGTCGGCGAAAGCACCTTGCCGCGGCCGCTGGCACGGCTGGCGCTGGCCCAGGGCATCCCCGCGGCGCAGCGGGTGCTGGTGGTGATCCCGGCGATGCTGAGCGACCGCGAGGCCATCACCGCGCTGGTGCACCGCCTGCACCTGCACCAGCTGGCCAACCCCGAGCCGCACGCGCAGTTCGCGCTGCTCACCGACTGGGCCGACGCCGACACCGCCGCCGGCGCCAGCGCCGACGCCGCGCTGCTGGCCCATGCCGAAGCGGGCGTCGCGGCCCTGAACGCGAGCCACGCCGCGCGCTCGGCCGCGCCGGGCGCCCCCGCTTCGCCCGGTCACCCGCGTTTCCTGCTGCTGCACCGCGAGCGCCGCTACAGCCGCAGCGAAAGCCGCTGGATAGGCTGGGAACGCAAACGCGGCAAGCTCGAAGAACTGGTGGCGCTGCTGATGCAGCCGGCGCCGGACGAGATGCCGAACGAGGTGCCGAACAGCACCGGGCCGGTGCCGCCCGGCGCGGCGGCGCTGGCCTCGCCATTTGTGGACCTGGGCGCGCTCTCGCGGCCGGCAGCCGGCACACGCTACCTCGTCACGCTGGACAGCGACACCCAGCTGCCGCCCGGCCGCCTGCGCGAGCTGGTGGGCGTGGCCGCGCACCCGGCGCAGCGCCCGCGCCTGTCGGCCAACGGCCGCCGCGTGGTGGGCGGTTACGGCATCCTGCAGCCGCGCCTGGTGACGCCGCTGCCGCTGCCGCACGAAGACACCCTCTTCCACCGCCTCTTCGCCGGCCACAGCGGCATCGACCCCTACGGCGCGGCCAGCGCCGAGGTCTACCAGGACCTCTTCGACGAAGCCAGCTACAGCGGCAAGGGCCTGCTCGACGTGGCCGCCATGCACGCCGTGCTGGGCGGCCACCTGCCCGAAGGCCAGGTGCTCAGCCACGACCTGCTGGAAGGCGCGCTGGCGCGCTGCGCCGCCGTCACCGACATCACGCTGGTGGAAGACGCACCTTTCCACGCCGAGGTGGCGGCCTCGCGCGTGCACCGCTGGACACGCGGTGACTGGCAGCTGCTGCCCATCCTGCTGCGCTCTTTGCTGCAGCCCGCGCGTTACCCGCTGGGCCTGCTGAACCGCTGGAAGATGGCCGACAACCTGCGCCGTTCGCTGGTGGCGCCGGCCTCGCTGGCCGTGCTGGGCCTGGCGCTGGCAGGCCTGGGCCCGGCACCCGGCGCGGTGCTGGCGCTGGTGTTCGCGGCCTTTGCGGCCGGGCCACTGATGGGCGCGCTGGCCGGCACGCTGCCCACGCGTGACGACGTGGCCTGGCGCCACTTCCTGCACGGCGCGGCGGCCGATGTGCTGCGCGCCCTGGGCGGCGGGCTGTGGCAGCTGGCCATGCTGCTGCCGCACGCCCTGGCGGCGCTGGACGCCATCGCGCTGGCGCTGTGGCGCCTGGTGTTCAGCCGCCGGCTGCTGCTGCAGTGGACCACCGCGGCCGCAGCGCAGGCCGCGGCCAGCCAGGGGCTGGGCGCTGCGCTGCGCCGCCACGCCGCGGTGCCGCTGCTGGCCGCGCTGCTGGCGGCCACGCTGGGGGCCATCGGCACGCCCTGGCCGGGCCTGGCGCTGCTGCTGTGTGCGCTGTGGGGCGCGGCGCCGCTGTGGAGCTGGGCCGCCAGCCGCCGCGGCCTGCTGCCGCAGCAGGCCGCCTGCCCCGACGAAGACCGCGCCTACCTGCGCAGCGTGGCGCGCGACACCTGGCGCAGCTTCGAGCGCACCGTCAGCGCCGCCGACCGCCACCTGCCGCCCGACAACCTGCAGACCGACCCGCACGAGATGCTGGCCCACCGCACCTCGCCCACCAACATCGGCCTGTACCTGCTGAGCGTGGCCTGCGCGCGCGAGTTCGGCTGGATCGACACGCCCGAGATGCTGCAGCGCCTGCAGGCCACGCTCGACAGCGTGGACACGCTGGCGCGCCACCGCGGCCACCTGCTGAACTGGTACGACACACAAACCGGCCAGCCGCTGCCGCCGATGTACGTGAGCACCGTGGACAGCGGCAACCTCTGCGGCCACCTGCTGGCCGTGGCGCAAGCCTGCCTGGCGCACGCCAGAAACCTGGCGCGGCTGCAGGCGCAGGGGCCGGTAACGATGGCGGCGCAGACCGCCGTCACCGCGCAGCAGCTGGCACAGCTGCGCCAGCTGGCCGCGCGCTGCCAGGCGCTGGCCTGGGCACCCGATTTCCGTTTTCTCTACCACCCGCGGCGCCACCTGCTGCACATCGGCTGGCGCGTGGCCGAGCAGCAGCTCGACGCCGGCTTCTACGACCTGCTGGCCAGCGAATCGCGCCTGACCAGCCTGTGGGCCATCGCCAAGGGCGACGTGCCGGTGCAGCACTGGGCCGCCTTGGGCCGGCCCTTCTACGCCGTGGGCACCACCGCGGGGCTGCGTTCGTGGTCAGGTTCGATGTTCGAGTACCTGATGCCCACGCTGGTGCTGAGCGAGCCCACCGGCAGCGTGCTGCACGCTGCCGGCTGCGCCGCGCTGGCCGAGCAGCGCAGCTTTGCCGCGGCGCTGGGTTTGCCCTGGGGCATCTCGGAATCGGCCCACGCCGGGCGCGACCACACCCTGGCCTACCAGTACGCGCCACAAGGCGTGCCGGCGCTGGCGCTGCGCCGCACCCCGCCCGACGAGCTGGTGATCGCGCCCTACGCCACCGCGCTGGCCGCGCAGCTGGCACCGCATGCCGCCAGCGTGAACTACGCCGTGCTGCAGGGCCTGGGCGCGCGCGGGCCCATGGGCTTCATCGAGGCGCTGGACTACAGCCCCGCGCGCCAGGCCGGCCCGCAGGCCTGCACCCCCGTACACACCGTGATGGCCCACCACCAGGGCATGAGCCTGGTGGCGCTGGCCAACGTGCTGCTGGGCGGCGTGGTGCAGCGCTGGGGCGGGGCCGATCCCCACCTGGAGGCTGTGGCCTCGCTGCTGCACGAACGCACGCCACGCGAGGTGTCGCGCCTGGTCACGCCGCTGGCCGGGCCGCCGCCGGCGCTGCAGCGCCGCCGCGCGCCCACGCTGGCGCGCGAGCTGGTGCCGGGCCGCGGGGCCATCGAGCCCACGCAGCTGCTCGGCCACGGGCGTTACGCGGTGGCGCTGCGCGCCAACGGCGCCGGCCGCAGCAGCCTGCTCGGGCGCGACCTCGGCCGCTGGCGCGACGACGCGCTGCGCGATGCGCACGGCCACTTCTTCTGGCTGCGCCAGCCCGGCGCCGCACCGGTCACGCTCAGCCAGCACCCGGCGCCCTCGCCGCAGGCCGCCTACCGCGCGCACTTCCACCCCGACCGTGTGGTGCTGCTGGCCGAGTGGCCGACGCTGCGCACACAGCTGACGGTGTGGGTCAGCCCGGAAGACGACATCGAGTTCCGCCAGGTCGAACTGCAGCACACGGGCACCGAGCCGCTGGAGATCGAACTGATCTCCGCCTTCGAGCCCACGCTGGCCGAGGCCCGCGCCGACGAGGCCCACCCGGCCTTCAGCCAGATGTTCCTGCAGGCGCGCGGCCACGCGGCGCAGCGCGCGCTGTTCTTCGAGCGCCGGCCGCGCCTGGCCGGTGAAGGCGGCCTGCACCTGGCGCACTTTCTGGCCGAGAGCGCGCCCGAGGTGCTGGGCCTGCAGCAGCAGACGCAGCGTGCCGCCTGGGCCGGCCGCAACCGCAGCGCGGCGCGGCCGCTGGGCCTGTTGCAAGACCTCGGCGGTGCCGGCGCCAGCGTCGACGCCGAAGGTTTCGAAACGCTGGACACCGGGCTCGACCCCGTGTGCGTGCTGGCCGTGAAGCTGCGCCTCGCACCCGGCGCGCAGGTGCGGCTGAGCTTCGCCACCGCCGCCGCGGCCGACGCCGCCACGCTGCAGGCCGTGGTGGACAAACACCGCCAGGCCAGCGCCATCGAACGCAGCTCGCTGATGTCGGCCACGCTGGCCGGCATCCGCCTGCGTGCGCTGCGCGTTGGCACCGAGAGCTACGCCGCGCTGCAAACGCTGAACACCGCGCTGCTGCTGACACTGGCCCGGCCGCAGCGCGCCGCAGCGCCCACCACCGCGCTGCCCATGAGCGACCGCCGCGGGCTCTGGCGCCTGGGCATTTCGGGCGAACGGCCGCTGCTGCTGGTGGCCGCGGCCGGGCTGCAGGGCCTGGGCCTGCTGCGTTCACTGAACCACGCGCTGGCGCTGTGGCAATGGGGCGGTGTGGGCTGCGACCTGGTGGTGGTCAACGCCGAACCGGCGTCGTACGAAATGCCGCTGCAGCGTGAGCTGATGGCGCTGCGCGACCGCCACGAGGCCGACGCCACCGGCCACCCCGGCCGCCTGCGCTGCGGCTGGCACCTGCTGCGCCAGGCCGACCTGAGCACCGAGGAACACGCCACGCTGCGCGCCCTGGCGCGCCTGCACCTGCGGGCCGACGGCCGGCCGCTGGCCGCGCAGGTGGCCGCCTGGGCCGCGCTGCACGAAGCCGACCAGGCCGCCCGCGCCGCGCAGGCGCAGGCCGTGTTGCCCGGCGGCTGGGCCGCCACGCTGCCCAGCACGCCGCCGCCAACGGCGCGCGGACACTTCGGCCCGGCGGGCCGCTACATCTACCGCGCCGGGCCGGCCGCGCGCCCGCAGCGGCCGTGGCTGAATGTGCTGGCCAACGAGGGCTTTGGCTCGCTGCTCACCGAAGCCGGCGCCGGCAGCAGCTGGGCCGCGAACAGCCGCCTGAACCAGATCACCGCCTGGCAGAACGACGCCGTGGCCGACCCGCCCTCGGAATGGCTGCTGCTGCAGGATCTGGACAACGGCGAAGCCTGGAGCCTGACGGCCAGCGCCGAGGGCGCACCGGGGGCCGAGTACACCGTGCAGCACAGCGCCGGCAGCACCACCATCAGCCACCGGCACGCCGGCCTGGCGGTGCAGCTGCGCTGGTGTGTCGACCCCGGCAGCGCTGTGCGCCAGCTGCAGCTGCGCGTGGTGAACACCGGCCGCACGCCGCGCCGGCTGCGCGCGGTGGCGGTGTGCGCGTGGATGCTGGGCCAGCAACGCGGCGACCGCGCCAGCGTTCACACGCACGCCGTGGCGCCGGGCCGCCCGGCAACGGGTGTGCCCGGCCTCACCGCGCTTTACGCCACGCAGACCGAGGCCGCCGGCGGCTTCGGTGGCGGCACCGCCTTCCTGGCCTGGCAACCGACCTTCGGAAGCGAGGACGAAGACACGCCCGACTGGACCTGCGACCGCCGCGAGTTCTTCAACGCCGCCGGCCAGCCCGTGCTGCCCGCCGTGCTGGGGCGCCACCAGGGCCGCGGTACCGACCCCTGCGCCGCGCTGGGCCTCGGGCTGTGGCTGGCACCCGGCAGCGCCGCCGAACGCACGCTGCTGCTGGGCTGGGCGCCCAGCCCTGCGGCGGCAAGCACGCTGCTGCAAGGGGCTGCGCTCGTGGCACCGGCAGCGCGGCGCGAAGCGGTGCGTTGCCACTGGGCGCAGCTGCTCGGCGCTGCCACCGTGGCCACGCCCGACGCGCTCTTCGACGCCCTCGTCAACCACTGGCTGCTGTACCAGGCGGTGGCCTGCCGGCTGTGGGCCAAGGCCGGCTTCTACCAGGCCGGTGGCGCCACCGGTTTCCGCGACCAGCTGCAGGACAGCCTGGCCCTGGCCTGGGCCGCGCCGCAGATGTTGCGGGCGCAGATCGTGCGCTGCGCCGGCCGCCAGTTCAGCGAAGGCGATGTGCAGCACTGGTGGCACGCGCCCGGCGGCGCGGGCGTGCGCACCCATTTTTCAGACGATCTGCTGTGGCTGCCTTACGCACTGTCGCTGTACCTGGCGCGCGTGGGCGATGCCGGTGTGCTGGACGAGCAGCTGCCCTTCCTCGAAGGCCAGACCATCGCCCCTGGCGCCGAAGACGCCTACGGCACGCCCAACACCAGCGCCGAGACCGCCAGCGTCTACGAACACGCCGCGCGCTGCATCGACCGCAGCCTGCGCACCGGCGCCCACGGCCTGCCGCTGATGGGCAGCGGCGACTGGAACGACGGCATGAACCGCGTGGGCCACGGCGGCCAGGGTGAATCGGTGTGGCTGGCCTGGTTCTTGTGCCGCGTGGTGGCCGATTTCGCACCGCTGGCCGAAACACGCGGCGAGCGCGGGCGCGCGCAGCGCTGGCGGAACGCTGCCGCCGGCTGGGAACAAGCGCTGCAAGGCCCGGCCTGGGACGGCGCCTGGTACCGCCGCGCCTTCTTCGACGACGGCAGCCCGCTGGGCGCCAGCAGCAACGCCGAGGCGCGCATCGACCTCATCGCGCAGGCCTGGGCGGTGCTCAGCGGCGTGGCGCCGGCCGCGCGCCAGCAGCAGGCGCTGCTGGCGGCGCAAACGCAGCTGGTGGATGCCGAGCACGGCCTCGTGCGCCTGCTGCACCCGCCGCTGGTGGCGCAGCAGCCCAGCGCCGGCTACATCCAGGCCTACCCGCCTGGCGTGCGCGAAAACGGCGGCCAGTACACCCACGCCGGCGTGTGGTGGCTGATGGCGCAGGTGGCGCACGCGCACACGCTGCCAGTGCCGCAGACCGCCTTCGACGCCGCCTGGCGCACCTGGTGCCAGCTCAGCCCCGCGCACCGCAGCGCCGATCCCGCGCAGGCCGCGGCCTACGGGCTGGAGCCCTATGCGGTGGCGGCCGATGTCTACACCGCCGCGCCCTTCATCGGCCGCGGCGGGTGGAGTTGGTACACCGGCGCTGCGGCCTGGCTGCACCGCGCCGCGCTGGAATCGGTGTTCGGCCTGCAGTTCGGGCCGCAGACGCTGCAGCTGCAGCCGGCGCTGCCCAGCCACTGGCCCCAGGCCACGCTGACGCTGCGCCGCGAAGGCCGCACGCTGCACTTCACGCTGCTGCGCGGCACGCCGGCGCCCGGGGCGCTGCTGCTGCAGCCCGGGGCGCCGCTGCACTGGCAGGCGCTGCAGGGTGAACACCACTTCGTGGTGCCGCTGCCGGCCTGAGCGCGCGCACCAAAAAAGGGGCTGCACGCATGGCACGCGTGCAGCCCCCGGACATAAAAATGGGGCTGCACGCATTGCACGCGTGCAGCCCCGAAAGCGAAAACGACGCGCTGCAAAGACGCTGGTTCAGCGCCCTTTCACCGCCCCGTTTTCGTCCGAGAGCACGATCTCCACACGCCGGTTGGCCTGGCGGCCGGTGGCGCTGTCGTTGTCAGCCACCGGGCTGCCTTCGCCGTAGCCCTGGGCCGCCAGCTGGCCGCGCGGCACGCCCATGGCCAAGAGCGTGGTCATCACCGTCTCGGCGCGCTGGCCCGAGAGCGCCTGGTTCATCTGTTCGCCGCCCATGCTGTCGGTGTGGCCCTCGATCAGCGCCTTGCGCTGCGGGTACTCCTTCAGAAATCCGCCCAGGCGCTGCAGGTTCTGCGCGGCACCGGGGCGCAGGCGGGCGCGGCCGGTGTCGAAGAGCACGTCGCCCAGCGTGATGACAAGACCACGCTCGGTCTGCTGCGCGTTCAGCTCGCGCAGCTGCGTGGCCAGCAGTGCGTTGCGGCGCTCGGCATCGCCGGCCTGCTGCTGCGAGGCATTGGCGTTGCGCTGCGAGGCCGCGGCCTGGCGTTGCGCCGCCTCGGCCTGGCGCTGCGAGGCGGCCGCATCACGCTGCGATGCCGCGGCATCACGCTGGGAAGCGGCGGCTTCCTGCGTGGCCGCTGCCGCCGCGGCGGTGGCGCTGTCGGCCTGCTGCGTGCGGGCCGCCAGGCGCATGCGGTCGGTTTCGGCGCCGGCCTGGGCGATGCGGGCCTCGGCCGCCTTGCGGGCGCCGGTTTCGCGGGCGATGCCGGTGCGCTGGCGCGCCAGGTAGGCCAGCTGGTCGATCTCGGCCAGGCTGTCGCCGCGCTGGCGCGCCGCTTCGGCCTGGGCCAGGGCTTCGCCGGCCAGGCGCAGTTCGTTGGGCGCCAGGGCCTGGGTGTCGGCATCGGCGAGTGCGGCGCGCTGCTCGCTGCGGGCCTGGCTGAGCAGCACGGTGTCGTCGCTGACGGTGCTGCAGGCGCTGGCCAGGGCCAGCACGGCCAGGGCCACCAGGGTGTGGGCCGGGCGCAGGGTGCGCGTGGGGGCGAGGGCGGTGGGGGTGTGTTGCATGGGGAGTTCTTTCGGAAGTTGTGCTTGGGAGACCGGGCTGGCGATGCGCGGTGGCGGCTTCAACGCGGCTGGCGCGCCATCTCTTCGCGCAGCACGCGGCCGGCGTCCTGCAGCGCCTGCGCCGAACGGCGGGCCTTCTCGGCCTGGGCCTTGGCCTCGGCAAGCTGGGCGTCGGCCTGGGCCTGCTGCGACAGGCGCAGCGCGCTGGCGTGGTCTTCGGTGGCCATCGCGGCCTGGGCGCGGCGCAGTTTTTCGCGCGCCAGGGCCATTTCAGTGGGCGCCATGTCCACACCGCCGGCGGCCACGGCGCTGTTGACGGCGGCATTGGCCAGCGCCATTTGCGCAGTCGGTGCCGGCACGCTGGCGCAAGCGGCCAGCGCCAGCACCGCGGCGGCGGCCAGCAAGAGCCGGCGCGGGCGGGGGCCGCGCGCCGGGGCGGGGGCGCTGCGGCTGGGGGTGCGCAGGGGGGTGTCGAGGTGGTGTTCAGGGTGCATGGCGATCTCTCTTTCGTGGGCAGCGTGCTGCGGGGGGCGCGGGGCGCCGGGTCGGTGGTCTGACGCAGCACCGGACCCGGCCCCGAGCCGCAGCAGCGCAGCCTGAGCCCGGCGCCGGGCGGCGTCGGTGCGCCTTCGCACATGGCGGGGTGGCGGGGCACAAAAGGCCTGCCGTCCTACAGCGCGCGGCGGCCGCCGCTGCTCGTTCCGGGCGCCAGCGCTGCCTAGAGTGGTGGCCATGGTCGACCGCACCTGGCCGCTGCAGCCCCGCAGCCCCGCTGGGCCACGCCGAGACCGCCCCGCACCGGAGCCCCCATGTCCATCCCTTCAGACCCGCCGCGTTTCAGCCCGCTGGCCCTGGCCGACAGCACGCCGCCGGCGCTGGACAGCGTGGCGCTGGAGCGTGTGCGCCGCCAGCCGCTGCAGCACCGCCACAGCGCGGCCGAGTTGCAGTGGCGCAGCGGCCTGGTCAAGCTGCTCAACGACGCCCTGGCCACCGAGCTGGTGTGCGTGCTGCGCTACAAGCGCCACCACTACACCGCGCACGGCCTGGCCTCGCCGCACATCGCCGAAGAATTTGCCGTGCATGCGACCGAAGAGATGGTGCATGCCGACCGCCTGGCGCGGCGCATCGTGCAGCTCGGCGGTGAACCCGATTTCGCCCCCGAGACCCTGCTGCAGCGCAGCCACGCGCCCTACGACGCTTCACCGGCGCTGAACACCATGATCCGCGTGAATCTGGTGGCCGAGCGTGTGGCGGTGGAGAGCTACGGCCAGCTCGTGCGTGTGGTGGGCGACCGCGACCCCAGCACCCGCCGCCTGCTCGAAGACCTGCTCGCCGACGAACAACGCCACGCCGACGAACTGCAGGGCTGGCTGGATGACTGACGCGGCCCTGGGCCGCCTGCCCTGCTTGAACTTCTGACCGCTTTTCAACCCACCGGAGATCTGCATGACCACCCAAAAATCCAACCGTCGCCCCCTGGCCGTTCTTCTCACCGCCCTGGCCGCCACCGCCGTGCTGGCCACCACCACGGGCTGCGCGGTCTCGCGCGGCCAGGAGTCGGTCGGTGCCTACATCGACGACACGGCCATCACCACCGCGGTGAAGGCGCGTTTCATCGACAACAAGACCGTCGACGCTTCGGCCATCAGCGTCGAAACCCTCAATGGCACGGTGATGCTCTCGGGCTTTGCCAAGAGCGACAGCGAAAAGCGCGTCGCCGAGAGCGTGGCCTGGAAGGTGGAGGGCGTGAAGGCGGTGAAGAACGAAATCGCCGTGCGCCCGTGAGGCACCTCCACCACCATACCCACGCGGAGCTGCGCGCATGAACTGGCACGAGATCCAGGGCAACTGGCAACAGGCCGTCGGCAAGGTGAAGGAGCGCTGGGGCGAGCTCACCGACGACGACCTGGCCGTGGTGGCCGGCCGCCGCGAGCAGCTGGCCGGCAAGATCCAGGAACGCTACGGCGGTGCGCTGCACGACGCCGAGAAGCAGATCGCGGAGTGGCAGCGCCAGGCCAGCGACCAGTGGTTCAAGCCGAGCCCGCCGAAAGACTGAAGTTCACCGGCCACCGCGGCTGGCTCTGGGGCGCTGCCGCGGTGGCCGCCCTGGCCTTGCTGTTCAGCTATGGACGCGCGGTGCAGCAGGTGAAGGCCCAGGGCGTCGACCGCCGTGCCGCCACGCTGCAGCGCGCCCAGGCGCAGTGGCAATGCGGCACCCTGGCCGGCGAGCGCGCGCGTCGCGAATGCCGCGCCAAGTTGCCGCCTTGAACATGGGGGGGCGTGCCTGCTGATGCGCGAAGCCACCGCGGCACCGGCGACCACGCCGCCGATGGTGGCCGGGTCGCGCCCGCTACCCCGCCCACCTGGTGCCCGAGGATGCCGCCTGCCACCGCGTTCAGCAGCGCGCCGGGCACACGGCTGTTGCGCTGATGCGCTGTTGCGCTGTGGCGCCGGTTCCGGGGCTGCGCTGCGCTCCAGCCAGCAACGCTGTTGGTCGGGCGTCCCGTAGACCGCCCGTGAGCCGGTGACCCGCGCTGCGTCAAGGCGCTCGTTGCCGTGGCGCCAGCGTGGCGGCCGAAGGCGGTGGGATGGCGGCCGGCGAGCTGCTGGCGGTGCAGCGGAACTTGCCGAGATGCGCAGGCGCGACTGGCCCACGCCCTGGCCCCGGCAGTACCCACCACTCTGCAGCGACTGCGCGTACAGCGGGCCGCCGAGCAGGCTGCCGCACAAGGCGCCGAAGCAGCGCAGCGCGGCCTGCGCGGTGGCGGCGGCCCGCCTCGGTGCTCCACCGCACGAAGGACACCGGCTGCGCGCCGCCCCGCCCGGCGCCTTGCCGGGCCGCGGGCTTTGCTGCAGAGTCCGCGCCGCGGCGCAGCCCTCCTGCCCGCACAGCCGGAGCCGCACGCCATGGTCACCCCCGACACCCCCGCCGCCAGCGCCACGCCCCCCGTCGCCGAACTGCTGGCCACGGCCATGCGCGCCCACCGCGAGGCGCGCGTCGACGAAGCGCGCCAGGCCTACCGCACGCTGCTCGAGCTGGCGCCCGATCACCCCGACGGCCTGCACCTGCTGGGCATGCTCGAAGGCCAGTTCGGCTCAGGCACGCAGGCCCTGGCGCTGCTGCGCCGCGCGGTGGCGCTGTACCCGCACGAGGCGATGTTCCACAACAACCTGGGCAACGCCCTGCTTCAAGAGGGCCTGCAGGACGAAGCCGAGGCCGCTTACGGCCGGGCGCTGGACATCGACCCGCAGCGTTACGACGCGCTGAACAACCGCGCGCTGATCCTGGCCCGCCGCGGTGAACTGGAGCAGGCCGAGGCGGCCTTCGTGGCGCTGCTGGAGATGGCCCCGGGTTTCACCGATGCACGGCAGAACCTGGTGCACGTCTACCTGCGCCTGCGGCGCCTGCAGGACGCACTGGCGCACTGCGTCACCGGCCTGGTGACGGCGCCGCACACCCGCGGGCTGCGCGGTCTGCTGGGGCGTACCTACGTGCGCTGCAAGATGCCCGACAAGGCGCGCGAGGTCTACCGCCAGTGGATACAGGACGACCCCGACGACCCCGTGCCGCGCCACCACCTGGCGGCGCTGGACGGCGAGACACCGGCGCGCGCTTCCGACAGCTACGTGGCCCGCACCTTCGATGATTTCGCGGGCAGCTTCGACGAAATACTCGGCCGCCTGGATTACTGTGCCCCCGCCCTGGTGGGCCGCGCCGTGCGCGCGCAATTCGGCGAGCCGGCGGCCACACGGCGCGTGCTCGATGCCGGCTGCGGCACCGGCCTGTGTGGTGAGCACCTGGCGCCCTATGCGCAGCGCCTGGTGGGTGTGGATCTTTCGCGCCGCATGCTCGAACGCGCCGCCGACCGCCCGCACTACCAGGCCCTGCACCAGGAGGAACTGGTGGCCTTCCTGCAGGCGCAGCCGGCGGGCTTCGACCTCATCGCATCGGCCGACACGCTGTGCTACTTCGGCGCGCTGGAAGGTTTTGCCCAGGCCGCCAGCGCAGCGCTGGCCGGCCCGGGCTGCTGGCTCTTCTTCACCGTCGAAGCGCACGCCGACGAGCCCGGCGCGCCCGACTTCACGCTGCACACCCACGGCCGCTACTCGCACCGCCTGGGCTATGTGAAAGAGGCCCTGCTCGCGGGCGGCTTCACCGAGGTGCTGGCCGAGGCGGTGGTGCTGCGCTACGAGCTGCAAGAGCAGGTGCAGGGCTGGCTGCTGAGCGCGCGGCGCTGACACCCAGGCCGCGCGCGGGCGCACGCCGACAATGCGCGCCCATGCAAGCCCTGCTACACACCCTGCGCACGATGGCCCGGCCCCACGAGGCTGGGCGCCTCTTCCACGGCCGCGGCGGCCTGCACCCGGGCCACGAGGCCTGGGCCTTCGACGCCTACCCGCCGGTCTTCGTGTTCACCAGCTTCGAGCCCGTGGCCGATGAAGCCCTGGCCGCGCTGCATGCGGCGCTGGCCGAACGCTGGGCCGAGATCGCGCCCGGCGAGACGCTGAACTGGGTCTACCAGGCCCGCCACGGCGCCCGCACCGAAACGCGGCTGATGACCGGCAGCGTGCCCGAGCCGCACACCGTGGCCGAAGACGGCCTGCAGTTCCATGTGCACCTGCTCAAGGGCCAGAACCACGGCCTCTTCCTGGACATGGCCGAAGGCCGGCGCTGGGTGCGCCAGTGGGCCCGCAGCCAGCCCGGCGGCAAGGTGCTGAACCTCTTCGCCTACACCTGCGCCTTCTCGGTGGTGGCGCGCCACGCCGGCGCGGCCCAGGTGCTGAACATCGACATGGCCGGCGGCGCCCTCGCCACGGGCCAGCGCAACCACGCGCTCAATGGCGTGAACAGCGGCGTGAGCTTCCTCGCGCACGACCTTTTCAACACCTGGGGCAAGCTCACCCGCGGCGGGCCTTACGACCTGGTGGTGGCCGACCCACCCAGCTACCAGAAGGGCAGCTTCGTGGCCACCAAGGACTACGCGCGTGTGCTGCGCCGCCTGCCCGCCCTGCTGGCCCCGGGCGGGCACGCGCTGCTGTGCCTGAACGCGCCCGAACTCGGCCCGGCTTTTCTGCAAGACCTGGTGCAGGCCGAAGCGCCCGAGCTGCAGTTCGTGATGCGCCTGCCCAACCCGGCGGCGTTTGCCGATGTCTCGGAAGACCGCGCGCTGAAGGTGCTGCTCTACCGCGCGCCGGCCTGAGGGGCGCACACGGCGTGCGGGCGCCGGCCTGAGGGGCGCACCCGGCGTGCGGGCGCTTCAGGGCGCCGGCGTGCGCGCGATGCGGAAGCCCAGGTCGGCGGCGCGGTAGGCGTGCGGCTGCGCCGCGCGCGCGGCCGAGCGGATGGCCGCGGCCTTGCTGGCCCAGCTGCCGCCGCGCACCACGCGGCGCGTGCAGTCACCGCTCAGGCGCGCGCGGGCATCGGCGGCGGCACCCTGGTGGCCCGGGTTCCAGCAGTCCTGCACCCACTCGGCGGCGTTGCCCACCATGTCGTAGAGCCCGAAGTTGTTGCTGCTGAAGTAACCGCCGGGCACGGCCTGGGCGTAACCGTCATCACAGTTCAGCGTGTCGGGCCAGGCCAGTTGCGTGCGCAGGGTCTCGTCGGCCACGTTGGCGTGCTTGCAGCTGCGGCTGACGGGCTTGTCGTCGCGGCTGCCGAGCTTGGCCACGCTCCACAGGCGGCCAAAGAACCCGGGCGCTTCGCTCCAGGGCCGCGGCGAGCTGGTGCCGGCGCGGGCGGCGAACTCCCACTCGGCCTCGGTGGGCAGGCGGTAGCGCGCGCTGCCGGTGTTGAGCCACTGCAGGTAGGCCTGCACGTCGTTCCAGCTCACGCACACCACCGGGTGGCCGTCGGTCTGCGGGTGGCCGGGGTCGCGCCAGTGGCGGCCGGCTTGCAGCTCCCAGCCGCCCTGGCGCGTGGGCAGGTGGCAACCGGCCTGGGTGCCGGCTTCGGCCTCGGTGAGGTAGCCGGTGGCTTCGATGAACTTGCGGAACTCGCCCACCTTCACCTCGTAGTAGGCGAGCTCGAAAGCCGCCACGCGCACCTGGCGTTTGGGCTGGGCCGCGGCATCGGGCTGGCCGTCGTCACCGGCCTCGTCGGCATCGGCGCCCATGGCGTAGTCACCGGCGGCCACCGTGGCCAGGCTCAGCTCGCGCAGCGCGGCCTTGTGCAGGGCCTCGCGCTCGTCGGCCGGCAGCTGGCGCGGCTGGGGCTGGGCCGGGGCGGCCGGCTCGGCCGCAGCCTGGCGCAGCGCCAGCAGGGCGGCCTGCGCCTGGCCGGCGTACCGGCCCTTGGGATGGGCTTGCAGATAGGCCTGGTAAGCCGCCGGGCTGTGCGCCTGCAGGGCCGCTTCCCAGGCCTGGGCTTCGGCCGACAAGGCCGCTGCAGGCGCCGCAGCACCCGCCACCGCACCGAGGCGGCGCAGCGCATTGCGCGCCGCCACGGCGTAGCGGCCGCGCGGGTAACGCTGCAGGTAGGCCTCGTAGTGCTCGCGGGTGGCACGCGCCTGCACCTCGCGCCAGGTGTGGGCCTCGGCGTCCTTGGTGCCGGGCGGCACGGCGGCCAGCACGCCAGCGCCGGGCTCCGGCGTGGCCGCTGCCGCAGCCGCGGGCGTTGCCATCACCGGCGCCGGCGTTGTTGCGGCCGTGGCCGCCGGCGCCGACAGGCCAGCGAGCTTGATGCGCGCTGCGGCCGCATACAGCCCCTTGGGGTACTCGCTCAGGTAGGCCTGGTAAGCGGCTGCGCTGCCGATCGATTCAGACGCTTGCCACGCGGCTTCGTCCGAGGTGGTGGGCGCGGGCGTGGCCTGCACCGTCACCTGGGCGCCGGGGCTGACGATGAAATAGAAATCGCCGGTCAGACTGCCTTCCATCCACGGTTCTTGTTTGCCCTTGGTGACCTCGCGCACGCGGATGGTCACGCGCTTCAGGCTGGTCTCGATGGGCACGCCCTGTTCGTCGATCTGCTTGAGCAGCGCCTCGGTGTAGGTGCCATGGCGCCCACCGCCGTCTTCGGCCACGCTGCCCGGGCGCGTGGCGTAGTGGATGAGCGTGCCGCTGGGCGCCTGCACCCGCGCCAGGCCCTGGGCCTGGCTGCGGAAGTTGCGCGCGAAGGGGTTGTTGCGGCAGGCGTCCAGCAGCACCAGGTTCACCGCGGCCTTGCTGTCTTCCATGGTGTTGAGCACGGCCGAGAGGCTGAGTGCCTGGTAGGGCACGTCTTCTTCGCTGGCCAGTTCGGCATCCACCGTGGGCAGGTAGTTCTCGCCGCGCACCTGCAGGCCGTGGCCGGCATAGAAAAAAAGCGCCACGCTGCCCGGGCGGATGGCGTTGCGGAACTCACGCAGCGCCGCACCCACCTGGCGCACCTGCAGGTTTTCGAAGTAGACGACCACGAAGCCCATGCGCTGTAGCTTGTCGCGCATGGCGCGGGCGTCGTTGACGGGGTTGCGCAGGGGCGAGGTCTTGTAGCTCGCATTGCCGACGATGAGCGCCACGCGGTGTTCGTTGCCTGCGGGTTGCGCCCGCGCCGCCAGCGGCAGCACCAGGCACAGGGCGCACAACAGCGCGGCGCGTACCAGGGCAGGAAGATGGCGGAAGGGCAGCATCTGGGGGCGGTGTCTTGCGGGCCGGGGTGCAGCAGATTGTCTCGCTTTGCGCGGGCGCGCGCCGTCCTCTGCCGGGGCGGCCCTGACGGGCGGCGGCCGGTGGCGGCGGCTCGCCTAACATCCGCGCTCCCATGAACGAGCCCCCGCCGAACACCGCGCCGCTGCCCGATCTGACGGGCCACACGCCGATGATGCAGCAGTACCTGCGCATCAAGGCCGACTTCCCCGACACGCTCGTGTTCTACCGGATGGGCGATTTTTACGAGCTCTTCTGGGACGACGCGCGCCGCGCCAACCGCCTGCTCGACATCACGCTCACGCAGCGCGGCCAGAGCAACGGCGAGCCGGTGGTGATGGCCGGCGTGCCGGTGCACAGCGTCGAGGGTTACCTGGCGCGGCTGATCAAGCTCGGCGAGGCCGTGGCCGTGGCCGAGCAGGTGGGCGATGTCGCCACCGCCAAGGGCCCCGTCGAGCGCAAGGTGGTGCGGGTGGTCACGCCCGGCACCGTCACCGACACCGAGCTGATGGCCGAGCGCGCCGACACGCTGCTGCTGGCCGTGCACCAGAGCCGCAATACCTGGGGCCTGGCCTGGCTGGGCCTGGCCAGCGGCCAGCTCGGCCTGACGCAATGCCACGAGCGTGAACTGCCCGGCTGGCTGGCCCGCCTGGCCCCGGCCGAGCTGCTGCACGACGGCAGCGGCAGCGCCGACAGCCTGCCGCCGCACAGGGCTGCAAGCACCGCGCGGCCGGCTTGGCAATTCGACAGCGCCTTGGGCGAACGCAAGCTGCTCGCGCAGCTGCGCGTCGCCAGCCTGCAGGGCCACAACGCGCAAGACCTGCCCGTGGCCCACGCCGCCGCCGCTGCGCTGCTGAGCTACGCCGAACACACACAAGGCCAGGCGCTGGCGCATGTGCGCACGCTGCATGTGGAACGCAGCGGCGACCTGCTCGACCTGCCCCCCGCCACGCACCGCAACCTGGAACTGGTGCAGACCCTGCGCGGTGACAGCGGCGATGGCGCACCCACGCTGCTGGGCCTGCTGGACAGCTGCCGCACCGGCATGGGCAGCCGCCGCCTGCGCCACTGGCTGACGCACCCGCAGCGCGACCGCGGCGCGGCCACGCAGCGGCACGACGCCATCGCCGTGCTGCTGGCCACCGGCTTCGAGCCGCTGCGCGAGGTGCTGCGGGGCTTGAGCGACGTGGAGCGCATCGCCTCGCGCGTGGCGCTGCGCCAGGTGCGCCCGCGTGAACTGGCCGGCCTGCGCCTGACGCTGGCCGCGCTGCCCGCGCTGCGCCAGGTGGCGCCACGCGGCTGCCGGCTGCTGGACCAACTGCACGACGCGCTTGTGCCCGACGAAGCCCTGCCCGAGGTGCTGAGCGCCATCGCCGAAGAGCCAGCGGTGCTGCTGCGCGATGGTGGCGTCATCGCCACCGGCGTGGACGCCGAGCTCGACGAGCTGCGCGCTATCAGCCAGAACTGCGACGCCTTCCTGCTCGACCTGGAGGCACGCGAACGGGCGCGCACCGCCATCCCCAACCTGCGCGTGCAGTTCAACAAGGTGCACGGCTTCTACATCGAGGTGACGGGCTCGCACCTCGAGAAGGTGCCGCTCGACTACCAGCGCCGGCAGACGCTGAAAAACGCCGAGCGCTACATCACGCCCGAGCTCAAGACCTTCGAAGACAAGGCGCTCAGCGCGCAAGAGCGCGCGCTGGCACGCGAGAAGTGGCTCTACGAACAGGTACTGGATGCGCTGCAGGCCTTTCTCGGCCCGCTGCAGGCCCTGGCCCACGCGCTGGCCAGCCTGGACGCGCTGGCCGCCTTGGCCGAGCGCGCGGCCACGCTGCACTGGTGCCGGCCCGAGTTCGTGCCCTACCCCTGCATCGACATCGAAGCCGGCCGCCACCCGGTGGTGGAAGCGCGGCTGGCCGAAACGGGCGGTGGCCCGTTCATCGCCAACCACTGCCGCATGGACGCCAAGACCAAGCTGCTCGTCATCACCGGCCCCAACATGGGCGGCAAGAGCACCTTCATGCGCCAGGTGGCGCTGACGGTGCTGCTGGCGGCCATGGGCAGCCACGTGCCGGCCACGGCCTGCCGGCTGGGGCCCATCGACGCCATCCACACGCGCATCGGCGCTGCCGACGACCTGGCCAACGCGCAGTCGACCTTCATGGTGGAGATGACCGAGGCCGCGGCCATCCTCAACGCCGCCACCGAGCACAGCCTGGTGCTGATGGACGAGATCGGCCGCGGCACCAGCACCTTCGACGGCCTGGCCCTGGCCGGCGCCATCGCCACGCAGCTGCACGAACGCAATCGCTCTTTCACCTTGTTCGCCACGCACTACTTCGAGCTCACGGCGCTGCCGGCGCGGCACGAACGGGCCATCAACCTGCACGTGGGCGCGGTGGAAAGCGGCAGCGACATCGTCTTCCTGCACCAGATCGAGCCCGGCCCGGCCAGCCGCAGCTACGGCGTGCAGGTGGCGCGCCTGGCCGGCATGCCGGCGGCCGTGGTGCGCCAGGCGCGCAACGCGCTGGAAGCCCTGGAAGCCCAGGCCCAGCAAGGCCAGGCGCAGGTGGACCTCTTCGCACCGCCGCCGGCCGCGGCCACGCCCGAGCCCTCGGCCGTGGAGCGTGCGCTGGCCGCCATCGACCCCGACCGCCTGAGCCCGCGCGAGGCGCTGGAAGCGCTGTACCGCCTGCGTGAACACCTGCCCCTGCCGCCCCCCCTGAAGCTCTGACGCTCTGAAGGCTCCCATGCGCCCTGGGCTGCCCACAGGCAGGCGACACTCATCAGCGATCGAGGCGCGACGCGCGGCATGACACCGCCCAAGGTTGCAAGCTCGGGGGCCTCCAGTGCGAACCCATGGCCGACACCCCCGCAAGCGCCAGGCAGATCAAGCCCCGCGCCTGCTGGTCGCTCATCCCACGGATGCGGGCGCACTCGATGGGAGCCGGCTCTGCGAACTGCCCTGCATCGACCTCAGCCCGACGGTCCCCGATTCAGGACCGTCCGATCCGACCGATGGGTCCACATGCTGCGAGGCCTGCGCCCGCGCGCCGCTTGAAGCCCAATCCCGGCGTCAGCGCCAGTGCCCGCCAGGCTGCTGAGTCAAGCGCTCGCCGGTTTGCGCCGTGAAAAGCGTGCGCCAGCCAGCAAGGCCAGCACGACTAGGGCTGCCGACTGCGGTTCCGGAATCTGGGCGACGTTGAGGTCAAGTTCCACGCGACGTATGTCGCGGCCGCCCAAGAAGGTAAACCCCTGACCAACGCTCGCAGCGGGGAAGTAGCCGTTCCATGCCGCGAATGCCGGATCGGCGATGGTGCCGCTGGCCACAATGGCGCCAGTGGCATCGAACATTCGAACGCCGTAACTGACCAGATCCAGCGCCTGCAGCAAATCCAACGGATTCGAAGAACCGCCGATATTCACGAAGCCGGCCTCACCGGAAATGGGGTACAGGTCCGCATCGGCGGTGAAGACAAACGAAACACGGTGGGCACCGCCGCCGAGATCCGCTTCACTTTCATTGACGGTGACCGTTCTCCCGCCGGCGGTAAAGGTCTGGGCCGTACCGTCAAACACGAGAGTTCCCAAACTCAAGGATGACTCGAGACCGAAGATGATTGCGTCATAAGAAGACCCAGGAGCAACAACGGGACCTGCTTGCGCCGCACCGGCCGCAACCACTGCGAGGGCAAAAACACCACTTGACATGATTCTGAACAACACAGCAGTTTCCTTTCGAGGATGGACTTGTCGCCGAGGGCCAATATGCAAAACCACTTTCGGCAACGCAGGGGCAACCACAAGCACATTTTGCGCCTAGCGCCCCGCTCAGCAGGCAGGCTTGGGCTTGACGGCTGCACGCAGCCCGGCGCCCAGCCGAGGTATGTAAAAGAACCCGACTCGGGCAGGTCGCACAGCCTGGCGCCAGTCAACGTTACGTGCACCTCCGCGAGCAGCAATGCGCCTGGCCCTGTGGCTGCTCGCGGGTGACTTGCCTCCCAACCAGTCTCTGAGGGCTACCTTGTTGATGGCCGCGATGGGCGCTGAGGGACAACACGCTGCTGTAGTTGCCGCCAGCCACCCACTTCGTGTGCGAGACGGCGCCGAAAGCCCCGGACATGCCGCTGCACACGCAGATGCTCGCGCGCACCGGCCGCATCAAGCTCGGCGAGACCTGTAGGTCGATGTACCCACGCATGCGGTGGGGCTGGTGCTGGTGTTGCAGCCGACCTTGCCAGTGCTGCTACCAGTGCCCGCACCCACTCCGGCACCCGCGCGCCCCCCCAGGCCTGTCGCGCCTGCCGCTTCGCCCACCGCAGCAGCCGCAGCCGGTTCAGTGACGCCCGCCTTCCAGCCCCTCCTGACGTCGGGCCGGGCGGGCGCCCCATGTTGAGCGGTGGCGATTGCCGCGCGCTGTGGGTGGGGGACGCCGCCAATGGCGTGTCCCGTGGCAGCCTCAGGCTCTATGCCGACCGCGGCTGGGCCGTGGTCGGCGCCAAGGGCTTCGAGGTCTCTTCACCCGCACACGAAGAGGCCGTGTTGCTGCGCCAGGGCGTGGCGCGCCTGCACGTGGTGCGCGCCAGCACACAGCGCCAGCGCGTCCGCCCCGGCCTGCTGAAGGAACTGCGGCAAGCACGACCCTGAGACGCCTGCCGCCCGGCAGGCGCCTGTTACGCTCCGGCGGCTGCCCGGCAGCGTTTGCCCCCGAACTCCACCTGACGCCCGCCCCGCGGGCCCCACCCCATGACCTACTGCGTCGGCATCCGGCTCAACGCCGGCCTTGTTTTCCTCTCCGACAGCCGCACCAACGCGGGCCTGGACGCGATCAGCACCTTCCGCAAGATGATGATCTACGAGCAGCCCGGCGAACGTTTCATGGTCATGCTCAGCGCCGGCAACCTCAGCATCAGCCAGAGCGTGCGCGAGCTGCTGCAGGTGGAAAAGATCGACAACGGTACCGAAGCCGGCCTGACGATCTGGAACGCCACCAGCATGTTCGACGCCACGCGCGTGCTCGGCGCCGCCGTGCGTCGTGTGTATGAACAAGACGGCGCGGCGCTGAAAAACGCCGGCGTCGATTTCAACGCCAGCATGGTCTTCGGCGGCCAGATCAAGGGCGAGGCCATGCGCCTTTTCCTCGTCTACAGCGCCGGCAACTTCATCGAGGCCACGCGCGAGACCTGCTTTTTCCAGGTGGGCGAAAGCAAGTACGGCAAGCCGATACTGGACCGTGTGCTCACCCCCACCACGGCGCTGGACGAAGCCGCCAAGTGCGCGCTGGTCAGCATGGACAGCACGCTCAAGAGCAACCTCAGCGTGGGCCTGCCGCTGGACCTGCTGGTCTACCGTGAAGGCAGCTTCCAGAGCGAAGAAATCGCCTGCCTGGACGAAAACAACCCCTACTTCCAGATGATCCACAGCACCTGGGGCCAGCGCCTGCGCGAGGTGTTCGAGAGCATCGACGACCCGCGCTGGGACGGCGGCGATGCCACCCACCCGCTGATGGTGAAAAGCGCGCGCTACGAGCCCATGCGCAAGATCAGCAAGCCCAGCGAACGCATCGTCTGAGCTTGGGCACCCTCGTCTTCAGCCACGCCAACGGCTTCCCGGCCGGCACCTACCGCCAGCTTTTCGACACCTGGCGTGCGGCCGGCCACCGCGTGCTGGCCATCGAGCGCTACGGCCACGACAGCGCCTACCCCGTCACCAGCAACTGGCCGCACCTGCGCGACCAGCTCGTGCATTTCATCCAGCGTGAAAGCGACGGCGAGCCGGTGCACCTGGTGGGCCATTCCTTGGGCGGTTTTCTCAGCCTGATGGTGGCCAGCCGCCAGCCCGCGCTGGTGCGCAGCCTGGTGATGCTGGACAGCCCCGTCATCACCGGCTGGCGCGCGCACAGCCTGCAGATGGTGAAGGCCCTGCGCCTGGTGCAGCGCGCCGGGCCGGGGCGCATCAGCCAGCGCCGCCGCTGGCAGTGGCCCAGCGCCGAGGCCGCGCACGCGCACTTCGCGGGCAAGCACAACTTCGCGCGCTGGGCGCCCTCGGTGCTGGCCGACTACATCCGCGCCGGCACCGAGCCCGACGCAGCCGCGCGCCTGGACCCCGCCACGCCCGCGGCCGTGCAACTGGCCTTCCATCGTGAAGTCGAGACCAAGATCTACAACACCCTGCCCCACCACATGGGCCGGCTGCTGCGCCGCCGCCCGGTGCGCTGCCCGGCCGGTTTTGTGGCCGGCACGCAATCGGTGGAAGTGCGGCAGGTGGGCCTGGCCGCCACGCGCGCGCTGGTGGGTGAACGTTTCGAATGGGTGGAAGGCAGCCACCTCGTCCCGATGGAGAAGCCGGCCGAAACCGCCGCCGCGGTGCTGCGGCTGCTGGGCGCGGGCTGAGGCCGCGGGCCAGGGCAGCGCCCGTGCAGTTGGGCGGGCCGCGCCTGCGGCCTGTCGCAAGCGGGTGGCGGGCCAGCGGGCCCGACGGGCAAGCTGCGGCCCATCCCTGTCACCACTTCCAGGCCCCGTCACCATGCCCACAGCCCACCGCCCCCACCGCGCCTTGACCCTCACCGCCGCCGCGCTGCTGGCGACGCTGCTGATGACCAGCGCGTCGGCCCAGACCCAGGGCAAGCCGGCCAGCACCGCCGACGAGGGTTTTTCAGCCGGCCTCTCGGTGCAGCCCGGCACCACCCACGAGAAGCTGGGCCTGCCGGCTTACCCGGGCGCCACGCTCTACGTGGAGCCCGGTGACAAGGACGAAAAAGCCGGCGCCAGCGTCGGCGTGAACTTCGGCTTTTTCGGCGTGCAGGTGAACGCGATGAAGCTGCGCAGCGGCGACAGCGTCGACACCGTGGCCACCTGGTACCGCGAGCAGCTGGCGCGCCTGGGATCAGTGCTGGACTGCAGCGCCAACGGCCCCGCCGACCCGCCCCCGCTGGCCGACAAACAAGCCGACAAGAAGCTGCTGCGCTGCGGCAGCGACCGCGCCCAACCCGGCGCGGCGCTGTTCAAGCTGGGCCAGCGCCAGCAGCAGCGCATCGTCGCCATCGAGCCCCTGGCCGGCGGCGGCAGCAAGCTCTCGCTGGTGCGCGTGGAAACGCGCGGCGTTGATTGAACGGCGGGCGCTTCAGGTCTCGAAACGCCCCAAGCGCACCGCCGTGCCGCCGGGCTTGAGGTTGCGCGTGCCCGGCATCACCAGCACGCAGTCGTCGTAGGGCGTGAGCCAGACGTGCTCGCCGTCCTGCGCGATGCGCGTGCCGGCCTTGGGGATGACCGAGAGGCCCTCGGTCGGCACCAGGAAGCAGAAGAAGCGGCTGCGCGCCACCACCGGCTCGGTCACGCGCACCAGGTGCTGCACGGCCGGCGGCTGCACGCGCGTGTGGGCCTGCACCCAGCCCGGCTCGGCCGCGCCGGTGAGGCCGAGAAAACGCACCAGCGTGTCGATGGCCACGTCGGCGGCCGCACGTTCCCAGTGCTGGCCGCACTCGATGAGCAAGGCCTTCTTCGGGCTGGCCGGGTCGCCGAAACCACCGCGGTCGATGAGGCGCAGGCCGGCCGGGTGGCCGGTGTCGATGAGCAGATCGCCCGGCACGCCCAGTTCACGCGCGTAGGCGGCGTTTTTGTCGACACGCCCGCACACCATCAGCGGGCGGCAGGGCTCGCCCATGCTGTGGATGTCGAGCAGCAGTTCGGCTTCGTCCACGTAGGGCCGCAGCAGGCGCGCGCGGCGCAGTTCCACGCTGTCTCGCGGGCCGTCGAGCTCGGCGTCGTCCCAGACGCGGTTGTAGTCCTCGTCGACGCAGCGCGAGGGGTAGGGGTCGGCCGGGTTGAAGCGCGCATAGGCCTCCACGTTCGCGAAGGCCAGCGTCAGCGTGCCGGCCGCCGGGCGCCAGTCCTGCGCCACTTGCTGCAGCAGCCAATCCAGTGCGATGGCGCCGCAGATCTCGTTGCCGTGCGTCAGCGCCTGCACCATCACCTTCGGGCCGGGCCGTGCGCCCTGCAGCACATGCACATAGGGCACGGGCGTGTTGCCCTCGCGCCAGCGGCTGATGTCGGGGGCTTGCAGTTCGACGGGGGGCAAAGAGTCGGTCATGGCGGTGTTCGGGTTCAGGCGTGGAAGGCCTGGTGAATGGCATCCAGCAGTTGCATCAACTGCCCCTGCAGCGGGGCAAAGTTGGCGCTCTTCTGCAGCGTCTTCTCGTCCATGTAGAGGCGCTTGTTGATCTCCAGCTGCAGGCAGTGGCGGCCGCGCGCGGGGTCGGCGAAGGCGCGCACGAGCTCCACGCCCTTGAAGGGGTCGTTGATCTTCACGCTGTAGCCGAAACCCTGCATCACCTCGCGCACCAGGGCCGTGAAATCGGGGCTGCAGGTGCTGCCGTCACGGTCGCCCAGCACGATGTCGGCGCGCGGCACACCGGCGCCTTCCTGGGCGCTGGCGCCGCCCACGGCGTTCATCGAGTGGCAGTTGATGTGGTGCACCACGCCGAAGCGTGCGTGCGCCGCGTCCATCAGCGCACGCAGCGTGGCGTGGTAGGGCTGGTGGTAGTGCGTGATGCGGTGCTGCACCTCGGCCACCGTCAGCGGCCGCGCGTAGAGCGCGCGGCCGTCGTCGAGCGTGCGCCACACCAAGGCCTTGCCGATGGCCGCCTTGCCGCTGGCCACCACCTCGCCCGGCCAGGGCTCGGCGAGCACCGCCGGGTCGTGGTCGGCGGCATGGCGGTTGGGGTCGAGATAGGTGCGCGGGAACATCGCCGCCAGCAGCGGCACGCCGCGCTCGGCAGCGGGACGGTAGAGCGTGTCGATGTAGCAGTCTTCGCCGTCGCGCAACTCGGCTTCGGACAGCACGGCGCCGAAGTCGGGCGGCATGCAAAAGCCCGAGTGCGGTGAGTCCAGCACCACCGGCCGCAAGGCCACGCCGGGTGGCGGGCGGTGCACGACGAGCACGTCTTCGGGCGCGGGAACCAGGAGGGTCGCAGGGGTCGGCCAGGTCATCGCCGGAGTATCTCTCGGGGATGATGCCGGGGTGGGCGTGGCAGGTTCCTTGCTACAACCTGCGGGTGCCTGCCCCCATGCCTACGCCCATGCCAGAAGCCGAAGTGCGCCAGTGGATCGCCGAAGTGGACCGCGGCGCCCTGCCGCGCCGCGCCTTCGTCCAGCGCCTGGCCGCCCTGGGCCTGGGCGCACCGGTCGCCGGCTCGCTGCTGCTGGCCGCCGGGGTGGCCCAGGGCCAGCCCGCCAACCCCTACCCGCCGAAGCAACGCGGCGGCGGCGGGCTGCTGCGCCTGCTGTGGTGGCAGGGCCCCACCATCCTGAACCCGCACTTCACCACCGGCCAGAAAGACACCGACGGCAGCCGCCTCTTCTACGAGCCGCTGGCCGACTGGGACAACGAAGGCCGCCTCGTGCCGCAGTTGGCGGCCGAGATCCCCAGCCTGGCCAACGGCGGCGTGGCGCGCGACGGCACCAGCGTGATCTGGCAGCTGAAAAAGGGCGTGGTCTGGCACGACGGCACGCCCTTCACCGCCGACGACGTGGTCTTCACCTGGATGTACGCCGGCAACCCCGCCACGGCCGCCACCAGCATCGCCTACTACCTCGACCGCAAGGTCGAGAAGATCGACAGCCACACCGTGCGCGTCGTCTTCAAGCAGCCCACACCCTTCTGGGCCCACACCTTCGTAGGCGCGGGCGGTGAGATCCTGCCCAGGCACGTGTTCGGGCCCTACGCAGGGGCGAAATCACGCGAGGCGCCGGCCAACCTGGCGCCCGTGGGCACGGGGCCCTACAAGTTCGTTGCCTTCAAGCCCGGCGACCTGGTGCAGGGCGCGCTGAACCCGAACTACCACTTCCCCGCCCGCCCGCACTTCGACCGCGTGGAGATGAAAGGCGGCGGTGATGCCGTGAGCGCCGCGCGCGCCGTGCTGCAGACGGGCGAGTACGACTTCGCGTGGAACATCCAGGTCGAAGACGAGTTGATCAAGCGCATGGAAAGCGCTGGCAAGGGCCGCGCCGACTTCGTGCCCGGCGGCGCCGACATCGAGTTCATCACTTTCAACCACAGCGACCCCACCCGCGAGGTGGACGGCGAGCGCAGCAGCCTGACGGCCCCACACCCGGTGCTGAGCGACCCGGCCGTGCGCCAGGCGATCAGCCTGCTGGTCGACAAGGCCTCCATCGAGAAGTTCATCTACGGCCGCGCTGGCGTGGCCACGGCCAACTACGTCAACAACCCGCCGGCCTACCGCAGCGCAAACACGCGGTGGGCCTACAACCCCGACCAGGCCGCCGCGCTGCTGGAAGCCGCCGGCTGGAAAAAAGGCAAGGGCGGCGTGCGCGAGAAAAACGGCCGGCCGCTGAAACTGCTGTTCCAGACCAGCACCAACGCCTTGCGCCAGAAGACGCAGGCGCTGGTGAAACAGGCGGCGCAGAAGGCGGGCGTGGAGATCGAGATCAAGGCCATTGCCGGTTCGGTGTTCTTCAGCACCGATGTGGGCAACCCCGACACCTACGGCAAGTTCCACGCCGACCTGCAGATGTACACCGGCGGCGGCACCATCGACCCGGCGCGCGTGATGCTGCGCTTCGTCTCGTGGGAGGCGGCGCAGAAGGCCAACAAGTGGTCGGGCATCAACCTCTCGCGCCACAACAACCCCGAGTTCGACCGCCTCTACCGCGAGGCCGAGCGTGAGCTCGATCCGGTCAAGCGCGCCGCGCTTTTCATCCGCATGAACGACCTGCTGGTGCAGACGCATGCGCTCATCCCCGTGATCCAGCGCCGCAGCGTGGCGGCCGTTTCCAACAAGCTGGTTGCACCCGTGTCGGCCTGGGTGGGCGACATGGGCTTCTTGAGAGATTGGTACAGAACTTGAGCACTCCCATGCAGGAAAAAGAACTCCGCTCCCTCATCGAGGCCGTGCGCGAAGGCGCGCTGCCGCGCCGTGCTTTTGTGCAGCGCCTGGCGGCGGCCGGCCTGGCCGCGCCGCTGGCCGGCATGCTGCTGATGCACAGCGGCGTGGTGCAGGCCCAGCCCGCCAACCCGCCCTACAAGCCCACCAAGCGTGGCGGCGGCGGGGCGCTGAAAACGCTGTCGTGGCAAGGCGCCACGCTGCTGCAGCCGCACTTCGCCAGCGGCACCAAAGACCAGGAAGCCAGCCGCATCTTCTACGAGCCCCTGGCCAGCTGGGACCGCGATGCCAACCTCGTGCCCGTGCTCGCCGCCGAGCTGCCCACGCGCGAGAACGGCGGGCTCAGCGCCGACGGCCGCAGCGTCATCTGGAAGCTCAAGAAGGGCGTGGTCTGGCACGACGGCAAGCCTTTCACCGCCGACGACTGCGTCTTCACCTGGGAGTACGCACGCGACCCGGCCACCGCCGCCGTGACGCAGGGCATCTACAAGGACGTGACCGTCACCAAGGTCGACAGCCACACGATCCGCGTCACCTTCCCGAAACCCACGCCCTTCTGGGCCACGGCCTTCTGCGCCACCGAGGGCATGGTGCTGCCCAAGCACCACTTCGCGGCCTATGCGGGCGCGAAATCGCGCGAGGCGCCGGCCAACCTGGCGCCCATCGGCACCGGGCCTTATGTCTTCGTCGAGTTCAAGCCGGGCGACATCGTGCGCGGCAAGCTGAATCCGAACTACCACATGCCCAACCGCCCCTACTTCGACACCATCGAAGTGAAAGGCGGCGGCGATGCGCCCAGCGCGGCCCGCGCCGTGCTGCAGACCGGCGAGTACGACTTCGCCTGGAACCTGCTGGTGGAAGACGAAATCCTCAAACGCATGGAAGCGGGCGGCAAGGGCCAGGCCATCTTCCTGCCCAGCGGCGACGTGGAATTCGTGCAGCTCAACCCCACCGACCCCAACACCGAGGTCGACGGCGAACGCAGCAGCCTGAAGACGCAGCATTACGCCTTTGCAGACCGCGCCGTGCGCGAAGCCATCGCGCTGCTGTGCGACCGCAAGTCCATCCAAGACTTCATCTACGGCCGCGGCGGCGCGGCCACGGCCAACTTCCTGAACAACCCGGCGCGTTTCCGCAGCCCCAACAACAAGGTCGAGTTCAACATCGACAAGGCCAACCAGCTGCTCGATGCGGCGGGCTGGAAACGCGGCCGTGGCGGCGTGCGCGAGAAAAACGGCAAGCCGCTGCGCCTGCTCTTCCAGACCAGCACCAACGCCACGCGGCAGAAGGCGCAGGCCATCATCAAGCAGGCCTGTGGCAAGGCCGGCATCGAGCTGGAGCTGAAGTCCATCTCGGGCAGCGTGTTCTTCAGCAGCGATGTCGGCAACCCCGACACCTACGGCAAGTTCTACGCCGACATGCAGATGTACACGACGACGATGAACCAGCCCGACCCCGAGCGCCTGATGGACCAGTACCTCAGCCGCGAGGCCAGCAGCAAGGCCAACAAGTGGCAGGGCCGGAACATCACGCGCTACCGCAACCCCGAGTACGACAGCACCTACGCGCAGGCCGAGCTGGAACTCGACCCCGTCAAGCGCGCGGCGCTGTTCATCAAGCTCAACGATTTGCCGGTGCAGGACTTCGCGATCATTCCGCTGTCCAGCCGCACGCGCGTGCGCGGCGTGGGTTCGAAGATGGTCGTCACGCTGACGGGCTGGGACCTCGATTTTTCGGGCCTGCCGCACTGGTACCGCGAGGCGTGATGCCGATGCACTCGCAAGACATTGACGCCGGCCAGGCCGACGAGGCCACGTTGCGCACCTGGCTGGCCCAGGTGCAAAGCGGCCAGCTGCCGCGCCGTGCTTTTGTGCAACGCCTGGCGGGTTTCGGCATCGCCGCGCCGCTGGCCGGGCTGATGCTGTTGGACGCCGGCGTGGCACAAGCCCAGCCTGCCGACAGCTTCAAGCCCACGCAGCGCGGCGGTGGCGGCACGCTGCGCCTGCTGGAGTGGCAAGGCCCCACGCTGCTGAACCCGCACTTCGCCACCGGCCTGAAAGACAACACCGGCGCGCGGATCTTCTACGAGCCGCTGGCCGAGTTCGATGCCGACGGCAATCTCAGCCCCGTGCTCGCGGCCGAGGTGCCCAGCCGCACCAACGGCGGCCTGGCGGCCGACGGCAAGAGCGTGGTGTGGAAGCTCAAAAAAGGCGTGCAGTGGCACGACGGCCAGCCCTTCACCGCCGACGACGTGGTCTTCAACTGGCAGTACGCCACCGACGCCGCCACCGCCGCCGTGACGGCGGGCAACTACGAAGGCCTGAAGATCGAGAAGGTCGACACGCACACCGTGCGCGTGCTCTTCGACAAACCGCGGCCCTTCTGGCCGGGGCAGTACGCCGGTGTTTTCCTCATCCCGCGCCACCTGTTTGCGCCTTACCTCGGCAACAAGTCGCGAGAAGCGCCCAACAACAACCGCCCGGTGGGCACGGGGCCCTACACCTTCGTCGAGTTCCGCCCGGCCGACCTTTTGCGCGCGGCGCTGAACAAGAACTACCACCTGCCCAACCGGCCTTACTTCGACAACGTGGAGCTGAAAGCCGGCGGCGACGCCACCAGCGCCGCACGCGCCGTGCTGCAGACCGGCGACTACGACTACGCCGGCAGCCTGAGCCTGCCCGAAGACGTGCTGGAGAAGCTGGAAGCCGCCGGCAAGGGCCGCGTGCAGCTGCTCAGCGGCAGCTCCACCCAGGCCATCTACCTCAACTTCACCGACCCGGCGTTGACGGTGGAGGGCGAACGCGCGCACGCCAAGACCCGCCACCCGCTCTTCAGCGACGCCGCGGTGCGGCAGGCCTTCGGCCACCTGGTCGACCGCGCCGGCGTGCAGCGTTTCATCTACGGCCGCCAGGCCCAGGCCACCTCGAACTTCATCAACAACCCCGCCGTCTACCGCAGCCCGCTGCCGGCGCCCGAGTTCAACATCGAGAAGGCCAAGGCCGTGCTCGACGCCGCGGGCTGGAAACCCGGCCCTGACGGGGTGCGCGCCAAGGGTGGGCGCCGCCTGAGCGTGCTTTTCCAGGGCGCCGTGGGCGCCACCAGCCAGAGCATGCAGGCCGTGGTGAAGCAGGCCGCAGGCAAAGCCGGCATCCAGGTGGAACTGAAGGCCGTGCCGAGCAGCGTGTTCTTCTCGTCGGACACCGGCAACCCCGACACCTACGGCAAGTTCTACGCCGACATGCAGACCTACAACTGGACGGTGAACAACCCCGACCCCGAGAACCTGATGCAGTGTTTCGTGAGCTGGGAAGTGGCCAGCCAGGCCAACAAGTGGCTGGGCCAGAACATGGTGCGCTGGCAGAACGCCGAGTACGACACGCTCTACCGCACGGCGCAGAACGAGCTCGACCCCGTCAAGCGCGCAGCGCTCTTTATCCGCATGAACGACCTGGTGGTGAAGGACGGCTACGTCATCCCCATCCTCGCGCGCAACTCCATGCGCGCGATGGCCAAGAAGCTGGTTGCGCCACTTTCGCCGTGGCGCAACGACATGGCCAGCCTGGCCTACTGGCACAAGGCGGGCTGAATGGGCCCCTACCTGATCCGCCGCATCCTCATCGCCATCCCCAGCCTGCTGGGCATCAGCGCCGTGCTTTTCACGGTGCTGGCCCTGGCGCCGGGCGACCCTTTCGAAGAACTGGCCACCAACCCCAACGTGCCGGCCGAGGTGAAGCAGATGCTGCGCGCCAAGTTCGGCCTGGACGACCCCGTCTGGCAGCGCTACTTCCGCTGGCTGGCGGCCATGCTGCAAGGCGACTGGGGCTACAGCTTCATCAGCCGGGTCGACGTGGACCAGCTCATCCTGCAGCGCGTGCCGGTCACGCTGGCCGTCATCGGCGCCTCGCAGGTGCTGGCGCTGCTGATCGCGCTGCCCATCGGCATCATCTCGGCCGTCAAACCCTACTCGTGGTTCGACCGCATCTTCAGCACGCTGGCTTTCGTGGGCTTCTCGCTGCCCACCTTCTTCAGCGGCATCCTGCTGATCCTGCTGTTCAGCATCACGCTCGACTGGCTGCCCTTCGTCTACCGCGCCGACATCGACGCCACGGGCTTGGAATGGTGGTGGCTGCACATCCAGCAATCCATCATGCCGGTGATGGTGCTGGGGCTCTTCCAGGCTGCGAGCTGGATGCGCTACGTGCGCAGTGCCGTGCTTGATGTCATCAAGCTCGACTTCGTCACCACCGCCCGCAGCAAGGGCCTGAAGGAGCGGGTGGTGGTGATGCGCCACGTGGTGCGCAACGCGCTCATCCCGGTGGTGACGCTGGTGGCGCTGCAGATGCCGGCGGTGTTTGGCGGTGCCATCGTCACCGAGCAGATCTTCCGCATCCCCGGCATCGGCAGCCTGCTGATCGACGCCATCCTGCGCAACGACACGCCGGTGATCATGGCCGTGACCTTCGTGTTCAGCTGCCTCGTGATCCTCTTCAACCTGATCGCAGACCTGCTCTATGGCTGGCTCGATCCGCGCATTTCATTCCGTTGAGGCTCCGATGAGCACCCCTGCGAGCACCTCCCCCTGGGCCGAAGCCTGGCGCCGCTTCCGCCGCCACAAAATGGCCGTGTTCAGCCTCGGCCTGCTGAGTACGCTGGTGCTGTTGGTCTTGTTCGGCCCGCTGTTCTGGACGGTGGCCATCGACGAGATCGACTTCAGCGCGCGGCTGGCCACGCCCAGCCTCGCCCACCCCATGGGCACCGACGACCTCGGCCAAGACCTCTTCGCGCGCTTGCTGTATGGCGGCCGCATCAGCCTGGCCGTGGGCTTGGCGGCGATGCTGATGGCCATCTTCGTGGGCGTGCTGATTGGCGCCATCGCCGGCATGTCGCGCGGCTGGGTCGACACCGCGCTGATGTGGCTGACCGACCTCTTCCTGAGCCTGCCGCAGCTGCCGCTGCTGCTGCTGGTGATCTACCTCTTCCGCGACAGCCTGAAAGAGAGCTTCGGCCCCGAGGGCGGCGTGTTCATCCTCATCGTGCTGGTGATCGGCGGCTTCCGCTGGATGCCGGTGGCGCGGCTGGTGCGCGCGCAGTTCTTCAGCTTGCGTGAGAAGGAATTTGTCGAGGCGGCTCGCGCCTTGGGCGCCAGCACCACGCGCCAGGTGACACGCCACATCCTGCCCAACAGCCTGGGGCCGGTGATCGTGGCCGGCACCATCGACGTGGCCGCGGCCATCATCGCCGAGAGCACGCTGAGCTTCCTGGGCCTGGGCTTCCCGCCCGACATCCCGACCTGGGGCCGCATCCTCTTCGACAGCAAAGACTACCTGGACATCGCGCCGCACTGGGCCCTGTTCCCCGGCCTGGCCATCTTCCTGACGGTGCTGACGATCAACTTCATTGGCGACGGTCTGCGTGACGCGCTCGATCCGCGCAAGGTGATGTGATGGCGCTGCTGGAGATCCAAGGGCTCAAGACCCACTTCAAGACCGACGACGGCTGGCTGCATGCGGTGGACGGCGTCGACATGAGGCTCGATGCCGGTGAAACGCTCTGCGTGGTCGGCGAAAGCGGCTGCGGCAAGAGCGTGACGGCCAAGACGGTGATGAAGCTCATCGACATGCCGCCGGGCAAGATCGTCGCCGGCCGCGTGATGTGGCAGGGCCGCGACCTCGTGCCGCTGCCCGCGGCCGAGATGGAAAAGATCCGCGCGAAGGAGATCGCCATCGTCTTCCAGGAGCCGATGACGAGCCTGAACCCGGTCTACACCGTGGGCCAGCAGATCGCCGAGAGCGTGCGGCTGCACGAAGGCCTGAGCAAGGCCGATGCAAAAGATCGGGCGATCGCGATGATGCGTCGTGTGCGCATCCCCACGCCCGAGCGGCGTGTCAACGACTACCCGCACCAGTTCAGCGGCGGCATGCGCCAGCGCGTGATGATCGCCATGGCCCTGGCCTGCAACCCCCAGCTGCTGATCGCCGACGAGCCCACCACGGCGCTGGACGTCACCATCCAGGCGCAGATCCTCGATCTGCTTTCTGAATTGAAAGCCGAAAGCGGCCTGGCGGTGATGCTCATCACCCACGCCATGGGCGTGGTGGCCGAGGTGGCGCAGCGTGTGGTGGTGATGTACGCGGGCCGTGTGGTGGAAGAAGCGCCGGTGGCCGAGCTCTTCGCGCGCCCGCGCCACCCCTACACGCAGGGGCTGATCCGCAGCATCCCGCGCATCGACACCGCCGCCACGCACAAGACGCGGCTGGAGGCGATAGCCGGCACCGTGCCCAAGCTCGTGGCGCCGGTCAGCGGCGGCTTGCCCGAAGGCTGCCGCTTCGCGCCGCGCTGCAAGTACGCCAGCCCGGCCTGCACGGCCAGCACACCGCCGCTGCGAGACATTGGCAACGGCCACAAAGTAGCCTGCATTCTTGAGAGCGTGCCCGCATGAACGCGCCTGTTTCCCACGCGGCGAAAGCGCCGCTGCTGAAGGTCGAGGGCCTGGTCAAGCACTTCCCCATCACCGGCGGACTGTTAGGCCGTGTCGTCGACAAGGTGCATGCCGTCGATGGCGTGAGCTTCGAGATCGGCCAGGGCGAAACGCTGGGCGTCGTTGGCGAAAGCGGCTGCGGCAAGAGCACCACGGGCCGCTGCATCCTGCGCCTGATCGAGCCCACCGCGGGCGAAGTGACGTTTGCGGGGAAGAGCGTCACCGCTGCCAGCAAACGTGAACTGCGTGCGCTGGCACGCGACATGCAGATCATCTTTCAAGACCCGTACGCCAGCCTGAACCCGCGCATGACAGTGGCGGCCATCGTCGGCGAGGCGCTCACCATCCACAAGCTCACGAAAACGGCGCGGGAGCAGGAAGAACGCACCGTGCAGCTGCTGGAGACCGTGGGCCTGAGCGCCGACCACCTGCGGCGTTTTCCGCATGAGTTTTCAGGCGGCCAGCGCCAGCGCATCGGCATCGCGCGCGCACTGGCTGTCAGCCCCAAGCTCATCGTCTGCGACGAGGCCGTGAGCGCGCTCGATGTCTCCATCCAGGCCCAGGTGATCAACCTGCTGGAAGACCTGCGCGAGCAGTTCGGCCTGAGCTACATGTTCATCGCCCACGACCTGAGCGTGGTGGAACACATCAGCCACCGCGTGGCGGTGATGTACCTCGGGCGCATCGTCGAGATTGCGCCGGCGCAGGCGCTTTACACGAACCCGCAGCACCCTTATACCGAGGCGCTGCTGTCGGCGGTGCCCATCCCCGACCCGGCGGTGAAGCGCGCGCGCATCCCGCTGCTGGGCGATGTGCCCAGCCCCATCAAGCCGCCGCCGGGCTGCCACTTCCACACACGCTGCGCCATCGCGAAGAAGGGGCTGTGTGATGTGGAAAAACCGATGCTCAAGGCCGTGGGCGGCGACAGCGCGCACCAGGTGGCCTGCCACCTTCGAGGCTGAACCACGGCGGTGCGGCGCCGCGTGCCCGCGCCCTGGATGGTTGTTACTGCGGCTTGGCGCCCAGAATCTCGGCCTGGGTTCGCGTGACGGTGGTGGTGCCGCGGTAGATGCCGTTCTGGTCGTACACGCGCAGCTGCGTCCAGTGGTTCTCGGGCGGGCGCGCATTCATCGCCGCCGACAGGGCGTTCAGGTTGCCGATGCGCTGGCGCTCTGCGGCCTGCTTGTGGCGGTGCCACAGCAGATCGCCGCGGGCCTGCGTGATCTTTTGCGGCTGCACACCGGCCCGAGCGGCAAGCGCGAAATCTTCTTCGCTGTACATGCCGCAGTGGTTGAAGTAGGTGTAGGCCGCGCTCAAGCCCATGGTGGGCAGCACGCGGCGCAGGTCGGCACTGCAGCGCTTGCTGGCCAACAGGCTGGCGTAGCGGGCACTCTCCCGCTCGGCAAAAGCCAGCGCGTCGGCCTGCCGCTGGCGCTCGGCCGCCTGCGCCAGCACCAGCGCCTGCTGGCGGCGGGCTTCTTCAGCCGCCAGCAGTTGCTGCTGGCGCTGGCGCTCGGCCTGCGCCCGCGCGGCCACGGTACGTTCGTACTGCGCCCAGGCCGCTGCCGCCGTGGGCCGGGCGATGCTGTCGCCATCCACCTGCAAGGTGCGCGTAGGGACGGTGATCCACTCGCCGGTGTCGGGCTGCTTCAGCGCCAGGCGGTTGTAGCCGGTGTCCATGCCGCGGAAGCGCGGCAGCGTCTCGGCCTGCGCCAGCACAGCATCCATCGTGCCCAGACCGGGCGCGACCTCGTAGCCCCCATCACGCGTGTAGACGATGGCCCAACCGCTGATGGTGCGGTTGCCGCTCTTGTCGAAACCCGGGATCCACATCACACCGATCGCACCCTCGGGCAGCGGCAGGATGTCGCCGTTCTGGCCAAGCGGCAGGTACAACTGGTCGGCCGGCTGGGTGCCGAGCCAGCTGTGGAAATCCATGCGGGGCAGATCGGGGTGGCGGGCGCGCATGAGCGGAATGCCGGCGTCGCGCCCGTGCGCCAGCAGCTCCACGTGGCCCAGGTTGTCGCTCAGCGCTTCACCGGCCAGGCTGTAGATGCGCGTGCCGTCCACGCCGTGCACCAGCAGGGCGTTGGTGCCGTAGCGCTGGATGGCGCGCCGCTCACCCTTGCTGGCGGCGTGCATGCCCACCGCGCTGGTGACCGAATGCCCATAGACCTCGGGCAGGTGCAGCACCGTGTTCATCAAGGACGTGACCACGCCCATGCTCTGCTGCCGCTGGCGCTGCACCAGCTTGCTGTCGTCAACGTCGCCCACCGCCACCACCATGCCCGGGCGCTGCGTGCCCGGCGGGCTGGCCAGCACGGTGAAGCGCGGCCACGGCAGCTTGTCGCCTTTTTCGCCCTGGCCGTGTTCGTAGAGGTACCAGCCCTCGTCGGCCTCGGCCTCGCCGTCGAGATCGTCCTTCTGCACCAGGGACCAGGCCGAGCTCAGCGGGAGGATGGCGTTGTAGCGCGCCGGCACCAGCGTGCGGCCTTCGGCGTCGCGCAGGTCGACGCGGTAGCCCAGCACCTGCGGCACGCCCGAGCCCCGCGCCCAGCAGTGGCGCGCAGCGGTCTTCAGCGTGGTGGTCTGATCGCCGCCGTACACCAGCACGGTGCGAAGCTCGTCAGGGGCCTGGCTGTCGCAGCGTGGCCCGAAGAAGGCGTGGGTGTCGGCCGCGGCCCACAGCAAGAGGGCCAGGATCCAGTAGCGGTGCATGCGGTCTCCGTCAAGGCAAGGGCGCTGTCGGATCGACAGCTTTCCTGCAGGTTTGACGCGGGGAAGCGGCGCCGAAAAGCTCAGCCGCGGTGGCCGAGCAGCCGCGCAGGCAGCAGCACGATAGCGCGCAACAGCGCAAAAACGCCTTCAAACACGATGCCGATCAAGCGCAGCGGCAGCGTGATCAGCCAGACCAGCGGCGCCAGCACCAGCGCCAGCAGCGCCACGGGCCAGCTCAGCACGAAAAGCGCGCACCAGACGAAGAAGACGAGCAGCGTCTTCATGCGCTGCCCTCAGGCGCGGTGGGCCGGCGCCTGCTCGGCGAATTGAGCGCTGGCGCTGTCGGGCTGGGCCAGTTGATCGACCACGCCGAAGAGGCCGAAGGTCAGCACGGCGGCGAAGAAGGCGGAGAAGAGGCGGTGGGCGGGGCGGGTGTTCATGGTGGGGCTCCTGGGGCGGGTGGCGGTTCGGTTGGGGGCGGGTTTCAGCCTGCGATGGACGCATCTTCGGCAAGCCCGCCCCGCGCCACCACGCGCTTGCGATGAAGCGCAGCGCGGGGCCGATGGAACGACGCCAAGGCTGCTTGGCCGGCGGATAGATCCCAGCGGCGGCGGGCCGGCCAATGAAGCTCAGCGGCGGCGGGCCGGTGGCTGCGCCGCCGCCGCGGCCGGCCACAGCACGAGGGCGGCGTGGCGCGGCGGGGCGGGCCAGGCGGCCGCTGCCAGGGCCACCGCCGGCGGCAGCAGCTGCGGCAGCAAGCCCAGCGCGTTCAGCCAGCCGCCGTGCGTCACCACCAGGCGCGGCGCGGGGCTGCTGACGCCGGTGCCAGCGCCGGGCCGCCCTGCCGCGCTCTCGGCCACAAAAGCCTGCACCCGCAAGGCCAGCGCTGCCAGGCTTTCACCGCCGCCCGGTGCGTGCTGCAGCAGATCGGCCTGCCAGGCCTCGACCTCGGCCCAGGCGATGCGGGCCCAGGGCTGGCCGTCCCAGGCGCCGAAATCCAGCTCCTGCAGCCGCGCATCCACGTGCACCTGGAAGCCCCAGCCACGCAGCACGCGGCCCACCTCGCGGCAGCGCTGCAGCGGCGACACCCACGCCACCCGCGGCAGGCCGTGCGCCCGCGCCGCGGCGCGGATGTGGTGCGCCAGGCGGCGCGCCTTGCGGCGGTCCACTTGCAGGTCGGTGCGGCCGATGCAACGCCCGGCGGCGCCCTTCGCCCGCGGGTGGCGCCAGCACCAGAGCAGGGGCGTTGCAGGCTCGCTCATCACCACGCCACTCAGCGCGACAAGGCCGCCAGCGCAGCCAGGTAGATCGCCAACTCGCTGAACTGCTGCGTTGCGCCCAGCGCATCGCCGGTGTAGCCGCCCAGGCGCTGCTGCAGCCAGCGCGCCATCCACAGCGTCACCACCACGGCGGCCAGCGCGGCCCACAGCAGCACCGGCACGGGCACGAAAAACGAAGCCCCCGCCGCCGCGCCCAGCGCCCACAGCAGCGCCCAGGCCAGGCCGGCATCGCTGACCTGCTGGGCCAGCGGTTTGGCCTTGGCGTGTTCGGCGTCACCGCCATAAGGCAGCACGCGCAGCAGCACCACGGTGGCGCTGCGCGAGCCGGCGTGCGCAAACGGCAGCAGCGCCAGCGCGGCGGGCAGGTCGCGCACGGCCAGCGCGTGCAAAGCGGCGGCCTTCAGCGCCAGCACGAAGAGCAGGCCCGCGGCGCCATATGCGCCCAGGCGCGAATCTTTCATGATGGCCAACGCCTTCTCGCGCGTGACAGCGCCGCCCAGGCCGTCGCAGGTGTCGGCCAGGCCGTCTTCGTGGAAAGCGCCGGTCAGCCACACGGTGGCGGCCATGCACAGCAGCACCGCGATGAGCGCCGACCACGCATGCGCCGCGCCCCACAGCACCAGCGCGCCGAAGCCGCCCACGCACAAGCCCACGGCCGGGAAGTGGCGCGCACTCTCGTGCAGCCAGCCCGGCTGGAAGCCCACCCAGCCCGGGATGGGCACGCGCGTAAGGAACTGCAGCGCGATGAAAAAGAGACGCAACTCGTGAACCATGGTGGCGGGATCTTGCCTGGCAAGGCGGGCAGGCGCTGCGCAGCAGGCGCGCCGGCCCCTCAGCCGCCGCGCCGCGCGACGCCCGCGCCGTCGAAGCTGGCCATCTGATCCAGCAGTTTCAGCGCCGAGACCAGCAGCGGCCAGGCCAGCGCCGCGCCCGAGCCTTCGCCCAGGCGCAAGCCCAGGTCGAGCAGCGGGCGCGCGCCCAGGCAGCGCAGCCAGCGCCCATGCCCGGCTTCGGCCGAGCCGTGCGCAAACACGCAGTGCTGCAGCAAGGCCGGGCCTTGCGTACCGGCCAGAGCCGCCGCCACGGCCACGGCGGCGGTGGTGATGAAACCGTCCACCACCACCACGCGGCGTTCGTGCGCGGCCTGCAGCACGGCACCGGCCATGGTGGCGATCTCGGCCCCGCCCACGGCGGCCAGCACGGCCAGCGCGCCCTGCTGCGCCAGGCTCACGTGCACGTGGCGCTGCAAGGCGCGCTGCAGCACCGCAGTCTTGCGCGCCAGGCCGGCGTCGTCCAGCCCGGTGCCGCGGCCCACGCAGTCGGGCAGCGGCAGGCCGGTCAGGCGGCACATCAGCAGCGCCGCGGCCGAGGTGTTGCCGATGCCCATCTCGCCCAGCAGCAGCACGTTGCCGGGCAGGCCGCGCACCAGCGCCTGCCCGTTCTGCAGCGCCGCCACGCACTGCCCGGGCTCTAGCGCCGGGCCCAGCGTGCTGTCGGCCGTGCCGCGGCAGACCTTGGCGATGTGCAGGCCGGGCTGGGGCGTGAAGTCCTGCGCCACGCCGCAATCCACCACCGTCAGCGCCAGGCCGTGCTGGCGCGCCAGCACCGAGACGGCGGCGCCTCCGGCCAGCATGTTCAGCACCATCTGCGCCGTCACCTCGGCCGGGTAGGCCGACACCCCCTGCGCGGCAATGCCGTGGTCGGCGGCAAACACCAGCAGCTGCGGCGCTTCAAAACGCGGGTGGGTGCGGCCCTGCACCAGGGCCACCTGCAGCGCCAGCGCCTCCAGCCGGCCCAGGGCGCCCTGGGGCTTGGTGAGCTGGTCGAGCCGGGCGCACACGCGCGCTGCCAGCGCTTCGTCGTGCACCGTGTGGATGGGCGGGGCCAGGAAGTTCGCCTCGTTCATGCGGCGCTTCCAGTCGCGGCGGCTGCACCGGCCTGCGACGCCGCCCAAGCCGCGCAGTGCGCGTGCAACTGCGCCAGCCCGTCGGTCAGTGCGGCGGGGCCGGGCTGCAGGATGTCGCAGCTCTTGATCTCGTGCAGCCGGCCCTGCTGCACCGCCGGCACCGCGGCCCAGCCCGGGCGCGCGGCCACCTTCTCGGCGCGGAACTTCTTGCCGCACCACGAGCCGATGATCACCTCGGGCGCCCGGCGCGCCGGCTCGTCGGCGTCGGCCACCACGCGGTGTTTGCCCAGGCTCTGCGTGGCCAGTTCGGGAAAGATGTCGTCGCCGCCGGCCGTGGCCAGCAGTTCCGACACCCACCGGATCGCGCTGATCATCGGTTCGTCCCATTCTTCGAAGTACACACGCGGTCGGCTGGGCCAGGTGGCCGCCACCGCCGCGATGCGTGCGTGTTCGGCCTGGTTGGCCGCGATCCAGGCCTCGGCGCGTTCGTGCGCGCCCACCAGCCCGGCCACCAGGCGCAGCGTGGCGTAGATCTCGGCCACGCTGCGCTGGTTGGTGATGAAAACGTTGAGGCCCGCACGGATGAGCTTGTCGGCCAGCGCGGCCTGCATGTCTGAAAAGCCGATCACCAGGTCGGGCTGCAGCGCGACGATCTGGTCGATCTTGCCGTCAAGGAAAGCGCTGACGCGCGGTTTCTCCTGGCGCGCACGGCGCGGCCGCACCGTGTAGCCGCTGATGCCGACGATGCGCGCTTCTTCGCCCAGCAGGTAGAGCCACTCGGTGGTTTCTTCGGTGAGGCAGACGATGCGCTGCGGGCCGGTGGAGACATTCATGGTTCAGCGTCCGAGCAGGCGGCGCAGCAGCGCGGCATCGAGGTGTTCTTCCACCAGGTCGGCCACGGTGTCGCAGGCCTGGTTCAGCGTCGGCACCTCGGCGCCGAAGAGCGCACGCAGCACGGCGCTCTGCTCGAAGAGGCCGTGGGCGTAGACGCCCAGCACCGAACCCTGCTGCCAGCCTATGGCCTGGCCCTGGGCGTCGTGCAGCACGGCGCAGCCGGCTTCGGCACGCGTCTGGCCACAGCGGATTTCATAGGCTTGCGCCTGCACGCCGGCCAGCGCAGCCCAGGGCCCTTGCACCTCGGTGAAACACACCGGCGCGGCGCGCAGGCGTTTGTGCGGCCCGAAGTGCGTGTGCAGCGGCAGCAGGCCCAGGCCGGGCAGGTGCTGCACGGGTTGGCCGTCGTGGCCCTCGGGGTCGTGCAGGCTCAGGCCCAGCAGCTGCAGGCCGCCGCACACGCCCAGCACCGGGCGGCCGGCGGCGGCGTGGGCGCGCACGGTGTGGTCCAGGCCCTGCGCACGCAGCCAGGCGAGGTCGCCGCTGGCCTGCTTGCTGCCGGGCAGCACCAGCCAGTCGGCACCTTCGGCTTCGGCCGGCGTGCGCGCCCAGCGCAGGCGCAGCCCGGGCACCTGGGCCAGCGGCAGGAACTCGTCGAGGTTGCTGATGTGCGGCGGCGCGATCACCGCCACGCGCAGGCGCACGGGCGCGGCGGCCGCGGCGCCGCTGGCCTCGTCGGGGTGCAGCAGGCCGTCTTCTTCGGGCAGGCCGTGGCCGCGCCGCAGCGGCAGCACGCCGGCCAAGGGCACCCCGGTCAGCGCCTGCAGCTGCTGCGGGCCGGGGGCCAGCAGGCCGGCATCACCGCGGAAGCGGTTGAAGACAAAACCCTGCAGCAGCGGCCGCACATCGTCGGGCAGCAGCGCCCAGGTGCCGTAGCAGTGCGCAAAGCTGCCGCCGCGGTCGATGTCGCTGACCAGCAGCGCGGCCGTGGGCCCGGCGGCCGCGGCCCAGCGCGCGGCGCCGAGGTTCACGTAGTCCTGCGGTGCGAGGTTGATCTCGGCCGGCGAGCCCGCACCCTCCACCACGATGAGCTCGTGGCGTGCGGCCAGGCGCTCGAAGCCGCGCTGCGCCTCCACGGCCAGCAGCGCGCTGCGTTCGCGCCAGGGCAGCGTCTTCAAGTCGGCGCGGGCGCGGCCGTGCAGCACCACCTGGCTGGCGGTGTCGGCCTCGGGCTTGAGCAGCACCGGGTTCATGTCGGTGTGCGGCACCACGCGCGCGGCGGCGGCCTGGAAGTACTGCGCCGCGCCGATCTCGCCCAGGCCGGGCCCCTCGCCCTGGCCCGGCGCGCCGCAAGCCACCACGCGCGCGTTGTTGCTCATGTTCTGCGCCTTGAAGGGCGCCACGTTCAGGCCGCGGCGTGCCGCCACGCGGCACAGCGCGGTGGCCAGCCAGCTCTTGCCGGCACCGCTGGTGGTGCCCCAGACGATGAGGGTGCGTGTCATGGCTGGTTGCGGCGCCTCGCTCAATCCTCGATGCCGCGCTGCGCCGGCACGCCGGCCTGGTAGTGGTGTTTCACCAGCACCATCTCGGTGACGGTGTCGGCCAGCGCGATCAGCTCTTCGGGCGCGTTGCGGCCGGTCAGCACCACGTGCACCTGCAGCGGCCGCTCGCGCAGCGCCTGCAGCACGGGCTCCAGCGGCAGCCAGCCGTAGCGCAGCGGGTACATGATCTCGTCCAGCACCACGAGGAAGTGCGCGCCCGCCGCGATGGTGGCGGCCGCACGCGCCCAGCCGTCGCGCGCCAGCTGGGCCGAATGTTGCAGGTCGCGGCTCTTCCAGCTGAAGCCGTCGCCCAAGCCTTCGATGGGCACACCCAGCTGTTCAAAGACCCGGTGCTCGCCGAAACGTGCGCTGGGCACCTTCATGAACTGGTAGATCTTCACCGCCTTGCCGCGGCCGTGCGCACGCAGCGCCAGCCCGAAGGCCGCCGTGCTCTTGCCCTTGCCCGGGCCGGTGTGCACCAGCAGCAGGCCGCGGCGTTCACCCTCGGGCTTGAGCGGCGACCGTTCGGTGGGCGGGGCGACGATGTCCATGGGGCAGAGAACTCAAAGATGGGGCAGCACGGCCCAGCGCTCGCGGCCACCTTGCTGCACGGCCTCGATGCTGAAAGCGTGGTCGAAGACCTGCACCAGCGCGGCGCGCAGCGCGGGGTCGGCCGGGGCGCCGTCGGCCACCACGCGGCCGCGGTCCATCACCAGCACGCGGTCGGCGGCCAGGGCCAGGGTCAGGTCGTGCAGCACGGCAACAACGGCCGCGCCCCCGTGCGCCCGCGCCGCCATGCTGCGCAGCAGCGCGCGCTGGTGCGGGGCGTCGAGGTGGGTGGTGGGCTCGTCCAGCAGCAGCACCGGGGCCTGCACGGCCAGGGCGCGCGCCAGCAGCACACGCTGGCGTTCACCGCCCGAAAGTTCGTTCAGCCGGCGCTGGGCGTAGGCCGCGGTTTCGGTTTCGGCCAGCGCGGCTTGCACGGCGGCCTCGTCGGCGGCATCGGGCGCGCCCAGCAAGCCGTGGCGCGGCAGGCGGCCCAGGCGCACCACGTCGATGGCGGCGATGTCGCCTTCGGCCTCGCCCTGCTGCGACAGCCAGGCCAGCGCCTGCGCCCGTTCACGCAGCGGCAGCGTGGCCAGCGCGCGGCCCTGCAGCCACACGCGGCCGGTGTCGGGCCGGCGCAGGCCGGCCAGCAAGGCCAGCAGCGTGCTCTTGCCGGCGCCGTTGGGGCCGACCACGGCCACCCACTGGCCGGCCTGCAGCGTGAGCGACACACCGTCCACCGCGAGGCGGCCGCCCAGCTGCAGCGCCAGGCCCTCGGCCTGCAGCGGGTGGGCGCTGCCGCCGTTGGCCGGTGCGGCGGGAGCGGCCGAAGCGGCCGAAACGGCATGCGCGCTCACAGGCCCTCCCGCTGGCGGCGCCGCAGCAGCACCATCAGGTACAGCCCGCCCAGCACCGCGGTGAGCACGCCCACCGGCAGCTCTTGCGGCGCGATGACGCTGCGCGCGGTCACGTCGGCGGCCAGCAGCAGCACCCCGCCGGCCGCGGCCGACAGCAGCAGCAGCGGTCCGTGCGTCACCACCACCAGGCGGCGCACGATGTGCGGCGCCACCAGGCCCACAAAAGCCACCAGCCCGGCCTGGGCCACGGCGGTGCCGGTGGCCAGCGCCATCAGCAGCACCAGCAGCAGGCGCACCCGCTGCAGCGGCAGGCCCAGGCTGGCGGCGCTGTGTTCACCCAGCACCAGGGCATCGAGCGCGCGCGCAAAACGCCAGGCCAGCGCGCCGGCCCCCACCAGCACGGCGCCCAGCATCACGCTGCTCTGCCAGCCCAGGAAGGAGGTGGTGCCGAGCATGAAGATCTGCTTGCCGCGCAGCGCATCGGGCGAGACCAGGGTCACCAGCTCCGACACCGACGACAGCAGGATGCCCACCACCACGCCCGCCAGCAGCAGCACCATCGGCCGCGCGGTGCCGCGCGCCAGCAGCAAGGTGAGCGCCACGCCCAGCACCGCGCCGGCAAAAGCCGCGCCCACCAGGCCCACACGCAACAGGCCGCCGGCCGTGGCCAGGCCGATGTAGTGGCCCAAGGCACCGCCCGCGGCCAGCACCAGCACCACGCCGAGGCCGGCGCCGGCGGCCGAGCCCAGCAGGTAGGGGTCGGCCAGCGGGTTGCGGAACAGCCCTTGCGCGATGGCGCCGGCCAGCCCCAGCAGCCCGCCCGTGAGCAGCGCGCCCAGCGTGCGCGGCGCGCGGATCGCGGCCACCAGTTCCCACTCGGCCGCCGCCAGCGCCGCCTGGACGCTGCTGCCGCCGGCCCAGCCGCCCCACCAGGCCAGCGACCAGGCCTCGCTGCCCGCGGCCAGGCCGCACAACACCAGCAGCAGCGCCAGCGCGGCCAGGCCCAGCGCCAGCACGCGGGCCGGGGCGCGCCGCGGTGGCACGGGCACGGGCACGGCCTGCGGCAACACGGCGGGCTGGGGCGCGGCCATGGGCAAGATCACCGCGGCGCGGCGCCGGCAGGCGCCGGCCCCGGCGCGCGGGCCAGGCCGGCCAGGCAATCGGCCAGCAGCTCAGCGCCTTCAGCCAGGCGCGGGCCGGGGCGCACCAGCGTGTCCCAGGGCTCGCTGGCGAACCCGCAGTGGCGGCCAGCCTGCAGCGCGCGCAGGCTGGCCCAGCCCGGCCGCGCCGGCATCTCGGCCACGGCGCGCGCGGTGCCGATCACGATGTCGGGCTGGGCGCGCACGACGAACTCGGGGTTGAGCTTGGGAAAAGGCCCCATCGCCGCCGGCACCACATTGCCCATGCCCAGGCGCGTGAGCAGTTCACCGACGAAGGAACTTTCGCCGGCGGCGTAAGGCGCCGAAGCGACCTCGAAATACACCTTCTGCCCGCGCAGACCCGCCGGCACCCGCGCCGCGGCTGCCCCGATGCGCTGCTGCAGCCGCTGCCACAGCGCCGCGCCGGCAGCGGCATCACCCAGCGCCTGGCCCACCTTGATGAGCACACGTTCGGTGTCCTGCAGGGTCTTGGGCTCCAGCGCCACCACCGCCAGGCCCAGGGCTTCCAAGCGGTCGATGGCGCGCGAAGAGCCGGCGGCGAACACCAGGTCGGGCTTGAGCGCGACGATGCGTTCGATCTGCGTGTCTTCCAGCCCGCCCAGCTTGGGCAGGGCCCGCACGCTGGCTGGCCAGTTCGAAAAACGGTCGGTGCCGACCAGGCGGCTGCAGGCCTGCAGCGCGCACACGGCCTCGGTCAAGGAAGGCAGCAGCGACACCACACGCTGCGGCGCAGCCGGCAGCACCACGGTGCGACCGCGGTCGTCCACCACGGTGGCCGCTTGCGCCGCCGCGCCGGCGCCCAGCGCCCAGGCCAGGGCCCAGGCCAAGGGCAAGCCGGCCCGGCGAACCAGCCGAAGCTTCATGGCTTGTCCTTCACGCGCAGTTCACGGCCGCTCGCGGCGGCATCGACGCTGGTGCCCATCGGCAGGCCCTCACTGCATCACCCAGCGCAAGGTGACAAAGGCTTCGCGGCCCGGCTGGTCGTAACCCAGCACGGTGCTGTAGCCCTTGTCGGCCAGGTTGTTCACGCGCAGGCCCAGGCGGGCTTGTGGCGAGAAAGCCCATTCACCGCGCAGGTCCAGCGTGCCGTGGCCGCCCAGGCGCGTGGTGTTGGCGGCGTTGTCGTAGCGGTGGGAAAAGGCCGCCAGCGTGGCCCCGGCCGACCACGCGCCGCCCTGCCAATCAGCCCCCAGGCGCAGCGCCTGCCTGGCACGCCGCGCCAGCTGCTTGCCGTAGTTGGCATTGCCCACGGTGGCGTTGCGCGGGTCGGTGTGGTCGTAGCTCGCCGTCAAGTCCAGGCCGCGCCAGCGGCCCTCGTAGCTGAGCGTCACGCCGTCGATCTCCACCTTGGGCAGGTTCACCGGCTGCGGGCCGCTGCTGATAAAGCCGCGGTAACGGTAGTCGTACCAGGCCGCGCGCAGGCGGTGTTCACCAGCGGTCCAGCGCACGCTCAGTTCGGCATGTTTGCCTTCTTCCGGCAGCAGGTTCGGGCTGCCGAAACCGGGGAAGTAAAGCTGGTTGAAGCTGGGCAGCGTCTGGCTGGTGCCGTAGCTGGCGCCCAGCAGCCAGGCCGGCGTGAGCGCGTGGCCGTAAGCCAGGGCGCCGGTGGTGACACCGCCAAACTGCGAATTGCGGTCGTGCCGCAGGCTGGCCTGCCAGTGGTGGGCGGCGGCGCTGCCGCTCAGGCCCAGGGCCAGCGCGTCGATGCTGCGCGCGCTGATGACAAACGGCGCCGCCGGCCGCGCCACCTTTTCGTCGGTGCGCTCCAGCAGCAGCAGCGCCGTGCCCAGCGGCGTGGCCACGGTGTTCTCCCAGCTCGCCTGCTGGCTGCGCGTGCGGATGACACCGAGGTCCGTGAAAGCGCTGGCACTGGCCAGCGTGTCGTAGGCGTCCACCGATTCAGTCAGGCTCACGCGCGTGCGCCAGCTGCCCAGCACCGGGCCGCGTGCCGTGAGGCCCAGCAGCCGGTTGTGCAGCTCGGCGCGGGCATCGGCGCCAGGGCCGTCGTCGATGCGGCTCAGGCCCGTGCTGTCCAGCGCCAACAGCTCCACGCGCCAATCGGCGCCGGGGCGCCAGCCCAGGCGCAGGCTGCCGGCGCTCTGGCGGAAGCCGTCGCGGTCGGGGTTGTGGTTGCCGAAGGGCACGCTCGGGTTGCTGGCCGAGACGCCGCGGGTGTCGGTGTGCTGGGCCTGCACGGCGACATCGAACACGCCGTTGCCGAAACCCACGCCGGCGGCGGCCTGGCCGAACTCATGGGAGCCGGCCGTGAGCTTGGCGTTGGCGCTCAGGCCCTGCACGGCCTGGCGCGTGAAAACCTGCACCACGCCGCCGAAAGCACCGTTGCCGTACAGCGAAGACATCGGCCCGCGCACGATCTCGATGCGCTCCACCGCTTCCAGCGGCAGGTTGTCCAACGAGGGCGTGCCCAGCGTGGCCGAGCCGACCCGGATGCCATCCACGAGCAACAGCGTGTGGCGCGATTCCAGCCCACGGATGAAGAGCGAAGCCACCTTGCCCAGGCCGCCGTTGCTGGCGAACTGCAAGCCGGCCTGCTGCGAGAGCAGTTCCACGAGCGTGCGGCCTTCGCTGCGCTCGATGGCGGCGCGGTCGATGACCGTGACCTCGGCGACCAGCTGGTTCACCGGCGTGGGCACGCGGGTGGCCGTGACGGTGACCTGTTGCGGGCTCTGGGCGCTGGCGGCGGTGGCCAGCAGGGCGATGACGAGTGATGCGGGCGCCGTGGCGCGCCGCTTGGAGCGAAAAAGAGACAAGGAAAACCTCCAGCCGCGCACCCCGCGCGGACATGAACCGAATGCGCAGGCATCGCTGAAGGCAAGGAAGGCCGGCAGCCCGGCGCGGCGCACGCAGGCGCAGCAACGCAGGCTGTTCGGCCCGCGCTGCCCTCCGCAACGCCAGCTCCCATCGCACCAGGCCGGTATCCGGGCTCGCGAGTGCCGAGGGGGCGTGAAACGCCCTCCCGGAGGCCCACTGCGCCTTCCCAGACCCCTGGCGCCGATGTTCTCGACGCTGAAGGCCCAGTGGCTGTCGTGCAGTGCGCTCCTCGCTGACCGTTGCGGGGGCAGCGCCGGAATCGGATCGGATCTGCAGTCAGACCCTCCTCACCGGCTTCCCGTTTAACCCGCCGCCCTGAACGGAACGGCAGGCACCTGGTGCAAGCGGGGCGGATGCTAGCGCAAGCCATGGCCCGCGCCCCGTGCGGCCGCGTGCAGCGGGCCGCTGCGCAGCCCGGCGCACCCCGGCCGCAGGGGCTCGGCCAGGGGGTGGCCGATATACTCACGCTTTCCCACCACAGCACGCGCTTTCGCCCGTGCTGCACGCAATGACCAAGTTCATTTTCGTCACCGGCGGTGTGGTGTCCTCGCTGGGCAAGGGCATCGCGGCGGCATCGCTGGCGGCCATCCTCGAGTCGCGTGGCCTGAAGGTCACCCTCATCAAGCTGGACCCCTACCTCAACGTCGACCCGGGGACCATGAGCCCCTTCCAGCACGGTGAGGTCTTCGTCACCGACGACGGCGCAGAAACGGACCTCGACCTCGGCCACTACGAGCGCTTCATCACGACGCGGATGAAGAAGAGCAACAACTTCACCACCGGCCAGATCTACAAGTCGGTGCTGGAGAAGGAGCGCCGGGGCGACTACCTCGGCAAGACGGTGCAGGTGATCCCGCACGTCACCAACGAGATCCAGGAGTTCGTCAAGCGCGGCGCCAGCGCCGAGCTGGACGTGGCCATCGTCGAGATCGGCGGCACGGTCGGCGACATCGAGAGCCTGCCCTTCCTCGAAGCCGTGCGCCAGATGAGCCTGAAGATGGGCCCGACGAACAGCGCGTTCGTGCACCTGACCTACGTGCCCTACATCGCCGCCGCTGGCGAGCTGAAGACCAAGCCCACGCAGCACACGGTGCAGAAGATGCGCGAGATCGGCATCCAGCCCGACGTGCTGCTGTGCCGTGCCGACCGCCCCATCCCTGACGACGAGCGCGAGAAGATCAGCCTCTTCACCAACGTGCAGCTGCACGGCGTGATCAGCATGTGGGACGTGGACACCATCTACAAGGTGCCGCGCCTGCTGCATGAGCAGGGCCTGGACGAGCTCATCTGCATGAAGCTGCAGCTGCTCACCCGCCCCGCCGACCTGAAGCGCTGGGACAGCCTGGTGCACGAGGTGGCCCACCCGCGCGCCACGGTCAAGATCGCGATGTGCGGCAAGTACACCGACTTGTCGGACAGCTACAAGAGCCTGAACGAGGCGCTGCGCCACGCCGGCATCCACAACCATGCCAAGGTGCAGATCGAGTACGTCGACGCCGAGACGCTGACGCCCGATACGGCCTCGCAGCTGGCCGCGTATGACGCCATCCTCGTGCCCGGCGGTTTCGGCCAGCGCGGCGTGGAAGGCAAGATCGTCGCGGTGCAGTACGCCCGCGAGCACAAGATCCCCTACCTGGGCATCTGCCTGGGCATGCAGGTGGCCACCATCGAGTACGCGCGCCACGTGGCGGGCCTGGCGGGTGCGAACAGCACCGAGTTCGAACCGAAGTGCCCGCACCCGGTGATCGCGCTCATCGAAGAGTGGCAAGACCGCGACGGCAGCATCCAGAAGCGCACGGCCAGCTCCGACCTCGGCGGCACCATGCGCCTTGGCGCACAGAGCAGCGACGTGAAGGCCGGTACGCTGGCGCACCAGATCTATGGCCCCGTGGTCACGGAGCGCCACCGCCACCGTTATGAAGCCAACGTCAACTACCTCGACCAGCTGCAAGCCGCGGGCCTGGTGATCAGCGCGCTGACGCAAACCGAGAAGCTCACGGAGATCGTCGAGCTGCCGCAGAGCGTGCACCCGTGGTTCGTGGGCGTGCAGTTCCACCCCGAGTTCAAGAGCACGCCCTGGGGCGGGCACCCGCTGTTCACCAGCTACGTGAAGGCCGCGCTCGAACAGCACGCGCGCCAGCACCCTGCAGCCAAGGAAGCGGCATGAAGCTCTGTGGTTTCGACGTCGGCATCGACGAACCGTTTTTCCTGATCAGCGGGCCCTGTGTCGTCGAGAGCGAACAGCTGCAGATGGACGTGGCCGGGCGGCTGCAGGAGATCACGCGCGAGCTGGGCATCCCCTTCATCTTCAAGAGCAGCTACGACAAGGCCAACCGCAGCAGCGGCGCCAGCTTCCGCGGCCCGGGCATGGAGCGCGGGCTGGAGATCCTGGCCAAGGTGAAGAAGACGCTGAACGTGCCCATCCTCACCGACGTGCACGACGAGAGCCACGTGGCCCCCGTGGCCGCCGTGGTGGACGTGCTGCAGACCCCCGCCTTCCTGAGCCGGCAGACCGACTTCATCCGCGCCGTGGCGCAGAGCGGCAAGCCGGTGAACATCAAGAAGGGCCAGTTCCTCGCGCCACATGACATGAAAAACGTCATCGACAAGGCCCGCGCCGCCGCGCGCGAAAAGGGCCTGCCGGAAGACGTGTTCATGGCCTGCGAACGCGGCGTGAGCTTCGGCTACAACAACCTGGTGTCCGACATGCGTTCGCTGGCCATCATGCGCGAGACAAACGCACCGGTGGTGTTTGATGCCACGCACAGCGTGCAGTTGCCGGGCGGCCAGGGCACCAGCAGCGGCGGCCAGCGCGAGTTCGTGCCCGTGCTCAGCCGCGCTGCCGTGGCCGTGGGCGTGGCCGGTCTCTTCATGGAGACCCACCCCGACCCCGCCAACGCCTTGAGCGACGGCCCGAATGCCGTGCCGCTGAAGCACATGAAGGCGCTGCTGGAGCAACTGCTGGCGCTGGACCGCGTCATCAAGCAGCAGCCTCTGCTCGAGAACGACTTCAGCTGCTGAGCACGCGCGCCCTTTTCCTAAGAATTCGAAACTGCTGAGAGAAGCCAACCCATGAGTGCCATCGTCGATATCGTCGGCCGAGAAATCCTCGACAGCCGCGGCAACCCCACCGTCGAATGCGACGTGCTGCTTGAAAGCGGCACCATGGGCCGCGCGGCCGTGCCCTCGGGCGCCAGCACCGGCAGCCGCGAGGCCATCGAGCTGCGCGACGGTGACAAGGGCCGCTACCTCGGCAAAGGCGTGCTGAAGGCGGTGGAGCACATCAACACCGAGATCAGCGAATCGGTGCTGGGGCTCGACGCCTCGGAACAGTCTTTCCTCGACAAGACCCTGATCGACCTCGACGGCACCGACAACAAGAGCCGCCTGGGCGCCAACGCGATGCTGGCGGTGAGCATGGCCGTGGCGCGCGCCGCGGCCGAAGAGAGCGGCCTGCCGCTGTACCGCTACTTCGGCGGCATGGGCCGCATGAGCCTGCCGGTGCCGATGATGAACGTCATCAACGGCGGCGCGCACGCCAACAACAACCTCGACCTGCAGGAGCTGATGATCATCCCCGTGGGGGCGCCCAGCTTCCGCGAGGCGCTGCGCTACGGCGCCGAGGTCTTCCACGCGCTGAAGAAAATCCTCCACGACAAGGGCATGCCCACGCAGGTGGGCGACGAAGGCGGCTTCGCGCCCAACGTCGCCAGCCACGAGGCCGCGCTGCAGCTGATCCTGGAAGCCATCGACAAGGCCGGTTTCGTGGCCGGCGAGCAGATCGCGCTGGGTCTGGACTGCGCCGCCAGCGAGTTCTACAAGGACGGCAAGTACCACCTGGAGGGTGAAGGCCTGCAACTGGCCGCTGCCGAGTGGACCGACATCCTGGCGACCTGGGTCGACAAGTACCCGATCATCAGCATCGAAGACGGCATGCACGAAGGCGACTGGGACGGCTGGAAGCTGCTCAACGACCGCCTGGGCAAGAAGGTGCAGCTGGTGGGCGACGACCTCTTCGTCACCAACACCAAGATCCTGGAGCGCGGCATCCGCGAGGGCGTGGCCAACTCCATCCTCATCAAGATCAACCAGATCGGCACGCTGACCGAAACCTTCGCCGCCATCGAGATGGCCAAGCGCGCCGGCTGGACCAACGTCATCAGCCACCGCAGCGGCGAAACCGAAGACAGCACCATCGCCGACATCGCGGTGGGCACCAACGCCGGGCAGATCAAGACCGGTTCCTTGAGCCGCAGCGACCGCATGGCCAAGTACAACCAGCTGCTGCGCATCGAAGAAGACCTGGGTGACGTGGCCAGCTACCCCGGCCGCGCCGCCTTTTACAACCTGAAGTAAGGCGCACGCCCGATGCGCTGGACCCCGCTCGTGCTCGCCGCCCTGCTGGTGGTGGTGCAGGGCGACCTGTGGTTCGGCAAGGGCAACCTGCCCTATGTGATGAGCCTGCGCAAGCAACTGGCCGAACAGCGCGCGCTGAACGATGGCGCGCGCGAACGCAACCAGCGTGTGGCCGCCGAGGTGGCCGACCTGCGCGAAGGCCTAGAGATGGTGGAAGAAAAAGCGCGTGCCGAACTGGGCATGGTCAAGCCTGACGAGATCCTGGTCCAAGTGACGCAGGTGACGGCACGCCGCTAGGGCGCCCCATGCCCGGGCTCGACGCGCTGCTGGCCGCCGCGCAACCCCTGCTGGCGGCGGCCTTCACGCTCTGGGGCAGCCCCGTCACCTGGCTGGAGGTGGTGGCCTTCGTGGCGGCGGTGCTGATGGTGCTGGCCAACTTCCGCGTCAACCCGGTGGCCTGGCCGCTGGCCATCCTGAGCTCGCTGCTCTACGCGCTGCTGTTTGCTGACAGCAAGCTCTATGGCGAAGCAGCGCTGCAGTTCGTCTTCATCGCCGCCGCTGGCTGGGGCTGGTGGCAGTGGCAACGCGGGCGCGGTGACGATGGCGCGCCGCTGCGGGTGCACCACCTTTCGCGGCGTGGCATCACCTGGATGGCAGCAGCCACCCTGGCCGCCTGGCCGCTGGTGGGCTGGCTGCTCGACCGCGCCACCGACAGCGACGTGCCTTACTTCGACGCCCTGCCCACCGTGGCCAGCCTCATCGGCCAGGTGCTGTTGGCGCGCAAGTGCGTGGAGAACTGGCCCGTGTGGGTGGGCGTGAACCTCGTCAGCGTGGCGCTGTTTGCCTACAAAGGCCTGTGGCTGACCACATTGCTCTACGCCGTGTTCGTGGTGCTGTCCTTCATCGGCTGGCGCACCTGGCGCCGCTTGGCCGCGGCCTGATGCAGCCCGCGCTGCTGGTGGCCATCGTCGGCGCCGAGAGCACCGGCAAGACCACGCTCGCCGCGGCACTGGCCGAGGCGCTGGCGCGCGAGAGCGGCCGCCCGGGCTTGCGTGTGGCGTGGGTGCCGGAAGTGCTGCGCGAGTGGTGCGATCACACCGGCCGCACGCCATTGGCGCACGAGCAGGCGTCGATCATGCGGGCCCAGCACGAACGCCTGAACGCCGCGGCCGAAACGCACGACATCGTGGTCTGCGACACCACGGCGCTGATGACGGCCGTCTACAGCCGCATCGTCTTCGGCGACCGCAGCCTCGACGAACGCGCCGTGGCGCTGCACCGCCGCGCCGGTGTGACGCTGCTGACCGCGCTGGACCTGCCCTGGGTGCCCGATGGCATGCAGCGCGACGGCCCGCAGGTGCGCGAGCCGGTGGACAAGGCCCTGCGCGAGCTGATGCACCGCCACGGCATCGCGCACGCCATCGTGGCCGGCAGCGGCGAAGCGCGCCTGCAGAACGCGCTGGCCGCAACCAGGCCGCTGCTGCATGCGCACGAGGCCCCGGCAGCCTCGCGCAGCGGCGGCCTCTTCACGGGGCTGGGCAGCCGCGGTGCAGCGCGCTGGTCTTGCGAATGCTGCGTGCCGGCCTTCGAGCGCGCGTTGCAGGGCGCAGCGCCCCGGGCCGGCAGCGCCGGCGCTTGAGTGACGGGCGGGCGCGCCGGCTACTGAACCGCCGCCGGCCCCGGCGGCTGGTCGCGCACGGGCGTGAACATCTCGCCCACGTCCACCGCGTCGAAGCGGTACTGCAGGCCGCAGAACTCGCAGCCCACCTCCACCTCGCCGCGTTCGGCGATCAGGCTCTCGCTCTCTTCGCGGCCGAGGCCGCGCAGCATGTTGCGCACCCGCTCGCGGCTGCAGTTGCAAACGAAATGCGGCGTTCCCGGCTCGAAGACACGCAGCGTCTCTTCCCAGAACAGCCGGTGCAGGATTTGTTCGGGCTGCAGCGTCAGCAATTCTTCGCGCGTGAGCGTGGCCGCCAGCATTGCAATGCGGTTGAAGTGCTCGGACACGCCGATCTCGTCTTCATTGCGCCGGCCCTCCAGATTGCCCTCGCCTTCCACCGGCATGCGCTGGATCAGCAGGCCCGCGGCCACCTCGTCGTTGGCGGCCAGCACCAGGCGTGTGTCGAGCTGCTCGCTTTGCAGCATGTAGTGCTCCAGCACCTGCTGCACCTGCTGCAGGGGCTCGCGCTGGTCGCCATGCAGGGGCACCACGCCCTGGTAGGGCTGCTGGCCGGGCAGGCGGTCTTTCGGGTCCAGCGTGATGGCGCAGCGGCCCTGGCCGTGCACGTTCAGCAGCGCCTCCAGCTGCGCGCCGGCCGGCACCTCGCCCACCACCTTGGCGGTGGCACGGAAGGCCAGGTCGGGCTGCACCTCGGCCACGGCCAGCTTCACCGGGCCGTCGCCCTGCATCTGCAGCACCAGTGCGCCGTTGAACTTGATGTTGGCCTGCATCAGCACGCCGGCGGCTGCCATCTCGCCCAGCAACACACGCACCTCGGGCGGGTGTTCGCCCACGGTCTGGCGGCGGCGCAGCACCTCCTGCCAGCCATCGGTCAGGCGCACGAGCATGCCGCGCACGGGCAGGCCCTCGAACAGGAATTTGCGCAGCACGCTCATCAGGCGATCCGTTTCAGTTGGGTGCGGTGGCGCTGGGCTTTCTCGACATAACCCACCGCCCCTTGTTTCATGCGTTCCAGTTGCTCGGGCGTGATCTCGCGCACCGCCTTGGCCGGGCTGCCGATGATGAGGCTGTGATCGGGGAAGACCTTGCCTTCTGTGACCACAGCGCCGGCGCCGACAAGACAGCCGCGCCCGATCACGGCGCCGTTCAGCACCACGGCCTGGATGCCGATGAGCGCGCCGTCGCCCACGGTGCAGCCGTGCAGCATGGCCTGGTGGCCCACGGTCACGTCTTCGCCCAGCGTCAGGGGTGAACCCATGTCGGTGTGCATCACGGCGCCTTCCTGCACGTTGCTGCGCGCGCCGATGGTGATCCACTCGTTGTCGCCGCGCAGCACGGCGCCGTACCAGACGCTGGCACCTTCGCCCAGGGCCACGCGGCCGATGATCTCGGCGCTTTCGGCCACCCAGGCGGTGGCGGCGATGCGCGGTGCGTCGTCGCCGAGTTGGTAGACGGCCATGCGGGCCTCCTGCAGGCAAAGCGCACAATTCTAGGGATGGAGCTCCGAACCGCCGCCCTGCGGGCCTTGCAAGTCGCCGAGCCTGCGACCAAGGCCGCCGCCGCGCTGGCCTTGCATCCGCAGCAGCACAGCGGGCTGCTCGAAGAAGACAGTCCGCTGCTCGACACCACGGCGGTGCTGCAGGCGGCAGGTCCGCTGCCCGGCCGCACCGAACGCCCGCTGCTCGTCGACCCGCGCGAGGTCAAGCAGCGCTCGCCCTTCACGCGCGAAGGCCGCGCCGCCTTGCTGCACGCCGTGGCGCACATCGAACTGAACGCCATCAACCTGGCGCTGGATGCAGTCTGGCGTTTCGAAGGCATGCCGCGCGCCTACTACCGCGACTGGTTGCGCGTGGCCGCGGAAGAGGCGCTGCATTTTTCACTGCTGAACGAGCACCTGGCCACCCTGGGCTGCAGCTACGGCGACCACCCCGCGCACGACGGCCTGTGGGCGATGACGGCACGCACCGCCGGCGACATCACCGCCCGCATGGCCCTGGTGCCGCGCACGCTGGAAGCGCGCGGGCTGGACGCCACGCCGCCCATGCAGGCGCGCCTGGGCCAGGCCGGCGACGAACGTGCGGTGCAGATCCTGGGTGTGATCCTGCGCGACGAGATCGGGCATGTCGCCATCGGCAACCACTGGTACCGCTGGCTGTGCGCCCGCGCGGGTCTCGACCCGGTGGCCCACTACGCCGTGCTGGCCGAGCGCCACCGCGCGCCCAAGCTGCGCGGCCCCTTCAACCTCGCGGCGCGCAGCGCCGCGGGCTTCACCGAAGCAGAGTTGCAGGCTTTGCACACACTGTGACTTTCTGCCGTCATGTGCGGTAGCAGCATTACACTTCGCGCCTTCAACTTTCACCCTCACGGACGCTCATGAAGCCGATGTCGACCCGCCGTTTCCTCCAGATCGCCGGCCTCAGCGCCGCCGCCCTGCTGCTCGCCGCCTGCGGCAAGAAAGAAGAAGCCCCCGCGCCGGCCCCCGTGGCCTCGGCCCCGGCCCCGGCACCCGCGAAGGTGTACGTGGTGGGCACCGATGCGGCCTACGCCCCGTTCGAGAGCCAGAACGAGAAGGGCGAGATCGTCGGCTTCGACATCGAGGTGGTGCAAGCCATCGCCGCCAAGGCCGGCATCGAGGTGAAGTTCGTCAACACCCCCTGGGAAGGCATCTTCAACGCGCTGGGTCAGGGCGACCGCGACATGGTCGTGTCCGCCGTGACCATCACCGAAGAGCGCAAGGGCACGATGGACTTCAGCGCGCCTTACTTCGACGCGCAGCAGCTCATCGCCGTCAAGGAGACCAGCAAGGTCGCGAAGTTCGCCGATCTCAAGAAGCTGAAGGTCGGCGTGCAGACCGGCACCACGGGCGACGAGGCCGTCACCAAGCTGCAGGGCAAGACCAGCACCAACATCAAGCGTTTCGAGAGCACCCCGCTGGCGCTGAAGGAGCTGGAAGCCGGCGGCGTCGACGCCGTGGTGGCCGACAACGGCGTGGTCATCCACTACGTGGCCAACAACCCGGGCGGCAAGTTCAAGACCGTGGCCGACAAGGAGTTCGTGCCTGAGCAGTACGGCATTGCGCTGAAGAAGGGCAACACCGAGCTGCTGGAGAAGATCAACAAGGGCCTGGCCGACATCAAGGCCGATGGCACCTACGACCAGATCTTCACCAAGTACTTCGGCGCCCCGCCGGCCAAGGCCGAGGCCGCTGCGCCGGCCTCCGCCGCTTCCAAGTAAGCCGCTCAGGCAGAGAAAGACCGGACGATGGATCTTCGCTGGGAGATCCTGTCCGGCTACACGCCGCTGTTCATCAGCGGCCTGTGGATGACGATCCAGCTGACGCTGGTCGCCATCGGGGTGGGTCTGGTGCTGGGCGTGGGCTTCGGCCTCGTCAGCACTTCTTCAGACGCCCCCCGCCCGCGCCAGGCCGCGGCGCGCGCGCTGCTCAGCGTGGCGCGCGTCATCACGGTGGCTTACGTCACCTTCTTCCGCGGCACACCGCTGTTCGTGCAGATCCTGCTGGTGCATTTCGCGCTGATGCCAGCGCTGGTGCACCCCGATCACGGCCTGCTGCTCTCGGGCGAGCTGGCGCGCAGCTTCCGCCAGGAACACGGCGCATTTTTCTCGGGCTGCGTGGCCCTGAGCCTGAACGCCGGCGCGTATATCAGCGAGATTTTTCGCGCCGGCATCCAGAGCATCCACCGCGGCCAGACGCAAGCGGCCTACAGCATGGGCCTGACGCACACGCAGGCGATGCGCTTCGTCATCCTGCCGCAAGCATTCCGGCGCATGGTGCCTGCGCTGGTCAACGAAGGCGTCACGCTGATCAAGGACAGTTCTCTCGTGTCGGCCATCGGCCTGGCCGAACTGGCGCTGGCGGCGCGCACCGTGGCAGGCGCCTACTCTCGCTACTGGGAACCCTACCTCGCCATCTCGGTGGTCTACCTCGTGCTGACGCTGACGCTGTCGCTGCTCGCGCGGCGCCTTGAAGCGCCGGCGCACCTGCGCGGCCGGTAACACCGCCACACGCGCTGCGCAGCAAGTGTTGCGCGGATGCTGCGCTGCGACGTACTTTCTGCATCCGCACTGACCCGAGGGCGGGTTTGTCCGGGGTTCGCCTCTAAACTGTCATTGGTCGTCGGTAGAGGGCACAGCCCCCCGGCATCGCAACCATCTAGTGAGGAAACGCATGAAAAAGACCCTGATCGTTGCCGCCGTGTCGGCTCTGGCTGCCGGTAGCGCCCTGGCGCAAAGCAGCGTCACCATCTATGGCCGCTTGAACGTGACCGCCGAGTCGCTGGACCGTGCTGGCGTGAAGACCAAGGAACTGGTCAACAACGCCTCGCGTCTGGGCTTCAAGGGCACGGAAGACCTCGGCGGTGGCCTGAAGGCCATCTTCCTGCTGGAGCACCGCTTCAGCGTGGACACCGGCACTGTCACCGGCGACTTCTACGCCGGCGACTCGCTGGTGGGTCTGACGGGTGGTTTCGGTACCGTGCGCCTGGGCCGCATCACCAGCGAGGCCTACTACGCGACTGCTGACTACATCAGCATGAACAACCACGACACCGGCACCTCGGCCGATGCGCTGTACGCCTACCTGGGCAACAACAAGAACAAGATCGCCTACAACACCAACAGCCTCGGCGGTCTGGTGCTGCACGCAGCCATTGGCGCCCAAGAAAACGGCGCTGCCGGCGGCAAGGTGATGGACCTGGCAGCCACTTACGAGTTGGGCGACCTGAGCCTGGGCTTCGGCTACGAGAAGAACAACGCCACCGCCAACCAGTACGCCGTGCGCGCGCTGTACACCGCTGGCCCGTTCGTCGTCGGCGGCTACATCCAGAAGGACAAGAACGGTTACGGCCTCAACGTCGGCAGCCGCACGACCTTCCGTTTGACCGGTGCCTACAACGTCGGCAACAGCGAGTTCCACCTGGGCTACGGCAAGGCTGGTGACTACAGCCGCGTCAACGACAGCGATGCCACGCAGCTGGTGCTGGGTTACAACTACAACCTGAGCAAGCGCACGCGCATCCACACGCATTACACGAAGGTCAGCGCCAGCCGCAACACCTTCTACACGGGCGACCTGACGGCCCTGGGCGTCGGCATCCGCCACAACTTCTGATCTCCGCGGGGCTTCATGCCCCAGGTCATCAGCCAAAAGGCCGGTCTCTGACCGGCCTTTTTCTTTGTGTGGCCTCAGCCGCGCGGATGGTGCTGGGCGTGCAGCTGGCGCAGACGCTCACGCGCCACGTGCGTGTAGATGGTCGTGGTGCCGATGTCGGCATGACCCAGCAGCAATTGCACCGCGCGCAGATCGGCGCCGTGGTTCAACAGGTGCGTCGCAAAAGCGTGACGCAAGGTGTGCGGTGACAGCGGCGCCTTCACACCGGCCTGCAGGGCGTAGCGCTTGACCAGCCGCCAGAACATCTGTCGCGACATGCCTGCGCCCAAGCGTGTGACGAAGAGCGCATCGCTCGCTGCACCCCCCAAGATGACGGCCCGCGCACCTGCCAGGTAGCGCTGCAGCCAGGCCTGCGCTTCCCCGCCGAAGGGCACGAGCCGCTCTCGCGAGCCCTTGCCCATCACACGCAGCACGGCCTCGTTGAGGCTGAGCTGCACGGTCTTCAAGCCCACCAGCTCGCTCACGCGCAGGCCGCTGGCGTACATCAGCTCCAGCATCGCGCGGTCGCGCAGGCCCAGCGCTGTCTCGGCATCGGGCGCCTGCAGCAAGGCCTCGACCTGCGCTTCGCTCAAGGTCTTGGGCACACGCAGCGGCTGGCGCGCCGCCTGCAAGCGCAGCGTGGGGTCGTTCTCGGTCAGGTGTTCACGCGCTGCCCAGCGAAAGTAGCGCTTGAACACCGTCAGGCGGCGGTTGGCGGTGGTCGCGCGGGTGCCGGCGTGGCGTTGGGCCATGTAGCCCAGCAGGTCGCTCTCGCGCGTGCTTTGCAGCGGGCGTTTCAACCAGGCCGCGTAAGCAGCCAGGTCGCGCCGGTAGGCGGCCAGCGTCAGCGGGGCCAGCCCGTCTTCGATCCACAGCGCGTCGATGAAGCGGTCGATGTCGGCCTGCGCGCCGCTGTCGGCTGCCGCATCGACCGCGCCTGGGCTCACTCGAGCGTCAGCTTCTGCTTGGCCACCACGCCCTTGTAGACCTCGAACTCGGCGCGGATCTGCTTGGCGAAGTCGGCCGGTGAGTTCAGGATCATCAGCGAGCCGGTGTCTTCGATGCGCTTTTTCACCTCGGGCAGTTCCGAGGTCTTCTTGATCGCGGCCGCCACCTTGTCGACAAGATCCTTGGGCATGCCCTTGGGCCCGAGGATGCCGTAATAGGCCATGCGGTTCACGGGCTCGAGACCCACATCCTTGAAGGTCGGCACACCGGGCAGTTGCGCCAGCTTCTGCGGTGCGGCCACGACGATGGCGATGAGGCGCCCGTCCTTGATGAAGGGCAGCGCCGAGGGCAGGTTGTCGAAGATGATGGGCACCTGGCCCGCCACCGTGTCGTTGAGCGCCGGGCCCGCACCGCGGTAGGGGATGTGCGTGATGAAGGTGCCGGTCAGGCTCTTGTACAGCTCCATCTGCAGGTGGCCGATGCCGCCCGTGCCCGAGCTGGCAAAGCTGTACTTGCCCGGGTTCTTCTTCACCTCGGCGAGAAAGCCCTTGTAGTCGCGCGCCGGGAAGCTGGGGTGCACGGCGATCACGTTGGGCGTGGCCGCGATGTTGATGATGGGCGTGAAATCGCTCAGCGGGTCGTAGCCGATCTTCTTGTTGATGGCCGGGTTGGCGGCCGTGGTCGACACCGTGGCCATCCCCAGCGTGTAGCCATCGGGCGCGGCCCGCACCAGTTCCAGGGCACCGATGGCGCCACCACCACCGGCCTTGTTCTCGACCACCAGCGTCTGGCCCAGCGCGGCCTGTGCCTTCTCGGCCACCACGCGGGCCACGATGTCGGTCGTGCCGCCGGGCGCAAACGGCACCACCAGCCGCACCGGCTTGTTCGGATAAGCCTGGGCGCTGGCGCTCAGGGGCAGGGCCAGTGCGAGGGCGCTCAGGCCCATCAGGCCGATGAAGGACTTGCGTTGCATGGGATCGGTCTCCGTCTGGACGGTGCCGGCGCGGGCCCTCGCGGGCCGGGCCGGGCCGGTTTCGTGGTGAAGAAGGTTCGGCAGGGTTCAGGCCCAACCGGCCAACAGGCCCGCCTTGAGCCTGCTGTCGTAGGGCCTGTCGCCCACGAAGCTGCGTAACAAGGCGGCGTAGAAGTCGTCCCCCGCGATCGCCTCGCCCTGGAGTGTGCCATTCACGCTGAAGACCGTTCCTCGGCCGGGCTCGAGGTCCAGGTCGATGCGGTCGCCCTTGCGCACCTTGCCCAGCGCGGCCACGCGCCGCGAAAAAACCTCCATGCGCGCGGCCAGCTGCGGCAACTCGGCCGGCGCCGCATTGCGCGTCATGCCTTTGTGGAAGGCCTTCATGAACTCTTCGGCCGGCACGTCATGCAGCATGCGCAGTTGCAGGCGTTTCGGCCCGTTCACGGCCAGCACCTGGGCTGCGCTGCGCCCGGCTTCCCGCAGGTACAGCGCGGCCGCAAAACCCTTGAACCAGGCCACCGCACGCACGCCGGTGCCGTTGAGCAGCAGTTCGCTGCCGGCCAGGCTGATGCGGCGCTCGAAGGCCTGGCCTTCGACGAGCACGGGCTGGGCGCTGGATGAAGAGGCCAGCAGGGTGGACAGCAGGGTGAAAACGGCAAGGCGTCGGTTCAGCGTCATGCGATCTTGGAGCAGTCTCGGAGCGACAAGTTTCTCAGGCCCGCACGCACCGCCGCCGCGCGGCCCGCAGCGAGGCCGGCAACGAGGCCCGATCCGCCTCGCCGATACTCGCGCTCCATGTCCGATGCCCTGCTCCTGCTGCCCGATTTCGCGCTCATCGCGCTGGGCTTCGCGCTGTGCCGCTACACCGGTCTGGGGCGCCCGTTGTGGGATGCGGTGGAGCGGCTGGTCTACCTGCTGCTCTTTCCGGCGCTGCTTTTCGGCGCCATCGTGCGCAACCCCGTCTCACCGGCCAGCGCCCTGCCCTTGGCCGGCAGCAGCTTGGCAGTGGTGGCACTGGGTGTGCTGCTGGCCTTCTCTCTTCGCCTGTGGCCGGGCGTGGACACCCGGCTGCACGCCTCGGGCGCGCAGACAGCCTTCCGCTTCAATTCCTATGTCGCACTGGCGCTCGCCGAACGCCTGGCCGGCCCGCCGGGCGTGGCCTGGATGGCCTTGGTCGTGTCGGTCTGCGTGCCCCTGTGCAACGTGGCCGCTGTGTGGCCACTGGCGCGCCACGGCGGCCAGGGCTACCTGCGTGAGCTCGCACGCAACCCGCTGATCATCGCCACCCTGGCCGGGCTGCTCTTCAACCTGCTGGGCCTGCGCCTGCCGGCGCTGGTGGACACCACGGTGGCCCGCATCGGCGCCGCGGCACTGCCGCTGGGGCTGATGGCCGTGGGCGCGGGCTTGCAGCTGGGGGCCTTGCGAGAAGCCCCGCGCCTGGCCGCGGCGCTGCTGGCCATCCGCCACGCGCTGCTGCCGGCCTTTGCCGTGCTGCTGGTGGTCGGCCTCGCATTGCCACCCGGGCAGCAGGCCGTGGTGGTGGCCTTTGCGGCCCTGCCCACGGCGTCCAGCGCTTATGTGTTGGCCGTGCGCATGGGCGGGCATGGCGGCTACACGGCCGGGCTGGTGACGATGTCCACCCTGATCGGGATGGTGGCCTTGCCGCTGTGGCTGATGGCCTGGCGGGCCTGGGCGGCCTGAAGCGCGGCGCCCGCGCGGCGCATCAGCCAGGCTGCTGCGCCAGCGCCCAGTGGATGTGCTCGGCCAGCAGTTCGTCGGCCTCGGGCAGCGCTGCCCGCAGCGCCGCGGCCAGGCGCGGTTCACCGGTGTCGCGCCAGGCATTGCCCAAGGCCACCGCGAGATTGCGCCGCCATCGCGCCAGGCCGATGCGGCGGATGGGGCTGCCCTCGGTGCGGCGCAGGAACTCGGCCTCGTCCCAGGCCCACAGCTGCAGCAGGGTGGCGCTGCCCAGGGGTTCACGGCTGTCGAAATCGGGCAGCGTGGCGCGCTGCGCGTACTTGTTCCAGGGGCAGGCGAGCTGGCAGTCGTCGCAACCGTAGATGCGGTTGCCCATCAAGGGCCTGAGTTCGGGCGCGATGGCGCCAACGTGTTCGATGGTGAGGTAGCTGATGCAGCGCCTCGCATCCAGCCGGTAGGGGGCCACGATGGCCTGCGTGGGGCAGGCACTCAGGCAAGCGGTGCAGGTGCCGCAGTGGGCAGCGGTCGGCTCATCGATGGGCAAGGCGCGGTCGACATAGATCTCGCCCAGGAAAAACATCGAGCCCGCTTCGCGGTGCAGCGCCAGCGTGTGCTTGCCGCGCCAGCCCAGGCCGCTGCGCGTGGCGAGTTCCACCTCCAGCACCGGCGCTGAATCGGTGAAGACACGGTGGCCCAGGGGCCCGACCTCGGCCGCCAGGCGTTCGGCCAGGCGCTGCAGGCGCTGGCGCAGCACCTTGTGGTAATCGCGGCCCCGCGCGTAAACCGACACCACGGCGCGCTGCGGCTCGGCCAGCGCCTGCTGCTCGGCCTGCTGCCAATCGGCAGGGGTGTCGCGCGGCAGGTAGTTCATGCGCGCTGTGATCACACGCACGGTGCCCGGCACCAGTTCGGCCGGCCTTGCGCGCTTCAGGCCGTGCGCGGCCATGTAGGCCATGTCGCCATGAAAGCCCGCCTGCAGCCAGGCCAGCAGCCCCGGCTCGGCCGCGGCGAGGTCGATGCCCGCGATGGCGATCTGGGAGAATCCGAGGCCGTGGCCCCAGCTGCGCAAGCGCCCTACCAGCGCCTGATCTTCGTCTTGATGCACACCACGCCCGCCGAAAGCTCGAACGCCATTCTAGGAAGCCGCCTCTTGCATTGGGCCGGCGAAGACGACTGCGCCGCTTTTGCGGCCGGGCTGGCCGGTCGGCCGGCACTGGCCGATGCCTACCTGGAGCTGCACGGCACGCTGGGCGCCGGCAAGACCACCTTCGTGCGCCACCTGCTGCGCGCGCTCGGGGTCACCGGCCGCGTCAAGAGCCCGACCTACACCGTGATGGAGGCCTACACGCTGCCTGCCGGCGGCAACGTCTCGCACTTCGACTTCTACCGCTTCACCGATCCACGCGAGTGGGCCGACGCGGGCCTGCGCGAGGTCTTCGCATCACCCGGGCTCAAGCTCGCAGAGTGGCCGCAACAGGCGGCCGCCGTGCTGCCCCCGGCCGACCTGCGCCTGTTCATCGAGATCAAGGCTGACGACAGCCGTGCGGTGCGCCTGGAGGCCGGCAGCGTGCGCGGCCTGGCGCTGCTGTGAAGCCCGTGCCGGCCCGCCGCGGCGTGGTGCTGGGAGGCGGCTCGCTGGTGCTGCTGCTGGCCATGCCGCAGCTGGCCTTCGGCGCGGCCATCGTTGCCGTGCGGGTGTGGCCGGCGCGTGAGTACACACGCGTCACCATCGAATCCGACCAGCCGCTCAACGCGAGCCACCAACTGGTGGAAGGCCCCGACCGCCTGGTCATCGACATCGATGGCCTGGGGCTGGACACCGCGCTGCGCGAGATGGTGGGCCAGGTGCGGCCCGACGACCCATACATCGAGCGTGTGCGCGTGGGCCAGTTCCAGCCACGTGTGGTGCGCCTGGTCTTCGACCTGAAGCAGCCCGTGCGCCCGCAGCAGTTCGCGCTGGCCCCGGTGGCCAGCTACCAGCAGCGCCTGGTGTTCGACCTCTACCCGATGCAGGAGGCCGACCCGCTGCTGGCGCTGGTGCGCGAACGCGAAGACGCCAGCCAGCGCACCGCGGCTTCGGCGCCCGACACGCTGGGCGCGCTGATCGCACGCATCGAGAAGCCCGGCCCCGCCGCCTCGTCTTCGCGCCTGGCGCTGGGTGGCGCGCCGGCCGCATCAGCGGCTGCATCAGTGGCTGCATCAGCGGCTGCATCAGCAACTGCATCGGCGCCGCCAGCGGCCGCGGCGCAGGTGGCGTCAGCGCCGGCCGCGGTGCCGGCTTCGGCCCGTGCGGCCCCCACTGCCAGCGAACGCCGCCGTGTCGAACGCCTGGTCATCGTTGCGCTCGACCCCGGCCATGGCGGCGAAGACCCGGGCGCCATCGGCCCCACCGGCCTGCGCGAAAAAGACGTGGTGCTGGCCGTGGCCCTGGCGCTGCGCGAGAAGCTCAACGCCCTGCCCGGCCTGCGCGTGATGATGACGCGTGACGGCGACTTTTTCGTGCCGCTGCACGAGCGCGTGCGCAAGGCGCGGCGCGTGCAGGCCGACCTGTTCATCAGCATCCACGCCGACGCCTTCATGCGCCCCGAGGCCCGCGGTGCCAGCGTCTTTGCGCTGTCCACACGCGGCGCCACCAGCAGCGCAGCACGTTGGATGGCGCAGCGCGAGAACCAGGCCGACCAGGTGGGTGGCGTGAACATCGCCAACGTGCGCGACCGCCAGGTGCTCAGCGCCTTGCTCGACATGAGCACCACCGCGCAGATCAAGGACAGCCTCAGGCTCGGGCAGGAGGTGCTCACGCGCATGGGGCGCGTGGGGCGGCTGCACAAGCCGCGCGTGGAACAGGCTGGCTTTGCGGTGTTGAAGGCCCCCGACATCCCCAGCATCCTGGTGGAAACGGCCTTCATCTCGAACCCGGAAGAAGAAGCGCAGCTGCGCGATCCGGCCTACCGCGTGCGCCTCGTCGATGCCTTGACGGCCGGCATCCAGCGCTACTTCGAACGCAACCCGCCGCTGGCACGCACGCGCCAGCTGTAGTCCGCTCAGCGCGCGCCGCCGCCGAGGTAGCGCTTGCTGCGGAAAAACAGCAGCAGGCCCACGCCCACCAGCGCCATCAGGCCCAGCGCCACCCAAATTCCGGTGGCCGAATGGATGAGCGGCAGCGCGTCGAAGTTCATGCCGAAAAAACCCGTGATCAGGTTCAAGGGCAGGAAGATGGCCGTCAGCACCGTGAGCGTGCGCATGATGTCGTTGGTGCGGTGGCCCAGAGCGCTGAAGTGCATCTGCACCGCGGTCTCGGCGCTCTGTTCCAGGCGGCGCACATGGCCCAGCACCCGCTCGATGTGCTCCAGCACGTCACGCGAACGCACGCGCAGCAGCTCGCGTTCACGGCGGGTTTGCGCATCGGCTTCGTCGGGCCATTCGTCCAGCGCGTCTATCCATTCCTGCACGGCGCTGCGCTGGTCTTCGCAGATGTCTTCCAGCGCGTGCAGCGTGTTGCGCGATTCGAGCAGGATCTGCCAATCGGCGAAACGGCTGCGCGGGTCGAGCAGCTGCGCCTGCAAGGTGCCGAGCTGGCGCGTGAGCAGGCGCCGCAGATCGAGGTAACCATCGACCATGTGGTTGACCATGCGCAGCATCAGGTCGGCCGGGTGCACGGGCAGGCGTGCGTTGCCTCGCGGGTCGTTGGCGGCCGCGAGGCTGCCCAGGCGCTGCGCGAAGAAGTCGCGCACGGCGCAGTCGGTGGGGTGAACGGTGACGAGCACACGGTCGAAAAGGGCGAAACCCACCGGGCTGGTGTCGATGGCGGCCAAGGCCTCGCGCGCGGTGGCGGCGGTGCCCTGCTCTTCACCGAAAAACTTGCCCGCCGTGCCCGCCCCGGCCGCCAGACGGCGAAACACCATCACGTCGTACCACGAGGTGTAGTCGTAGTGGCTGGGCAGCTGGTGGTTCAGCAGGTCGGCGATGTGCAGATCAACGAGCTGCCCGCCCGTCCAGCGCTGCAGGGCCGCTTGCACCTCGGGCGCGCGCACCTCGAACTCACGCCGCGCGCTGCCCACCCACAGAAAGCCGTGTTCGGGCAAGGCAGCGGGCAGTTCGTCGAGCTCGGTGAACTGCTCGTTGCTGAGGTGGAAGATGCGCATGCGGCAGCGCCTGGCCTGCGTGCGGCGGACTCAGCGCTGCGCCAACAGGCGCGCAGCGTCGAGCGCGAAGTAGGTCAGCACGCCATCGGCGCCGGCGCGCTTGAAGGCCAACAGGCTCTCCATCATCACGGCGTCGTGGTCGAGCCAGCCGTTCGCGGCGGCGGCCTTGAGCATCGCGTACTCACCGCTCACCTGGTAGGCGAAAGTCGGCACGCGGAACTCGTCCTTCACGCGGCGCACGATATCCAGGTAGGGCATGCCGGGCTTGACCATCACCATGTCGGCGCCTTCGGCGATGTCCAGCGCCACTTCGCGCAGCGCTTCGTCGCTGTTGCCGGGGTCCATCTGGTAGACCTTCTTGTCGGCCTTGCCCAGGTTGCCGGCGCTGCCCACGGCATCGCGGAAGGGGCCGTAGAAGGCGCTGGCGTACTTGGCGCTGTAGGCCATGATTTTCGTGTGAACAGCGCCGCTCGATTCGAGCGCCGCTCGAATCGCACCTATCCGGCCATCCATCATGTCGCTGGGGGCCACGATGTCGACGCCCGCCGCGGCCTGCACCAGCGCCTGCCGGGTGAGCATGGCCACGGTGGGGTCGTTGAGGATGTAGCCCGTTTCATCGAGCAGGCCGTCCTGGCCGTGGCTGGTGTAGGGGTCGAGCGCCACATCGGTGAGCACGCACAGGCCCGGGCAGCGCTGCTTGATGGCGCGCACGGCACGCGGCACCAGGCCTTCGGGGTTGGTCGCTTCCACGCCATCGGGCGTCTTGAGTGCGGCATCGATCACCGGGAACAGCGCGATGGCCGGCACCCCCAGCGCCACGCACTGCTCGGCCTGCTCCAGCACACCGGCGATGCTGCGGCGCTGCACGCCGGGCATGCTGGCCACGTCTTGCGGCGGGCCATCGCCGTCGAACACGAACACGGGCAGGATGAAATCTTCCGGGGCCAGGCGGTGTTCGCGCACCATGCTGCGGATGGCGGCGTCGCGGCGCAGCCGGCGGGGCCGGCTGGCGGGGTAAGGCGGGGGCGTGATCAAGCGGGCTCCTCGTGCTGCAGCAGGCGCAAACGCGAAAAGTCACCTTGGCGCTGCGAAATCACATCTGTTAAAGTGATTGATGAATGATAGCCGCGAGGCTGTTGTTCCCTGCTTTTCCTCCCTGAGCAGGTGCCTTAGCGTGATGACAGCGATAAGGCTTACCCGCCCCGGTCCCTGACCGGGGCTTTTTTTTGCGCATGCCTCGTGCGGGCCGGGCCCCGATGAGCGATGTCGATAATGGCTGCATGAGCAGCAGCTATCTCTGGGTCAAGGCCTTCCACATCGTTTTCGTGGCCAGCTGGTTCGCAGGCTTGTTCTACCTGCCGCGCCTCTTCGTCAACCTGGCCATGGTGCCGGCAGACAGCCATGCCGAGCGCGAACGCCTCTTGCTGATGGCGCGCAAGCTGTACCGCTTCAGCAGCCTGCTGATGGTGCCGGCGCTGGTGCTCGGCCTGGTGCTGTGGCTGGTGTACGGCATCGGCGGCGGATGGATGCACGCCAAGCTCGCGCTGGTGCTCGGCGTCATCGGCTACCACCACGTGTGCCGCGGCGTGCTGCGCAGCTTCGAGCAGTTGAACAACAAGCGCAGCCACAAGTGGTTCCGCGTCTTCAACGAAGTCTCGGTGCTGATGTTCATCGCCATCGTCGTGCTGGTGGTGGTCAAGCCTTTCTGAGGCGCGGCGCCATGGCCCCGGCGCTCGGCCCCCCACGCCATCGCAGTTCGGCCACGCCCTTGGCGCTGGTCTATGCCGTGCTGGTGCTCTACGCCAGCCTCTACCCCTTCGAAGGCTGGCGCTGGCCGCCCGGGCAAGACGCGCTCGCACTGGCCACCCTGCCCTGGACCCGCTGGCAAGACGAGTTCGACCGCTACAGCAACCTGCTGGGTTACCTGCCCCTGGGCGCCCTGATCTGCATTGCGGCCCGGCGCAGCGGCTGGCGCACGCTGCCAGCGCTGTTGCTGGCGGTGCTGGCGCCGGCGGCGCTGTCCTACAGCACCGAGTTGCTGCAGCAGTTCCTGCCACGGCGCGTGCCGGCCCTTGAAGACTTTCTGCTCAACAGCGCTGGCGCCGCGCTGGGCGCGCTGCTGGCGCTGGCCGGCCACGTCCTGGGGCTGGTGGGCCGCTGGCAGACGCTGCGTGCGCGCTGGTTCGCGCGTGACAGCGCCGGCGCGCTGGCCTTGCTGGCGCTGTGGCCGGTGGGGCTGCTCTTCCCGTCGCCGCTGCCACTGGGCCTGGGCCAGGTGGGTGAACGCCTGCGCGAGGGCTTGGTGGAACTGCTCGCCGACGTGCCCTGGGCCGATGCCGCCCACACGCTGCTGGACAACGCGCCCGCGGCGGCCGAACCGCTGCGCCCCTTGAGCGAGGCGCTGATCGTCGCGCTGGGCCTGCTGGGCCCCTGCCTGCTGGCCTACAGCGTGATGCCCGCCGGCTGGCGGCGCGTGGCCGCCGCCTTTGGCGCGCTGGCGCTGGGCTGGGTGGCCATGGGCTTGTCGACCCTGCTGAACTTCGGGCCGGGCAATGCCATGGCCTGGCTCACGCCCACAGCGGGGCCGGGCCTGGTGCTGGGGCTGCTGCTGGCGCTTGTGCTGGCGCCGGTGCCGCGGCGTGTGGTGCGCGGCCTGGGCCTGGTGGTGCTCACGGGGCTGGTGGTGGGCGTGGCGCAGGCCCCGGCCGACCCTTACTTCGCGCAAAGCCTGCAAGCCTGGGAGCAGGGCCGTTTCGTGCGCTTTCACGGCCTGGCGCAATGGGTGGGCTGGCTCTGGCCCTATGCCGCCATGCTGTGGCTGCTGCTGCGCCTGGGTGCGCGCGACGACAGCAGCGCCGGCTGAGGCCCGAGCCCGCCCCAGCGAGGCGCCCCGGGTTTGCCCGGATCTGCACGAAGCCACTGCCTACAATCGATGCATGAGTTACTACAAGCACCATGTCTTCTTCTGCCTCAATGAGCGCAAGAACGGCGAAGCGGCCTGTGCCCAGCACGATGCGCAAGCGGCCTTCGACCACTGCAAGGCGCGCGTGAAGTCCGAAGGCCTGGCCGGCCCGGGCGGCGTGCGCATCAACAAGGCCGGCTGCCTGGACCGCTGCGCCGGCGGCCCCGTGGCCGTGGTCTACCCCGAAGAGACCTGGTACACCTTCGTCGACAAGGACGACCTTGACGAGATCGTCGAAGAGCACCTCAAGCACGGCCGTGTCGTGCAGCGCCTGGTGCTGCCGCCATCGGTCGGCCGCTGAGGCCCGCTTCATGAGTGCTTGCGCATGAACGCGGCCACGCTGGCCGTGGTGCTGGCCGGTCCGGCCGGCCGCATCGAAGCCGCTGTCGACCTGCCGCCCGAAGGCACGCCTGTTCGCGGCCTGGCCGTGGTGTGCCACCCGCACCCGCTGCACGGCGGCACGATGCAGAACAAGGTGGTGCAAACCTTGGCCCGTGCTTTCGTGAGCCTGGGCTACCGCTGCGTGCGCTTCAACTTCCGCGGCATCGGCGCATCCGAAGGTGGCTGGGACGAAGGCCGCGGCGAGATCGATGACGCCTTGGCCGTCGTGCAGGCCGAACGTGCGCCGGGGCAAGCCCTGGTGCTGGCCGGCTTTTCTTTCGGCGGCTATGTCGCCAGCCAGGCCGCGGCACGCCTGCGCGCGACGCCAGATGCCCAGCCGGCCGAGCGCCTGGTGCTGGTCGGCCCGGCGGTGCGGAACTTCCCGATGGCCGCGGTGCCCGAAGACACGCTGGTCATACACGGCGAAAGCGACGACGTGGTGCCGCTCTCGGCCGTCTTCGACTGGGCCCGCCCGGCCGCGCTGCCGGTGACGGTGCTGCCCGGCGCCGGCCACTTCTTCCACGGGCAACTGCCCGTGCTCAAACAGATCGTCACCGGCGCCTGGGCTGCCCACGCCGACACTCCTGCCCCATGAAACTGCTGCTGTCCTTCCTTCTTTTCGCTGTCACCGCAATCGCCCAGGCACAAGCGCCGCTGCCGCCCGAGATCGCCGCGCGCCAGTACATCCTGATCGACCTCAACAGCAAGCAAGTGCTCGCCGAACGCGACGCCGATGCACAGGCCGAGCCGGCCTCGCTGACCAAGCTGATGACGGCCTACATCGTCTTCAACGCCATCCGCGACAAGAAGCTCGCGCTCGATCAACAACTGCCTGTGTCCAAACGCGCCTGGGACCAGCGCAAGCTCGGCGGCAGCCTGATGTTCATCGACACCACGATGACGCCCACCGTGGCCGAACTGCTGCGCGGCATGATCGTGCAGAGCGGTAACGACGCCTCCATCGCGCTGGCCGAAGGCGTCGCCGGCAGCGTGGAGAACTTCGTCGCGATGATGAACCGCCAGGCCCAGGCCTGGGGCCTGAAGAACACGCAGTTCAAGAACGTCGAGGGCCTGACCGAGCCCGGGCACTACAGCAGCGCGCGCGACGTGGCGCAGGTGGCCGCCCGCATCATCACCGAGCACCCGCAGCACTACGCCATCTACAGCCTGCGCGACTACACCTACAACAAGATCAAGCAGGACAACCGCAACATGCTGCTGGGCCGCGACCCCAGCATCGACGGCATGAAAACCGGCTACACCGATGCCGCCGGCTACTGCCTGGTGGCCAGCGCCGCACGCGACACGCCCGCCGGCAAGCGCCGCCTCGTCAGCGTGGTGCTGGGCACCAACAGCCGCGAAGCGCGCGCCGGCGAAAGCCAGAAACTGCTGAACTGGGGCTGGCAAGCCTGGGACACCGTGCGCCTGTTCGAGCCCGGCAAGGCCGTGGCCACGGTGCCGGTGTGGAAGGGCACCGTGCGCGAGGCCAAGCTCGGCGCGGCCGGCGGTGTGTTCGTCACCGTGCCCAAGGGCGAAGGCGACAAGCTCAAGACGACGCTCGAGCGCACCGACCCGCTGGTGGCCCCGCTGGCCGCCGGGCAGGCCGTGGGCCACGTCGTCGTCACCACGGCCGGGGGCAGCACGCTGACCAAAGTGCCGCTGACGGTGCTGGAACCGGTGCCCCTGGCCGGCCTGCTGGGCCGTGCCTGGGACGCGATCCGGTTATGGATCCAGTAGCCGCCGTGATGCGGCCGCACTGAACCCCCGTGACACAATTTCCGCGCATCGCGCGGAGCTGCCCATGAACGACGCCCTGGTCCATCTCAACGGGGAGATCCTGCCCCTTACTCAAGCCAAGGTGAGCGTGCTCGACCGCGGCTTCATCTTCGGCGACGGCATCTACGAAGTGGTGCCGGTCTACGGCGGCCGGCTCTTCCGTTTCGACGAGCACATGGCCCGCCTGTCGCGCTCTCTGGCCAAGCTGCGCATTCCCAACCCGCACGACAACGCCGGCTGGCTGGCGCTGTGCCGGCAGCTGGTGGCCACCACGGCCGAGGCCACGGGCACGCAAGACCAGCTCGTCTACATCCAGATCACGCGCGGCGTGGCACCGCGCGACCACGTGATGCCGGTGAACCTGAAGCCCACGGTCTTCGCGATGGCCAACCCCATGAAGCAGGCCAGCCTGGAACAGCGCCACCAGGGCGTGGCCTGCGTGACGGCACGTGATTTCCGCTGGGAGCGCGGCGACATCAAGAGCATCAGCCTGCTGGGCAACGTGCTGGCGCGCCAGATCTCGGCCGACGCAGGCGCGGTGGAAACCATCATGTTCCGCGACGGCTGGCTCACCGAGGCCGCGGCCAGCAATGTGTGGATCGCCCATGAAGGCGCGCTGCTGGGCGCACCCAAGAGCGCCCATGTGCTGGAAGGCATACGCTACGAACTGCTGCGCGAACTGTGCGAAGACTGCGGCATCGCCTACAACCTGCGCCCCATCTCCGAGGCCGATGTGCGCGCCGCCGACGAGGTGATGCTGAGCTCGGCCACGAAAGAGATCCTGCCCGTCACGCACATCGACGGCGAAGCCGTGGGCCACGGTGCGCTGCGTGGCAAGCCCGGGCCGGTGTACGCGCGCCTCTTCGAGGCCTACCAGCGCGCCAAACAACGCATGGTGGTGTGATGAACGAAGAAGACCGACCGAGCCTGATCGAGTACCCCAGCGCCTTCCCCATCAAGGTGATGGGCGCGCAGGCCGAAGGCTTCGAGGCCGCCATGGTGGCCGTGGCAAAACACTTCGACCCCAGCTTCGACGCCAGCACCGTGGAACGCCGCCCCAGCAAGGCCGGCAATTACCTGGGCCTGACGCTCACCGTCACGGCCACCAGCCGCGAACAGCTCGACGAGCTTTACCGCACGCTGAGCTCTCACCCGATGGTGAAGGTGGTGCTCTAGGCACCTGCCGCCAGCAGGCGTGTCAGCTCGGCTGGCTGCCCAGCAGCGCGTCGATCTCGCGCAGCTTGCCTGGCGCGGCCTTGTCGCCGTTCTGCGCCGCCACGCCGTACCAGTAACGCGCCAGGCGCAGGTCGCGCTCGACGCCATCGCCCTGCTCGTACATCGAGGCCAGCAAATACATCGCGCCGACATCGCCGCCCTTGGCGGCCTCGCGGAACCAGTGCACCGCGCGGGCCGGGTCTTTCGGCAGGCCGCGGCCCAGGTAATGGCCGGTGCCCATGGCCAGTTGCGCCTCGGTGCTGCCGGCCTCGGCGGCCACCCCGTACCAGCGGTGGGCCAGCGCCAGGTCGCGCGGGCCGAGCTCGCCGTTTTCCAGCACCTGCGCCAGCATGAACTGCGCGGTGACGAAACCGCCCTCGGCCGCTTGCTGCAGCAGGCGGCGCGCCCGCACGCGGTCGGGCTTGGGCACCTCGGCCTGCAGGTGCATCACGGCGAGGTTGTATTGCGCCGCCGCCACACCGCGACGCGCCAGCGCTTCAAAAGCCCGCTGCGCGGCCGGTAGTTGACCGGATTCGTGGGCGATGACGGCGCGGTCAAGTTCGTCCTGCAGCGCCGGCGGCAAGGGAGCCGCCGCGAACACCGGGCCGGCCAAGGCCGCCAGCACGGCCAGAAGGCTGCCCTGGCGGGTGGCACGGCGAACAAGCGCATGGAACATGATGAAACTCCGGGGGCGGCGAGGACTGGACCATGGGTCGCGCCACGATACCGATTCATGACATCGCGCGGCACCCGTGCGACAAAAAGCCCGCCGCCAAGACGGTGGGCTGGCGCGGCATGCATGGTCCAATCCCGGCATGAGTGAACGCCCCAAGATCAGCGTCAAGCCGCGTGCCCCGGCACGCGACCCGCAGCGCCCGCCCGTGCGCGGTTATGGCGCACCGCGGCCACCGGCACCGCGCCGCGCGCCCGAGGGCGACGCGCCACCGGCGGCCCGCGGTACCGACGCCCCGCTGGCCCCACCCGTGCCCGCCCCGCGGCGCCAGGCCGACGGTGCGCCGCGCCCGCCGCGGGCCGCCAGGGCCGAACGGCCGCCCCGTGAACGTGCCGAACGCCCACCCAGTGACCGTGCAGAACGGTCGGCACGGCCCGACCGGCCCGCGCCGCCGGGCCGCGCCGATCGGCCTGCACCTGCGGGCCGTGCCGACCGGCCCGCGCGGCCGCCTCAGGCGCAGCGCCACGAAGGCCCCGAGCGCAGCCGGCCGCCCGCCCCGCGGCCGGCGCCCCGCCCGGCCGCTGGCGCGCCCACCGCTGCCACGCCTGGCACGCCGCACGCCGACGGCCTGCGCGTGGCCAAGCTGATGACCGACCGCGGCCTGGCCTCGCGCCGCGAAGCCGACGAGTGGATCGAAGCCGGCTGGGTGCGCGTTGATGGCCGCCTGGCCGTGCTGGGCCAGCGCGCGCGCAGCGACGCCGTGATCGACATCGACCCGCGCGCCCGCGCCGAGCAGGCGCGCCGCGTCACCATCTTGCTGCACAAGCCCGTGGGCTACGTCAGCGGCCAGGCCGAAGACGGCCACGAGCCGGCCGCGGTGCTGCTCAAGCCCGACAACCGCTGGGAAGGCGACGCCTCGGGCATCAACTTCCAGGGCAACCACCTGCGCCACCTGGCGCCGGCCGGCCGCCTGGACATCGACAGCACCGGGCTGCTGGTGCTGACGCAAGACGGCCGCATCGCCAAACGCCTGATCGGCGACCAGACGCGCGTGGAGAAGGAATACCTCGTGCGTGTGGCCTACACGCGCGAAGGCCGGCTCCCCGACGAAGACCTCGAACGCCTGCGCCATGGCCTGGAACTCGACGGCGTGCAGCTGCGCCCGGCCCGCGTGAGCTGGCAGAACGAGGACCAGCTGCGTTTCGTGCTGCGCGAGGGCCGCAAACGCCAGATCCGTCGCATGTGCGAGCTGGTGGGCCTGGAGGTGCTGGGCCTGAAACGCGTGCGCATCGGCAGCGTGTCGCTGGGCCCGCTGCCGGCCGGCCAGTGGCGCTATCTGCGCGAGGACGAGCGCTTCTAGGCGAGCGTTTCTGGCCGAGTGCTTCTGCCCGAGTGCTTCTGGCCGAGCCTTCCTAGCCGCCCAGCGCCGCCAGCCGTTTGCGGGCGTCTTCCAGCGAACTTTTCTGCCCCTTGCCGGCGGCTACGAAGCGCTGGAACGAAGCCTTGGCCTCCTCGTTGCGGCCCAGGGCCTGCTGCGCGATGCCCACGCGCCAGGCCAGCGGCAAGCGCTCGGCACCCTTGAGCCGGCCGGCCTGCTCGTAGAGCTTCAAGGCCTGCTCCTGGCCGGTCTGTCCGCCCTGCTCTGCCAGCGCGCGGCCCAGGGCGTAGGTGGGGCCGGCCTCCAGCGGCTGTTCACGCACCAGGCGCTCCAGCACAGGCTGCGCCGTGGCGGCCTGGCCGGCGTTGAGCAGGCCCAGCGCGCTTTGCAGTGCCCACTGGCGCGCGTCTTCCTGCACGCTGGGCGGCAAGCCCGCTGGCAGCGGGGCCAGGGCCTTCAGCGCGGCCTCGAAATGCCGCTCGTTCAGCGCGATGCGCGCTTCCAGCACACGCGCCTCGTCGGGGCTGGGCGCGCCGCGCGCCAGTTCCGCGGCCTTGGCGGCGCTGCCGCCCATGAAACCCGGGGCCAGCAGGTAGAACTCGGTCAGGGCGCTGCGCGCCGGGTACCAGGCCGGCGCCAGTTCGTGCGCACGGCTCAGCGCGCTGCGCACGGTGCCGGCGCTGCGCGCGGCCTTGAACATGCCCTCGCTCATGGCCTGCACCCCGAGCACGGTGCCCAGCGTGTAATGGCAGGCCGCCGCGCCGGGCTGCTTGTCGATGCAGGCCTGGGCGCGCTGCAGCGCCTGCTGGCGCGCCGCGGCTTCCTGGCCCTGCAAGGCCACCAAACCCAGGGCCAGCACGGCCTGCGGGTCTTCGGGCTGGGCTTGCAGGCGCTGCTGCGCGGCACGCAGCAGATCGGCATGGCGGTCGTCCTGGTAAAGCTGCTGCCAAGCGGCGTCCTGGAACATCTGCCCGGGCGGCGTGCCGGCGCCTGCCGCGGCGGGCTGTGCGGCTTGCGCGGCTTGCGCACCCAACTGCACCAGGCCACCGGCCAGCGCCACCACCATGGTCAAGATGGCGCCACCCGCGCCCTGCCCGGCCCTGTCCCTGTGTCTGATGCCCATGTGCTGCTGCTGCCGGTGAATGTGAAGGGCGCGATGATGTCGCTGTCGCGCAGCACCGGCGCGCCGCCTGCGACCAAGTGCAGGCGGCCCAGCGCGAGTGGCGGCCTGCGCGTGACGAAACCCGGCCCCTGATAACCTCGCAGCACATGCCTGTGCCCCCTGCCACCGCCCTTGTGGCACCGCCCCGCGTGACGCCGCTGCTGGCGGCCGTGGCCTTGTCGCTGCTGCTCGGCCTGCAGCCCGTCACCACCGATGTCTACCTGCCGGCGCTGCCCATGCTCACGGCCGCGCTGGGCGCGCCCATGCACAGCGCGCAGCTCACGATGTCGGCGCTGATGCTGGCCTTCGGCCTGGCGCAGATGGTCTGGGGGCCGGTGTCCGACCGCATCGGCCGGCGCCCCGTGCTGCTGCTGGGGCTGGCGCTGCACACCGTGGCCAGCGCCGGCTGCGCGCTGGCCGGCAGCATCGAGACCCTGGTGCTCTGGCGCACCCTGCAGGGCGCGGCGCTGGCGGCCGCCGTGGTGTGCGCTCGCGCCGTCGTGCGCGATCTCTATGAACCCGTGCAGGGCGCCCAGGTGATGGCGCTGGCGCTCTCGGGCCTGGGCGTCATCGCCCTGCTGGGGCCTTTGCTCGGCGGTGTCACGGCGCTGGCTTTCGGCTGGCGCGGCCCCTTGACGCTGGTGACCCTGGTGGCCGCGCTGACGCTGATCTTCATCGCCGCGCGCCTGCCCGAAACCCTGGCCCGGCTCGACCCCGGCGCCACGCGGCTGGGGCCGCTGCTGCGGCGCTGGGGCGAGATCGCCGCCGACCCCGTCTTCCGCGCCTGGGCGCTGCTGGTGGCCTGCACCTACGGCGGCCTGTTCACGCTGCTGGCGGCCTCCAGCTTCGTCTACATGAATGTGTTCGGGCTCTCGCCAGCGGCCTATGGCGGGGCGATGGCGCTGGGCTCGCTCAGCTATCTGGCGGGCACGCTGCTGTGCCGGCGCTGGATACGCCGGCACGGCCTGGCCGGCACGGTGCGCCGCGGCGCGGTGTTCACGCTGGCCGGCGGGCTGCTCGTGGTGGCCACCGCCGTGCTAGGCCCGCCCGCGCCCTGGGCCGTGGCCGCGGTGCTTTTGTCGCAAGGCCTGTTCTGCTTCGGCCACGGCCTGCACCAGCCCTGCGGGCAGGCGGGTGTGGTGGCGCCTTTTCCGCAGGCCGCTGGGGCCGCCTCGGCCCTCGCCGGGCTGCTGCTGGCACTGGTGGCCTTCGCCATCGGCCTGTGGCTGGGGGCAGCACTGGACGGCAGCATGCGTCCGCTGGCCTGGGGGCTGGGCTTCTGGTCGTTGATGACGGTGCTGGTGGCCTGGACCTGGGCCCAGCGCACCGAGCCTGGGGCCCGGCCGTGACGGCGGTGAACGCGGTGGGGGCGGTCAGGGCGCTGGGGGCGGCGCCAGCACCTCGGGCCCTGTGCCTGGCCGGCCCCACGGCCTCGGGCAAATCGGCACTGGCCCTGGCGTTGGCCGCCGAGTTGCCGCTGGAGATCGTCAGCGTCGACTCGGCGCTGGTCTTTCGCGGCATGGACATCGGCACGGCCAAACCCACCGCCGCCGAGCTGGCTGCCGTGCCCCACCACCTCATCAACATCCTCGACCCGCTGCAGGCCTACAGCGCAGCGCGTTTCGTGGCCGACACGCTGCGGCTGGTGGGCGAGATCCACGCGCGCGGCCGGCTGCCGCTGCTGGTGGGTGGCACCATGCTCTATTTCAAGGCGCTGCGCGAAGGCCTGGACGAGATGCCGCCGGCCGATGCCGCCGTGCGCGCCGCGCTGGACGCCGAAGCCGCCGAACGCGGCTGGCCGGCGCTGCATGCCGAGTTGGCGCGCGTCGACCCCGCCACCGCCGCCCGCCTGCCACCCAACGATGCCCAGCGCGTGCAGCGCGCGCTGGAGGTCTTCCGCGTCAGCGGCCGGCCGCTGTCGGCCTGGCAGCGCGGGCCGGCGGCCGACCTGGTGCAGCGCGCCGCCGCCTGGCCGATGGTGTCGCTGGAGCCGGCCTCACGCGCCTGGCTGCACCAGCGCATCGCCGAACGTTTCGACGCCATGCTGGCCGTCGGCTTCGTCGAAGAGGTGAGGGCGCTGCGCCAACGTGGAGACCTGCGCCCCGACCTGCCCTCGATGCGCTGCGTGGGCTACCGCCAGGCCTGGGAAGTGCTCGACGCGGCGGCGCCGTCCGGGCCCGACGCTGCGGGCCTGGCCCGTCTGCGCGAGACCGGCATCGCCGCGACGCGGCAACTCGCCAAGCGGCAGCTGACCTGGCTGCGCTCCACGCTGGTGCAGCAGCGCATCGCCTGCGACACGGGCGAGGCCCAAAGCCGTGCCTGCCTGGCTTTGCGCGCGCTCAGCGGGCGGTAAGGCCCGCCCCCCGGCGCCGTAACCCACCGTAACTTGCAAACAGGGTGGCCTTGTTCTTGCAACAACGCGGGGAGGAAGGTGGGTCTGACCTAGGTGAGACCTACCTGAAAGCGTCCCCCCCGTCTAGGGTGAGGCCCTGGGTGGGAGGGCTGTCGCTTCGCGATATAGTCCCGCGCCTTGGCCGCATCGGCTTGGGGCGGCCTTGATCGCGCCAGGCGCTGTAGTTTGATTACACCGGGCTCGCATGCCTCATCGGGGTGCGCGGGCTGGCTGGAGGATAGAGTTGGATTTCGCCGAACAACAACGCAACCCAGGCAAGCACGTGGTCGGCATAGGCGTCGTGCTGGTGCTGCACGGCATCCTGGCCTGGGCCCTCGTGAACGGCCTGGCGCAACGCCTGGTTGAAGTCATCAAGGCTCCGATCGAGACCAAGATCATCGAGGAGGTCAAACCTCCCGAGCCGCCGCCCCCTGAGAACCTGCCGCCGCCGCCGCCGCAGTCGGCGCCGCCACCGCCTTCGTTCATCCCGCCGCCCGAGGTGAACGTGAACCCGCCGCCCACGCCGCAGCCCACGATCACTACCACCACGGTGGCGCCGCCGCCGGCGCCACCGGTGTTCATCCAGCCCCCGGCACCGCCCGCGCCGCCGGCCCCGCCGGCACCGCCGCGCGTGGCCGCCAAGCCGGCCATCGCCAACGCCGGCTCGTGCGCCCCGACGGCCGACGACTACCCGGCCGCGGCCCGCCGCGCCGAGGCCACTGGCACCACGCTCATCCGCTTCACCGTCGGCGCCGACGGCAAGCTGGCCCGCACCCCCGAGGTGGTGCGCTCAGCCGGCTCGACGCGTGAACACAAGATGCTCGACCGCCTGGCCGTCGGCAAGCTCAGCGAATGCCGCTTTGCCGCAGGCACCGACGAAAACGGCCGCCCGGTGGGCGCCTCGTTCGACGTCGAGTACGTCTGGAAGCTCGACTGAAGCTTCCCGCTCAGTTTTTCCACGTTTTTTCCCGCGAGTGCGGCAGGAGCGCCGCGCGAGTCCGTTCCTCTGGAGTCCACATGACCATGCAAACCCTCACCAACTCCCGCTCGTGGGCGGCCAAACCTCTGGCCGCGCTGCTCGCCGGCTTCGTCATGGCTTTCAGCCTGCCGCTGAGCGCCTTCGCCCAGGCCGCCTCCGAGCCTGCTGCCGCCTCGGCGCCTGCCCCGGCCCCCGCCGCCACCGAAGCACCGGCCGCAGCCGCGCCTGCCGTCTCGACCGAAGCCGTCGAGAACCCCTACGGCCTGAAGGCGCTGTGGACCCAGGGTGACTTCGTCGCCCACAGCACGCTGGTCATCATGGCCATCATGTCCATGGGCAGCTGGTACGTGATCTTCACGAAGCTGTTTGAACAGCGCGTGATGCTCAAGAGCGCCCGCGAGTCGGCCGATTCGTTCTGGAAGGCCAGCTCGGTGAAAGCCGGCGTGGGCTCGCTGACCGAAGGCAGCGCCTTCCACTACATCGCCACGCAAGGCATCAAGGCCAGCGACCACCACGAAGGCACGATGGTCGAGTCCATCGACAAGCACACCTGGATCGGCATGTCGATCGACCGCGCCGTGGGCAGCGTGCAAGGCCGCATGACCGACGGTCTGGCCGTGCTGGCCACCGTGGGCTCCACCGCCCCGTTCGTGGGCCTGTTCGGTACCGTCTGGGGCATCTACAACGCCCTCGTGAAGATCGGCATCAGCGGCCAGGCGTCCATCGACAAGGTGGCCGGCCCCGTGGGTGAAGCCCTGATCATGACGGCCATTGGCCTGTTCGTCGCCGTGCCGGCCGTGATGGGCTACAACTGGCTGATCCGCCGCAACAAGACGGTGATGGACCAGACCCGCGCCTTCGCCGCCGACCTGCACAACGTCCTGCTGTCCGGCAAGCGCTGAATGTTGGCCCCTCGACGCCGCTGCAAGCGCGGCGTCGCCCCCGGGGCGGGGCGGGTCTGGCGAAGGAACTCCAGCGCCGGATCGGCCTCTCTCAGGACCAGAACGGAGTGCCCGCATGGGAATGAACGTAGGCGCCGCTGACGACGGCGGCGAAGAACAACTCAACACCACCATCAACACCACGCCCCTGGTGGACGTGATGCTGGTGCTGCTGATCATCTTCCTGATCACCATCCCGGTGGTGACGCAGTCCATCGACCTCAAGCTGCCGAACGAGCGCAACCTGCCCACGCAGACCAAGCCCGAGAACATCGTCATCGCGGTCAACCGCGACGGCGAGGTGTACTGGGGCCTGGAACGCATGCCCGACAACGAGGCGCTGGTGAACCGTCTCAAGGTCGAGGCGGTGAAAGAGCCGCAGCCTGAAGTGCACATCCGCGGCGACCAGGAAGTGCGTTACGAATCGGTGGGCCGCGTTGTCGTGGCCTGCCAGCGTGCCGGCATCTTCAAGGTGGGCTTCATCACCGAGCCGCCGGCCGGTGGCGCCACCCGCCTGCAGTAAGGAAGAGACCAACCATGGGTATGAATGTCGGAAATTCCAGCGGCGATGACGATGGCGACGTGATGGTCGACATCAACACCACGCCGCTGATCGACGTGATGCTGGTGCTGCTGATCATGTTCATCATCACCATCCCGATCCAGACGCACGCGGTGAAGATGAACATGCCGGTGCCGAACAACGCACCGCCGCCACCCAAGCCGCCCGAGATCGTGCGCATCGACGTCGACTTCGATGGCACCATCGGCTGGAACGGCGAGATCATCCAGGCCGGAGACCGCGGCGCGGTCGAACAACGCCTGATCGCCATCGCGGCCATGGCCGACCAGCCCGAGGTGCACCTGCGCCCGAACAAGCTGGTGACCTACAAGCATGTGGCGATGATCATGGCCACCGCCCAGCGCCTGGGCGTGACCAAGATCGGCATCGTCGGCAACGAACAGTTCCTCTGAGCGCCCTGCGCTTGCTTTTGCCCGTTTCTATTTGCCCTGCTCCCTGCCCATGAAGACCTTGCGCGCCCTCACCCTGGCCCTGGTGGCCGCCGGCTGCCTGACCGCCGCCTCGGCCCAGGGCCTGCGCCCCGAAGTGGGCAAGCCCCTGCAACAGGCCGGTGAGTTGCTCAAGGCCGGCAAGGCGAAAGAAGCGCTGGGCAAGGTGCGTGAAGCAGAGAACGCCTTGGGCATCACGGGCGCCGAGCGCCAGACCATCGACACCATGAAGGCTGCCGCTGCCCAGCGTGCAGGCGACATGCCCACCGCCATCGCGGCGCTGGAATCGATGGCTGGCCGCGCCAGCGGCGCGCAACTGGGCCAGTACGCTGAGCAACTGGCCGGCCTCTACGCCCAGCAGCGCAACAACGGCAAGGCCACCGAGTGGCTGAACAAGGCCATCGCTGCGGGCAACAACAGCGCCGGCATCAAGCAGATGCAGAGCTACCTGCAGCGCGCCAGCGGCGACTACGGCGCGATTGCCAAGGAATCCGCCGCCGCTGTGGCCGCCGCCGAGCAGGCAGGCCGCCGGCCCGAAGAGTCGGACCTGCTGCGCCTGGCCGATGCGCAGAACCGCACCAACAACACCGCCGGGTATGGCGTCACGCTCGAAAAGCTGCTGGCCAACTACCCGAAGAAGGATTACTGGAACCTCTACCTCGGCCGCCTGCCGCGCAAAGCCGGGTTCGGCGACCGTTTCCTCATCGACGTGCTGCGCCTGCGGCTGGAGACGGGCACGCTGACCAAGACCGAGGACTACATGGAGCTGGCGCAGCTGGCCATGCAGCAGGGCCTGCCCTCGGAAGCCACGCGCGTGGTTGACCAGGGCTACAAGGCCGGCGTGCTCGGCACGGGCGCCGAAGCCGCGCGCCACCAGCGCCTGCGTGACCTGGCCAAGAAGGAAGAAGGCGAGCTCAAGGGCAAGCTGGCGGGCCTGGCCGCAGAAGCCGCCAACTTCAAGGAAGGCGATGGCCTGGTGCGCGTGGGGGGCTCCTATGTCTCCATCGGCGAGGTCGACCGCGGCATCGAGCTCATCCAGCAAGGCATCAAGAAGGGCAACCTCAAGCGCCCCGAAGACGCCAAGCTGCGCCTGGGCTTGGCCCAGCTGCAATCGGCCAAGACCAAGGCCGCCGCCGCGCAGACCCTGCGCAGCGTGAAGGGCAATGACGGCGCGGCCGACATCGCCCGCCTCTGGCTCGTCGCAGGCCGCTGACGCCGCGGCGGCGTGGCCTCCGCCGCTGAAGCCGACGACGGCCCCCGGCCGGTCGACTCCGAAACGCGCGCCAGCGCCGACGACCACCAGGCCCTGCGCCTGTGGCTGCGGCTGCTGGCCTGCACCAACCGCATCGAAGCGCCGCTGCGCACGCGCCTGCGCGCGCAGTTCGGCGGCAGCCTGCCGCGCTTCGATTTGATGGCCCAGCTCGACCGCCAGCCCGGCGGCATGAAGATGCGCGAGCTCTCGCGCCGGCTGATGGTGACCGGCGGCAACGTCACCGGCCTCACCGACCGGCTGGTGGCCGAGGGCCTGGTGGACAAACGCAGCGACAGCGCCGACGGCCGCGCCGTGACGGTGCAGCTCACGCCCGAAGGCCGGCGCCAGTTTCGCGCCATGGCCAAGGCGCACGAGGCCTGGGTGGTGGAACTGCTGGGCGGTCTGAACCCGGCGCAACAGACCCAGCTTTTTGATCTGCTGGGGCGTTTGAAGCTGAGCGTGCCCGAAGCCTGAAGCGCCTGGAAAGCTTCAGCCTGCCAGCAGGTCGCGGCCGATGATGAGCCGCTGCACCTCGGTGGCGCCTTCGTAGATGCGCAAGGCGCGGATTTCACGGTAGAGGCTCTCCACCACACTGCCCACACGCACGCCCAAGCCGCCGTGCATCTGCAAGGCGCGGTCGATCACCTGCTGCGCGTTTTCGGTGGCCACCATCTTGGCCATGGCAGCCTCGCGCGTGGTGCGCGCCTGGCCGCTGTCGCGCAGCCAGGCGGCGCGGTAGGTCAGCAAGGCCGCGGCGTCGATGCTGGCGGCCATGTCGCCGAAGGCCGCCTGGCTCAGTTGGAAATCGGCCAGACGCTGCTCGAACAAACGCCGCTGCTGGGCGTGCTGCAGAGCTTCATCGAGCGCACGCCGCGCAAAGCCCAGCGCCGCCGCCGCGACGCTGGCGCGGAAGATGTCCAGCGTGCGCATCGCGAGCTTGAAGCCCTCGCCGGCCGCGCCCAGGCGCTGGGCCTTGGGCACGCGGCATTCGGCGAAACGCAAGCGCGCCAGCGGGTGTGGCGCGATGACCTCGATGCGCTCGGCGATCTCCAGCCCGGGCGTGCCAGCGTGCACCAGGTAGGCGCTCAGACCCTTGGTGCCGCGCAGCGCAGCAGCCTCGCTGGGGCCGGCCGCAGGCAGGTCACGCACGAACACGCAGTAAACGTCGGCGATGCCGCCGTTGCTGATCCAGGTCTTCTCGCCGTTGAGCATCACATGGTCGCCGTCGTCGCGCGCGCTGCAGGCCATCGCGGCCACATCGCTGCCGGCCTCGGGCTCGCTCAGCGCGAAGGCGGTGATGCACTCGCCACGCGCCACGCGCGGCAGCAGTTCGGCCTGCAGCGCGGGTGTGCCGGCCAGGGTGATGGGGCCGCTGCCCAGGCCCTGCATGGCAAAGGCGAAATCGGCGAGGCCGTCGTGCCGCGCCAGCGTCTCGCGACACACCACCAGCGCGCGTGAATCGAGCGCCGCGCTGGCGCCGCCGAAAGCCTGCGGCACGCAGTGGCGCAGGAAGCCGGCCTTGCCCAGCGCGCGCACCAGTGCGCGGCAGCTGGTGTCGGTGTCGTGGTGGTCGACGGCCTGCAGGTGCAGCGCCGACCAGGCATCGAGCTCGGCCGCCAGGGCCCGGTGGCCGTTGTCGAAGAAGGGCAGCTGCAGGTGGCCCAGGCGCGCGGCTGACGAGACGTCCATCTCAGTTCCCTTCGAACTTCGGTGACTGCCTCAAGGCAAACGCGTCGAAGGCGCGCTTGAAGTCGTTCGTGAGCATGCAGAGCGCCTGCGCCTGCGCTTCGCTCTCGATGATCTCTTCCAGCCCCATGGCCCATTCCTGGTTCAGCATGGTCTTGGTCATGGTGTGCGCGAACCAGGGGCCGTCGGCCAGCGCGCGGGCCTGCGCCTGGGCTTTCGCAAGCAGTTCGCCAGGGGCGTGCAAGGCGTTGAAGAAGCCCCAGGCCGCGCCCTCGTCGGCCGTCATCGCACGGCCGCTGAACAGCAGTTCGGCGGCGCGGCCCTGGCCGATCACCCGCGGCAGCAGGCCGCAAGCGCCCATGTCGGCGCCGGCCAGGCCCACGCGCGTGAAGAGAAAGGCGGTGCGCGCGGCGGGCGTGCCCAATCGCAGGTCGGCCGCCAGCGCCACCATCGCGCCAGCGCCCGCGCAGACGCCGTCCACCGCCGCAATCACCGGCTGCGGCGCGCGTTTGATGGCCTTGACCAGATCGCCCGTCATGCGCGTGAAACGCAGCAGCTCGGGCGCCGGCAACTTCGTCAGCGGCTCGATGATCTCGAAGACATCGCCGCCGCTGCAGAAGTTGCCGCCGGCGCCGGTGATGACGACGGCACGCACATCGCTGGCGCGCTGCAGGCCGAGGAAGAGATCGCGCAACTCGGCGTAGCTGTCGAAGGTGAGCGGGTTCTTCTTCTCGGGCCGGTTCAGCGTGATGGTGGCGACAAAGCCGTCGTCGCTGCAATGCCACTGGAAGTGGCGCGCGGTGTAGGCCTGGAAGGGGCGTCGGTCGTCGTTCATGCGGCGTTCTTCTTGAGGTTGGCCTGGTACTGCGCGCGGCCAGAAAGGTACTGCGGGGGCCAGGGCGGGGCGCCGTGGCCGACGAATCCGACTCTGGCGGCTTCGTGCAGCGTCCAGGCCGGGTCGGCCAGGTGCGGGCGGGCCACGGCGCACAAGTCGGCGCGGCCGGCGGCGATGACCATGTTCACGTGGTCGGCCTCGAAGATGCTGCCCACGGCCACGGTGGCGATGCCCACCTCGTTGCGGATGCGGTCGGCAAACGGCGTCTGCCACATGCGGCCGTAGACGGGCTTCTGCTCGCGCACCACCTGGCCGCTGCTGCAGTCGATGAGGTCGGCACCCGCGGCCTTGAACAGCGCGGCGATGGCCACGGCTTCGTCGGCGGTGTTGCCGCCGGGGAACCAGTCGTGGCAGCTCAGGCGCACGCTGATCGGCCGATCGGCCGGCCACGCGGCGCGCACCGCGGCAAACACCTCCAGTGGGTAACGCGCGCGGTTCTCGACGCTGCCGCCATAGGCATCCGTGCGGTGGTTGGTCAGCGGCGAGAGAAAGCTGCTGAGCAGGTAGCCGTGCGCGCAATGCAGTTCCAGGATGTCGAAGCCGGCCGCGGCGGCACGGCGCGCGGCGGCCACAAAATCGGCCGTCACCCGGGCCCTGTCAGTGCCACTCATTTCACGCGGCAGCTGCGAGTGCGGGCCGTAGGCGATGGGCGAGGCCGAGAGCAGAGGCCAGTTGCCCTCAGTCAGCGGCTCATCCATCTGCTGCCAGCCCAGCTGCGTGCTGCCCTTGCGGCCCGCGTGGCCCAGCTGCACGCCCATCTTCGCGCCCGAGTGGCCGTGCACAAAAGCCACGATGCGCTGCCAGGCTGCGGCCTGCGCGTCGTTCCACAAGCCCGCGCAGCCCGGCGTGATGCGGGCGTCGGCGCTGGGGGCCAGCATCTCGGTGTAGATCAGCCCGGCACCGCCCAGCGCGCGCGCGCCGAAGTGCACGAGGTGGAAGTCGCCCGGCACGCCGTCTTGTGCCGAGTACATCGCCATCGGCGACACCACCACACGGTTGGCCACGGTGAGGCCGCGCACGGTGAAGGGCGTGAACATCGGGCTCGGCGGCTTCTCGCCCTCAGCGATGGGCAGCCCCGCTTGTTGGGCGAACCAGCGCTCAAAGCCTTCCAGCCAGGCCGCGTCACGCAGGCGCAGGTTCTCGTGGCTGATGCGCTGGCTGCGCGTGAGCATGCTGTACATGAACTGCGGCGGCGGCAGCTGTTCGCAGTAGCGCCGGCCCACCACCTCGAACCACTCCATCGCGTTCCACGCGGCGTTCTGCAGACGCAGCACATCGACCTCGCGCTCGGCCTGGTAGCGGGCCAGCACGGCGGGGATGTCTTCGCCCGCGACGGCCTTGGCGCCGTCGCTGCCTGGTGCGTCGCGGAAGAGGCGCGTCAGCTCGATCGCGTCTTCCAGCGCCAGCTTGGTGCCTGAGCCGATGGCGAAGTGCGCCGTGTGCACCGCATCGCCCATCAGGACGACATGGCTCTTGCCGTTGAAGTGGTGCCACTGCCTGCAGCGCACACGCTGGAAGTTGATCCATGCGCTGCCCCGCAGGTGGCGCGCGTTGCTCATCAACTTGTGGCCTTGCAGGTGCCGGGCAAAGAGCTGTTCGCAGAAGGCGATGCTCTCCTCGGGCCCGGCCTCTTCCAAGCCATGCGCGCGCCACACGTCCTCGGGGGTTTCGACGATGAAGGTGGTGGTGGTGTCGTCGAACTTGTAGACGTGGGCCTGGAACCAGCCGTGCTCGGTTTTCTCGAACAGGAAGTTGAAGGCGTCGAAGAGCTTGGTGGTGCCCAGCCAGATGAAGCGGTTGGGGCGTGTCACCACATCGGGCTGGAAGACGGCGGCGTGCCGCTGGCGGATGCGCGAGTTCACGCCGTCGCTGGCGATGATCAGGTCGGCGTCGGGGAAGTCTTCGTCGCTCGTGGCCTCGGTTTCGAAGACCAGTTCCACGCCGAGGTCCTCGCAGCGCCGCTGCAGGATGTTCAGCAGCTTCTTGCGCCCGATGCCCACGAAGCCGTGGCCACCGCTGCGGATGCGCTGGCCCTGGAAGTGCAGCTCGATGTCGTCCCAGTGGTTGAAGGCGACCTCTATCGCATCGGCCGTGGGGCCGTCCCACAGCCGCATGTTGTCGAGCGTGGCGTCGCTGAAGACGACACCCCAGCCGAAGGTGTCATACGGCTTGTTGCGCTCCACCACCGTGATGCGGTGCGTGGGGTTCAGCTGCTTCATCAGCAACGCGAAATAGAGGCCGGCGGGGCCGCCGCCGATGCAGACGATGCGCATGTGCCGTGCCACTGGGGGCCGGTAGCCGGGTTGCGGCTCATTGTCAGGGCGAACTGCTTTACAAGTAAAGCAAATGCAAACCCGGGGCCAAGGCCTGCGGCGCCTCGCTGAAAATGGCGGCATGAACCCGGCCCTGCCCACCCCGCCTGACACGGCGCTGCCACCCTTCGTGCAGCCGCTGCCCCACGGCGTCTACGCCATCGACACTGGCTTCCACCGCGATGCCTTCGACGCCGCCTACCTCGTGGTGGAAGACGGTCACGCCGCCTTCATCGACACCGGCACCAACTTCGCCGTGCCGCGCCTGCTGGGCGCGCTGCAGGCCCTGGGGCTGGGCGTGGACGCGGTGGACTGGGTCATCCCCACCCACGTGCATCTTGATCACGCCGGGGGCGTGGGCCTGCTGATGCAGCAGTTGCCGAAGGCCCGGCTGCTGGTGCATCCGCGCGGCGCGCGCCACATGGTGGACCCGAGCAAGCTGTGGGCCGGCGCGATGGCCGTCTACGGCGAAGAAGAGATGCACCGCAGCTACGGCGAACTGGTGCCCGTTCCCGCCGAGCGTGTGGTGGAAAGCCACGACGGCCAAGTGGTGCTGCTGGCCGACCGGCCCTTCAAGCTGATCGACACCCCCGGCCACGCGCGCCACCACCACTGCCTCTGGGACGAAAAGAGCCGCGGCTGGTTCACCGGCGACACCTTCGGCCTGAGCTACCGCGAGTTCGACACGGCGCTGGGCGCGTGGATCGTGCCCACCTCCACGCCCGTGCAGTTCGAGCCCGAAGCGCTGCAGGCCTCGGTGCAGCGCCTGCTGGCCGCCGAGCCCGAATGCCTCTACCTCACCCACTACGGCCGCGTGGGCGGCAGCGTGGCCGAGGTGCAGCGCCTGGGTGCGCTGCTGCTCGGCCTGCTGCAGCGGACCGTGGCGCTGGCAAGGCGCGAGCAGCACCACCCGCAGCGCCATGAGGCGCTGAAGGCCGGCCAGTTGCAGATCTTTGTCGACAGCCTGGCTGCCCACGGCTGCACGCTGCCGCACGCGCAGATCGCCGCGCTGATGGCCATGGACCTGGAACTCAACGCCCAAGGCCTGGCCGTGTGGCTGGACCGCCCAGCCGCCTGAACTCTTCCCAACAAGCGACCGAACATGACGAACACAAACCCGACGAACCGCGTGCACTTCGGCCTGCAGGGCCGCGTGGTGATCATCACCGGCGCCGCGCAAGGCATCGGTGCGGCCTGCGCGCGCCGCGTGGTGCAGGACGGCGCCGCCGTCGCCCTGTGGGACCTGGCCGACGAAGCCGGCACCGCGCTGGCCGCCGAGATCAACGCGGCCGGCGGCCAGGCGATCTACCAGCACTGCAACGTGGCGCACAAGGCCGAGGTGGAGGCCGCGCTGGCCGCCACGCTGGCGCGTTTCGGCCACGTGGACGGGCTGGTCAACAACGCCGGCATCTTCAAGGCCGCGCCCTTCCTGGAGGTGAGCGAAGCAGACTGGGACGCCGTTATCGCCGTCAACCTCAAGGGCAGCTTTCTCGTCGGCCAGGCCGTGGCGCGCGAGATGGTCAAGCGCCAGCGCGGCGCCATCGTCAACATGAGTTCGGTCAACGGCACGCTGGCCATCCCCAGCATCGCCAGCTACAACGCGAGCAAGGGCGCCATCAACCAGCTCACGCGCGTGATGGCGCTCTCGCTGGCCGACCAGGGCGTGCGCGTCAACGCCGTGGCCCCGGGCACCATCGCCACCGAACTGGCGAAAAACGCCGTGCTCACCAGCGACGAGGCCAAGGCCCGCATCATGAGCCGCACGCCCATGAAGCGCCTGGGCGAACCGGAAGAGATCGCCGATGTGGCGGCCTACCTGCTGAGCGATGCCGCCAGCTACGTGACGGGCGAGATCGTCGTGGCCGATGGCGGCCGCATGACGCTGAACTACACCGTGGCGGTGTAGGCGCAGCAGCTCACTCGCCGCGCGGCGGGTGGCGCACCAGCGCGGCCATGGCCTGCGCTTCGGCCGTGCCGGCGACGGCCTGCAGGCCGTCAGCCACGCCCAGGCGGTCGGCCTCGCTGCGGTTCTGGCTGAGCTTCCACTTGCCCACCAGGCTGTCGACGGCAATCTCGATGCCGACGATGGCACGCAGCAGCGCCTGCACGTAGTCGTCGGGCGCGTCGTTCACGGCCCAGGGGCGCGGCTGCGCGGCCTCGTGCGTCCGCGTCAGTTCGCTCACCAAGGCGTGCAGCCAGGGCGCGTCAGGCACCGCGCGCAGCACGCCGCGCGCCTGCACCACGGTGTAGTTCCAGGTCGGCACCACCTTGTGCGTGGCGGCCTTGCTCGGGTACCAGTTGGGCGTGACGTAGGCCTGCGGCCCGTTGAAGACCGCCAGCACGCGCTGCCCGTCGGCCGCCTGCCACAGCGGATTGGCGCGCGCCACGTGGCCGCGCAAAGTGTGCGTGGCGGCGTCGAAGTGCAAGGGCATCGCATCGGCGGCCGGCTCGCCGCCTTGCAGCGTCACCAGCGTGGCCAGCGGGTGCTCGCGCATCAGGCCCTGCAGCAGGGCCGGGTCGTGCTGTGCGAAGTGCGCGGGCAGGTACATCGGGCCGAGCTGAACGCGCTGCGGTTTACCAGCTGCCGATGTTCGGCATCGCCGTCCAGGGCTCGGCCGGTGCCAGGGCCGGGCCGGCCTGCAGCAGCTCGATGCTGATGCCGTCGGGCGAGCGCACGAAGGCCATGCGGCCGTCGCGCGGCGGGCGGTTGATGGTGACGCCGTGGTCCATCAGGCGCTGGCAGGCGGCGTAGATGTTGTCCACGGCGTAGGCCACGTGGCCAAAGCTGCGGCCGCCGGTGTAGCTTTCCACCGTGCCGTCAGGCGCGGGCCAGTTGTAGGTGAGCTCGATCTGCGCCGTGGGGTCGCCAGGCGCGCTGAGGTAGACCAGCGTGAAGCGGCCCTGCTCGTGTTCGGTGCGGCGGGCCACTTCCAGGCCGAGGGCGTCGCGGTAGAAGGCCAGCGAGGCTTCGAGGTCGGTCACGCGGACCATGGTGTGCAGGTATTTCATGCGCCGGATTGTCGCGCGCCGCCTGCGCCGGTGCAGCAGCCCGCCGGCAAGACCTCAGGGCAGCTCGTGCCCCATGCTGGCCTGCCAGACGCGGTACCAGTCTTCGGCCGACAGACGCAGCTGCGCGGCCGCCACCGCCTCGCGCAGCGCCTCGATACGCCCGCTGCCAGTGATGGGCACGGGCCGGCTCGGGTGGCGCATCAGCCAGGCCAGCGCCAAGGTGGCCAGCGAAACGCCCTGCTGCTGTGCCAGCGCCTGCAGCGCGCCGCGCACACGCCGGGCTTGCTCGTCCTGCCCGCTGAAGAGCCGCCCGCCGCCCAGTGGTGACCACAGCATGGGCCGCAGGCCGAGATCGACGCACTGCGCCAGCGTGCCATCGGCCAGGGCCTGCATTTGCAGCGGGCTGAACTCGATCTGGTTGCTCACCAGCGGGCAGCGGCGGTGCAGCATCGCCAGCTGATCCGGGCCGTGGTTGCTCACGCCGAAGTGCAGCACCTTGCCCTCGGCGCGCAGCTCGGTGAAGGTGGCGGCCAACTCGTCGGGGTCCATCAGCAGGTCGGGCCGGTGGATGAGCAGGAGGTCGACGTGATCGGTGCGCAGCGATCGCAGGCTGTGCTCGACGCTGGCGCGCACGTGCGCGCGGCTGCTGTCGTAGCTCTTGAGCGTGTGGCCGGGCCGCGCCGGGTGCTGCAGCTTGATGCCGCACTTGGTGACGATCTGCATCTGCCGGCGCAGCGCGGGCGCGGCGGCCAGGGCCTCGCCGAACAGCGCCTCGACGCTGTAGCCGCCGTAGATGTCGGCGTGGTCGAAGGTGGTGATGCCGAGTTCGAGCGCTTGCTCGATCCAGCGCACACGGCCGGGCACATCGAGCCGCCATTCGTTCATGCGCCACAGGCCGGCGGCAAGGGAAGAAAAGTTCATCGTGAGAGGCTGAAAAGCGCCGCAGCGCGCGTTCAGCGCAGCATGTTGAGTTCGGGCCGCGTGTGCAGTTCGAGGTTGTAGCTGAGCTGCTCCATCACCAGCAGTTGCGGCGGCTGCAGCACGCGCCGTTTCGACACATAGGCCTTGCCGCCCGACTGGCTGCTCAGCACACGGTGGCTCTCCAGCACCAGCACCCAGTCGCGCCGTGGCGTCTCGATGCTGCGCATCGAATAAGCCACCGTGCCGCTGCGCACGGGCGAAGGCAGCAGCAGCGGCTCGGTGCGCAACTGCGGCGGTGCCGCGCCTTGCCAGCTCAGCTCGGTCAGGCTGAGCCTGCGTCCGCCCTCGTCCTCGGCGCCGAGCACGGTGGCCCTCGCCACCCCCGCCTGCGTGACATGCAGGGCCGGTGCCACCGCGCCCACAGGCCGGCCGGGCACGGCCACCAGCGGCGCCAGCTGCGGGCCGCCCTCGCCACCCCAGGCCAAGAGGCGCACGCCGCCCGCGTGGCGCAGCACGGCGCGGCGCTGGCCGGCCGGGTTGATCGACGCCGTGGCATCCAGCAGGGGCTCGGCGAGGTCGACGCTCCAGGCCACCGCGGCGGGGCCGGGCGCTTCGTCGTAGCCGACATGCGGAAAGCGCAGCAACGAAAGCCGCAGGCCCGCTTCATCGCTGACCAGGACTTCGATGGCGCCGTTCTCGGCCATCAAGGAGGGCGCATGCACCTTGGGTGTGTAGCCCAGCACCAGGCGCTGCGGGCGCTTCTGGTAACCCGCCACGGTGAGGGTGCTGCCCGTGCGCCAGGCGTAGCGTGGGCCCACCATGCCAGGCTGCGCCGTCTGGCACCACGGCGCGAGCACGTCGGTGGCGCCTTCGTCCAAGGTGGTGAGGCGGCTCAGGCCCATGAAACGCACTTCGCCGAGGTCGGGGCGGTTTTCCTCGAAGGTGGCGAGGTACAGCGCCGGGCCCTGCACGCTCAGCACCTGGATGCCCACACCGTGGACCAGGGGCGTGCGCCCGACCACGCGGAACCACGGTGTGGTGGGCACCTCGACCTTCAAGGCGACGCGGTTGGAACTGGCGCTGCGGCCCTGGCCTGTGTAGACGGCCTGCAACTGGTGCGTGCCGGCGCTCACCAGGGGCAGCGTGACGGGCAGGTGCAGCGTGGCGCTCACGGTCTCACCGGCGGCGAGACTGAGGAAACGTGCTGGGTTGAGCATCGCCACGGCACGGGCCGGGTGGCCATGGGCATGGGTGTCGTCGCTCAGCCCCGGCCCACCGTGCCAGCGAAAGCGCAGTGGCTTGGGGAAGGAAGGCCCGCTCAGCACAAACACCGGCTGGGGCGCGTTGGCATCGTCCAGCGCCGGCATCGTCAAGGTCTCGGCCGAGGTGTTGCGCAGCGTGAGATCCACGCGCAGGTTCTCACCTTGCACCACGGTGGCCTCGGGGGTCTGGATGTGGATCTCCACGCTAGGCCTCCCGCCCTTGTCGGCCCAGGCCGCCGCCGCAGCGATGCCCAGGGTCCCTGCCATAACGATCCATGTGCGCCGTGTCCACTCAGGTCTTCTTGTTGGCGGAGGGCTTGGGCTTGAGGGCATCCTTGCTCCATCCTCTCATGCGCAGCTGGCAGAAGCCGCAGAACTCGGTCGGCACGTTGTACGACATGATGCAGGTGGTGTTCGACGAGTCGTGCGCCTTGTAGTTCTTCTTTTCGCCAGCGTCGGGCGGATGCGGCAGGAAGAAGTGGTGGCCGAACTCATGCGTGGCGGTGTTCTCGATGTTGTCGCCAGCACCGTGGTCTGCGTTGGTGGCGCACAGCAGAAAACCACAGCGGTCGCCGTTGCCGCCCGGCACGTCGTAGGCCCAGCCCAGCAGCGTGTTGGGCAGGCTCACGATCTTGTCGACGTGGTAGATGTTGCAGCCTGAATCGGCATGCGTCTCGGGGCTGAAGGCAGCGCCAGTGACCTTCATCGCGATGTTCTTGCCCCGCTCGTTGTACACGTCGTCGGTGTGCATGCCGTTGCTGGGGTCGTTGAGGAAGGTGTTCACCGCCCCCACCGTGTGGCCCGCGGTCACCAGCGCGGCATGGAAGCCCGCGCGGTCGTGCATGTGCACGCCGTTGCCTCCCAGGCCGTGCTGGCTGCCGGGCAGCAGCATCTGCGCAGAAGTCGCACCATAAGGGCCCATCGCGGTGGCCACGCGGCCGTCCCAATCGGGCTGCGCAACGTTGGTGATCACACCACCCGTCTCGTCCTTGAGTTCGATGAAGGCGCGCTCGTAGAAGGCCGCCACCGTGGCCAGGTTGATGGTCTCGGCCACGCTGCCGTTTTTCTTCACGTACTTGCGCACGTGCACGCGGCGCCAGATTTCGTAATCGCCCGTCTCGGCCTTCAGCACCGCAGGCACGGGCAGCGGCGCATCGGTATCGACGTTGAGCTTGTGCTTTTTCTTGCGGTCGACCTCGTAGGCCACGTAGACCGTGAGCTTGTACTTGTCGCCGGCCATGCGCGAGGGCTGGAAGATCACGCCGGTCTTGGCCGCTGCGGTGCCTTCGCCCCAGGCATAGCTGTAGGCAGCCCAGGTGCGCGGCTTGTCGACCTCCTCCACCTCGAAAGGAAAGGCCCCGTTGGGCAAGGCCCCGGGCGCCGTGCCGGCCTGCAGCGGGAACACCGGCTTGCCCTTCGAGCCGCGTTTCCCACCGCGCGCCACGTGGCAGTTGCGGCCCTTGGGCTTGGTTTTTTTGGCGAGGTAGTCCTGCGCCTTGGCGGTGAAGCTGGTGGCACCGGCCACCGAGGTGCTTTCCCAGTCCCACAAGAATTTCACGCGGCCCAGGGCCTTGGGCGCCACCACATCGGTATCGGCCGAGGACTTCACCCACACCTTGCAGAACAGCGGGATCTGCGGCCCGTCGCCCCACAAGGCTTCATAACGCGTGTACAGCGCGTTGGCGAACATGTCGGCCGCGCTGTTCTTGAAGATGTCGCTCTTCAGGTAGACCTTCACGCTGCCGCCCACCGGCGGCGCGGCGCCCTGCGCGATCAAGTCGTCGTAGGTCTCGGCGTGGAGACCGCCTTCGCGGTTGGGCGGCTGGGCCGGCAGCACGGTCTTGGGGCCGTATTCGAGTTCGAGCTTGCTGACGTAAACCTGCACATAGGTCCAGGCCGTGGGCGCGGTGTTCAGGCCATCGCCGCTGATCGTGATCTTGAGCTTGTAGGGCGAGTGCTCGGCGCTCAGAAACTCGCCCGGGAAATCGGCATGCGCGTCGATCTTGCCGTCCCAGTTGTCCTGGTCGTCGAACTGCAGCGTGTGCTCGCCGTGCAGCAGTTCGTCCTCTTCAAGTTCGCGTGTCCACACCGGGTCTTCGGAGAAGCGCGTGAAGATCTGGATCTCGGCCTTCTTGATCGCGAACTGCGGGTTGTGCAGCTTGTAGGTGATCTGAACGTCGTCTTTCAGCGCCGGGTCGGCGGCCCAGGTGGCGGCGTCGTGCTGCGGGCCGGGGGCGAAGTGGAAGGTGTCCGCGCCCGTCGTCACCGGGTCCACCGGCGTCGTGCTCGAAGCGTCGCGGTAGCACTTGGAGAGGCTGCCGCCCTGGCCCTTCATCTGCACCTGCACCACCCCGAACTCAGGCACCGCCAGGCGGTTGACGTGGGTCTGGTCGTGCGCAGTGCGCGCGACGTAGGCGGTGCGGTTCAGCGTCATGGCGTGTCGTGCCGGGCCTGGATGTGCGCTCGGATGTCGGCCACCGCGGCTGTGTCGGCCGGCGGCACCAGGGCCTCTGCGTGGCGTCGGTAGCAGCGCACGGCGCGCTGCGTGTCGGCGTCTTCGGCTTTCGTCACCGGGCACACGCCGCCGAGGTTGACCAGGCGCTGCAACACGCCCCGTGTTTCGGTGGCCGGCTCCAGCTGCCCCACCTGCAACTGCCAGGCGATGGTTTCGCCCTTCTTCGGCCACACGGTTTCGGGGTCGTCAAAGTCAGCCGCCACGATGGCCGGCGGGTACTGGTTGGCCACGGCAGCCGTGGTGGGTGGCGCTTTGGCGTAGGCCGCCGGCTTGGCCAGCACCACCGTCAGCGTGGCCGCCAGGGCCGTGGGGTCGATGTCCTCGATGGCCAGCGTGGCGGCGCCCCCCGCCGCTTTCTTGCCGGCGATCTCCAGCGTCGCTTTGGCAAGGGCTGGCGTCTTGCTCACATCGGCCAGGCACAAACGCACTTCCAGGCGCGTGGGCTTGCGGATGATCTTGAAACTCTTCTGGGCGTCGACCGGCAGGTCGTAGGCCTTCATCTGCTTTTCGGGCACCTTGACGGTGCTGCCCTCGACCACCTGGTTGGGGTTGGGGAAAGCCGTTGCGTTGTCGGCGTGGTTGTAGACCGTCAGGTAATTGTGAAAACCGTGGGCGCGGGCGATGCGCGCAAAACAGTCACCGGCCACAGAGGTGATGTCAGGCACGGCGCTTCACTCCTCAACGATCTCGGATTCGTCGATGCCGGGGAAAAACACCCGGTAGGCGCCAGCGTGCACCTTTTTCTGGGTGAACTTGCCCTTGGCGGCCATGTCGCTGGCAAAACGGGCCCCGCCCTTGTAGATGTCGAAACTGGCGCTCGGCACGGGCGAGAGATCGTCTTCCCAGCGCAGCAGCAACTGCAAGGTGTGCGTGGGCTTGGCCTTGCAGGGCATCACCGCATCGGGGGGCTGTTCGTCCACCCCCGCCATCAACGCGGTGATCTGCTCTTGCGGCGTCATGCCAAGCTGCCGGGTGCGGCCTCGGGCTGCGCGGCGGCGGCAGCAGCCGATGCGCCAGCGGGCTCTTCAGGCGGGTCGGACAAATCGGGCGGATCGGGAAAAGCGAGCTCGAGTTCGGCCGCCTGGGCGGCCTGCAGCGCCGCCTGCTCTTCGTGCAGCAGCCGGTGGATGGTTTCGTGGCGCAGGGCCTTCATGCGTTCGGCCGGGGGCACGCCGGGCTGCACCAACAGGCGGCGCGCCCAGGCGTAGGCTTCGGTGTCCAGGCAGCCCGGGAAGAAGGTGTGCTCGAAACACAGGAACTGCAGCCGCTCGGCCCGCGTGAGGCCCAAGGCCTTGGCCCGGGCCAAGCCCTCACGCACCCACTGCTGGCGCTGCGACGCGGCGGCTTGCGCAAACGCGGGATAAAGCTGCGTGAGCCGGCCCTCGAACCACCGCACATCGGTGTCGAGTTGCAAGGCCGCGCGCTGCGCATCTCGAATGACCAGCATCATCAAATTCAGTCTACACCGCAGCCCCCGCACGGCCCCATCGGTCAGCGGCAGGATGCGGCGCGTGAAAACCCGGCCGCTTTCCGCCCGCACGGCCCCTAACGCAGCCCCACCGTGCGCAAGGCCAGCTGGTGCAGGCGCGACTTAGCATCGGCCAGGTCTTCCACCACCGAGAAGTGGTTGCGCCCGGGCAGCGTTTCGCACACGGGCACCGCCGTCGGGCCCCAGACGTCGCGGATCAGTGCGTTCTGGCGAATGAACTCCGCGCTCTCGTCCAGCCCCACCGCGGCATACAGCTTGCCTGTTTTGGGCCGCGGAAAAAACGCCGGGCTCAGGCGGCGCACCGCGGCCGGCGTGAGCTGCAGATCGGCCTGCACCGAAGCCACGTGGCGCAAGGGCTCCAGGTCGTACAGGCCCGAGACCGACAGCGCGGCCTGCACCGGCTGTGCGGGCAGATCGGCGGCCACGTCCTTCCAGCGGCAGCACATCAGCATGGCCGCCAAGTGCCCGCCGGCCGAATGGCCGATCAGGCCGATGCGCGCCGCGTCGGCGCCGAAATCTGCCGCGTGTCGCCATGCCCAGGCCACGGCCTGCGTCATCTGCAAGGCGATGTGCTCGACGCCCACCGCCGGGCAGAGCGCGTAGTTCGGTACCACCACCGTGGCACCGGCGGCGTTGAGGGCCGGTGCGATGAAGGAGAAGTCGCGTTTGTCCAGCGAACGCCAGTAGCCGCCATGGATGAACACCAGCACGGGCGCGCCGGGCCGCGGGGCCGGGAAGATGTCCAGCGTTTCACCGTCGCCGGGGCCGTAGGCCAAGTCGAGCTGCGCCGCCGATTTTTCGCGCACCAGCGCCGAGGCCAGCCGCCAACGCTCGAACTGCCCGGCATGCGCCGGCACCCGCGCGCGGTTGTTGTACTGGGCTTCGAGCCAGGCGGGATCGTTGCGCGTGCGCATGAGCGGGGGCGGCCACGGCCGGCAGGGTGGGGGTCGCCCCATGTTAGCCGTGGCCAGACCGGATGCTAGAATTTTGAACGACTGTGGGGGTGTAGCTCAGCTGGGAGAGCGTCGCGTTCGCAATGCGAAGGTCAGGAGTTCGATCCTCCTCATCTCCACCACAGGACACGTTGCAAGAATCAAGGGCTTGGCGCTTGCCAGGCCCTTTTTCTTTGCGCCTGGGTGGACAGGTTGCGCCCTGCGGCTGACTTGGCCCCGGCACGGTGCAGCCGCAAGCTGCGCACGGGCCCCCGGCTCACCACCGCGCGGGCAGCGCCTTGAGGACCACGATCTGCTCGCGCGAGACCTCGATGTAGCCGCCGGCAGCCAGGTCCTGCAGCAGCCGGTTGACCATGGCCTTGGACGCACCCAGCCGCTCGGCGATGCGGGCCTGGCTCAAAGGGCCGGGCACCACGCGCCGGCCCTGACGCTCCAGCGCCAGGGCATCGAACAGGCCCACGAGGCGGCCGTAGACATCGACCGAAGCCAGCTGACGCACCGTGCCGGTCAGCGTGCGCACCCGCTGCGCCAGCCGCTGGATGAGATGCAGCGCGAGATCGGGGCGGTCGGCCAACAGGCGCTCCACTTCCACCCGCCCCACGCGCGTGAGCCGGGCGCGCTCGACCACGGCCACGGTCGCGGCGCGCGCACCGCCGCCGAGCATCAGCTCGCCGAAAATCTCACCCGGACCCAGCGTGTTCAGCTCCACCGTGCGCCCGCCCTGGCCTGCCACCACCGCCCGCAGCAGACCGGCGTGCACAACGAAGAGGCTGTCGGCCGCCTCGCCTTCGCCAACGACGACGGCGCCCGGCTCCCAGTTGCGCGTATCGCCCAACTGCGACAGCGCTGAGAGGATCTCCTCGGTCGGCTCCATCTGTGCTCCAGGGGTGGGTTGACGGCAGCACCGCCTGGCACTGCAAACGCGAGCCTACAGGGCGCTGCAGGGCGCGCGGGGGCGCGCCGTTCACTATTGAACAGCGGTGCGCGGGCGACCCGTCGGGCCGTGAGCATGCAGGCCATGGACACCTTCACGATCGACGCCGCTGGATGGTTGGCCGCCGCGCTCACGGGCGGCTGCTTCGCTTGCACCCGCATGCTGCGGCTGCGGGCGCTGGCCCTCACGGCCAACCTCGCCTTCATCGCCTACGGCAGCCTGGCGGGCTTGGCGCCGGTGCTGTTCCTGCACCTGATGCTGGCGCCCCTGAACGCGTGGCACCTCGCGCGCCAGTGGCAGGCCCGCGCGGCCGCCTTGGCTCGCCGGCCTGCTGAAGCGCCCGCCGTGACGGCTGCAGCGCGTCGCCTCATGCGGCCTGCACGGCCTGCACGGCCTGCACGGCTTGTACCGTCGAGCTCGCTCGCCCGAGGCCTGTCGCGTCATCCCGCCTCGGGACAGCCGGGCGTCACGTCGCCCCTACACTGGCGCCAATGCCCGAGCATCAGCTGCGTCAACACCTCGCCACAGCGATCGCGGCCCTGCAATCGCAGCGCGCCGCTCTCGGCGACGCCTTGGTCGATGCCGCGCTGGCGCCCCTGCAGGAACGCCAGGCCGCGCTGAATGCGGCGCCAGCGGATGCGCAGCCGGCAGCAGCGCCCGGGCGCCGGCTGCGCCAGGTCAGCGTGCTGTTTCTCGACATCGTCGGCTCGACGCAACTCATCCAGCACTTCGATCCGGAGGACGTGCAGGCGGTGTTCGACGGCGCGCTGGCCGCCTTCACGGCCATCGTCACACGGCATGGCGGCGAGGTGCTGCGCTACGCCGGCGACAACCTGAAGGCGGCCTTCGGCGCGCACGAAACCCTCGGCACGCGCGAAGACGATGCCGAGCGCGCCGTGCACTGCGGCCTGGCCTTGCTGGCCGAAGCCGCCCGCCGCGGCGACGCGGTGCAGCGCAGCCACGGCCAGGGCGGCTTCAGCGCCCGCGTCGGCATCCACACGGGCGCGGCGGTGCGCGGCGGCGGCGTGGAGAACGACAACAGCCTCAGCGGCCTGACCGTGAACATCGCCGCGCGCCTGGAGCAGGCCGCAGCGGCCGGCACACTGCTGATCAGCCAGGACACCTGGGCGCTGGTGCGGGGCGGCTTCGAAGCCGTGCTGCAGCCGCCGCTGGCGGTCAAAGGCGTGGCAGCGCCGCTCACCTGCTGGCAGGTCCAGGCCGCCCGGCCGGGTTCACACGGGCCGCGGCCGCGGTCGCGCGGCCTGCCCGGCGCCGAAACGCCGCTCATCGGCCGCAGCGCCGAGCGCGCGCTGCTCGCACAGAAGCTGGCCCGCGTGCAGGCCGAAGGCAGGCCGCACGCCTTGACGCTCATCGCCAATGCCGGGGTGGGCAAGAGCCGGCTGCTGGCCGAGTTCCAGCGCATCTGCGCCGGCGCCTGCCCGCCGGGCTGCTTGCTGGCGGCGCGCAGCCAGCCCTCGGGGCACCTGCAGCCCTATGGCCTGTGGCGCGACTTGCTGGTGCGGCAGCTGGACATTGCCGACGACGACAGCGCCGAGGTGGCGCGCCGCAAGCTGCTGGAAGGCCTCGCGCCGTGGCTGGCCCAGCCCGACGACCCAGCGCCCGAGGCGCTGGGCCACCTCGTCGGCCTGGATTTTTCGGCCAGCGCTGCCGTGCAGCGCCTGGGCAGCGATGCGCGGCTGCTGCGCGACCGTGCCGTGATGGCCCTGCGCCTGTGGCTGCAGCGCCTGGCGGACCGCCAAGGCGCGCCCGTGGTGCTGCTGCTCGACGACCTGCACTGGGCCGACGACGCCTCGCTGGACACCTTGAACACCGTGCTGAAGGACGGCACCGGCCCGCTGCTGGCCCTGCTGGGCGCGCGCCCGGCGCTGCTGGAGCGCCAGCCCGCCTGGGGCCAGGCGCTGCCGCAGCACGAGCGCCTGGAACTGCAGGCCCTCAGCGCCGACGAAGGGCGCGCCCTGACGCAGGCGCTGCTGCGCCATGTGCAGCCACTGCCTGCCGCGCTGGCCGCGTTGATCGAAAGCCGCGCCGAAGGCAACCCCTTCTACGCCGAAGAACTGGTGAGCATGCTGCTCGACCAGGGCGTGCTGCGCCGGGGCGACGGCCCTGATGCGGCCTGGCATTTCGACGCCGCGCGGCTGAACCCCCACCGGCTGCCGACCACCATCACCGGCGTGCTGCAGGCCCGCCTGGACGCGCTGGACGCCGACGCCCGGCGCGCCCTGCAGCTGGCCAGCGTCGTCGGCCCGGTGTTCTGGGACGATGCCTTGGGCGCGCTGGATGCGCGCAGCCCCCGCGCACTGCCCGCGCTGCAGCACAAGACGCTGGTGCAAGCCCGCGCCACCAGCACCTTCGAAGGCACGCAGGAAGCCGCCTTCCAGCACCACCTGCTGCACCAGGTGACCTACGACACGGTGCTCAAGCCGCAGAAGCGTGAAGCGCATGCGCGCACCGCGGCCTGGCTGACACAGCGCGTCGGCGACCGCAGCGACGAGTACCTGGCCATCACCGGCGAACACTGTGCCCGCGCCGGCGACCATCGCCAGGCCACCGACTGGTTCTTGCGCGCCTCGCGCCGCGCCAAGGCCCGCTACGCCTACGCCGCGGCGCTGCAGTACATCGACAACGCCGAGGCCCAGGCGGCGCTGGCGCCCGGGCCCTGCCCGCCCGAGCTGCAGCACGAGCTGCTGAACCGGCGTGTGCTGATCTGCGACAGCCTGGCGCTGCGCGAGCAGCAGGAAGTGGCCATCAACCGCCTGCTGGCCCTGGGCGAGGCCGAGGGCGAAGACCGCTGGGTGGCCGAGGCCCTGGCGTCGCAATCGATGCTGGCCTACCGCACCGGGCGGCTGCCGCTGGCAGCGGCTGCCGCGCGCCGCGGCGTGGAGGTGGCCGAACGCATCGACGACGCCAAGAACGCCACCTTGTCGCACATCACGCTGGCCTTCATGGCCATCGAACAGCGCTCGTTCAGCGCAGCGCGGCACGGCGCCGCCGCTGCCCTGCACTGGGCTGTGCTGGCCCGCCAGCGCATGCGCGAAGAGCGCGACGACATCTTCGAGGTGCAGGCGCTGCTGGTGCAGGCGCACCTGCACGGCGCGACCGGCGAAGAAGGCCCCCGCAGCGAGGTGCTTGCGCGTGCGCTCGCACTGGCCCGGCGCATGGACAACCCGCGGCTCACCTGCACCTGCCTGGAGTTCGTCGTCGAGAGGGCGCTCGACAGCGCCGACGCAGCGGCCGCCGCCGTCCACATCGACGAAGCAGCACGCGTGGCCGCCGCATTCGGCCTGCCGGTGCAACTGGCCATCGCGCAGGCGCTGCGCGCGCGCTGCGAACTGTTGGCCGGCGATCTGGACCAAGCCGCCCGCATCGCCGCCGACGCGGCGCAGCGCGACCGGGCCTGCAACGACCTGCCCGGCGCCTTGAAAAACCAGCAGGTGCAGGCCGAAGCCCTCTGGCGCAGCGGGGCGAGCGAGGCCGCCGTGCAACTCTGGCGCGACTGCGAGGCTGCATTGCAGCAGCTGGGCGACGAAGTCGGCGCCCGTGCGCTGCGCCTGCGCCTGGCCGATGCCCACGCCGGCGTGGGCCCGTGGGCTGCCCCCGGCACGGGCACCGCCGGGGCCGCGCCCGAGCGCCTGGCCACCGCGCTGCAGGCGGTGCTGGCGGAACTGCCTTGTCTGCAGCAGGCCCAGGCCCTGGCCACCGCCCCCTTCGGCCTGGCCGCGCGGCTGGCGGCCTGGCGCGTGCTGCACCGCGCGGGGCACGCCGCGGCCGCGGCGCAGCGCGCACTGGCCGCCGCCGAACTGGCGCAAGCGCTGGACGCGCACGCCGACCCGGCCGTGCGCGCCCGGGTCTGCCATGCGCTGCCCTGGCACCGCGACGTGGCCGAGGCGCTGGCCCAGACCGCTGAAGACCAGCCGCCGGTCACCGTTCACTTTTGAACGCGCCTGCTGCCCGCGGGCAGCGGGCATCGACCATGGCGGCACCGCGGCAAACCGCCGCGGCGTCCAGGCACCTCGCCGGGCTGCAGCCGCGCACCGAAACCGCGGCAGCCTGCTTGTGCCAGCACCACCAGGAGCATCTGCCATGTCCAGCCCGTTTCACCGGGGCCTCAGCGTCCTTGCCACCGCCCTCGGTCTTGTGTTCACGCTCGCGGGTGCGGCGCAGGCCGCGCCACCCGCCGCGGCCTCGCGCACCGCCGACCGCCTGCACGCATCCGCCGTCGATGCCTTCCGCCAGGCGCGCTTCTCCGAGGCCTACGGCCGCTTCATCGGCCTGGCCGATGCTGGGCATGCCCCATCGGCGCAGCTGGCCTTGTGGATGTACCTCCACGGCCCGGCGCTCTTCGACAAGGACTGGGACAGCACCCAAGAGCAGCTGACCGCCTGGGCGCAACTGGCGGGGCAACCGGCACCGACGCTGGTGGGGCGTGTTTACGGTCGCGAGCAGCCCGCCAAACGCGCCGCCGCGCGGTGATGCCGAAGGGCCGGCTGCTCCACCAGGTCTGGCTCGGCTGCATCCGCTGAGGCCAGAACGCTGAAGTTGGCCTGGCGCGCTCAGCCCGGCCTGCGAAACCGCGGGCCGCGCGCCCTCAGAGTTCGAGCTTGCCGTAGAAGACCACCGGCCCCGTGGGCTGCCCCGTGGGCGAGCCGCCCGGCGGCTCGACGCTGACGGCCATGTGGTCGATGCGGCTGCCCTTCACGCCGCCGGGCAGGCGGCTGCGGTCGAGCACGGTCGCGCCGTCGGCCTTGATGAGGCCCAGGCTCTGGGGTTTGCCGGTTTCGGTGGCCCACCACAGCTGCATCACGCGGTCGTCGCGCAGGGCCACCCTGGTCAGCGGGCGGGCCACGGCCACGCGGCCGTCGCCGCTGAAGCTGGCCACGACATTGCCGCCCACCGCCGGGTCTTTGCCCGTGGACTGCAGCACCACCACCACCGGCGGCAGTGCCGGCGGCGGCGCAGCCACCAGCACGGCCAGGCCGACCACCGCCGCCAGCGCCGTGCCTGACAAGGCGCGCCAGACGCCCAGCTTCTGCCACCACGGCGTGGGCGCCAGCGCCGCAGCCGCCGGCCACAAGGCCTGCTCGATGCCCTGCCACACCCGCACGGGCGGTGCAGCCGCGGGCAAGCCGGTGGTCAGCGGAATCAGCCGTTCCTGCCATTCGCGCACCGCGCTCTGCAGCGCCGGGTGGCTGGGCAGCAGGGCTTCGAAACGCGCCCGCGCACGCCCGCGCAGCGTGCCGGCCACGTACTCGGCAGCCAGGGCGTCGGCCAAGGAGGGTCTTCCGTAATCCATGTCAGACGGCTCCCTTGGCGTCGTTGGCTGCGGCCCGGTCCAGGCAGCTCTTCAAGGTGTTCAAGGCCCGGCGCACCCAGCTCTTCACGGTGCCCAGCGGCTCGTGCAGATGCTCGGCCACCTCGGCGTGCGAGAGGCCGTCGAAAAACGCCAGCGCCACACTCTGGCGCTGCGTGGGCGTCAGGCGCTCCATGCACTGCGTGAGCTCGCGCTTTTCGCTGGCGCGGCTGAGCAGGTCGAGCGGCCCGGGTTCGTCGCTGACCAGGGTGTCGGCGGGGTCGGGCCGGTCGCTGTCGTCGTCGGCCGCGCTGAGGCTCTCGGTGCGCGGCTGGCTCTGCGCCCGGCGCAGGCTGTCGATGGCGCGGTTGCGCGCGATGTGCGTCAGCCAGGTCAGCGGCTGGCTGCGCGCGGCGTCGAAGCTGGCACCGGCCTTCCACACCGCCACGTAGATCTCCTGCAGCAGTTCTTCGGCCAAGGCGCGGTCGCGCTGGATGCGCAGCACCACGGCAAACAGATGCCCGCTGGTGCGTTCATACAGCTGTGCAAAAGCCTGCCGGTCACCGAGGCCGGTGCGGGCCAGCAGTTGCGACAGTTCACGGCTCTTTTCGGGCCAGTCTCGCTCGTCCAATGTCTTCATCAGGGTCCCTGCAGTCGCCCGCATCCGGCTTGATCATCGCATCACCGCATCCTCCCACGCGGCACCGCGCGGGCGCGCCCGCAGCGCCAGGCATTTATGCGTCACTCACCCACACAAACCGCAGAAAAGTCAGTTGTGGGTGGCTGGCGCTGCGCCCGCGGCGCTGGCGGCATGGCAAGAGTTGGCGCCGGGCGGCGCTGTCACAGACGGTGGCTTGAAGCGGGCGCTCCCGCTGGGGTACAAAAGGTGTTGCCCTGCCCCGCCCCGCCTGCCGAAGCCGCCGCGTGCCCGACTCCACCCACCAGCTCCAACTGCGCGCCCGCTTCGGCACGAACACCCGCGCCCTCATCGTCGACGGCCACGCCACAGCGCGCCAGATGCTGGCGGCGCAGCTGCGCAACATGGGCGCCAGCCATGTGGTGCAGTGCGCCAAGGCGCACGAAGCGCGCCAGCACGCCGCCTCGCGCCCCTTCGAGATCGTGCTGTGCGAGCAGCGCCTGGGCGACGGCACGCTGGGCCAGGACCTCATCGACGACCTGCGCCAGCGCCGGCTGATCACGCTGTCGACCATCGTGATGGTGCTGTCGGCCAACAGCAGCTACCCCGTGGTGGCCGAGGCCGCCGAGCTGGCGATCGACGGTTTCCTGATCAAGCCCTACAGCCTGGGCGACCTGGAAGACCGGCTGCTCGCGGCCTTCGTGCGCAAGGATTCGATGAAGGAGATCGCCAGCCTCATCGACCGCGGCGACCACGCCGGCGCGCTGGCACAGTGCGAGCAGCGTTTCCAGGCCCGTGGCGCCTACTGGACCCACGCCGCGCGGCTGGGCGCCGAACTCGCCATCCGGCTGGAGAAGCTGCCCTTGGCCACAGCGATGTTCAACGCCGTCATCGACGACAAGGCCGTGCCCTGGGCGCGCCTGGGCATCGCACGCGTGATGGACGCCTCGGGCAAGCCGGCGGCTGCCGAGTCGACGATCAAGAACCTGCTCGGCGCCCACCCGACCTATGTGGACGCCTACGACGTGCTCGGCCGCATCTACACCGACCGCGGCGACTACGCGGCCGCGGCCGAGACCTTTCGCCGCGCGGTGGAAGTGACACCGCACTCGGTGGCGCGCAATCAGAAGTACGGCATCCTGGTCTTCTACACCGGCGACCAGGCCGAGTCGATGAAGATCCTGGCCCAGGTGGTAGAGCGCGGCGGGCTGCTCTCGCCCGACTTCGACCACCACGTCATCCTGCTGCTGGCCGTGGACGCCTTCAAGCAGCGCGGCCTTGAAGCGCTGGCCGAGTTGCGGGCTCAGTTGCAGAAGGCGCTGGACGAACAGCAGCTGCTGGCCCCTGCGGCTGCCGCGGCCGACTTGGCCGCCACCGCGGACGGCACGCCCGACCCGCAGCTGCTGACACGCCGCCTGCAGCGCTACGGCCGCCTGCTCGACAGCCTGGCCGCGGTGCTGCGGGGCGATGCCGGCCTGGCGCTGCAGTTGCTGGAGGCCACGCAGCAGGCCATGGCCGACAACGACACCGCGGTGGACGCCGCCATCGGCTTCTTGCTCGTGCTGTCCACGCTGTGCCAGGCGAATGTGTTCATTCCGCAGGCGCCTTCATGGGTGCGCCAGGCGGGCTTGCGTTATTGCACGAACAAGCAGGTCACCGAGATGCTGGCGCGCGCCTGCGAGGGCTTCGAGGCCCTGGCCGAGCCCGTGCGCGCCGCGCACGCGCACATCAATGCCGTCACCCGCGGGGCGCTGGGCGCCGCCGTAGCCGGCCAGCCGCGCCAGGCGGTGTTGCAGCTCATCGAAGCCGTGGAGGAAACACGCAACCTCAAGCTGCACGAAGTGGCCACGGCCACACTGGAACGCCACAAGGCGCGCATCGAGGCGCCCGAAGTGCTGCAGGAGCGCCTGGACGCGCTGCGCACCCACTGCGGCGCCCACACCGGGGCCTTGCTGCACACCACGCTGCCGGGCCTGTAGGCCCCGCAGCAGGCCTCGATCAGGCGATCGCGGCGGCCCCGCGGTGGCGGTACTCGCGCCGCAACAGGCGCAACAGCGCTTCGCGGTCAGGCAAGGCGGCGCCGCAGGAGGTGCGGGCCTTGATGGCGAGATCGAGCGCGCCGTCCAGGCCGTTGCGCTCTACCGAGTAAGAGGTGTGGCGGGCGCGGCCCCGTTTGTCGACCCAGCTGGCCACCACCCGGAGCATCGGCTCGACGGTGTCGCGCGTCCAGGCGAAACGGATGCCCGGCGCACCGGTGCTGCTGGTGCGCAGCACACGGTCTTGCACGCTGCCACCACGGCGGCGCGCCTTGGGCAGGCCGAGGGCGCGGGCTTCACGTTCGGCCGCGCGGCGCGCCTTGTCGGCGCCACCATAGCGTCCGCTGCTGAAAAACCTGGACAGACCTGCGCCGCCGCCGTTGATACGCAGCTGGTGTCCTTCAATGATTTCACCGCGACGGATGACAACAATGTGAGCGTGGGTCGCATTCATGGGCTGGCGGAATCCTCCAAATGTTGACCCCGTATTCTAGGGGGCCTGCGCTGGAAGAACTTGCAGCATCAGGCGCTCGACATAAGCCGCCCGCGCCTGGCGCTGCGCCGCATGGCCCTGGCGGTGCAACAAGGACTCGGCCACCTCGTAGCCATAGAGCATGAAAGCCCGGTGCTCGGCGTCGGCCGCGGCGAAACCCAGGGCCGCGAAGATCTCGCGGTGGTAGGCGATGCGCGCGGCATCGGCAGCGTCCACGGCCTGGCGGGCCAACTCGTCGCGCCGCGCCCAGGCGCGGATGGCGAGCTCGATGCGCGCCGCCTTCGCCGCGGCGCGGCCGCGGAAGGGCAGCGAGATGACATCACGCAGCTGTTCTTGCGGCTGCGTGCGCGCCGTGGCCAGGCGGCGCGTGAGCTGTTCGGTGGTCTGCTCGCTCCAGGCCTGCAGCACGCGGCGCAGCAGGTCTTCGCGGTCGCGGAAATGCCAGTAGAAGCTGCCGCGCGTGACACCCAGCTGACCGGCCAGCACGTCCACACGCACGTGGTCGATGCCCTGGTCAACCAGCACCGCGGTGGCGGCCTCGACCCAAGACTCGGGCGTCAGCGAGGCACGCGCGCCCTCGGCATCGGCGGTGCCGGCACGGGCGCGGCGGCGCAGCGGCAGGGGGCGGGCGGGCGGCAGGCTCATCGCAGGGCATGATGCCACGCCATGCAGCACTGTATGGAGACCCGGGCATACCCGGATGCCTGCGGCCGCCACCGCGCCTAGCATCGCGCCAAACACATACAGATGTGTATGGAGACAGCGCATGACCCTGGCCCTGCACCCGGCCCCGAAAGCCCCGCCTGCCGCTGCACCGCTGTTGCACCACGGCGTGGCCCGCGCCGGCGTGTGCGACGACCCGGCCCTGATGGCGCCACGCGCCGTTTCGCGCGAAGACCTGGGCGGCGGCGCCTTCGTGCTGCGCCACCCCGAAGCCCTGCAGCCGCACGCCCGCTGCGTGGGCGAGTGGCTGGAGCGCTGGGCCGCCGAAACGCCCGAGGCCCCAGCCTTTGCCGAGCCGGCCGATGAGGCCCAGCACCCCGGCGGCTGGCGCGTGCTGGGCTGGCGCGCCCTGCGCCAGCAGGTGGGCGCCGTGGCGCAGGCCTTGCTCGACCTGAAGCTGCCCGACGAAGGCCCGGTGGTGGTGCTCAGCGACAACGCGCTCGACCACCTGGTGCTGCTGCTGGCCGGCATGCACATCGGCCGCGCGGTGTGCACGGTCTCCAGCGGCTACTGCCGGCTGGCCGGCGGCGATTTCGGCCGCATCCACGGCATCTTGCAAGCGCTGCAGCCGGCACTGGTGTATGCCAGCGATGCCGCGGTCTACGCGCCGGCCCTGGTGGGGGCCGGGCTCGACCCGACACCGCCCGTGCAGGTGTACAGCCAGGGCGCCGAGAGCGTGCCCGGCGCCCTGCCCTTCACGCAGTTGCTGGCCGCGCAGGAAACGCCGGCGGTGATGGCCGCCTTTGCCCGCATCACGCCCGACACCCACGCCAAGTACCTGCTCACCAGCGGCAGCACCGGCCACCCCAAGGTGGTGATCAACACGCACCGCATGCTCTGCGCCAACCAGCAGATGCTGGCGCAGACCCTGCGTTTCCTGGATGCCGAAAAGCCCGTGCTGCTGGATTGGCTGCCCTGGAGCCACACCTTCGGCGGCAACCACAACACGAACATCGTGCTGCGCGCCGGCGGCACGCTGTACATCGACGACGGCCGGCCGCTGCCCGGCGCCATCGACAAGACGCTGAAACACCTGCAGAGCGTGCAGCCCACCATCTACTTCAACGTGCCGCGCGGCTTCGAGATGATGCTGCCCGCGCTGGAGGCCGACGAAGCCCTGGCGCGCCGCTTCTTCGGCCGCCTGCGCATGGCCTTCTACGCCGGCGCCGGCATGCCCGTGACCACCTGGAACCGCCTGGTGGCCGTGTGCGCGAAGGTGCGCGAAGAGCCGCTGTGGCTCACCACCAGCTGGGGCAGCACCGAAACCGCGCCGGCCGCGGCCTTCGTGAGCTGGCAGCTCGACCAGCCCGGCGTCATCGGCCTGCCGCTGCCGGGCGTGGAACTGAAGTTCACGCCCAACGGCAGCAAGCTGGAGATGCGCGTGCGTGGCGCCAACGTCTTCCCGGGCTACCGCCACAACACCGAGGCCACGGCCGCGGCTTTCGACGACGAGGGCTACTACAAGATCGGCGACGCGGGCTATCTCGCCGACGAGGCCGAGCCGCTGCAGGGCATCGTCTTCAACGGCCGCGTGGCCGAAGACTTCAAGCTCACCAGCGGCACCTGGGTGAGCGTGGGCACGCTGCGCCTGAAGGTGGTGGCCGCGATGGCGCCGTTTGTGCAGGACGCCGTGATCACCGGCCACGACCGCAGCGAGATCGGCGTGCTGCTCTTCCTGAGCGAAGCCGGCCGTGCGTTGGGCCCCGAGGGCGCCGCCGAGCGCGTGCGCGATGGCCTGCGCCAGCTACAGGCCGAACACGCCGGTTCGTCGCAGACGCCGGTGCGCGCGCTCATGCTCGACGGCCCGCCCAGCATGGCCGCCGGCGAGATCACCGACAAGGGCTACGTCAACCAGCGCCTGGTGCTGCAGCGCCGCGCGGCCGAGGTGGAAGCCCTGTATGCCGCCGGCAACGGGCCGCGCATCATCACGCCCTGATTCCGACTTCCCGAAGCTGCGAGACCCGCCCCATGACCCTGCCCTTTGAACCCCTGGCCGACGACGCCCCGGCCGCGCTGCGTGGCCTGGACCTGCTGCGCATCGAGCGCTCTGGCCCGGTGCTGCACGTGCGCCTGAACCGGCCCGCCAAGCGCAACAGCGTCAGCGACGAGCTGCTCGCGCAGCTGCACACGGTGTGGCTGCACATCGCCGCGATCAAGCCCGAGATCAAGGCTGCCGTGATCAGCGGCGAGGGCGCGCACTTTTGCGCGGGCCTCGACCTCAGCGAGGTCAGCGAGCGCAACGTCACGCAGGCGGTGCACCACTCGCGCAGCTGGCACGCGTGTTTCGACGCCATCCAGTACGGCCCTGTGCCCGTGATCGCCGTGCTGCATGGCGCGGTGGTGGGCGGCGGGCTGGAACTGGCCAGCAGCGCGCACATCCGCGTGGCCGAGGCCAGCAGCTTCTACGGCCTGCCCGAGGGCACGCGCGGCATCTTCGTGGGTGGTGGCGGTTCGGTGCGCATCAGCCGCCTGATTGGCGTGGCGCGCATGACCGACATGATGCTCACCGGCCGCGTCTTCGATGCCGCCGAAGGACAGCAGCACGCCATCAGCAACTACCTGGTGGGTGATGGCGAAGGCCTGGCCAAGGGCCTGGAACTCGCCAACAAGATCGCCGGCAACGCGCCGCTGTCGAACTACGCCATCACGCAGGCCCTGCCGCGCATTGCCGACCTGTCTGCCAGCGACGGCCTGTTCATGGAGGCGCTGATCGCCTCCATCGCGCAGGGCGACGAGGCCGCGAAAGAACGTGTGCGCGCCTTCCTCGAAAAACGTTCGCACAAGGTCGCCAAGCAGTAGCGCGGCGGCCGGACCCCTTCACCCCACAAACCCCAACGGAGACACGACGATGACCCTCACCCGCCGCCAAAGCCTGGTGCTCGCCGCCAGCGCCGCCCTGCCCCTGCACCTGCGCGCGCAGGCCTTCGAGCAGCCGAAGTTCCTGTACGGCTTCCCGGCTGGCAGTTCGGGCGACATCGCCTGCCGCCGCGTGGCCGAGCGTGTGGGCGGTACGCCCTACGCGAAAAACGCCGCCATCGTCGAGAACAAGCCCGGCGCCGGTGGCCGCATCGCGCTGGACACGCTGAAGGCCTCGGCCAGCGACGGCTCGGTGCTGGCCCTGACGCCGTTTTCATGCACGTCGATCTACCCGCACGTCTACAAGAAGCTGGGTTACGACCCCGTGGCCGACATCACGCCGGTGAGCATCGCGGCCATCATGCACCACGGCCTGTCGGTGGGCCCCATGGTGCCCGACACCGTGAAGGACGTGAAAGGTTTCCTCGCCTGGGCCAAAGCCAACCCCGACAAGGCCAACTACGGCTCGCCGGCCGCCGGCAGCACGCCGCACTTCCTGGCCGCGCTGTTGGGCCTGACGCAGAACGTCGACCTCAAGCACATCCCTTACCGCGGCAGCGTGCCGGGCCTGGTGGACGTGATGGGCGGCCAGATCGCCAGCATGTTCTGCCCCGCCGGCGACCCGCTGCCCCACCACCGCGCCGGCAAGCTGCGCCTGCTGGCCACCAGCGGCAAGGCGCGCCTGCCCTTTGCGCAAGACGTGCCCACCTTCGCCGAGCAGGGCTTCGGCGATCTCACCACCGAAGAGTGGTTCGGCTTCTACGCCCCGGCCAAGACGCCGTCGGCCGTGGTGGCTGCGGCCAACACCGCCATCAACAACGCGCTGAAAGACAAGGCGCTGGTGGACGGCCTGGCCGTGGTGGGCCTGCTGGCCCAGGGCGGCACGCAAGACCAGATGGCGCGCAGCCAGCGCGCCGAGTTCGAGCGCTGGGCGCCGCTGGTCAAGCGCATCGGCTTCACGGCCGATTCCTGAACGACAGCGGCTGCGGTGTTCAGGCCGAGCGCTTGAACACCGACAGCAGCGCCCCGGCGGCCACGAAAAGGCCGCCGAACGTGCGGTTCAGCCACTTCATCGCGCGGGCCGACTTCAAGGTGCCCAGCACCTTGGCGGCCAGCGCGGTGTAGCCGGCCATCACCGTGAGGTCGGTGAAGCCCAGCGTGGCCCCGATCACCAGGTATTGCGGCGTCAGCGGCTGCGACAGCGCCAGGAACTGCGGCACCACGGCCAGCAGGAAGACGGTGCCCTTGGGGTTGACGATGTTGATCAGCAAACCGCGCAGCACCAGATCACGCCGCCGCACGCTGGCGGCACCCGCCTGCAGTTCGGCCAGCGGCCGCACCGGCGCGCGCCACTGCTGCACGCCGAGGTAGACGAGGTAGGCCACGCCGGCCCACTTCACCACCACGAAGGCCGTGGCGCTGGTGGCCAGCAGCGCGCCCAGGCCAACGCCCACCACCACCAGTTGCACCCAGATGCCCAGCACCAGGCCCAGCGTGGTGAAGTAGCCCTTGCGGAAGCCGTGGTTGAGCCCGGCGCTCATGGCCGCCAGCGCACCCGGACCGGGTGAGAGGCTGATGGCCCAGGCGGCGGCGAAGAAGGCAAGCCAGGTCGAGAGTTCCATGCGGCGAGCTTAACGGCCCTGGGGCGCGGCACAGCCAAGGAAACGGCCCTTGACGCGCGGTCGACCGCGCTTGGGCACCGCCTGGCGTGTGCTCATCGCCGCAACCCTCGATCCGTCGCCGATGCCTGCACACGCGCCTGTGGGCTGTTTAGAGTCGCCTGGTGCGCATCCCTGCACGCGCTTTGAACCAGGAACCGCCGATGACCCGCAGTCGCCGTCTCATGTTGTCCGTTTTCATCGCCGCCCTGGCCGGCCCGCCACTGTCGGCCCTGGCAGCCCCCCCGCCCGGCACCCCAGCCCGTCTGTCGCAGGTGGTGAACACCGCCCAGGCCCAAGGCTACGCTGGCGAGGTGCTGGTGGCCGACACCGACAGCGTGTGGTTCGAACAAGCCGTGGGCCTGGCGCGGCGCCAGCCCGACGTGCCGCACAAAACGGGCGCGGTCTGGCGCTGGGGGTCGGTGAGCAAGCAGGTGACGGTGACCTTGGCGATGCAGGAGGTGGATGCGGGACGGCTGAAGCTGGACGACACGCTGGCCGCGCGCTGGCCGGCTTTCCAGGCGCCGGAGGCGTCACGGATCACCGTGCGGCACCTGATGCAGCACCTGTCGGGCCTGGCCCAGCCCGTGGATGGCCCCGTGGAGGCCGATGGCGTGTTGGCCTTCTACCGCCGCAAAGGCCCACCCTGGCAGCCGGAAGCGCTCCGCATCTGCGCCGGGCCGGCGACGGCGGTGCCGGGCGAGCGTTTCCTGTATGGCGACTGCGACACGCTGGTGCTGGCCGGTCTGCTCGAGCACCTCACCGGCCAGCCCATGCGCCAGCTCATGCAACAGCGCATCGCGCGGCCGCTGGGCTTGCGGAGCCTGCGCCTGAACGAGGGCCGCACGCAGGCGATGGCCGTGGCGATGGACGCCAGCGGCAAGCCCGTACCGCAACCGGTGATGGCCACCTATGGCGCCGGCGGCGCGATGGAAGGCACGGCGCGCGACCTGCTGAGCTTCAGCCGCGCCTTGCTGGCGGGGCGGCTGGTGAGCCCGGCCTCGCGCCAGGCCATGTGGACCGGTGAACCGAAGTGGGGCTATGCCGGCCTGGGGGTGTGGGCCTTCACGGCGCCGCTCGCCGGCTGCGCCGAGCCCGTGGAACTGGTGGAACGCCGCGGCTATGTGGGCGGCATCCAGGCGCGCAACATCATCGCGCCGGGGCGGGGGGTGGTGGTCGTGATGTTCAGCAACCAGGCCGATTTCGATTTCGGCGAGATCTGGCAGGGCAAGGGGATGTCGCACGACGTGCTGGCAGCGGCCCTGTGCGCCGCGCCCCAGGGCACAGCCGCACCCGTGCAGAAATAAGGCCGCCGCACGGGGCGCCGGCCCCGATCAGTTCAGCTGCGTCACGAACTTGGTGTTGAGGTAGCCGTCGAAGGTCTCCAGCCCGCCTTCGCTGCCGTAGCCGCTGTCCTTGATGCCGCCGAAGGGCGTTTCGGCCAGCGCCAGGCCCACGTGGTTGATGCTGACCATGCCGGCCTCCAGGCCTTCGCTCAGCAGGCGCGCGTTTTTCGTGCCGCCGGTGAAGGCGTAGCTCGCCAGGCCGAAAGGCAGGCTGTTGGCGCGCTGCAGCACCTCTTCCACGGTCTTGAAGCGCACGATGCCGGCGATGGGGCCGAAGGGCTCTTCCGTCATCAGGCGGCTGTCTTCGGGCAGGTCGGCCAACACCGTGGGCGCGAAGAAATTGCCCTCGCCCGGCAGCGCGCTGCCCCCGGCCAGCACGGTGGCGCCGCGCTGGTGCGCGTCGTCGATGAAGCCGGCGATGGCCGCCACGCGGCGCGCCTGCGCCAGCGGACCCATGCGCGTTTCCTTCAGCAGGCCGTCACCGACCTTCACCTTCTCCAGCTTGGCGAGAAAGCGCGCCACAAAACGGTCGTAGGCGCCCTCTTGCACGTAAAAACGCGTGGGGCTGATGCACACCTGCCCTGCGTTGCGAAACTTGAAGGGCACCAGCGTGTCGGCAGCGGCGTCGATGTCGGCGTCATCGCACACGATCACCGGTGCATGGCCGCCGAGTTCCATCGTGCAGCGCTTCATCAGGCTGCCGGCCAGGCCGCCGAGCAGCTTGCCCACCGGCACGCTGCCGGTGAAGCTGATCTTGCGCACGATGGGGCTCTTGATGAGGAAGTCGCTCACCTCGTGCGGCACGCCCCACACCACGTTCAGGCAGCCGGGCGGCAGGCCGGCGTCATGGAAGAGCTGCGCGATGGCCACCACGGCGCTCGGCGCGTCTTCCGGGCCCTTGATGACGATGGTGCAGCCGGCACCCAGAGCCGCGGTGATCTTGCGGATGGCCTGGTTGAAGGGGAAGTTCCAGGGGCTGAAGGCGGCGCACACGCCGATGGGTTCACGCAGCACGGTCTGGCGCACGCCGTCTTGCCGCGCCGGGATCACGCGGCCGTAGATGCGGCGGCACTCTTCGGCATGCCACTCGGCGTGTTCGGCGCAGAACACCACCTCGCCCACGGCCTCGGCCAGCGGCTTGCCTTGGTCTAGCGTGATGTTGCGGCCGATGTCCTGCGCACGTTCACGCGCCAGTTCCGCCACCTTGCGCAGCACCTTGCTGCGCTCCATCGGGCTGGTCTTCTTCCAGGTCTCAAAGGCCCGCTGCGCGGCGTTCAGCGCGTTCTGCAGGTCTTCGGTGCTGGCATGCGGCAGCGTGCCGATGGTCTGGTTGGTGGCCGGGTTCAGCACGGGCTGGGTCTTGCGGCCCTCGGCACCGAGGAACTGGCCGTTGATGTAGAGGCTGAGGGCGGGGTAGCTGCTTATCGTCATGGGGCTTCCTTGAAAGTCAGTTCACACGCCAGTTCAAACACCCAAACAGGCGGCGAGTTGCGGGTCGTCGCGCAGCGTGGCGGCGCTGCCTTGCAGCACCACCTGGCCTTTCTGCAGCACCAGCGCGCGGTCGGCCTGGGCCAGCACCTTGCGGTAGTCGCGGTCGACGATGAGGGTGGCGATGCCGCTCGTGCGGATCTCGCCGATCACGCGCCAGATCTCGGCCACGATCAAAGGCGCCAGGCCCTCGGTGGCTTCGTCCAGGATGATGAGCGTGGGGTGGGTCATCAGCGCACGGCCGATGGACAGCATCTGCTGTTCACCGCCCGAGAGCTGCGAGCCGAGGTTGTTCAGGCGTTCGCCCAGTCGCGGAAAAGTCTGCAGCACGCGCTGCAGGGTCCACTCGTTGTGCCCGCCTTTTTCTCCGGAAGGCCCAGGCCGCGCGGCCATCACCAGGTTCTCGCGAACGGTGAGATTGGGAAAGACGCCGCGGCCCTCGGGCACGTAGGCCACGCCGGCGCGCGCCACCTCGTGCGGGCGGGCGGTGCTGCGGTCGCGGCCGTCGATGTGGATGCGGCCCTCGCGCTGCGCCACATGGCCCAGCAGCGTGCGGATGAGCGTGCTCTTGCCCATGCCGTTGCGGCCGAGCAGGCCCAGCGTTTCACCGCGCTGGATGTGCAGGTCGATGCCGTGCAGCACGTGGCTGCTGCCGTACCAGGCGTGCAGGGCCTGGGCTTGAAGGAAAGGGGTCATGCCAAAGGTCCCGAGGCAGACACGGCCGGAAAGCCGGGGTGTCCGGGCCAGGCGCGGCGTGCGACTGAGGCGGTCGTCGCTGCGCGCCGAATGCCCTGCGGTGCTCGGGTCCATGGCCCGGCGCATAACTCACTTCGCTCACTGCGTTCGCTACGTTCAGACAGGATGCGCCAGAAGTGATGTTGAGGCGCGCTGCGCGCGCGGGCCATGAACCCTGCGCTCCTCGGCGCCTCACACGCCCACCGCGCCTGGCCCGAACACCCCTGCACCATGACACGCAGAGAACCGACCTGCCCCGCCGGGCACCGCCTGCCGCGCCTCGAGGTGCACCGCTTGAAGCAGGGAGCCCGCACCTCAGTGCCCCTCACCCAGGTAAGCCGCCTGCACCGCCGGGCTGGCGCGCACGGCCTCGGGCGTGTCGCTGGCCAGCACGCTGCCGTTGACCATCACCGTGATGCGGTCGGCCACACGGAAGACGGCGTCCATGTCGTGCTCCACCAGCAGGATGGCGTGGCCGGCGCGCAGTTCAGCCAGCAGCGCCAGCATGCGTTCGGTTTCTTCAGCGCCCATGCCGGCCAGGGGTTCATCGAGCAGCAGCACCTGGGGGTCGGTGGCCAGGCACATCGCGATCTCCAACTGGCGCTTCTGGCCGTGCGAAAGGCTGTCGGCGCGGCGCTCCAGCATGTCGCTCAAGCCGGCCCGCGCGGCGGCGGCCTTCGCGGCGGCGTTGCTCACCTCGCAGTGCTGCGCCGCGCTGAACAAGGCCCAGGGCTTCTGCACACGCGCCTGCGCCGTGAGGCGGCAGTTCTCCAGCACCGTGAAGCTGGGGAAGATGGTGTTGCGCTGGTAGCTGCGGCCCAGGCCGGCGCGCGCGCGCTGCGGCTGGCTCCAGCGCGTGACGTCTTGCCCCAGCAGTTCCACCGTGCCGCTGCTGGCCGGCAGTTCGCCCGAGAGCATGTTGATCAGCGTGCTCTTGCCCGCGCCATTGGTGCCGATGACGGCATGCACCTCGCCGCGCCGCAGCTCAACGGAAACACGGTCCACTGCCACCAGGCCGCCCCAGCGGCGGGTGAGTTCTTGGCCGCGCAGCAGCACTTCGCTCATGGCTGCACCTCGCGCGCCGGCCGCGCCAAACGCTCACGCCGCTCGCGCCACAGCGCCGGCAGCCGGCCCAGGCTCATCAGCCCGTTGGGCAGCAAGGCCACCGAGACAATGATGCTCAGCCCCAGGCCCAGGTGCCAGTGTTTGGCAAAGGCGCCGAAGACCGCCTCGCTCTTGAAAAACTCTTGCAGCAGCGCAAACGCGAAGGCGCCCAGCAGCGCGCCGCGCAGGTGGCCCAGGCCGCCGAGGATGATCATCACCAGCACTGCGCCACTGAAATGCCAGCTCAGCAGTTCGGGGTTCACGAAGCCGTCCTTGATGGCGAAGAGGCTGCCCGCCGCGCCCGCAATGCCGCCAGAAATCGTGAAGGCCGCCAGCTTGTATGGATAGGTGGAAAAGCCCGCTGCGCGCAGCCGCTGTTCGTTCACCTTGATGCCCAGCAGCGCCCGCCCGAAGCGGCTGCGCAGCAGCAGCGCCAGCTTCACGAAGGTGGCACCGAGGCACAGCCAGATGAAGAAGTACAGCACCAGCGGGTCGCGCAGTTCCAGCGCCGGGAACAAGCCGGGCAGAAGGCTGGGTTTGTCGTCGAGGTAGATGCCGTCGGTGCCGCCGCCCAGGGGCGTGTCATGCACCACGTAATAGGCCATCTGCGCGAAGGCCAGTGTGACCATGATGAAGTACACGCCCTGCGTGCGCAGCGAGAGCGCGCCCACCAACAGCGCGTAAGCCGCCGCCAGCGTTATGCAGGCCGGCAGCAGCCACCACAGCGAAGCCGGCGCACCGCTGGGCGTGAGCAGCACGGTGGCGTAGGCGCCGATGCCGAAAAACGCCGCCTGCCCGAAACACACCAGCCCTGTGCTGCCCACCAGCAGTTCGAGACTGAGCGCGAAGATGGCGTAGATCATGATCTTGGTGACCAGATCGACCGCGAAACTGCCGCCCATGAAGGGCACCACGGCCAGCGCGCCGAAGGCCAGCGCGACGAAGAGGAACTTGCCTGGCTTCTGCATCATGGCCGGGCCTCGCCGGGCCGTCCCAAGAGGCCCGAGCCCCCTCGGGGGGTAGCGAACAAAGTGAGCTTGGGGGTCATCGTTAGCCGGCCTTGAACAAGCCATTGGGACGCCACAGCAAGATCAGCGCCATCAGCACGTAGACCAGCACGCCCGCCGCCTGCGGCAGCAGCACCTTCCCAAAGGTGTCCACCACGCCAATCAGCAGGGCCGCGGCCAGCGCGCCCTTGATGCTGCCGATGCCGCCGATCACCACCACCACGAAACACACGATGAGCACGCTGTTGCCCATGCCCGGGTAGACGCTGCTCACCGGCGCGGCCACCATGCCCGCCAGCACCGCGATGGCCACGCCCGCGGCGAACACCACGCGGTAGAGGAACTGGATGTTCACGCCCAGGCTCTGCACCATCTCGCGCTGGAAGCTGCCCGTGCTGCCCGCGCGGATCATCATGCCCAGCCGCGTGCGCTTGAACACGAGGTACATGCCCAGCGCCAGCAGCAAGCACACGCCGCTGACGAAGAGGCGGTAGACCGGGTAGGTCATGGTGTCGCCCAGGGCGATGCTGGCATTCAGCAGCGGCGGGATGGGCACGCCGTGCACGTCGTCGCCCACCAGCAGGCTGCGCACTTCCTCGAAGACGAGGATGAGGCCGTAGGTCATCAGCACTTGCTGCAAATGCTCGCGTTCATAGAGGTAGCTGAAGAACACCCACTCCAGCACATAGCCCAGCAGCACCGCCAGCACCAGGCCGATGAGCAGCACGCTGAAAAAACCGCCGCCGAAAGCGGCGTTCACCGGCGCGGCCAGCGCATACGCCATGTAGGCGCCGATCATGTAGAAGCTGCCGTGCGCGAGGTTGATGACGCCCATGATCCCGAAGATCAGCGTCAGCCCGCTGGCCACCAGAAAGAGCAGCAGCCCGTACTGCAGCGCGTTGAGGCACTGGATGAGAAAGGTGGCGGTGGTCATGCGGGCCGGTGTGTTTGCAAGAAGCGGCACACCGCGTCGATGAGCGCCTGCGGATGATCGCGGTGCGGGCTGTGGCCGCAATCGGGAATCTCCAGCAACTGCGTGTGCGGCACGCGCGGCACGATCTGCCGCACTTGCGCGAGCGTGCCGTACGCGTCATCGACACCTTGCACCGCCAGCAGCGGCGCGGTGATGGGCGCTATCTCGGCTTCTATGTTCCAGGCACGGAAGGCGGGGCTCAGCCAGATGTCGTTCCAGCCGAAGAAGGCCGAGTCGGGCGCGTCGTGGTACTTCGCCAGGCCGGCTTTCAAGCTGCCTTGCAGATAGGCCACGCGCGCCTGCTCGATGCTGGCGACCGACACGTCTTCCACGAACAAGTGCGGCGCCACCACCACCGCGCCGGCCACCGGGTGGCGCGCGGCGTGCAGCAAGGCGATGCTGCCGCCGTCGCTGTGGCCCAGCAGCCAGGGCGGCGTGGCCTGCACGTCCACGCCCAGGGCCTGCAGCAGCGCAGGCAGCACCTCGTGCGCCTGGCGGTGCATGAAGTCGGGCGCCCAGTGCTCGTCTGCCGCACGCGGCGTGCTGCGGCCGTAGCCGGGGCGTGAATAGACGAGGCCGCGCACGCCCGCCGCGCTGCACAGCCGCGACGGGAAATCCTTCCACATCGCCAGCGAGCCCAGGCCCTCGTGCAAGAAGACGAGAAGCGGCGCATCGGCTTCCTGCACGCCCACCCAGGCGTGTTCAATGCGCACGCTGCGGCCGCGCCAGGCGATGTCAACAAAAGCCACCGTCATGCAGCGCCCGTGCCGCGCTGGTGTTCCAACTCGCGCAGCTTGAAGCGCTGGATCTTGCCGGTGGCCGTCTTGGGCAACTCGGCCACGAACTCCAGCAGCCGCGGGTACTTGTAGGGCGCCAGGCGTTCCTTGACGAAGGCCTTGAGCTCGTCTTCCGTGGCGCTGCCGCCGGCCTTCAGCACGACAAAGGCCTTGGCCTTGGTCAGGCCCTCGGCATCGGGCACGCCGATGACGGCGGCCTCCAGCACCGCGGGGTGCTGCACCAGCGTGGCCTCCACCTCGAAGGGGCTGACGTAGATGCCGCTGACCTTGAGCATGTCGTCGCTGCGGCCGCCGTAGGTGTAGCTGCCGTCGGCGTTGCGCAGGTACTTGTCGCCGCTCTTGGTCCACGCGCCCTGGAAGGTCTCGGCCGTCTTCGTGCGGTTGCTCCAGTACATCAAGGCGGCACTCGGCCCGCGGATGTAGAGGTCGCCCGGCTCGCCATCGGCCACGGGCCCGCCATCGTCGCCGCGCAGTTGCACCTCGTAGCCGGGCACCGGCCAGCCGGTGCTGCCGTAGCGCACGCGCTCGGGACGGTTGCTGAGGAAGATGTGCAGCATCTCGGTGCTGCCGATGCCGTCGACGATGTCCACGCCGAAATGGCGCTTGAACTTCTCGCCCAGCTCCGCCGGCAAGGCCTCGCCGGCCGACGACACCAGGCGCAGCGCCACCTGCTCACGTGCGGGCAGCGCCGGGTGGGCCAGCATGCCGGCGAAACCCGTGGGCGCGCCGAAGAAGACCGTGGGCTTGAGGTCGGCCACCTGCCCCGTCCAGCGCCGGAAGGTGGCCTCAGGCGTGGGCCGTTCGCCCATCAGCAGCGTGGTGGCGCCCACGCTCATCGGGAAGGTGAGCGCGTTGCCCAGGCCGTAGGCGAAAAAGAGCTTGGCGGCCGAGAAGCACACATCGTTCTCGCGCAGGCCCAGCACGGCCTGGCCGTAGAGCTCGGCCGTGTGGCGCGGGTTGGCGTGCGTGTGCACCGTGCCCTTGGGCCGGCCGGTGCTGCCCGAGGAATAGAGCCAGAAGCCGGGGTCGTCGGGGCCTGTGGCGGCGGCTTGCTGCGCGGGGGCTGCGCCGCCGACGAAATCGTCGAAAGCCTGCTGCCCCGGGGCCAGCGCCGCGCTGGGCCGCGACACCACCACCTGGCGCAGCTCGTGCCCGCCCTGGGCCAGGGCCGCGGCCAGCACCGGCAGCAGCGCGCCCGAGACGAAGGCCGCCTGCGCCCGCGAGTGCGCCAGCATGTAGGCGTAGTCGTCCGCCGTCAGCAGCGTGTTCACGGCCACCGGCACTACGCCGGCGTAGAGCGCGCCGAGAAAGGCCACCGGCCAGTCAGTGCCGTCCAGCATCAACAGCAGCACCCGCTCTTCGCGGCGCAGGCCGGCGGCCTGCAGGGCGGCGGCGCAGCGGCGCACACGCTCGTCCAGTGCGCCGTAGGCCAGGCTGCCGTGCTCGTCGACGAAAGCCGGCTTGCGGGCCCGCCCGGCGTTCACATGCAGCAACCAGGCCGCGAAGTTGAAGGGCGGGCCGAAGGCGGCAGGGGAGGTGCTCATGCGTCGTCTCCAGGCTCAGGGGCTGCAGCGTGCGGCTTGCCGGCCCCGAAGAGATGAATTATTGTGCGTGCATGCACCATAAAAGCAGCCATCGGGCATGTCAAGCACTATATTGCATGATCCGGGTTTGACCCCAGAAGCGCCCGAGGCCACCGAGGCCAAGAACCCCTTCCTGGTGGCCCTGGGCGAGCGTGTGCGCGCGCTGCGCAGCCGCCGCGGCATGACACGCAAGGCCGTGGCGGTGGCCGCCGATGTGAGCGAGCGCCACCTCGCCAACCTGGAATACGGCGTGGGCAACGCCAGCATCCTGGTGCTGCTGCAGGTTGCGCAGGCGCTGCAGTGCACCCTGGCCGAGCTGACGGGTGACATCACCACGTCCAGCCCCGAGTGGCTGCTGCTGCGCGAATTGCTGGAAGGCCGCGACGAAACCACGCTGCACCGCGTGCGCGTGGCGGTGGGCGAACTGCTGGGCACCGGCGGCGCCGCGGCCAAACCCAGCGGCCGCAGCCCGCGCATCGCTTTGGTGGGCCTGCGCGGCGCGGGCAAGAGCACGCTGGGCCAGATGCTGGCCGACGACCTGGGGTACGCGTTCGTGGAACTCAGCCGCGAGATCGAGAAGTTCGCGGGCTGCAGCATCAACGAGATCCAGTCGCTCTACGGCCAGAACGCCTACCGCCGCTACGAGCGCCGCGCGCTGGAAGAGGCCATACAGATCCATGCCGAGGCCGTGATCGCCACGCCCGGCGGCATCGTCAGCGACCCCGCCACCTTCAACCTGCTGCTGGCGCACTGCACCACGGTGTGGCTGCAGGCCGACCCGGAAGACCACATGAAACGCGTCGTCGCCCAGGGCGACCTGCGCCCCATGGCCGCCAGCAAAGAGGCCATGGAAGACCTGAAGGGCATCCTGGCCGGGCGGGCGGCGTTCTATTCGAAGGCCGACTTCAAGATCGACACCAGCGCACAGCCGCTGGACAGCACTTTCATGCTGTTGCGGCAGACGGTGCGCGCGGCCTTGCGGTTGGATGAAATGCACTAAAATGCATTTCCCTGCTTGACGCTGCGGAACAGCACGCAATATCATGCGTTAGCGCGGTGCGAGGTCGCACTGCCGAGGAGACCGCCGATGAGCACGCCCCGCGTCGACTACCAAACCGAGCCCGCCCGCTACCGCCACTGGCAACTCAAGTTCGAGGGCCCGGTGGCCACGCTGCTGGCCGACTTCGACGAAAACGGCGGCCTGCGCGAGGGCTACAAGCTCAAGCTCAACAGCTACGACCTGGGCGTGGACATCGAGCTGAACGACGCCATCCAGCGCATCCGCTTCGAGCACCCCGAGGTGCGCACCGTGGTCATCACCAGCGCGAAAGAACGCGTGTTCTGCAGCGGCGCCAACATCTTCATGCTGGGTGTGAGCAGCCACGCCTGGAAGGTGAACTTCTGCAAGTTCACGAACGAAACGCGCAACGGGCTGGAAGACAGCAGCGCCCAAAGCGGGCTGAAGTTCCTGGCTGCCGTGAACGGCGCCTGCGCCGGCGGTGGTTATGAACTCGCGCTGGCCTGCGACGAGATCATCCTGGTGGACGACCGCAGCAGCGCCGTGAGCCTGCCCGAGGTGCCGCTGCTGGGCGTGCTGCCCGGCACCGGCGGCCTGACCCGCGTGACCGACAAGCGCAAGGTGCGCCACGACCGCGCCGACATCTTCTGCACCAGCGTGGAAGGTGTGCGCGGCGCCAAGGCCAAGGAATGGCGCCTGGTGGACGAGGTCGCCAAGCCGCAGGTGTTTGCGCAGCGTGTGCAGGAACGTGCGCTGGAACTGGCCGCACAGAGCGACCGCCCGGCCGCTGATTCAGGCGCGAAAGGCGTGGCGCTGACGCTGCTGAACCGCACGGTGGAAGCCGACGCGCTGCACTACACGCACGTGAGCGTGGGCATCGATCGCGCCAAGCGCACCGCCACATTCACCGTGAAGGCACCAGCCGGCACGCAACCGCAAACGGTGGCCGAGATCGAAGCCGCAGGCGCGAATTGGTACCCGCTGGCAATGGCGCGCGAACTCGAAGACGCCATCCTCTCGATGCGCACCAACGAGCTCGACATCGGCACCTGGCTGATCAAGACCGAAGGCGACGCTGCCGCAGTGCTGGCCATGGACGCCACGCTGCAGCAGCACGCCGGCCATTGGCTGGTGCGTGAGACGGTGGGCCTGCTGCGCCGCACCTTCAGCCGCCTGGACGTGAGCAGCCGCAGCCTGTTTGCGCTGATCGAGCCGGGCTCGTGTTTCGCCGGCACGCTGCTGGAGCTGGCCCTGGCCTGCGACCGCAGCTACCAGCTGATGCTGCCCGACGACGCAGCGCGCTCGCCCAAGATCACCGTGGGCGAGGCCAACTTCGGCCGCTACCCCATGGTCACCGGCCAGCACCGCCTGGGCCGCCGCTTTTATGACGAAGCCGAGCCGCTGGCGGCCCTGCGCGCGCAGCTGAACCAGCCGCTGGATGCCGATGCGGCGATGGCCCTGGGCCTGGTGACGGCCAACCCCGACGACATCGACTGGGACGACGAGGTCCGCATCGCCATCGAAGAGCGCGTGGCGATGAGCCCCGACGCGCTGACGGGCCTGGAAGCCAACCTGCGCTTCAACGGCCCCGAGAACATGTTCACCCGCGTCTTCGGGCGCCTGACGGCCTGGCAGAACTGGATCTTCCAGCGCCCCAACGCCGTGGGCGAGAAGGGCGCGCTGAAGGTCTACGGCAAGGGCGAAAAAGCCGCTTTCGACTGGAACCGGGTTTGAGTTTCCGCGGCATCCCCCGCCATCACTGAGCACGATCACCGAGCAGCACCGGAGCGAGACATGAGCAGCATCAACTACAGCGAGAAGATCCCCAACAACGTCAACCTGAGCGAAGACCGCACGCTGCAGCGCGCGCTGGAGCAATGGCAGCCCAACTTCATCAACTGGTGGAACGACATGGGGCCCGAGGGCTCCACCGACATGGACGTCTACCTGCGCACGGCCATCAGCGTGGACCCGCAGGGCTGGGCCAGCTTCGGGCACGTGAAGATGCGCGACTACCGCTGGGGCATCTTCATGAACCCGGGTGATGCTGAGCGCACCATCCACTTCGGCGACCACAAGGGCGAGAAGGCCTGGGACAGCGTGCCCGGCGAGCACCGCGCCAACCTGCGCCGCATCATCGTGACGCAAGGCGACACCGAGCCGGCCAGCGTGGAGCAGCAGCGCCACCTGGGCCTGACCGCGCCCAGCATGTACGACCTGCGCAACCTCTTCCAGATCAACGTGGAAGAAGGCCGCCACCTGTGGGCCATGGTCTATTTGCTCCACAAACATTTCGGCCGCGACGGCCGTGAAGAAGCCGAAGCGCTGCTGGAGCGCCGCAGCGGCGACCAGAACAACCCGCGCATCCTGGGTGCCTTCAACGAGGCCACGCCCGACTGGCTGAGCTTCTTCATGTTCACCTACTTCACCGACCGCGACGGCAAGTTCCAGCTCTGCGCGCTGGCCGAGAGCGCCTTCGATCCGTTGGCCCGCACCACCAAGTTCATGCTGACGGAAGAAGCCCACCACATGTTCGTGGGCGAGAGCGGCATCAGCCGCGTCATCCAGCGCACGGCGCAGAAGATGAACGAGCTGAAGACCGACGACGTGCAGGTGCTGCGCAACGCGGGTGTGATCGACCTGCCGACCCTGCAGCGCTACATCAACTTCCACTTCAGCGTCACCATCGACCTCTTCGGCGCCGACGAGAGCAGCAATGCCGCTACCTTCTATTCATCAGGCCTCAAGGGCCGTTATGAAGAGGGCAAACGCGTCGACGACCACGTGCTCAAGGGCCAGACTTACCGCGTGCTGGAAGCCAGGAACGGCCAGCTTGTGGAGAAGGAAGTGCCCATGCTCAACGCGCTGAACGAGGTGCTGCGCGACGACTACATCACCGACAGCGTGGCCGGCGTGAACCGCTGGAACAAGGTGCTGGAGAAGGCCGGCATCCCCACGCGCCTGAGCGTGCCGCACAAGGCTTTCCACCGCAACATCGGCGCGCTGAAGGGCGTGAAGGTCTCGCCCGACGGCCGTGTGGTGAGCGAAGCCGAGTGGAAAGCCAACGTCGACCACTGGCTGCCCAGCGGCGGCGACCGCGCATTCGTGGCCAGCCTGATGGGCCGTGTGGTGGAGCCGGGCCAGTTCGCGAACTGGATCGCGCCGCCGGTGATGGGCATCAACCGCCAACCCGTGGATTTCGAGTACGTGCGCTTCAACTGAGCTGCGCCATCATCGAGCGCGTGCGACAAGGGGCCCACTGGCCCCTTTTTGCTGAAGGAGACCCGACATGGACATGGCCGACAGCGCCGTCATCAAGCAGCACCTGATCGACCCCGAAATCTGCATCCGCTGCAACACCTGCGAGACGATGTGCCCGGTGGGCGCCATCACGCACGACAGCAACAACTACGTGGTCGATGCGAGCAAGTGCAACTGGTGCAACGCCTGCATCTCGCCCTGCCCCACCGGCAGCATCGACAACTACCGCAGCATGCCGCGGGTGCGGCTGTATTCGCTGGAGGAACAGCTGGGCTGGAACGAGCTGCCGCCAGAGTTGCCGCGTGAGCAATTGCTGGCCGAGGCCGGCAGTGGTGCAGCCGCGGTGGCGGTGCCCGAGCCCGTGGCGGCGCCGGTCATCGCCGAGGGCTTCAACAGCAGCGCGTACGGCAGCACGCTGCCGCCCTGGTCGGCCGCGCATCCCTACACCAATCTCTACGGCCCGAAGGCAGCCGAGAAGTTCATCACCGCCACCGTGGCCGGCAATGTGCGCGTCACGCAAGTGGGCAGCGACTACGACACCCACCACATCGTGCTGGACTTCGGCAGCACGCCCTTCCCGCTGCTGGAAGGGCAGAGCATCGCCGTCATTCCGCCGGGCGTGGATGCCCAGGGCAAGCCGCACCACCCGCGCCAGTACAGCATTGCCAGCCCGCGCGACGGCGAGCGCCCCGGCTACAACAACGCCAGCCTCACCGTGAAGCGCGTGCTGGAAGACCACCAGGGCCAGCCCGTGCGCGGTGTGGCGAGCAACCACCTGTGCGACCTGCAGGTGGGCGAGAAGGTGCAGGTCATCGGACCCTTCGGCGCCAGCTTTCTGATGCCCAACCACCCGAAGAGCCACCTGGTGATGATCTGCACCGGCACGGGCAGCGCACCCATGCGCGCGATGACCGAACACCGCCGCCGGCTGCGCGCCGGGGGCAAGTTCGAGAGCGGCAAGTTGATGCTCTTTTTCGGCGCCCGCACGCAGGAAGAACTGCCCTACTTCGGCCCGCTGCAAGGCCTGCCGAAAGACTTCATTGACTGCAACTTCGCCTACAGCCGAACGGCGGGTGCGCCCAAGCGCTACGTGCAGGACGCGATGCGCGAACGCGCCGCCGACCTGGCGCCCCTGCTGGCCGACCCCAACGCCTGCTTCTACGTGTGCGGCCTCAAGGCCATGGAAGAAGGCGTGGTGCTGGCGCTGCGTGACATCGCCAAGGACGCCGGGCTCGATTGGGAAGCGATCGGCGCCGCGATGAAACGCGAAGGCCGCCTGCACCTGGAAACCTACTGATGGAGACCCTTCGCATCGAAACGCGCCGCCCCGGCGTGGCGCAGGTGACGATGGCCCGGCCGGCGGTCTTCAACGCCTTCGACGAGGCCATGATCGGCGAGATGGACGCCGCCTTCGCACAGCTGATCAACGACGCCAGCGTGCGTGTCATCGTGCTGGCCGGGGAAGGCAAGCACTTCAGCGCCGGCGCCGACCTGCAATGGATGCAGCGCGCCAGTACCGCCAGCCTGGAGTGGAACGTGGCCGATGCGCGGCGCTTCGCCGGCATGCTGGCGCGCATCGAAAGCGCGCCAAAGCCGGTCGTGGCGCGCGTGCAAGGCGCTGCGCTGGGCGGCGGCTTCGGGCTCACGGCGGCCTGCGACATCGCCATCGCCGCCAGCAACGCCAGCTTCTCGGTGAGCGAGGCCAAGTTCGGCATCCTGCCGGCGGTGATCGGGCCCTACGTCATCCAGGCCGTGGGCAAGCGCCAGGCACGGCGGTTGGCGCTCAGCACCGAACGCATCGGCGCCGACGAAGCACTGGCCCTCGGCCTGGTGCAGCGCGTGGTGGCGCCTGAACAGCTCGACGCCGCTGTCGACGAGATGCTGCTGCAGCTGCTGGCCGGCGGCCCGAACGCGCAGCGCGAGATCAAGGCGCTGTTCGCGCAATTGCCGGTGGGCGAAATCAGGCCAGAGACGATCGAACTCACGGCACAAACCATCGCCCGCGTGCGCGGCACCGACGAAGCGCGCGAGGGGTTTGCGGCCTTCCTGGGCAAACGGCTCGCCAACTGGATTCCTTCATGACGAACAAACTGAGTGGCGCGCCCGTCTGCGTGGTGGGCGCGGGCATCATGGGCGCGGGCATCGCGCAGGTGGCGGCACAGGCCGGCCACGAGGTGCGCCTCTTCGACATGCGCGAAGGCGCGGCAGCCGCCGCCAAGGCCAAGATGGCCGGCGCGCTGGAGGCCTTGGTGGCCAAGGGCCGCATGCCGGCCGACGAGGTGCAGGCGCTGCTGGCGCGCATCACGCCCATCGCCACGCTGCAGGAAGCCGCTGGCGTGGCGCTGGTGGTCGAAGCCATCGTCGAGAACCTCGACGCCAAGCGCGCCCTCTTCGCGCAGCTGGAAGGCCTGTGCGACGCCAGCACCGTGCTTGCCACCAACACCAGCAGCATCAGCGTCACGGCCATCGCCAACGGCTTGCAGCACCCGGGCCGGCTGGTGGGCATGCACTTCTTCAACCCCGTGCCGCTGATGAAGCTGGTGGAGGTGGTCTCGGGCCTGCAGACCGAGCCGGCCGTGGCCGTGGCTATCTACGAACTCAGCGCCGCCTGGGGCAAAACGCCGGTGCATGCGAAGAGCACGCCGGGCTTCATCGTCAACCGCATCGCCCGGCCCTACTACGCCGAGGCCATGGCGCTGCTGCTGGAGCAGGCCGCCACGCCCGCGGTGCTGGACGCCTGCCTGCGTGGCGCCGGCTTCCGCATGGGGCCTTGCGAGCTGATGGACCTGATCGGCCACGACACCAACTTCGCGGTGACGAACTCGGTCTACGCGGCCAACTTCTACGACAAACGCTACCTGCCCAGCCTGCTGCAGGCCGAGATGGTGGCCGGCGGTCTGCTGGGCCGCAAAAGCGGCCGCGGTTTCTACACCTACGTCGACGGCAAAGCCGCCAACGCCGGCCTGCCCGTGGCCGTGACCGAGGCGCCGGCTACCGCGCGCGAGGTGACGGTGCATGGTGACGGCCCCATCGCCGACCACATGGAGCAAGCCGCCACCGCGGCCCTCGCGCCACAAGGCTGGGGCCCGGCGCGGCTGCGCCACACGGGCTGGACGGGCCTGGAGGTCGACGGCGCTCGCCTGGTGCTGACCGACGGCCGCACGGCCACGGAACTGGCGGCCGCGCTGCAGCGCAGCGACGTCGCCGTGTTCGACCGGCTCTTCAGCACCGCCCCCGGAACCGCCGTGGCCGTGGCGGTGGCCGAAGGCTGCCCCGAGGCCTGGCGCACCCAGGCCCACGCCTGGCTGGCCGCCCTGGGCTTCGCGCCGCTGCCCATGGCCGACGTGCCCGGCCTCGTGGTGGCACGCACCGTGGGCATGCTGATCAACGAAGGTTCTGATGCCGTGCTGCAGGGCGTGTGCACGCCCGACGGCGCCGATGCGGCGATGAAGCTGGGCCTGAACTACCCCGCCGGTCCCTTCGAGTTCCTGGCGCGTTGGAGCGTCGCCGAAGTGACCGCGCTCATCGACACGCTGGACACACACTACCGCGGCGAACGCTATCGCTTGAGCCCTTGGTTGCGACGCCGCGCACTCACCACGAAGAACGCCTGACATGACCCACGCCTACATCTGCGACGCCCAGCGCACCCCCTTCGGCCGCTACGGCGGCGCGCTATCTTCCGTGCGCACCGACGACCTGGCCGCGCTGCCCTTGAAGGCGCTGATGGCACGCAACCCGAAAGTGGACTGGGCGGCCGTAGCCGACGTGCTCTACGGCTGCGCCAACCAGGCCGGTGAAGACAACCGCAACGTCGCGCGCATGGCCGCGCTGCTGGCCGGCCTGCCCCTCGCGGTGCCCGGCGGCACGATCAACCGCCTGTGCGGCAGCGGGCTGGATGCCGTGGGCAGCGCGGCGCGCGCCATCAAGGCCGGTGAAGCGCAGCTGATGATCGCCGGCGGTGTGGAAAGCATGAGCCGCGCGCCTTTCGTGATGCCCAAGGCCACCTCGGCCTTCAGCCGCGACAACGCCGTGTTCGACACCACCATCGGCTGGCGTTTCGTCAACAAGCTGATGAAAGAACAGCACGGCGTCGATTCGATGCCCGAGACGGCCGAGAACGTGGCTGTCGAGTGGAAGATCGAACGCGAGGCGCAAGACCGTTTGGCGCTGGCTTCACAACTGAAAGCCGTGGCCGCGCAGCAGGCCGGTTTCTTCGACGCCGAGATCTGCCCCGTGACGCTGCCGCAGAAGAAGGGCGAGGCGGTGGTCGTCAGCAAGGACGAACACCCGCGTGAGACCTCGCTGGAAGCGCTGGCCAAGCTCAAGCCCATCGTCCGGCCCGAGGGCTCGGTGACGGCCGGCAACGCCAGCGGCGTGAACGACGGCGCCTGCGCCTTGCTGCTGGCCAGCGAGGCCGCTGCTGCGCAGCACGGCCTGACGCCGCGCGCACGCATCGTCGGCATGGCCACGGCGGGCGTGGCGCCGCGCGTGATGGGCATCGGCCCCGCGCCGGCCACGCGCAAGGTGCTGGCGCTCACCGGCCTGACGCTCGCGCAGATGGACGTGATCGAGCTCAACGAAGCTTTCGCCGCGCAAGGCCTGGCCGTGCTGCGTGATCTGGGCCTGCAAGACGACGACCCGCGCGTCAACCCCAACGGCGGCGCCATCGCCCTGGGCCACCCGCTGGGCGCCAGCGGCGCGCGCCTGGCCACCACGGCGGTGAACCAGTTGCACAGGAGCGGGGGGCGCTACGCGCTGTGCACGATGTGCATCGGCGTCGGCCAGGGCATTGCGCTGGTGCTGGAGCGCGTCTGACCCTCCTGGTCTAACCCGCCTGGTCTGACCCGTCTGACCTGACCTGCCAGGCCTGAAGCGCTAGCCCTTCTTAGCTGCCCCCGGCCAGCGGCGCAGCAGCAGCGCATTGCTCACCACGAACACGCTGCTCAAGGCCATCGCCCCGCCAGCGATCAACGGGCTCAGCTGGCCGAAGGCCGCCAGCGGGATGCCGATGCTGTTGAAGGCGAAGGCCCAGAACAGGTTCTGGTGGATCTTGGCCGTGGTGCGGCGGCTGATGGCAATGGCCTCGGCCACACCGCCGGGCTCGCCCCGCATCAGCGTGATGCCGGCCGCGTGCATGGCCACGTCGCTGCCCGAGCCCAGGCCGTTGCTCATCGCCAGGCCCACGTCGGCCGCGGCCAGCGCGGGGGCGTCGTTGATGCCGTCGCCCACCATCGCCACCGGGCCGATCTTCTTCAGCTCGCCGACGATGCGCGCCTTGTCGGCCGGCAATACCTCAGCGCGCACATCGGTGATGCCCACGGCCGCCGCCACGCCCTCGGCACTGGCGCGCTGGTCGCCCGAGATCAGCACCACCTGCAGGCCCAGGGCCTGCAGCTGCGCCACGGCCGCGGCGGCGCCGGGCTTGGGCGCATCGGCAAAAGCCAGCCAGCCCAGCAGGCGCGGCGTGCCGTCCATCGCGGCCAGGTAGCTCACGGTGCGGCCCTGGGTCTGCTGCGCGGCCACCTCGTCGGCCACGGCCTCCAGCGGCACCTCGGTCTCGTGCATCCAGCGCTGGCTGCCCAGGTGTACCAGCAGGCCTTCGGGCCCGCCCGCTCGGCCTGCCACGCCGCGGCCGGGCACGGCGCGCACGCCGCTCATCGTCACCTGCCCCGTGCTTTCGGCCGCGGCGGCCTGCAGCACGGCGCGCGCCAGCGGGTGTTCGCTGCCGGCTTGCAGGCCCGCGGCCACGGCCAGCAGCGAGGCGCGGTCGTCGTCGGCTGCGCCGGCGGCCACCAGTTCGGGGCGGCCCTGGGTGAGCGTGCCGGTTTTGTCGAAAGCCACCACGCGCAGGCGGTGCGCGGCTTCCAGTGCCTGCGCGTCCTTGATCAGGATGCCGTGCTGCGCCGCGACGCCCGTGCCCGCCATCAGCGCGGCCGGCGTGGCCAGGCCCAGGGCACAAGGGCAGGCGATGACGAGCACGGCCACAGCGTTGATCAGCGCGTTTTCCCAATCGCCTGTGCCCAGACCCCAACCCAGCAAGGTGATGAGTGCGATAACCAGCACCACCGGCACGAAGACGGCGCTGACACGGTCCACCGTGCGCTGGATGGGCGCCTTGCCGGCCTGCGCCGCTTCCACCAGCCGCACGATGCGCGAGAGCACGGTCTCGGCGCCCACCGCGGTGGTGCGCAGCAGCAGCAGGCCGTTGCCATTGACGGCACCGCCCGTCACCGCGCTGCCGGGGCCGCGCGGCACGGGCAGGCTCTCGCCGCTGATCAGCGCTTCGTCGAGTTCACTCTCGCCTTCCAGCACCACACCGTCCACGGCCACACGTTCACCGGGGCGCACCACCACCAGGTCGCCGGGCTGCACCTCGGCCAAGGGCACATCCACATCACCCTGAACACCGTCAACCAGCCGGCGCACGCGCGCCGTCTCGGGCCGCAGCGCCTGCAGCGCGCGAATGGCCGCGGTGGTCTGGCGCCGCGCGCGGGCTTCCAGCCACTTGCCCAGCAGCACCAGCGTGATGACGACGGCTGAACTTTCGAAGTACAGGTGCGGCATGCCGCCCCAGCCGGCCTGCGCCAGCAGCCACAGGCTCAGGCCGAAGGCGGCGCTGGTGCCCAGGGCCACCAACAGGTCCATGTTGCCGGTGCCGGCGCGCAGCGCGCCCCAGCCGGCACGGTAGAAACGCGCACCCAGCCAGAACTGCACCGGTGCGGCCAGGGCCAGCTGCCACAGGCCGGGCAGCATCAGGTGCCTGTCTGACGCAAAGGCGGGCATGACGGGCTGCAGCAGCATGGGCAGCACCAGCGGCGCGCTCAGCAGCGCCGCGATGACCACGCGCCAGCCGTCGGTCAGGCGCCGCGCTGGGGTGGCGCTCTCCGCTGACGCAGCGTCGCCAGCGGCCGGGGCGCGCAAGCTGTAGCCGGCCCTCTTGAGCGCCGCGGCCAGCGCGGCGCGGTCGGCCGCGTCAGGGCCGGCGGCCAGCGTGACGGTGGCCGTTTCGCTGGCCAGGTTCACGCTCACGCCCAGCACGCCGGGCAGTGGCGCCAAAGCCTTCTCCACGCGGCCCACGCAAGAGGCGCAGCTCATGCCTTCCACGCCCACCGTCATCGTGCTGAGGGCCAGCGGGTAGCCGGCCTTGGTGGCTGCCGCCTGCAGCATGTGCGGGTCGAAGCCGGGCTTGACCTGGACCGTGAGCACCTCGCTGGCGAGGTTGACGCTGGCCGCGGCCACACCGGGCTGGGCCAGCGCCACTTTCTCGACGCGGCCCACGCAAGAGGCGCAACTCATGCCGCCCACCGCGAAACGCAGTTCACGCAAGGGGCCCGCGACGGTGGGCGGCGCCGCAGCGGCCGGGGTGGATGTGTTCATGAGGGGGACAGCAGGCGCTCGCAGGGACGAAGGGCATGATAGGCAGCTTGACTTGGCGCCCTTCTGCCCCACATCAAGCCCACGGAGCGCAACCAACCATGACCACCTTCCAGATTCCTGCCATGTCCTGCGGCCACTGCGTGCGCAGCATCACCGAAGCCGTGCTCGCCGCCGACCCCGCGGCCCAAGTGCAAGCCGACCTCGCCAGCCACAGCGTGCAGATTCACAGCCTCATGCCCCCGGCCACGCTCGCGGCCGCCCTCACGGCCGCCGGCTACGCCCCCACCCCCGCCCCCACCCCCGCCGCCGCCGGCTGAGCCCGGCCCGCGCTGCACGCCGGCAGGCGCGTGGGTACACTCCACGCCCCTTCCCTGCACCCCCATGGCCGGCATCCACATCACCGACATCGAAGCCGCCATCAACTGGTGGCGAGAGCGCTCGCCGTCGCCTGACGGCATCAGCGCCTGCGCCGAGGTGCGTGCGCTGGCCGAGGTGTACGCGCTGATGGTGTACTACCGCGAAACGCTGTGTGACGAAACCAGCATGCCGCGCCGCGCCAAAGAGGCTTGGCTGGCCTGGTACATCACCACGCCCGACGCGCCCTGCATCGCCATCTGCAGCACCAGCCAGGGCGATGAAACCTGCAAGGGCTGCGGCCGCAGTTTCGACGAGGTGCAGCACTGGCCGGCCTACACGCCGGGCGAGAAGCGCAGCGTCTGGCGCCGCATCACCATGGAAGGCACGGCCTGGCGTTTCAACCGTTATGCCGAGCGTGCGCGCAGCGCCACCGGCGCCGACCACCCGACGGCCGAAGCCTTCGCGCCGCCCCCGGCGCCTTTCGTTTGACCACCGCGCTCCGCGCGGGCGCCGCCGGCGCTTGGGCCCACAGCCTGCAGCGCATCGTGCCGCTGGCCTGGCCGGTGTTCATCGGCCAGGTCTCGGTGCTGGCCTTCGCCACCATCGACACCCTGCTCGTGGCCCGCTTCGGCGCCAACGACCTGGCCGCGCTGGCCGTGGGCTCTGCGGCCTATATCACCGTGTTCATCGGCTTCATGGGCGTGCTGATGGCGCTGGCGCCCATCGTCGGCCAGCTGCACGGCGCCGGCCGCGAGGCCGAGGCCGGGCACGAGGTGCACCAGGCGCTGTGGATCGCCATCGCGCTGGCGCTGCTGGGCAGCACGCTGCTGATCTTTCCGGCGCCCTTCCTGGCGCTGGCGCAGGCCAGCCCCGAGGTGGGCGAGAAGGTGCGCGGTTACCTGCTGGCGCTGGCGTTTTCGCTGCCGGCTTCGCTGCTGTTCACGGTGTACCGGGCCTTCAACACCGCGGTGTCGCGGCCCAAGGCGGTGATGGTGCTGCAGCTCGGCGGCCTGGCGCTGAAGGTGCCGCTGAGCACGGCGCTGGTTTTCGGCGTGCCTTCGCTCGGCCTGCCGGCGCTGGGCGTGACGGGCTGCGGCATCGCCACCGCGGTGGCGATGTGGGCGCAGGCGCTGGCGGCCTTGTGGCTGGTGCGGCGCGACCCCTATTACCAGCGCTTCGCGCTCACCGGCCGCGGCCTGCACCGCCCCGAGCGTGCGCGCCTGCTGGCCATGCTGCGCCTGGGCCTGCCCATGGGCGCGGCCATCCTGGTGGAAGTGACGGGCTTCGCCTTCATGGCCATCTTCATCGCGCGGCTGGGCACCACGCCGGTGGCCGGGCACCAGATCGTCGTCAACATGGTCTCGCTGCTGTTCATGATGCCGCTGGCCCTGGCCAATGCCACCGGCACGCTGGTGGCGCAGCGCATCGGCGCCGGCGACCCGGCCGACGCGCGCCGCCTGGGCTGGCACGGCCTGGCACTGGGCTGCGCCATCGCGGCGGTGCTGGGCGCGGCCGTGTACGTGCTGCGCGCGCCGGTGCTGGGCCTGTACTCGCAAGACACCGCCGTGCTGGCCGCTGCGCTGCCGCTGGTGGCCTGGCTGGCCGTCTTCCACGTGGCCGATGCGGCGCAGACCATCGCTGCTTTCGTGCTGCGCGCCTACAAGATCGCCACGGTGCCGGTGCTCATCTACGTGGCCGCGCTGTGGGGCGTGGGCCTGGGCGGCGGCTACCAGCTGGCCTTCAACGTCAGCGGCCGCGTGCCGGCCGCGCTGCAGGGGGCGCCCGGCTACTGGGTGGCCGCCACGGCCGGGCTGGTGGTGGCCGGCGTGGCACTCAGCGCGCTGATGTGGTGGGTGTTGCGGCAGCCAAGAGAGCAAGCCGCCCGCCGCTGATATGGCTGTGCCGGGCCGCCAGCGCCCGTCAGCGCCCGTCAGCGAACTAACGGGCTCGAATCCCCGGGCAGCGCCAGCACAAAACAGCTGCCACCGCCTTCGCGCGCTTCACAGCGCACGCGGCCGCCGTGGCGTTCGGCGATTTGCCGCACCAGGCTCAGGCCCAGGCCGACGCCGCCTTCACGCTCGGCATGGCCGGGCAGGCGAAAAAAGGCCTCGAAGATGCGTTCGCGGTAAGCCTCGGGCACGCCCGGGCCGCGGTCGCACACACGCAGTTCGGCGCCACCGCCGGCGCGCCGCACCACGGTGGCTTCGATGTCGCCACCGCCGTAGCGGCGGGCGTTCTCCAGCAGGTTGCGCAAGGCGCGGCGCAGCAGGCGCTCGTCGCCAGGCACGGTCAGGTCATCGCCTTGCGCCTGCGCGCCCACGCGCGCGGCTTCCTCGGCGGCCAGGCCGAGCAGGCCAACCGGCTCGCGCACGTCGAGCACGGCGCTGGCGTCCAGGCGGCTGGCCAGCAGCACCTCTTCCACCAGCGCGTCGAGCTCGCCGATGTTGGTCTCGATCTCCTGGCGCAGTGCGCTGCGCTGTGGCGGCGCGGCATCTTCCAGCATGGCCACGGCCATCTTCAGGCGCGCCAGCGGTGAACGCAGTTCGTGGCTGGCGTTGGCCAGCAGGCTCTGGTGCGAACGCAGCAGGGCCTCGATGCGCGTGGCCGCGCGGTTGAAGCTGGCGCCCACGGCGGCCACCTCGTCGCGGCCGTCTTCGGCCACACGCTGGTGCAAGGCGCCGGCGCCGAAGGCCTCCACACCCTGCTTCAAGGCTTCGAGCCGGCGCGTCAGGCGGCGCACCACCGGCCAGGCCCCGGCGCCCACGGCGAGAAACAGCACGAGCAGGAAAACGAGCAGGCTCCAGCCCCCGGCGCTGCTGCCCGCCGCCACCCAGGGCAGCGACCACGGCAGCCAGCGCTCGGCCGGCCGTGCCTCGCCCGGCGGGCGCGGGGCGTTGCCACGCAAGGCGCCCAGCGCGGCCACGCGCGGCACCCACAGCGTGCGCCCGTCGTCCAGGCGCAGCGGCTGCACACGCGGGCCCAGGGGGCCCGGGCCTTCGGCTTCGCGGCGCAGGTAGCTGTCAGAGGCGCCGATGCGCCGGCCTTGCGCGTCGTCCAGCGCCATGGGCAGGCGCAGGCGCTGCGACCACTCGCGCAGCGCTTCGGTCTGCGCTTCGGGCGAGGCCTCGGGCGGGGGCAGCGCACGCTGCAGCAGTTCGCCCCAGGCCTCGGCACGTTCACGCACCGCGCTCTGCATCACCTGGCGCTGCTCTTCGCGCTGCCCGTCGAGGTGCCGCTGCACGACCCAGCCCGAGATGCCGGCGAACAGCGCCAGCACGGCCAGCACCGTGAGGTAGATGCGGACGTAGAGCGAGCCCATCTCAGCGCCCCGCGGCGCTCATCGAGCGGGCAGCCGGCACGGCCGCCGGCACAGGCGGAGCAACGGCACGCTTCAAGCCTCGCTGTCCTGCTTCTTCGCGAAGACATAGCCCGCGCCGCGCACGGTGAGCACGCGCTTGGGGTTCTTGGGGTCGTCTTCGATGAGCGCGCGGATGCGCGAGATGTGCACGTCGATGCTGCGGTCGAAGGCCTCCAGCGGGTGGCCCTTGAGCGCATCCATGATCTGGTCGCGCGTGAGCACACGCCCGGGGCTGCGCGCCAGCACCGTCAGCAGCTCGAACTGGTGGCTGGTCAGGTCGCAGGGCTGGCCGGCCAGGCGCGCCTGGCGCGCGCCGAGGTCAACCTCCAGCCGGCCGAAACGCAGCACCTCGTCGTCGCCCGCCTCGGGCGCGGCGCGGCGCAGCAAGGCCTTCACACGCGCCAGCAGTTCACGCGGCTCGAAGGGCTTGGGCAGGTAGTCGTCGGCGCCGAGCTCCAGGCCGACGATGCGGTCCATGGGCTCGCCGCGCGCGGTCAACATCAACAGCGGCAGGCGGCGGGTGCGTGCGTCGCTGCGCAACTCGCGCGTGAAGTCGAGGCCATCGCCGTCGGGCAGCATCAGGTCGAGCAGCAGCGCGTCGGGCGGGGTGTGCTTCAGCCGCTCGCGGCCGGCGGCCAGCGAGCCGGCGGTCTCGACCTCGTAGCCGTTCTGGCGCAGGTAGCCGCCCACCATGTCGGTGAGGCGGGCGTCGTCGTCGATCAGGAGCAAGCGGCTCATCGGCAGGGCGGGCCGGCGCCCGGGGGCGCTGGCGCAGGGTGGCGGAAGAAAAGCGCCGCTGAGCGGGTCTCAGGCGGCGCTTCAGCATAGCGCCTGCGGCCCGCAGCACGGGCCGCGAAGGCCGGCCTCAGGTCTGCGGCTTGGCGGTGGACGCCGGCCGCTGGCCGCGTTCACCCTTCTCGCCCTTGGCACCGTGGTGCTTCTCCATCATCGCGCGGCGCTGCACCATGCGGTCGGCCAGCAGCTTGCGCTGTTCGGGCGTGAGCACGCGGCTGATGTCCAGCATCAGCTGCAGCTGGCGCTTGCTGGCCTGGTCGTGGCGGGCCAGCATCTGCTGGCGCAGCGCCTCGGCGGCACGCGCATCCACCGTGGGCTGGGCGAAGAGCGCGGCACTCTGTTCGCGCAGCTGGCGGCCGGAATCGTGCTGCGCCTTCATATCGGCGCGCGCCGCATCGGTGAGCTGCTTGATCTGCGCGCGCTGTTCGGCGCTGGCGCTCACGGCATCGAGCATGCGTTCGACCATGCGCGGGCTGTCCATGGCCATGTCAGGGCCGCCGTGGCGCATGCCATGGCGCGGGCCGTGCGGCTCGCCGGCGGGCTGGGCTTGTGCAGTCTGCGCGGTGGCTGCGGCCAGGGCCAGCAGCACGGTGACGCCCATCAGGCGCAAGGCCGGGCGGGTGGTGAAGGCGGCAGCGGTGGAGCGGGTGTTCATCAGCGTCATCCTGAGGGGTTGTCGATGGGATGGACTGTGGCGGCCGGCCGTATCGCGGCTGTGCGGGGCCGGTAAAGATGTGTGTCCTGCGCGGCAGGCCGCCCAGCAGGCCTTCAGTCGCCGCCGGCCGGTGCCGCGGCTTCCACGCGCAGCAGGCGCCGCTGCAACGAGAACTCGCTGATGGCGCTGCGCAGATCCAGGCGCAGCAGCAGGCCGCTGGCGCGATCGACCACCATGGCGCCGTCCACGCGCGTGGTCGTGTCGCCGCGCTGCGCATCGCCGAAAAGCTCAAGCACGATGACGTCAAAACGCCGCCCGGCCACGGTCTGCGGCCCCACGGCCACCACCTGGCCGCGCAGCCGCGCACGCGTCAGCGCATCACCGGCCACGCGCATCTCGCCGGCGGTGACTGCGCCCAGCGTGAGCTCGCCGCGCAGCAGGCGCGGCCAGCTCAGAGCGCCGTCGGGCGCCTGCGTGATGTTGCCGGCGCGGTCTTGCAGCCAGGTGCCGGCAGGCGGGCCACCCAGGGCCGCCGGCGTGGCAGGGCCGCGGCGGTACTCGATCTCGGTGCGGCGCAGGGCGCCGACCTGCAGCGACCATTCGGTCGCCGGGCCGCGCGCACGCGAGCGCTCTTCGTACACCACGCGCTCACCCAAGGCCAGCGGCAATGCCGCCACGCGGGCGGCCGGCAGGTCGATGCCCGGCGGTGGGCAGTTTTTCTGGCGCGCGGCCGTTTCCAGGGCTTCGAAACGGCCCTTCAGGCGCGCCAGCTCGGCGTGTTCCAGGCCCTCGGGCCGCAAGGCCAGCATCGCGGGCCAGAACACCGCCACGCCCATGCCCAGCGCGAGGATGTTGTTGCCCGCACGCTCGTCCACGGCCCAGGCCACATCGGCGGCACGCTGCTGCACGGTGTCGCGCTCGTCGTCGATGCGCACACAGTCCCAGCCGATGAACTCGGCCGGGCTGGCCGGCAGGGGCGCCACGTCGACCGCACGCGTGGCGCAGCCGCCCAGCAGCAACAGGGCCAGCGCCACGGCCAGGGCCGGCGGTGAGCTGCGGGGAACGGTATCGAGAGCACGCATCAGGACGCGGATTCTGCAGCGGCGGGGCGGTGGGCGGACGGCCCCAGCATCACTGGCGGAGAGAGAGGGATTCGAACCCTCGGTACTGGAGGACCAGTACGCCGGATTTCGAATCCGGTGCATTCGACCACTCTGCCATCTCTCCGATGTTCCGGGCCGGTGCTCAAGCCCCGGCCGGTGGTCTCGCATCAAGCGAAGCCTCGCATTCTAGCGCAGGCCCCGCCCCTGACTGCTGCCTCAGGCGGCGCGCAAGACCTCGGCCCCGCCGATGTAAGGGCGCAGCGCCGCCGGCATGCGCACCGAGCCGTCGGCCTGCTGGTGGTTCTCCAGCACCGCCACCAGCGCACGGCCCACGGCCAGGCCGCTGCCGTTGAGGGTGTGCACGAACTCGGTCTTGCCGCTCGCGTTGCGGAAGCGCGCCTGCATGCGCCGCGCCTGGAAATCACCGCAATTGCTGCAGCTGCTGATCTCGCGGTAGGTGTTCTGCGCCGGCAGCCACACCTCCAGGTCATAGGTCTTCTGGCTGCCGAAGCCCATGTCGCCGGTGCACAGCAGCACCACGCGGTAGGGCAGCTCCAGCGCCTGCAGCACGGCCTCGGCGTGGCCCACCATCTGCTCCAGCGCCGCGGCGCTGGCCTCGGGCGTGGTGACCTGCACCATCTCCACCTTGTCGAACTGGTGCTGGCGGATCAAGCCGCGCGTGTCACGCCCGGCGCTGCCCGCTTCGCTGCGGAAACAGGGGCTGTGCGCCGTCAGCTTGATGGGCAGGGCCTCGGCTTCGAGGATGCGCTCGCGCACGGTGTTGGTGAGAGTGACCTCCGAGGTCGGGATCAGGTACTGCTGCGGCAATAGGGCACCAATGCCCGCGGCACGATTGCCATCGCCGTTCAACACCTCATACAAGTCTTCCTTGAACTTGGGCAGCTGGCCCGTGCCTTCCAGCACCTCGCGGTTGACGATGTAGGGCGTGTAGCACTCGGTGTAGCCGTGCTCCAGCGTCTGCTTGTCGAGCATGAACTGCGCAAGGGCCCGGTGCAGGCGCGCCATCGGCCCACGCAGGAAGGTGAAGCGGCTGCCGCTGAGCAGCGCGCCGGTCTCGAAATCCATGCCCAGCGCGGCACCGATGTCGACATGGTCGCGCGGCGTGAAGTCGTAGCTGCCGGGGTTGCCCCAGCGGCGCTGCTCGACGTTGCCGTGTTCATCGGCGCCCTCGGGCACGTCGGCTTGCGGCAGGTTGGGCAGGCCCTGCTGCAGCGCCAGCAGTTCGGCCTGCAGCTGATCGAGCCGCTCGGCGCCGGCCTTCAGGCGGTCGGCGATGCCGGCCACCTCGGCCATCAGCGCCGTGGTGTCTTCGCCCTTGCCCTTGCGCATGCCGATCTGCTTGCTGGCGGCGTTGCGCTGGGCCTGCAGCTGTTCGGTTTCGGTCTGGATGGCCTTGCGCTCGGCTTCCAGCGCGCTGTAGCGCGCCACGTCGAGGTAGGGCTGGGGGTTCTTGCGGCGCTGCAGTTGCGCCACCACGGTGTCGAGCTCGCGGCGCAGCAGGTTGGGGTCGAGCATGGCGGTGTCCTTGGATGCGGGTGTCTATCGGCAGGAGGTTCGGCACGAGAAAACGGCGCCTGCGGGGCGCCGTTGTCATGCCAGGGGCAAGGCAGCGGCGGCCGTCAGGATCGGGAAACCGGGATCTCCGCCATGCTGCGGTGGCCCAGCCCGCGCGGCAGCGGGAAGTGCACGTCTTCCACCACGCCGTCCATGTTGCGGATGCTGGTGGCGCCGAACTCGCGCAGGCGGTCGATGACGGCCTGCACCAGCACATCGGGCGCGCTGGCACCGGCCGTCAGGCCCACACGCTGGCGGTTCACGAACCAGGCTTCCTGCAGGTCTTGCGCGCCTTCGACCATGTGCGCCTCGGTGCCCAGGCGCTCGGCCAGTTCACGCAAGCGGTTGCTGTTGCTGCTGGTGGGGCTGCCTACCACGATGACGACGTCCACCTTCGGCGCCAGCACCTTCACGGCGTCTTGCCGGTTCTGCGTGGCGTAGCAGATGTCCTGCTTCTTGGGCTCACGCACGTGCGGGAAGAGGCGCTTCACCTCGGCCAGGATGGCCGCCGCGTCGTCCACGCTCAGCGTGGTCTGCGTCACCACGGCGAGCTTGTCGCCGCGCGGCTGCACCTTCACGACATCGGGCACGTCTTCCACGAGGTAGATGCCCTCGCTGAGCTGGCCCATGGTGCCTTCCACCTCGGGGTGGCCCTTGTGGCCGATCATGATGAACTCGAAGCCCTCTTTCGCGAGCTTGGCCACTTCCACGTGCACCTTGGTCACCAGCGGGCAGGTGGCGTCAAACACCTGGAAGCCGCGCTGCGCAGCCTCCACGCGCACGGCCTTGCTCACGCCGTGGGCGCTGAACACCAGCGTGGCGCCGGGCGGCACGTCGGCCAGGTCTTCGATGAAGATGGCGCCCTTGGCCTTGAGGTCGTTCACCACGTAGGTGTTGTGCACGATCTCGTGGCGGACGTAGATCGGGCGACCGAACTTCAGCAGCGCACGTTCGACGATCTCGATGGCACGGTCCACGCCCGCGCAGAAGCCGCGCGGTTCGGCCAGCAGCACTTCGCCGTTTTTGTCGGTGATCACAGCACCCCCAGCAGTTGCACCTCGAAGCGCACGGGCTGGCCGGCGAGCGGGTGGTTGAAATCAAACAGCAGCCAGGGCTCAGCGCCCGTGCTGCCGGTCTCGCGCACGACGCCGGCATAACTGCCCTGGCCGTCGGGCGTGGGGAACTCCACCACATCGCCCACCTGGTACTCGGCATCGGGCTCGCCCAGCTGGTGCAGCAGGCTCAGCTTCACACGCTGCAGCATCTCGGGGTTGCGCGCGCCGAAGGCAGCGCCGGCCGGCAGCTCGAACTGCGTGTGTGCGCCCTCGGCCAGGCCGAGCAGGCGCTCCTCTATCGCCGGCGCGAGCTGGCCTGTGCCCAACGACAGCGTGGCGGGCTTGTCGTCGAAGGTGTTGACCACGGTGGCGCCGTCGGGGCCCGACAGGCGGTAGTGCAGGGTCAGGAAAGAGCCGGGCTGGACGAGGTTCAAGGCGGGGCCGGGGGTGGGTGGGTGGTTGGGTAAGGCGCGCGGGTGCCGCCCTCTGGGGGCATGCCGCCGGGCGAGGCGCGACAGCACACCCCTCGCATAGACTGACTGCAGATTCTAAGAGCCGCCCTCCTCACCCCTGCCGCGCCCTGGCGCCCGCCCACGCCGACCCCGGCACACCCCACCCGGCCCGCCCATGAAGCACCTGCCCGCTGACCAGCGCCCGCGCGAGAAACTGCTCGCCCGCGGTGCGGCTGCGCTGGGCGATGCCGAGCTGCTGGCCCTGCTGCTGCGCACCGGCTACCAGGGCCGCAACGTGGTGGCCATGGCCGACGATGTGCTGGTGCAGTGCCAGGGTTACGCCGGCCTGCTGAACGCCAGCCCCGCGACGCTGAAGGGCCTCAAGGGCCTGGGCCCGGCCAAACGCGCCGAGCTGCTGGCGGTGATGGAGATGGCGCGCCGCGCGCTGGCCCAGCAGCTGGCCGCCGCGCCGGTGTTCGACAGCCCGGCGCGCGTGAAGGACTACCTGGCGCTGAACCTCGCGGGCCGCCCGCACGAGGTTTTCTCGGTGCTCTTTCTCGACGCCCAGCACCGCCTGCTGCAGCTGGAAGAGCTCTTCCGCGGCACGCTCACGCAGACCAGCGTCTACCCGCGCGAGGTGGTCAAGCGTGCGCTGCAGCTCAACGCCGGCGCCGTGGTGCTGGCCCACAACCACCCCTCGGGCGTGGCCGAGCCCTCGCGCGCCGACGAGTACCTCACGCAGACGCTGAAAAGCGCGCTGCAGCTGGTGGATGTGCGTGTGCTCGACCACGTGGTCGTGGGGCGTGGGCAGGTGGTCTCGATGGCCGAGCGGGGGCTGGTGTGACGGCGGATGGGAAAACGATGGCCCGCCGCCGCGGCCTGGAAGCGCTGAACGACGTGCGCGCCGCGCTGCGCGAACGCGAGCGCCTGGCCGCCGAACGCGCGGCGCAGGAAAAAGCCGCCCGCCTGGCCGCCGAGCGCGCGCGCCGGCTGTTCGCCGACGCCGTGGGCCCGGTGACACCGCTGCCGCCCACCGACCTGGCCCCCACCACCCTGCCCCGCCCATCGCCCGAGCCGCGCCAGCGCCTGCTGGACGAACAGGCCGCGCTGAAAGAGGCGCTGTCCGACGAGGTGGACATCGAATCACTGCTGCTCACCGACGACGGCCTGAGCTTCCGCCGCAGCGGCGTGGGGCCCGATGTCGTGACGCGGCTGCGGCGCGGGCACTGGGCCATCCAGGCCGAGCTCGACCTGCACGGCCTGCGCCGCGAAGAAGCGCGCGAAACGCTCTCGGCCTTCGTGCGCACGGCGGTGCTGCGCGGCCACCGCTGCCTGCGGGTGGTGCACGGCAAGGGCCACGGCTCACCCGGCCGCCAGCCGGTGCTCAAGGGCAAGGTGCAACGTTGGCTGGGCCAGCGCAACGAGGTCATCGCATTTGCGCAGGCCAGCGGCCCGCAAGGCGGTGCCGGGGCCTTGATCGTGCTGCTGGCCGGCAGCGTGGGCTGAGCGGCAGCCCGCGCTCAGTTCGGCATGCCGGGCGCCGAGGCCGCAGCCTCGGACTGCGGCGCCGCCATCGGCCCGGCCGTGGCCGCAGGCGCGGCAGCGGCCGGCGCCAAGGCCCGTGCACAGCTGCCCTGGCGCTCGAACCAGAACAGCATGTTGCCCACCAGCGCCACGCTGCCCGAGACCACGGCCGAAGCCGCCGTCACCGCACCGGCGGCCACCAGCAAGGCCTTGCAGGCGTCGTCGCCGCAACTCTGGAAACCGCCGAGCTGCGCCGTCTGCAGCGTCATCTGGCGTTTCATGACCTTGCATTCGGCGTCGTAGACCTCGCGCGTCTGCGGCACCACCACACAAGCCGACAACAAGGCCGCGGCCGCGGTCAGGCTCAGATGGCGCCAGGGGCGATGGGGGTAGAGGTTCACGCTTGCTCCTGCCGTCGGCGGCCTCGGCGCCGCGCCACCCGGATGTCTGTTTTCGGGCTGCCAGTGTAGGCCGGGCACGGCCGCGGGACGAGGTTCACCTCGGCTTCAGCTTGCGCCGCCAGCATGCAGGCCAACGCCCCCCGCGGGGCCCCTGCCGAGAGCCCTGCCCGATGTCTTGCCCCATGTCTTGCCCCATGTCTTGCCCTGCCCTTGCCCCGATCCGCCGCCGCACGGCGCCCACCCACACAAAGCTCGCCGCAGCGGCGGCCCTGGCGGTGGCCCTCTTCTGCGCCGGGCTGCTGCCGGCGGCGCCGGCCGCTGCCGCCGCGAATGCGCCCGCAAATGCCGGCCTCGAAATCCGCCCCGAGCAGGCGCAGGCCCTGGGCGTGCAGCAGGTGAAGGCCAGCGCGGCCGCCGCGGTGGTGGCGCGTTACCCGGCCCAGGTGGTGTTGCCCAGCGGCCAGCAGCAGGTGGTGGCGGCGCCGCTGGCCGGGCTGGTGGCCGAGCTTCGGGTGAGTGCCGGCGACACCGTGCGTGTGGGCCAGGTGTTGGCCGTGCTGCGCAGCCCGCAGGCCCATGAACTGCAGCGTGAAGCCCACACCGCCGCCAGCCAGCAGCAGCTGGCGGCCGCCACGCTGCAGCGCGACGAGGCGCTGCACCGCGAAGGCCTGATCGCCATCTCGCGCCTGGAGGCCAGCCGCGCTGCGGCCCAGCAGGCCACCTTGATGCACGACGAACGCCGCCGCGCCATGGCCGACGCCGGCCTGCAGCCCGGCAGCGGCATGCTGCAGCTGCGCGCACCGATCAGCGGCGTGGTCTTCGAACGCCTGGCCAGCGTCGGCGAACGGGTGGACGCCGCCGCGCCGCTGCTGCGCCTGGGCAGCGTGACGCGGCTATGGGTGGAAATGCAGGTGCCGGTGCGCGAGCTCGAGCAGCTGCGCCTGGGCGACACCGTCAAGGTGGCGGGCAGCGCCGCCAGCGGCCGTGTGCTCAGCATCGGCCAGGCCGTGCAGGCGGCCACGCAAACCGTGCTGGTGCGCGCCGAGTTCGGCTCCACGGCCGGGCTGCGCGTGGGCCAGGCCGTCGAGGCCCTGCATGAACGCACGGCGGCCGGCGCCAGCCAGGTGCCCAGCACCGCGCTCACCACGGCCGGCGGCCAGCCGGCGCTGTTCGTGGCCGGCGCACCGGGGCGCTACCGCATCACGCCGGTGCAGGTGCTGGGCCAGCACGGCGGCCAGGCCGTGGTGCGCGGGCTGCCGGCCGGCAGCACCGTGGTGAGTGCGGGCGTGGCCTCGCTGAAGGCCGCGATGGCCGCCGCCGCGCCCTGACTCCACGCCCTGACCCCGCGCCCTGGACCTGCACCACCCCACCGGCCCCCTTCCGCTTCCACGGCCCCCATGCTCAAGCACCTGATCTCGTTTTCGCTGCGCCAGCGCCTGCTGATGCTCATCCTCACGGCCTTGCTGGTGGCCGGCGGCGCCTGGGCCTATCTCGGCCTGCCCATCGACGCCTTCCCCGATGTCTCGACCACCCAGGTCAAGCTGATCCTGAAAGCCCCGGGCATGACGCCCGAGGAGGTGGAAGCGCGCATCACCAGCCCCATCGAACAAGAGCTGCTGGGCATCGCGCGGCAGAAGATGTTGCGCAGCACCTCGAAGTACGCCCTGGCCGACATCACGCTCGATTTCGAAGACGGCACCGACGTCTACTGGGCGCGCCAGCAGGTGGCCGAACGCCTGGGCGGGGTGATGGGCGATCTGCCGCCCGGCACCACCGGCGGCCTGGCCCCCATCACCACGCCGCTGGGCGAGATGTTCATGTTCACGCTGGAAGGGCCGCAGAGCCTGGAAGAGCGCCGGCGTGTGCTCGACTGGGTGATACGCCCGGCGCTGCGCACCCTGCCCGGTGTGGCCGATGTCAACAGCCTCGGGGGCCGCGTGCGCAGCTTCGAGGTGGCGCCCGACCCCGCGGCCCTGGCCGCGCGCGGTGTCACGCTGGCGCAGCTGGAACAGGCCCTGGTGGCGGCCAACCGCAACGACGGCGCCGGCCGCCTGCGCAGCGGCGATGAAGCGCTCATCGTGCGCGCCGAAGGCGCCATGCAGACGCTGGAGGACGTGGGCGCCACCGTGCTGAAGGCCAACGCCGGGCAGGTGGTGCTGGTGCGCGACGTGGCCGAGCTGCGCCACGGCGAACTCACGCGCTACGGCGCCGTCACGCGCAACGGCGAAGGCGAGGCCGTGCAAGGCCTGGTGCTGGGCCTGCGCGGGGCCAACGCCCGCGAGGTGGTGGCGCGCGTCAAGCAGCGCCTGGCCGAGCTGGCCCCCGGCCTGCCCGCGGGCCTGAAAGTGGTGGCCTTCTACGACCGCAGCGATCTCGTCGACCGCGCCGTCAGCACCGTCGGCAAGGCCTTGATGGAAGCCGTGGTGCTGGTGGTGCTGCTGCTGCTGGCCTTCCTGGGCAACCTGCGTGCGGCGGTGGTGGTGGCGGTGATGCTGCCGCTGTCGGCGCTGGGCACTTTCGTGCTGATGCGGCAGTTCGGCCTCTCGGCCAACCTCATGAGCCTGGGCGGGCTGGCCATCGCCATCGGCATGCTGGTGGACGGCGCGGTGGTGGTGGTGGAGAACATCGAGACCGCGCTCACCAGCCCGCAGGCACAGCGCCTGTCGCCGCTGCACCTGGTGTGGCGGGCGGCCTGCGAAGTGGCCACGCCGGTGACCTCGGGCATCGCCATCATCGTCATCGTCTTCCTGCCGCTGCTCAGCCTGGAGGGGCTGGAAGGCAAGCTCTTCGCGCCCGTGGCACTCACCATCGTGTTTGCGCTGGTGATCTCGCTGCTGCTCTCGCTGACCATCGTGCCGGTGCTGGCCTCTTGGCTGCTGAAGGTGGGCCCGGCGCACGAACCCTGGCTGGTGCGCCACCTCAACCGCATCTATGCCCGGCTGCTGGCCGCGGCCATGCGCCACGAGAAGCTGATGTTCGCCGGTGCCGGCGTGGCGCTGGTGGCGGCGGCCGCGCTGTTCACGGTGGTGGGCAAGTCTTTCATGCCCACCATGGACGAGGGCGACATCATCATGCAGCTGGAAAAGCTGCCCTCCATCGGCCTGGACGGCACGGTGGCGCTCGACCTGCGGGTGCAGCAGGCGGTGCTGGCCGAGGTGCCCGAAGTGGCCAGCGTGGTGGCGCGCAGCGGCGCCGACGAGCTGGGCCTGGACCCGATGGGCCTGAACCAGACCGACAGCTTCCTCGTGCTGAAACCACGCAGCGAGTGGCGCCAGCCCGACAAGGAATGGCTCACCGACCAGCTGCGCCGTGTGATGGAGCGATTTCCGGGCGTGGAGCCCAGCTTCACCCAGCCCATCGACATGCGCGTGTCGGAGATGCTCACCGGCGTGCGCGGCGACGTGGCCATCAAGGTCTACGGCCCCGACCTGAACGAACTCGGCCGCCTGGCGGCGGAGATAGAAACGGCGGTCGGCAAGCTGGCCGGCGCCAGCGACACGCTGACCGTGCGCAACGACGGCGTGCAATACCTGCAGGTGCGCATCGACCGCCTGGCCGCCGGCCGCCTGGGCCTGGACGCCGAGCGCATCCAGGCCGACCTGCGGCGCTGGGTGGAAGGCCAGACCGTGAGCGTGGTGCACGAGCCCGGCCGGCGCACGCCGCTGGTCATCCGCGGCAGCGAAGCGCTGCGCGCCTCGCCGGCCGATTTCGAGGCCCTGCGCATCGCCATCGGCGACGGCAGCACCAGCGTGCCCTTGCGGGACGTGGCGCGCATCGAACGCGTGGACGGGCCGGTCAAGGTCGACCGCGAGCAGGCCCAGCGCTATGTCGTGGTGCAGAGCAATGTGCGCGGCCGCGACCTCGTGGGCTTCGTCGACGAAGCGCGTGCCGCGGTGGCCAGCGGTGTGAAGCTGCCCGCGGGCTACAGCGTGGTCTGGGGCGGGCAGTTCGAGAACCAGCAGCGCGCCGCCAGCCGGCTGGCGCTGGTGGTGCCGGTGTCGATGGCGATGATCTTCTTCGTGCTCTTCTCCACCTTCGGCAGCGTGCGCCAGGCCGCGCTGGTGCTGGCCAACGTGCCGCTGGCGCTGATCGGCGGCGTGGCGGCGCTGGCGGTCTCGGGCGAATACCTCTCGGTGCCGGCCTCGGTGGGCTTCATCGCGCTGCTGGGCATTGCCGTGCTCAATGGCGTGGTGATGGTCAGCCACTTCAACCAGCTGCTCGAACAGGGCATGGCCCTGGCCGAGGTGGTGGTGGAAGGCGCGCGGCGCCGCCTGCGCCCGGTGCTGATGACGGCAGCCATCAGCGGTGGCGGCCTGGTGCCGTTGCTGTTTGCCAGCGGGCCGGGTTCGGAGATCCAGCGCCCGCTGGCCATCGTCGTCATCGGCGGGCTGGTCTCGTCCACCGTGCTCACGCTGCTGCTGCTGCCGATGCTCTTTCAACGTTTTGGCGCCGCACCCGCACCCGCGGCCCTGGCTGCGCCCCTGCCGAAGCTGGCCCCATGATGAACACCCCCACCCCACAGGTTTGCCTGACCCTGCTGCTGCCCGCAGCCCTGGAAAGCCGCCTCGTCGACTGGCTGCTCGGCCACGACGACGGCAGCACCGAGTTCAGCGTGCACCGCGTGGCCGCACGCGGCCCGCTGGTGCGCCTGACCGAAAACGACGAACGTGTGCAGGGCTGCGCCGCCCGCGTGGAGTTCAAGCTGCTGTTGCCGCGCGATCGGCTGGCGCCGCTGCTGGCCGGTGTGCGGCCCTTGATGCGTGGCGTCGATGGCGGCTACTGGGTGCTGCCGGTGGAGTCGTTCGAGCATTTCGACACCCTGGCTGCGGAGGCCGCAGCATGAAACGCTGGCACTTGAACCCGAGGGCCGCCGCCGCGGCCGCGCTGCTGGGCACGGGCCTGGCTTTTGCGCAGGCCCCAGCCCCGCTGCAGGCCGAGCTCGGCCTCGCCCCGGCCCTGGCCGTGGCGCCGCTGCTGCAGGGCAGCGCGGCACAGCAGTCTGCCGGCCGCCTGGTGGCGGCCGAACAGGCCGGCCTGCGTCAGGCACGGGCGGGCAGCGCCGAGTGGGTGGCCACCACCAGCGTGGCCCGTGTGGCCGACGCCGGCCCGCCGGCCGCACGCTCCACCGACTGGGAGCTCGGCATCGAGCGTGCGCTGCGCCTGCCTGGCAAGGCCGAGGCCCAGACCCGTGCTGCGCAGGCCCGCGTGGCGCTGGCCGAGACCCAAGGCCGGCTGCTGGCGCGCGAGCAGGCCGCCGCGCTGCTGCGGGCCCTGGTCGACTGGCAGCGTGAGCAGCACACCGCCGCGCTCTGGCAGGGCCAGGCCGCGCTGATGCAGGCGCAGGCGCAGGCCGTGGGCCGCCGCCAGCGCCTGGGCGACGCGGCCGAGATCGAACACCTGCAGGCCGCCATGGCGCTGGAACAGGCGCAGGCCCAGGCCGCTGCGGCCCTGGCGCGCGCCGCCGCCGCGCGTGAGTTCCTGGGCCGCCGTTACCCCGGGTTGCTGGCGCCGGCGGGTGACAAGCCCGCGGTCGTGCCGACCGCCCCAGACCCCGCGAGCGCCGGCGCCCTGCCCGCGCTGGAGGCCTGGCTGAACGCCGCGCGCCAGCGCAGCCCGGAGCTCGCCACGCGCCGCCGCGAGGCCGAGGCGTTGCAGGCCCAGGCCCGCGCCGAACGCCTGGAGCAGCGCCCCGACCCCACGCTGGGCCTGCGCTGGGGCCGCGCGCGCCAGGGCCAGGAGCAGACCGTGGGCTTCGTGCTGAGCCTGCCCTTCGGCGGCGAGTACCGCCGCGCAGGCGCCGAAGCCACGGCCCTGCGTGCCGCAGCGGCCGAACTGCAGGCCGACGACAGCGCCGCGGCCTGGCAGGCCGAGGCCCTGCGCCGCCACGCCCAGGCCCAGGCCGCACGCGCCAGCTGGCAGCAGGCGCGCCTGGCCCAGCGCCAGCTCGACACCGTGGCCGACCGCCTGGCCCAGGGTTACGCCCTGGGCGAAGGCAGCCTGGCCGATGTGCTGGCGGCGCGCCGCCTGGCCAAGGAGCAGGGCCTGGTGGCCGTCAACGCCGCCATGGACGACCTGGCCGCGCGGGCCTTGCTGGCCCTGGAGGCCGGCGACCTGTGGCCCGAAACGGGGCCTTGACCCCCCCCTCCCCCGAGCCCGGCGCCGGCATCCGCAGCGCCCGGCTCAGGGCCACAGCACCACCAGCCAGACCAGGGCCGCCGCGCCCAGCGTGGCCATCACGGCGGCGCTGGCGATGTCCTTGGCACGTTTGATCAGCGGGTGTTCGTCCAGGCTCACCGCATCGGCCAGGGCTTCGAGCGCGGAGTTCAGCAGCTCGACCACCCACACCGCCACCACCGCCAGGCACAGCAGCAAGGCCTGCAGCCGCGTGGGGGCCAGCCACCACGCGCAGGCCAGCAGCGGCAGACCCAAGGCCAACTCCTGCCGAAAGGCAGCCTCAAAGCGCCAGGCCGCGCGCAGGCCGGCCAGCGAGTAGCCGCAGGCACGCCAGACACGGCCGAGGCCGGGCCCGCTCTTGTAGGCCGCAGCAGCGGGTGTGGCGCCGGCGGCGGCTTCGTCGACCGGGGGCGGTGGCAGGGGCATGTTCAGCTTTCAGGGCGCGGGGCCGGGCGCGGCCCCAGATGAAGATCGATGCAGCAGCCGCTGCCGCCCGCCAGCAGTTGCAGGCGGCCGCCGTGGGCGCGCGCCACCAGGTCGGCCAGCATCAGACCCAGGCCGGTGCGGCCTTCGTAGTCCTGGCTGTCCAGCGCGGCCTGCAGCTCGGCGCGCCGCTCGGGTGTGAGGCCTTCGCCGTCGTCGCAGATGCGCAGACCGCCGGCCGGGCCTGGGGCCAGCAGGTGCACCTGCGCGCTGCGGGCGCCATGGCGGGCCGAGTTGTCGAGCAGGTTCATCAAAGCGGCGGCCAGCAGGTCGGGGTCGGCATCGATCTCGCCCGACGCCGCGGCCACCTCCATGTGACCGAAGCGCAGGTAGGTCAGCAGCCCGGGCAGCGACACCCGCTGCCAGCGCGGCTCGCTGCCGCTGCGGAACATCGTGAGCAGCGCCGTCACCACGCGCTGCAGGCGGTCGGCGGCTTCACGGGTGTTGTCGAGCTGGGCGCGGGTTTCGGGCGTGGCGCGGCGCTGTGCCACCGCCAGCTGCATCACCATGCCGGCCAGCGGCGTGCGCAGCGCGTGCGCGGCATGGGCCGAAAAAGCACGCTCGTTGGCGATGCGCCGCGCCAGGCGCTGGCCCAGCTCGACGATGGCGCGGTGCATGGGCACCAGTTCCTCGCGCTGCGGTGCGTCCAGCGCGCCGGCGCCGGCCATGGGGTCGTAAGCGGCCACCGCGCCAGACAAACGATGGATGGGTTCGAGCTCGCGGCGCACGCGCGAACGCAGCCACAGCGCGCACAGCAGGCCCACCAGCAGCGCACCGCCGGCGGTGAACTCGGCCACCTCCAGGCGGGCCTCGCGCCGCTCGGCAGTGGGCTGGGCCACGTACAGCATGCGCCCGGCCGGGCCGAAGCCCAGCGCGTACACGCGCCACTGGCCCCCGGCGTTGAACCAGCCACTGCTGCGTGCGGCCACCAGGGCCTGCGCCGGGGCGGTGTGGGAGCGCAGCACCACCTGGCCTTGCGCGTCCACCACCTGCCAGATCAGGTGCTCCACGTGGGGCGGCGCGGGCAAGGACGCGCCGGGCGCCACGTCCAGGTGCTCTGCGCTCAGGATCAGCAGGCCGTAGACGATTTCGGCCGATTCCTGCAGCGTGGTGTCCATCAGCTCGTCGACCTCGTGCTGCACCGTGCCCCAGACCACGGCCGACACCGCCACGCCCCACACGACCGAGATGCCGATGAGCGCCGACGAGAGCCGGCCGCGGATGGTGGGCAGCCGCTTCATGCGCCGACCCGGTAGCCCACGCCGCGCGAGGTTTCCACGAACTCGCGGCCGAGCTTGCGGCGGATGCTGGAGATGTGAACTTCCAGCGCGTTGCTGGCCACTTCGCCATCAAGACCGAGCACCAGCGCTTCGAGATCGGGCTTGGAGACGAAACGCCCGGCACGCAGCGCCAGCGCCTCCACCAGCGCCCACTCGCGCGCGGTCAGCTCCACCGGCCGGCCCTCCGCCCAGGTCTGGCGGCGCGCCAGGTCGACCTCCACCGTGCCGAGCTTCAGCCGCGCGGCGGTGGCGCCCGCGGCACGGCGCTGGATGACACGCAGCCGGGCCGCCAGCTCTTCGGGGTCGAAGGGTTTGACCAGGTAGTCGTCGGCACCGGCGTCGAGCCCGCGCACACGGTCGATGAGCAGGTCGCGCGCGGTGAGCACCAGTACCGGCGTGCTCACGCCGTGGGCGCGCAGCGAACGCACCCAGTCCAGGCCCGAGCCGTCGGGCAGCTGCCAGTCGACGAGCAGCGCGTCGTAGGGCTCGTTGCGCAGCGGCGCCGCTTCGCCCACGCGCTGGACCCAGTCGACGAGGTGGCCCTCGGTCGCCAGGTAGGCGCGCAGGCCTTCTCCGAGGATGCGGTCGTCTTCGAGCAGCAGCAGGCGCATGGGGCAGAGGGCGTCGCGTGGGGCCTGTTGGGCCGATGGGGGCGGAGAGCCCGCAAAAGGGGCAGCAAGCCCGCAGCCGGGCCCGGGCCGCACAGTGCGCGGCGCAGATGAAGCCAGCCTGAAGCACGCCGCGCCTGCGGTCTTCAGCCTGGCTTCATCGGGCGGCGGTTTCATCGGCGTCATGCCCCGCACCTACGCCCTGCTCCAACGTTTCACCCGCTTGTCCGAACCCGGCCGCGCCGCCGGAAACACGCTGCCCATGGTGCATGCCCACGCAGCGCAGCGCCGCGGCTGGAGCGTCAACCGCCTGGTGCTGCTGGCCAGCGCCTACTGGCTGGTGACGGCCAACCGCGGTTTCATCGCCGCGGCGCTGGAGGGTCGCAACCTGGGCGATGCCTCGGCCTGGGCGCTGGGCGCGGCGCTGGCGGTGATGGTCTTCGCCGTGCATGTGCTGCTGCTCGGGCTGGTGTGCACACGCTGGACGGTCAAGCCCGTGCTGGCGCTGCTGCTGCTGGGCACGGCGGCGGCTTCGCACTTCATCAGTGCCTACGGCATCTACCTCGACCCCACCATGCTGCGCAACGCGCTGCGCACCGACACCACCGAAGCCGGCGAGTTGCTCACGCCCGCGCTGCTGCTGCACGTGGTGCTGTACGCCGGCCTGCCGCTGTGGCTGCTGTGGCGCGTGCGCCTGGCCCCGGCGCAAGCGCGCCACCCGCTGCTGTCGGCCGCGTGGCGCCGGCTGGCCCTGCTGGCCCTGGCGCTGGGGCTGGCGGTGGCCGCGGTGCTGGCCGTCTTCCAGCCCTTCTCATCGCTGATGCGCAATCACAAGGAATTGCGCTACCTCATCACACCGGCCAACTTCCTGTGGTCGGCCGGCGCCGTGGTGGCCGCCGAAACCAAGCAGGCCCAGGGCCCGCGCCAGCCCATAGGCACCGACGCCCGGCCCGGGCCCACGTGGGCCGGCGCCACGCGCCCGCGGGTGGTGGTGCTGGTGCTCGGCGAAACGGCGCGCGCGGCGAACTGGGGGCTGTCGGGCTACAGCCGCAACACCACACCGCAGCTGGCGCAGCTGCCGGTGGTGAACTTTCCGCAGGTGCGCGCCTGCGGCACCAACACCGAGACCTCGGTGCCCTGCATGTTCGCGCCGGTGGGCCGGCGCGATTACGACGAGGCGCGCATCCGCCGCCAGGAATCGCTGCTGCACGTGGTGGCACGTGCCGGCACCGCGGTGCACTGGCTCGACAACCAGAGCGGCTGCAAGGGCGTTTGCGACGGCCTGCCCAGCGTGACCGTGAACGCCGCCAACGCGCCCACGCACTGCACCGGCGAGCGCTGCATGGACGAAGCCCTGGTGCAGGACCTCGATCAACGCCTGGCCGCGCTGCAGGCGCCGGCCCAGGGCGCCAGCGGCGCGGCCGGCACATCGCCGCCCACCGCGCCACCCACCGTGCTGTGGGTGCTGCACATGCTGGGCAACCACGGCCCGGCGTACCACAAGCGCTACCCGCCGGCCTATGCCCGCTTCCAGCCGGCCTGCAACAGCGACGATTTGCGCCAGTGCAGCGTGCCCGAGATCGTCAACGCCTACGACAACGCCCTGCTCTACACCGACCACGTGCTGGCCACCGCCATCCAGCGCCTGCAGGCCCACGCCGACCGTGTGGACAGCAGCCTGATCTACGTCTCCGACCACGGTGAATCCTTGGGCGAAAAAGGCCTCTTCCTGCACGGCATGCCCTACGCCATTGCGCCGCGCGAGCAGACGCGCGTGCCGATGTTGTGGTGGGCGAGCGCGGGCTTCGAGGCCGCCGCGGGCCTGAAGCCAGGCTGCCTGCAGCCCTCGCTGCAGGCCCAGGCGCAACGCGAGCAGTCGCACGACGTGCTCTTCCACAGCCTGCTGGGCCTGCTGGATGTGCGCACCGCGCTGCACGAACCGGCGCTCGACCTCACCAGCGCCTGCCGCGCGCAGCCCTGAGCTTCAGCCGGCCAGGCGGTAGCCCAGTTCGCGCCGGCTCTCGATGCAGGCGGCGCCCAGCTTGCGGCGCAGGTTGGCGATGTGCACCGCGACGCGGTTGCCGCCGTCGCCGGCGTCGGCGCCATCGGGCACTGCCGGGCCTGGCAGCGGCCCGCGCTGCGGCAGCACGGCCGCCACCGCCGCCCCGCTGACGTAGGCGCCGCGCCGGGCGGCCAGCAGGCCGACGATGCGCCACTCGGCGGCCGTCAGCGCCACGGGCAGCCCGGCCCGTGTGGCGTGCAAACCCGCGAGATCGAGCTGCACGTCGCCCAGGCCCAGGCCGGCAGGCGCGCCCGGTTGGTGGCGCGCCTGCAACTGGCCCAGGCGCAGCAGCAGTTCTTCGGGCCGCACCGGGCGCAGCAGGCCTTCGTCGACGCCGGCATCCATGGCCGCGCCCACCGCGGCTTCATCGCCCGGCTCGAAGAGTGCCAGCACCGGCAAGCCCGGCGCCTGCTGGCGCAGCTGGCGCAACCAGGCGACGGTGTCGCGCGGGCCCGGCCAGGCCAGCAGCACGGCCTCGGCGTAAACGGCTTCGGCATGGCCGCGGGCGGGCAGCGTGCCGCACAGCGTGAGCACATGCCCGGCCGCGGCCGCGGCCCGGCGGCAGGCCTGCACCCACAGGCCGTCGGCATCGACCACCAGCACCTTCATGGGCAGGCGCTCGGCGCGCAGGCGAGCCGCACGCGCTCAGCCGGCGATGCGGTAACCAAGACCACGCTGGGTTTCAATGAGGCCGGGCCCGAGCTTGCGGCGCAGGTTGGACACATGCACCTCGATGCGGTTGCTGGCCGGCGCTGTGGGCCCGGTGCCGAGCACGGCATCCAGGTCGCGCCGCGTGACGAGGCCGCCGCGACGCGCCAGCGCCAGGCCCAGCACACGCCACTCGGCCGCCGTCAGCTCCACCGGCACCCCGGCCCGCAGCGCGCGGTGCGCCTGCAGGTCGATGCGCCAGGGGCCCAGCACCAGCGGCGCACCGCCCTGGTGGGCCAGGCGCCAGGCCAGCATGTGCAGGCGGATCAGCAGTTCACCGCCGCGCAGCGGCTGGAACACCGCATCGCTGGCGCCAGCGGCCAGCGCCGCCTGCAGTGCGGGCGCCGTGGCCTGCGCCAGCAGCGCCAGCAGCGCCAGCACCGGCAGCCCCGGCGCCACGGCACGCAGCCGCGGCAGCCAGCCCGGCGCAGCGCGAAGACAGGCGGCGTCCACCACCACGGCATCCACCTGCAGGGCGGGGTCGTCCGGGCCGCCAGGCTCGGGCGGCACCGTCTGCAGGCACACGCTGCCGCAGTGGCCGGCCGCGGCCAGCGCTGCCTGCATGGCGTGCGCGTCCGCGACATCGGGGGTGATCAGCAGCACCTTCATCCACCGCCGTCCACAGGCATGCGCTTTCTGGCCAGGTGCGGCGAAACCGTTCGCAGCAACCGGCCTGCGCCAGTGCCTGCACCGAAGGCTCCACATTCTTCGCAGCCTGCTGAAGCCAAGCTGAAGGCCGGCGCGCGCGGGCAGGCGGCATGGGGCTGCACCCCAGCTGCACACCGACCACACGGGGCCGATCAGGCCGTGCCGTGTTTGGTCTCGAACTCGATGCCCACGCGCTGCAGCAGCGGCGTGGGCAGCGAGCCCCCCGCGCAGACGATGACGGCGTCGTTGCGCAGGGCCTGCAGCGTGCCGGCGTGCATCAGCAGCACGGTGCCTTCTTCGATGGCCTGCACCTGCGATTCCAGCAGCAGCTGCACGCGGCCGGCGCGGCGTGCCTCGTCCAGCGCCTCGCGGTTGCGCTGTTTCACGCGCGAAAAACTCGCGCTGCGGTAGGACAGCGTGACCTCGGTGCCGGGCTGCGCGGCCAGGGCCACGGCGGCCTCCAGCGCGCTGTCGCCACCGCCCACCACCAGCACCGCCTGCCCGGCGTACTGCGCGGCATCCACCAGGCGGTAGACGACCTTGGCCGCCTCTTCGCCGGGCACCTCCAGCTTGCGCGGGGTGCCGCGCCGGCCCATGGCCAGCAAGACCGAGCGCGTGGCGTAGGTGCCGCGGTTGGTGCGCACGAGAAAACCGTCGCCCTGGCGTTCGATGCCTTCCAGCCGTTCGCGGAAATTGATCTGCACGCCGGTCTTCTTCACCACGTCTTGCCAGAAGGCCAGCAGCGTCTCTTTCTGCACCTCGCCGAACTTCACCTTGCCCACCAGCGCCAGGTGCACCGGCGCCGTCATCGCGATCTTGTGGCGCGGGTAGTGGTAGACCGTGCCGCCCAGCGAGTCTTCCTGCTCGATGAGCTTGTAGCGCAGCTTGTGCTGCATCGCCGACAGCCCCGCCGACAAGCCCGCCGGCCCGCAGCCGACGATGAGCACGTCGTGGTCCCACGCGCCGCCGCTGCGTTTGCGCAGCGCCTCCAGGGCCTGGCGGCCCTGCTCGGTGGCCTTGCGGATCAGGCCCATGCCGCCCAGCTCACCGGCGATGAAGATGCCCGGCACGTTGGTCTCGAACTCGGGCGTGACGTTCGGGATGTCGATGCCGCGCCGCTCGGTGCCGAAAACGAGCTGGATGGCCTGCATGGGGCAGGCCGCGTGGCAGGCGCCGTGGCCGATGCAGGCGGCGGCGTTTTTCAGCACCGCCTTGCCACCGACGATGCCCAGGGCTTCTTCGGGGCAGGCCTTCACGCACGCGCCCGAGCCGATGCACCGCGTGGGGTCCACCACCGGGTGCAGCGAGGGCGGCTCGCCCATGCCGCCTTCGATGGAGGCCCGCAGGTCGGCCGCGTGCCGCGCCTGGCGGTGGCTGCGCTGACGCAGGTAGCCCGCCAGCACCAGCGCCAGCAAAACAGCCATCGCCAGCAGGTAGAGGCTGCTGTAGGCGTCGACGCCACTCACTGGACGACCCTCCGCACTGCGTGCGCCGGGATGAGCGCTTGGGGGCGGCCCGGCGCGCTCATGGCGCCTTCACAGCCTCGCTGATCTGCAGCCGCAGCCCGCTGGCCCCCAGGTGCGCGGGCTGCGGTGGGGCGATCAGGTCACCCGGCTGCGGCTGGGCCTGGCCGCTGCGGCTGATGCGTGCGCCCACCATGAGCTGCGTGGCGCCGGAGATTTTTGCGCTCGGCGCCATCGCCAGGCTGTCGTCGAGCGTGAAGCGCAAGGGCAAGGCATCGGCCCGCTGGCGCAGGATGGCCAGCGGCATGGGCGCGCCCGAAGCGGCGCGCGCAAACACGAAAACCGTGTCGGTGGGCTGCACGCGCGCGGCCAGCGCCGGGGCCAGCGTGACGGTGCCGCTGACGGAGGCGGCGGCGTTCGCGGTGGTGTTGGAGGAAGGGTTCGCGGTGGGGTTCGCGGGTGCAACAGCCGCCGGCGTGGCGGGTGCCGGCGTCGGCGTCGGGCCTGGCGTCGCCGCCGTGGGCAAACCGGCCAGCCGCCGCGCCTCGGCAATGCTGCCGGCGATCTGCTGCACGCGTTCGTCATCGGGCGACCCCACGCGCACGATGCGCTCCCAGTGCTGCAAGGCTTCGGTGTAGGCCTGGCGGTCGAAAGCCTCGGTGCCGGCCAGCGACAGCGCCTTCAGGTTGTCGGGTTCGAGCTTCAAGGCGCGGCGCACCAGCGCGATGGGTTCACCGGCCACGCGGCGGCCGTTTTTCATGGCCAGCGCATCGGCGTGGTCGGCCAGCAGCCGGGCGTCTTCGCCCAGCAACGGCTGCGCCTTCGCATAAGCCGCCACCGCGTCGGCATGGCGGCCGAGCATGGCGTAGGAGCGGCCGAGCATGGCCCAGCCCTCGCCGTCGGCCGGCTCGGCCTGCAGCCGCTGCGCGAGCTTGTCGACCATGGCCCCGATCTGGTCGGCGCTGGTGGCATGCGGCGCGGCGCCGCCCGCGTCCACCGGGCCGTCCACCGGCACCGCGCTGCCAAAGAGCCACTGCGAGGCCGAACCCTGCCAGGCGTAGCCGGCTGCCGCCAGCAGCAGCACGGCGCCCCCTGCCAGGGCCAGCAGACGGCGGCCCGAGCCGCCGGACACTGCAGCGGGCGCGGGCACGGCGGCCGTGCCAGCCGGTGCGGCTGATGCGGCTGATGCGACTGGTGCAACTGGTGCGGCCGATGGCAGCGCCGCGCCGGCCGCCGCATGCTCGGCCAGCAGGGCGTCGACGAGCTGCCGCTCCAGCCGCAACCGCGCTTCGTCATAGGCGGCCTCGGACAGCGCCGCGTTGCGGTGCAGGTCTTGCAGTTGCAGCAGCTGGCGGGCCAGGTGGTCGGCTTCAGGGGTCATGGGGTCACCACTTGGGGATCGGTCATCGCACCGCCGTCGCGGGCGGTGCTGGGAAGCTGGGGCCGGGCCGCGCCGGGGGCCTCGGCGCGGCCGCGTGCGCGGTAGCGCCGGTCGCTCAAGGCCACCGCACCACCCAGGGCCATCAGCAGGCAACCGCCCCAGATCCAGTCGACGAAAGGTTTGACGTAAACACGCACCACCCAGGCGCCATCGCCGCCCTGCGGCTCGCCCAGCGAGACGTACAGATCGCGCGTGAGGCCGGCGTCGATGGCGGCCTCCGTCATCGGGTTGCGCTGCACGCGGTAGACGCGTTTTTCCGGGCGCATCTCGGCCACCACGCGGCCGCCCTGGCGCACCGTGAAGAGGCCTTGCACCGCCTCGTAGTTGGGGCCGCGCAGGTCGCGCAGGCTGCGCAGCTCGAAGGTGTAGCCCTGCACTTCGGTGCTCTGGCCCAGGCTCATCACGAGGTCGCGCTCCACCTCGTAGCTGCGCACCATGGTCACGCCAAAGATGAAGGCTGCCACACCCAGGTGGGCGAGCATCATGCCCACCATCGCGCGCGGCAGGCGGCGCAGCCGCGCCAGCACCGGGCGCAAGCCGTCCAGCGGCCCCACGCGCTCCAGCAGATCGGCCACCACGGCGGCGGCCACCCAGCAGGCCATCAGCAAGCCGAGGCTCGACGCCAGGCCGATGCGGCCCGCCAGCCAGCCCGCCCCCAGCGCCGCCACCACGGCCACGCCAGCCGCCCAGCGCAGGCGTGTGACGAGCGGTGGCAGCTCGGCCTGCTTCCAGCGCAGCAGCGGCCCTACACCCATCAGGAAGACCAGCGGCGCCATCAAGGGCACGAACACGGTGTCGAAGTAAGGCGCGCCCACCGAGATCTTGCCCAAGCCCAGCGCATCGAGAAACAGCGGGTACAGCGTGCCCAGCAGCACGGCGGCGGTGGCCACCAGCAGCAGCACGTTGTTGGCCAGCAGCGCGGCTTCGCGCGAAAACGCCCCGAAACGCGCGCCCAGGCCGATCCGCTGCGCCCGCCACGCGAAGAGCGCCAGCGAACTGCCGATCACCACCAGCAGGAAGGCCAGGATGAAGAGCCCGCGCCGCGGGTCGGTGGCAAAAGCATGCACCGACGAGAGCACGCCCGAGCGCACGAGAAAGGTGCCCAGCAGGCTGAGCGAAAACGCGAGGATGGCCAGCAGCACCGTCCAGGCCTTGAAGGCGCCACGCTTTTCCGTCACCGCCAGCGAGTGGATGAGCGCCGTGCCCACCAGCCAGGGCATGAAGCTGGCGTTTTCCACCGGGTCCCAGAACCACCAGCCGCCCCAGCCGAGTTCGTAGTAGGCCCACCAGCTGCCCATGGCAATGCCGACGGTGAGGAAGATCCAGGCGGCCGTGGTCCACGGGCGTGTCCAGCGCGCCCAGGCGGCGTCGAGCTCGCCGCCGATCAGCGCCGCCACCGCAAACGCGAAGGCCACCGAGAAGCCTACGTAGCCCATGTAGAGCGTGGGCGGGTGGAAGACCATGCCGGGGTCTTGCAGCAGCGGGTTGAGGTCACGCCCCTCGGCGGGCACAGGGAAGAGCCGCTCGAAGGGGTTGGAGGTGAGCAGCATGAAGAGCAGGAAGCCCACCGCCACCCAGCCCATCACGGCCAGGATGCGCGCCAGCACCACCAGCGGCAGGTGGCGGCTGAACTGCGCCACCGCCACCATCCACACGCACAGCATCAGCACCCACAGCAGCAGCGAGCCCTCGTGCCCGCCCCAAACGCCAGCCAGCCGGTAGGCCAGCGGCAAGGCGGTGTTGGAGTTGGAAGCCACGTAGAGCACCGAAAAATCGTGGCGCACGAAAGCCGCCGCCAGGCACAGCAGCGCCGTGCCCACCAGCGCCAGCAGCACCCAGGCCGCCGGCCGCGCCAGCGCCAGGCCGGGGCCGTGGCCACGCGCGGCGGCCCACATGGGCACGGTGCCCAGCACCAGCGCCACGCCCAGGGCCAGCCAGAGCAGGAAATGGCCGAGTTCGGGGATCATGCGCGCCCTTCAGAAGTCATAGCGGCCACCGAGGTAGTAGTAGGTGCGCTGGGCCTTCTCATCGCGCCGCGGCGTGCTCAGGCTGCTGATGGTGCGGCTGAACTCGGTGCTGAGCTCCGACTCCAGCGACACCTGCTTGCGCACGCGGTAGCTCACGCGCAGGCCGGGCGTCCAGCGCGTGGCCTTCACGCCCGTGGTGTCGCTTTGCGTGTAGTAGCGCAGCGAGGGTTCGAGCTGCCAGAACTCGGCCACCTGCGTGGAGTGGTTGTAGCTGAGCAGCCGGCCGTCGTAGGTGGGGCCCTTCAGCGCGGTGAAGCCGATCACGTGCGTGTCGCGGCCGAATAGAGGTTGGTGCCGATGGCCTGGAAGCCCAGGCTCCACAGGTTGCCGGTGCCCGGCGCGCCGGTGGGCAGGATCTCGGCCACCGGCTGCAGCGCGCCCACGTTGGTGAGGCGGATGTCGGCGCCCACCTGCCAGTGCGTGGACAGCGGCGTGGTCACGCCCAGCAGCGCCTGCACGGTGTAGGCGGTGGTGTCGCGCACCTGCTGGCGCAGCGCATCCACGGTGCTGATGCCCAGCAGATCGGCCAGGCGCGTGGCCGGCGGCAGCACCACGGTGGGGTCGTTGGGGTCCAGGCGCGTGGGCTGGAAGAAGAGCGCATTGCCCAGCATCAGCATGGGCGTGGCGCGGCGGTCGTACAGCGCGTTGACGGTGGTGCCGGCCTCGGTCTGCCAGGTGCCCTGCAGCGAAGCGATGTTCAGGCCGCGCGCCAGCAGGTCGTGGTCGAGCACCGCAAAGGCCGAGACGCCGGGCGTGAAGTAGCGCAGCTCGGTGCCGAGGCCGCGGCGGTCGATCTCGCCGTCGATGCGCTGCTCGATGAGGTAGACGCTGCCGCTCAGGCGCGCCGTCAGCGCTTCGGCATCGAGCGAGGCGCCGTAGAAGTGGCGCTTGCTGTCCAGCAGTTTGTCGGTGGGCACACCGGCCACGGCATTGACGCGCCACTTGGGCGCAAAGCCATAGCCCGCGGTGATGCCGTCAAAGCGCCCCAGCACCCCGCCGCCGGTGGCCGACTGGCGGCCCAGGCGCAGGCTGGTGCCCAGCCGCGTGGAGCGGTGGTCGAAGTACAGCGCCGAGAGCCGGTTGCGGCTTTTTTCGCTGCGCAGCAGGTCGGCGGTGTAGCTGTCGCGGAAGACGAAGCGCATGTCCTGGCCGTCGTCGCGGTAGCGCCAGTTCAGGTCGATGCTGCTGACCGACTGTTTCTGGTCGACGCTGGACAGCGTGGACTCCGAGGCCAGCTCGGGCAGGCCGCTGAGCACCGAGTCTTGGAACTCCTGCGAGCGCACCTTCGACTGCCCGCCGTAATAGAACTGCGACACCGAGCCGGCCACCGTGGCCTTGGGCGCCGGGGCGGCGGTTGGCGCTGGCGCAGCCGCCGGGCCTGGCGCCGCAGGCAGCGCGGCCAGGCGCGCACGCACGGCCGCGGCATCGGGCCCGATGGGGTACAGGCGCAGGAAGAGTTCGTACTCGGCCCGGGCCTGCACGGTATCGCCCACCGTTTCGCGCAGTTCACCGGCCAGCCGCTGCGCCGCGCGCGAGGCGGCGTTCGGCGGCAGGTTCTGCAACTGGTTGAGCAGGTCCAGCGCGAGCGCGAAATCTTGCGCAGCGGCGGCCTGGCGCGCGCTGGCCAGCAGGCTGCTGGCCCGGCCCTCGACATCGGCCGGCGGCAGGCCGGCTGCAGCCGCGGCTGGCGGTGCTGAACTGGTGGAAGCCGCGGAAGCCACAGAAGCCGCAGGCGCTGCTGCCGCCGCCACAGCCACCGCTGCCGATGCCGCAGCGGCCGGCGCCAACGGCTTGACGGCCTCGCCGCGCCCCAGCAGCACCAGCTCGATGCTGCGGTTGCCCCGGCCGGCCCGCAGCACGAAACGCGCGGGCTCGGACAGGCGGAAGATCAGACGCCGGCTCAGGTCGGCACGCTCCACCGCTTCGTCGGTGACGGTGATCTCCGGCAGGCCGGGCGCGGCGGCCAGGCGCCGCTGGGCAGGCGCGATGCTGAGCACGTCGCGCGTGGGCAGCACGTCGTAGAAGGCCTGGGCGAGGTCGTTGGCACGCGCCGTGGTGGAGCGGCGCAACTGCACCGGCGTGACCATGCGCACCTGCACCACGGCATCGGCGCCTTCGCGACGCAGCTCCACGTCTTCGATCAGCTGCGCTTGCGCGCCCGTGGCGGCCAGCAGGCCGCCCACCATGAGCGCAGCGCGCCAGGCGCGGCGCAAGCGCGCCGCCGACAGCGAGGCGCCACGCAGCAGCGCCCTGCAAAACCCGGCGCGTGGTGCGCCGCATCCCCACATGTTGTTCATCGTTCCTGGTCCCGCGCCCGGCTGTGCCCGGCGGTGTTGTTCTTCAATCCCACTTCGAGTAAGCCGCGCCCTTGTTGCCCAGCGGGCGGTGGCAGCCCGATTCAGAACAATCGATGGCCGGCGGCGTCTTGCGCTCGTGCGTGAGCGACTTCTTTTCCATGCTGCCGAGGAAGTTGGTGCCGCTGGCATGGCAGGCCTTGCACCAGCCGGCGCCGCCGCCCAGGCTGTTGTTGTGGTTCATGCGCGGCGCGGCCCAGCTGGTGGTGCCGGTGTGGCAAGCCGCGCAGTCCAGCGCCGCGCCGTTCAGCAACTGCAGCTCGGGGATGTGGTTGGCCGGCTTGGCCATCGCCCCGCCGTTGTTGCCCTGGGCGAGGTAACTGCCGTTGTGGCAGGTCTTGCACTGCGCGGTGCTGACGAGCGCGTGGTTCATGGTCACCGCGGTGGAGAAGCTGCTCTGCGAACGGTGGCAGCTGTCGCAGCGCGCCGCACCGGCCGGCACCGGGATGTGGGCTGCCGTCTTGCCCGTGGCGGCGGCGCCGTTGTGGCAGCTGTCGCAGGTGCCGGTGCCCACGGCGTTGGCCGCCGAGTGCGCGAAGCTCACCGCCGTCCAGCTGCTGGTGGAGCGGTGGCAGCTTTCGCACACGGTCACGCCGTTGTGCACGGGCGTCGGCGGCTTGCCCACGGCCGGCGGGTAGCTGCCGCTGTGGCACAGCGCGCATTGCGTGGACACCGGCACGTTGCTGTGCAGCCGCGCCGGCGTCCAGGCCGTGGTGCCGGCCTTGTGGCAGCTGTCGCAGTTGTTGATGGCCGCGCCGGTGAGCGTCTGGTAGGGGATGTGTCGCGCCGGCCGGCCGTCGGCCGGTGGATAACTGCCGCTGTGGCAGCTGGCGCACTGCCCGGCCACGGCCACCTGGGTGTGGTTGAAGCGCGAGGGCTGCCAGCTCGTGGTGCTGTGGCAGGCGATGCAGTTGGTGGCCGCCACCGGGATGTGCGTCGCCGGCTTGCCGGTAGCGCCACTGCCGTTGTGGCAGCTGCTGCAGTTCGTGGCGGCGGTGAAGGTGGCGTGGTCGGCCTTGGCCCCGGCCCAGGTGCCTGTGGATCGGTGGCAGCTGTCGCAGGCCGCCTGCGTGGGCGGGTGCCCCACCGGCTTGCCCGGGGCCAGGTTGCCGTTGTGGCAGGTGCTGCAGCTGCCGCTGACCACCGACGCGTGGCTGAAGCGCGCGCCGGCAAAACTCTGGGTGCTGTGGCAGCTGTCGCAGCCCTGGTTGGCGCCGGGGCTGGTGGGGATGTGGCGCACCGGCTTGACGGTGTTGGCCGTGGCAAAACGCGAGCCGCTGGTGTGGCAGGTGGCGCAGTCGCGCGGCGTGCCCTTGAAAATGCCGCCCACGTGGCAGGACTCGCAACGCTCTTTGACGTGCGCGCCGCTGAGCACGAAGCCCGTGCGGGTGTGGTCGAAGTCGCGCCCCGGGGCGGCCCCCTGGGCCAGTGCGGGCCGCGGTGCCGCCAGCAGCAGCATCAACAGCAGGGGCAGCAACAGCCAGCAGGCGGCCAGCACCTTGTGCGGGGCCGCCAACAGGGCCGTACGTGCGGGCTTCAGGTTCATGAGGGCTTCCCGGTTGCGGCGCGGCGCGCCCCGTTGCTGATGCGCTTCCACGTGTCGGTCACGTGGCACTGCTCGCAGCGCGCGCCGAAGCTGCCGTCGTGCGTGTCGTCTTTGCGGTGGCAGGCCACGCAGCTGCTGCCGAGCGCGGCGTAAGCCTGGCCGGCCGGCGCCGGCTGCGTGTGGCAGGCCTCGCAGGCGACGCGGCGGTGGGCACCGTCCAGCGCATAACGGCTGCGGCGGCCGTGGTCGAAATCCCAGATCGACCAGGCGCGGGCGTTGTGGCACGACTCGCAGCGCTCGCCGAACTTCAGCTTGTGGCGGTCGTCCTGCTTGTGGCAGGCATAACAGGCGCTGGGGGCGTCGCGGTAACGCGGCGTGGCGTGGCAATCCTTGCAGGCCGTGGTGAGGTGTCGGCCCACCAGTGCGAAGCGCGTGCGGGCATGGTCGAAGCCTGGAACCCGCCACGATTTGTCGTCATGGCACTGCCCGCACTGGGCGCCGAGCTGGCCTTCGTGTTTGTCGTCCTTGCGGTGGCAGGCCTGGCAGTCCAGCGGCGTCTTGCGGTAACTCTGCAGGTCGCGGTGGCAGGCGCTGCATTTCAGCGCCGGGGCGGCGTGCGCGTTGCGCAGCGGGAAGCGTGTGCGCTGGTGGTCGAAGCGGCCTTGCACGCCTTTCCAATCGCGCTCGCCATGGCAATCGCCGCACTTCTCGCCCAGGGTGCCGCGGTGCTTGTCGTCCTGCTTGTGGCAGGCATGGCAGTCGGTGGGGGCGTCCTTGAACACCGGGGTCTTGTGGCAGGCCTCGCACTTCGCGGTGGCGTGTTGGCCCAGCAGCGGGAAGCTGGAGGTGTCGTGGTCGAACTTCACCGTCTCCTTCCAGCCGCGTTCGCTGTGGCAAGCGCCGCAATCGCGGCCGAGCGAGGCCTTGTGCTTGTCGTCCTTGCGGTGGCAGTCGAAACAGGCCGTGGGCGTGGCGGTCTTGTAGAGCGGCCCGGTGTGGCAGGCGGCGCACTTCACGGGCACATGCAGGCCGCGCAAGGCGTATTTGGTGTCGGTGTTGTGCCTGAAGGTGGAGGGTTTCCAGGCGCGGCTGTCGTGGCAGCTCTCGCACTTCTCGCCGTACTGGCCCTTGTGGCCGCGCGGGCGCTCGTCGTCCTTCTTGTGGCAGCCGATGCAGGTGGTGGGCGCGTCGGTGTAGGCGGCCTGGCTCTGGTGGCAATCCTTGCAGACCGCATCGCTGTGTTTGCCGGTGAGCGGGAAACGCGTCTTGGCGTGGTCGAAGCGGCTTTCCTTCCAGTCTTTTTCGGTGTGGCAGTCGGCGCACTTCGCCCCCAGCGAGCCTTTGTGCACGTCGTCCTTCTGGTGGCAGGCGTTGCAGCTCAAGGGCGCATCACGCCACTTCTTGCCGGGGCGGTGGCAGCTGTCGCAGGCGGCTTTTTCGTGGGCGCCGCGCAGCACGTAGTCGGTGAGCTTGTGGTCGAAGGCCCGGGTGTCGATCTCGACGATCTTCGCCGTGCGGCCCTTGTGGTCGGTGTGGCAGTTGCGGCAGGCCTCGCGCGGGTTTTGCGGCAGGCGGCCGTGGTAGCCGGTCTTGCCCTGCACGTCGGCGCGCACGTCTTTATGGCAGTCCATGCAAAGCCCGTCCTGCGCCTTGCGGTCGAACTTCACGTGGCAGGCCGCGCACTCGCTCTCCCACTTGGCATGGCCCTGGATGACCTGGCCCGGCTGCAGCACCGATTCGATGCTCTGCGCCCTGGCAGGCGCGGCCCCCATCAAGCCCAGGCCCCAGGCCAGGCCGAAGCACCAGAACAGGCTGAAGAGCCGCCATCGCCCCGGCTTCATCCGCGCGCAGCATCAGTAGGCATGCACGGCCACCACGTGAACCACCGCGCTGATGACCAGCAGGTAGACGAAGGGCACATGGGCCACATGCCACAGCGCGAAGATGCGCGCGTACACCGAGAACTGCGCCACGCGCGACACCGCCAGCAGGTGCTGGCGCAGCAGCGCCTGGTCTTCACGCCGCTGGCGCGGGCTGCGCGAAGGCAGCGCCGCCTGCAGCAGGCTGCAGCACTGGCGATAAGCCTGCCAGCGCTGCAGCGGCAGCACGAACAGCAGCGCGAGCCGGTGGCGCCAGCCCGTGTGCTCGCGCAGCGCCTGCTGGCGGAAGGCCTGCAGCCGCTCGGCCACGCGCGGCGCGTGGGCCAGCGGCGAGGGGGCGGCGTTTTCGCCGAGGCCGGCTTCGTTTTCCAGTTCGCGCAGCGCCAGCTTTTCACCCTGCAGGCCGCGGTGCACACGCACGTAGAGGAAACGCCCCACCACGCCACTGCCGGCCACGATGAGCATGCTGTAGAGCGCCACCGCGGCATTCAAAGAGCCGACACGGAAGGTGGTGTGCACCATGATCAGCAGCGGCCCGCCGATGCCCAACACCATGTGCACGACGAACCACCACTTCACGCGGCCCCAGCGGCGCAGCACCGCCAGGTGTTTGCGCAAGGGGTAGCTGAAAAGCAGCAGCATCATCACGCCGCCGGCCAGGCCCAGGCCGTAGCCGACATCGTCGCCGGCTTCGAAGTAGCCGCCGCTGCCGACATGCCATGCCGCCAGCCCGAGCGCCGTCAGCAGCATCCACCCGAGCACCTGGCGAAGGGGGCCGCCCTGCCGATCGGGCGACGGGCGTGCGGGGCTGGAGACGGAGACGTTGGCAGGCATGGGCAGGAGGACAAACCGCGGCGGCTCGGCGCCGGGGCCCGTCGGACCCTCACCGTCGCTTTCGCACCCGGTGGACCTTAAAGACCCTTCCTAAAGCGGGGCTGAAGGTCTGCGTGAAGACGCGTAACAAGGCGCGACCTTGCGTTCGGCCGTGCATGAACCCGGCATGAACGCGGCGTTCAGCGCTGGTTCAGGCCATGGCCGGCACAGTGGCGCCACGGTCGAATGTTCGATCGCAGCAAGCACCACCCCGGAGTTCCACCATGCTCAAGAAGACCCTGATCGCCACCGCCGCCTTGGCCGCAGTCCTGCTTGCCGGCGCCACCGTGTTGCCGGCACTGGCGTCATCGCGCCAAGCCACGGCACCTGCCCAGGCTCAGGCCAAGATCCCACCCAGCGCCGAGGCTCCCGCAGCGGTGCCGGTCGAGCGCAACGACACCCAGGCGCCACGCGATCGCAGAACCGACAAGGGACAGCAAGGCAACCGCGCCGTCGATTCAGACGATGAAGACCATGGTGACAAGAAGCACGCCAGGGATACACGCCGCAACGATGCCGGCCGCCACGGCGACGGCAAGTCCGGGCGTGCGGCACGCAACTGACGGCGTGGCAGGGTTTCCGTAACGTTGGCTTCAGGTTGAAGCCCTACCCTGGAACGCCATCCGTCTTTGCCCGTCGCGACCTTGCCCGACCTCACCACCGCCCAACTGCTGGCCTGGATCCTCGGCGCCCTGCTGCTGCAGACCGGTGTCGGCATCGGCGTGACGATCTGGCGCCGGCCCGTGCCCGACACCGAGGCGTTGCCGCCCGAGACACCCCAGGCGCGCGGCACCCCTGCGGCGGCCTGGCCGCAGACGCGGGCCTTCCGCGTGAGCGCGCGGGTTGATGAAGATGCCGCGCAGTCGCAGTGCTCGTTCTACCTGCAGCCGCTGGACGGGCAGCCGCTGCCCGACTTCCGGCCCGGGCAGTTCCTGACCTTCGTGCTGCAGGTGCCCGACGCGGCGCGCGAGGGCGGGTTCCGATCGGTGACGCGCTGCTACTCGCTGTCTGACGCGCCGGCGCCTGCGCAGTACCGCGTCACGATCAAACGTGTGCCGCCACCGCCCGGCCGCCCCGAACTGCCGCCGGGCGTGTCATCGAACCATTTTCACGAGCACGTGCAGGTCGGCGACACGCTCCAGGTGAAGGCGCCGGCCGGTCACTTCCACATCGACGCTGCCAGCAGCGTGCCCGCCGTGCTGGTGGCCGGCGGCATCGGCATCACCCCGATGATGAGCATGCTGCGCTGGTGCCTGCAGCACCAACCCGAGCGCGACGTCGTGCTGTATTACGGCCTGAGGAACGGCCTCGACCACGCGTTCAAGCCCCAGCTCGAGGCCCTGGCGCACCAGCATCCGCGGTTCACCTTGCACGTGGTCTACAGCCGCCCTGCCAACGACGACGTGCCAGGCCGCGATTTCCAGCACCAGGGCCACGTCGACCTGGCGCTGATGCAGCGCACACTGCCGCACGGCCAGCACCAGTTCTACATCTGTGGCCCCGCGGCGATGATGGAAACCCTGGTGCCATCGCTGGCGGCCTGGGGCGTGCGCGAAGACGATCTGCACTTCGAGGCCTTCGGGCCCGCATCGGTGCCCAAACCAGGCGCGGCCGGTGCGGCCGATGCAGGTGGCAAGGGGCCCGCGGGCGCCTTGCCCGCCAGCGCTGCCAGCTTCGAGGTCCAGTTCAGCCGCAGCGGCCGCACCCTGCACTGGGACGGGCGTGACGCGAGCCTGCTGGACTTCGCGGAACGCCATGGCGTGGACGTCGATTCGGGCTGCCGCGCCGGCAGTTGCGGCAGCTGCGAGGTTCGGGTGCTGTCAGGCGCGGTCGCCTGCGCACAACAGCCCGATCACACCGCCGCGCCCGGCCACTGCCTGCTCTGCGTGGGTCGGCCCACCTCGAACCTGGTGCTGGAGGCCTGATGCCCATGCAAGCCCGCCTGTTGCGTCATGAAGTGCTGCCCCTGGTGCTGTCCATGGCGGCATTGATCGCCGCCACACTGGTCATCGATGCGGCCCTGCACCTGCTGAACATCGTGTGGATCGGTCGCTGGCTGGGCATCCCTGGCGTGCTGCTGATCCTCGGTTCCTTCGGCTACTCGATGCGCAAGCGCAAGCTCATCCGCTCGGGGCAGCCCGCCACCCTGCTGCGCTGGCACGAAGCGCTGGCCTGGCTGGGTTCGCTGCTGATCCTCGTGCACGCCGGCATCCACTTCAACGCCCTGCTGGGCTGGCTGGCGGTGGGCGCCATGCTCATCAACGTGGGCAGTGGCCTGATGGGCAAGTACCTCATCGCCCGCAGCCGCCGCCGGCTGGACGAAGCGCGCCAGCGCATGCGCGACCAGGGTTTGTCCGACGCCGAGCTCGCAGACCGCAGCTACTGGGACACCCTGACCTTCGATGCCGTCAAGCAGTGGCGCGTCATCCACTTCCCCATCACGCTGGCCTTCGCGGTGCTGGGGCTGGCACACATCATCGCCACCTTGCTGTTCTGGGGTTGGCATTGAAGCGGCGCTGGCTCTTCTGGACCATCGCGGCCAACCTGCTGGTGCTGGTGGGCCTGGCCTTCGCCTACCCGCACCTGATGGTGAGCCCGGGGCCGGTGATGACAGCGCATGCCGAGGTGGCGAAGGATTGTTTCGCCTGCCACCAGCCCTGGCGCGGTGCTGCCGCCGCGCGCTGTGTGGCCTGCCACGCCGTGGCCGACATCGGCCTGCGCACCACCCAGGGCACCGTGATCGCCCGCGCGGCGTCGCAACCCGCGCTCAAGACCTCGTTCCACCAAGAGTTGATCGAGCAGGACTGCATGGCCTGCCACACCGACCACCGCAGCCCGAGGCTGGCCACGCAGAACCGCAAGACCTTCTCACACGCCCTGCTGCGGCCGGCGGTGCAGCAACAGTGCGAGGCTTGCCACAGCAAGCCCGCCGACAGCCTGCACCTGAAAGTGGCGGGCGACTGCCAGGCCTGCCACCGGCAAGACGCGTGGAAGCCGGCCAGCTTCGATCACGCGCAATCCTTCGTGCTCGACCGCGACCACGATGCCGCCTGCAGCACCTGCCACAAGGCCCAGAACTACAGCAGCTACACCTGCTACGGATGCCACGAGCACACCCCCGCCAACATCCGCGCCGAGCACGAGGAAGAAGGCATCCGCGATTTCGAGAACTGCGTGGAGTGCCACCGCGACCCGGGTGTGGAACCCGAGAAGCCGCGTGCCTCTCGCGGCGGCGCTGCGCGCCAGCGGGACTGACCCCGCCAGGCCCGCGGGCCGCGGCCCCGAGGCGCCGCGCCTTCAACCCGCCGGCAGTTCCACCACCACCCGCAGCCCGCCCAGCGGCGAGCCCTGCAGTTGCAGGCGCCCGCCATACAGGCCGACCAGTTCATCGACGATGGCCAGGCCCAGGCCGCTGCCGGGCACACTTTCGTCCAGCCGCGCACCGCGCGCCAGCACGGTGGCGCGGCCCTCGGCGTCGATGCCGGGGCCGTCGTCGTCGATGGTGATGCGCAAAAAGAGCGCGCTGCCCTCGCCCGCTGCCGCCACCACGGCGGCGCCCACCTGCACCGTGTGGCGGGCCCACTTGCAGGCGTTGTCGAGCAGGTTGCCCAGGATCTCGTGCAGGTCTTGCACCTCGCCGGCAAAAGCCAGCCCGGGCGGCAGTGCCTCGGCCTGCAGCTGCAATTCACGCGCAGCGTGCACACGCGCCATCACGCGCAGCAGGCCCTCCACCACGGGCAACAGCGGCACGCGCGCGCCGGGCAGGCCCTGCGCGGCGGCGGCGCGCGCGCGCGCCAGGTGCCAGTCGACCTGGCGGCGCGCCACGGCCACCTGCTCAGCCACCAACACCGCCAGCGCAGACCCCGGCGCAGCCGCCGGCGTGGTGGCCGCGGCCTGCGACAACACCGCCAGCGGCGTCTTGATGGCGTGCGCCAGATTGCCGGCCTGGGTGCGGGCGCGGCCCACCACCTCGGCATTGCGGTCGAGCACGGCATTGAAGTTGTCCACCAGCGGCTGCACCTCGGCCGGGTGACGGCCCAGCAGCCGCGGCAGGCGGCCGGCATGCACGTCGGCCAGGCCGGCCTGCAGCGCGCGCAAGGGCGCCAGGCCGATGGCCACCTGCGCCCAGGCCGCCGCGCAGAGCAGCAGGCCCAGCGCGGCCAGCGAGGCCGCCAGCACACCCTGGAAGGGTGCCACCGCGGCCTGCAGCTCGCGCACCTCACCACCCACCATCAGGCGCCAAGCCGGGCCGCTGGCCGCGGTCGGCCTCACGCTGCGCTCCACCAGCAGCAGCGGCGCGCCGTCGGGGCCGGGCAGTTCGTGGACGTGCACCTCACCATCGGCAGGGTGGTCGGCGGGCGCGGCCAGCACACCGTCCCACAAGGAGCGCGAGCGCAGCACGCCGCGCTGCGCGGCGCTGGCGCCGGGGGCTGCGGCCACGGCCTGCAGCGCGTCCACCTGCCAGTACAGGCCGCCCAGCGGGCGCAGCCAGCGTGGGTCGCTCAAGGCTGCGGGGTCGATGCGCGGCTGGCCGTTCGCATCGAAGGCCAGGCGTGCGGTGAGCTGGTCAAGCTGGGCGGTGAGCGCCTGCACCTGCTGGCGCACCACATGCTCGCGGAACAGCCCGGCCAGCAACACGCCCGCCAGCAGCAGCGCCAGCCCCAGCGCGCCCACCGTGGCCGCCAGCAGGCGAAAACGCAGCGAAGGCGCGCGGGCCGGCTTCAAGGCGGCGGTGCCAGGCGGTAGCCCAGGCCGCGCACGGTTTCGATGAGCGCGGGCGGCAGCTTGCGGCGCAGGCGGCCGACGAAAACCTCGATGGTGTTGGAGTCGCGGTCGGCATCCTGCGCGTAGAGGTGCTCGCTGAGCTCGGTGCGCGAAACCACGCTGCCGGGCCTGTGCATCAGGTAGGCGAGCAGGCGGAACTCCAGGCTGGTCAGCACCACGGGCTGGCCGTCGAGCGTGACGCGGCTGCTGCGCGTGTCCAGCGCCACGGCGCCGCAACGCAGCACCGGCGAGGCCAGGCCCTGGGCGCGGCGGATGAGCGCCCGCAGGCGCGCCAGCAGTTCCTCCAGGTGGAAAGGTTTGGTGAGGTAGTCGTCGGCACCGGCGTCGATGCCGGCCACCTTCTCGTGCCAGCCGTCGCGCGCGGTGAGGATCAGCACCGGCAGCGTCAGCCCGGCTTCGCGCCAGCGCTTGAGCACGCTCAGGCCGTCGAGTTGCGGCAGGCCGAGATCCAGCACCACGGCATCGAAGGCCTCGTGCGCGCCCAGGTGGTGGGCGTCGCGGCCGTTGTCGGCCTCGTCGACGGCATAACCGGCGTCCATCAGCCCCGCGCGCAACTGCGCGCGCAAGGTGGGGTCGTCTTCAACGAGCAACAGCCTCATGGCGGGTTCCAGCGGGGATAGCGCGGCACTTCAGCGCCGGGGATCGGTGGGTGTTGGCGCGTTCGGCGCATTTTTCGCGGCTTCTTTCGGCGGCGGCTTGCGCTCGGGCTTGCGCTTGATCTCCAGCACCTCGCCCGTGGCGGCGTCCACCTCCAGCTTGAGCAACCGGCCCTTGCCCTGCAGCAGCTTCACCTCGTAGATCCAGCGGCCGTCTTCACGTTCGAGCTCCAGCTCCAGCACCTGGCCCGGATGGCTGCGCTGCAGCTTCTGCAGCAGCTGCGGCAAGGGCATCACCTCACCGGCCTGCAGCGCGGCACGGGCACGTTCGTGGTCGCGCCCGTCGCTGTCGGCGCGGGCCGAGCCGGGTTGCAAGGGCAGCAGCACCAGCGCCAGCAGCAAGGCAGGCATCCAGTGCGGCCGCACGGGCCGCAAGACGACAGAGGACGGGTGGGGCAGCGGGATCACACAAACATTGTCGGCCGCCGAAGCTGAACGCCCGATGAACGCCGCCTTCAGCAAGGGTTCAGGCGCGGTTTTCAAGAATGCCGGCATGCAACGAAAACACCTGTTCCTCCCGGCCACCCTCACCCTGGCCCTGCTCTGCGGCGGGGCCTGGGCCGCCGACACCACACCCGCCGCGCAACAGCAACGCTGGGCCACCGAAGCGGGGGCCCCGGGCCAGCCCGAACGCGGGCGCCTGTTCTTCACCAGCCGCCACGGCGGCGAATGGTCTTGCGCTTCGTGCCACGGCAACCCGCCGCTGCGGCCCGGCCGGCACGCGAGCACCGGCAAGGCCATCGACGCCATGGCGCCGGCGGTCAATGCGCTGGCCTTCACCGACGCGGCCAAGGCCGACAAATGGTTCCGCCGCAATTGCAAGGACGTGCTGCAGCGCGAGTGCAGCGCCCTCGAAAAGGCCGACGTGCTGGCCTACCTGCTCGCGCTCAAACCCTGACACGCTGAAAACCGCCTGGAGCCCCAAACATGAAACTCGCCCTCACCATGCTCGTGGCCGGCATCGGCCTGCTGCCGGGCCTGCACGCCCGGGCTGACGGCGGCCGCACGATGCCGGCCGCCGTGCCGCCCGCCTATGTGCAGGAGTGCGGCGCCTGCCACACGCCCTATGCGCCCGCGCTGCTGCCGGCGCGCTCGTGGCAGCGCCTGATGGGCGGCCTGGGCCAGCACTACGGCAGCGACGCCGCGCTGGATGCCGCCGCCACACAGCAGATCGAGCGCTGGCTGCTGGCGCATGCCGGCACCTACAAGCGCGTGAACGAAGAGCCGCCGCAAGACCGCATCACCCGCTCGGTCTGGTTCGAGCGCAAACACCGGCAGGTCGAACCCGCGGTCTGGCAACTGCCCAGCGTGAAGAGCGCAGCGAACTGCGGCGCCTGCCATGCCGGCGCCGACCGCGGCGTCTTCGACGACGACGCTCTCACCCTGCCCGCCGGGCTCAGCGCACGCCAGCGCCGCGCCTGGCAAGACTGACAGCCCCCGAAAGCCACACGCCATGCACGCCCCAGCCTCTGCACCATCGGCGGCGACAGCCGCGCCCACTCCGCGCGGCGCCCCCGCTGCGGCCGCGCGCCGGCGCGTCATCGACGCGCCCACGCGAGCCTTCCACTGGCTGTTCGCGCTGAGCTTCTTCGGCGCCTACCTCAGCGCCGAGAGCGAGCGCTGGCGCGCGCTGCACGTCACGCTGGGCTACACGCTGGCCGGGCTGCTCGCCTTCCGCCTGCTCTACGGCCTGTTCGGGCCGCGCCACGCACGGCTGGGCGCCCTGCCGCGCAAGCTGGGCGCTGCACCGCTGTGGCTGCGCAACACGGCCGCAGCGCTGAAAGCCGGCGCCTGGGCGCAGGTCGCGTGGCGGCCGGGCCAGAACCTGCTGATGGCCACGGCCGTGCTGGCGATGCTGGCCCTGGTGCTGCCGCTCACGCTGAGCGGCTACGCCACCTACAACGACTGGGGCGATGTTTTCGAGGACGTGCACGGGTTCTTCGGCAACACCTTCCTGGCGGTGGTGCTGGGCCACCTGGGGCTGATCGCGGCGCTCAGCCTGCTGCGGCGCCAGAACCAGGCGGCACCCATGCTCAGCGGCTGCGTGGCGGGGCCCGGGCCCGATCTCGTCAAACGCCCGCTGCGCGGCCTGGCCGTGGTGTTGGTGCTGGCCGTGCTGGCTTTCGGCGCCTGGCGCTGGCAGCAGGCGCCGCAGGGCCTGGTGCCAGGCTGGGGCACGCCGCCGGCCGGTGAGGCCGGTGCGGCCGGTGCGGATGCAGACGACTGAGACGCCCCAGTGCCGCGCGGCGCCGCACAGCGCTCAAGCCGATGTCAACACCGCCAGCGGCGCGCCGCGCGCCCGCACCTCGGCCTCGAACTGCGCCAGCGGCATCGGGCGCCCGAAGAGGTAACCCTGGTAGGCCAGGCAGTGCATCGCCGCCAGGGCCTGTTGCTGTTCGGGCTGTTCCACGCCCTCGGCGATGGACTCGATGCCCAGGCTGCGCGCCAGCGCCGAGATCATGCGGGCGATGGCGGCATCGTTGGCGTCGACCAGCATGTCCTTGACGAAGCCGCGGTCGATCTTCAGTTCGTCCAGCGGCATGCGCTTCAGGTAGGCCAGCGACGAATAACCGGTGCCGAAATCGTCGAGCGAAAAGCGGATGCCCAGCTTCTTCAACGCGTTCATGGTCTCGATGATGGCTTCCACGTGCGTGGCCATGCTGCTCTCGGTGATCTCCAGCACCAGGCGGCGCGGGTCGGCGCCGCTGTCGCGCAGGGCCGCTTCGACCAGGGCTTCGAAATCGGGCTGGCGCAGCTGCCTGACGCTCACGTTGACGGCGATGGACAAGGCCTCGAAGCCGGGCTGCCCCGCCCAGCGCGCGAGGTGGCGGCAGGCTTCTTCCAGCACCCAGCGACCGATGGGCACGATGAGCCCGCCTTCTTCGGCCCGCGGGATGAACTCGCCCGGCGGCACCAGGCGGCCATCGGCCTGGCGCCAGCGCAGCAGCGCCTCGGCACCGCGCACGCGGCCGTGGCTGCCCACCTGCGGCTGCAGGTGCAGCTCGAACTCGCCGCGGCTCAGGGCGTCGCGCAGGGCGCGGTCCATCGACGCGGTGTGGTCCACCGCCGCCTGCATCTGGGGGTCGAAGAAGCGCAGCGTGTTGCGGCCGGCGTCCTTGGCCTGGTACATGGCCACGTCGGCCTGCTTGAGCAGCTCGTCCACCGTGGCGTCGGCACTCAGCGGGATGGCCACGCCGATGCTGGGCGTGCAGTGGTGCACGCCGCCGCTCAGTTCATAGGGCTGGGCCAGCGCGGCCATGATCTTGTGGCCCACCGCCTCGGTGTGCTGCACCGGCAGCAGCGCCGCGGTGCCGGGCATCTCCAGCAGCACCACGAACTCGTCGCCACCGAAACGTGCCACCGTGTCTTCGGCGCGCACGCAGCGGCGCAAGCGCTGGCCCACGTCTTTCAGCAGCAGGTCGCCCACGTCGTGGCCGCGGGTGTCGTTCAGCGCCTTGAAGTTGTCGAGGTCGATGAAGAGCACGGCGCAGGCCTGCTGGCCGCGCCGTGCCGAGCGCAGGGCCTGCTCCAGGCGCTCTTGCAGCAAGCGCCGGTTGGGCAGGCCGGTGAGCGGGTCGTAGAAGGCCAGGCGCTGGATCTCGGCCTCGGCTTCCTTGGCCCGCGTGATGTCGCGCGCGATCTTCGAGGCCCCGATCACCCTGCCCTGGCTGTCGAGAATGGGCGAGATCGACACCGAGACATCGAGCAAGCGCCCGCTCTTGTGGCGGCGCACGGTCTCGAAGTGCTCCACCCGTTCACCGGCCGCGATGCGCGCCAGGATCACCGGTTCTTCGTTGGCGCGGTCGGGCGGTATCAGCAGCATCATCGGCTGGCCCACGGCTTCAGCGGCCGTGTAGCCGAAGAGACGTTCAGCGCCGGCGTTCCAGCTCGTGATCACGCCGGCCGTGGTCTTGCTGACGATGGCGTCGTCCGACGAACTGACGATGGCGCGGAACTGGAACAGCTCCATGTGGGCCAGGCGCTGCTGGCTGTCGCGCAACCAGGCCAGCACGCTGTTGCCACGGTGCGGGGGCACCTCGATGCGCGCATCGAAATCACCGGCGCCCAGGCGCTGGATCGTGGCTTGCAGATCGTTGACCGTGCAGCCCAGGATGGCATGCAGCTCGCGGTGCACCCGCCACAGCAGCACCAGCAGCGACAGCCCCAGCACGATCTGCAGCACCCGCATGCGCAGCGTGACGGCCTGGGCCTCGCGCACGGCCGCCAGCGTGCGTGCATCGACCATGCGGTCGAAGGCGACGATGGGGCTCATGATGCGCACCTTGGCGAGATGGAAGCGCTCGTCGTGCAGCATGGCGACGGCACGCTCGCGCAGGGCGGTGTCGGGCGGCGCAGCGCGTTCCACCAGCGCCATGGCCGCCACCTCCAGCTGCGTGAGCTGGTCGGAGTTGCCCTTGGCTTCGGCGAGCTTGGCCAGTTCGGCTTCGGTGAAGCCGCTGCGCCGCATCACCTCCAGCAAGGGCATCGCGGGGCCCGGGGCGCCGGTCTGCCCCGTGAACGCAAAAAAATCCCAGTACGAAGGGCCGTAGTCCAGCGGGCGCCGGCGCAGGCCATCGCGGATCTCGCGCACGGCCTCGAACTGGCGCTTGAAGGCGACGTCGCCGGTGATGACGTAGGTGCGCGCCAGCCGCGTGAGGTCGTTGGACGACTGGCGCAGTTCGTCGGCCAGCACCAACGAGTTCAGGCGCGTTTCATTGGCCTTCTGCAGCCGGGTTTCGGCCTGGATGCGCCAGACGAAACTGACGATGAAGGCCACCACCACGGCCAGCATCGCCAGCAGCAGCAGGCTGAACTTGGTGAGGCGCGTTCGGGCCAAGCGCATGCTCCTCTCACGGTAAGGCTGCTCTGCGGCAGCGCTGACCTCCCCTGCAGACCTCTAAGTACTGCTTGTCATATCGGCCAGGGGCTCGGCGCGCTTGAGCCGTGCGTCAAGGCCCGGGCGCCGGCGCCTGGTTGACCATCCAGTCGGCGGTGCCGAAAAAAGCCTCGGCCAGGCGCTGCGCCAGCGCGGCTTCGAGCTCGCGTTCCTGCATCGCCTGGATCATGCAGGCCATCCACTGGTCGCGTTCCTGCACGGTGATGCGGTAGGGCAGGTGGCGCGCGCGCAGGCGCGGGTGGCCGTAACGCTGGATGTAGAGATCGGGGCCGCCCAGCCAACCGCACAGAAACCAGTGCAGCTTGTCGCGCGAGCCGTCCAGCGTGGCCGGGTGCAACGCACGCAAGGCCGCGTAGTGCGGCTCCAGGTCCATCAGGTCGTAGAAGCGGTCAACGAGCGTGCGCACGCCTGCTTCGCCGCCCAGCCGTTCATAAGGCGTGGCGGCAGGCCCGTTCACAGGTCCATCACCTTGCCGGCCACGGCCGACAGGCCCACGGCCGCCGGGGCGCCCGGCAGCATTTCCATCAGCAGCTGGCGGCGCAGGATGGATTCGCGCACCGCGGGGTCGAGCGGCACCTCGCCAAGCAGGTCCAGGCGTACCGGGCCGTCGAGGCCGGGGTTGACGTAGCGGTCGACCACCTGCTGCAGCTGCTGGCGCACGGCGCGGCCTTCGCCGGGCTTGCGAACCTGGTTGACGACGAGGTCGAAACGCCGCCGCCCCTGCGACTGCGCCAGCACCTTGATGGTGGCGTAGGCGTCGGTCAGCGAGGTGGGCTCGGGCGTGACGACGACGAGCACGTCGCGCGCCAGGCTCACGGTGTAGAGCACCACGTCGCTGATGCCGGCGCCGGTGTCGAGCAGCACGTGGTCGAAGCGCGGCTCGATCTCGGCGATCACCTTCTGCAGCTGCTCGCGGATCTCGGGCGTCATGCGCGAGTACTCGACCATGCCCGAGCCGGCCAGCAGCACCCAGAAGCCGTTGGCCACGGGCACGATGGCCTCGGGCAGCGTGTGCTTGCCGGTGAACACATCGTGCAGCGTGATCTTGGGGTACAGGTTCAGCAGCACGTCGAGGTTGGCCAGGCCGAGATCGGCGTCGAGCACCAGCACCTTGCGGCCGTTGCGCGCCAGGGCCGAAGCGAGGTTGGCCGAGACGAAGGTCTTGCCCACGCCGCCCTTGCCGCTGGTGATGGCGGTGATCGTCATTCGTGGTCCTGGAACTGGAAGGTCTCGAAGAGCAGGCGGCGCTCTTCGTTGCTGACCACCGAAACAGCCGTGGGCTCCAGGCGCACGAGGTTGCGGCCCTGGGCCTTGGCCAGGTAGAGCTGCTGGTCGGCGCGCTCCACCCACAGCGCGGCCGTGGAACGCACCCACTGCGGCGCAAACGCCCCGCCGATGCTGATGGTGCAGCTGATCTGCTGCCCCGGTGCCACCGCCACCGGCATGCGTTCAACGCGGCGGCGCACACGCTCGGCCACCGTTTCGCCGAAGGCGCTGGCGCAGTTGGGCAGGATGATGGCGAACTCTTCGCCGCCGATGCGCGCCACCAGGTCCATGGGGCGCACGCTGTCCACCAGCGCGGCAGCCACGGCGCGCAGCACCTGGTCGCCGGCGCCGTGGCCCCAGCTGTCGTTGACACGCTTGAAGTGGTCGATGTCCAGCGTCAGCAACAGCGCGGGTTCACCGCTGCGCGCCACGCGGTCGATCTCGCGCGCCAGCGCCAGATCGAAGGCGCGGCGGTTGGCCAGGCCGGTGAGCGCATCGCGGCTGGAGATCTCGACCAGCGCGTCCACCACGCCTTGCAGCCAGACCGTGCTGCCGGGCTCGGCCTCGGGCAGGCTGAGGCCGGAATGGGCCAGCAGCTGCAGCGCGCGCTCCAGGTCCAGCCCGGGAGCGACGGCCGGCAGGCGGTCGACGGGCACCGGCGCCAGCACCGCAGCGGGTGCCGAAGGAAGCGGGAGCGGCGACGGGTCCAAAAAGGGGCGGGAGGCAGCGTTGAGGGGCGGTGCGGGGCTTGAAGGCCGGCGCCCTGCAGCACCGGTGCGGCCAGTCTAGCAGCGGCCTGCCGGCGAACCGGCGCTACAGAAGCGCCGAGATGCGTCGAAATAAGCGGTTCGACGATTGCTAATCGCCACTTTGGGCTCAGGGCGATCGCGCCACACTGAACCAGCCCCTCGGCGCCCCAGGCTGCAAGGCCCGGCCCCAGGGCCGATACCGCACAACCACAAAGAGCTGCCCATGTCCGCTGCCGTCATGCCCCCGGTGCCGCCGGTCTCCGACCAGGAGTTCACGCTGACGCCAGCCGACTTCGAGCGCGTGCGCCAGCTCATCTACCAACGCGCCGGCATCAGCCTGCACGCCGGCAAGCAGGCCATGGTGTACAGCCGCCTGTCGCGGCGCCTGCGCGAAACCCGCCACGGCGGCTTCAGCGAATACCTGCAGTGGCTGGAGCGTGCCAGCGGCCCCGAGGCCGAGACCGAGTGGCAGGAGTTCGTGAACTGCCTGACCACCAACCTCACCGCCTTCTTCCGCGAGGAGCACCACTTCCACGCCCTGGTGGACGACCTGCGTGCCCGCGCCGCACGGCCGCTGCGCATCTGGTGCAACGCCGCCTCCACCGGCGAAGAACCTTATTCGCTGGCGATGACGGTTGTTGAATCGCTGGGCGCTTCGGCGCAGGTGAAGCTGGTGTGCAGCGACATCGACACCAAGGTGCTGTCCACCGCGCAGCGCGGCGTCTACAGCGCCGATGCGCGTGGCCTGAGCCCCGAGCGGCTGCGCAAGCACTTCATGCGCGGCACGGGCGCCAACGCTGGGCACATCCGCATCAAGCCCGAGCTGGCGCGGCTGATCGAGTTCCGCGCCTTCAACCTGATGAGCGCCAGCTGGTCGGCGCTGGGCGAGCCCTTCGACATCGTGTTCTGCCGCAACGTGATGATCTATTTCGATAACCCGACGCAACGCAAGGTGCTGGAGCGCATGCACGCGCAGATGAAGCCCGGCGCGCTGCTCTATGTGGGCCACTCGGAAAACTTCACCGATTCACGCGATCTCTTCCGCTTGCGCGGCAAGACCATCTACGAACGTGTGTGAGCAGCCCGGGCCGCCCCGGCCCTGACCGCCCTCAAGCGCCCGCAGCCGCCCGCCGATATCACCCGCTATGGCCTCCATCTCTTACGCCGCCTCTGCCCCCGCCGCCCCGCCCGGGCGCCCCGCGCCCAGCAGGCTGGAAAGGCTGAAGGCCGCACCGCGCAAATCGGGCGAGGCCTCCTTCTTTTTCTACGACGCGCACTTCAGGAACGAAGCCGTGAAGGTGCTGCCGGGCGAGTTTTTCGTCGCCGACGAAGACCTGCTCGTGATGACGACGCTGGGCTCTTGCATCGCCGCCTGCTTGTGGGACCGCGAAAAACGCGTCGGCGGCATGAACCACTTTCTGCTGCCTGACATCGGCCAGGGCGGTGGCGCCGACAGCGGGCGCTACGGCAGCTTTGCGATGGACCTGCTGATCGGCGAGATGGTCAAACGCGGCGCCACGCGCAGCACCATGGAGGCCAAGGTCTTCGGCGGTGGTGCCGTCATCAGCGGCATGAACACCATCAACGTCGGCGAGCGCAACACCGCCTTCGTGCTGGACTACCTGCGCACCGAACGCATCACCGTCGTCAGCAAGGACGTGATGGACATCTACCCGCGCAAGGTGTGTTTCCTGCCGGCCAGCGGCAAGGCGATGGTCAAGCGTCTGGCCTCGGCCAACACCGAGGCATTGGCAGCGCAGGAGCGCGCGGCCGCCACCAAGGTGGTGCCGGTGGCCAGCAGCGGCGGCAGCGTCGACCTCTTCTGAGGCCGGCCAAAGCAACAACAGGGAGACTTCTGCATGAGCACCAAAACCCGCGTCGTGGTCGTCGACGACTCGGCCCTTGTGCGCGGCCTGCTGGCCGAGATCATCGACCGCCAGCCCGACATGACCTGCATCGGCGCCGCAGCCGACCCGCTGGTGGCGCGCGAGATGATCCGCAACCTCAACCCCGACGTCATCACGCTCGATGTCGAGATGCCGCGCATGGACGGCATCGACTTCCTGAGCCGACTGATGCGCCTGCGCCCGATGCCCGTGGTGATGGTGAGCACGCTGACCGAACGCGGCGCCGACGTCACGCTGAAGGCGCTGGAGCTCGGCGCGGTGGACTTCGTCGCCAAGCCCAAGATCGGCGTCGCCGACGGCCTGCGCCAGCTGGGCGCCGACATCACCGAGAAGATACGCACCGCGGCCAAGGCGCGTGTACACCGCCTCGCCACCCCGGCGGCCACGGCGCCCGGCACGCCGCCGCCCAAGCCCGTGACCATGGCCTCGCTGGGCCGGCTGAGCACCGAAAAGATCATCTTCATCGGCGCTTCCACCGGCGGCACGGAGGCCACGCGCGAGGTGCTGGTGAACCTGCCGGCCGACTGCCCCGCGGTGATGATCACGCAGCACATGCCGCCAGGCTTCACGAAAAGCTATGCGGCGCGGCTGAACAGCCTGTGCCGCATCCGCGTGGCCGAAGCCACCGACGGCGAACGTGTGCTGCCCGGCCACGCCTACATCGCACCGGGTGGCCTGCACCTCAGCGTGGAACGCTCGGGCGCGAACTACATCGCACGGGTGCAGGACGGTGAACCCGTCAACCGCCACAAACCCAGCGTGGAAGTGCTCTTCGAGAGCGCGGCGCGTGTGGTGGGCCGCAACGCCCTGGGCGTGATGCTCACCGGCATGGGCGCCGACGGCGCCAAGGCCATGCGCACCATGCGCGACGCCGGCAGCTACAACCTGGTGCAGGACGAAAACAGCTGCGTGGTCTTCGGCATGCCGCGCGAAGCCATCAGCCACGGCGCGGCCAACGAGGTGCTGCCGCTGGGCCAGATCGCGCCCAAGCTGGTGGAGTGGCTGCGCCAGCACGCGGGTGTGGCCACCCGCGTCTGAGCGCCTGAACCGCGCCGCCCTGCCCAGCCGCTCAGGGCCTCACAGCGCGTCGAGCCACCCGGCGCGCCACGCGCCCCACAGCGCCATCAGCACCGCCACCACAGCCAGGGCCGGCGGCCAGCGGCTGGGCGCTTCGGCAAAGGGGTCTACCGCCGAGCGTGTGGCGCCGGCGGGCAACTCGGCCAAGGCCGTGAGTGAACTGCCGAAGGGGATGTTGATGCGCGCGCGCGCATTCACGGCCCAGCCGTTGGCATCCAGCAGCGGGCCCAGGTTGCGCCGGCGCAGCGTCAGCATCGCCAGCAGCATCGAAGGCGCAGAGATCGCCAGCATCACACCCGCCAGCACCAGCGGCAGCTGCCACCAGGCCAGCGTGAACAGGCCCGAGAGCGCGGCCGTGAGCGCCGTGCCGATGGCGCCCACTGCCAGGCCCAGGGCCGCGAAGATGCCGGCAAAGCGCGCGATGTCGAAAGGCGGCGTGGGCGCGGCAGGCGCGGCAGGCGCGGGCGCAGCGGCCGCCTTGCCGGTGGCCGCAATGCCACCTTGCAGGCCGGCATCGGCCGCCTTCTCGCGCGCGGCAGCGAAGTTGCGGATCTGGTTCTCGATGAACTGCCCGGCGCGGCGGTAGGGCGCAAAAAACGCCTGGCGCACGCTGACGGGCTGCTCGACCACCTTGGTGACGGTGGCCGCCCAATCCCGGCCTTCGCGGTCGTAGAACACGCCGTGGCGGCCGGGCACCATCAGCTCGTCAACGCTGCCGCCCGTGAGCGCGGCCGCGATGGTGATGGGCGCCTCGCCCGCGCGTTCGCACTGGCAGTAGACGAGATAGCAGCCCGAGAACGGCGCCATCTTCGCGTGCGCGCCGGCATCGGCCACACGCAGCACCAGCGTGCAGCTGCGCTGGTCGAGATAGAGCGTGCCGGCCTGGAAGACGGCCAGCTTCTGCGGGTCGTAGAAATCGGCCAGGCTGACGAAGTTGCGCAGCAGCGTCACCAGATCGCGGTGCAGGTGCGTCAGGCGCTGCAGGCTGTCGATGGTGGCGGCCGAGGTGTCGGAGGCTGCATCGGCCGCCACCACCGCCAGCAGCTGGGCCTGGGCATCGCCGGCCACCAAAGTTTGCAGATGGGCGCGCTCCAGCGCGGCCACGGCACTGGCCGGGCGTTCGGCGCGCCAGGCCTGGTGCGCGGCCAGGCGCGCCGTGAGCGCGGCCCATTCGTCGGCGCCGAGCACCTCCCGATCACCCAGCAGCGGCCCCACGGCGGCGCTGCGCAGCGCGGCGATGGCGGCAGCCCAGGCCGGGTTCACGCCGGCGCTCAAGGGCAGCGCGGCACCCGCGGCCACCGTGGCCAGGGGCAGCGCGGCCACGGGGGCGTCGCCTGCGCCCAGCGTGGCACCGGCCAGGGCGCCATAGGCCGTGGCTGCGGGGTTCAGCGGCTCGGCGGCGCGCGGGTCGTAGGCGGCCAGGCGGCAGCGGGTGAAGAAATCGTCCACCTTGGCCTGCACGGCGGCCACGGCGTCGGCCGCGGCGGCGGTGGCCTCGCCCAGTGGCATCACGGCCGCGGCGGCGTCTTGCGCCTGCTGGTGCCAGGCCAGCACGGCGGCGGCCTGCGCGAAGAAGGCGGCCGTGGTTTCGGCGCTGACGCCGGGCTCACCACTGCGGTCGGCCACCGCGCCCTGCGTGGCCACGATGTCGGCCACCAGGCTGGCCAGCAGGGCCCCGTGCTCGGCACCGCCGTGCACCTGGGCCAGCGCGGCCGGCACCACGCCGTCGCCATTGGGCTGGTCGGCGGCGAACAGGCGGGTCATGTCGGTGAAGTCGGCGGCCGTGAGCACGGCGGCCTCGGTCTGGCCCAGGCGCTGCAGCACGTGGTGGGCGGCCGCCAGCAGCTTGCGGCCTTCGTCATCGTCGCTGCGCAGCGAGGCCAGCGCCAACGGGCCACCGCCGAAGAGCACGCCGGGGTCGAGCAGGCGCTCGCACGCGAAGCGCACCGCAGCCAGGATCTCGGGCACGCGGATGTTGCCGTCGGCGTTGCCGTCGATGAGCTTGAGCGTGGTGGCGTCGAACTCCAGCCCGGTGGTGGGGCAGGCCAGCGCCGTCCACAGCTTGGGGTCGAGCGTGGGCAGCTGGCGCAGGTCTTCGGCGGTTTTCAGCTCGACCTGGTCGAAGCCGCCACGGCGGAAGAACTGCCAGCGGTGGGAAGCGTTGGAGGTCATGGGTGCGGCGACCGCGGTCGCAGGTGGGTGGAACGGCTCCCCCCGCGGCGTGCCGCCGCGCGGGGTGTGACAAATGCCCGCCGGAGTGTATGCAGCGCGAACCGGCCCGCGCCCCCGCGACTTCGGGATCAACCGCCGCGCGCCGGCTCGGCGAGGAAGAGCGCCTGCAAGTCAGACAGGAAATCGAAGCCGCGCGGGGTGGCCCGCATCGCCGCGGCCAGCGCGGGTGCACCGCCCGGCGCGGCGGCGGCGGGCACGGCTTCGAGCAAGCCGCGCGCCTGCGCCTGCTGCAGCGCGGCGGCGATGCTGGACAGCGGCAGGCCCGTGCGTTCGGTGTAGCGCGCCAGCTCGAAGCCTTCACGCAGGCGCAGCGCGTTCATCATGAACTCGAAGGGCAGGTCGCGCCGCGCCACCTCGTGTTCATTGCTCACCGCGCGGCCAGCCAGCGCGTGCTGCATGTAGAGCTGCGGCTCGCGCCAGCGCACCTGGCGCAGCACGCGGTGCGGGAAGCTCAGCTTGCCGTGCGCGCCGGCGCCTATGCCCAGGTAATCACCGAACTGCCAGTAGTTCAGGTTGTGCGCGCAGCGGTGGCCGTTCTTCGCGAAGGCGCTCACCTCGTAACGTTCCAGCCCCATGGCCGCGGTGCGCTCGGTGATGAGGTCGAGCATGTCGCTGGCGAGGTCGTCATCGGGCAGGTGCTCGGGCGGGCGCTTCGCAAACGCCGTGTTCGGCTCCACCGTCAGGTGGTAGATGCTCAGGTGCGGCGGCGCGTAGCCGAGCGCGGTGTCAAGTTCTTGCGCGAGCTGGCCCAAGGTCTGGCCGGGCAGCGCGTACATGAGGTCGAGGTTGAAGGTCTCGAAGGCTGCGCGCGCTTCTTCCACCGCGGCGCGGGCCATGGCAGCGTCGTGCACACGCCCGATGCGCTGCAGCGCGGTGTCGTCGAAGCTCTGCACGCCGATGGACAGGCGCGTCACGCCGGCGGCGCGGTAGGCGCGGAAACGCTCGCGCTCGAAGGTGCCGGGGTTGGCCTCCATCGTGATCTCGACGCCGGGCTCCAGCGGCAGGCGCGCGCGCAGGCCGGCGATCAGCGCGTCGATGCGTTCTGGCGTGAAGAGGCTGGGCGTGCCGCCGCCGATGAAGACGCTGTGCACGCGCCGGCCCCACACCAGCGGCAGCGCGGCTTCCAGGTCGGCCATCAGCGCCTCGGTGTAGCGGCGCTGCAGGGCCTCGTCCAACACCGCGGCACCGTTGGCGCTGCGCTGCATCTCGTGGCTGTTGAAGTCGCAGTAAGGGCACTTCTTCAGGCACCAGGGCAGGTGCACGTACAGCGCCAGCGGCGGCAGCGCGCCGAGCGTCAGCGTGCCCGGGCGCAGGTAGTGCTGCATGTCGCGCGGCACGACGCCCGGGCCCTCAGCAGGGCCCACGTTGGGGCCCTGGCCCTCGGGCGCGATGGGGATCACAGGCCCCAGGCCTCTTGCAGCAGCGTGCGCAGCTGGGCCACCGCGCGGGCGCGGTGGCTGTGCACGTTTTTCACCTCGGCCGGCAGTTCGGCCACGGTGTGGCCCAGTTCGGGGATGAACATCAGCGGGTCGTAGCCGAAACCTTGCGAGCCGCGCGGCGCGGCGAGGATCTGCCCCGACCAGCGCCCCACCGCCACCAGCGGCTGCGGGTCTTGCGCGTGGCGCACCGCCACCAGCGTGCTGACGAAGGCCGCGCGCCGCGCCGTGGGCTCGGCGTGCGCCTGCAAGGCCTGCAGCAAGCGGGCGTTGTTGGCGGCGTCCTGCAGCGCGCGGCGGGCCTCGCGGTCAGGCGCCGCGCTGGCCGGCAACTCGCCCGCGTAGTGCGAAGAGATCACGCCCGGCGCGCCGCCCAGCACATCCACGCACAGGCCGGAGTCGTCGGCGATGGCCGCACCGCCGCAGGCCGCGGCCGCGTGTCGTGCCTTGGCCAGCGCGTTTTCGATGAAGGTGAGGTGCGGCTCATCGGCTTCTGAAATGCCGAGTTCACCTTGGGCCACCAGCGCCAGCGGCAGGTCTTGCAGCAGCGCGCGCAGCTCCTTCAGCTTCTTGGCGTTGTTGGACGCCAGCACCAGGCGCAGCGGTGCTGCGCCGGCAGTGGCAGCAAGGCCGGCCATCAGGCCACCCCGAGCGCCTGGCGCTGCAGCGCGTTGAGTTCGGCGATGCCCTTGGTGGCCAGCGCCAGCAACTCGTCCATCTCGGCGCGCGAGAAAGGCGCGCCTTCGGCCGTGCCCTGCACTTCCACGAAGCCGCCGCTGCCCGTCATGACGACGTTCATGTCGGTGTCGCAGGCCGAGTCTTCGGTGTATTCCAGGTCGAGCAGCGGCACGCCCTGCACCACGCCTACCGAGACGGCGGCGACAAAGTCGCGCATCGGGCTGGCGGCCAGCTTGCCTTGCGCCAGCAGCACCGAAATCGCGTCGTGCGCGGCGACAAAAGCGCCGGTGATGGCGGCCGTGCGCGTGCCGCCATCGGCCTGCAGCACGTCGCAATCCAGGCTGATGGTGCGCTCGCCCAGGGCCTTGAGGTCGAAGACGCTGCGCAGGCTGCGGCCGATCAGGCGCTGGATCTCCTGTGTGCGCCCGCTCTGCTTGCCCTTGGCAGCCTCACGGTCGCTGCGCGTGTGCGTGGCGCGCGGCAGCATGCCGTACTCGGCCGTGAGCCAGCCCTCGCCACTGCCGCGCTTGAAGGGCGGCACCTTCTCTTCCACCGAGGCGGTGCACAGCACCTGGGTGTCGCCGAAACACACCAGCACCGAGCCTTCGGCGTGTTTGGTGAAGTGGCGCTGGATGCGCACGGGGCGCAAGCTGTCGGCGGCGCGGCCGGAGGAACGAGAAAAGCTCATGGGGTGGGACATCGTCGAGTGCAAACTCGACGATTGTGGTCGGTCTGACTGGAGCCCCCTCCCGGAGGGGGCTGGGGGAGCCGAACGGACTGCGCCAGCTATCCAGCGTTCTTCAGCGCTTCCGCGCTGAAGAACGCTGGATAGCTTCGTTGATCTCGCGAATGCTGCGCTCGATCTCGGCTTCATCCAGATCGTCGGCGTTCGCATCGGCGCCCAGGCTGGCCTGGATGGTGGAGGCGAAGACCTCGTCGCCCAGCGAGAGCGTGCTGATGGCGCCCTTGCTGTCCATGTCTTCGGCCGATTCCCACTCGACGGCCAGCACGGTGACGTTGTCGCTCTTCTCGCCGGCCACCCGCAGCGCACGTTCCACCAGCTCGGGCACGGCATCGCCGATCTGGTGCTTGGCCAGGATCTCGGTGATCTGGTTGTCGGGCAGGCTGCCCCAGAGGCCATCGCTGCACAGCATCACGCGGTCGCCCGGGTGCACCACCAGCGGGCCGGCCGTGTCGACCACCGGCTTGCCCGGACTGCCCAGGCAAGTGAAGAGCACGTTGCGGTTGACGCGGTCGCCCATGGGCACCACGTGCGAGAGCGTTTCCTGCAGCTCGGAATAGCTGTGGTCGCGCGTGCGCGCCACGAGCTTGTCGCCGCGCACCAGGTACAGGCGTGAATCGCCGCAGTGCGCCCAGTAGGCCTGCTTGCCCTGCAGCACGCAGGCCACGATGGTGGTGCGCGGCGTGTCCATCAGGCCGCGCTCGGTGGCGTAGCGCAGCAGCTGGTGGTGGCCGGCAATGATGGCCTCTTGCAGGAAACGCAGCGGGTCGGCGAGCTTGGGCTTGGCCTCGCGCTGGAACATCGCCGACATGGTCTGCAGCGCCAGCTGGCTGGCCACCTCGCCCTCGGGGTGGCCGCCCATGCCGTCGGCCAGCGCAAAGAGCCCGGCGTCCCGCGTGTAGCAGTAACCCATACGGTCTTCGTTTTTCTCGCGGCCGCCCTTGCGGCTGACCTGGTAGACCGAGAACTGCATGCGGCGTCAGGCCTTCTGGCCGGTTTTCAGAGTTTCGATCTGCAGCTTCAGCCGCTCACCGAAACTCAGCTTGGTGTAGCGGCGCTCGGTCTCGCGCGCCAGTTCCTTCTGCAGCGCGAACACGCTTTGCGGGCGGCTCAGCGGGTCGAGGCTCATGCACCACTCCGTCACCTCGATGAGGTTGTCGGAGTAAATGTTGCGCAGGCGGCTCAGGCTCAGCGCCAGGCGGTCTTTTTCAATGCGCTGCGGCGCGTCGTTGGGCGGGTAGCCCTGCATGCAGGCGTAGATGCAGGCGCCGATGGCGTAGATGTCGGTCCAGGGGCCGAGCGTGCCGTCGCGGCGGTACATCTCGGGCGCCGCGAAACCCGGCGTGTACATCGGGCGGATGAAGTTGCCTTCCTTGCTCAGCACCTCGCGCGCGGCGCCGAAATCGAGCATCACCGCCTTGTTGTCGTTGGTGACGAAGATGTTGGCCGGCTTGATGTCCAGGTGCAGCATCTTGTGCTGGTGCACGATGCGCAAGCCGCGCAGGATTTCGTCGAAGAGGCTGCGGATGGTGCTTTCGCGGAAGACCTTGTCGCGCTTCAAATCGCGCGCAGTGACGATGAAATCCTGCAGGGTGTCGCCCTGCAGATAGTTCATCACCATGTAGACGGTTTCGTTCTCGCGGAAGAAGTTCAGCACGCTCACCACGCTGGGGTGGCTGATCTGCGCAAGGCTGCGGCCTTCTTCGAAAAAGCTTTTCAGGCCCAGGCGGTACAAGGGCTGCTTGTCGGGCTTGACGCGCGGCGTCAGCTCGCCGGCGGAACGCTCGGCCAGGCTGGCCGGCAGGTACTCTTTGATGGCGACGAGCTGCTTGTTGTCGCCCTCGGCCAGGTACACCACGCCGAAGCCGCCGGCAGCCAGTTTCTTGACGATCGTGTAGCCCCCTACCACGGTGCCCGAAGGCAACGGCGCTGGTTTGGGCTTGGACATAATCGGGTGTGACTTTTGAGGCGAAAAGAGTGGCTGTTTATAGCATGACGGGTTACGCCAACGCGGCGGCAAGCGGCGGCGAAACGGGCGAGGCCACACCGGCCTCCACCGCATCGGTGACGGTGGAGGCGCGCTCGGTCAACGGCCGTTTCCTCGACCTGGCCTTGCGCCTGCCCGATGAACTGCGAGGCCTGGAACCGGCGCTGCGCGAACTGCTCACCGGCGCCTTCCGCCGCGGCAAGATCGAGCTGCGCGTGGCCACCAGCCGCGAGACCGACAGCGCCGTGCCCGCGCCCACCAGCGAGCAGCTCAACCGCCTCTCGCACCACCAGGGCAACGTGCAAGGCTGGCTGCCCAGCGCACGGCCGCTGAGCGTCAACGAGGTGCTGCACTGGTGCAAGGGCGGCAGCACCACGGCCAAGCTCGACGAGCCGGCGCTCGACGCCGCGCGCCGCTGCATCCAGGGCCTGCGCGAGGCGCGGGCGCGTGAAGGCGCACGCCTGGCCGCCATCCTGCTGGAGCGTGTGGCCCGGCTGCGTGAGCTGGCCGCACAGGCCGCGCCGCTGCTGCCGCAGGTGGTGCAGCGCCAGCAGGCCCGGTTTCTCGAACGCTGGAACGAAGCCCTGGCCACGGTGCAGGCCGGCGCGGCCATCCCGGCGCAGAGCCTGCATGAACGGGCCATGGCCGAGGCCGCGGCCTTTGCCATCCGCATCGACGTGGCCGAAGAGCTGGGCCGCCTGGGTTCGCACCTCGACGAGATCGAACGCCTGCTGAAAACCGGCGGCGAGCTCGGCAAGCGCTTGGAGTTCCTGATCCAGGAGCTGCAGCGCGAGGCCAACACCCTGGGCAGCAAAAGCGCGGCGCTGGAGCTCACCAACCTCTCGGTGGAAATGAAAGTGGCCATCGAGCAGATGCGCGAGCAGGTGCAGAACATAGAGTGATGTTTCATGCGGTGTCTTGCCACCCCAAAACGCCCGCTAAGTCGTTGATTTGACTATGGAAGCTGATTTCATGAGGTAGCAGGCCGTCCCAGCGAAGCGCACGCTTTGTGTGGGGGAAATCGTGGGGGAAATTTGGTTCCACCCCGATTCGGGCATCCGCCCGATTTTTTCCCCCACAGATTCCTGTGGAGGCCGCGCCATGACTGGGTTTGAGACAAACGCTACCGACAAGCATCTGAGGGCCTGGCTCAACGCCGGCCCGATGGACAGGGGAGTCGGCGACGGGCTGACTTTCGTCGCCACTGCCGCCAGCGCCCGCAAGGGCAAAGCGTCGTGGGTGCTTCGGTACCGGTTCGGCGGGCGAGAGAAGGAGAAGACGCTCGGACGCTACCCCGATCTGTCACTCAAGGACGCCAGGGAACTGGCCCGCAAGGACCGGGCGCTGCTCCAGCAGGGCGTGGACATTGCGGCCCTCAAGCGCAAGGAAAAGCTCAAGGCCATCGACATGCACAACGTCGAGGGCCTGGCTCAGATCTGGTACGAGCGCCACATCGTTCCCAAGTACAAGCATCCCGAGGTCGTTGAGCGCGTCATTCGGCGCCACATCAAGCCGGTGATCGGCAAGCTGCCGGTCGAAGAAGTGCGGCCGGTCCATATCGACGGCGTCCTCACCAAGATCGTTGCTGGCGGCGCGCCGACCGTCGCGAACGACGCGATGCGCTACCTCTTCCGCATGTTCCACTTCGCCGTCAAGCGGAAGTGGATCGAATCGAACCCGGTGTACGGCTTCGAAATCTCCGATGCGGGAGGCACTGAAGTCCCCGGCACCCGCTGGCTCAACCGGGAGGAACTGGCCGCCCTGGCGCAGGCGATGCGCGATACGCCCACCTTCGGCCGTCTCAACGAGCTTGCGGTGTGGTTGCTGCTGGCGCTGTGCGTGAGAAAAATGGAACTGCTCTCCGCGAAGTGGTCCGAGTTCGACCTCGACAAGGGCGTCTGGGTGCTTCGCCCCTCGCGGACGAAGACCAGCCTGGCCATCGACATCCCGCTCGCCCCGCCCGTGATCGAGTGGCTCGTGGAGCTCAAGGTGTTCGCCTCCGGCCACCCCCATCTGTTCCCCGCGCGGCGGCTCATCCACATGAAGGCCGGCGTGCCTCGAAAGAACCGCTTCGAGCACATCAGCCCGGACACCCTGAACGTGGCGCTCAAGCGACTGTCCCTCGGCGACGTCGAGGACTTCACCGTTCACGACATGCGGCGCACGGCGCGCACGCACATGGCAGCCCTCGGCATCGACCGGTTCGTGGCTGAGCGAGCTCTCAACCACAAGGTTCGGGACGTTGAGGGCGTCTACAACCAGTACGACTACTTCGATGAACGCAAGCGCGCGCTGGATCGCTGGGCGCAGCTACTCCTGGCGACAAGCCGCGGTGAGCCCTTCAACGTTGTCGGAATCCGGCAACGGGCGCGCGCATAGGCACGGGTGCGGCCCGGCGTGAGAACGCTCAGCGTGGCCCGCGACAAGGGCCCACGAACGCGCAGTAGTCGCAGATGCCTTCAATGCATGTGCGACGCGGCTGGGTCGCCCCGGACAGCAAGGCCTGCCGTCGCTCGGCAAGGGCCGCCACCTGCTCCACTGTCAGCAGTGCCACGCGATGGACCCGCCTGCGCCTCCCAACCGTACCCTGGACCAGCACATAGGCCTCTCGATGGACAGTCTCGCCCGTGGCGACAGTGAGCGCGGCTCGCTGCGCCGACAGCTCAATCACGTCGGAGTCATAGACCCTGTCGAGGTCGCGCGTCTTCAGTTCAACCAGCGTCAGATGGCCCCGGCCATCGCGGTATGCCTGATCGACCCGTGCAGAGATCCGGATCGGCCCCTTCGAGCGAAACACCCGCTCGGCATAGGCCAGCCTTGTTGAGCGCAACGGATGAGGAAGCCAGTCGTCCGCCTCTCGCTCACGACGCCGTCGCAGCCGCCAGCATGTGGTGATCAACACGCTCGCGACCAGTGCAACCCCCAAAGTGAACACATCAAAGGTCATGGCATGTCCCCCCGCATGCGCCACCACGCCATGCGGCACCACAGCATGCAGCGGCGAAGCGATGCCGCGACAAGGCGCGCGCTCCTCAAGGTCAGGCCGCTCGGCCCTGGCATCTTGTCCGGACTCGCCTGCTGCAGGAAGCTCTGGTGCGCTCGACGGCCACGTTCCAGGGCCAGCCTGTGCGGTCGGCTTGGCCGCTTGCCATAGCGGTGCTCGAAGACAACCAGCCTCTCGCACAAGCCCATCTGCGCCAGCTGAGACGCGCTGACAACATGCGCGCCGATTCGGCGACGCCTGCTTTGTGGCCGCTTCATCTATTGCTCCTCGGCCTCACCCGGCGTGTTGAATGCATGGTTCGTGTGCCTGGCGCTGGCCGGATCCACGGTTGTCGGCGCCTGCACCGGTCGCGCCGGCGCCAGGTGTGACGCGCCCGCTGCCGGCACAAGGGCCCAGGTTTGGGCCAACAGGCCCTCGTGCGCCAGGAAACGCAGTCGGTTGACCCGCTTCGTGCCCTTGTTGAATCGGATCAGGTCGTCGTAGAGGCGTGGGTTGTCGTCGCGGGTCATCTCGAAGAGCAGGCGGACAGGCTCTTCCTTCGTCTGTGTGCCCTGCCTCATACGCTGCCTCCTTCGGTTTGTGACGCGCGGGGTGTCCTGCCTGGGGGCTGCAGCGCCGTGTACGCGTAGTTGGTTCCGGCGACCTGGTACCCCCTGACGTTGGCGAACATCGGTTCCTTCACTTCCAGAACCTGGTGCGTCGCGAACGCTTCCTTCACCGCCTTCTTGAACAGGAAGGCGCCCCCGCCCACCAGGATGACGTGCTGTACGTTGTACGACTCCCCAATGCGATGCACCATGGCCGCGACAGCTTCCTTTGCAATGATCTCGACCATGGGCTTCATGCGGGCGATGTTGTAGGTCCGCTGATAGACCGTCAGGCCTTTGCCGGTCCGCAAGGCCTGGTCAATGCTGTCGAGATTGGTGTACGGCCTGCCGATCTCGTGGCTGACGTCGTCTGCAATCAGCTGCAGGATGTTCGACACACCACGGTCGACCGAGTGGCTCTGCTTGTGCGACAGCTTCATGCCGCGCGCCACGAGCCAGTCGAACGTTCGCGAACCCGGGTCGATCACCAGGCTCTGATCGTGCTCCATGGCCTGGACCTTGTCGTTCTGCGTGGCGTAGTCGATCAAGGCCCCGTTGGGCTGGGCCATTGCCAGTGCCTTGCGCACCAGGACCTCCTTCCCACCGCCCACGTCGTGCCGCCCGGTCATCAGCTTCTCGAGCGCAGCCTTCTTCGCCGCAAACGACGCCACGGGCAGGCCGACGACGAGCAAGTCGATGGCATCGACCTTCATCATCCTCAAGGCACCCCGTGCCAGCGCCAGGTACTGTGGCGTGTCGGTGTAGTCCCCGTGAATCTGCGTGGCACGAAAAGCGTCGGCCGCAAGCATCACGTCCGGGCCGACTTCGTAGAACAGACCGTTGATCGGGATGGCGACAGTCTTGCGGCTGTCAGCACCCAGCGACTTCGCTGGGTCGCGCGGGCTTGGGTAGGCACGAGACGGGAAGGATGCGCAGCGGAAGTCACCCACCTTCCCGCCACCCACAGCGGTTACGTACTTGGTGTTGCCGAATCCGACATCCACCGCTCGAACAACGAGTTCCATGACAAGGCTCCGAGTCAGGGTTGCAAGGCGATCAGCATCGGCTGCCCGAACTGATCGAACCACGCAGATCGCCCGTCCAAAACCTGGCCTTTCGCAATCAGCATCGTCCTGAGTCCGACCACTGTCTGGTCCAGTCTCATTCGAACGTGAGCGTCTTGCCTGTTGGCCGTGGGCTGCCTGCGTGTCGAGCCAAGGTCTCACCCAAAGCAGCCCTGTCAAGAGCGCCCACCGGCACGCCACGACCGCTTGCGCTCGAAGCTTCCTGCCTGCCGAGATCGACGTGCAGTGCAGGCCGGGGCCAGAGGCCGCAGGTTCCGCTGTCAAGCCCGCGCGCCGCCTCGCTTTCCGGCCCATCGGGACGATAAGAGCGGCTCACGGCCGCATCCCGGCCACGCAGACACCACCCGCAATCACCGCAGTCCTGCGGCGTTTTCGATGCCGCTCCCTTGACCTCCGCGAGGGCCGGTCGTCAACTACAGATTCCCGAGAGCCATCCCGGCTCCGCTCCACCTGGAGCAAAAGGCGTCGCAGTCGTTACCTGCCCCTCAAGCCCCCGGCCTTCGAGCCTGGGATAGCCAGCACCCTCCGAGGGACTGGCCCCGAGGTCTTCTTCGTAGTGCATGTGTCTGTGGCCCTGTCGGCGTTGATCGCCGTGCGTTCCTGAAGCGCGCCACTGCCTTCGACATCCTGGTCGGCACTCGATGCCGCACCGCTGTTCCCGCCATCGCCTGAGCACGCGTTCCACGCAGCGCGCGGTTATGTTTGCCCTGTTGGGCTCCACGCGCGCACCCGCTCACAGACTCGGCACCGCCCTGGACATTCGGTCAGGGGCGGACCCATGCGAGTCGATGGCGCTACGAATCCAGAACTGATCCAGCACGGACGCGCAAGGCCTGACCTTGCCGTCGATGCGGACCGCCACGCCCCTTGAGGCCGGCGGGCATCGCTAACCCCACAGTTGCAGAAATGCACAGGCGGGACGGATCAACCCGTTTCATTTTTAAGACCGACCGAGCCGCCTCTGCATGTGCAGTGGCCGGCAAACCACCTGGGTAGGTGCAGCAACGCCGTGGTCGCGCGCTGTGCCAACGATTCGACCACGCACCGGCAAGGGCCGCGGAGTCCGCCCTGCCGGTGGCTGCCATGGACTCCGCGTCATCACCACACCAACCCGCCGTTCGGGCGGCGGGCCATGCCCTGGAGCTCTCACATGCCTGCGATCAATCACCGCCCGAGTGCCCACCCATCATCCCGCCGGCGACGACAGGAGTCGTCGAGCCCCGGCCGGTCCAGCCAGCAACAGCCAGTTCGGCGTCAGAGTTGGGCTGGGAAGAGCCCGAAGGAGATCCTGGCGATGTACAGGCCAGGCAAGGCCGACCCGGACAAGGTGCTGGATGTGCTGATCGAGCTGTTCAACACGCTGCACACCTCACTGGAGAAGACCGTGTCGCACAAGACGCGCCACGACCGGGCGCAGTTTCTGCGGCGCTTCTTCCGCGACCTGCGGCTGAAGGCCGGGTTCAAGACCATGCCCGACCCGCGAAACCTTGGGCAGAAACACATCCGCGCGATGGTCCAGGTGTGGAAGCGCGAACACCTGGCACCGGCGACCATCCAGACCTACCTGAGTTTCCTGCGCGGGCTGGGCATGTGGATGGGCAAGCACGGATTCGTACGCAGCCCTGCCTACTACGGCCTGGCGGTCGATGAGTATCAGCGCCATGAAAACGCGCAGCGCGACAAGAGCTGGTCCGCTCAGGGCATCGACACCGACGCTTTGATCAACGACGTGTGCGACTTCGACTGCCACGTCGGGGCCTCACTTCGGCTCATCCGCGCCTTCGGCCTGCGGCGCAAGGAATCGATTCAGTTCCGGCCCTTCGAGCATGTGCTGCCGTTCGCACAAACCGGCCTGCCAGCCGAGGGCAAGACAGCGGATCGGTATGTGCGTATCAAGGGCAAGGGCGGGCGCGTGCGCTGGCTGCCGCTGGACAGCCCGGCCCGCGAGGCGGCGGTCGCGTTCGCACAAGACCAGGCCAGCAGCCAGGACGCTCATATGGGCGACCCAGCGCGCGATCTCAAGCGGAACCTGCGCCGGTTCGACTATGTGCTGGAGAGGTTCGGCATCACGCTGCGCGAACGGGGCGCAACCGCACATGGATTGCGTCATGAGGTGCTGGGCGAGGTGTTCCAGCAGGTCGCTGGCGAAGCCTCGCCGATCCAGGGCGGTGGCCCGGTATCGCCCGATGCGGATCGGGCGGCACGGAAGGCAGTATCGCAACTCGCCGGGCACGCGCGCCTTCGCGCGGCGGGTGCCTATTGCGGCAAGCCGCTGGTCGAGCGCACGTAGGTCAGCCCTGGTTGGTCGGCTGGCGGACCCGACGAAGCTGGCGACGCCTTGTTTGCCCGCTTCCGGCTTGCCAGTCGATGACGAATGCGCTCCTCAAGCAGTTCCCCCAGGGCTCGCGCATCGTCGCCGTTGACTGACATGTTGCCTCGGTGCGTACTGACATTGAATCCCGAGCGCATGGCTGGTACCGCAGCTTTCAGCGCCTGCGTGGCATCCTTCGTGGAGAAGCTGACTCGCAGCAACTGCTGTAGTTTGGCCATCGTGTCCTCCTGTTCGAATCAGTCACGCACTGCGCGGTCTTGCCCTCGACGCCTCGTACACGCCCTGCCCTTCGGTTGGCTGGCAGTACTGGCACCAGCGCAGCAGTCCGAAGGCGGTGGCGCGCCACGGCGTCATGCCGCGTTTGCCGAAGCAGGAACAATGTCCGCGCTTGGGCTTGCGCGATCCGAAGCCTTGGCCGGCGCGCACGCCCATGTCAGGCGGCCATCGCGACTTCGGCATCAACCTCAGAAGGTCGGTCGGCTCCCCCTGCAGGTGCATCGCGGTCCATGGCCTGCGGCGCTGGCATTTGGGTCCGCAGGCAAGGCGGCAGCCAACCCGTGCCGGCCACAGTCTGCTCCGCACCGCTGGCAGCGTCAGCCTTCTTCAGCGCCGTCAGGGGGCTCGCCGAATTGGCGTCCACGGCTTCGGTCACCACTTCGAGGATGCGCGCCTTCGATACGTGGCTGAAGTAGGAGCCGCTGGTGGCGGCCCACCACATGGTCATGTCCAGCCCCAGGGCCGCAGCGAGTGCGTCGGTGCGCTGACGGGCAGGCTCGACGCCGTAGATGCCCGTCACGGCGACGGCAACTGTGAAGGTCAACAGTTGCAGCACCGTCGCCTGGTCCTGCCTCAGCAGCCAGGAGAACACTTCCTCTGCCTTGTGCGGCAGGCGACCGGCCCACGCAGCGCGCTCGGCCTGGACCCGCTCCCACGCGGCGCTGGCCTGCATGTCCTCGGCAGCGGCTTGCAGGTCGCGCTGACTGTCTTCCACCGTGATCGCAAACACCCGCTCCGGTCGTTCGTAGCTGCGGGCGTCATCGCGGAAGACTGTCTGTGCCAGCTGTGCGGTGATGGCCGCAAGCGCCACATCCGGGCGCGTGATCAGTTCAGCCTGGACGGCGGCCACGCGGTGGGCGGTCAGGCGCCGGGACAGCCTCTCCGAGTGCACGGGGCGCGTCTTGACCGAGGGCATCGACACCAGTGAGTTGGTCGCGCCATCCCCGGCGCACGCCTGCCTGGCTGCTTCGGCCACTCCGCTGCGGTCGTCGGGGCGGACCAAGCCGCACTTGACCTCGGGCGTTCCCTTGCTGCCGACGAAGACCACGCAGCCTGCCCGGGCCATGAGTTCGGCAGGCCAGACACACAGGGCTTCCTGCGAGGCCTCCAGCTGTGCCTCCAGCGCGTTGCCCTCGGCCTCCAGCTTGAGGATGGCCTGATCGTCGATCTCGTTGTCGCCCTCCTGCTCCTGCAGCGCCTCCATCTGCTCGTGCACCGTGTCGAGCTGGGTCTGCAAGCCTGCGATGGCGGTGGCTTCCTCGTCACTCGGCACGCGCCGTGTCTTGCGCAGTTCGCCGAACTTGATGAACTCCTCGAAGACGTAGCGGGCTCGAACCTCGACCCACTTCCAGCCTTCGGCGGCAACCTGCCTCGCCTTCTTCTGGAGCTTGTCGGTCGCAAGCGACTCCAGCAGCGCGGTATCCAGGAGATAGGCCTTCCTGTCGTCGTCACTGAACAGATCGCGCCGGAGCTTGCCACCTGCCTTCTCGTAGGCCTTGAGCGTGACGTAGCGCGCCACCGGATCGGTGTCGGACTCGATCTCACCGTGGGTGAACAACTGGCGCAGACACTCGGGGCGCCGATTCCAAGCAGGCAGGCCATCCCAGACCTGCTCCTGGCGGGCATGGTCGTCGCACGAGGCCAGCACCATCAGGCAGTCCAGACCGATCTTCTCTTCGCGGAACTGCGCCATCAGGCGTGGGGACACGGCGGCGAGTTTCATGCGGCGCTTCACCACCAGCGGCGTGACGCCGAACGCAGCGGCCACGTCCTCGACTGACTTGCCTTCTCCGATGAGCTTGGCGAAGGCGACGTATTCGTCGGCAGGGTGCATGGGGATGTGAAACACGTTCTCTGCAAGGCTTGCGACCAGCGCCATGTCGGCAGGCACGACCAGCACCGGTACCGGGTAGTTCTCGGGGATGTCATCGGCCTGGGCCAGCAGCGTCAGCGCGTCGAGTCGGCGCCCGCCGGCGCAGACTTCGTACACCCCACGCGCGCCCTTCACAACGACGAGGTTCTGCAGCACGCCGCTGGCCTTGATCGAGGCCGCGAGTTCGGCGATGCTGAGCTTCGGCGTGCTGCCTTGCGGGCGTGCCTGGCGCTCTGTGGACAGCACCAGCTTGTTGAGGGGCACGGTCGTGCGCGGGGACGCTGCGATGACCGCCTCGATTTCGGCTTTGGAAAACTTCATGGTTGAGACCTCCGGTGGGTGCGCGACACAGCCTGTGCCGGTGACCACAGGTTCTCATCGGTGGGGCATCGATCAAGGGCGGGCACGAACGGCGACACGGGTCTCACGCAGCGACGGCCGGCGGTGTGCCCGCGCGCGACCTACCCGACATCGCTCGCCGGCCGGTACGCCGCGAGGCTTGCAGCCAGGGGCATCGCCCTCACTTGCCACCGATGCTTCCATTCGGTTTGTTGGCTCTGCTTCATCTGTACATCGGCTGGCGCATCGCACCGCACCTCCCGGCACCTGCCGCGACAGCGTTGCTTCTCATCCTGGTGTTGTCTGCCCTGTTGATACCGTGGTCGATGACGCGCCGACGCACGCGCGACCGCGCTTCTTCTGATCGCTGGGCCTGGGCCGGCATGTCCGCGCTGGGCCTGTTTTCCATGCTGCTGGTGCTGAGCTTGCTGCGCGACATCGTGTTGTTGCTGGCCTCGCCGTTTGTGTCCACGCCGCTGGCCACTCCAACTGCCATCGCGGTGCCTCTGCTCGCCCTGCTGGGCTTAGTGCTTGGACTCGTCAATGCCAGGCGCACGGCCCGGGTCAAGAACGTCGATGTGCCCATCGCTGGCCTGCCCAAGGCGCTGCAGGGTTTCACGATTGCGCAGATCACGGATGTGCATGTCGGTCCGACCGTCAAGCGTCCCTACGTGCAGGCCATCGTGGATGCGGTGAACCGGCTGGGCGTGGACGCAGTGGCAGTGACGGGCGACCTGGTCGATGGCCGGGTGTCCGACCTGCATGCGGATGTGGCGCCGCTGGCGCAACTGCGTTCACGGCACGGCACCTTCTTCGTCACCGGCAACCACGAGTACTACAGCGGTGCGGTCGAGTGGATGGAGCGGCTGCGTGTATTGGGCCTGCGCGTGCTGCACAACGAACATGTGGTGCTGGACCACGACGGGACAGACCTGGTGATAGCTGGCGTGGCTGACTTCGGTGCCCACCACTTCGACCCAACCCACCGCAGCGACCCGCAGGGCGCGCTGGCAGGCGCCCCCGCAGGTGCGGGACTGAAGGTGCTGCTGGCCCACCAGCCGCGCAGCGCACCGGCTGCGGCCGATGCGGGTTTCGACGTACAGCTCTCGGGCCATACCCATGGCGGCCAGTTCTGGCCCTGGAACCTGTTCGTGCGCTTGCAGCAGCCGTTCACGGCGGGTCTGCATCGCCTGCGCTCGCTGTGGGTCTACACCAGCCGCGGCACCGGCTACTGGGGGCCGCCGCTGCGCCTGGGCGCACCCTCGGAGATCACCAGGCTGCGCTTCGTGGCGGCCGGTCACTAGACCCGCCCTCCCACCACCGATCCAGTCGTGCGGCAGGATGCTTCGCACCCCCGCCCCGCTCGGGCTGCAAAGCGAGTACCCTTGCATCGTCGTAGCCGCTACGAAAGGAGGTGATATGTCTTATATCTCTTGGTCCGGGGCGGAGCCCTACGTGATGTAGTTGGTTCTGTAGCCAGACCCGCGGGCGCTCTCCACCTCTGGTGGGAGCGCCCGCGTCACTTTTCGGACCGGGCATAGAGGTTCACCGGGCGTCGGCAGGACGTGCGCTACGGGAAGCACTCCGAGGCAAAGCAACGAAGCCGGCACCCGGCAGGTGATTCAACCCGAAGACAGATCGCGCCTCAGGCAGTGGTTTGCACTGGTGTTTTGCACAGTTTTCCACTGCCGTGAACACCTAGATGCCCGAGGTCCAGGTGGGGCAAGGCCATAGCGTCGAGCCCGAGCTACCGACAGCCTGGCGCCACGCAGCGGGGACGCGCCAGGCCGCTTGACGGCGACCACCGTTCGGCCCAGCGCCCGTTGCCCGCTCTACCCGGAAACGCTGCGGCCCCGCGCACGAAGTCGCCGGTCGGCAGCGCGGAAGTGGCAATGAGGAGTGCGCTCATGCAGTGCAGGCTCGATCCAGGTGGAAGACGAGCGCGTCTACGCAGTGCCGCACGCAGGCCGCGGCCTACTTCGGGGTATCGACCACCGAACGCGAGCAGCAAGACGACGGGCCGGCCTGGATCGGCGGGCACTTGTGCGTGCCATAGGAGCAGAAAACGCAGCAGTCGCCCGCCTTCGGACGCAGGACCGTCTTGCAGCCCTCGCACTCGTAGAGCCACTGGCAGGCGTCCGTCGGCATGGTCTCCTCCTTCGCGTGCCCGCACTGCGGACACGTGAGGACCGACAGCAGAATGATGCCACTCACGTCAGTGAACCTGCTGCACCGACGACGGGAACCCGGCGTCGGCCGTCGCCCGGGTCAGCGCTTCGGTCGATGTCTTCGCCGGATCGAACGCGACCACCGCGCGCTTGGTCTTGAAGTCGACCTTGGCGTTGCCCACCCCCGGCACCTTCTCCAGGGCCTTGCGCACGGTGATCGGGCAGACGGCGCAGTCCATCTTCGTCACGTCCAGCGTGACGGTGCGGGTATCCGCAGCCATGGCACCCAGCGACAAAAGCAGACCGGCGATCAGGAGCGAAATCGACTTCATGGGATCACCTCAGTAGAAGAGTGGCACGTACAGCGGGAACGACATCAGCACGGCCGCCAGGACCGCGACGATCCAGAGAATGGTCCGTTGGCGCCAGCGCACCGCAGGGATGGCACAGGCCTCGCCGGGTGCGCAGGCCTCGAGCGAGCGATACAGCTTGAAGAACGCGTAGCCGAAGAAGACCAGCGCCGCGCCGATGAACCAAGGCTGGTAGGCCTCCAGGGCCACCAGACGCGAACCCCAGGCGCCGCCGATGCCGAGTACCACCAGCAGCAATGGACCTGCGCAGCAGGCCGAAGCGCCGATCGCGGCGGCAACGCCGCCGAGCATCGAGCCGGAAGTGGTCCAGGGTCGTGACACGAAGGGTCCCATGGGATTGGATTGGCGTTAGTCTAGGTACGTACCTGAGTACGGAGTCAAGCCCATGATGGAACAGATGACGATCGGCCAGCTGGCCGCAGCGGCCGGGGTCAACGTCGAGACGGTCCGCTACTACCAGCGGCGCGAGTTGCTCGCCGCACCGAGCCGCCCGAACGGTGGCATCGGTCGCTACCCGGCCGCAGCGCTGACACGCCTGCGCTTCATCAAGCGCGCGCAGTCGCTGGGCTTCACGCTGGAGGACGTTCATGCCTTGCTGTCGCTGGACGATGGCCGGAACTGCGCTGCAGCACGCGAGATCGGCGAGCACAAGCTCGCCGAGGTGCGGGATCGCCTGCAGGCGCTTCGGGTGCTCGAAGCCGCGCTCGCGGACCTGGTGACCCGGTGCTCGACGGCGCGGCGCAAGGTGACCTGTCCGCTGATTGCCTCACTCCTGACGTCTGACGAGTGACGCGTCGAGCGGTTGACCAGAGGCGAATCGACTGCTCCTTGCGGCTCGGGCCCCGGTGGATCGCGACTGGTCACCGCCGGCTGCCTCGCACATGCGAAGCGGTGACATGCGGCGCAGCACACTTGCTCCCGTGAGGCAGCGAAGAGGCCTCCACCAGCTCCTTCAGGATGCCGCAGTGCTCGGCCAGACGAACCCCAGAGCACTGATCGCGCAACGCCTTCAGCTGCTTCACTGCCCGCAGCAGGACCCACGCTTCTGCGCACCGACTTCACCAGCCACCGCCTCGACCGGAACAGGCGTGTAGCCGGCATCCTTGATGGCTTCTGCCAGTTCTTCGGCGTCGGCCGAGACGGGCTCGACCTGCACCCGGTGCGTGGCCAGGTCGATCTGAACCTTGGCGTCCCTGTCGGTGGCCTTCAGCGCCTTGGTGATGGTGCTGACGCAGTGGCCGCAGGTCATGTCGCTGACTTCGAAGGCAATCATGGGTGCTCCAGTGGGGTGTTGATGCGACGACTGTTCACTCTCCCAATGTTGGAAGGTCAAGCAGCCACTTCGGGAACCCACACTGCCAGCAGGCAGAATCACTGGTGCGGGTTGACCTTGCCATCGTTAGAACCTTGACGATGCACAGGATCGAACAACTTCCCGAGGCCATCATGAACACCGCCGCTCTGTCCGACATCAAGCTGCAGGTCACCGGAATGACCTGCGCCTCCTGCGTCATGCGTGTCGAGAAGTCGCTCATGGCGGTCCCCGGCGTCAGGGGTGCCAGCATCAACCTGGCGACGGAACAAGCCTCGGTGAACGCCGTGCCTGCCGTGACCTCAGACACGCTGGTCGCTGCCGTGCGCAAGGCCGGCTACGACGTGGCGACGACCGAGACCACACTGCGGGTCGAAGGCATGACCTGCGCCTCGTGCGTATCTCGCGTCGAGAAGGCGCTGCTCAAAGTCCCTGGTGTATCCGGCGCCACCGTGAACCTCGCGACCGAGAAGGCCAGCATCCACGCGCTGTCGACGGTGTCGGCCGCCACGCTGAAGGCGGCCATCGAGAAAGCCGGCTACACCGCGAAGGATCTTCAAGAAACGAGGCTGCAACCGGCGGCTCGCCTGCCGGCGTGGTGGCCGGTCGCCTTGAGCGGCGCATTGACGCTGCCCCTGGTCCTTCCGATGCTGCTGCAGCTCTTCGGCATCGACTGGATGCTGGACGGCTGGCTCCAGCTGGCGCTGGCGACCCCCGTGCAGTTCTGGCTCGGCTGGCGCTTCTACCGCGCCGGCTGGAAGGCCGTGCTCGCCAAGACCGGCAACATGGACCTGCTGGTGGCCATGGGCACCTCGGCAGCCTACGGGCTGTCGGTCTACCTGCTCTTCAAGCACGCCGCACACGGCATGCCTCACCTCTACTTCGAAGCCTCGGCGGCCGTCATCACGCTGGTGCTGCTGGGCAAGTGGCTCGAACAGCGCGCGAAGCGGCAGACGGCCGATGCCATCCGCGCGCTGAACGCGCTGCGCCCGACCACCGCACGGGTGCGCCGCGGCGACGCCGAAGTGGACGTTCCGGTGGAGCAGGTCGTGGTCGGCGATCTCGTGATCGTGCGCCCCGGTGACCGCGTGGCGGTCGACGGCGACATCGTCGAGGGACGCAGCCACATCGACGAATCGCTGATCACCGGCGAGAGCCTGCCGGTGGCCAAGGGTGTCGGCGACAAGGTCACCGGCGGCGCCATCAATGCCGAAGGCGCGCTGACCGTGCGCACCACGGCCATCGGCGCCGAAACGACGCTGGCGCGCATCATCCGTATGGTCGAGTCGGCCCAGGCCGCGAAAGCGCCCATCCAGCGCATCGTCGACCGCGTGAGCGCGGTGTTCGTGCCGGTGGTGCTGGTCATCGCGCTGCTGACCTTCGTGGGCTGGTTCGGCTTCGCCGGTAGCTGGGAACAGGCGCTGATCAACGCCGTGGCCGTGCTGGTCATCGCCTGCCCGTGTGCGCTGGGCCTGGCCACGCCAACGGCCATCATGGCCGGCACGGGCGTCGCGGCGCGCCACGGCATCCTCATCAAGGACGCCGAAGCACTGGAGGTGGCGCATGCCGTCACTGTGGTCGCGTTCGACAAGACCGGCACGCTCACCGAGGGCAAGCCGTCGCTGGCGGCGGTGGTGGCTGCGGACGGTTCGACGCGGGACGACGTGCTGCGCCTGGCTGCAGCGCTGCAGAAGTCGAGCAGCCATCCGCTGGCCCTGGCGGTGATGGACCAGGTTCGCCACGAGCGCCTGCCGGTGCCCGAGGCGCACGATGCCCAGGCCCTGCCGGGGCGCGGCGTGCAGGGCGTCGTGCGCGGCCAGACGCTGGCCCTGGGCAGCACGCGCCTGCTGCGCGAGTTGGGACTCGAAGAAGGCCGTCTGCACGCTGAAGCCCAGCGCCTCGAGCAGCAGGGTCGGACGGTGTCGTGGCTGGTTCAGGTGCAGGCGCAGTCCGATGCCGGCCAACAACGTCTGCTGGGCCTGCTGGCCTTTGGCGACACGGTCAAGCCGGCCGCAGCAGAGGCGGTGGTGCGCCTCCATCAGTTGGGTATCCGTACCGTGATGCTGACCGGCGACAACCGCGGCGCGGCCGAAGCCGTCGCGAAGGAACTGGGCATCGCCGACGTGCGTGCCGAGGTGCTGCCCGGAGACAAGGCGGCCATCGTCAAGGAACTGCGCGATGCCGGCGAAGTCGTCGCCTTCGTCGGCGACGGCCTGAACGACGGCCCGGCCTTGGCCGCGGCCTCGGTGTCGTACGCGATGGCCGGCGGTGCCGACGTGGCGACCGAGACCGCCGGCATCACGCTGATGCGCGGTGACCCGCGTCTGGTGGCCGACTCGCTGGACATCTCGCGCCGCACCTACTCGAAGATCAAGCAGGGCTTGTTCTGGGCCTTCGGCTACAACGTGCTGGGCATCCCGCTGGCGGCCTTGGGCCTGCTGAACCCGGTGATCGCCGGCGCCGCGATGGCCTTCAGCAGCGTCAGCGTGGTGCTGAACGCGCTGACGCTGCGCCGCTGGCAGGGCGTCGCCCACGCGCACGCGACGAAGTCGAAGGATCCGACAGACACGACAGATCGGCAGCCCGGCACCGTGGCCGCCCTGGGAGAGCAGCGATGAGCATGAACATCGGCGAAGCCGCAAAGGCCTCGGGCGTGTCGGCCAAGATGATCCGCCACTACGAGAACGTCGGGCTGTTCCCCGAGGCGGCGCGCACCGATTCCGGCTACCGGCAGTACACCGCCAAGGAGGTCAGCACGCTGCGCTTCGTGCGCCAGTCTCGCGACCTCGGTTTCTCCATCGACCAGATCCGCGAACTGCTCGGCCTGTGGCAAGACCGCAAGCGGCCGAGCCGGCAGGTGCGCGCGCTGGCGCAGGCGCACATCGAAGAGCTCGACGAGAAGCTCAAGGAACTGCAGTCGATGAAGGCGACGCTCGAGCACTTGGTGCACTGCTGCCACGGTGACGACAGGCCGGACTGCCCGATCATCGACTCGCTCTCCCACGAAGCTGCCGCGCCGGCAGCGGACAGGAGTCACTCGGTCGGCAGGAACGCCGGGCTGCAACCGGGGCGGGCGCGTCGCCGGGCATCCTGATCGACACCGCCGGCTGCAGCCAGCCGGTTCAGCGCGCCAGGTCGACCGTCAAGCTCACCACAGCACTGCCCTTGTTCGTCCACATCCAGCAGTAGTCCTGCGCCACGGTGACGTTCAGCGTGTCGCGGCCACTGCTGATCTGCGCCTGCTTGGCAGGGAACACGGCCTCCTTGCCGACGTGGTAGTGGATGTTGAAGTCCACCGGCGCGCCGGTCGTGAAACTCCAGCGAACGCCCTCCCCCACTGCCAGCTTGCCGCAGACCTCGACGAACTTGCCCGCTGCGATCTGCGCTTTGTGCGCGAAGCGCCCATCGGGCGACCAGGCGATGTCGACGATGTGACTGGCGGCCAGCGCCCCGCCACAGAGCGTGGCTGCGGTCAATGCCACGCACGTTCGGATGTTCTTGATTTTCATGGCCTGGAAGCGAGGGTTTGTCTGTCGAACCGTGGGTCGGGTTTGAGCAAGGCCGAAGGCCCGGCCCGTCGCGGGCCGGGCCCGCACCGCTTACTGTGCCATCTGCATCTCGGTGACGGTGAACTTGCCCGCGTCGTTGATGGCCTTGAACTTGATCTTGTCGCCGGCCTTGAGCTTGTCGAGCATCGCCTTGTCCTTGACGACGAAGACCATCGTCATCGCCGGCATGTCCAGGCTCTTGATGTCGGCATGCTTGAGGGTCAGCTTGCCGCCCTCCTTGTCGACCTTGCGCACCTCGCCGTCGGTCATGTCGCCCGTGGCGGCCTGTGCCGTCTGCTTGCCATGGGCGCCATGCGCTCCGTGGTCATTCGAGGCCCAGGCCGGCAGCGCGGCTGCGGCAGAAAGCACCAGAGCCAGGCTGGCGGTGCGGAAGAGGGATGGCTGGTGGTTCATGAGCGTTCCTTTGGCTTGAAGTAGCTGTTGAAGACTTGGGTGCTGCCATCGCGCGCGATGAGCAGCACGTCGTAGGGGTCCTGCTGGTTGTCGAAAGCAGGACCGTCCATACCCGGGGAGCCCACCGGCATGCCCGGCACGGCCAGGCCGATCGCGTCGGGGCGTTCTTTCAGCAGCCGGCGGATGTCGGCTGCGGGGACGTGGCCCTCGATGGCGTAGCGGCCGACCCATGCCGTGTGGCAGGAGCCGAGCTTCATGGGCACCTTCAGCCGCGCGCGAGCGGCCGTGTTGCCGACATCGTTGACCTTGACCCGGAAGCCGTTGGCTTCGAGGTGCGTGACCCAGTCCTGACAGCAGCCGCAGGTCGGGCTCTTCCAGACCTCGACGAGCACCGCCTGGCCCTGCGGCTGGCCCTGTGCCCGCAGCACGGCAGGAAGCGACACCAAGCCGGCAGCGCCCAGCAGCGAAACCAGGGCGCGGCGCCTGTTCGGGCGGCTCATGCCCTGCCCGCCGATGCGACCATGATCGTGCCCACCATGCCGCCCTGGTAGTGGCCGGCGATCAGGCAGGCAAACTCGAACTGGCCAGCGCGATTGAAGGTCCAGACGATCTCGCCGGTCTTGCCGGGCGGCACGTGCGCCATGTAGGGCTCGTCGTGCTCCATGTTCGGGAACTTCACCATCATCTCGGCATGCTTGGCGTTCTCGGCCTTTGTGCCGATCACGAACTCGTGCATCACCTTGCCGGTGTTGCGGACCACGAACTTCACGGTCTCCCCCTGACGCACCTCGATGCGCTCTGGCGTGAAGCGCATGTTGTCGGCCATGCCGACCTCGATGCTGCGCTTGGCGTTCCTGGCATCGCCGGCGATGCCCCAGTCCTTCTGTTCCTTGACGACGGGGCCCGTCTTGGGGGCATGCGGCTTGTCGGTGTGCGCGCGGGCGGGTGCCGTCAGCAAAGGCAGCGCAGCGGCAGCGGTAGCTGCCGCCATGCGCGTGATGGCGGCGCGGCGGGCGAGCGGGCGTGTGATGGGGTTGTTCATGTGCGTTTCCTTGAGGTGTTGCGATCAAAAGGGGAAGTGGGTCGTGTCCGTGCGGCGATCTCTGCGGGCGCTCAGTGGCCCGAGTGGCCACCGGCAGGCTTGCGCACCTTGACCTCGATGTCATTGGCGGGCCTGGCCACCGGCGGCATCGAGCCGGGCCCCGGGCTGGCCTCTGCCTTGAAACGCGCCGGGTTGGGCAAGGCGCCGGTGAACTCGTAGGCCACGGTGCCCGGCGGGTGCTGGTACCAGCCCGGGTCGCTGTAGTCGCCGCGCTTTTGGTCCTTGCGCACCTTCACCACGCTGAACATGCCGCCCATGCCGACAGCGCCGAAGGGGCCCTGGCCGGCCATCATCGCGGCAGTGTTGTCGGGCAGCGGCATCTCCATCTCGGTCATGTCCTTCATGCCGCGCTCGCCCATCACCATGTAGTCCGGGATGAGCTTAGTGATCTGCCGCGCCACGCCGCGGTGGTCCACACCGATCATGGTGGGCACGTCGTGGCCCATCGCGTTCATCGTGTGGTGGCTCTTGTGGCAGTGGAAGGCCCAGTCGCCCTCCTCGTCGGCGAGAAAGTCCATCTGCCGCATCTGCCCCACCGCGATGTCGGCCGTCACCTCGTACTGGCGCGTGCTCTTTGGCGTCGGCCCGCCGTCGGTGCCGGTGATCAGGAACTCGTGGCCGTGCAGGTGAATGGGGTGGTTGGTCATCGTCAGGTTGCCGACGCGGATGCGCACCTTGTCCATGTGCCGCACCACCAACGGGTCGATGCCGGGGAAGATGCGGCTGTTCCAGCTCCACAGGTTGAAGTCCAGCATCGTCATGATCTTCGGCGTGGCGGCGCCGGGATCGATGTCGTAGGCGTTGAGCAGGAAGCAGAAGTCGCGGTCGACCTCGTCGATCAGCGGGTGCTTGCCCTTCGGGTGTGTGATCCAGAAGCCCATCATTCCCATCGCCATCTGCACCATCTCGTCGGCATGCGGGTGGTACATGAAGGTGCCGGGGCGGCGCGCGACGAACTCGTAGACGTAGGTCTTGCCCGGCGGGATGCCCGGTTGGTTCAGGCCCGTCACGCCGTCCATGCCGTTGGGCAGCCGCTGGCCGTGCCAGTGGATGCTGGTCAGCTCGCCCAGCTTGTTGGTGACGAACAGGCGTACGCGGTCGCCTTCCACCACCTCGATCGTCGGCCCCGGGCTCTGGCCGTTGTAGCCCCACAGGTGGGCCTTGAAGCCGGGGCTCATCTCGCGCACCACGGGCTCGGCGACGAGGTGGAACTCCTTGACGCCGTTGTTCATGCGCCAGGGCAGCGTCCAGCCGTTGAGCGTCACGACGGGGTTGTAGGGGCGCCCGGTGTTCGGCACCAGCGGCGGCATGGTGTCGGGCTTGGTCTGGATGACGGGCTCGGGCAACGCAGCCATCGCCACCTTGCTGACAGAGGCGGCGGCCGCCGCGGCTGTGATGACCCCGGCACCGCCGAGCATCTTGCGTCTGGAGAGCATGAGAGATTCCTTCATGTTCAATGTCCTGCGCCGGCGGCTTCGGTCGCCATAGCGGGGCCGGCCGCTGCGCTGAGGCTGGGTTTGCCGATGAGGGCCATGTCGAGGTCAGCCTGCGCCATCCAGAAGTCGCGCAGCGCCTCGATGGAGGCGTTGACGCTGGCGATCTGCGTGCGCGCGTCGGCCAGCAGCTCGAACACGCCGATCAGCATGCCGTTGTAGCGAAGCACGTTCTCCTCGGCGATGCGCTGGTTCAGCGGCACGATCTCGTCGCGGTGGTGCCGTGCGATGTCGTAGGCCGAGCGGTACCCGGTGTAGGCCTCACGAACCTCGGAGCGCGCGTTGATCGCGGTCTCGGCAGCGCGGTGTAGCGTCTGCATGTAGATGGCCTCGGCACGGGCGACGCGGGCGCCGCCCCAGTCGAACAGCGGCAACTCGAAGCCGATCTCCCAGCCACGCTGGGTCGGCTCCTCGTTCGAGCTGTTGCGCGCCAGGCCCAGCTCCAGCACGTTGACGAAGCGCGTGGTCCGCGTCAGGCCGAGGTTGCTGGCTGTCATCTCTGCGGCCTGCCTGGCACCTTGCACGTCCAGCCGCTGGGCCAGCGCCACCTGCTCAACGTCGGGCAGTTCCAGTGGCGACGGCGGCAGGTCCGGCAGCCGCTCGGGCAGCGCGAACTGGGTCTGCGCGCCCCACAGGCCCAACAGCCGCACCAGACGCTCACGTGTCGAGCGCTGCGCCTGCTCCGCTCGGGCCAGCTGCAGCGCAGCGTTGGCGTAGAAGGACTGCTCCCGCGCCCGCTGCAGCTTGTTGAAGTTGCCGACCTGCTCCATGCGCCGGGCGAGTTCGGCGCTGGCATCGGCCGCCTGTTTGACCTGCCGCATGTAGCGCACGGTCTCTTCCGCCGCCAAAGCCGTGAAGTAGGCCTTGCGCGTGTCGGCGGCCAGCGACAGCACGTTCATCGCCACTCGAGCCTGCACCTGCTCGAAGCGGCGCGCCTCCATGCGCCCGATCAAGGGCATCGCCACCAGGCGCGCCAGGTTGAAGTGCAGGCCGCGCTCGATCTCTCGCTCGTCGCCCTGGCTCATGCGCCCGAAGCTGAAGCCCGGGTTGGGCAGGCGTCCGGCCTGCACAACCTCGGCCTCGGTGATACCGAGTTCCTGGAAGCCAGCCTGCAGGCCGCGGTTGTTGAGCAAGGCCACCTGCACCGCGTCGTCCACCGTCAGTGGCTTGGCCAGCAGCTCCGTCACGCGCCTGCCGATGGTGTCGAGGTCGGCTTCGCCGCGCGCCCATTGCAGGTCCTTGCCGATCCGCTCCTTCGTCGTCCGTTCCACCGGGCCGAAGCCGCGGTCCGGGCTGAAGCTGGCGCATCCGCCCAGCACGGCGGCGCTGGTCAGCAGCGCCAGCACCCGGAGACCACGAACGCCGCGCCTTGGCGCGGAAGATCTGTGAATGTCATGGTTCATCGTTCGGGCCTCAGTGTTTGTGGCCGGCGTGACCCGGGGGCAGCGGCTTGGCCGCGGGTGCGGGTGCGGGTGCGGGTGCGGTCGGCTGAGCCGGAGTTGGCGCAGGGACCGCAGGCTTGTCTGCCACCGCGGGCTCGGGCTGCTGCGCCTCGCGGGCGTAGACCCGCCAGCCACCGATGCGCGCGACGGCGTCGTTGGCCTCGCGCCAGGCCACGGGTTTGTCGTCACCGATGCGACGGAACTGCGCGAAGCTGGACTCGTAGCGCAGTGAAGGCACCTGGGCCTTCGGGTCCAGCGGATCGGGACGGGTAGTGGGCGACTGGGCCTGGGCCTGGGCCTGGGCAGCCAGGAGCATCGTGAACAGCAGGCCCGGCAGTGCGCACGGACTGCGTCGGTGCATGGTGGTTTTGACCATGGAATCCTCGCGTGAACGTCTGTAGGCGCCCCTGCCGCAGCCGCGGCGGGGACGAAACGGGACCTGGCACGAGGCCGCGCGTCGCTACACGCGCGTCAGCCCGGGCCAGTTACACGAGGACGCTTCGAGGGGGGCGGTCGGGGCCGTCGGCGGCGAACGCGTCGACGGTGGGCACCACGGTGATGAACACCGTGGGCGCCGAGTCGGTGGCCGGAACGACCGGCACCGTGGTCAGGATGGCGCCCAGCGAGCAGCAGGACGCGCAGACGCTGCACTTCTGCTTGGCAGCCTGGCTGGCCTTGACGATGGCGGACACCTCGTCAGTGCTGGCATCGTCGGCCACTTCTTCCGTCTCGAACTCGTGACCGGCCAGGGAATCCCCGTGATGGGAGTGCTGGGCTGTGGCGACACTCACCTCCGTTCGGGGAGACTCGCCGCCGTGGTGATTCGGCCCGCAGAACGCCATGGTCGCGGCGACAGCTCCTTGCGCAGGAACCGCCAGCACCAGCACCCAGATCAGAAATGTTCTGACAAACACGCCCATCTCCACACTTTACTGCATGCCTTCTTCGCGACGCATGCAGGGCTTGGTGGAGCCCTTTCGCTCAGAGTGAGTTCCGACGGTGGTGCCACCATCGCGCACGCTTCCATCGGGTTCGCATCCCCTTACTCGCGAGCCCATCCCCTGCAGCCTGGGCTGCAGGGATCTCGGGGTCTCGGCAGCAGTCGCTGCCCGCGTCCACGGACCACAGCCGGCCTCACTCAGGCTGCTGACGGCGCACCGGTCGGGACCGACGCATTGCCAAGATCGGCGACTTCGCCACCACTGGCGCGCCTGCGCCTGCGCATGAGCCGATAGACTGCCGGCACCACGAACATCGACAGCAGCGGCGCCGTCACCATGCCGCCGACCATCGGTGCGGCGATGCGCTGCATCACCTCGGAGCCGGTGCCGCCACCGAACATGATGGGCACCAGGCCGGCGATGATGACGGCCACCGTCATCGCTTTCGGCCGCACGCGCAGCACGGCGCCTTCGCGGATCGCGTCGAGCAAGTCATTGTCGCCGCCATGCCCTCGCGCGAGCCGCGCCTCCCAGGCCTGCTTCAGGTACAGCAGCATGATCACGCCGAACTCGGCGGCCACGCCGGCCAGCGCGATGAAGCCGATGGCGCCGGCCACGCTGAGGTTGTAGCCCAGCAGATACAACAGCCAGAAGCCGCCAATGAGCGCGAACGGCAGCGTCGCCAGGATCAGCAGCGCCTCGTCGAAGCGCCTGAAGGTCAGGTACAGCAGTACGAAGATGATGCCCAGCGTGAACGGCACCACCACCTTCAGCTTGGCCGTCGCGCGCTCCAGGAACTCGAACTGACCCGACCACGAGACCGAGTAGCCGGGCGTCAGCTTCACCTGCTCGGCCACCGCTTTCTGCATGTCGATCACCGCCGACTTCAGGTCGCGCCCGCGGATGTCGACGTAGACGAAGCCCGCCAGGCGCGCGTTCTCGCTGCGCAGCATCGGCGGGCCGTCGGTGATGCGCAGCTCGGCCACGTCCGACAGCACGATGCGCGCGCCCCGCGGGGTGAGGACGGGCAGCTGGCGCAGCTTCTGCAGCGAGTCGCGGACCTCGCGCGGGTATCGCACGTTGATCGGGAAGCGCTGCAGGCCCTCCACCGTCTCCCCGACGTTGTCACCACCGACCGCAGCGCTGATCACCGACTGCACGTCGGCGATGTTCATGCCGTAGCGTGCCGCGGCGTCGCGGTTGATGTTCACGTCGACATAGCGCCCGCCTGTCAGCCGCTCGGCGAGCGCGCTGCTGACGCCCGGCACACTCTTCACGGCCTTCTCGATCTCGCCGGCGATGCGGTCGATCTCGGCCAGGTCGGTGCCGGCGACCTTGATGCCCACCGGGCTCTTGATGCCTGTGGCCAGCATGTCGATGCGGTTGCGGATCGGCGGTACCCAGATGTTGGACAGTCCGGGCACCTTGACGATGCGGTCCAGCTCCTCGACCAGCCTGTCGCTGGTCATGCCCTCGCGCCACTCGCTCTTGGGCTTGAACTGGATGGTGGTCTCGAACATCTCCATCGGTGCCGGGTCGGTGGCCGTCTCGGCGCGGCCGGCCTTGCCGTAGACCGACTGCACCTCCGGCAGCGTCTTGATCAGCCGGTCGGTCTGCTGCAGCAACTCGGCCGCCTTGCCGGCCGACAGACCCGGCAGCGCGGTCGGCATGTAGAGCAGGTCGCCTTCGTCCAGCGGCGGCATGAACTCGCCGCCGATCTTCAGGATCGGCCAGGCGGTGCTGGCCAGCAGCAGCAAGGCGAAGACAACGGTCGTCTTCGGCCAGGCCAGCACGCCGTCGAGCAGCGGCCGGTAGGCGGCGATCAGCGCGCGGTTCAGCGGGTTGCGGCGCTCGTCGGGGATGCGCCCGCGGATCAGATAGCCCATCAGCACCGGCACCAGCGTCACTGCCAGCCCCGCGGAGGCCGCCATGGCGTAGGTCTTGGTGTATGCCAGCGGCGAGAAGAGGCGCCCCTCCTGAGCCTCCAGCGTGAACACCGGGATGAAGCTCAGCGTGATGATCAGCAGCGAGAAGAACAGCGCCGGGCCGACCTCGACCGCCGCGTCGCCGACCACGCGCCACTGCGCCTCGCCCTTCAGGTCTTCGCCAGGATGTTCATGCCGCCAGGCCTCGATGTGCTTGTGCGCGTTCTCGATCATCACGACCGCGGCATCGACCATCGCGCCGATGGCGATGGCGATGCCGCCCAGCGACATCACATTGGCGTTGACGCCTTGGTAGTGCATGACGATGAAGCTGGCCAGGATGCCGAGTGGCAAGGTCACGATGGCGACAAAGGCCGAGCGCAGGTGGAACAGGAAGACCAGACACACCAGCGCGACGACGATGAACTCCTCGATCAGCTTGTGGCTCAGGTTCTCGACGGCGCGCTCGATCAGGCTGGAGCGGTCGTAGGTCGGCACGATCTCCACGCCCTTCGGCAGGCTGGCCTGCAGCGAGGCGATCTTGGCCTTCACGGCGGCAATGGTCTCCAGCGCGTTCTTGCCCGACCGCATCACGATCACGCCGCCAGTGGCCTCGCCCTCACCGTCGAGTTCACCGATGCCGCGCCGCATCTCCGGGCCCACCTGCACGCGCGCCACATCACCCAGGCGCACGCTGACGCCGGCATCGGTGCTGTTCAGCGGGATCTTGCGGAAGTCGTCCAGCGTCGCCAGCAGACCCGAGGCGCGCACCACGTACTCGGCCTCGCCCAGTTCCAGCACCGAGCCGCCGGCCTCCTGGTTGGCCTGGCGGATCGCCTCGATCACCTGGCCGTGCGTGATGGCATAGGCGGCCAGCTTGTCCGGATCGAGCAGCACCTGGTACTGGCGCACCATGCCACCGACCGACGCGACCTCGGCCACGTTCGGCACCGTCTTCAGCTCGTACTTCAGAAACCAGTCCTGAAGCGCGCGCAGCTGGCCGGCGTCCATGGTGCCGCTGCGGTCGATCAGCGCGTACTGGTAGATCCAGCCCACGCCGGTGGCGTCGGGCCCCAGCGCCGGCTTCGCGGCGGAGGGCAGTCGCCCTTGCACCTGGTTCAAATACTCCAGCACTCGCGAGCGCGCCCAGTACGGGTCGGTGCCGTCGTCGAACAGCACGTAGACGAAGCTGTCGCCGAAGAAGGAGTAGCCGCGCACGACCTTCGCCCCCGGCACCGAAAGCATGGTCGTCGTGAGCGGGTAGGTCACCTGGTTCTCGACGATCCGCGGCGCTTGCCCTGGGTAAGGCGTGCGGATGATGACCTGCACGTCCGACAGGTCCGGCAGCGCGTCGAGCGGCGTGCGCTGCACGGCCCACAGCCCCCATGCCGTGACAATGACGGTCGCCAGCAGCACGAGGAAGCGGTTGATGATCGACCAGCGGATCAGCGCGGCGATCATCGCGACGCTCCCGGAGCAGCAGCAGCGGGCGTGGCGGGCGATGAGGGCGGCAGCAGCGTCAGCGTGGTCACGGTCGGCCCATCGGTCGGGTCGACGTAGAACTCGAAGTCGACGCGGTCGCCCACCGCCAGTCCACGCGGAAGCCTGTTGCGAGGCGGCAGCTTGAACTCCATCGTCATCGCGCCCATGCCGACACTCGGGATCGGGCCGTGGCTCAGCGTGACGCTTTCGCGGTCCAGCGACTCGATCAGGCCCTGGACGCTGTGGCGCTGGGCGGTGTTGGCGGCCGTCGGCGTCGGCTGGTTGTTGAGTCGCGCTTCGACACCCTTCAAGCTGGCTTCAGAGTCGATCAGGAACTGCGACGAGACGACGACACGTTGTCCGGCCTTCAGGCCGCGCCTGATCTCGGTCTGGCCGCCGGTCTCCAGGCCGGTCTCCACATCGACCGGAGCAAACCGCCCGCCTTCTTCGGCCACCATCACCACCGCGCGCCGGCCGGTCTGGATCACCGCCTCGGTCGGCACCAGCAGCGCCTTGCCCGCGCGGGTGTCCATGAACTGCATCGTGACGAACAGGCCGGGCACCAACTGCCCGCTGGGGTTGGCGAACTGCACGCGAGCCTTCAGGGTGCGCGTGGTCGCGTTCACTTCGGGCAGCAGCGCCTGGACGATGCCGCGGAACACGGCCCCCGGAACACCGGGGCTGCGCGCCTCGACCTGGCTGCCGGGGCGCACCAGTGCGGCCTGGCTCTCGGGCAGCTCGGCATTCGCCCAGACGCTGGCCAGTCCGTTGATGCGCGCGAGCATCATTCCCGGCGCCACGGTCATGCCTTCGCGGGCGATCAGTTCCGCGACCACGCCGCTGGACGGCGCGATGAGGGTGATGCGCGGCTGCACGGAGCCCGCCGCATCGACGCGCGCGACCTGGGCCTCGCTCATGCCGGCGAGCAGCAGGCGCTGGCGTGCGGCGGCGATCAGTCCGGCATCCCCCGCAGCGAAGCGCCTGACGGCGAGGTATTCCTCCTGCGCCGAGACCCACTCGGGCACGTACAGCTCGGCGAAGGGCTGGCCTGCGCGCACCCGGTCGAGCGTCGCGCGCACATGCAGCTTCTCGATGTAGCCCGTCGCCCGGGCCTGCACCACCGACTGGTCGCGCTCGTTCCAGGCGATGCTGCCGACCGTGCTGACCATTGGCTGCAGCGTGCCCTCCACGACCTCGGCGGTCCTCACGCCCAGGTTCTGCTGAATGCGCGGGCTCACCGTGACCGTGCCCTGGTCGTCGCCACCGGCACCGCCGTACACCGGCACCAGCATCATGTCCATGAACGGCGACTTGGCCGGCGCGTCGAAGCGCTTCCCGGGCACCATGGGGTCGTGGTAATAAAGGACGGGCTTGCCGGTGGCAGGATCGATCTCGCCGGCCTTGATCCCTTCCTTGATGTGGCGGCGCGTCGCCGCCTCGCCGGCGGCGATGCTGCTGGTCGGGTCTTCTGCGGCCGGCGAGCCGGATGCAGTGGCTGCCCCGGCGCTAGCCTCGCCCATGCCACGGTGCATGCCGACCTGGTACAGCGCAAAGCCGCCCGCGGCCAGCGCGAGGGCAACGACGGCCGTCAACAAGGTGTTTCGGGTTTTCATCGTGCCGCCTCCGGCTTGGCTTGGACGCCGCCGTGGGACGGCAGCAGATAGTTCAGTTGGGCCCAGACCCGGGCCTTGTCCATCTCGATGCGCAGGCGCTCCATGCGCACGTCCACTTCGCTGCGGCGCGCGTCGAGCACGGCCGGCAACGGACCGGTGCCGCTGCGGTAGGCCACCAGCGCGGCTTCACTGCGCTGGGTCGCCAGCGGCAGCAGCGAAGCGTCGTAGCGACGCAATCGATCCTCGTGGCTGCGCCACTCCTGGAGCATCGCGCGCACTTCGGCCTCGTGGGCACGCTGCAGTTCCTCGCGACGGGCTCGCGCCTCGTCGATGCCGGCGAGCCGCGCCGCGAGTTCGCGGTCCTGCCGGTTCTTCTGGTCCCACTGCAATGGCACCGAGAGATTGATCGACACCATGTTGGAGTACGCCGGGCCGCGCTGGCTGACCATCAGCTCGACGCTCCAGTCAGACGATCGCGCGGCACGCGCCACCGCGGCATCGCTGTTGGCGATGGCTTCTTGCTGCGCTGCGGCGGCGATCTGGGGGTGCTGGCTCAGGTTCGCCGCCAGGGCACCTTCGGTCCATGCGGGCAGCGTGAGTGCAGGACGTGGCCCCAGCGGCAGCCGCGCTCCTTCACCCACCCACCGTCCGAGCTGCGTGCTTGCGACCGCGACCTGGCGCTCTGCCTGCGCCAGCCCATCGCGCAGTTGCTCCACCGATCCGCGCGCCGCGAAGACCTCGGCCTGCGAGCCCTTGCCGCTGCGGTACAGCGCCTCCGCTGCCTGGACCTGCAGTTCTGCCTGGGCAATTTGCCCCTGCAGCAGCTCGCGCATCGACTCCTGGTACGAACGTTCAAACCAAGCCAGTGCCGTGTCACGCTGCAGGTCTGCGATGGTGGCCTGGCGCGTGACCTTGGCCAGATCGACCTCGCGCTCGGCGCGGCGCACGCGGGCGCTGCGCTTGTCGGCCCGGGTCAGCTCCTGCATGAGGCCGACGGAGCGCATCGTCATGAAGTCGCGGGTGACGCTGTAGCGGTCCGGACCGTCGATCGGCAGGTTGTTGAGTCCGATCTTGAGCACCGGGTCTGGCAGTTGGCCCGCAGCCGCAGCCATCTCGCGCGCAGCCTGGGCCTGCGACTCGATGGCACTCACAAGCCGCGAGCGCGCGCCAGCCTCAGCGACGGCGGTCTCCAACGAGAGCGCGGTCTGAGCAACGGCAGGGGTAGCGCCGAGTGCCAGCCACAGCACGAGCGATGAAGCCAGACGGAGGCCGTCTCGCCTCCGGGGCAGTGTCGAATTCATGGGAACTCCTGAAGTCCGGAAACGGCCGCGGCAGCGCCGCGACCGATCAAGCGGGCGACTTCAGGAGGTCAAATGCGAAAGCAGCAGTGCGCGATGCTGAGCGGCAGCGGCGGAGGTCGATCACGCAGACGCTCTTTCTCGGCCCATGACCGGAAGTCAGCGTCCCGGCCTTCATCGACGGACACCGTCAGCGTTGGCGGAAGCGCCGTCGCTGCCACGAGGACCGCCGGCACATGGTCGACCACCTGGCTGACCGAACCGAACTGACAGTGCTGCATGCACAGCGTCGGCTGCTCAGCGTCGAGCGGAACCCCTGCTGCCATCATCTGAGCACAAGGCATCCCGGCCATGGCCGCAGCTTCGGCGCCGGCCTTTCCGCTCATCGCCGGGCAGGCATACGCTGCGACGGCAAGCTGCGAAAACAGGATGGCCATCGACAGCAGGCCGATCAGGCGAATTCGGAGGCTCTTGCGCGTGAACACCCTGCAGACGATAGCCGATGCGACAGCAACGCGCTCGGCCCCATCAGGTCATGGAGGATGGTCTTGATCCGCCGTCGAAGCACGGAAGTCCTGCGCCTGCCCGCAATCCGGGCACATGAGGGCCGATGGAAGAAGCACCTCGGTCAGGATGCTGCGGCCCGCGTCAGCATGACCGAGCTGGCTCCGCCACCGCTCGGCACGAGCCGCATCGTGCGCAACTTCAGCCCATGTTCTCTGGTGTCCCGGGCTGCTGCACCTTGAATGACAGATTTGTCATGCGTCAGTCCAACGCCTGTTGGCCGCCGCTTTCTAGAGTCCCCCTCGATGCCACAAATGGCATCGCCTGTGCCACAACTGCGGCACAGGCGAACCTCGAAACGGAGAACTCCATGCGCTCGATGCAATCGCTCAAAACCGTGGCCATGCTCGGCTTGGCTTGTTTGTCCCTGGCCAGCTACGCGGCCACTGGAACAGGCACTTTCATGAACGGGCAGTCCTACTACGGGCAGCCGACCTCGCAAGCTGCCGCAGCCCGCGTCGTTGATGTCGCGTCATCACGCCCGATCAACGTCGTCCACGGTGAGACCGTGACGTTTCGCAGCGAAGGCAAGGAGTTTTCCTGGACCTTCAACGGGCTGGGCGGTCGCGCGGTGGATATGACCAGGATTGCCCCTGCCGGTTTTTCTGCCAACCGCGTCTGGGTGTACGTTGGGCAAGACCCGCTTACCCGCGACTAGGGCCCGTCGTCAGCCCCAAGCGAGCCCGCACCGACAGTGGAAGACATCGGCATGAACGTCAGGGAACGCCTCTCCTTTCATGGCCCGAGTCGCACCCACTGTGGCCGGCCACCGAAGCGTGGCAGCCTGTGAGGCTGCCGGCGCGTCAACGCTGAAGGTACCTTTGCGCGGTGCAGAAACTGTTGTTGGCCATGACGCCGATGGCGTTCTCGCCGCTGCAGGCAACGTGTGCCATGACCGCCGGCCATGGCGCGCGGTCCTGGTGTCGGCGTTGCCATGTTGAGCACGGACTCGTTGATGCCGGTACTGATCCGCACGCTGCCCCGTCTCTCAGCGTACGGGGCGACTGGCGGCCCGTCGCACCTCCTGAACACCCTCAGCGGGCTGGCCACGTCTGAACGATTCGCCGCTGCGCTCGATGCTGGTAGCGTGTGCCCCTTGCCCCAGCTGCTGGAGCACCTGCCCTAGCAACGCGTGATGCTGGCCGGTGCGGCCTTGCTGCTGGCAGGCCGTCCGTGGCCGCGTGAACACCCGGAGGTGCTTGCCCAGCGACACGAGGAGCTGGCGCATTCACCTGCCTTTGTCATCGATGAGGAGCACCCGGATGGCCCCGCTGAATGTCGTCACGGTTTTGCGCTGTGTGCAAGGACACTTGGCGGTGCTTCGGAAGCTGCGCACATGAGCGCCGGCCACGAGCACGCCTTGCCAGCGAACCGGAGCGAGACTGCGCTGTGGTGGGCGCTGGGCCTGACCACGAGCTTCCTGATCGCTGAAGTGGTGGCCGGTCTGCTGCTGAACAGTCTGGCCCTGCTGGCCGACGCCGCGCACATGTTCACCGACACCGCCGCGCTGGCCATCGCACTGGCCGCCGTGCGAGTGGGTCGCCGGCCAGCGGACGCCAGGCGCACCTATGGCTATCACCGCTTCGAGATCCTGGCGGCGGCCTTCAACGCTCTGCTGCTGTTCGGCGTGGCTCTCTACATCCTGTTCGAAGCCTGGCAGCGCTTCAATGCGCCGGCGGAGGTGCAATCGCTGGGCATGCTGGCCGTGGCCTCAGGTGGCCTGGTCATCAACCTCATCAGCATGCGGCTCTTGCGCGGCGACAAGGACGCGAGCCTGAACGTGAAAGGCGCCTACCTGGAGGTCTGGGCGGACATGGTGGGCTCGGTGGGCGTGATTGTGGGCGCCCTCGTCATCTGGTTCACCGGCTGGAACTGGGTGGACACGGTGGTGGCCGTGGGCATCGGTCTGTGGGTCCTGCCGCGCACCTGGGTCTTGCTGTCAGAGAGCCTGAACATCCTGCTCGAAGGCACGCCCGAAGGCATAGCCGTCGACGAGGTGGCGCAGGCCCTGGGCACCGTGCCCGGGGTTGAGAGCGTGCACGACCTGCATGTCTGGGCCCTGACCAGCGGCAAGAACAGCCTGACGGCGCACGTGGTGCACAGCGAAGGCGTCCTCGCACCCGAGCTGATCCTGCAATTGCAGACCGTGCTGGCAGATCGCTTCAAGGTTTTCCACACCACCTTTCAGCTCGAACGCACGGCCTGCGCGCACAGTGCTGATGGCTGCAACTTCACAGGCCCGGACAGCGCAACTGCCGCAGCAGATGTCGGCCCCGCAGCCCATGGTCACTGAAGACCTGCGCCAACGAAGGCGCTATCGACTGCGGTTCGTTGGATTGCGCCCGACGTGCACCACCAGGGGTTTGACCGGGAAACCTGCCGGCGCAATCCGGGTCACATCCACGGCACGGCGGTCCAGGCCGTTGAAGGTCCATGTGAACTGCTGACCCATGCTCTGGAATTTCACCGTCTCGCCGTAGGCCACGTTCAGGTGATCGGCGCTCCCCAGCTCCACCGTGCGTGTCACCGGCATCTGCGATGCGGGCTCGCCGAAAAACGACTGCCCATTGCGGAAGCTGTCGGTAGCGGCCGCAGCGCTGGTCAGCGGCACTGCCGCCGCGGCAAGCGCAAGAACGGCGCCAAGCGATAGAGTGAACTTCATGGTCTTTCTCCTTCACAGGTGTGTGCCCGCCCTGCGGCTGCAGGGCAAACAATGCCTCGTAGGGCATCAGAAGAGACTCTAGAAAGCCGAGGCCAACAGAACGCCGTCACGCAGATGACACTGCTGTCATCTGCCCTGCGCGCTGCGCTCGGTGTTCGACTTGACGCGCAGGATCATTCCTATCGATGTCAGGCCGGCGGTGCAACTGGCGAATGTTCGGCCTCCATGCATGAGCGCAATGGCGGCCACGATGGACAGCCCCAGGCCGTGGTTGCGGTGGGCATCGCCGCGTGCGGGGTCGCTGCGAAAGAAGCGGTCGAACAGACGTGGCAGGTGCTTGGCCTCGATGGCGGCGCCGTGATTGATGACCGTCAGTTGCACGCGGTCGCCGGGCACCGGATCGATCTTGATGCAAACCGCCGTTCCGTGCGTCGCGTAACGCGTGGCATTGGCCACCAGGTTGGAAAGGGCGCGCTGCAGAAGAGGCAAGTCGAATTCGCCTGCGGCGTCGCCGACCACATCGAGACGCAGGCCCGCTTCTTCCAGCGCCGCGTCGTGGTACTCGGCCACCTGCATGGCCACCGCAGCCAGGCTGGGCGTCGGCAGCCGGCGCGCCACACTGCCCCGGTCGGCCTGCGAAAGGAACAGCATGTCTTGCACGATGCGCGCCATACGCTGCATTTCCTCCAGGTTCGAGCCCAGAATCTCACGCAGGTCATCGGACGTGCGGGCCTTGCGCAGAGCCAGTTCGGTGCTGCTGATCAGGGTGGCCAGTGGCGTGCAGAGTTCGTGCGCCACGTCGGCGTTGAAGCCCTCCAGGTGTTCATAAGCCTGCGACAAACGGCCTAGCAAGGCATTGAACTGCGCAATCAGCGGCTCCAGTTCCTCGGCCTGCCCCGCAGCATCCAGGCGCTGGTGCAAGGTGTCTGCCGACAGCCGGCGTGTCTGGTCCACCAGCCGACGCACGGGTCGCAGGCCCATGCGAACGAGCACAAAACTGCCTGCGGAGACCAGGGCAGCGCCACTCAGCGCGGCGGCCAACAAGGTCAGCGCCAAGCGGCGCAGCAGCAGCCGGTCGTCCTTTGTGTGCAGGGTCAGCGTTGCGGCCAGCATGTCGGGCCCGCTCGCCAGAGTGGCCGCGTCGAAGCGGACCTCGCGCACATCCTCCGGGTTGGCCACTGCGGTGGCGCGTTGGTAGAACACCGTGCTGTCGGGCCGACGCAGCGACAGCGCCAGGTCCTGCTGTCCGACAAAAAAGTCATCGAGCTTGTGTGCCAGCGCGGACGGATCGCCAGCCGCCGTCGGCTCGGCGAGCAGATGCCTGACCAGCGCCTGCTTCTGTTTCAATGACTCGTCCTGCCGCAGTTCGACGTGGGCCCGCGTTACGGCATAAATCACCGCGCAAACCACGCTCAGCCAAACCAGGCTTTGCAGGGCCAGCCAGGCAGACAGCCGCCGGCCGAGTGAGCCGACGCGGCCCACGTTCACTGCTCGCGCACCTCCAGCACATACCCCATGCCGCGCACGGTGTGCAGCAAGGTACGGTCGAAGGGTGCATCGAGCTTGCCGCGCAGCCGGCGCACCGCCACGTCGATGACGTTGGTGTCGCTGTCGAAGTTCATGTCCCACACCTGTTCGGCAATTTCGGTGCGCGACAGCACCTCACCCTGGCGGCGCAGCAACAGCGTCAGCAGGGCGAACTCCTTGGCCGTCAGGTCCAGGCGCTGGCCGCCGCGTGTGGCCTTGCGGCGCAGCAGGTCAACTTCCAGATCGGCGAGCGTCAGCACAGAAGCGCCTTCACTGTCGCGTACCGGCCGCGCACGGCGCAACAGCACTTCGATGCGGGCCACCAGCTCGGAGAAGGCGAAGGGCTTGACCAGGTAGTCATCGGCCCCGCTCTGCAGGCCCCTGACACGGTCTTCAACGCGACCGCGTGCGGTGAGCATCAACACCGGCATTGGCTTGCTCTGTCGCAACGCGGCCAGCACACCCAGGCCATCGATGCCAGGCAGATTCCCGTCCAGCAGCATCAGGTCGTAGCTGCCTTCCACGGCCAGATGCAACCCGTTGATACCGTTGTGTGCCAGGTCCACCACATAGCCCTCTTCGGTCAGCCCCTTGCGCAGGTACTCGGCGAGCTTGACCTCGTCCTCCACCACGAGCAGCTTCATGGCTGCCGCGTCCCCGTGTGCAGGGGCTGGGAGGCCCGCACGGGCAAGACGCGCCTGCCGCTGACGGCCGATGTCCTCAATGCGCCGCGCGGGCCGCGCCTTGATCGCGTGGCCCTGTCTTTTGGCCGCTGAAGCGCGCCCAAGTTTTCAGGGCGATGGCGGGCCAGCCGGAGGAGCTGACCCGCGACTCCGCTTGTGCTTGTGGCCTTGACGACTTGATGCCAGACGCTGCTGCAAGGTCTGGCTGTAACTTCGTTTGGGCGGAGGCTTGGGCTCAGGATGCGCCCGCCGCCAGCGCTGCCGAAGGAAGTAGGCCAGCAAGGCGACGACGACGACGACGAGCCAGATCCAGAACATGGTGTGGCCGATTGAAGCGGCGAGTTCATTGTTTCGCATCGTGCGCTTGCCTTTCTCCACAGGGATGCGCCGGCCTCCGGCGAAGAGGCCACAAGCGCCGAGGCGGTGCCCGTCGTCGACACCCGCGCTACTTGATGGCGAAGCGCACGGTGCCGGCCGGCTTGCCGGCGATCGTCACCACGGCAACCGCTTTGGTCCCCGAGCCCACCTTGAACGTGCCGGTGGCTTCAAGCTTGCCGCCGACCGGCTTGAGTTCAACTTCCTGCTTCTCCGTGCCGCTCAACAGCGTCAGCTTGGCGCTGGCCTTGGAGACATCGGCAGGCTTGCCGTGGTCGCGCAGGTGCAGATGGATCATGGTCGGCTTGGCAACCAGTTCGTAGTCGATGTCCTTGACCTCGACGACCACGCCACCGTGCATGGGCTTGTGTTCGTGGGCATGGTCGTGTTTTTCGCCGGCGGCGAAGGCAGAACTGGCCAGGGCCAGGGACAGCGAAATGGAAAGGGAGGCGAGGAAGGCTTGCGTTTTCATGAGAGTCCTTTCAGGGTTGCACAGGAGGAAACGTGGGTTGCTGAGGCGTCTGAACAGCGGGGCATCACAAGGCCTCAGCGTCCTTGCTGTTCAGCAGCGCTTCAGCCGGCTTGCGGCCAAAGAGCCAGAACATCGCGGGCGTGAGGAAGGTGTCGAGCAGGGTCGAGCTGATGAGGCCGCTGAAGATGACCACGGCCACCGGGTGCAGCACTTCGGTGCCGGGCTGTTCGGCCTCGAACAGCAGGGGCGCCAGCGCAAAGGCTGTGACGAGCGCCGTCATCAGCACCGGGCTCAGCCGTTCCAGCGAGCCGCGCAGGATCATCTTGTGGTCGAAGTTTTCGCCCTCGAAGCGCATCAGGTTGATGTAGTGGCTGACCTTCAGGATGCCGTTGCGCACCGAGATGCCGGCCAGGGTGATGAAGCCCACCAGGGCTGCCACGCTGAGCGGCTGGCCCGAGAGCCACAAGCCCAGCACCGCACCCACCAGGGCCAAGGGGATGTTGACCATGATGAGTGCCGCCAGCACGCTGGACTTGTAGCGGCTGTAGAGCACCACGAACATCAGCGTCAGCGACACGATGGACAGCAGCCCGACCAAGCGCGACGCCTCTTCCTGCGCCTGGAACTGGCCACCCAGGGTGATGAAGTAGCCCTCGGGCAGCTTGGTTTCGGCCACCACGGCGCGTATGTCGGCCACGATCTCCGACAGCGCGCGGCCCGACGCATTGGCCGAGAGGACGATGCGGCGCTTGCCATCGTCGCGGCTGATCTGGTTCGGCCCGTCGCCGTCTTCGATGCTGGCGATCTTCGACAGCGGGATACGGCCGTTCGGCGTCTCGATCAGGATCTGGCTCAGGCCTTCCACCGAACGCGCCGACTCAGGCAGCTTCACCACCAGCGCAAAACGCCGGCTGCCCTCGACGATCTGGGTGATCCTCTCGCCTTCGACCAGGTTCTGCAGCGTGGCCAGCACCTGGGGCGCCGGCACGCCGTACTGGGCTGCCGCGGCGTAGTCCACACGCACCTTGATCTGCGGCGCCAGCACCTGCTTTTCGATCTGCAGGTCAGCGATGCCCGGGATGGCTGCCAGCTTGCCGCGCAGCACATCGGCCTGGCCGCGCAGCGCATCCAGGTCTTCGCCGAAGATCTTGATCGCGATCTGCGAACGCACGCCCGAGAGCATGTGGTCGATGCGGTGCGAGATGGGCTGGCCAATCTCGAGTGCCGCCGGCAGGTTGACCAGGCGCGCACGGATGTCGGCCTTGATCTCGTCCATCGTGCGTGTCAGCTCGGCCGTGGGCTTGAGGCCCACGTCGAGTTCGCTGACGTGCACCCCCTCGGCATGTTCGTCCAGCTCAGCCCGGCCGCTGCGCCGGCCCACGTGCGTGACTTCGGGCACCTGCTTCACCAGCACCTCGGCCTGGCGCGCCAGCGCCGAGGTTTCGGCGAGTGTCACACCGGGGTTCAGACGCAAGCCGATGAGCAGCGTGCCCTCGTTGAAGGGCGGCAGGAACGTGGTTGGAAAGAAAGGCACCGCAACGGCCGCCACCACCACGGCGGCACCTGCCGCTGCCATGGCCGACTTGGGTGCGTTCAGCACCGATTGCAGCGAAGAGCGGTAGCCGTTCTTCAGCCAGCGCAGAAAGCGCGTGTCGCCGTGGTCCAGGTTCTTCATGCCCGGCAGCAGGTAGTAGCTGAGCACGGGTGTGACCGTCACCGAGACGATCAGCGAGGCCAAGGTCGAGACGATGAAGGCGATGCCCAGTGGCACGAAGAGCTTGCCCTCCAAGCCCGGCAGCGCAAACAGCGGGATGAAGACGAGCACGATGATGACCGTGGCATACAGGATGGCCGAGCGCACTTCCATCGTCGCGTGGGCCACCACTTCCAGCGGGTTCAGGCGGTGCTCGGGATGTTTGGCGCGGTCTTCCTTCAGCCGCCGCAGCACGTTCTCGACGCCCACCACCGCATCGTCAACCAGGCCGCCGATGGCAATCGCCAAGCCGCCCAGGGTCATGGTGTTGATCGACAGGCCGAAGTAGCGGAAGACCAGCGCGGTGATGAAGATCGACACCGGAATGGCGGTGAGCGCGATCACCGTGGGCCGCAAGGTACCGAGGAAGAAGAACAGGATCACGGCCACGAAGATCGAAGCGCCGATGAGCTTGCCCTGCAGCGTCGTGATGGATGCTTCGATGAAGCTGGCCTGCCGGAAGGTGACCTTGGGTTCCTGCATGCCGGCCGGCAAGGAAGCCTTCAAGCCGGCCAAGGCCTCTTCGATGTTGCGGGTGAGTGCAATCGTGTCGGCCGAAGGCTGCTTCTGAATGCCCAGAATGACGGCCGGCTGGCCTTCAAAGCCTGCGTCGCCGCGCTTGATGGCCGCTGCGAAGGTGACCTCGGCGATCTGCCGCATCAGGATGGGTTGGCCGTCCTTGGCCGTGAGGGCCAGATTCTTCAGGTCGTCCAGCAGCGAGGTGCGGCCGAGGTTGCGGATCAGGTACTCGCGCCCGTTGAGTTCGAGAAAGCCACCCGAGGTGTTGCTGGAGTAGCCCTTCAGCGCCGCTTCGAGCTGGTCGTGCGTGATGCCCAGTTCGGCCATGCGCACCGTGTTGGGCTGCACCTGGAACTGCCGCACTTCGCCGCCGATGGGGATGACCTGGGCCACGCCCTGCACCGACAGCAAGCGCGGGCGCAGCACCCAGTCTGCATATTCACGCACCGCCATCGCCGAGATCTTCGAGGTGTCCACCGGAATGGCGATCTGCATGATCTCGCCCATGATCGAGCTGATCGGCCCCATGCGGGGCAGCACTCCTTCTGCGATGCCTTCTTCCATCGCGGCCAGGCGCTCACTCACCAGTTGGCGGGCGCGGAAGATGTCGGTGCTCCAGTCGAAGGTGACGTAGATGAACGACAGGCCGGCAGACGACACCGAGCGGATGGTCTCCACCCCCGGCAGGCCGTTCATCGTCGTCTCTAGCGGAAAGGTGATGAGCTGTTCCACCTCTTCGGCAGCCATGCCGCCGGCCTCGGTGATGATGGTCACCGTGGGCTTGTTGAGGTCGGGGAACACGTCCACCGGCGTGCGCGTCAGCGTGAACGCGCCGTAGGCCATCAGGACGACGCTGCTGATGATCACCAGCAGCCGGTTGGCCAGGCTGCTGTCGAGTAGCCACTTGAACATGTCAGCGCACCTGGTTGATCAATGTGGCGCCCTGCGTGGCCACGCGGTCACCGGACTTCAGGCCTGAGATCACCGCTGCGTTGACACCGTCCAACGGCTCGATGGTCACAGTGCGCGGCTCGAAGCGCTCGGGCGCCGTCTTCACCCACACGATGGTCTGGTTGGCCGGGTTCTTCAACAGCGAGGCCACCGGCACCGAGATGCCCTTGACCTTGGTCTTGGTCTGCACGAACACGCGCACCGGTTGCCCCACGGCCAGCTGATTCAGGACCGCGCCCTGGGCACGAAACGCCAGCGGCAAGGCTTGTTCGCGCAGGCTGCGCGACGCGCCGACAAACACCAGCGGCACGGTCTGGGTGCCCAGGGCCAGCGATGCGCCGCCGATGTTGGCGGCCAGCGCTGGATCGAAGGCCAGGGCCTCGATGCGCAGGCGTGATGGGTCGACGATCTCGAACAGCAGCTCACGCGCTTCCACTACCTGCCCCGCCACCACATGCGCCGAGGCGATGACGCCCGACACGGGGGCCAGCAGGGCCTCACGCGTCGAAAGGCCCGCGCCCACAGCCGAGATGCGCCCGGCCAGGCTGGACGCTTCACTTTCGGCGGCCTCGATCTCCTTGCGTGGCACGGTGTCGGCCAGCTCCTGCAGGCGCGCTATGCGTTTGTCCGCCAGGGTCTTGGCAGCGCGCAACTCGGCCAGCTGTGCAGTCTGGTTCGAACGCTCGATGGGCGCGGCCGAGGGCATGACATAGGCCAGCACCTCACCCTTGCGCACCGTCTGGCCGGGGTTGGGCAGGCCGCGCGGGCCGGGCTCGATGCGGCCCGCGTTCAAGGGCTGCACCTTGCCGCCGGCGTTGGGGTCCATCAGCACGCGGCCGCTCAGTTCCACTGAGCGTGACAGTTCGCCGTCGGCCGCCACCATCGTTCGAACACCGAGCTGGCGCTGCGCCGGCTTGGGCAGGAAGACGCTGCCATCGGGCAAGCGCTGCGGGCCGTTGGCGCTGGGCGCCGCCGCGCTGTCGCCATGGTCGTGGCCTTCACCTGCCTGGGCTGGCAGCGTGGCGAAGCTGAACAACAGCGCCAGGCCCAGCAGGAAGCGGCGGTGGGTAGGGGCGGATGTCATGCGTGGGTTCGCGGCTGTGGCAGGGGTCATCGGATGGTGGGAGCTCGTCCAGTTCATGCGGCAAGGGTTCATGCGACTTGGGCTCATGCCACACCCCCGGCCGTCGAACGGCGGCTCGCACTCACACGGCGCAGGCCCCAGACCGCAAGCACCAGCACCACCAGCCCTCCCGCTGCCCAGCCGGCGTACTCCTGCCAGCCATGCACGTGCGCCGTCGCATCGGCCTTGGCCTCGTCATGCAGGTCCAGTTCACCGGCCAGCAGGTCCGCCTCGGTGCCTGCCGTCACGGCCGCAGTGATGGCCAGCACACCGGGTTTGGGGGCGTCCTTGAGCATCACTTCGTACTCGTCGTCGCCATGTTTGACGGCCTTGTACTTGGCGCCGGCCACCTCGAGTTCGATCTGCGCGTCGCGCACCGGGCTGTTGTCGGCGGCTCGGTCGAGATACAGCGTGAGCTGCTTGCCATTGAGCACGCCGACCAGCTCGAAGAGCTCGGAAACGGCGGCAAATCGCGGCAGAGCCGGGCCGCCTGCGGCGGGTGCCTCAGCGCCGTGGTCATGGCCCTCGCCAGCCACCGCGGGCGCGGCAAAAAGGCATGCGGCAGCCAGGCTGAGGGCCGCCAGGGAGTGGTGCAGTTTCATGGGAGGTGCGTCCTGGAATGTGTGAGTGGTTCAGTGCGCTGAGCTGCGCATCAATCCGGCAGCAGGCCCAGGGCCTGGCGTTGCGCAGAGACGGCGGCAGCCACCTCGATGCGAGCGCGCGCAGCCTGGCGCTCGGCCTCGCGCGCCTCGGCCTCGATGCGCAGGCGCGTCGGCAGATCGCTCTCGCCCAGGCGGAATGACTTGTCGAAGAAGCCGCGCGTTTCAGCGGCCAGCTGCGCACGGCGTTCTGCCGCCGCGAGCTGGGCGCGCGTGGCCGCCAGACGTGCAGCAGCGCTCTCACGCTCGGCCAGCAGGCGCTGGCGTTCCAGCGCCAGCCGGGCCTCGGCTTCCGTGCGTTCTGCCAGCGCGCTGGCTACGCGCGCGTTGTAGCGCGGGCCGGCACCGAAGGGGATGCGTATGCCCAGCGTCAGGGTCTGCAGGCTGGGCTCGGCGGAGGCCCCGCGCTCGCGCGTCACGGCCAGCATCACTTCGGGGTTGGCGCGTGACTGCGCTGCCGCAAGCGCCGCAGCGCCTTGCGCCAGCGCGGCCTGGTCCTGCAACTCGGCCAGAGCGGCATGCAGCGGTGGCTCGGGCGCATGGGCCGGTGGCTCGGCCTCGGCGGTGCTGATGGGGCTGGCTGTGCCAGGCGCCACAGGCGGCGTGGGTGGCATGGGCCGTGCGGCAGCGAAGTTCAGCCCCGTGGTGGCCTGCAACTGCTGGCGCGCCATCGCCAGCGCCGCCTCGGCCTGGGCCAGCGAAGACTCGGCTGACGCCACCGCGCCATCGGCCTGGTTGCGGTCGGACCGCGCCAGATCGCCGGCCTGCTGGCGCTTGGCGACATCGGCGGCGATGCTGCGCGCGCTGTCGACCTGGCCGCGCGCCACCTCGGCGTCAATACCGGCGAACTGCCATTGCCACCACGCCTCGCGCACCGCCGCCGCAACGCGCAACTGCGCTGCGTTGGCGCGGCTTTCAACAGCACGGCCCTCGGCTTCTGCCAACGCACGGCTGCGCCCCCTCTCGCCAGGCAACCACAGCGGCACGGCGATGCCGACCTCGATCTCGCGGTTGCCCTGGTTGCGGTTCAGGCGGTCGGACTTGCCCGAGGCTTCCAAGGCCACGGGCTCTGGTGTCCATGCCTGTGCGGCCTGTTGCGAGGCACGCGCGGCATCACGCCGTGCCGACAGGGCCTGGGCCTCGGGCTGGCGTGCCCAGGCGGCGTCGAAGGCTTGTTTGAGGCTGATGCTGGCGCCAGGAACTGCCCCTGCCGCAGCGCCCGTTGCCACCGGTGGGTTCTGCGCCTGTGCGCCCAGCGCGCATGCCATCAGGCTGGCCGCTGCGCCCATGCGCAGCGCAGCCTTGATTCGAATCTCTCGGTACATCCGATGCTCCAGTGTTGAAAACAACTCACAGGAGATCGGCAAGTCGCGACGATCAGGTCGCGATGCGTCCTGCCCCGGGCCGTCAAAGACGGCGCTCGGTCAGGCGCAAACGGGTGTCAGGGCTTGAGGAAACCCGCCTCGCCGATCAGGCGAGGCACAGCCACTGAGGCCGTTCAGGTCGTGCAGACGCGTGCGCGCCGCTGCTTGCTTCCAGCGCGGGGCGCGGGTGCAAGTTCGGGACGTCGGCTGACGTGGAGGGCGTGCGTTGCAGGATGCTGGCGCAACTGCAGTGGCAGTGGCCGCAATCAAGATCGTTGGAGCTGGAGGCGGCGCCGTCCGAACCGCTGACGCCAGCATCGGCATCAACGGTGCCATGCTCGGCGTGCAGGTGATGACCCACATGCTGCTCATGCGGCTCATAGCTTCCTACCGCCGCCCAGACAGACTGGAACGACAGGAAACTCATCAGCAAGATAGCGATGATGCGGCGCATGGGGCGATGGTATCAGTTGGGCTCGTTCAGGGTTGTCAAGTTCTACGCCGGTGATGGTGTCGGCGTCATGCCGGCGTGCGCCAGCCGCTGACGATGATGCCGAATCCCAGCAGCGCCACGGCAGCACCCACCCAGTCGGTGCTTGAAAGGCGCGCGCCGTCGACCACGTGCAGCCACACCAGCGCTGTGGCCACATAGACGCCACCGTAGGCCGCGTAGACACGCCCGCTGGCTGCCGGATGAAGGGTCAGCAGCCAGACAAAAACGGCCAAGCTGACCGCCGCGGGCAACAGCAGCCAGGCGCTGGCGCCCTGCCTCAGCCACAGCCAGGGCAACCAGCAACCGACGATCTCGGCCACTGCAGTCAGCACGAACAGGCCCAGGGTCCGGAACAACTCCATCAGCCGTCTCTCTTCTCGTCGTGTGCGGCGTCTGCATGCGCGGTCGGCGCAGTGGCAGCTACTTGCCTTGTGGCATTCATGATGTCGATCAGTCCCAGCGGCCGAAGCGCTCAAGCGCTACGGCGCCTTGGCCTTGGCGATCTCCTGGTCCACCAGGGCCTTCAACTGCGTCTCACCGAAGTCGCGCAGCGGTGTGCCGTTGACAAAGAAGCCTGGCGTTCGCTCCACCTTCAAGGCCTGCATGTCGGCGATGTCCTGCCGCAGGGCCTGCGCGATGACCGGGCTGGCTGCGTCGGCGCGGGCCTTGGCCATGTCGAGTCCGAGCGTGCCGATCACTTCCCAGATCAACTCGGGCTGTGGGTTGTGGTGCGCCGCCCAACGCGGCTGGTCGGCCAACGCAGCTTCGACCGCTTCCCAGTACTTGCCCTGAAGGCGCGCCGCTTCCAGGATCTGGACAGCGGTGTCAGAACCCTTGTGCAGCGGTGCATAACGCACCACCAGCCGCACCTGCCCGAAGCTCGAATTGACGATGCCCTTGACGACCGGGTAGAAGGCGCGACAGGTCTCGCACGAGGGGTCGAAGAACTCGACGATCGTGACCCTGGCGGCCGGGCTGCCGAACACCGGCGCGTGCGCGCGCACCAGCGCTTCGTTGTTGTTCTGGGCGGCCTGCTGAAGGTCCTGCGCCGAACGGCTCTTGAACACCAGTGCACCACCGACGAAGGCCAGCACCACCACCGCCACGGACGCAACGACGAGCCACTTCTTGTTCATGCCCGAACCTCTCTCTTCGACGCCCACAACAGCATCAGGATGATTGTGAATGCGGCCAGAGACAACAGCGGGATGGGCACGAAACCGGCCACCTGCACGTCGGCGTCGGCGCAAGAGCCGCCTTGGCCGCAAGGCACCAGCGCTTCGGTCACCAGACCCCAGAACACGAGGCAGTGGTACAGCGCGATGGCCCACCCTGCCGCCGCCAACGGCATCGCGTAGCGCACGCTGCGGCCATCGGCGTCCAGCAGGCCCAGGCCCAGCACCAACACCAGCGGAAACATTGCGATGCGCTGGTACCAGCACAGCACGCAGGGTGTCATGCCCATCACCTCGCCCATGAAGAGCGCGCCGGCGGTGGCCACCAGAGCAACCAACCAGGCGCCGAAGCGCAGTGCCCAGAGCGAACCTGGCATCACCGCCCCTGCACCCGGGCCTTGAGCAAGCGCAGCCCGTTGCCCACCACCAGCAGGCTGGCACCCATGTCGGCAAACACCGCCATCCACATGCTGGCGCTGCCGAACAGCGCCAGCACCAGGAACACCGCCTTGATGCCCAGCGCCAGGCTGATGTTCTGCCACAGCACGGCATGGGTGGCGCGCGAAAGCCGCACCGTCTCGGCGATGCGGCGCAGGTCGTCGTTCATCACCACCACGTCTGCCGCCTCCATCGCGGTGTCGGTGCCGGCGGCGCCCATGGCCACGCCGATGTCGGCCTGGGCCAGCGCGGGGGCGTCGTTGATGCCGTCGCCCGTCATCGCGGTCATGCCATGTTCGGCCTGCAGGGCCTTGATGGCGGCGAGCTTGTCTTCGGGCAACAGGTTGCCGCGTGCCTGCTCGATGCCGGCCTCGTGGGCGATGGCGGTGGCGGTGGCCTGGTTGTCACCGGTCAGCATCACCGGTGTGATGCCCAGCGCCTTCAGCTCGGCCACAGCCTCCCGCGACGACGGCTTGATGGTGTCGGCCACCGCAAACAAGGCCAGCACACCCGCCGGCGAGGCCAGCAAGGTGACAGTGCGGCCGGCTTCTTCCAGCGCCTTCAGCTGGGCTTCCAGCGCCGGCGTGCACTGCCCGCGCTCTTCCATCAACCGGTGGTTGCCGAGCGCGTAGGTCGTGCCGTCGATCTGGGCCTGCACACCGCGTCCGGCCAGGGCGGTGAACTCACTGACGGCCAGCGCCGATGCCGATGCCGGTGCCATCAGTCCCTCGGGCACCAGGCCCTGAAAGATGGCACGCGACACCGGGTGGTCGGACTGATCCGCCAGCGCTGCGGCGAGCTTTTCGGTCAGCGCACGGTTCGCATCTGCGGCCACCAGGTCCCAGCTCACCAGCTTGGGCTTGCCTTCGGTGATCGTGCCGGTCTTGTCCAGCGCGATGGCCTTGAGCTTGCGCGCGCCTTCGAGATAGATGCCGCCCTTTATGAGGATGCCGCGCCGCGCCGCCGCAGCAAGGCCGCTGACCAAAGTCACCGGCGTGGAGATGATCAGCGCGCAGGGGCAGGCGATGACCAGCAGCACGAGTGCCTTGTAGATGGCCTGCAGCCAGGTCCAGTCGAAGAGCCACGGGCCGGCCAGCGCCACGGCGAGCGCAAACACGAAGACGCCGGGCGTGTAGATCGCCGCGAAGCGGTCGACGAAGCCTTGTATCGGCGCGCGCGTGCCCTGCGCTTCTTCGACGGCATGGATGATGCGGGCCAGCGTGGAGTTCGACGCGGCGGCCGTCACCGTGATCTCGAGGGTGCCGGTCGCATTGATGGTGCCGGCAAAGACCGCATCGCCCACCGCCTTGTCCACCGGGATGCTTTCGCCAGTGACCGGCGCCTGGTTGATGGTGGAACTGCCGGCCGCGACCACACCGTCCATCGGTACCCGCTCGCCCGGGCGCACACGCACCACCGCCTGCAACGGCACGCCACCAACGGGCGTGTCCAGCCACGTGCCGTCCGCCTGGCGCACCGCGGCGACCTCGGGCGCCATTTCGAGCAAGCCTTTGATGGCGTTGCGCGCGCGGTCCACGGCCTTGGCTTCGATGGCCTCGGCAATGGCGTACAGCGCCATCACCATCGCCGCCTCGGGCCACTGGCCAATGGCAAAGGCGCCGGTCACCGCCACCGTCATCAGCGCGTTGATGTTCAGCCGGCCGTGGCGCAGCGCGATCAGGCCCTTCTTGTAGACATCGAAGCCGGAGGCCCAGATGGCCGCAGCGGCCACCGCCAGGCCGACCCCTTGCCAGACCCGCGTGTCGGGTGCGAAAAAGCCCACCAGCTCGGCGGCGATGGCCAGCGCCAGCGCGAGGCCCAGACGCTTGAGGTTGCCGTTGTCGGGCGTGTGGGTATGGTCATCGTGCGCGCCGGCATGCGGGCCAACGCCGGCATCGCCAGCAAGCCCCGAAGCGGCCGCCATATCGGCCAGCGGCTGCGGATCGAAGCCGCTCTTGCGGATGGCGGCGAGCGCCTGCTCGATGGCCGGAGGCGATGCGTCCAGGGCCAGCGTGCGCTGTCCGAGATTGAAGCTCAGCGAGCGGATGTCGGCGATGCCTTGCAGCGCGCGCCGGATCTCCGACTCCTCCACGGCGCAGTCCATCGTGGCCACCTTGAAGCGCACGCTGTCCGGGCTGGCGCCGCGAGGCCGCCGCACGAGGGCCACGGGCATGACCACCGGCGCGGCCAGGGGGGTCATGGCAGGCGCGCAGCAGGCGTCACCGGCGCAGCTCGCAGCGGGTGTCTCAGCAGTCGTTCGGGTCGGGTTCAAGTGGGCAAGCTCCAACAGGGATTGTGGCTATTGAAAACCCTGAAGCCGCTGTAGAGTCAAGCGCAGTTTTACTGAGTGGGGCTTTCATGCGCATCGGTGCTCTTGCAGAAGCCACTGGCACCCCGGTGGAAACGATCCGCTTCTATGAGCGCGAAGGCCTGTTGCCCGCCGCCGCGCGCGCCGACAACAACTACCGGCTGTACACCGAGGCCCACGCGGACCGCCTGGCCTTCATCCGGCATTGCCGCAACCTGGACATGACGCTGGATGAGGTCCGTGCGCTGCTCAAGTTCAAGGACGCGCCGCAGCAGGACTGCGGCGAGGTGGACGCACTGCTCGACGAGCACATCGGGCACGTTGCGCAGCGCATTCGCGAGCTGCGCGCCCTCGAGAAGGAACTCAAGCTGCTGCAGGCGCGTTGCGGCTCGCCTCACGAGGCTGGCGAATGCGGCATCCTGAGCGGGCTGGACAGCGCTGCTGCCAGCCCCGCCAAAGGCTCATCGCGACGTCACATCCGCGGGGCGCACTGAAGGGCTCAGGGCTTGCCCACCCCATCCCGTGCCGCCGCCGGGGCGGCGAGTGCGGGATCGCCACGCCAGGCTGAGACCCGCGTGCTGCCCACGTTGCCACTGGGCACCCAGAGCCAGGTGAACAGAGCCGACCAGGTGATGCGCAGCAGTTGCCCGCCCATCTCGCGCACATCGCGTCGCGCCCATCCCAAGGCCAGGAACGAGATATGGCTGCGCGTGTGCGGCGCCGTCCAGTGCTGGCCCAACAGATGGGCCTGCTCGAAGGCGTCGCAGGCGCTGTCGAAAGCGCGCGTGGACAAGAGACGGTGACCGCGAGCCAGGTGGGCTTCGAACGCGGCTTGATCAAACGGTGCGGTGGGTCGGGGCATGGCGCTCTCCAGTGGGACCATGCATCGATTGAAAAGCCTGAAGCCACTTCAGTGTCAAGAGTCGTGTGCGAGCCTCGGAGCCTCTGGTCTTGGCGGGCCAGCGCCTGGACAGCTGGGGTCGCTTTGACCTCTTCATCGAGACCATCTGATGCCCACTCGCACGACGCGCCTACTCTTGTCGAAACCAGGGAGTCCACCCTATGAGGAAACCCGCGAGATGGACGTCGAACTCGCCCTCGGGTTGCGGGAAACCGGGTACGGTGTCTGGCAAGCCTAGGACGCGAGGAAGAGCTGCCTTGCGCATAGTCGCAACAAGGGAGCCGTCACGCCGTCGGCCGCTGCTCGAACGCTTCAAAGGCACCATCTCCTTCGAAAACATCCACTGTTTCGACCACCGCCGAACCAGGTCCTTGTCTTGCCCAGGCGATCAACCCTTCGACCGCCTCCCGCGAGCCCGCAAGCATGGCCTCCACTGACCCGTCGCGGCGGTTGCGAACCCAACCACAGATGCCCAGTCGCCTGGCCTGCTCGGCCATGGACCAGCGATAGCCGACACCCTGGACCAGGCCGCGGATTTCGAGCCGTGCGACGGTGTTCGCCACAAAACCGCGTGCTTCACATCCACTCAACGTGGCCAGACGCGAGGGCCAGCACGGCCGCTGCCAGGACGATGACGATCGGAACAAGAACCCGCACTCGCGACCGTCGGCGGAAAAGGCGGCGGCCCGATGGCCAGAAGAGAGTTGAAGACTGCATCCCGGTCCATCCTAGGGCATGAGCCGACCTCCTTCGATCCCCACTCTGCGGGAACACTCCCCAGCCCAGCTGCAGGTACCCGTCAGGCGCGCCCCGCGACGACACACACGCCGATCAAGTCCGCCAGGGTCAGCAGCTTCATGTACGCCGGCCCATCATCGAGCAAGGCGCGCGAAGGCTCCTGCTGCGTCAATACGCCTTTGGCGATGCGGTCACCGAACAGCATCACCGCCATCGCACTGTCGTCCTGCCGCGAGGTCCAGCAAAGGCCTTGAATGTGCGCGTGCTGCGCATGGATGGCCGCAGCCCACTTGCGGGTCTGGCCATAGGTGTCCTTTTCGGTGTCGATCAACTGCTTGCGTTCGACACCCAGCTTGCGCAGCGGCACATTGCGTAGATCTGCCAAGGTCAGGGCTGAAGTCGGCGCCAGAACCGAGTGCAGTTGCCGCTCGAGCTTGTGCTTCGCGTAGGTCTTCAGTCCCGGCGAGAACGGCACATCGTGGAAGACGGTTTCCATGGCCGCGCAATCGAAGGTGCTGCCCCCGTACAACGTGCGTATGGGCTCGCCAGCCGCGTTGACTATCGGGCTGAACCTGGCATTGCCCGTGATGCCCGGGTTGAATGCCTCCGCTTCGTAGGCATTGAGGTGTATGCGGTGCAGCGCAACGCCCGCCTTCCAGGTGGCGGACGTGATGTGCAGAACCTCAGGCGGGTCTGGGACGCCGCTGGCCGGGACGCCGCTGGCCGGGGCGTCGTTGGACTTCGGCGCGACGCTGCGCTTCGGGCGGCTTGCGCCGGCCGGGTCAGGCATGGGCGATCTCTGCCACTTCATCGGCCGCAGCCGCGAGCACGCGATCAGGCGCCTTGAGAAGCACGTCCTGCGGGCGCTTGCCCCCAAGGAAGCTGTTCACCGAGGCGAACCAGTAAGCCAGGCCCCAGCCGTCCTTCGCCGTCCCGAAGGCAGCAAGGATTGGCGCCATTGCTTTCAGTGGCCGGTAGCCCGCCTCTGCATCCAGACCGTACGCCGGAAAGTAGTCCAGGCCCTGGTGGCGGATGGCAAAGATCTGCCCCTCCTTCTTCCACTTGTTCGGCTGCGCACTCAGGTTCGATGTGCTGAACCCTGCCAGCTCGGCCACCTGCGCCGCTGTCAGCCAGTCACCCGAGGCCAGTACTTCACTGCGAGCGTGCGCCGTCATGCGTGCCTCCGCCATCATGTGGTCCGGCAGGGGCACCGAGGGCACCAGTGCATCGACGATCTTGTCCAGGGCTTCGTGCTGGCGCCGCTTGATCAGGCCAGCCAGCATCGGTGCCAGGCTGCCCAACGCATCTGCAATCGCGCGCACAGTGCGTTCGCTCTCATGCGCGAAGGTCAGCGCGATGGCGCGCTCGGCCCCCGAGTGCCGCAGCTGTTCGCCAATCTCGCCAGGCGTTCCGGCCAGGGTACCCACGCCTGATAGCGCCACCCGGCCGTCGTTGACATCGCGCATCACAGCTCCCGAAGAGGTGATGAATATTAGCATCGTTTCGCAATCATCTTTCTCACCTTGCAGAGTCTGGCGCCGAGGCGCGATGGCGTTGGAGCATGCTGGCGCGCCCCACGCATCGGCGGCCCGCAGCGAAACGCCCGCCACGGCAAATCCGGGCGGCGGCGCGGCGCTTTGCGGTGGCGGCTGCTGATGCCCTTCGATACGTCCTTGAGCCGACGTCCGGCGCGCGCCAGACTGCAAGGGCTATCCGTGGGCATCGCGCCTGCAAAGCCTTCACCAGAGGCCCTGGCCTCCTGAAGTCCAGTTCGCTGGCGTCGCAGTCGTTACCTGCCTTGTAGAGCCCGGACATCGCTCCGGTTCAGCCACGCCTGTGGCTGTGGACTGCTTTCAGCCCCCGGGGCTGAACACCGTGGCCTCGTGCCACAAATCCGCTTCGCCTTCACGGCTGGAGCATCCCGAACGGGGAACCCCAAGTTCCCCGCCGGGGATGGGTGTTCCCTTTCATTCGATGAAGGAGAACACCATGTTCGCTGTCCCAGTGACGAGAGTGCTGCGCCCTGTCGGGGTGCTGCTGGGCGGTTCCGGGCGTGCCCGGATGCTGACCCTGCGCGGCCCCCAGGTTGCCGCGCTGATGAAACCCTCTGCCGCTGCTTGCATGCAAGCGTGCGAGGTTGCCGAGAACCGCGCTTCAACGGACGCGGGGGCTGGGTCATGCTGATCAGCCTCTACCGAAGGCGCATTGCTGCCCTGGCGGTTCAACTCGCCAAGGATGACCCGCAAGTGGTCAAGGAAGTGATCGCCCGGCTGCGCAAGTCGGGTGAGATCGAGCCCGACGATCTGGTCTATCTGGACGAGATCGCCGACCGCTGGATCACGATTGCTGCGGAGAACCGGCAGAAGGGGCGTCGCTGACCACCGTGGTCAAACGCGCAGGAGGATTCACGCCCTTCACCTTCGCCATCTCCGTGACGATCTTGTCCAGCAGATCAGGTCGTTCATCGGCGAGCGCACCGGCCCATGCGGCCAGCGCCTGTTCGATGTCGTCCTGTGTTCGCGCCCCTTCGAAGTCGAGACCGAGTGATCGGTATTCATCGACTTCGTCGGGGGTGAACCGTAGCGCCTTGCCTGCACGAAGCATCGTGTGGGCCTCCATGTGCGGGCTGATCAGGTTATCAGCGCCGCATACCTTCGCAACCCTCGGGGAGCCCACCGCTTCCCGCCGGGAATGGGTGTTCCCTCTTTCATCGGAGACAACACCATGTTCCCTGAGAAACCTGAAAAGACTCGCCCGCGCGCCAAACGCTTCGGCGTCGAGTTCGAGGAAGAGCGTGCCTGGGTCAGCTTCTACCGCCGTGTGCGGCACGACGCAGCCCTTGCCACTGAAGTGCTGGCGCAGCTTGAAGCTGACGCTGAGATGAAGCGCACACACCTGGCCCTGGTCCTGTGCTGCAAGGAGTCGCTGCGCGACCACAAGGCGCGCGAGGCCCGCAACAAGCGGATCGGAGCGTTCGTCCGCTGGCTGTGCCAGTGCGTGTTCTCCGCACCCAAGCGCGCAGTGCGCAGCGGTGTCGAGCTCGCCGTCGAGTGCCTGCCCGAAGCGGGCAAGGAACCCGCGGTTCGCCAGGTCCGCAGGCTGAAGCGTGAGCCTGAGTTCACTCAAGCGCAATCGGCCTTCGAGTCGAAGGCTGGCTCGCCCGCCACCGCGCCCGTCGCAGCTGAGAGCGAGGCTTCATCTCCTCGCTCGCCACCAGCTCAGGCCACCCGAACGGCCGCCTGACCCAGAGCGCCAGACAGCACATGTCTGGCCTGGCACCGCAGCACCTGCTGCGTGCCCGGATCGTCGAACGCTCACGCCCACCTTCGCGGTGGTGCGTGACGCGCTCGACCTTCCTTTCTCGCCTCACTGACTTCCGAGGCGGCGCTGCCGCCTCCGATTGCGGGCCCTCTTTCGCCGAGGCGTTCCCGCCCGTCCCCAACGACTTGCCACTGGCCAGTCGTACCTCCAATGAAAGGAAACGTCCCATGGCCAACGCCAACGAATCGTCCTGCGCCGCCGAGGCGCACGCCCAGATCGCCAGCGCGCATGAGTTGCGCCAGGCTGCGCAAGTCACCTTCGGGTTGGGCATCTCGCCCGCATCAGATGTACAGATCAGTGCCCAACCGATGCCGAGCGAGTCGCACCAGCCGGCGTCGCATGAGCCCGAGGCGGTTCCCGCGCTGCCGATCTACAAGGTCTTCTTCTACGACCGCGAGTACGGCGACCTCACCGATGCCATCACGACGGACTCGTTCGACGCCGGCGTGCAATTGGTGCGCGACCGCCTTCCGGTCCAAGCCGACTACGTGGTCGAAGCCACCTGGACGCGCGGCATTGGCGAGATGGAAGTACGCAGCCCCAGAGGCACCGTCGTCGCCCGTGTGGAGCCGGTTGCCGACACCGACGTCGCCGTGCAGCCCCCGGTCATGAAGGCCTGCACGGCGCTCCAGGTGGGCGACGGTTTGCCGCTAAGGCAACTCTTCGCGCCCTTGCCTGAAGCCGCCTGAAGCGCTGCTCGTTCTGCGGTGCGGCCTCATCCCTGCGGGGTGGGGCCGCGCTCGCCTGAGGCGCCGACAAGGACCTTGTGACGAAGGTCTTGGTCACGAAGTGTGTGCCAGCAGAAGCCAAAGGCCAGCAGCAGCGCCAGCACAAGCGCGTGAACGTCTCGCGACGTTAATCCGCTACTGGCTGACCGCTACGCCGCGGCACTGCTGGTGTTCGCGGTCGATGAGCCAGTGCAGAAACTGCGTCTCTCGCGACACGCCCCAGTAGTGCGCCTTGCACTGCGCGATGTAGGCCTCCAGATCTTCCAGCGTGCGGACCTCGACCGGCGCGATGCCGGTGATCTTCGTGAGGCGCTCGATCTCGCGCCGTGTCAGTCGAACGTGTTGGCCAAAGCAGAGCATGGTGCGAAGAACTGGAATTGCCTCGCCATCTTGGCCGACCTGGCGCCACCTGTGTTGCATCAGACGTCCAGTTCGACAAGGATTTCTACAGACTGATTCGGCTGTCAGTCGGCTGTGACTGCATCGAGACTTTGGCACGCCGGACCGCATGGCACCGCCACCCGCAAGGCAATAGCATCGTCTGCACTTTGGCGTGGCAGCGCTCCCGTCAAGGTTTGCGCGAGTGCGATGCAGACCCAAACTTCGCACTCCCCAGCGCATTCCGGTTCCGGAATGCCCTCCGGCCCATGGCCGGCGTCGCAGTCGTCACCTGCCTTCTAGCCACCGCGTTGGCCCCGGCCCACGCACCCCGAGCGGGAACCTCGTTCCCACCCGGATCGGCGTTCCGCTTTCACATTCATGAAGGAGAACGCCGTGGACATGTCCACCCTGTCGAAGACCGATCTGGTCAACGCGTTGCTGTCGCCAGGCGACGCTTTCCGCACCGCCGATCCGTTGCGCGTCAATGATCACGAGCCGAGTTATGGCCTGCAGCTTGCGGAGCAAGTCCTGCTCGCACACAGGCTCGGCGCCGCCCGCGAACTGATCCTTCGGGACCTGCAGTCCAGGATGCGCGCTGGCCCGGTGATGCAGTCACCGCAGATCCTTCGCGACTGGCTGCGCCTGCGCTGCGCTGCCCTGGAGCACGAGGTCTTCATCGCCATCTACCTGGATGCCCGTCACGTCCTGATAGACACCGAGCAGCTGTTCCGCGGCACGCTGACACAGACTTCGGTGTACCCGCGCGAGCTGGTGAAATCGGCACTGGCGCGCAACGCGGCAGCCGTGGCGGTGGCACATAACCACCCCAGCGGCAGCGCAGAACCCAGCCGTGCCGACGAGTTCCTGACGCAGAGCCTCAAGTCCGCGCTCACCGTCGTGGACGTTCGTTTGCTCGACCACTTCGTCGTCGCCGGCGACCAGGTCGTGTCGTTCGCAGAACGCGGGCTGATCTGAGGCGCGTCCTCAACACGCCGGAAGGATCACCGTGTCCACGAACAACCCACCCAAATGCCCGATTTGCCCGGGGCGCGGCGTGATGCTGGGCACGCTGGGTCGCCTGCGCTGGTACCGCTGCCGTGATTGCGGCATGGACTTCAACCGTCCATCGCCAGCACCTCGCAGCCCAGCCGCGCCGCGCTGTACCTGACCGGCCGAAACCGACCTGGTTGCCATCTCCGATGTGGCCGAACAGGCCGGCATCGCGTGGCTGGATTTCGACGGCGACGCTGAAGCCATCGACCGCCGGCCTGTCATCGAGGGTCAGTCCCCGATTTCGTAGGTTTCGCGGCCCCAACGCCAGGCCACCGACAGGTGGCCTCCGAGCCCCGCAGGGCGTCGTGCCAGCAGGCCGACGCCCTGCTTTCATTTGGAGCACTCACATGCACACATTCGCAGAGGTAACGCCATGGAAGCGGTGACCCTCAACCTGGAACAACGGCTGTACATCATTGCGGGCGATGGCGGCTTCAGCTGCCTCGGCTTCGACAACGCGCGCAACCATGCCCACCAGATCGCGCAGAGACTCGGCCAGCCGCACCTCGCGTTCATGGCCGAAGACCACAACACCCTGGCCGGCTATCGCAAGTACCAGGCAGCCACGCGGGCCTGGGGGCAGTCGCCTCAAGCCCACGACACCTACTTCGACCCCGGCACCAGTTCCGAGGTCATGCAAGTTCTGGAGTCATGCCGCAAGAACCGGCGCCAGGTGCGTCTGGTTTTTGGGGACACACGGACCGGGCAGTCCTGGTTCGATGAGTTCGGCGTGGTCGGCCGCGTCGGTCGCTCCACGGGCTGGCTCAAGGTGCCGCTGTTGATCGAGACGGGCGACGTGGGCGGCGGCGCCATCCTGACGGCCTGCCTGCTCTGCATCCTCGACTGGCAGTCTGGCGCGGCGCTGTACACGCACGCCACCTACCAGGTGCCGGACCTCCGCCTGGTGCCGACCAGCGACGCCGATCACCCGTGGGGCGTCGAACATCAGAAGTCCTATCAGAAGACTGAACTGGCCAGGTTCCGCGACATCGGCAAAGCCGGCGCCTACCTGGCGTTCATGCGCGGCGAGAGCATCGAGCCGAGAGTCTTCCGCTGAACCGACCTGCACCAGCTTCGGCCGGGCGAACTGCCCATAGGGCGGCACGCCCGCGCCGACGCAAGGAACTCATGCCAGTGCGTCGGCGGGCAAAGCGCTTCCCGATGTCTGCAGCGCATCCAGGTCGATCACCGCGTCAGCCATCGCGGTCAACTCGGGCGTCTGCGATACGAAGAACTCGCGTTCATAGCCGCCAAGCCGCAGCACCTCGCGCTTCATCGCAATGAACATGCGTTTGCGATCGGGGTCCAATGGGCCGTCTGCTTCATCGCAGAACAGCGTTGTGTAGCGCCGGCCTGAGTGCTGCGCCAGATAGAGCGCCACCGCACGGGTCAGGCATTCGTTGATCCACTATGCCGAGAACCCGGACATGCCGAGTCCGCGATCCGGCCGGCGTCCCCGCCCCTGCAACTGCGCCGCAGGTGCCTGCGAAGCGATGCGGCATAACACGTCGGGATTCGGGACGATGAGCCCAGACGCGCGCGGCGGCAAGAGCCTCAGCCTGATGAGCGGCGGTGAGCGAACCTTCATCGACGCCTGCCTGACGCGCGCGGTCGCCCTGTACTTGGCCCAGAACACCGGACGGCGATTCGACACGCTGTTCTCCGACGAGGCCGATGGGCCGTTGGACCCAGAACACAAGCGCATGTTCATGGCCATGAAGCGCGAAGTCCTTCAGCTCGGCGGCTACCGGCAGGAGTTCTTCATCACCCAGACCCCGCACCTCGCAACGATGGCCGATGCAATCATCGACCTCGACGCCATGCAGGTCGATGCGCTTCGGGACGTTGCACTCGTCGCTGAAGAAGCCAGGATGTAGAGCGAGCGGATCACGATCGCGGCGCGGGGTTCCTGATCGAATGGAAGGGTCGTTCGGTCGACACACCGCAAACGTCGGCACGTACCGCGTACCGCATTGGGCGCGATATCGACTCTACGAGGCGAACGTGCGCGATGTGCGCACAGGTGCCGTTCAACCGCGAGGGCTGTGCGTCTGTGGACGGCCAGCAGCCGTTGGGTGGTGCGTCCGGAAGCGGACGTCGATTACCCAGACCAGCTCATTGCATCAAAGCTCCGATCAATGGGCAGGTGGGCGGAGCGGGCGTCGGCGCCTAGCTGAAGGGTAATCGCGTGTCGCCGAGGGCTGAACCTTCGACATGCGAAGCGGGGCCGGGACGTTAGCGGGCAGCCCCAGTGGTCGCATCTGCCTGGGCGATGAACGCCAGCAACGCGGGCGTCGACTGCTTCTCACGATGCACAACCAGATGACATTGCCGAAGCTGCCGCGGCAATGTCGTGGAGACGCGGCACAGACGTCCAGCTTCCAGCGCATCGTTCACTACCCAGGCGGACAGGCAAGCCACCCCCAACCCTTCCTGAGCGGCACGCTGGATGGCCTCCGAACTGCCTAGCTCGATGCTGCGCCGGTAAGAACGCAGGTGGGGCAGCAAGCTCTGGTCGGTGGCCTCGCGCGTGCCAGAGCCCGTTTCGCGAACCAGCCAGACCGCCTCACGCAGCGTGCGCAGGGGAATGCGATCGCCCGCCCGGCTTGACTGGGCCAGCGCACTGTCGGGCGCAGCCACGACCACCATCTCGTCTTGCAGCCAGGGGGTGACCACCAGCTCCGGCTGGTGGCTGGGCCCCTCGATCAGCCCCACGTCGAGTTCGAAAGCGGTCACGGCATCGCAGATGGCGGCGGTGTTCCCGATAACGACCTTCGACCGCCAGGCGGCGGCGCTGCCGGGCTGCTGTGCCCCCATGAAGCCAGCGAGCAGCTTGGGCAACACGTAGTTGCCAATCGTCGTGCTGGCGCCGATGCGCAGCGACTGCGCCTGCGCGCTGCCGTCGCGCGACATCTGCTCGATGCCTGCGGCGCCGTCGAGCAAAGCCAAAGCCCGCGGCAACAGCGCGCGGCCGTTGTCGTTCAACAGCAGGCGTTTGCCGGCGCGGTCGAACAGGCGCAGCGACAGCAGGCGTTCCAGCTCGTTGACGGCCGAACTGGTGGCCGATTGCGACAGCGCTATCTCAGCGCTGGCCGCCGTGGTGCTGCCGCTGCGCGCCACGGCGACAAAAATCTGCAGCTGACGCAGGGTGAGTCGAAGCACGTCCACGGTGATTGCCTTTGTTATCGATTTCGCAGGTACATCTTAGTCATACAACCCGTTGGACGGGTTGATTGCCAAGCTCTAAATTTGCCTGGCCGCTCGATCACGGGGCGGCGGCCCGCCGCGCCACCACCGGCATCTGGAGCCCGACATGCTGACCCTTGAACGAACAACCCCACGCCCCGCAGCACCCGGCCCGCTGGCCCCACAGGCGCTGCATGCCCTTCAATGGGTTGCTGCCCGGCGGCCAGTGGCGGGCTTCATGGGGCCGACCCGCGACGTGGCCCATGCCGTCTCGACCACCTTGGCCGCCGACAGCAGCATCGACCCGCAGGTGCTGCGCTGGATGCCGGTCGCAGTGCCGCTGGCGGCCGTGCTGCTGTGCGCCGGCATCGCCTTGATCTGGGTGCTGGCGTGATGCACGCGCTGTCGACCTCACAAGCCAGCCCTGGCCCGTCAGCCGGCCACCGGGCAGCGCGGTTGCGCTTGCAGTTGGCAGCCCTGCTGCCCGGCCTGGCCTTGAGCGGCGCCCTGGCCGCGACCGGCATCGCGCTGGGCCACATCGGCTGGCTGCAGGACCACGGCTTCAGTGCGCTGACGCTGGCCATCGTGTTGGGCATGCTGGTGGGCAACACGGTCTATCCGCTGGTGCCGCGCTTGGCCGCGGCCAGCGGTGCCGGCGTCAACGTGTCCAAGCAGAACCTGCTGCGCCTGGGGGTCGTGCTGTACGGCCTGCGGCTGACGGTGCAGGACATCGGCCACGTCGGCATCGCCGGCGTCGCCATCGACGCGCTGGTGCTGGGCTCGACCTTCGCGCTGGCCTGCTTCATCGGCACGCGCTGGTTGGGCCTGGACCGCAAGACGGCGATGCTGATCGGCGCCGGCAGCTCCATCTGCGGCGCCGCCGCGGTGATGGCTGCCGAACCGGTGGTCAAGGCGCGCGCCGAGCAGGTAACGGTGGCGGTGGCCACGGTGGTGGTGTTCGGCACGCTGGCGATCTTTCTGTACCCGGCGCTGTTCGAGCTGAACCAGCACTGGGCGCTGATTCCGGGTGGCGCCAACGGCTTCGGCATCTACGCCGGCTCGACCATCCACGAGGTGGCCCAGGTGGTGGCCGCGGCGCGTTCGGTGGGCCCGGACGCGGCCAACTCGGCCGTCATCGCGAAGATGGTGCGGGTGATGATGCTGGCGCCGTTCCTGGTGATGTTGTCGGCCTGGCTGGCACGTGACGACAAACGCCACGCCCACACTTCCGCCGCCACGGGCCAGGCCCCAGGCAAGCTCGCCGTGCCCTGGTTCGCCTTCGGCTTCGTCGCGGTGGTGTTGTTCAACTCGCTGCAGTGGCTGCCGGCCTCGGTGGTGGCGGTGACCACCGAGATCGACACCGCGCTGCTGGCCATGGCCATGGCCGCACTCGGCCTGTCCACGCACATCGGCGCCATCCGCAAGGCCGGTGCCAAGCCGCTGTTGCTGGCGCTGATCCTGTTCGGCTGGCTCATCGTCGGCGGTGCCTTGATCAACCGCTGGGTACCGGCCCTGCTCGGCTGAAGCCTCGAATTCACGGCCCGACGGAATAAACCACGGGCTCTCCTCGTCCACCACAGCAAGCCTTTCCCTCTTTTCTCAACACTCTCCGAAAGACATCCCATGAATACCTTCTTCCGCACCACCGCGCTGGCCTTGTGCAGCACCTTCGTCCTCGTCGCCGCCAGCGTGCCCGCCAACGCCGCCAACGCCGCCGAAGCCACCCCGGCCCGCGTCACCTTCGACGGCCAGATCCGCAACAACTCGCTGGCGCTGAGCCCCGACGAGGCCACCGCCGTGGTGTCTTACAGCGAGCGCCCGGACGTCATCGTCTACGACCTGGCCACCGGTGCCGTGCGCGGTGTGCTGCGCGGCTACGTCACGCCGCGCAACATCGTGTTCGCGCCCGACGGCAAGAGCTTCTATGTCTCCGACAGCAGCCTGGGCACGGTGACGCGCCTGGACACCACCACGCTCAAGCCGCTGGCCACCGCGTCGACGCTGGCGGCCGGCCCCGGCGCCTTCGGCACCGCGCTCAGCAAGGACGGCAGCGCGCTGTACGTCAACAACCAGGCCAGCAGCACCGTGACGCGACTGGACACCGCCAGCGGGCAGGCCAAGGCGGTGATCACCGGCTTTGCGCAGCCGCGCCAGGGCGTGCGCCTGAGCCCGGACGGCGCGAAGCTCTACGTCACCAACTTCCTGGGCGACAAGGTGACCATCGTCGACACGCAGACCGACAAGATCGAGGGCGAGATCACCGGCTTCAACAAGATCCGCGCCATCTCCGTCACCGCCGACGGCAAGACCCTGTTTGCGGCCAACAGCGGCAGCAACGACATCGCGGTGGTGGACATCGCCGCGCGCCGCGTCACCGGCACCGTGCCGGTGGGCCGCGACCCCTACGGCGCCGCGCTCACGCCCGACGGCCGCTTCGTCTACTCGGGCAACTTGGCCGACAACACGGTGTCGGTGATCGACGTGGCCACGTTGAAGGTGGTCGCCACCATCGCCGGCTTCAAGCAGCCGCGCCAGGCCATCGTGTTCACGCGCGACGGCAAGACGGCCTACGTGCTGAACGAGGACCTGAGCATCTCCAAGGTCGAGCGTGCCGGGCAGCGAATCGTCGCCACGGTGGCCGCTGCGCAGGCGGTGGCGGCGTACTGAAAACCGGGAACTGTCAGAGAACCGGCGCACCGCACGACCGAGCCGGGGGCTTGCCGCTTCCGGTTCGCCCTGTTGTCGCTCCCGCCCGCACAAAGGATCGAATGAAAACTCTTGCCAACCCTGGCCGGCGCCAACTGGCTTCGATCTGTCTGGCCTTTTGCACGCTGCCCGCCGCATTCGCCGCCCAGGCCCAGACGGCCGCCCCGCCGGCGCTGGAACTGGTGGTGCTGGGCTCGGGCGGCCCGGGTGCCACCGGCCGTGCGGGTTCGGCCTATGCCGTGTTGGTGGATGGCGTGGCGCGTGTCTTCGTCGACGCCGGCCCGGGATCTTTCGTGCGCCTGGGTGAAGCCAAGCTGGCGCTGGGTCGGGCCGACATCGTGCTGCTGACGCACCTTCATGTGGACCATGCCGGTGGACTGCCAGGCCTCTTCAAGGCCCGTGCGGTGTCCAACCGCGGGCCGGTCGATTTCAAGATCTTCGGGCCGGCAGGGCGGCGTGCGCTCGATGCCGACGATGCCGACTTCCCGGCCACCAGCCGCTTCATCGACCTCTTGTTCGGCAAGCAGGGCGCCTTCGGCTACCTGAAGGACTTCTCGGCGCCGCTGCGCTTTCAAGTGAACGACATCGACGCACCCGCCACGGCGTCAGCCCTGCCCGAAGTGCACACGGTGTTCGATGAGGGCGGCCTGCGCATCAGCGCCGTGGCCGGCCACCACCGCGACGCACCGGCAGTGGTCTACCGCATCGACCACGCCGGCAAGAGCATCACCTTCAGCGGCGACATCGACGCCAGCGGGCTGGCGGGTCTGCGGCGAATCGCCCAAGGCACCAGCCTGCTGGTCTTCAACAGCGTGGTGCTCGACCCACCCGGCTCGCCCGACGTGCTGTACACCTTGCACACGCCACCCAAGGCCATCGGCGAAGTGGCCGATGCGGTGCGCGCCGGCCAGCTGCTGCTGAGCCACCTGTCACCTGCGCTCGACGCGCAGCGTGATGCCGTCAAGGCGTCGATTGCCGCGCACTACGCCGGCGGGGTGGTGTTTGCGCAAGACGGTCAGCGGCTGGCGCCCTGAGGCGCGCAGCCGCCGGCGATAGTGCCGGTACCAGCCCCCAGTTCGACGCCCGTGCCCACCGACCCCACGAAGGTGATCACGCGAGCCATGCCGTCGGGCCGCAGGAACACGGCGGCGTCGAACTTCATGCGCTGGCCGCCCGATGGGCTGCCGCTCACGAAACCTTCGGTGCCGACACCGCGGTCCAGGCCCCGCAAGTAGAAGGCGCCCGCCGTGGTGCCGAGGGCGTCGGCAAAGGTGCCCGAGAAGCTGAAGGTGTCGCTGGCCGGGTCGTAGCCGGCGAACGCGCTCGCCACATCCACGTCGCCGTTCTGCGGACCGATGTACGTGGGCAGTAGGTCGCCAATGGGGTCGGTGATGCCTTGCGCCAGCGCACCGGTCGCGGCGGTGAACAAGCTGGCCAGCAGCAGGAAGGTCAGGGTTCGCTTCATCGGAGCAATTGGTGGAGCGTGTCGGGCGGGTCAACTGCCGATGGCGTGACAGAAAAAGTTTTTGCGTGGACCGGAATAGACCGCCTGCCGGCGCCGTCTGCCCTTGTGTCGGGACCTCATGGACCCTTCATCCACCACCGACCACCCCTCACTTCACATCAAGCCTTCAACGGAGCCCTCCATGTTCAAGACATTCGCCTTTGCCGCCACCGCCCTGACGCTTGCCGCTGGCAGCGCCTTCGCCGCCCCTTCCGACGACGCCCGCACGCACTTCCAGGCCATCGCTTCGGGCGACACCCAGATCGTGATGCGCGCCTACGCCGACCAGGCCCAGCTGAACTGGGTCGGCGGCCCGCTGGACGGCACCTACGCCACCACCGACGCCATCCGCGGCACCTGGGAAAAGTTCGGCAAGGCCGTCGGCCCGCTGAAGCTCACCATCGGCTCCATCGAAGAATCGGCCAACCCCAAGGGCTCGACGGTCTCCGCCAACGTCGTCTTCGAAGGCAAGCAGCCGATCAAGGTGCGCTACGTGCTGACCTACCGCGAAGGCAAGATCGTCAGCGAAACGTGGCAGATCGACCCCAAGTTGAACGTCGCCCTGGCAGCCACGGCCGAAACCGCCGGCAAGACCGCGACCTACTGATCCACCAGCGCCGCGCCGCACCGGGCCAGACCGGGGGCGGTGCGCACCTGCGTCGTTCGGGTTCATTCCCCGCAGTTGACAACGGAATACCCGCAAGCGCCCGTGCGTCTACCCGTTTGCAGTGGTCGAGCCACTGCTCACCCATCCCCCCAGGAGTTCCCCATGCGACACCCGCTTTCCAAATTTTCGGCCGTGCTGATGCACGCTGCTCTCGCGGCCGCGGCAGGCCTTGCTTCACTGCCCGGCCACGCCGCAGACGGCGCTGAATCCCTGACCTACACCAACATCACCAAGATACGCGACGGCATGGGCGCACGCGGCGACCTCGCACCGATCGCACGCATCGTCTCGCCGCTGGCGGATTCGCAGATCGTGCCGGGCGAAGGCCGCATTGGCGCAGGCAGCGTGAATGGCACCGGCTTCGTGTTGAACATCGAGGTCGTCACGCGCGACGCGACACCGATCGCCGCGAAAGAATCGCTCAACATCAGAAACACCGCGCTGCTCGGCCAGATCAACCCGAACATTCCGGGCCTCTATGTCTTCCTCGACACCGACCTCGTCAAGCCCGACGGTGGCGTGATCCCGAAGAACACCAACCTGGCGAACCTCTTCAACATCCTGGGCACTGACGACACGCCGGGCGCGGGCGTGACGCTGTGGCTGGGCTGGCACGTGCTTGAATCGCTGCCGCTCGACACGAGCCGCTTCAACATCACCACCGCCGTGGTCGACACCGCCGGTCGGATCGGATTCGACCGGGTCTCGATGGCGGTGCTGCGCGGCGGTATCACATCGGGGCAGGCACTGACGCCCCTTCCGATCGATGTGTTCGATGACGGCATCGACGACGCGGACGGACCGGAGGTGACGATGATCGCGCCCCGCGTGCCGTCGCGTGTGTCACCTGGGCCGCAAACCGGCAATCCGACGCCGCCTGCGAATGCATCGCTGTTCTTCATTCAAGTGGCGGCGCTGGACCGCTCGCGTCACGGCATCGGCGTCAGCGAAAACGGCCAAGGCACGGCGGCCCGCTCGGTGTTGGGAACCATCCTGGATGGCAGCCAGATCCAGAACCCGATCACGCACCCCAGCAACGGCACGAACCGCAATTTCCCGGGTCTGAACGTGACCTTCGACGTGCCCTTGCGTCAGCCCAACGGCAACGTGGTGCCGGCGGGCTCGAACCTGGCGCCGATCTTCAACGTTGCCGGCAGCGAGCTGGACGCTGACGGCTATGTCGTGACGACGGCCGATTGGGTGGTGGGGGGATCGCTCCTGATGCCTGCGGGCAAGCGTTCGGTCACGATCACCGCCCGGGTCACCGACAACGCCAACCGCACCCGCAGCGTCAGCCACGTCGTGGGCATCAGCCCGGTCGAGAACGGCCAAACCCTGACGCCCGCACCCTGAGAACGAGGCCGCGCGGCTCCGACCATGGAGCCGCGCTGGACGCACAGGGCAGCGGCAGCCTGCCACCCTGCACAACCAACACCCCATCTTTTTTCACGCCTGCGGAATAAAAGGCCTGAGCGTGCCGTCTGCCCCGATGTGAGCAACATCTCACCCACGCTGCCCGATCCGCCACCACTTCCACGGAGCTTCCCATGTTCAAAACCCTCGCCATCGCCGCATCTGCGGTAACGTTTCTGGTCACTGCCGGCTGTGCCAACATGGTCGAGCCGCCTGCCAAGGCGCCCGCCATGTTGTCTGGCGGCGCGCTCGTCACACCCGCTGGCATGACCCTCTACACCTTCGACCAGGACGTGGCGAACAGCGGCAAGAGCGCCTGCAACGGCGGCTGCGCCGCGCTCTGGCCGCCGATGATGGCCACCGCCACCGACCGGACCACGGGTGCCTACAGCATCGTCACTCGCGACGATGGGTCACGCCAGTGGGCCTACAAGGGCAAGCCGGTGTACACCTACAAGGCCGACCAGAAGGCCGGCGACCGCAGCGGCGACAACTTCAAACAGGTCTGGCACATCATCAAGGAATGACGCCTGTACACCCGCCTGCACACCCAGCTTCGCGCGGGCTCGACCCATCGTCAACATCCTGATGAACGACGACCATCAACTGCTGAGCTGGGTGCCGCGCCTGCGCCGCTATTCCCGGGCGCTGGTGAACAACCGTGACGACGCCGACGACCTGGTGCAGGACACGCTGGAGCGGGCCTGGGCCAAGTCGGGCCTGTGGGGCGGCGTGGCGGACATGCGCGCCTGGCTCTTCAGCATCATGCACAACCTGCACGTCGATGGCGTGCGCCGGCCCAGGCTGCACACCGTGACCATGGACGATGACACCCCCGAGGTGCCGGTGATGCCGACGCAAGGCGACAGGTTGGCGGTGCTGGACCTGCAGGCCGCGCTGGACCTGCTGCCCGTCGAGCAGAAGGAAGTGCTGCTGCTGGTGGCGCTGGAAGACATGGCCTATGCCGACGTGGCGCAGGCCCTGGGCATTCCCATCGGCACGGTGATGTCGCGCTTGTCGCGCGGCCGTGAGCGCCTGCGCGGCCTGATGGAAGGTCGTGCCGAACCCGTGCGGCTGAAGGTCGTCAAATGAATGCATTGCGAAGCACCCTATGAGTACCGATCGCCCATCGCCGCCCACCCTCCCGCCCACCCCCCCGGTCACCGAGGCCGAGCTGCATGCGTTTGTCGATGGCCGTCTGCCCGCAGAGCGTGAGGCCGAGATCGCCGCCTACCTGGCCGCGCGCCCCGACGATGCGCAGCGCGTCGAGGCCTACCGTGCGCAGAAGCGCGAGCTGCACGCCCTGTTCGACCCCGTGCTGGACGAGCAGCCGCCGCAACGCCTGCTGAAGTCGGCGCGCCCGCGCGCCGTAGCTCCAACGCCCTGGTACCTGCAGCGCCTGGCCGCCGGGTTGGCCATTGCCGTCATGAGCGGCGCCACCGGTTGGGGGCTGCGCGGCGTCGGGCCCGGCGCCGGCGGTGACGATGCGGCGCGCATGGCGGCTGTGCAACCGGCTCCGGGTGGCCTGACCCTGGTGTCTGCCAGCGGCTTCGCGCAGCGCGCCGCCGTCGCGCACGCGGTCTACAGCCCCGATGCGCGCCGGCCCGTGGAAGTGGACGCCGCGCACGAAGACCAGCTCGTGGCCTGGCTGTCCAAGCGCATGGGCGCGCCGATGAAGCCGCCGCACCTGCAGTCGCAGGGCTACACGCTGGAGGGCGGACGCCTGCTGCCGGGTGGCCAGGGGCCGGTGGCGCAGTTCATGTACCGCAATGAACTCGGCAGCAAGCTGACGCTGTATGTGTCCAACGACGTCGCTGACGTGGGCAGCGCGGCCGGGCCGGGCGGGGCGCCCCAGCCGGGCGCGAAGAACGCCGACACGGCCTTCCGCTTTGCGCGCGAAGGCGCGGTCAATGTCTTCTACTGGGTTGACGGGCCTTTCGGCTACGCCTTGTCGTCAGACGCCGACCGCAGCGTGTTGGCGCAGGTGTCGGCCGCGGTTTACCAGCAGCTGGGCGCCCGGCGCTGATGGCCGCGGACGGGCCGGTGTGGCACTTCTTTTAGTCGGCAGTGGAATCAAACGGCGCGCGGCGCGCTCTTGGTCCACACGTCCACACGTCCACACGTCCTACCGGCGCAGGCTGGCAGGCGCCCGAACCCAGCCCGCCACCGGAGACGCCATGCCCACCCTTGCCCTGCCCTTGAGCTTGATGCTCAGTCTGACGCTGGCCCTGGCCGGCTGCCAGACGCCGACACCTGCAGTACCCGCATCTGCACCGCCCGTCGAGAAGCAGGTGCGCGTCAACGACACCGACATCCGCTACATCGAACAAGGCCAGGGCGTGCCGGTGGTCTTCGTGCACGGCTCGATGAGCGACCAGCGCGTGTGGGACGCCTACCGCCCGCAAGTGGCGGCGCGCTACCGTTACATCGCCGTCAACCAGCGCTACTTCGGCGTGCAGCCATGGGACGACAGCGGTGCGCGCTTCTCGCAGCCCATGCACGCCGCTGACCTGGCAGCCTTCATCCAGAGTTTGGGCGCCGGCCCGGTGCACGTCGTGGCCTGGTCCTACGGTGGCTCGGTGGCCACGCTGGCGGCCAGCCAGCACCCCGAGCTGTTCCGCAGCCTGACCCTGCATGAGCCCACCATCGGCAGCCTGATCACCGGCACGCCCGAGGGCAAGGCCGCCATCGCGGCCTTCGGCGGCGAGGTCGGCCGCATCCGCACCGTCGCCAACGGCGGTGACACGCCAGCGGCGATGCGCCAGTTCTGGGAATTCGTGCTGAAGCTGCCGCCGGGCGGCTTCGACGCCGAGCCCGTGGCGCTGCAGCGCATGGTGCTGGACAACCAGCGCACCGTGCCGCTGACCCTGAACGCGCCGCCACAGCCCATCAGTTGCGAGATGGTGGGTGCCATCCGCGCACCGGCGCTGGTGACCGTGGGCGCCGACACGCGGCCCTTGTGGGCGCTGTCCGCTGCCGCCTGGCAGCGCTGCGCCGCCCAGGCCGAGCTGGCCACCATTCCGAACAGCAACCACGACGCCGTCGTGCGTTCACCGCAGGCCTTCGCCGCGCTGCTGATGCCTTTCCTGGCGCGGCATTGACCGCTCCCCACTCCACATCGAAAGCACCCATGACCACCCAACGCCGCGACATCCTCAAGTACTCGCTCGCCGCTGCTGCAGCCAGCGCGCTGCCCGCAGTGCAAGCCCAGGTACCAGCCGCACCCGGCACCGGATCCGGTACCGCAGCCGGCCCCGGCATCGACCCGCGCGACCGCGTCTTCATCACCAACGAAGACTCCAACACGCTCGTCGTCATCGATCCCAAGACCAACACCGTCGAGAGCACGATCAACCTGACCAGCTTCGACGAAGACCCGCGGCCGCCGTTCCGCTACGTCACCGCCGGCGTGGCGCCCACGCACGCGGCGATGATCCACAAGCCGCTGTACCACGGCTGCATCGACGCCCACGGCGCCGTGCCGTCGCCCGACGGCCGGCTGCTGGCCACCAGCGGGCGCGGCTCCAGCAACATCTACCTCATCGACGCCGAGCAGCGCCGCGTGATCGGCAACACGCCCAACCCGGCCGCCGGCCCGACGACCAACCCCGAGCGCCTGAGCAGCGGCCTGCTGCTGGGCCGCGAGCCGCACGAGCCCACCTTCACGCGCAACGGAAAGGAGCTCTGGGTCACGCTGCGCGGTGAAGACCGCATTGCCATCCTCGACGTCGACCGCGCCGTGCGCCAGTTGAAGGGCGCCGACGGCGCGGGCTCGACGGCCGTCCGCCAGCTCCTGCCGACGCTCAACGGCCCGGCCCAGGTGTGGTTCAACCGCGAAGGCACGCTGGCTTTCGTGGCCAGCCAGAAGGTGTCGCAGGTCGACGTGTTCCGCGTCAACGCGGGCGCCGATGGCCGCAGCCAGCCGCAGCGCGTGACCACGCTGGACATCAGCGCCCAGGACAAGCCCGGCTTCACACCCTTCATGAAGACCACGTCCGATGGCGCCGAGGTGTGGTTCTCGCACAAGCTGGCCGATGCGCTGTCGTGCCGCTCGACGCAGGGCGGCTTCGATCTTGTCGACAGCGTGCCACTGGGCATGGGCGCGCGGCCCAACCACGTCGAGTTCGTCAGCAACGCGCGCGGCAGCGTGGTCTACGCCAGCCTGGCGCGCATCGACGACGGCGGCCCTGGCGGCGTGGCATCCAGCCCCATCGCCATCATCGACCGCAGCGCCGCGGGCGGCCAGCGCAAGGTGGTGGGCACCTTCTTCAGCCACGGCCGCGAATCGCACGGGCTGTGGACCAACCCCGAGAACACGCTTCTCTACGTGGCGCACGAACAGGACGAACTGCCCGGCACGCCCAACGCCGGCCAAACGGTGTGCAGCGCTTTCGACGTGAGCGACCCGTTCAAGCCGGCCTTCATCGCGCAGATTCCGCTGGGTAACCTGGCCCTGCCTTCGGGCGCATTGCGCAACAAGAAGAGCATCAACCTTGTCTACGTGCGCGTGGGTGCGAAGGGCCAGACCGCATGAAAGGCATGAAGGGCAGCCGCGCACAGCTTGGAGTCAATGCCTTCCAGCGCGAGATGGACGAATCCATGGCGCGCATGATGCAAGACATGCACGGCCCGGGCTACGTGGGCCAGGCCGACATCGACTTCCTGGCGATGATGATTCCGCACCACGCCGGCGCCGTCGACATGGCGCGGCTGGTGCTGCAGCACGGCCGCGACCCGGCCACGCGTCAACTGGCGGAGGAGATCATCGCCGGGCAGACCATCGAGATCGAAAGCATGACGCGGCGGCTGGCGGCTTTGCGCAAGCCGTCCGGCACGGGTTCGGCGGCCGAATTCCCCTCGCTGGGCGGCACGCGGGGGCCTTGATTGCTGGGCTCAGGGTAAGCACTGACGATGGCCGTGGAATGAACAGCAGCGCCGGTCGCTCTTGATCACCATGCTCTTGCAGTCTGCCGAGTCCCGCTACAACGCCTGGGTGCGGGACCACTACCGCTTTTTGCTTCGCAGCGCCTGGGCGCTGACCGGCTCGCGCGCGATCGCCGAAGACGTGGTGCAGGACTGTTTTGCCAACGCATGGAAACACCGCGAGCAGTTGCGGGATGGGGCGTTGGCACGGGCCTGGCTGTTCCAGATCATGCGCCGCGCCGCCTTCCGCCAGGCGGTGCCCAGCATGCAGTCGCTGGACGATGAAGAGCAGCCCGAGCAGACCGCGCCTGACGCCGGCTTGGACGACAAGCTCGATGTCGTCAAGGCACTCGCACGGCTGGCGCCCATTCACCGCGAAGTGCTGGTGCTGTTCTATTTCGACGACATGCCGACTGCGCAGATGGCCGAGGCGCTGGAGATCGCGCCGGGCACCGTGCTGTCGCGCCTGGCCCGTGCGCGCGACGCGCTGAAGCAGGTGATGGGCGTGCCCGTGCGGGCGACCAGCGGCGGCCAGGTCACGCCGTTGAGGAAGATCCAGACATGACGCCCGAATTCCGACCGCCCGAGTTCCCCGACAGTGACTTCGACCTGCGCGCACGCGCCGAGCTCGCGCTGGCTTATCCCGCCGACGCCGCCCCGGCGCACCTGTTCCGCAAGGCGCAGCCACTTCTGGCGCGGCGCAGCTTCCAGCGCGCTGTCCTGGGCCTGCTGCTGGCCGGCAGCGGCACTGGCGCCGTGTTGGCCATGCGCCCGCCCGAACTCGTGCGCGGCGCCATCGAGCACGAATACTTCGAGCGCACATTGCGCGGCACCTTTATGGACAGCGCGCCCTTGCTTCAGCACCTGGGGCTAGGTGGCAAGCAAGTCGTGCCGGGCTTTCCGCAGCTGATGCGGCCTTGCGACATCGACGGCCACCTCGTCTACCACCTCACCACCTTCTTCGAGAAGGGCGGCATGGTCACCGTGTTCGCCTTCGACAAGGCGGTGGCGCTGACGGAGGGCAGCGGCTGGTGGGGCAACGTGCACTGGAAAGTCATCACCTCGCGCGACGGCAAGCCGCTGGTGCTGGTGGCGCAGAAGAAGCAGGCCCTGGCCGTGGCGCAAAGCCAGTTCGGTCCAGCCACCGACATGTCCCCACCGAATTCCACACCGACCCCCAAGGAGACCCGATGAACAAGACCTTGAACTCGCTGCCGCGGCGCCAGATGCTGGCCGGCAGCGCCAGCGCCCTGGCCGCGGCCGGCCTGGCCACTTTCACGCGCGGTGCCGCCGCGGCTGGCGAAACCCCAGTGGCCAGCGCCACGCCCAAGCCGCTGCCCGCCTACGTGGCGTGGAAAGACCCGGCCAGCGTCATCGTGCACAGCAGCACCACCATCGAGACCAAGCGCGCAGCCTTCGGCAGCGGGGTCATCACGCCGGCCGAGCAGCTCTACATCCGCAACAACCTGCCGGCGCCCGACGCGTCCATCGTCGCCGACCGCGACGCCTGGCAGGTGGCCATCGAAGGCGTGAAGGCGCCGCGCATGCTGACGCTGCGCGAGCTGAAGACGATGGGCGTGGAGACGACCGCGATGGTGCTGCAGTGCTCGGGCAATGGTCGCGGCTACTTCCCCAGCAAGCCCAGTGGCACACCCTGGCAGGTGGGCGCGGCGGGTTGCGTGATGTGGACCGGCGTTCCGGTGCGCGTGGTGGCCGAAGCGCTGGGCGGCGTCGTGCCGGGCGCCGGTTACCTGACCGGCACCGGCGGCGAGAAGCTGCCCGAAGGCCTGGACCCGCTGAGCATCATCGTCGAGCGCTCGGTGCCGGCCGCCGCGATGGCCGACGCGCTGCTGGCCTGGGAGATGAACGGCGTGCCGATCTCGCTGGCCCACGGCGGGCCGCTGCGCCTGATCGTGCCCGGCTACACCGGCGTGAACAACATCAAGTACATCAAGCGCCTGGCCTTCACGGCCAAGGAAACCGAGGCGAAGATCATGTCGCACGGCTACCGCATCTCGCCGCCGGGCGGCAAGGGCGAACCCAGCCAGCCGTCGGTGCAGGAGATGACGGTCAAGTCGTGGATCAACTCGCCCGCACCCGACGCAGCTGGCGTGAGGGCCGGCCTGGTGCAGGTGCAAGGCGTGGCCTTCGGCGGGCTGAACGGCATCAAGCGCGTCGAGGTGTCGCTGGACGGCGGCAAGACCTGGAACGACGCGCGGCTCACCGGGCCCGACCTTGGCCGCTATGCCTGGCGCCAGTTCGTGCTGCCGGCCAGGCTGCCGGCCGGCAGCCACACGCTGGCCAGCCGCGCCACCGACACGGCAGGCAACGTGCAGCCCGAACAGCGGATGGAAAACGCCGGCGGCTACAACAACACGAGCTGGGCCGACCACGCCGTGAAAGTGACGGTGGCCTGATCATGCGCAGCACCATCCAGCAGCGCTTCATGTTGCATGCAATGAGGGTCGCGTCGGTGCTCGTCGCCGGCTTGGCGCTGCCCGTTCTACCCGCGCTGGCGGCCGACGACAGGGCGCAACTCGCGCTAGGGAAGAAGCTGTTCCTGCAAGGCGTCGTCCCGTCGTGCGCCGTTTGCCACACCTTGCAGGCCGCGGGCGCCGAGGGCGCCGTCGGCCCGGTGCTGGACGAGTTGAAGCCCGACGCTGCGCGCGTGGCGAAGGCGCTGCGCAACGGGCTGGGCCAGATGCCTTCGTACAAGGACAAGCTCACCGATGCAGAGATTGAGGCTCTGTCGCTGTATGTGTCGAAGGCCAGCGGGGGTGCCAAGTGAGACTTCAGGTGGGTGGAATCTGTGGTGCATCCCCACCGATAAAGGCTCGTCCGCGCGGGCCGCAAGACGCTGACTGGCACCGAAACGCAGGGCATCTTCATCGGTCGCCGCCGTCGGCAGCGACTGCTTCTCAACTCCTCGACAGACTGGATTGGGTCGATCTGGAACAGTCAGGGCGACGGCACGAACGAGCGCGATCTGAGCACAGCAGTCCTTCGCGCGGGTTCCGCCAACTCCCTTCGTGGTCATCGCCAATGCCGAGGCCCTGCGGTCCCAGATGGTTGTTCTGGAGCCCTCATGGACGGTTAGCCGAGGCCTGCCCGCATGGCCGCCGCCGGTACGCACACGGCGGCGGCATGCAACACTGGCAAGCCGATGACGGAGTGCGACCGGTTCAGAGCGCACTGAGGAACGCCATCAACTTGTCCTCCGGCCGATAGCGCCTGGCCTGCACACTGGGAGGCGCAACCGTGTCCAGCACACGCTCCTTCAACGTCAGATCGGCATCGAGGTAAATCTGAGTGGTCTCCAGCGATTCGTGGCCAAGCCACATCGCGATCACCGACCGATCTACTCCAGCCTGAAGGAGCTCCATCGCCGTGGTGTGCCGCAACACATGTGGCGTCACGCGCTTGCACGTCAAGGATGCGCAGGTCCGGCCAGCTGTGGCAACGTGCTTGGCCACAAGGTACTGGACGCCGTCGGCACTGAGGCGGTTGCCTCTGGCACTCGGGAACAGAATGACGGGCTCAGGTCCCAAGTCGCTGCTCATCCATGACCGCAACGCTGCCTGTGTCTGTTTGGCCAGCGGCGTGCAGCGCTCCTTGCGCCCTTTCCCGAGCACGTGGACGTGGGCGCCCGTGCCGAGCCTGACATCGGCGGCTCGTAGACCGGTGATCTCGGACAGACGCAGCCCGGTCTGAACCGCAAGCAACAACAGGGCATGGTCGCGCCGCCCCGCCCATGTGGTCCGATCGGGTGCGGCAAGCAAGGCTTCGACCTCTTCACGTGTCAGATGGCAGACCTGCTTGCGAGTGCACCGCTTGCTGGGAATCGCCAGGACCCGCTGGATCAGGCCTGCATGACCAGGCGATTCAAAGGCGGCGTACTGAAAGAACGACCGAATGGCGCTCTGCCGCAGGTTCCGGCTTCTGGCAGTCACGCCGCGTTCGTGCTCAAGGTCGGCAAGGAACGCCGCGATCAGCGGCGCGTCGAGTTGCTCCAACACCAGCGCGCTCGGGGCAACCTTGAGGCGCTTCTGGGCGAACCGGAGGAAGAGCCGGAAGGTGTCACGATAGGACGCGATCGTATGGGCGCTTGCCTGCCGCTGCTGCATGAGTCTTCGGGTGAAGAACCCCTCCAGCAGCACAGGGAGATTGCCAGTCGCGGCCGTCATGACAGCTTCTCCCAGTGACGCTCGAACCGGGCGAGCGCGTGGCCCATCAACTCGGGACACGCGCTGAGGTACCAGTAGGTGTACTCAATGCGCACGTGACCCAGAAAGGTTGACAAGGTCGGCAGGTGGCGCTCTACATCCTGGCCGGATCTGTACCAGCGCAGCAACGTTTGGATGGCAAAGCGGTGGCGCAGGTCATGCAACCGAGGGCGTGGAGCACCCGCGGAGGCGCGCACCTCCGCTTGGTCGAGCAACTGATAGAAGGTCCGATGGATGTGTCCCGGGTCAAGCGCCGTCCTCCGACCCGAGATGAAGAACTGCGGAGGCGCCAGCCGCTTGGCGAAGCGATCGCGGTGCGCGCGGTATTCCGCGAGTGCTGACCTGGTCGAGTCAGCAATCGGAGCCAGCCGAGACTTGCCGAACTTCGTCTGCCGAATGGTCAGCAAGCCTTGGTCGAGATCGACATCGCCGACCTCGAGACGGATCGCCTCACCGAGCCGCATCCCGGTGACGCTGAGCAGCCCCAAGAGGCAGTGGTAGGTCGCCCCTCGCAGGCCATCTGTAGGAGGCAGCGTCAACGCGCAAGCCATCAAGCGAGCAAGCTCATCGTCCGAGTACAGGTACGGTTGTCGCCGATGCCGATGTGAAGGAAGGAGGTTGGCGGGGGTGACCTCCGTGGCAGGGTCGAGCAACCGGTGGTGGAGCGTGAAGCCGCGAATCCGACGCAGCCGATCGGCGGCGAAGCCAGGGCGCGTGGATGGTTTGCTCAGGGCCCACTCTACGGCGGCGGCCGCCGTGATGGTCGTGACGCCGCGCCGGTCGAGAAAGTCCGTGAACTCGATCAGCGCATCTTCGTTCGCCCGAAGCTTGAACCCGAGCGCTCGCCGGAGTGCAAGGTAGTCGGAGGCAGCCTGTCTCAGCGGCGTCATTGCGCACCTCCCGGCCAAGAAGGAGCGACGGCCCGCAGGGAGCGAAGATCCACCTTCGCATAGATCGTCGTTGTCTGCTGCTGGCGGTGACGCAGCACTTCGCCGATCTCGGGCAGCGACGACCCCTCGCGCAGCAGTCGTGTGGCCAAGGTGTGACGGAGCACATGCGCTCCCTTGCTCGGCACATCGATGCCGGCGCGCTGAAGCGCGCGGCGGACGATCGCTGCAACAGCGGTACCACTGGAGAAGCCCTCGATCGGTGCCTGTGCTCGAAGGAAGACCTGCCGGGAGGAACAGCGTGGCCGGGCCTCGCTCAAGTATTGCGCCAGCGCTTGGCCCACCTCGTATGGAAGCGGGAGGCGATCGACTCGGGTTTGTCCATTGCGAACCAGCAACTCGCCGGCGTGCCAGTCGATGTCCTCCAGTTGTAGTGCTACCACCTCGCCAGCCCGCAGCCCGAGCCGCGCAAGTAGGACGATGACCGCGTAGTCACGACACCCACTCAGCTTAGCCCGATCACATTGGGCGAGGGTGCGCAGAACCTGATCGTCCTGGAGCGAGCGGGGGATCGATGATTGCGACCAAACAGCAGGCGCCGGTATGTGCGAAGACATATCGGTGTCGAGCCAGCCGCGGTAAAGCGCGAACCGTAGGAACGCCCGAACTCCACCGACGACTCTGCATGCAGAGTTCGGACGGCAGGTCTTCGTCGCCAGCCTGATGTGCGCCATGACGTCCGGCGCCCCCACGCTGTCGAACGTCAAAGGCCCGTTGGCGAAGAGGAACGTCAACAGATTTCTGGCCGTGATCCGGTTGGAGCGAATGGTTGCAGGCGCCAGATTGCGCTCGTGGCGCATGTAGTCGACATACTCGGCCTCGATCTGCTCAACCGCAGTTGGAGTGCGCTCAGCTGAGGGTGTGCAGATGATGCCCTGTGCCGCCAGATGCGCGAGCAGCCTTAGCAGCGTCGAACGGTCTTCGGCCCTTGGGGCGCGACGGCGCCTGCGGCCTCGCAAGAAGGTATCGACCGACTCTTCGGCTACTGCCGCGGCGGCTACGCCGCGTCCGTCCAACCACCGGCTGAAGTCTCCAACCAACCATGCGGCGCGGCGTCGTGAGTCGCGGCTATAGCCCTTTGCTGCCAATGAATCGATGAAGGAATCGATGCACACGCCCAGCGGGCCCTCGCGCATCCGCATCAGTGCGCGCGGGCGCACAAACAACTCTTCCATGAGGGTCTCCTTCCGGAGAAACCGTCCCCGGTGGAGTCGAACATATGGCAGTGAGGTTCCACCCCTGAACCCGAGTAGGTCGTGTCACCGATCGGAAGCATCGATGCCCGCTCGCGGCTCGGCCTGCATGGCGTCAAGGTCGATGACTGCATCGGCCATCGTTGCGAGGTGCGGGGTCTGGGTGATGAAGAACTCCTGCCGGTAGCCGCCGAGCCGAAGGACTTCGCGCTTCATGGCCATGAACATGCGCTTGTGTTCTGGGTCCAGCGGCCCATCGGCCTCGTCGGAGAACAGCGTGTCGAATCGCCGTCCGGTGTTCTGGGCCAAGTACAGGGCGATCGCGCGCGTCAGGCAGGCGTCGATGAAGGTTCGCTCACCGCCGCTCATCAGGCTAAGGCTCTTGCCACCGCGCGCGTCGGGGCTCAGCGTCCCGGATCCCGACGTGCTATGCCGCATCGCTTCGCAGGTACCTGCGGCGCAGTTGCAGGGGCGGGGACGTCGGCCGGATCGCGAACTCGGCATATCCGGGGTCTCGGCATAGTGGATCTCATGCCGATCACGGCATGAGATCCACACCCGCTCCCCGCCACTCATCAGCGCCACGCTCTTGCCTTCACCGGATTCGCCGTCATACACCACGATGTCGAAACCCTCTCTCTGTTCGCCCTTGCCTGTTTCCACCAGCGTTTGGATGGACACCGTGAAGCGCGGCCCATAGCAGGCCAGCAGCAGGTCGTTGGCCAGCCCGGCCAGTGTTGGGCCCGCATCGTCGATGGCCAGCGCGATCAGCCCGTCGTTGCTCATGCAACGCGCAAACAGGTACCAGCCGCCAAGTTCTGCTTCCGCATGCGCGGCCCGCGCGTTGACCTGCGCGCGTCTGACGGCCAGTGTCTGCATCTGCTGCGACAACGTAACCAGCGCCTGCGCATCCCGCACGGCGGCAAGATGACACTGGTCTGCGGCGCCAACGGCCTGGCGTGCATCCGCCACGGTTTGCGCGGCGACCGACAGTCGGCTCTCATCGAACGGTGCTGGCAGTGCGGCCAGCAGGCCGTCGATCCGCTTGAGCCCTTCCCGCAGGCGCAGCGACTGGCGCTTCATGTCTTCGGACACTTCCAGTTGTGTCGAGCCGATGCGCTGGCGCTCGGCCTGCTCATCCGGCGTTTCCACGCTTGGGCCGCCTTCCGCGCTCAGGCCCGGCGCGGCCAACTCCAGTTCGACAGCGGCCAGGGTGGCCCGCGCCTGTGCAATCTCTGCGGCCTTGGCAGAGAGCACCGACAGCCTGGTGACGCGCGACTGCGCAGCCTCTTCAAGTCGTTCAGCCCGCTTCAGAGATTTCGGAGCGTTGCGCAAAGCGTCGCGCTGTTGACGCAAGCCCACCAGTTCACTCTGCACCTGTGTCTTCTGCTTCGCCAGGGCGGCAATCCGCGCGCTGGCGCTGGGGATCAAGGCCTGGGCCTCGCGTGCATCGCCTAACAGCCTGCACTTCCCTTGCAGGTCGGTCCCCGCGCACGGCACCTCGCGAGCCAACCCGAAGCGATTGGCCAGACCGTCCGCACGCAATGCGGCCTCGCCTGCTTCACGCGCGATGCCCTCCAGCTTCTGCCTGGCGAGTTGCTCGGCCGCCTGACACTGCGCCAGGCGTTGCAGTTGATCACGGCATGCCGTTGTGTGCGCGCTGCGCATGTCAGCTAGACGCACAGCCAGCGGCTGGCGTCTGACGGCACGCGCCACAAGTGCCGCCATCGTGAGCGCAGCAAGGCATTGGCGGCGCGATTGCTGCAGGGCTTGCCACCGCGCGTTCGCCTGCGTGCGACGCTGTGCGATGCGCTGCTCCAGGGCTTGAAGCCTCTGGCGTTCGCTCTGCTCCCGCCCCTGTAGCGCCTGGGTAGCCTCGCTGCCCCGCGCCAGCAGCAGGCTGCGCTCCGCCTGCAGCTGCGCGCGACGCGACTCGGTGGCGCTGGACTGCTCGCGCTCGCTCGCCAGCGCAACGTGCCGGGCCTGGCTCGCCTCCAACGCCAGCTGCGCGGCACGAAGCGTCGCCACTGCCTGTTCGAGCTTGGGCGAGGTGCCGTCGAGTCGAAGCCGCTCGCAAGCAAGGCGGCTGCGGTCTTCCTCCAGGCCGGACACCTCGTGCCGGATCGCCACAAGTCCGGCTTTCAGCAGCCGCGCAACCTCACTCGCCTTCTGCCCGACAACCCGAATCTCCTCCTGCCCCAGCAGGTCGGCGAGCAAGGTCTTGATCTCGGCGTTGCGGTAGGTGCTCAGCTGGCGCTTTCCCTGTGCAGAGAATACCGAGGTGAAGAAGGTGTCCGGCGGGCCGCACAGGGCCTCGACGCAGCGCGTATAGGTATCGACCTTGCCATCCGACACCGTGCCGTCGGCCAGCGTCACAGGCACCCACGCCCCGTGCTCGGCCAGGACGAACAGGAAGGCCTCGGTCTTGCGTCGGCCACCCAGTCGAACGACCACCTGCGACCGGTAGCTGCGGCCTTCATGGGCCCAGGTCAGATCCTTCTCGTTCTCGGGCAGGCAGACATGGTCGTAGTACGAAAATCCACCCGGCCCTGCCACTGCCGCACGCGAGGGCATGGTCAGATACGGGTGCAAGTTGTCCATCACAGTGGTCTTGCCGCGACCATTGGCACCTGCGATGGCGACCAAGTGCGCGCCATCGGCGAGGCGCTCGAAGTCCAGTGTCAGCGTGTCGCGGCTCAGGCCGTCGCGGATGCCGCGAAATCCCTTGAGGGTGAGCGTGAGGGGTTGCAAGGCGGGCTCCAAGAGACGTGTCCGACACAGTCTTCAACACAAGGTGTCGTGGTCAAGCCTGCGGCCACTTAACTGCCAGTGGCGCAGGCGACGATGTCCGCCGCTTCCATGGCCGACAACCCGCTCATCTTTGGGTGCAAGCACATATTCGCTAAACTCAAGCAATGCGCCGCTCTGCAATCCTGCTGACCATGCTCCTTGCCATGCTGTGGCAATCGGTGGGGCTGGCCCGCGCAGGGTCAACGATTGACGCACTGGTGGACCTTCAGCACGCCGTGCTGCACTGGGATGACGAAAGCCATCACCACCATGACGACGGTTCGTATCACGTGGGCGATTCCGACGAGTCAACGCGCCACATGATGTCTGACCACGTCAGTGCGTCCGCCTTGATGGTGAACGCCGACCTGCCGGTCGTGCGCATGGGTGTCGCGGCGCCTGCAGCCTGCGATGCGTCCACGCATCCGCACCCCGTGCTCGATGGCCCCTTGCGGCCACCCCGACTCACGGCCTGACCCCGTGGGCAACGCCGTCTAGCGACGGCAGGTGCTCCCCGCAGCGGTCCCAGCGCAAACCTACCTTCTCGCGTCACGCGAGGCGGTGGCGTGTCTGGCGGCCCGGTGTCATGTCGTCCAGTCAGGAACATCGTGAGAAACCATCCGTGGCTCGCTGCCTGCGCCATCGCAGGCAGTGCACTGAGCCTGCCCGTGCAGGCCCAGCCCAACCCGCCCCCTTTGACGAACCCGTCACCGGCGCCGTCTGCCGGCCGGATCTCGATGGCTGCGGCTGTCGACGCCGCCTGGCAGCGGGCCGTTGCAGCGCAGGAAGCGCGGGGTCTGCGCCAGCGCGCCGATGCCGAGCGCTCGGCCGCGTCCAGCCTCTGGGCCGCACCACCGGCACTTCAATTGAGTCACCGCAACGACCGCTGGCAGCGCAACGCAGGCCAACAGGAAACCGAGATCGGCCTGGCCTGGCCCTTGTGGCTGCCCGGCCAGCGCGCCGCTCGCGGCGCCGTGGCCGACGCCGCAGTGGCCGCGGCCGATGTGTCGCAAGCGGCGGCACGCCTGCGAATGGCCGGTGAGGTGCGCGAAGCCGCATGGGCCATCCACGCGCTGGAGGCGGAGCTCGTGCAGGCCGATGCCTTGCTGCGTTCACTGCAGACCTTGGCCGAGGATGTGGAGCGACGCGTGCGCGCCGGCGACATGGCCCGGGCCGACGCCTTGGCCGCCCGCGCGGAGTTGCTGGGCGCGACAGCGCAGCAGACTGAGGTGCGCCAAAGGCTGGTCCAGGCCCGGGGTCAGTGGAAGTTGCTGACGGGGCTGGAAGCGCTGGTGGATGCACAGGCGGACGCACAGACGGACGCACAGGCAGAAGCACAAGCCGATGCCCGGGAAGCCGCGCGCACTCCCGATACGGCCGCCCCCGTCACGCTCGCCTTGCACCCGGAGCTTCGCTACGCGGCCCTGGCCACTGAGCATGCGCGCAAACGCGTGGCGCTGGTGCAGGCCAGCCGGCGCGACCCGCCTGAACTGAGTTTGGGTTTTCGCCAGGACACGCCGGGCAGAAGCGCCGGCCCTCAGAACAGCATCACCATCGGTCTGCGCCTGCCCTTCGGTACGGATGACCGCAATCAGCCGCTGCAGGCCGCCGCCCTGAGCGAACTGGAACTGGCGCAGGCGCGGGAACAGCGCCTGCGCGACCGGCTGGACGCCGATCTCGCCGCAGCGCTGGCGGCGCAGGCCACCACGCAACAGCAGCTGCTGGCCGAACGCGACCGTGCCGCGCTGTTGCGCGAGCGTGCACTGCTCATCGACAAGTCCTTCCGTGCCGGCGAGACCCCGCTCCCGGACCTGCTGCGCGCCCTGTCCGCCGCCGCCCAGGCCGAGGCCAGCCTGGCCCGCCAACAAGCCGCGCTGGGCCTGGCCCGCGCCCGCCTTCATCAAGCTTCAGGACTTCTCCCATGAATCCCTCTCGACCCATCCCCGTGACGCGCTGGCTCATGCAAGTGTCCGCCGCGTTGCTCGTTTCACTGGCCAGCGTTGCCACGCTCGCAGCTCCCGGCGCCCATGGCCCCAATGGCGAGCACCTGGACAGCCCGACCGCAGGCCGAGCCGCATCGGCGCGGCCTCGCGTCGAAGCCAAGTCGGAGGCCTTCGAACTGGTCGCCGAATTGCGCGCCGGCGAACTGGCCATCCTGGTTGACCGCTACGAGTCCAACGAACCCGTGCTCGGCGCCAAGCTCGAGGTCGAGAGCGGCTCTCTCAAGGCCATGGCCGCCTTTCGTGCCGAGCAGGGCGACTACGCCGTCACCGACGCAACGATGCTCAAAGCGCTGGCCGCCCCCGGCGAGCATGGCCTGGTCTTCACACTGGTGGCCGGCAAGGACAGCGACCTGCTCGATGGCACGCTGGTGATGGCCGCTGCAGGCGGTGCCGCCGCCGCCGTGACCGCCGGAACCGCTAACGGCGACCACGCCCATGCCCACGGCAAAGGCACCGACGACCACGGCCACGACCACGCCCATGAACTTGAACGTGCCGCCTGGATTGGCGCCGGTGTCGTGGCTCTCGGGCTGGTCGGCGGCATTGCCTGGTGGCGCCAGCGCCGCCGCGCCGCCGTCGCGTTGCGGGGGACCCTGTGATGAAGCACAAGCTCTGGTGGTTCTCCGGAACGTTGGGCATGCTGTTGCTTGCGGCGGTCCTGGCTTGGGCGGTTCTGGTGTCCCTGGCCTATGCAGCCCCCGGCGCACACGGCCCCAACGGCGAGCACCTCGACGCACCCGGCGCGGCCGTCAACGCCTCGGGCCTGGCCCGCCTGCCAGACGGCAGCGTCAACGTGCCCAAACTCGCGCAGCGCCGCATGGCGATACGCACCGTGCTGGCGCCGGAGTCTGAAGCCGCCGCCACGGTGGAGATGCCAGGCCGTGTGGTGATGGACCCGAACGCCAGCGGACGCGTGCAGGCGGTGCACGGCGGCCGCATCGAGCCTGGACCGAAGGGCTTGCCGGTCGCCGGCCAGGCCGTCAGGCGCGGCGACGTGCTGGCCTACGTGCGTCACCACGCGGAACCCTATGCCCTGGGCACCCAGCAGGCCCAGCTGGCCGAACTGCGTGCGCAGCGGCAACTGGCCGAGCAGCGCGTGCAACGCCTGGAAGGCCTGGAAGGCACGGTGCCGCGCAAGGAGATCGAGGCCGCCCGCACCGAGGCCACCAGCCTGGCCGAGCGCGAGCGCAGCATCAGTGGCAGCCTGGTGGCACGTGAAGCCCTGACCGCACCCGTCAGCGGCGTGATCGCCCGTGCAGACCTGGTTGTCGGCCAGGTGGTCGAACCGCGCGATGTGCTGTTCGAAGTGGTGGACCCCGCGCGCATGCTGGTGGAAGCCACGACGGCCGACATGGCGGTGGCCGCGCGTCTGGCCGGCGCGACGCTGCAGGGCGTGCCCGAGGTGACACTGCGCCTGCTGGGCGTGGCGCGCTCGCTGCGCGACGGTGTACTGCCCATCACCTTCGGCGTCAGTGCGTCCAAGCCGGGCGCCGCGCTGCCCCTCGCCATCGGCCAACCCGTCACCGTCATCGCCCAGTCGAAGGATCGCATCAAGGGCGTCGTGCTGCCGGCGCAGGCCGTCGTGCGCAACCCATCCAACGAACCCATCGTCTGGATCAAGTCCGGTGCCGAGCGCTTCATCCCGCAGCCGGTGCAGTTCCGCCCGCTGGACGCGAGCACGGTGGTCGTGACGCAAGGCCTAAGTGCCGACAACCGCGTGGTGGTGCAAGGCGCACCGCTGATCGCGCAGATCCGCTGAACGGGGCCACCACATGTTCAACTGGATCGTTCGCTACAGCCTGCACAACCGCCTCTTCGTGCTGGCGGTCGCGGCGCTGTTGATGGTGTACGGCGCGATGACGGCCTGGCGAACGCCGGTCGACGTCTTTCCCGACCTCAACAAGCCGCTGATCACCGTGCTCACCGAGGCCGGCGGCATGGCGCCGGAAGAGGTGGAGCAACTCGTCACCTTTCCGCTGGAGACCGCGCTCAACGGCATGCCGGGCGTCACGCGCGTGCGCAGCACTTCGGGCGTGGGCCTTTCGCTGGTGTATGCCGAGTTCGACTGGGGCACCGACATCTACCGCAACCGCCAGCTGGTGGCTGAACGGCTGGCGGTGGTTCGCACACAGATGCCGGGCGACATCACGCCCGTGATGGGGCCGGTGTCGTCGATCATGGGCGAGGTGATGCTGGTGGCATTGCCGCTGGTTCCCGGCGATGGCAAGTCACCCGTGGCGACACCGATGCAGGCCCGTGAGTACGCCGACTTCGTGCTGCGTCCGCGGCTGTTGTCCATCCCGGGCATCTCGCAGGTCATCCCCATCGGCGGCGAGGTTCGCACCTTGCGCGTGGCACCCGACACCGCGCGCCTGGCGCAGTTCGGTGTCTCGCTGACGCAGGTCGAGCAGGCGTTGAAGGGCTATGCAGGCAATGCGGGTGGTGGCTTCATCGACCTCAACAGCCGCGAGTACCTGATCCGCCATCTGGGCCGCACGAAACGCGCTGAGGACCTGGCCGGCATCGCGGTGGCCTGGAGGGACGGCCGTGCGATCCTGCTGGAACAAGTGGCGACGGTTTCGTTCGCGGCCGGCCTGAAGCGCGGCGACGCCGGCTACAACGGCCTGCCAGCGGTGGTGGTCAGCATCCAGAAGCAGCCCGATGCCGACACGGTGAAGCTCAGCGCGCAGATCGAATCAGCGCTTTCCGAGCTGAAACAGGGCCTGCCCCCGGGCCTCGCCGAACCGCGTGTGCTATTCCGCCAGGCCGACTTCATCAAGGCGTCCGTCGGCAACGTGGCCGAGGCGCTGCGCGATGGCGCCATCATGGTCGCCATCGTGCTGTTCGCGTTCCTGCTGTCGGTGCGCACGACCGTGATCTCGCTGGTGGCCATCCCGCTGTCGCTGGCAGTCACCGCACTCGTGTTCCAGTGGCTGGGCCAGTCGATCAACGTGATGACGCTGGGCGGCCTGGCCATCGCCATCGGCGAGCTGGTGGACGACGCGGTCGTCGATGTCGAGAACATCTTGCGGCGACTGAAGCAGAACAAGGCGGCTGGCAACCCGCTGTCGGTGCTGGAGGTAGTGCGGCGCGCCAGCGTCGAGGTGCGCTCGGGCATCGTCTACGCCACGGTCATCGTGGTGCTGGTCTTCGTACCGCTGTTTGCGCTGCCGGGGATCGAGGGTCGGCTCTTCACACCGCTGGGCATCGCCTACATCGTTTCTATCCTCGCATCGATGCTCGTCTCGATGACGGTCACGCCGGTGATGTGCTACTACATGCTGCCGACGATGAAGCGGCTGGACCACGGCGACAGCCCGCTGGTCGGCTGGCTGAAGCGTCAGGACACGAAGCTGCTGAGCTGGTCGTTCGGCCGCGCCAAGCTGCTCATCGCACTGGCCGCACTCGCGGTGGCCGGTGCGGCGGTGACAGTGCCGCTGTTTCCACGCGCCTTCCTACCGGCCTTCAATGAAGGCTCGCTGGTGCTGGGCCTGGTGATGCAGCCGGGCACCTCACTGGCCGAGTCCAACCGCATCGGCGCGGTGGCCGAGACCTTGATCCGCCAGGTGCCCGAGGTCACGCAGGTGGGCCGCCGTACCGGCCGCGCCGAGCTCGACGAACACGCCGAAGGTGTGCACTCGGCCGAGATCGACGTGGACCTCAAGCGATCAGAGCGTGACCGCGAAACCATCATGGCCGACATCCGCGACCGGCTTTCGAGTCTGCCGGCGCAGGCGACCATCGGCCAGCCCATCAGCCACCGCCTGGACCACCTGCTGTCAGGTGTGCGCGCGCAGATTGCGGTGAAGATCTTCGGCGACGACACCGACACCTTGCGTGGCCTGGCCGAGCAGATGCGCGGCCAGTTGGCGGCCGTGCCGGGGCTGGTGGACCTTACGGTCGAGAAGCAGGTGCTGATCCCGCAGATCACCGTGCGCCTGGACCACCGCAAGGCGGCGCAGGCGGGCCTTTCACCGGGAGAGGCGATCCGCGTGCTCCAGGCGTTGACCGATGGCGCGCACGGCGCCGACATCGTGGACGGCCCGCGCCGTTACGAGCTGGTGCTGCGCCTGCCCGACAACCAGCGCAGCCCGCAGGACTTGGCGCGCACGCTGATCGACACGCCGGCCGGGCGCATACCGGTGTCCAGCATCGCCACGGTCGAAGAGACCGACGGACCGAACCAGATCGGCCGCGAAAACGGCCGCCGCCGCATCATCGTTTATGCCAACACCGACGGCGGTGACATGGGGCGTGTCATCAAGGACATCCGCAGCATCATCGCCAAGACACCTTTGCCCAGCGGCAACTTCATCAGCCTGGAGGGGCAATTCCAGGCCCAGGAACAGGCCACGCGGCTGATCGCGGGCCTGTCGGTGGTGTCACTGGCGATGATGTTCCTGGTGCTGTACTCGCGCTACCAGTCGGTGGTGCTGGCCGGCATCATCATGGCCAACATCCCGCTGGCGCTGATCGGCAGCGTGGCGGCGATGTGGATCGCGGGCGTGAGCCTGTCGGTGGCCTCGATGGTGGGCTTCATCACGCTGGCCGGCATCGCCACGCGCAACGGCATTCTGAAGATCAGCCACTACATCAACCTGTGCAAGTTCGAGGGCGAAACCTTCGGCCAGCCGATGATCGTGCGCGGCTCGCTGGAGCGGCTGACGCCGGTGCTGATGACGGCACTCGTTGCCGCCTTCGCCCTTACGCCACTGCTGCTGTCTGCCGACGCCCCGGGCAAGGAGATCCTGCACCCGGTGGCGGTGGTGATCTTCGGCGGCCTGGTCAGTTCGACCTTGCTCGACACCTTGCTGACCCCGGTGCTGTTCTGGCTGTTCGGCGAGAAGGCGACACAGCGGCTCACGCAGACGCAGGCCGAAGCGGCGACAACCCCTGTCGGCGCGCAGGATGCCTATTGAGGAAACCAGGCCCCAGCAGCGCCGCCTGTTCGAGTGCGCTGCAACCTTGTCGGAGATGACTCAAATGATGAAGAAGCTGTTGACCCTTGTGGTTCTGGGCCTGTCGGTGCTGTCGTTCAACGCCGCACTCGCTCACGGAGGCGGCAAGCCGAAACACGGGGGCGTGGTGCAGACGGCCAGCGACCTTTCCTTCGAGCTGGTGGGTTCGCCTGACGGCGCCGTGATCTACGTGGAGGACCATGGCCAGCCGATGGCCCCGACCGGCCTGAAGGGCAAGCTGACGGTGCTGAACGGTGCCGAGAAGTCAGAAGCTGATCTCGTGGTGGTGGGCGACAAGCTCGAGGCCAAGGGCATCAAGCTGCCCAAGGGCGCCAAGGTCGTCGCGGCCCTGGTGACGCCTTCGGCCAAAGCCATCACTGTGCGCTTCACGGTGCGCTGAAGTTCGCTGCCGTGCCATGGCGATTCGCCGATCCGGCAACGTTGCCGGATTTCCCGCCATTCAGTGAAGCATTATCCTCTCCACCAGGATAGGATACGGGCATGGAAGATGTTGTCCTTCATGTCTCGCATCAGGCCGTGACCAAGCGGCTCAAGCGCGCCCATGGTCACCTGCAGAACGTGATCACGATGCTGGAGCAGGATCGCGAATGCCTCGATGTAGCCCAGCAGCTGCATGCGGTGGAACGGGCGGTCGGCGCGGCCAAGAAGCTGTTGATCCACGACCACATCGACCATTGCCTCGACCGCTCGGTGGCGGCTTTACCACCGTCTGCGCGCAAGATGCTGGGCGAGTTCAAGGCCATCACCAAGTACCTCTGAGCCATGACCGCCCTCGCAGCCCGCACCATGCACCGGAGCCATCGCGGCCCGGCGGCGTGCGTTCGGATGCTGCTGAACTGGCTGCTGGTGGCCCTGCTGGCCCTGGACCTGGCCGGCTCGCCGCTGCACGCGCACCGCCACGACGGCGAGTTCTCGATGGCCGGAGCCGCCTGGTCTTCGGCCGGGCAGCACGACGGCGCCAACGAGGCACATGCCGACCACGACGATGGCGCCGCCCTGTCGCATTCGATCATTGCCCTGCGCGTCCACGGTTCCGACGTGCCCGATGCGCCGACAGGCGCCGCGCTGGACTGCGTGACACCTTGGCCGGCATGTGACCTGCCTGCAAGCGCAGCCGCCGTGCGCTTGCCTTGGCCACCCGACCGGCACCGCGCCGGCTCCAGCGCCTTCAGAAGCTTGCCGCCCGACGGCAGAGCGCCGCCCCTCCACGCCTGAAGACCGCTGCGGCGCTCTCGCGCAGTTTTCGCGCCGCACCTGCCCACCCGTTCCTGCCCCGGAACGAGGCCTTCTGTTCGTGGAGTTCCTATGCCTGCCATCCTTCGTACCGGCGCCGCCCTGCGCGTCGCTGTCTGCCTGTCCCTGAGCGCCTTGTTGGCGCCGGCCGTGGCAGCCGAACCCAATGCCGAGTTCGCCGTCTCGGCGGCGCAGATGAAGACGCTCGGCGTCACACTGCTCAAGCTTGAACAACCTGGCGCCATCGCCGGCATGGCCTACGCGGCCAAGGTCATGCTGCCGCCCGGGCAAGAGCAGGTGGTCAGCGCACCGGTGGCTGGCGTGGTGGACCAGTTGCTGGTCAGCGAACAGCAGGCCGTGAAGGCCGGGCAGCCGCTGCTGCGTCTGAACAGCCCGCAGTTCGGCGAGATGCAGCTCAAGCTGCTGGAAGCTGCCAGCCGCGCCCGCCTGTCGCAGAAGACGCTGCAGCGCGAGAAGGCGCTTCTGGCCGAAGGCATCATCCCCGAGCGCCGCGTGCAGGAAGCCGAAGCGGCGGCGCAGGACGATGCGGCGCGCCAGCGCCAGGCCGAAGCAGCCCTGCGCCTGGCCGGCATCGACGCCTCCGCAATCCAGCGCATCACGGCGGGCGGCACGCTGCAGGACGGTGTGGTGGTGCGCGCACGGGTTGCCGGTGTGGTGCTGGGCATCGACATCAAGCCCGGCCAGCGTGTGCAGGAGGCCGACGCACTGTTGCGCGTGGCCAGCCTGCAGACGCTGTGGCTGGACATTGCCATGCCTGCCGACCGCCAGCCGGCCACGCTGCCGAAGATGGCCGCGATCCAGATCGTCGGCCGCGACGCGGTGGCGATACCGCTGTCGGTGGGCGCCATCGTCAGCGACAGCCAGACCGTGACGCTGCGCGCCCGTGTCACACGCGGTGCCGAGCGGCTGCGCCCTGGCGAAGTGGTGCAGGCCCAGGTGCCCTTCGCGGCCAACGCCGCCGGCTGGGCGCTGCCGCTGACAGCGGTGGCGCGGCAGGATGACCAGGCCTTCGTCTTCGTGCGAAGCGACAAGGGCTTCGTCGCCCGGCCGGTGAGCGTGGTGTCGAGCGCAGGTGCATCGGTGCAGGTGACCGGCGACTTGAAGCCGGGCCAGGAAGTGGCGACCGCATCGGTCATCGCGCTGAAGGCGGCCTGGCAAGGCAAGAGCGGGGGTGACAAGTGAAGCCCCACCGCACCCCGCGCACCCCGCAAGACATGCAGGGAGACCGGCCATGCTGAACCGCCTCGTGCAATTTGCGCTGACGCAGCGCCTGTTCGTGCTGCTGGCCGCCGTGTTGCTGGCCGGCTTCGGCTGGTACGCCTTCCGCTCGCTGCCCATCGATGCCTTCCCCGACGTGTCGAGCACGCAGGTGAAGATCATCATGAAGGCGCCGGGCATGACGCCCGAGGAGATCGAAAGCCGCATCGCCGTGCCGATCGAAGTCGAGATGCTGGGCATCCCGAAGCAGCGCATCCTGCGTTCCGTCACCAAGTACGGCTTGGTCGATGTGACGGTGGACTTCCAGGACGGCACCGACCTCTACTGGGCCCGCCAGCAAGTGGCCGAGCGCCTGAACAACATCGTCGGCGACCTGCCCTCGGGCATCACCGGCGGCATCGCGCCCATCACCACGCCGCTGGGCGAGATGTTCATGTTCACGATCGAGGCGCCGCAACTGACGCTGGAAGAGCGGCGCAGCCTGCTCGACTGGGTCATCCGCCCTGCCCTGCGTGCCGTGCCCGGCGTGGCCGATGTCAACGCGCTGGGCGGCAAGGTGCACAGCTTCGAAGTGCTGCCCGACCCGGCCAAGCTGCAGGCGCTGGGCCTGTCCACGGCGCAGATCAAGACCGCCATCGAAGCCAACAACCGCAACGACGGCGCCGGGCGCCTGGGTGAAGGCGGCGAGGTGCTGCTGGTGCGCACCGAAGGCAGCATCAAGACGCAGGACGACCTGCGTGCAGTCGTTGTCGCGCGCAAGAACGGCAGCACCGTGCGCCTGGGCGATGTGGCCGTTGTGCGCGACGGCAGCACCACGCGCTACGGCGTGGTCACCATGGACGGCAAGGCTGAAGCCGTGCAGGGCCTGGTGCTGGGCCTGGCCGGCGCCAACGCGCAACAGGTGGTGGAAGGTGTGAAGATCAAGATCGCCGAACTGCAGCCCACGCTGCCGGCGGGCGTGACGCTGAAGGTGTTCTACGACCGCGCCTCACTCGTCGAGAAAGCTGTCGGCACGGTGTCCAAAGCACTGCTGGAAGCCACGCTGATCGTGCTGGTGCTGCTCGGCGCCTTTCTCGGCAACGTGCGTGCGGCGGTGGCCGTTGCCGTGGTGCTGCCGCTGGCGGCCTTGGGCACCTTCATCCTGATGCGCGGCTACGGCATGTCGGCCAACCTGATGAGCCTGGGCGGTCTGGCGATTGCGCTGGGCATGCTGGTGGATGCGGCCATCGTCGTGGTCGAGAACATCGTGCAGCACCTGAGCCGGGAAACGGCCGGCGGCAAGCTGCCGCGGCTGCACATCGTGCTGCGCGCCGTGCGCGAGGTGGCGGTACCGGTGGCCGCCGGCGTGCTGATCATCGTCACCGTGTTCCTGCCGCTGCTGACGCTGCAGGGCCTGGAGGGCAAGTACTTCGTGCCGGTGGCGCTGACCATCGTGTTCGCCCTGGCGAGCTCACTCGTGCTGTCGCTCACCGTCATCCCAGTGCTGGCCTCCTTCCTGCTCAAGAAGGTGTCGCATGACGAGCCCTGGCTGCCACGCCAACTGCTGCGCCTGTACGAACCGGTGTTGGCGGGGGCGCTGAAGCGGCAGAAGCTGGTGTTCGTCATCGCTGGCCTGATGCTGGTGGGGGCCGCAGGCGTCTACACCCAGGTCGGCAAGACCTTCCTGCCCGAGATGGACGAGGGCGACATCATCGTCGGCATCGAGAAGCTGCCTTCGGTGAGCCTGGAAGAGACTGCGGCGCTGGACCTGATGGTCCACCAGACGCTGATGAAGAACATCCCCGAGATCACCGGCGTGGTGGCGCGCGCGGGCTCCGACGAGATCGGCCTCGACCCGATGGGCCTGAACCAGACCGACACCTTCCTGATCCTCAAGCCGCGCCCCGAGTGGAGCATGGCCAGCAAGGAAGCGCTGATCGATCGCATCCGTGAGGTGCTGGACCAGATGCCCGGCATCAGCTACAGCTTCACGCAGCCGATCGACATGCGGGTGTCGGAAATGATCATCGGCGTGCGCGGCGACCTGGCGATCAAGATCTTCGGCCCCGACCTCACGAAGCTGAACGAACTCGCGTCGCAAGTCGAAAAGCTGATGAAGACGGTGACGGGCAACCAGGACGTCTACACGGTGGAAAACGACGGCGTGCAGTACCTGCGCGTGGTGGTGGACCGTCTGGCTGCCGGCCGCTACGGGCTGTCGATCGAAGACGTGCAGGACGCCCTGCGCGTGCAGATCGAGGGCCAGCGCGCCGGCACCGTGATCGACGGCAACCAGCGCATCCCCATCGTCATCCGCGGGCCGGACCTGGTGCGGGTGTCGCCTGCCGAATTTGCCGCGCTGCGCATCGCCACGCCCGACGGGCAGAGCGTGCCGTTGGAGACTTTGGCCAAGCTGACGCGCGAGAGCGGCCCGGTGAAGATCGACCGCGAGATGGGCAGCCGCTACAGCGTGGTCATCGCCAACGTCACCGGGCGCGACCTGGTCGGCTTCGTCGACGAAGCCAAGGCCAAGGTGGCCGCAGGCGTGAAGCTGCCGACCGGCTACCGCATCACCTGGGGCGGCCAGTTCGAAAACCAGCAGCGAGCGGCAGCCCGCTTGGCGCTGGTGGTGCCGTTGGCGCTGGGCTTCATCTTCCTGATCCTGTTCTCCACCTTCGGCTCGGTGCGGCAGGCGCTGCTGGTGCTGAGCAACATCCCGTTTGCGCTGGTGGGCGGCATCGTGGCGCTGTGGGTCACGCGTGAGTACCTGTCGGTGCCAGCGTCGGTGGGCTTCATCGCCTTGCTGGGCATCGCGGTGCTCAACGGTGTGGTGCTGGTGAGCTACTTCAACCAGTTGCATGCCGAGGGGCATGACCTGCTCACCAGCGTGACGCAAGGTGCACGAAGGCGGTTGCGTCCGGTGCTGATGACGGCGTCGATCACGGCCTTCGGCCTGATCCCACTGCTGTTTTCGACCGGGCCGGGTTCAGAGATCCAGCGCCCGCTGGCCATCGTCGTCATCGGCGGACTCATCACCGCCACGGCACTGACGCTGATCCTGCTGCCGATCCTGTACCTGCGCTTCGCCCATCCACGTACGGACCCGCGCACAGACCGGCCTGCTGCCGAGATCGAAGGCGCGCCGCCCAAGGAGCTTGCTCATGGCTGATTCACCGACCGCAGCGAAGTACTGCCTGACCCTGCTCTGCCCACCGACGGTGGAAGAGAAGCTGCTCGACGTGCTGCTTGCGAATGCCGGCAGCGAGGTGTTCACCAGCACGCCCACCCACAGCCACGGCAGCGGGCAGGAGCGGCTGAGCGCCACGGAGCAGGTCATGGGCCGCAGCCGTGCAATGCAGATCAATGTGCTGCTGACGACCGACGAGTTGGGCCCACTGCGCGAGTTGCTGCAACGCGACTTCGCCGGCACCGGCGTGCGCTACTGGGCCACACCGCTGGCCTTCGACGGGGAGTTCGCATGAACCGATTCGTTTTGGCCGTACTGGCATCCGTGGCGGGCACAGCAGCTCTGCTGTTCGGCGGCCCGGCTGTGGCACAGGACGTGGCCACACCCAGGGACCTTCCACCCACCGTGCAGGCGGTGGCGTGGATCGACAAGGACCCGGCCGTCGTCGAGGCCCGGCGCGCGCTTGCCGCAGCGGGCCACGGCGCGGTGGTACTGGCCGCGGGGCCGCACGAATGGACCGCCCACGCCAGCACGCAGCAGCGCCGCATCGGGGGTGTGGGCAACACCACCGAATGGACGGTGGGCGTTCAGCGCGGCATTCGCATCGGCGGCAAGGCCGGGCTCGACCGCCAGTTGGGTGAGGTTGACATCGAGATCGCGCGCGCCCGCGTCGGCGAAGCACGGCACGAGGCGGCGCGCGCGCTGTCTGACCTGTGGCTGAACTGGCTGGCGGCGCACAGTGCGCAGGCGCTGTTGAAGGAACAGCTGTCGTTTGCCGAGGCCAACCTGGCCGCCGTGGACAAGCGCAAGCGCGCGGGCGATGCATCAGCGCTGGACCTCAACATCGCGCAGTCCGACCTGGCCGAGGTGCGGCGCCAGGCCAGCCAGGCCGACTCCACGCTGGCCAAGGCGCAGGCCAAGCTGAAGCTGCGCTTCCCCGAGGCGCCGCTGGCGCCTGCCGCACTCTCCGACCCGGCCGAACCGATGTGGCCCGAGGCCCGCTGGCGCGAGCGCATCGTCGCTGAGGCCGACCCGTTGAAGATCGCCGAAGGACAGGTGCGTAAAGCCGATCTCACGGCTTCACGGACCCGCGCTGACAAGGTGGCCGACCCGACCGTGGGCGTGTTCACGTCCAGCGAGGCTTTTCGCAATGAGCGGGTGGTGGGCGTCAGCATCAGCATGCCGTTCGGCGGCGCCGTGCGTGACCGGCGCCTGCAGCAGTCTTTGCAAGAGGCCGAGGTCGCGCGCGCCGTGCTGGACCGCGCGCGCCAAGGCATCGAGATCGAGATCGCCGAGACGTTTGCAGACGCCAAGGGCGGTCTTGAGCGCTGGCGCATCGCTGAGAGCGGCGCCGCCGCCGCGCGTGAGAGCGCCCGCCTGACCCAGCGCGCCTACACGCTCGGTGAAGGCGACCTGCAGTCGCTGCTGCTCGTGCGCCGCCAGTCGCTGGATGCGCTGCGCGCTGCCGGCGAAGCGCGCGCCGACGCGCTGCGCTGGAACTACCGCTTGTTGATCGATGCGCACCTGATCTGGGACTTGGCGAATGACTGAGCGCGAACGTCGCACAGCGAAGGACGCCGCATGAACACGACACCCGCGACCGCACCCGCCCCGACGACGGACGGCAACCCCGCCGGCTGGCGGACACTGATGACACGCGCGCGTTGGATCGAAGTCGGGCGCATCGCGCTCACAGGCTTGGCCGCCTTGCTGTACTGGCGGCAGTTGGTGCCCATCGAAGTGCTGTGGGCGGCGGTGGCCCTGGGCCTCTACCCACTGGTCAAGACCGGCCTGCTCGACCTGGTGCGCGAACGCAAGATCGGCACCGAGATCTTCGTCACCATCGCCACGCTGGTGGCGATGCTCGGCGGCGAGACGGTGGCCGGCGCGGTGCTGATGGTGATCATCCTGATCGCGGAATTCATCGCCGACCTGAACACCGACCGCGCCCGTGCGTCGATCAAGGCCTTGATCGGCTCGGTGCCGCAGGTGGCGCTGCTGCGCGATGCGGGCGGTGAACGAAGCGTCCCTGTGGCCGAACTTCGCATCGGCAACGTGGTGCTGGTGCGCGCGGGCGAGAAGATTCCCGTCGATGGCCAGGTTGTCGATGGACAGGGGTCGGTCAACGAGGCATCGATCACCGGCGAAAGCATTCCCAAGGACAAGGCGGTTGGAACGACGGTGTTTGCGGGCACCGTCGTCGAAAGCGGCGCGCTGGACATCCGGGCAGACAAAATCGGCGGCGACACGATGTTCGCCAGGATCATCGCGCTGGTGGAAGACGCCGAAGCGCAGCAGGCGCCGGTGCAGAAGCTCGCCGACCGCGTTGCGGCCTGGTTGATTCCGGTGGTGTTCATCTTCCTGGTGGGTGTTTACTGGGTCACGCGCGACGTGCGCATGGTGGTCACGCTGTTGATCTTCACGTCACCCGCCGAACTGGGGCTGGCGACACCGCTGGTGATGATTGCGGCCATCGCGCGTGCGGCGCGCAACGGTATCTTGATCAAGGGCGGGTTGTACCTGGAGCTGCTGGCGAAGGTCGATGTCGTGGTCTTCGACAAGACCGGCACGTTGACGGCCAACAAGCCGGTGGTGGTGGATGTCACCGTGCACGACAACGCGTTCACCGATGCCGAGATCATGCGTTTGGCCGCCGCGGCAGACCGGCGCTCGGCACACCCGCTGGCGCGTGCCGTCGTCGCGCATGCCGCCACGCTGAAGCTGGACGTGCCCGAGCCGCAGGCCTTCGAAGCCGTGCAGGCGCGCGGGGTGAAGGCCACCGTCGAAGGCCGCGCCGTGCTGGTCGGTAACCCGGCCTTGCTCAAAGAGTCCGACGTGACGCTGCCCGACGTGATCACATCGGACGGCGAGACGCCGGTGCACGTGGCCGTTGATGGCCGCTTCGTGGGCATCATCGGCATTGCCGACACCTTGCGGCCGGGTGCGCGCGAAGCCCTGGCCGAGCTCAGGGCCAGCGGCGTGAAGCGCATCGTGATGCTCACTGGCGACAACGCCGCCACCGCCAACGCCGTGGCGCGCGGCCTGGGCGTGGACGAGGTGCGCGCCGACCTGATGCCCGAAGGCAAGGTCGCGGCCATCGCGGAATTGCAAGCGCAAGGCCACCGCGTGGCGATGGTTGGCGACGGCGTCAACGACGCACCGGCACTGGCCCGCGCGGATGTCGGCATCGCGATGGGCGGTGGCGGCACGCAGGCTGCGCTGGAGGCCGCCGACATCGCGCTGATGACCGACGATCTGGCCAAGATCGCTGGCGCCCGCGCCATCGCCCGGCGTGCGTACCGCACCGTGCAGGAGAACCTGTTCGTCGGCGTGGGCGTGGTGCACGTGCTGGGCATCACGGCTGCGCTGATGGGGTGGATCGGGCCCATCCAGGCGGCCTTCATCCACCTGGGGCCTGACGTGCTGGTGTTCGTCAATTCGGTGAAACTGCTGCGGGTGCGCATACAAGGCCTGCCATGAAGCTCTCATCCCGCCTGGCCGGCCACCTGCCGGCGCTGCGCGGTGGCGGGCTGGCCTTGCTGGCAGCGCTGCTGTTCGGCGTCAGCACCCCAATGGTCCAGCAATTCGGCATTGGTGTCGGCGCCTTCACCACGGCGGCGCTGCTTTACGCCGGCGCGGCCATCGTGGGAGCTTTTTCGCGCCAGCGCGTCGAGCAGGAAGCGCGCCTCGTGCGCAGCGACTTGCGGCGGCTGCTGCTGATGGCGGGCTTCGGTGCCGTTGTCGGACCGGTGGCGCTGGCCTGGGGGCTGCAGAACACCAGCGGCACGAGTGCCTCGTTGATGCTCACGCTGGAAGCCCTTTTCACCGCCGTGCTGGCGTGGCGGCTGTACCGCGAGACGATGGACGGGCGCGTCTGGGCGGCGATGGCGCTGCTGCTGGCCGGTGGCGTGGTGCTGGTGCTCGACCAGGGCCTGCGGTCGGGTTCCTGCGGTGCCCAGCTGTGGGGGCTGCTGGCGGTGCTGCTGGCGACCGCGGCCTGGGGCGTGGACAACACCTTGTCGCGAGCCCTGGCCGAACGCGACCCCGGCCAGGTGGTGATGGCCAAGGCCGCGCTGGGTGCGACCGCCACCACGGTGTTGGCGGTGGTCTTCGGGGAGCCGCTGCCCTCAGCCGGCGCGGCGCTGGCGCTGCTGGCCGTGGGTGCGAGTGGCTACGGCCTGAGCCTGCGCTTCTATCTGCTGGCCCAGCGCGCTTTCGGGGCGGCACGAACGGGCTCGGTCTTCGCCTTCGCGCCCTTCATCGGCGCAGCGTTTGCTGTTGCGTTGGGTGACCGCTCAGCCAGCGGCCTGATGGCGCTGGGCAGCGTGCTGATGCTCGCGGGGGTGGTGCTGCACCTGGCTGAATCTCATGGCCACGAACATGACCATGACGAGACTGAGCATGAGCATGCCCACCGTCACGACGATGGGCACCACGAACACGCGCATGTGCCGATGCCGGAGGGTGCACACAGCCATGGTCACCGGCACGAGCCGGTGCACCATGTCCACCCGCATGTGCCGGACGCGCACCACGCCCACCGGCACTGAACGGTCGCGGCCGCACATCGCTGCATGTCAAGCTCATGACGGCTGTGCGCAGCCCGCTGCTCCCGGGCGCAGCACGAAGGCCATCGCGCTCAGTGCAGGATCTGCGCCAGGAAGCTGCGTGTGCGCTCGTTCTGCGGCTTGGCGAAAAAGGCGTCAGGGGTGTTCTGTTCGACGATCTGACCTGCGTCCATGAAGATCACTCGGTTGGCCACTTGGCGCGCGAAGCCCATCTCGTGGGTGACGCAGATCATCGTCATGCCTTCATCAGCCAGGGCGACCATGGTGTCCAGCACTTCCTTGACCATTTCGGGGTCCAGCGCCGACGTCGGCTCGTCGAACAGCATGATCTTCGGGTTCATGCACAGGCTGCGCGCGATGGCCACGCGTTGTTGCTGGCCGCCTGACAACTGCCCTGGAAACTTGTTCGCCTGTTCCGGAATGCGCACGCGGCGCAGGTAATTCATCGCCGTCTCTTCGGCCTGCTTCGCGGGCTGCCCCTGCACCTGCATCGGCGCCAAGGTGCAGTTCTGCAGCACGGTCAGGTGCGGGAACAGGTTGAAGTGCTGGAACACCATGCCGACCTCGCGCCGCACTTCGTCGATGCGCTTGAGGTCGTTGTCCAGCGTGATGCCGTTGACTGTGATCTCACCCTGCTGGTGCTCTTCCAGCCGGTTGATGCAGCGGATCAAGGTTGACTTGCCTGAGCCCGACGGGCCGCAGATCACGATGCGCTCGCCGCGCTTCACGGTCAGGTGGATGTCGTTCAGCGCATGGAAGCTGCCGAACCACTTGTGCACACCCGCCAGGCGTACGGCGGAAGGGTCGTCGAATGAACCGCTGTCGGAAGCTTGCATGGGTAGTCTCAAAAGCCGTTCTGCCCGCGCCGCTCCAGGAAGTCGGCGAAGCGGGCGAAGGCGAAGCTGATCGTGAAGAACACGGCGCCGATGAACAGGTAGGTCTCGGCCGATGGCGACGGCCAGGCCGGGTCGGCCAGCGCCGCCTTGCCCGAGCTGATGATGTCGAACAGCCCCACCACCAGCACCAGGCTGGTGTTCTTGATCATCACGATCACGGTGTTGGCCAGGGCCGGAATGACGATGCGGATGGCCTGCGGCAGGATGACCAGGCGCTGCGTCTTCCAGAACGGCAGGCTCAGACTCGCTGCGGCTTCGAACTGACCCTTGGGGATGGCCTGCAGTCCACCGCGCACCACCTCGGCAAAGTACGCTGAGGCGAACAAGGTCAGCGCTACCAGCGCACGTGTGAACTTGTCAGGCAGCAGGCTCTCCGGCAGGAACAGCGGCAGCATGATCGAGGCGACGAACAGGATCGACAGCAACGGCAGCCCACGAATCGCCTCGATGAAGACGACGCTGCAGATGCGCAGGGCCGGCAGCGTGCTGCGCCGCCCCAGCGCCAGCAGCACGCCAAGCGGGAAGCCCAGCCCGATGGCCACCACGGTGAGGATCAGCGTCACCGGCAGGCCGCCCCACAAAGCGGACGGCACGGGCACCAGGCCCGGCCCGCCGCCCATCAGCCAGAAGATCGCCGCCAGCGCCAGCAGCCAGACGAGGCCGAGCCGCTGGTTCCAACTGGCCGGCCGCACCGACCACGCCAGCAGCATCACGATCAACGCGCAAACCAGACCCGGCCTCCACCGCTGCTCGTGTGGGTAGATGCCAAACAGCAACTGGCCCAGCTTGGCCCAGATGAAGTTCCAGCAGGCGCCCGCAGCCGCGCGGCAACTGGCCGGGTCGGGGTCGATCCAGACCGCGTCGATGACGGCCCAGCGCAGCAGCGGGGGCAGCATCAACACCAACAGCCCGCCCAGCACCAGGCTCAGCAAGGCGTTCAGCGGTGTGCCGAAGAGCGCGGTCAACCACGCCCGGCCCCAGGGTGTGCGGGTAGTGGCCGGCGGCGCGGCCTGCACCAGTGCGAAGGTGGGCGCGGCAGGCTTCATGGCGTCTGCGCCCATTCAGCGCTCGACGAGCGCGATGCGCCGGTTGTAGGCATTGGCCAGCGCCGAAAGCGACAGGTTGATGGCCAGATAAACGCCCAGGATGATGCCAACGCCTTCGATCGAATGGCTGCTCTTGCTGATGATGGTGTTCATCACCGCGAGGAAGTCCGGGTAGCCGACCGCGATCACCAGCGTCGAGTTCTTCACCACGTTGATGTACTGGCTGTTCAGCGGCGGCACGATCACGCGCAGCGTCTGCGGAATGACGATGTAGCGCAGGATCTTGCCGCGCGACAGCGCCAGCGAGCGCCCCGCCTCCCACTGCCCCTTGCCGATGGCCAGCACCCCGCCGCGCACGATCTCGGCGATGAAGCCCGTGGTGTAGATCGTCAAGCCGATGATCACGGTGCTGAGTTCGGGTGACAGCTCCCAGCCCCGGGCCTGCACGCCGCGCATCGACAGTTCCAAGCCCGGCAGAAGCACCCACGCCTCATCAATGGGCGGCAGCAGCTTCCACCACAGCGAGTACAGAAAGATGAGGATCACGATGGGCGGGAAGTTGCGCGCCAGTTCCACCCACACCCGGCTGCTCGCAGCGGCCAGCGGGTTGCTGCTGAGGCGGGCCAGGCCGATGACCAGCCCGCACAGCGAGGACAACACGATGACCACCAGCGACACGAACAAGGTGTTGACGATGCCCACGCCGATCGCGCGCCAAGTGGCGGCCCGATGGTCGTGGGGCAGGATCGATTCCGAGATCACCACCTGTGAAGGCGCCCACAGGAAGTCCAGGCCCATCGGGATGCCACGCCGCTCCAGGTTGCCCACCGCAGTGCTCACGAGCACAGCCGCCAGGGCGACGATGGCCGTCAGCAGCGCCGCTTGTATCAGCAGGCCGCGGGTCTTTGCATCCCGAGCGTTCAGTGTGCGCATCGCGTCAGTCCCCGGCACTCAATCCCACGGGTAGGGGTGATACAGGCCGCCGTTCTTCCACAAGGCGTTCAGCCCGCGCGGCACCTTCAGCGGTGAGCCGTTGCCCAGGTTCCGATCCCAGATCTCGGCGTAGTTACCGGTTTGCTTGATGACGTTGAACACCCACTTGTCGTTCAGGCCGATGGTCTTGCCGAAGCCGGGGCCACCCAGCACGCGCTTGTCCTCGGGGCTGCCACTGCGCGCACGCTGCTCGACGTTGGCGCTGGTGATGCCCCAGGTTTCGGCCCAGATCAAGGCGTTCAGCGTCCAGCGCACGATGTCGAACAGCTTGTCGTCGCCGCGCGCGATAACCACCCCGTTGGGCTCGGCCATCTCGCCGACACGGAAGATCAGGTGATCGTCGGGCACCTTGGCCACCGTGGCGCGCACCCCGGCCGCCGCCGTGCCGTCGGTGACGTAGGCATCACAACGCCCAGCGAGGTAGGCGTCTCGGGCCTGGATGGTCGAATCGAAATAGACCTTCTTGACCTTGATCTTGTGGTGCTCCTCCGTTTCCAGGATCGCGTTCTCGACCAGGCTGCCACCGCCTTGCAGGCACACGGTCTTGTTGTTGAGATCCTTGCCGGACTTGATGTTGTCCTTCTTGCGCACCAGCACCGCGTCGCCGTCGTACTGGTAGATCTGAACAAAACGCACCGCCATGTCGCGCGAGTAGGTGATGGTGGAGGTGCGCGGCAGGATGTCGATCTCGCCGGTCTGCAGCGCCAGGAAGCGCTGGCCGGCGTTCAGGGGCACATAGCGTGTCTTCTCGCGGTCACCCAGGATCGCGGCGGCGAAGCTGCGGCAGATGTCGGAGTCGAAGCCGCGGTAGTAGCCCTTTTCGTCTGGCCGCGACAAGCCGGGCACACCCTGGCTGGCACCGCAGGTGACGTAGCCGCGGCTCTTGATGCGGTCGAGCGCGGCCGACTGCGCGCTGGCCGCCGGCGCCAGGCACAGCGCGGCCAGGCCGGCGCCCAGGAGGGCAGCAACACGGCGCAGCGACAAACGTGGGTGGCGCATGGGGAGCATCTTTCGGGGTGAGTCGAGCATCAGGGAATTCATCGGGTGGCGTTGCCGAGGTCGGTGGCCGACGCTTGCAAGTTCCCGGCCGGAAACGCGCGCAGCCTGTCGAGCCCGAGACTCAGATCTTCGAGCAGCGCATCAAAGGGCTCCAGGCCGATGTGCAGCCGCACCACAAAGCTGCCGGCCGCGCGCGCCCGCACCGTGCGCGTTGCCGACAGGTCGGCCAAGGCAATCAGGCTTTCCGTGCCGCCCCAGCTGGCGCCGATGCGAAAGTGCGCCAGGCCATCGATCATCGCGGCAAGCGCAGGCAGATCTTGCCGCTGGGGCACGAAGCTCACCAAGCCATTGCCGCGCGAGAAGCAGCGCTGGAAACGTGCGTAGCCGCCGTCGTCCGGGTCGGCCGGGTTGAGCACGGCCTCAATGCCCGGTTGCTGGCGCAACCAGCGCGACACGGCCACACCCCGCCGCGCATGCTCGGCCAGGCGCACGTCCAGCGTGCTGAGGCCCCGCTGCACGAGGTAGGCGTCGTCGGACGAAACGCCCGCGCCGAGCGCCGCGAAGAAGGACTTGAGCTTGCGGAACAGCGCCTCGTCGCGCACCGTCACCGAACCCATGCACACGTCGGAATGGCCGCTGGCGTATTTCGATAGGGCCGTGGCCACGATATCCACGCCATGGGCGAACAGATCGCTGCTGCCGAAGCCCCAGGTGTTGTCGGCCATCACCAGCGCGCCACCGGCGTGCGCCTGTGCGCACAGCGCGGGGATGTCCTGGATCTCCATGCTGTAGGAGCCCGGTGACTCCAGGATCACCAGGCGTGTGCGATCGTCCATCAGCGGCCGGATGTCGGCGGCATCGGGCGCGAAGAAGTCCACCCGGATGCCCAGCCGCCGCAGCGTGGACGCGCAATGCTCGCGCGTCGGGCCGTACACGCAGTCGGCCACCAGCACCTGGTCACCCGAGGTCAGCAGGGCCAGCGTGGGATGGGTCAGCGCCGCCAGGCCCGACGGCAACAGCATCGCCCGCGTGCCACCTTCGATGCGCGCCACTGTGGTTTCCAGTGCACGTGTGGTGGGTGTGCCATACAGCCCATAGGAGAATCCGTCGAAGAGTTGCGAGCGACGCGCCATGAACGCGGCGGTGGTGTCGAAGACCACCGTGGACGCACGGTGCACCGCGACGTTCAGCGCATTGAAGCCCGGCTTGCCGGCTTCGCCATCGATAGGGGTGTTGTGGGCCATGTTCGTCGATCAGTGGTGAATCCGCGCTGGCCAGCAGCGGGATTGGGCGCGTTGGGCAAGGCCTGAAGGAACGCCGCCCGTGGAAATGCGCGAAATCGAAATCTTCCGTGCCCTGATGCACGCCGGCAGCACGGGAAAGGCCGCTGACCTGCTGGGCATCTCACAGCCCGCAGTCAGCCAGTCCATCAAGAAATTCGAGACCGAGTCGGGGCTGCGGCTGTTCGACCGCGCGCGAGGCCGTCTCGTGCCCACGCCCGAGGCGCAGGCGCTGCTGGTGGAAGTGGACCTGTACGTCACGGGCTTCGAGAACCTGAAGCACCGGGTGCGCAGCCTGCGGCAGTTCGGCATGCAACGCCTGTCCATTGCTTCGTTTCCAGCGCTGGGAACGGGCTTCATGGCGCGTGCCATCGCCGCGTTCGAGCCAGCGCGCCGCAGCATCCAGATGTCACTGCAGATCATGAACTCGCGTGAAGTGCACCAGCGAGTGACCAGCGGGCGCGTGGACTTCGGCCTGATGGCCGACGAGCTTGATGTGGCGGGCATGGAGAGCTCGGTGTTCATGAGCCTGCCGGGTGTCATCGTGATGGCGCCAGGCCATCCCCTGGCCCGTGCGCCGGTGGTGCAGCCGGCCGATCTGACCGAGCACCCGTTCATCGCGCTGAATCCGGAGGATGCGAGCCGCACGCGGCTGGAGAAGGCATTGCAGCCGATGGGCATCGCGCTCAATCCGCTGATCGAGACCATCTTTGCCAACTCGGTGTGCGAACTGGCGCTGCAGGGTGTGGGTATCGGCATGGCCAATCCAATCGTCGCCCTGGACTACGCCCAGCGCGGGCTGGTGCTGCGGCCACTGTCCATCGACATCAGTTTTCGCAGCCTGCTCGTCTTTCGCGCCGGCGTACCACTGTCGGAGAACGCGCGCGAGTTGCTCAAGATCATGCGCATCGCGATGGAACGCGACACCCAGGCCCTGGCTGCCATCCTGGCCAAGGGCCCGGTGCGTGGTGTGCGAGCGGGGTGACCAGCGGACCGACGGCGCGTCAGCGCGCTCAAAACTTCATCTCCGCCTTGGCAAAAAACGCCCGACCTGTGTAGCCGAAGGGCGAGATATACGGGTAGGGGAAGATGCCGGCGTTGTCGGCGCCATTGGTGCCGGCAGCCACCGAGGCCACGGTCGAGCCCAGGTTCTTGTCGGGGTACACGTCGAACAGGTTGCTCACGCCCGCCGTCAACGTCACACGGCCGAGTTGCACCCCCGCACTCAGGTCGGTGATCCACTTGGCGCCAAAGACCTGCACAACTTGCGAGTTGGCCGATGGCGGGTCGGTGGGCTCCAGGCGCACGTCGTAGCCCGGCGTCAGCACCGCGATGCGGGCCGGCGACAGACTGGTGTTGGCCACGGTCGCCACCTTGCCGTAGCGCACCACCGTGAGGTTGCTGGTCCAGTCGCCGCGCCGCCAGTTGAAGCCCAGCGACAGCTTGTCCTTCGGTGTGGACTCGGTCACCCGAACCTGTTGCGTGAGGTCGAACAAGGGCGCCGTGATGCCGATGGCAGCCAGCGGCGCCGGTGTCGGCGCGATGCGGTCGAGCTTGGTCTTGTTGTAGTTCGCGGCCACCGTGGTGGTCAGGCTGCCCAGTTCCTGCAGGCTCAGTTTCCAGCCGCCGGTGATGTCGATGCCGGTGGTCGTGCTGTCGATGGCATTGGTCATGAACTGCACGGCGTCGATGCCCGGGTAGCCCAGTGCCGCCAGGCGGGCCGTCAGCGCGGCCCCGCCGAACTGGGTGGACAGCGCCAACCGGTCCTTGATCTGGATGCGGTAGGCATCCACCGTCAGGTTCATCGGCCCCTGGGACAGCACGAAACCCAATGAGGCGTTTTGCGACTTGGCAGGCTTCAGGTCCGTGGCGCCCAGCGAACGCGCCGCGGGGTTGTCCACGGGCAGCAAGCGCACGGTGCTGGGCACGAAGTTGTTGAAGTTGGTGGCCGTGGTGCTGGTGAACGACTGCGCAAGGTGCGGCGCCTTGAAGCCCGTGCTGAGCGATCCACGCAGCGACAGGGGTGCGGCCACCTTATAGCGCGTGCTGAGCTTGTAGGTGCTGTTGTTGCCGAAGTCGCCGAAGCGCTCGAAGCGGGCCGCGCCGGTCAACACCCAGTCCTTGGACAGGTCCTGTTCGATCTCGGCATACAGCGCCGCACTCGTGCGGCGGGCCTTGCGCGCGTCGCCGGGGGTCAGGCCCGGCTGCATCTGCATGCCGACAGCCGCCGGCCTGCCTGCGTTCGGCCCGTCCAGAATGGCGCCGGGCGTGCCGATGCGGTAGCTGTCGGGCTCGCCTGCCACCGACTCGTAGTACTCGCGCCTGAACTCGGCGCCGGTGGCAAAGCGGGCCGCCGTCGCCATGCCCAGGCCGACCTCTCGCGACAAGTCGAGGTTGCTTGTCCATTGTGCGAAGCGCTGGCCGCCGACATAGGCGTCGGTGGTACCCGTGGTGCCCAGCGACGTGTTCAGGGAGTTGTAGACCCGGTCGTCGAGCAGGGCCCGGCCATACAGGGTCGAGACATCCCAATCGAATCCGAGCAGGCCATCGCCGCGCGCACCGACTGCAAGAGAGGTGTTCTCGAAGGTCGAGTCGGAATACGGCCGAAAGCCGTTGGGGAACAAGGCGCGCACCGTGCGATCGTCGCCCGCCCTGCGGAAAAAGCCTTGCGACGTGCCCTTCAGCCGGCTGTAGCCGCCAAAGGTATAGAGCGTCGTTCCACCGGCCAGCGGCAGTTCGCCGTTGACGAACACGGTCCCGGCCTTGAACGGCGAGTCACCAAGCCAGTGGTTGTCGCGGTCCACCGTGGCTTCGCGCGGGTCCAGCGTGCCGCTGGAGGGCGTCAGGCCGGTGCCCGAGCCGTAGTTGCCCGACGGGGTGGTCGACGCGCCCGTCACCGGGTTGGTGCCGAAGTACTGCTGGCGCGTGTCGGGCTCGGCGCGGTTGCTGCGCTTGCGCTCGTTCAGCCTCACCGTGGTGCGCAGCACGCCGCTCTCCCCCAGCCGGATGCCAAAGCCTGCACTGACATCCGCCGTCTGGCCGTCGCCTTCGCCTGTGACGCCGAACTGCACGCTGCCCACACCGCCGAGCGATTTGTCGAGCACGACATTGATCACACCTGCCACTGCATCTGCACCATAGATCGCCGAGGCACCGTCGCGCAGCACATCGATGCGGCCGATGGCCGCAGGCGGCACCGTGTTGAAGTCGTAGCCGACATCGCCGCGGCCGATCTGGTTGTTCAGGTTCAAGGCCGGCATGCTGTGGCGCCGCTTGCCGTTGAGCAGCAGCAGCGTGTCGCCCGGACCCAGGCCGCGCAGCGTGGGTGAGCTCGTGAAGTCCAGTGCACCCGCTGTCGATGGCTTGGAAACGCTGAAGGAAGGCACGATGACGCTGAGCGCGTTCTGCAACTGCAGCTGCCCCGTGCCGGCCAGGTCCTCTCGCCGCACCACATCCACCGGCGTGGAGGTCTCGGTCAGCACCCGGGTGCTGACACGGCTGCCGGTGATTGAGATGCTCTGCGTGCCGGATTCACTGGCAGCACTGCTGGACTGCGCCATCGCAGCGCTGCACGCTGCGCAGGCCAGCCACGCGGCCACCGCCACGCGGCGGAGGGCCAGCGGAGGCTCCCTCCGGATGGCTTGCAGGGACTCGATGCGGCTGCGGTGCATGTAGGAACTCCTGGTCGGTGAAGGCATGGGTGCGCTGAATGACAGGCCCCAGTCTTTTCGATCACCACGCCTGGCGCAACGCTTGCCAACACTTGGTCGATAAGGCCCGCTTATGGGCGCTCTCGCGGGGGCGCGGGCGACCGTGATGGCGCCAGGACGCACAACACGGGCCGACCTGCCGGTCATTGCCCCGCGCCGATCGCCGCCGTGCGATGAGGCAGCCTCGCCCATCCGCTGCGGCTCACTGGGCCACAAGCCTCAGTGATTCACTCCCGCTCGACCTCGAGGTAAGTGCGGCTGGCGTTGCCTGGATTCAGCAGGGCCGCGTTCGACAACTGCAGGAAAGGCTTCGCGTCGAATGACTTCACCGCCTCGCTGATGTCGGTGCCTTGTTCGACCGCGCGCTTCATGTGCGAGCGCAGCGCCTCCAGGTAGTCGCGCGTCTGGCTGCGAGCCACCGCCAAGCCGGTTACCCTGCCGTGACCCGGCACGATGCGTTGCGGCGCCAGCTGCTCCAGGGCTGCGAACGCGTCCAACCAGGACCGGGTGCTGCTCACGGGCAGCACGGCCAGCAGTCTGTCCACGTAGACGATGTCGCCAGCAAACGCCACCTGCGCCTGCGGCAGCCAGACGATCATGTCGCCAGGCGTGTGCCCACCTCCGCGGTGTCGGAACTCGAACACGATGCCGCCGAATTCCAGGCGCATGTCCGCGCCCTCCAGCAGGCGCTTGGGCAGCGTGGGGACGGTGCCCTCTGCGGCAGGGCCGAGCAGCGTGCGCAACGTCGCCAGTTGATCTCCACCGCGAGAACGCATGTCCGCCACCACACTGGCATGCCCGATCAACTCGGCCCCCTGAGCCTCGAAATAGCCGTTGCCCAGCCAGCGGTGGTCCTGCCCACCGGTGTTGATGACCCACCGCACCGGCTGCGACGTCACTCGGCGCACTGCATCGTGGATGAGCTGGGCGGTCTGCCGTGTGGCGCCACTGTCGATGAGCACCGCGCCTTGCGGCGTCACCACCAGGCCGATGTTGGCGTTCAGGCCCTGGTTCGCCACCGTGCGGGCGCCGATGTCGCCGATGTAGGCATAGACGTTGGCGGCGACCGGCTCGAAGCGCACTTCGAGTGCCCACGACCAGGCAACAGGCAGCCACAGCAGCGTGGCAACAAGCGCCCTCTTCAGCGTGCGGCCGGGCTTAGACACAAGTGTCGGCGCTGGTGTTGACGCCGTCATTTCGCGAGCCGCAGCTTGACCGCCGCGACCAGCGGTCCAATGCATGAGGGCGGAAAAGGCGACACGCTGCTGACGTTGATCTCGCACAGCACGAAGCGCGGCGCGCCGTCGGCGGCGGGCTCGCCGAACATGAAGTCGCAGTCCCACAGCAGGGGCAGCTGCTCGCGTGTCAGGCCAACACGCTGCCGCAGCAGCGTGATCCACTCTGACTCCAGCAGGTGCTTCAAGGGCTGGAACTCCGGCACGTCCGCAGCGTGCGCAGCGTAGTAAAAGCGAGGCCCTGTTTGCTGCAGCGTCGGATGCAGTGCGTTGACGGCCTGGTGGCCGAAACCTGCGACGCGGTCCTCGACCAGATAGGCGCGCACCATGCCGTCGGCCAGGCGCGGCAGCCAGGCTTGGTCGATCATGCGGCCGCCCTCCCCCGGCTCGAAGTACGGCGCCATACGGCGCAGCAGCCCCTCCATATCGACCTGCTCTTCTTCGCTGCCGCGCTGGGCGTGGCGCAGTCTCAGCATCCCCGGGCCGGTGTTGCCACCAACCGACTCGACGCGCCAAACGCCGATGCCACTGTGGCCGCGATGCTGCTTGAGCACGCGGGCTCCCCGCTGCAGCCGCGCCGGCAACTCGGCGGCGAGCTGTTCGAGGCTGTCAGCGCGGTGCACGTCGCTGCCAAAAGGCAGGTCGCGCGTGTCGAACAGAACATCCTTGGTGCCGAGGCGAAGGATGGTGTCGGGATGCGTGCTGACGAAGACGCCGGCGCCAGCCAGCTCGCGCAGCATGGCGTCGAGCTTGTCGCGCCGTTGTCCATCCTGAACGGGATTGCACCAGACGAGCACGCCGTCCACACGCTGCAGTTGTGCCGCGACCTCGTCGGCAAAACTGTCGTGATAAACCGCTGGCTCGGCGTTCACCCCCGCTGCTGCGAACGCGTCGAACAGTGCCGCAAAGCGGCTCTCGGCAGGATCGGCGCGATCTCGCATCGCGCGATCTCCTGGGTACAAGAGCGCCAGGGAAACGGGAGCCTTCGTGTTCATGCTGTAGACCTCGTTCATGGGGCTGGCCGCAGGTCTGGCTGCGCTTGGCTCACGCGGTATCGACCAAGGCCGATGTCATGCGCCTGACAAGCGGGAGCACCAGCAGCGTGACCGGAAATGCCACCAGCCACGACAAGGCCCAGTTGCCTGGCCACAGATGCACCAGATCGGCCGTCACGCCCACGCTGCGGGCGGTTGCGATCAGCGACACCAGGCAGGTCATCATCAGCGAGAGCAGGAAGGGCATCACGATGGGCGCAAAACGCGCCGGCAGCTTCCGGGGGCGGCTCACAACGCATCCCCCCGGCTGGGCATGGCGACGACAGGGCGTCCCGCCGCCTGCCAGCCGTCGATGCCGCCGCGCAAGTAGCGCGCGTTGAGGCCCGCAGCACGCAGGCGCATCGCGGTGCTGCGGCCCACTTCGTGCCCATAGACGCAATAGACAAGCACGTCGCGCCCGGCCGGCAATTCGCCGGCCCAGGCGGCGACGGCGGCCGGGTCGCACCAGCGCGCGCCAGGCAGCATCGCCTTCGCCTGCTCGAACACGCCGGCGCGGCGCACGTCGAGCAGCACCGCGTCAGTCGGTCCGTCAGCGACCTCGTCCAACGCGGCGCCAAATGGCTCGCTGGCGGCATGCACGGCCTGCTGATAGCGCGCATAGACGGCGGCCCAATCGACGTTGCCCATGAAGGCATCAACGTAGGCGCCGGCCGCGGCGCCGAAATCCAAGTGGTAGGCGTGTTCGTACATGTCCAGCGCCAGCAGCGGCACGCCGCCGGCCAGCGTGTGCGTGTGGTCGGCGGCCCACTGGTTGACCAGCGTGCCCTCTCGCGGCTGGAACACCAGCAGCATCCAGCCCGAACCGCCGCCCAGGGCCTTGGCGCAGGCCACGAACTCGTCGCGCCAGCGTTGCACGCTGCCGAAGTTGGCGTCGAGTGCCAGCTTGCATGCCGGCTCCATGGTCTGGCCGTCGCCACCCAGGCTGTTGAAGTACAGCTCGTGCAGCAGCATCGAGTTGGTGGCGATCAGCTCCTCGCGTTTCAGGCCATTGAGCTGGAAGCCCGGCGTGGTGGCGAAGGCTGTTTCGGCCAACTGGCTGCGGATGGCGTTGAGCCGCTTGACGGCACCACCGTAGTTGTTCTGGTGGTGGCTGGTCAGCAGCTTCGAAGACAGACCGCTGAGTGCAGCGGAATCGAAAGGCAAGGCTTGAATGAGAGCGTCCATGGATCAATCCTTCAGCGCAGCTGGGGAGTCAACAAAGTCACCGCCAGCCCGAACGCGGCGCAGGCACCGAGCAGCGGCATCACACCGACCTTGAAGCGGAACAGAGCTACGGCCGCAGCTGCCGCGATGACGGCCGAAAGCACGTCGAAGCGCCCGCCGAAACCCTGCGGCCACAGCACGTGGTAAGCGAAAAACATCGCCAGGTTGAGGATCACGCCGACCACGGCCGCAGTGATGGCCGACAGCGGCGCAGTGAAGCCCAGCTTGCCGTGTGTGGCCTCGACCACCGGGCCGCCGGCCAGGATGAAGACGAAGGACGGCAGGAAGGTGAAGAAGGTGACCACCGTGGCCGCCAGCGCGCCGCCGAGGAACAGCGCGTCGGGCCCAAGTGCCTGCCTTAGCCAGCCACCGACGAAGCCGACGAAAGCCACCACCATGATCAACGGGCCGGGCGTGCTTTCGCCCAACGCCAGGCCGTCGATCATCTGCGGGCCGCTGAGCCACTGGTGTGTCTCAACAGCGCCTTGGTAGACATAGGGCAGCACCGCGTAGGCGCCACCGAAGGTGAGCAAGGCCGCCTTGGTGAAGAACCAGCCCATTTGCGTGAGCGTGCCCTGCAAGCCATTGAACGCGACCAGCGCCGCCATGGCCAGCACCCAGAGCCCGAGGCCCACGCCCAACACTTTGGCCAGGTGGCTGCGCGAGAAGCGTGCGTGCGCTGGCGTCGGCGTGTCGTCGTCGATCAACGCCGGCCCATAGCTCTTCTGCGCGCTGCCATGCCCACCACCCAGCGCAAATACCTCCGGCCATTGCCGGGCGCCGAAGTGGCCGATCAACCCCGCGGCCAGCACGATGGCGGGGAACGGTGTGTCGAAGGCAAAGATTGCGACAAAGGATGCGGCGGCAATGCCCCACATCCAGCGGTTCTTCAGCGCCCGCGTACCGATGCGGTGCGCCGCGTGCAGCACCAGCGCCGTGACGGCCGGTTTGATGCCGTAGAAGATACCGGCCACCACCGGCAGGTCGCCAAAGCGCAGGTAGATCCAGCTCAGCGCCACCAGGATGAACAGCGAGGGCAGCACGAACAATGCGCCCGCGAAGATGCCGCCCCAGGTGCGGTGCATCAACCAGCCGATGTAGGTGGCCAGCTGCTGCGCTTCAGGGCCGGGCAGCAGCATGCAGTAGTTCAGCGCGTGCAGAAAACGCTTCTCGCTGATCCAGCGGCGGCGTTCGACCAGCTCGGTGTGCATGATCGCAATCTGCCCGGCCGGCCCGCCAAAGCTGATGAATCCGAGCTTGAGCCAGAAGCGGAAGGCGTCGGCAAAACTCACCGCCGGCGGTGTGGTGGCGGCGGCGGCAATGTGGATGCCGTCAGCGGATGGCAAGGCCGATGTCATGGGGCAAGTCCGGGAGAGGTCTGAGGCGACGCGTACAGAGCATCGAACACGGCCGCCGCGGCGGCCACCAGGGCGTCGTCATCGGCGTGCAGTTCGCGCAGGCCACCGAGCACGCTCTCCAGGCCCGCCGCTTCGGGCACCGGGATGCCACCGGCATCGAGGTAGTGCACGGCACTGGCGATGCGCTGCAGCTTCATGTCGCTGTCCAGCCCGAAGCTCGCCGTCAAGACCTCGAAGGTGACCCGCGCGCCGACGTGCGTGAAGCGGGCGCCGTCGTAGTCGAAACCCAGCGCACCACGCGGGGCGGGTGTCGCCCCTGCCGGATCGGCCAGCCACAGGAAACGCGCTTCGTGATCGATGAAGCGGCCGATCAGCCAGGCACTGGCGAGCCGGTCCACCCAGGGCCGCGAGCGTGTCGCCCAGCGTTTGCCCTGGAACTTGCGAACATCGAGCCGTGCAATGCCGTGCTCGGCCATCGGACGCGGTTCGCCTTTGGAGAAACGCGCGTCCAGCGCTTGGCGCAGCATGTCCATACCGGACTGCGCCTGGTCCGCCGCAGGACCGGGGTAGTAGTCGATACGCCGCAGCGCCTGCAGGGCCTCGGCCACGCCGCGCAGGCGGCGCCTGGCTTCGGTCTCACCCAGGGTCATCAGCTCGACATGCAGGGTCGTTGCCGTCTCTTGCCACTGGGCGTAGGCCTCGCTGCGATCGAACAAGGCGATCAGCTCGTCGCGCTGCGACTCGTCTTGCGGATTCAAGGTCAACACCATCGCGGTGCCACCGTGTTCACGCACTTCGGCGGCCAGCGGCTCGAACAGCGGTGCGTTTGCCGAGGGAAGCAGATACGCGCCGTCGCGCAGAGCCGCGCAGCCCAAGGTCTTCAACGCACGCCACACCCGCACCCGCACCGCGTTCGGTTGGGTGGGAAGCGTGAGGATCAGGATCGCCAGCATTCAGTGAAATATACACCACTCAGTACGTAATATATATTTCATAAGACTTTGATGGCTTGTTTGCCCCCCGCACCTTCAGATGCAAACTTGCTCCAGCCCCGCCAAGAGATGCGCCTGTACTCGTGGGACCGCCGCGCCATGCAGCACATCAGCGGCGATCTGATCCGCGGCCTGTGTCTGCAATTGCGCCAGACAGGCCAGCAACGGCTCAGGCTTCGCTTCAGTGACCTGCGCCCACTGCCGCACCTTGTCCGCCAAGCTGAGCGCCTGCGAGATGCCCGCCGCGCGTGTGCGCACCACGGGCACGATGCGGCCTTCCAGCTTGATTGCAGCGGCGCCGGCCAGTTCGCGCTCGATGGCCATGCGATCAACCTCGTGCCTGTCTTCGTCCGGAACTGTCCAGCGCACGCGCACATGGGCGCCATCGATGTTCTGCTGCGCCACGAGCGCACGAAGCGCGTCGAGGTCGGGCTTGCCCTCGAACACAATGTCGACCGTTCTGCGCGCGGGCGTGGCCATCACCTGGAATCGCGCCGAATCCGAGGCCACCTCCCACAGCAGGAACCCCTTTTCGCCTTCTTCACCGAAGTGGAAGCGGCCGATGGAGCCCGCGTAGGCAATGACCCGCTGTCCTCCTTCTCCAGCCTGCGCCCAGGCCTGGTGGCGATGGATGTGGCCCAGCATGAAGGCCTGGGCTTCGGCGGCGAACAACGCGCCGGTAGTGAACTCGTGGTCCAGCGCGGCCATGGGCACACCATGCTCGCTGAGACAACCGAAGACCGTGCCGTGCGACACACCGATGGTCGGGATGCCCTTGAGGCGTGCTGCACGGTTGCCAGGTCCGAAGCCCGCCAGCAAGGCTGCCAAGTGCTCGCCCGCAGCCTCGGCAGCAGCACCCGCACCCACGGTGGCCGCAACGTCGGCCTTGTTCACCGCAGGCAGGCAGGAGAACAACGCCTTGCAGCCCGCCGGCATGTGGCCGAACCGCCAGCCCTCCGAGGCCACCCACTGCCCAGCGCTGCTCAGCCCCACCTGTGCAATTCGGTCCGCCACATGCACCGGGTAGCGTCCGCCCAGCAGCCGAAAAATCGACAAGGTGCCGGGTGGCTCGTGCGAGTAGGTGCCCTGCAGGATCAGCACCGGGCAATGGTCGGCCAGCCGGCGCACCTGCCACACCAGCCTCTCGGCGGCGGGCGAGTGCAGCTCAAGCGCATGGTCCGTGGCATCGCCCGAGATCGCCGCTGCTTGCACACCCAGCGATATGGCGTGGTCAATCGCCGCGCCGAAGCAGCGGTCGGCCTCGGCCAGATTCTTCGGCCCATAGTGCAGGTCGGAAAACTGTGCGATGCGGATCATGCGGCGCTCCCGGCTGACATGCGCAGTTCGCTTTCGATCTTGTCGGCGTACCCGGCCGGATCATTGCAATAGCGTTCGAGTTCCCCCCAGGCCCGCGCCCGGCCGTGCGGGTTCAGCTTCCAGCCCCCACCCCAACGCATGTCGGCGTAGGCCGTGTAGCGCGCCGCATCCATGCCGAAGGCGCGCACACGCGCCAGCAGGTCGCCCAGCGACGGGCGGCCGTCTCGCATCGGTGCGTCGGGCGCGGATGCGCGTTCCGGTTCGGCGGGTACCTCGGCCCCCGGGACTTCATTGGATCCGACCGGACTGCCGCTGGGGCACGCGCTCGCCGGGCAAGCGAGCACCTGGGTGGCAAGCTGAGCTTGAACAAGCGTGGCCTCGTCGTCCTCGCGGTCGCGCAACAGCGCGGTCACGTCCACGGGAGCTTCGAGCTCGATGATCCATTGCGGCACCCTGACCGGACGCCCCAACTCGTCGATGTGCGCCACCTCCACCAGCTTCTTGCTCAGATAGAACGGCGTGCGTTGCCGATCCAGAAAACCCGAGATGCGCCCACCGCGCAGAAAGCCGATGGTCTCGAACTTCTGGATCGCTGCGTTCATCGCGTAGAAGCTGCGCGTGTGCAACTCGAACGCGCTGATCGACCGGATGCCAGGGATGAAGAACAGGAAGCGGCCGCTGAGGTTGCACTGGCGCTGCTGGTACTCGGGGCAAGCTTCGGGTTCGCACACACCCGCGTTGTGGTCCCGTGCCACCGTCTTGCGGCCACCAAAGACCCGGATGACGCGCTTGCCGGTGTCGTCGAAGGTGACGGGTGCGTGGGTCTTGCAATGGCGTACCCGCCCGTCGGCTGAGTATTCGGACCAGTAGCGCTTTTCGTTCGCGCCCCAGGCCGACAGCTCATGCGGCATCACCACCTGCCAATGGTCCGACGGGAACACCACCGGAAAGCGATACAGCCGGTGGCCCTCACCACGATCCTCGCCGTATGCGTCGAGAATCTGCTGCGCGATTTCTGGGTGCGCGAAGTCCTGCCCGCGCACGGTGAACCACGGCACGTTCTTCGGCACCAGCGGCGTCTTGATGCGCGGCAACGCAGTCGCCAGCGCCTGCTCGATCTGGTCGAACGACTGACCCGCGGCAACGCCTTTCTCGTAGATCGCGCGAGCCTGCGGGTTTTCAGCGGCGGCTCGGCTCAGCGCCTTGGTGCCGGCGCGAATCTTCCCGCCAGTCGGAATGCGCGCAGGGCCTTGCCCCAGCACCGTGGCCGGCACGGCGTCGCTGCTGCGGGTGTTGACGTTGGCATGGGTCATCTCGGCGCTCCTCATGGTTGGCGATGAGTCGCTTCCATGCTCTCGCCGATTGAGGGTGCGTCAACCCGCCATCACCCAATTGCGCCACTGACCCTGTGACTGCCGGCCCATGGAGGCGCCCTGACCCACTGACAGGCTCAAGGTCGTTCGCCCGTCACCAGCGCAGGTAGCGATGGCATGGGTTGATCGGTCGTCCACACCCAGGCGCCCACACCGAGCATCGAGATCACATGCTCCTTGTCCGCCCGGGTCTTCGGCGCCATGAAGGTGCTGACCACATGCAAAGGCACCGGCTTCGGCCCCATGTCCAACAACAGTGCATTCGGAAACGCCCCGGCCGTCGGCGCGTCATAGCGCAGCGGCTTCACGAACCTCCGTCGCTGATCCACCAGGGCATGCACCAGCGGCAGTTCGTGAATCGCATCAATGGGGATCCAGTGTCCGGTGGTCATCATCAGGCTCGCGGCATCGATCTCATAGGTGTACTCCCGCCGCGCCCGGACCAGGGCGGCCAGCATCAACCGCACCCTGTGGCCAGTGTCCGCGTCCCTGGCCTCGAACATCGGAGCAAACACCTTCTCGATCCTGGTCCAGGCCTTGGCAGCGATCAGTAGCGGCGCGTCGGGCATGTGCTTGATCCAGACTCTGGAGCCTCCCACAGTGGCTTCGCTGGCCTTGAACTCGCCCAACACCAGTGCCAGCGGGGTTTGGCCATCGTGTGGCCTCAGCACCGCCAGCTTCTCGCGGCGACGCTGCGCCGCCTCGGCCCTGGTCGCCTCGCTGAAAGGCTCAGGCACATACAGGCGCTCTCCTAACGCCACGCCCTTCACCGACACCTCTTCGGCCGCCTCCATCAGGTACTTGTGAAGCACGCCCTGGTTGCGCTTGCCTTCCATGGCCGGGCTCCAGCGGTTGAAGCCGGCACGCTCGAACAGGAAGTGCATCAGTGCACGCAGGCTCATTCGGCGCCGGCTCACGCTGACTTCGGGTTCCAGGTCACTCTCGCCGCGCGTGACACCACGCCCGGTGGTGCGCGTCCACGGGAAATCGACGCGAAGATCCACGGCACCCAGGGCGGTTTCCAGCACCGCCTCGCCCATCAGTTCGCCCAGCCCCGATTGCTGTGACTCGGGCTCGTAGGACGGGCAACTCGCATGGTGCTGGCTGCCGGTGTCCGGCATGCGCTTGACCAGGAACTGCCGATGGCGCGCCACGTACATCTCGACCCCGCCAGGCACGCACAGACAGCGCGGCCTTTCCGGCGTGTCGTGGATGCGGGCCAGCGCGTGCTGCAGTTGCACGTCGTCCGCGGTCCAGACGCGTCCAAGAATCGAGAAACGTTGGATGTCCACAGGTGTTCGACTCCCTGGTACCTGGCGCCCACACGTATGCAGCCAGCATGCTCGACGCCCGGTCATCGTTGCGCCAGGGAAAGTCGCGGGCAAAGAGCAGGCGTTTCGGGGCCGGCCGGACCATGCATGCCTCCTCAACCGATGGCCAAGGCCGCTGCCGGGCGCCGTCCGGCCGTTTCCATCGCCAACGACGGCAACGCACCTGCGGTTTTGCATGGCAGGTCGGCACGCCCAGGTTGCGCGCAGGCGCGCGAATCACACACTGCCGGTGCATCTTGGCCTCGGCCAAAGCGCGCTCTTCCGAGCGCTCCTGAATCTGTTCAGGCGTCGCGGTCGTTACCCGCCCTCCCTGGTGCGCGGCAGCGCGCACCACCCAAGCATCGGGGCCAAGCCCTGAGCTGAGCCAGTCGTCTGGCGTCACTTGACGCCAGGCACGGGTCGACCGCGACCCTTTGAAGCCAACCCACCCGGGGAGCACGCCTCCCCGCTGGGGATGGGCGTGTCTCTCCCATTCATCCGGAGAACACGCCAATGGCCCGCTTCACCGCGCCTTCCCTGTGGCTGCCCGGGTTCGACCCCGAACCCGTGGACACCACCGAGCCACTGCTTTCAAGCCCTGAGATCCCTCCGCAGGACGCCGACGTTTCGGTGCCTGCGCCCGACGAACTGGCCGACGCGTCCATCGCGACGCCGCAACACGCCCACTGGCGCGTTGCTGCCACCGGCACCGAGTCCGCGCCGCGTGCGATGTGGCCGTCGCTGCATCAAGCCGACCTAGATAGTCTAGGCGGCGCCGTTGCCAAGTTCGATGCCAACCTGGCCGCCATTGCCACGCTGCGGCATGTTGAATGCCAGGATCGTCCACCCTTCGCGGCCGAGCGCAGCAGGCTCGTGCGCTACACCGGCTGGGGCGGCCTGCCGGCCAGCTTCAACTGCGAGAGCGACGACAAGGCCTGGGCCCGACGGGCCACGCAACTGCGTGGCCTGCTGAGCGACGACGAGTACGAGTCCGCCCGCGCTTCGGTGAACAACAGCCACTACACCCCAATCCACGTGATCGAGGCAATGTGGCAGGCCATCGAAGGCTTCGGCTTCACCGGCGGTCGCATCCTGGAACCGGCAGCAGGCATCGGCCACTTCATCGGCGCCATGCCTCGCGGCGTGGCCGAGAGCAGCCAGATCACGGCCATCGAGATCGACCGCCTGTCCGGGCAGATGCTCAAGGTGCTGTACGCGCCCGGCGGTGTCGATGTCCGCATCGCACCGTTCGAGAAGACGCCGCTGCCCGACAACTGGTTCGACCTGGTGATCGGCAACGTGCCCTTCGGCAAGTACAAGGTCGCCGACCTGAGCAACCGGGCCTACGCCCGCTTCAGCATCCACAACTACTTCTTCGGCCGCGCCCTTGACCTGGTGCGCCCCGGCGGGCTGGTGTGCTTCATCACGACCAGCTACACGATGGATGCCCTGGACGATGCGGCCCGCCAGTACATCGGTGCGCAAGCCCACCTGCTGGGAGCAATCAGGCTGCCCAAAGGGGCCTTTGCCGACATCGCCTCCACGGACGTGCAGACCGACATCTTGTTCCTGCGCAAGCGGCAAGCGGGGGAAGCGGTCGGCAGCGAGTGGATGAAGCTGGCCGTCGTGCCCGAGGCGCTGCGCCACCCGCAGTGCTACGAGCGTTACCTTCAGATCAATGCCTGGTACGCGAGCCATCCGGCGTTCTGTATCGGCAGCATCAGAACAGAGAGCAATGGCTACGAAGCTGTGCCGACGGCGGTTTTCGACGGCGCACTGGCTGAGGCCCTGCCGAAGCGAATCGCTCTGCTGCCAAAGGACTTGTACCGGGCAGCGGTTGCGGGGAAGAACGCGGAACGCACGGCTGTGCCGTCCAACAGCGCCGCCAGGCCTGGCAGCTACCGCCTTCACCACGGGCGCGTGCACCGCGTCGAAGGCGCGGAGATGGTCGATGTGCATGAGCAGCTCAACGCCACGCAGCGAGCCCGAATCGTCGGCCTGTGCGCCATCCGCGACCAGGCGCGTGCCCTGCTCGATGCCCAGTTGAACGACGAAGGGGACGCCAGGCTTGCGTATCTGCGGTCCATGCTCAACGGCACCTACGACCGCTATGTCGCAAGGCACGGCTGTCTGTCCACACGGGCCAACGCACTGGCTTTCAGGCGCGACCCGGACTATCCGCTGTTGCTGTCGCTGGAGCACTACGACGAAGAGTCGGACCGCGCGAGCAAGGCAGCGCTGTTCACGCGGCGCACGGTCGCGCGTGTGGTGGAACCGGCAGTCGCCGGTGAGCCTGCCGAAGCCCTGGCTGCGTCCATGCAGTGGCGCGGGCGGGTCGATCCGGCCTACATGGCGCGGCTGCTGTCGGCACCGGCACAAGCGGTGCTGGACGCACTGGCCGAAGCCGGTCAGGTGTTCCTCGACCCGCAAGACCAGCAATGGAAGACGGCCGACGAGTACCTGTCGGGCAATGTCAAGGAAAAGCTGAAGCAGGCCGTGCTGTCGGGTGAGGGCTGCCGCCGCAACATCGAGGCGCTGGAACAGGTCCAACCCGAAGACCTGCTGCCGGCTGCGATCGAGCCTCGGCTCGGGGCGGTCTGGATCCCGGCACTTGAAGTCGAGGCCTTTGTCCAGGAAGTTCTGGAGCTGAAAGACTGCGAAGTCGCCTACTCGGCGCAAGCCGGAGCCTGGTCGGTGCGCTACCGCGACTGGGACGCCCGCCAGAACGTCAAGGTGACGCAAGAGTTCGGCACGTCGCGCATGAACGCCATCGAACTGCTGCAGTGCGCGTTGAACGTGCAGGTGCCGACGGTCCGCGACCGCGACCCCGAGACCGACAAGTACATCGTCAACCCCGATGAGACCCTGGCCGCACGCGAGAAGCTGGGCCTGATCAAAGAGCGGTTTGCGCTCTGGGCCTTCGACGATGCGCCGCGGCGCGAAAAGCTCTGCCGCATCTACAACGACCTGTTCAACGCCACCCGGCCGCGGCAGTTCGATGGTGCGCACCTGAAGCTGCCGGGATTCTCCCGCTGCTTCGAGCTTCACCCGCACCAGAAGGACGCCATCTGGCGTGTCGTGCAGTCCGGCAATACGGGGCTGTTTCACGTCGTAGGTGCGGGCAAGACGGCAGTGTGCGTGGCAGCCGGTATGGAGTTGCGCCGGCTGGGCTTCGTCAACAAGCCCTGCCATGTCGTACCGAACCACATGCTTGCGCAGTACACGGCCGAGTTTGTTCGCCTCTATCCGAACGCCGCCGTGCTGATGGCCGGCAAGGAAGACCTCGAAGGCGACCGCCGGCGGGAACTGGTGTCGCGCATCGCGACGGGAGATTGGGACGCGGTCGTCATCACGCATTCGAGCTTCGAACGCATCAAGGTGTCGCCGCAATTCACTGAGTCGTTCATCAAGGAAATCATCTCAGAGATCGAGATGGCGGTGAGGGCCGAGAGGAGCAATGACCGGAGCAACCGCATCGTCAAGCAACTCGAGGTCATGAAGAAGCAATGGGCGGTGCGGCTGGAGAAGCTGCTGGCCGACAAGAAGAAGGACGACCTGCTGACCTGGGAGCAACTGGGCATCGACTGCCTGTTCGTGGATGAAGCGCATCTGCACAAGAACCTGTACCGGTTCACGAAGATGACCCGCGTGGCGGGCCTGCCGATGAGCAACTCTGAACGCGCCTTCGATCTGTACCTGAAGACGCGCTACACGATGAAGCTTCACGGCAATGTTCATCGCGGCGTGGTGTTTTCGACGGCCACACCGGTGGCCAACACCATGGCGGAGATCCACACCATGATGCGCTACCTGCAGCCGCGAAGGCTGGAGGAGCTGGGCCTGCAGCAGTTCGATGCCTGGGCCGCCACCTTCGGTGAAAGCGTCACCGCGCTGGAGATTGCACCGGACGGCAGCGGCTACCGCATGCACACCCGGTTTGCACGTTTCATCAACGTGCCGGAGCTGATGGCGGTGTTCGGCGAAGTGGCCGACATCCGCACCGCAGAGATGTTGAAGCTGCCGGTACCCAAGCTGAGGGGCGGCAAGCCACGCATCGTTGCCTGCCCGGCCAGCAAGGCGCTGAAGGCCTTCGTGCAAACGCTGGTGCAGCGCGCCGAGGCGATTCGAAGCGGCCGCGTGAAGCCGCAGGACGACAACATGCTGGCCATCACCACCGACGGCCGCAAGGCTGCGCTGGATTTCCGGCTGGTAGCGGCGAACGCGCCGTTCGACGAGAGCGGCAAGGTGGCCGCATGCCTGCGGGAGGTGCTGGCGGTGCGCGAGCGCAGTCATACGTTCCACGGCGCGCAGCTGGTGTTCTGCGACATGTCGTCGCCCAAGGCGGGCAAGGCTTTCAGCGTCTACGACGATCTCAAGGCGCGGTTGATCGAGGCGGGCGTCGAAGAAAGAGAAATCGCCTTCGTGCATGACGCCGATACAGACGCGCAAAAGGCCACGCTGTTCAAGGCGGTGCGTGAGGGGCGGGTCCGCGTGCTGCTGGGTTCGACGGCCAAGATGGGCATCGGCACCAATGTGCAGACGCGCCTGTGTGCCCTGCATGACCTGGATGCACCCTGGCGCCCGTGCGACGTGGAGCAACGGGTGGGGCGCATCCTGCGCCAGGGCAATGAGTGCGAGGACGTGAAGATATTCCGCTACGTCACCGAGGGGAGTTTCGACAGCTACATGTGGCAGACGCTGGAGACCAAGGCGCGGTTCATCGCTCAAGTGATGAAGGGCGACAAGGGCATCCGGTCGCTGGAAGACGTGGAACTGGCGGCGCTGTCATACGCCGAAGTGAAGGCACTGGCATCGGGCAACCCGCTGGTCATCGAGAAGGCCGGCGTGGACGCGGAAGTGGCCAGGCTCTCGACGCTGTTCTCGGTGTGGCGCAACCAGCGCTACGCCAACGAGAGCGAGGTCGGCAGGCTGCCCATGATGATCGAGGCACAGCAGCGCAAGGTCGCGCTGTATGCCGAAGACGTGGCGCGCATCGAACCGCAGACCTTGCAGTCGCTGAGCGTGGAAGTGGCGGGACGGCGCATCGCCGGGGCCGACGCCGTCGGTGAGACCTTGCGAGGAATCATCAAGGGGATCAGGGACGAGCGCCGCGCAGGCGGCCGCGAGATAGAACAGATCGTCGGCCGCTTCGGAGGCTTCGATCTGGGCGTGCGGGCTGCACCGGGAGAGGAAGTACCCAACCTGTACCTGGCAGGCGCCTGCAATTACGAGGCGACGCCCTACCAGACGGGGCCGGCTCTTGTGGCGGCACTGGTCGATCTGTTGGCATCGATTCCGAAGCAATACGCCGCGGGCGAAGCCCAGCTGGAGGTCCGGCGCAAGCGGCTGGACGACATCCGGCTGGAGCTGCAGCGTCCGTTCGAGCATGAGAGCCGCTTGATGGACCGGATTGGCCGGCAGCGAGAGCTGCTCAAACAGCTTGATCTGGACAAGGACGAGGCCGGTACGGCCCGCATAGACACCGAAGAGCTGTGCGAAGCAGCCTGACTGACTTCACCCCACGGCCGCCAGGCTGTGGGGCTTCTTTCCCGCGCCGGGCTCAGCAAAAAGAAGAGCGCCCGGGCCGTGAAGCCGAGGCGCCAAGCCTGGCAGCTGTCATCACGGCCAGGCTCCTGCTCAGGGAGGAAAAGCAGGAGAGCTCGGAAAACCCGTGCTCGGAGGAGATGGTAGCGCGCCTCTGAGTGCCAGTCGATTTCGCAGGCACTGGATCCGCTGTCCGCCCGAGCGCCGGTGCATGCCATCGAGGCACCGACGCCGTCAGACCACTTCCCGCATCAGTTCAGGAATTGTTGGTCTGGGTCTCGGGAAGAGCTCCCGCACCGCGCTGCGTGCGCTGATACCCAGCACCAGCCCGACATGCTCTTCATCGCCCCCACGCTCGTAGAGGCGCGAAGCCAGGGTCAGGCGCACAGAAAGCGGTGTCACGCCGCGCAGCTCTGCATAGCGGAACAGCTTGCGATAGGTTTCAAGGATCGGCCGGCACAGGTGGCGACGCTGCCCATCTTCGCCATACGACGTGATCCTGAACCCTTCTCCAGAGGGCGACAGGAAAAGCAGGCTGTTCGGATCGAGCCCCCGATAGGCGTCCGGCTCGCCAAGACCCAAGCGCTGCGCACGACGCTCCGACAGATACTGATCCAGCACTGAATCCAGCCGCGTGCTGGTGAAGTACAGCGGACGGACCCGGCCAGAGATGGCAGCTTCGGCCCGCATCTCGGACGCGACCCTCACGCTGCCATCCGCGTTCAAGTAGTCGCGTACCTCCAGACGGGCGATCTCCAGCGGACGCGCCCCCGTTGCGAAGAGCAGATAGAACAGCGCCTGGTCATGCCACGGCCGGCTGCTGCGACCCTTGATGCGCTGGGCAGCCCGGGCAATCTCTTCGTTGGACACGACCCGGCTTGTGCGCGGGCCGAACCGCTCCGCAGGCTCGAAATCGTCCAGCGCTGCCAGGATCGCCACGCGATGCTGGCGCAGCCGCTGGACGAATGCGGTGGCATCACGGTTCAGACCTTCAATGCCCACGCGCTGGCTCAACTGCACTGCCACGGTCTTGATGCGGCGCTCTACGGCGGTACGGGTGACACCCGCCCGGCGGGCAACAACTTCGTAGGTGTCGCCGTCGAGCACTGATCGCAGCATCTCGATCGAACGAACCGCCTCGATCCTGGGTTCCTCAAACGGCTCTGCGGGCATGGACTACCTCCAACATGAGTGGCATGCCGTGGCTGCGCCAAGAGCACCAAGCACCTATTTGAAGTGCGACCTCACGCGCGCATGCAGCGATGCCAGTCTGCAAGATGCTCCGGCTGCAGCATCAAGTAAACAGGCTTGCTCCACCGAACTCCAGGCACCGTTTCGACAGCACTTGCTCTGTGCCTCGCACTGGCGACAGCAAATGCTGCATCTAAAGGCAGAGGAACGACCTCACCGACGTTCGGTAGAGCCGTCTTCGGCATACGGCCTGTCGGTACGCGTCGCCTTGACCGTCGCGATCTCCTCCAGGATGCGAGCCATCGGCAAAGAGACGAGATGTGTGTCTGCTTCGCGCTTGCGGCTCGCGCTCACTTGCTCGCTCAACGTGGCCTTCGCTTTGCCGAAGTACCGGGCCACGAACGCGGCGGAGCACAAGGCGTGCTTGACGGCCAGCCGCGCCACGATGGCACGTCCACGCACTGCGTGTGCCTCCTGGCCTTTACGAAAGTCGACAGCGCCCGCAACGCCGAGCCTCCAGGAGACCCAGTCGACCAGAAGGCCCAGTGCGGCGTCAATGCCCCCTTTGCCGGCCAACGCAACAAGTGCCGCCGCCTCGCCTGTCTTCACCTCGCGAAACCCTCTCGGCTGCGGCCCTCCATGGCTGGGGGCCAATGTCAGACCGCGTGCCAGTTCCCAGGACCGCCAGTCAAGGTCGGAGGGTCGCCGGGAGACCCAGCGGCTCAGCACGAGACGCGCCTTGGTCGTGCTGTCCCCGAACAGCCGCAACGCTGGCCGGGCATCGAAGCCGGCGGCCGGGCGCAGGCCCAGCGAGATCCGCAGTGCGCCGTGCGGATAAAACGTCGGCCCCCGGCACAAGCCAAGAACAACAGGGCGCCAGGCCAGCATCCGGATCTCGCGGCGGAGGTCTTCATCCGATCTGATGAGCCGCGAGTGGAACGGCCCGCCCATCACAGGGCTGCGCACGTGCCCCGCCTCGCGCACCCAGCGGGCGATCACGTTCCCGATGGCGCCCGCGATTTCGCCCGGCGTGTCGCTTTCGGCGATGTCCGCGATGAGGTGGATCTCCGTGGGCAGGATGCAGTAGTCAACCAGGACGCGCCCACGGCGCATGTGTGCAGCGACGAGGCGATCACGAATGCGCTCGGCCAGCGCCGGGTTCGGAAGAAAGGTCTGTCCGACCGCTGCCTGCCAGTGCAGGTGCCACGTTGAATGGCCAGGAGCAATGGCTGGCTCTGGGGCGTCATCGGGTTCCATGACCTATTGACGCTTCAGGCCCTGCAAAACCTCACCTGAGATTTGTTACTGCTGCAATCCGAGGCAGCTTCGGCTGCGCCGCGGACACGTCAGCCTGCTCGCTACCGAATGGCCACGTGGTCATTGAGTCTGGCCGTTGAAATGATCTGAGTGGCTTCCGCCCTGCGCGGAGGCCCAGCGTCACGCGCCGAACGCTTCACATCACTCCACCGAGCACCTTCCCGGCACCAAGGGTCACGCCTACTGTTGGGGCGCCCGAGGGCTTTGACTGCCTCGGGTATTGCGTTCTTCAACCACTGCAAGGAGTCCATCATGGACAAGGACCTCGAACTGATCGATCTGGGTGATGCGAAGGAAGAAACCAAGGGCTGGAACGTCCTGCGCCCCGCCGAGGACAGCCCGGGCCTGATTTACGGCGAGTTCGACCAGCCGTGAACCAGGCTTGACCGCCCGTCGCTGAGACAGGCTCTGGCCGGGCCGACACCCGCGCCTCGTGCGCGGGTGTTGGCCCAATCGCCCGCGACGGGCTGCCTCCATGGTCAAGCAATGAATCACGACAACACCAAGGTGCAAGCCCGGCTTCGCCTCGCCGATCACATGCGCGCCTGTGTCATCGAAGACCAGGTTGTGCTGCTCGACCTCAGCCGCGACCGGTATCTTGGCCTGAGCGGGGCGCACGCCAGAATCGTTGCGGAGGCCATCGTGGATGCCATCCCGTCTGGCGACGCAACGAGGCCCATCCGGCAGGCCAGTGAGAATGGCGACCTCGCGGCGAAGTTGGTCGGGGCGCACATCCTGACCTCCGGACCAGGTGCGGCCCCGCCCCGACAACGCCAGATACCCCTGCCCGTTGCCTCCATGGAGGTTCACGGCGACGCCAGCGAGTTGCCCATCCGGCTCCTGGACCTCTACCGGTTCTTTCTGGCCATCGCGCTGGCAGCTTTCTGGCTTCGGTGCCGGACGCTGCGCTCGATCACACAGTCGATGGACGCCCGACTCCTTCGTTGCGAGTGCAGAGGGGCCGATCGTGCGAGTCGTTTGGCGCGCGCGGTCGCCGTCTTCGACAGACTGCGGCCACTGACCTTCTCGTCCAGGGACAAGTGCCTCTTCGACTCCCTTGCACTGATGACATTTCTGGCGCGTCAGGGGTTGAGCGCGCACTGGGTCATCGGCGTTTCAATCCAACCCTTCCGAGCCCACTCGTGGGTGCAGGACGGCGACGAGGTACTGAACGATTTCCACGACCGCGTCCAGCGGTTCACGCCGATCCTTGTCGTGTAGCGACTCCAACATGTTCCGTTACATCGCGCTTGCGTGGGAGCCGACGGTTGCCGTCGCTGCTGCGCTGGCCCATGCCTGTGGCGAATCATTGGGCGCAGACCCGGCATGGGAATCAGCGCTCGAGCACGCGCGCTTGAAAGTGTTCCTGGCCGGCACAGGCGCCGGCATCAATCAGGCCTACCCACTGCACGGCGCGCGCGGCGTGGTGGTGGGCCGGCTCTTCGATCGTTATGAGGTCCACACGAGCACGGAACGGGTCGCCGAGCAATTTGCAAGGTCCGACGAAGTTGCCGAATCGGGAGGACGCGCGCTGCTGGAGCGCTATTGGGGCAGGTACGTGGCCTTCTTCGAAGCGGCGGACGGTGCCCTGCACGTGCTGCGGGATCCCAGTGGAGCACTTCCCTGTTTCAGCCTACACCACGGTGGCGTGACCATCGTCTTCTCCTGGCTCGAAGACGTGCTCGGCTTGCTGCCACAGATCCCCGTTCCCGATGTCTCCAGGGATGGCCTGGCGGCTCATTTGGCCTTCGGTGACCTGACAGGACGCCGCACGGCATTGCACGGGGTGGCGCAGATCCTTGCCGGTGAACGGGCCACCCTGGAGCGAACTGGCGAACTTGCAGGTCAGCTGGCATGGGATGCGGCAGTCGTTGCCAACCAGACTGCGAGCCTTGAGCCGCGAGAAGCCATGGCCGCGCTGCGCGAGTCCGTGAACACCTGCGTCCAGGCCTGGGCCAGTTGCTACGACCCGATCTTGCTGCGCCTGTCCGGTGGTGTCGATTCTTCGATCCTGGCTTCATGCCTCTCAGCAGTCCGTGCCAGCGCTCGCATCACATGTCTCAACTACCACTCAGTCGGCTTCAGAAGCGACGAACGGTCGTACGCCCGTCTGGCCGCCAGCCAGTTCGGGTACGAGCTCATCGAATGCGAGCGCGAGTCTCCGTTCCAGCTTGAGCGCGTCCTTGATGTCGCACGAACGCCAATCCCTCAGCACTACCTGGGTCGGACAACGTCCAGCACCGACGCCGAGGTCGCCAACGTCGTCGGCGCCACCGCGATGTTCACTGGCGCGGGCGGTGATCAGCTCTTCTTCGAGGTTGGGCAATGGTGGCCAGCAGCCGATTACCTTCGATTGCGCGGAATTGACGCCGGTCTTCCCGCCGCGATGCTCGACGCCGCGCGGCTCGGGAAGGTATCGGCCTGGAGAGCCGCGAGGTTCGCCATCGCGGACCGGTTTCGCAAGTTGCCACCCGCCCTGGGTCTGCCGACTCACCGGGTGTTGGTCACGGACCAGGTGCGGCTGCGCGCCCGAAGTCCAGCGGGCTTTGTGCACCCCAGCTTCATTGCGCCAAGCGCCTTGCCGATGGGAAAGCTGATGCAGGTGCAGCAGTTGGCCTACTCTGCCGGCTACTACGACCCCTTCGCCCGCGGCCGGGCACCTGAACTGGTGAACCCCCTGCTCTCCCAGCCGCTGATGGAGCTGTGCCTGAAGCTGCCCACCTTCGTTCTGGCGTACGGCGGGCGGGGCAGAGGTCTCGTGCGACGGGCCTTCGAAGGTCAGATCCCCGAGGCGATAGTCAAGCGGCGGACCAAGGGCGGGATGGACGAGCACATCGATACCCTACTGGCGACGAACGCGGACTTCGCGCGGCAGATGCTGCTCGACGGCGAACTCATGCGCCGGGGCATGCTCGATCGCGCGGCCACGGAATCCGCGCTGTCGCACCGCGTCAACCCAGGCGCATCAGAGGTTGGAGAGATTCACTTCTTCCTCGCGATCGAGGCCTGGCTGCAACGATGGACCTCCAGACGAGCCCGGACTGCGTAGCGCACCGCAATGCCCTCGGCCACGACCACACTGGATGTGCTTCGCCTGGTTTTGGCAGAAGCTGACCGGGACATCAGAGCGCGCTTGATTGCCGTTTCGATCCTGGTGGCCACGGCTGGCCTCCTTGCCGCGCTCGCGCCGCTGGCCCTCAAGGGCCTGGTCGATACCCTGGCCAGCGCCAGCGATCCAGGCGCGGGCCGCACCGTGCTGGCTCTTTCTGCGGCCTACATCGCCGCCCTGTGCGCTGGACGGCTGCTCAACGAACTCCGCCCCCTTCTGCTCGGCCCTGCCGAACAGCGCATGCAAGGTCACTTGAGCCGCAGGTTCTTCGCCCACGTTTTGGACCTCCCTGCCGCATTCCATCTCAATCGGCAGACTGGCGCGCTCGCGCACACCTTGAGCCAGGGATCGGCCGCGTGCCAATCGGTCATGACCCAGTTGCTGCAGGCACTTCCCATCCTCATTGAAATCGGCACCGCGATGGTGGTACTGGGCCAACTGGGCCAGCCGGCGCTGGCCGCCACCTTCCTTGCCAGCGCCCTTGCCTACACCTGGGTGTTCCGCAAAGGAATGTGCCGGATCAGGCGGCAGGGAAAGGAGGTGGCGAACAGTGCAATCTCTACCCACGCCACGCTGGCAGACAGCCTGCTCAACATCGAAACCATCAAGTGCTTCAACGCCAAGGCTGCGGCCCACCGGCGCTACGGCGCCGCGACCACCGCGCTCGAGCACAACTGGTCCAGGCTGCATGGACAGCGAGCGAGACTGGGCTTGTCAGTGGCGGCGGTGTTCGGAACCGCAGTCGCCGCTTCGTTGGTCATCGCAGTCCGAGCGGTCGAGCAAGGCACGCTCAGCATCGGCGGCTTCGTTCTCGCCACCGTCTACATGCTGCAGTTGGTGCGCCCCATTGAAACCATCGGCGCAGTGGTACGTGACATCACCCAGGCCGTCGAGTTCGCCGGCCCGGCTCTCGAGCTCTTGCGCTATCCCGTGGAAGACGCTGGCCCCCCGCATTCCAGCGCGGCCCCCTGCCCTGCGTGCGCATCGGGGCCCGTCGACATCCACCTGATCAAGCTGCAACTCGCATATCCGGGAAGCCCGCGGGTCCTGAACGATCTTTCGCTGCGAATCCCCGCCGGAACGCGCATGGCCATCGTCGGACCCAGCGGCTCGGGCAAGTCGTCGCTCGCCAGAGTTCTGCTCCGCCTGGTCGAACCTGACGCGGGCCAAGTCCTGTTCGGCGGCCTGCCCAGCGAACAGCTCCACAGGGCCGGCATCCGACAGATGATCGGTTATGTATCGCAGGACGTCATGCTGTTCGACGACACGATCGCGGCGAACATCGCCATCGGACGGCCAGAGGCGACGGACGCGGAAATCGAACGCGCATGCCGCTCGGCGCGAGTCCACGATTTCGTACGCTTGCTGCCTGCGGGCTACGCCACCCGCGTCGGCGAGCGAGGCCTCAAGCTTTCCGGGGGCGAACGCCAGCGTATCGCGCTCGCGCGCGCCATCCTGAAGCGGCCACAGGTCTATCTGTTCGACGAGGCGACCTCGGCCCTGGACAGCAGCACTGAGGCAGACATCGTGCGCGACCTGCCCACAATCTGCGCTGGCTGCACGATCATCCTCATCACCCACCGGCTGGCCACGGCGCGGTGCGCGGAGACGATTGCAGTCCTCCAGGGGGGGCGCATTGCCGAGCTCGGCACCCATCAGGAACTGCTGCAACTTGCAGGCACATACGCCCGAATGTGCGACCTGCAGGCAGACCACACCGCTGCCCCGCCCGGGCTCAGCGGTCGGCGTCAAAGCGCTTAGAAGCCTTCGGCATTCCGGGTGCACGCCGCCTTGGCGTCGTCGATTGCCTTCAGCTCCGCCATTTGCTGCCAGCGCCGGTACTGCTCGCGCAATGTCTCGTCGCTCTCTCCGAGCAGATAGGGCTGCGTGCGCTCACCCCCGGTCAGCCAGAACCGGTACCAGTCGACGTTCCCCTGCAGGGACAACATCCGCTCGCTCGGCGTGTGCAGGCCATGCGCCCCCATGGGCATCACGATCATCTCGGCAGCCTTGTACTGGCGACGCATGAAGGCATAGATGTCCCAGTTGTTCGTCACCGCGGGCCCGTACTTCTCGATGCGCACGGCCGCCTTGATGCAGTCCGTGTGCATCGAGGGATCATTGCGAGACCATCTGGCCATGGTCTCACCCACAGGCGGGCCGCCATTCGTGCGCTCCTTGCGAGCGGTGATGCCATCGTAGTAGGCGTAGCTCAGGATGGAAGAGAAGAGCGTGTTCGCATCGCCATCCAGCAAGGTGGCGGCCCGGATAGGCACGTCAGAGAACGTGATCAGGTTCAAAACGCGCTCGCCTGTCCGGCTCCATCCCATGATGCCGACGCGGTCGCGGTCAACAAGCCCTTCCTGCACCAGCGCCTCGATGGCTGCTCGCACGCCGTCCGCAAAGGCAACTGTCTCTTCCCGTTCGCCACTGGGCGCGTGGGTGGTCGCTCGCCGAGGAAACGCCAGCACGAGGATGTTCTCCCGAAGGAAAGCGCGCCCAGCGAAGCCGCTCGTCGAGCCCTCGCTCTCGTTCGAACCATCCAGGTAGAACGTCGTGGGTGAAAACCCATAGGTTTGAATCACCAGGGCGCGCCGGTTCCCCGGCTGGAATCCGGCAGGCACCAGCAAGCCACCATCCCACTGGCGGCCTTTGGCATCCTTCCAGCTGTAGGGCCGCATCGAACCCCAGGCGGGTGACACCTGCGTGTTCAGACGGGTCAACGGAACCAGGCGCCCCGTCGGGCCTTCCGCAACGATCTCCGGTGGCTGATTCAGGGTCTGCAGTATGCGCAGCGACCACGCAGGTGCTTCGGATGCTGCAGATGGGCCCGGCGCAGCAGCCGCCGAACCGAGCTCTTGCCAGGCTCCGTCGGCACGCCGCGTGAAGGCCCTCTCCCCTCCCTCGTCGGTGACAGAGAAGCCGTCCTGCGACTGCGTCTTGGCCGCCTTCACGCGTCCGGCTACTGCTGCGATCACTTGCCAACGCCCGGAGTCCGGCCAGTACTCGACGATGTACGCGCCGGTGCCGGGCGTGGCACTGCCGTCGCCCTTCAACGGAAGATGTGTGCCGGCAATGACCAGCGAGCGGCCATGCCCCAGCCACAGCAACTGCGGTTGTTCCGCGCCGCCACTGTCGGGTGCATCAACGATGTCCTGGGGTTTTCCGTCGGACAGGCGGTAGGCCAGCATCCTCATCGGGAAATAGCCACTGGGGCGCGAGTAGTAGTGCAGCGGATCGACCAGCACGTTGACCCCCACCTTGCCCGCCGCCTCGGCCACCAGCGGATATCGCTTGATCCACTCGACGTGCCGCTCAGGCTCGTTGTAGGGAAGCACCGCCCAACGGCCATCAGGGGAGAGGCTGATGAGCGGACGAACACTGATCAGCGCGAAGGGTTCGCCGAGACTGCGCGGCTTGCGGGGGTTGGTGCGATCAACCGCGAAGTACCGGTACTTGCGGGTCTGCAGATTCAGGTCGTTCTGCCCGTGCATGACGCTCCACAACGACTGGTTGGCGACCACCACGCTGCGCCGCCCCTCGGCCACCGGCGGGTTGCTTTGCTGCGCCACATAGAGCACCGTGCGCAGATCCTCCGAGGCGGCAAACGACATCACGCCCGTTGGAGAGAAGGTCAGCTGCGTCAACACGCGCGTCAGCGTATCCACTTGGAACACCTGGTGCAGCGCATCTCGCAGTCGCGCCCGGAACACGATCACCCGGTTGTTTGCCCAACGCAAGTCGGTCACCGACGGGTAGCCGGAGTTGTCGTCAACCTCCGGCTCCAGCGACGCCACGGACACAGGCGCCTCGTAGCGGCCAGCGACAAGTCGCTGCGGCCGCAAATCGAGTAGCAGGATCTCGTAGTGGTTTCGATCAGTACGCGTGTTCGCTCTCTTTGTCAGGATGAACGCACGTGTGCCGTCGGGCGATACCTGCTGTCGCAACTGCTCTTCGTCGGAGCGTGCGGGCGCCAGGATGCGCGTGAACTCAACAATGTCCGTGACGTTTGGCCCCGGTTCCGAGGCTGCGGCCACATTGCTGCAAGTCGTGACGGCCATGACGATGATCGGCTGAAGAACGGCCAGGATGAGGTTTCGATGGGCCGCACGAAGGCGGCCTCCAGCGTTTGCTGAAAACATGGGTTGTAGTTCCTGTAGAGGACCGGCTCTGGGCCGGCGCCGTGGCCTGCACGGCTGGTCAATGCCTCCGCGAATGCAGCGGCACTATTTGGGCGTCTGGCCTACCAGTCGACCGAGAGCCGGACGCTGGCGTAGCGGCCTCGCCAATCACCCTGCGTGGTATCGAAGTACGGCGAGCCATTGGCATACGCCGGCAGCTTGTTGGTGGCGTTGATGACGGTCAGTGACAACGTCGCTGCTTTCGCCGGCCCCAGATTCATGCCGAGCCGTGCCAGGTTCAGGCGTGCCGACAGGTCGTGCATCCAGGTGCCACCAAGGGATTGATTACTGGGCGCCAGATCCTTGTAGGTTCCGACGTAGCGGCTGCTGACGCTCACGTTCCAACTGCCTTCATCAAGACCTGCTGTCAGCCGGGACTTCCACTTCGGTGCCCAGTAGTCGCCGAAGCGCCGGCCCAGCCGCTCCACCACAGGCGCACCGGGCGCGATGGACACGGAATACTTTGTGGCACGTGTCGCCGACGCGGCCAAGGACCAGCGGCCGATGGGTCCGCTCCAGGACCGTGCCGCCTCCAGGTCCACACCTTGCGTTTCCACGAAACCAAAATTGGATTCGGTCAGCAGCAGTCGCGTGATCTGCCCTGGCACGCCCCCCACGGTGGGGCCGCGCGTCACGAACCCGGGAAACAGCGCCTCGCTGTTGACGATGGCCTGCGGGAGGAGAACGCCGATGAGGTCGTCGATTCGCACACGCCAGGCTGTGATGCCGAACCGTGTGCCGGCCGCTTCACCAGGCTCCCAGACTGCACCCAGCGCAAAAGCCTTGCCGGTCTCGGGCTGCAGGTTGCGGTTTGTCGTGCGGAACCAGTCGCCGCTGGTCACCGGTTCATTGCCCCGGGCAGGGTCGACAACGCCCGCCAGCGCCAGCGGGTTCGTCAACTCGTCGACCAGCGTCTGCGTGAGGTTGGGCGGCTTGAACGACGTGGCTGCGGAAGCACGCAGCAGCAATGCTCTTGTCGGGCGCAGTTCGAGACCGGCCTGATAGGTTTCGGCGGAGCCGAAGTCGGAATACCGATCCCGTCTCGCTGCCAGCGTCAGCGCTGCCAGGCTCCAGCCCGGCCCGGCGCCAGCGCCATCTGCCCTCCACAACGGGGCCCGGAGTTCGCCATAGAACGCACTCGTGTCTCGGTCGTTCACGAAGTTGCTGTCCGGCGCAACACTGCCGTAGCGGTCCCAGGCCGCCTCGACACCGACGATGGCCTCCACGCTCCCTGAGGGCAACTCGAACAGGGGACCTCGTGCGAAGCCGCTTGCGATGACGCGGCGTCCAAAGAATTTACGCTCTGTATCCGACCAGATGTTTCTCAGCACCTCGTCGCTGGCCGCGCGCCCTGAAGTGAACGGGTTCAGCGACGCCGCGCCGTTCGAGGTCGCCAGTGCAGTGGTGCGCGCCGCACTGTTCACCGTGTTGTTCAGAAGCGCGCGCTGCCCCTGATCTCGCGATACGGACACTGTGCCTTCGAAGTCCCAGCCTGCGCCAATGTCTCCGCGGATGCCGGCGAGCGCACGCAGCCAGTCGGTGTCGCGCGTGTAGGCCTCATGGCCGTTCTCCGCGCCCAGGCGAGCCGTGACCCGAACCGCCACGCCGAACGGGTTGTTCGGATTCGTGGCGGGCACCAACACGTTGTTGAGGTTCAAACCAAGGCCTTCGGCGCGAACCTGATCCCTGACGAAGGTGAACTCGCCGAACCCGGTGAGCGAGTCGGACAGGCTGCGATAGCCACTGGCATGCACGCCCAGCGACTCGCTGCCATGAAACAGCGCCGAGGCACCGTTGGCGCTGAAGTTGCTGCACAGGTTGGCCTGCCCTGCCGTCGCCGCAAAGCTCTGAACGGTGAGCGGCTGACCAGGCGTGTTAGCCGGGATCGCCGCGAACGTGGAGTTCAGCCCCGGCAGGTTGGCGGCGGTGTTGCTGGTGACCGTGCCAGGTGAGCAGTTGCGTGCCCTTGCGTCCACGCCACCGAAGCGCCTGTAATCCGCGTCCCGAAAGAACTCGCGCTCGCTCATCAATAGCGGCGTGGCCTTGTTGTAAGACCCAAGCAGCAGCCAGCCACCTCGCTCGCCGCTGTCGCCGGCAGCGATGGAGAGGCTTCCGTCACTGAACCCCTTGCCCGACGACAGCCGAGCGCTCAACGACTGGCCATCGATCGACTTGCGCAAGATGATGTTGACGACACCGGCCAGCGCGTCGCCACCGTACACGGCCGACGAGCCCACTGGCACCACTTCCACCCTTTCCACTGCCGCAAGCGGAATCAGGTTGAGATTGAAGAAGTTCCCACTCGACGAACCCACCGCCTGCACGCGCCGGCCGTTGATCAGCACCAGCGTCGAACCCAGCGGAAGCCCACGCAATTGCACGGTGCCCTGGCTTTGCGCAGCACCCGTGAACGAGCCCTCGCCCTGCCCCATCGACACCTCGTTGAGGCCGGCAAGGAACTGACCGATCGAAGGCTGTCCGCTCTTCTCGATGTCCTGTCGCGAATACACATTCACCGGTAATGCGATCTCGGCCTCGACGCGCCTCAGGCGTGACCCGGTGATCTCCACCTTCTCCGGGCTAGGCGCATTGACCGATGGCGCCGCTGCGCCCGACCCGGCGTCCGTCGCGGCCGATGGCCCAGCCTGTGCGAGGCGCTCAGCGGAAGCAGTCTGGGCGCGGCCCCCCGTCGACGACGTTGGCTGGGCAGGCGCTGCCGGAACGACACCGGCTGGTGCGACAGGCAGCGCCGGCCTCACAACAAGCGCGCCAGCGCGCTCCACCGCCACAAACCCGGTTCCTTCCAGCAGCCTGCCAACCGCTTCCGCAGCGGACATCTGTCCCGAGATCGGCCGCCCCATTCGACCGTCAAGGGCGGTGGGGTCAAACAGCAGCGAGGTGCCGGTCTGCTTGGCGATGGCCGTCAACGAAGCGGCCAGGGGCTGCGCCGGCTGATGGATCGAGAAACGCGCGGCGGGTGGCGCATCTGCACCCCGCGCCTCGAACGCCAACAGCAGGGGCAGCCAGGCCACCCACAGTACCCGCCACCAGGCCTTGTTCCTGCTGGGATGCAACGTCACCTTGCTCTGCATGTCCTTGCCTCTTCGTTGCCAACAATCGACAACGGATAACGAAGCGGCTATGCGGCGGAACGCTGGGGATAGTCCCTAGGACCCCTGAGACAACTCCACGCGGCCATCGCGTTCCTGGACCACCAGCCCGTGCAGCGCTGCCAGCGCCTTCGCGAAGCCGGCAATGTCGCCGGTGCGGAACTGGCCGCTGACCACCCACTCGGCTCGCGCCAGGTCGCCCACCAGCACCAGGGGCGTCCTGCTGTAGCGATTCATTTCCGCGACGGCGTCTCCGAGCGACGTCCTGTCGAACACCGCCTCGTTGCGCTTCCACGCAGTGACTTGATCCAGCCGGGGGTGGTCGAGTTCCTGGCGCGTCGCCACGTTGCGGCCCGGGGCCTTGGCTAGCCGCACGCGCTCCCCGGGCTGCATGACCAGCGTCTGCGCCGGCGCCATTGAAGTGCCGTCACCGCCGGCAGCCGGGCGCACGGAAACCTTGCCCTCCAGCAGCGTGACCGTCAGCGATTCGCCGGCCTCTCCATTTGATGGTTTGAAGCGGACCGAGAACGCCGTGCCAAGCGCGACTACTTCGCTCGCGGAAGCGCGCACGACAAAGGGCCGTGCGACCTCCTTGGCCACCTCGAAGGCGACCTCGCCACCTTCGATCTTCACCGAACGCTGCTTCGAGCCGAGATCGACCCGAACGTGTGTGTCGGTGTTGAGGAACATTCGCGTGCCGTCGGCCAGCACCACTGTCTGGGCCTCGCCCACGGCCGTCTGGTAGGCAGTGCCGTCCTGCCGGAGCGCCACCACGGCAATCGAGCCGACAACCAGGACGCAAGAAGCCGCCACAGCCACCAGCTTCATCGTGCGACTGCCATGTGCACCCCCCCCCCACCTTCAGGCGTGCGCCGCGGTGTGGGCACATAACCGGCCGCCAGCGCCGCGTTCGGCACCTCCATCCACACCTCGGTACACCGCTCGAAGGCATGCCGGTGGGCTGCGGACCGCGACTGCCACTGCAGGCACTTCAGTTCCATCTCTCGGGAGCGTTCGGGGCCGTGCAGTCGGGCTACCCATTCGGCGGCCTCCGCGGCGATCTCTCTCGTCACTTTGGGCGGAGGATCATCCGGTTCGTCGATGGGCCGGCCCTCGCTGTTCACTGTCGCCAGCCCTCCATCCACTGGGCGATTTGAGCCGTCGCCTGCGCCACGTGTTTCTCGACCCCGCTGACCGAGATGCCGTGAATGTCCGCAGCCTCGGTGTAGCTCATGCCGCCGACCCGGATGTCGAGCAGGATCGCCCGGGTCTTGCTGCCCAAGCGGCCCAGGCAGACATCCAGCCGCGCAAGCCGCTCGCGCGCCAGCACGATCGCCTCTGTACTGGGCGACGCATCCACCAGCAGTTGCTCATCCACCGCAAGCTCTTCGCCACGAACGGCACGTGCCCGGTCTGCGCTGGTGGCCAGGTTCAGAACGGTACGCACCAGAAAGGCGCCCGGAGAAGCGACCGGCGTTTCGCGCTCGCGCTGATAGACCGCAAACCTCAACCAAGCCTCCTGCACCAGATCATCGGCGTCTTCAGACTTGCGCCCACGGCGCAAGAGCATCACCCGCATCGCATCCAGCGTGACCTGCCAGTTCCTGACCATCGGAATTGCCTCCCAAGCTAGCCGACGTCAATCGCAAGGCGGCACTGTAGGCCTGTGGAAGGACTATGGGTAGCAGGCGGCGGATCGGGCGACGAGCGGCCAGTTGCTGACCCTTGCAGAACACGGCCTCCGTCATAGGGAGAGCAGACACGAATGAGCGCCCAAAGGCGAACCCCTACAAGCGACGAACCGTTCGGTCGGGGCGGGCCCAAAGGCACCAGCGACAGCAGGGCAGCGTGGCAAGACGGCCTACCAACCCTCCATCCAGCATGCGAGCAAGGTGCTCGCCTTCACCACGTGCTTGCCCACGACAGACTCGCTGATGCCGAACTCGCGCCCGATGTCGGCGTACGTGCGGCCCGCGACCCGGTGCGCCAGGAAGATCTCGCGCGTGCGGTCGGGCATGCGCTCCAGGCACTGCCACATGCGGTCCAGGCGCTCCTTGCCCAGCAGTTGCTCTTCCACGCCGGGCGCGACATCGGCCACGATCAATTCGTCGAGCACGGCATGGTCGCCTTGGGCGCTGCGCGCCCGGTGGTCGTCGATGGAGAGGTTGATCGCGGTTCGGATTAGGTAGGCCTCCGGGTTGGGGACGGTCTTGCCGTCGAGACGACTGGACATGCGCAGCCAGGCTTCCTGCGCCAAGTCCTCCGCCTCGTGCAGCGAGCGCCCGCGCCTCCGCAACGCCGCTCGCACCCGCGAGAAGACCGCCTTGATGTCGTCGAACATCGCCACGCCCCCCGTCTGTGAACGGCCTCAACCGGAGGCCCGAGCCGTCGCCACACCTTCGCGGTATCGCAAGGTCACCATGCGCCTACGCTGCCGCCCCTCGGCCTGCACAAGCCAAGCCGCAGCGAACGCCGCAGCCGACTCGTCACTCTCGAAGAAGCAGTGTCGGGCCATGGCCCTGGACACCCCCTGCTGCAATGCCCATGCAGCGTCCTCGCCGCGCATCACTCGGGCGCGCGCAGGCTTGGACAACTCATAGATTGCCCGCCATTGCGGAATCGCCTCCCTGCACATCTGCACAACCTCAGCAGCGCCCTGCCACGTGGAATGCGCCAAGGCGTCCAGCACCGCACTCGCATGCTCTTGCGACTGCGCGCGCCGAATGCGATCCAACCCCGCGCCAACTGCCGTGCGGCAGCGTCGCGAAGCGACCGAGATCGCCATCTGCGCCACCGGATGGAAGGCCGAGGCAGCCGAGGCATCAGGGAAGGCTCGCAGCACATCAGCGCGCATGCTGGCAGAGCCACCGTCGATCAGCATGCCCACACGTTTGACGCCACGCGCCAAGAGATCGGAGGCAAGGTGGTGCGTGGATTGCCGCTTGGGCGCCAGGACGTGGTAAGCCCCAAGTACGTCGAGCTGCCCGTCCTGGGTCATGCCTACGGATGTAAGAACGTGGTGCTCGGCTGCCAACAGTGGCCCGCCATTGACGCCTCGAAGTACAGCTAGATGCACGACTTCGTACGTGCGACATAGCGGGATTGGGTCAACGCCAAACGGCATCTGTGATGCTGAGATCTGCATGCCGAACCTCGAAAACTGACACTATCGTCTCTGGCACGATAGTACCTGCCAACCCACGATCATCCAAGTGGGAACAGCAGAGAGTCGATTCGGAAAAGTGGTGCTTCGCCACCGCAAGGCACTGGACATCTCTCAGGAGGAACTGGCCGACCGCGCGCAAGTGCACAGCTCCTACGTCAGCCAACTGGAGCGGGGTGTGAAGTCACCCACGCTTGGCGTCATCATGAGATTGGCGCGAGCGCTGGGGCAGCCCGCGTCGGAACTCATCCGCGCGGTCGAGAACGGTCGGTAGGCAATCTGCGAACCGCAGCAAGCCTACGAGAATCGCTTTGACTGCGGCGCTGCTGAGGAGCCTTGCGGTCGGGCCACGTCGATGAGCAGATCCGTTCACCCTTGTCGAACACATGCGCTGTCGCGGTTACCCTCGTCAGGGCGCCGACCACAGGCCGAAGGAGACTGATCTCGGCCGGTCGTTTGGCTAAGGGGTGAGCTGCAGCTCGGCCCGTTACCTGACCTTCGTCGATCGCGATATCGACCGGCGGCTGAACTGCTGGCAGGGTGCCCGGCCCGGCTGCGGAACGCCTTCAGGCGGATAACTCCCTGACAAGGTAGTGATGTGATGCCCGGCATGAGAAGAACATCAGGAGGAACACATGGCCCGGATTTGCCATCTTGCAATCCAAAACTTTCGTTCGATACGTGGGCTGTCATGGTTGCCCTCGGCCGGCATCAACTGCCTTGTCGGGCCGGGCGATAGCGGAAAGTCGACCATCCTCGACGCGATAGACCTGTGCCTAGGTGCCCGTCGCAGCATGACGTTCGGCGATACGGATTTCCACGACTTGGACGTCAACCAGCCCATCCTCGTTTCAGCCACTCTCGATGGCCTGCCCGACGCATTGCTGAACCTAGATGCTTACGGCGATTTCATCCGTGGGTTCGACGCGGAGACCGGCCTAGTAGAGGACGAACCGCGGGATGGTATTGCAACCGTCCTGACACTTCGCCTCACGGTAGGGGCCGACCTTGAGCCCATCTGGGGCCTGTACTCAGAACGAGCAGAACGCGACGGGCTGGAACGCTCGCTAGCCTGGAAGGACCGGGCGCTGCTGGCTCCGGCGCGTGTCGGCAGCTTTGCGAATAGCAACCTGTCCTGGTCCCGCACCTCAGTGCTCAATCGCCTAACGGCCGACCGGGCCGAGCTGGGCGCTCAGCTCGCGGCGGCAGCACGGCAGGCCCGCGTCAGCTTTGGCGACCAAGCCCACGCACAGCTCGCGGACACCTTAGCAACCGTGACGACGGTGGCCACCCGCCTGGGCGTACCTGTCGGCGCCTCGGCCAGGGCTCTCCTCGATGCTCACTCGGTGTCCATCGGCGACGGAGCCATTGCGCTGCACAACGAGGCGGGCATCCCACTGCGTTCCCTTGGGACGGGCTCATCTCGGCTGCTTGTTGCCGGCCTGCAACGAGAAGCCGCAGAGTTGGCGTCCATCGCCTTGGTGGATGAAGTTGAGTACGGACTCGAACCTCATCGCCTAGCTCGGCTTCTGGACTCACTGGGCGCAAAGGAAGAGGCGCCGATCCTGCAGGTTTTCATGACGAGCCATTCCCCTGTAGCCTTGCGGGAGCTGACCGCCGACCAAGTGTTTGTTGTGCGTGAACGCCGCGGCCGACATACCGTCCGCCGGGTCGGTGCGGTCGATGGCATTCAGGGGATGCTGCGCAAGGATGCCGAAGCGTTCTTGGCCAGATCAGTGGTCGTGTGCGAGGGGGCGTCAGAGGTTGGATTCGGGCGCGGCCTGGACCAGTACTGGGTCGGTGAGGGGTTCACCTCGTTCTTCGCGCTGGGTGGCGCCTACGTCGATACGGGCGGCAGCGAACCTGACCGTTGTTTTGAGCGGGGCAGCGCGCTTCTGAAGCTGGGATATCGCGTGTTGGTGCTGGCAGATGCCGACAAGCCGCCGACACCCGAGGTCGTCCAGGCGTTTCACGACGCTGGGGGTTCATCGGTCACCTGGCGACCTGGACGTGCTTTAGAGGATGAGCTGTTCCATAGCCTGGCAGACGACGCTATCAATGAGCTGCTCGCCTGCGCGATAGAGAACCTTGGTCGAGATTTGGTCAACGACCACATCAAGTCGAAGTCCAACGGGAAGGTCAGCTTGGACGACGTGGAGTTCGAACTGGTGCTAGAAGGGTTCTCGGGCGAAACCAAGACCTTGCTTGGCCTTGCGTCCAGGACCAAGGGCGGGGGCTGGTTCAAGTCAGTGACCGCGTTCCAGCAGGTCGCCACGGAGATCGTCGGGCCGCACTTGGATACGGCCGATGCGGACTTCCTGGAACTCATCAACAAGTTCCGCGCCTGGATTCATGCCGCCTGAACTTGACCTCCTCGCGACAGACCGCGGCTCGGTGACCGCGCCCGCAGGATGCGGCAAGACGCATCTCATCGCCGATACGCTGGTGGCGCATGCAGGGCCTAAGCCTGTCCTCGTCCTGACCCACACCAACGCCGGCGCGGCAGCGCTGCGCCAGCGCATGAAGAAGGCGGGCGTGCCTTCTTCAGCGTTCAGGGTGTCGACAATAGACGGCTTCGTCATGCGCCTCATCGCGATGTTCCCGATGCGCAGCGCCATCGACCCGCGCATTCTTGAGATCGGTGATCCACGGAACGACTACCCCGCCATCCGAGCCGCCGCCCTCGGACTCCTGCGAGCTGGACATCTGTCAACCCCTTTGCGGGCCACATATGCGCGGGTCATCGTCGACGAGTACCAAGATTGCAACCTTGTCCAGCACGGCATCGTCGACGCGCTGGCCAATGACCTGTCGACCGTTGTGCTCGGAGACCCTATGCAAGCCATCTTCGGGTTTGCAGCTAACCGACTGGTCAACTGGCGAGAGGATGTTGCGCCTCGATTCCCACCCATCGGGAAACTTGCGACGCCCTGGCGGTGGATAAACGCGGGCACAGAGGAACTGGGTCGTTGGCTCCTGCACGCCAGAACCGAACTGCAGGCCGGTCGCGGTGTCGATCTGGGCGCAGCGCCGGCCGGTCTGGCGTGGGTCCGGCTAGACGCGGCAGACCCTGAATCAGGGCGCCGTACAGCAGCGCATACGCGCCTGCAGGTCGGCGAGGAGACGGTCCTCATCATTGGGGATGCTCGCAACCCGCGGGGGCGTCATCAGTTCACCAGCCAGACGCGCGGTGCTACGTCCGTGGAGGCGGTCGACCTTGGGGACCTGACCAGCTTCGCTCGCCGCTTCGATCTGGCTCGTGCAGACGCACTTGAGAACCTAGTCAATTTCGCGGGCGACCTCATGACTGGCGTGGGTGCGGCGACCTTCCTTGGCCGCGTCAAAACGCTACAAGGTGCGCGGGCCAGGAATCCGCCATCCGCGGCAGAGCAGTCGGCATTGGCGTTCGCCGAGCGGCCAACGCTAGGCGGAGCCCTTCAACTGCTGCAACAGCTTGAGGAGCAGGATGGTGCACGGGTTTTCAGGCCGGAGATGCTGCACTGCTGCCGGGCAGCCATGCGCGCCGTCACCGAAGGTGGCACCGTCCTCGAAGCGGTGCTTAAGGCTCGCGAGCGCAATCGTCACCACGGCCGGCCAGTCTCGCGCAGGGCGGTTGGGAGCACGCTTCTATTGAAGGGGCTGGAGGCTGACGTGGTGGTCATCCTGCAGCCTGAGCAGATGGACGCCTGCAATCTATACGTCGCCCTGACGCGTGGCGCCAAGCGTGTACTGGTTTGCTCTGAGCGCAGCGTGCTGCGGCCTTGAGCGAGGCCGCCTTGCACGGCGTAAGGGGCACAACCCGAGCACGATCAGGCAGCCTGACTCATCGGATCGTCAGCGCACGCTGATCCTCCGTGAACTCTCGACCAACGACAAGTTCGTCGATGTTCAAGGACGGTGCGATCTGCGAAGTGGCGACGATGACTTGAAAGTCCACATCGTACCCAGCGCACTCATCGGCGATGATCTCCTGGAGCCGATACGCGCGAGCCAGCTCCATCCCTCCGTCCTCAATGCCATCCAGCATCAGGAAGCGCGGGAACCGCATTGCTGGTAACTTGGTCGATGCGGTGAGTAGTGCCAAGTGAAACAGATGCCGCAGCACTGCGGTCGAACTCTCCGAGAACTTGGCCGAGCCATCGACTATGACCTGGTTGTCAATGAAGCTGAACTGGACGTGCTCTGCGGTTCGGAACTCCTCCTGCCGGTAGAAGTCGAGTTTCAGCAGGCGACTAAGCGCCTCGGCGATGGCAAGAAACGCCTCAGCCTTCCGGTTCTCTTGGGCATGAGTCAGCCGCTCGATGATCGAGTCTAGTTCACGCATCTGCGCCTGCAGCGCATCACGCCGGTTCTGCAGATCACGGATCACACTTGCCAGCCGCTGGTTCTCGTACAGGCTCTTTATCTCCTGGTCCAGCGCACCTACCTCTCGCGAAGCTCGCTCAAGCGCAATCTCAAGCTCACTCGACCAATTCGCCGTCAGCTCAACATATCGCTGTTCAAGCGCCCTCAGAGTCTGTCGCAGCCCGGGTACACGAAGGCGTAGGTTGCGAACGTCAACTTCACGAGCTTGGGTGATGGCACCCGACTCCTTCAACTGCACGAGCAGCTCGTTCCGCATGCGAAGAAGCTGGGACTCGCCAGCAACTCCGTCGGCTGGACTCTTACATAACGCACAGTCAGTCGAGCCAGTGGCAGGAGCCTTCAGTTCCGACAAGCAGCAAGGGCAGAAGTTGAAGGCGATCGAACCGAAGTAGCTGCGTGCGGTCTGCGACTCGTCCAGACTCTTCAAGCGAGACTTGACCTCCTCGATGAACTGTTGCGAGTCGGCGAGTTCCAGCTCCTTGCGAGCAATCGAATCGAGGGCAGCTGCAAGCTCCTTCTTTGCGGCATCAAGTGCCGCCCGAGTAACGCTTTCATCGGTGGCACGTTGCTTGTCGCTGGCAATCGTGCGCTCCGTCTTGAGCCGAGCAATCTCATCCAAGAGTTCCGTGCGCCGCTTCTCGGCCTCAATGATCTGCTGGCCAAAGAACTCCATGTTCACATCTTGCTTGGACTTAGCCAAGACGGCGAATATGCTCCGAAGCTCTGACTCGGCTAGTGAGAGTTCCTTCTCCAGATTTCGCCTACTCAGTTGGGCGGAGTACAGCCCATCGTCGTAGACGCCCGAGAGATAGCTACCCACGGTTTCTCGCGTGAGCGCACTATCGAACGAGTCAACTCGGAAGATGGGACTGTGGAGCGACGGCTGGTCCGCATACATCACACGAAGAAACTGGTGCATCGTCAGGTTGGACGCGCCGTCACCTTGCGCTTCGGGCAGGTCGAGTGCTTGCAAGAGCGTCTGCGTGAAGCTCAGCTTGCTAGCGCTGCGTCGAAACGGATACAGTTCCCAGGCTGACACCGGTGCTTGAACCGCATCGGCCATCGGCCCCCAATAGATGTGCATCGGCTGCTGTCGGTTCTCCGACACGTCGCGCTTTAGCGTTATCTGTCGCCCATTGAGCGATACGTCCAGCATCGAATAGTCGCAGAGCAGCGACTCCTTCTTCCATGGAATATCCTCTGCGCCAAGCGTGTGGGCAATGAAGTCCAAGGTAGTTGTTTTTCCTGAGCTGTTGTGACCCCTCAGGATGTTCAGACCCTTGTGAAACTTGACTTCAAGAACCACGTAGCCGTCCTTGAAGACCGCCAGGTGATTGACCGAGAGGGTCGGGCTAAGCAACGTCATAGCGATGCTCCATCAATCCTGTGCGTTGCTTCAGGCCGCCAGGGCCCGATAGAGGCAGGCTGCTCAACTTGTGGAGTACATAGTTGCTCACCGCCGCGACGGGGCCAGAGCTGGCGGGTTCCAAGGCCTGGGCCTGCAGCAGGTCATCAGGCAGCGCATTGTTGGTCCTCGAAACAGTTCCTAGTTCAAGGTGACGGGAATCGAAGACACCCGAGGCGGCCAACAGGCGTGCTGCCGCATGCTGAATGGGCTCCATGTCGCGAAAGGTTCGATGTGCGCTCACGGGGCCGCGGTACTCATTCTTGATGGTCTTCGCTACCTTGCGAATCTCCGTGTGTTCCTGCGGCAACTGGATCAAGGCAACCTCCGCAGGAAAGCACATGTAGTAGTCGAGTATTCGAAGCTTGGCCAGCTCTAGTGTGGGCACAACACCAGATACCACCAGCATTCGGAACACGCAGTGGTATGCGTCGAAGGCGGGGTGATAGATCAGCATTTGTCCCACCGAATGTGGCAGTTGCCGCCCAAGTAGAACAGCAGCCCCATCAAGTCAAGGTAGGTCAACGCGAGGTCGTTGTCACCCAGCATGGCGTGAGTCGGCTCAATTACCTTGCTAATAACTATCGCGTCTACATCGGCTCGCGATTTCCCGTCCTGAATCGCCGGACGAGCATTAAACATGAACTCGGTGTGGAGCTTCGCAAGGATGTGAGTCAGGATGTCCTGGGCAACTGGCGAAGTCTGCCACTTCATAATGAGCTTCGACGCCTTTTCTTTCCAGAGCGAAGCGTCATCAATTAGATCAACCCGCCCCCCCGCAGTCAGCTTTTCTGCGAGGCCGCGCACATCAGCGGAAGTCGTGGTTGCACAGTAGTGCTGCAACTGGTCAGCAATCTGGGCGGTGTATGGTGCGGCTTTGTCGGCGTCTCGCAGTATCTGATAGAGGCGAGAAAGCGAATTCGGAGGCGCTTGGAAAACGCCTGCGTACTTGTTGCCAGTAACAATATCTCCGCCGGCGCTGTTGCCGGATTGCGATACAGTCATCTAAGGTCAGCGCTTCGAGTTGTCTACTTTATCGCCGCCGACAATATCGCCCCCAGCGCGATTGTTGTTCTGCGTGATGGTCCGTGTAGTGGTCGAAGTTGACGACTTGCGGCTGATGGAAAACTTGAAGACCAAGCCAACCGCCGCTATCGCCGCGATGGCCGCAAGCACCCACTTCCCGATCTCGGTCCAATCCATGATTTAGCCTCCCTGTGCCGCTTTGATTCTGGCTGCGCCTTTCACTGCGGCGTCGCGGAGGATAGTGCAACGCACGGGGCCACGGCTACAAGGGTTGACGCTCGCCACGGTCTTAGCGGCCGGCTTCGTCAGGTACTCGTTGGCGATCTTGCTGAGCATCGGTGACGTTCTCCAGCAGGATCGCCTGTCGCTTGGTCCCGGATCGTCATGTTGACATGCGTCTCGGACGCCGTGGGCATGGGGCCAGACGGTTCGCGGTGAGCGCAGGAGGTTCCCGGACACCGATTCGAGCGCTGACCAGCGCGGACGGTTGCGCTAACTAGGTTCTGCAATCCCCATCTGAACCAACCAGTCGTCCAGGCCTACCAAGCGCCCAGTCTTGATGTGCTCAAAGACTCGCTTCATTGAAGTTTCAGCTTTGTCTCCGTACACCGCCTTTAAGGCATCCGGACTGATATGGACAACATGCGTAAACATCCGGTTGTTGCCCGCCATGAACTCACATGCCCGGGCTAGGCGCGCGGGATCGAACTCGTTGGTGACCAGCGTGTAGCCAAAGCTGTCCAGATTTGACCGCGCCTGTACATAGCTGCCGAATTCGGCAGGAAACTGTTTTTCACGGTCGGCGCGGATGCTCCATTTCGCAGTCACCAAGGTCTGCTTGTTTTGGACTGTATCCACCACAGCAAGATCGACCTTGTTGACCTTTTCGCCGCGCTTCATGTTTTCGAAGCCGGGAATCTGATGCAGCGACTTGCGGGCGCTGACCTCAAAACCGCGTGCACCGCCGGCCTTGGTCAGCAGCGCAGCAAGCACATCCTCGAAACCCTCGCCCACTAGGTTCTTGCGCTTGTTTTCAACCGCGATCACCTCACGGATGCGCTGGGTCATGACCACCCACTCATGCTGACTAGGCTCCTCAAGAAGCCTCGCTCCGAGGGTGTCGCGGATGATCTCGATGATGGTTGGGTCTTCGCCTGGCTCAGGGAAGTTGCGCCCCTCAAAGTCGGCTCTTTGCGTCTTGGCCCGATTGAGAAGCGCTTGCTGCTTGCGAAGAACTTCTTCAGCAAATTCATCTGCTGTCCGGCGAAACAGCCAATCAATCTGTGCGCCAACATCAGCCGGCTCACACGCAAGCGAAGTTGCCAACCAGTCATGGAATCGCAGTGATCGTTGATACCAAGGCTTCCCGGGCTGGCACTTATCGCTCTCGTAGCAGTGCCCGAGGCCGTTCGTTTTATCCACCCAAAGCAGCAAGCGATACACGCCCTCCCAGAGCGGTGTATCCGCTTTGACAACTCCTCCGTCCATGAAAGACTTGATCAGCCTTTGACGATTCTCCGCACCAAACGGTGCGCGGCTTGTCTTTGGAGCTTCTGAGGAGCCTTTTGCTTCCGTAGCTGTGGTCATGCGGCGGCGAGTTGCTTCAGGGTGACGGCCGACTCTAAGGCCTCCTTAAGAGCAACCGCGCAAGCCTTGGCTAGAAGCGGCGGAACGGCATTTCCAACTTGTCTATAGCGAGAATGCGCTGCTCCACCGTCATGACGTCCGGGAAGAGGCCCTCTTCGCGGGTCTGTTGTGAAGATAAATCGGTCAGGAAAGGAATGGAGTCTCGCGAACTCTCGAACAGAAAGCGAACGCTTGCCGTCGTAGTGATACACGCAGTCGGCTTTGGTGTTGAGCGTCCAGGACCAGATGTCCGGATGCAGCCTACGGTATGCGTAGTAGTGGCGGCGGGAGAGTAGGCCGCTACCGTTCTCATGTCCCCATCGCTCCTCACCAAGGTTTCGAGCTAGGAGTTCTTCTGGCAAATCCCGGTGGTTCCCCCCTGCAGGAATTGCCTTCAGTCGAACCCGTGTGTCACTGCGTATGCGAGGAACTTGCACGTTATGAAGGACAGGGCCAGCGCCCTCGCGAGCGTAGCGTTGGTACGCTGACGACGCGGCGGGTAGCTTCGCGTAGTCCACGGTGTCGAGGCGCCTACCTTGTTCGAGCACAACCAAGTCCGATAGCGCCTGAGCTGCCGAAACGATGCTCAGGTCTTGCTCATCGCCAAGTGATTCGAGCGTCGAAGCCGAAACAATCCGGGACGTCAAACCAAGTGTGTAAGCGATCCTGCCCCGCTTCTCGACTCGGGTGAGTCCGAGCAACTGGCTAGCCATGCTCTGATGAACGAGAGGGGCGGCCACTCCTTGCCCCGCGCGTACGCCGATGAAGACTAGTCGTTTGCGGGTCTGAGGAACGCCAACATCGGCCGCGTCTATCACCTGAGGGACTACCTCGTACTGACCTCCAAGGGCTAGATCCTTGGCGATTTGCTCTCGAAATCCCATCTGGTCGATGCCTGTCACGTTCTCCATGAGGAACGCCTTGGGCATGAGTTCGCCAACGATGCGCACGAACTCCCGATAGAGAGAGTTGCGAGGATCGTCGATCACACGCACATGGTTTCGGACTTGGGAGAAGGCCTGGCAAGGAGGGCCTCCGACTACGACATCGACACCCTTTGCCATCTCAAGAACTCGATGCCGGATGGTCGGTAGCCGAATGTCCCCCTGGACCACCTGGGCGCCAGGAAAGTTCAGAGCGAAGGTTGCGCAGGCGTCTGGATCGGAGTCGTTTCCACCAACTGTCTGAAATCCTGCCTGCCTGAACCCTTCGGCGAGGCCTCCTGCGCCAGCGAATAGATCAACGACGGTCAGACACGAGCGGTTCGGTCGCATGGGGGTGAGGCTACTGTGTTCGGACGTAGGTGTGAGTTTACTGTATGCGCATCCAGCCGACAAGATCGGCGCAATAGAGGGCGACCCAGTGAGCCCTGTCGTCAGGAGAGTTGCAGGCCGACGGGTAGACATCGCCACACTCAGCAGCACTAGGTCGTGGCCCCAGCGCAATCGTCCAACAAGCTGCTGGACGATCGCCTCTTCCGGCCAGGCCTTGGCGAACGCGCGCGTGTACTACTGTGTGTCGGCCCATAGCTAGTGAAAATCCCTGCTCTCCGTCCTCAACTGCCCCAGCAGCGGCGTCAGATCTTCCAGCCGCCCCGCGATCAGGTTCCGCACCTCCCCCTCGCGCTGCCACTTGCCGTACACCGCCAGCAGTTCCGACTTCAACAGCGCGGCCCTCTGCCGCTCCCGGATCGACTTCCAGCAGATCACCTGCACCACGCCTGTCTCGTCCTCCAGCGACACGAAGATCGTCCCGTTCGCCGTCTCCGGCTGCTGCCGCAGCGTGACGATGCCGCAGTAGCGCACGAGCCGGCCATCCGGCAGGTCGCGCAGGTCCGCCGCCGACATCAACCTGCGCCTGGTCAACTGCGGCCGCAACAGCTTGAGCGGATGGCTGCGCAGGCTCAAGCCGATGGTGCCGTAGTCAACGACCACCTCCTGGCCTTCGGTCGCCGCCGGCAGCTCCAGCAGACTCTCGTTGATCGGGGCGTCGCGCAGCAGCTTCGGCGGCGCCCGCAACGCCGAGGCGTCCCACACCTGCTGCCGGCGGTGGCCTGACAAGCTCATCAACGCATCGGCACCGGCCAGCAGTCGCATCTCGTGCTGTTCCAGTTCCGCGCGGCGGGCCAGGTCATCGGCGCTGTCGAAGGGCGCCTCGGCGCGTGCAGCTTCGATGCGCAGTGCCGACTCCTTCTGCAGCCCACGCACCAGGCGCAGGCCGAGCCTGACGGCCGGCGGGTGCGGCAGGCCATCCAGCGTGCAGTCGTAGTTGCTGTGCATCACGTCCGGTGGTCGCACCTTCACGTCGTGGTCCTTCGCGTCGCGCACCAGTTGCCCTGGGGTGTAGAAACCCAGCGGCTGGCTGTTCAACATCGCTGTCAAGAACTCGGCTGGGTGGTGGCACTTGATCCAGCAACTGGCGTACACCAGCAACGCGAAGCTGGCCGCGTGCGACTCGGGGAATCCGTACTCCGAGAAGCCCTTGATCTGCTCGAAGATGGCTTTGGCAAACCCCTCGTCGTAGCCTCGCTCGACCATGCCGTTGACGATCATCGGGTAGTACTTCTCCAGCCCGCCCTTGCGCTTCCACGCCGCCATCGAACGCCGCAGCCCATCGGCCTGGCCCGCAGTGAAGCCCGCCGCCACCATGCTGATCTGCATCACCTGTTCCTGAAACACCGGTACACCCAGCGTGCGGCCCAGGGCCACTTCCAGTTCCGGGCTGGGATAGACCACCGGCTCCTTTCCCTGGCGCCGGTTCAGGTAGGGGTGGACCATGCCCCCCTGGATGGGCCCCGGCCGCACGATGGCGACCTCGATCACCAGGTCGTAGAACTCGCGCGGCTGCAGGCGCGGCAGCATGCCCATCTGGGCCCGGCTCTCGATCTGGAACACGCCCACCGTGTCGGCCTTGCAGATCATGTCGTAGGTGACCGGATCCTCGGGCGGGATGTCCTGCATCTCGAAGACATGGCCCTTGCGGTGGCCGATCAGGTCCAGCGACTTGCGGATCGCGGTCAGCATGCCCAGCGCCAGCACGTCCACCTTCAGCAGACCCACGGCATCCAGGTCATCCTTGTCCCACTGAAGCACCGTGCGGTCATCCATCGCGGCGGGTTCGATGGGCACCATGCGGCACAGGGGCACCTTGGTCAGCACGAAGCCGCCAACGTGCTGGCTGAGGTGGCGCGGTGATCCAATCAGTTGCCCTGTCAGCCGCATCAACTGCTGGACCGCCAGGTCTTTGGGATCCAGGCCCGCCTCGACCAGGCGTTCTTCCTGCACCTTGCTGCCGTCCCACCAGTAGTGCCCTTTCGCGAGTGCGTCCACGGTCTCCAGGCTGAACCCCAGCGCCTTGCCCACGTCGCGGATCGCTGACTTCGCGCGGTAGCTGATGACGGTGGCCGTCAGCGCGGCGCGGTCGCGCCCGTACTTGTTGTAGAGGTACTGCATCACCTCCTCACGCCGCTCGTGTTCGAAGTCGATATCGATGTCGGGCGGTTCGTTGCGCTCCTTGCTGATGAAGCGCTCGAACAGCACGCTCATGCGTGCCGGGTCCACCTCGGTCACGCCCAGGCAGTAGCAAACCACGCTGTTGGCCGCCGACCCGCGCCCCTGGCAGAGGATGTGCTGCGAGCGCGCGAACTCGACGATGTCGGCGACGGTCAGGAAGTAGTGTTCGTATTTCAGGTCGGCGATCAGCACCAGCTCGTGTTCGATCTGGGCCTGTACTTTTGCCGTTAGCCCATCAGGCCAGCGGCGGCCAGCGCCTTCGTAGGTCAGCCGCCGCAGATAGGACTCGGCCGTCTCGCCCTCGGGCACGACCTCTGACGGGTACTGGTAGCGCAGTTCGTCCAGGCTGAAATTGCAGCGGTCTGCGATGCGCAGCGTCTCCTGCAGCAGTTCTTCGGGGTACACCTGCGCCAGGCGCAGCCGCGTGCGCAGGTGACGCTCGGCACTGCCCTGCAAGTCCAGACCGCACTCGGTGAGTGGCCGACCCACACGGGTGGCCGTCATCACGTCCTGCAGTGGCTTGCGCGACTGCGCGTGCATGTGGACATCACCGGCAGCGACCAGCGGAATCTCGGTGAGCACGCTGACCTCTCGCATGCGGTGCAGGTGCACCTCGTCGTCGAGCATGCGCAACTGGCTGACAGCCAGCCAGCAGCGGCCGATGAAGTTGGCCAGCAGCCACGTAGCCGTCGTCAGCATCTGTTCTGCCACCAGGCCACGGTCCGGCGCTGCCAGAACCAGGCAGTCTTCCAGCGCCTTGGCGTCGAGCTCTGCCAGCGTTACCGAGTAAGTGCCCTTCGTTGCCGCCCGCCGAAGCCGCGTGATGAACTCGCACAGATTGCCGTAGCCGTCGAAGTTGCGGGCCAGCACGATCAGCGTGAACGGCGCATCGCAGGCCACCTTGAACTGCGAGCCGACGATCAGCTTGAGCCCCGCTTCCTTGGCCGCGACGTGCGCCCGCACGATGCCGGCCATCGAGCATTCATCCGTCAGCGCCAGCGCCGAGTAGCCGACCTTCAGGGCCTGCAGAACCAGTTCTTCAGGCCGGCTTGCACCCCGCAGGAATGAGAAGTTGGAAAGGCACCAAAGCTCGGCGTAAGCGGGGACGGACGCGGAAACGGACACGGGGACGGTAGCCATGGCTCATGCAACGTTCTACGCAAAGGTGCCGTGCAAATACCAACCGGCTTCTTCCTCGCCCAGCCGCCCCTGGAACACCCACAGAAAGCCTGCGTGTTCGCTCATCGCCACCCAGTAGTCGCGCCGCACAAGGTGGGTCTTTTCGCCCGCGTCGTCCTTGAAACGGTGCCACCAGCCACCCTCGACGCGATGCGGCCCCGCCAGCAGCTGCAAAGGCCCCTGAAACATCGGCCGCGGCCCGCGCATCGCCAGCCGCAGCGGCGTGGCCAGCACGAAGGTCGGCTGCGGCATGGCCACGGCCGCCGGCGGCGTGCTCTTGGCCTTGCCTTTGCTCACACCCTTGCCCTGCCCTTTGCCCTCCAACCGGTACTCGTTGGCCGGCTGCCAGTGCTGCATCCACTCGATGCGGTGGTCACCGACCAGCACCGGGCGCAACACCCGCTCGGGCCCCAGCCGGGCGGCCATGCGCTCCAGCAGCAGGTTCAGCGATTCGCCCTTGTTCACCGTGTCGGGCAACAGCGAGGCAGACGCCACTTCCAGTGGCCGCACGTCATCGGCCACGAGTTCCAGGTCGAGAACGGGCGCCTCCAGCTCAACCTTCGCCAGGTTCTCGGCCAGCAAACGGCACAGGTGTTCGATGTCGCGCGTTCCCTCGGCCGTCCGGATCGTCAGCCCGCCGCCTTCACCCACATCACGGGCACGCATCGTGTCGTGCGCCCATCGCAGCGTGAAGGCCGTCGTGCCAGCATGGCGTGCTGCCAGCCAGCCGCACATCTGCATCAGCAGGCGCCGGGCGCCGAACAGCATCGCAGGGGCTGTCTCTACGCGGCTCATCAGTTCCAGCTTCGCCTTGAACGTCTCCGGCACCGTCATCCACACATGAGCTGGTGGTCGCAGTCCGTACGCTCGGTCGAGTGCGGTCAGCAGCTCTGTGTCGAAGCGGCGGCTGATGCCCCCGCGCGGCAGCGCACGGACTTGCCCGAGCGTCTGGCAACCCAACTGCAACAGGGTCGTTCGGTGCGATTGCGTCGCCGTCAGCGTCTCCAACGGCAGGACATCCAGCAGTTCTGTCAGCGGTCTCTTGAAGCCGTTCTCGATGCCCGCGCGCGCCAGTGCCAGCGCACCCAGGCTTGTGCTGGCCCAGGCCAGCGCACCGGCGCCCAGGTCCATCGATTCCTGCCGCACGCGGTCGCGCAGGGCACGCTTGCCACCGAACAGGCGCACGCTGTCCTCCACCTCCATGACAGCCGCTTCATCGACAAGCGCAACGCGGGGCGTGAACTGCAGCGCCCAGAGTGCGAGCCCACGTAGCGCGTCAGTGGGCGGTGGCGTGCCGTCGAGCCGGGACGAGAGCAACAGGGCTGCCCAAAGCATCGGCAGGCACCTCGCGCGCGGGAGTGAGAAGGCTGGGGTGGGCCAGCCGCGGGGTCAGGATCGCCTCAAGTCCGCCCGGCACGGACGCCAGGCTCAGGCTGCCGGCGTGGGCGGGCCCACGGCGCTTGAAAACCTGGACGCGCAACTGCCAATCGACATCCAGCGCCGTGATCACGCGCAGGGGCGCCGCCGACGACTCATGGCGGGCAGCCAGGGGACGGCACAGGAATACCGGGCCGTCGCACCCCTGCGCGCACACCTGCAGGCGGCGAATCTGCTCGGGCCGGGCCTGCGGTATCCAGGAGATCAGCGCGCCGAACGCGGCCGACTTGATCAACTGCTCGGTGCACCACAGCCGCTCGGACGGCGCCTCCGCCTGAATCCAGATCAGGTGCTTCTCGTCGACGCCAGCGTGGCGCAGCCCGGGCAGATGGGGGTGTTTGGGTGGCGCCACCAGCACCACCATCTGATTCGCGGCGACGACGCGGCGCAGAGCCGGCCCCAGCAGCCGCCACTCCATCGCCCCGGCCTGCGCCTGCAGCACTTCCGTGAGGCTGCAGCAGGGCCACCCGCCGCCCGGCAGCTCGGCGTCAAGCGCCGGGAAGCCCGACGAGATGACATCGGACACGGCTGCGCCCAGCTGGTCACCCCGCCACAAGGCGCGCTCGACGGCCGCAGGGAGTTCAGGCGGGGTGGTGCCCGCCGCAACGGAAGGCAGAGACACCGGGACCGGCCCGCTGTCGTGGTCGCCGGTCCATTGCAGCGCGGCGGCCATCTCGGCTCCAGATACTGTATGGGCATCCAGTATCGCACCCGATCCGAAAAACCCGCAACGGCCGGGCATGACCCAGCGTCACGCTGAGGCATTCCTACTCGAAAAGGTCGCCGGTGGGTGGCGGGGCGGCCGGCGGAGGCGGCTTCTTGCGGGCCGGAGTTCGCGGTGCAGGCGCGGGCTTGGGGACACTCGCTGCGGGGCCGAGCAGATCGGCCTCAAGGTTGATCAGCGGCGGCTCCTTTGGAGGGCGCGGCTTTCTGGCGCGACCCGGCAAGGGCGCCGGTTCGCCCACCAGCTCTCCGTGCCACTGCTTGCAGTACGTGTCCATGGCCTCGGCGACATCGCACTTCAGCCAGCCTTCGTAGTCGCTGGGGTCCAGGATCACGACCATCCGCTTCTCGTCGCCCGGCGCATGAAACTGCTTCATGAAGGGGTGGTCGTCAGCGTTGACCGTCAGCATGCCCAGCGAGTAAACAAGCTCGCCGTCCTTGTTGACCCAACTGGTGTAGATGCCCGCGATCCCCATCGGCTCGCCGCTGGCCTGCCGGATGCGCCAGCGCACGGCCTCACCGGACCCGTGGTTGTATTCGTAGATCGCCTCGGCCGGGATGATGCAGCGGTGCCCATCAGCCCAGGCCCTCTTGAAGGTCTTGGCGGTACGGACGGTTTCGCAGCGGGCGTTGTAGGTGTTCTTCGCCCACTCCATTGTGCTGATGAAGTCGGGCACGAAGCGGAAGATGCCGTCGTGCACGAAGCGCACGTCTCGCTCACCCCCTTCTTCGCCGGGCCTCGCCAGGCGAATGAACGGCACGCCACCGCCTGGCCAGACATCGTGGTCGGGCTCGTCGTTGGCATAGACGACGCCGAAGTACTGGCTCAGGCGGTCTGCGCGGGTGACGGGGACGTAGTTGGCGCACATCGTCAACGGTCTACGGCTGAATTCCTCATGCCGCACCCACCGCCTCTGCCTGGTCGCCATCGCGGGGAGCAAGAAACTCAGCCTTGAAGGGGAAGTTCTCTATGCCTGCAGCAATTGATGGCTTCCCGCCCAAGACGATGGCTGGACCTGCGGGGTCAAGGTGAACGACTGCACGACCAGCCTCTGGTAACGCAGCATCTGTCAATTCAAACTCGGCCGAGCCTTGCGTCTTGAAGCGCAGCCCATTCATCACGCCGTCCTTGATGCAGGCCTCCGCCTCACCGGCCACCCAAGCAATGATGCCTTGCTCCTTCATGACCATGCTGATGGGCACGCGGTAGAGGCACGGTTCCCATGGCAACTGCGCGATCTCATCGTCACTGAGGCCCAGGACGAACGTTGGGATAAGAACCTTGTCGTCCTTTTCGAGCAGTTCAAGAATCTCAAGGTTGTGCGCAAACGTCTCGTTGAGAAGGTCAGACAGTTTGACGCCGGCCATTGACAGGCCAAGGCGGGTGTAAGTCCGTTCGATGGCCGACACCGACCGGCCCAGCCGCCCGAGGTCACCAAAGTGCTCAACCGGAATGAGCGGGCGACCTTCCTCATTCAGGCTCGCACCAGCAGTCAGCAGGCGGAGGAAATCCAGTTGGCCAGAACCTGTCAGATCGAGCGCGCCTTCGTCTTCCAAGGTCCAGGTCAGCTCATGCACGTGATCACCGCCCGGAACCGGTTGCCGGGTATCGGAAAGCCGAAGGATCAGCCCCGAGGTTCCGATGTACGCGCGCTCGTCGCCAACTCGTCGCATCGTGAACGCACTCAGCGCGCTGTGCTGGCCATGCCTTATCTCCAAGCGAACCTCGGACTCTGTGCCACCGCCGATCAAGAGGGTCCCGTCTACAAGGTCACGAACTGACAGCACAGCGGAATGAATCTTGTGCTGGGCCACAACATCGCTGAATCCAGCACTGAACGGAATGGGCCGAAACATCGCAGAAGCAAGGTCCTCGTGCGCGTCGGCGGGAGCGCTCACGACCGAAAGCACATGCGGGACCAAGACGGCTGCCCAATCGCCATGCGCGCCACTGTTCGCTAACAGGCGCGAACCGGGCACAGCCAGTTCCAGGTGCATCCGGGCATGTGCCTGGGCAAACTTCGCGCGCTGGAATGGGCGAGACCCGGCAACGAGCTCTTCCGCAAAGCGTTCGACGCCCGTGGACATGCCTTCAAGTCGCATCGTGATCGTCTCGCGGTCAGACTTCAAGAACTCGACCCACTCCTCCAATAGCGGGATGTCCAGCCAACGAAAGAAGACGTCCCCGCTGGGCATCTTCACACCAGCTATGCAGAAGACCTGCGTCTGACGCAACGCGGTCTCCACGTCCTCACGGGACAGTCCGATTCTGGGAACCTTGCTTGTCGTCGCGCGGACCTGAACGTAAACAGACAGCCCAGTCACCTCCTCGCTACCCTTTTCAGTGGGTCTCATCTGCTGGCAGACATAGTCAATGCCATAGTCCTCTTGAAGCTTGTTGGCGCTGAATCCTCCGGAGGTCGCCCAAGCCTCGAAAGCCAGTTCGCCCTGTCGGCCGATTTTCTGGCCGATGGATCTACGTTTGGCTTTGATCATTTCTCTTCCATTGGTTTTGTTCTTCGATGGCTTCGCGACCGGCAGCGGCTGTCGGGCGTCCGACGCTATGCAGCGGGGTGGCAGGCGCAGGCATGTTCTTCGGCTGCGGTCATGAACGATTCGAGAATGGCACAGGGATGCGACGTGTCGCCATCGCATTGCTTGCGCAGCGCCACCAGTTGCTTCTCCAGAGTCCGCAGCGTCCGAAGCCGCTGCTGCACCGTCTTGATGTGCCCGTCGAGCAAGGTGTTGACCTGCGCGCAAGAGCGATCCGGCTGGGCTGCGAATGCCAGCAACTCCCGGATGTCGGGCAGGGCAATGTCGAGCGAGCGGCAATGCCGAATGAACTGCAGACGCTGCAGGTGACGCGCTGCGTAGCGCCGGTAGCCCGAAGGCTCGCGTTCGGGCTCGGCAAGCAGGCCCTCGCGCTCATAGAACCGCACGGTCTGAACATCACACCCGGCCTGCGCCGCCAGCTCGCCAATCTTCATCGCATGCCCCGCCACTTGACCCTATACCGGGTACAGGGTTTCCAATATACCTGTCCATCGAAAACCTCCCCAACCTCATGTCTGCCCACTGCTGCGCCGCCCCCACCAAGACCGTTGTCGATCCGAGGTACCGCAAGGTGCTGTGGATTGCACTGATCCTGAACGCGGCCATGTTTGCCGTGGAGATCGGCGCTTCCTGGTCGTCAGGCTCGGTGTCGCTGCTGGCCGACTCCATCGACTTCCTGGGTGATGCGGCGAACTACGCGCTGTCGCTGGCCGTGCTGGGCATGGCGCTCAGCATCCGCTCCAAGGCAGCTGTGTTCAAGGCGGCCTGCATGGGCGCGTTCGGCGTATTCGTGCTCGGCAAGGCCTTGTGGAACCTGCAAGCGGGTGTGCCGCCGGAGGCGGTGACGATGGGCACAGTCGGCGCTGCGGCATTGGCGGTGAACGCCGGCGTGGCCTGGATGCTCTACCGCTACCGCACCGGCGATGCGAACATGCGCTCGGTCTGGATCTGCTCGCGCAATGATGCCCTGGGCAACGTGGCGGTGATGCTGGCGGCCCTGGGCGTGTTCGGCACCGGAAGCGCGTGGCCCGACATCGCGGTGGCGGTTGCCATGGCCGCACTCGCGCTCTGGGGTGCAGCGACGGTACTCACCCAAGCCCGTGAGGAACTGGGCGCCTCGGCCATACACGAACACTGAGGTCTTGTGGTCGCACGTATCATTTCACCGTGAGTCGCCTTTTCATCATCTTCCTGATGGCCCTGCTCCCGCTGCGGGGCTGGGCCGGCGACCTCATGAGCCTGCAGATGGCGATGGGTGGAGGTGTGCCGGGCGTTGTCAGCGCCATGCCTGCTGACTGCCCGATGCATTTGCAGGCAGATGCAGCAAACAACGACACGGACGGCGCGCCGACGCCAACCGGCATGCAGAACTGCTCATCCTGCGAGCTGTGCATTCCGCTTGCTGAGACGGCCGAATCCCGGCTCGATCTGTTCACCTTCGCAGCGCATGCCCAGCCGCTGATGGGGCGCGTGGACTTCATCAGCGCCTCGCCGGCGCCGACCGTCAAACCCCCGATTTCCTGATCTCCAAGCCCAAATTGCGTCCGCAGTTTCTGCGGTGACATGAACTGTGGCTCTCTCCGGGCCACTGCTGGAGATCAAATGAAACTACTGCTGCTGGCCGCGGCATTGGCCTGCGCCAATCCCGTCTGGGCTGCCACCGAGTGGGTGCGTGGCGAGGTCGTCAGGCTCGACCCCGAGCGAAGCCGCATCACCCTGAAGCACGCGCCCATCAAGATGGTGAAGATGAAGGCCATGACCATGCCCTTCAAGGTGAAGGACGCGTCCGTGCTCGCGCCGTGGAAGGTGGGCGACAAGGTGCGTTTTGAGGTGGAAGAACACGACAGTGAGCTGGTCGTGCAGCAGATCGAGGCACAGCGATGAGGCGCGCTGTTGCCGGTTTGACTGCCGCACTGACAACAGTGCTGATCGCCAGCGCGGCGGGCGCCGCTCCCATGGGTTTCAAGGACAGCGTGATGTCCATGGCCGACGCAAGCCCGAACTGGCGGGAAGCTTGGGTCAACTATGCGCGGACGCCACGCGACGCGTTTGGCGCTGGTGGCCTGTACATGCGGTCTGACGACAAGACCAGGACCCGCACGCTCACGGAGGTCAACTACACGCGGCTGCTGAAGCGCTGGAATCTTGCGGATGCCCAGGCCAACGTCTGGCTCTTCGCAGGTGTCGGAGCCATCAGTGGCAATGACTTCCAGGGGTCCAGGCTCGCGCTGGCACCTGGGGTGCAGGTGGACTACGAGACCACTCGCGTGTACCTCGCCGCCACCGGCCGGTTGTACCGGGCCGACGATCTGAACCACGACTTCGCATCAGTGCGCTTGGGTTTCTCGTTCTATGAAGTCGACTACGACGAGGTCCAGCCGTGGCTGGTCCTGGAAGCCCGACGCATGCGCGGCTTGTCGGACAAGACCGAGATCACGCCCATGCTTCGCCTCATTCACAACCGCTACTTCGTCGAGTTGGGGGTGAACAACTCCAGGCAGGCTCGCGCGAACCTGATGTACATCTTCTGAAGGAACTTCAATGAAACAGCATTCCCAAATTCTGGTTGCCCTGGTTCTGGCCGGAGCAGCCATGTCTTCGTTTGCCGCTACGAGCGTGAAGGCAACGGTCAACGGCATGGTCTGCGCCTTCTGTGCCCAAGGCATCGAAAAGCGCCTGTCCAAGCTCCCCGCCACCAAGGCGGTCTATGTCGACCTGAAGCAAAAGGTGGTCGTCGTCGAGGCCAGGGAGGGTCAAGCCTTGGATCACAAAACGATCACAGCCGAGATCACGGACGCTGGATACGACGTGACGAAACTTGAAACCATCGAGCAGTCTGTCGCCGATATCAAGGCCAGCATGAAGGCAAAGAAATGAGCGCTGACGGCGCCCTCGAATCACGGACAGGCCTGTGGACCTCGGTGCTGAGCCTGTTCGCAAGCTCCAGCACGCTGGTCTGCTGCGCCCTGCCGGCGCTGCTGGTGGCGCTTGGTGCAGGTGCTGCACTGTCGTCCCTGGTGTCGGTGTTTCCGCAGGTCGTCTGGTTGAGCGAACACAAGGAAGGTCTCTTTGCGTTCGCAGGGCTGGCGATGGCTGCGAGCGGTGCGCTCCAGTGGCGCAATCGAAACGCACCATGCCCGACAGACCCGATGCTGCGCCAAGCTTGCCTTAGCACGCGCAAGACTTCGCTGCGTCTCTACGTCTTCAGCGTGCTGGTCTATCTGGTGGGCGGATGGTTTGCCTTTGTCCAGCCCTGGCTCATTGCACTGACGGACAACTGATCGGGTGCACCGTCCGTGGCCTGGCCGGTCAGCCGTTTACCAGAACGCCTGGCCGAGCAGGCGACGTCAGGTCGCCTAACACTGCGCGGCTATCCAGCTTCGGATGTTCTCTGCACGCCATACCGTCACGCCCGCTGAAAGTTTGACCGGCGCCGGGAACGTCCCCGCCTTCACGCGCCGCCAAAGCGTTGACTTGGAGAAGGGTACGAACAGCAGTACCTGCCATTGGCGCATGAACCCCGTCTCAGGGATCGTTGGCCCTTGGACTGGTCCATTGGGAACTGCCGCTCGTGCGGCAGCGTGCGTGGTGGTTGTGGAGGTCAACACGATCCGTCCTTGCTGCGGCTTGCGCCGCTCGTGGACATGACCAACTCGGTCGCGGCCTTGCGAGGTCAGGGTTGCGTGGGCCGGTAGGAACGCTTGCTCGACGGCACACCGCCGGCGTTCCGGGCGAGCGGTGGTGAATGGGAAACAAGGCAATGCCGCGCACAGAACTGCGGCCTTCGATGCACGGCGCCGGCCGGATGCGGTACGTGCAGATGGCGAAGGGGCAGGTATCGACTGCGACGCCGTCGGCTGGCGACGGGCGGTGCGCTCCGTGCGTCGATGCCGACGCGGTACGACCTGTTGAGACGGTAGCCTGTAGCGATGGCCCTCGCAATGGCACAGGTGAGCCAGTTGCCGCAATCGCCTGGAGCCCTTGGCACTTGCGCGTGGCGCCTGCCGCTGGCTCCGGCACTACGCCTGCTCGATCACCTCTGCGGGGTTCGCGCTGACACCCGGGCCGTCCACGCCCTCCGCCGGCAGCACCTCGGCATCCACGGGCGGCAAATCCTCGGGCTCTGCCGTGCCCCGCTCGGCATCGGTCTGACTGGCGCCATCGCCGCCCTTTCCGCCCAGCGCATTCATCCGCCTTCTCAGCCCCATCGCGAAGTTGCGCGTGCCGTTGGCCACGTCGCGAACCTGCCGCTTGAGCGTGGCGCGCTGAATGTCCACCGCCTGCGTGGTGATGACCTCGTGGATCTCCAGTGTCTGCAGCAGCGGCATCAGCTGATCGAGCTTGCCCAGCACTTCCAGGAAGCGCCGGCCACTTGACGACAGCACGCCAACCTCTACTTCCAGCGGAACGGTGTCGTAGGTGGCGATGGAGGTGATGCCATGGGCCTTGAAGAGCGCCTCGGCGCCGTCGATGGCCTGGTTGAGCTTTTCGGTCACCGCTTCCAGCTGCGTCCGGATCGCCGTCTCGACCTTGGCAACGTCCTCGTGGTCCAGCCGCGTGCGCGCGATGACCGAGATGAAATGTGCGTTGAGCTGCTGCGTGTTGAACAGGCGCACGAAGAAGCGCTTGCCCTCGGCGCTGGTGAAGCGTGCCGCCATCTTCAGGCTCGCAGCCTCGACGCGGCGGAAGTCGGTCTTGGTTTCCTTGGCGATGATGCGGGCGTTGACACCGCCCTGGTCCATCTTGACGATCTGGATATCCGACATGTGCAGGCCCTCCGGCCGACGAAGTGATTCGATCATCGGCACGGCACATTGAAGGCGCCACACGGATTGGCCGTCGCCTGAGCGCCGTTTCGGCATCGGGTTCGGATTGGGTGCGAAACGGAGTTGACCCCCGCGCACGCCGCCGGTACCTTGTCACCGTGCAGCAGCTGGCCCTGCACTCAAACACGGCAAGCCCTGGAGTTTCCTGATCGAAGGTGGTCCTGGCCCGTGATGGCGTCGGGGTCATGTGCGCATCGCTGCATCCAGCGCCTTGCGCGTTGTTCACGATGCAATTGCCGTGAATGCAGGCTTTCGAGGTGGGGGCACCGCCTTTGCTCCTCGCCCTCCCGTCGCAAGCCTTCTCCGGTCGGTCGCTGGCAAACCGATCCCCGCAGCACTTGCTGCTGACCCAAGCCAGCCCTGTAGTCATTCCATCCAACGTCGGTCATAGCACCGGCCGTTCTTTCACCCCTGGGGGCAAGCGCTCCCAGCGGTGCTGCGCGTTGCCCCCTTCCCTTCATGGAGGCAACGATGCTGAATCCAGTTTCAGTGCTTGTCGGTTTCCCTGGCTCCGGCTCGCCCGCGCCGATCCCTTCGGCGCCCCGTGCAACTTCGGCGCGCACGCCGGCCGCCAGTGCTGATCGCAACCAAGGCGACCCGGAACTCGACGACGACAGTTCACCGGTCGATTGGAGCGAAGAAGATGTCGTCTTGCTTCATTGGCGCCTGCTGCAGGAAGTCCGCCAGCTGGCCGACCCCGCAACGCCGCTGGAAGAGAAGTTCGACACCTTGCGCTGGGTCTTCACCGAGCGCTCGAAGGAAGGCCAGCCGTTCTCGTTTGTGACCTGCCTTCGTGTCGTGGGCTGCAGCCCCTTGTCGCCCATCGCCTTCTGCGGCCTGGTCGATGCGCACGAGATCCGCGAGCACATCCGTCACAGCGTGAAGACCTGGTTCGACGCCACGCTGAAGCGCTACCCCGAGTGGGTGCGCGAAGCCATCGCCACCAATCCCGCATGGGTCGAGGCCCGGCTGGCCAGGAACCCACAGTGGATCAACGAGCAGCTCAAGCAGATGGCTGCGCATGGCGACCTGTTCGCCTGAACTTCCCCACAACACCCGGCAGGCGGCGGAACTCACGCCGCCTGATGGACAACGCTTCAAAGGACCACCATGCAATCCATCGCACAAAGCCCCGTAGCCCTCACCGATGGCTGGCGGTTTCGGCTCAAGAAGAGATCGAGTTCCTGGTCAAGGAAAGCGAAGTGCTCACCGGCAAGCCTGGTCGCACCTTCGTCATCGCTGGCGCTGACCGACTCACTTACCGCGTGCAGTGGCGCGCAGAGGGTTTCAAGGTCGAACGCCTCGACGGGCAAGGGCGAACGCTGGACGTGCGGCACTTGCTGCCATGGGAGTTCGTCGACCACAGCGTCGTCGAGGCCCTGCACGCAGGCCAGCTCTTCACGGCGGCTGTTCGTCGCCGGCACCCATGAACACGGAGGCTGTCATGCAAGACGCTGCGTACGCCGCCCGCGTGGATGAGGTGAAGGGCCGTGCCCACGGCCGGTGGACCGAGATCCTCGCCAGCCTGGGCATCGAAGAAGCCATTCTCAAGAAGCGCAACCTGCCCTGCCCCCTGTGCGGCGGCACCGACCGCTTCCAGTACACCGACAAATTCGGCGAAGGCAACTACCACTGCCGGCACTGCGGCTCAGGCGGCGGCTTCAAGCTGTTGCAAGCAGTCAAAGGCATCGACTTCAACACGGCTCTTCAGGCGATTGAACGCTGTGTCGGTACGGTGCTGCCAGCGCCTCGCGTCGCAAGCGCCGAGCCGGGCCCGGACCGGATGAAACGGCTGGCTCAGAAGATCTGGGACGAGGCCACACCAGTTCAACCAGGGGACGCTGTAGACAGCTACCTCGGCAACCGGGGCCTTGCGCTTCCCGCGTATCCGAAGGCGCTGCGCCTTCATCCGGCGCTGGGCTACTACGAGAAGGATCTGGCAGGCAGAGCGCGCAAGGTGGCGGAGTACGCCGCGATGCTGGCTTGCATCCAGGGCCCGGACGGCCATGCCGTGACGCTGCATCGCACCTACCTGAAGGATGGCCAGAAGGCGATGTCGGCCGACGCGAAGAAGGTGCTCTCTGCGGGCATCAACGGCGCCGCGATCCGCCTGTTCGAGGCCGGCGAAGAGCTGGCACTCACCGAAGGCATCGAGACCGCCATCGCCGTGCACCTGGCCACAGGCAAGCCGGTGTGGGCAGGTCTCAGCGCGGGCAACCTGGAGAAGCTTTGGTTGCCGGATTCGGTGCGCAAGGTCTGCATCTATGCAGACAACGACGCCGGTGCTGATTTCGACGGCCAGGCCTTCGCCTTCGCGCTGGCCCGACGCCTGAAGAAGGAAGAGCGCCGAACAGGCCCGCGCGACGTGAAGGTGTTCATCCCGCGTCAGCCAGGCATGGACTGGGCGGATGTCTGGCGCGCACGGGTGGAGAACGCCAAGCGCTCCAAGTAGGCCTTGACCCGGGGTGCGATCAGTTGATCGCACCCGCCTTTTCAGCGCCACTGCCAGGTGTATCCGGTGGTGGTGAAAAGGCTCTCCCGCTGGTCGCTGTCAGACCAAGTTGCGCTTTGCCGCGCAGCGAAGACAGCCCTGGAGTGAACGCGCGACGCCCGTCGCGCAGCAGTGGATCGAGCTTGCTCGATCCGTCATCAGCCCCCGCGGGTACGTGCCCGCCGGTGTGCGGTGCCGTTCCCGCCTCTCTAACGAATGGAGATTCCCATGAAAAGCGGACGTTCGCTCGTGAGCCTGGCGCAGGAACTGGAGCGCCAGCTCGCATCGAAGAAGGACCTGGTGGTGTCATCGTCCCTGCTGCGACATGACACCGACGACACCGGCGCCACCCGGCTCGTGATTGAAGAGAGCGCAGGCCCGGCACGCTACGGCATCACGCCCCTGGCGCGGCGCCAGCTCGCCGACAAGCTGAAGATCCCGTATGCGTACTTCGAGCGCATGCGTGGCGAGCAGCCCGTGCTGCTGGACCGCAACGTCAACACCTGGCTGCAAAGCGAGGATGACCGCCGCATGATCCGCACGCTGGACGGCAAGGTCCGGGCCGTGTTGTCCGAGCGCTACCGCAGGCTGGACAACTTCGACCTGGCCGAGAGCGTGCTGCCCATCCTTCGGCAGCTGCCTGAAGTGCGCTTCGAATCGGTGGAACTCACCGAAACCCGGATGTATTTGAAGTGCGTCACGCCGCGGCTGACGTACGAGATGGCGCCCGGTGACATCGTCCAGGCTGGCGTGGCGATCTCAAACTCCGAGGTCGGACAGGGCACCTTGTCCGTGCAGCCCCTGCTGTACCGGCTGGTGTGCCGCAACGGCCTCATCGCTTCGGACCGGTCGCTGCGCAAGACGCACATCGGCCGCGCGCTCGGGGTCGATGACGAAGGCATCACGGTGTTCAAGGACGACACGCTGCAGGCCGACGACAAGGCCTTCTTCCTGAAGGTGCGCGATGTCGTGCAGGCGGCAGTGGCCGACGCCACCTTCCGCCAGACGGCGCAGAAGCTGCAGCGGACGCTGAACATTCCGTTGATCGGTGACCCGGTCAAGTCGGTCGAGGTGCTGGCCAACCGCTATGTGCTCAACGACAGCGAGCGTGCCGGCGTGTTGCGGCACCTGATCACCGAGGGCGACCTGACCGGATACGGACTGGTGAACGCGGTGACGCACTACTCGCAGGAGGTCGAAGACTACGACCGCGCGACCGAGTTCGAGGCGCTCGGCGGCAAGTTGATCGAGTTGCCGGCGCATGAGTGGAAGGGCCTGGCCGAAGCGATCTGAGTGCGCTGAGACAGAAATCGGCAGCAGAAGCTCACGCTCATGCTGCCACCCTTCTCAGAGCTGTGGGGTCACCGGGGTCACCACCCCGGTGACACCTACTGCCACCAGAACCGCGTCACCCCAACCGCCCCTCTGACCTTGCCGATGACCCGCAGGCCCATTCGTTCTGCAGCGGCGGCGTCCTGCACGACACAGTCAGCGTATCCGGGCTTCTCGCACTTGAAGACCAGGCCCGCATCCAGACGGCTTTCAACGCGGCGCACCATGAACCGGCCGCCCAGCTCCAGCGCATAGATGCCGTTGCCGACCAGTCGATCCGCCGCAAGGTCCACGAACATCAAGTCGCCGTCCTCGATCTGCGGCGCCATTTCGTCGCCGGCCATGCGCAGCGTCTCGCAAGTGCGGCATGCACTGCGTAGCGCGACGAATACTTCGCTGACCCAGCCGGCCTCCACCACCGACAGGTCGTGCGCGGTGTTGACAGCATTGGGCGTTTCGCTGAGCCCCAGCATCCAGTCGCTGCTGCGACCCAATCCATCACACAGGCGCGCGCACGACTCGAGGTCCGGCAAACCCGGCCGATCAGGGTCGAGCCAGCGACTGACCGTCTGCACGGCGCGACGGGTCAACGAGGCCACATACGACGGGCGCCCACGCACTGGCACGCCCACCCGATCCAGAGACTCGATAAGGCGATCCCGAAAATCAGGTGCCAGGACGAAGGGGCGCTCGCCTTGCGTCGCCGCAGTGTTTGTATTTGGGCGCACGCTGCTATGGTGGTTGACGGTGGATGGCCTCGTGATCAACCGCTTGGACGGCACCTGATGGGACGCCATGGTCACGACTTCTCCGAAGTGTGTCGCGCCCACTCCGCGCTCTCGCGACGCCTCGGGCGTGCGGCTCCCGCATTCGCCTTTCGGTGCGGGCGCTTTCGGATGGCAATGCCGCAGGTACCTGCGAATCTCAGCATTTGCTATTGATCGTGATTCACCTCACCGAATATGCTGAACTTGTCAAACCACCAACGCAGCGATCCCGGCAGGCTGCCCGAATAACAGGACTTCACCACCACCTCAGAACTCGCATCGCTCCGGCAGGAGCCGACCCAGGGAGAGACCATGAACGATCTGCAACTGACCGACGTGCAGTCGACCAATCTGCATCTTCTTCAGGCCATCAGGCTGGGACTCGAACACGACCGTGTGAACACCTGCTGCAAGTTCGCGCTGGACGCTGAGCTGGCCGAGAAACTGGGTGCGCAGAGCCTCGACGAACTGATGTCGTTCGTGGTGAACGTCGGGCAGACCAGCCTTTTCCCGCCGCGTGAAGACCTGCTCGCGTTACTCGCCGCACCGGCGCCATTGGCAGCGCCTCTGGCTGCGGTGCGGTTGCCAAGAGCTTTGACAGCTCACGCCGGCCGCTGAGCAGGCCTGGTTCCGTATGCCGACACGTGCAGACCGCCATGTCGGGGCCATTCTTCTGGCCCAGCAATGCGCCGAGCTGGGTGCGCGCTGCAGAACCATCCACCTCATCACAGGGCTCAAGCCTCGTGAGTTGCAGTGGCTGTTCTTCACTGACCCGCAGGCCACCCCGCGTGGCCGGGCGCCCGACTCGCCGGAGTGGTACCACAGCGCCAACCTGCTGCACCGTGCCGAGGCCTCGATCCTCGGCTCCGTGTACAAGCGCCTTCGCGATAGCGGCTTTGGCGCGGGTGAGGCGCTGGTCAGCGCGTACCGCAGCTACCGCTCGATCTGCCAGTGCCCTTACCGCATCAGCTTTGACAGGGCCTTCGATCTGGCCTCGCACACGGACGGCATCTGGCTAGCCAGGACTCCGGCGTTCTCGGTGGCCGTCTGCGCCACATGCAGCAGCCAGTTCCTCGCCGCCTTTGGAACTGTTGCGGCGCGCAGCGATGACTGCCCCTTCTGCAGGCTGCTGCAGAGATTCGACACCGACCCGCGCCTGCAGCGTTCGTTCCCCGTCCACACGCCAGCCGCCGGCCGGGCTGGAGCCCCCTTGCAGGCGACGGCGCTGCACTGCCGCACGGGCCACGAGGCCCGTGTCGATATCCGGCGCATTTAGCCTCTGATGCCGGGAGACGTGCATCCTGGCGAACTGGACACTGGCCCGCGACATGGGACGCAACGCCAATGCCCGCGCCTTCTTCCGATTCCAGCCCTTGCTCGCCGCCTGATCCCGGCTTCGCTGCGGTACCGGTCGAAGAGGTGCTCGCGCCCCATGCCGATCTGATCGCCCGCATCAAGCTCTGTTACGGCACCGACCGCGACACCTTCGAGCGTGACGTGCTGGCGCTGGTCCATCGCTATGCCGCTTTTGTGCATCTTCTGCCGGCCACCGCGGACAACTACTTCAGCGCGCCCGCCGGCCTGCTGCGCCTGGGCCTGGAGGTTGGCTTCTTCAGCCTTCAGGGCACGGACGCGCACATCTTCTCCGGTCGGCTGACCATCTCGGCACGGCGGCAGTTGGAGCCCCGGTGGCGGCTGGCCACGTTCATCGCCGGGCTGTGCTCTGAATTGCACCGCGCTCTGAGCCACCTCATCGTGACCGATGCGCATGGCGTGGAGTGGCCGCCGTGCCTTACGCCTCTGGCGGTGTGGTTGCAACAGGGCCGGGCCGATCGCTACTTCCTGCGCTGGCGGCCCCACGTCACCGAGACTCGCGCGCTCGGCCTGTTCGCGCTGCCCCACGTTGTGACGCCTGATGTGCTGCAGCACCTGTGCCAGGACAACGCGGTCATCGTGCCGCACATGCTGGCCAGCATCGGTGGCCTGCCGGTGTACCGAGACAACAACGTGCTGGATGAGTTGGTGCGTCGGTCGCTGGCCTTGGTGATCGACCGCAACCTCGTGGTCAATGCCGACCGCCACGGGTCGCCGCATTTCGGCTCGCACCTGGAGCGCTTCCTGGTGGATGCGCTCAGGCGCCTGATGCTCACAGACCCTGCCTGGGTACCCAACCGCGAGAAGTCCCGCGTTTGGTTCGGCCAGGACGGCCTGTTTCTGCTGTGGCCCGCCGCAGCGGAGGACATCGGCGCGCTGTTGGAGGCCGATCATTTGCAAGGTATCCCCAAGTTACCCGAGACCATGCGCGAGGTGCTTGTTGCCGCGGGTGTGCTCGCTGTACACGAGGCCAGCTCGGCAACTTGCACCATCCACCCACCGGGCTCCAAAGCGGGCTTGACAGCGGTCAAGCTGGCATCGCCGACGATGCTCTTCAACGGGCTCGGGCCGCTGCCAACGCCACTGGCGCAGGCCTTGGCGACGAAGCCGACTGAACCCACGCCCCGCCCGCCACCCGCGCCAGCGGCACCGCCTGCGCCGGTCGAGAAGGCGGTCGCGCAACAGCTGTCACTGCTTCCGCCGGAGTTGCCGCTGCCGCCGCCCCCAGCGGCGGCAATAGCCCAGCCCGACGATCCTGCTTCGGTGTTCGCCCTTCGCGCACCCCTTCGCCTGAACCCGGGCGTCCGCGATGCACTCACTGCCATTGCCGCAACGCTGAACAGTCGCATGGAGCCCGCACAGTGCTGCACCGTGGCACAGGGTCTGTTCGTGCCGCTCGACCAGTTCGAGCGCCGCGGTGTGCAGCCCTCGCTCGCACTGCGCGCGCTGGCCGATGTGCGCATGCTCGTCGCAGGCAGCCGACAAGTGCCGCCCACGGTTTCACGAGACTTCAACGGCACCCCGACGGTTGGCCTGGTGATCGACCCAAGGTTCATCGAAGGGCTGGACCTCGCCGGCTTTCTGCCTTCTGACCCGGAGGCAGCCTGACATGCTGATGCGCCGCTACGAGATGCCGTGGCGTCGCGCCTACGAGCTCTACGCGGGTGGAACCTGGGCGCTGGCCATGGTGTTCTTCGTCGTGGCTGGCGCCGCTGGCAAGTTGCCACTTGCGCTCGCCGCACCCTTGTCCTTGCTCTGCCTGGTGACTGCACTGCTGCGGGTATCTCAAGCCCTGAACGTCCTGGTCCTGCGGGCTTCTCTCGGCGGCCGGAGCATCCAGGTGATGAGCACAGCCGCGTTGGCCAGTTGGTGCAAAAACCCTGACGACGTGTTCCTGGGCTTCGGCTTCGAGTGGCGCCCTGTGCATTCGCAACGACTCTATGAACTCGCCAAGGTGGACTACCGCGAGTTCGCCGTCTCGCCGCGCGTGCTGGGCTGGTTGGGGCACGAGAGCCACCCGCAGCCCGACGCCGAGATCGGTCTGCCCTACATCCACGGCGTCGAGCCGAGAGAAGTGGCGCTGCATCGCCCGCTGCAGAATTTCGAGGGCGGGACCCTGCTCGTCGGCACCACCCAGTCCGGCAAGGGCGTGGCGCTGGCCACGTTGATCACGCAGGCTGTGAGGCGCGGCGACGTGGTGATCGTCATCGACCCCAAGAACAGTCGCCGACTGAGGCGCGTGGTCGAACGTGCCTGTGAGGACTACCGCGAGCCCGACACCTTCATGGAGTTCCACCCTGCCTTCCCGGAGAAGGGCGTGCGACTGGACTTCACGTTCAACTGGCAGAAGCCCACTGAGATCGCTTCGCGCATCCAGTCCATCATGCCGCCGGACACGGCGGGCGCGTTCTCGGCCTTCGGCTGGGACGCCGTCAACGTCGTCGTGCAGGGTCTGGTCGAACTGGAAGAACGCCCCAACCTCGTCAAGCTGACCAAGTACATCGAAGGCGGCATCGAGCCGGTGCTGGAGGCATCGTTGCGCCGCTTCTATGACGCCAGGCTCGGCGCCGGCTGGCGGGAAACGCCGGACATGAAGAAGATGCTGCATGACGCGCATCGCGGCAACATGAAGCGCCCTTCCGAGGCCGCCAGTGCCGACCTGATGGCGTTTGTCGCCTACTACGAACACCACGTCGCGCAAAGCCAGCGCAGCAAGGTGCTCGACGCTCAGGTGCGCACGTTCAGACACAACCGCGAGCACTACCAGAAGATCACCGCCAACCTGCTGCCCGTGCTGTCGATGCTGACCTCGGGTGACCTGGGCCGCAGCCTGTCACCCGACCCCTTCGATGCAGACGACACGCGGCCGATCATGAACTTCGAGAAGATCGAACGCGCTGGCCATGTGCTCTACATGTGCCTGGATTCCCTGCCCGATCCTTCGGTAGCCACCGCCATCGGCGCGCTCGCTCTTGCGGACCAGGCTGCGCGGGCGGGCATGCGCTACAACCTCGGCGTGTATCGGCGCATCTCGCTGTTCGTCGATGAAGTCTCGAACGTAATCAACCTGCCGCTGATCGAAATCCTCAACAAGGGTGCCGAAGGCGGCATCTTCGCGACCTGTGCGATGCAAACCCTGGCCGACCTGTCCAAGCGCCTGGGCAGTGAAGACGCGGCGCGCATGGCGCTGGGCAACCTCAACAACCTGATCGCGTTGCGCACCAAGGACAGGCCAACGCAGGACTTCGTGGTCGAGACCTTCGGCAAGACCGCCATCCACACCATGCGCGTGGGCCTGAGCAGCGGCGCCGATGCACACCTTGGCGACTTCTCGTCCAGCTACTCAACCCAGCTCAGCGAGAGCTTCGAGGAGATGGTGCCGGCCGAAGTGCTGGGCAAGTTGCCCAACCTGCAGTACTTCGCATCGGTGTCGGGTGGCCGGATTATCAAGGGGCGATTCCCGATCCTCGATCCGGACCCCCTCGCAGGGAACGCAGACAGGACCGAGACATGATTCGTGCCGTCGCAGTGCTGTCGCTGGTCAGCCTGCTGATTCTGGTGTTGTACCTGCCTTCGGCACACCCACCCGAGCGCTTCGTGGCGCAACTGCGAGCCGAGCATCAGGCAGCCGCGCGGTTCTGGGGCGACGAGGCCGCCATGCGCATGCTGTCGCGGGCCTTGAGCGTTCAGGACTCGGCGCGTCAGGCTTCGCCGGTGCCCTCATCGGCCGACGCTCCGGCCCTTGGTGTCGTCGATGGAGCCGTAGCCCAGGAGATGGCATCGGTCAACCAGCGCTTGTTCAACAACGCCTACTTCCGGTCCATCGACGCGCTGTTTCTACTCGCGAGTTTTCGGCTCGCGTCGCTGCTGGAGTGGCTGCCGTGGTTGGTCGCGTTCGCCGTCACCGTCGTGGCTGATGGCTGCTTCACCCGGCTAATCAAGTCCAAGGAATTCCGCCAACACGATCCGGAGCTGTTCGCGTTATTTGCCTGCGCAGCCATCGTGGCTGTGTGCGGCGCCGTGCTCGGGCTCGTGGTGCCTTTGACGCTGCATCCGCTGGTGATGCCCTGCGTGCCGCTGCTGGTGAGCTGGTTGGTGGGTCGGGCCGCGGGAAGTTTTCACAAGCGAGGGTGACCGGCGCCAGTGCTGTGCGGCACGAATCACGTTGCCGGCATTCGTGGCGACGGATTCCACGATGGACAGCGATCCAGCTGAGGCTTGGGTGAGCCACGCCTTCTTGAGGAGTCGATGTTGCTTCCACTCAAGCTAAGTACGCCTTCCTAGATGCGTTGGCTCATCTGCCAGCGGAGTCGAATGGCTGCTTCATGTCGCCAATCTAAACCGTCGGTTTCGGCCATTATGAAAAGGTCGCGCTTACGAAAAGTTCGTACCCTCGATCGGTCAGGCCGCCCTCGTGCCGATGGGCAGAAGGCTTGCTGGAACTTTTCATAACTTCGGCTCCGAGATGAATGCCGGGCGCGACGCCTACCGTGCGCGTCACGCTTGGCTGTCGTCTGGCAGCGGCCCAGCTCACCTTGTACGTCCTGCCCAGCCGTTGACCTCTCGGCTTCGCCAACGCCCCAGTGGGCCCTGCAAGTCGCCACGTCGCACAGCGCAGAAATTATGAGAAGCAGATCAAGGCCGACAAGCCGGTTTTCATAGGGGAAAGACCAACTGTTGATCGCGAACTTGCCATAACTGTGATCTTTTCATAGTGGCCGTTATGAAACGCTTTCCATAACGGCCAGGAACGGACATTTGCGAATGGCGCCTTTGGAGCAGATCGGTTCAAAGCGATCCAGCCAATTGGCTTCGCCGCCGCAAATAGCTCCAGATTGCGGCTCAGCTGCTTCCCGTGATGCGCTTTGAACCGACTGCACATGCAATCGCGATGAATCCGGCAACCACAAAGGCGGCGGCCAGGCCAGGGACGAACTGTCCTGGTTGCACGCCCGCGGCGTAGACCGAAGCAATCATTGCGATTCCAAGTGCGCCGCCGATCTGCTGATCCATTTGAAGCAGACCGGAGGCAGCCCCTGCCTGCGCATCGGGTACTCCACGCATGATCGCCACGGTACCTGGCGCAAAGACGAGCGCGATGCCGGCGGCATGGATCAGCAGCGGGACCAGAACATCCGGCAGGTAGTGACTGCCTTCACCGAGCCTGGCGAAGGCGAAAAGGCTCGTGGCGACGAGCACGCTGCCGGTTATCAGCAAGGCGCGAGCGCCAAAGCGGGTGAGAAGGCGAGGGACGAAATGGGTGATGACGAACACGGTGGCAGTAAGCGGCACATAAGCCAGGCCGGCCATCATCGGGGTCAGGCCAAGCACCTGCTGCAGATACTGGACCAGCAGGAACAACAGTGAAAAGTGCATGCCAACGATCAGGGCCATGACAGCCAATGCCGCGACCCGGGGGCCGTCGCGCAAAAGCCCGAGATCGAGCAGCGGTGCTGCGTGTTTTGACTCAGTCCGATAGAACACGACGAACAGCATCGCTGCGAAGACGAACGACAGGCTGGTGCCCAGCGTTCCCCACCCGTTGTCTGCTGCATGGATGAATCCATAGACCAGTGAGACCGAACCAAGCGTCGCGGTAATCGCGCCGCTGATGTCCAGGCGTGAGGGTCGGCGCGGTGTCTCGGTGACCAGCCGGCCGATCATCGGGATGACCACCAAGCCCACCGGCACATTGATGAGCAGGGACCAGCGCCAGGACAGAAAGTCAGTCAGGACGCCACCCAGAATCAGGCCAGCGGACGCCCCAATTGAGGAGACAGCGATGAACAGCGACAAGCCTCGCGCTCGCTCGGCCTCGTTCCGCGCCATGACGGTCACCAGCGCCAGCACGCTTGGCCCCGCAAGCGCAGCACCCATGCCCTGCAGGACGCGTGCGGCAATCAGAACGGCAGGCGTTGGTGCAAGTCCGCCAAGCAGCGACGCGAGCACGAACACGACCAGGCCCCAGCGAAACGCTCGAACTTGGCCGATCAGGTCCCCCAGCCTTCCGCCCAGCAGCAACAAGCCGCCGAAGGCCAATGCAAATGCGTTGGGAACCCAGGACAGGGTGGCCGGACTGAAACCCAGATCCTGCTGGATGCGGGGCAGTGCCACGATGACGATCAAAAAGTCCATCTGCAGCATCAACTGCGCGGTGAGGATGGTCCACAGGGCCAGGCCGCGCCGATCGGATGCGGGGGGAGCCTGCTGGGCAAGGGTGTTCGACATCGAGGAGCTCCGCGAATGACAAATCAGAAGGAAGAGGCGGATTGGGATGCGCGGCGCCGGGGTGAATACCAGCTCCAGCCGTTGCCCGTACACACGGGGCATCCGCTCTTCGAGAGGTGCTCAGATCTGTGAAGCACCGCCGTCGACAAACAGTTCGATGCCGTTGATGTAGCCCGCAGCATCGCTGGCGAGGAACAAGACCGCTTCGGCGATGTCCTCTGGGCTGCCAATGCGGCCAACAGTGCTTCGCTCCCTCATGAATCCATAGATCGCCTCGGCCTGCTCAGCGGGAATGAAGGCGTCAAGACCGGGCGTGCGGACGGGGCCGGGGCTCACCACGTTGATTCGGACGCCAGAGCCCTTGATCTCCTGGATCCAGGAGCGGACCAGATTGCGAACCGCAGCCTTCGACGCGCCGTAGACACTCATGCCGACCGGCGGATTGATGGACGCTGTCGAGCCGATGATGACGATGGAGCCGCCGGCTTGCATCAGTGGCAAAGCGCCCTGCACGGTGAAGATCACGCCTTTGACGTTGGTCGCAAAGGTTCGGTCCACCTGCTCTTCAGTGATGGCGCCCAGATTCGACATCACACCGCCACCCGCGTTGGCGACGACGATGTCCAGGCGCCCCTGATCTCGACGCACCGCGGCGAACATGGCCTCGATGTCCCGGACCTTGCTCGCTTCGACCTGCAGCCAGGAAACAGAACCTTCGATCTCCTTGGCGGCTTGCTCCAGCCTGGTCACGTCGCGGCCGGTGATGATGACGCGCGCGCCTTCGCGAGCCAGCTGTTTGGCGATGCCCAAGCCTATGCCGGACGACCCGCCAGTGACGAGCGCAACCTTGTTCTCAAACTTCATGGAGCTTCCTTCAGATGTTTATAGCGACCGCTACAATAGCGATCACTATAAGCGTCTGGTTCAGGAACTCCAAGAAATATGTAGCGACCGCTAAGATCGGCGCTTGTCCCCATCGAGATAACAGTGCCCAAGACGAAACAGCCGCTCGCGACGAAGCCGGTCCCCAGACAGCGCAGACCTGCGCTCGACCGCGAACATGGTGTCTCGGTCGCGCAGGCGCTTTTCCATGCCCGCGGCTACGACGCGGTTGGGGTGGCCGAGTTGACCGACGCGCTCGGGATCGTGCCACCGAGCCTCTACGCTGCTTATGGAAGCAAGTTGGCGCTGTTCGAGCGCGCGCTGCGCAGGTACGCGGCCAACGAATCTCTTCAACTTGATGAAGTGCTGGCTGCCGACGGTCCGCCGGCCGAAGTCTTGACGGCCCTGTTTGTGGCGGCGGCGAAGCACTACACACGCCACCCGGTGCAGCGGGGCTGCATGGTGACGGAAGCGATGCGATCTGACGACCAGCAGGCCGCCGCCGTCGCGATTGCGCTGGCGGAGGAAGGCAGTGCCGCCATCCGTTCCTACATCGCCAAGTTCGTTCCGAAAAAGGATGTCGGCCGCATCGCTGACTATGTGCTGGTGACCCTTCGAGGCATTTCGTCCTATGCGTGCTTGGGGTATTCAACGAGCAAGTTGGTCGAGTGCTGCGGCATTGCCGGCAAGGCCCTCAATGCAGAGTTCGGAGCAGCTGTCGGCTAGACGCCCGTCGGTTCGCTCTGACTGCGACGAGTGCGCTTCGAACAGCCCGGTTCGACTGTTCGAATGTCAACTCCGCGGCGACGCATGTAGGGGAACAAATGTCGCTGATGGGTCGTCGTCGGTCGTTCGCATCGTGGCACAGCAGTCGGTCGGCTCTCAGCCGCACATTCTTTCCGATCCTTACGTTCTCATCAACAGGCGCAGTGCTGTGGGTTGCGATGGAACTGTGCGACTCACCTTGGCTGTCGTCCACTGTTACGCTGGACGCCCACTGTTAGGGCCAGCACCGACCCCGAAACCCCCTCAACAAACCCCGCATTCCACGGCGACTCTCGCCGCGCCCTTCCCTACCCTTCGGTCACACGCTCAATAGAGCACCGGCAGCCGCCACCGAACCGAGGGAAGCGCCATGCACTCCGCCATCCACACCGCCCGCCAGGACCACGCCGGTCAGGTCTCCCTGGAAGCCGATCACCCGGACACCATCGAAACCCGGCTCTGGCTTGAAGAGCACGAATGGCTCTACGGCCTGCTGCGCAGCGAGGCCAACGTGTCGCCGACCTTCCGCTTCCCGGACCTCATCAGTGCCTGCGTGTCGCTGGTATTCCTGCATGAAGGTGCCCCGGCGCGCATCTTCGACTTCCTTGGCACACAACTCGTGCTGCGCCCACCACTCACGCCGCGGCGGCGCGAAGCGATGTGGCGTCAGCAGTACGAGCTCCTGTTGGCGGTGCAGCGCTCGCCTGCGAACCAGCACCCCAATCCGAAGTTCCAGCTCGACCAACTGACCACGGCTTGCGTGGCTCTGTGCCGCCAGCTGGAAGAGGCTGACGGCATCGTCCTGAGGCAGGCCAGGCTGAACATGGCCGAACGCTCGGCGCGCTGGCGAAGCCTTCCCGCCGCCTGAGCCAGCGGCCTGGCCCGACTTCGCCGGCATGACGCCGGCCCCACCCGAACCCGACCCTGACCGGCTTGCCGGCCCCGACCTCGTGCCCGCCGTCTTGCAGTTCGGCGGGAGGTTTCGATGTCTCGCACCTTGCGACGGGTTGAGCCATGCGCTTGCTGGTCTTCATCGGATGGGTTGTCTCGCTGTGCATCCCCACGCCTGCACTGGCGTGCTGGGAGCAAGCGGCTCAACGCTACGGCCTTACGGCTGAGTTGCTCTATGCGATTGCGCAAGTCGAATCAAACCTGAAGCCAGGCGCGACGAATCGCTCTCATCTGCAGCGCACGGGGTCCTACGACATCGGCCTGATGCAGATCAACAGCTCGCACCTCGGTGCGCTGGCGCTACACGGCATCTCCGAAGCCCAGCTCTACGAGCCCTGCACCAACATTCAGGTCGGCGCGTGGCTGCTGGCCGATGCGTTTGCTCGCTACGGAGCCACGTGGAACGCCGTTGGCGCCTACAACGCCGCCTGCTCGCAGCTCAAAGGTCAGGCATGCGTTGACGCGCGGTCGCGCTATGCATGGCAGGTCTATCGCAAGCTGCCGACAACGACCACGCGCGCTGCGACATCCAGCGCCGCGCACGCTCAGGTTGCTGGTCAGACCAGCACCTTGGCGGGGTTCACGCTCACAGCGCGGGTGTCGCCTTGAAGTCCGCCGGCGTCCGCTGTGTTGGAAGCCTGACCACCGCCGCAGCGAGCGCGGCGTTCGCGTCGTCGTGCAGTTGGACGGCGCAGGTTGCCCCCGCCGCGGCATCGAAGGACTCGCGCTCGGTGAGTGCTCCGGTGTTGCCGATCACGCAGGTCGAGTTCGGGCGGCAGGCCTTGTACGCGCGCTGCGTGCCGCCCGCGTGCCCCGCCGTCACGCCCAAGACGCTTCAGCTGCAGCCCCAGCTCACGTCTCGAAAGTCCTTGCCGCTGAACACTGCGGAGTCACTGGCCCCAGGAGAGGCTCTGGCTCCAGCCGTTGACGAAGCGGTGCCGGCCGAAGCCGCCCTGGTCAAGGCAAGTGCGTCGCAGACGGACGAGCCAATCAACAAGCGGGTGGTCGTGCGCTTCGCGTTCGGCGACGCAACACTGAGCCCCGCAGCGCGCGCTCTCATCGACGAAGCGGCCAAACCATTGGTGTCATCGCGCCGCATCGCCATCACGGGTCGCACCGACAGCGTGGGACCGCAGCAGAACAACCAATGGCTTGCCACTGCCCGTGCCAACGCCGTGCGCGACCACCTGCGCGCCCGCCACCCGCACCTGGCCGCCGCCGTGACGTTGGAGGCGCAGGGCGCCTGCTGCTTCGTGGCCTCGAACGAAACGCCCCAAGGCCGCGCGATGAACCGCCGCGTCGAGGTCGTTTTCGAGCGTGACGCCGTGAACCAGTGACGCCGGCTTTCGACACCGCCACCGACCTGCCTCCACCTGCCTCCACCCGCAAGCACCCGCCCAACGCTCAAACCACGTCTGGAGGACTTCATGAGCACCGCACTTCTCGCTTCCCCATCCACGTTTCGCCCTTCTGCCCGCCGGCCACTGACCGTTCTTGCCCTGTTCACGCTGCTCGCGCTGGGACTGTGCGTCGCCTTCCCCGGCCACGCGCTCGACCTCGTGGCCTTCACCGGCATCACCGGCCCGCTCACCTCGGCGCTCACGCAGATCGCTGCGCTCGGGCCCGGCATCAAGGCGCTGGTTGGCTTCGTCGGTTTCGTGGTCGCACTGATCTCGCTGTCGGCACTGCGCAACTTCGGGCCGGTGCTGTTCTACGTCGGCCTGGCCATCTTCGCGGCGGTCGGTCTGGTGATCGCCGGCGCCATCATGGGCGCGGTCATCTGACGCGGCGGCGCCCCACACACCCGGAGGCCGCATGTACGCCGACACCTACATCCCGCGTCGTTTGGATGACCAATGGAAGATCGGCTTCTGGGACGTGGACGTTGCCGCGCCACTGCTGTTCGGCCTGTTCATGGGCTACATGTCGGGATCGAAGATGTCCTTCGTGTTGTGCATTGCGACGGGCATCTTCACGTCGCGCTGGATCGCCCGCATCAAGGCCGACAAGCACCCGGCCTTCGCCATGCACTGGCTGTACTGGCATCTGCCCACCAGCCCGATCACCGCCATGCGAGCCACGCCGCCCTCGCACATCCGCCGGATGGTGGGTTGATCCGCTGCGGAGCAAGCCATGGACTTCGAACGGCTCAACGGCGACATCAAGGACATGCGTCGCCGCAACCGCGGCCTGGCGCTGACCGTGGGTGCGCTGGCTGGCGGCCATCTGCTGGCCCTGGTCGTGATCCTGAACCTGCTGGGCAGCGTGCGCACGGTCGTCGTGCCGCCGTCGATCAACAAGTCGTTCTGGGTCACACGCGACAAGGCCAGCAGCGAGTACCTGGAACAGATGGGCAGCTTCATTGCCTGGCTGGTGCTCGACGTGACGCCGGCTTCCGTCGACTGGAAGAAGGACATCCTGCTCGGCTACGTCGAGCCCGAGCAGCACGGCGAGTTGCGGACCCGGCAGGAGCTGGAAGCCGCACGGCTGAAGCGCATCAACGCCAGCACCTTCTTCATGCCGCAGCAGCTGGTACCCAGCGAAGACGCGCAGACCGTGGTGGTGCGCGGCCGTCTGCGTACGCAGGTCAACGGCCTGGAGACCGCGAACGACCTGAAGGCCTACCTGGTCGAGTTCAGCTACAGCGGCGGCCGCATGCATCTGAAGACCTTCAAGGAGATCGACCATGCGGCCAAGTAGTACCGGCACCCCTCGCTTGCGCGCGGCACACCGTGCTGGCCCGAGCGTCATAGCGCTTGCGAGTCTGCTCGTGGGCACGCTGGCCAGCCTATCGGCCCGAGCGCTGCAGGTGCTGGATGCGCGCGATGGGGTTGCCATCGAAGCCATCCTGTCGATCAAGGAGCCGACGCGCATCCGCATCGAGGGCGCCCCGATCACCGACGTGTTCGGGAACATTCACTCCAGCAACTGCGGCAGCGCTGCCGGGGCGTCACCTGGCGCAAGCATCGTCACACCTGCCACGAACCCGGGCGGCGAGATCGTCCTGGAATGCGACCGTGACAAGGGCGAGATTTACATCCGTCCCGTCGGTGACTCGGCCAAGCCGGTCAACCTCTTCATCTCGTCGGCACAGGCCACCTACACGTTGGTCCTCCGCCGCTCTGATACGCCCGCCGACACCATCGTCATACGCGACAGAACTGCGCGCCAGCCCGCGCCTCCTGCAGTCGGGAGCCCTGGCCCGCTCGGCCCGTCGGCGAACCATGTGCGCGCCATGAAAGCCATGCTGGTCGCCATGGCCTCGGACCGTGTGCCAGCCGACATGCGCATCGACGAAGTGAACCGCCCGATGCAATTGTGGGCCGAGGTCAGGTTCTCGCTGATGCGGCGCTACGAAGGGCGCGGCCTGCTAGGCGAGAAGTACCTGCTGCAGAACATCAGTTCGGTCGTGATGGTGCTGGCCGAACAGGAGTTCGACCGCGAAGACAGCCCGGACGGCGGCCAAGTGGTCGGCGTTGCGGTCGAGAACCACAACCTGCGCCCCGGCGAGAGCACCAACGTGTTCGTCATCCGTCGCGGAGGTGTGCGATGAGTGCAGGCTCAACAAGCCCGATCCCCGCGCTGCGCGACGTTCTCGGACGCTTGTCGCCCAAGCAACGCCAGTACGCGATGCTGGCCGGCATCCTGCTGGGCGGTGTCGGCCTGCTGTGGCTCATCTTTGCGTTCACTGACAACGGCCCGAAGGACAAGAGCGCTAAGCCCGCGGGCGGCAACCCCAGCGCGGTCACCAACATCGGCGTGATGCCACCCGGACAGCAGGTCAACCCGGTGGACCAATGGGTCGGCACGGCCGGCAGCAAGCTTGCGCAGTACGAGAACGAGCGCGAGGAACAGGGACGGCTCAACAAGGATCGTCAGGCCTTCGAGGCGCGCACGATGCAGCGCTTCTCGGACCTGGAGCAACGCCTCACATCGGCCGCGCAGGGGGCCATGGCCGCACAAACGCAGGCCGCAGTGCAGCCTCCCACACCGCTGCCGCAGGCGCTGCCACCTGCCAGCAGTCTGCCCCTGCCACCTCCCCCTTTGCCGCGACCAAGCGCACCCGGGACGATGCCGCCGGGCATGCCGAACCTGCCCCTTGCTTACATGCCTTCCTCGGCACATCCAGCGCCCACGATCACGCGCATCACGCTCGCGGATCGATCCGCCGCATCGGCTATCCCAGGGGGGGCGGCACCAGCCGCCGGTGTGGGTGAGGCCCGCACGGTCTCGACCTTTCTGCCGGTGAGCTTCACGCGCGGCACCCTGCTGGGCGGACTGGACGCACCGACTGGCGGGCAGTCGCAGTCGAACCCTCATCCAGTACTGATTCGCCTGTCCGACAACTCCGTCTTGCCAAACCGGTTTCGGGGTGAGTACCGCGACTGTTTCGTGATCGCGGCCGGCTACGGCGACATCAGCTCCGAACGGGCCTACCTGCGCACCGAGAGCCTGTCATGCGTGCGGGCTGACGGCGCCGCGCTGGAGGTGAAGATCCAGGGCAGCGTGTATGGGGAAGACGGCAAGGTCGGCATGCGCGGCAGGCTGGTCACCAAGCAGGGCCAGATGCTCGCCAACGCGCTGCTGGCCGGTGTGGTCAGCGGCATCGGCTCGGGGCTGGCTACTTCGTCCACCACCTACAGCACGTCGGCGCTCGGCACCATCGCCAGCGCATCGGGTACCGACGCCTACCGCGCCGGTCTCGGAACCGGTGTAGGGAAGGCTTTGGACCGGTTGGCGCAGTACTACATCAAGCTGGCCGAGAACACTTTCCCGGTGATCGAGGTCGATGCCGGCCGCGAGATCGATGTCGTCATCACCAAGGGCGTGCGCATCGACGTGCCGATGTCGGCGATTGCCGACCGCGAATCCCGCGATGTACGCGCTGACACGGCGCCCACCGAACGCTATGTGGAGGCATCTGACGATGGCAACTACTGAACGCCGGCCCCGCCGTGGGCCGTTGCATCACGGTTTGATCGCTTGCCTGTGGGCGCTGGTCACCGCCACTCCACAGACCCAGGCCGCGACGCCCGATGAAACACGGCTGCTTGTGACCCTGCGCAAAGCCCATCCCGGCACCGAGTTCACCACCGTGTCGCGTTCAGCGGTTGCGGGCATCTACGAGGTCTGGATGAACGGCAATGTCGCCTACGTGTCGGCGAAGAGTCCCCGCTTCTTCATCTTCGGTCGAGTGTTCGACACGCAGACGATGAGGGATCTGACAGGCCCGAAGCTGGCGCAGGCCGCACAGCGCGTGAACGCCATGCAGCCCGCAGTGAGCGCCGTGCCCGTGTCCTTCGATGAACTGCCCCTTGTCGATGCGATCAAGACAGTCCGCGGCAACGGTCAGCGCCGCGTCGCGGTCTTCAGCGATCCGGCCTGCTCGTACTGCAAGCGTCTCGAACCCGAACTGGCCGGGATCGACAACGTCACCGTGTACACCTTCCTCGTCCCGTTCCAAGGACAGGCCAGGCCCATCGCGATCTGGTGCGCCGCGGACCGCGAGCAAGCGTGGCAGCGCTTCATGCTGCAGGGCGACGCTTCCCTCCTGAGCACGGCGGCCAACTGTGAGCACCCGGTGGATCGCAATCTCGCCCTGGCGCATCGCCTGGGCGTGCAGGGCACACCGACGCTCATCTGGGCCGACGGCTCGCGAACCGATGGCTATGTTGAACGCGCAGTGCTCGAAGCACGCCTGGGTCAGACAGCCCGGGAGGCACGACCATGAGCAGCGGCCTTCATCCCTCGCGCGGCTCCCAATGGCTCGCGGTTGCGGCGATGCTCACGGGCTGCACCAGCATGTCCGGTCTGAGCGGCAGCTCCAGCTACGCCTGCAAGGCTCCCGACGGCGTGACCTGCGACTCCGTGTCCGGCACGTACGCCAACGCCATCCACAACAACCTGCCGAGCCAGCGTTCCCACGCAGCTACACCGCCGCGCTCTGCGGCCGATCCTCGTTTGCCGGCGCCGGGTCGGGCCGCAAGTTCTTCGGGCCCAGCTGGAGGCGCCACGTTCTCGGCCTCGCCCATGCCACTGCGGTCCTCGGCCCGCATCCTGCGGCTGTGGTTCAAGCCGTGGGAGGACGCTGATCGCGACCTGTATGACCAGGGCTACGTTTATGTGCAGATCGACAACGGCCATTGGCTGATCGAACACGCCCAACGGCAGATCCGCGACGCCTACGCGCCGCTACGTCCGCCACCGCGAACCAATGCTGGCGAGGCCAGGGAAGGCACTGCACTGCCAGCCAACACCAGGAGCACTCCGCGTTTGCCAAGCCCAGAGAACCCGCTGCCGGGCCTTCTGCCTCCCGCTCGACCCGATACCAGCGACTGAGACCGCGCCATGCACACCGACACCACAAGCCGCCACGCTGCGGCACAACGGCCCGAACGCCCGTCGCTGTTCGGCTTCGGCGGGCTTGGCGGCTTTGGTCAGGTCCGGGATACACCTGCCGAGCAGTTCGCCGCATGGTTGCCCTACTCCGCCTACCTGAGCGCAGAGAAGCTGTTCGTCAACCGCGACAGCATGGGATTCATGCTGGAGGTGATGCCGCAGTCCGGCGCCGACGAGCGCATGGCCGAAGTGCTCATCTCGCTGTACTCCACCTGTCCACCCGGCACCGGCATCCAGTTCCATCTCTTCGCCTCGCCGCACTTGCGCGACCAGTTGCGTCGCTACGCGAACCTGCGCGTCGAAGACGCGGACCAGGCCGACAAAGCCAAGCATTGGGGCCGCCCGGCGCGCAACGACAACCTGTTCCACCGCCTCGCGCGCCAGCGCGTCGGCCACCTGCTGCAGGGCGCGCAGACATCGCTGACTGCCGGCTTCCACTACACGATCCGCGACTTCCGGCTGATGATGAGCGTGGCCATCACTGCCGATGCCGAGGATCTGAGCCGGCGCGACGAGCTGATGGCGCTGCGGGAGTCGATGGCATCTACGCTGCGCTCCGCCTCGCTGCCCAACCGCGTCTGCGACGCCGCCGACCTGATCAACTGGTGCGCGCTGTTCACCAATCCCGACCGCATCTCGCAGACCGATGCGCCCAACCTGCACTACGACGATGGCCGCGAATTGCGCGACCAGATCATCGACTTCGACACCATCCAGGACCCTCACGCTGGTGGCCTGACGCTGTGGAAGGAAGGCAGTGAAGACGTGCTCGAAGCGCGCTTCTACTCCATCAAGTCCTTCCCCGAACGCTTCGCCCTGTGGCAGATGGGCTCGCTCATTGGTGACCTGATGCAGCCAGCGCTGCAGTACAGCGCACCCTTCCTGCTGACCATGGGTGTGCACGTGCTCGACCCGAACGTCATGAAGTCGGTCGTCACCGCCAACCATGTGCGGGCAACGCAGAACGCCAAGAGCAAGATGGCCGACGTGATGCCCGATGTCGCGAAGAAGCTGCAGGACTGGACGGCAGCCGCCAACGCCATCGACATCGGCAGCAGCCTGGTGAGCCTGTACCACCAGCTGGCAATCTTCACGCCACCAGGGAAGGCGGTGGCTGCCCAGGAAACCGCCAACGCCATTTGGCGCGGCCGGGGTTTTCAGCTCAATGCCGACGTGTACATGCACCGGCAAGCACTGCTGGCCAGCCTGCCGATGACGCTGTCGGAACGGTTCCACAAGGACCTGGCCAAGATGCGTCGGGTCTCGCGCAAGACCATGGCCAACGCCATCCACCTGGCGCCGCTGATTGCGGAGTGGCGCGGCACCCGCACGCCGGCACTGGTGTTCGGTGGCAGACGTGGCCAATTGATGACCTTGGATCTCTTCGACAACGATCTGGGCAACTACAACTTCGCCATCATCGGCGCGCCCGGCTCGGGCAAGTCGGTGCTGATGAACGAGATGGCCTGGTCCTACCGCGCCATCGACGCCAAGGTCTGGATGCTGGACCTGGGCCGCTCCTTCGAGAAGCTGTGCCGCAAGGCCAAGGGCACCTACATCGAGTTCAAACCCGATGTGGACATCTGCCTGAACCCGTTCACCCGCATCCTCGACATCAACGAAGACATCGACATGCTGGTGCCGGCCATCTCGAAGATGGCCTCGATGTCGCGGCCGCTGGACGAGGTTCAGTACAAGGCCATCTCGGCGATGGTGCTGCGGCTTTTCCGCGCGCACGGCAACGACCTGACGATCACCGCGCTTCGCGATGCGTTCAAGGAAGGCTCCATCGAAGAGCTGGGGGTGGTCAACGACCCGCGCATCCGCGACCTGGCGATCATGCTCAACCCCTATGCACGAGGCGGTCAGTACGAGCGCTTCTTCGAGGGCCGCAACAACGTGGACTTCGAGAACGACTTCGTCGTCATCGAGAACGAGGAGCTGAAGCGCAGGCCTGACCTGCATGCGGTGGTGAACATCCTGCTGCTGCACCAGATCACCGGCGAGATGTACCTTACGCGCAACCGGCGCAAGGTACTGTTCATCGACGAGTTGAAGCAGCAGCTTGGCGACATTGGCGCTGACGATCCGGTCAAAGCCGCGGTGGTCGAAGAAGCAGCACGGCGCGCCCGCAAGTACGGTGGCTCGCTGGGCACTGCGACGCAGAGCGCCGACGACTACTACGGCTCGGCGCAGATGGAGGCAGCGTTCAACTGCTCGGACTGGGTGTTCCTGCTGCGCCAGAAGCCCGAGTCCATCGAGATGCTCGACCGCAAGGGGCGGCTGTCGATGGACGAGCCGAAGAAGCGTTTGCTCAACTCGCTGCGCACCGAGCCAGGCGTGTTCTCCGAGCTGTACATCTCATCGCCTGTCGGCGAAGGTGTCGCACGCAACATCCTGGACCCCGCGACGCACTTGTTGTTCTCCAACAAGCTGGAGGACAACGCACCCATTGACGAGTTGCGCGCACAAGGCTTGAGCATCGACGACGCCATCGCGGAGCTGCTGCGCCGCCGAGGGCATGCAGCATGAAGGCCGTACTGCTGAACGCGCTGATGGCGCTGCTGATCGTCCTGGGCACGCTGGCCGTTTACGACCGCGTCGTCATCCGACCCGGCCAGGTGATCGGCGTGGTCGATGTCGGTGAGGTCTATCGACAGAAGGAAGCGCAGTTCACGCTGATCCTCACGAAGGCCGGCTCCGAGCTTGAACGCGAGCGCGCCATGGCGATGGCGCGCAGCTTCTCGCAGCGCTTGCCACTCGCGCTGGAAGAGCTTCCACGCGACTGCGCCTGCCTCGTGGTGCTCAAGAGCGCAGTGGCAGGCCCCACGCCGCGGACGCTGGATCTGACGGCACACCTCAAATCAAAGCTGGAGGCGCCATGAAGACGACTGCAAAAAGCGCTGTGGCCAGCTTCACTGACTTCCTGCGCCACATGCGGGCGCGTTGGTACCTGTACGCGCCGGTGTTCGCAGTCTGGGCCTTTGCCTACGCCCGCGTGTTCATCGACCCCACGCCGCGCGTGCCGCTGCTGTTTAACTGGACCCCGAGCCTGCCTTACAGCGTGGCGCTGCTGCAGTACGGGCCGCACACCCTGCGGCGCGGGGACTACGTGGTGTTCTCCTTCGCGGGTGAGGCGCAAGCCGCATACCCCGGCCTGCGCGGCCAGCCCTTCTTCAAGATCGTGCGCGGCATGCCAGGGGATGCTGTCACCGTGGAGGACCGTCTCGTCGCGATCAACGGCGAGTTCGTCGGTCGGGCCAAGACCCACGCCTACGACCGTCGTCCGCTGGAGCCCATTTCGGCCACGGTGATTCCGCCTGGCTACTTCTACGTGCAGGGCACCAGCCCCGATTCATTCGACTCCCGCTACCGCGCCAGCGGCCTGGTGCGGGCCGAGCAGGTCCTCGGCACTGTGGTGCCGCTGTTTTGAGGTGCAAGGTGACCGCCGCGTTCGCATCGCTTGCCATGGTCGTCCTCAGTGGGCTCGCGCTGGTGCCTGCAGCAGCGCACGCGCAGGCAGCGCCGCCGGTCGCCGCAGCACCCATTGCTGACGACATGCCGCTGGCGGACTACCTCGGCCTTCTGGCCCGGATTTCGCCGGCTGCGCACGATGGTGCCCAGTCTTACCTGCAGGCGTTTCAACAGCGCTGTGGCCGGCCCATGCGCACGCCCGAGCTGCGCCGCGCCATGGCGGACGGTGACGGCGACCCAGTGCTGATGGGAATGATCCGCGCGAGCCATCTCCGCGATGTGACCGCGCTGGCCCAACTCGGCCAGCGTGTGGTCTGCGACCGACGGAGCAGGCGGTGAAGACAAACAGCCTGCAGCTGCTCTCACTCGCGTTGATGTTTGGCGCAAGTGCGGCACAGGCAGTCGATCTTGGTGTCATCGGGCCTACCTACGGTATCAGCGAGCCTCATCTGCTGAACTTCATCGAACAGCGCCTGCGCGACAAGGAACGCAGCGGCGAACTGCAACGCCTGATGCAGGACGCCCAGGCCCGGGGCATCGACGCGGTCAGGCACCCAGCGGCTGTTCCAGGCCTGCGCGCGACGGAAACCGCCCGCACCTTCTACGTTGATCCCAGCTTCACACTCGACCGCAACATCGTCGATGCCCAGGGCCGGCTGATGTTTGCAGCGGGCCTGCGCAAGAACCCGCTCGATGTGGTGTCGCTCTCTAAGCAATTGCTGTTCTTCGACGCGCGCGACACCCGCCAGGTCACACGCGCCCGCGAGCTGATGGCCCGTTACGGCGGCAAGGTCAAACCGATCCTGACCGGTGGCTCCTACCTCGACCTGATGAAGGCCTGGCGCGTGCCGGTGTACTTCGACCAACAGGGCTCGCTGACCCGGCGCTTCGGGATCCGGCAGGTGCCTGCGCTGGTGTCGCAAGAAGGCTTGCGGCTGCGTATCGACGAGGTGGCACTGCCATGAAGCTGCTTCGCGATCTCCTGAGGTTCGTGATCACACTCACTGCGGGCCTGGCATCGATGCCGTCACTTGCCGCTGACAGCCTGACCTGCACCGGCCGCTTCCCGAATCCGATCACTGAGATTTGCTGGAGCTGCATCCTGCCCATCAGCATCGGCAGCGCGACCATCGCCAACTTCGACGGACAGGAAGACATCGCCAACCCGGCAGACCCGGTTTGCAGCTGCGGCGTCAATCCGACCATCGGACTGTCCATCGGCTTCTGGGAGCCTGCGCGCCATGTGGAGGCCGTGCGCAAACCCTTCTGCCTTGCGTCGCTGGGTGGTGTCGATCTCGACCCCGGCATCGCAGCGCCAGCAGCAGCACGGTTCACGCGCGCTGAGGGTGACGGCGATGGCGGCAGCTTCTATCAGGCGCACTTCTACATCAACCCCGTCCTGTACTGGCTGGAGGTGGTGGCGGACTTCCCGTGTCTGGAGCGGGGCTCGTTCGACCTGGCCTACCTGACCGAGGTGGACCCGCTGTGGAACGACGACGAGCTGACCTTGATCCTCAACCCCGAGGCCGTGCTGTTTGCCAACCCCATTGCGGTCGCAGCCTGCGCGGCCGACTGCGTGGCCGCCACCGCCGGCTTCGGCATCGCCGAGATGTTCTGGTGCGCCGGCTGCCAGGGTGGGCTCTACCCCCTGGATGGCCATGTGCCCTACCACATAGGCGGTGTGCGCACTGCTGCGCTGATCGCTCAGCGGCTGACGGCCAAGATGCACCGCGAACTGCTGGCCTGGGGCTGGCACGGGAAGCCGGGGCTGTGTGGCCCGTACTTCCTGCCGGCGATGGACAAGACCGCCTACAAGACCCAGCTCACCTATCCCGTGGCCAACACGGTCAAGGACGGCGGACGTTGCTGCCAGCCCTTCGGCCGCAGCACCATCGTGTGGGGCGCGGGCAAGGAGTACCCGGTGCGGGGCGAAGACTTCGCGTTCATGCTCTTCAGGAAGCGGAACTGCTGTGTGGGCTACTGACCGCATCCGCACCTGGATCAGGGCCTTCTTCGTGACGCTGGTGTCGGTGGCCGCGCTGCCGCATGCCTTCGTTGCGACGGCCCAGCCCACAGTGACGGACGCCGACATCGAGCGAGCGCGCCAGCGGCACCGCATGCCAACGGATGCGGAACTGGCCCGCGTCCCGGTAGCTGCGGCGCCCAGGATCGACGCCCTACCCCAGCCGGCCACAAGCGTTCCTGTCGACCTGGAAGCACTTGCCAGGGGCTTCAATGCCCAATCCGGCCAACCGGCGCTGCCTGCGCCTTCCGGCCCCCGGCTGCTCGTGTTCGTCAGCTTCGCCATGCCGGAGGCAACGATCAAGCGGCTGCTTGACCAGGCTGCCCGCGCACAGGCCACGGTGGTGCTGCGCGGGTTGGTGAACGGCTCGATCCGCGACACCGTGGAGCGCATGCAGCGTCTGATCGGCTCCCACAAAGTCGCCGTGCAGATCGACCCGCAAGCCTTCGACCGCTTCTCGATCATCCGGACTCCTTCGTTCGTGCTGGTGCGCGAAGGCGCAGCGACCTTGCCCTGCGCGACCGGCATGTGCATAGGCAAAGAGCAGTTCGCACTGGCTACCGGCGACGTCAGCCTGGACTACGCGCTGAGGTTCTTCGAGCGCTCTGCGCCCGACATCGCGCGGGACGCCTCGCCCTTCCTGCGCCGCATGAAGGGAGCCAGGCCATGAACTTCCGCAATGCGGTCATCTGGTTCACGCTCCACTGCTTTGTGTCAACCCACACCGCAGGCGTGGCAGGCCCCCATGAAGAGGGCGTCGCTGCGGGCCAGGCGGCGAACCCGGTTGCGCGCGGCAGTGTCAACGCGACCAGTGCCACCTCGATCGTTCCGGGTTACACGACAACGCCGGTCGAGTCCACGTACTACGGCAAGCCCAACCTCGGCGCCCAGGGCAACGCGCGCCTGGCAGCTTGCCTGTCCACGCCCAACGATCCGGTGTGCCAGGCGCAACGCGGCGCGCTCAACTCCGCCAACACACCGCGTCCAGCGGTCTCGCCCTACGACCCGGCCGTGGCGGGCGCGAGTGACGTGGGGCGCAATCCATCGAACGTGCTGGGCAGCCTGGCTGGCTACTACGCAGGCTGCACCGTCACGGAGAGCACCGCACCCCCAGGCGTCACCGCGAGACTGTGCAACCGCTACACCGGCATCGGCAACTACACCACGCGCCGCGACCTGAACGTGCAGGTGGAACTGGTCCCCAACTGCACGCAGGGCGACTGGTACGTGCACGGCCGGGTCAATCGCAACGGCTCTGACTACATGGTGGCCGAGGCGCAGTGCCGCCTGCGACCCGATGGCACCCAGCGATTCCGCTTCTACGCAGCCGGCGGCCACGGCGCGTGCATCGGCTGGCAGACCGTCGACTTGCCCGGCGTCCCGTCCACCGCTGCCGTGGGCGTCACCGACCTCTCTCCCCATTGGTCGGGTGGGTGCTGGAGCCCCTTCAAGGTCGTCGCCATGCCGGGCTCGGGTTGCACCGCAGGCACCTGCAACTACACCTTCCAGTTCGGCACGCCGACCTACGCGTGCCCAGCGGGAACGGTTCGCGGAGATTCGCTGACCGGCCTGTGGGGCGGAGAGGTTCTGACCGTCGGCCCGGCCGACCAGTGCTTCACGGTCTCCGAGCCGGACCCCGATCTGAGCTGCCCTGTTGGTGCCATGCCGGTGTACGACCACCTCGGCACGCACTGCGCCATGGCCACCGCCGGTGCCACGTTGATCGGCGCTGCCGGGTGGAGCCTGCCGCTGACCTATGCGCAGCCGGGCATGAACCAGATCGAGACCGACGAGTGGGATGACAAGAGCGCAGCGCTGCAAGCGGGCGGCCGATGCACGGCCGTGACGGCCGATGTCTGCGTCGACGGGCCCGGCACCAAGATCATCAACGGTCGCCCCGTCACGCGCGCCTGTTGGGCCTACGAACGCACGCTGTCGTGCACAGCCGGCGCTCCCCTGGACGAATGCGCGCCGCTGGTTGCAGCGGGCTGCTCTGCGTCGGGCAGCACCTGCAAGCAATGGAACGCAGTGACCAGCATGTGTGAGGTGTACCAGGACACCTACAGCTGCCCGGCACCGGCGCAGCCCGTCAGCACGGCGAACAACTGCCCGTCCAACGTGTTCTGCCTGGGCAGCAGCTGCTTCAACATCGCTGCGCCAAACGATGCGGACTTCGGACGCAGCATGTCCATGCTCGAGGCTGCCCGCGAGGCCGGCGTCTATCTCGACACCGACCTGATGCAGGTGTTCAAGGGCGAGGACAACCGCTGTCGCAACCGCCTCTTGAAGAACTGCTGCTACTCCAACAGCGCCGGCGCAGGCATGTCGAACCAGAGCATGTTCGGCACGGGTTCGCGCCTGGTGTACGACGCGCTGATGAACGCCGAGAACCGGCAGTTCCTCTACCAGGGCATGTCTGCGCTGCTGATGGGCGGCGGTTTCAGCGGCACGTTCACGACCTACGGCGTGACGGTCGCCGTCAACGGCGCTGCCTTGCCTGCTGGGTCGGTAGCCGTCTATTCGGGCCAGAGCGTGGTCATTGCGTTCGATCCGTGGACCCTGGTCATCGCCATCATCATCTACATCATCCTTTCCATGATGTCCTGCAACGAGGACGAGGGAGAGCTGGCGATGAAGGAAGGCGCCGGCCTGTGCCACACCAACGGCACGTGGTGCTCGGGCTGCTTCATGGTCCTTGGTGTGTGCGTGTCGTGCGTTGAGCACACCACCTCCAAGTGCTGCTTCAACTCGATGCTGGCGCGCATCGTCAACGAGCAGGGCCGCGTCCAGGTCGGCAAAGGCTGGGGTGACCCCAAGAGCCCCGATTGCTCAGGTTTCAGCGTCGCGCAACTGCAAACGCTCAACTTCGCGGCCATGGACCTGTCGGAGTTCTACGCCTCGCTGGTGCCCACGCTGCCGAACATCGTCGCGCTGCAAGGCAACAGCGGCAATCGCGTGCCCACCTGCTACTACGGCCAGGGGAGATGCCAATGAAGCCGTGTGCCTTGCTTTCCTTGGCGTCGATGCTGGCGTCCGGCGCCGTGGTCGATGCGGTCGCGCAAGACCGCCTTCCCGTGAAAGACGCCAAAGTGCTGTTGATCACCGCCATCGATGCTCCCAGTGGCCAGGCGCAAGGCGTCCTGGTGGGTGAGATCGCCGACGCGATCACTCAGCGCTTCAAGGGAACAACACCGATCTACATCGACGTCACGACCGAGCGGCGATATGCCCAGGCAGGCTGCAGCCGCCTGAATGTGCGCTTCTGGCAGGACGGCGTTCAACTGCCTGGCGTCCCCACCCCGCGCCGCCAGACCATCGACTTCGGCATCAACTACTGCCGCGATGGCCAGCCGCCTTCGTCGCTGTTATGAAGGCTGAGCGATGAACCTCGCCCTGGCCTGGTTGTTGCTGCTAGGCGCTCTTGCGCCAACCGCGGCTGTCGCGCAGAGCACACCGTCCCGGTACTGGTCTGATACCTGGCGAGGCTGGCACTTTTACGAGGACCCCGAGCCGGAGACGGTGGACCGCACGCCGCCGCCCAAGGCACCCGTCATCCCACCCAAACCACCTGACTCAAAGCCGTCGGAAATCGTCGAGTTCGAGGCCTTGCAGAAACGTCTGGAGCAGACACGCAACATCGCCGTCATGCGACCGACCGAGGCAAATGTTCGTCGCTACATGGAACTCGAAGCCCAGGTCGTGGCGCGCGCTTCGACCTTCGCCGATGTGGCGCAACGCATCGCCTGGGTCACACCCGAGCTCGATCCAACACTGCAGGGCCGGCCGGTCAACGCCAAGGCCGTCGAAGTTTTTGACCAGCTTCAGCTGGCCCAGCGCAGCGAGTCGATCAGTGCGCTTGGGCGCGACCATGTTCTGTTCTTTTTCTTCCGCGGCGACTGCCCCTACTGCCACGCTTTTGCGCCAACGCTGGAAGCGTTTCAGTCGCGGCATGGCATCAAGGTCGTGGCCATCAGCATGGACGGCGGCTTCCTACCCGGCTTCCCGGACGCCCGCCGCGACAACGGCATCGCCACCACCCTGAAGGTGGCCCAGGTTCCCGCGGTCTACCTCGCCCAGCCCTTCACCGGAAAGATCACGCCCATCGGCTTCGGGGTCCTGTCAGAAGCGCAGTTGGTTGAGCGAATCGCTCTGGTTGCGGCAGTGCCGACCGAGGCCCCGCAGCTTGCCTTTGGTCGGCAAGCCAGGTTGCCGTGAGCTTCCCACTGGAGGTTTTGCATGAAACCGCTGAATTCCCGCCCCACCACGCAACGCATGATCACTGCGGTAGCCGCAACGGCTCTCGCGCTGCTTCCTGTCGCAACACGCGCAGGCGACCTGAACGCTGAAGTGAACAACATGTTCAACAGCCTTGGCGCCATCGGCAACTACACCGCGCCGGGTGCGTTCAGGGGACAGACCTTCAACACCTACACCGGAGGCAGCCTGTTCATGCGGGCGCCGAACAAGGTCTATCAGCTCGCCTCTATCCAGTTTCCGAGTGCCAAGGCCGGCTGCGGCGGCATCGATGTGTTCGGCGGCTCGTTCTCGCACATCTCCGCGGCCGAGTTCAAGAACATGCTGCGCAACATCACTGCCGCCCTTCCAGGCATCGCGTTCCAGTTGGCGCTTGAATCGGTGTCGCCGCTGCTCGGCGGCCTGACCAAGTGGGCCAAGGGCCTGGAGACCTGGATCAACAACGCGCGCATCAACTCGTGCGAGACGGCGAAGGCCATCGTCAGCACCGCGGCCGAGTCCGCCGGATTCAGCTCGCAGGAGTCTTGCGCCGACCTGGCCATCGAGCTCGGCATGGAGACCGACCGCGACGCCGCTCGCCGCCGTTGCGCCACGGACCGCACCAGCATCCTGTCGTCGGCTCGGTCCTCCACCGATGCCAAGGTGCGCAACAAGGCACCCTTTGTCGGCAACCTGACGTGGAAGGCGCTGCAGCGGGCGGGCACCTATCTGGACGACTCCGAGCGCGAACTCATCATGAGCATCGTTGGTACGGTGATCTTCTACGCCGAAGACGCGGCCCGCGACCCCGAGGCCATCCCTCCGACGATCACCTCCATCAGCCAGTTGTTATACGGGCAGGCCACCGGCACAGGCACCGATGTCACGCAGCACCTGCTCCGCTGCAACAACTACACCGAATGCGATGCGGTCACGCTCAACACCAGCTACACGCACACCCCCTTCACGGCCCGCGTCGAAACCATGATGCGGTCCATCGCCGACAAGATCGCCACCCGCGCCGCCATCCCCAATAACTCTGCCGAAGTGGGCTTCGTCAACCAGACCACCGAGCCTGTCTACAAGATGCTGTCCATCGGCGCCACCATCCCGGGCTCGGGCTTGTCGGACAGCCTGATCGGACAGTACCGGGACGTGATCGCAGCGGACTACGCCTATGTCTTCCTGGAGCGCAACCTGCGCGTGGGCATGGGCGCCCTGGAAAAAGACTTCACGCTACAGCAGGGCCAGCGAGAGCTGGCCAACCGCGTGCGGCAACGCGCCCAGGCCATGTTGCTGCAGCTGGCGCAGGAGAAGAACCTGCTGTACCAGAAGGTTGGATCGTTCCGCGCCGTGTCTGGCCATTTGGAACAGCTGGAGCGCCAGTTGCGGGCAAGCATGCCGCAACACGTGATGGACATGCTCGGCCAGCAGGCGGCTTACCAGGCGCGCTGAGAAGCGGTCCGCGGAGTGCAGCATGTGGGAGATCTACGCTTACCAGAACTCCGACAGCCTGTTTGGCATCTTCAATGCCGCCGCCGCCATCCACGGCTCTAGCGACTACGCGGCAGCCGTCGCGGCCGTCGCTTTCTGCGGCTTCATCGCGGCGCTGATCGCGTACGCCTTCGCCCCAGAAATGCTGCAGGGCTGGAAGTGGCTGGCCACGGTCCTGCTTGTGTTCTCTGTGCTGATCGTGCCGCGCGTCACCGTGGGCATCGTGGACAAGACCGGCGGATCAGCGGTAAAGGTGGTGGCCAACGTGCCCTTCGGCGTCGCCATGCTGGGCAGCGTCACCAGCACCGTTGGACACACGCTCACGGGCCTGTTCGAGACTGCCTTCCAGGTCATCCCCGGCGTGGGAGGGCTCCCGAGCGAACTGACCTACGAAAAGAACGGCCTGATGTTCGGCAACCGGCTGATCCGCGACACCGCCAACGTGGTGTTCCAGGACCCCAACTTTCGCACCGACCTGATCAACTACATCCACAACTGCACGATGTACGACCTGATCGACGGCACAGTCAATCCAGGTACTTTCTCCAGTTCCGATGACGTGTGGGCGCTGATGGCCACACCCAACCCCGCGCGCTTCACGACCGTGACGGCCGGCGGTGGTGCCACCACGGTGGACACCTGTCCGAACGTCTACTCCAACCTCAATGGTCGGCTGCCGGCTCAGATCAGCCGCATCCAGGGCAAGCTGGCTTTCCAGCTCAACCCCACCTTGCCGAGTGCAACTGCGGCGGCGGCCATCGCCGGCCAGATCCAGCAGGCCTATGTGAAGAACAGCATTGCAGCAGCTGCTGCGACCGCGGCCGACCTCATCCGCCAGAACGCGGTGCTCAATGCAATCAACGACACCAGCAGCATCATCGGTCAGAAGGTCAACGACCCGGCCGCGATGGTGCTCGCTGTCGGTCGTGCACAGGCCGTGGCACAGCAGAACGCCACCTGGTTGAACTACGGCAAGGTCGCGGAGCAAGCATTGCCCGTGTTCCGCAACGTCATCGAAGCCGTGACCTACGCGCTCTTCCCCTTGCTCGTGCTGCTGCTCCTGCTGACCAGCGGGCGCGAGACGATGCTGGCCTTCAAGGGCTACGCCGCCATCCTGATCTGGATACAGCTCTGGCCGCCGCTCTACGCGGTACTCAACTACATGGCGTCCATCTACGCAGCCTACGACCTGGCCGCGGCGGCAGACCTCGGGACCGGCGCAAAGGCGTTGTCGCTGCAGACCGCGTCGACGATCTACTCCCGAGCGATTTCCGGCGAGGCCATCGTCGGGTACCTGGCAATCAGCATTCCCTTCATCGCATGGGCCGCACTCAAGCGCATGGAGACTTTTGGAACCGCACTTGTTGGCGGGCTGTCCGGCCTGCAAGGCGTGCTCGCAGGCAGCACCGGCTCGGCGGCCGTAGGCAACGTCAGCATGGGAAATGTGGCGATGGACCAGATGCAACTGGCCCCGAATCGCACGTCGGCGTTCATGGGGTCGTGGCAGAACGACCTGACGGGCAACACGGTGACTTCGAATGCGTTGACCGGGCGTACGGCGGTGAGCCTGCTGCGCAACCAGGGGTTCGCTTCGCGCGTCGTGTCGATGCGAGTGAGCCAGCAGGACGTGACTGAGGCGAGCCGGCAGGCCGATGCGGCGCGCAGCGAGGCCGTGTCCGCCACTCAAGATCGATCTGCAGTTCTGACAGAAACCTTCTCGCGTGGTTTGGCGAAGATGCAGTCAGCACGGAAGACGTCGGGTTCCTCGACCAGCAGCTTCGAGCAACTCGGGGAGACGATGTCTCGGCTGGATCAGATCACCAAGAGCGTGGCGGACAGCACGGGACTGTCGCAGTCTCAGGTGGCGAGCATCGCGTTCGGTGCTTCCGCGCGCCTCGGCGTTAGTACACCGGTGGCCGGCGCGTCGATCCAAGGTAACGCCGGAAAGAGCTACCAAACCGGTCTGTCCGAGGAGCAGCGAAAAGTCTTGGGCTCCATGACGAACGAGCAGATCGCCGAATTCAAGCAGTTCGGCGACCGGGTGTCGCGCGACACCAGTTTCACCACGGCAGCGTCCGATGACTCCCGAGAAGCGAAAGAACTGGCATCGCGTCTCTCAACGGCGACGTCCCGCGCCCAACGCGCTGAGGCCACGTTCGCCGAACGCCAGACCCTCGCTGATCGCCTGTCTTCCGCGCGCGAGCAAGGCGAGACCATCTCTATCGATCTCGCCCAGGATCCGCACAACATGGAGATGTTCCTGCGCTACGCTGAACGCTATGGCGGCAACAGTGCAGCAGCCTTCGCCATGCTCGACTCTGAACTCGCACGCCAGGGCTTGAGACCGAACCGGGTACTGTCGGACGGTGCGGCACTGCCTGAGTCATTTGACGAACTGCGCCGTCGGCACGATCAATCCCGCAGTTCCTCACCACTTAGTCCTGACATCGCATCCACAGACCGAGGCAACTCACGCCGGGTCTCAGGGTTTGGCCGCTCAACTCCGAAGGCCGAAGAGATGCCGCAGCCGTCTGCGATCCGCAGTGAGGTCGAGAGGAAGGGGTCGGAAATCCGTCAAGGCGCCGAATCCTCGCAAGGTGGCTTCGAAGCAGAGGCGCAGATGGTTCGTTCAGCCGACGGCACGCTTACGACGAAGAAGTCCCTGCTGATGCAATCTGGTAGGCAGGTTGCAGCCGATGCGACCGAGTCAATCGATTCAGCCAAAGACCTGGCCAACGACCTTATTAAGCGCAAGAAGTAGCCGGTCAGCTGAGGCGGTCGGGATCAAACATGTGTCGATCTGGCTCAGCGCTCGGCGGCTTCATGAAGGGCGGATGGCCTCTGTCCCGCCAGTAGTTCCGGTCGCGATCCTCCGCTGACGTGCCTTGCCCATAGGACTCATCCACTCCGAAATGCTCCGGCATCTTTGGACGCCGGCCTACGCCGGTGACTGCTCCACCGATCGCCAAGCCCACCACAGTTCCGATGGCCATCATCACTAGCCTTAGCGTCCAGTCGGCATTCAGCGCCACGATCAAACCCGCCGCAGCACCAACTGCGACAAATCCAAGGAAGATGGTCTTTCGCATGCCAGACAAGGCTCCAGTTTGAAGCTTACCAACAGGCTAGCAGTTTGCAACTCCCTTCCGCCAACGCTCATCCCCTGACATATCGTTAGCGCTTCGCTGTATTCGGACTGCAGGATCCCTCCAACAACCCGCAACACACCGGCACGCTGCTGGGCAGCGCTTCCCGCTTACTCTGCCAGAGCCTCTCACGGCCCGTCTACGTTGAGCGCGCTCCAAAGATGTCGCAGCAAGGTGCCCTCCGAGCGCACAGACAGCGCTTTCCGGAGATGTGCGCGACTTGTCGCAGCCTGCTGTTGAAAGGCTCGCATTTGCTCGTACCCGACACCGGCGGCGACATTGGCACCCGTTTCAGCACTGTCTGGGACGGTCATGAAGTCCCACCAACTCATGCGGATCCCAAACGTGGAGCCCCACTGATACTCGTTGTCGTCGGACGCAAAGTGAGAGATGAAGTCGAAAAACATCAGCAGCCCGTCCAAGAGCGAATTCACCCTCGCATGGGTGAACAGCGTCACGGCCGCTGTCTCCACAACAAACGACCGCAGCTGCCCTTCGATGCCGATTGCCGGCACGCAGTCGACGTGCAGATGATTGAACTCAAGTCTGATCGAACGCCGCTGCGTGAAAGCTGAGGTTCCGCTGTAGTGATAGCGAAGCGCACCCGCAAACGATTGAAGCACTGTCGACGGCTTCGGCTTGTCAGACAGCCCGAACATGGCAGCTGGCCAAGCTTTCGGGTCGATGAGGAAGATGATGTCGACGTCTTCAAGCGGACAGATCGCCGTCTTTCGTCGGTAGCTGCCGCTGAGGTAAGAATCCAGAATGCGTTCGCCGATACCTCCGCCCTGGAGTTGCCGGCGCAGGAAGGCTTGGCTCCGCTTCGCACCGTCCTTCTGGGCGGGCGTTGGCTCGATCCGACGCACCAACTTGCGAAGCTCAGCCTCCGCCACCACGCCGGTGGATTCAGGCGCAGCGCGCAGCACGGCACTCACGGCGAGACCGCTTCAGGGTATGACAGCGAAGGCTCGTACGAGCCACTGCGATCGCGCCCGAAATCGAACTCGTAGAGCGTGACGGGCTTGAGCACCTGAACGTGACGGCCAAGGAAAAATGTGAACGCATTCGGCGCGGCAACGAACAGGTGAATGCGCTCCATCAACAGCCTTGCATTTGCCTCCCGATCGCTCTTGAGTCTCTCTGCCAACGTCTCGGCAAGCTGATTCGCATGCGCGCCCGAGACAATCGAGGATTGACCACTTGGCACATTGAGCCGCGCAATCAGCAGACGTAGCAATCCTGGAAGTTGCTGGTTGGCGTAGAGGCGCACCATCGGTTCGGTATCGCGCGCGATGCTCACCGCACAGGCGGTGCCCTGCCCGTTCGGGTCGAGAACCGTCTCGTCAAACTTCCAGGTTGGCCACGACGGAGCGGTGGCTTGGTCATCCGGCGCCCACGCAACCGGACGAGGGGAGCGTTGAAGAACCTCGACGAAGCGGCCTGACTTGGTGTCGAGTACTGCACCCGCAGCAAAAGCAAGCGTGGCATGCGTGTCCATCGCCAGCCTCAAACGGCCGTCGGATGGCTGTAGGCCCGACAAAAAGGCCGCCAGCCGCGGGCGTAAGGCCTGCCGCCACGCGTTTGCATTTCGCACAAAACGCTTGTCGAACTCCGGGACCAGGTTGAGAACGTCGTGGCAGCTATCCTCGAGACGGTCGAACGGATGCTCAAACGTCTTGACACCGTACACACGGCTCGAACCTGCACGTTGGGCAAGCAGCCCCTCGTCGCCGCACTTCTCGCGAAGGGTCTTGCGATCAAAGGTCATCCTGCGCTGACCGACCCACTCGAAGACGTTGCCGTCATAGATCGTGGTGCTGGAGTTCGGGTCAGGCCGGACCAGGCCACCGAGGCGACAGGCCTCGTCAAGGCGATCACGCAGCATCTCCAGCGAATCGCTGGTATGCGCGAGACCGAGACACAGGCACAGCGCGCGAAGTTCTCCTTCCTCCACTTGAAGGTGATCCATCCACGCGCGACGAACATTGAAGGTAGCGCTCCGCGCCGTCGTACCTTTGAAGAGCCCTTCGACATCCAACGCGAACGACTTCATTCGTAAGAGCTTGCTCAGCGGGTCACCGGCGTCGAGACGATGGTTTGTCACCAGAGCAAGACGAGACGCCGCGCCTTTGTCACGGTCGTGCTGGAGCGCCGCATAAGCGCGCTGCAGCATCGACGTCGTCTCGGCGTTGATGAACTTGGGGTCGGTGAGATCCTGGTACGAATAGTTGCCGCCGGTCGCATGCCACTTGCATTGCATGCGCTCGATGAGAAACCGATTGCCGAACTGATCCTTCGGCGCTCGCGCCGGGTCGTACTCCACCCAGACATCATCGAAGCCTCTCGGCCCCGACTCAAAGCCAACCCTGACGATGTTGCCCTCGTCGTCCAGCAGCCGCGCAGCCTTCAGCCAGAACATGCGCGCCTGGAACACGTCGCCATCGCGCCTAGTGACGACCGCCTGTGTCATCGTCTTGCCTCGAACGTCTAAAGGTCAGCTGAGCGGGAACATCGGGCCGAAGATCTCGCGCCAGACCTTCAGCGCCTCGCCGTTTCGGCCCTGGCGCACGTGGTTGATGGCGATGCCGGCTTGTCTTGCGGCCTCACTCAGCGCGCGTTTGGCCGTGGCGACGCGACTGGCGTCCATCGAGGCGCTGATCGGCGGGCCGAGCCCCGCCGGGTCAGCCCAGGTGTCACCGATTCGATCGACCAGTGTCGCGAAGAAGGACTGAATCTCCCGATCGAACTGGCCGCCCCAGCCGCCGTGCAAGCATTCGAGCGCCATCACCTCGATCAGGAACGACGGCTTGACCGGCTTCTCGCCGTGCTTCTTGTTGTTGTTCCAGTACTTGACCATTCGCACCAGGCCCTTCCACTCGCTGCTGTAGGCCTGGTGAGCCTGCGTCGCCTTCTCGGCGTGGACTTCCGGGTTGGTCTTGATCCACTTGCCGGTGTCGCCATCGGGGATCTCGTAGTCGTCAGCGCTCGAGAAGGCGGGCACGACATCAACGCTAAGCACCTTGTAGTCGGTCTTGTCTTCCTCCTTGACCGCAACCCCGAAGTCGATGTTGATAGAGCGGCTCTGCCTGGTGATCGCACTTCGCTCGTACTTCTCGATCAGCACCTTCTCGTAGACATCAAGCACCACACCAGCGGACTTGCTGCGGTAGTGACGCTCCGACTCCTTCATCACGAAGAAGATGTCGATGTCCTTCAGCGGCTTGGTCTTCGTATGCCGCTTGTACGAGCCGGTGAGAAAGTCGCGCTCGATGGCGAACTTGGATCGGATGTACTCGCGCACCTCCGTGTGCCGAGCTATCGCGTTCTTCTGCTCGCGATCATTGAGCTCCAGTCGGCTCTTGAACTTCCGAAAAGCTTCATCGATGGTCAACATCAGAGCTTCCTCCAGTACCCAGCGTTGGCGCTCAAGCCGTTGTGTTCGACCGTGGTTCCCAGGCTTTGCCGGACCATGCCTGCGGTCGAACGCAGCGAGGTGTTGCTCCAGCCTTCCACCGGCGCATAGCCCGCTGAGCGCGTGACGACGACCCTGTAGTCAACTTCCGAGGGGGAGAGCCCGGCCTTCTTGATCGCCTGCTTGAGCTGCTCCGTGTCGGTCCAGAAGGTACCCGCCGAGATGTCCCATGTGTATGCGACGCCGATATCCCAGCGCTTGACCAGCGTGTCGGTCTTCGGGTCGAAGATCTCCAGGATCACGGATTCGAGGTGACGTGACTCGATCCACGTGCTGATGCCACGCAACAGCACGCCCCAGTCACCCACGAGCTTGGTCGGATCGAGTCCGCTCAGCCTGATGATGTCTTTCAGGCTCTTGAGGATGTTGTCGGCGACGTAGACGACCGACTGCGTGTACGAGTAGACAGCAACTGCGCTCATGATTTGAGGAATGCCTCCACATTGAGGGTTAGACCTTGCGACTTGGTATCGGTGCTTTCGCTCTCGCCAAGCTTCGTCGACTCGTCGCGTGCCGTGATCCTGGCACTCTTGGCCTTCAACGCGCGCTGAACCCAGGCGAGGTCGTCTGCCGAGCATGGCAAGGACACGGCCCAATCGCCTTTCAGGGGCTCGTAGCCCAGTGAGGCTTCCTTCGCGTCGGCGCCGTCGATCGCGTCGTCGTCGTAGAGGCAGTAGATGCGCGTTCGTGGTCCATCGCAGGTGGCCACGATGGCGGCCGCTTGCGGCGCGCGCTCCGCGATGATGGAACTGGCCACGCCCGCGACCGACATGAGCTCGGTTCTGGCAGCGCCCTGCTGGCCCTGTGTGAGCAGATCGACAATCAGATCCCAGGTGCCGGCGGTGTCGCGGTGCGGCGAGCTGCGAATGACGCGGCTGGCGACAGTAGTCATCGTTTGTCTCCCTTGGCGCCTCGCGCCACTTTGGCTGCCTTCGCGGCCGCCGCCAAGTCGCTGTCGGTAAGCTGCATGGGATCGACCGCCACTTCCTTCCGCATCGTCAGTGCGCTGGCGACCATCTTGCGGATGGCTCTTCCGTCCAGACCAACGAGGTCGTCGACCGTCGCCGCGAACTTGGCGCCATTCACCAGCTGGCCGATGGGCTTGTAGGTTTGCGCCAGGCCCTTCAGGCAATCGACCAGGATCTGCTCGCAGGCCACGCGGTTCGGCAGCGGAATCTCCAGCACGAGGTCGCAGCGCGACGTGAATGCCGAGTCGACGGCCTGGGGGAAGTTGCTGGTCGCGATGAAGAGCAAGTTGTTGTGCGTCTCGGCCAGCGCGTCGAGCTGGACCAGCACGGCGTCTGTCGCTCGATGGACGTCGATCGGGTTGGCCTGCATGCTGAGCTTGCTGCGGTCGGCGGCGAGCGTCTCGACCTCGTCGAGCAGCACGATGACAGGCCCCGCCATCGCAGCCTCGGCGATGGTCTGGGAGAAAAGGTCGGACACAGCTTTCTGGGTCTTGCCCATCATCGCGCTGCCGAGGGCGTGCGGATCGATCTCGATCAGCCTGAAGGCGCTCTTGTCGAACACGGCAGCCGTCTCGCTGGCCAGGCCCTTGGCCAAAGAAGTCTTGCCCGTACCTGGCGGACCAACCAGCAGGATGGTGCCGTGCAGGGGCAACACGCTGCGCGCTACCTTGGGCCTGACGGTGAAATTGACGATGGCCTGGCCAACCAACTGATCCTTGATCTTCTTGTCGAGGACGATCGACCGCCACAGCTCGCCCAGCGCAGCGTCCGGAAGCTTGGTGATGCGGTGCACACCCTTGGGGTGATCGGTGCTGTTGGATGACATTCCAGCTTGCTCTCTCTGTGTTTGTGCCTGTCTTGAATCGGGGCGAACATCACGCGGTCTGCGGCTTCGAGAGCGCGGCGCAACCCTTCTACCGAAGGAACTTCTCGTACTTGCGACCGCTGAGGAGCGCCACAGCGCCGCCGAGCGCGATCAGTGCCGCAAGCAACAGACCGCCTGCGCTCTCAGGCACCCACCACGTCGGAATGCCGGGAAGCAGCTCGTCGAGCATTGCTGAGGGTCTCGCGACACCACCGATCCCATGAACGACCGAAGCTGCTGTCGTCGCCATGTGGCCAACGGCAGCCGCGACCATGAGCAGCCCCGACAGGTTGAGCAGGCCACGGCCCAACGCAACTAGGCGTCGTGGCTGGATCAGGAAATAGTCGATGAGGTTTTCCAACATGGCTGGATTCCTTAGACGCCTGGGCGACGGGTCGCGTCCGCAATTCGAACGCCGGGTTGAGGGTTGAATTTCATGATGCCGACTCCACATGCATCATGAGATGACGTTATATCATCAAATTGATCCTGTGTGAGATTCATGGCGAGCAGTCGTACTGCTCGAATCGGGTATGATGCTGAGATGACAGATCTCGACGCCGACCAAAGGCAGCGCTTCCTGCAGCAACTGTCTCGCGCGCAGCGCGAGCGCCTCTCGCACATTGATTTCAAGCTGTACTTCCTTGGCGAGCTACGCCGCGCAGACGTTGTGGAACGCTTCGAGACCGGGCCCGCAGGCGCAACCAGAGACATTGCGATGTACCGGGCGGTCGCGCCCGAAAACCTGGAACTGGACAACGCCACAAAGGTTTACCGTCTGGGTGCGAACTTCTCGCCGCTCTTCGAGCACGCGCCGCACCGCGTGCTGACGGCTCTCTCCCAGGGGTTCGGCGAAGGCATTGATGACCAACTTCAGCCGCTGGTTCGTTGCGAGTTCCCCTCGGCGCTGAGCCTTCCTGACGTTGCTGTGCTTGCTCCGATCACGCGCGCCATCCATCGCGGCAAGGCCGTTCGCCTTGGCTATACGTCGATCGACAGCGGCCGAACTGAACGCGAAATCGTTCCGTTGGCGCTGGTTGACATCGGCATTCGCTGGCACGTGCGGGCGTTTGACCGGAAGCGTCAGGAGTTCCGCGACTTCGTCTTTACGCGGATGGATGGACCACAGATTCTTGAAGACAGCCCTGTTCAGCGGGAAGAGACCGCAGAACACGATGTGCAGTGGAGTCGAATCATCGAGCTTGATCTCGTCCCTCACCCTTCACACCCAAGGCCAGAAGTAGTTCAGATGGACTACCCGATGTCCGACGGGCAGTTGCGTGTCAAGGTCCGCGCAGCCAACGCCGGCTACATGCTTCGTCGATGGACTGTGGATTGCTCTCCGGATCACCATTTCAAAGGGTTGGAGTACGCCCTCTGGCTCCGAGATCCGTTGGCACTCTACGGAGCAAGCAACGCGCAGCTCGCGCCGGGGTATCAGGACCCGAAGCAATCGCCGGAGTCGCGAGTCATCAAGGCGATGTGACTCGACTTGCAAAGCCGACCTCGCGCGGCCGTGCAGGACGCGCGAGCAAACGGTCTACGCTGCGGCCGGCGTCCGGCCAAGACGATGTCGCAAGAGGTCGAGGGATGTAGTCGTCGACCAGCATCGGCGCAGAGTGCGCTGATAGACTGGATTGCCTGAGCTTAGCTGGAGGATTGCCCCGCGGATGTCCCATCAGGTCTCACTGCAGCGCAGGTTTCATGTGGGGTAAATCGTGGGGTTCAGCTACCACCGTGAGGTCAGAAATTCATACGAATCAACAGCCTGGAGCTGATCCCGAGCTTCAGGTGCAAAACGTCGAGTAGGCGGCCTGCCCGTCGCTGGTGGAAAATCCCGCCATGGAAACCCCAGGCAACCTCTTTTGCGTCGCGGCGCCCAGCGGCACCGGCAAGTCCAGCCTCGTGAAGGCACTGCTCGAACTCGATTCGCGCCTGGCCGTTTCCGTCAGCCACACCACGCGCAAACCGCGCGGGCAAGAGGTGGACGGCCGCGAGTACCACTTCATCACCGAGCCCGAATTCCGCGCCATGGTCGACCATGGCGACTTCTTCGAGCACGCGGAAGTTCACGGCAACCTCTACGGCACCAGCCGCAAGGCCATCGAAGCCCGCCTGGCCGACGGCCAGGACGTGGTGCTCGAGATCGACTGGCAAGGCGCGCTGCAGATCAAGCGCCTGTTTCCGCACGCGGTGCTGATCTTCATCCTGCCGCCGAGCTGGGGCGAGCTGATGCAGCGCCTGGACCGGCGCGGCGAAGACACGGCCGAGGTCATCGCCACGCGCATGAGCAACGCTCGCACCGAGGTTGCGCAGGCCCGGCACTTCGACTTTGTTATCATCAACAGCTTGTTCGAGACGGCGCTGTTCGACCTGAAAACGGTCGTGCACTCCCAGCGCCTGAAGTACGCCGCGCAGCAGCGCAACCGCTCGCAGGTTTTTGCTGCGCTGGGCTTGGTCTGACCGCAGACCAGCCTCACACCTGAAACACCCCGAAGGCACCCATGGCCCGCATCACCGTCGAAGACTGCCTCGTCAAGATCCCGAACCGCTTCCAGCTCGTGCTGGCCGCCACCTACCGCGCGCGCATGCTGAGCCAGGGCCACGCCCCCAAGATCGAGACCAAGAACAAGCCCGGCGTGACCGCGCTGCGCGAGATCGCGGCCGGCGAAGTGGGCGTGGAGATGCTGCGCAAGGTGCCCGTCTGACGCGCTGCTGAATCACCGTTCGCCCATGAGGGGCCCCGCCTGCCGGCGGGGCCCCTTTTGTTTGGGCCAATGCGAGCGTCTGCACTTGCGTGCGACGCCATGCCCCGGCACACCGCTGGCGTGCGCAAAGCAGGCTAAATTCGGACCATGAGTCTGCGTTCCCTCGCCGCCGAACTGCTGCCCGCCGCCCTGCAAGGCTTGCAGCGCGGGCCGCTGGCCCAGAGCCTGTCGGGGCCTTCGGTCGAAGTCACCTCCTACGCGGCGCTGAACGACAAGCTGAGCTACCTTTCCAAGGCCGAGCTCAAGCAGGTGCGCGAGGCCTACAAGTTCGCCGACGCGGCCCACCTGGGCCAGTACCGCGCCAGCGGCCTGCCCTACATCACGCACCCCATCGCGGTGGCCGGCCTGTGCGCCGACTGGAAGCTCGATGCGCAGGCCATCATGGCCGCACTGATGCACGACACCATCGAGGACCAGGGTGTCACCAAGACCGAGCTGATCGAGAAATTCGGCGCGCCCACGGCCGATCTCGTGGACGGCCTGACCAAACTCGACAAGCTGCAGTTCAACACGCGCGAAGAGAGCCAGGCCGAGAGCTTCCGCAAGATGCTGCTGGCGATGGCGCGCGACGTGCGCGTCATCCTCATCAAGCTGGCCGACCGCATGCACAACATGCGCACCATGCAGGCCATGGCGCCCAACAAGCGCCAGCGCATCGCACGCGAGACGCTCGACATCTACGCCCCCATCGCCCACCGCCTGGGCCTGAACCAGACCTACCGCGAACTGCAGGAGCTGTGCTTCGAGATGCTGCACCCCTGGCGGCACGGGGCGCTGTCCAAGGCCGTGCAGCGCGCGCGCGGGCACCGGCGCGACATCGTCGAGCGGGTGCAGAAAGAGGTGCTGGAGGCCTTTGGCCAACAGAAGATGAAGGTGCAGGTCAGCGGCCGCGAGAAGACGGTGTCGTCCATCTACGAAAAGATGCGCGAAAAGCACGCCGGCTTCGCGCAGGTGAACGACATCTTCGGCTTCCGCATCGTCGTGCCCACGCTCACCGAGTGCTACATCGCCCTGGGCGTGCTGCACCAGCTGTACAAGCCGGTGCCGGGGCGCTTCAAGGACTACATCGCCATCCCCAAGGCCAACGGCTACCAGAGCCTGCACACCACGCTGGTCAGCCCGCTGGGCACGGCGGTGGAGTTCCAGGTGCGCACCGAGGCCATGCACGCGGTGGCCGAGAAGGGCATTGCCGCGCACTGGATCTACAAGACCAACGACCGCCGCAACGCCACCGCCGACGCGCAGCAGCTCAGCGCGATGTGGCTGCAGAGCCTGCTCGACATTCAGGACGAAACGCGCGACGCGGCCGAGTTCCTGGAGCACGTGAAGATCGACCTGCACCCCGATGCGGTCTATGTGTTCACGCCGCGCAGCAAGATCCTGGCGCTGCCGCGGGGCGCCACGCCGGTGGACTTCGCCTACGCCATCCACAGCGACGTGGGCCAGCACACCGTGGCCGCCAAGGTCAACGGCGAGCCCGTGGCGCTGCGCACCGAGCTCAAGAGCGGCGACGTGGTGGAGATCATCACCGCGCCCGGCGCCAAGCCCAACCCGGCCTGGCTGAGCATGGTGCGCACCGGGCGGGCGCGCAGCAAGATCCGCCACCATCTGAAGAACATGGAGGCCGAAGAGTCGCGCGAGCTCGGCGAGAAGCTGCTGGCCCAGGCGCTGCGCGCCGAGGGCTTGCAACTGCCCTCGGCCGACCCGGCCGATGCAACGGCGGCGGCCTTGTGGCACCAGCTGGCCCGCTGGAGCGGCACGCGCAACCGAGGTGATCTGATGGTCGACATCGGCCTGGGCCGCAAGATCGCCATCATCGTGGCCAAGCGCATGGCGCAGATGATGGGTGAACGGGGCATCAAACCCGACGCCGTGACCCTGACCCTGGGTCGCTACGGCCAGGACGACAACACCTTCACGCAAGGCGAGGTGCTGGTGGATGGTGGCGAAGGCGCGTCCATCCAGTTCGCGCCTTGCTGCCGGCCCATCCCGGGCGACCACATCGTGGGCTACCTCGGCCGCGGCGAAGGCTTGATCGTGCACACCGCCGACTGCCCCACCGCCAAGCGCCTGCTCGAGCGCGACAGCGAGCGCTGGATGCGTGTGGACTGGGCCGAGGAGATGACCCGCGCCTTCGAGACCCAGCTGCATGTGCTGGTGCAGAACGGCAAGGGCGTGCTGGCCCAGGTGGCCTCGGCCGTGAGCAGCGCCGAAGCCGACATCACCCACCTCGACATGGACCCCACGCCGGCCCAGGAGACCACCGAACTGCGCCTGCTCATCAGCGTGCGCGACCGTGTGCACCTGGCCGAGGTGCTGCGCACGATGCGGCGCTCTCCGGGGGTGCTGAAGGTCTCGCGCACGCGGCTGCACTGAGCCCGGCCGCGCTCGATCACGGGGCCGGGTAGCGCACCTCGACGACCTCGATCTTCTCCACGCCGCCGGGCGTGACCAGGGCCACTTCATCACCCTCGCGCGCCTTCAGCAGCGCCCGTGCGATGGGAGCGATCCAGCTCACCTCGCCCTGCAGGCTTTCGGCTTCGTCGATGCCCTTGATGGTGATGGTGCGCTGGTCACCCGTGGCGGTGGCGTAGGTGACGGTGGCGCCGAAAAAGATCTGGTCGCTGCCGTGGTGGGCCGAGGGATCGGCCACCTCGGCGATGTCCAGCCGCTTGGTGAGAAAACGGATGCGGCGGTCGATTTCGCGCAGGCGTTTCTTGCCGTAGAGGTAGTCGCCGTTTTCGCTGCGGTCGCCGTTCTTGGCGGCCCAGGACACGGTCTCCACCACCTTGGGCCGTTCGGCATCCAGCAGCGTCATCAACTCGGCGCGCAGGCGCCGGTAGCCGGCCGGGGTGATGTAGTTGCGCGTGCCGGCCGGCAGCGGTGGCAGGCCGGGCGTGCCGTCGTCCTCGTCATCGCCCTCGCCGCTGGACTCTTTGACAAACGCCTTGTTCACGGCCCTGTCAGCGCACGGTGTCGAAACGCATCAGCGCCGCACCGTACTCGTCATCGCAGGGCCCGCTGGCGGGGCAGACAGGCTGGCCGGCGAGGATGGACCCGCGCCCGGTGTAGGCGGCCGCCAGCGCAGTGGCATCGGGGCCGGTGGGAAAGAGGCGCACCGGGCCCTCGGAGCGCGGGCGCATGGCGTCGAGGTTGCGCTGCCGGCTCGACACCAGCACCAGCATCTGCGTCAGGCCGGCGGGCTCTTGCGAATCGAGCACAAAACCGTTGCCGGTGGGGAAGCGCCAGGTCTGGCCCTTCTTCACCCGCACTGCGCCCGAGACGGTGTTGGGCACCAGCAGCGCCAGCGTGCCGTCGGAAGCAAAACCGTAGACGTAGACATAACCGTCGCGGTCGCTCTGCACACTGAACTTGAACTCGTCGACGCCGATCTTCAGCTGCGATTTCACGGGCTCGGCACGCACCGCGAAGCCGGCGGTCTGGGCCGCCACGACGCGCTGGAACTCGGCCGCCGGATCGAAACCGGCCGAAACCGGTGCTGGCGCTGCCACCACGGCCGGCGCCGGGGCGGGTGCGGCAGGCGCGGCCACCGGCGCCGGCGCAGGGGCCGCGGCTTCCACCGGCGGTGGTGCCGGGCGCGGCTTGGGGGCCAGCGCGAAGTACAGGCCGGCGGCCACCGCCACCAGCGCACCAGCGCCGATGCCGACGATGGCGCCCTTGCCTTTGGGCGGCTGGGGCTGGGCTGCTGACGCCGCGGCGGCTGGTGGCGCCGCGGTGGCGCCGCGGCCACCGGCCGCTGGCATCAGGGTCTGCGCCGGGGCCGCACCGCGCGCGGTGGGCGCGTAGGCCTGGGTGGTCTCGGTCGGGTAACGCGCGGGCATCTCGGTGCCCGGCGGCAGCGGCTGCGTGGCGTAGTGCTGCTCCACCGGCACGCTGTCGCCCAGGCCGATGTCTTGACGAAGCTCGCCGATGCTCTGCGTGCGGTGCTCGGGCCGCACGGCCAGCGCGCGGTCGATGGCACCCAGGAAACGTTCACCGAAGCGGCCGGCGGCACTTTCCACCAGCGGCTGGTAGGTGTCGTTCAAGATGCGGCCCACGCTGGGCGGCGGCGTGCGGCCGACGATGGCGAAATACAGCACCGCGGCCAGCGCGTACACATCGGTCCAAGGGCCCTGCTTCATGCCCGGGATCTCGGCGTATTGCTCCACGGGCGCATAACCCGGCTTCAGGATGACCGTCAGCGCCTGCGTCTGCTCGCTGATGACGCGGCGCGCCGCGCCGAAATCGAGCAGCAGCCAGCGGCCCTTCTCGGGCAGGAACATCACGTTGTCGGGCGCGATGTCGCGGTGGTAGACCTGCTCGGCGTGGATGACGAGCAGCGCCTCGGTGATCTGCCCGAGCACGCCGCGCAGCCAGGGTTCGTCGATGGGCTGGCCGCCACGCTTCATGTCGCGCAGCACGTCCTTCAGCGTGGTGCCCTTGAGCAGCGGCATCACCATGTAGGCGGTGCCGTTGGCCTCCCAGAAGCGGTAGACCTTCACCAGCGACGGATGGTCGAAGCTGGCCAGCATCTTCGCTTCTTTCACGAAGCTCTCGCGCCCGGCCTCGAAGGTCTCGCGGTAGCGCTCGCTCTTGACCTGCACCTGCGTGCCACCGCCGATGCGCTGGGCCAGCGACGAAGGCATGTACTCCTTGAGCGCCACCTCGCGCTCCAGCGAGGTGTCGAAGGCCTTGTAGACGACGCCGAAGCCGCCCTCGCCGATCAGCTCGGTGAGGCGGAACTCGGCCAGCATCGTGCCCACCGGCAGGTGTCCGCCGTCGGCAGCAGGCGGGGCCACCAGCTGCGTGGCCTCGGGCCGCGCCGGCGCGGCACCCTGCCCCGCCGACCATTGCGTGGGCTGGAAGCCCGTGGGCGGCGTGGCGCCGGGCGGCCGGATGACGGTGCGGTCGTCGTCGGAAGCGTCGGGAGTCATGTCCGGATAGGGCGGTGCGGAGATGGAAGGCTCAGATTGTCGCAGCCGGGCCGAAGAGCCGGGCCATGGCCGCAGCGCTGGGCAGCCCGCGCGAGACCCACAGCCGCGGTGCCTGCTCGTCAGGACGGGCATGCCACCAGGCGGCGCCGCGCGCGGTGGCAGCCCAGGCCGCCTGGGCTTGCGCGCCGATGTGCAGCGCCGCGTCGGGCGGGCCTTCGCCGGCCGGTGCCACCAGGGCGCCGGCCGAAGCTGGCACGGGCTCAAGAGCGCCGCGCGGGGCGCTGAGCGCGGGCAAGGCCATGCGCGCCAGCTCGTCTTCCAGGCGGTCGGCCGTCCAATCTTCGAAGAGCGCGTCGCGGGCGAGTTCATCCAGGCGCGAGAGCCAGGCCCACAAGCCGTTCATCTCTTGCGTGTGGGCCGGCCCGCTGCCCAGCGGCAGCACCAAGGTCAGCGGGAAGTAGCGGCCCACGCGGTCGACCGAGGGCATGAGCACGCCAGCCCAGCCCTGGCGGCCGGCTTCGCCCGGCAGCACGCCGGGCATCAGCAGGAAACGCCAGCTCGGCGAGCCGAGGTAGTCTTCTAGCCAAGCCTCGGGCCGCTGCTCGCGCAGGGCCAGCAGGCCGGCAGCCAGCCAGCCGTCCCAGGGCTCGATGAATTCGCTGCCCAGCCGCCGCGACGCGAAGTCGCCCAGCGAAGGCAGCTTGCCGTGCCAGCCCGGGGGCGGGCTGGCGGGGCTGGCGGGGGCCGTGTGCGGCATGCCGGGCGCTCGTTCAGAGCGCCGCCGGGCAGCGGAACTGCTTGATCTCGCGCAGCTGGAAGGGGTTGAACACGCTGGCAGCGATGACCTCCAGGCGCGCGCGTTTGCCGTCCAGGTTCATGATGACGCTGAACTTTTCAGGCACGCCGCCGGGTTCGATCTGGAAACGCTCGAACAGGCGGAACAGGGCCCACGAGCCCTCGGTCTGCACCAGCGGCCCGGCGTTGCCCAGCCCCGTGCTCATCTTGATGACCGAAGCCAGGCGCGGGCTGGGCCAGGCGATGCTGATGGACGGCGAGGTGGTGGTGAGCTTCTGCACCTGGCCGTCGATGTCGAAGCTCAGTTCCTTCAGCGTGGGCTCCAGCTCCGACAAGCGCATCTCGATGCGGATGGCCGGCGTTCTGCCGCCGCTGCGGAAAAACACCTCGCGGATGCGCTGCGCGCGCTGGAACTCGGCCAGCGAAGCCGGCGACACCGGCTTGCTGCCATCGGCCAGTGGGCGGTAGGTCCAGGTGGGTGTGCTGGTGTCGACGATGGCGGCCAGGCGTGCCTTGAAGAACTCGTCGAAGAGCCCGCCCTGGCCGAAAAGCTGGCCGAAGTCTTCAGGCAGCACGTCGGCCTTGCTGCCGCTGGCGAAGGGGTAGCGGTTGGTGATGCTGCGGTTGCAGATCTCGGCGATGGGCTGCAGCTCGGCCGTCAGGCCTTCGCGCTCGGCACCGCGGCTCTGGCCGGCAGCGGCATCGGCCATCTGCTCCACCAAGCCTCGCACCAGGTCGGGCTGGCCGGCAGCGGCCACCTTCACACGCTCGGCACCCCCGGCCGGCGGCGGCGGGGTCTTGCTCTTCTTGGCGGCGTCCACGGCCGCGAGCTGGGCGTAGAGCTCGCCGAAGAGCTTGAGCGTGTCGTTGATGGGCGGCGGATCGCCCGTCACCAGGCGGTGGATGCCGGCGAAGTGGTCGTCGACCATGCGCTCCAGCGGCCCGCCGGCGCCACCGGCAGCAGCCGGGCCCGCACCGGCCAGGCGCGCGGCATCGGCCTTGGCCTGGTTGGCGGCTTTCTCCAGCGCACTGGGCGGCGCCGTGGCCTGCACCAGCTTGGTCTGCTCGGCGATGCCGCGCAGGTAGGCCGTCAGCGGTGAGTCGACCGCGGCCAGGATGCGCGAAACCGCCAGCGCCCGCTCGGGGTCGTTCAGCTTCACCAGCTTGACGTCGTTGAGGTAGGCGTCCCAGGTCTTGATGTAGTCCTCGAAGTACAGGCGCCGCACCTTGTCGGTGACGGCGTTGCCCAGCGTGGCGTCACGCAGGCGCGCGGCGTCGACGCGCAGGCCCAGGACCCAGCCTTCTTCCTGCGCCAGGCGCGGCGTGGCCTCCTTGATGGCCGGCAGCACCAGGCGGCGGTAGGCGTCCTTGGTGTACAGGCCGCTGATGCCCTTGGTCAGCGGCTCGGCGCTGGTGCGCTGGAAAACCTGGGCTGCATTGGGCCCGGCGGCCCCGGCGACGCTGAAGTCGTTGGCGCTGCCCGGCTTGTACTGGCGCTTGACGCGGCTGTAGACGCGGTACTCCAGCGGGTAGGCCGCCAGCATCTCGCGCACGCTGGCCACGAGGTTCTGGTCCTGCGCGATGGCCGCGCGCGGCGGACCCAGGGCCAGCAGTGCGGCAAGGTGGGCGTCGAGCTGTGCGCGCTCTTCAGGCGCCATGCGGGCGTAGTTGGCGTCCCAGTCCACGCCGATCCAGGCCTGCAGCGCCTCGGCGTCGAAGCGCTCAGGCTGGTGCAGCATGAGGTAGCTCTTCAGCGCCTCGTAGGCGGCCTCCAGGTTGTCCTTGTTGGCCGCGCGCAGGCGCTCTTCAAGCCGGCCGGCCACACGTGGCATCAGCGCCTTCTGCAACACACGCTGGTAGGCGATCTGCGCGCCGGCGTCGAGCTTGTCGCCCTGGTACAGGCCCAGGCCGTGCAACAGCGGCGGCTCGTCCAGCGAGAAGCCTTCGACCTTCGCGGCATCGCGCAGCGCCGCCAGCGGCGTGGTCAAGGGCGTGACATCGGCGCTGGTGGCCGGCGGCAGGCTCTCGATGGCCTGGCGCAGCGCGGGCAGCCGCTCGGCCACCTGGGCCGCGTGGTCGAGGTTGCGCGCGCGGCTGACGGCCCAGCCCACGGCCACGACCACCGTGCACAAGGCCAAGGTGCCCATCACGCCCAGGCGCAAGGTATGGCGGCGGCGCTCGGCCACCGGGTTCAGCGCACCGAGGCCACGCTCGGCAAACACCAGGTCTTTCAGCAGGCGGTGCAGGAAAAAGCTCTTGCCCCGCCCCGGTGCCACGGCGGCGTTGCGCCCGCCCATGCCGAAGGAAGAAGCCAGCGCGCCCATCACGCGGTCGATGGGCGAACCCTCCTGCGTGCCGCTGGTGAAGTAGACCCCGCGCACGCGCGGCGCGGCCTCCACCGCCCCACCGCCCGAAAACACCTGGCGCAGGAAGTCGGCCAGCACGCCTTGCAGCGCCGCGAACTCCTGCGGGAAAGCGAAGATGGCGCTCTTCTTGAGCACGTCGCGTTCGGCTTCCAGGCGGTCGACCAGCTGCGCCACCAGGCGCTGCTGCAACTGCAGGTAGAGCGCCGGGAACTGCGCCATCGGATCTTCGCCGGCCGGCAGGTCGTGCGGGAAGGTGAAACCCCAGACCTGGTCGCGCTCTTCCTTGGCCAGGGCTTCGAAACTCTCGTTGAAGCCGCCGATGAGGTCGGCCTTGGTCACCAGCACATAGACCGGCGCGCGCACGCCCAGCTTGGCCTGCAGCTCGTTCAGACGCGCGCGCAGCTTGGCCGCGTGCTCTTTGCGCTCGGCCGCACCCTGTTGCAGCAGATCCTGGATGTTGACCGTGAGCAGCACGCCGTTGATGGGCTGGCGCGGCCGCGTGCGCTTGAGCAGCGCGAGAAAGTTGTCCCAGGCGCTGGCGTCGACGTCCTTGTCGCTTTCCTGCGTGGCGTAGCGGCCGGCGGTGTCGATGAGCACGGCGTCCTGCGTGAACCACCACTCGCAGTTGCGCGTGCCGCCCACGCCCTGCACCGAGCCCTTGCCGTCTTTGCCATCGCCCAACAGGAACTGCAGACCGGCGTTCATGAGCGCCGTGGTCTTGCCCGAACCCGGCGCGCCGACAAACACGTACCAAGGCAGCTCGTAGAGGTATTGCCCGCCACCGAAGGCGCCTTGGCCCTTGGCCGCCTTCAGGCGCTGCACGGCTTCGTTGAAGCGCGTGGCAAGCACCTGCGCCTCTTTGTCGCTGGCCGAGGGGCCGGCGCCCAGGCCCTGCAGCAGCGCGGCGTTGGTCTTGCGGCGCTGGTGCGCCTTCCAGGCCATCACACCGCCCCAGCAGCCCCAGATCAGCACCAGCACCAGCAGGCGCAGCCACAGCGTGCCCAATGGGCGCGTTTCGCCCAGCGGGATGATGGGGAATACGAACCAGACGATGGCCGAAAGTGCGAGCAGGCCGAGGACGCCCAGCACCAGCGGGCTGAATACCTTGCGCAGGAAGTTCTTCATGTCAGTTCGGCGCCGTGGCGAACAGCGTGATCTCGACGCGGCGGTTCTTCGCGCGCCCTTCGGCGCTGCCGTTGTCAGACAAAGGCTCGGTGTCGGCGCGGCCCTCGGCGCTCAGGCGTTCGGGTTTGACGGCGGCGCCCAGCAGGGCCTTGACGCTGTTGGCGCGGTCTTTAGACAGATGCCAGTTCGAGGGGAACCGCAGAGAACGGATGGGCTGGTTGTCGGTGTGGCCGGCAATCTGCACCTGGCCCGGCACCTGGTTCAGCGCGGCGCCGATGCGCTCGAACAGCGGCCGCACCTTGGCCGTCAGGTCGGCGCTGCCGGGGTCGAAAACACCATCGCCGCGCAGCGTGACGACCGAACGGTCGGCCAGGTCTTTCACCTCCACCGCGCCGGCATCGATGTCGCTTTTGAGCAGCTGCGCCAGGCGCGGCGGCGGCGGCACGGCCGGCGGGGGCGCCGGCGGCGCGGCCAGCACCTTGGTGTCGATGGCCTGCAGCGCGGTGAAGGTGGCGTCGGTCTGCGCGTTGAGCGTGAGTCTGAGCACGAGGAAGAGCGCCAGCAGCACACCCGCCAGCACCGCCGCCACGGCCCACAGCGGCACACCGTCGCTCAGGCGTGCCGGCGCCGCCGCCACGCCCTGCCATTGCGGCGAGAGCTCACGCTCGGCAGGCCCGGCCAGTTCACGCAGCTTGGCAGCCAGGCGCTCGCGCACGCTGTCGAGCTGCGCCTTGCCATCGTTCAAGACCTTGTAGCGGCCCTCGAAACCCAGCGAGAGCACCGCGTACACCAGCTCCAGCAGGTTGCGGTGCTGGCTGGGGTTCTCGACCAGGCGCGTGAGCAGCTGGAAAACCTTTTCGCCGCCCCAGGCCTCGTTGTGGAAGTGCACCAGCAGGCTCTGCGACGACCACGCGCCCGAGCCGCCCCAGGGCGTGCTGGAGGCCGATTCGTCGAGCAGCGTGCACAGGATGTAGCGCGCCGCCACCACCTGCTCATTCGGCAGCCCTTGCGCCCGCGCCACCGACTCGAAGCGCTTGACCGATTCGACCAGCTGAACACGCAGGCCCGCCGGGTCGGGATGGCGCAGCGTGGCGCGCAAGCGCGGCGCTGCGCTGAGCAAGGGCGCGGCCGCCTGCACCAGCGGGTTCAGGCTCGCATGGGCCGGCAACTCGGGCATCGGCACCTGGGCCATCGCGGGGGCGGGCGGCGCAGCTGCGGCGCCGGTCGGTGCACCCATCGGCGCCGGCGCGGCTGGTCGCGCACCGCGACCAGCGCTGGGCTTGATGACCGTGCGGTCGGACTCGAAGGCAGCGAAGGGGTCCTTCGGGCTGTCGTTGTCACTCATCCGGAAAGCGCCTTCAGTGGGGCGGCCGTCACGCTGTCAGGCGTTCAGCCGCGAATGGCCCAGAACTCGAGGGCCAGGCCGGGGAACTCGCCGGCGATGTGCATCGCCAGCCCACCGGAACTCTCGAGCTGTTTCCAGAGCTCGTTGCCACGGGTTTCGAGCTCGAAGTAAGTGAACCCAGCGTGGTATGGAATCTGCCGCGGCGCCACCGGCAGCGCGCGCAAGGTGACCCCCGGCAACTGCAGGTTGACGAGATCGCGGATGCGCTCGGCCGGCCCGATCTTGACCTGCGTCGGGAACCGCATGCGCAGCGCTTCACCTGGCATCTGTGCGTTGACGGCCAGCACGAACATCGCCGAGCGCAGCAGTTCCGCGTCGCCGATCACGGCCACGCGGATGCCGTGCTTGCGCTCTTGCAGGTCGATGGGCAAGGCCGTCTGCTCCAGCACCTGCGACAGCGATTGCCGCAGATCCATCATCACCGCGCGGAAGCAGGTGGCAAGGTCGTCGTGCCGGTACTCGGGGTAGGCCGGCGGCCGCCGTTGTTCGCGGAAGGTGGACAGCTCGCCTGCCAGGCCCAGACAGAGGTGATAAAGACGTTCGGGGTGCAGCACCGGCACGCGCTGCAAGTGCGCGAACATGGGCTGGAAGCGGTTGATGGCCTGCAGCAGCAGGAAGTCGACGATCTCGCCCGTGCCCGAGCGGCCCGGCTGCGCCAGGCGCGCACCCAGTGCCTCGCCGCGCTGCTGCAACATGCCGTGCACTTCACGCAGATAGCCGTCCAGGGTGAGCTGCGCGGGCGCATGCAACATCGGCGGGATGTACTGGGTGTCGAGCACCACGCGGGCATCGGCGCGGCGTTCAATGACACGCACCACGCCGATGGCGACATAACCGTCGTTGAGGTCGCGTTGCAGCATCAGCCGCAGGTTCAGGCGCCCCACCTGCAGCGGTGCCTCACGCAGGCTGGCCGCGTGGATGTCGGCAACGCCCAGGTCGGCCACACGCCAGCGCGGCGGCATCGAACTTTCGCCCGATTCAACGTCGCTCTCGGTGACGCCCGGGCGCGACATGGGCACCGCCAGCACCACGATCTCGTCGCGTGCATCGGCGGGGAGATCGAGGGCCGGCGGTGCCGGGTCGTCGTTGGGAATGGAAAAGGCCAGGCCATCGGGCAACACGCCGCGCGCGCCGGTGATCTGGACACGGCCTTGCAGCAAGGCGGCATCGTCAACCTGCAAGGACAGGAAACCCCAAGCCCAAGGCAGGCCTGCAGCGATGCGGCCCTCGAGTTGCCGGGCGACAAAACGGTCTTGCTGCTGGAAGTGCTGCGGCTGGAGGAACATGCCCTCCGTCCACATCACCTTGTTGTGCCAAGTCATCGGGAGCTGCGGTCCTTGCGTCTTGTTCGGGCGCTGCGAGGCACGCCGTGTGCGGGCCGAGGCTGTCAACGATACACGGCCACGCCCGGGCCGTCACCCCGGCGCGATGCCCCGTGCAAGGCGCCGCGCGCCGTCCATGCGGCGGTGCGCAACGCCCTCTCATATGGGGATAGGAGGGCCCGCAGCCGGGGAGTATCATTTTGTTGACGCTCACCGCCATGCACGGTCGTGCAAACCGCCGTTAGACGGCCACCCCGCCCAGGGGTCCCGCCGAGCGCCGCGCCACCTTCGTCTTGCCGTCAAGGAGCCCCCGATGAAGCAAACCCGTTTTCTGGCCCGTTCTCTGCTGGCCATTGCCGCAGCCGCGGCCGTGCCCGCGGCCTTCGCCTCCGAAGCCCTGGACATGGGCCAGGCTGTGCCCGATGCCAAGGCCGTTGCCGAAGGCCTGTTCCCCGAAGACGCTTGTGAACAGCTCAAGGCAGCTGGGTTCAAGTGCATGGGCTTCAAACCCGCCGTGCGCTATTCCTTGCCCGCCGCTTCTTTCCGCCTCGGCTCGGCCGATCTGCCCGACGGACTGAAACGGCAGCTGGAAGTGTTTGCCGAGGTGCTGAAGTCCAAACGCGGCAGCGGCAAGGTCGTGCGCATCGAAGGCCATGCCGACGCCTCGGGCGCGGCGGCTGCAAACCTGCAACTGTCGCAGCGCCGCGCCGATGCAGTGCGCGACTTCCTGGTGGAACTGGGTGCCGACCCGACCATGATTGCACCCGTGGGCGTGGGCGCTGCAGCGCCCAAAAACTCCAAGGATCCGTTCGCCCCGGAGAACCGCCGGGTCGAGATCGGCCGCGCCACGCCGCCGTCCTGAAACACCGCTGCACGCGATGGCGGCGCCGCTGCGCCGCGTGCTCTGCAGCGCACCCGACACCTTGCCCAGGCCCGCACCCGCGGGCCTGGTCCGTTTCAGGGGATGTCGTGCGTGGCCTGGCCTGCAAAGTTGATGCTGATGCTGCCACCCCAGATGCAAGTCAGCTTGGAACTGTCGTTCAGCGCAGGCATGCCACAGACCAGCACCTTGGGTGAGCCGGGCGTCCAGGGCGCCGGCGTCGCGGGCACGCAAGGCATGGGCGTCAACACGCCCAAGGCTGCGGCCGTGGCGGCAGCGACGACGGGGTTCGACGGGCTTTGACACATCCCGAAAGGCGGGATGTTCACGATGGGAATGTTGTCCATGATGTTGGCGGCCATGACGCTGCTGGTCATCACGGTCTTGGGCGTGGGCACCAGCGAACTCGGCGCCACACCCATCGTGCACTTCATCACCGCGCCCATGCAGACCTGCTTGGCCATCACGTCCTCGCTGAAAGTTCGTCCGTCGGCTTGATGAGGCTCAGGCCGACGGTGCGGCCCGAGTCCACACCGTCAGGGCGCTGAAGTTGTCGTGGCTGGTTTTGTGGGCTGCCGCCGCACGCACCGCCGTGGCGAGCTCGCCGATCCATGCGCCAGGGTTGGGGGCGGCGGCCAAGGTGCGTTCGAGCACCTCGTCTTCCAGGTACTCCCAGAGCCCGTCGGTGCACAACAGGAAAACGTCGCCAGCCTGCACGTCTTGGGCTGCCTCGCGCGCGCTGACCTCCAACATCTCGGGTGCCAGGCCCAGCGCGCTGCGCAGCTCGCTGCGCTTGGGGTGCGAGCGGATCTGCTCCAGCGTGAGCACGCCGGAATCGACGAGGCCCTGCACCAGGCTGTGATCACGCGTGCGATCGAGCACCCGCCCCTCGCGGAACCAGTACATGCGTGAATCGCCCGAGTGCGCCCAATGCGCGGTGTGCTGCATGAAGTCGATCACGAGGCAAACCACGGTGCTGTGCATGTCCTGCTTCGCGGTGCCTGGCACACGCTCGCTAATGAGCACGTCGTTGGTCACGCGGAGCAGGCGTTCGAGCTCGGTCGCGCGCTCCGAGGGTTGCTGCGAAAAACGGGCGATGAGCTCCTGCACCGCCAGACGCGCTGCGATGTCGCCACCGCCGTGCCCGCCGGCGCCATCGGCCAATACGCAGCACAGGTGGCGCCCCGAGTGCCAGTGGCCGCAGGCGTCTTCGTTGTACTTGCGGCCGCCGCGGTCGCTGAGCAAGGCTACTTCGAGTGCAAGCATGCGGGCCCCCTTCTGCCTGTCCGGCGCATGCTAGCGCGGGCCAGCCTCGTTGTGCAGCCGGTCCAACTGGTCCTCGTAGGCCTTCAGGAAGGCCTTGCCGAAGAGCTCGTCGAAATCGTCCTGCGCTTCGGTCTGCAACTGCGCAAAGAGCTCGTTGAAAGCCTCCCACAGCCGCGCTTTGCGCGTGGCCGGGATGATGCTGTCGATGGCCGAGCGTTTGCTCAGCTTGCCTTCAAGTTGTTTCGGGTCGAAGCGCTGCAGCACCCCTTCCAGTGCGGCACGCATGCCCGCCATCACGCCGAGCTGGTGGGCTCGCAGGTCATCGAAGGCATCACGCATGGCGATGGCCGAGGGCATGAAGCCTGGCGCCGGGGGCCCGAGCAGGTGCTGCAAGGCGACCTCTACCGTCGGCGAGAACTTCAGCGGGTTGTTTTCGCGCGAGACGATCATGGTCACCTCGGCACGCATCTCGCGCTTCAGTGCGGCCCGGGCCACCAGCAGTTCAACCGCACCTCGCGTCGATTCACGCAGCAGTTGGCCGATCAGTTCCAGGGTGGCCGGCGTCAGCGCCTCCAGGCGCAGACCCGGCACCCCCAATCCGCTCAGCAGGGCCTGCAGCAACTCGGCCTCGGCCACGCCCGCCACCGATGCTGCATTGGGGGCGCCCACGGGCGCCGGCGGCGGTGCGCCGGCGCGCACGCCGGCTGCAGGCGCCAGCGGCCGTTCCGGCAGCCGGGCCGGGGGCGGCGCATCGGGTCGCCGCAGGCCCGGCAAGGTGACGACGCGGCCATCGCGAGGCGGGTCGTTCCACGAAAAGATCGCACCCTGCGGCAGCGGCGCTGGCGCCAAACCGGCGCCAGGCGCCGAGACCGGCGGCAGCGACATCGGCATGTTCAGCTCGGAGCCGTGGTCGCTGCGGCTCGCAGGCATCAAGGTCGCGGTGCGTGCCAGTGACTGGAGGGCATCGTCGTGCTGAGCGGTGTTCGGCTGCGCCAGCAGCGCCTGCTGCGGTGCGCCGCCCAGCGGATCGCCGCCTGTTGGCGCTGCAGACAGGCCAAAAAGATCATCGAGCGAGTCGCCACCGCCGGCGGGCAGGCTGGCAAAAGCATCGGCTGCGGGGCCCCGCAGCGCTGCAGCGGGCGCTGCCTCGGACGGATCGGGCGCAAACGGGTCCCAGTCATCGGGAATGGCTGCCGCGCCCGCCGCGGGCGCCCGCGCGGCGGGCGGTGATGGCCAGGCAGCGGCCGGCGGCGCGGGCGCCCACGCCGGCGGCGGTGCAGCGGCCCAGGCAGGCGGCGCGGGCGTTGCCACGGGCGCCGGCGCCGGCCAGGCCGCAGCCCCGGGCATGGCGGTGCGCTGCGAAACGCCAGGCGATGTCTTGGGCGCGGCCGGCGCGGCCAGGCCCAGCGGCGCCTCGCCGAAAAGATCGGCGAAGGGATCGTCGCTCTTCAAGGCCCCCGGGGCTTCGGCCGCGAGCACATAGCCGCCGATCATCAGCTCATCGCCCACCTTCAGCGGCTGTTCGCGCCCGGCGCCTATCACCTGGCCGTTGACGCTGATGGGGTTGCTGCCGTTGTCGACCACCCCATAACCGCCGGCCCGAAAGACGACCCGTGCATGCACCCGCGAGATGGTTCGCTCGGGGTCGGGCAGCACGAGCTGGTTGTTGTCGGCGCGGCCGATGGTGCCGCCCAGTTCGTCGAACTGGGCCGAGGGACCGTCGGCCGGGCTTCCGTTGTAGCTGAGCACCCTCAGCACGATCATGCGGCGACTCCGGCGGTGAGCAAAACGCGCAGCATAGCCGGGCAGCGGCCCACCCAGACCGGCTCAACGGATGACATAAAACCGCCCGTCGATCACCGCCAGGCGCACCGGCCAGGCGATGCGGCCACCGCCAGCAACCGGGCTGTGCAAGGCCGGGTGCTGGCCATCGGGCGTCAGGCATTCGAGCAGCCGACCACCGGCCAGCGGCCGCAGCAGCAGCGCGTCGGCCTTGGGCATGGTCGGCTGCAGCGGGGCCCGGGCGTGCCATTGCTGCACCTGCAGACGCAGGCGGCCCACGTCGTCGGCCAGGTTGCGCTGGTAGGCCAGGGCCAGCTCTTCGAAACGCAGCCGGGCAGCCAGCACCAGGGGTTCCGGGTCGCCGCGCGCCAGGCCGAGGGCCAGGCCCTGCAGGTAAGTGGCGGCCTGCGCCTGCAAGGCCTTGGGATCGGGCACCACCGGCGCGTCGAACCAGCGCCACCGCGGGAAGGCGATCGGCAGATCGACCGTCTGGCGCAGCGTGGCCGGCACCTCGGTCACGTCGCCGGCGGCCGGTGCCCAATCAATCTGCGCCAGCGTGCGCGCGTTCTCGGGGTGCGCCAATTGCCCGACGCGCGGCAGCAGCAGGCGCAGGCTCGCGCCGCGCTGGCCGTCACTGAGCAGCGGCGCGGGCGCCGCCGCCTGGCCGGGCGGCGGGGGCTGGATGACCAACTGCAGATCATTGGCCCCCGAGAGCGTGTACTCGTGGATGGGCACGGTCACCGCGCCAGCCGTCGGGCCGGTGCGGGCCAGCGGCACGCCGTTGAGCAGGGCCTCGGCGGTGACACCGATGCTGTCGAGGCGCAAAACCAGCAAGCGGTCCATCAGCCCAGGCTCCAGTCGAGCAGCGTCTGGGCCGGCCACAGGGGATGCAAGAACTGCCGCTGCCCGAGCACGGGGTCCACCACCGCCAGCGGCAGTTGCCCCGGCTCCAGCCGCAATTGCGCAAACCAGGCCCAGCCGCTGCCGCCGGCGGTGCGCGGGCGCAAGCCCACCTCGCCGACCAGGGCGCCGCTGCAGGGGCCGGTCAGCTGCAGCAGACTGCCCGTGTCCGTGGCCAGGGGCGTGAGCTCGGCGGTGAAAGGCAGGCGCACCGACAGCCGTGCCGGCAGCAAGGTGGGCAGCAGCGGCGGTTCGGTCGCTTCACGGCGCAAGTTCAGCTGCAAGGCGCTGCTGCCGACACAGCGCAGCACCAGGCGGGCCCGGGCGCCGTCGAGCGCCAGTTCGGTCTCGGCCTGCAGCTCGGCCTGGCAGGCCTGCATCTCCAAGGCGCCGAGCAGGCGCATGAAAGCCCGTCCGTCCAGACCGCCCGGCCCCTGGCACCAGCCCCAGGTCAGCGCGGCGCGGCCCACCAGCAGGGCCAGCACGCCTTCCAGCCGCAGCTGGCTGCAGCCCTCGATGGCACCCAGAATTCTGTGCAATTGCTGCAGCGCCTGTGCGGTGGCGCCATCCAAACCCAGCTCGAAGCCGCGGCGCAGGGGCTGGGCATCCTGGCTCGCGCCGTCGCACTCCACACGGCATCGCGTGCTGCCCTTCAGCGCCGGGTCACGCCCCGGCACCACCGCTTGTGATGCCGGCGCCTGCCGTTCGATGTCGACGAACCACTGCGCCGCGGGCCAGGCCCAGAGCAGGGTGTTCTGGGCACCGAGCGCGTCGCCTTCATCGCGCAGGCCACAGACCTGCAGTTCGAGCTTGAAGATGTCGGGCGAGGTCTCTTCGGCGATGGCGGTGCCCGGCCCTTCGGCAGGCCCGGGCTGGGCCAAGGTGCTGACGGGCCAGCTCACCGCGCGGGTTTCATGCCCCGCCCAGCGCCACTGGCCGTGGGTGCCGCCGAAACGCAGGGCCGGGTGCACATCGCCCTGGCACACGGCGTGGCTGCGCGAGCGCAATTGCACACGCGCCTGCGGCTGAACGCCGGGTGGATGGGCCAGCACACCCACCAGGCGCGGCATCGGGTTGGCGGCATCCACCCGCACGGGCGCTGGGCTTGGCAGCGGCACGCGCTGCCACTGCCCGGCCTGCCACTGGTAGTGCTCGTTCACCGCCAGCTCCAGCAGACGCACTTCCACGGCTTCGAGATCGCAGGCCTGCAGCGGCAGCGGTACCGGCTCGGGCGGGTGCAAGGCCCCGCGCGAGCCCAACGCGCCAAATCGGGCCATCAGGCGCTCATCGGCCGCACGCAGGGCCTCGGGCTGGATGCGCGCATCCGGCAGACGTTCCAGTTCCTGCAGCGAGCGGCGCATCAACTGGTGCAGGGTGGCCCACTCGCGCTCACGCGGGGCCGCCAGCAGCCCCTGGGCCCATTCGAAGCCCGCACGCTCATGGAAGCTCGGGCCCCAGACGAAGCTGAGGTTGGCGAACCGCGCCACGCTGCCAGCCCGCGTGAGGCCCAGCTTCAGCGCCTGCTGGGCCGCGAGCTCCACGAAGGTGAGGTGCTTGTCACCCAGGCGCTCCTGCATGGCCGGCCATTGCGCCACCAGGTGCTCTGCCAACTGCTGCACGAACGCGGCCCAGGCGGCCGCTTCCCGGGCCTCGGTGTCGGGCGGACGGCTCACGGTCAACGGTGCGCGAGCGGGTCTTCGGGCAGATCGGGCTCGACAGGCTCGTCAGGCGCGGTGGGCGCCACCGGGCTGGCGCCGCCGCCGCTGCCGGCCGAGCCACCGGAGTTGACCTTCACCATCGCGCCCGTGATCGACACCCCATCGGGGCCCAGCACGATGGACGAGGCGCCGGCCTTGATGCTGATCTGCGTGCCGGCTTCGATGACCACGTTCATGCCGCCCTTGATGTGCACGTTCTGCGTCGCGTCAGCCCCGAGGTTGGCGCCAATCTTCAGGTGAAGGTCGGTGCCGGATTTCAGCGAGATCGACGCGCCCGACTCGGTGGTGACGTCGCCAGCCGTCTTCAGGCTCCAGATGTCGCCACCATCGAAAAGCATGCCCTGGGCGACCTTCATGCTGTACTTGGCGTCGTACTGGTGGCGCACGTCCTTCACCACCTTGAGATGCTGCTCGCCTTCGATCTTTTCCTTGCGGTCTTTCTTGACCGTGCGGTGTTCATCGCCCTCACCATCACCGATGCCGATGTGCGACTTGAGGGTGCCCTCGACGAACTCCAGCCGGTCTTTCTGCGCGTGCAGCAGCACGTACTCTTCGCCGGCCTTGTCTTCAAAGCGCAGTTCGTTGAAATCGGCCGCCTCGCCGAGCTTGCTACGGCTCTTGAAGGTGCTGACCGTGGCGTTGTCGGGCAGCACGTAGGGCGGCTTCTGCGTCGCGTTGTAGACGCGGCCGGTGATCAACGGCTGGTCCGGGTCGCCTTCCAGGAAATCGACCACCACCTCCTGCCCCAGGCGCGGTAGCGAAATCATGCCCCACCCGTTGCCGGCCAGCGGGCTGGCCACGCGCACCCAGCACGAACTGCTGGCGTTTTTTTCGCCCAGGCGGTCCCAATGGAACTGCACCTTCACGCGGGCGTGTTCGTCGGTGTAGATGTCGCCGGCATCACCGTCACCCACCACCACGGCCGTCTGCGGGCCGGCCACCGAGGGCTTGCGCGTGATGCGCGCCGGCCGGTAGGGTTCGGCATAGGGTTGCGCCGTGAAGCGGCAGGCGAAGAGCGTGTCACCCGAGGCACCGGCTTCGTAGCCGGTCTGCTGCATTTCGATGTGCGTGGCCAGCACCACGTAATCGGTGTTCTGGTCGGCGCGCGGGTGCTGCGCAAAGGTGAACTTGCCACCGGCCACGAGACCGGGTGTGTTGCCCTCGCCTGTGAAACGCGCGAAGCGGCTCTCGGCTTCGTTCAGGCGGATGGTGGCTCGCGCATCGCCATCCGCCTTGACCTTGTACAGGCCCGGGTAGTCGTAAGCCTCGTAGGCGTTCTCGGCATGGCCGCGGCTGGACGAAGCCGTGGTGCTGGTGAGATCGGTGGCCGGGGCGAGGTAGTCGTAGTCGCGCAGCGTGCTCTTGCCGGTCTGGATCTCGTGCCGCATGCGCCACTGGCTGATGACGGGTTCACCGACGATCTGCTCGGGGTCGTCATCAAACGGCACGGTGGCGAAGGGCTCGAAGGGTTGGTGCGAGCTGGAGGCATCGGCCAGCACGAGTTCGTGCTTGTCCTGCGTGTGGCGGAAGAAGTAGAAGATGCCCTCTTCTTCCATCAAACGGCTGACGAAGTTGAAGTCGGACTCGCGGTACTGCACGCAGTAGGTGCGCGTGCCGTAGGTGCCGCCGAGTTCGTCGACGAAGGTGCTGGTGTAGTCGCCGAAGATGGCCTTGATGATGTCGGGCGCCGTCATCTCCTGAAAGATGCGGATGTTCGAACGCCGCGTCAGCAGCCACAGCCAGGGCCGCAGCGTGAGGCGGTAGCGCACGTGCCGGCCATCCACGCCGTCGATGCCGAAGCCGGCCACCACGCCGTGGAACCAGCGTTTGGCGCTGTCGCTCACTTCCAGCGACACGGCTGCATTGGTGCCGAGCAGGTCGTCGGCAGCCACGCTTTCGCTCTCGTCGATGGCCAGCACCTGGAACTCGAAGAGCCGCGAGACCTCTTCGTCGGCCACCATGCTGCGGAACTTCAGCGTCGGTGCGGCGCTGGCGGTGAGCGCCATCTGCAAGGGCGAGGCTTCGGGCATGGCTACTCTTGGGTTCGAGGTTCAGGGCCGGTCAGGCGCCGGCCGCCGCAGAGCCGCCCAGCGCCGCAAGCAGGCGCGGCGCAGCGCCTCGTCCTGGCCAGCCCGCGAACGACTATAGCGGCGCCCATCCAGCGCCAAGTAACCGGGCGCGGCGTGCGCAGGCGAGAGAGGCATCATGCGGATAACGGTTGCATCGGAAGCGGACTCTGAAGCAAAGTACCTGGGGCGGCAAGCCGAGATGCCCCCTAGCCAACGGGCCGGCGCTGCACTGCCGGCCGCCGCCTCACGGAGCCCTCGATGCCAGGACGCCTGCAGTTCAACTTTTCGCCCCAGCCCCGCCCCGTAGCCCGCAACGGCGCGGGCCCGATGCGTGTGCTGGTGGTGGGCGACTTCAGCGCCCGTCCCGCAGCTGAACGCCGGCCCCTGGCCGAGCGGCCGACCCATCGTGTCGACGTCGACACCCTCGACACCGTGATGCAGAAGCTCGGGCCTCACCTGGCCATCGCCGGCAGCGAGATCGGCTTCGAGTCGCTCGATGATTTCCATCCCGATGCATTGTTCGCGCGCGTGCCGGTGTTCGCGTCCTTGCGTCAGATGAGACGCCGGCTCATGGACCCGGCGCAGTTCGCGCAGGCGGCTGCCGAACTGGGCAGCGCTGCGGCCACCACACCAAGCACAGCCGCGCCCGCGGCTGCCGACAGCGGCGATCTGCTCGCCGGGCTTCTGGGGGGCCGGCCGGCCGGCCTGTCCGCCGCTGCGGCGACCACACCCTCGCCCGCCGCCGCGGGCGCGGCCGGCGTGGACGCATTCATCCGCAGCGTGATCGCGCCGCACATCCAGCCTGACCACCGCCAACAGCAGGCGGCCTTGGTGGCGTCGGTGGACAGCGCCACGGCCGCCGAGATGCGCGCGGTATTGCATGCGCCGAGCTTCCAGGCGCTGGAGTCCGCCTGGCGCGGCCTGCAATGGTTGATCTCCAGCCTGGAACTCGACGAGACGCTGGAACTGCACCTCTTCGACGTCGCGCGCGACGAACTCACTGCCGACATCGTGGCCAGCCAGGGGCGCCTGGCCGAGACGGGCCTGCACCGGGCCCTGGCCGACCGCTGGCGCAAGCTGCCAGGAGCGCAGGCCTGGACGGTGATCGCCGGCCTGCAGCATTTCGGGCCGGCGGACGCCGATATCGGCCTGCTGGCAGCCCTGGGGCTCATCGCGAGCCAGGCTGGCGGGCCGTGGCTGGCCGGTGCCGACACCGCGCTGGCGCTGGCCGAGCCCGCCGCGCTGGCCGGCTGGGTGGCCCTGCGCCGCAGCGAGGCAGCGCCCTGGCTGGGCCTGGCTGCGCCGCGTGTGCTGCTGCGCCTGCCGTACGGCAAACGCAGCGACCCGTGCAGTGCCTTCGCCTTCGAAGAGTTTCCGGGCGGCAGCCCGCAGCACGAAGCTTTGCTGTGGGGCCCGGGTTCGCTCGCCGTGGCCTTGTTGCTCGGCCGCGCATACACGCTCAAGGGCTGGCAGTTCGAAGCGGGTGATGAACGCGAGATCGGCGAGTTGCCGGCCTACCACTACACGCTCGATGGCGAGCCCGAGATGCAAGCCTGCGCCGAGGCCTACCTGGGTGAACAAGCCGGGCAGGCCTTGCTGGCCGCGGGCCTGATGCCGGTGCTCAGCCACAAACAGCGCAACGCGGTGACGGTGATGCGTTTCCAGTCCATCGCCGAACCGGCCCAGCCGCTGCCGGTGGGCTCAGCCCGCGCTTGAGACCCGCTCCACCGCTGCGGCAGGCAGGCCGTTCGTGGCCGGGGCGAGAACGCGGCGCCGCAACTGGCCGGCGGCGCGGCTGAACTCGACACAAGCGCCGTCGCCCTCTTCCATCACGAAACTCTGGACAGGCCCGAACACCTGGGCCAGTTCGTCGGGCGTGCAGGTGGGCAGGTAGCTGCGCAGCACACGGGGGTCGTAGTAACGAAAGAGCATGCGACGGCCCTGTTCGTCCTGCACCTTCAAGAACTTGCGCAGGTGGTGGCGCAGATTGGCGGCATCGTCGATGCGCAGGAACACACCCCAGGCCTGCCCCCAGGCCGGTCCCAGCAGGCGCTGTGTGAGCCGGTGCCCAGGCAACAACTCCACCAGTTGCGGCGCGTTCATCTCCAGGGCGCGTGGCAGCGCACCGCTGTACAGGCTGCGGAATTCCAGCCGTGATTCGATCAGGGCCACGTAGATGGCGGCATCGCGTGCGCAGTCGAGCAAGGCCCACACACTGCCACCCTTCGCGCCGCCGCCGCTGGGCCACAAGGCTTGCTCACGGGCCGACAGCGCGGGGTCGGTCATGCTTCAGGCCTCGGCGCCGGCTGCCGCACGGGCACACTCTTCACAGAACGGTACACCCTCACGCGCGGCCTGCTGCAGCACCGCCACCATCGCAGCGACATCGAGTTCCACCTCGAAAGTACCGGGCGCAGGCGCTGCCGGCGGCGCGGCGCGGCGCGATGAGGCAGCAGGGCTGGCGGCCGGCGCCGGTGCGGCCGGTGCGGGCGCTGGTGTGGCCAAGGCCAGGCGCCGCATTTGCAGCCCCGCAGACGCGCCGGACAAAAGACCCGCGCCACGCGGCGCCTCGGCGCCGGTGAGCACGGCCAGCACCTGGTGATCGTCGCAGTGCCACCAAAGATCGGCAGGGCAGGCCTGTTGCACCTGTAGGCGCAGCCGGGCCATGTCGGCATCAACGCCGATGGCGGCAAGGGTGACCGACTCGGCCATGGCCGTCAGGCGTGCAGCGGAAAGCCCAGGGGCCACGCAACCGAGGCGCTGGCCTTGGCATAACGGCCCGCGCCGATGCCCACCTTGTAGCCCAGGTCGGCCTCCATCAGCCCCTTGGCAATGAGCGCGTCGCGCGTGGCGGGGCGGTTGGGCAAGGCCTTGAACAAGGTGCTGTCGATCTTGGACAGCAGGTCTTCCCCAGGTCCGTTGGCTTCGAAGATGGCCTGGTAGGCCCGCGGGTAGGCCGCCTCGAAGCAGGCGCGGTGGTGCTCGTTGATCCAGTGGCTTTCTTTGCCGCCGCGCGTGTAGAGGTCCATCTTCGAGTGTTTGGCGAACTCGCGGCGGCGCAGACCGGTGCCCACCATGCGGTCGCCGAACTTGCGGGTCTGGTAGCTCTTGTGCTCGGAGAGCGAAAGCACCAGCCGGCCGTAGGCCTCGCACATGTCGGCCACGGTGCTGAGATGGTTGTAGGGCGTGGCGTTGAGCGGCGTGCCCAGGCTGTTGAGAAAACCCGCGGCCAGGTTGCGGGTGATGTAGGCGGCATCGGCCGGGTTGCTGGGGATGACCTGCGCGTTGTGAACGCCGGGCATGGGCAGCAGGATGGCCGTGGTGGCGGCCGGGTCCATGGCCATGCGGCCCCAGTCTTGCGGCGAAAAGGTCTTGCGCATCTCGTGCATGGCCAGCACACCGATGTAGCGGCGCACATTCGGGTGCAGCACCTGGGTATCGACCATCTTTTCGCCCGCATCCATGCCGGCCACGGGATCGACACCGAAGATGTTGCACTCGATGGAATCGCCGAACACCTCGTACATCTTGTGTGCGATGCGGATGCAGGTCACCGCGCCCCGGCTCCAGCCCACGAGGTTGACGCGATCGATGGCCGCGCCCTTCTCGAACTGCAGGTCTTGCAGGATGTTGACAGTGCGCAGCACGTTTTCGTCCCAGCCCTGCCCGACGATGTTGCCCTTGGCGTTGGCGAAACTCTTGGTACCGCCGGTGTTGCCACGCGCCTCGTCGGCGAAGCTCGGCTTGCTGAAGGGGTTCAGGCGCTGCGAAAGGCTGCGCGAGGTCTTGAGATCGCCGGTCATGGGGTTGACCTGCTGGGGCAAGACGAGGCCGCCCGTGCCGCCGTGCCCGGGACCTTCGTTGATGAGGTAACTGCCCGCGGTAACGGCCGAGCCTTGCAGATCGGCACGCACGCCGTCGGTGTGGTTGTGGAACCAGGCCACGAGTTCGTTCTTCTCGGTGCCCTTGATGCTGTTGAAGCCGGTTCCGTGGCAGTAGATGGTGAAAGTGGTCATGACACTCCTCTGTGCGGCGCGCGCAAGGTCGTCGGATCAGTCCTCGTCGTGCACCATGGCGTTGGCGTCGTTCAAGGCGATGATCTGCTGGTTGATGTCTTCGCGCACGAAGTCGTAGCTGATGATGTTGGGCAACATCAGGTTGCGCGCATCGAGGGTGGAGAACATGAGCTTCGAGCCGTCTTCATCCTTGCTCACGACATAGTCGTCCTTCATGACCGTGCCCTTGCGGGTGGCGTTGGCGTGCCCCTGCATCAGCTTGATCATGTGGTCGGTGGCGGCATGCGTGCCGCCGTGCAGCTTCTCGTCACCCAGCGTGTAGGTGGCCTTTTTCTTGGTGCCCGACTTGATACCGCCCCACTTGAGCGGATTCACATAGGTCTTCTGCCAGTAAAGGTGCCACAGGTGATCGCCCTGGGTCGGGTTGTGGTGGTGGTTGTGTTCGTACTGGGCACACAGGCCGGTGGTCACAACCTCCCTCAGCTTGTGCGTCGTCTTGTACTGGCCGCACACCGCGATGCCGTCGTCAATGCCCGCCCCGTCGTACTTCTTGAACCGGTGCAGGCCGCTGGCCTGGTCGACCATGCTGCCGAGCTTGCCGTGGTCCAGGATGCAGACGATCCCGCCATCGCGCACGATGTCCTTCAAGGCCTTGGTGCAAAGATTGCCCGTGCCGGTGTGCAGGTATTCGCTGGGCACGCTGGCCTTGATCAGATCGTCGATCTTGGTATTTGCTTCGGTGTGCGAGATGCGAAAGATCAGCACCTCGGTCCGGTGGTCCTTCCACCAGTCGGCCACGGCGGCGAGGGTGTCGTCGATGCTCTCCTTGCTGGTGGCGCCCTGCCCGAAACTCTTGTGGTAAGCGACGACCTGCGTGCTCTTGTGGATCACGCCTTTGGTGATTTTCTGCAGCCGTATGTCGAACAGACGGGTGCCCGCCTTGATCTGGCCCAGCACGCTCAGGCTCTGCGTGCCCGAATTGCTTTCCGTGCCAAGGATGGTCTTGTTGATGTGCCCCTGGGCGGTGCCCGCATCGTGCGCACCGGGCATGTGGAGCTTGCCCAGCGTCACGTCGGCGTACGCTGCCATCCAGTCTTGAAGCTTTTTGGTCACGCTGGTCTCTCCTGTCGAATCTGACGTTTCAAGAGAACGGTGCAAAGCTCAAGCCCGGCATCGGCTGGGCAAGCGCAGGCGGGGTGCACCGGCAGGCCCGCCTGCGGCGGGGCTAGAACGCGTAGACAAACCCGCTGTCGTCGGTGCTGACGCGCACACGCTCGATCGCCTTGCCCTCCATCATCCGCGTCAAGAATTCGCGGCTGATGTCGGGCAGCATGGTGTTCGTCAAGATCGCGTCGATCATGCGACCGCCCGACTCGCTTTCAGTACAGCGGCTCACCACCAGCTTGACGACGTCGTCGCCATACTCGAACGGAATCTTGTAGCGCGCTTCCACCCGTTTCTTGATGCGGTTGAGCTGCAGCTTGACGATCTTGCCCAGCATCTCGTCCGACAGCGGGTAGTAAGGAATCGTCACCAAGCGGCCCAGCAGCGCCGGCGGGAAGATCTTCAGCAGCGGCTCGCGCAACGCCTTGGCCATGCCCTCGGGGTCGGGCATCAGGTCGGGGTCTTTGCACAGGCTGGCGATCAGGTCGGTGCCTGCGTTGGTGGTCAGCAGGATCAGCGTGTTCTTGAAGTCGATGAAGCGGCCTTCGCCGTCTTCCATGAAGCCCTTGTCGAAGACCTGGAAGAACATCTCGTGCACGTCGGGGTGGGCCTTCTCCACCTCGTCGAGCAGCACCACGCTGTAGGGCTTGCGGCGCACCGCTTCCGTGAGCACACCGCCTTCGCCGTAGCCCACGTAGCCCGGGGGCGCGCCCTTGAGCGTGCTCACCGTGTGGGCCTCTTGGTATTCGCTCATGTTGATGGTGATGACGTTCTGCTCACCGCCGTACATGGCTTCGGCCAACGCCAGCGCCGTCTCTGTCTTGCCCACACCCGAGGTGCCGGCGAGCATGAACACGCCGATGGGCTTGCTGGGGTTGTCCAGGCCGGCGCGGCTGGTCTGGATGCGCTTGGCGATCATCTCCATCGCATGGTCTTGCCCGATGACACGCTGCGCCAGGTGGTCGGCCACCTTCAAGATGGTTTCGATCTCGTTACGCGCCATGCGGCCCACGGGGATGCCCGTCCAGTCGCCCACCACGGCGGCCACGGCCTGGTAGTCGACAGTCGGCAGGATCAGCGGGCTTTCGCCCTGCAGCGTGGCCAGCTTCTCTTGCACGGCGCGCAGCTGGGCCTGCAGATCGGCACGTTCGCCGTCGCTCATGGGCGGGGTCACCGCGGCGTTGGCTTCGGCTTCCAGGTTGCTGCCCGTGCCTTCCACCGGCTGGATGCCGGCGCGCAGCTTGGCGCGCAGCGCCAGCAGCTCGTCGACCAGCGTCTTCTCTTCGGCCCAGCGCTGGTCCAGTGCGGCCAGGCGCTCGCGCTCGCCGGCCAGCAGCTCGCTGGCTTCCACCTCGCGCTTGCCGATGTCGACACCGATGGCTTTTTCGCGGCCGATGATCTGCAGCTCGGTTTCCAGCGCCTCGATGCGCTTTCGGCAATCGTCTACCTCGGCGGGTGTGGCGTGCAGGCTCACGGCCACACGCGCGCAGGCGGTGTCGAGCAGGCTCACGCTCTTGTCGGGCAGCTGGCGCGCGGGGATGTAGCGGTGGCTCAGCTTAACGGCCGCTTCCAGCGCTTCGTCGAGGATCTGCACCTGGTGGTGTTTCTCCATCGTGCTGGCCACGCCGCGCATCATCAGGATGGCCTTGGGCTCGTCGGGCTCGTCGACCTGCACGGTCTGGAAACGGCGCGTGAGCGCCGGGTCTTTCTCGATGTGCTTCTTGTACTCGGCGAAGGTGGTCGCGCCGATGGTGCGCAGCGTGCCGCGCGCCAGGGCCGGCTTCAGCAGGTTGGCCGCGTCACCCGTGCCAGCCGCGCCGCCGGCACCCACCAGCGTGTGCGTTTCGTCGATGAACAGGATGATGGGCTTGGCGCTGGCCTGCACTTCATCGATGACGCTGCGCAGGCGCTGCTCGAACTCGCCCTTCATGCTCGCACCGGCCTGCAGCAGGCCGACATCGAGCGAACGCAGCTCCACCTCTTTCAGCGAAGGCGGCACGTCGCCGCGCGCGATGCGCTGCGCAAAACCTTCCACCACGGCGGTTTTGCCAACACCGGCCTCGCCCACCAGGATGGGGTTGTTCTGGCGCCGGCGCATCAGGATGTCGACCACCTGGCGGATCTCGTCGTCGCGGCCGACGATGGGGTCCATCTTGCCGTCGCGCGCCTGCGCGGTGAGGTCGACCGTGAACTTCTTCAGTGCCTCTTGTTTGCCCATGGCCGCCGGTGCGATGGCGCCACTGGCTTCGCCCGGCGCAGCACCGCCGGCGCCGCCCGAACCGTCGCTGGCGCCCTGCCCGTCTTCGGGGCTGCCGCCGATGATCTTGGCCAGGCCATCGGACAGATCATCGACCTTGAGCTTCTCGAACTGCCGGCTGATGGCCACCAGCGCGTTGCGCAGGTTCTTGGTCTTGAGCATGCCCACCAGCATGTAGCCGCTGCGCACCACGTTGTCGCCATACAGCAGCGTGCCGTAGACCCAGCCGCGCTCGATGGCATCGGCAATGTTCTCGGCAATGCCGCTGATGCTGGTGGCGCCGCGCGGCAGCCGGTCGAGCGCGGCGGTGAGGTCTTTGGCCAGAGCCGACATGTCGAGCTGCGTGTGCTTGATGACGCGGTGCCAGTCGCTGTCCTGCGACTGCAGCAGTTGCGCCAGGAAGTGCTCCAGCTCCACGTACGGATTCCCCCGCAGCTTGCAGAAGACCGTGGCGCCCTCCACGGCCTTGTAGGTGGGCGGGTTGAGCTTGCCGAACAGCGTAACGCGGTTGATCTCTGCCATGGTGCTTCCTTCTTGACGGGTTTTGACGGGTTCTGACGGATACGGCTCTGGCGCGGGCTCAGCGGGTGGCCAGGTTCGGAACAAGATTCAAGGTGGGCGCCTGACCTCGCGGCGGCGCCCCGAGCCAGGTCGTCCAGCCCAGGCGGCCCTGCAAACCCGGGCGGCAGGGCGGGCGCTCTTCGGGGTGCAGCACGAGCCGCAGGTCCCAACCGAATTCATCACCCACGTACTGGCGCACCAGGGCACGCAGCGCCGGCAGCGCACTGCCCACCGGCAAGAGGGCCTCGAAGGCCGGCAAGGACAAGGGGCCGATGTGGATGCGAAAGTGGTGCTGGCGGTCGAAAACCGCACTGCCGAGCACCGCACTGGCGCCCAGCTGCGACGTGGACATGCGGCGCGAAGCCGCACGCTTGCCGATGCGCGTGCGTTCGGCCTGAGGCAGTGGCATCCAGCGGCCGGTGAACTGTTCGATGCGCACCTTCATGCCGAGAAAGCCGCCCAGCAGCTGCGCCAGACCGTCGGCATTGCGCACCTGGCGCGACAGCAAACCGGCAAAAGCCAGGCGCGCATGATCGGGCGCCGCATCGCGGCCGCGCCACTCCGGGCCCCCGGTGCCCAGCAGCGAGCCCACGTAGTCGGCGAAGCGGTCTTCGGCCGGGCGGTCCATGCTGACGGCCGGCTGCGCCTGCGACCAGGCGCGGTAGAACAGCAAGAGCAGGCGGTGATGGAACCAGTCGGCAAACCGGCCGAAGGTTTCGTCGCCCTTGTGCATGCGGCGCTCGCGTGCGTAGGCCGTCATGTGCAGGGGCAAGGGCCCGTTCGGGCCGAAGAGCCCGAAAAAGCGCACCTCGATGCGCGGCTTGCCGCTGCGATCTTTCGGGTCCACCCTGGACAGGCTGGACGGCGCGAACGACAGGTCGGCGGCTTGACCCAGGCGCACCGGTTCGTCCACAGGCCGCCGCGCCGTGCCCAGCCGCGGCTGCTTGGGGTGCAGCGCCTCCATCAGGCGCATCGTGTGGAAGAAATCGTAGCGGTGCGGCGATGCGCTCAGCGCACGCAGGGCGGCTTCACGGCGCTGCAGCAAGGGATCGACCGACGCGGGTGCGTCAGCGGGTGCGTCAGCGGGTGCGTCGGCGGCCGCCGCCTCGCCGTTGTCGGGCGGGTTCATGCGATGGGGCGCAGCCCGCACTGCGGCCGGCCAACGAGGATGTCGCCACGGCCTGTGGAGTGCAGGCGCAGTTGCGTGAAGCCATTCATCGAGACATGGCGTGCGACGAAACGCTCCAGCACGCAACCCAGCAGGAAGGCGCTGGCGCCTTCGAACGACAGATCATCGACCTCGATCTTGACCTCGACCCCGCGGCCGAAGGTGATGGGCCCGGGCATCGGCAGGCGGCGCACCACCTGCTGCAGCTGCACCGAGCGCAGACCATCGATCTGGCGCTGTGCCCCTGCGTCGCCGCCCTGGGCGTACAGGCGCAGGATCTGCCGCAGCGCCGCCGCGCCCTGATCGGCATCGCCGTCGCTGAGCGACAGGTGGTTGAGCGACAGCTGGTTGATCAGCTTCCAGGCCACGCTGCCCTCGCGCAACGCCGACTGCGGGCGCGAGGGTCCTTTGAGGACAGTGATGCTCTTGACCGGCGCGGTCTGGGTCAACGTGAGGTCACCCTTGGCCCCGCCCAGCGGCATCAGCACGGGCAGATCGCGGTTGGTGCACAAGGCGCGCACGCCCAGTTGGCGCAGTTCGGCCGGGAAAGGCGTCTCGTGCGCGTCCACCAGCGACAGGTAAAGCTCGGTGCCGATGTAGGAGGTTCGCGGTCCTTCACGCTGCTGCAACTGCGACATCAGGCGCGGCTCGCGCTGCACCGTGTAGTAGGCCTTGTGCTGGCGGTCTTCGGCGTGGAAGGCGTTGTAGAAGGGCAGGAAGCGCCACTCGCTGTTGACGCCGGTGCCGTAGCCCAGCACCTCTTGCACGCTGTGCACCTCGTAATCCATGGGCCGTGTGCGGTCGGGCACGACATGGAAATCAGCGCTGTCAGGCGAGATGTGGATGCGGTCACAGCGCTTGTCCAGCAAGTTGATCGCCGGCACGCAGTGCAAGGCCAGGCTGCTGGCATCCACCGCCTGCAGCAGCGCGTTGTCGGCGCGCGAGAAAAGCAGCACGACGTCAACCTCGCTGCCGGCGTGCGCGCGAAGCGCGGGCCCGAGCCCGCAGAGATCGAAGAACAGGAAACGCTGCGGGAAGGCGAAGTACTCCTGCAGCAGCCGGTAGCCCTGCAGACCTTGCAGCGTTTCGGGCAGCAGCGCCTCATCGTCACCGTAGCCCACGGCCTCGACGATCTCACCGTCCAGCGCTTCATGCCAGGCCGCCGGTCTGCGCGTCGGCAGCACCAGCACACCCAAGGTGTGGCCGCAGGCCAGCTCATGCAGGCGGTAGGCCACCTCGTCGATGCCGGCACAGTGCAGCCGCAGATCGTTCAGGGCCAGCTGCGAAAAATCAACGCCCGCCGTGGTTCGCAAGCGCAGCCGCAGACCCGAACGGTACTTGCGCCATTCCGGCACGGCAGCCATGGGCAAGTCGGCCGCGTGGGTGAAGTACTCCACCTGCGTCAACTCCAGCGGCCACATCGTCAGCTCGTTCGCGGTGCGGAACTCGCAGGTGGTGGCGCCCGCCTTGCCCGGCAAGCTGTTCATCGTGCTGCCGCGCGCCAGCTTCAGGCCGCCAGCCAGACTGGGATCGCCCAGATCGGGTTGCATCTGCGCGATCAGCATCGACGGTGTCGGCGCCAGAAACTGCGGATAGACAATTTCCAGCAGGCGTTGCGTGAAACGCGGGAACTCGGCATCGAGCTTGAGCTGGATGCGGCCGGCGAGAAATGCAAAGCCTTCGAGCAAGCGCTCGACATAGGGGTCGGTGACCTCCAGCCCCTCGACACCCAGGCGCGAAGCGATCTTGGGGAACTGCTGCGCGAACTCGCCGCCCATCTCGCGCAGATGGCGCAGTTCTTCGTTGTAGTAGCGCAGCAGCCGCGGGTCCATGGTCGGGGGTCAGCGGTTCAGTTCGCGCACGGCCACTCGGCCGGTCTCGAGGTCGATGTCGGTGTGCAGCAGCAGTTCCAGCGGTACGGGCTGCGCCCAGAGCTGGCCCGAGATGCGGAAACCGATCTGGTTGTGGTGGTCCATCTGCGCCTCGGAGATGAGCACCTCGACAGACAGCGAGGCCGGCAAGATGCGCGGCTCGTGGTCGAGGATGGCCTGCTTCACGCGTGCCGCGAGCGCCAAGGGATCGATGGTGCTCGCCGTCTGGCCAGACAGAGGGGGCAGGCCATAGTTGAGCACCGAGTTGCGGGCGTGCGGGGCACGCGACCAGTCGATCAGGCCCGGCGACGTGGCGTTGAAGAGCCAGGCCAGATCACGCAGAACCAGTTCACGCAAACGGCCGCGGTTGATGACACGTGCCTCGCCGGATTCGCTCTTGGCGTCGACATCGTCGTCGGTCAGCCGGTCGAGCAACGCCGGCTGCAACCGGTCTTGAGCACGCAGCGTCGACATGCCAGGGATACCGGCGGCGCCCTGCCGCTCAGGCCGCCGCAGCTTCGGCGGGGGCCTCGTCGAGAGTGACGGTGCGCACGTCCATCAGCCCGATTTCGCTGCCGTCGGTGACGACGACACGCTGGCCCAGTCCGACGTAGCTGCCGTCGGCCGCTTCACGCCAATCGGTACGGCGCGAAAGCGCCAGCGCATCGCCGGCGGCCAACTCGGTGTCCGGGTAACGCGTGGGGATGAGGCCGACGACCTCGCCCCCGTTGGTGAACTGGAAATGCGCCGGCATCCAGATCGCGTCACGCAGGTCTTGCGGCGGGTCGATGTCGACCTTGCTCAGGCGGCTCCAGGGCAGCCAGTAGTAACGGCCGTTGATGACGGCCTCGACGGTCGGCCCGAGACGGCCATCACCGTCGGCGATCCAGGCAAAGGGCTGGCCATCGATCTGGCCTGAGGTGGCCGGCGCCTGCTCCAGCGCTTGTTCACGCAGTTGGCGCGCGGCAGCGGGCTCGCCCCGACCTTCGCGCAGCAAGGCTTCGATCAGCATGGCAATCCAGGGCTCGGGTTCGCCAAAGAGCATGGGCACCTTCTGCCCGGCAAAAACCTGCAGCCTCAGGGTCTCGCAAGCGATGGCCTCGCGGTAGGTCTGCACCATGGGCAAGGTGCTGGCATCCAGCTCAAAGGACACGTTGAGCTGGTTCAGGGCGCGGTCCCACTGACCCAGCACGCAGAGCAGCTGGAACATGAACACGCGCAACTTGGCGTCTTGCGGCTTGGCGCGCACCTGCTCGGTCAACAGCTTCAGCGCACGGGTGACGTCGCCTTCCTTCAGGGCCAGTTCGGCCGCGCTTGGGTTCGACATGCAGGCTCCGGGATTCAGGTTCAGGCGTCAGGGCCGGCCGTGCCGGTGAAGCTGGAGGTGCCGATGGCGCCACCGCTTGAGGCCTGCGGCGTGTAGTCGATCGTGATCGACTTGAAGGACAGGCCCAGGTGCTCCATCAGCACAGGGCTGCCGTCTTCGCCTATCGTGGAACTCACGTTGTAGCTGTTCACACGCGCACCGGTGAGCTTCAAAACGAAATACACCAGCGACTGCCCGGCGCCACCCGATTTGCGGACCGTGAGGTCCACGGTCGAGAGCACGTCGTTCGTGTTCATCACCGACATCAGCGCCGTCGACGCCTTGTCGACGCGCTTGACCAGCTTCAATTCGTGCAGCGAAACCCGACCACTGCGCTGTCCGCTGGTGGTGGAAGGCGCGCTCATGCCCCACGACCAATCGGCAACGTCGATCTGGTTGGGGAAGTTCTTGTCGTTGGACTCGCCGACGATCGCACCGGAGCGCTGCCCGGTGGCTTTCAGGAACATGTCGGAACGGGCCATCTCACCCTCTCAGGGTACAGCCGGTATCCGGGGGTGTGGCCAAGGCCACGCCCCCGGACCCGTCTTCAATCAGAGCTTCAGGGCAGCAACTCGTCAGACGGAGTTCGCAGCGATGTCGTAGGTCATCGCCTTGGCCGTCTTGCTGACAACGCCCTTCTCGTCCTGGTAGAAGTACTCGAACTTGATCTTGGCGAAGTTCAGCGACAGGTTCTCGGTCAGGCGGTCTTCACCACCCGAACCGCCGGTCGAAACGCTGGTGATCATCACTTCGTTCATCGTGATGGTCACGTAGGGCTGCTGCGTCTTGCCAGCCTTGCGCACCGTCAGCACGGCCTTGTCGAAGTGCTCACCCGTCGCGCAGCCCAGCAACACGGCGTGCGAGGCCGAGTCGATGTACTTGGTGACGCTGATGTCCTGGAAATTGGCCTTGCCGCTGCCGCCGCCACCACCCATGTGCGTGGTGCCGGAGTTCGACACGCCCCAGCTCCACGCCAGGATGTCGATGGCCTTCTCGCCAGCCATCGCCTTGTCGGTGGTTTCCCCATCGATCGTGTCGATCTTGAGGTACATGTCAACTGCCATGGTGCTCTCCTATCTGCCCGAAGACGGGCTGTTCACACTGCGATCAACGCCCGGCCGTCCGGACGCCCTCCGCTGCGCAGCCAGTGAAGGAAATGAAAGATTGCCTGGGTTCGTTGAGCTCAACCAGCCTTCGCCGAGGGGAGCTTCGAAACCAGACGCAAGGAGACCGTGAGGCCTTCGAGCTGGTAGTGAGGGCGCAGGAAAAACTTCGAGCTGTAGTAGCCGGGGTTGGCCGGGTCCTCTTCCACCACCACCTCGGCAGCCGCCAGCGGGTGGGTGGCCTTGTAGGCTTCGGAAGAGCGCGCCGGGTCGCCGTCGACGTACTGCGCGATCCAGCCACCGAGCCAGCGCTCAACGTCGCTGCGCTCCTTGAAGGAGCCGATCTTGTCGCGCACGATGCACTTCAAGTAGTGCGCAAAACGGCAGGTAGCGAAAAGGTAGGGCAGCCGCGCCGCGAGGTTGGCGTTGGCGCTGGCATCGGGGTCGTCGTATTCCTGCGGCTTGTGCAGGCTCTGCGCGCCGATGAAGGCCGCGAAGTCGCTGTTCTTGCGGTGCACCAGGGGCATGAAACCGTTCTTCGCCAACTCCGCCTCACGGCGGTCTTCGATGGCAATTTCGGTCGGGCACTTCATGTCCACGCCACCATCGTCGGTGGGGAAGCTGTGCGTGGGCAGGTTCTGCACCGCACCGCCGCTTTCGATGCCGCGGATGCGCGTGCACCAGCCGTACTCCTTGAACGAACGGTTGATGTTCGTGGCCATCGCGTAGGCGGCGTTGGCCCAGGTGTACTTGCCGTGGTCGGCCGAACCCGTGTCTTCTTCGAAATTGAAGGCTTCCACCGGGTTGGTCTTGCTGCCGTAAGGCATGCGCGACAGGAAACGCGGCATGGCCAGGCCGATGTACTTGCTGTCTTCGCTTTCGCGCAGCGAACGCCAGGCGGCGTACTCGGGCGTGGTGAAGATCTTGGTCAGGTCACGCGGGTTGGCCAGCTCCTGCCAGCTGTCCATCTGCATCAGCGTGGGCGCAGCGCCGGTGATGAAGGGTGCGTGCGAGGCGGCCGCGATCTTGGCCATCTCGGTCAGGAGCTCCACGTCGGGCGCGCTCTGGTCGAAGTGGTAGTCACCCACCAGGCACCCGAAGGGCTCACCACCGAACTGGCTGAACTCTTCGGCGTAGATCTTCTTGAAGATGGGGCTCTGGTCCCAGCTCGTGCCCTTGTAGCGCTTGAGCGTCTTGCCCAGCTCCTGCTTGGACACGTTCATCACGCGGATCTTGAGTTGCTCGTCGGTCTCGGTGTTGTTGACCATGTAGTGCAGGCCACGCCATGCACCTTCGAGCTTCTGGAAATCTTCGTGATGCAGGATCAGGTTGACCTGGTCGGACAGCTTCTTGTCGATGGCCGCGATCATGGCTTCGATCGAGGCCACGACATCGCTGCCGATCAGCTGCGTCTGCGCCAGCGCCTGCTGGGCCAGGGTCTGAACCGCCTGCTCGACGGCGCTCTTGGCGTCATCGGACTTGGGCTTGAATTCCTTCTGCAGCAGCGACGCGAGGTCGCTGCCTTCCATCGTCACGCCCGCCAGGGCTGCTGAGGCTTGGGTTTCGGCCATATGAGGCTCCTCGTCAACGTTCGGATTTTTGGTGGGGGCTGGTTCAGGCGTCGGCCGGCTTGGCCGACGAGGCCAGGGCGCCGAGCAAGGCAGGGTCAGACATCAGCTTGCCGATCAGTTCTTCCGCGCCACCTTTGCCGTCCATGTAGGTCACCAGGTTCTGCAATTGCTGGCGCGCCTCGAGCAGCTTGTTCAGCGAGTCGACCTTGCGCGCCACGGCATCGGGCGAAAAATCGTCCATGCTCTCGAAGGTGATGTCGACGCTGAGGTTGCCCTCGCCCGTCAGCGCATTGGGGACCGGAAAGGCCACGCGCGGCTTCATGGCCTTCATGCGGGCGTCGAAGTTGTCGACGTCGACTTCGAGGAACTTGCGATCAGCCACCGGCGCCAACGGGTCGGCAGGTTTGCCCGACAGGTCGGCCAGCACGCCCATCACGAAGGGCAGTTGCACCTTCTTTTCGGCGCCGTAGACCTCGACGTCGTATTCGATCTGGACCCGCGGTGCGCGGTTGCGGGCGATGAATTTTTGGCTGCTGCTCATCAAGAGGCTCCTGTGCGGCGGGGGTAGGACGAAAGAGTCGCAGGTTTTCTTCTATGTGGGGGCGTTCGTCAAGTGGGCGCGTCGGGGTCTTCCACCGAATCAGGGTCGACCCCCACCACGCGCGCGACTTCTGCCAGCGCATCGGGCGCAAGCACCTTCATCAGCTGCAGGAAGTTGTGGCTGACCAGCTGGCGCGCACGGCGCAGAAAAAGAGGCGCCGGGTTGGTCGGCTCTGCACGCTCAAGGTAGGCAATGACCAGATCGATGGCGCGCATGGCCTCTTCGCGCGAGGTGACACTGCCCGAGAGCCCGCGCCCGCCAGCGCGGCCGCCACCACCCCCACCGCCGCCATCTTCGGCACCTTCACCGTCGGCGTCGGCCTCAAAGGCTTCGGCCTCGGCGGGCAGCAAGCCAGCCGCACCGTTGATGAGCGCATAGACGGGCCGCAGGTCGGGCGCATCGCTGCCCAGGCGGTCGTTGACGAGCGCGATGGCCTGTCGCACCAGGTCCACCGCCTCCTGCAAACACGGCCGCAGGCCGGGGCTCTTCTCGAGCGCGGCGCTCAGCATGCGCGCCACCTGCTCCTTGCTCATCTCGCTGTGGCCGGGGGTGACAGCCGCCAGGCCCAGCGCCGCTTCCACGTCGCGCATGAGCAAGAGGCCGATGGAACGGTCTTCAACCACCCGCGAATCGCGCACCGCGCCCAGCAGGCCGGCCGACTCGCGCAGCAGCGTCAGCGCATTGACACGGCCATACGGGTCGCCGTCGTCGGGGTCGGGCATGGGATGCACGTGATCCCAGTGGTTCTCGACCAAGCCGTTGATGAGCGCCATGACCGGCCGCATGGCCACGAAGCCGCGCAGGTTCAACACGCTGCGGCCCCACTCGATGGCCACGCGCAAATCGCGCGTTCTTTCCAACAGGCCGCTGGCCACCTCTTCGGCCTTGCGCCAATCGGGGGGCTCGGCCGGACCGAACTGCGATTCGGGCTTGCCCGCGACCGCCTGGGTGAGCGCCAGAAAGTCGTTGTCGTATTCAAGGTCGGGGCCGCAGGGCGCCGCTTCGTCGGGCAGGGGCTGCAGCCATGCAGCCACGCTGGCCTGGAGGTCTTCGATGTCGCTCATCTGGTGGGTGGGTGCTGGCGTGCAACAGCGGACGCACAAACACCCTGCGCCCGCAAGCGAGAGGCCCGGGGCTGCGGAGTGTCGCAAGAAGCGCAGCCACTGCAAACCCCTAGCAAGCCCCAGGGGCAGCCTGCGTGGTGTGCGGGGTCAAGGTCCTGGCGCATGGGGGCGATCTTGGGGCCGAAGTGTCCGGCTCCTGTCCCCCAGCCGGGGGAACCTCCGCGATGGCGTGCATGCAGGGCGCGCGTTAGCATCCGCCGCCTCTGACTGAGCACAGGAAACGAGGCCGTGATGGGGATCCAGTTGCGCAGCTGCAAGCCCGGCGCGGGATCGCTGCCTGGGCCGACATCGGGCCCAAGCAGCACGGCGCTGGCCGTCTGGCTCAGGGGCTTGCTCATCGCACTGTGCGTTGGATCGGTGGGGTCTGCATGGGCGCAGACGCCGGCGCCGGCCGCGCCGGTGCGTACGCCGTCGGTGGTGCCGCCGGCGTCTGAACTGGCGACACCGGCAACGCCACCGGCCAACCAGGCGGACCTGCCGGCCAAGCCCACGCCACCGCGTGAACTCGGCAAACCCGACGACGACCTGCGCCTCGACGTGGCGGCCTACAGCGTGGACGAAACCGCGCCGGCCGAATTGCGCGCCGCGCTGACGCGGTTGACCACGCCGTTCATCGGCAAACAACGCAGCTTTGAAGACCTGGTGAATGCCGCCGCGGAAGTCACGCGGTTCTTGCAGCGCGACCTCGGGTATTACCTCGGCTACGCCTACATCCCGGAGCAAGCCCCGACAGGCGCCCCGGGCGGCAGCACCATCCGCATCGCGGTCCTGGAGGGACGGCTCGACCGCGTGGTGCTGAACTGGCGCAGCGGCATCGCGGTGGACCGTGACGTGGTGGAGGCCTATCTCGCGCGCCTCAAGCCCGGCAGCGTGCTCAAGGTGCGCGACGTCGAACGCGTGGTCTTTCTGGTCAATGACCTGCGCGGCATGACGGCGCGCTTCGAGGTGCGTGCCGGTTCGGTGCCCGGCACCGCCACGCTGGTGGTGACGCCCAGCCCGGAAAAGGTCTACACCGGCAAGGTCGACATCGACGCCAACGGCGCCAAGGCGCTGGGCGAGTTCCGCATCGGCGGGCTGGCGCAGATGAACAGCCCCTTCGGCCGCGGCGACGGCATCACCGGCAACGTGCTGGCCAGCACCACCGGCGGCCTGGGCTTCGCGCTGCTCGGCTACAACACGCCCATCGGCAGCGACGGCTTCAAGGCCGGCGCCTCGCTTTCGGCCGTGCGCTACCAGCTCGATAAAGAAGAGTTCCCGCTCGACCTCAACGGCACCGCGGCCACCTTCAACGCCTTTGCGCTCTACCCGGTGGTGCGCTCGCGCAACCTCAACCTCTTCACGCTGGCGACGCTGGAGCACAAGACCTACACCGACCGGCAAGGCCAGGTGGGCGGCCAGGCGCGCAAGAGCGTCGATGCGCTGGCCTTGGGGCTCACGGGCGATTTCCGCGACAGCCTGCTCGGTGGCGCCGTCAACACCTTCGAGCTCAACCTCAGCAGCGGCCAGCTGAAGTACCCCGAAGGCCGCAACCCGGCGCTGGACGACGACGACCGCTACACCAAGCTGACCTACGGCGCCTCGCGCCTGCAGGACTGGATCACCGGCCGCGCGCTGGTTTACCTGAACGTGCGCGGCCAGTACGCGGCCAACAACCTCGACACCACCGAGCAGTTCCGCCTCGGCGGCCCCGACGGCGTGCGTGCTTTTTCCACCGGTGAAGGCACGGGCGACATCGGCATCGTCACCAGCCTGGAACTGCGCTTGCTGCCGCCCGAAAGCTGGTTCGGCCGCACCGCGCGCGAGATGGTGTTCAGTGTCTTCGTCGATGGCGGTTATGTGCAGTACCGCTACCGCCAGCGGGTGGTCACCGAGACCAACGTGGCCAAGAACAGCGGCGTCTTCAGCGGCGTCGGCCTGGGCCTGAGCTGGGTGCGCCCCGGCGGCTATGCGCTGCGTTTTTCGATGGCACAGCCCACCGGCGGCAGCACACGCAGCGGCGAGAAGATCGACAAGCTGCGGGCCTATGTGCAGGCCACCATGCTCTTCAACTGAGCGCAAGCACCGGCGCACCACCCCCAAGGCCTACCGATGAGCGTCGTCCGCCCGCAGTCCCCCCCGTCGCCGCAACCCGCCCTGCCCCGCCGAGCCCGCGCCCGCCGCACCCCGGCGCCCGCACGCGGCCACCACGCGCTGCGCCCGGTGAGCCTGGCGGTGTGCCTGCTGGGGGCCTCGCCCATGGGCTTTGCGCTGCCCGAAGGCGCCACGCCCACGCAAGGCCAGGTGAGCGTGCAGACCCCGGCGGCCGGGCAGATGCTCATCCAGCAAGGCACCGCACGCGCCGTGCTCGACTGGACGAGCTTCTCCATCGCCGCCGGCGAGCGCGTGCAGGTGGTGCAGCCCGACCGCAACGCGGTGCTGCTGAACCGCGTGCTGGGCGAGAACCCATCGCTGATTTACGGCGCGCTGCAGAGCAACGGCAGCGTGTGGCTGATCAACCCGCGCGGCATCGTCTTCGGCGCCAGTTCACGCGTGGACGTGGGTGGCCTGGTGGCCAGCACCCTGACGATCAGCGACGAAGCGCTGGCCGCGGGCCGGCTCCAGCTGGGCGTGGGCGCTGGCGGTGCCGGTGAGCTGCGCAGCGAGGGCCAGATCACCGCCATCGACGGCACGGTGGCCCTGGTGGCCCCACAACTCTTCCACAGCGGGCAGATCGAGGCCCGCCGCGTGGCCCTGGCGGCGGCCAGCGAAGTGCTGGTCGACGTGGAAGGCGACGGCCTCGTCTTTTTCAAGGTCAAGAACCAGGCGCTCGACACGCGGCTGCAGGCGCTGGGCGGTGTGCGTGCTGACGGCGGCAGCGCCGAGTTCCGCGCCGCGGCACGCGCAGGTTTTGCGGACACCGTGCTCAACCTCGACGGCGTGGTGCAGGCCCGTTCGCTGGGGCAGATGGCCGGCCGCATCGTCGTCGATGGCGGCGCCGCGGGCGTCACGAAGGTTGGCGGCAGCCTCGACGCCAGCAGCGCCCAGGGCCGCGGCGGCGATGTGCTGGTGCAAGGCGACAAGATCCTGCTGAGCGACAGCGCGCGGCTCGATGCCTCGGGCGCGGCTGGCGGCGGCCGCCTGCGCGTGGGCGGTGGTTTCCAGGGGCGCGATGCCGAAGTGCGCAACGCCTCGATGGTGCACGTGGCCGCAGGCGCCCGCCTGGCGGCCAATGCCGGGCAGGCTGGCGACGGTGGCGAGCTCATCGTCTGGTCGGACCAGGCCACACGTTTCCTGGGCGCGGCCGATGCACGGGGCGGCCTCACTGGCGGCAACGGGGGCCTGGTCGAGGTCTCGGGCAAGAACTTTCTCGACTTTAGGGGCAGTTCCGACCGCAGCGCGCCGCGCGGCGTCGGCGGGCAGTTGCTGCTGGATCCGACCAACCTCGAAATCGCCGTCGACACCCCCGATATCGACGGCAATGCCAGCCCGGCCACCAACGACCTCGCGGCCCTGACGCTGCTTTTTGCCGCGCCAGGCGAGAACAGCCGCATCACCGCCGGCGCCGTGCAAACCCAGCTGGGCCTGGGCAACGTGGTGCTGCAGGCCAACCAGAACATCAGCGTCAACGCGCCCATCACGGCGGCCGGCGCCAACAGCCTGACGCTGCAGGCCGGCAACAACATCACCATCGCCCAGCCCATCACCCTGGGCGGTGCGCTCGTCCTGTCGGCCAGCGACGGCAGCGCCACGGGCGGCACTACCACGGGTGCGGTGGCCGTGAACGCGGCGATCAACACCACCGGCGCCCTCACGCTGACGCGTGCCGGCACCGGCGTGCACACGGTGGCAGCCAACCTCAGCGCAGCCAGCCTGGCACTGACCGGCGCGGTGGACGTCACCGGCAGCAGCACCTGGACGCTCGGCGCTGCGCTCGGCGCCTCGGCCTTGACGGTGAAACCCACCGGCGCACTCACCTTGCCGGCCGCCACCCTGGCCACTGGGGCCGCCGTGACGGTCGAGACCGGCGGCGCGCTCACGAACAACGGCGCCAACACGCTCAGCTCGCTGGCGCTGTCGGGCACCCTGGCCGGGAACACCGCGCTGGACACCGCCAGCGCCGTGCTCACCGGCGGCACGGTGAGCATCGGCCTCACGGCCACGGGCGATGTCACCGTGGCCGGCCCGGCCACCAGCACGGTGCTGGCCGCCGTGGCGGCCGACAACATCCTCGTCAACGGCGGCACGCTGCAGGTGGGCAACGGCGGTGGTGCGGGCAGCCTGGCAGCCACCACCACGCTCGGCGTCGCCTCGGGCGCGGTGCTGGCCTACAACCGCAGCGGCAGCACCGACCTGGGCAACGTGGCCGGCACCGGCACCGTGCGCGTGGATGGAGGCACGCTGCGCCTGACCGGCACGCTGCCCGACGTCACCGCCGTGAGCGTTCTCAGCGGCGGCACGCTGCTGCTGGACGACGGCGTCGGCGACCGCATCAACAACGCGGCCACGCTCAGCGTGGCCAACGGCGGCACGCTCACGCTGGGCGACAACGGCGAGGCCGTCACCACGCTGTCGCTGGGCGGGGTCTTGAGCACTTCGGCGCAGACCCTCACCGCCACCACCTACAACCTGCTGGCCGGCGCCAGCGTCAACGCGCCGCTGGGCGCCGGCTCGCTGAACGCCCAGGGCAACGCCACGCTCAACGCCGCCAGCGGCGCCGCCGCAGTCAGCGTGGACGGCGGCGTCACCCTCACACGCAGCGCCACTGGCGATCTCGACGCCGGTGCCACGGTCACCGTCGGCAGCGGCGGCGCGCTCGCGCTGGCTGCCAACGACACCATCACCAGCCTGGTGCTGAACGGCGGCAGCCTCACGGGCGCAGGCACGCTCAGCGCCGGCAGTGCCACGCTCGATGCCGGCACGGTGGCAGCGCCGCTCACGCTCACGGGCAACCTCACGAGCACCGGTGCCTCGGTGCTGCAGGCTGCGGTGCAGGCCGACAACGTCGACGTCAACAGCGGCAGCCTCAGCATCGGCAACGGCGGCACGGCGGGTGCGCTCACACCGGGCGGCACATTCACCGTGGCCGGCGGTGCCACGCTCATCATCAACCGGTCGGATCCAGTGACCTTGGGCACGGTGGCCGGCGGCGGCAGCCTGCAGATCACCAGCGGCGCGGTCAGCCTGAACGGCACCCTGGCGGCCATGGCCTCGGTGGCCGTCAACGGCGGCAGCCTGAGCCTGGCCGACGGCGTGGGCGACCGCATCAACGACGCCGCCAACCTGAGCCTGGGCAGCGGCACCACGCTGACGCTGGGCGACAGCGCCGAGACCGTCAACGGGCTCACGCTCAACGGCGCCACGGTGGCCGGTACCGGCGCCCTGACGGTGGCGGGCAACCTCGCCAGCAGCGGCAGCGCCTTGTTCACGACCACGGTCAACGTCACCGGCACCAGCGGCGTGGCCACGGGCGGCGTGCTCACGGTCGGCAGCGGCACGACGGGCAATTTCGTGCCCACGGGCACCGTCACGCTCAGCGGCACCGCGGCCCTGGCCTACAACGGCAGCGGGCCGTTTGCGCTGGGCACTGTCGCCGGCACCGGGAGCATAGGCGTGAGCGCCGGTGCGCTCACCCTCAACGGCACCGCCTCCAGCCTCACGGCCCTGGGTGCCACCGGCGGCAGCATCGCGTTGAACGGCGGCGCGGCGCAACTGGGCGCGGGCCTGGCGATCAGCATCGCCAGCGGCGCCAGCTTCACCCTGGGCAACAACGCCGAGGCCGTGAGCACGCTCACCCTGGGCGGCACGCTGGGCGCCGCCACGGGGGTGCTGACGGCCGGCACCTACACGCTGAACACCAACGCGCAGGTGCTGGGCGGCCTGGGCACCGGCAACATCGACGTGCAGGGCAACGCCACCATCGACAGCGCGGTGAACGCGGGCTTGGTGTCAGTGGCCACCGGGCAGGCACTGCAACTCGGCGGCAGTGCCAACCTCGCCAGCGGCGCCACCGTCACCGTCGCCACCGGGTCCACCCTGACGCTGGGCGCCACCAGCGACACGGTGCAGACCCTGAACCTGAGCGGCACGCTCGCTGGCGGCAGCACCCGCACGCTCACGGCCACCGCGCACAACCTGCAGGGCGGCGCCACCGTCGATGCGCAGCTCGGCGGCACCACCGTCAACGTGGCCGGGCCGGGCACGGTGACGCTGCAGCAGGCCCTGACCAACGCCACCGGCATTAACCTCAACGGCGGCACGCTGGCACTCGGCGGCAACGGCCTGCTGCCCAGCGGCGCCACGCTAACCGTGGCCAGCGGGGCCACGCTGGCCATGGGCGGCACGGCCAGCGTCGACACGCTGGCGCTGCGCGGCACCGTCAGCGGCGCCAATGCGCTGAGCGTGCAGACCTTCAACGCCACGCTGAACGGCAGCACGCCACGCATCGAGACCACCGTGAACGTGGCGAACAACGCCACCGTGTCGGACGGCGTCACGCTCACGCTCGGCGGCAGCGGCCCGGCCGCCGGCGCCCTGCCCGTGAGCGGCACGCTGACGCTGGGCGGCACGCTGGTCATCGACCGCGACACCGCGGTGCTGGCTTCCGACCTGCTAGGCGCCAGCAACAACATCGGCAACCCCGGCTCGGGCGTGCGCACGCTGCGCCAGGCCGGCACCGGCACCTTCACGCTGGACAAGGACGTCACCGGGCTGCGCCTGATCGAAAGCACCGGCAGCGGCAGCCTGACGCTGACCGCGGGCAGCAACCTCAGCAACCTGGCCACCGTCACGGTCGGCAGTGGCGCGCTGTTCACCATGGGCGCCAGCGGCGACACCGTGGCCACGCTGAACCTCAGCGGCACGCTGGCCGGCACCGGCACGCTGAGTGCGGGCGCCGTCAACATCCCGGCCAGCGCCAACGCCACGCTCAACGGCAGCGTCAACGCGCCCGTCAGCGTCGGCGCCAACGCACAGCTGAACCTGGGCGCCGCCAGCAGCATCGACAACGGCAACGACATCACCGTGGCCGGCGGTGCCACGCTGGCCCTGGGCCGCAACGAGACCATCGACGACCTCACGCTGGCCGGCACGCTGCAAGGCAGCTTCACGCTCACGGCCGCTGGCGGCACCACGATGTCGGCCGGCACCATCGCGCTGGGCAGCACGCTGGCCGGCGGCCAGCTGCTGGTGACCGGCGACGCCACCTTGAACGGCCGCGCCGAGACGGGCTCGGTGCGCATCAACAGCCCGGCCACGCTGACGCTGGGCAGCACCGCAGACCGGCTCATCGACACCATGTCGGTCAACATCCGCAGCGGCGCCGCGCTGACGCTGCCGCAAGACGAAGTGGTGGCCAGCAAAACCGGCAGCGGCAGCGTCAACGGGCCGGGGGTGCTGATCACCAACGTGCTCGTGCTCGAAGACGGCGACGTGCTCGGCACCACCAGCGAATCACCGGGCCAGCTCATCACCTCGGGTGCCGTTCGCATCACCGGCAACGTCACCATCACCTCCACCGTCGATGTGCAGAGCGGCGTGCTGACGGTCGGCTCGTCCGATGGCAACAACGGCAGCCTGAGCGCTGGCGGCACGATCACCGTGCAAGGCGGCGCCGTGCTGGCCTACAACCGCGACAACGTCGGCAGCGTCACCCTGGCAGGCACCTACGCCGGCGCCGGCACGCTGCGCAACACCAACAGTGCCGCGCTGAACATCACGGGCAGCATGGGCCTGGACAACCTCGAGCTCACCGGCGGCAACGCCGTGGTGGCCGCGGCGGCGGTGGGTGGCCTGGGTGCCAACACGGCGGTCAACGTCAGTGCTACGCGCACGCTCACCGTCGACAACACCGAAACCATCGCCAGCATCGCACTGGCAGGCACGGTGAATGGCGGTGGTTCCTTGACCGCAGGCAGCTACACGCTGAACGGCGGCGCTTCGGTGCAGGTGCCGCTGGGTGCGGGCGCGCTGGCCGTGACGGGCAGCGCCACGCTGGCAGCCACCAAGGGCGCTGGCACGCTGACGGTGCAGAACGGTGGCAACCTGGTCATCACCGGGGGCCCGCGCCTGGCTGCCAGCGCCGACATCACCATCGTCACCGGCGGCACGCTCACGCTGGGCACCAGCGAGTCCGTCAACAGCCTCAGCGCCGGCGGCACCCTGGCCGGCACCGGCCTGACGCTCACCACCGCCACGCCCATCACCCTGTCCAGCGGCGGCCAGCTCGACGCCAACGTCAGCGCCACCACGCTCAACGTCACCGGCACCAGCACGCTCAACGGCCAGGCCAGCGTCACCACCCTGGCCCTGGCCAGCGGCACGCTCACCGTGGGCGCCACCGCCAACCGCATCGTCGACACCGCCGGCGTCACCGTCGCCAACGGCGCCACCCTCAGCCCCGCCGGCGACGAAACCGTCGCCACGCTCACGCTGGCCGGCACCCTGGCCGGCAGCACCACCTTCACCGCCAACACCACGCTGGCCACCGGCGCCGCGGTGCTGGCCAACCTGGGTGGCAGCAACCTCACCGTCACCGGCAACGCCACGCTCACCGGCAGCGCCGCGGCCACCGCCGTGGCCCTCGATGGCGGCACGCTGGCCCTGGCCAGCGCCAACCGCCTGGCCAGCACCGCGCTGCTCACCATCGCCGCGCCGGCCACGCTGCAACTCGGCGGCAACCAGACCGTCGGTGCCTTCGAGGGCGCCGGCAACATCACCCTGGGCAGCGCCACGCTCACCCACGCCGGCTTGGCCAGCGGCAGCTTCTCCGGCGCACTCAGCGGCACCGGCGGCCTCACCAAGCAGGGCGCCGGCACGCTCACGCTCGCGGGCAACAACACCCACACCGGCACCACGCGTGTGGCCGCCGGCACGCTGGCGCTCAGCGGCACCCTGGCCTCCACCACCGTCGAGGTGGCCGGCGGCACGCTCACGCTCAGCGCCACCGAGCGCCTGGCCAACACCGCGGCCGTCAACGTCAGCAGCGGCACCCTCACGCTGAGCGGCACCGAAACCGTCGCCACGCTGGCCTTGAGCGGCCTGCTCGATGGCAGCGGCACGCTCGCCGCCAGCAGCTACGCGCTGGACGGCGGCACCGTCGCCCTCGGCGCCAACCTGGGCGCCGGCAGCCTCACTTCCACCGGCACCAGCACGCTCAGCGGCACCGCGGCCGTCACCTCGCTGGCCGTCAACGGCAACACGCTCACGCTGGACGGCGCCAACCGCCTGACCGGCGCCCCCGTCACCACCGTCGGCGCCACCGGCACGCTGGCGCTGGGCGGCGCGCAGACCCTGGGCTCGCTGGCCGGCACCGGCGCTGTCACGCTGGCCACCTTCACGCTGAGCACCGGCAGCGCCGGCGACAGCAGCTACAGCGGCGCCCTCACCGGCACCGGCGGCCTCACCAAGCAGGGCAACAGCACCTTCACCCTCGGCGGCAGCCAGGCCTACGGCGGCACCACCGCCGTGCTCGCCGGCACCCTGGCCACCGCCACCGCCGACGTGCTGCCCAACGCAGGCACCGTCACCGTCGCCTCCGGCGCCTCTCTCACCCTCGCCGGCAACGACACCGTCTCCTCCCTCACCCTCGCAGGCGCCCTCTCCGGTGCCGGAACCCTCACGGCCGACACCACGCTGGCCCTCGGCGCCAGCGTGCAGGCCAACCTGGGCGGGCCCAATCTCACCGTCACCGGCGATGCCAACCTGGTGGGCACGGCCGCGGCAAGCACCGTGCAGATCAGCGGTGGCACGCTCAGCCTGGCCAGCGGCGGACGCCTGGCCAGCGCGGCCAGCGTCACCCTCGACGCCGGCGCCACCCTGGCCCTGGGCGGCGCCCAGACCCTGGTCGCCGTGCTCGGCACCGGCGCCGTGAACCTGGGCAGCCACACCCTGACGCTGGCCAACAGCGCCAACCTCGTCTATGCCGGCACGCTCGGTGGCAGCGGCGGCCTGACCAAACAAGGCACCGGCACCCTGACCCTGGGCGGCGCCTATGGCTACACCGGCACCACGCGGGTGGAAGCGGGCACCCTGGCGCTGACAGGCACCCTGGCATCGGCCACGGTGGAGGTCGCCGGCGGCACGCTGGCGCTGGGCAGCGCAGACCGCCTCGCCGACGGCACCACCGTGGGCGTGAGCGCGGGCGCCACCCTCACCCTGGCCGGCAACGACACCGTCGGCACGCTCACCCTGGCGGGCACGCTGAACGGCGGCGGCACGCTGACGGCGGGCAGCTACACGCTCAATGGCGGGGCCGACGTGGCGCTGGCGCTGGGCACCGGCACGCTCAACGTGGCCGGCAGCGCCACGCTGCGCGCCGCCAAGGGCGCCGGCAGCATCAACGTGCAGAACGGCGGCAGCCTCACCCTGGCCACTGGCGCCGACCTCGCTGCCAGCGCCGACATCACCATCGTCACCGGCGGCACGCTCACGCTGGGCACCAGCGAGTCCGTCAACAGCCTCAGCGCCGGCGGTACCCTGGCCGGCACCGGCCTGACGCTCACCACCGCCACGCCCATCACCCTGTCCAGCGGCGGCCAGCTCGACGCCAACGTCAGCGCCACCACGCTCAACGTCACCGGCACCAGCACGCTCAACGGCCAGGCCAGCGTCACCACCCTGGCCCTGGCCAGCGGCACGATCACCGTGGGCGCCACCGCCAACCGCATCGTCGACACCGCCGGCGTCACCGTCGCCAACGGCGCCACCCTCAGCCCCGCCGGCGACGAAACCGTCGCCACGCTCACGCTGGCCGGCACCCTGGCCGGCAGCACCACCTTCACCGCCAACACCACGCTGGCCACCGGCGCCGCGGTGCTGGCCAACCTGGGTGGCAGCAACCTCACCGTCACCGGCAACGCCACGCTCACCGGCAGCGCCGCGGCCACCGCCGTGGCCCTCGATGGCGGCACGCTGGCCCTGGCCAGCGCCAACCGCCTGGCCAGCACCGCGCTGCTCACCATCGCCGCGCCGGCCACGCTGCAACTCGGCGGCAACCAGACCGTCGGTGCCTTCGAGGGCGCCGGCAACATCACCCTGGGCAGCGCCACGCTCACCCACGCCGGCTTGGCCAGCGGCAGCTTCTCCGGCGCACTCAGCGGCACCGGCGGCCTCACCAAGCAGGGCGCCGGCACGCTCACGCTCGCGGGCAACAACACCCACACCGGCACCACGCGTGTGGCCGCCGGCACGCTGGCGCTCAGCGGCACCCTGGCCTCCACCACCGTCGAGGTGGCCGGCGGCACGCTCACGCTCAGCGCCACCGAGCGCCTGGCCAACACCGCGGCCGTCAACGTCAGCAGCGGCACCCTCACGCTGAGCGGCACCGAAACCGTCGCCACGCTGGCCTTGAGCGGCCTGCTCGATGGCAGCGGCACGCTCGCCGCCAGCAGCTACGCGCTGGACGGCGGCACCGTCGCCCTCGGCGCCAACCTGGGCGCCGGCAGCCTCACTTCCACCGGCACCAGCACGCTCAGCGGCACCGCGGCCGTCACCTCGCTGGCCGTCAACGGCAACACGCTCACGCTGGACGGCGCCAACCGCCTGACCGGCGCCCCCGTCACCACCGTCGGCGCCACCGGCACGCTGGCGCTGGGCGGCGCGCAGACCCTGGGCTCGCTGGCCGGCACCGGCGCTGTCACGCTGGCCACCTTCACGCTGAGCACCGGCAGCGCCGGCGACAGCAGCTACAGCGGCGCCCTCACCGGCACCGGCGGCCTCACCAAGCAGGGCAACAGCACCTTCACCCTCGGCGGCAGCCAGGCCTACGGCGGCACCACCGCCGTGCTCGCCGGCACCCTGGCCACCGCCACCGCCGACGTGCTGCCCAACGCAGGCACCGTCACCGTCGCCTCCGGCGCCTCTCTCACCCTCGCCGGCAACGACACCGTCTCCTCCCTCACCCTCGCAGGCGCCCTCTCCGGTGCCGGAACCCTCACGGCCAGTGCCACCACCGGCTATGTGCTCGAAGGCGGCACCGTCAGCACCGCCCTGGGCAGCGGCGGCCTCAGCGCCAGCGGCAACAGCACGCTGGGCGCAGCAGCCGCGGTCAGCACGGTCACGGTGGCCGCCGGCGGCACGCTCACGCTCAACAGCAGCGGCAGTTTCAGCAGCACGCCGGCGGTCAACGTGGCCGCCACCGGCAACCTCAACCTGGGCAGCAACCAGGCCTTCGGCAGCCTGGCCGGCGGCGGCAACGTCGGCCTCGGCGGCTTCACGCTCAGCACCGGTGACGCGGGCGCCAGCAGCTTCAGCGGCCAGATCGGCGGCGGCGGCGCGCTGGTGAAAACCGGCACCGGCACCTTCACGCTGTCGGGCAGCCAGGCTTATGGCGGCAGCACGCGCGTCGCCCAGGGCACGCTGGCGCTGCAGGGCGACAACGTGCTGCCCGATGGCACGGCGCTCACGGTGGACAGCGGTGCCTCGCTGTCGCTGGGCGGCGCCGACAGCGTGGGCAGCCTGGCGCTGGCGGGCAACCTGGCTGGCGCCGGCACGCTGACCGCCACCACCTACACGCTGGCCGCCGGCGCTGCGAGCAGCCTCGGTGCCGATCTCGGCGCCGGCGGGCTCACCGTCAACGGCAGCAGCAGCCTGGGCGGCGCGGCGGCGGCGGCCACAGTCATCGTCAACACCGGCACGCTCAGCCTGCTCAGCGCCAACCGCCTGGCCGACAACGCCGCGGTCACCGTGGCCAGCGGCGCCACCCTGGCACTGGCCGGCGACGACACCGTGGCCAGCCTCACCCTGGCCGGCACGCTGGCCGGCAGCGGCCAGACACTGAGTGCCGGCACGGGCACGCTGCAAAGTGGCGCCAGCGTCGGCGCCAACCTCGCCGGCACCACGCTGCGCGTGACCGGCGATGCCACGCTCAGCGGCAGTGCGGCCCATACCGCCGTCAACGTCGAGAGCGGCGTGTTCACGCTGACCCTCGCCGAACGCCTGGCCGACACCGCCGCCCTCACCGTCGCCAGCGGCGCCAGCCTGCTGCTCGGCGGCACCGAGACCGTGGGCACGCTCACGCTGGCCGGCACGCTGGGCAGCACCGGCCGCACGCTCAACGCCAGCACCTACACGCTGCAGACCGGCGCCTCGGCCGTGGCCAACCTGGGCGCCGGCGTGTTCACCAGCACCGGCAACGCCACCTTGGCGGGCACATCGGCGGCCGACACCGTCAACGTCAACGCCGGCACGCTCACGCTCGCTGCGGCCAACCGGCTCTCGGACAACGCCGCCGTCAGCGTGGCCAGCGGCGCCACCTTGCGCCTGACGGGCGACGACACGGTGCGTGTGCTGGCCCTGTCGGGCACGCTCGACGGTTCGGGCACGCTGTCGGCCGGCACCTACACGCTCACCGGCGGCACCTACGACACGCCCTTGGGCGCCGGTGAACTCACCGTCAGCGGCAACAGCACGCTCAACGCCACCAGCGCCGCGGGCATCGTCACCCTCAACGCCGGCACGCTGACGCTGGGCGCGCCCAGCCGCTTCACCGCGAGCCCGGCGCTCACCATCAACACCAGCGCCGCGCTCTCGCTGGCCGGTGCCGAGACCTTCGGCTCGGTGGCCGGCAGCGGCACCGTGGCCCTGGGCGGCGCCACGCTCACGCATGCGGGCTTGGCCGATTCGGTGTTCAGCGGCAGCTTCACCGGCAGCGGCGGGCTGATCAAACAAGGCAGCAGCAGCTTCACCCTGGCCGGCGCCAGCACCTACACCGGCACCACGCGCGTGGACGCCGGCAGCTTGCGGGTGAGCGGCACCCTGGCCTCGGGCACGGTGCAAGTGGCCGGCGGCACGCTGGCGCTGGACGGCGCCGATCGCCTGGCCGACACGGCCGCGCTCAGCGTGGCCAGCGGCGCGCGCCTGACGCTCGCCGGCAACGACACCGTGGCCAGCCTGGCGCTGGCCGGCACGCTGGATGGCAGCGGCACCCTCACAGCCGCCAGCGTCGCGCTCGATGGCGGCCGTGTCGACGCCGATCTGGGCGCCGGCACGCTGCGCAGCAGCGGCAACAGCCTGCTCAACGGCAGCGCAGCCTCCGGCGTGTTGGCCGTCGACGGCGGCACGCTCACCCTGGCTGCGGCCAACCGCCTGACGGCCGCGCCGGCTGCCACCCTCGCCGGCGGCGCCACGCTCGTGCTGCAAGGCGACCAGACGCTCGGCACGCTGGCGGGCAGCGGCAACCTCGCGCTCGGCAGCTTCACCTTGAGCACGGGCACGGCAGGTGACAGCAGCTACAGCGGCACACTCAGCGGCAGCGGCGGCCTGAGCAAACTCGGCAGCAGCAGCTTCACGCTCGGCGGCAGCCAGCTCTACACCGGCGCCACGCGGGTGCTCGCCGGCCGCCTGCTCACCGCCACCGCCGATGTGCTGCCCGACGGCAGCGCCGTCGACGTGGCCAGCGGCGCCAGGCTCAGCATGGGGGGCAGCGACACCGTCGCCAGCCTCACCCTGGCCGGCACGCTGGACGGCAGCGGCACGCTCGGCGCCGCCAGCTACACGCTGACGAGCGCCACCGTCAACAGCGCGCTGGGCGCGGGCGCGCTGGGCAGCAGCGGCACCACCCAGCTCAACGCCACCAGCGCCGCCACCAACGTGCAGGTGAACGCCGGCACGCTCACGCTCGGCAGCGCCAACCGCCTGGCCGATGGCGCCGCGCTCACCGTGGCCGGCGGCGCCACGCTGGTGCTGGCCGGCGACGACACCGTCGCCAGCCTCGCCCTGGCCGGCACGCTGGCGGGCAGCGGCACGCTCAGCGCCGCCACCTACACGCTGGGCGGCGCCACGGTCAACGCCAACCTCGGCACGGGCACGCTGATCAGCAGCGGCAGCAGCACCTTGGCCGGTAGCGCCGGCGCGCTGCAGGTGCAGGTGGGCAGCGGCACGCTCACGCTGGCCGCGGCCGACCGCCTGGCCGATGCGGCACAGCTCACCGTGGCCAGCGGCGCCACACTGCGCCTGGCCGGCAACGACAGCGTGGGCGCGCTCACGCTGGCCGGCACGCTCGACGGCACCGGCACGCTCGCCGCCGCCACCTACGCGCTGGACGGCGGCACCGTGGTTGCCAACCTCGGCAGCGGCGTGCTCAGCAGCGCGGGCAACAGCACACTCAGCGGCAGCAGTGCCGCCGGCAGCGTGTTCGTCGATGGCGGCACGCTCGGCCTGGCCAGCGCCAGCCGCCTGACGGCCGCCCCGGCCACCACGGTGGCCGGCGGCGCCACGCTGCGCCTGGGCGGCGGCGAAACCCTGGGTACGCTGGCCGGCGCCGGCGCGCTCGAACTCGGCAGCTTCACGCTCAACACCGGCGGCGGCGGCGGCAGCCGCTTCGACGGCGTGCTCAGCGGTAACGGCAGCCTGGTGAAAACCGGCGCAGGCAATTTCACGCTCGGCGGCGCCAACACCCACACCGGCGCCACGCAGGTGCTGGCCGGCACGCTCAGCACGGCCGCGGCCGATGTGCTGCCCGATGCCAGCGCCCTCACCGTGGCCAGCGGCGCCACGCTGGCGCTGGGCGGCAACGACCGCGTCGCCAGCCTGGTGTTGGGCGGCACGCTGCAAGGCAGCGCCACGCTCACAGCCGCCACCTACAGCTTGAACAGCGGCAGCGTCACGGCCGATCTCGGCACCGGCCGCCTCGTCAGCACCGGCAGTAGCCGGCTCGACGGCAAGGCCGCGGCCACCGAAGTGGCGGTCGACAGCGGCACGCTCACGCTGGGTGCCGCCAACCGCCTGGCCGACGCCGCCGCCGTGGCCGTGGCCAGCGGCGCCGCGCTGGTGCTGGGCGGCGACGACACCGTCGGCCAGCTCACGCTGGCCGGCTCCCTGGCCGGCAGCGGCCGGCTCGCGGCCACCACCGTGGCGCTGAGCAGCGGCCGCGCCGACGCCGCACTCGCCGCAGGCGCCTTCACCAGCAGCGGCAGCAGCACGCTCAACGGCACGCTGCTGGCCAACAGCATCGGCGTCGACAGCGGCACGCTCACGCTGGGCAGCGCGCAGCGTCTGGCGGGCCCGGCCGCGGTGGCCCTCGGCACCGGCAGCACGCTGGTGCTGGCCGGTGATGAGACCCTGGGCACGCTGTCCGGCGGCGGCAACGTGGTGCTGGGCAGTGCGACGCTGCGCACCGGCAGTGGCGGCAGCAGCAGCTTCGACGGCGCGCTCAGCGGCAGCGGCGCGCTCGTCAAACAGGGCAGCGGCAACTTCACGCTCGGCAGCGCGCACAGCTACACCGGCAGCACCACGGTCGACGGCGGCACGCTGACGGTGCAGGGCACGCTGGCCTCGGCCGCGCTGCAGGTCAACGCCGGCACGCTGGCCCTGGCCGGCGCCGACCGCCTGGCCGACACCGCCACCGTGGCCGTGGCCAGCGGTGCCGCCCTCACGCTCGCCGGCAATGACACCGTGGCCAGCCTCACGCTGGCCGGCAGCCTCAGCGGCGGCGGCATGCTCACGGCCGCCACCGTGGCGCTGCAAGGCGGCACCGCCAGCGCGGCGCTGGGTGCCGGCACGCTGCTGTCCAGCGGCGACAGCCGCCTCGAAGGCAGCAGCGCCGCCACGGTGGTGCAGGTGAGCGGCGGCACCCTCACGCTGGCCGCGGCCGACCGCCTGCTGGCGCTGCCCGCTGTTGACGTGGCCGCTGGCGCCACGCTGGCGCTGGCCGGTGACCAGCGCCTGGGCACACTGGCCGGCGGCGGCCGGGTGACGCTGGCCACGCACACGCTGCGCAGCGGCGTCGGCGGCGACAGCCGCTTCGACGGCCAGATCGACGGCAGCGGCGGCCTCGTCAAACAAGGCAGCTCGGTCTTCACGCTGGGCGGCAGCAATGGCTACAGCGGCAGCACGCTGGTGGAAGCCGGCACGCTGGCGCTGGCCGCGGCCGAACGCCTGGCCGACGGCACCGCCGTCCGGGTGAACCGTTTTGCCACGCTGCAGCTGAGCGGCGACGAAACCGTCGGCAGCCTCACGCTGGCCGGCGGCACCGTGGCCGGCACGGGCACGCTCACCGCCACGCGGTATCTGCTGGAAAGTGGCAACGCCAACACGCCGCTGGGCGCGGGCAGCCTCGTCAGCAGCGGCGACAGCGTGCTCACCAGCACCTCGGCCGCCAGCAGCCTGGAAGTGCTGGACGGCAGCTTGACACTGGCCGGCGCCGAGCGCCTGCTGGCGCTGCCGGCCGTGACGGTGAACAGCAGCGCCAGCCTCGTTTTCGGTGGTGATCAGGGCTTCGGCACGCTGGCCGGCAGCGGCAACTTGGCCCTGGGCAGCTTCACGCTGCGCAGTGGCAGCGGCGGTGACAGCAGCTTCGCCGGCACCTTGAGCGGCAGCGGCGGGCTGGTCAAACAAGGCGACGGCCGCTTCACGCTGGCCGGCGACCAGGCCTACACCGGCGGCACCCGGGTGCAGGCCGGCACGCTGGTGGCCACGGGCGCACTGGCCTCGCTGGCGCTGCAGGTCGACGCCGGCACCCTGGCGCTGAGCGCCGCCGACCGCCTGACCGACACCGCCACCGTGGCGGTGGCCAGCGGGGCCGCGCTCACGCTCGCAGGCAACGACACCATCGCCAGCCTCACGCTGGCCGGCACACTGAACGGCAGCGGCACGCTCACCGCAGCCAGCTACAGCCTGAACAGCGGCAGCGTCGTGGCCGACCTCGGCACCGGCACGCTGCGCAGCGCCGGCAGCAGCCGGCTCGACGGCCGCGCCAGCGTCAGCACGCTGGCCGTGGAGGCCGGCACGCTCACGCTGGGCAGCGCCGACCGGCTGATCGACAGCGCCGCACTCAGCGTGGCCAGCGGCGCCACGCTCTTGCTGGCCGCCACCGACACCGTGGCCAGCCTCACGCTGGCAGGCACCTTCAGCGGCGGCGGCACCCTCACCGCCGCCACCTACCTGCTGGACGGCGGGCGCGCAGACGCCAACTTCGGCGGCGGCAGTCTCACCGCACGCGGCAGCAGCACGCTGGCTGGCACGGCCGCGGTGGCCACCGTGCAGGTGGAAGCCGGCACGCTCACGCTGGCCGCGGCGCAGCGCCTGCCGGTGTTGCCAGCGGTCCAGCTGGCCGGTGGTGCTGCCCTGGCTTTCGATGGCGATCAAGGCCTGGGCAGCCTGGCCGGGGCTGGCAATGTGGCCCTGGCCGGGTTCACGCTCAGCACCGGCAGCGGCGGCGACAGCAGCTTTGCGGGTGTCATCAGCGGCAGCGGCGGCCTCATCAAACAGGGCAGCAGCGTGTTCACGCTCACCGGCGCGAACAGCTACACGGGCCTCACACGGGTGGCCGCGGGCACGCTGAGCGTGGGTGATGGTGGCAACAGCGGCAGCCTGGCCACCAGCGCCTTCGAACTCACGGGCACCTTGCGCCTGGCCCGCGGCGACACGCACACGCTGGCGCAGGCCGTCAGCGGCCCGGGCGCCGTCGAACAGGCCGGCAGCGGCCGCCTGCTCTTCAGTGGCAGCAACAAGAGCTACACCGGCACCACCACCGTCACGCGCGGCGAGCTGGCCACCGCCGGCGCCGATGAACTGCCCGACAGCAGCGATGTGCGTGTGCTCGCCGCCGGCAGCCTGGCGCTGGGCGGGCGCGAATCGGTGCGTACGGTGGAAGCCGACGGCGCCGTGTCGCTGGGCGCCGAACTCGTCGCCAACGGCGACCTGCTGCTGCGCGGCGCCGTCAGCGCGCCAGCGGCGCTGCGCCTGAGCGGCCAACGCATTGACGCGCCCAACGCCGGCAACCGCTTTGGCGGCCCTGTGTCGGTGGATGCCCGCGGCGCGCTCACGCTGTCCAGCGGCACCGAGAACAGCGTGCCGCGCAGCCTGGTGCTGGGCACGGTGAACACGGCCGACGGCGGACGCATCGACAGCGGTGCGCTCTCGCTCACCGGCGCCACCACCGTGAGCGGCGGCACGCTGTCGCTGGTGGCGGCCGCGCCGCTGGCGGTGCTGCCGCCCGACGACGATCTGGCCAACCGCCAGGCGACGTCGCTGCCCATCGCCTTCGCGGCCGATGCGGTCTCGGCCGACGCGGCCAGCCGCATCAGCGTGGCCGCGGGGGCCGGGTTGCGGGTGCTGGCGCCCAACGGCGGCTCGGTGCAGCTGCTGCAGGCGGCCAACAGCTTCCTCGGTGAACTCTCGGTGCTCAGCGGCACGCCGAACTCGCCGTGGTCGGCCAACAGCACGGCGCTCAGCTTCGGCGGCGCCACCACCAACTACGCGGTGCAGAGCCGCGTGCGCATCGAGGGCGGCACCGTCAACATCGGCGGCGATGGCGTGCTCGCCGACGTGGTGGCGATACGCGCCGACCGCCTGGCCACGCTGGGCAACAGCGCAGCCATCGTGGCCCGCCTGCCTTTCGACAGCACGGCCGGCACCGTCACGGCCCTGCCGGCGCTGACACTGGAGCTCACGCCAGCCTCCTTCGAGCTCAGCTTCCCCTTCGGTGCACCAGGCACCGACGGCGGCTTGCGGGTCAACATCGGCAGCCGCGCCTACGGCGACCGCACGCTGCCGCTGGACGCGGGGTTCATGACCGTGCTGCCGCGTGACGGCGCGCGCGGCGCCACCGCGGTGCTGCTGCAAGGCCCGGTGGTCAACCCCTCGGGCGGCTACCGCTTCTTCTTTGACGGCGCCGGCAGCCAGTCGCAGATCCCGGTTTTCTACAACGGTGTGCTGCCCACCACGCCGCAGGTCGAGAACTCGATCTCGGCCACGGTGGCGGTGTCCGAGGGCGCGCGCAAGGCGGGCTTCGACGATGCCGTGCGCACCGAAAACGTGGCCGTGCGCCTGCGCGCCGGCGTCATCGCCGAAGTGGGCCCGGCACCGGCCGCCACCCAGGGCACCGAAGGCCTGCGGGTGCCCAGCAGCTGCGCGCCCGCACCCGGCGCGCTGCTCTGCGGCCCTGGCAACTGAGAGCCCGACAACGCCGCATGAAAAAGCACCCGTCCACCCCGCCCCGCACCTCGCCGGCCCCCGCAGCCGGCCGAACACTGGCGCGCCGGCGCTGGCTGCAATGGGCCGGCGCCGCCGCGGCGGCCACGCAGGTCTCGGCCTTTCCCGCGGGCGTCCAGGCCCAGGCCCAGCGCAGCGGCGAACCGCCGCGGCTGGCGCTGTTGATCGGCAACCGCGACTACCCCGAGGGCGAAGACCTGCCGCCCATCCACAAGAACGTGCGAGACCTGCGCGCGGTGCTGGAGCGGCGCGGCTTCGAGGTGATGCAAGGCCTCGATCTCGACCAGGCGGCAGCGCGTGCGGCCACCGCGGCCTTTGCCGCCAAGGTGCGCGCCGCGCCGCCCGACGCCACGGTGCTGTTCTATTTTTCGGGCCACGGTGCCCAGGTGGACGCCGAGAACCTGCTGGTGTCAGCCCGTGTCAGCCCCAAGGCCCGGCCCGACACCTTGGCGCGCACCAGCCTCATCCTCACGCGCGACGTGATGAGCGAACTGCCGCGGCGGCCCACCGGCCTGACCATCGCCATCATCGACGCCTGCCGCACCTCGCTGCGCGATGTTGCCGGCGGCGACGGCCTGAACCAGGTGGAAGCGCCCCCGGGCTGCCTGATCGCGTTTGCCACCGGTGCGGGCAAACCGGCCATCGCGCCGGCCGACGACAGCCGCAACACCTTCTACACCGCCTCGCTGGTGAAGCTGCTGGAAACCGCGTCTGACGAGATCAGCTTTTCCGACCTGTTCCGCCTGGTGAAGCTCGACGTGCAGAACATCATGCTGAACCACCCGGTGCCGCTGCTGCGCCAGTTTGCGCAGTTTCCCTTCATCGCGGAGAACACCCAGATCTCGCGCCGGCTCGCGCCCTTGCCGCCGCCCGAGCTCGTGAACACCAGTGCGCCGGCACCCGCGCGTTTTGCCAGCCGCGACGAGGCCGCCGATTGGGCGCAGCTGGAAGCCGCTGTCTGGCCGGCCGAGATCGCGCGGCTGGCCGCCGACTTCCTGAAGAACCACCCCGGCAGCCGGCTGGCGGGCAGCGCCGAGGTGGCCCGCGCCGGCGCCAACGAAGCGGCCGCGATCCTGCGCCGGCGTGACGTGCGCCTCTTCCGCACCGCCTTTCAGCCGGCGGCCGACGCCCCCGAGACCGAACTCGTCAAAGCCGGGCGTGGTGACAAGGACGCTGCAGCGCGCCTGGCACGCGCTTACGGTCGCGATGCCGAACGTTTCGACGCCAGCCGCTACGAAGGCTGGCTGCAGTTCGCCGCAGCGCTGGGCAACGGTATCGCCAGCTACGAGCTGGCCCTGCACTACCGGCGTGTCGGGCAACCACTGTTGGCCGCGCAGTACGAATCACGGGCGCGTGAGCTGGGCTACACGCCGCCGCCTTCGCTGGACAACTCGCGCAAATAACCCGCGCGGACAGCCCGCGCAGACAGCCCACGCAAACAGCCCACGCCCGGCCCCCAGGCGGGCAGCCTCAGGGCCAGGGGCCGGCCCGCAGCTCGGTGTCGAGTTCGGCGTCCATGCGCCGCAGGTAGCGGTGCATCTCGAAAACCAGCCAGGCCAGGCCGGCCACGAACAGCGCCAGGCCGGTGGCCGGCTCGATCAGCCCCGCCACCACGGCCAGCAGGGCCATCAGCACCGTGGGCGGCACGACGCCCACCGCCAGCGCGGTGCGGCGGTGGCTGCCCGCCTCTGGCATGGCGCCCGGACCGTGGCGCAAGCCCTGCGCGGGCAACAGGCCCGCGGCACGGGATGCAGTGATGCTTGGGGCTGCAGCGCTGGGTGTGAACTGGGGCATGGCAAGCCTGCGGAAAGGGTCGTGATGCCTCGCACCTTAGGCCGCTGCGGCGCCGCGCAGGCGCGGAGTAGCAGGGTGTTCCCGGCCCAGACCCGCGCGGCGGCGGCGGGCCGGCAGCCCTTCGGCCCTGGTCCAGAATGCCCGCTGCCTCTTCCGCCGGAAACTGGTGCCTTGACGACATCCCAGCCCCCCGCATGGCCCGGCATCACGCTGCTCGAGCGCGGCTGGCTGTCGTCGAACAACATCCTGCTGCACGGCGGCGGTGAAGGCGCGGTGCTGGTCGACGCCGGGCACCTGGTGCATGCCACGCAGACCGTGGCCCTGGTGCAGCACGCGCTGCAGGGCGAAACCCTGCGCGCGCTCGTCAACACCCACCTGCACGCCGACCACTGCGGTGGCAATGCCACGCTGCAGCGCGTCTTCGGCTGCACGCTGCACATTCCACCCGGCGACCTGGCCGCCGTGCAGGCCTGGGACGAAAACGCGCTCAGCTACCGGGCCACGGGCCAAGCCTGCGAGCCTTTCGTGCCTGACGGCTGCGTGCAGCCCGGCGACACCCTGCGCGTGGGTGGCCGCACTTGGCACGCGCTGGCAGCGCCCGGGCACGACCCGCACTCGCTGATCTTCTTCGATGCCGATGCGGGCATCGTCATCACGGCCGACGCGCTGTGGGAGCGCGGCTTCGGCATCGTCTTTCCCGAACTCGACGGCGCCGATGCCTTCGACGAGGTGGCCGCAACGCTGGACCTGATCGAGTCGCTGGAAGCACGGTGGGCCCTGCCCGGCCACGGCGCGGCCTTCAGCGACATCGCGCACGCGCTGGTGCATGCGCGCCAGCGCCTGGCCGCTTTCCGCGCCGACCCCGCGCGCCACGCCCGCCATGCGCTCAAGGCCCTGCTTGTTTTCCACCTGATGGAAACCGGTGGCCAGCACACGCTGGCCTTGCAGCAATGGCTGCTGCAGTCACCGCTGTACAGCAAGGTCTGGCAGCGCATGGGCAGCCCCTGCGGTGGCCTGGCGGCCTGTGCCGAAGCCTTGGTGCACGATCTGTGTGGGGCAGGTGTGCTGCGCCAGCAAGACGGGGTAGTTTTCAGCGCCTGAGTCGGCGACGACGCGGTCGCCCGCGGGCAGGCTTCAGGACCAGATTTGCCAGAGGCCGTAGAGCACGTGGCCCCAGACCAGCAGGTTGAAGCCGAGCAGCGAAAAAACGCGCGAGATGTTCCACAGCGCCTGCGCGCGGCGCAGGCAGGCGTCTTCGCCCGTGGCTGCGTAAAGCAGCATGTAGAGCACCGACGGCACCAGCGTGCCGACGATGAGCACACCCATCACCCAGTAGAAGACGGTCATGGTCGAGGAAGCCTGTGGTCCGAGGAAACGGCGGCAGGAACGGCCTGCAGCGCCCGGTGAGCCGACTGGGCAGCAACCCTGATTGAACCGGCCCCGACTGCACCGGTCCCGACAGCACCAGCCCCGATCGCACCAGCCATGTTTGCGCCCGCCATCAAGACAAAAGGGTTAGCACGCGCACGTGCTAACCCTCGTCATTTTTTGGTGCGGCTGGCAGGAATCGAACCCACGACCCCTTGGTTCGTAGCCAAGTACTCTATCCAGCTGAGCTACAGCCGCATCAAGCCTTGCAGTATAGCACGCCTTTTTTTGATCTGCTCAAGCTGCGGCCCGCTGACTGCAAAAAACCCCGCCTCGGTGTCTCAGTCGAGGGCCGCGGCAGCACGTTCGCACTGCACGGCCCTGGCTTCGTCGCCCTCCTGGCGTGCCAGCGCGGCCAGCTCGCGCCAGGCGGTGCGGCGCGTCGCCCCCGGCAGGCCGGGCGCCGCCGCCGCCTGCTCCAGCAGGCGGCGCGCCTTGCCCCAGAGCTGGCGTTCGGCGAAAACCATGCCCACGGCGGCCACCACGGCGCCTTCGTGGCCGAAGGCCTGGGCCGCGGCTTCCAGCCTCGGCAGCCAGTCGCTGCCTATGCCGCGGCGGGCCTCGATGAGCGCCAGCGCCACCTGATCGCGGTCTTCACGCGCGAGCTCGGACAGGCGCTCCCAGAAGGGCTTGAGCCACTGGCGCGCATCGTCGGCCGCATCCAGCTGCACGGCGCGCAGCGCCGCACGGGCACTCACCGTGGCGTCGCGCCGGTCGGCGGTGTCGAACTGGCCCCACAAGCGGCGCAATTGCTGCGCGTCGTGCGCGCCCTCCAGCGTTTCGGCCGCCAGCGAACGCAACAGGCTTTGCGCCACCACCGGCGAAAAGGCCTGGTGATTCGCCAGCAGCCGTGCTGTCTGCAGCGCCGCCAAGGGCTGGCGCGCCAAACGCAGCGCCTGCAACTTCAGACGCAGCGCATGCGTGCGCCGACCCACGCCCGGCGGCAGCTGCTCCAGCGATTCCAGCGCTCGCTGAGCATCGCGGTCGTCCAGGGCCCATTCGGCGGCGAGCAGGCGCGCGGCTTCTTCGGCATTGCGCCCGCCGGCTCGCACGGCCTTGCCGCCGCGGGCGGCTCTCAGCGCCCGGCGCAGGCTCTCTTCGCGCTGGCTGCGGTCTTGCAGGCGGTGCAGGCTGCCCGCGGCCATCAGGTGGGTGAGCACCAGGAACTCGGCGTCGGCCTGCAGGCCGGGGGTGTCATCGGCGATCAGCAAGGCCCGCTCGGCGGCCTTGCGCGCACGGCCGTAGCGCGCGCCGAAGTACTCCACCAGCGCCTCACGCAAAGCCGCCTGGGCCGCACGCTCGCGGCGCAGGGCGCGCCACTCGCCCGCGCGGCGCGGCAGGCTGACCAAGGCGCCCAGGGCCTGCACCGCCGCCATCAGCACCACGCAGGCGCCCAGCAGCACGATGACAAAGAGGTTGAGCGAAAAGTCGCTGCGCCAGCCCGCCCAGTAGATGCTGACGAGGCCGTCGTTGCTGCCCAGCGTGGTGGCGGCCACGACAGCCACCACGAAGATCAACACGAGGACGATGACGCTGCGCATGTCTGCGGCGGATCAGAGGCGGTGCTGCACCGGCGCGCTGGCTCAGCGCCCGGCCGAAGCGGTGGCGATGGCGGCCAGCGTGGCGTCGGGCCGGGGCACGGTGACGAGCCGGGCCTGGCCCGTGACACCGCGCACGAGTTCGCTCACCGCCACCACGCGGCGGTGGTTGCGATCGAAGTAGATGTCCAGCGCGCGCTGCGCTTCGCGCAAGTCGCTCTGCGCGGTGTCGAACTGGCGCGACAGCAAGGCCAGGCGCGCGTTCAGCAGCCGCAGCTTGAGGTTCTCGCGCAGAAAAAACGCCTGCTCGGGCGCCACCAGCATGGCCTCGGGCTGGTCGATGCGCGTCACGCGCACGAGACTCTTCACTTCCTGCCAGAAGACCGAGGCAAAACTCGCCCAGCGCTGGCCGACCAAGCCGGCCAGGCCGCTGCCGCTGGCGGCCGATGCGGACGCGGAGGCCGCCGTGGCTGCGGCCTCGGCCGCGCGCGCGGCACCGCGGCGCTCGGGCTCAGCGTACAGCGGCAGTTCGTCGACCTGGCGGATCACCTCGTCCAGCCTGATGGTGAGTACGGTGATGTCGGTGACACCCGCGCTGCGGGTGCGTTCCAGGTCTTGCGCCAGCGCGCGGCGCACACGCTCCAGCCGCGGCTGGTTGAAGCGCGCCAGGCGCTCGTCGGCCTGCTTGAGCGTGAGCACCAGCGGCTCGGCGCTGCCGGTGATGGCCGCCTGCTGCAGCGCCACGCGCAGCGCGGCATCCACGTCGGCGAGCACGTTTTCGTCGCGCGAGCGCGCCAGGCTCTGGATCAGCTCTTCCAGCTGCGTGCGCTGCATCGAGGTTTCGGCCACACGGGCTTCCAGCAGCGCCAGCTTGGCAGCCGCCTCGCGGGCCGTGAGTTCGGCCTGGCGCGCCAGCGTGCGGGCTTCGGTGGCTTGGCTGCCGCTGTCGGCCTGGCGTTTGACGAGTTCGGCCTCCAGCGATTTCACGCGCTGCTGCGTGTTCCAGGCCAGCACCGTGGCGCCTGTGGCCAGCGCCGCGAGCACGGCGGCGCCGGCGGCGATCCAGCGGCCATGGCCGGCTGCGTGCGGCATGGCTGCCGCAGGCATCACCACGGCAGGCGACAGGGGCTGCGCCGCTGCGGGTGCGGGATCGGGCAAGGGGACGGGTGTCTCGCTCAAATCTCGCTCAGGAGTGCGGGTTCAGAGGCTGACCCAAGGGCTGGTTCAGGGGCGGGTCACTGTGCCTGCGATTGTATCGACGCCCACCTGTCGGCCCACGCCACCGCCGCCTCGGGCGTGGGCGCAGTCAGCAGATCAACCACACCAAAGCCCGCCTCGCGCGCAGCCTGCGCAATGCGGGGGTGTGATGCCAGCGCGCGCGCCGCGGGCCAGTGGGCAGCCGGCGTCAGGGCCCGGAGGTTCGCCACGGCCTCGCTGCTGCTGAACAACCAGACGTGGGCCGTCGGCTCGGCCAGGGCTTGGTCGAGCACGGCGCGGCCGGCTGCGTCGAGCACCGGCGCGCAGCGGCGGTAGGCGGCCACGAAGCTCACGCCGGCGCCGTGCTCGCGCAGCGCTTCGGCCAGCCAATCGCGCCCGTCTTCGCCGCGCACCACCGTCGCCTGCCGGCCGGCCCAGGGCTCGTGCGCCAGCTGCGCCCACAGGCCCTCGGAATCGAGCCCGGCGCCTGGTGCCGGTTGCACGATGCACGCTGCGGGCACGCCGGCCGCGTGCAACGCTGCCGCCGTGCCCGGCCCGGTGCAACCGGCACGCACGCCGGCCGGCCAGGCGGCGCCAGCAGGCGCCAGGGCGAAAAAATGATGCACCGCATTGGCGCTGACGAACATCACCAGCGCCTGGGTGCGCAGCCGGCCCCAAGCCGCAAGAACCGGCGCGGCGTCGGCAGGCGGTGCGATGTCGATCAAGGGCAGCGCCACCGCGTCGTGCCCCAGCCGGCCCAGGGCCTGCACCCACTCGGCCGCCTGCGCTGCAGGACGGGTGACGATCCATCGCCAGGCCATGGTGCCGCCCGTCAGCGGGCCAGCCGCGACCGATCAGGCCGCCGGCAGGTAAGCGCCGGCGCCGGCGGCTCGCAACTGCGCCGCGGCCTCGTTGCCGAGCGCGCGGGCGCCGGCTTCGTCGGTCACCACCGCGGCCAGGCGGGTGCGCAGCAGCGGGCGGGTCAGTTCGTTGGCATCGCCCAGGGCGGCGTCGATGCGCAAGGTGTCACCCTCCCACACCGCGTGCGCGGCCAGCGGCATGCTGCAGCTGCCACCCAGCGAACGCGACACCGCGCGCTCGGCGTGGCAGGCCAGGAAGGTGGGCTGGTGCAGGGTCTGCGCCAGCAGTTCGCGCAGCGCGGTGTTGTCTTCGCGCACCTCGATGCCCAGGGCGCCCTGGCCAGCGGCCGGGATCATCAGCTCGGGGTCGAAGGTGCCGCGGATGCGCGAGGCCAGGCCCAGGCGCTTGAGGCCGGCGGCGGCCAGCACGATGGCGTGGAAGCCGCCTTCGTCGAGCTTGCGCAGGCGGGTGTCGAGGTTGCCGCGCAGTGGCTCGATCTGCAGGTCGGGCCGGCGCGCCAGCAGCTGCACCACACGGCGCAGGCTGCTCGTGCCGACCACGGCGCCCTGCGGCAGTGCGTCGACGTGGCCGTACTGGTTGGAGACGAAGGCATCACGCGGATCTTCACGCTCCCAGATGGCCGCGAGCGTGAAGCCCTCGGGCAGTTCCATCGGCACGTCTTTCAGCGAATGCACGGCCAGGTGGGCGCGGCCTTCTTCCAGCGCCGTTTCCAGCTCTTTCACGAACAGGCCCTTGCCGCCCACCTTGGACAGCGCACGGTCGAGGATCTGGTCGCCGCGGGTGGTCATGCCCAACAGCTCGACCGGCAGGCCAAAACGGGCCGTGAGCGCGTCGCGCACATGTTCGGCCTGCCAGAGGGCCAGGCGGCTTTCGCGCGTGGCGATGACGGTGGGTGCATTCATGCGCAGGATGATAGCCAGCGCCCCGCCTGCCCCCGCCTGCGGCGCACAGCCCCCGGGCGGGCACACGGCTTGCGCGAGAATTGGTAACTCGGTTACAGCCCAGGAGCCCCTCATGCCCCGCCCAGCCCCCGTTCGCACCAAGGCGGTGAAAGCCGCCCCGGCCAGCACCACAAAGGGAAAAAATGCGCCCTCCAACGAGGCGGCGGCGAAAAACCGACCGCTGGTGGAAGACATCCGGTTACTGGGCCGCATCCTCGGCGACGTGATCCGCGAACAGGAAGGCACGGCCGCTTTTGAACTCATCGAGCGTGTGCGCCAGCTCAGCGTGGCCTACCGGCTGAAGGCCGACGCCAGCGCCGGGCGTGTGCTCGACCGGCTGCTGAAGAACCTGAGCGCCGACCAGACCGTCACCGTCATCCGCGCCTTCAGCTATTTCAGCCACCTGGCCAACATCGCCGAAGACCGCCACCACGTGCGCCGCCGCAGCGTGCACGAGAAGGCCGGTGACCTGCAGGAAGGCTCGCTGGCGCTGAGCTTCGAGCGCCTGCAGCGCGCCGATCACCGCGCCGCCGACATCGCCGCCACGCTGCACGGCGCCTACATCAGCCCGGTGCTCACGGCCCACCCCACCGAGGTGCAGCGCAAGAGCATCCTGGACGCCGAACGCGCCGTGGCCGAGCTGCTGGAGCAGCGCGACGAGCTGCCCACCGAAGAGCGCCGCGCCGAGAACGAGGCGCTGGTGCGCGCGCGTGTCACGCAGCTGTGGCAGACGCGCATGTTGCGCACTGCCAAGCTGACGGTGGCCGACGAGATCGAGAACGCGCTCAGCTACTACGGCACCACCTTCCTGCGCGAGATTCCGCGCCTGTACCGCGACGTGGAGCGCGCCCTGCCCGGCCACGCCGTGGGCAACTTCCTGCGCATGGGCCACTGGATAGGCGGCGACCGCGACGGCAACCCCAACGTGACGGCCGCCACGCTGGCCCACGCGCTGAAGCGCCAGGCCGAAGTGGCGCTGCGCTTCTACCTCACCGAGGTGCACGAACTCGGCGCCGAGCTGTCGATCAGCGGCACGCTGGCGCCGGTGTCGCCCGCGATGCAGGCCCTGGCCGCCGCTTCGCCCGACAGCAACCCGCACCGGCTGGACGAGCCCTACCGCCGCGCGCTGATCGGCGTTTACGCGCGCCTGGCGGCCACGCTGCAGGTGTTGACCGGCACCGAGGCGCTGCGCCACGCCGTGGCGCCGCAGAACCCCTATGCCAGGCCCGAGGAGTTTTTGCAGGACTTGCGCACCATCGAAAGCAGCCTGTGCAGCCACCACGCGCAGGCACTGGTGGGCCCCCGCCTGGCGCCGCTGATGCGCGCGGTGCAGGTCTTCGGCTTCCACCTCGCCACACTCGACCTGCGCCAGAGCAGCGACAAACACGAGGCCGTGGTCGCCGAGCTGCTGCGCGTGGCGCGCATCGAAGCCGACTACAGCGCGCTCAGCGAGCCACAACGCCGAGAACGCCTGCTGGCGCTGCTGAACGACGCGCGCCCGCTGCGCGTTCACGGCACGGCCTACAGCCCGCTGGCCTTGGACGAACTCGCCATCTTCGAGACCGCGCGCGAGGCGCTCACGCGTTACGGCGCGCAGACGCTGCGCCACTGCATCATCAGCCACACCGAAGAGGTGAGCGACTTGCTGGAAGTGCTGCTGCTGCAGAAAGAAACCGGCCTGCTCACGGGCACGCTGGACGAAGCCGGCGCGAAAGCGGCCTTGATCACCGTGCCGCTGTTCGAGACCATCGGCGACCTGCGCCGCAGCGAACCCATCATGCGCGAGTTCTATGCGCTGCCCGGCGTGCACGCGCTGGTGCGGGCCAGTGGCGGCGAGCAGGACGTGATGCTGGGTTACAGCGACAGCAACAAGGACGGCGGCAGTTTCACCAGCCACTGGGAGCTCTACCGCGCCGAAACCGCGCTGGCCGCGCTGTTCGCCGAGCTGAACGCGGCGGGCGCTGCAGGCCAGGCCATCACGCTGCGCCTCTTCCACGGCCGCGGCGGCACCGTGGGCCGCGGCGGCGGGCCCAGCTACCAGGCTATCCTGGCGCAGCCGCCGGGCACGGTGAACGGGCAGATCCGCCTGACGGAGCAGGGCGAGGTGATCGCCAGCAAATACGCCAACCCCGAGATCGGCCGCCGCAACCTGGAGACGCTGGTGGCCGCCACGCTGGAAGCGACGATGCTGCATCCCACCAAGCCCGCGCCCAAGGCCTTTCTGGATGCCGCGGCCGAGATCAGCGAAGCCAGCTTCCAGGCCTACCGCCAGCTGGTCTACGGCACGCCGGGCTTCACCGACTACTTCTTCGCCGCCACGCCCATCCGCGAGATCGCCGAGCTGAACATCGGCAGCCGCCCCGCCAGCCGCAAGGCCACACGCGCCATCGAAGACCTGCGCGCCATCCCTTGGAGCTTCAGCTGGGGCCAGTGCCGCATGGCGCTGCCGGGCTGGTGCGGCTTCGGCAGCGCGATCGAGGCTTTCCTCGCGCAGGGCGACCGCGCCGAACGCGCCGCGCTGCTGCAGCGCATGCACAAGCAGTGGCCCTTCTTCCGCACCCTGCTGAGCAACCTGGACATGGTGCTGGCCAAGAGCGACCTGCGCATCGCCGCCCGCTACGTGGAACTGGTGGAAGACAAGAAGGTGGCCAAGCGCATCTTCGGCCTGCTGAAGGCCGAGTGGCAACGCGCCAGCGAGGCGCTGACGTTGATCACCGGCCAGCAGCAGCCGCTGCAAAGCAACCCGGCGTTGGCGCGCAGCATCGCGCACCGTTTCCCCTACCTCGACCCGCTGAACCACCTGCAGGTGGAGCTGATGCGCCGCTACCGCACACGGCGCGAGGGGCAGGAAGGGGTGGAGCGGCTGCAGCGCGGCATCCACCTCAGCATCAACGGCATTGCGGCGGGGCTGCGCAACACCGGCTGACCCCCCGCGTTCGCGGGGGCTGGCGCCGGTGCGGCGCGGCCGGCCGCATCCGGTGCGACCGGGCCTGCGTAGGTCTTGAGAGCTGGTGGTGCGGGCCTGCAGGCAGGCTGGCGCCATCCGCTTTCCAGCAACCTTCAGGAGAGACCCCATGCACCACCGCACCCGCCTGGCCGCCATCGGCGCGCTGGCCTTCCTGGGCGCCAGCGCCCAGGCGCAGATGCTCGTCGGCATCACCAGCGCCAACGAGATCGCGCGCTTCGACGCCACCAACCCCGGCATGGCCATGCGCACCGCCATCACCGGCCTGGACGCTGGCGACCGCTTCGTCGGCATCGACCTGCGCCCGAGCAACAACACGCTCTACGGCCTGACGCTCAGCAACCGCCTTTACACGGTCAACGAGAGCACCGGCGCGGCCACCTTCGTGGCGGCGCTGTCCAGCCCCGTGGTCAGCGGCATCCAGGGCTGGGGCCTGGACTTCAACCCGGTGGCCGATTTCGCCGGCGCCAGCTCGCTGCGCCTGGTGGGCACGATGGGCGGCAACTTCGCGGTGAACGCCGTCACGGGCGCGGTGACCACCGCCACCCCCATCGCCGCCGGCCACAGCGGCGTGGCCTACACGAACAGCAGCCCGGCCGGCGCGCCGGCCAGCACGGGCCTGTACTACATCAACGGCACCACCGACACACTGGCCTTCGCGGCCACCGGTTTCAACAACCCGACCCTCACCACCGTGGGCGCGCTGGGCCTGGACGTGCTGAACGCCAACGGCTTCGAGATCCTCGGCAACGGCATGGCCTACGCGGCGCTGAACCGCGACGGCGGCACGCTGGGCACGGGGCTGTACAGCATCAACCTGATGACGGGTGCGGCCACGATGGTGGGCGAGTTCAACGGCACGCTCACCGGCCTGGCGGTTTCGGCCGTGCCCGAGCCGGGCACCTGGGCGCTGATGCTGGCGGGTTTGGGCGTGGCGGTGGGCGCGGCCAAGCGCCAGCGCCAACGCTGAAACCCGCTCAGCGGCTGGCGGCCTTTGCTGGTTCGGCAGGGGCCGCCAGGCTGCCGAAGGCGACCACCTCGCCGTGGGTGGCCAGATGACGGAAGTGCTGCTGAGCGCGCTCAACGCTGGCGCAGCCCAGGGGCGCTGCGTCGGCTGCGAGCACTTGCTCGGCAGTTCGGGTCAACCCCTGCACTCGCGCCTGCACAGCATCCTGGCGTTCCTTCGGCCATCCCTGCACCTCACCGATGCGGCGCGCCAGTGCCAGGCCGATCAGGCTGGGCGCGCGCTGCTCCAAGGTTTCAGCCAGCGCCTGGCAATCGGCCGCAGCGGCGCCGTCCAGACTCGGGGAACGGCAGTGCCGGGTGATGGCGCCGAGGCCCTGGTTTTCCGTAGCGTCACGCGCGATGTCGAGCCCGTGCACCTGCAGCAGCAGCACCAGACGCAGATAGGGCGGCAGATCGGCAGGCAGCGCCGATGCCACCCAGGGTGTCAGGGCCGGGCTGGGGCTGTATTGCGGCGCACGCACCATGCCCCTCACCGCACGCGCGGCCTCTGCGGGCTCCGCGGTGGCCAGCAGAAGCCAGTGGGCAGCATCTTCTTGCACCTGCCCGGGCGACTGCTCGATCCAGCGCGCCACCGAGAGCTGCTGGCACGCAGCCGGTGAGGCCGGGATCTGACACAAGGACCAGGCCCAGGTGAATACGGCCGGGTCGGGGCTGCGCGAGGCCATGGCTGCCAGCAAAGTGCGCGGATCTTCGATCGAAGGTGGCGACTGTCCGCGGGTTTGGACATCGGTCATGCGCAACTGGAAACGCAACGCCAGGGCCGCCGCACGCGCCCGCTCGGCCGGGCTCTGCGACAAGGCTGCCAGCACACGGGGCCACGCAGCCTGCACGGCGTGCTCGAAGAGGTGCGGCGGCTCGGTGTCAGCGGGCACATGGCCTACGCCACAGAGCTCGGTGACGCGGGACGAAGGTGCCGTCGTGGCTGAAGCTGCCGCCTGAACCGGGGCCAGCGCGCTGCCGGCCAACACCACCGGCGCTGCAGTGCCGATCGGGGGCCTTGGCGCCGTGGTGATGGGCGTCTCTGCCGCCGGGCCCGGCACCAGAACGGCAGGGGTCAGGGCGCCTGCGGTCTGGATGCGCCAACCGCCCTGCTCCCAAACCCACCACGCAAGCACCAGCGCCGCCAGCAACAGCGCCTTCGCTGCCAAGGCCCACAGGCCCACCCGCCGCCGCTGGCGCGCCACCGCAGCGTCGCGAAATGGATCGTTCACACCCCACCCGCCAAAGCCGCCCGCACCGCCGCCAACTGCCGCCGCGAGACCGACAACCACTCGTCCAGCGGCGCCACGCGCACGGCCCAGCCGCCCCCATCGTCACTGCCTTCTTCGCCAGGCTCGGCAGCATCGCGCAGCGCCAGTTCGCGGATGGCGTGGCGCGCCACCAGCGCGTTGCGGTGGATGCGCAGGTGGTGGCCGCCCAAAGCGGCCAGGCGCTGCTCCAGTTCCGACAGCGAATCGTCGAGCACGTACTCGTGCCCCGGCGTGCGCAGCGTCACGTACTTCTGCCCGGCCTTGAGCACCAGCACCTCGGGCAGCGGCAAGCGCAGCACACGGCCGCGGTCGCTCACCACCAGGGCCGGGGCGTCCTGCAGCACGGCCTGCATCGTGCTCAGCGGCTGCAGGCGCTGTTGCACACGCAGTTGCACCCGCTGCAGCGCGTTGCGCAGGCGCTCGCTGCGCACGGGCTTGGTGAGGTAGTCCACCGCCTCCAGCTCGAAGGCCTTCAGCGCGTGCTCGGCATGCGCGCTGACGAAGATCACCGCCGGCGGCTGCGGCATCGCGCGCAGCCGCGCGGCCAGGTGCAGGCCCTCGTGCGGCGTGAGGCCGGGCATGCGGATGTCCAGCAGCACCGCATCCACCTCGTGAATGTTCAGCAGCGCCAGGGCCTGCGCGGCTTCACCGGCCTCGCCCACCACGTTGACGTCGAACTCGGGCAGCGCCTGCAACAGCGCGCGCAGGCGCAGCCGGGCCAGGTCTTCGTCGTCGACGATGAGCACGTTCATGGCGTCAGCAGCTTCCCATCAAGGCAAGGGCAGCACGATGCGGGCGTGGAAGAGGTCGGGCCGGCCGCTGCCGGCGGGCGCGGGCTCGCGCCACACATCGCACTGCGCGCCCACATCGTGCAGCAGGCGCAGGCGTTCGCGCACGTTGTGCAGCGCCATGCCGTGGCCGGGCAGGCCGGGCTGCGGGCCCAGGGTGTTGATCACCGTCAGCACCGCCTGGCCGCGCTGCACGGCAGCGCGTACCGTCACACGCCCACCACCGGCGGCGGGCTCGATGCCATGACGCACGGCGTTTTCCACCAGCGGCTGCAGAACGAGCGAGGGCACGCGCGCGGCATGCACGCGCGGGTCGACCTCCCATTGCACGTCGAGCCGGTGGCCGAAACGCACCTGCTCGATGGCCAGGTAGTGCCGCGCCAGCGCCATCTCTTCTTCCAGCGTGACGGTGGCGCCCACCTCGGCCAGCGCGGCGCGGAAGAGCTCGCTCAGGTCTTCCAGCACGGCCTCGGCACGCGCCGGGTCCACACGCACCAGCGCCAGCGCGGTGTTCAGCGCGTTGAAGAGAAAGTGCGGGCGGATGCGGCTTTGCAACTCGGCCAGGCGTGCACTGGCATCGGCCGGGTGCCAGATGCGGGCGCGCAAGTCCAGCCAGGCCCAGAGCAGCGCCGCGAAACACACACCGCCCAGGCCCACGGCGGCCACGCGCAGCGGGTGCGCCTCACCGCCCAGCCCGGCCCACAGCAAGGGCCACCACGCGAGCCACGCCGCCACTGCGCCCAGGCCCAGCACCAGCAGCGCGCGGGGCAGGCCGGGCAAAGCCATCAAGGGCCGGCGCAGCGCGCAGATGCCCACCAGCCACAGCAGGCTGCCGGCCACACCGGCAAAGGCCAGCACGGCCTGGCGCGTGCCCCAAACGGCCGCGCTGTCGGCCGTGGCCAGCGCCAGCACCGCCAGCACGGCCTGCACCAGCACCAGCGCCCGCAAGGCCAGCGCCGGGTGGCAGACATCGAAACTCGCGGCGGTGATGGCCAGCACGCGGCTGCGCTCGTCGGCCTGCGGGTCGAAGCGGCTCTGCGCGAAGCCCGTGCTGCGCGTGGAGGGTGCTGGCGTCGGCGGTGAAGGCGGTGGAGGGCGCATCGAGGGGGCGGCCGGATAATACGGAGTGTGCCTGCCGCCGCCCCTGCGCCGCGGCCTTGTCGGCGCCCACACCCGCCCTCTGCCCTGCCGCCCGCCATGTCGAACCAACCTGCCCAGCAACCTTCTGCCGACCCCCTGGCCAACAAACACCAGGCCTGGTCGGCCCTGTTCAGCGAACCGATGAGCGAGCTGGTGCAGCGCTACACCGCCAGCGTGAACTTCGACAAGCGCCTGTGGCAGGCCGACATCGCCGGCAGCCTGGCACACGCCGAGATGCTGGCGGCGCAGAACATCATCGGCGCGCAAGACCTGGCCGATATCCAGCGCGGCATGGCGCAGATCCGCGCCGAGATCGAAGAGGGCCGCTTCGAGTGGAAGCTGGCGCTGGAAGACGTGCACCTGAACATCGAGGCGCGCCTCACCGCGCTGGTGGGGGATGCAGGAAAGCGTTTGCACACCGGCCGCAGCCGCAACGACCAGGTGGCCACCGACGTGCGCCTGTGGCTGCGCGGCGAGATCGACAAGCTCGTGCAGCTGATGGCCGCGATGCAGGCCGCGCTGGTGGCCCTGGCCGCACAGCACACCGAGACCGTGATGCCCGGCTACACGCACATGCAGGTGGCGCAGCCGGTGAGTTTCGCGCACCACCTGCTGGCCTATGTGGAGATGTTCGCGCGTGATGCCGAGCGCCTGGCCGATGTGAGGAAGCGCGTGAACGTGCTGCCCTTGGGCGCCGCGGCGCTGGCCGGCACCAGCTACCCGCTGGACCGTGAGCGCGTGGCCAAAACGCTGGGCTTCGACGGCGTCTGCCAGAACAGCCTGGACGCCGTGAGCGACCGCGATTTCGCGATGGAGTTCAGCGCAGCGGCCAGCATCTGCATGGTGCACGTCTCGCGCCTGGCGGAAGAGATCGTGCTGTGGATGAGCCAGAACTTCGGCTTCATCGACCTGGCCGACCGCTACTGCACCGGCTCATCGATCATGCCGCAGAAGCGCAACCCGGATGTGGCCGAACTGGCGCGGGGAAAAAGCGGCCGCGTGGTGGGGCACCTGATGGCGCTGATCACGCTGATGAAGGGCCAACCGCTGACTTACAACAAGGACAACCAGGAAGACAAAGAGCCGCTCTTCGACACCGTGGACACGCTGGCCGACACGCTGCGCATCATGGCCGAGATGGTGGGCGGCATCACGGTGAAAAAAGAGGCGATGGAGCGCGCGGCGCTGAAGGGCTACGCCACCGCGACGGATCTCGCCGACTACCTGGTGAAAAAAGGCCTGCCCTTCCGCGATGCGCACGAGGTGGTGGCCCACGCCGTGAAGAGCGCCATCGCGCGCGGCATCGATCTGGCTGAGCTGCCGCTGGCCGAACTGCAGGCCCTGAACCCGGCCGTGACGGCCGACGTGGCCGAGGTGCTGACCCTGCGCGGTTCGCTGAACGCGCGCCGTGTGCTGGGCGGCACGGCACCGGTGCAGGTGCAGGCGCAGGTGGAACGGCACCAGCGGCGCTTGGCCGCCGGCTGAGCGCGCGGCGGCACCCTCGCCATGCCGCCACGCCGCTGGATCGCCCACCTCGACATGGACGCGTTCTACGCGTCCGTCGAACTGCTGCGCTACCCCGAGCTGCGAGGCCAGGCGGTTGTGATTGGCGGCGGCCGGCGCCACCAGCCCACGGTCAGACCCGACGGCACGCGGCAGTTCGCCACGCTGGCCGGTTACGCGGGCCGCGGCGTGGTCACCACCGCCACCTACGCCGCGCGCGATTTCGGTGTGCACAGCGGCATGGGCCTGATGAAGGCCGCGGCCCTGGCGCCGCAGGCCGTGCTGCTGCCCACCGACTTCGAGCAGTACCGCGCGATGTCGCGCCGCTTCAAGGCCGCCGTGGCCGAAGTGGCGCCGCTGATCGAAGACCGCGGCATCGACGAGATCTACATCGACCTGACGCACTTGCCCGGCGCGCAAGAGGCCGTGGGCCACGACCCTTTTGGTGGCGTGCGCGCCATCGCGCAGGACATCCGCAACAACGTGCGCCGCGCCACGGGGCTGAGCTGCTCCATCGGCGTGACGCCGAACAAGCTGCTGGCCAAGATCGCCAGCGAGCTGGACAAACCCGACGGCCTGAGCGTGCTGACCCACGCCGACCTGCCCACGCGCATCTGGCCCATGGGCGTGCGGCGCATCAACGGCATCGGCCCGAAGGCGGCGGCCAAGCTCGCCACGCTGGGGCTGCAGACCATCGGCCAGCTGGCCGCGGCCGAGCCCCGGACCTTGATCGAACACTTCGGCCGCAGCTACGGCCGCTGGCTGCATGAAGCGGCGCACGGCCGCGACGACCGCCCCGTGGAAACACGCGGCGAGCCGGTGTCGATGAGCCGCGAGACCACCTTCGAAAAAGACCTGCACGCCGTGCGCGACCGCGACGAGCTCGGCGCCATCTTCACGCGCCTGGCCGAGCAGGTGGCCACCGACCTGCAACGCAAGGGCTACGCCGGCCGCACCATCGGCATCAAGCTGCGCTTCGAGGATTTCAAGACCGTCACGCGCGACCTCACGTTGCCACAGCCGGTGGCCGATGCCGGCGCCATACGCCACGCCGCGGGGCTGTGCCTGAAGCGGGTGGACCTGCAGCGGCGCATCCGCCTGCTGGGCGTGCGCGCGGGCTTGCTGGTGAAGCTGTAGGGCTGCATGCAAGCGCTCGCCAAGCTGAGCGCATGGCCGCAGGCCGGCCGTTAGCATCGAAGGCGAGGAGACAAGCCGACATGACCGTCATCACCACCATCGAAGACCTGCGCGTGCTGGCGCAGAAGCGCGTGCCGCGCATGTTCTACGACTACGCCGACAGCGGCAGCTGGACCGAGAGCACCTACCGCGCCAACAGCACCGATTTCCACAAGATCAAGCTGCGCCAGCGCGTGGCGGTGAACATGGAAGGCCGCAGCACCGCCACGCAGATGGTGGGCGTGGACGTGAAGATGCCGGTGGTGATCGCGCCCACGGGCCTGACGGGCATGCAGCACGCCGACGGCGAGATCCTTGCCGCGCAGGCGGCCGAGGCCTTCGGCACGCGCTTCACGCTCAGCACCATGAGCATCTGCAGCATCGAAGACATCGCCGCGCACACGAAGCAGCCCTTCTGGTTCCAGCTCTACGTGATGCGCGACCGCGATTTCATCGAGCGCCTGATCGACCGCGCCAAGGCCGCCCAGTGCGACGCGCTGGTGCTCACGCTGGACCTGCAGATCCTCGGCCAGCGCCACAAGGACCTGAAAAACGGCCTCTCGGCCCCGCCGAAACTGACCGTCGCCAACATCGTCAACATGATGACCAAGCCGCGCTGGTGCATGGGCATGCTGGGCACGAAGCGGCGGCAGTTCGGCAACATCGTCGGGCACGTGAAGGGTGTCACCGACATGGCCAACCTGGGCGCCTGGACGGCGCAGCAGTTCGACCCGCGCCTGAATTGGGGCGATGTCGAGTGGATCAAGAAGCGCTGGGGCGGCAAGCTCATCCTGAAAGGCATTCAAGACGTCGAAGACGCGCGCCTGGCCGTGGCCAGCGGCGCCGACGCGCTGATCGTCAGCAACCACGGCGGCCGACAGCTGGATGGCGCGCAGACCAGCATCGAGGCGCTGCCGGCCATCGTGGCCGATGTCGGCTCCAAGATCGAGGTGCACATGGACAGCGGCATCCGCAGCGGGCAAGACGTGCTCAAGGCCATCGCGCTGGGCGCCCAGGGCACCTACATCGGCCGCGCCTTCCTCTACGGCCTGGGCGCCATGGGCCGCGAGGGTGTGGCCAAGACGCTGGAGATCATCCACAAGGAGCTCGACCTGACCATGGCCTTCTGCGGCCGCACGCAGATCAAGGACGTGGACACCAGCATCCTGCTGCCGGGCACCTTCCCCAAGGCCTGAAGCTCGCCCAGCGGCCCGCGCGCGGGCCGCGGCCGGCTTGTCAGGCCGGCGGCTCGCGCAAGGCCATCATCACCGGCACCAGGGCCTGCTGCACATCGGGCAGCGCGCGCTGCGCAGCGTCGGGCCAGGCTTCGGCAGAGGCCAGCGTGTCGACCAGGGCCTGCGCCGCAGCCTGCAGCGCCTGGGCGCCCAGGCGTGCGGCCACACCCTGCAGGTCGGCGGCCAGCTCCTGCATCTGCGCGCGGTCGCCGGCGGCTTGGGCCCGCGCCAGCGCGCTGGGCCAGTCTTGCAGGAACACACGGGCATGGGCCAAGGTGCCTGCCGACACGCCGGCCTGGAGCAGGCGGGGTTCGGCTGTGGCCTGTGCCTCGGCTGCCGCGGGTGCCGCGGATGTCCCAGAGGCCTGCTGCGGCGGCAGCGCCAGCCGGTGCAGGCTGTCGATCAGCGCGGCCTTGCTGAAGGGTTTGGCCAGGTGCATCTGGCTGCCGGCCTCCAGGCTGGCCTGCACGTCGCTGGCAAAGGCGTTGGCGGTGAGCGACACCACCGGCAGCGGCGCGCGGCCCTGCGCCAGCTCCCAGCGGCGCAGCTCGCGCGTGAGGCTCAGGCCGTCCAGGCCGGGCATCTGCACGTCGATGTAGGCGATGTGGTAGGTCTGGCTGCGCAGCAGGGCCAGCGCCTCCAGGCCGTTGGGGGCGGTGTCGATGTGCACGGCTTCGTCGGCCAGCATGGCGCTGAAGAGGTAGGCGTTGACCTCGTTGTCTTCGGCCAGCAGCACGTGGCGCCGGGGCTGCGCCAGCGCGGCGGCTTCCGCGCCAGCCACCGGCGGCAAGGGCCAAGACGCGGCCACCGGTGGCGGGGCTGCATCGAGCCCGGCCACGGCCGGCAAGGGCAGGCGCAAGGTGAAACAACTGCCCTCGCCCGGCTGGCTGCGCACGGCCACCGTGCCGCCCATCAGCTGGGCCACGCTGCGCGTGAGCGACAGGCCCAGGCCAGTGCCGCCGAAGCGCCGCGTGACGCTGGCATCGGCCTGCGAAAAGGGCTCGAAGATGCTCTCCAGCTTGCTCGGCGCGATGCCGATGCCGGTGTCGGCGATCTCGAAGCGCACGCCGTCGGCGAACGCGGGCTCAAGCGCCACACGCAGGCCCACCTCACCCTGCGCGGTGAACTTCAGGGCATTGCCCAGCAGGTTGCTGAGCGCACGTTCGATGCGCACACGGTCGCCGCGCACACCGTCGGGCACGGCGGCGGCGATGTCCAGCCGCAGCACCACGCCCTTGCGCTGCGCCAGCGGCTGCTGCAGCGCCACCAGATGGCGCAGCAGGCGGTGCAGCGAAAAGGGCTGCAGGTCGAGTTCCAGCCGCTGCGCCTCCAGCTTGGAGAGATCGAGCAGGTCGTTGATCAGCGCCTGCAGGGTCAGCCCGGCCTCCTGGAAGATCTGCACCTGGCGGCGCTGCGCGGCGTCGAGCCGGCTTTCGGCCAGCAGTTCGGCCACGCCCATCAGCGCGTTCAGCGGCGTGCGGATCTCGTGGCTGACGTTGGCCAAAAACTGGCCCTTGGCGCGTGCGGCGTCGGCACTCACGGCCAGCTCGTGGGCCAGCCGGCGCTGCATCGCGGCCTGCTCGCGGGCATGCAGCGCCCAGGCCAGCGCCAGCCCCGTGCACAGGGCCATCAAGGGCGCCGCCATCCAGACCGGCTGCGCAGCCCAGCCCACGGCCAGCCCGCCCAGCGCCAGCAGTGCGCCCAGGCCCAGCGCGGCCGCCACGGCAGCCCCGCGGGGCGCCAGGCGGCGGCGGCGTGCGCCCCACAGCGCCGGCAGCAGCGCCACCGCCAGCAGCGCTGCATTCCAGCGGGCAGACGGCGGCCGCACCCAGCGTTCGTCGCGCAGCGCCGCATACGCTTCGGCCAGCACCTGCACCCCGGGGCGTTGGCCGTGCACCGTGAGCACACGGTCGCCCAGCAGCGCACTGCTGCCGACAAACACAACGCGGTCTTGCACTTGGGCGCGCAGGGCCGCCGGCACCGCTGGCCCGCCGGCGCGCTGCAACAGGGCCGCCACGGGCAAGGTCGGCGGCGCGGCCCGGGCCGGCGCCAGGGCGAGGTGCAGTGCGCCCTCGGCATCCAGCGGCGGCCGGGCCGCGGCCGCGGCGTCAGGGGCCAGCAGGCGGTGCACGGCCAGCGGCAGCGCCGGCCAGTGGCGGCCTTCGGCCTCGTGCCACAGCGGCAGGCGCCGCAACACGCCATCGGCATCGAGCGGGGTGGTCACCAGCCCCAGGGGCGGCGGCAGCGTGGGCGCCACCCAGACGCTGCGTGTGGGCAAGGTGATGGCAGGCCAGGGGTGGGCCAACGGCAGCGGCCGGCCCGCCCCGGCGCTGGCCGCGGCCCGCGCCGGGGCGGCCGCTTCGGTGGGCAGCAGGCGCCCGCCGCCGCTCGGGCTCAGGCCAGCGGCGGCCAGCAGCACCGGCGCGCCGGTGCGGGCCAGCGTGCGCGCCAGCGCGTCGTCGCCCGGCAGCGCGTCGACCAGCAGCAGATCGAAGGCCACCGCGCGCGCGCCCAGCTCGCGCAGCGTCTCCACCAGCAGCGCGTGCACGTCGCGGCGGTAGGGCCAGGGGCCGAACTGAGGCTGCAGTGCGGCCAGCGAGTGGTCGTCGATGTCGACCACCAGCACGCCGGCCGGCGGGTTTGCCGGCGCCAGCCAGCGCAGCTGCGCGTCGGTGAACGGCGCCGAGAGCCAGGCGTTCAGCGGCGTGAAGCCCACCCCCAGGCCCACCAGCACGGCGGCCGCCGCGGCCCAGCGCGAGCGGGCTTGCCGGCGTTCCGTCACAACAGGAGCAAGAGCAGCGGCAAGACCCACAACCAGCGGTAGCCGCCCGGCACCTCGACCACCTGCGTCTGCCCGTAGGCGCCCACACGGCCGTCGGCGCCCACGGTGCGCACACGCACGTGGTAGCGGCCGGGTTCGGGCTGGGGCAGCACGCGCTCGGAAGCGTCGGTCGTTTCATCCAGCACCAACTGCGTGAAGGCCTCGTCGCGGGCCACCTGCACCTGGTAGCGCAGGCCCGGCAAGGGCACCGTGGCCCAGCGCAGCACCAGGCCGGCCGCCGTGGTTTCGGGCGGCTTGGGCGGTGGGGCCGGGGGCGGCGGCGGTGGGGGCGGCGGGGGCGGCAGCCGCGTGAAGCGCACGGCGTCGCCCCAGGGGCCGGTGTCGCCATCGGCGCGCACGCTGGCCAAGCGCCAGTGGTAGTGGCCCGGCGGCAGGCTGAGGCTGAACGCGATGTCGGTGAGGTCGCTGCGGTCGAGCACGGGCGCGGTGAAGTCGGCCTCCAGCGCCACCTGCAGCTTGTAGCGCACGGCCTCGGGGTGGCGCGACCACGCGAACTGCACCAGCTCGGGCTGCAGGTTTTCACCGGCGCGCGGCTGCAGCTGGAAGGGCGGCTCGGGCCGGGCTTTCAGCGTGAAGGGCAGCGTGGCGGCCCGGCCTTCGATGCCATCGGCCGCGGCGGCACGCAGGCGCAGTTCGTAGCGGCCATCGGGCAGATCGTCGGGCCAGGCGGCGCGGGGCTGGTCGAAAACGCTGTCGAGCACCAGGCGGCCGGGGCGATCGGCGTCGAAGACCTGGGCGCGGTAACGCGCCGCGCCGGCCACGGGCGCGAAGTCGAACTGCAAGGGCAGGCGCTCCACGCGTGCGGGCAGGCCCTCGACGGCCGGGCTGCCCGGCAGCGCGCGCGGCGCAGCCACGCCGGCCGCGGTGGCCACGGTGCCGAAACCCGCCGCCAGCGGCGTGCCGGCCACGGCGATGCGGCCTTCCAGCACTTCGGCGAACAGGCGGTCGCCGGCCAGGCGGCCGCGGAACTCGGTGCCGCGCACCCCCAGGTTGGCCACCGGCGTGCGCAGCTCAAAACGCGGTGCGGGCCGCGCCGGCACCACACGTGTTTCCAGCGCGCCGGCATCCAGGCGCAGCCGTGTGTCGGCCGGTGCACCCGGCGCCAGGCGCGCGTGGCGCTCCACGCGCAAGCGCCCCTGCGGGCCCAGCAACGCGGTCGAACCATCGACAAAGCGCAGCGACACCGACGACTGCGCCCCGGTGCCCACCACCTCGCCTTCGTGCAACTCGGCCGCCGCGGCCAGGGGCTGGCGCTGGCCGCCGGCGCGTTCGACATACACCTCGCCGTGGGCGTGCACCACCTCGGCGGCCACCGCCTGGCCGCGCAGCATCGCCACCGGGATGCGCAGCACGCTGCCCGGGCGCAGGCGCTGCGGGTTGACGATGCCGTTCAGGCGCTGCACCTGCTGCCAGCGGGCCTCGGGGCGCAGGTAACGCGCATGCAGGCCGATCAGCGTGTCGCCTGGCTCGATGCGGTAGGCCCACATCTCGGCGGCCTCTGCGGCTGCGGCCGGCGGCGCGGCCTGTGCTGGCGCCAGGGCGGCAGCGCCGAGCAGGGCGGACAAGGCCAAGCAGGCCCCCCACCAGCGCGGCTGTGCCCGGCGCGCGCAGGCGCCTGGGCATCGTTGGAAAGCAACTGGCTTCATGGCGGGGGGGGGGTCCTGGCGCGCGGGCAAGCGCATCACGGCGGATTTTGATCCCGCCTGGCGGGCTGTCGACGCCGGCCGGCTCAACCCATTGAAGGACGGCGCCTGCAGACGGCGGCCACCGAGACCTTCAACGCACGCCCAGCTTGAACGCGATCATCGCGCGCAGCTTGTTCGGCAGCACGGGCTTGATGAGCAGGTGGTAGTCGTGCGTGACTGCCTCGTCTTCGTGGCCGCCCAGGCTGCTGCCGGTGATGACGATGGCCGGCAGGCGCCGGCCGGCCCAGCGCTGCCGCAGCGCCACCAGCGCGTCGATGCCGGTGCGGCCTTGCGGCAGGCGGTAGTCCACCAGCTGCAGGTCCGGCGGCTCGGCGCCGGGCGCGGCAAGCCAGGCTTCCAGCGCTTCCACCGTGTCGAAGGCCACCACGCGCGCGCCCCAGGCCTGCAGCAGCACCACCAGGCCTTCACGCACGGCCACTTCGTCTTCCACCACCACAATGAAGCGGCCTTCCAGCGTCAGGCCGATGGGCATCTTCGGGCCGGCCGGGGCGGCTTCGATGCTGCCGCGCGGCGCCTTGCCCAGCGGCACTTCGAGGCTGAAGACGGTGCCATGCCCCTGGCGCGAGCGCACGCTGATGGGCGCCTCCATCAGCACCGACAAGCGCTTGACGATGGCCAGCCCCAGGCCCAGGCCCTTGCGCTGGTGGGCTTCCAGCGGGCGGTTGCTCTGGGCCTGGAAAAACTCTTCCCAGATGCGCGGCAGGCTGGCTTCGCTGATGCCTATGCCCGAATCCCACACCTGCACCAAGAGGCGCGGGCCCTCGGGGCGCTGGCGCAGGCGCGCGCTGACGAGCACGCCGCCGTCGTCGGTGTAGCGGATGGCGTTGCTCACCAGGTTGCGCAGCACCCGCTCCAGCAGCACGGGGTCGGCGTGCGCCACCAGGCCCTCGCCGCGAAAACTGAGCATCAGCCCCTTCTCGAAAGCCACCGGCTCGAAGTGCAGGCGCAGGCGCTGGAAGAGCTCGCGCAGGCGCACCGGCGCCGGGTTCACGTCGACACCGCCGGTGTCGATGCGCGTGATGTCGAGCAGCTCGCCGAACAGGCCTTCCAGCGCATCGACACTTTCGTTGATGCTGTTGACGAGGCTGGAGACTTCAGGGTCGTGGCTGCGCTGGCGCAGGGCCTCGGCGAACAGGCCCATGGCGTGCAGCGGCTGGCGCAGGTCGTGGCTGGCAGCGGCGAAGAACTGCGTTTTCGCGCGGTTGGCAGCCTCGGCGGCGCGGCGTGCTTCGTCGGCCAGGCGGCGGGCCTCTTCGGCGGCGAGCATCTCGGTGCGCAGGCGGCCGGCCAACTCGTCGGTGCGCGTCTTCAGCGTGATGGCCTGGCCCAGGGCGCTGCCGTAGGTGCGCGCCATCAGCACGGTGATGCAGAACAGCAGCGTGAGGATGACGGCCAGTTGCAGGTGCCAGGCCTGGCTGGTGTCGCTCGCGATGCGCACGATGGTGGGCGTGAGCACCAGGCTGATGAAGGCCAGGAAGACGCGGCTCTGCGTGGCCAGCAGCTGCACAGAACCCAGGCAGTAGCTGTAGACGATGAGGATCAACGCCACCACGTGGTAGTGCGTGCCCAGGCCCCAGAACAGCCACACGGCCGCGCCCCACAGCGCGCCCTGGCACAGCACCAGGGCCATCCAGCTGCGCCGCCACAAGCGGAGCTGGGCGCCATCGGCATCGTGCTGGCGGCGGAAGCGCACGTAGTGGGCCAGGCGCAGCAGCCACAGCGTGGCGCCCACGGCCAGCCAGCCGAAGAGCCGCCCGGGCGGCGCCAGCGACCAGAACATCGAGGCCATCAGCACCATGCCGATGAGGTTGCCGGTCAGTGTGGCCGGCGTCTGCACATAGAGCGCGCGGATGTGGTCGACACGGCCGCCAGGCGCGCTGGCAGCAGCCGGCGGTGGCGACGCGGCGGTGTTCGGTGCGGCCGGCAGCACGGCGGCTTCAGCAGGCATGGGCCAGCAGCCTGGGCCTCAGCGCGGCGGCAGGCGCCAGGCGAAAGAGCCGCCCTGCCCTTGCGTCATCTGGCTCACGGCCAACACGGCCTGGGTGCGTGAGCTCACGCCCAGCGCGCGCAGCACCGCCGCGACGTGGTCTTTCACGGTTTCCACCGAAAGATTGAGCTGCCGCGCAATCAGCTTGTTGGGCAGGCCCTGCAGCAGCAGCGCGAGCACCTCGCTCTGGCGCGGTGTGAGGCCCACGTCGGCCAAGGTGGGCACCTTCTGGTGCGGCTCGGGGCGGGCGGCGGGGCCCAGCGGGGCGGCGTCAGCGGCCATGAAGCCGCTGTCGGGGCCGCTGCGCATGACGCCGGGCACGGTGTCGCCCATGCTGTCGCGCATCGACACGGCACGGCTGAAATCGAGACCGAGCATCGAGGGCGGCACGTACATCGCGCCCGTCATCACCATGCGCAGGGCTTCATGCAGTTCGCCGTGCGAGCTGCGCTTGGGCACGAAGCCCATGGCGCCGCTGTCGATGGCGCGGATGACGTCGCTGGCGCGGTCGGAGGCCGACACCACCACCACCGGCACTGCCGGGTAGGCGGCGCGGAACTCCACCAGCACGTCGAAGCCGTCGGCATCGCCCAGGGCCAGATCGAGCATCACGAGGTCGTAATCGCTGTCTTGCGCCAGCGCAGCGCGCGCGGCGGCGGCGCTGTCCACGCCCATCACCGTGGTGCCGCTGCCCACGCGCTGGATGACCTGCTGCAGCGCCGAGAGCACGAGGGGATGATCGTCGACCAACAGCACTTTCATGGCAGCTCCGCGAACCTGAACCGAAGCATTTTGGCCCCGCGTTTGCAGCCCCCTGCCTCCCCACGATGGGGGGAGAAGGCGGGCGCCCCTCAGGTGTAGCGGCGCGACACCGTCTCGGCCACGCAGGCCGGCTTGGCCGAGCCTTCGAGCTCGATGGTGACCTGCACCGTGAGCTGCGCGCCGCCGGGCAGCGGCTCGTAGGCGAGCAGCTTGAACTGCCCGCGCACCCGCCCGCCAGCCGGCACCGGCGCGGTGAAACGCACGCGGTTCAGGCCGTAGTTGACGCCCATCTTCACGTCGGCGATGGCGAAGCCGCTGTCGAAGAGCAGTGGTACCAGGCTCAGCGTGAGAAAGCCGTGCGCCACCGTCGTGCCGAAGGGGCCGGCGGCGGCGCGCACCGGGTCGACGTGGATCCACTGGTGATCGCCCGTGGCTTCGGCGAACTGGTTGATGCGGGCCTGGTCGATGGTGACCCAGTCGCTGGTGCCGATGTCCTGGCCCACCAGGGGCTGCAGGCTGGCGAGGGTGTCGTAGTGCTTCAAGCGGGTGCTTTCACGAGGTTCAGGCGATCCAGGCCGACAGCGGGGCCCATTGTTCGAGGTCGCGTTCAACGCGGCTGGGCGCCACGTCCCACAAGGTCAGGCCGCGCGCGGCCAGCTGCACGTAGTTCTGCGTGTCGCGCAGCCAGGCCACCACGGGCAGCGGCAGCGTGCTCAGGTAGTGGTGCAGCTGCTCGTTGGCGCGGGTGTGTTCACGCACGCGCATGCCCACCAGGCCCATCTTCACCTCGTGGCCGCGTTTGTGCGCCCGCAGCTCCTGCACGAAAGCGTGCGTGGCCTGGATGTCGAAGAGGCTGGGCTGCAGCGGGATCAGCAGCCGGTCGGCCATCTTCATCACCGCGTCCAGGCGCTTGCCGTGCAGGCCGGCGGGCGTGTCCAGCACCACGTGGGTGCTGCCCTTGGGCGGGCGCACGACGTTGTCGTGTGCCACGTCCCAGCCGCTGATGGCCGGCAGGCCGGGCGCGCTGCGCTGGCGCTGGGCCAGCCACTGGCGGCTGCTTTGCTGGCGGTCGACATCGCCCAGCATCACCGCGTGGCCGGCCGCCGCCAGGCAGCCGGCCACGTTGGTGGCCAGCGTGCTCTTGCCGACGCCTCCCTTCGGGTTGGCGATCACGATCACGGGCATGGGGCGTCTCCTGCGGCAGTGGCGGTGTCGGGGGGGGTCAGGTCCGAGGCTCGGGTATGGTAGCGGCGCCCCCATGTCCGACATCCTGATCATCGCCGCCCACCCGCAGCTGGAGCACTCGCGCGTCACACGCCGCCTGCTCGACGCCGCCGAGCGCGCCGCCCGCGCCGAACCCGGGCGGCTGGCCGTGCACGAGCTCTACCGCCGCTACCCCGATTACTTCATCGACGTGGCCGCCGAGCAGGCCGCGCTGCAGGCCGCGAAGCTGGTGGTGTGGCTGCACCCGGTGCAGTGGTACTCGATGCCGGCGCTGATGAAACTCTGGCTGGACGAGGTGTTTGCCTTCGGCTGGGCCTACGGCCCGGGCGGCGAGGCGCTGCGCGGCAAAGACCTCTGGCTGGCCGCCAGCACCGGCGGGCCGAGCAGCAGCTACCGGCCCGACGGCCACAACCGCTATTTCTTCGACGCCTTCCTGCACCCGCACGAACAGACCGCCGCGCTGTGCGGCATGCGCTGGCTGCCGCCGCTGTTGCTGCACGGCGCCCACCGCGCCGACGAGGCCACGCTGGACGCGCACGCCGCGCTGTTCATCGACCGATTGCTGAGCCACCCGCGCTGGCCCGAACTGGCCGAGCTGGAACCCGCCCCCGAGTGCGCCGTGCCCGCCGATGCGCGGCCGGCCGAAGGCTGAAACCGCATGGACCTGCCGAGCTGGCTGCACGCCACCGTCGTCTACCTGGGTGCTGCGGTGCTGGCGGTGCCGCTGGCCCGCCTGCTGGGGCTGGGTTCGATCATTGGCTACCTGGCCGCAGGCGTGGCCATCGGGCCCTGGGGCCTGAAGGCCGTGACCGACCCCGCCACCATCTTGCAGTTCGCCGAATTCGGCGTGGTGCTGATGCTCTTTCTCGTGGGGCTGGAGCTGGAGCCCAAGCGCCTGTGGTCGCTGCGCCGGCCCATCTTCGGCTGGGGCAGCGTGCAGCTCTTCGGCAGCACGGCGCTGGTGGGCGCGGTGGCGTGGCTGGCCGGTTGGCCCTGGCTGCTGGCGCTGGTGGCGGGGCTGGCGCTGGCGCAGTCGTCCACCGCCATCGCCTTGGGCACGGTGGCCGAGCGCAACCTGATGTCCACCAGCGGCGGACGCAGCATCCTCAGCGTCTCGCTGTTCCAGGACATCGGCGGCATCGCCATCCTCACGCTGCTGCCGATGCTGGCGGTGCGCCAGGGCGCCAGCGGCGGCCCCTGGCTCGGGCTGGCGCAGGGGGTGGGCATGGTGCTGGCCATCGTCTTCGGCGGGCGGCTGCTGGTGCGGCCGGCGCTGCGCTGGATCGCGCGCAGCGGCTCGCCCGAGATCTTCACCGCCGCCAGCCTGCTGCTGGTGGTGAGCACCGCGGCGCTGATGCACGCGGTGGGGCTGAGCATGGCGCTGGGCGCTTTTCTGGCCGGCGTGCTGCTGGCCGAGAGCGAATACCGCCGCCAACTGGAAACCGACCTCGAGCCCTTCAAGGGTTTGCTGCTGGGCCTGTTTTTCATCGCCGTGGGCATGAGCATCGACTTCGCCGTGGTGCTGGCGCAGCCGCTGCTGATGGCCGCGGTGGTGGCCGGCTTCGTGTTGCTGAAAGGCCTGCTGCTGGTGGTGATGGCCCGGCTGATGGGCCTGCCGCTGGGCGAACGGCCGGTGTTCGTGGTGATGCTGGCGCAGGGCGGCGAGTTCGGTTTTGTGGTGCTGCAGACGGCGGGCAGCGCGGGGCTGGTGGCAGCGGGGCCGTCGTCGTTTCTGCTGGCGGCCATCGCCCTGTCGATGCTGATGACGCCGCTGCTGATGTTGCTGGTCGACCGCGTGATCGCGCCGCGCCTGACTGCGCGCGGCGGCGGGCCGGCGCTGGACGAGATCGGCGAAGACCAGGCCGCGCCCATCCTCATCCTCGGCTTTGGCCGCTACGGCCAGGTGGTGGGCCGCCTCATCAACGCCAACGGCCTGAGCGCCACGGTGCTGGACCACGACGCCGAGCAGGTGGCCACCGTGCGCCGCTTCGGCTGGCCGGCCTTCTACGGCGACGCCACACGGCTGGACCTGCTGCGCATCGCCGGCGCGGGCCGAGCGCGCGTGGTAGTGGTGGCCATCGACGACATCGACCAGAGCTTGGCGGTGGTGGACCTGCTGCGCGAGCACTTCCCGCAGGCCACGCTGGTGGCGCGCGCGCGCAACGCCACGCACTGGTATGGCCTGCACGAACGCGGGGTGCAGCACATCGAACGCGAGACCTTCGACGCCGCGCTGCTCAGCGGCCGCACGGTGCTGGAACTGATGGGCTGGCAGCCGCACAGCGCGCGCCAACAGGCCCTGCGCTTCAAGCAGCACACGCTGGCACTGATGGACCAGATGGCACCGCACCAGGGCGACGAAAAGGAGCTCATCGCGCTGGCCAAACAGGGCCGCCAGCAGCTGGAAGAGCTGTGGGCGCAAGAGCGCGCCGACCGCGAAACGCAGCGCCAACGGCGCAGCGCCGGCTTTTCGGCGCAGCACCTCGAAGGCGACGATTGACCGCGCGGGCAGCGCCTCAGCGCAGCCCGTCCCAGAGCAGCTTCACGCCGGTGAGAAACATGCCGGCATAAGCCAGCCGGTAGAAGAGTTCCGCACTCACGCGCCGCGTTAGCCATACGCCCACCCACACGCCCAGCGGCGCCAGCGGCAGCAGCACCAGGGCCGTGGCCATGTTGCGCAGGTCGATCAGCCCCAGCCAGGCATAAGGCGCAATCTTCGAGAGGTTCACCGCGCCGAAAAAAACCGCCATCGTGGCCGCCAGTTCACGCGGCGGCAGCTTCAGCGGCAGCGTGTAGGCGCTGATGGGCGGGCCGCCAGCATGCGCCACGAAGCTGGTGAAGCCCGAGACCACGGCGCAGCCCGAACCCACCCAGTGCGGCGCCGGCGGCCCGCCTTCACGCGGCGGGAACAGCAGCCGCTGCGCCAGGAAGGCCAGCGTGAGCGCACCCACCAGGCCGGCCACGGCTTTCGCCGAGAGCACGCCGAAGAGCAGCGTGCCCACCACCGTGCCCAGCAGCGCCCAGGGCACGAGCCGGCGCACCAGCGCGCGGTTGCGTTCGCTCCACATCTGCTGCAGGCCGGTGGCGTCCATGGCCAGCAGCAGCGGCAGCATGATGGCCGCGGCCTGCGGCACGGGCAGCGTCAGCGCCATCATCGGCGTGGCCAGCGAGCCGAAGCCGCTGGCGAAACCGCTCTTCGACAAGCCGGTGATGAAGACCGCGGGCACGGCCACCGCATAGAACCACGGGTCGTGGATGACGGGCAGGTTTTCCAGCAAGGCCTTGGCAGCGTCAGCGCCCGGTGTTGGCGCACGGGCCAGGGGCGACAATTCTGCGATGTTCCAGCCCTCCCAGTCCGACGTGCGGCGTTTCTTCTGCGCCGCCTACGCCAAGCAGCGCGACGGCCGCCCGCTCGACCCCATGGAAGCCATCGCCGCGCGCTGGATCGCTGAGCACCCCGAGTACCACGTCGAGCTGGCCGACGAGGCCGCGGCGCTGGCCATGCAGTACACGGTGGAAGACGGCCGCAGCAACCCCTTCCTGCACCTGAGCATGCACCTCAGCATCCACGAGCAGACGGCCATCGACCAGCCCACCGGCATCCGCCAGGCGGTGCAGCTGCTGGCGGCCAAACGCAACTCGCTGCACGAGGCCCACCACGAGGTGATGGAGTGCCTGGGCGAGATGATCTGGGCCAGCCAGCGCAGCGGCCTGCCGCCCGACGGGCCGGCCTACATCGAGGCCGTGCGCCGCCGCGCGATGCGCTGAAGCCGCTTCAGTGCAGGCCGGGTTTCACTTCACCGTGACCCAGGCCACTTCCAGCCAGTTGTCGGCGCGGTGCACCACCTCGACGTTGCTGCGCGCAGCCCAGGGGATGACCTGGCGGTGCAGCGGGATCAGGTGCACCTGGTCGCGGTACTCGCGCAGCGCGGCCTTGATCAGGCCCTCACGCTTTTTCGCGTCGGGCTCGATGCTGGAGGCCGCGGCCAGTTGCTCGAACTTCTCGTTCTTCACGCGGCCCCAGTTGTAGTAGCCCTGGCCTTGCGGACCGGGGGCACGCATCACCGGGCTGAAGGTGGTTTCGGCATCGGTGACAGAGCCGCCCCAGCCCAGGATGAAGAGGCTGGTATCGCCACGCTCCATCTTCGGGAACCACAGCGCACGCGGCTGTGCGTTCACGCGCAGCTTCACCTTGATCTGCGCCCACATCGAAGCCAGCGAGATGCAGATCTCCTCGTCGTTGACGTAGCGGTTGTTCGGGCAGTCCATCGTGACCTCGAAGCCCTCGGCATAACCGGCCTCGGCCATCAGTGCGCGAGCACGGGCCACGTCAAAGGGCAGGCGCTTCTCGAACTCGGGGTCGTTGTAATGGCCCAGCGGGCTGGGCAGCGGGCTGCCGGTGGGCACGGCCAGGCCGTTCATCAGCTTCGTGCGCAGCGTCTCGATGTCGATGGCGTGGTACAGCGCCTGCCGCACGCGGATGTCCTTGAAGGGGTTCTTGCCCTTCACGCTGCTGTAGAGCAGCTCGTCGCGTGACTGGTCCATGCCGATGAAGAGCGCGCGGTTCTCCGGGCCTTCGATGACCTTCACACCCGCGGTGCGGCGCAGGCGCGGTACGTCGCGCGGCGCGGGGTCGATGACGAAGTCGATCTCGCCAGAGACCAGTGCCGCCAAGCGCGTGGCGTCGTTCGCGATGCTGTTGAACACGATCTCCTGCACGTTGCCCGTGCGGCGGCCTTCGCGCTCGCCCCACCAGCCGGCAAAACGTTTGTAGGTGGTGCGCGTGCCAGGCTGGCGTTTGTCCAGCATGAAAGGCCCGGTGCCGTTGGCGTTGAAGGAGGCGTAGCTTTCCTCCCGGTTCTTGAAGTCCAGCGGCTTGGCCACGCGGTGCTTCTCGGACCAGGCCTTGTTCATGATGAAAAGGGTGCCCAGCTGCTGCAGGAAGACCGGGTTCACGCGCGTTGTCCGGAACTCCACCGTCAGCGGGTCGATGGCCTTGGGTGTGCCCAGCGCGTTGGCATACACGGCCACGTTGGAAGTCGGCAGCTGCGCACGCTGGATGGAGAACACCACGTCATCGGCGGTGAACGGGGCGCCGTCGTGGAACTTCACGCCAGCGCGCAGCGTGAAACGCCAGGTCATCGGACTGGTCTGCTGCCACGCGGTGGCCAGGCCGGGCACCAGGTTGAGCTGGCGGTCACGCATGACCAGCGTCTCGTAGACCTGGCCATTCATGCTGTTGGTCAGGGTCTCGTTCTGCGAGTGCGGGTCCATCGTCATCGCATCGCCCTGGCTGGCCCAGCGCAGGGTCTGGGCCGCGGCCGGCAGGGCCACCAGCAGGGGCAGCAGCACAGCCATCAGGCTAAGGGTCTTCATCTCGTGTCCTCGTCAACGTTGAGCGCTGAGCGCCCTGGTTGGCGAGTGTAGAGAAGGCCCTGCGCAGACGCGGCGACAGGGTCCGGTGGTCAGCGCCCGCGGCGGCGCAGCACCTCGGGCTCGGCCCAGAGCTCGTCCAGGCCGGGGAAGTTGGCAGCATCCTGCGGCTGGCGGGCGACGATGCGGTCGGCGCAGCCCGGGCGTGCCAGGTCGATGCGCTCGGGCGTGATGCGCATCTGCGACTTCGTGGAATAGAAGGTCTTGACCACCGGCGTCACCAGTTTGCCGGCGTTCTGCTCCACCACCACGGCCAGCTTGCCCGAGTGCAAGCGCACCAGCGAGCCGGTGGGGTAGATGCCCAGGCTCTGCACGAAGGCGGCAAAGAGCGTTTCGTCGAACTGCCCCTTCCACGAGGCCATCTGCGCGATGGACTCGGCCGGGTCCCAGCCCGTCTTGTACGGGCGGTTGGAGGTGATGGCGTCGTAGACATCGCAGATCGACCCCATGCGTGCCGCGCGCGTCAGCTGATCGCCGCTCAGCTGGTGGGGGTATCCCTTGCCATCGGGGCGTTCATGGTGGTGCAGCACCACGTCCAGCATCTCGGCCGTGGCACCGCGGCCTTCCAGCAGCATCTCGTGGCCCCGCACCGGGTGCGAACGCATGACGGCGAACTCGGCCTCGGTCAAGCGGGCGGGCTTGTTCAGCACCTCCAGCGGCACCAGCGCCTTGCCGATGTCGTGCATCAGGCCGGCCAGGCCGATGACCCGGCACTCTTCGTCACGCATGCCGATCTGGCGGCCTTGAGCCACCATCAGGGCGCACACGGCCACCGAATGCATGTAGCTGTAGTCGTCGCGCGACTTCAGCCGCGCCAGGCTCACCAGTGCGCCCGGGTTGCGCAGCACCGATCCGGAGATCTCGTCGACCAGCGGCATGCAGCCTTCGGCGTCGATGGCTCGGCCCATGCGCGCTTCACTGAACATCGCGACCACGGCTTCGCGGCCACGGTCGCAGATGGCCGCGGCCTGGCGGAGCTCGTCCTTCATGGCACGCGGGCCGGTGTCGGTCAGGGGCTGCTCGCGCGACACCTGGGGCGGCGCAGCAGGCAACGCCGGCGCCGGGGCGGCGGCGGGGCTCGGCAAAGCCGTGTCGGCCACGGGCGCGGCAACGTCCAGGCCCTGCGCGGTGTCGATCCAGCATTCACGCACCGGGCTGGCACGCAACTGGGCCAGGTCTTCGGCGCTGGTCAGCACGAACCGTGTCTTCCAGAAGGGGTGGTCCATCCACCGGCCTTCGAGCTTGTGCAGATGCATGCCAAGACGCAGCTGGTCGACAGCGATCTTTTTCAGCATGGAAGGTAGGCGAACGGTGGGTTGGGGCGCACCCGGATGGGCGGTCCAGCAGTTTTATCGACGCCCCCAGCGCTCGCTTGAGCGAACACCGCGTGAACATGGCGCGCCCATCATTCCCCGCGCGCCGTCGGCACAAGAAAAAACCGCCGAGGGCGCAGCCCAGGGCGGTTTTCAAAGACTTGGCGGAGTGGACGGGACTCGAACCCGCGACCCCCGGCGTGACAGGCCGGTATTCTAACCAACTGAACTACCACTCCACGCGGTAAGCAGCGTTGCGGTCTTGCGACCCAAGCCCTGCCAGGCTTGTTGAGCTTGCGCTCGGTGCCAACCGAAATTGGCGTCCCCTAGGGGATTCGAACCCCTGTTACAACCGTGAAAGGGTCGTGTCCTAGGCCTCTAGACGAAGGGGACTTGATCCTCGGTGTTGCCACCCGTTCTCTTGAACAGCGCTTGATTGGTGGAGGTAAGCGGGATCGAACCGCTGACCTCTTGCATGCCATGCAAGCGCTCTCCCAGCTGAGCTATACCCCCGTCGGCTTTGCTTTGCGGCAGTTTTTGCTGCTGCGCTGCTCAGTCATCAGTGCTGTTCAAGCGAGTCTTAGATTCTAGAACACTTTTCAAAGACTCTGCAAGCGCTCTCGCACAACTTCTCTGGCGAAGAGCGCCAGCACGGCGTCGACAGAGGGGGTCTGTACGCGACCGCACACCAGCAAGCGCACGGCTGGCGCGAACTGCGGCATCTTCAGTTGGTGCGCGGCCAGCGCCTCTTTCATCGCCGCGGCAATGCCCGCCTTGTCCCAGGCCGCGGCGGCCAGCTTGTCCGCGAAGGTGGCCAGAGCCGGCTTCACGGCATCGGTGAGGTGCGCGGCCCGATCGTCGGCCGTCGGTGACACCGGCCCGAAGAGCATGGCGGTCCAGTCGGCCAGTTCCACCACCGTGCTGCAGCGGTCCTTGAACAGCGCACTCGCGCGGGCCAGCAAAGGCAGGTCGTCGGTGGTGATACCGCGCCGCGCCAGTTGGCCTTGCAGCAGGCCGGCCAGGCGCTCGTCGGTCGCGGCTTTCATGTAATGCGCGTTCACCCAGGCCAGCTTGGCCGGATCCCACTGCGCGGGGCTCTTCGCGAGGTGGCTGCCGTCGAACCACTGCACCATCTGCTCACGGCTGAAGAGTTCGTCGTCGCCGTGGCTCCAGCCCAGGCGGGCCAGGTAGTTCAGCATGGCCTCGGGCATGTAGCCGGCCTCTTCATAGGCCGTGACGCTGACGGCGCCGCGTCGCTTGCTCAGCTTCAGGCCGTCGTCGCCCAGGATGATGGGGCAATGGCCGTAGCGCGGCAGCGGCGCTTCGCCCGCGATGGCGCGCCAGATGTTGATCTGCCAGGGCGTGTTGTTGATGTGCTCGTCACCGCGGAAAACGTGGCTGATGCGCATATCAAGATCATCGACCACCACCGCAAAGTTGTAGGTGGGCACACCATCGGGGCGCAGGATGATGAGGTCGTCGATCTCTTCGTTGCTGATGCTGATGGGGCCCTTCACCAGGTCGTCCCACTGCACGTGGCCAAAGGCTGGGTTGGCGAAGCGCACGACGGGCTTCACACCCTCGGGCACGGGCGGCAGCACCTTGCCGGGCGCGGGGCGCCAGCGGCCGTCGTAGCGCGTCTTCTCGCCGCGCGCGCGCTGGGCCTCGCGCATGGCGTCGAGTTCTTCGGGCGTGGCGTAGCAGCGGTAGGCGGTGCCGGCCGCGATCATCAGATCGACCACCGCGTGGTAGCGCTCCAGGCGCTGCATCTGGTAGATCGGGCCTTCGTCGTACTGCAGGCCCAGCCAGGCCATGCTGGCGAGGATCTGCTGCACGCTGTCTTCCGTGGAGCGGGCCACATCGGTGTCTTCGATGCGCAGCACGAACTCGCCGCCGTAGTGGCGGGCGTAGGCCCAGGAGTACAGCGCGGTTCGCGCCGTGCCCAGGTGCAGGAAGCCCGTGGGCGAAGGTGCGATGCGGGTGCGGACAGTAGAGGTAGGGGCGTGGGTCATGCGAGCGGGGACAGACCTGTGAGCAGGTCGTTCTGGAGGTCTTGCACGTCTTCCAGCCCCACGGCCACACGCAGCAGGCCCTGCGTGATGCCGGCGGCCTGGCGCTGTTCTTCTGAGAGGCGGCCGTGGGAAGTGGTGGAGGGGTGCGTGAGGGTGGTCTTGGTGTCGCCCAGGTTGGACGTGACCGAGCAGATGCGCGTGGCGTCCGACACCGCCCAGGCGCCTTCGCGGCCGCCCTTCACGGTGAAGGACAGCACTGCGCCGCCCAGGCCCCGCTGCTGGCGCATGGCGAGTTCGTGCTGCGGGTGCGAAGCCAGGCCGGGGTAGTACACACGCTCCACGGCAGGCTGCTGCTCCAGCCACTGCGCCAGCTTCAGCGCGCGCGCGCTCTGCGCTTCCATGCGGATGGACAGCGTCTCCATGCCCTTGAGCACCACCCAGGCGTTGAAGGGCGAGAGGCTCAGCCCGGCGCTGCGCATCACCGGCACGAACTTGCCGTTGATGAGTGCTTCGCTGCCGCACAAGGCGCCTGCGATCACACGGCCCTGGCCGTCAAGGTACTTGGTGCCGCTGTGCATCACCAGATCGGCGCCCATCTCGGCCGGGCGCTGCAGCGCGGGGCTGCAGAAGCAGTTGTCCACCGCCAGCAGCGCGCCGGCCTCGTGCGCGATGTCGGCCAGTGCACGGATGTCGCACACCTCGGTCAGCGGGTTGGTGGGGCTCTCGGCAAAGAGCAGCTTGGTTTCGGGCCGCACGGCGGCCCTCCAGGCCGCGACGTCGGTCTGCGAGACGAAGCTGGTCGCCACGCCGTACTTCGCAAAGTCTTGAAAGAGCTTGATGGTCGAGCCGAAGGTGCTTTGCGAGCACACCACGTGGTCACCGGCCTTCAGCAGGCCAAGGATGATCATCGTGATGGCCGCCATGCCGCTGGCCGTGCCGATGCAGGCCTCGGTGCCTTCCAGCGCCGCCAGCCGCCGCTCCATCATCGTGACGGTGGGGTTGGAAAAGCGGCTGTAGACGAAGGCCTCTTCCTCGTTGGCGAAGCGCCGCGCGGCGGTGGCCGCGTCGGGGTGCACAAAAGAGCTGGTGAGGAAGAGCGCTTCGCTGTTCTCGCCCCAGGGCGTGGGCGGCAGGCCCTCGCGCACGGCCAGGGTGTCCAGCCGGGCGTCGGCCGGCAGGTTCACGCGCGGGATGCTCATCGCGGGGCCTCTTCGCCCTGCAGCGCCAGGCGCGAGCGGCTGCTGTCTTCTTCTTCGAACTGCAGCTTGCGCTGCGCCTGCATGGTGGCGAAGTCTTCGGCCGTGACGTCGCCCGTGATGTAAGTGCCGTCGAAGCAGCTGGCCTCGAAGGTCTTGATCTTGGGGTTGAGCGCCGCCACCACGCGCTTCATCGCGTCGACGTCCTGGTAGATCAGCGCGTCGGCGCCGATGTACTGGCGGATCTCTTCCAGGCTGCGGCCGTGCGCGATCAGCTCTTCTTTCGTCGGCATGTCGATGCCGTAGACGTTCGGGAAGCGCACCGGCGGCGCCGCACTGGCCATGTAGACCTTGCGTGCACCGGCCTCCCGGGCCATCTGCACGATTTCCTTGCTGGTGGTGCCGCGCACGATGCTGTCGTCCACCAGCATCACGTTGCGGCCCTTGAACTCCATGCCGATGGCATTGAGCTTCTGGCGCACGCTTTTCTTGCGCACGCCCTGCCCCGGCATGATGAAGGTGCGGCCCACGTAGCGGTTCTTCACGAAGCCTTCGCGGTAGGGCTTGCCGATGCGGTGCGCCAGCTGCATGGCGCTGGGGCGGCTGCTCTCGGGGATGGGAATGACGACGTCGATGTCGGTGGGCGGCATCGCGTTGATCACGCGCTGCGCCAGCGTCTCGCCCAGGTTCAGGCGCGCGTGGTAGACCGAGACGCCGTCCATCACCGAATCGGGCCGAGCCAAGTAGACATACTCGAAGATGCAGGGATTGAGCGTCGGGTTCTCGGCGCACTGGCGGGCGTGGATGTGGCCCTCCAGGTCAATGAAGATGGCCTCGCCCGGGGCCACGTCGCGCGTGAGCGTGTGGCCCGTGCCGTCCAGCGCCACCGACTCACTGGCGACCATCACGTCCCGCTGGCCTTCGTTGTTCACGCCCTCGCCGAAACACAGCGGGCGGATGCCATACGGGTCACGGAAAGCCAGCAGCCCGTGGCCGGCGATCAGCGCGATGACGGCATAGCTGCCCTTGATGCGCTTGTGCACCGCGCCCACGGCCTTGAAGATGAGGTCGGGCGTCAGCGGCAGCGAGCCGCCGCTGGAACGCAGCGCCACCTGCTCGAGTTCGTGCGCCAGCACGTTGATCAGCACCTCGGTGTCGCTCTCGGTGTTGATGTGGCGGCGGTCGACATCGAAGAGCTCGGCCTTCAGCGCCGGCGCGTTGGTGAGGTTGCCGTTGTGCACCAGCACGATGCCGTAGGGCGCGTTCACGTAGAAGGGCTGGGCCTCTTCTTCGCTGTAGGCATTGCCGGCGGTGGGGTAGCGAACCTGGCCCAGGCCCACGCTGCCAGGCAGCGCGCGCATGTTGCGGGTGCGGAAGACATCGCGCACCATGCCGCGCGCCTTGTGCATGAAGCACTTGGTGCCGAGCATGGTGACGATGCCGGCTGCGTCTTGCCCGCGGTGCTGCAGCAGCAGCAGCGCGTCGTAAATCAGTTGGTTGACCGGGTTGCGCGAGATGACGCCGACGATGCCGCACATGGTGTTGGGTGTCCTGGGCTAGCGAGAGAGAGCGGAGATGGGGCGTTTCAGGCCGGCAGCAAGCGCGCTGCCGCTTCGGGCAGCAGCGGCTTGAGCCACAGCAGCCCTTGCGACAACCAGGGCCCGCCGTGCGAAGCACGCCAAGCCTGCGATTGTGCGGCCGGCGTCAGCATCACCACCGTCGCCAGCGCCAGCAAAAGCACGCCGCCGCGCAGCGCGCCGAAGCCTGCGCCGAGCAAGCGGTCGGGCACCGACAGCGGCGTGGCGTGGATCAACATGCGCAGCAGCCGCGCCAGCAGCGCCCACACGATCAGCGCGCCCACGAAGGCCAGCAGGAAGGCCGCGCCCAGGTTCAGCGCCGAGCCCGGGGTGCCGACCGGCAGTTTCACGGCCAGATGCGGCGCGCCCCACTGGGCCGCGAACCAGGCCACCACCCAGCCGGCCAGCGAGAGGCATTCGAAGACAAACCCGCGCACGAGCCCGATGACGATGGACGCGGCGAGCACGGCCAACAAAACCCAGTCGACCCAGGCCAGGGCGTCCAGCGCGGCCATCACAAGGCCAGGATGTTGGCCGGCAACCCCGCGCGCTTCAGCTTGGCCGCCGCCGCCTCGGCCTCGTCACGCGTGGCGTAAGGGCCCAGGCGCACGCGCGTGCGCTTGCCGGCGTCGTTTTCCACCACCTGGGTGTAGGTCTGCAGGCCCAGCTTCTCGACCTTGCTGCGGGTTTCTTTCAGCGTGCGCGCGTCGGTGTAGGCGCCCACCTGCACGACGAAACGGCCCGAGCCCGCCGGTGCACTGGCCGCGCCCGCCAACAAGGCGGCGGCCCGGGCGCCATCGGCCGCGGCGGACACGGGCCGCGCCGCCGTCGGGTTGGGAACGGACGCGGCAGGCCGCGCGGCCACGGCTGCGGTGGTCGTGGTGGCCCGCGCAGACGCCGCCACGGCCGGTGCCGAAGCGCGCGACAGCGCGGCGGGCGGGGTGACCGCCGGCACTACCGGCGGCACTACCGGCGGCATTACCGGCGGCGGTGCAGGTGCCGCTGCAGGTGATGGAACCGCAGCGGTCACCACCGCGCGCGCCATGGCGGCGCTGGCCGCCGGGTCGGCCAAGGCGATCTCGCTGCCGGCATCGGGCGGCAAAGCCGTCACGGGCAGGGGCCGCAGCGCGGAGGGCGCAGCGCCGGTGGGCGCGGGCGCCATCTCGCCGGCGGGCATGCGGATGGGGATGTCCACCGGCAGCGGCCGCGGCTGGGTCTCGAAGAGCAAGGGGAAACCCACCACGCCCACCGCCAGCAGCGCCAGCGCGCCCACGAGCCGCTGGCGGGCGCGCGTGCGGGCCTGGGCCACATCGGCCGAAGCGGCCTCGGCAGAGGGCAAGCTGCGGGCACGATCACTGCGCGCCCGGGCCGGGCTGCTGGCATCGGCCTCGGGTTTGGCGCGGAGGAAGGGCAGGCGCATGCGGTGTCCGTCCGGTTCAGGCCACGTGGGCGGCGCCCAGGCGGGGCAGGCCGTCCTTCAACACACCGCCCACGGTGTAGAAGGAACCGAAGACCACGATCCTGTCGGCGGGCTCGGCCGCCGCGGCGGCGGCGCGCAGGCCTTCGGCAGGGCTGGCGTGGGTGTGCACCTCCACTGCCGCGCCGGCGCGGCCGGCGCTGGCCTCGCGCACGCTGGCGGCCAGTTCATCGGCGGTGGCAGCGCGCGCAGTGGGCAAGGTGCAGCAATGCCACACGTCCACCAGCGGCGCCAGCTTGGCCAGCAGGCCTGGGATGTCCTTGTCGCGCATCGCGCCGAACACGGCGTGGGTGCGCGGGAAGAAGCCCATCGCGTCGAGGTTGAGCGCCAGCGCCGCCACGGCCTGCGGGTTGTGCGCCACGTCCAGCACCAGCGCCGGCTGGCCGGGCACCACCTGGAAACGGCCGGGCAGTTCCACCAGCGCCAGCCCGGTGCGGATGGCCTGGGCGTTGACCGGCAGGCGCTCGCGCAGGGCCTCGAAAGCCGCGATGGCGCCGGCCGCGTTCAAGAGCTGGTTGGCGCCGCGCAGCGCGGGGTAGCTCATGCCGTGGTAACGGCGGCCGCGGCCGGCCCAGCCCCATTGCTGGCGGTCACCGCTGTGGTTGAAGTCACGGCCCACCAGCCAGAGGTCGGCGCCGATGCTTTCGCCGTGTTGCACCACGCTGGCCGGGGGCAGCGGGTCGCTCACCACGCAAGGCTTGCCGGGCCGCATGATCTGCGCCTTCTCCAGGCCGATGCTCTCGCGGTCGGGGCCCAGCCACTCCATGTGGTCGAGGTCGATGCTGGTGATGACGGCGCAGTCGGTGTCGAAGGCGTTGACGCTGTCGTAGCGGCCGCCCAGACCCACCTCGAGAATGATGACGTCCACCTCGGCCATCGAGAGCAGCCGCACGATGGCCAGCGTGCTGAACTCGAACTGCGTGAGCGTGATGTCCCCACGCGCCGATTCCACCGCCGCGAAGTGCGGCACCAGGTCGTCAGCCGCCACCGGCGCGCCGTTCAGGCGGCAGCGCTCTTCGAAGTGCACGAGTTCGGGCTTCTGGTACAGCCCCGTGCGGTAGCCGGCGTGGCGCGCAATGCTTTCCAGCATCGCGCAGGTGCTGCCCTTGCCGTTGGTGCCGGCCACGGTGATGACGGGTACCGCAAAGCGGATGTCGAGCCGGCGCGCCACCTCGGCGGTGCGCTCGAGCGACAAGTCCATGGTCTTCGGGTGCATGGCCGCGCAATGCGCCAGCCAGTCAGTGAGCCCCCAAGCTCGCTGGCGCTCGCTACCCCCCGGGGGGGCCGTCCGCTGGCGGCCCGGCGGAGCCGGTTCCGCGGCGGGAAACTTGATCTTGGGCTCCGTCGTCAAGCTACGGCGTCAGCGCTCTGGCGCTGCAGAAGGGCCAGCAGGCGGGCCACGGTGGCGCGCATCTGGCGGCGGTCGATGATCATGTCCAGCGCGCCCTTCTCGCGCAAGAACTCGGCGCGCTGGAAGCCCTCGGGCAGCTTCTCGCGCACGGTGTTCTCGATGACGCGCGGGCCGGCAAAACCGATCAGCGCGCGCGGCTCGGCGATCACCACATCACCCACGAAGGCGAAGCTGGCCGAAACGCCGCCCATGGTGGGGTCGGTCAGCACGCTGATGTAGGGCAGCTTCGCCTTGGCCAGGCGCGTGAGCGCGGCGTTGGTCTTGGCCATCTGCAGCAGGCTCAGCAGGCCCTCCTGCATGCGCGCGCCGCCCGTGGCCGTGAAGCTCACGAAGGGCACCTTCTGCTCCAGCGCGGCTTCCACGCCGCGGGCAAAACGTTCGCCCACCACGCTGCCCATGCTGCCGCCCATGAACTCGAACTCGAAGCAGGCGGCCACCACGGGCACGCTCATCACGGCGCCGCCCACCACCACCAGCGCATCGGTCTCGCCGGTGGCTTCCAGCGCGGCCTTCAGGCGCTGCGGGTACTTCTTGCTGTCCTTGAACTTCAGCGCATCGACGGGCATGACCTCCTGCCCGATCTCCCAGCGGCCCTCGGGGTCGAGGAAGGCATCCAGCCGCGCCCGCGCGCCGATGCGGTGATGGTGGTCGCACTTGGGGCAGACGTTGAGGTTCTGCTCCAGGTCGGTCTTGTAGAGCACCGTCTCGCACGAGGGGCATTTGATCCACAGCCCCTCGGGCACGACGCGGCGTTCGGCCGGGTCGGTGGGCTGGATCTTCGGGGGCAGCAGTTTCTCAAGCCAACTCATGCGGGCAGCTCCTCAGGTGTCCAGGGCGGCGCGGATCTCCGCCATGAAGGCGCGCGCTGCCAAGGGCGCATTGTCGCGCGTCTCGGTTTCCAGAATCTGGATCAGGCGCGAACCGATGACGACCGCGTCGGCCACCGCGCCCACGGTCTTCGCGGTGGCGGCATCGCGGATGCCGAAACCCACGCCCACCGGCACGCTGACGTGGCGGCGGATGCGCGGCAGCATCTCGGCCACGGCATCGGTGTCCAGGTGGCCGGCACCCGTCACGCCCTTGAGCGACACGTAATAGACGTAGCCGCTGGCAATGCGGCCCACCTGGGCCATGCGGTCTTCGGTGCTGGTGGGCGCCAGCAGGAAGATCAGGTCCAGGCCGGCGGCCTTCAGCTGCTCGGCGAAGCCCTCGCATTCTTCGGGCGGGTAGTCCACCACCAGCAGGCCGTCCACGCCCGCCTCGCGCGCATCGGTGATGAAGCGGCCGGGGCCGTGGCGGTGGTCGTAGGCCTCCACCGGGTTGGCGTAGCCCATCAGCACCACGGGCGTGGTGCTGTTGCTGCGGCGGAAGGTGCGCACCATGTCCAGCACCTGCGTGGCGCCGATGCCGCGGGCGAGCGCACGTTCGCTGGCCTTCTGGATGACGGGGCCGTCGGCCATCGGGTCGCTGAAGGGCACGCCCAGCTCGATGATGTCGGCGCCGCCTTCGGCCAGCGCCAGCATGATCTGCGGCGTGAGGTCGGCGTAGGGGTCACCGGCGGTGACGTAGGGGATGAGCGCCGGGCGGCCCTGGGCCTTCAGCGCGGCCATCACGGCGGGAATGCGGCTCATGCTTGGCCTCCGACGTTTCCGCCTTTCACGCTTTGCCCGCGGCAGCTGGGCCGGCAGTAGAACTCGGCGCCGGTGAGGTCGGCCACGGTGCCGATGTCCTTGTCGCCGCGGCCGCTCAGGTTCACGAGCAGGTGCTGGTCAGGGCGCATGGTGGAGGCCAGCTTCATCGCGTGGGCCACGGCGTGGCTGCTTTCCAGCGCGGGGATGATGCCTTCGGTGCGGCACAGGCGGTGGAAGGCCGAGAGCGCCTCGGTGTCCGTCACGCCCACGTACTCGGCGCGGCCGATGTCCTTCAGGTAGGCGTGCTCGGGGCCGACGCCGGGATAGTCGAGGCCGGCGCTGATGCTGTGCGTCTCGGTGATCTGGCCGTTGGCGTCTTGCAGCAGGTAGGTGCGGTTGCCGTGCAGCACACCCGGCGTGCCGGCCGAGAGGCTGGCCGCGTGTTTGCCGCTGGCGATGCCCTCGCCTGCTGCTTCCACGCCGATCAGGCGCGTGCCTTCGTGCGGAATGTAGGGGTAGAACATGCCCATCGCATTACTGCCGCCGCCCACGCAGGCGATGACGGCATCGGGCTGCCGGCCGATCTGCTCGGGCATCTGCGTCAGGCACTCGTCGCCGATGACGCTCTGGAAATCGCGCACCATCATCGGGTAGGGGTGCGGGCCGGCCACGGTGCCGATGATGTAAAAGGTGTTCTCCACGTTCGTCACCCAGTCGCGCAGCGCTTCGTTCAGCGCGTCCTTCAAGGTCTTGCTGCCCGATTCCACCGGCACCACCTTGGCGCCCAGCAGGTGCATGCGGTAGACGTTGGGGCTCTGGCGCTTGACGTCTTCGCTGCCCATGTAGACGACACATTCCATGCCGTAGCGCGCGCAGATGGTGGCGGTGGCCACGCCGTGCTGGCCGGCGCCGGTTTCGGCGATCACGCGCGGCTTGCCCATGCGGCGCGCCAGCAGCGCCTGGCCGATGGTGTTGTTCACCTTGTGCGCGCCGGTGTGGTTGAGGTCTTCGCGCTTGAGGTGGATCTGTGCGCCGCCGATTTCGCGGCTCAAACGGGCCGCGTGGTAGATCGGGCTCGGGCGGCCGACGAAGTGCTTCAGCTCGTGCCGGAATTCGGCGACGAACTCGGGGTCTTCGCGGTACTTCGCGTAGGCGTGCTCCAGCTCACGCAGCGCGTGGATGAGCGTCTCGGAGACAAAGGTGCCGCCGTAGTAATTGCTGGTGGCCGGGCCGGCGACGGGGCCGAAACGCCCGCGGGCGTCGGGCTGCTGGTAGTTCAACATGGGGTGATTCCTTGGCTGTGGCCGCGGCGCGTACAGCGCCAGCAGGCCGGGTCAGGTGCCGAGCCGGTCGTCAGCTTCCCGCACCGCCTTGCAGAACCGGCGCATCAGCGGGCCGCTCTTGACGCCCTTGCTGATCTCCACGCCGGTGCTCACGTCAACGGCCCAAGGCCGGACGTTCAACACCCCATCGGTCACGTTGGCAGGATTCAACCCACCAGACAAAACGACCGGAAGGGGCACGCTTGGTGGAATCTGTGACCAATCGAAGACCTTCCCGCCCCCACCGAAACCCTCGACGTGGGCGTCGAGCAGCAGGGCCTGTGCGCTGGAAAACAGCTGCGCGAAGTCTAACAAAGCGGTCTGCGCCCTGCCCTCGTGGGGGTAGGCCACCAGGCCGTCTGCGCCCATGCGTGCGGCGCGAAGGTAAGGCACGCCCGCGGCCTCGCACTGCGCGGGGGTTTCGTCGCCGTGGAATTGCAGCAGCGCCTGCGGCAGCGCCTCGGTGGCCAGGCGCACATCGTGCGGCGAGGCGTTCACCAGCAGCAGCACTGGCGTGACGAAGGGCGGCATGCGCGCCACCAGCTCCGTGGCGCGCGCCAGCGTCACATGGCGGGCGCTTTTCGGGTACAGCACGAAGCCCAGCGCATCGGCGCCGGCCTCCAGGGCCTCGTCGACATCAGCCTCGCGCGTGAGGCCACAGATCTTGATGCGGGTGCGGGGCAAGGCGTCCTTCAGGGCAGCCAATCGGCTGCTGGCGTATGCGCGGGAATGCGCAGCACTTCATCGTAGTACGGCCCCACGAAGTACAGCCCGTCCGGGGGGAAGGTGGGCGCGGCGGCGTCACGGCTGCGCGCGGCCAGCACCTCGGCCATCCAGACCGGGCTTTCGCGCCCCTGCCCCACGGCCACCAGGCACCCCATGATGTTGCGCACCATGTGGTACAGAAAGGCGTTGGCGTCGAATTCGAAGGACCAGTAGGCGCCACGCCGGCGGACCTCGATGGCCCGCAGCGTCTTCACAGGCGTGGGGCTCTGGCAGTTCGCGGCGCGGAAGCTGGTGAAGTCGTGCGTGCCGATCAGCGCGGCGGCAGCGCTGCGCATGGCCTCGCCGTCCAGCGGCCGGAAGACCCAGCCCACCAGGCCTTGCTCCAGCGCCGGCCGCACGGCCGATTCCAGCAACACGAAGCGGTAACGCCGGCCGCGCGCGCTGTTGCGCGCGTGGAAGCTGTCGGGCACCCGCTGCGCCCACTGCACGGCGATGTCGGCCGGCAGGTAGCGGTTGGTGCCGCGCACCCACGAGAAGGCGGGCCGCTCGATCTCGGTGTCGAGGTGCACCACCTGGTTCAAGCCGTGCACACCGGCATCGGTGCGGCCAGCGCAGACGGTGTCGATAGGCCGCGTGACGAAGGCCGACAGCGCCAGCTCCAGCTCGTCCTGCACGGTGCGGCCGTCCGGCTGGGATTGCCAGCCGTGATAACGCTGGCCGCGGTAGCCGATGCCGAGTGCGATGCGCATCAGGCGGCGCCCCCGCGTTGGCGGAGGCGCTGGTTCACATCAGCTTGTCGAGCATGCCCTGGGCCTTGGCCTGCAGCGGGCCGGCGCCCTTGGCCACCACCTCTTCGAGCAGGTCGCGCGCACCTTCCAGGTCACCGATCTGGCGGAACTCTTCGGCCAGTTCGAGCTTGCGCGCCAGCGGATCGTTGGGATCGTCGGCACCAGCGTCGGCGCCGTCGGGCGGTGTCAGGGCTTCGCCGCCGATGGAGAACTCGCCGAAGTCCAGGCCGGCGTCGGCCGGTGCCGCGGCCGGCGGTTTGATGGCAATGGTGACGGGCTCGTTGCTGAGCGCGCCGAGGTCAAAATCGAGGCCGTCATCGGCCGGCTGCGGGGGCGCCACGTTGCGCTGCACCGGCACGGTCTTGGGGTCATCCGCAGGCTCGAGGCTGAAATCGAGCGCATCGTCGCCGCCCATCTGCGCGGCGGTGGTGAAGGGCTGCGTGGTTTCGGTGATGGGCACGGGCGCAGAGGCCGGCGCGTCGGGCATGTCGAAACCGAGATCGAGGTCGAGGCCGGAACTGGTGTCCACCGGCTCGTCCAGGCGCGAGTCGAGCCGCGAATCGAGCGTCGCGTCCACGGCAGGCTCGAAGGCCGGCGGCGAGGCCGGCGCGGTGTAGGGCTGCGTCGAGGCACCGAGGGCGTCGGGCATCATCACGCCGCCCGCAGCCCGCACCTCTTCAGGCTGGCCGCCCGGCGTGTAGAGCAGGTTGTCCGGGTCGATGCCGCGGCCCAGCTCTTGCGCCTTCTGCCAGTCTTCGCCTTCGCCGTGTGTCAGGTTGAAGAGCTGGGTGGCCAGCAGTTCAAAAGCCTTGATGTCGCGGCGCTTGGCGTAGACCTCCAGCAGCTTGCTGCGGATGGCCATGCGCTCCGGCGTGGCGCGCATCGCTTCTTTCAAGATCTCCTCGGCCTGCAGGTCGCGGCCATAGGCCAGGTACACATCGGCCTCGGCCACCGGATCGACGTCGCCGATCGCGTCGAGCTGGCTCAAGGAGTAGCTCATCGACGAGTTGCCGGTGGCGGCGGCATCGCGCGTGTCGATGCGCTGGCCACCGCTGGCACCGAAGAAGGAGTCGGGCTGCAGGCGGCTTTCGAGGAAGGAGGTCTCGCCCGCCGGCTTGCGGCGCGAGCGCAGGCGGTAGAGGCCCAGGCCCGCGAGCAAGGCCACCAGCACCCCAGCGCCGGGCAGCAGCAGCGAGTTGTCGAGCAGGCTGTCGATGAGGCTGCCGCCCTCGGCGGTGGCGGGCGCCGGTGCCGGTGCAGCCACGGGCGGCTTGGCCGCAGGGGCCGGGGCCGCAGCGGGCGCTGGGGCCGGCGGCGCTGCCGCGGTCACGGTAGGCGCTGGCACCGGGGCCGGTGCGGCAGCCGGGGCCGGCGCAGGCGCCGCTGGCGCGGGCCCGGTGGTGGCCGTGGCCCCCTGCAGGCGCTTGAGTTCTTCGACGTTGCGCGCCAGTTCGGCCAGGCGCGCGGCTTCGTCACGTTTCTGGGTTTCGGTCGAAGCCCGCGCCTCGGGCGCCGAGGCCTTCGTGCCGCCCTGGCTGAGCTTCAGGCGGTCGGGGGCGGGCCCGGCAGCGGCTTTGCGGTCGTCCACCTGGGTCTGCACCTGGCCGCGGGCCTGGCGGCCGGCGCCGGCCTCGGCTTCGGTGGTGGTGCCGCCAGCCAACCGCTGGCGGTAGGCGGCGAAATCGGCGCTCTGGGCCTGGATGACCTCGCGCGCCTCGGCAGCGGTGATGCCCCCTGCCTGCTCGGCGGACGGTACCGACAGCACCGCGCCCGACTTCAGCCGGTTCATGTTGTCGCCGGCGAAGGCCTGCGGGTTGCCACGGAACAGCGAGACCAGCATCTGATCGAGCGACACACCCGGGCGCTGCGTGCGGGTGGCGATGCGCGAGAGCGAATCGCCAGCGCGCACGCGCACCTCGTTGGCAGCAGTGCCGGACGCAGCGGCCGGTGCCGCACCGGCCACAGGTGGCCGCGGCGGCTCGGCCGGCGTGGCAGGTGCACGCGGCGTGCTGCGCACTGGCGCGGTTGCAGGCGCTGCGGCCTGCGGGGCCGGCGCAGGGGCTGCGGCAGGCACGGGGGCCGGGGTCATCACCGGCGCGGTGGCCGGTGCGGCCGGCGCCTGCTGCGCCACGCGCGAGCTCGGCGGGTCGAAGAGCATCGTGTATTCACGCACCAGCCGGCCGCTGGTCCACGAGGCTTCGATGATCACGTCGACAAAGGGCTCGAGCACCGCGCGATCACTGGTGATGCGCACCACCGAGCGGCCATCGGGACGGCGCACGAGCGTGACGGTGGCCGAAGGCAGCACGGCGTTGTAGTCGACACCCGCGGCGCGGAAGGCTTCGGACGGTGCCACGCGCAGCTGCAGCGACGAAGCCTCCTCCGGCGTGATGCTCGTGACTTCGATCTCCGCCCGCAGCGTCTCACCCAGCGCAGACGTGACGCTCAGCCGACCCAGGCCCAGGGCAGAGGCGTGCGTGGCCCACAGGCAGGCAGCGGCCAGCGCCACCCCACGGAGCGCAAACCGCGCGGCTTTCGTCGGACTTTGATTCAAGGCTTTCCCCCACGCAGGACGGACACGGCTCACGCGGAAGCCGACCGCTGTCCCTTCAGGTCACGCGGATCCGGGCCCCGGATGGGCCCGTCGTGTGACAGAAATCGCAACAGTATCAAGCATATACGCGCGCAAGCTCACGCAGAGGCTGATGAACAGCGGGCGAAATGCTTTGTTTCGGCGGCCGTTGCACCTTGTTGCCAAGGGGCAACGGCCCGTCGCGCAGGGGTGGCGCGGCGGGCGTCGAGTGCAGGATCAAGCGTCCAGCAGGATGCGCAGCATGCGGCGCAGCGGCTCGGCCGCCCCCCAGAGCAGTTGGTCGCCGATGGTGAAGGCGCCCACGTACTCGGGGCCCATGGCCAGCTTGCGGATGCGGCCCACGGGGATGGTCATGGTGCCCGTCACGGCCACGGGCGTGAGGTGCTGCAGCGTGGCCTCGCGCGTGTTCGGCACCACCTGCACCCAGGCGTTGTCGGCGGCGATCAGGGCCTCGATGTCGGCCACGGGCACGTCCTTCTTCAGCTTCAGCGTCAAGGCCTGGCTGTGGCAGCGCATGGCGCCCACGCGCACGCAGAAGCCGTCCACCGGCACGGCCGGCGCGCTGAAACCTTCACCCTGGCCGAGGATCTTGTTGGTCTCGGCCATGCCTTTCCACTCTTCCTTGCTCATTCCGTTGCCCAGATCCTTGTCGATCCAGGGAATGAGCGAGCCGCCGAGCGGCACGCCGAAGTTGGCGGTCTCAATGGCGGAGAGGGAACGTTGCTTGGCGATGACCTGGCGGTCGATCTCCAGGATGGCGCTCTTGGGGTCGTCGAGCAGCGGCTTCACCGCCGCGTTGAGCGTGCCGTACTGCGTGAGCAACTCGCGCATGTGCTGCGCGCCACCGCCGCTGGCGGCCTGGTAGGTCTGCGTGCTCATCCACTCGACGAGGCCGGCCTTGTAGAGCGCGCCCACGCCCATCAGCATGCAGCTGACGGTGCAGTTGCCGCCTATCCAGTTGCGGCCGCCGGCGGCCAGCGCCTGCTTGATGACCGGCAGGTTCACCGGGTCGAGCACGATGACAGCGTCGCTGTTCATGCGCAGCGTGCTGGCGGCGTCGATCCAGTGGCCGTTCCAGCCCGCGGCGCGCAGCTTCGGGTAGACGGCGCTGGTGTAGTCGCCGCCCTGGCAGGTCAGCACGATGTCGCAGCGCTTGAGCGCCTCGATGTCGTGCGCGTCTTGCAGCTTGGTCTCGTTCTTCGCCTGCGCGGGGGCCGCGCCGCCCGCGTTGCTGGTGCTGAAGAACAGCGGTTCGATGAGCGCGAAGTCGCCCTCGGCCTGCATGCGGTCCATCAGCACGCTGCCGACCATGCCGCGCCAGCCGACCAATCCTACGAGTGCCATCTCAGTCTTGCCTTTCCACGTTGTCCGGACCCCTGCTGCTGCCCCGGCCGTATCGCCGGGGTCCAGAAGTGGGGGCGAGACGATCCGAGAGCTTCAGCTCTTCGTAATGGTGGTGATGGTTTTGCCGGTGAGGGCCGCGATGACCGCGTCGCCCATGGCCTGCGTGCCCACTTTGGTGGTGCCTTCGCTCCAGATGTCGCCGGTGCGCAGGCCGGCGCTCAGCACGGCCTGCACGGCGGCTTCCACGCGCTCGGCGGCGGCGGGTTGCTGGAGGGTGTAGCGCAGCATCATGGCAAGGCTCAGGATTGTAGCCAGCGGGTTGGCCACGCCCTTGCCAGCGATGTCGGGCGCGCTGCCGTGGCTGGGTTCGTAGAGGCCCTTGTTGTTCTTGTCGAGCGATGCGCTCGGCAGCATGCCGATGCTGCCGGTGAGCATGGCGGCCTCGTCGCTGAGGATGTCGCCGAACATGTTGCCGGTGAAGACCACGTCGAATGCCTTGGGCGCCTTCACGAGCTGCATCGCCGCGTTGTCGACATACATGTGCTGCAGCTCGACATCGGGGTAGTGCGCGGCGTGCACCTCGGTGACCACGTCCTTCCAGAACTGGAAGGTTTCCAGCACGTTGGCCTTGTCGACGCTGGTGACCTTCTTGCTGCGTTTGCGCGCGGCCTGGAAAGCGACGTGCGCGATGCGCTCGATCTCCGGCCGGCTGTAGCGCATGGTGTCGAAGGCTTCTTCGGCGCCGGGGAAGTGCCCGTCCACCGCGGTGCGGCGGCCGCGCGGTTGGCCGAAGTAGATGTCGCCGGTCAGTTCCCGAATGATCAGGATGTCCAGGCCCGCCACGAGTTCGGGCTTCAGGCTCGATGCGTGCGTGAGCTGCGGATAACACAGCGCCGGCCGAAAGTTCGCGAACAGCCCCAGGTGCTTGCGCAAGCCCAGGATGGCCTGCTCGGGGCGCAGCGCGCGCTCCAGCTTGTCGAACTTCCAGTCGCCCACGGCGCCGAAGAGGATGGCGTCGGCGTCTTTGGCCAGTTGCAGCGTGCTCTCGGGCAGCGGGTGGCCGTGGGCCTCGTAGGCGGCGCCGCCGACGAGCGCGGTTTCGGTCTCGAAGGGCAAGTCCAGCACCTGCATCACCTTCACGGCCTCGGCCACGATCTCGGTTCCGATGCCGTCGCCCGGCAGGATGGCGATCTTCATGCTCATGGGTGTGTTCGCTTCTCGTTCAGAGGCCGGTGTGGGCCAGCCAGGGCAGGCGCGCCAAACGTTCGGCTTCGAAGGCCTTGATCTTGTCTTGGTGCCGCAGCGTCAGGCCGATGTCGTCGAAGCCGTTGATCAGGCAGTACTTGCGGAAGGCCTGCACCTCGAAGGGCAGCTCGCTGCCGTCGGGCTTCACCACCACCTGGCGCGGCAGGTCGATGGTGAGCTGGTAGCCGGGGAAGGCGGCCGCTTCGTCGAAGAGGCGGTCCATCTGCGCTTCGCTCAGCTGAATAGGCAGCAAGCCGTTCTTGAAGCAGTTGTTGAAGAAGATATCGGCAAAGCTCGGCGCCAGGATGGCGCGGAAGCCGTACTGCTGCAGCGCCCAGGGCGCGTGCTCGCGGCTGCTGCCGCAGCCGAAGTTCTGGCGTGCCAGCAAGACAGAAGCTCCGTGATACCGCGGCTGGTTCAGCACGAAATCAGGGTTCGGCTTGCGGCTGGCCGGGTCTTGGCCGGGCTCACCCGGGTCAAGGTAACGCCACTCATCGAACAAGTTAGGCCCGAAGCCGCTGCGCGCGATGCTCTTCAGGAACTGCTTGGGGATGATGGCGTCGGTGTCGACGTTGGCGCGGTCCATCGGGGCCACCAGGCCCGTGTGCAGGGTGAAGGCATCCATCAAACAATCCTCCGGACATCGACGAAGTGGCCGTTCAGCGCGGCCGCGGCGGCCATCGCGGGGCTGACGAGGTGGGTGCGCCCCCCCGCGCCCTGGCGGCCTTCGAAATTGCGGTTGCTGGTGCTGGCGCAGCGTTCGCCGGGCTCCAGGCGGTCGGCGTTCATCGCCAGGCACATGCTGCAGCCGGGCTCGCGCCATTCGAAGCCCGCGACCTTGAAGATCTCGTGCAGGCCCTCGGCTTCGGCCTGCGCCTTCACCTGGCCCGACCCGGGCACCACGAGCGCCAGCTTCACGTTGCCGGCCACCTTCTGGCCCACACGCTTGACGACTGCAGCCGCCTCGCGCAGGTCTTCGATGCGGCTGTTGGTGCAGCTGCCGATGAAGACCTTGTCGATGCGGATGTCGGTGATGGCCTTGTTGGGCTGCAGGCCCATGTAGACCAGCGCACGCTCGATGGCGCTGCGCTTGGTGGCGTCTTTTTCCTTGTCGGGGTCGGGCACGCGGCCGTCCACGGGCAGCACCATCTCTGGGCTGGTGCCCCAGGTCACTTGCGGCTGAATCTGCGCCGCGTCAAGTTCCACCACGGCGTCGAAGTGCGCGCCGGGGTCGCTGTGCAGCGTGCGCCAGTGCGCCACGGCCTGCTCCCACTCCACGCCCTTGGGCGAAAACGGCCGGCCCTGGCAGTAGGCGATGGTCTTGTCGTCCACCGCCACCAGACCCGCACGCGCACCGGCCTCGATGGCCATGTTGCACACCGTCATGCGGCCTTCCATGCTCAGGCTGCGGATGGCGCTGCCGCCGAACTCGATGGTGTAGCCCGTGCCGCCGGCGGTGCCAATCCTGCCGATGATGGCCAGCACCACGTCCTTGGCGGTGACGCCACGGCCGAGCGCGCCTTCCACTTTCACCAGCATGTTCTTGGCCTTCTTGGCCAGCAGCGTCTGCGTGGCCATCACATGCTCGACCTCGCTGGTGCCGATGCCGTGCGCCAGCGCCCCGAAGGCGCCGTGCGTGCTGGTGTGGCTGTCGCCGCACACCACCGTCATGCCCGGCAGCGTGGCGCCGTTCTCGGGGCCGATCACGTGCACGATGCCTTGGCGCTTGTCCATGAAGGGGAAGTAGGCCGCGGCACCGCTGGCGCGGATGTTGGCGTCCAGCGTGGTGATCTGCAGCTTGCTCACCGTGTCGGTGATGCCGTTCAGCCCCAGCTCCCAGCCCGTGGTGGGCGTGTTGTGGTCGGCCGTGGCCACGATGCTGCTCACGCGCCACACCTTGCGCCCGGCCAGGCGCAGGCCCTCGAAGGCCTGCGGGCTGGTCACCTCGTGCACGAGGTGGCGGTCGATGTAGAGCACGGCGGTGCCGTCTTCTTCGGTGTGGACGACGTGTTCGTCCCACAGCTTGTCGTAGAGCGTCCTGGCGGTCATGGCTGGGGGTCTCCTGAAGAAGAAAGTGGGGCGGGGCACAGCGCATCGACAAAACGCTGCACCACGGTGGGCAGCACTTCTTGGCGGCGCACGCCCAGCAGGTAGCTGCGCTGCGCCCAGGCGTCGCGCATCGGCAGCACCTGCACGCGGAAGAGCTGCGCAAAACGCTGCGCCACGGCAGCGGGCATCACGGCCACGCCCAGGCCGGCTTCCACCAGCTGCGCGATGGCGTCGAAGCCGCGCACCTGCAACCGCGCCTTCAGCACGCGGCCCTGGCCTTCGGCCTCGGCGCGCATCAGTTCGTGCACGGCGGCACCCTGGTGCAGGCCGACGATGTCGTGGTCGAGCAGGTCGTCGAAGGCCACCTCGCTGCGTGTGGCCAGCACGTGGTCGGCCGGCACCATCGCGGCCAAGGCGCCGTGGCGGTAGGTGCGCGTGTCGAGTCGGTTGTCGAGCACAGGCGCCACGAAGATGCCCACGTCGGCACGGCCTTCGGCCACCGCGGCCTGGATGTCGGCGCTGGTGAGGTCTTCCAGGCTGATGCGGATCTTGGGGTGCGCCTGCGAAAACGCCGCCAGGTCGGGCGGCAGGCACTCGCTGATGGCGCCGGCGTTGGCCGCGATGCGCAGGTGGCCCTGGATGCCGCGCGAGAACTCCACCACCTCGCTTTCCAGCGCGTGCAGGCTGGCGTGCAGGCTGCGCACGTGGCGCACGAGCGCGCGGCCGGCTTCGGTGGGCAGCACGCCGCGCGCGTGGCGCTCGAACAGCGGCACGCCGAAGCGGGCTTCGAGGTCGCTCAGGCGCTTGCTGGCGGCGGCCAACGCCAGATGCTCACGCTCGGCGCCGCGCGTGATGCTGCGGGTGTCGGCGATGGCAAGCACGAGGTTGAGCGTGGTGAGGTCGAAACGCATGGGGCGCGGTGCGCCTAGGGCGGGGTTGCAGGGTGCCACCGCCGGGGCTGCCCCTCACACCGGTGGGCGTGGGGGCCGCGGGCTCGGTGCCGGCCGGTGAGCCGAGCACCGCAGGCACCCTGCAGCACAGAGCTTAGCCTTCGCGGCCGGCGTCATGTTCCGGGGATTATCAACCGAGGCTTCGCTTTCGGTGAAGCCTCAGACCCGCACCCAACGCAACAGCAGGTTGTTGGCCGGCATGTCGCGGCGTTCGTCCAGGCGCAGGCCGGCAGCCAGCGCCTCGGCCTGCACGTCGTGCAGCGAGCGCAGGCCCCAGCGAGGGTCGCGCGCGCGCAGGTCGACGTCGAAAGCCGCGTTGCTGGGCGCCAGCGCCTCGCCCGGCACCACGAAAGGGCCGTAGACCGCCACGCAGCCGCCCGGTCGCAGCACCTGGGCCGCGCCGCGGAAGAAGGCCGCCGTGGCCGGCCACGGCGAGATGTGCAGCAGGTTGGCCACCACCACGGCATCGAAGGCGCCCGCGGGCACAGGCCAGGCCGGCGCCATCACGTCCAGCACCTGCGCGGCCTGCACGTTCGCCAGGCCCGCGCAACGGGCCTGCAGCACCGGCAGTGACGCGGCCTGCGCTTCGGTGGGCCACCAGCGCCACCGCGGCTGCACCTGCGCGAAGTGCAAGGCGTGCTGGCCGGTGCCGCTGGCGATCTCCAGCACCGCGGCCTCGGGCGGCAGCCAGCCTTGCAGCACGCGCAGGATGTGCGGCGCGTTGCGCTCGGCCGCGGGGCTGAAGGGCAGATCGGCCGGCGCGGCAGCAACGACGGCAGGGGCCACGGTAGGGGGTGTGTCGGGGCGCGTCATGGCCTACATTGTCCGCGCCCCATGGACACCCTCACCGCCGCCGCCCTGGCAGCCTCTGCGCCCTCGCCGGCCGAGGCGCCGGACCTGAGCGTGGCCTTCACCTGGCTGGGCATCGTGGTGATGGTGCTGGCGCAACTGAGTGCGCCCTGGGTGCTGCGGCTGTACCGGCGGCGGCTGCGCGGCTTCATGATGGCGCCGGCGGCGGCGGCGCCAGGCCGTGCCGCTGCGGCCGCGGCCCCGATGCACGGCAAGGCCCTGCTGAAAGCCATCGACCGCCAGCGCCGACGCGTGCTGGCCGTGCTGCTGGGCGTGCTGACGCTGTACTCGGCGATGGCGGCCACGGCCTTCTTCTACCGTTTCGAGAACCCAGGCGACGGGCTGCTCTCGTGGGCGATCTCCTTCTTCATGTTCGCCGCCTTCTGCGGGCCGGTGGTGCTGCTGGGCGTGTCGGCCGCGCGTTTCGGGCGGCTGTTCTGGGTGTACTTCGCACCGGCCACCTTCGCGGCTTTCGCCATGCAGGCCATCGTCACCTCGCTGGCCGGCGCTGGCGGCCGTTATGCAGCGCTCTGGGCCTTGGGCGGGGTCGCGGCGCTCACCGCGCTGGGTGTGCTGCTGCGCGCCTGGGCCCCGGCGGCCTGGGGGCGCCGGCTGGCGGCGATGGCGCTGGTGTGGGGCTGGAAGTTCAAGCTGCCGGCGGCGCTGCTGGTGCTGGGCCCCATGCTGGTGGCGATGAACTTCGTGCAGCACCCGGTGCTGTTGAAACTGCTGTCGTCTTGTTTCATCGCGCTGGTGGCCATCGCCCTGTGCTTCTTGACCATGGTCGACCGCATCAAGCGCACGCTGGTGCCGCTGCTGGGCGCGGCGCTGCTCTCCATCTTCGTCGTGGCGCTGGGCACGGGCGCGCTGGCCTGGGACCTGCTGCAGCCGGACAACACCCTGGCGCGCAGCGCCATCATCGGCGGCGCGCTGGGCCTGGGCGGCGTGGGGGCGTTTTTCATGCTCAGCTGGATAGGCCTGGCCTACGCGCAGAAAGTGTTCAGCGACGCGCAATTCCAGGTGTTCAGCTGGATGCTGGCGGTTTCTGGCGTGGCCATGGCCATCGAGACCATGTTCCAGGGCGCCTCGCTCATCGACCCCAGCAACCTGCAACTGGCCGGCGCCAGCGCGCTGGCCTTGCTGGTGTACTGGCTCGTCACGCGTTATGGCCTGCAGCCGCTGGCCAGCAACCGGCGGCTGCTGGTGCTGCGCGTGTTTGCGCAGGACAGCCGCGGCGAGCGCCTGATGGACGAGCTGGAATACCGCTGGCGCTTCATCGGCCCCATCGTGCTGATCGGCGGCACCGACATGGCCGCGCACACCATCGACCCCGCCAAGGCAGCGGCCTTCCTGCGCGGCCGTCTGCGCGACAGCTTCATCGCCGACAGCGCCACCCTGCACCGCCGCGTGGCCGCGCTGGACGACCAGCCCGACCCCGATGGCCGCTACCGCGTGAACGAGTACTTCTGTTTCGCAGACATGTGGCAAGAGGCCGTGCAGCGCCTGCTGCAGGGCTGCGACGCGGTGGTGGTCGACCTGCGTGGCTTCCACGCCGAACGTCGCGGCACGGCCTGGGAACTGGCGCAGCTGCACCAGTGCGGCGCGCTGGCACGCACGGTGTTCCTGGTGGACGGCCAGACCGACCACGGCGCCGTGCACGCGGCGCTGGGCACCACGCCCGGCCAGCCCCTGGCCGCGGCCCACGTGATGGCCGTGGACCGCGGCATGAACGGCGGCGCGCTCGTGGAGGCCTTGGTCAGCTGCCTGGGCGCCGGGCGGCCGCGCGCCGAGAGCACAGCCGCCGCGCTGCGTGCGGCGGCCTGAGTCGGTCTGAGCGCGCGGCTTCAGCCGTGCCGCCGGCGGCGGCGCTGCGCCACGGCGGCCACCGCCCACAAGCCGGCGCCCATCAGCAGCCAGCTGCCGGGCTCGGGCACCGGGCTCAACACGAGCAGGCGCGAGTTCGGCGTGCCGCTGTCTTCGGCCACGAGGTAGATGACACCGTTCTGGTCGATGGTCACGCCCTCGATGGACTGGGCGGTGAGGCCGCCCAGGTCCAGGCTGGACAGCAGATTGCCGGCGCGGTCGATCTCGACCAGGCGGCGGGAATCCAGGCTCAGCAGCAACAGGTTGTTGGCCGCGGCCGTGCCGGCCAGCGCATCCACACCGCCCAGCGACGCCACATCAGACAAGCTGTTCAGCCCGAAGAGGCTGCTTGCGCCGCTGAAACCCAGGGTCTCGACGAAGCTGCCGCCGCCCAGCGAGAAGCTGGCCACGCCGCCGCGCAGTTGCACCGGGTTGTCTTGCTTGACGACGAAGACGCTGCCGTCGCGCGGGTCGATGGCGATGCCCTCGATGCCGACGTTGCCCACCGTGGGCCCGAAGTTCACGCTGGGCGCATTCGCCAGGTTCACGCTGCCGCCAGCCTGGTAGCTGAAGAGAAAGGCGTCCTGCAGCCGCTCTTCGGCCACCACCAAAAGGCCGTTGCCCAGGTAGGCCAGGCCTTCGGCGTCGTTGTTGGTGCTGCTGCTCGGCCAGGCCGAGAAGGCCATGCTCGACAAGGTCTGGCCGGTGAGCGAGAGCTCCACCACGCCCAGGCCTTCATCGGGCACGATGAAGAGGGATTGGCGGTCGCGCGCGTAGGTCACGGCGCTGGCTTCCAGGCCGAGGCCGCCAAGCACGTCGATGCTGTAGTTGCCGGTGAGGGCGTAGCTGCCAAGCTGGATGGAGCTGCCCGAAGCAGCAGCCGGGCCGCTGGCGGCCAGCGTGAGCGCAGCGGCGGCGGTGGCGATCAAGGTGCGCACGGCGTTTTTCATGGCGAGCACCCCCTTCAGGCCGCGCGGCGGCGGGCGATGCCGCCCACCGCGGCCAGACCCGCCAGCATCAGCGCCCAGGTGCCGGGCTCAGGCACCACGCCCACCGTGCCGGGCGAGCCGATCTCACCACCGGCCGCAGCGACGAACGCGCCGTTCAGGCCCGCCACCGACAAGGTGCTCAGCGTCACGCCGCTGGCGCCCGTGCCGTTGTCGAAGCTGGCGTAAGGCACGCTGGCCGGCGAAGCACCGAAGTCCACGCGCGTGAGCAGCGTGCCGGCGGCGCTGAAGAGGTTCAACGCGTCGCCGCCCGTGCTCAGGCCGATGCCCGAGCCGCTGTAGCTGCCGATCAACAGGCCTGCCGGCGCGTTGGCCCCGAACCAGGTGCTGAGGAAGTTGGCATTCGGCGCGCTGCCTTCGATGAACACCACCGATTGGCCCGGTGCGATGCTGCTGACGCCCGACAGAGCGGCCGAGGCGGCAAAACTGTTGGAGCTGTCATCGATGCGGAAGCCGGTGAGATCCACGGCCACGCTGCCGAAGTTGGTGATCTCGAACCAGTCGGCCGCCACCGGCGAGTTGCCGCTGCTCCAGGGCGCCACTTCGGTGAAAGCGAGCTGGGCCTGGGCACCTGTGGCGGCCAGGGTGAGCGCGAGGGTGAAACTACGGGCGGCCAGGGTGCGCGAAGACGTGGACATGGGGCTCTCTCCTGCAGGTGTAAGGGGTGTACCCCGCACCTTAGGGAGCGCCGATGACAAGGCTGCGACAGGCCAGCAGCCCACCGCCGCTGCAGGCCCCGCGTTCAGGCGGCCATCAAACCACCTTCAGGCCGCTGCAGCGCGCGCTTCGAGATCGGCCTTCAAGGTGGGCGCCAGGCGCAGTTCACGCGCCAGCGCGTCGAGGTAAGCGCGCTCCATCGTGGTGGTCTGGTCGACCACCAACACGCTGGCCAGGTAGATCTCGGCGGCCATCTCGGGGCCGGTGGCCGCAGCGGCCACCTCGGCCGGCTCCACCGGGCGCGCGAGTTCGGCATCGACCCAGGCGCGTGTGGCCGCGTCGGCCTCGATGCGCTGCAGCTCGGCGTGCACCAGGCCGCGTTCACGCTCGTCCATGTGGCCGTCGGCCTTGGCCGCGGCGATCAGCGCCTTGAGCATGGCCTGGCTGTGGGCTTCCAGCTGCGGGGCGGGCAGCGCGGCGAAGCTGGCCGGCGCGCTGTAGGGCCGCGGTGTGATGTCGATGGGCGCACGCGGTGCCGCGGGCGCGCTTGCGGCGGTCTGCTTGGCCTGGTGGTCTTGGTAGACCTTCCAGGCCAGCGCGCCCAGGGCCGCGACACTGCCGTACTTCAGCGCCGTGCCGCCCATGCTGCGGCCACGCTTGCTGCCCATCAGCAGGCCCAGCACGCCGCCCACGGCGGCACCGCCGGCGTACTTGCCGAGGTCGCTGCGCTGCGGGCTGCCGGCCGCAGGCATGCCGGACTTGAGCAGTTGTTCAAGCAAGGAGAAGGCGCTCATGGGCAGATCCAGTTCATCAAGAGGACAAGAGAGACCGCACTCTAGCGAAGGGAAGACCCCAGGCGCTTAGCCCGCACCGGGGGTCGGGCCTCGGCGGGGGCTCAGGAACGCGCGGCGAGTTCGAGGTTGTCGATCAGCCGCGTGCGGCCCAGCCGCGCGGCGGCCAGCACCACCAGCGGCTCGCCAGCGCCCGGCTGCGGCATGCCCAGGTCGGCCTGGCGACGCAAGGCCACGTAGTCAGGTGCCCAGCCGCGGCTGCGCAGCGTGGCCAGGGCTTGAGCTTCCAGCGCGTCAAAGTCGCGCCGGCCGGCCTGCACTGCCGCGGCCAAGGCGCGCAGGGCCTGCGCCAGCGCCGGAGCCTCGGCGCGCTCAGCGGACGAGAGGTAGCCGTTGCGCGAGCTGAGCGCCAGGCCATCGTCGGCCCGCGCGGTCTCACCGGCCAGCACCTGCACCGGCAAGGCCAGCTGGCGCACCATGTGGCGGATGACCATCAGCTGCTGCATGTCCTTCTTGCCGAACACAGCCACGCGCGGCTGCACGGCGTTGAAGAGCTTCAACACCACCGTGCTCACGCCGACGAAAAAGCCGGGGCGGAAAGCACCTTCCAGCATGTCGGCCAGCGCCGCAGGCGGGTGCACCTTCACGGTCTGCGGCTCGGGGTAGAGCTCGGCCTCGTCGGGCGCGAAGACGAGATCGTTGCCTTCTTGCTGCAGCAGTGCGCAGTCGCGCTCGAAGGTGCGCGGGTAGCTGTCGAAATCTTCGTGCGGTGCGAACTGCAGGCGGTTGACGAAGATGCTGGCCACCACCGGCACTTGCGGGCCCACGGCCGCACGCGCCTGGCGCACCAGGGCCAGGTGGCCGTCGTGCAGGTTGCCCATCGTGGGCACGAAAGCCGGCGCCGGCCGGCCCAGCAACGCCTCGCGCAGCGCTGCGATGCTCTTGACGATCTGCATCACTGGTAGCCGTGAGCCACGGGGTCGGGGAAGCTGCCGTCCTTCACCGCGGCCACGTAGCGGCGCACGGCCTCTTGCACCGGGTTGTCGGCCGGGCCGACATCGGCGATGAAGTTGCGCACGAAACGCGGCACGTTCTGGCCGTTCAATCCCAGCATGTCGTGCAGCACCAGCACCTGCCCCGCCGTGCCCGGCCCGGCACCGATGCCGATCATCGGGATGTTCACGGCCTGCTGCACCCGCGCGGCCAGCGCGCTGGGCACCAGTTCCAGCACCATCATCGCGGCGCCGGCCTCGGCCAGCGCCTGCGCATCGGCCAGCAGCTGCGCGGCCGCTGCTTCGTCGCGGCCCTGCACCCGCCAGCCGCCCAAGGCGTGCACCGACTGCGGCGTGAGCCCCAGGTGCGCACACACGGGGATGCCGCGCTCCACCAGCGCGGCCACCACGGGCACCGTCCAGCCGCCGCCTTCGAGCTTGACCATCTGCGCGCCGGCCTGCATCAGCGCCACGGCGCTTTCGACGGCCTGCGCGGTGCTCTGCTGGTAGCTGCCAAAAGGCAGGTCGGCCACCAGCCAGGCGCTGCGGCGGCCACGGGCCACGCAGGCCGTGTGGTAGGCCATCTCAGGCACGGTGACGGGCAAGGTGCTCTCGCGGCCCTGCAGCACCATGCCCAGCGAATCGCCCACGAGCAGGATGTCCACGCCGGCTTCATCCAGCACGCCGGCAAAGGCGGCGTCGTAGCAGGTCAGCATGGCCAGCTTCTCGCCGGCGGCGTGCATCGCGCGCAGGCGGTGCAGCGTGAGGGGTTTGCGGTCGCTCATGATCGCCAGGGTTCGGTCGCCCGAGAGTCGCGGCCGGGGCCGCGGGGGCGCGAAGCATAAGCCGCCCCGGTGACACCCCGTGCGGCGGTGGTTGGAGTGCAGTGCCTAAAGGGGCCCGCGGCTGAAATGGTCAGCCCACACGGTCAGCCCAGGGCCGCGATGACCTCTGCCGGCGCCTGCACCAACTCGATCAGCACGCCTTCGCCGCCGATGGGGAAATCGTCGCTGGCCTTGGGGTGGATGAAGCAGATGTCGTGGCCAGCGGCGCCTTTGCGGATGCCGCCCGGCGCAAAGCGCACGCCATTCGCCGTCATCCAGTCCACGGCCTTGGGCAGGTCGTCCACCCACAGCCCCACGTGGTTCAGCGGCGTGGTGTGCACGGCCGGCTTCTTCTCGGGGTCCAGCGGCTGCATCAGGTCAACCTCCACCGCGTGCGGGCCCTGCCCCAAGGCGCAGATGTCCTCGTCGACGTTCTCGCGTTCGCTGACGAAGGTGCTCTTGACCTGCAGGCCGAAGATCTCGACCCACAGCTTCTGCAGGCGCTGCTTGTCGGGGCCGCCGATGGCGATTTGCTGCACCCCGAGGATGCGGAAGGGCTTGGGCATGCTCATGACGAAGCTCAGCCCTTGGCAGCCACCACCTGCCCGGTGGTCTTCAGGTCCAGGCGCTGCAGCAGCGCGCGGTCGCCTTCGGCGTCGGGGTTGCCGGTGACGAGCAGCTTGTCGCCGTAGAAGATGCTGTTGGCACCGGCCATGAAACACAGGGCCTGGATGCCGTCGCCCAGCTCACGCCGGCCGGCCGACAGGCGCACGCGCGAGCCCGGCATGGTGATGCGGGCGGCGGCGATCACGCGCACCACTTCAAACGGATCGAGCGGCGCGCTGTCCTTCAGGCCCTCGGCCAGCGGCGTGCCTTCCACGCGCACCAGGTCGTTAACAGGCACCGATTCCGGCGGCGGGTTCAGGTTGGCGAGTTCGGCCACGAGGCCGGCACGCTGATCGCGCGTTTCGCCCATGCCGACGATGCCGCCGCAGCACACGTGGATGCCGGCGTCGCGCACGTTCTTCAGCGTATCGAGCCGGTCTTGGTACTGCCGCGTGCCGATGATGGTGGGGTAGAAATCGGGCGCGCTGTCGAGGTTGTGGTTGTAGTAATCCAGGCCCGCATCGGCCAGCGTGCCGGCTTGGAACGGCGAAAGCATGCCCAGCGTCGCGCAGGTCTGCAGGCCCAGGCCGCGCACGCCGCGCACGAGCTCGGCCACCTTCTCCACGTCACGGTCGTTGGGGCTGCGCCAGGCCGCGCCCATGCAGAAACGCGTGGCACCGGCTTCCTGCGCGGCGCGCGCGGCTTCCAGCACCGCGTCGGGCGCCATCAGCTTGCTGGCGTCGACGCCGGTGTCGTAGTGCACGCTCTGCGGGCAGTAGCCACAGTCTTCGGGGCAGCCGCCGGTCTTCACGCTCAAGAGGCTGGCCAGTTCGATGTCGCCATCGGGCCAGTGCTCGCGGTGCACGGCGTGGGCCTGCTGCACCAGTTCCAGGAAGGGCTTTTCCATCAGCGCCAGCACGGCTTCGCGGGTCCAGGGCCCGGCGGCCGGGGCCACGGGCTTGGCCGGGCGGTGCAGTTGGATGGGAGATTCGGTGACGACTGCGTTCATGGCAGGCAGGCTTTCAAACAGGGAAAGAGTTCTTCAGCGGAAGCTGAGGATGGGCTGGTCGACGGCGAGGCTCTCGCCCTTCTTCGCCAGCAATTCGGCCACCACGCCGTCTTGCGTGGCGGTGAGGATGTTCTCCATTTTCATCGCTTCGATGACGGCCAGCCTTTCGCCGGCCAACACCTTCTGGCCGGGCTGCACGGCCACGTCCACCAGCAGGCCGGGCATGGGCGAGAGGAGGAACTTGCTCATGTCGGCCGGTGCCTTGAAGGGCATCAGCTGCATCAGCTCGGCCGCACGCGGGCTCATCACCTGCGCCTCGATGCGGGTGCCATTGTGTTCCACGCGCAGCCACAGGCCCTGGCGCTCCATCTGCGCGGTGAAGGGCTGGCCGTTGCAAACACCCTGCGCGCGGATGCCGCCGAAGCGCCATTGCAGTTGCAGCGCGTAGGTCTGGCCACCCAGCATGACTTGCACGCCGCCATCGGCCAAGGCCACGCGTGCCGGCACGTGCAGGTGCTGGCCCGCCACGCCCTTGACGACCACCACGGCGTCTTCGCCCACGCTCACGCCATGCCCGTCCAGCTGGCCGCTGATGCCAACCGCACGCTCGCGGTACAGGCGCCAGGCCGCCGCAGCCAGCGCATGCAAAAAGCCGGTGTCGGCATGCGGCACGTCTTCGGCCTTGAAGCCCTGGGCGTAGTGCTCGGCGATGAAACCGGTGTTGAAGTCGCCGCTGACGAACTTCGGGTGCGCCAGCAAGGCCGCCTGGAAGGGGATGTTGCTGTTGACGCCGCGGATGACGAAGCCGTTGAGCGCCTCGCGCATCCTGGCAATCGCCTCCCCCCGCGTGGCCCCGTGCACGATGAGCTTGGCGATCATCGAGTCGTAGTGCATTGGGATCTCGCCGCCTTCGTAGACGCCGGTGTCCACCCGCACGCCGCCAGCTTCTGGCATCGGCAGCGCCGCTTCCATCGTGGTGGGTGGCGGCTGGTAGCGCACCAGCCGGCCCGTGGAAGGCAGGAAGCCGCGGAAGGGGTCTTCGGCGTTGATGCGGCACTCGATGGCCCAGCCGCGGCGCGGAATCTGTTCTTGCGTGAAGGGCAGCGGCTCGCCCGCGGCGACGCGGATCATCATCTCCACGAGGTCGATGCCGGTGATGCACTCGGTGACCGGGTGCTCCACCTGCAGCCGCGTGTTCATCTCCAGGAAATAGAAGCTCTGGTCCTTGCCGACCACGAACTCCACCGTGCCGGCGCTCTGGTAGTTCACGGCCTTGGCCAGCGCCACGGCCTGCGCACCCATGGCCGCGCGCGTGGCCTCGCTGATGAAGGGCGAAGGCGCTTCTTCGATCACCTTCTGGTGGCGGCGCTGAATGGAGCACTCTCGCTCGTGCAGGAAGACCACGTGGCCGTGCGCATCGCCCAGCACCTGGATCTCGATGTGGCGCGGGCTCTCGACGAACTTCTCGATGAAGACGCGGTCGTCACCAAAGCTGTTGCGCGCCTCATTGCGGCAGCTGCTGAAGCCTTCAAACGCTTCCTTGTCGTTGTGGGCCACACGCAGGCCCTTGCCGCCGCCGCCGGCGCTGGCCTTGATCATCACCGGGTAGCCGATGTCCTGCGCGATCTTCACGGCCTGCTCGGGCGTCTCGATGGGCGCATTCCAGCCGGGGATGGTGTTGACCTTCGCCTCGCCGGCCAGCTTCTTCGAAGCGATCTTGTCGCCCATGGCCGCGATGCTGGCGTGCTTGGGGCCGATGAAGACCAGGCCTTCTTCTTCCACACGGCGCGCGAAGTCTTCGTTCTCGCTGAGGAAGCCGTAGCCCGGGTGGATGGCCTGCGCGCCGGTGGCCTTGGCGGCGGCGATGATCTTGTCGGCGACGAGATAACTCTCGCGCGAGGGCGCGGGCCCGAGACGCACGGCCTCGTCGGCCAGCTCCACATGGCGCGCATCGCGGTCGGCGTCGGAGTACACCGCCACGGTGGCGATGCCCATGCGCTTCGCGGTCTTGATGACGCGGCAGGCGATCTCGCCGCGGTTGGCAATGAGGATCTTGGTGAACATCGTCGTGTCCTCTTTCACAGGGGGATATTGCCGTGCTTGCGCCACGGGTTCTCGAGCTTCTTGTCCTTGAGCATCGCCAGGCTGCGGCAGATGCGCTTGCGCGTCTCGTGCGGCTGGATCACGTCGTCGATGTAGCCGCGTGCGCCAGCCACGAAGGGGTTCGCGAAACGGGCCTTGTATTCCGCTTCCTTGGCCGCGAGCTTGGCCGGTTCGCCCTTGTCTTCGCGGAAGATGATCTCCACCGCGCCCTTCGCGCCCATCACCGCAATTTCAGCGTTAGGCCAGGCGAAGTTCACATCGCCTCGGAGGTGTTTGGAACTCATCACGTCGTACGCGCCGCCGTAGGCCTTGCGCGTGATCACCGTCACCTTGGGCACCGTGCACTCGGCATAGGCATAAAGCAGCTTCGCGCCGTGTTTGATGATGCCGCCGTACTCCTGCGAAGTGCCGGGCATGAAGCCAGGCACGTCGACGAAGGTCACCACGGGGATATTGAAGGCGTCGCAGAAGCGCACGAAACGCGCCGCCTTGATGCTGCTCTTGATGTCCAGGCAGCCGGCCAGCACCATGGGGTTGTTGGCGACGATGCCCACGCTGCGCCCGTCCATGCGGCCGAAGCCGATGACGATGTTCTTCGCGTGCTCGGGCTGCAGTTCGAAGAAGTCGCCGTCGTCCACCACCTTGAAGATCAGCTCCTTGATGTCGTAGGGCTGGTTAGCGTTGTCGGGCACCAGGGTGTCCAGGCTCAGGTCGGTACGGTCAGCGGCATCCTCGCTCGGCCGCACCGGCGGCTTCTCGCGGTTGTTCAGCGGCAGGTAGTTGAAGAAGCGGCGCAGCATCGCAATCGCTTCCACGTCGTTTTCGAAGGCCAGGTCGGCCACGCCGCTCTTGCTGGTGTGCGTAAGCGCGCCGCCCAACTCTTCGGCCGTCACTTCCTCGTGCGTCACCGTCTTCACCACCTCGGGGCCGGTGACGAACATGTAGCTGCTGTCCTTCACCATGAAGATGAAGTCGGTCATCGCGGGCGAGTACACGGCGCCGCCGGCGCACGGCCCCATGATCAGGCTGATCTGCGGCACCACGCCGCTGGCCAGCACGTTGCGCTGGAAGACCTCGGCATAACCACCCAGCGAGGCCACACCTTCCTGGATGCGTGCGCCGCCGCTGTCGTTCAGGCCGATGACGGGCGCGCCCACCTTCATCGCCTGGTCCATCACCTTGCAGATCTTCTCGGCGTGGGCCTCGCTGAGTGCGCCGCCGAAGACGGTGAAGTCCTGGCTGAACACGAAGACCAGGCGGCCGTTGATCATGCCGTAGCCGGTGACGACGCCATCGCCCGGCGGCCGGTTGTCGGCCATGCCGAAATCGACGCAGCGGTGCTCGACGAACATGTCCCACTCTTCGAAGCTGCCTTCGTCCAGCAGCAGCTCCAGCCGCTCGCGCGCAGTGAGCTTGCCCTTGGCGTGCTGGGCGGCGATGCGTTTCTCGCCGCCGCCCAGGCGCGCGGCGGCGCGCTTTTTCTCCAGCTGTTCGATGATGTCGTGCATGGGGAATGTCTCCTCGGTCAATTCACAAGATTCAGTTCAGCCGTTCATTCAAGAAGGTCCAGCAGGCGGCGCGCGGCCACGCTGGCGGCCAGGTGCCCGGCGCGCACTTCGTCGGCCAGCGCCGGCAGTTGGGCACGCACGCCCGGGTGCTGCTTGAAACGCTGGCGCAGGCCGGCTTCGATGCGTTCCCACATCCAGGCTTCGTCCTGCGCGCGGCGGCGTTCGGCGAGCGCGCCGCTGGCCCGGCGTTCATCGCGGAAGGCCGTCACGGCGGCCCAGAACTCGGGCAGGCCCACGCCCTGCAAGGCGCTGAGCTGCAGCACCTGCGCGCCGTGCTGCGCATGCGGGCCGAAGAAGCGCAAGGCGCTGGTGATCTGTGCGCGGGCGCGCATCGCGGCCTTCTCGTCGAGATCGGCCTTGTTGATGAGCACCAGGTCGGCCAGCTCCATCACGCCCTTCTTGATGGCCTGCAGGTCGTCGCCGGCATTGGGCAGTTGCATCAGCAAGAAGAGGTCGGTCATGCCGGCCACGGCGGTTTCGCTCTGGCCCACGCCCACGGTCTCGACGATCACGATGTCATGGCCCGCGGCCTCGCACACCAGCATCGCCTCGCGTGTTTTTTCGGCCACACCGCCCAGCGTACCGCTGCTGGGGCTGGGGCGGATGTAGGCCCGCTCGTGCACGCTCAGGCGCTCCATGCGCGTCTTGTCGCCGAGGATGCTGCCGCCGCCCACGCTGCTGCTCGGGTCCACGGCCAGCACGGCCACGCGGTGGCCGCGTTCGATGAGGAAGAGGCCCAGGCCTTCGATGAAGGTGCTCTTGCCCACGCCCGGCACGCCGCTGATGCCCAGGCGCAAGGCGCCGCCGCTCTTTGGCAGCAGCGCGTTCAGCAGCGCATCGGCACGCTGGCGATGGTCGGCGCGCGTGCTTTCCAACAAGGTGATGCTCTTGGCCAGCGCGCGCCGCTGCGCCGGGCCCGGCGGGCCCAGCACGGCCTCGGCCAGCGCCTGCTCGGCCGGTGGAAGCGGGGCGGGCAGGTTCAAGGCCGCTGCGCCCTCGGGTCGTCTTGCGGGTTGCAGGGCTGCAGCCCGGCGAAGGCCGCAGGCGTGCGCCAGGCCGGTGGCGCTTCCACCGTGGCCCAGTACTCGTCCACCGCGGTGATGCGGCCCTCGTCCACGCGGCACAGCGTGGTGGCGAAGAAAACGCCGGGCGGGTGATCGACACGCACCAACGCCAGCACGCGGCCATCGGCCAGGCGCACCAGTTCCTTGAGCTGGATCGTCCAGCCTTCCGGGTAGGCGGCCTGCATCGCGATATAGCCATCGGCGCTGGTGAACCGCTCGCCGCTGCTCCACCAGGTGCTGCTGAAATGATCGCTCAACAGCGCCCGCGCGCCGGCGAAATCACGCGCCTGCAAAGCCTGCCAGAAGCGGCGCACCAATTGCAGCGTGGGCGTCTGCGGCGGGCGCAGGTAGTCGATGTCCCAGGGCCCTTCACCGGTGGCCACGAAACCGTGGCGTTGGTAGAAGCGGTTGGCCCGGCTGCCCTTCAGCGCCACCAGTTCCAGCGGCAGCTGCAATTCATCGGCCTGCGCCAGCACGCCACGCAGCACGGCGCTGCCGATGCCGCGGCGCGCAAACGGTGGGTCGATGTAGAAGTGGTTCAGGCGCAGCGCGTGGCTCAGCTTGCGCAGCACCAGAAAACCCACGCGCTGGCCGTCCACCACGATGTGCTGCGTGTGCGCTGGCACGAAACCTTCGGCCAGCCGCTCGCGCGAGCGTTGTTCGTCGTAGCGGCCCAGGTTTTCGAGGCTCGGTCGCATCGCGCGCAGGCGCAGCGCGTGCAGCGCCTCGAAGTCCTCGGCGCGCGCCTCCTGCAGCGTGTAGGCCACGGCGGGGCCGATGGCACCCGCCACGCGCGCCTCGGTCACGCCGCCACCGCCTTGCGGATCTGCTCCAGCACGTCTTTCGCGCTCACCGGGATCGGCGTGCCCGGGCCGTAGATGCCCTTCACGCCGGCGTCGTAGAGGAAGTCGTAGTCCTGCTGCGGAATCACGCCGCCGACGAAGACGATGATGTCGTCGGCCCCCTGCGCTTTCAGCGCTTCGATGATGGCCGGCACCAGCGTCTTGTGCCCTGCGGCCAAGGTGCTGACACCCACCGCGTGCACGTCGTTCTCGATGGCCTGGCGCGCGCACTCCTCGGGGGTCTGGAAGAGCGGGCCCATGTCGACATCGAAGCCCAGGTCGGCGAAGGCCGTGGCCACCACCTTGGCGCCGCGGTCGTGGCCGTCTTGCCCCAGCTTGGCGATCATCACGCGCGGGCGGCGGCCTTGTTCGTCACCGAAGGCAGCGATCTCGGCCTTGAGCTTTTCCCAGCCTTCGGCCGAGTCATAAGCGGCTGCATACACACCGGTCACCTTCTGGATGTCGGCGCGGTGGCGCCCATAAACCTTTTCCAGCGCCTCGCTCACCTCGCCCACCGTGGCGCGCAGGCGCATGGCCTCGATGCTGAGCGCGAGCAAGTTTCCCTGGCCCGATTCAGCCGCGGCCGTCAGCGCCACCAGCGCCGCCTGCACCTTCGCGCCATCGCGCGTGGCGCGGATCTGCTGCAGCCGCGCGATCTGGCCTTCGCGCACCTTCACGTTGTCGACCTCGCGGGTCTCGATCGGATCCTCTTTCGCTAATCTGTACTTGTTGACGCCGACGATCACGTCCTTGCCGCTGTCGATGCGCGCCTGCTTCTCGGCCGCGCTGGCCTCGATCTTCAGCTTGGCCCAGCCGCTGCCCACGGCCTGCGTCATGCCGCCCTGCGCTTCAACCTCTTCGATGATGGCCCAGGCCTTGGCCGCCATCTCCTGGGTCAGGCTCTCCATCATGTAGCTGCCGGCCCAGGGGTCGACCACGCTGGTGATGTGGGTCTCTTCCTGGATGATCAGCTGCGTGTTGCGCGCGATGCGGCTGCTGGTTTCGGTGGGCAGCGCAATGGCTTCGTCGAAGCTGTTGGTGTGCAGGCTCTGCGTGCCGCCGAACACTGCGGCCATGGCCTCGACGGTGGTGCGCACCACGTTGTTGTACGGGTCTTGTTCGGTCAGGCTCCAGCCACTGGTCTGGCAGTGCGTGCGCAGCATCAGGCTCTTGGCGCTTTTCGCGTTGAAGCCTTTCATGATGCGCGCCCACAGCAGCCGCGCCGCGCGCATCTTGGCGATCTCGAGATAGAAGTTCATCCCGATGGCCCAGAAGAAACTCAGGCGCCCGGCGAAGGCGTCCACGTCCAGGCCCTTGTTGATGGCCGTCTTCACGTACTCCTTGCCGTCCGCGAGGGTGAACGCGAGTTCCAGCGCCTGGTTCGCGCCGGCTTCCTGCATGTGGTAGCCGCTGATGCTGATCGAGTTGAACTTCGGCATCTGCTGCGCCGTGTACTCGATGATGTCCGCCACGATGCGCATGCTGGGCGCCGGCGGGTAGATGTAGGTGTTGCGGACCATGAACTCCTTGAGGATGTCGTTCTGGATCGTGCCGCTGAGCTGATCCTGCGCAACGCCCTGCTCTTCCGCCGCCACCACGTAACCCGCCAGCACCGGCAGCACCGCGCCGTTCATGGTCATGCTCACGCTCACCTTGTCGAGCGGGATGCCGTCGAAGAGGATCTTCATGTCCTCCACGCTGTCGATGGCCACGCCGGCCTTGCCCACGTCGCCCGTCACGCGCGGGTGGTCGCTGTCGTAGCCGCGGTGCGTGGCCAAGTCGAAAGCCACGCTCACACCCTGCCCGCCGGCCGCGAGGGCCTGGCGGTAGAAGGCGTTGCTTTCTTCGGCGGTGGAGAAACCCGCGTACTGGCGGATGGTCCACGGCCGCACCGCGTACATCGTGGCCTGCGGCCCGCGGATGTAGGGCTCGAAGCCGGGCAGCGTGTGCGCGAGTTCGGGCTGCGGCAAGGCCGCCAGGTCTTCAGCGGTGTACAGCGGCTTGACGGCAATGCCCTCGGGCGTGTGCCAGTTCAGCGCCCCGACGTCGCCCCCGGGCGCCGACTTCGCCGCGGCCTGCTGCCACTGGGCCAGCGTGGCGGTTTTGAACTCGGGGCTGGGCGGCTGGGCTGGGTTCATCAAGGCATCCTCGGGATCTTGGGCGGCGTGGTCAACACCGGCCGCCGAAGTCATAATTATGAATTCAAAACCCACGCGGGGCTGACATGTCCCCGCGCGCCACCCCATCCGTCGCCGCGCACAGCAAGCCCGCCCCATCCACTTGAGCACCCTCGCCCCACCCGCCGCGCCCGCGCCGATGCTGGCCCCGCGCGCCCTTTATCTGGACGTGGCCGAACGCCTGCGCCAGCAGATCTTTGCGCGCACGCTGGAGCCGGGCAGCTGGATCGACGAGATGAAGCTCGCCACCGAGTTCGGCATCAGCCGCACGCCGCTGCGCGAGGCGCTGAAGGTGCTGGCCACTGAAGGCCTGGTGACGATGAAGGTGCGGCGCGGCGCTTACGTCACCGAGGTCTCGCGCGAAGACGTGGCCCAGGTCTACCACTTGCTCGGCCTGCTGGAGAGCGACGCCGCCGCCACGGTCGCCGCAAAGGCCACGGCCGCGCAGCGCAGCGCGTTGGCCGCGTTGCACGCGCGCCTGGAAAAGCAGGTGCGACAACGCGACGCATTTTTCGCCACCAACGAGGCCTTTCACCTCGCGCTGCTGCAGATGGCTGGCAACCGCTGGGCCCTGCAGACGGCGCTGGACTTGCGCAAGGTGATGAAGCTCAACCGCCACCACTCGCTGTTCAAGCAAGGGCGGCTGGCGGAGTCCCTGGCCGAGCACCGCGCGCTCATGCAAGCCATCGAGGCCCGGGATGCCGCCGCGGCGGCGCGCTTGATGCGCGAACACTTCGCCAGCGGGCTGCAGGCGGCAGCCTGAAGGCGGCCAGGAAAAAGAATGACCGCGCGAGGGCGGCCTGAAAAAAGAAAAGCCGCCCGAGGGCGGCCTGAAAAAAAGAAAAGCCGCCCGAGGGCGGCTTGTCCATCTGCGGCGCCTTCCGGCGCAGCGGCATTACTTGCTGGCGGCGGCAGCGGGGGCGCTGGCAGCGTCGACGGGCGCGCTGGCGGCTTCCGAAGCAGCGGGGGCCGGGGCCGGAGCCGGGGCAGCCATGGGGGCGGGAGCGGCGGCCGGAGCCTCTTCCTTCTTGCCGCAAGCGGCCAGGGCGACGGCAGCAACCAGGGAAGCGAGGACGAGCGACTTGTTCATGTGTGGACCTAAAAGGGTGTTGTCGAGGTTGGAAACAGAGCTACGAAAGCGAGCATGATGCTGTGGCACCAGCCCGCCTTCGGCGTGCGATTGCGGTACGGGTCACAGGGATCACTCAGACCCGGGAGCTCTCCCCCCCGCGTCTAGCCCACGAGTATAGCCTGAATAAGGGCTATCCCTAGAGACCCAGGGGACGCACCGCCCAAGTGCGCTCAGACCGTTGTATGGCCGCGTCGATTTCTTCGCACCACTGGCGTGCGCGGCGCGCGTCGCGTTCGGCCCGGCCGCGCCCGTTTTCTGCATCGACGAGGTGCACGCTCACCGCGCCGTCGCTCAGCAAGAGCGCAGGGGGCACCGGGCCGACGCCCTCATCGGGCAACTGCCAGGCCTCGATGGCGTGCATCCAGTCGGTGCGCCAGCGTTCCAGGCGCGGGCAGGCGCGCGACAAGTTGTCGAAACGCCGACCCAGCACGACCAGGCGGCGCTGGGGCCGCCGCAGCCACACCGCCAAGGCCTCGTGCAGCGCCGCGTCATCGAGCACGGGCCAAAAGGCCCAGTCCGCGGCAACGCAGACGATGCGCCGCGCGTCTTCAGCCATGGCGGCGCTGAAGCCCCAGCGCAGCGCGGCCTGCGCCGTTGCGCGGCTGTCGATGGCCGGCGGGGCCGTGGCCGCCGGCGGCGGGGTGGCCGATGCCGCCATCACGTGCCCGTTTCGTGGGCCCAGCCGGCGCCCAGCCAATCGCTCAGCAGTTCGGCCGCGCCGCTGCTGAGCGCCGCGCGATCGCGGGCGCCGAGTTCACGGGTGTCCGCCAGCGTGCGCATCAAGCGCGCATCGCGGCCACCAGCGACAAAAGACTCGCCGTTGATGAACACATGCCGCGCGTCGTAAGCCATGCGTGTGCGGGCGTCCAGCACGACGGCACCGCGGCCGCTGCCGTCGCGTCCTTCGAACCAGACCTGCGGCTTGGGCTCGGTGAGGATCTCGCCCAAGGCCCGCGGCAGCGCCTGCGGATCGGCCAGGTGGCGCAGCAGCGCGTCCTGGGCGAACTGCAGCATGGCGGCGGGCAGTTCGCCAGGCTGGGCCGTGGCGGGCTGCTTCGGGTCGCGGTAGAGGCCGGGCTGACCTTCATCGTCCGACAGCCGCAGCAGCAGCTCGCGCGCCAGTTCGCCGGCCGAGGGCGAACGGAAGCCGATCGAGCAGGTCATGCAGTCGCCGCCCACCGCCGTGCCGTCGTGGCCCCAGCCCGGCGGCAGATAGAGCATGTCGCCCGGCTCCAGCACCCAGGTCTGCAGGGGCGTGAAGTCGCGCAGCTGTTTCAGCGGCGCCCCCTCCACCCAAGCCGGCTCGCCACGGCCCCCGCGCGTTGACGGCGGTGCGATGCGCCATTCACGGCGGCCCTGCACCTGCAGCAGGAAAACGTCGTAGCTGTCGACATGCGCGCCCACACCACCGCCGGGGCTGGCCCACGAGACCATCAGGTCGTCCAGCCGCACATCCGGCACGAAACGGAACTTCTCCAGCAGCGCGCGCGCGGCCGGCACGTGGTGGTCCAGGCCCTGCACCAGCAGCGTCCAGCCGGGGCGCGACACGGGCGGCAGCGCGCGGCGCGGCAAGGGCCCGTGGCGAACACGCCAGGCCGTGGCGGCGCTGCCGGTGCGCTGGATCAGCCGTGATTCGACGCCCTCCTGTTCAGCCAGCGCGAACAGCGCGGCACGCGGCAAGGGCGCAGGCACGCCGGGCAGCGCCTGGCGCACCAGCAGCGGCTTCTTCTGCCAATGCCGGCGCATGAAGGCCGCCGGGCTCAGGCCGCCGAGCTGCGCTGTCTTGAGGTTCACATCCATCACGGCATTCTGGCCGATGGCTCGCCAGCGCCGGCCGCGCGCGAGCCTTGACGGCAGGCCCTGTGACATCATCTTGCGCATGCAGATTTCAGACCCTTGCGTCGTGAGCCTGACCTGGCAGCTCACCGACGGCCAGAACCGCCCCATAGACGAATTGAACGAGCCGGTGGAGTTTTTCTTCGGCGGCGACGACCTGCTGGCCAAGGTCGAAGAAGCCCTGGCCGGTCACGGCATCGGCGCCGAATTGCAGCTGCACCTGGAGCCCGAGCACGCTTTCGGCGACTACAAACCCGAGCTGGTCTGTTTTGAAAGCCGCGCGCTTTTCCCCGAGAAGCTGGAAACCGGCATGGCCTTCGAAGGCCTGCCCGAAGGCCACGCCACGGCCGACATGCCGGCCGACGTGGTTTACCTCGTCACCGAAATCTACCCGTCGCACGTGGTGCTGGACGGCAACCACCCGCTGGCGGGCATGTCGCTGCGCATGCACATCCAGGTGCGCGACGTGCGCGAGGCCACGCCCGAAGAAATCGAGTCGCGCACGGTGGGCGGCGAGCCTGTCACGGTGCTGGCCAGCGGCGCGGGCAAGGCCGACGGCCCCTTGCACTGAGTGAGAAGGGGGCCGTGCAGCCCCTCACGGCCGGCGCGTGCGAGCCGCTGCGTTCGCTTCGCAGGCAGCAAGAATCTGGGCTTTGGTCGACTTGAAGTCCTCGCCAGCCAGAAACTCTGGCAGCCGGTAAGTGGCCGGAAGAAATTCCATGACCTTTCGCAGGCCGGCATTGCCCCTGAGCTGCCCGGCCTTTTCCAGGGTTTCGGCCGCGGCACTGACCGCGTGCGCCTCGTGGGCCGGGAAGCTGTCGCGGTGCTTCACGGCCATGACCTGGTAGGCCACCAGGGTGTTTTTGTCGCAGGCCAGTGCATCGCGCCTCAGCAGCGAAACCGCCTGCGGCTGCGTGCTCGCGTCGCCCACCGCTCGCCCTTCCGGGGTCACCCACCACTTCGCCGCGGCGCCCGCCACGCCGCCGGCCATGGCCTGCCGCAGCAGCGGCTCGTACTGGGTCTTCATCGCATCGTCCAGTTCCTGGCACTCACGCTCCTGCCGGTCGAAGTGGCTGAAGAAGGCCTCCGCCTGCCCGGGCGGCAGGGCCTTGCCCGCGCCCAGCATCGCTTCACGCGCGCGCTGCGCCGAGCCGGCCGTCGCCTTGCACAGGAACAAGGCCGAGGCAGCCCGGTAGGCCGCCTCCGCAGACCCCGAAGCCTGCGCTTCGATGAGCAGCAGCCGGGGCGACTTCCGGGGCAGAGGCGGCGGCGCAGGCGGGCGCCCGGGCAGTTCGGCTGCAGCCGGCGGTGGGCCCTCGCGATGTGCCACTTGCGCCGGCTCGGGCGTGCGGCCTGGCACGGGGCGCCCTGCTGACAAGAGTCGGGCGGGGGGCTCAGCCGGCGGCCGGGTGAGTGTCCACAAGCTCCAGGAGAACCACAGCGCCCAGAGCATCACCCCCACGGCCACGCCCATCAAGCCCCAGCGGACGGTGCGCTGCATGCGCGCCTGAAGCTTGGAGCCCCGCGCTTCGCGCTCAGGCGCGCCCGGTGCTGCCGAAGCCGCCCTGCCCGCGCGCGCTGCTCTCGAAGCTCTCCACCACGCGGAAGGCCGCCTGCACCACCGGCACGATGACCATCTGCGCGATGCGCTCCATCGGCTGAACGGTGTAGGCCGCGCTGCCGCGGTTCCAGCAGCTCACCATCAACGGGCCCTGGTAGTCGCTGTCGATCAAGCCCACCAGATTGCCCAGCACGATGCCGTGTTTGTGGCCCAGGCCCGAGCGCGGCAGCAGCATCGCGGCGAGATTCGGGTCGCTGATGTGCACGGCCAGGCCGGTGGGGATGAGCGCGGCCGCACCCGGCTGCAGTTCCAGCGGCGCATCGAGGCAGGCGCGCAGGTCCAGGCCGGCACTGCCGGGGGTGGCGTAGGCCGGCAGGGCTTCGGCCATGCGCGGGTCGAGCAGCTTGACGTCGACGGTGGTCATCTCGGCACTCTGAGCAAGAAGAGTCAGGGGCGCCGCGGGGCCAGGCGCGCCACCTCGGCCACCAGTTGGCGGGCGAGGCTCAGCTTGTCCGCGGCGGGCAGTTCGGTTTCGCCGGCTTCGTGCACCAGCACCAGCGCGTTGTGGTCCTGCCCGAAGGTCGAGGGCCCGTGGTTGGCCACGATGAGCGGGATGCCCTTGCGCAGGCGTTTGGCACGCGCGTGTTCGACCACCCGCTCGCTCTCCGCCGCGAAGCCCACGCACCACGGGCGCTGGCCCTCGGGAAGGCGCGCCACGGCGGCCAGGATGTCGGGGTTCTCGGTCATTTCGAAAACAGGCACTCGGCCGCTGCCGTCTTTCTTGATCTTCTGGTCTGCCACGGCCACAGGGCGCCAGTCGGCCACAGCGGCAGTGGCGATGAAGAGTTCGTGCGCGGGCGCCAGCGGGAGCACGGCATCGAACATCTGCTGCGCGCTGCGCACGTCCAGGCGCTGCACGCCGCGCGGCGTGGGCAGGTGCACGGGGCCGGCCACCAGCGTTACTTGCGCGCCGGCTTCGGCCGCGGCACGCGCGATGGCAAAACCCATCTTGCCGCTGCTCAGGTTGGTGAGGCCACGCACGGGGTCCAGAGCCTCGAAGGTGGGGCCGGCCGTCACCAGCACACGCCGGCCGGCCAGCAGCTTGGGCTGGAAGAAGGCGATGAGTTCATCGCGCAGTTCTGCGGCCTCCAGCATGCGGCCGTCGCCCACCTCGCCGCAGGCCTGGTCGCCGGCGGCCGGGCCGAGCACGGTGGCGCCATCGGCAAGCACCTGGGCCACGTTGCGTTGCGTGGCCGGGTGGGCCCACATCTCGCGGTTCATGGCCGGGGCGATCAGCAGTGGGCAGCTTTCAAGGGGTCGCGCCAGGCACAGCAGCGAAAGCAGCTCACCCGCGCGGCCCTGTGCGAGCTGGGCGATGAAATCGGCACTGGCCGGCGCCACCAGCACGGCATCGGCCTGCCGCGTGAGGTTGATGTGCGGCATGTGGTTGGGCTCGCGCCCGTCCCACTGGTTCGTGTAGACCGGGCGCCCGCTCAGCGCCTGCATCGTGGCCACGGTGATGAACTGCAGCGCGGCTTCCGTCATCACCACCTGCACGGTGGCACCGGCCTTGGTGAGCTCACGCGTCAGCTCGGCGGCCTTGTAGCAGGCCACGCCGCCCGACAGGCCCAGCACGATGTGTTTGCCCTGCAGGGCGGGGGTGGCAAGCATGGGGCGCGACTCTAGCAGCCGGCCCGCCGGCACAGCCGCGCCGCGCCTGGCGACAAAGGCCACGCCACGCGGGCGCCCAAGCCGGCATGAATTTTCAGGAATTACTGAAACTTCGCTAGACTCAGGCCCTTCTGAACCTTGCCGATAAGCCCTCATGTCGCAGCTATCCCCCTTGGTCAGCGCCTTCGTCGGCCACTTCGGCGAGATGGGCAGCCGCTGGGGCATCAACCGCACCGTCGGCCAGATCTACGCGCTGATCTTCGTCGCGCCCGAACCCGTGCACGCCGACGACATCGCCGAGAAGCTGGAGTTCAGCCGCAGCAACGTCAGCATGGGCCTGAAGGAACTGCAGGCCTGGCGGCTGGTGAAGCTGCGCCACTTTCCAGGCGACCGGCGCGAGTACTTCGAGGCCCCCAGCGACGCGTGGGAGATCTTCCAGACCCTGGCGGCTGAGCGCCGCCGGCGCGAGATCGAACCCACGCTCTCGATGCTGCGCAACGCCTTGCTGGAACACCCGGCCACGGAGGCCGACCGCATCGCCCAAGCGCGCATGAAGGGCATGCACGACCTCATCGAGCTGATGACCACCTGGTTCGACGACGTGCAGCGCCTGGACCAGCAGACCCTTTCGCAACTCATGAAGATGGGCGCCAAGGTGCAGCGCCTGCTCGAGTTCACCGGCAAGTTGAAGCCCACCCCCACCAAGGACACCGCCTGATGGACGCCCTGATCCTGGCCCGCATGCAGTTCGCGGCCAACATCACCTTCCACATCCTCTTTCCCACCATCAGCATCGCGCTGGGGTGGACGCTGCTCTTCTTCCGGCTGCGCTGGCTGAAGACGAAAGACGACAGCTGGCTGATGGCCTACCGCTTCTGGACCAAGGTCTTTGCGCTGACATTCGCGTTGGGCGTGGTGAGCGGCATCACGATGAGCTTCCAGTTCGGCACGAACTGGCCGGGCTTCATGGAACGCGTGGGCAACGTCGCCGGGCCGCTGCTGGGCTACGAAGTGCTGACGGCGTTTTTCCTCGAAGCCACCTTCCTGGGCGTGATGCTCTTCGGCCACGGCAAGGTGAGCGAACGCGCGCACCTGGTCGCCACCTTCCTGGTGGCCTTCGGCACGACGATGAGCGCCTTCTGGATCCTGGCGCTGAACTCGTGGATGCACACCCCGGCCGGTTATGAGATCCGCGGCGGCGAGTTTTTCGTCACTTCGTGGCTGGAGGTCATCTTCAACCCCAGCTTCCCCTACCGCCTGGTGCACGTGCTGCTGGCCAGCGGCCTGACGGTGGCCTTCGTGCTGGCGGGCGTGAGCGCCTGGCAGCTGTTGAAAGGGAAAGCGAACCCCAGCACGCCCAAGGTGCTGCGTGCCGGCCTCACGTTGGGCGCGGTGCTGATCCCGCTGCAGATCCTGGCCGGAGACTTTCACGGGCTGAACACCTTGAAGCACCAGCCGCAAAAAGTGGCGGCGATGGAAGGCGTGTGGGAAACCGAAAAAGGCGCGCCGCTGCTGCTGTTCGCGGTGCCTGATGAAACCACGCGCAGCAACCACTTCGAGATCGGCATTCCGAAGGTGGCCTCGCTGATCCTCACGCACGAGCTCGATGGCGAGATCCGGGGCCTGAACGAGTTCAAGTCGAAAGACCCGGCCAAGGGCTACGAGCACCCGCCCGTGAAGCCCGTGTTCTACGGCTTTCGCGTGATGGTGGGCGCCGGCATGCTGATGCTGGCCTTCAGCTGGCTGGGCCTGTGGCTCTACCGCCGCCGCGCCTGGGTGGCCGAGAAACTGCCGCGGCCGCTGCTGTGGGGCCTGGCGGGCATGAGCTTCAGTGGTTGGGTGGCCACGGTGGCGGGTTGGTACGTCACCGAGATCGGCCGCCAGCCCTACATGGTGTTCGGCCTGCTGCGTGTGGACGAGGTGGTGGCCAGCGTGCCCAGCCCGATGATCGCGCTGACCTTGGCGCTTTACGTCACCGTCTACCTGGGCCTGATCGTCGCCTACGTGGGCGTGGTGAAGTACATGGCCGAGAAGCCGGTGGAGATGCCCGGCGCCCCGGTGCGTGAGGGCGGACAGGCGGTGACTGCATGAACGCCGCCGTGAACTGGGGCGAAGCGCTGCCGGTGATCTTCCTGGCCCTGATGGGCCTGGCGATGCTGGCCTACGTGATCCTGGACGGCTACGACCTCGGCGTGGGCCTGCTGCTGCACCGCGCCACCGATGCGCAGAAGGACACCATGGTGTCCAGCATCGGCCCCTTCTGGGACGCCAACGAAACCTGGCTGGTGCTGGGCGTGGGCATCCTGCTGATCGCATTCCCGAAGGCGCACGGCATGGTGCTGACGGCGCTGTACCTGCCCGTGGCGCTGATGCTGGTGGGGCTGATCCTGCGCGGCGTGGCCTTCGACTTCCGCGTCAAGGCGCAGGCCCAACACAAGCCGCTGTGGAACTTCGCGTTTTTTGCCGGTTCTGGCATCGCCGCGGTGTCGCAGGGCTGGATGCTGGGCCGCTACATCACCGGGCTGCAGGAGGGTTGGCCCTTCATGCTGTTCGCAGGCGCGATCGCGCTGCTGCTGCCGGCGGCTTACGTGCTGCTGGGCGCGGGCTGGCTGATCATGAAGACCGAGGGCGATCTTCAGCGGCACGCCGTGAAGTGGGCCAAGCTGGCGTGGGCACCGGTGGTGGCGGGCATGGGGCTGATCAGCCTGGCCACACCCGTGGTGAGCGAGACCGTGCGCGCGCGCTGGTTCACGATGCCCGAGTTCATCGCGCTGCTGCCGATTCCGCTGATGACGCTGGCCGCGCTGGTGGCCGCGCGCGCCGTGCTGAACAGCAAGCAGGTGCTGGGCCGTCTGTGCTGGGCGCCTTTCGTGGCCGTGGTGTCGGTCTTCCTGCTCGGCGCCATCGGGCTGGCCTACAGCCTCTTCCCCTATGTGGTGATCGACCGCCTGACCATCTGGCAGGCGGCCAGCGCCACCGAGAGCCTGGCCGTCATCGCCATCGGCTGCGCCATCACGGTGCCGGCCATCGTGGGCTACACGATCTTCAGCTACCGGGTGTTCTGGGGCAAAGCCCGCGAACTCAGCTACGCCTGAACCTGACGGGCTGCAGGCGATCAAGGCCTTGCGCGGAACCGGCTTTGCCGGGCCGCTGCAAGAGCCCCCTCGGGGGGTGGCGAACGCAGTGAGCCTGGGGGCTCACGCACTCCCGTGGCATTTTTTGAACTTCTTGCCGCTGCCGCAAGGGCAGGGGTCGTTGCGGCCGGGCGTGGCTTCCACACGCCGCGTTTCGGTCTTGGGCGCGAAATCCACCCAGAACAGGCGCAGGTCCTGCACCGACATGCAGGCTTCGGCCAGCAGGTCGTCGCGTGTGGGCTCGCCTTCCTGCGCCTTGGGGTAGTGCTCGGCCACGTGGGCCTTCCACTCGTCGCTGCCGGGCGGCATCAGCAGCGCCGCGATCTGGTCGAAGGCCTGCTTGAAAAGCACGGAGGCGTCTTCGTGCGGCGGCTCTTCCCACAGCGCCGGGAAGGCCGCCACGCCATCGAAGAAACCTTCGGCCCACAGGCCCCCGGTCTGCACCGCCTGGGCTTCTTCGGCCGTCAATGCGCCTTCGTCCACCAGGCGCTGGCGGTCTTCGTCGCTCACCTCGCCGATCAGCGGATCCAGGCGCAGCTGGTCGGGGTCGTCGAACAGCGGCTCGGGGTCGAGCTGGTCGCACAGCACCTTCAGCCGGGTCACCAGCGCGGCTTGCGCCGGCTCGGCCGAGGCGGGGTCGGCAAAGGCGCGTTCGAAAGCGTCGCCGCACAGGGCGGGCAGCCACTCTTCCACCGCGGGCAGGCGTGGCGCAGCGGCGATGGCGGCGAGAAAACCGTCCACCCACTCGAAGCTGATCTCGGTGTTGAAGCCAGCCAGGGCCTCGACGGTTTTGTCGAAGGCTTCGAGTTCGGCGGGGCTGCTCTGGCGGGGGGGCCTGGGGGTCATGGCGGGGGCTCGGTGCAAGGGGCGAAAGAGGCAGAAAAACAAGGCCGGCGTTGAGCCGGTGCGTCACCGCGGGCGCCGCAGCGCGCACGTGGATGGGGGGTTTTCCGGCCGGAAACGCAGGCAATGCGTGGTGAAAACAACACCCCTAGTGTCCCACGCCACGTCTTGTCACGAAAATGGAACGTCGCGCAGAGACCATGCCGGGGCACGCTTCTTGCGAACCGGCGCACCACAGCCAGGCGGCAACGTCAAGGCGGATTTCTTCGGACGGTTCTGCGTCTCGGCCATCGCGCCAAGGCGCCGAGTTCGTCGCATAGTTGTTTCACGATCGTGACCCGCCTGCAGCGGGTCTCCTTTCATTTCAGAGGGCTGACTACACATGAACAACCGGGACTGGATGGGCTTTTCTCGCACCGCAATGGCCGTGGCCGTGGCGGTGGTTGCCGCAGCACCTGCCTTCGCGCAAAACACGACGGCCAGCATCGGCGGCCTGATCGTCGGCGGCGACGGCAAGCCGGTTGCCGGCGCCACGGTGGTCATCGTCCACGTGGAATCGGGCTCGACCAACACCCTCACCACCGATGCCGGCGGCCGCTACAGCGCGCGCGGCCTGCGCGCCGGCGGCCCCTACACCATCACCATCAGCAAGGGTGGCCAGACCGAGAAGCGTGACAACGTCTTCCTGAACCTGGCTGAAACCGCGTCGCTGAACGCCACGCTGGGCGGCACGCAGACCATCGTGGTCACCGGCCGTGGCGTGAACGAGCGTTTCAACAGCAGCGCCATGGGTTCGGGCACCAACCTGGGCAGCCGCGAACTGGCGGCCCTGGCCTCCATCCAGCGCAACCTGCAGGACTACGCCCGCACCGACCCGCGCCTGGCCCAGACCGACAAGGAACGCGGCGAGATCAGCGCCGCCGGGCAGAACACGCGCTTCAACAGCATCACCATCGATGGCGTCACCACCAACGACACCTTCGGCCTGGAAGCCAACAACCTGCCGACGATCAAGCAGCCCATCTCCATCGACGCCATCCAGAGCGTGCAGGTGAACCTGAGCAACTACGACGTCACGCAGAAGGGCTACACCGGCGCCAACATCAACGCCGTCACCAAGAGCGGCACGAACGAGTTCAAGGGCAGCGTCTACTACGTCTGGCGTGACGACGGCCTGGTGGGCAAGCGCTACAACCGCAGCACCGACACCTACTTCGACGCCCCGGCCTTCGAAGAAAGCACCATCGGCTTCACGCTCGGCGGCCCGATCATCAAGGACAAGCTCTTCTTCTTCGCCAGCTACGAAGAGCTGAAGAGCTCGCGCTCGCGGCCCACCAACGGCCCCATCGGCAGCGCCACCACCAACGTCGGCATCACGCAGTCGGCCATCGACCAGGCCATCGCCATCGCGCGCAACACCTGGAGCTTCGACGCCGGCACCTCCACCGTGCCCGAAGGCCTGGAAGTTTCGGTGAAGGACACGCTGCTGAAGTTGGACTGGAACATCAACGACAACCACCGCGCCAACATCCGCTACACCAAGACCGAGCAGCTCGAGCCCAACCTCGTGGGCTTCAGCGGCACCGGCCTGTCGCTGAGCAGCTGGTGGTACAACCAGTCGAAGACCATCGAGAGCGTGGTCGGCCAGTGGTTCGCCGACTGGACGCCCGACCTCAGCACCGAGCTGAAGATCTCGCAGCGCGACTACAGCAGCGCGCCGACGCCCGTGAACGGCGTGCGCCTGCCGGCTATCGGCCTGCGTTTCAACGGCCCCGCGGCCGCCGGCGAGACCTTCAACACCGGCAACCGTTTCCTGAACATGGGCACGGAGCTGAGCCGCCACTTCAACGTGCTGGGCACCGAGACCACCGACATCTACGCCGGTGCCGTCTGGAACCTGGGCAAGCACGAGCTGAAGTTCGGCCTCGACTACGCCAACAACGACGTCTACAACGCCTTCCTGCAGAACGTCAACGGCAACTACACCTTTGCCTGCGAGCCCAACCAGGACTACAGCTTTGGCCGCGTCACGGCCTGCGGTACCAACACCCTGGCTGGCACCTACATCCCCACCGGCGGCACGGTGGCGCAGAACATGACGGCCGCCCAGCGCGACCTGACCGTGCTGGAGAACTTCCAGCGTGGCACGCCCATCTCTTACCAGGTGCAGCTGCCGCTGGCCGGCCGCACGCTGGCCGATGGTGTGGCGCAGTGGAGCTACGCCAACACGGGCCTGTTCCTGCAGGACACCTTCAAGGTCACCGACAAGCTGAACATCATGGTCGGCGTGCGTGTCGACCAGAGCAGCGTGCCCGAGTCGCCGCTGTTCAACAGCGGTGTGGCCCAGGCCCTGGTGGCGGGCGCGGTGACCGGCGCGAACACCGTGACGCGCAACACAGGCGGTTTCGGCGAGCGCAACGACCGCACGCTGGACGGTACCAACCTCGTGCAGCCGCGCTTCGGCTTCAACTGGAACCTGGGCAACCCCGACAACCGCCTGCAACTGCGCGGCGGTTTCGGCCTCTTCCAGGGCGCCGCCGCCAACGTGTGGCTGAGCAACCCGTTCAGCAACACCGGCATGGCCGTGGGCAGCTACACCTGCACCTCGTACACGAACTGCCTGGCCGCCAACGCCCGCTTCACGCCGAACCCCTCTGCGCAGCCGGCCCTGACGGGCCAGCCGCCTGCGCCCAACGTCGACCTGATCTCCAGCGATCTGGAGCAGCCCTCGGTGTGGAAGGCCAACCTGGCCGTTGACGCCGAACTGCCCCCGCTGCCGGTGGTGGGCCGCCTGACGGTGGGCGCCGAATGGCTGCACATCGAGAACAAGGCCGGCATCTACTACCAGCACCTGAACCTGGGCGGGCAGACGGCCACGGGCTCTGATGGTCGCAAGCTGTTCTACACGCCGCAGACCTACAGCGCGGCCTGCTGGAGCGGCAGCAACTTCATCACCACCGGCGCCTGCGCGGGCTCGCGCAACCGCGCGCTCAGCAACGCGAGCTACAACAACGTCATCATCGCGCGCAAGACCGGCCTGGGCTACAGCGATGCCATCACGCTGTCCATCGGCCAACCGGCGAACTCGGGCTTCGGCTGGAACCTGGCCTACACGAAGACGACGGCCAAGGAAGTGAGCCCGCTCACCTCTTCGACCTCGAACTCGAACTGGAACGGCAAGAACAGCTTCGACCCCAACGAAGAAGTGCTGCAGAACAGCAACTACCTCATCAAGGATCGCGTGAGCGCGAGCCTGACGTGGTCCAAGGCCTTCGTCGGCAACTACCGCACCTCGGTGGGCGTGTTCTATGAAGGTCGCCGCGGCAAGCCCTTCAGCTGGACCTACATCAACGACCTGAACGGCGACGGCATCAGCGGCAACGATCTGATGTACATCCCGTCCGCACAAGGTTCGGGCGAGGTGGTGTTCCGTGGCGGCGCCACCGAAGAAGCGCGCTTCTGGGAGATCGTCAACGGCAACAGCGCCCTGGCCGCCGCCAAGGGCGGTGTGGTCGGCCGCAACAACAGCTTCGCGCCCTGGGTCAACAACTTCGACGTGCGTTTCAGCCAGGAGATGCCGGGCTTCATGAAGGGCCACAAGACGACCTTCACGCTCGACTTCCTGAACTTCGGCAACCTGCTGAACAAGAAGTGGGGCCGCATCGACGAGATCGGCTTCCCGTCCAACCGCAGCTTCGTGAACTTCAACGGCATGGACAACGGCCGCTACGTCTACAGCCTGGGTTCGCTGGAAGACTTCAGCACGCGCCAGCTGGCCGGCGAATCGCAGTGGGCCGTGCAAGCCACGCTGCGCTACGAATTCTGAGATCGCGGTCTCAGGAAAACGAAAGGGGCCTTCGGGCCCCTTTTTTCATGGCTGCAGCGGGGGTTCAGCCGCCGCGTATCCTCCGCGCCGATGAACGCCACCCCCACCACCGCAGCCGCTTGGGTGCAGGCCGGTTTCCAGGCCCAGCAGCAGAGCTTCCTTGAACAGGCCGAAGCGGCGTATCTGCAAGCGCTGCAGCTGCAGCCCGAACATGCGGCGGCGCTGCAGTTGCTGGGCGGCTTGCGGCGCAAACAAGGTGACGTGGCCCAGGCCGAAGCCCTGCTGCGCCGCTCGCTGCAGGCCGATGCCCGCCAGCCGCACGTGTGGAACAACCTCGGCAACCTGCTGCTGGCCACGCAGCGCGCCGAGGACGCCCTGGCGACCTATGCACAGGCCATCGCCCTGCAGCCCGCGTATGCCGACGCGCACTACAACCGCGCCCGCGCCCTGCACGCCCTGGCGCGCCTGCCCGAGGCCGCCGAGAGCCTGAACGCCGCGCTGGCCGCATCGCCCCAGCCCACGCTGGCGATGCTGCAGCTGCACGCGCAGATCGAAGGCGATGCCGGGCATCTGGAATCGGCGCTGCGCACCCTCGACAAGGCCCTGGCCGCCGCGCCCGAGCACCTGGGCCTGCTGCACAACCGCGCCGTGCTGCTGCAGCGCCAGCACCGCCACGCCGAAGCCCTGGCCACGCACGACCGCGCCGCCACGCTGGGCCTGGACGCCCCTGACGCGCACTACAACCGCGGCAATACGCTGCAGAGCCTGGGCCGGCACGGCGAGGCGCTGGCGGCTTACCGGCAGACGCTCTCGCGCGAACCCACACACGCGCTGGCCCTCTACGACCTGGCGCGCCTGCGCTGGCGCCTGGGCGAGCCCGATTTCGATGCCGAACTGCGCGCGGCATTAACGACCCCCGCCGCCCCGCCCGCGCTGGCCGGCGTGCACGGCCACCTGCTCTGGCGTGCCGAACGCCATGCCGAGGCCGCCGAGGCCTACGCCCGCGCCGCCACCGCCCTGCCCCAGGCGGCGGGCCTGCAAGACGGCCTGGCGCGCTGCCTGGTGCGCCTGGGCGAGGTGGAAGCCGGCCTCGCGGCCCACGCCCGCGCCGTGGCCCTGGCGCCGTCAGACGCCGAACTGCACACCAACCGCGCCGCCAGCCTGCTGGTGGCCGGCCGGCCCGATGCCGCACTCGCCGCGGCCGAAGCCGCCTGCACGCACAACCCCGCCCACCAGCACGCGCAGGCCTTGCGCGTGCTGGCCTGGCGGCTGCTGGGCGGGGCGCACACCGCCCGCGCCGATTGGGCCGACGACCCGCAGCGCCTGGTGCAGGCCTTCGACCTCGAAGCCCCCCCGGGTTTTGCCGACATGGCGAGCTTCAACGCCGCGCTGGCCGCTGAACTGCAGCGCCTGCACGCCGACCGCCAGGCGCCCATCGACCAGACGCTGCGCGGCGGCACGCAGACCGTGGGCAACATCTTCGACCAGCAGCACCCGCTGGTGGACGCGCTGAAGGCCCGCATCAGCGAAGCGGTGCAACGCTACATCGAGGCCCTGCCCGCCGATGCGCAGCACCCCTTCCTGTCGCGCCGGCCGGCAGCCACGAGCGACTGGCGCTATACCGATTCGTGGTCGTCGAAGCTGCGCAGCCAGGGCTTCCACACCGACCACGTGCACCCCCACGGCTGGGTGAGTTCGGCTTATTACGTGAGCGTGCCGCCGGTGTGCGCCGACACCACGCGGCGCGAGGGCTGGCTGCGTTTCGGCCGGCCCGACCTGCCGCTGCCCGGCGTCGACCGCGATAGCCTCGTGCAGCGCGAGTTGCAGCCGCAGCCAGGCCGGCTGGTGCTGTTCCCGTCGATGGCCTGGCACGGCACGCGGCCGTTTGAAGACGTGGCCGAGCGGCTCACCATCGCTTTCGACGTGATGCCGGTCTGATCGGATCGACCCGACCCTAGAAAGCACAACGGGCGCCGAGGCGCCCGTTGTCATCTCTTTGGAATGCCGCCCGAGCTCAGAGCTTGCCGGCCACCCAGCCCGCCACGCTGGCCAGCGCCGCCGGCAGCGCCGCGGCATCGGTGCCACCAGCCATCGCCAGGTCGGGCTTGCCGCCGCCCTTGCCGCCCACCTGCTGGGCGACGAAGTTCACCAGCTCGCCGGCCTTCACCTTGGCCGTGCTGTCGGCCGTGACGCCCGCGGCCAGCTGCACCTTGCCGCCCTCCACCACGGCCAGCACGATGGCAGCGGTCTTGAGCTTGTCCTTGAGCTTGTCCAGCGTCTCGCGCAGCGTCTTCGCGTCGGCGCCTTCCAGCACGGCGGCCAGCACCTTCAGGCCCTGGATGTCCACGGCCTGGGCCATGAGTTCATCGCCCTGCGACGAAGCCAGCTTGCTCTTCAGCGCGGTGACTTCCTTCTCCAGCGCGCGCAGCTGTTCCAGCACCGTGGCCACGCGGCCCGGCACCTCGGCCGGCGTGGCCTTCAGCAGCGTGGCCACCTGGGCCAGGTTCTTCTCGGTCTCACCGATGTAGGCCAGCGCGTTGTCGCCCGTCACGGCTTCCACGCGGCGGATGCCGGCGGCCACGCCGCTTTCGGCCACGATCTTGAACACGCCGATGTCGCCGGCGCGCTGCACGTGCGTGCCACCGCAGAGCTCGCGGCTGCTGCCGATGTCGAGCACGCGCACCTCGTCGCCGTACTTCTCGCCGAAGAGCATCATCGCGCCGGTCTTCTGCGCTTCTTCCAGCGGCAGCACACGCGCCTGCGTGGCAGCGTTGGCGAGGATCTCGTCATTGACGATCTTCTCGATCAGCGCCACCTGCGCGTCAGACACCGGCGCGTTGTGCGCGAAGTCAAAGCGCGTGCGCTCGGCGTTGACGAGAGAACCCTTCTGCTGCACGTGCGCGCCCAGCACCTCGCGCAGTGCCTTGTGCATCAGGTGCGTGACGCTGTGGTTGCGCATGGTCTTGGCGCGCTGAGTGGCGTCCACGCGGGCGTTGAGCGTGTCGCCCACCTCCAGTTCACCTTCCAGCACGCGGCCCTGGTGGCCGTGCACGCTGGCCGTCACCTTCACGGTGTCTTCCACGGACACGCGGCTGCGCGTGTTGCGCAGCTCGCCGGTGTCGCCCACCTGGCCGCCGCTCTCGGCGTAGAAGGGCGTGTGGTCGAGCACGATGACGACATCGTCACCGGCACGCGCCTTCAGCACCTGCGTGCCTTCGACGTAGATCGCCACCACCTTGCTGTGCTCGCACACCAGGTGCTCGTAGCCGTGGAAGGCCGTGGCCGCGCCGTCGTAGGCCAGGCCCGCGGCCACCTTGAACTTGGCGGCGGCGCGCGCGTTTTCGCGCTGGCGGTTCATCGCGGCGTTGAAGCCGGCTTCGTCGACCTTCACGCCGCGCTCGCGGCACACGTCCGCCGTCAGGTCGAGCGGGAAACCGAAGGTGTCGTGCAGCTTGAAGGCGGTGTCGCCGTCTATCACTGGGGCCCTGGCCAAAGCGTCTTCCAGCATCTGCATGCCGTTGGCGATGGTCTGGAAGAAGCGCTCTTCTTCGACCTTCAGCACCTCGGTCACGCGCAGCGCGTCGCGCTTCAGTTCCGGATAGGCCTCGCCCATCTCGGCCGCCAGCGGGGCCACCAGCGTGTGGAAGAAGGGCTTGCGCGCGCCCAGCTTGTAGCCGTGGCGGATGGCACGGCGTGCAATGCGGCGCAGCACGTAACCGCGGCCTTCGTTGCCGGGGATGACACCGTCCACCACCGTGAAGCTGCAGGCGCGGATGTGGTCGGCGATCACCTTCAGGCTGGGGCTGCTGGCGTCGCAGTCGTTGCCCGTGGCACCGGCACGGTCAACGGCCTGCTTCGCGGCGGCCAGCATCGCCTGGAAGAGATCGATCTCGTAGTTGCTGTGCACGTGCTGCAGCACCGCGGCCAGGCGCTCCAGGCCCATGCCGGTGTCCACGCTGGGCTTCGGCAGCTTGTGCATCACACCGTCTTCGGTGCGGTTGAACTGCATGAAGACGTTGTTCCACACCTCGATGTAGCGGTCACCGTCTTGCTCAGGTGAACCGGGCGGGCCGCCAGCCACCTCGGGCCCGTGGTCGTAGAAGATTTCGCTGCACGGGCCGCAAGGGCCGGTGTCGCCCATCATCCAGAAGTTGTCGGACATGTAGCGGCCGCCCTTGTTGTCGCCGATGCGCACGATGCGCTCGGCAGGCAGGCCGATGTCCTTCAACCAGATGTCGTAGGCTTCGTCGTCTTCGGCGTAGACCGTGGCCCAGAGCTTGTCGGCCGGCAGCTTGAAGTGCACCGTCAGCAGCTCCCACGCGTAGGCGATGGCGTCCTTCTTGAAGTAATCGCCGAAGCTGAAGTTGCCCAGCATCTCGAAGAAGGTGTGGTGGCGCGCGGTGTAGCCGACGTTGTCCAGGTCGTTGTGCTTGCCGCCGGCGCGGATGCACTTCTGGCTGGTGGTGGCGCGTGTGTAGCTGCGCTTGTCGAAGCCCAGGAACACGTCCTTGAACTGGTTCATGCCCGCGTTGGTGAACAGCAGCGTCGGGTCGTCGCCCGGCACCACGGGGCTGCTGGCCACGATGGTGTGGCCCTTGCTCTCGAAGAACTTCAGGAAGGTGGAGCGGATCTCGGAGGCTTTCATGGCGCGCGGTGCCGTCTTGAAGGAAAGACGCGAATTCTAGGGTTGCCGACCGTCACAGCCTGGGCCGCCGCCACAGGCCAGAATGCCCCCCATGGACACCCCCACCTCCCCGCTGGCCCTGCTCGAAGACCCGGGCCTGCTCAAGACCGAAGCCCTCATCGGCGGCGCCTGGGTCACCGGCCAGGACGTGCAGGCGCGTTTTGCCGTCACCGACCCCGCCACGGGCGCCGAACTCGCGCAGGTGGCCAAGCTGGGGCCCGTGGACTGCGCCGCCGCCATCTCGGCCGCCGAGAAAGCCTGGCCGGCCTGGCGCGCGCGCACCGCGAAAGAACGCGCCGCGGTGATGATGAAGTGGTTCCAGCTGCTGCACCGCCATGCCGACGACCTGGCCCGCATCATGACGGCCGAGCAGGGCAAGCCGCTGGCCGAGGCCCGCGGCGAGGTGGTCTACGGTGCCAGCTTCATCGAGTGGTTTGCCGAAGAAGCGCGCCGCGTCTACGGCGAGACCATCCCCACCACCGACAACAACAAGCGCTACCTGGTGCTGAAGCAGCCGGTGGGCGTGTGCGCGGCCATCACGCCGTGGAACTTCCCCATCGCGATGATCACGCGCAAGGTGGCGCCGGCTTTGGCCGCGGGCTGCCCGGTGATCATCAAGCCGGCCGAGCAGACGCCGCTGAGTGCCCTGGCCGTGGCCGAACTTGCGCAGCGCGCAGGCATGCCGGCGGGTGTGCTGAACGTCATCACGGCCGATGCCGAGAACAGCATCGAGATCGGCAAGGTGCTGTGCAGTTCCGACGTGGTGCGCCACCTGTCCTTCACCGGAAGCACCGAGGTGGGCCGCATCCTGGCGCGGCAGAGCGCGGGCACCGTCAAGAAGCTGAGCCTGGAGCTCGGCGGCAACGCGCCCTTCATCGTCTTCGACGACGCCGATCTCGACAGCGCCGTCGAAGGCGCGTTGGCCAGCAAGTACCGCAACGCCGGCCAGACCTGCGTGTGCGCCAACCGCATCTACGCGCAGGCCGGCATCCACGACGCTTTCGTCGAAAAGCTCGCGGCCAAGGCCGCAGCCATCACCGTGGGCAACGGTTTTGCGGCCGGCGTGATGCAGGGCCCGCTGATCGACGACGCAGCGATTGCCAAGGTGGAAGCCCACGTGGCGGATGCGCTGGCCAAGGGCGGGCGGCTGGTGCTGGGCGGTGAGCGTGACGCCGCATTGGGCGGCCGCTTCTTCACGCCCACGGTGATCGCCGGCGTGACGGACGAGATGCTCTGTGCCCGCGAAGAAACCTTCGGCCCCGTCGCGCCCGTGTTCCGCTTCGAGACCGAGGCCGAGGTCATTGCCGCGGCCAACGCCACCGAGTTCGGCCTGGCCAGCTACTTCTACAGCCGCGACATCGGCCGCATCTTCCGCGTCGCCGAGGCGCTGGAGTACGGCATGGTGGGCGTCAACACGGGCCTCATCAGCACGGCCGAGGTGCCCTTCGGCGGTGTCAAGCAGAGCGGCCTGGGCCGCGAAGGCGCCCGCCAGGGCATCGACGACTACGTCGAGCTGAAGTACCTCTGCCTGGGCGACATCCAGAAGTGAGGCGAAGCGGGCTGGCGCGCTGAAAGCGGCGCTCGGCCCGGCGGCTCCGGTCAGGCGTCTTCGTCGTTCGCGGCTGCAGCAGGGCCGCGTTCGGTGCGCACGGCATAACCTTCGCGGCCCACGGTGCCCAGCGAGCTGGCCTGCGCGATGGCGCGCTGCAGCAGGCTCTGCGCGTCCTTGCCATGCGCCGGGTAGAGCGCGATGCCCACACTCGCCTGCACCGGGCAGGGCTGCCCGGCCACCACCAGCGGCTGCTGCAGCGTGCGCAAGAGCTTAGCGGCCACACGCTCGCCATCGGCCTGGGCTTCAAGATGGCCCAGCAGCACACCAAAGGCATCGGGGCCCACCGCGGCCACCACGTCACCGGCGCGCAGGCCGGTGCGCAGGCGCACGGCCACCTTGCGGCGCAGCACGTTGGCGGCCTCGGCGCCCAGGCGCGTGGCCGCGGCGGCATAACCTTCCACACGCAGCACCAGCAGCACCATGGGCGCGGGCACACGTTCGCGCAGCGCCAGCAGCTGCGTCATGTGTTCGAGCAGCTGCGCCTGGTGCGGCAGGCCGGTGGCCAGATCGGTGGCGTAGGCGTTGCGGGCCTGGCGCTCGTGGCGCTTGCGCAGCACGGCCTGGCGCACGGCGCGCGGCAGCGCCGCTTCATCGGCGGGCAGCAAGGCTTCGACACCCAGGCTCAGCAGCGTGATTTCAGCGGCGGTGTCCACCGGCGCACCGGCGGGGCCCAGCACCAGCAGCGCGTGGTCGTAGGCCAGCGGCGGCAGGTCGCTGCGGCGCAGCAGGGTGTGCATCGCGGCCGCATCGGGCGCCCACAGCAGCACGGCGTCGGCGCCGTGGGCGGGGCTGCCCTCAGGCCGCTGTGCGACGTCGAAGCCCGCGGCCTGCAGCGCGCTGGCCACGCCAGGCGCCGAGGGGCCGAGCAGCAAGGCGCCGAGGGGGGAGTTGACGGCCGAGGTGTCGCTCATGGGGCGGTGCCGGCGCACGGGCCGCGGCCAGGGTGGCGGCAGGCGCCGCAGGCAGGGGGCATGGAGCGGGTGAAGGGAATCGAACCCTCGTATGAAGCTTGGGAAGCTGCCGTTCTACCATTGAACTACACCCGCAGCGCTCGGCAGTTTAACGCGAAGGCGGGGCCCCGCCAGGGCGGCCCCGCGCGCGCATCACGACGAGAGCCGGGCCCTCACTTGGGCACCGATACCGGCGCGGCCGGCAGCACCGCACCGCCCGGGCCGGCGCTGAAGCTCAGCGGGCTGACCGCGGCCTGCTGGCCCACGCCCGGCTTGCTCCAGTCGCACACGCCGGTGCTGAAAACGGCCTGCAGGCGCGCCCATTGCGCGTCGCTGAAGGTGCCGGCGGCGTAGTCGGTGCGCAGCAGCGGCTTCAGCTGGCACTTGAGCACGTCTTCGGCACGCGGCCCGCCCGCAATCTGGCGCGGCGAAAAGGTCGGCTTCAGGTACGGGTCGGCATCGCAGGTGGCGGCGTTCGTGACCTTCACGGTCTGCGAGGTGTCGCTGGGCAGGATGCAGAAATCAGCCGCGCTGGCCGGCTTGGCGCTGCGCACCTTGGCTTCGATGGTCGCGCCGCTGGTGTCGGCCTTCAGCGTGGTGAGCCACTGGTCCATGGTGACGAAGGCATCGAAGCCCATCGTGCCCGGGGGCGTGAGGCCGGTGCGCGCGAAGCGCCACAGCGCCTGGTTGTTCGCGTTGCCGGCCTCGGCCACGATGCGGTCGCGGATGCCGAAGCTGAACCACTGGTGGTGGATGGGGATCTGGTTCGGCGTGTAACCCGGCGGCAGGCTCTCGGCGATGTTGCTGTCGTCCCAGCCGCGCATGTCGATCATCGCGGTCTTGGCCAGTTGCTTGCCGCTGGCCACGATGCCCGAGCGGTAGGCGATGGGCAGCGCATCGGCGTCGGCCACGCTGCGCTCGGCGCGCGGCGTGCTGTCGCGGTCGATGCCGCCCACCAGCTCGTTCAGCGTGACGAACTCTTCGGCGCCGATCACACCGTCGCGCAGCGCCTTCAGGCCGTACTGCACGCCGACGTTGTCGCGCGTGTCTTTCGCGGCCGGCGAACCCGTCACCTTGCCCCAGATCGACTCGCCCCAGCTCCAGGCGTTGCAGCGGGGCAGGCTGGCCGTTTCGGTGGGCCGCGCGGGGTCATAAACCGCGCTGTTGGGCAGCTCGCAGTTGTTGGTGGCCGCGGGCTGCTGGAAGATGGCCCCGGTGACGTTGTTGGCCACCAGGCGCTGGTTGTAAACCCCGGCGCGGCCGTTGCTGCCGAAGGCGTTGAACCAGGCATGGCAGGCGCTTTGATCGGGGTGGCCGTTGATGGCCGCCTTGCGCGCATTGATCTGCGCCTGCGTCAGGCCGGTTTGAAGCGCCAGCCAGCCGGGCTTCTGGTAAGCCTCGACCAGCACCACGCAGTCGCCCACTTCCATCGAGGTGGTTTCTGAATCGGGGTAGGTGCAGGTGGTGGTCACGCCGTCCAGCAGGCCCGGCATGATGGACGCGGCCATGTTGGAGTTGATCGAGCCGCCCGAGCAGCCGCTGCCGATGGTGAACTTGATGGGGCCGTAGCTGTCGGTGATGTGCTCCTTCATCATCATCACCGTCTCGCTCATCATCACGCGGTTCGAGTTGCGCGCCGAGTCGGTCATGCTGTTGGCCACCACCATCACGCCGCGGCGCAATTGCAGGTCGCTGCCGGTCCAGGCGGTGGCAGGGCGGGCCTGGCGGCGCGGCTGGCCGGTGCTGGCGCCGAAGTTGAAGACCACCTTGCCGTTCCAGCCGGCCTGCGGGGCCAGCGGGTTCCAGCCCTGGGCCGGGTTGTGCAGCACGGCGATGTCGTACAGGCCGCGGTTCATGGTGCCGCGTTCCACACGCACGATGTAGGGCACGGTGACGCCGGCATCGGTGGTGGTGGTGGCCAGGTCGGCCGGCGTGCTGCCCGCGGTGTAGGGCTTGAAGCACAGGTTGGCCGGCGGCGTGGGGTTGGCCGGCACCGTGGTGGCCGTGGCGCCGATGGCCGCGGTGGCATCGGGCAGGTTCAGGCTGCAGCCGGCCGTGGTGCTGCGGTAGTAGAGCTTGGTTTCGCTGGCGATGTTGCAGTTGGCATCGGGCGCGCCGCTCAGGCCGCTGGCGTTGCTGGCCGGCACGTTGCCGCTGACCACCTGCTGCACCGGCGTGGCGCAATAAAAAGGCTTGATCTGCGCGCCCGAGAACACCGGGCCGTGGCGCGGTGCGTTGGTCACCGTCAGCGAGGCCGCACGCGTGTTCAGCGTGGCGGCGGTGATGACGTTGGCGCCATCGGCCAGGCCCGTGACCACGCCACGGTAGCTGCCATCGGCCTGCAGGCGGAAGGCGCTGGTGACATCACGGCCGCCCACGTCCACGCGCAGGCCGTCGGTGCGGCCGCCGGCCGGCAGCACGATCTGCAACGTGACGTCACCGCCGCTGACCATGTCGGCGCGGTTGCTGGTGGCGCGGATCTCGACCGGGTCGGCTTCGTAGTCGTCGTTGCAGCCGGCCAGGGTGAGCGCGGCCGCCGCGGCGACGCAGGAAAGAACCGGCCAGCCGAGTGACCGAGCGCGGGTGCGCCCGGGGGTGGGGGTGTGCATGTCTTGTCTCCAGCTTGTTGTGGGTACAGCGCGCGGCAAGGTGTGCAGGTCGCACACCGCCGCGTGGGCCCTGCGGAAAACACCGCAGCAGCGCGGCCCATGCTATGCAGCCGCCACCGGTGCGTGATGCGGCACAACCCGCAGTCCCCGAGGTGACACCGCGGCACGCACAGGCCCTGCTGGCGCCACTAAACTCGCGCCCCCATGCGTCCCCACGACACCCCTCCAGACCCCACCCCGGGCGAAGCCGACGACGCGGCCGAAAGAGCGGCCAAGGCCGACGGCAGCGTGCCCGGTCTGAAGCACCGCCCCATGCGCAGCTTCGTGCTGCGCGCCGGCCGCATGGGCACGGGGCAGCAACGTGCGCTGGAAACGCTGGGCCCGCGTTTCCTGCTGCCCTACCGCGCCGAGATGCTCAAGCTCGACGCCACCTTCGGCCGCAGCGCGCCGCGCGTGCTCGAGATCGGCTTCGGCATGGGCGACGCCACCGCGCAGGTGGCCGCGGCGCTGCCCGGCACCGATTTCATCGGCGTGGAAGTGCACGCCCCCGGCGTGGGTGCGCTGCTCAAGCACATCGGCGAAAAAGAACTGCAGAACCTGCGCCTGCTGCATCACGACGCCGTGGAGGTGATGACGCACATGCTGCCGCCGGCCAGCCTGGCGGGCGTGCACATCTGGTTCCCGGACCCTTGGCACAAGAAGCGCCACAACAAGCGCCGGCTCATACAGCCGGCCTTCATTGCGCAACTCGTCACACGCATCGCGCCGGGCGGCTACCTGCACTGCGCCACCGACTGGCAAGACTATGCCGAGCAGATGCTGGCCGTGCTGGGCGCCGAACCGGCGCTGCAGAACACGGCCGAGAGCGGCGGCACGGGCTACGCGCCGCGGCCCGACTGGCGGCCGCTGACGAAGTTCGAGAACCGCGGCCTGAAGCTCGGCCACGGCGTGTGGGACCTGGTCTACACACGCCGCGGCTGAAGCGGCAGCGGGTTCAGACGACCCAGTTCGCGCGGAACTCGCGCGCATAGGCTGCGAAGCTGCGCGGCGCGCGGCCGGTGATGCGCTGCACGGCATCGGTCTGGCGCTCTGCGTAGCCCGCCGCGAAGAAGCCCAGGATCATCACGAGGAACTCGGCGTAAGGCCCGGGCAGGCCGGCACCGAGCAAGCCTTGCAGCATGGCCTCGGGCGGGATCTCCTGGTAGCGGATGTCGCGGCCGGTTTCGCGCGCGAGCACCGCGGCCACTTCGTCGTGGTTCAGCGCTTCAGCACCGGTGAGGTCGAAGGCCTGGTTCACGTGGGCCTCGCCCAGCAGCAGCTCGGCCGCCACGTCGGCGATGTCGCGCGCATCGATGAAGCTGCCACGCGCCGTGCCCGTGGGCAGAAAGATGCGGCCCTGCTCGCGGATGCCCTGCAGCCAGAAGGTGTGGAAGTTCTGCATGAACCAGTTCGGGCGCACGGTGTTCCAGGCGATGCCGGAGGCCTCCAGCGCCAGCTCGGCCTTGCGCAGCGGCGTGTCGGGCGCGGCGTCGGCGCCCATGGCCGTCATCAGCACCAGCTTCTGCACGCCGGCGGCTTGCGCCTGCGCGATCAAGGGCAGCAGCAGGTGGTCTTGCGGCACGTAGCCCGGCGGCGCCATCAGGAAGGCGCGCTGCACGCCGTGGAAGGCGGCCTCCAGGCCCTGGCCCTTCAGCACGTCGATCTGCACCTGGTCGGCGTGGGCGGGCGCGCGGCTGGTGGCCAGCCTCACAGTCTGGCCGCGGGCCTGCAGGTTCTGCACGAGGGCGCTGCCGACGGTGCCGCTGGCGCCGATGACGAGGTTTTGGTGGTTCATGGTGGGTTCCCGTGGAGAAGAGTGAACAGGGCGCCAGCTTAGGCAGCACCAAGCTGCATCGGAATGCCTGAAAATTCACTTTTCATGTTCAGTCGTACACTTCTCCGAATCCATAAACCTGAAATCGCCATGGATTTGCTCAGCGACATCCTCCAGCAGGCAGGCCTGCGCCGCCGCTTGCTGGACGCCCACGCCCTGCCGGCGGTCGGCGCGCTGCAGTTCCCTTGCGAGCGCAGCATCGGCTTCCACGTCGTGACGCAGGGCCCGGTCTACCTCCACGCCGCGCCCCGCGAAGCGCCGCTGCTGCTGAACACCGGCGACATCGCCTTGATGGCCCGCGGTTGTCGCCACCTGCTGGCCTGCAGCGAGACGCTGCCGGCCTCACCCGCACCGCAGGTGGTGGCGGTGCCGCCGGTGCTGAGCGGCCCGCCGGCGGTGGCTGCCGGCCCGGCGGTCGTCAGCGGTGCCTGGCAGTTGTGGAACGACCCGCTGCACCCGCTCTTCGCCGAACTGCCGGCCTGGCACGTGCTGCGCGCCGAGGCGCTGCCGCGCCTGAGCCCGCTGGCGCTGACGGTGGCGCTGCTCACGGCCGAGGTGCGCGAGCGCGGGCTGGGCTCCTTGTCGGTCATCCAAGGGTTCTTCGACGCGGCTTTTGCCTTGCTGCTGCGCGAGGTGGTGGCCGAGCTCGGCCGCAGCGGGCAAGGCTTCAGCCACGCGCTGGCCGACCCGCGCGTACGCCAGGCCGTGGAGCTGATGCACGCCGACACGCGCCACCCCTGGACGCTGGAGAGCCTGGCGCGCGCTGTCGGCCTCTCGCGCACGGCGCTGGCCGAGAAGTTCCGCAGCGCGATGGGCGACACGCCGCTGAACTACCTGCGCGGCCTGCGCATGCAGCAGGCCATGCGCCTGCTCAGCGACAGCAGCCGCCCGCTGGAGGCGGTGGCCGCCGAGGTGGGCTACCAGGACGCCTTCAGCTTCTCGAAGGTGTTCAAGCGCACCGTGGGCCTGGCCCCGCGAGATTTCCGCCGGCAGGACACCACGCTGGCGTTCTGAGGCTGCCTGCGCTTCAGGCCGCCCAGGTCACCAGGCCGGTGTAGGCCGTGCCCAGCACCACCAGACCGAAGACGATGCGGTACCACGCGAAAACGGTGAAATCGTGCGTGGAGACATAACGGATCAGCCAGCGTATGCACAGCAGCGCGCTGAAGAAGGCCATCACCAAGCCCACCGCAAACATCGGCACATCGGCCACGCTCAGCACATGGCGCTGCTTCCACACCGAGTAGGCGCCCGCCGCCATCAGCGTGGGGATGCCGAGGTAGAAGCTGAACTCGGTGGCGCACTTGCGCGAGAAGCCCAGCACCATGCCGCCGATGATGGTGGCGCCCGAACGGCTGGTGCCCGGGATCAGCGCCAGGCACTGGATGAGGCCGATCTTCAGCGCGTCCAGGGTGTTCATGTCGTCCACGGTTTCCACGCGGGCGCGGCGCGCACCTTCGAGATCGCGGTCGCCGTATTTCTGGCGGTGCCAGCGCTCCACCCAAAGAATGATGAAGCCGCCGACGATGAAGGCCAGCGCCACCGGCACCGGTTTGAAGAGATGGGCCTTGACCATCGAGCCCAGCAGCAAACCGAACACCGCCGCCGGGATGAAGGCCACGATCACGTTGCGCGCGAAGCGCTGCGCCACGGGGTCGTGGGTGATGCCACGCACGGTGCCGAGCAGGCGCACGCGGTACTCCCAGATCACCGCGAACATCGCGCCGGTCTGGATGGCGACATCGAAGACCTTGGCCGTCTCGCCGGTGAAGTTGAGCAGCGAACCCGTCAGGATCAGGTGGCCGGTGGACGAGATCGGCAGGAACTCGGTGAGCCCCTCCACCACGCCCATGATGGCGGCCTTGATGAGCAGCAGAAGATCCAAGGGGTGGGCTCCGGGCGGCGGGTTTGCAGAGGGGCGCGATGATAGCCAGCGCCCGGCCGGCGCCCGCCGCGGTTCAGCGTGTGGGCAGCGGCTTGAGGCGCACTTCCAGGCCGTCGGCGGTGACGGCCACGGCCTCGGGCACCACGCCCAGGCGCTGCAGCTTGGCGGCCTGCTCGCCTTCCAGCCGGTAGAGCGTGCTGTCTTCCAGCATGCGGCGGGCCAGCGCAGCGCCCAGGCGTTCCACCGCCGCGGCGCTCAGGCCCGAGGGCTCGTCGGCGCGCAGCTCTTGCACCTGCACCTGGGCCAGGCGCACGGTCTGGTCCGCAGGCTCCCAGCGCAGCGCGGCCTCGAAACGCAAGCGGCCCTGCCAGCGGCCCGAGAGCAGGCGCTCACGCACGCGCAGCGGCAGTTCGGCCGAGATGCGGTTGCTGGCGGCCAGCAGCTGCAGGCGCGGGGCTTCAGCGGTGACGTCGAAGACCTCCAGCACGGTGCGCTGCTGCGGGAACTGGCGTGTCACCAGGGCCTGCACCTCGGCCTGGCTGAAGTTGAGGCTGCGCGGCGCCGGCAGCAGCGCACACGCGCCCAGAATGGCGCACAGCGCGAGCACCAGGGCTGGAAGGAAACGTCGAACTTGCATCGCACGATTCTAGGTTTGCACCGGTGCGGCGCGCCTTGCCTTGACCCGGGCGGCAGCGGCGCGTAGCATTACTGACCGACTGGTCATTAAATGAAAAGCCAAGCCGCCACCGCCGAGCGGTCCGACACCGCCATCCGCCAGCGCCGCAAGGAAGCGCGCCCGCAAGAGCTGCTGCAGGCCGCGCTGGACCTCTTCGTCGAGAAGGGCTTCGCGGCCACGCGCTCGGAAGAAGTGGCGCAGCGCGCCGGCGTCAGCAAGGGCACGCTCTACCTCTACTACCCCAGCAAGGAAGAGCTGTTCAAGGCGGTGGTGCGGCAGAACCTCTCGAACCTGATCGCCGAGGGCCAGGAAATGGCCGGCCAGTACGAGGGCAGCAGTTCCGAACTGCTGGGCTGCCTGCTTCAGACCTGGTGGGAGCGTGTGGGCAGCACGCCGGCCGCGGGCATCCACAAGATCGTGCTGGCCGAGGTGCGCAACTTCCCCGAGTTGGCGCAGTTCTACACCGACGAAGTGATCATGCCGGCCGACGCGCTGTTCAGCGGCTGCGTGCAGCGTGGCATCGACCGCGGCGAGTTCCGGCCGATGCCGGTGCACGAAGTCGCGCACGCGCTGATTGCACCGCTGATCTTCATGGCCGTGCACCGCCATTCCTTCGGCTGCTGCCCGGTGCACGGCGGCGTGGAGGTGGACCCGGCGGCGGTGCTGAACACCCATCTCGACCTGGTGCTGCGGGGCCTGGAAGTGCGCAGCCCGGCACGCACCCCACGAAAGGCCGCGCGTTGAACCGCCGCGCCTGGCTGCTGGGCGGCACCGGGGCCGTGCTCGCGGCCGCCGCGGCGCTGGCCTGGGTGCAGCGCCCGGCTGCCACAGGGGGCAGGCCCGGCGCGGCTTCGGTGGCTTCCGCGGCCTCGGCGGCCCCCGCCATGCTGCTGGCGGCTGGCGACCTGGCGCGCGCCGGCAACGCCGAACTCGGCACGCTGCTGCAGCTGAGCGGCGGCCTGCGCGCGGTGGACAGCGCGATGGTCAAGGCCAAGGTGGCGGCCGAGGTGAGGCAGCTCACCGTGCGCGAAGGCGACCGTGTGCAGGCCGGCCAGCTGCTGGGCCGGCTGGACGCCACCGAGCTGCAGCTGCGCCTGCGCCAGGCGCAGGACAACGTGGCCGCCGCGCAAGCGCAGGTGGACACCGCGCAGCGCAGCTTCGACAACAACCGCGCGCTGGTGGGCCAGGGCTTCATCTCGCGCAACGCGCTCGACACCTCGGCCAACACGCTGGCCGGCGCGCAGGCGGCGCTGCAGGCCGCGCGCGCCGCGGTCGATCTCGCGAAGAAGGCGGTGGCCGACACCGAGATCCGCGCGCCCATCGCCGGGCTGGTGGCGCAGCGCTTGGTGCAGCCCGGCGAACGCATCGCCATCGACGGGCGGCTGGTGGAGATCGTCGACCTGAGCCGCATCGAGCTGGAAGCCGCGGTCGCGCCCGAAGACGTGCTGCACCTGCGTGTGGGCCAGACGGCACGCGTGTTCATCGACGGCCTGCCCGAGCCCGTGGCCGCGCGCGTGGCGCGCATCAGCCCCAGCGCGATGACCGGCACACGCTCGGTGCTCGCCTACCTGGCGCTGGCGAAGAGCGAAGGCCTGCGCCAGGGCCTGTTTGCGCGCGCCACGGTGCAGATGCAGAGCCGGCCTGCGCTGGTGGTGCCGGCCTCGGCCGTGCGCGACGACCAGGCCCGGCCCTATGTGCTGGCGGTGGAAAACGGCCTGGCCGTCGCCCGCCCGGTGAAGCTGGGCGCGCGCGGCGAGGTGCTGCTGGCCGGCCAGCGCGAAAACGCCGTGGAGGTGCTGGAAGGCCTGGCCCCGGGCGCCGTGGTGCTGCGCGGCACCGTGGGCGCTTTACGCGCCGGCACGCGTGTGCAGCTGCCGGCCGCCGCAGCATCCGCCGCCACCGCCCGCTGAGCGCAACGCGCCATGTGGTTCACGCGCGTCTCCATCCAGAACCCGGTGATGGCGGTGATGGTGATGCTCGCCTTCGTGGTGCTGGGCCTCTTCAGCTACCAGCGCCTGAGCCTGGACCAGTTCCCCAACATCGACGTGCCCACCGTCGTGGTGAGCATGGACTACCCCGGCGCCAGCCCCGAGATCGTCGAGAGCGAGGTCACCAAGCGCATCGAAGAAGCCGTCAACACCGTGGCCGGCATCAGCGCCTTGAGTTCACGCAGCTACGAAGGCACGTCGCTGGTGATCATCGAGTTCAACCTCGATGTCGATGGCCGCAAGGCGGCCGAAGACGTGCGCGAGAAGGTGGCGCTGATGAAGCCGCTGCTGCGCGACGAGGTGAAGGACGCGCGCATCTCCCGCTTCGACCCCGCCGCGCAGCCCGTCTTCAACGTGGCCGTGCTGGCCAAAGACACCACCACCACGCCGCAGGAGCTCACCACCTGGGCGAAACAGGTGCTGCAGAAGCGGCTGGAGAACGTGCGCGGCGTGGGCGCCGTCACGCTGGTGGGCGGGGTCGACCGGCAGGTCAACATCCAGCTCAAGCCCGAGGCCATGGAGGCCCTGGGCATCAGCACCGAGCAGGTGGCCGCCGCGCTGCGCAGCGAAAACCAGGAACTGCCGCTGGGCAATGTGCGCTCGCCCGAGCTCGACCGCGTGGTGCAGATCAACGCGCGGCTGAAGACGCCGCGCGAGTTCCGCGACATCGTCGTCGCCCGCAAAGCCGGCGGCAGCGTCGTCAAGCTCTGGCAGGTGGCCGATGTGGCGGACGGCCCGCAAGAGCTGGAAAGCCTGGCGCTCTACAACGGCCAGCGCACGGTGCTGCTGAGCGTGCAGAAGAGCCAGGGCGAAAACACCATCGCGGTCGTCGACGGCTTGATGGCGGCCTTGAAGGGTGCGGCCGATGTGACGCCCGCCAACATCCGCACCGAGGTCAACCGCGACAACTCGCGCGCCATCCGCGTGAGCGTGGCCAATGTGCAGCGCACGCTGATCGAAGGCGCGGCGCTCACGGTGCTGATCGTCTTCCTGTTCCTGAACAGCTGGCGCAGCACCGTCATCACGGGCCTGACGCTGCCCATCGCGCTGATCGGCACCTTCCTGTTCATGTACGCCTTCGGCTTCACGATCAACACCATCACGCTGATGGCGTTGAGCCTGTGTGTGGGCCTGCTGATCGACGACGCCATCGTCGTGCGCGAGAACATCGTGCGCCACGTGCAGATGGGCAAGAGCCCGCGCCAGGCGGCGCTGGACGGCACGCAGGAGATCGGCCTGGCGGTGCTGGCCACCACGCTGTCCATCGTGGCGGTGTTTTTGCCCATCGGTTTCATGGGCGGCATCGTCGGCAAGTTCTTCCACGAGTTCGGCCTCACCATCGTGGTGGCCGTGCTCATCAGCATGTTCGTGAGCTTCACGCTCGACCCCATGCTCAGCAGCGTGTGGCACGACCCGGCGGCCGAAGGCCACGGCCGCCACCGTGGTGCCCCCGTCACGCTCTACGACAAGACCCTGGGCCGCGTGACGGGCTGGTTCGACCGCTTCACCGAGAGCCTCTCGAACGGCTACCAGGCGCTGCTGGCCTGGGCCCTGGTGCACCGCGTGAAAACGGTGCTGGCCGCTTTCGGCACCTTCGTGCTGGCCCTCGTGCTGCTGGGCGCGGTGGGCAAGGAATTCGTGCCCAAGGCCGACTTCAGCGAGACGCAGATCAACTTCTACACCCCCGTGGGCAGCAGCCTGGAGGTGACGGAGATGCGCGCCCAGCAGATCGACGAACTGCTGCGCACGCTGCCCGAGGTGCGTCACACCGTCACCACCATCAACAGCGGTTTTGCGCAGGGCAAAATCTACGGCAGCGTCTACCTGCGCCTGGTCGACCGCAAGCAGCGCAGCCGCAGCGTGGCCGAACTCGCCGCGCCCATGCGCGCGCTGATGGACCGCGTGCCCGGCATCACCGTCACCAACATTGGCGCGGTCGATCTCGGTGGCAGCAAGAGCATCGTCTTCAGCATCCAGGGGCCCGATCTGGGTGAGCTCGAGCGCTTGTCCGGGCAGTTGCTGCCGCGGCTGGCGCAGATTCCCGGCCTGGTGGACCTGGACAGCACGCTCAAGCCCGACAAGCCCACCATCGCGGTGGACGTGAAGCGCGAGGCCGCGGCCGACCTGGGCCTGAACGTCAACACCCTGGCGAACACGCTGCGCACGATGGTGGCGGGCGTGTCGGTGGGCAACTGGCGCGCTGCCGACGGCGAAAACTACGACGTGCGCCTGCGCCTGGCCCCCGGCAGCCGCGACAGCCTGGCCGACCTGCAGCACCTGCCCCTGGTCATCGGCAGCAACACCGACGGCACCGCGCGTGTGGTGCGTCTCTCGCAGGTGGCCGAGGTGCGCGCCAGCACCGGTCCGAACCAGATCAACCGCCGCGACATGACGCGCGAGATCAACGTCGACGCCAACCCCTTGGGCCGCAGCACCGGCGAGGTGACGGCCGACATCCGCGCCGTGCTCGACAGCGTGGCGTGGCCGCCGGGCTACCGCTACAGCTTCGGCGGCAGCACGAAGAACATGCAGGAGTCCTTCACCTACGCCGTGGGCGCGCTGGCGCTGGCCATCGTGTTCATCTACATGATCCTGGCCAGCCAGTTCAAGAGCTTCCTGCAGCCGCTGGCGCTGATGAGCAGCCTGCCGCTCACGCTGATCGGCGTGGTGCTGGCGCTGCTGGCCTTCCGCAGCACGCTGAACATGTTCAGCATCATCGGCATCGTGATGCTGATGGGGCTGGTGACGAAAAACGCCATCCTGCTGGTGGACTTCGCGATCCGCGCGCGTGAAGACCACACAGGGCCCGACGGCACCGTCGTGCCCGGCCTGGAACGCAGCGCCGCGCTGCTGGAAGCCGCCAAGGTGCGGCTGCGCCCCATCCTGATGACGACGCTGGCCATGGTCTTCGGCATGGTGCCGCTGGCCTTCGCGCTCACCGAGGGCAGCGAGCAGCGCGCACCCATGGGCCAGGCCGTGATCGGCGGCGTCATCACCAGTTCCTTGCTGACGCTGGTGGTGGTGCCGGTCGTCTACTGCTGGCTCGATGACCTGGCCGCCTGGGCCCGCCGTGGCTTCCGCCGCCCGCGCCTGCCGAGCCCGCTTGACGACAGTGCCGCCGCCTAGAATTTAGGGTTTCCCTGGTCCGCCCCACCGTCCCTTCCAGAGCACCGCCATGAACACCGAACTCGCCCGCTTCAACATGATCGAGCAACAGATCCGCCCCTGGGAGGTGCTCGACCAGGCCGTGCTCTCGCTGCTGGCGACGGTGCGGCGCGAAGACTTCGTGCCGCCGGCGATGAAGGCCCTGGCCTTCGTCGACACCCAGGTGCCGCTGGGCGAGGGCCAGGCCATGCTGGAGCCCAAGGTCGAAGCGCGCCTGCTGCAGGAATTGCAGGTGCAGCGCCATGAACGTGTGCTGGAGATCGGTGCCGGCAGCGGCTTCATGGCCGCGCTGCTGGCCCACCGCGCGATGAGCGTGCACACCCTCGAATGCCGCCCGGCCCTGGCCGCCGCCGCACGCGCCAACCTCGCACGAAATGGCATCGCCAACGTGCAGGTGCTGGACGTGAGCGCCGCGGCGGGTGCGCAGGGCCTGCCGGGTGAAGCGCCCTTCGACGTGATCGTGCTCTCGGGCTCGGTGGCCGAGGTGCCGCGCGCGCTGCTGGCGCAGCTGAAGGTGGGCGGGCGCCTGGCCGCGGTGGTGGGTGACGAGCCCATCATGCGCGCGCGCCTGGTCACGCGCGCCGGCGAAGCGGCCTACACCGAGACCGACCTCTTCGACACCGTGGCGCCGCGCCTGGACGGTTTTGCCGAGCCCACCCGCTTCCACTTCTGAAGCAGCCCGTGCCGCTGCGCCCGCCATCCGTCGCCGCTTTCGGGCTGCACGGCGCCTGCCGTGTGCAGGTCGTCGCATCGGGGCTGCGGGGCCGGGCTGCCCCGGCCTATAACTTCGGCTGTCTCGCTGGCAGCGCCCCTGGCCGCCAGGCCGGCCGCTGAACCCCACAAGGAAAAACGCATGCGCTCCCTCTCTTCACGCCTTCGCCCGGCCCGCCCCTCGGCCTGTGTTTCGCGCCTGGCCGCGGCCCTGGTGCTCGCCCTGCCGGCGCTGGCCTCGGCGCAGAGCCTGCAAGAGCTGTACGACGCCGCCCGCGCCTTCGACGCCACCTACCTGGCGGCCAAGGCCAGCGTGGCCTCGGTGGAGTTCCGCGCCGCGCAGGCCGACGCGCTGGCCCGCCCGGCCGTCAGCGCCACCGCCGGCGCCACCGCGCGCCAGGACGACCCGGCCAACGGCGGCCGCGTCGGCACCAACACGCTGTCGGCCGCGGTCAACGGCCGCTACCCGCTGTTCAACCGCGCCAACGGCTTCAGCATCGAGCAGGCGCGTAAGTCGCTGCTGGTGGCACAGGCCGATCTGGAGACGGCAGAACAAGACCTCATCCTCCGTGTCGCCCAGGCCTATTTCGACGTGCTCGGCGCACAGGACACGCTGGCCACCACACGCGCCAACAAGACCGCCATCACCGAGGTGCTGGCTTCGGCCAAGCGCAACTTCGAGGTGGGCACCGCCACCATCACCGACACGCGCGAAGCGCAGGCGCGCTTCGACCTCGCCACGGCGCAGGAAATCGCCGCCGAGAACGACCTGCGCATCAAGCGCCTGGCGCTGGACACGCTGGTGGGCCGCACCGACGTGGCCCCCAAGCCGCTGCTGGCCCCCGTGGTGCTGCCCGGCCCCGTGCCGGCCAACCCCGAAGAATGGGTGACGCTGGCCGACCAGGGCCACCCCAGCGTGCGCCGCGCGCGCATCGGCCTGGAAGTGGCGCAGCTCGAAACCGGCAAGGCGCGCGCCGGTGAACTGCCCACCGTGGACGCCGTGGCCAGCGTGGGTGCCAACGACAACCGCGGCAGCGGTCCCAACCTGGGCCGCAGCGCCGGCACGGCCAGCAACGCCAGCGTGGGCGTGCAGATGACGTGGCCGCTGTACACCGGCGGCGCCACGCAGAACCGCATCAAGGAAACGCTGTCGCTGGAAGAGCGCTCGCGCAACGACCTCGAAGCCGCACGCCGCGGCGTGGCCCAGGGCACCCGTTCTGCCTATTTCGGCGTGCAGTCGGGGCTGTCGCAGGTGAAGGCGCTGGAGGCGGCGGAAAGCTCGTCGAAGCTGGCCCTGGAAGCCACGCAGCTGGGCTACAAGGTCGGCGTGCGCGTGAACCTGGACGTGCTCAACGCCCAGACCCAGCTCTTCCAGACCCAGCGCGACCTGGCCAAGGCGCGCTACGACGTGCTGGTGGGCAGCCTGCGCCTGCGCCAGGCCTCGGGCCAGCTCGCGCCCGCCGACGTGGACGCCATCAACCGCCTGTTGGCGAAGTGATCCCCAACGCGGCCACCGCCGGGCTGGCCGCGCCTCACGTTTCTTCACCTCGCGCACACGCGGCGTAGCGGAGCCTGCGCCAAACTCCGCGGCATGCCGACACCGGAGTGCGCCGCATGACGCCCGAGACCCCTTCCAGCGCTGCCCACGCGGCGGCCGTTGCCGCCCACCGCTTCGGCCTGGGTGAAGCCCAGCTCGCCCCCATCGGCAACGATGCCCGGGGCTGGCTGCTGGCCCAGTTGCACCCGGCCGAGCCGCAGCGCGGCAGCGGCCTGGTGGGCGCGGCCGAGGGCGTGCGCCGCTACACGCTCTTCCTGCAGCAGCAGCGTGAACCGCGCCGCGCGGCCGCCATGGCCGTGGCCGCCACCGGGCAAGACATGGCCGGCCCGGCGATGGCCGCCGGGGCTATGGCCGAAGGCACGATGGCCGGCGCAGCGAACGCCCCGGCCCGCCCCGGGGCGCCGGCCAACGTGGTGCCTTTTGAGCCCTTGCGCCTGGCCGTGCAGGCCGACACCCGCGCCCGCCTGGCCACGGCCGCGGCCAGCACGCAGCCGCTGGCCGAGCGCCTGGTGCTGTTCTGGGCCAACCACTTCACCGTCTCGCTGGCCAAGAACAGCACGCGGGGGCTGGTGGGTGCCTTCGAGCGTGAAGCCATACGCCCGCACATCGCCGGCCCCTACGCCGAGATGCTGCAGGCCGCGGTGCGACACCCGGCGATGCTGCGTTACCTCGACAACGAACAATCCGCCGGCCCCGATTCGCCCGTGGTGCAGCGCCAGCGCCGCCGCCCGCGCGGCGAGAACGAACGCGGCCCGCGCATCACCGGCCTGAACGAAAACCTGGCGCGCGAGGTGCTGGAGCTGCACACCCTGGGCGTGGCCAACGGCGGCAGCGCCTACGGCGGCTGGGGCGGCTACACCCAGGCCGACGTGACCGAGTTCGCCAAGGTGCTGACCGGCTGGCGCGTGCCGGTGCGTGAACTGGCGCAGGGCGCTGACATCCCGCCCACACGCTTCGAACCTGCCTTCCACCAGCCGGGCGCCAAGACCGTGCTCGGCCGCCGCTTTGAGGAGGGCCAGCTCGCGCTGCGCGAAGTGCTCAACCACCTGGCGCAGCACCCCTCCACCGCACGTTTTGTCTGCACCAAGCTCGCGCGGCACTTCGTGGCCGACGATCCACCACCGGCCCTGGTGGCGCGTTTGGAAAGCACCTGGCGCCGCAGCGACGGCGACCTCGCGCAAGTGATGCGCACGCTGATCGAAGCGCCCGAAGCCTGGGCGCCGATGCCGGTGAAGCTGAAGACGCCGGAAGAGTTCGTCATCAGCAGCGTGCGCCTGCTGGGTTTGGGCGCGACGCCCTTCGACCGCAACGCCGATGGCGGCATCGCCGCCTTGGGCCAGCGGGTGCAGGCCGCCCCCTCGCCCGCCGGCTGGCCCGACCGCGCCGACGAATGGCTGGGCCCCGACGCGGTGTGGAAACGTGTGGAATGGGCCACCCGTGCCGCCGCCCGCGCCGGCCGCCAGGTGGACGCCCGGGCCCTGGCGCAGGCCAGCCTGGGCCCGCGCCTGCAGGAGAGCACCGCGCGCCAGATCGAACGTGCCGCTGACGGCCCGCAGGCCCTGGCGCTGCTGCTGCTGTCGCCCGAGTTCCAGCGCCGCTGAGCGCGCCTTGTTCCGGAGCCCCACCATGACCACCGCCCTCACCCGCCGCCACCTGCTGGGCGCCGCCGTCGCGGCCTCGCTGGCCCCCTTCACGCGCCTGAGCGTCGCCGCCACGCCAGCGGCCGCGGCCGACAGCAACCGTTTTGTGTTTGTCATCCTGCGCGGCGGCATGGACGGCCTGACCGCCGTGCCCGCCATCGGCGACCCGGCGTTTGCCGATGCCCGCGGCGCGCTGGCCGAGTTCGCCGGCGAGGCCTTGCGCCTGGACGGCACCTTCGCACTGAACCCGCTGCTGCCGCAACTGCACACGATGTACGGCCAGGGCGAAGCGCTGGTGCTGCACGGCGTGGGCCTGCCCTACCGCGAGCGCAGCCACTTCGACGCGCAACAGGTGCTGGAAAGCGGTGGCAGCCGGCCCTACGAGCTCAGCACCGGCTGGATCGGCCGCGCGCTGCCCGGCACGCCGCTGCGCGCCGTGGCGCTGGAAACCGCCGTGCCCCTGGTGCTGCGCGGGCCGGGCGAGGTCGACACCTGGGCGCCGAGTGCGCTGCCCGAGCCCTCGGCCGACCTCGTCACGCGTCTGGAAAGCCTCTACCGCGGCGACCCGGCGCTGGCGCAAGCACTGGCGCGCGCCAAGGGCCTGCGCGAGATGCCGGGCATGGCCGCCAACCCCGCCGCCATGGGCGCTGCCGCCCCGGGCTTCAACGCCGCGCGGGCCGGCAGCGTGGCGCTGGCGCGCAAGGCGGCCGAGTTCCTGCAGCGCGGCTCGCAGGTGGCCGTGCTCGAACTCGGCGGCTGGGATTCACACATCAACCAGGCGCAGCCGCAGGGCGCACTCTCGAACAACCTGCGCGTGCTCGATGCGCTGCTGGCCGCGCTGCGCGAAGGCCTGCAGCCCGGCGGCGCCTGGGCCCGCACCGCGGTGCTGGTGGCCACCGAGTTCGGCCGCGAGATCGCACCCAACGGCACCATGGGCACCGACCACGGCAGCGGCGGCGCCGCCTTCCTGCTGGGCGGCGCGGTGCGCGGCGGGCGTGTGCTGGCCGACTGGCCGGGCGTGGCCAAGGCGCAGCGTTTTGAAGGGCGCGACCTGCGCATCACCACCGACCTGCGCGCGGTGATGCGCGGCCTGCTGGCCGAGCACCTGCAGGTGGCGCGTCGCCGCCTCGACGCCGAGGTGCTGCCGGGCAGCACCGGGCTGCCCGCGCTGGAACTGCTGCGCGGCTGAGCGCTTCGCGGCGGGGTCAGTGCGCGCGCGGCAGGCGCAGGCTGCGATGAGCCGACGCCATTTCCGCACATATCTGAGCAGCCGAGCTACATGAAAGGGGCTGCCAGGCCCTGCCGGCGCTGCAGGCCCCGCGCTTGGAGGCCCGTGTGTGGCCCTGGGGCCTGCCGGGCGCCCGTATGCTTGCTGCCTGAACTTTTTGGGGCCCTTGCATGAAAGCTCTGACCACGCTCACCCTGATCGCCGCTGCCGGCTGGATGGCCGCCTGCACCCACACCCCGCCGCGGCAGATCCTGCCGCCGTCTTACGCCGGCAAGCAGGTGGCCAGTGCAGAAACCTCGGGCACGCCAGGCGTGGTGTGCACGCGCGAAATCCCCACCGGCCTGCGCATGGCCGTCGTCAAGTGCCGCGACCAGGCCGAGGTGGACAAACGCCGCGAGCTCGACCAGGAATGGGCCAAGAACATCCCGGCCGAATTGCCTTCGGAGCGCTGATCAGCGCTGCGGCAGCAGCGCACACACAGCAACAGCCATGCGCGCCGCGGCACCGCGGTGGGCTTGCGCAAAGAGCAGCGCCGCTGCGGCGCAGGCCGCGCGCTCGGCCTGCGCCGGCCCTGTCACCCAGGCCAGCGCACGCGCCACGGCAGCAGGCAGATCGGCCACCCTTTCGGCCGCGCCCGCGGCCAGCGCATCGTCTGCCGCCTGCGCGAAGTTGAAGGTGTGCGGGCCCATCAGCAGCGGGCAACCGCAGGCCGCGGCCTCGATGAGGTTCTGCCCGCCCAGCGGCGCATAGCTGCCACCCAGCAGCGCCGCATCGGCACAGGCGTAGTACTGCGCCATCTCGCCCAGGCTGTCGCCCAGCCAGACATCGGCCTGTGCCGCCGCCGGCGGGGGGCATCGTCCCAGGCGCTGCGCCGCTGCAGGCCGAGGCCCGCCTGCGTGACGAGCGCGGCCACCTCGTCGAAACGCTGCGGATGGCGCGGCACCACCAGCAGCAGCGGCCGGCCGGCCGCCGGCAGCGCGGCCCAGGCCGCCAGCAGCGGCGCTTCTTCGCCCTCGCGCGTGACGGCGGCCAGCACCACCGGCCGGCCGAGCGCCGCGCGCCAGGCCCGGCCGCGTGCCAACAACGCGGGCTGCGGCGTGATGTCGAACTTGAGGTTGCCCATCACCTGCACCACCGGCGCGCCGGCTGCACGCAGGCGCAAGGCGTCGGCCTCGGTCTGCGCCAGCACGCTGCTCAGACGCGCCGCCGCCGGATGCAGCAGCGCCGCCAGGCGCCGGCCCTTGCGTGCGCTGCGGGCCGACAGCCGCGCATTGGCCAGCACCATGGGCACGCCTTCGGCTTGCGCCGCGTGCAGCAGCACGGGCCAGATCTCGGTTTCCATCAGCACGCCGATGCGCGGCCGGTGCGCGCGCAAAAAGCGGCGCACCGCGCCGGGCGTGTCGTAGGGCAGCCAGGCCTGCGCGTCGCCGGGCTGCAGCAGTTTGGCGCCGGCCTCGCGGCCGGTGGCGGTGCCGTGGGTCAGCAGCAGCTGCAGGCCGGGCTCTTGCGCGCGCAGCGCCTGGATCAGCGGCGCGGCGGCCAGGGTCTCGCCCAGCGACACCGCATGCAGCCACAGCCGCCCCGGCACCGGTGGCGTGGCGCCACCCGGCCAGCCCAGGCGCTCGCCCCAGTGGCTGCGGTAGGCCGGCTCGCGCCGGCCGCGCCACCACAGGCGTGCCAGGAACAGCGGCGTGGCCGCGCGCAGCATCAGCGCGTAGAGCGCGCGCGCCAGCGGCTCGCTCATCGGCTCAGGCGCCAGCGCGCGTCAGCAGGGTCGGCGGCTTCAGTGCGCGGCCGCGGCCACTTGCGCGTCGGGCTTCACTTCGCGCAGCGCGGCCATGAACTGGGCCTCGATGCGGTGCAGGGCCTCGTCGGTGTGGCCCTCGAAACGCAGCACCAGCACCGGCGTGGTGTTGCTGGCGCGGATGAGGCCGAAGCCGTCGGCGAAATCGACGCGCAGGCCGTCGATGGTGCCGACCTCGCCACCCGCGAACTTCAGGCGGCCGTCGGCCGTGCGCGCCAGCAGTTCGGCCACCACGCTGTGGTGCTCGCCTTCGGCGCAAGGCACGTTGAGCTCGGGCGTGCTGAAGCTGGTGGGCAGCGCATCGAGGAAGGCGCTGGGGTTCTTCTGCTGGGCCAGGATTTCCAGCAGGCGCGCCGCGGTGTACATCGCGTCGTCAAAACCGTACCAGCGCTCGCCGAAGAACAGGTGGCCGCTCATCTCGCCGGCAAAAGGCGCGCCCAGTTCCTTGAGCTTGGCCTTGATCAGCGAGTGCCCGGTTTTCCACATCAGCGGCTTGCCGCCTGCCTTCTTGATGGCCACCGGCAGGCGCTGGCTGCACTTCACGTCGTAGATGATGGTGCCGCCCTTGTTGCGCGCGAGGATGTCGCGTGCAAACAGCATGATCTGGCGGTCGGGGTAGATGATGTTGCCGGTGGCCGTGACCACGCCCAGGCGGTCGCCGTCACCGTCGAAAGCCAGGCCGATCTCGGCGCCGGTGGCGCGCACGACGGTCTTCAAAACCTCGAGGTTCTCGGGCTTGCTGGGGTCGGGGTGGTGGTTGGGGAAGTCGCCATCGACCACGCTGTAGAGGTCGATGACCTCGCAGCCCAGGGCACGCAGGATGCCCGGGGCGCTGGCGCCAGGGATGCCGTTGCCGCTGTCGACCACCACCTTCATCGGGCGCGCCAGCTTCACGTCGCCGACGATGCGCTGCGTGTACTCGGCCAGCACGCCCATCTTCGCGCTGCGGCCACGCTTGGCGGTGTAGGTCTCGGTCTCGATGCGCAGTCTTAGCTTCTGGATGTCTTCGCCGTAGATGGCGCGGCCGCTCATCACCATCTTGAAGCCGTTGTAGTCCTTCGGGTTGTGGCTGCCCGTGACCATGATGCCGCTGCTGCAGCCGTGCGCGGCGCGCGTGGCGGCCACGTAGTACAGCATGGGCGTGGTGACCATGCCTATGTCCACCACGTCCAGGCCCGTGCTCTTCAGGCCGCGCACCAGCGCCGCCGCCAGCTTGGGACCTGACAGACGCCCGTCGCGGCCCACCGCCACGGCCTTTTCGCCAGCGGCGCGGGCTTCGCTGCCGAAGGCGCGGCCCAGGTGCTCGGCGAAGGTCTCGTCGATGTTCTTGCCGACGATGCCGCGGATGTCGTAGGCCTTGAAGACGGTGGGATCGATGTGCATGGTCGTCGGTGGGTGGGTGGTTCGGAAGACGTGCGATTGTAGGAAGGCCGCTGCAGCGGGCGACCCAGCGGTCCGGCTGTCGATCCGTCGCCCCCGTGCGGCAACGCGCTGGCGCGTGCCTAGACTGCGTGGCCATGCAGAACTTCATCGCCGCCGTGCGCCTGGCCCGCCAGGATTTCTTCAAGCTGCGCCGCCGCCATGCCGCGCCCGAGTGGGCGCTGTGGGTGATGACGGGCCTGGTGGCCCTGGTCTGGGGTGGTGTGCTATCGCTGGTGGCCCTGGTGGCCAGCGGGCGCCTGCCATCACCGGCCCAGGCCTTGCAGGTGGCCCTGCCCTTGTTCCTCACCTCGCTGATCATCGGCGTGGTCTTCCACCTTGTGTACACGGCCATCGAGCGGCTCGCTTCCGACCGGTTTCTGGTCTGGGTCAATGGCGAGCCCGGCGTGCTGGTCGGTCTGTTCTACGGCCTCACCTCGATGGCCTGCGTTGCACTGGGACTGTTTTTCGGCTACCTGCTGCTGGGGCAGGTGCCAGGCATGGGCCGCGTGGAATGGGCACCGCAGCGCAGCTGGATTTCGGTGTCGATCTTCGCCATCTTCATCAGCGTGCTGTGGGGCCTGTGGGCCTGGCAGCAGTGGCACGAAGAGCAGCTCAAGCGCCAGGCGCAAGAAGCGCAGCTGCGGCTGCTGCAGGCGCAGATCGAGCCGCACTTTCTCTTCAACACGCTGGCCAATGTGCAGAGCCTGATGGACCACGACCTGCCCAAGGCCAAGCAGATGCTGGGCAGCTTCACCGATTACCTGCGCGCCAGCCTGGGCAACATGCGCAGCGAGCACAGCACGGTGGGGCAAGAGCTGGAACTGGCGCAGCGCTACCTGCAGCTGCTGCAGGGGCGCATGGAAGACCGGCTGCATTTCGAGATCAACGCCGACGCGGCCGCGCGCGCGCAGCGGCTGCCGCCCTTGTTGCTGCAGCCGCTGGTGGAAAACGCCGTGATGCACGGGCTGGAGCCCAGCATCGAGGGCGGCACCGTGCACGTGCGGGCCCGCCTGCACGGCGGCACGCTGCAGCTGGAGGTGCAGGACAACGGCCTGGGCCTGAACGCCCCGCCCCGCCCCGGCGCGCGCCGCGGCAACGGCCTGGCGCTGAACAACATCCGTGAACGCCTGCAGGCACGTTTCGGCCCCGAAGCGCGGCTGGATCTGCAGCCCGCCACGCCGCAGGGCACGCTGGCCCGCATCACCATCCCGCTGCACCCGGAGATCTCAGCCCCATGAACACCGACCCGATGCACACCTGCCTGATCGCCGACGACGAACCGCACCTGGCCCGTGCGCTGGCCGCCGAACTGGGCCGCCTTTGGCCCGGGTTGCAGATCGTGCACACCGCGCGCAACGGCGTCGAAGCGGCCGAACGCATCGCCGCGCTGCAGCCCGACGTGGCTTTCCTCGACATCCAGATGCCCGGCCTCACCGGCCTGGAGGTGGCGCAGGGCATCGAGGGCGGCACGCGGGTGGTCTTCGTCACCGCTTACGACGAATACGCGGTGCAAGCCTTCGAAAACGAAGCGCTGGACTACGTGCTCAAGCCCGTCAGCACCGAACGCCTGCAGCGCACGGTGCAACGGGTGCAACGCGCGCTGGCGGTCAGCGGCCCAGCCGCATCTGCCGCATCTGCGGAAGAGGGCCAGCGCCTGCTGGCCGCACTGCAAGGCCTTATGCCGGCGGCACCCGCCAGCAGCACGCCGCCGCAGCGCCTGCGCTGGGTGCGCGCCAGCGCCGGCGACATCACGCACCAGGTGGCGGTGGACGAGGTGCTGTTTTTCCGCGCCGACGACAAGTACACCTGCGTGCACACGGCCACGGCCGAACACCTGATCCGCACGCCCATCGCCGAGCTCGCGCAGCAGCTCGACCCCGGGCAGTTCGTGCAGGTGCACCGCAGCACCGTCGTCAACCTCGCCTTCCTGTCAGGGACACGGCGCGACGAGACCAGCCGGCTCTTCCTGCGCATCAAGGGCCATGCGCACGAGTTGCCGGTGAGCCGGGCCTACGTGCACCTGTTCAAGGCGATGTGACACCCCGTGCCGCGGCCGAACGCGCCGCGGCCTCGCGCAACTTGTCTTTTTTGCTCTTGCGCTGGCCCTTGACGCCGCCCGTGGCGTCGCTGGGCGGCAGGGGCGCGGCGGCGGCCTGCAAGGCACCGGGCTGGGCCGGCTCGAAGCCCGGCAGCACCTCGCGCGGCACCCGCTGGCCCTGGCGCTTTTCGATGAGCCGGAAGTGGCGCTCGCTGCCCGGTGCATCGGCCAGCACGAAGCTCACCGCCCAGCCCGCCGCACCGGCCCGCGCGGCGCGGCCGACGCGGTGGACGTGATCGGCCGGCGAACGCGCCAGGTCGTGGTTCACCACCGCCTGCAGGCCGGGCAGATCGAGCCCGCGCGCGGCCACATCGGTGGCCACCACCACCTGGAAACGGCCGCTCTGCAGACCCTGCAGGACCTCGCTGCGCCGGCCCGGGCTGAGCTGGGCATGGAAGGCCGTGGCCGCCACGCCGGCGCGCGCCAGCTTGCCGGCCACGTGTTCACAGGCATGCTGCGTGGCCACGAAGACCAGCGTGCGTGCCCAGCCCTCGCTGCGCAGCAGCTGGCGCAGCAGCAGCGTGCGCTGCGGCGTGTCGACGACGATGGCGCGCTGGCGCAGCCCGGGGGGCAGCGCCGGGGCCGGCTCGGCCGCTTCGGTGGCGCCTGCCGCTTCGGCCATCGCCCCGTCAGCACCTGGCGAGGCCAGGGCCCCGGGCGCCTGCACCGGCGCGGCGGCATCCACCGTCTCGCGCACCGTCAGCACCAGGGCGTCGCGCTGCACCGCGGCGGCCAGGCTGCGCACGGCCTCGGGCAGCGTGGCACTGAACAGCAGCGTCTGGCGCTGGCGCGGCAGCAAGGCCAGCACGCGGCGGGTTTCATCGGCAAAGGCCGGCTCCAGCAGGCGGTCGGCCTCGTCGAGCACCAGCACGGCCACCTCGTTCAGGCGCACGGCGTTCTGGCGCGTCAGGTCGAGCAGCCGGCCCGGCGTGGCCACGAGCAGGTTCGCGCCGCCGCGCAGGGCCATCATCTGCGGGTTGATGGACAGGCCGCCCACCGCGGCCACCGTCTTGAAGGCCGGGGCCAGCGCCATGGCGGCGGCGGCGGTCTGCACGGCCAGATCGCGCGTGGGGGCCAGCACCAGCGCATGCAGGCGGCGCGGGCGCGCCTCGGCGAGGGCCGGGTCGGCCATCAGCTGCGCCAGAACCGGCAGCAGAAAGGCACCGGTCTTGCCCGCGCCGGTGGGCGCCTGCACCAGCACATCGCGCCCAGCGCGCACGGCCGGCAGCACGGCGGCCTGCACCTCGTTGGGCCGGTGCCAGCCGGCCGCGGCGGCGGCGCGCACCAGGGGTGGCGGCAGGCCGAAGTCGGCAAAGCTGGCGGCCTGGGCGGGGGTGGTTTCGGCAGCGCCGGCTGCGGCCGCGGCGCCGCCTGGGGTCGTGCTGGATGTCTCGGTCATGCAGGCAGCATAGCCGCCGCCCCGGCCCGCGCATGCCGAAGCCCGCGTGGCACCCTTGATTCCGGGCGCGGCAGCCCGATGTAGACAGGCATGAGCCTTGAAACCCGCCATCCCCTGCCCGCCCGCCTGCACACCCTGGCCGCCATGGCCGGCTTGCTGGAGCGCCTGGAAGCCGCCCCCAGCTCGGCCAGCGCCGAGCAGTACCGCAGCGTGGCGCAGAGCGTGCGCACGCTGCTGAAAGACCTGAGCCCCGACGAACACCTGCACCGCCTGCTGCAGGCGGCGCCGCACACGGCCGATCTCTACGAGAACCTGCGCTACGAGATGGCCGGCCTGTGCCTGCACCCGCTGGACACGGCCCTGGCCGCCGAACGCGCGGCCAGCAGCGCCATCGAACGCGCCCGCGCGCCGCGCCCAGCGCCCTGAAGGGACAGGTCCGAAAACGGCGAGTTCGCGGCCGCCTGCTGCCTATCATGGCCGCATGCTGCTGCACACCGAAACCCAGGCCGACGCCGCCTACCTCGCGCTGAAGGCGCGCGATGCGCGCTTCGACGGGCGCTTCTTCGTCGGTGTCACCAGCACCGGCGTCTACTGCCGGCCGGTGTGCCGCGTGCGCACGCCCAAGCGCGAGAACTGCCGCTTCTTCACCACCCCGGCGCAGGCCGAGGCCGCGGCCTTCCGGCCCTGCATGAAGTGCCGGCCAGAGATCGCGCCGGGTCTCTCGCACACCGATTCATCACGCGCCCTGGCCGACAGCGCTGCCGCGCTGATTTCGGCCGCGGTGCATGCCGGCCAGCCGCTGCCGATGCCGGCGCTGGCCGCGCGCCTGGGCGTGACCGACCGCCATCTGCGGCGCATCTTCCAGGCCGCGCATGGCGTCTCGCCGCTGGACCACCTGGCCACGCAGCGCCTGCTGCTGGCCAAGCAGTTGCTCACCGACACCGCGCTGCCCATCACCCAGGTGGCGCTGGCCAGCGGCTATGCGAGCCTGCGGCGCTTCAATGCCGCCTTCGTCGAGCGCTACCGCTTCCAACCGACCCGGCTGCGCCGCGCCGCCGCGCCGGCACCCACGCCCGACGACGGCCCGGTGCTGCGCCTGGCCTACCGCCCGCCGCTGGATGCCGAACTGCTCTTCGGCCACTACGCGCGGCGCGCGATGCCCGGTGTGGAGGTGGTGGATGGCCTGGCCCTGCGCCGCACGCTGGCCTGGGCCCACGCGGGGGGCAGGCTGCACGGGTGGATCGCGCTGCGTTTGCGGCCCGAGCGCCACGAGGTGCAGCTGCAAGCCGCACCGGCCCTGGCCCCGGTGCTGGGCGCGCTGCTGCAGCGCGTGCGCCAGGCGCTGGACCTGGATGCCGACCCCGAACGCATCGATCCCGTGCTGGCGCGCCTGCCCCTGCCACACCGGCCCGGCGCGCGCCTGCCGGGCGCCTTCTGCGGCTTCGAGGCCGCGGTGCGCGTGGTGCTGGGCCAGCAGGTCACCGTGAAGGCAGCACGCACGCTGACACAAAGGCTCGTCGCGCGTTTCGGCCGGCCCATCACCACGCCCTGGGCTGATCTCGACCGGCTCTTCCCCGACGCCACCACGCTGGCCGCGGCCGACCCGGCCGACATCGGCACGCTGGGCATCGTGCGCCAGCGCGTGAAGGCCCTGCAGGCCCTGGCCGCCGCCGTGGCCGCCGGCGAGATCACGCTGCACCCTGGCGCGCCGCTGCAGCCCACGCTGGAGGCGCTGCGCGCGCTGCCAGGCATCGGCGACTGGACAGCGCAGGTCATCGCCATGCGCGCGCTGGGCTGGCCCGATGCCTGGCCGGCCAGCGACATCGGCCTGATGAACACCCTGGGCAGCCGCAAGCCCGCAGACCTCACCGCGCAGGCCGAAGCCTGGCGGCCCTGGCGCGCCTATGCCGTGATGCGGCTGTGGCACCGCGTGGAGACCCTCGAATGAAAGCCCCGCCATGACCGACCCCGCATACGCACCACCCCTGGTGGCCCAGACGCGCATCGACACCCCGCTGGGCGCGCTGACCCTGGCCACCACCGCACGCGGCCTGGCATTGGCCTGGTTCGACGGCCAGGCCCACCGCAGCGAGACGGTGAACGCGCCGCACGATGCCGACCACCCGCACCTGCAGCTGGCTGCGCGTGAGCTGCAGCGCTACTGGCAAGCGCCGCAGCAGGGCTTCACCGTGCCGCTGGACCCCGCAGGCACGCCCTTCCAGCAGGCGGTGTGGCGGGTGCTGCGCGGCATCGCACCGGGCGCGCTGCTGAGTTATGGCGCGGTGGCGCAGACCATCGGCAAACCCACGGCCGTGCGGGCGGTGGGCGCAGCCATCGGACGCAACCCGCTGGGCATCATCGTGCCCTGCCACCGCGTGGTGGGCGCCGATGGCGGCCTCACCGGCTACGCGGGCGGGCTGGATCGCAAGCAGGCGCTGCTGGTGCTGGAAGGGGCGCTGCTCGCATGAGGCGCCCGGCATGAGGGGCCGCGACCGCCTCGAGTTGCTGCTGTTGGGCGCCATCTGGGGCGGCTCTTTCCTGTTCATGCGCCTGGGCGCCGCCGACTTCGGCGCGCTGGCGCTGTCGCTGCTGCGTGTGGCCGGCGCCAGCCTGATGCTGCTGCCGCTGCTGGTGTGGCGCGGCGAGCTGCCGGCGCTGCGCCGCCACTGGCGCGCCATCGCGGTGGTGGGGCTGATCAACTCGGCCCTGCCCTTCGTGCTGTTCAGCCTGGCAGCGCTGGCGCTGGGCGCCGGCCTGATGGCGGTGTTCAACGCCACGGCGCCGATCTGGGGCGCCTTGTTCGCATGGCTGTGGCTGGGCGAAAAGCTTGACCGCGCGCGCCTGCTGGGCCTGGCCATCGGTGTGGCCGGGGTGGTGGGTCTGGCCTGGGGCAAGGCCGGGCTGCAGGCGGGCACCGGCGGCATCAGCCCGGCGCTGGGCATGGCGGCCTGCGTGGCGGCCACGGTGCTCTACGGCCTGGCCGCGAACTACACGCGCCGGCGCCTGGCTGGCGTGCCGCCCATGGCGCTGGCCGCCGGCAGCCAGATGAGCGCGACCGCCTTGCTGCTGTTGCCGGCGCTGTGGGCCTGGCCCACCGCGCTGCCCTCGGCCACGGCCTGGGGCGCGGCGGCGCTGCTGTCGCTGCTGTGCACCGGCCTGGCCTACGTGCTGTACTTCCGGCTCATCGCCAACGCAGGCGCCACCAACGCCATCTCGGTGACCTTCCTCGTGCCCGGCTTTGCCATGCTCTGGGGCTGGCTCTTCATGGGCGAAGCGCCCACGCCCACGATGCTGCTGGGCTGCGCCGTCATCCTGCTGGGCACGGCGCTGGCCACAGGGCTGCTGAAGCTGCCGGCAAGGGCGGCAGCCCCATGAAAAACGGCCGCGGGGCAGAGCCCGGCGGCCGTCAGTGCCAGCGCCCTGAAGCTCAGCGGAACTTGGGCTGCGGCACGGTGCGCAGTTCGCCCGGCAGCGAGCCGATGTACTGCGCCATGGCCTTCAGCTCGGCGGGTTTGAACTGCTTCACCTGACCGGCCATGATGGCGTTGCCGCGGCCCACCTGCGGGTTGCCGGTGGTGGCGTAAGCGCGCAGCGCCACGGTGAGGTAATCGGCGTGCTGGCCGGCAATCTTGGGGTAGCCGGGGTCGATGGGCTTGCTGAAGTTGGCACCGTGGCAGGAGGCGCAGGCGCCCTTGGCCAGCAGCGCGGCCACTTCGGCCGAGGGCGCCGCCGCGGGCGCGTCGGCCACGGGCTTGATCATCGAAGCGCCGTGTTTCTCGTAGTAGGCGCCGAGGTCGGCCATGTCGGCGTCGGTCAGCGTGATCGAGATGCCGCGCATCGTGGGGTGCTTGCGTTCGCCCTTCTTGTAGGCCTGCAGCGAAGCGACGATGTACTTGGCGCCCTGGCCCGAGATCATCGGCACCTTGTGCACTTCGGGGAAGCTGGCCTGGTAGCCCTTGATGCCATGGCAGCCGATGCACATCGCGGCCTTTTTCTCGCCGGCGGCGGCGTCCTGGGCCTGGGCCTCGCTCACGAGGGACAGGGCACCGCTCAGGGTGGCCGCAGCAGCCAGCAGCAGGTGGATCGCTTTGCTCATCTTCGGGGCTAAGTTCTGGAGGTGGCAAGGGCACCGACGGTGGGGTCGGGCCGTACAAGGCGTGATGGCCGTGCGGCCAATCAGCAGAATCTGATTATAGGGGGCCGCTTATACTGACCCGAGCCCTCTGCAGCGCTGCAACCACGCGCCCCGGCGCCCCACCCCTCGATGAAATTCCAAGGCTCCAGCCAGTACGTTGCCACGCAAGACCTGATGCTGGCCGTGAACGCCGCCGCCACGCTCAAGCGCCCGCTGCTCGTCAAGGGTGAACCCGGCACCGGCAAGACCATGCTGGCCGAAGAAGTGGCCAGCGCGCTGAAGCTGCCGCTGTTGCAGTGGCACATCAAGAGCACCACCAAGGCGCAGCAGGGCCTGTACGAGTACGACGCGGTGAGCCGGCTGCGCGACAGCCAGCTGGGCGACGAGAAGGTCAAGGACATCCACAACTACATCGTCAAGGGTGTGCTGTGGCAGGCCTTCACGGCCGAGCAGCCGGTGGCGCTGCTGATCGATGAAATCGACAAGGCCGACATCGAATTCCCGAACGACCTGCTGCGCGAGATCGACCGCATGGAGTTCTACGTCTACGAGACGCGTGAACTCGTCAAGGCCAAGCACCGGCCGCTGGTCTTCATCACCAGCAACAACGAGAAGGAACTGCCCGATGCGTTCCTTCGTCGCTGCTTCTTCCACTACATCAAGTTCCCCGATGCCGACACCATGCGGCAGATCGTGGACGTGCACTTCCCGCAGCTCAAGAAAGAGCTGCTGGCCGCCGCGCTGAAGACCTTCTACGACGTGCGCAACCTGCCGGGCGTCAAGAAAAAGCCGAGCACCAGTGAACTGCTCGACTGGCTGAAGCTGCTGGTGGCCGAAGACATCCCGCTCGAAGCCCTGCAAAGCAAGGACGACAAGGTGGCCGTGCCGCCGCTGGTGGGCGCGCTGCTGAAGAACGAACAGGACGTCACCCTCTTCGAGAAGCTGGTGTTCATGCAGCGCCACAACCGCTGAACGTGCCGGCCTGGCCCGACCCCGTCGAACTGCACGGCCCGCACGTGCGGCTACTGCCGCTGCACGAGAGCCACCACGAGGGCCTTTGTGACGCGGCGAAAGATGGCGAGTTGTGGCAGCTCTGGTACACCGCCGTGCCCTCGCCCGAGGGCATGGCCGCAGAGATCCAGCGTCGGCTGGCGCTGCAGGCCGCGGGCAGCATGTTGCCTTTCACGGTGCTTGATGCCGACGGCCGCACCGTGGGCATGACGACCTACATGCACATCGACGCCGTGCACCGCCGCGTGGAGATCGGCAGCACCTGGTACGCCCGCTCGGCGCAGCGCACGCCGCTGAACACCAACGCCAAGCGCCTGCTGCTGGGGCACGCTTTTGAACAGCTGCAGTGCATCGCCGTGGAGTTCCGCACCCACCGGCTGAACACGCAGAGCCGCCGCGCCATCGAACGCCTGGGTGCGCAGCTCGACGGCGTGCTGCGCGCACACCAGCGCCTGGCCGATGGCAGCCTGCGCGACACCGCCGTCTACAGCATCACCGCCGCCGAGTGGCCGGCGGTGCAACACCATCTCGACTGGCAACTGAACAAGCCGCGCAATGCCTGAAGGCAGCGGCATACACCAAGGAGGCAAGCACATGGCACGCAAGCAGAACATCAGCGTCGAAGCGCTGTGGCAGATCGAACGCCTGGGCGCGCCCAGCCTCGCGCCCGATGGCGCGCAGGCCGTGGCCTCGCTGACGCGCTACTCGATGGCAGAGAACAAGGGCAGCAGCTCGCTGTGGCTGCTGTCCACCCTGGGCGGCGAGCCGCGCCGCCTGACGAGCGCCGGCGAGAAAGACGGCACCCCGCGCTGGAGCCCGCGCGGCGACCTCATCGCCTTCACCGCCAAGCGTGAGCAGGAAGGCAGCAAGGACGCCGAGCCGCAGCTCTACGTCATCGCACCCGATGGCGGCGAAGCGCGCCGGGCGGCCGAGGTGGCCACCGGCGTGGAAGGTTTCCGCTGGTGCCCCGACGGCAAGCGCCTGGTTTTCATCAGCTGGGTGTGGCCCGAGCTGAAGGGCACCAAGGCGCAGGCCGCCAAGCTGAAAGAGTTCAAGGACCGCAAGGAAAGCGGCTACGTCACCAGCGAGGCGCAGTACCGCTACTGGGACCACAACCTGCCCATGGGCCGTGTGGCCCGCCTGCACCTGATGACCTTGGGCAAAAACGGCGCGCAGGGCAAGGTGCAAGACCTCTTCGAAGGCACGAACTACGAGCTGAGCCGCGGCGACCCGAACGCCGAGCACTTCGACATCTCACCCGACGGCAAACGCCTGGTTTTCGCCTTTGACCCGGCGGCCGAGAAGCGCCCCGACGGCCGCTGCGCGCTGGCCGAGATGGACCTGAAGAGCGGCCAGATCAAGGTCATCGTGCAGGACGCCGAGTTCGACCTCGGCACGCCGCGCTACAGCCCCGATGGCGACCGCATCGCCTTCACCGCCAGCCACCAGGCCATCAAGCACACCATGCCCTCGCAGCTGGCGGTGTGGGAGCGGCATGAAAACAGCTGGGACGTGGTCAGCCACGAGTGGGACCACGAGGTGCACGCGCCGCTGCAGTGGGAAGAAGACGGCCAGGCGGTGCTCTTCCCGGCCGAGCAGAAGGGCCGCACGCACCTGTGGCGCTTTGACTTGCCCGACCGCCGCGCCGAGATCGTGTTCGAGGGCGGTTGGCTGAACGGTTTTGACAAGGTCGCCGGCACGCTGGTGACGGTGGCCGACTGCGCCTTGCACCCGGCCCGCGCGCTGGCCCACCTGCCGGGCCAGCCGGCGCAGCGCATCGAAGCGTTCAACGACGAACTGTTGGACACGCTGCAGTTCGGCAAGGTGGAAGAGGTGTGGATCGAAGGCGCGAGCGCCGCAACCCCGACCGACGCCGCAGCGCCCAAGGGCGACCCGGTGCAGATGTGGGTGGTCTACCCGCCGGGCTTCGACGCCAAGAAGAAGTACCCGGTGATGCACAGCATCCACGGCGGCCCGCACACCGGCCCCGGCGACAACTGGCACTACCGCTGGAACCTGCAGGTCTTCGCCGCGCAGGGCTATGTGGTGGCCAGCGTCAATTACCACGGCAGCAGCGGCTTCGGCCATGCCTTCCTCGACAGCATCACGCACCGCTGGGGCGAGCTGGAGTTGCAGGACGTGGAAGCCGGCACCGACTGGCTGCTCAAACACAAGTGGGCCGACCCCAAGCGTGTGTTTGCCACCGGCGGCAGCTACGGCGGCTACATGGTGGCGTGGATGAACGCGCACGTGGAAGCCGGGCGCTACCAGGCTTATGTGTGCCACGCCGGCTGCTTCGACTGGGTGGGCATGTTCGCCGACGACGCCTACACGTGGCACGCCAAGGAACTGGGCAGCTGGTACTGGGACGACATGGCCCGCGTACACAGCCAGAGCCCGCACGCCTACGCCGGCACCATGCGCACGCCCACGCTGGTGGTGCACGGCGCGCTCGACTACCGCGTGCCCGATGCGCAGGGCCTGGCCTACTACAACACGCTGAAGGCGCGTGGTGTCGACGCGCGGCTGCTCTGGTACCCCGACGAGAACCACTGGATCCTCAAGCCGCGCAACAGCCGGCTGTGGTTTGCCGAGTTCTTCGGCTGGCTGCAGCGGCACGACCCGGCGCTGAAGAAGAGCGATGCCAAGGCCCACGATGGGGCGAAGGCCAAAAAGCGGTCGCCCCGCAGCGGGTCGGGCGGCTGAGCCAAGGCGACAATACGGGGCAAACCCTCACCCCGCCCCACCGACGCCGGGCCGCCCATGCTGATCGACTTCTTCTACACGCTGCGTGCTGCCAAGCTGAAGGTCAGCGTCAAGGAGTACCTGACGCTGCTGGAAGCGCTGCAGGCCGGCGTGATCGACGATGAAGGCGGGCCCACCGTTGACAAGTTCTACTACCTCGCCCGCACCTCGCTGGTGAAGGACGAGGCGCACTACGACAAGTTCGACCGCGCCTTCGCCGCCTACTTCAAGGGCGTGGAGCTGCTCACCGACTTCACGCAGGACGTGCCGCTCGACTGGCTGCGCAAGACGCTGGAACTCGAGCTCACGCCCGAGCAGAAGGCTGCCATCGAGAAGATGGGCTGGGACGAGCTGATGGAGACGCTGAAGAAGCGTTTTGAAGAGCAGAAAGATCGCCACGAAGGCGGCAACCGCATGATCGGCACCGGCGGCACCAGCCCCTTCGGCGCCTACGGCTACAACCCGCAAGGCATCCGCATCGGGCAGGACAAGGGCCGCAACAAGAGCGCCGTGAAAGTGTGGGACCAGCGCGCCTACAAAGATTACGACGACACCAAGGAACTCGGCACGCGCAACATCAAGGTGGCGCTGCGCCGGCTGCGGCGCTTTGCGCGCGAGGGCGCGGCCGACGAACTCGACCTGGACGACACCATCCACAGCACCGCGGCCAACGCCGGCATGCTGGACATCAAGATGGTGCCCGAGCGCCACAACAAGGTGAAGGTGCTGCTGCTGATGGACGTGGGCGGCACGATGGATGAACACATCCACCGCGTCGAGGAACTCTTCTCCGCCGCGAAGACCGAATTCAAGCACCTCGAGTTCTATTACTTCCACAACTGCGTCTACGACTTCATGTGGAAGAACAACAAGCGCCGCTTCAGCGAGAAGCACGCCACGCCTGACCTCATCCGCAAGTACAACCAGGATTACAAGCTGCTCTTCGTGGGCGACGCCACCATGAGCCCCTACGAGATCCTGCAGCCCGGCGGCAGCGTCGAATACAACAACGAAGAGCCGGGCGCCGTGTGGCTGCAGCGGCTGACGAACGCGTTTCCGAAGTTCGCGTGGATCAACCCCGAACCGCAAGGCGTGTGGCAGTACCGGCAGAGCATCTCCATCGTCCAGCAGCTGGTGAACCAGCGCATGTTCCCGCTGAGCCTGGCGGGGCTGGAAGGTGCGATGCGCCTGCTGAGCCGATGACCTGGCGGCGCGCGGCAGCCGCGCTGGCCCTGGCCGCGGTCGGGGTCTTGAACATGGGCTGCGCCAGCTTGGGCGATGAGGCCAAAGCGCCGGCTGCGGAAGCGCCTGCTGCATCGGCAGCTTCGGCTGCAGGCGACGGCTTCCTGCTCGTCACGCCGCAAGAGTACGAACAGCAGTCGCCCACGCTGGGCGTGATCATCGAAATCAGCGCGCCGGGCGAACTCAAGGCGCTGCTGGAGCGTTACCTCGATCTCGTGCGTCTGGGCCGCATCAGCCGCGACGAGGTGGACGACAGCGAGTGGGCGCGCCTGATCGACGCCGCGCCGGCGCAGGTGCGTGAGCTGCTGCAGACCGAGGGCTACTTTTCGCCGCAGGTCAGCATCGAACGCACCGCCGGCCGCGCGCGCGGCGAGGCCGACCGCGTGCGCCTGCAGGTGGAGCCGGGCGCGCGCGCGCGCATCGGCCGCGTGACACTGGAAGCCGAAGGCGCCTTGGAGCGCGGCCACGCCGCGGGCGAGGCCCATGCCCGCGAAACCCTGGCAGCGTGGCTGGCGGCCTGGCCGCTGGACCAGGGCAGCGAGTTCCGCAACGCGGCCTGGAGCGATGCCAAGGCCGGTGCGCTGGCACGTTTGCGGGCTGCCGGCTACGCCACCGCCACCTGGGTGGGCACCGGCGCCCAGGTCGACCCCGAGACCAACACCGTGCGCCTGTTCCTGGTGGCCGACAGCGGGCCGCTCTTCCGCCTGGGCAGCATCGAGATCGAAGGCCTGGTCGCGCAGGACAGCCAGACGCTGCTGAACATTGCGGGCGTGCCGCGCGGCACACCGGTGTCCGAGACCTTGCTGCTCGATTACCAAGAGCGCATCCAGAAGGCCGGCCTCTTCGAGAACGTCAGCGTCACGCTCGACCCCGACATCACGCAGGCCGAGCAGGCCCGCGTGCTGGTGCGCCTGCGCGAGGCACCGCTGCAGGTCTACACCACCGGCCTGGGTGTCAGCGCCAACACCGGCCCGCGTGCGTCGGTGGAACACACCTGGCGGCGGGTGTTCGGCTACGCGGCGTCTTCGCGCAACAAGGTCGAGTGGGGCCAGAAACGCCAGTTCTGGGAAGGCGAGATCAGCACCCACCCGGCCGAGAAACAGTACCGCAGCCTCATCGGCGGCACGGTGGAGAACCTGGAATCGGATTCCGACACCGTGCTCTCGCAGCGCCTGCGCCTGGGCCGCACGCAAGACACCCAACGCATCGAACGTCTGTACTTCGTCGAAGGCGAGCGCTCGCGCCGCACCACCAACCTGGGCGTGCGCACCAGCGCCATCGCGCTTTCGCTGAACTACCACGGCGTCTGGCGTGATCTGGACAGCGTGGTGCTGCCCACTCAGGGTTTCACCTTCGCCGGCCAGGGCGGCGTCGGGCGCTCGCGCGGCACCAACGCCGAAGACGGCAACTTCGGCCGTGCCTACCTGCGGCTCACTGGCTATCTGCCGCTCGGGCGCGCCTGGTATGGCCAGGCGCGCATCGAGGCCGGGCAGGTGTTCCTGGGCGACAACGCGGTTGTGCCCGATTCGCTGAAGTTCCGCGCCGGCGGCGACGATTCCGTGCGCGGCTACAGCTTTCGCAGCCTGGGGCCGCAGGTCGACGGTGTGGTGGGCAGCGGCAACGTGATGTACACGGCCAGCGTCGAGCTGGCGCGGCCCATCCTGGCCAGCATGCCTTCGCTGTGGGGCGCGGTCTTCGTCGATGCCGGCAATGCGGCCGACAGCTTCAGCGCGCTGAAGCCTGCGGTGGGCCTGGGCGTGGGCGTGCGCTGGCGCAGCCCGGTGGGCCCGCTGCGCATCGATTGGGCCTACGGCCGCGAGGTGCGCCAGGCGCGCCTGCACTTCAGCGTGGGCATCGCGTTCTGATGGCCGACAACCCGCACCCCGGCACCGCCGCGCCCGCACCGGCCGCGCTGGAGCCCCATGCGTCCGCGCAGCCGGTGCGCACCGGCCTGGGCCTGTGCATGCCGCTCCTTGCCGTGGCGGTGCTGCTGCTTTTGCTGCTGGGCGCCCTGGCCGGCAGTCTGCGCTGGGTGCTGGCCACCGAGCCCGGCACCGCGTGGCTGCTGCAGCAGCTGGGCGGCACCGTGCAGGCCCAGGGCTGGCGCGGCGCCTTGCTGGGCAGCCGCTGGGAGGCCGAGCGCCTGCGCGTGCAGTGGGACGGCGGCCGCCAGTCGGTGCTGATCGAGGACCTGCAGGCCGAAGGCCTGCAGTGGCAATGGCGGCCGCAGCCCCACGCCTGGCTGGGCCTGCGCGTGGGCTCGCTGGCGGCACGCAGCATCACGCTGGACACCGGCGCCAAACAGGCCGGCAGCGCGCCACCCACCCTGCCCGCGGCGCTGCAGCCGCCGCTGCAGTTGCAAGTGGCGCAGCTGACGCTGCAAGGCCTGGTGCTGGGCCCGACCACGGCAGCCGCCAGCGCGCCCACGGCCAGCGCCGCCGCGGCGGCCGATGCACCGCCACCGCTGCTGCAAGACCTGCGCGTCACCGGCCTGCACGTGCGCCCCGAGCCGGGTGCGCAGCACACCATAGACAGCCTGCAGCTGCAGGGCCAGGGTGTGGCGCTGCAGGCCAGCGTGAGCATCGCCAACGCCCAGCCCTACCTGCTGCAGGCGCGCGCCACGGCGCGGCCGGTGTTCGGCGAAGACAGCCCCGCCTGGGCCGCCGTGGCGCAGGCCGAAGGCCCGCTGGAGAACCTGGCCGTGCGGGCCACGCTGCGCGGCCGCGCACCGCCGCGCGGCGCAGCGCCGGCGGTCGACCTGCAGGCGCAGCTGCAGCCGCTGAAACCCTGGCCGCTGGCTGGGCTGGACTTGCGCACCGAGGCGCTGGATCTCGCGGCCCTCACGCCGCAGGCGCCGGTCACGCGCCTGAGCGGCAGCGCCACGCTGCAAGGCGGCGCCGATGGGCAGCCGATGCAGGCCCGCGTGAACCTCGAAAACACCCAGCCCGGCCGCTGGAACGAAGGCCGCCTGCCGCTGCGCCAGCTGGTGCTGGAACTGGCCGGCTCGCTGCAGCAGCCCGACCGCGTGGCGCTGCCACGCTTCGAGCTGCTGCTGGCCGATGCTGCGGCCAGCGCCGGCCGCTACACCGGCAGCGCGGTGTGGCAGGGCCACACGCTCAAGCTCGAATCTCAGCTGCAGAACCTGGCGCCGCAGCGCCTGGACGGCCGAGCCGCGGCGATGACGCTCACCGGCCCGCTGGCGCTGACCCTGCGCGGCCTGCCCTCGCCCGATCCCCGCGCCGCGCCTGCAGCGTCCGGCCCGGCCATCGACTGGCAGCTCGACCTGCAGGGCAGCCTGGACGGCGCGCCGCAACCCGTTCACCTGCAGCTGGAAGGCAGCGCCGACGACCAGCGCCTGGTGCTGCGCCGCGCCACGGCGCAGGCCGGCCGCGCCAACGCCTCGCTCACCGCCACGCTGCAGCGTTTGTCGGCAGGCGACTGGCAGCTCGCCACCAGCGGCAGCATCACCGATTTCGACCCCCTGCCCTGGTGGCCGGGCGAAGCCGGCGGCGCCTGGCGCCAGGGGCCGCACCGCCTGTCAGGCGGCTGGCAGTTCGATGTGCGCCTGCCGCGCAAGGCCGAAACGCTCAAGCCCCTGGTGCTGGCGCAACGCCTGGCGGGCAACGGCGCGCTGCGCCTGCGTGAATCGATGCTGGCCGGCGTGGCCTTGTCGGCCGAGCTGAGCCTGGGCTACACCCAGGCCGCAGCGCCTGCGCCGGCCGCGCTGCGCGCCGAGTTGCAGCTCGGCGGCAACACGCTGCGCCTGGAGGCCCGCGGCGACCCGCTGGGCCCCGGCCCCGCTGACCGCTGGAGTGCCGAGGTCGAGGCCGGCACGCTCGGCACGCTGGCGCCGCTGGTGCGCCTGCTGCCCGCGCTGGCCCCCTGGGCGCCCACGGCGGGCAGCCTGACGGCCGCGGTGTCGGCCGAGGGCCGCTGGCCGGCCATGCGCACCGAAGGCCAGGCCAGCCTGCAGCGGCTGCAGCTGGGGCCGCTGTCGGTGGCACGCGGTGCGGCCAGCTGGCAGCTGGCCTCTGAAGGATCGCAGGCGCTGTCGCTGCAGGCCGAGCTGACCGACATCCGCCAGGGCACGCAGCGTGCTGATCTGGTGCGCGCCCAACTCAGCGGCACGCTGGCCGACCACAAGCTGCAGGTCACAGGCGCCGTGCCACTGATGCCGCCGCGCTGGGCCGAGCAGATGCTGGCGCTGGCCCAGCGCAAGGGCACGCAGGGCCAGCTGCAGGGCAGCGGGCAGTGGCTGGCGGCCCCCGAAGGTGGCGGCACCTGGCGCGGCCGGCTGGAACGCCTGACGCTCGGCGCCTGGGGTGGGCAGCCCGCAGACGGCGCAGCCGGCGCTCCTGCCACGGCCGTCACAGCCGTCACACCCGCCACGCCTACCGGCGCAACACCCGGACCCTGGCTGGAGACGAACAACCTGCGCGCCGAACTCGGCTTCGCCCCCGGCGGCGGCCTGGTGACGGTGATGCTGAGCCCCGGCCGCGTGCGCCTGGGCGACAGCGTGGCGCTGCGCTGGGACGAGGTGCGTGCCGATCTGCGCGGCGAGCAGCCCCAGGTGCAGCTGCGCGCCGACATCGAGCCCTTCACCCTGGCGCCGCTGCTGGCGCGCCTGCAGCCCACCATGGGCTGGCAGGGCGATCTCAAGCTCGGCGCACGCGTGAACATCCGCGCCGCCGAAAAGATGGACGCCGACCTCGTGTTCGAGCGCAGCGAAGGCGATCTGCACCTGGCTGGCGGCGAGGGCACGCAGCTGCTGGGCCTGACCGACTTCCGCGTCGCGCTCACCGCGCACGAGGGTCAATGGCAGCTGGTGCCCGTGTTCAAGGGCCGCAGCCTGGGTGAGCTCTCGGGCCGCGTCACCGCATCGACCACGCCACAGGCGCGCTGGCCCGGCCCGGAGGCCCTGCTCGGCGGCGAACTGCGCGCGCGCGTGGCCGATGTCGGCATCTGGGGCGCCTGGGTGCCGCCGGGCTGGCGCCTGGCCGGTCAGATCGACAGCACCGCCAAGCTGGCCGGCACGGTGGGCAAACCGCTGTACGACGGCGAACTCACGGCCCAGGGCCTGGCGGTGCGCAACCTGCTGGCCGGCGTGAACGTGAGCGACGGCCAGGTGCGCGTGAAGCTCGTCGGCGACAACGCCACCATCGAACGATTCACGCTCAAGGCCGGCGACGGCAGCGCCACGCTGAGCGGCGGCGCCACGCTGGGGCCGGGCTTCAAGCCGCTGCGTGGCAAGGTGCAGGTCCAGGCCCAGCGCTTGCGGGTGCTGGGCCGGGTGGACCGCCAGCTCATCGCCAGCGGCGAGGCCGTGGCCACGATGGAAGGCGAGCGCTACACGCTGGACGGCAAGTTCCGCGTCGACGAAGGCCTCTTCGACCTCAGCCGCGGCGATGCGCCCTCGCTGGACGACGACGTGAGCGTGCGCCGCGCCGACGCGCCCGAAGAAACACGCGCCACGGCCGAAGACATCAAGACGCAGCGCAACTTCGCCCTGGGCGTGGACGTCGATCTCGGCGACAAGGTGCGCGTGCGCGGCTACGGCGTGGATCTCGGCCTGCGCGGCCAGGTGCGCGTGACCAACCCGGGCGGCCGGCTGGCCGTCAACGGCACCATCAACAGCGAAGGCGGCACCTACCAGGCCTATGGCCAGAAGCTGGAGATCGAACGCGGCATCGTGGCCTTCAGCGGCCCCTACAACAACCCGCGCCTGGACGTGCTGGCGCTGCGCCCCAACATCGACCAGCGTGTGGGCGTGGCCATCACTGGCAACGTGCTGACGCCGCGCGTGCGCCTGTACGCCGAGCCCGAGCTGAGCGACTCAGAAAAACTCTCGTGGCTGGTGCTGGGCCGTGCGCCCGACGGCCTGGGCCGCAACGACACCGCGCTGCTGCAACGCGCCGCGGTGGCGCTGCTCTCGGGCGAAGGCGAAGCGCCCACCGACGCGCTGATGCGCAACCTGGGCATCGACGAGGTGAGCCTGCGCCAGAGTGATGGCGACGTGCGCGAAACCGTCATCACCGTGGGCAAGCAGCTCAGCCGACGCTGGTACCTCGGCTACGAACGCGGCGTGAACGCCACCACCGGCACCTGGCAGCTGATCTACCGCATCGCCCAGCGTTTCACGCTGCGTGCGCAGAGCGGTGAAGAGAGTGCGCTGGACATCATCTGGACCTGGCGCATGCAGGAAACGCCGCCCGATGCCGGCATGAGAAAATCAACGATCACCCCGCCGTAGTTCAATGGATAGAACGGGCGCCTCCTAAGCGCCAGATACAGGTTCGATTCCTGTCGGAGGGACCACCCGCCGTGGGCCCCTTGAGGCCCTGCGGCCTCAAGGGCGGCGGGTGGAGCTTCGCGCTTGCAAGCGCGAACCCAGCCGCGGGCCCTAGCCCTCCACCGGCGCCCGCAGCGCCCGGCTCAGCATCACCACCGGGATCAGCCCCACCGCCACGATGGCCAGCGAGGGCAGCGCGGCTTCGGCCAGGCGCTCGTCACGCGCAAAGTTGTAGGCCACCACCGCCAGCGTGTCGCTGCCGAAAGGGCGCAGCACCAGCGTGGCCGGCAGTTCCTTCATCACGTCCACGAACACCAGCAGCGCCGCGGCCAGCGCCGAGCGCTGCAGCAGCGGCAGGTGCAGGCGCGTGAACAGGCGCAGCGGCCCGCTGCCCAGCATGCGCGCGGTTTCGTCTATCGCCGCCGGCACGCGCGCGTAACCTGCCTCCACCGACTGCAGCGCCACGGCCGAGAAGCGCACCAGGTAGGCGTAGAGCAGGCCGAAAGCCGTGCCGGTGACCAGTGCGGCGGCCCCCGCCTCAGGCCAGCGCGCCTGCACCCAGCCGGCCGGGATGAGGATGCCCACCGCGATGACGGCCCCCGGCACCGCATAGCCCAGCGAGAGCACGCGCGCCGCCGGCTGCAGCAACGCCGCGCCCATGCCGCCGCGCTGGCGCAACGCAAAACCCAGGGCCAGCGCCAGCAGCGTGGCTGCCAGCGCTGCACCACCGGCCAGGCGGAAACTGGCCCAGGCCCACTCGGCAAAACGTGCCAGCGGCAGGCCGAAATCGCTGTAGTTCGCTTCGTCCCACAGCATGCGGCCCAGCCACAGCACCGGGAGCACAAAACCTAGCAGCACCGGCAGGCCGCAAACCGCCCAGGCCGCCACTTCCGAGCCGCCGCGCAGCACCGCGGGCCGCGCCTCGGCGCTGGTGATGCCGGCGCGGTTGCTGGCAAAACGCAGCTGGCGCTGCGCCGCGCGCTCGGCCAGCAACAACGCGCCCACCACCAGCAGCAGCACCGCGGCCAGTTGCGCCGCGGCAATGCGGTCGTTCATCACCAGCCAGGCCTTGTAGATGCCGGTGCTGAAGGTGGACAGGCCGAAGTAGGCCCCCACGCCGTAGTCGGCCAGCGTTTCCATCAGCGCCAGCGCCACGCCAGCGGCCAGCGCCGGGCGCGCCATCGGCAGGGCCACCTGCAGCACCCGCCGGCGCATGGGCGCGCCGAGCAGCCGCGCCGCTTCCATCAAGCGCACCGCACGTTCACCCAGAGCCGCGCGTACCAGCAGGTAGACGTAGGGGTAGAGGCACAGCACGAAGAGCACCACCGCGCCCCAGAAACTGCGCACATCGGGCCACAGCGCGCCACGCCAGCCGAAGGCTTCGCGCAGTGCCGTCTGCAGCGGGCCGCTGAACTGCAACGCATCGGTCCAGGCGTAGGCCAGCACATAGGCCGGCATGGCCAGCGGCAGCAGCAAAGCCCATTCGAAGACCCGCCGGCCGCGGAAATCAAACAGCGTCACCAGCGCTGCCGTGGCCGAGCCCAGCGCCATCACGCCCAGGCCCACGCAAATCGCCAGGCCCGCCGACTGCAAGGCGTATTCGGGCAGCACGGTCTGCCACTGGTGGGCCAGCACGGCCAGCGCGGCTTCGTCCAGCGAGGCCCAGGCGCCCAGCACGCCCAGCACGGGCAGCGCGAGCAGCAGGCACAGCGGTGTCAACAACAGGTTCAGGGCACCGCGCATGGGGCGATAAGAATGCGAACAATGCTCATTCAGGGCCGGCGATTATCATTCGACTCATGTTTCTGAGCCTGGAGTCGGTGGGGGTGCGCTACACGCGCGCCAGCGGGGCCCGCGCCGCGGTGGACGGCGTCACGCTGGGCCTGGCCGCCGGCCAGGTGGGCGTGCTGATCGGCCCTTCAGGCTGCGGCAAGACCTCGCTGCTGCGGGCCGTGGCCGGGCTGGAACGCTGCGCCGCCGGGCGCGTGCTGATCGCCGGCGATGTGTTGTCAGATGCCGCCAGCGGCGCGCACCTGGCGCCCGAGCAGCGCCGCATCGGCATGGTGTTTCAAGACTACGCACTCTTTCCGCACCTCAGCGTGGCCGACAACATCGCCTTCGGCATCAGCGCCCTGCCGCGCGCCCAGCGCCAGGCGCGCGTGCGGCAGATGCTCGATCTCGTGGGCCTGGCGCATGCCGCCAAGCGCGCGCCGCACCAGCTTTCCGGCGGGCAGCAGCAGCGTGTGGCCCTGGCCCGCGCGCTGGCGCCCCAGCCGCGCCTGCTGCTGCTGGACGAGCCCTTCAGCAGCCTCGATGTCGACCTGCGCGAGCGCCTGGCGCAAGAGGTGCGCAGCATCCTCAAGGAAAGCGGCACCACGGCATTGCTGGTGACGCACGACCAGCTCGAAGCCTTTGCCGTGGGCGACGTCATCGGCGTGATGAACCAGGGCCATCTCGAACAGTGGGACGACGCCTACACGCTCTACCACCGCCCGGCCAGCCGTTTCGTGGCCGGCTTCATCGGCCACGGCGTGTTCGCGCCCGCACAGATCGTGGCCTGCGCCGCCGGCCCCTGCGTGCAAACGCCGCTGGGCGAGCTGCACGACATGGACAACTGCCCGCTGCCCGAGGCCTTTCCGCTGGGCGAGTGCGATGTGCTGCTGCGTGCCGACGACATCGTGCACGACGACGCCAGCACCGTGCGTGCGCGCATCGAGCGCAAGGCTTTCCGCGGCAGCGAGTTTCTTTACACGCTGCGGCTAGAGAGCGGCGAGCAGGTGCTGGCCCACGTGCCCTCGCACCACGACCACCACGTGGGCGAGTGGATAGGCATCCGCGCCGAGGTGGACCACGTCGTCACCTTCCCGCGCGTGGCTGCGGCGCGCTGACCCCACGCCGGCCGGCGCAGCGCGCAGGGCTGCACACACCTGGGCCCACCCCGGGTGCAACTTTCCCGGGGGCGGCGTGCTCAGAACAGGGGCCAGTCCTATACTGGGTTGGTGACCGCACGCCCCGCGTGCGCTCCATGAAAGGTGTGTTCCATGGGTTCGAAGATGAAGCTGGTCGGCATCCTGGCCGTGGGTGCGGTGGCCGGTGCGCTCACCACCATGCAATTGCAGGCCGTGGCCCGCAACGCGCTGGCGCCGCTGCCGCTGGAAGAGGTGCAGCAACTCGCCGCCGTCTTCGACCGCGTGAAGGCCGAGTACGTCGAACCCGTGGACGAGAAGAAGCTCATCTCCGACGCCATCGCCGGCATGGTGGCCGGGCTCGACCCGCACAGCCAGTACTTCGACAAGAAGAGCTTCAAGGATTTCCGCGAGAACACTGGCGGCAAGTTCGTCGGCATCGGCATCGAGATGGCGATGGAAGAAGGCCTCGTGAAGGTGGTCTCGCCCATCGAAGGCAGCCCGGCCTTCCGCATGGGCCTGAAGCCCGGCGACCTGATCACCCGCATCGACGACAGCCCGGTCAAGGGCCTCACGGTCGATCAGGCCGTCAAGAAGATGCGCGGCGAGCCCAACACCAAGGTCGTGCTGACGGTCTTCCGCAAGGCCGAGAGCCGCAGCTTCCCGGTGACCATCATCCGCGAAGAGATTCGCATGCAGAGCGTGCGCGCGAAGATGGTCGAGCCGGGCTACGGCTGGATCCGCGTCAGCCAGTTCCAGGAGCGCACGGTCGACGACTTCGTGCGCAAGGCCGAAGAGCTCTACAAACAAGACCCCAAGCTCAAGGGCCTGGTGCTCGATCTGCGCAACGACCCAGGCGGCCTGCTCGATGGCGCGGTGGCGCTGTCGGCCGCCTTCCTGCCGGAAGACGTGGTGGTGGTCACCACCAACGGCCAGTTGCCGGAAAGCCGCGCCACCTTCCGCGCCAGCCCCGAGTTCTACGCCCGCCGCGGCGCCGCCGACCCGCTGCGCAAGCTGCCGGCGGCGATGAAAACCGTGCCGCTGGTGGTGCTGGTGAACGAAGGTTCGGCCTCGGCCAGCGAAATCGTCGCCGGCGCGCTGCAAGACCACAAACGCGCCACCGTCATGGGCGCGCAGACCTTCGGCAAGGGCTCGGTGCAGACCATCCGCCCGTTGCCATCTGACACGGCGCTGAAGATCACCACCGCGCGCTACTACACGCCCGCAGGCCGCAGCATCCAGGCCAAGGGCATCGTGCCCGATGTCTGGCTGGATGAAACCGCCGAAGGCAATGTCTACGCCGCGCTGCGCATGCGCGAAGCCGACCTCGAACGCCACCTGACCGGCGCCGACGAGAAGAAAGACGCCGACCGCGAAAAAGCCCGCGAAGAAGCGCGCAAGAAGCTCGAAGAGCAGCAGGCCAAGACCAAAGAGCCGCCCAAGCCGCTGCCCGAGTTCGGCACGCCGGAAGACTTCCCGCTGCAGCAGGCGCTGAACCAGTTGCGCGGCCTGCCGGTGATGGCCAGCAAGACGGCCCCGGCCGAACAGCGCGCGGAATCGCCGGCCGAGAAGAAGTAAACCGCAGCACGCCTCTGCGAAGCCCGCCGCTGGCGGGCTTCTTCATTTCCACCGCCCACGATCCCACCGCCTCCATGGACGACGACCAACTGCTGCGCTACGCCCGCCACATCCTGCTCGACGGCCTGGGCATCGAAGGCCAGCAGCGCCTGCTGGACGCACACGCGCTGGTCATCGGCGCCGGCGGCCTGGGTTGCCCGGCGGTGCTGTACCTCGCGGCTTCGGGCGTGGGGCGCATCACGGTGGTCGACCACGACACGGTGGAGCTCAGCAACCTGCAGCGCCAGATCGGCCACGGCACCGCGCGCCTGGGCCAGCCCAAGGCCGACTCGCTGCGCCACAGCGCGCGCGCGCTGAACCCGGGCGTGCAGCTGCAGGCGATCACACAACGCGCCGATGCGGCGTTGCTGGCCGAGTGGGTGCCGCAGGCCGACGTGGTGCTGGACTGTTGCGACAACTTCCGCACCCGCCAGGTCGTCAACGCCGCCTGCGTGGCCGCCGGCCGGCCGCTGGTTTCTGGCGCCGCGGTGGGCTGGGACGCGCAGGTCAGCGTCTACGACACGCGCCCGCATGCCGACGGCACGCCGGCCGGGCCGTGTTACGCATGCCTCTTTCCGCCCGAGGCGGCGCACGAAGACGTGGCCTGCAACACCCTGGGCGTGCTGGCGCCGCTGGTGGGCCTGGTCGGCAGCCTGCAGGCCGCCGAGGCCATCAAGCTGCTGGCGCACAGCGGCGAGCCGCTGGCGGGTCGGCTGCTGATGCTGGACGCCCGCCGCATGGCATTCGACAGCATCACGCTGCAGCGCCAGCCGCAATGCCGTGTCTGCGGGGCGCGCTAAGCTCCGCGGATGAACGACAAACACCACCTCCTGACCGGCCGCAACTTCCCCAGCGCCGAAGAAGAAGCCAGCACGCTGGCCCGCATCGAACGTTACGCCGGGCCCGAAAGCGCTTACCGCCTGGCCTTCACCGACACCGATTTCCTGCTGCGCGAAGAACTGCGCCCGGTGCGCATGCAGCTGGAGCTGCTCAAGCCCGAACTGGTGCAGCAAGAGCAGGGCATCACCTCCACCATCGTCATCTTCGGCAGCGCGCGCATCAAACCGCCCGAGGTGGCGCAGCAGCTGCTCGAACAAGCCCAGGCCGGCGATGATCGCCAGGCGCTCAAGCGCGCCGAAACCGCGCTGGCGATGAGCCATTTCTACGAAGAAGCGCGCCGTTTCGCCGCCATCGTCACCGAACGCTCGAAGGCGCTGGAAACGCCGATCTACGTCGTCACCGGCGGCGGCCCCGGCATCATGGAAGCGGGCAACCGCGGCGCCTTCGATGTGGGCGGCAAGAGCATCGGCCTGAACATCGTGCTGCCGCACGAACAGGCGCCCAACGCCTACATCACGCCGGAGCTGTGTTTCCAGTTCCACTACTTCGCGCTGCGCAAGATGCACTTCCTGATGCGCAGCATCGCGCTGGTGTGTTTCCCGGGCGGTTTCGGCACGCTGGACGAGCTCTTCGAAACCGTCACCCTGGTGCAGACGGGCAAGAGCCGCCGCCGGCCCATCCTGCTGTTCGGGCGCGCCTTCTGGGAAAAGCTGCTGAACTTCGAGCACCTGGTCGACACCGGGATGATCAGCGCCGGCGACATCGGCCTCTTCAACTTCGTCGAGACCGCCGAAGAAGCCTGGGCCGTGCTGGCCGAGCACTACGGCTTCGACCTGCCCGAAACGGAAACCGGCCGTTTCGCCGAAGACATCTGAAGGAAGCGCGATGAACCGACAAGTCAGCCTCATCGGTGCGCCCACCGACATCGGCGCCGGTGCGCGCGGCGCGAGCATGGGGCCCGAGGCACTGCGCGTGGCCAACATCCGAAGCACGCTGGAAGCCCACGGCCTGGAGGTGGCCGACCGCGGCAACCTCAGCGGCCCGGCCAACCCCTGGCTGCCGCCGGTGGACGGCTACCGCCACCTCAACGAGGTGGTGGCCTGGAACCGCGCCGTGCACGAGGCGATGTATGCCGAGCTGGGCCTGGGCCGCCTGCCCATCCTGCTGGGCGGCGACCACTGCCTGGGCCTGGGCAGCATCAGCGCCGTGGCGCGCCACTGCCGCGAAACGGGCAAGAAGCTGCGTGTGCTGTGGCTCGACGCCCACGCCGACTTCAACACCAGCGTGCTCACGCCCAGCGGCAACATCCACGGCATGCCGGTGGCCTGCCTGTGCGGGCACGGGCCGCAGGCGCTCATCGAGATCGGCGGCACGGTGCCCGCCATCAACCCGAAGGTGGTGCGCCAGATCGGCATCCGCAGCGTCGACCCCGGCGAAAAGCGCTTCGTGCACGAGATGGGCCTGGAGGTCTTCGACATGCGCTACATCGACGAGATGGGCATGCGCCACACCATGGAGCTGGCCCTGGCCACGCTGGACGCCAACACCCACCTGCACGTCAGCTTCGACGTCGATTTCCTCGACCCCGACATCGCCCCCGGTGTGGGCACCACCGTGCCCGGCGGCCCCACCTACCGCGAAGCGCAGCTGTGCATGGAGATGATCGCCGACACCGGCCGACTGGCCAGCCTGGACGTGATGGAGCTCAACCCCGCGCTGGACATCCGCAACAAGACGGCCGAGCTGGCGGTGGACCTCATCGAGAGCCTGTTCGGCAAGAGCACCTTGATGCGCGCCTGAGAACGGCTGATCGGCACAAAGTCATAAGTCACCCATAAAGCCAGAAGCGCAGCACGCCGATAACCCAGCAAGCGCCGCCGGTCCGCAGTGGGCCGGCCGCTCACAACCCTGGTGGAGTGCATCCATGCGCACGAAGAGCGGTACGACTCTGGCCCAAAGGCTCTACATCGGCAGCGGCGTGCTGACCGCGGCCTTGCTGATCGTGGCGATGCTGGTCTGGTCGATGATGACCCAGGTGTCGAAACACGCCGAAGACGTGCAGACCCACACCGAGCCCCAGCTCGAACGCATCGCCGAGCTGGAGCTCAACGTCACCCGGGCTTCGCTGCAACTGCGCCACGCCATCCTGGCCCGCACGCCGGAGGAACGCGGCATCGCGCTGGCCGACGTGGCCGAACGCAAGCGCCTGCTCGAACAACGCCTGGCCGAATTCAGCGCCGGCATGCGCGATGACGCCGGCCGCCGCGCTGCCGAGCCGCTGCAGCCGCTGATGGCCACCTTCTGGCGCCTGGGCGCCGAAAACGTGCAGATCATCGAAGCCGGCAAGAAGGAAGAGGCCTTCGCCTTCCTCGTCGACAAGACGATTCCTGCCCGCAACGCCCTGCTGGCGCCGCTGGGGGCGGAGAAAAAGCGCCAGGGCGGCGCGCTGGTGAGCGAGTTGCAGGCCGTGGCGCAAGACGCCAGCCGCGCCAGCGCCATCGTCGCCGGCGCCGTGGTGCTGGTGGCCCTGGGCCTGCTGGGTTTCTCGGCCTACGTCGTGAGCGTGATGCGCCAGCTTGGCGCCGAGCCCGAAGAGCTCAAGCGCACCGCCGATGCCGTGGCCGCCGGCGACCTGGGCGTGCAGATCGTGCTGCGCCCGGGTGACACCGCCAGCGTGATGGCCGCGCTGAAGACCATGGCCGGCAAGCTGCTGCTGACGGTGCAGGCGGTGCGCCAGAACGCCGATTCGGTGGCCACGGCCAGCGCCCAGATCGCCAGCGGCAACGCCGATCTTTCGGTGCGCACCGAGCAGCAGGCCAGCGCCTTGCAGCAGACCGCGGCGTCGATGGAAGAACTGGGCACCACGGTGCGCCAGACCGCCGACAACGCCCGCCAGGCCGACGCGCTGGCCCGCAGCGCCTCTGAAGTGGCGCAGCGCGGCGGCGCGGCCGTGCGCGAGGTGGTGGCCACGATGAAGGGCATCAACGACAGCAGCCGCAAGATCGCCGACATCATCGGCGCCATCGACGGCATCGCCTTCCAGACCAACATCCTGGCGCTGAACGCGGCCGTGGAAGCCGCCCGTGCCGGCGAACAAGGCCGCGGCTTCGCGGTGGTGGCCGGCGAGGTGCGCTCGCTGGCCCAGCGCGCGGCCACGGCGGCGCGCGAGATCAAGACGCTCATCGAAGAGAGCGTGGGCCGCACCGAGCGCGGCACCGAGCTCGTCGACCAGGCCGGCGCCACCATGCTCGACATCGTCAGCTCGATCCAGCGCGTGAGCGACATCGTCGGCGAGATCACCACCGCCAGCGGCGAACAGAGCCAGGGCGTGCAGCAGGTGGCCGGCGCGGTGACGCAGATGGACCGCAGCACGCAGCAGAACGCCGCGCTGGTGGAAGAAAGCGCGGCCGCGGCCGAAAGCCTGAGCCAGCAATCGCGCCAGCTGGTGCAGGCGATGGCGGTGTTCAAGCTGGCCTGAGCGGGTCTGGGCAGGCCCGGGCGACCGGGCCGCAGCACGGGCCGGCCTGCCGATAGCATCGGCGGCATGCCCGCACACCACCCCCTCGCCCCGCCCACCCCCCGCTGGCGCCCCGCCTTGTGCGTGGGTCTGCTCGCGGGCCTGCTCGCCGCCCTGCTGCCGCTGGCGGCCACCGCCCAGCCGGCGCCCACCACGCTGGAAGTGCTGTCGCCCCGCCCGGGCGAGCCGGCCATCACCCCGCGCGAGTTCGTGAACGTGCTCGGCCGCACCACGCCCGGCAGCACGGTGCGTGTGGGCGGCGAGCCGGTCACGGTGTACGGCACCGGCGTGTTCGCGCGCGACCGCGTGCCGCTGCAGGCCGGCGCCAACACCATCGAGATCGAAGCCCGCGCACCGGGCAGCAGCGAATGGCAACGCCTGCCGCTGCAGGTGGAGCGCAGCGCGCCGCCCGTGCCTGTGGCCTGGCCCACGGCCGCGCTGTGGCTGGACGGCAGCAGCCTGCGCCCGGCCGAACCCGTGATGCTGGCCCCGGGCGAAGGGGTGGAGGTGGCCGTGCGTGCCACGCCGGCTGCGCGCGTGGAAGCGCGCTTGCCGGGCCAGAAAACCTGGCAGCCCCTGCTTGAGCGCGGCAACGGCCGTTATCGCGCGCTGCTGGCCTTCGATGCCGGCGGCGACCTCGCGCCCGGCGCCGTACAAGTGCGCGTGCTGCCAGCCGGCGGGCCTGCCGCCCCCGGCAAAGGCATGGGCGGTGGCCAGGGCGGTGGCAAGGGCAAGGGTCGCGTCAAGGCCGAACGGGGCCTGCTCACCGAAACCCCGGGGCCTGTCGGCCAGTGGCGAGCCGACCCCGAACGCCTGCACGCCGTGGGGGCCGAAGGCGCCGAACTGCTGCACGGCCTGCACGAGGTGCGCCTGGGCGGGCCCTTCCTGGCCGAGCTGCCCGCCGGCACGCTGCTGGCCGCCACCGGCCGGCGTGGCGACTTTCTGCGGGTGCAGCTGGCGCCCGACACCAGCGCCTGGGTGCTGGAAAAGAGCCTCCAGCCGGCCGAGCTCGGCACCCCGGCGCCGCAGGCCGTGTTCACCAGCGTCTCGCTCAGCGGCGATGGCGAGAACGACCTGCTCAGCCTGCCGCTGGCCGCGCGCGTGCCCTACCGCGTGTACGCCAGCCTGGGGCCCGACGGCCGCGAGCTGCTGGACATCGAGATCTACAGCGCCCAGCTCGCCGCCACCTGGGTGAGCCACCGCGCCAGCGCCAAGCTGGTGCGCCAGGTGCTGGTGGAACAGGCCGGCCCGGGCCGCGTGCGCCTGCGTCTGCTGCCGCACGCGGCCAAGCTGTGGGGCTGGCGCGCCGAGCGCACGCCCACCGGCCTGCGCGTGGCGCTGCGCGCGGCGCCGCGCATCGACGCCCAGGCCGCCTCGCCGCTGGCGGGCCTGCGTGTGGCGGTGGAAGCCGGCCACGGCAGCAGCAGCAACCTGGGTGCGGTGGGCGCCACCGGCGTGCCCGAGAAAGACGTGAACCGCTGGACGGCCGAGGCCCTGCAGGCCGAGTTGCAGGCCGCCGGCGCGCAGGTGGTCGTCATCCGCGAGGGCGATCAAAACCCGCCGCTGCGCGAACGCGCGCGCCGCGTGGCCGAATCGCAGGCCCACCTCTTCGTCAGCGTGCATGCCAATTCCACCGACACCGGCGCCGGTTTCCTGCGTGTCTCGGGCACCTCGCATTTCTACAAACACGCGCCGCACCACGCGCTGGCCGCGGCCGTGCACCAGCGTGTGCTGGCGGCCACGGGCTTGCCGGATTTCGGCCTCGTGGGCAATTTCAACTACACGCCGGTGCGCCTGAGCACCTGGGCCCCGGCGCTGCTGGTGGAGCAGGCCTTCATGTCGCACCCGGGCGACGAGGCGCAGCTGCTCGACCCGGCGTTTCGCGCGAGGCTGGCGCAGGCCGTGCGCGCAGGGCTGGAAGACTTTCTGAAGGCGCGCTGACTGGGGCACTGACCGGGGCGCCGGTCAGCGCGCCGGCGGCGGCCCCGGCTGGCCGGCGCACTCTTCGAAGACCCTCGCCGTGCAGCGCGCGCACACTGCGGCGTCCAGCCGCGGCACGATGGCGGCAATGGCGCGGCGTTTGTCGGGGAAGACATGGTCTTCGCCCAGGCGCTGCAGAAAACCGCTCTGGCGCCAGGTGGCCAGCACCTCGGGCCGCGGGCGGTGGAAATACAAACCCTGGCCAGGGCCGCCGCGCTGTACCCGTTCACGCTCCCACAGCGCGGCGCCGGCGGGGTCGATGAAGTTCATGCTCTTGCTCATCACCAGCAGATGGGCCGGCGCGCCGGGCTGCTCGCGCAGGCCCCGCAGGGCGTCGGCCACATGGGCCTCGGCACCGAACCACACCGGGCCTTCCATGCGCAGCAGCTTGAGCTGCGGGCACTCTGCGGCCTCGGCGGCTTCAGCTTGCTCGGGCGCGGCCGGCGGCAGCACCACCAGGCGCCGGTCCTGGCCCGGTTGCGGCGGCCGCGCAAAGCCCAGGCTGCGCAAGGCGGGGTGCGCCGTGCGGTGCAGGTAGACCACCAGCGAGGCCGCCATGCCCGCCAGCACCGCCACCTGCAGCGGCAACAGCAGCGTGGCGGCCAGCGTGCCAGCGGCCACGGCGGCCTCGCGTTTGTCCAGGCGCCACAGTTCGCGCCACTGCGCGGTGTCCACCAGCGTCCACGCCACCAGCAGCAGCAGCGCGTCGATGGCGGCCATGGGCACCACGGCCAGCAGCGGCGCGGCCACGGCCACCAGCAGCAGCACCAGGGCCGCAGCCATCACACCGGCCAGCGGCGTGCGCGCGCCGGCCTCCAGGTGCGGCACCGAGCGGTTCAAGGAGCCGCAGCTGATCAAGGCCGAAAAACAGCCGCCGGCCAGGTTGGCCAGGCCCTGGCCCAGGCATTCGCGGTTGACGTCCAGCGCCTGGCCGGTGCGCGCAGCCAGGGCCTTGGCGATGGCGATGCTCTGGCCCAGCGCCACCAGCGTCAGGGCCAGGGCGATGGTGGCCAGCCGCGGCACGTCGGCCCAGCCCATCGCTGGCGGCGCCCAGGGCGGCCAGGCCTGGGGAAGCGCGCCGATGCGGGCGGTGGTCCAGCCGCCGCCGGGGCCACCAGCGGCGCCCGCGCCGCCCGCATGGCCGAGGGCCACCGCCAGCGCCGTGCCCACCAGCAGCGCCAGCAACAGCCCGGGCCCACGCGGCCAACGCCAGCGCAGCAGCGCCGCCACGGCCAGCGTGGCCGCGCCGACGGTCAGCGCCGGCACGGCGCCGGCCGCTGCGGTGGTGAGCGACAAGCCGGCGTGCCCGGCGATCAGCGCCGCCGCGCCCGTGGTGAAACCCAGCAGCACCGAAGGCGAGATGAAGTGCGTCAACACCCCCAGGCGCAGCAGCGCCACCGCGAGCTGCGCCGCACCGACCATCAGCGTGAGCACCAGGGCCAGGCGCAGGTATTCCGCACTGCCGGCCACCGCCAGCGGCGCCAGCGCCGCACCCAGCGCCAGCGAGAGCGCGTTCGTGGGCCCGGTCAACACCTGACGGCTGGAACCCGCCAGCGCCGCCACCGCCGTGGGCAGCACCGCGGCATACAGGCCCCAGGCCGGCGGCAGACCGGCCAGCGCCGCGAAGGCGATGCCCTGCGGCAGCACCAGCACGGCCGCCAGCACGGCGGCCAGCGCGTCGCTGCGCAGCGTGCGTGCGTTGACCTCGGCCACCCAGGGGCCCAGCCAGCGCAGCCAGGCGGGCCGGGCCCGCGGGCCAGGCCCGGGAGCGGGGGTGGGGGTGGGCATCGCGCGGGAGGCTAGCACCGCGGAGCGGGGCCTTGCCCGATCCCGCGGAGCGGGGCCTTGCCTGATCCCGCGGCGCGGGGCCCTGCCTGATCCCGCAGCGCGGGGCCTTGCCCGGGCCCGCGCAGCGGCGCCTCGCAGGCCCGGCATAAGATGCAGCGATGCAACATCTCGGCCCCTGGGCCTCTCGTTGGCCCCGCGGGGCCGCCCTCGTTGCGGCGGTCTGGCTGTCGCCCTGCGGCATGGCCACGGCGGCCAGCACCACCGCCCCAACGCCGGCCCCCGTGGCCGCCGCCCAGGCCGCCAGCGCGCCGGCCGCCTCGGCGCCCACCGGCGCCGGCCAGCGCATCTACGAACGCATCCGCCCGCAGCTGCTGCAGGTGCGCACGCTGCTGAAGACGCAGGACAGCCAGTCGTCCGTGGGCTCGGGCTTCCTGGTCGACGACGCCGGCCACCTCGTCACGAACTACCACGTGGTGAGCCAGTACGCGCTGCAGCCCTCGCGCCACCGGCTGGTGTACGCCACGGTGGACGGCCGCCAGGGCGCGCTGCAGTTGCTGGCCTTCGACGTGGTGAACGACCTTGCGCTGCTCAAGCCCGTGGACGCCGCGCCGCTGGCCGGCCGCGGCAGCGTGGTGCTGCGGCCGGCCGGCGAGCCGCTGCCGCGCGGTGCACGCATCTACTCGATGGGCAACCCGCTCGATGTCGGTTTCGCCGTCGCCGAGGGCAGCTACAACGGCCCGGTCGAACGCAGCTTCCTCGAAACGCTTTTTTTCGGCGGCAGCCTCAGCGGCGGCATGAGCGGCGGCCCGGCGCTCGACGAACAAGGCCGGCTGGTGGGCGTGAACGTTGCGGCGCGCCGCGACGGCGAGCAGGTGAGCTTTCTGGTGCCGGCCGCGCCCGTGCGTGGGCTGATCGAACGCGGCCGCGGCGCCGCGGCCATCACCACGCCGGCCTGGGCCGAGATCACGAAACAACTGCTGGCCCACGAGGCGCGCCTCACCGACCGTTTCATCGCCCAGCCCTGGCGCAGCGCGGGCCACCCGCGTTACACCATCCCGGTGCCGCAAGAAACTTTCCTGCGCTGCTGGGGCCGCGGTTCGCCGCAGGCCGTGCGCGGGCTGCAGTTCGAGCGCAGCGATTGCGAGATGGACAACCGCATCTTCGTCAACGGCGCGTTGCTCACCGGTTTTCTCACCGTGCGCCATGAGGCCTACGACGGCAGCAAGCTCGGCACGCTGCGTTTTGCAGAGCGCTACAGCAGCAGCTTCCGCAACGAGTTCATGGGCCGTGACGACCGCCAGCGCACCGCGCCGCGCTGCGTCGAGCGCCAGGTGCACAGCGGCCCCGCGGGCGCCGCCGGCAGCGACCAGGCCGAGCCGCTGCCGCTGAAGGCCGTGATCTGCCTGCGCGCCTACAAGAAGCTCGAAGGCCTGCACGACCTCTCGGTGCTGGTGGCCACGCTCGACGGCCGCGTGCAAGGCGTGCAGGGCCGGCTTGACGCCTACGGCATCAGCGCCGCCAGCGCCCAGCGCCTGGCGCAACACTACCTGGACGGCTACGCATGGAACGCCCCGAAGAACGCGTCGCGCTGATCGAGTGGCTCGACCGCGACGGGCATGTGCAACGCAGCACCGACGTGCCGCGCTGGCCGCTGAGCCTGGGGCGTGCGCTCGACAACGCCGTGGTGGTGGACGACCCCCACGTGGCCGCCCACCACGCCCGGCTCGATCTCGACGCCGAGGGCCGGCTGGTGCTGCAGGCCCTGCCCTCTGTCAACGGTGTGCAGCTTGGCGGCCGGGCCGTGAGCGGCAGCGTGGCCCTGCCCGACACCGCGGCCGAGCTGCAGCTGGGCACCACCCGGCTGCGCCTGCGCACGGCCGCTGGCGCGCTGGCACCCGAACGCGCGCTGAAGGGCGCGAAGCCCGCCTCGGCGCGGCGCAGCTTGGCCGCCGGCCTGGGCGTGATGGCGCTGACCTTGGGCGAAACCTGGGTCGGCCTCGACCCCGGCGCCGACTACAGCGCCTGGCTGCCCTTGTTGCTGGGCCTGCCGGTGGCCGTGGCGATGTGGTGCGGGGTGTGGGCGCTGCTGTCCAAGCTTTTCCAGCACCGGTTTGATTTCAACGGCCACCTGCGCATCGCCCTGCCCTGGCTGCTGGCGGCCACCTTGGTCGACCAGCTCTGGCCCGTGCTGACGGCGGCCTGGGCGCTGCCCTCGCTGTGGCTGGCCGGCAACGCGCTGGAGAGCCTGCTGCTGGTGCTGATGCTGCACGCCCACCTGCGCCACACGCTGCCGCTGCACCAGCGCGCGGTGAGCGTGGTGGTGGCGCTGATGGCCGTCACCGGGGCCGGCTTCACCACCGCGCTGACCTGGCGCAGCCACGACAGCCTGGTGGCCCAGCCCTACATGAGCACGCTGCCCACGCCGGCGCTGCGCCTGGCCGGCAGCGTGCCCAGCGCCACCCTGGTGGACGCCATGGCGCCCCTGGCCGGCCAGCTGGCCCGGCGTGTGGCCGAGGCGAAAAAAGACGACGACGAGGCCGAGACCATCGGCGCAGAAGACTGAAGCACCGTGAAGCACACCCGGACACCCACCCCCTCGACGGCGCGCCACCGCGCCCTGCTGCCACGCGGCCTGGCCCTGGCGCTGCTGGCCACCACGCTGGGCGCCTTGTGGCTGGCGCGGCCCACGGCCGCGCTGGCGCAGGCGCCAGGCGCTGCCGCCGGCCCGCAGCTGCGCGTGGCCAGCGCCTTCGACGCGCAGACCATGGACCCGCACGCCATCGCGCTGCTGTACCACTCGCGCGTGAGCACGCAGCTCTACGAGGGCCTGGTCAACCGCGACGAGCAGTACAAGCTGGAACCGGCGCTGGCGCTGGCGTGGCAGATGACCACGCCCACCACCTGGCGCTTCAAGCTGCGGCCGAGCGTCACCTTCCACGACGGCACGCCCTTCAGCGCCGACGACGTGGTCTTCTCGCTGCAGCGCGCCACCACCCCGCCTTCGCAGCGCGCCTTCCAGCTCAGCGGTATTGCCTCGGTGAAGAAGATCGATGCGCTGACCGTCGACGTGCAGCTGCAGACCCCCGACGCCGTGCTGCCCGAGAAGCTCAGCTTCGTCGGCATGATGAGCAAGGCCTGGGCCGACAAACACGGCCTGCAGCGCGCGCAGGATTTCAACGCCAAGCAAGAGACCTTTGCGGTGCGCAACGCCAACGGCACCGGCCCCTACAAACTGGAACGCTACGAGCCCGACGTGCGCACCGTGCTGCGCCGCCACCCCGGCTGGTGGGGCTGGGCCGACAAGCGCAGCGGCAACGTGCAGCAGGTGAGCTTCGTCGTCATCAAGAGCGACGCCACGCGCCTGGCCGCACTCGCCTCGGGCGAGGTGGATGTGGTGCTCGACCCGCCCTACCAGGACATCCGCCGCCTGCAGGCCGACCCGCGCATCGCGCTCAAGCAGACGGCCGACATCGGCCAGCAGTACCTGGGCTTCGACCAGAGCCGGCCCGAGCTGGAAGGCAGCGACGTGAAGGGCCGCAACCCCTTCAAAGACCTGCGCGTGCGCCAGGCCGTCTACCACGCCATCAACGTGCCGCTGATCGTCGACAAGGTGCTGCGCGGCCAGGCCCAGGCCACCGGCGCCTTTCTCTCGCCGCTGGTGGACGGCAGCCCGGCCGAACTCGACAAGCGCCTGCGCTACGACCCGGCGCGTGCGCGCCAGCTGCTCGGCGAAGCCGGCTACCCGAATGGCTTCTCGGTGCCGCTGGATTGCGTGAACGTGGCCTGGCGTGAAAACGTTTGCCAGGCCGTGGCGGCCATGCTCACGCAGGTGGGCATACGCACGCAGCTGCGCAGCGCGCCCAGCACGCAGTTCTTTCCGCGGCTGACGGCCGGCAACACGCCCTTCTTCGAGGTGGGCTGGACGCCGTTGCCCGACGCGTGGAACTCGCTCAACGGCCTGATGCGCAGCTACAGCCGCGAAGGCCAGGGCACCTTCAACGCCGGCCGCTACAGCAACCCGCAGCTCGACAAGCTCATCGACGACCTGCGCGTGGAGCCCGACCTCACGCGCCGCCGCGCGATGGTGACCACCGCGCTGCGACTGGCCGCTGACGACCTGCCGCTGGTGCCGCTGTACCGCCGCACGCTGACCTGGGCCATGGCACGCAACGTCAGCCTGGTGCAGTGGCCCAGCGATGCCGTGGAGCTGCGCTGGGCGCGCGTGGGCACAGCGGGAAGCAAGTGAACACGACAGCCAGCCCGGCGACACGGCAGCGGCCGCTGCTGATCGGTGTTTCGGCGCGCATCCACTACCCCGGCAGCGCCGGCATGCCGGCCGGCGGCGTGTGGAGCAAGACCGTGCACTACCTCGAGCAGAGCATGGCGCACTGGCTGCTGGCCGGCGGCGCCTGCGCGGTGATGGTGCCGGCCGTGGACGCACAAAGCCTGGTGCAGCGCTGCGAGCTGCAACTGCACGACTACGCCGCCGCACTCGACGGCCTGGTGCTGCAGGGTGGCAACGACGTGGCGCCCGAGAGTTACGGCGAGACCCCGCTGCACGAAGACTGGCGCGGTGACCCCGTGCGCGACCGTTACGAGCGCGATCTCATCCAGGCCTTCATCGACGCCGGCAAGCCTGTGCTGGGCATCTGCCGCGGCCTGCAGCTGCTGAACGTGCACTTCGGCGGCACGCTGATGCAGGACATCGAGCACCAGCACCCGCAGGCCCATGTGCACCGCGTGCTGGGCCGCTACGAGCACCACCACCACGCGGTGGACTTCGTGCCCGGCACGCGGCTGGCGGCGCTGTTCCCGGGGGTGGCGCGCGCCACCACGAACAGCATCCACCACCAGGCCATCAAAGATCTCGCGCCGGGCTTCGTGGTGGAAGCGCGTTGCCCGGAAGACGGCGTCATCGAGGCGGTGCGCTGGCAGGGCGCCAGCTTCGTGGCGGGTGTGCAGTGGCACCCTGAGTTCCACGACCCGGCCCACCCGCACACGCTGGACGACCGCGTGCTGCTGCAAGACTTTCTGGCCGCCGCGCGGGCCGTGAAACAGGCCTAGAGCGTGCCGCGCGCCGCGCTTCACAGCGCGGGCTTCAAGGCGCCCGGCAGCGCCCTTCCACGTCGGCCGCACGCACGGCCGCCAGCAGTTCAGCGGCACGGCCTTCGCGGGGCCAGCCGGTGATCGTCTGCAGCACACGCCCCTGGCGCAGCACGTGCATCACCGGCGTGGCGCTGGGTGGCTTCAAGCCCAGCGGCGCCCAGTGGCGGCGGAACTGCACCGGCGCCTGGCCGGTGTGCTGCGCCCACTGCAGGAAATCAGATGCCCCGAAGTTGCCATCGAGCGCGCCCACCCAGCGGCCGCAGCGGTCCATCACGGCGGTGAGTTCAGGCGAAGCGCGCACCTCGTCGCGCAGGCGCCGGCAGAAGCCGCAGCCGGGGGCGAACACCACCCACAGCTCGGTGGGCGCACGGGCCTGCGCCGGCGTTTCCACCAGCGCGAGGTCGCTGCCGCGCAGCGCCCACCAGCCGGGCGCGCTGCCGGCGGGCAGCGGCTGCACGGCGCTGGGCAGCACCAACGCACGCAGCGCCTCGCGCCCGGCCGCGCTTTGCTGCCAGGCCGCCACCTGCGCGAAACGCCAGTGGCGCAGCGCCACGTGGGCGGCCATGAACCAGTCGGTGCGTGTGGCCTGGCCGCTGTGCAGCCAGACCTCGAAGCCGGCCAGGTGCGCAGCGGCCTGCGCGTCGTCCCACTCGGCCGGGTCGTCGAAGGCGGCGGCCAGGGCCTGGCGCGCAGGCGGGGTGGCCACGGGCTCGGGGCCGGGTGCGGCGGTGGGTGCAGCCGCCGCGGCAGCCGCCAGCGCCAGCCCACAGACCAGCAGCGGCCCGAGGGCCGCGTGCGCCCTCAACGGCAAGGCCCGCTCGTGCGCCGGAAATCGGCCGGATAGACCGCGCCGCCGCCCGCATGCAGCCCGCGCGTGAGCGATTGCGCCATGCGCTCCTGCTTCACGAAAGGCCCGCGCCCGTTGCGCCCGCGCACGCTCCAGGCGTGGCCTTCTTCCACCAGGCGCTGGCTGATGTTCAGGCCGTCGACCGTGAGCACGCCCACGGCGAGCGCGCCGCTGCGGCCGGTGCTGCGCAGCGTGGCGGGTTTGTTCAGCGCCAGTTCGATGAGCGCCTTGCGCGCCTCGGGGCCCCAGGGCTGGCAGAGCTCGGGCGCGTCGATGCTGGCCAGGCGCACATTGACGGCGGCCTGGCCGGGCACACCAAAACGCACGGTGTCGCCGTCGATGACCTGCGTCACCACGCCCTGCAGCGGCGCCGGGGCGGCCGGTTTGGCGGCGAAGGCCGCGGAGCTGACGGGCCCCAGCAGCAGGGCCAGCACGAAAGCGGGAAGGCGGATCGGGCGCATGGGGCAGCTTCCGGGGTGGAGGTGAACGAGACGGTGAACGCAGGATGGCGGCATCGCGATATCGGCAAGCGGCGCCCGCCTCAGAGGCGGCCGGCCTCGCCGGCGTGCACGGGCTGGTAGACGATGCCCACCTGTTCACGCGCCGGGCTGTTGCCGCTGCGCGCCTGGTAGGACGATTTCAGCTCGATCAGCGTCTCGCCCACCCGCCAGCGCGCCACGGCGCTGTGCAGGCCGCCGTCGGTGTCGACATGGGTGGTTTCGGGGTTGCCATAGCGCTGCACCAGCAGCTGGCGCAGGCGCCGGTGTTTGTCGCTCCAGCCGGCGTCGCTGGCGGTGGCCAGCGCGGCCTCGCCGGCCCAGGCCAGCGCCACGCGCACCAGCTGGCGCTGCGCGGCGTCCACGTGCAGGTGCAGGCGGAAGGGCACGCCGGCCACGTCGTAGGGCGCCAGGGTCGGGTGGTCGCAGGCCTCGCGCGCCGGGCCCACGGCCGGCGGTGTGCCCTTCGGGATGGGCGGGCACTCGGCCAGCTTCAGCGCAGCGCCGAAACGCTGCGCCATCTGCAGCTCGGTGGCGCCCCAGGCCAGGCCCTGGAAGGCGCCAGGCCGCGGCGGCAGCGCCTCGCAGGGCGTGCGCTGCATCGGGAAATCGATGCCCGCCGGCGCACCGCCGCGCCGGCCCTCGATGCGCGCGCGCAGCCGGCCGCCTTCTTCCAGCCGGTAGATCACGCGCTGCGGGAAATCGTTGCCGGTGTTCTCGAACACCGCCTCCATGGGCGCGCCGGGCAGCAGCGTGAAGAGCGTTTCGTTGCGGCCGTTGGGCAGCGCCGCGAAGACCACGCTGCCGTCAGGCTGCTGGCGGATCTGCATGAACTCGTAACCCACCGTGGCCCCGCCGCGCACGGTGCGGCTGGCGCCCAGCAGCGTCTGCCCGGCCAGCGGCAGCCAATGTTCGCCCGAGCCGGCCTCGCCGCCTTCGCTGCGCCAGCAGCCGGCCAGCCAGGCCAGGCGTTCGACGCTGGGGGCGGCGGCCGGTGAGATCAGGGAGACGGGCGGACCCACCAGGCCTGTCGCTGCCGCACCGTTCTGGGCCGAAGACGCAGCGGGCAAGGCCGGCAGCAAGGCCAGCGCGGCGATGGCGGCCAGCGGCCTGGAGCGCGTGGTGAAACGGGGGGCGGGGCAGGCGCGTGCGGGCATGGCCGTCATCGTAGCGGGCCCTTGCACCGGCCTGCGGTTAGGCTAGGCAGCGCCGCCACGCCCACCTCCCCTACCTTGCCGAGCCCGCTTACGCCCCCAGCACCGCGCAGCCCCCGCAGCACACACGCACGGCGGCTGCTTTGGGGTCTGGCGAGCCTGCTGGCGGCGCTGCTGCTGGGCGCCTGGCTGTGGCCGGCGAGCGCGCCGCCCGCTGCGGTGGATGCCGTGCCGCAAGGGGCTGCGCCGGCGATAGCAGCCCCGAGCGCGCCTGACGCCGCGGCGGCAGTTCCCGTGGCACGCCAGCCCATGGCGAAGGCCAACGCCGCCACCGCCGCCTGGCAGCAGGCGCTGCTGCGCGTGCGCCAGGAGCCGCTGCGGGTGCTGATGCAGCGTGCCGCTGTCAGCGGCCACCTGCTGGACATCGCCGCGGCGCGGCTGGCGCACCGGCGCTGCTTCGCGGCAGTGATGTTCAGGATGCCAGCCGATCGGGCCGCCGAGCCGATGGACGAGGCCCGCCGCGCGCGGCTGGCGCACACCCAGCAGGCCTGCGAGGGCCTGATGGACCGCCAGCCCCAGACCCTGGCCCTGCGCGACGACGCCGGCTGGGGCGCGCTGGCAGACCCGCTGCTGCGCGCGATTTCCAGCCTGGCCCGGCCGGCTGACGAAGCACAGTACTTGGCGCTGCTGGCGGCACTGCGGGCCACGGGCTCGGTGGAACTGGAGTTGCCCTGTTTTCGCGGACACTTTTTCACTCGAGAAGGAGTCCGAGATGCCCACGCCCAAGCCGCCGTATCCGGCGGCGTTTCGTCAACAGATGGTCGAACTGGTTCGCGCCGGTCGCGGCATCAGCGACCTGGCCCGAGAGTTCGGCTGCAACGCCAGCAGCATCCACGCATGGGTGAAGGCCGCTGGAGGCCTTGACGGCAGCGGCGCCACCAACGTCGACACGCCGTTGTCGATGAACGAGCGCCAGGAATTGCTCGAACTGCGCCGCAAGTTCAAGCAGGTTCAGCAAGAGCGCGACATCTTGGCAAAGGCTACGGCCTGGTTTGCCGCCAAAAGCGAGAAGACGCCCACGTCGTCTACGAACTCGTGAAGGCGAACCAGGCCGAACTTCCCGTGCGTGCCATGTGCAAGACGCTGCGCGTGTCGCACAGCGGTTACTACGACTGGCTGGAGAGACCGGCCTGCGCGCGTGCTCAGGCCAACGTCGTGTTGCTGGAGCAGATTCGCCAGGCCTACGCGGTCAGCGATGCCACCTACGGCGCACCACGCATCCAGGCCGAACTCGCTGACCAGGGGATCAAGGCAGGACACAACCGCATTGCCGCATTGATGCGCGCCAACGGCCTGCGCGGCGTCAGTCGGCGCCGGGGATGGTGCGTGACCACCAAGCGCGACAAGGACCACCGCCCAGCGCCAGACCTGGTGCAGCGCGAGTTCACCGCCACCGGTATCAACCAGCTGTGGGTCGCCGACATGACCTACATCCCCACCTGGGCCGGGTTCGTCTACCTGGCGGTGGTGCTGGACGTCTACAGCCGCAAGGTGGTGGGATGGGCATTTGGCCAACAGCAAACGGCTGAGCTCGTGATCCAGGCCCTGAACATGGCGCTCATCACGCGCAAGCCGCAGGGCGTGATCCACCACTCCGATCAGGGCAGCCAGTACACCAGTGTGGACTTCGGCAAACGCTGCAAGGAAATGGGCGTGCGCCCGTCAATGGGCAGCGTGGGCGATGCCTATGACAACGCCATGGCCGAGAGCTTCTTCGCCAGCCTGGAGTGCGAGCTCATCGACCGCCGCAGTTGGAAGTCGTTCGCAGAGGCGCGCATGGCCATCTTCACCTGGATCGAAGGTTGGTACAACCCGCGCCGCCGGCACAGCGGCATCGGGCAGAAGTCCCCCATCAACTTCGAGAAGGAACTGCAAGACCAAGCCAAAGCCACCGAGCCCACCACCGCTGAGCTGACCTCAGCAGGCCAACTGAAAACCTAGTCCAGCGGTGTCCGTGAGATCAGGGTAAGTCCAAACTGCTGAGCGCCACATCGCGCGTGTGGCGGCCGCAAGACCTGGCCGCGCTGGGCCTGCCGCCCGGCCCGCCGGTGCTGATTCCCGAGCCCGTGTGTTGGCTGTTGGCCGACAAGTTCCCGGGCGTCGACCTGAGCCAGGTGCGCCTGCCCGCCGACACCATGGCCGACGACGCGATGTTCGAGCTGGCGCTGCAGATCCAGGCCTGCCGCAGCGGCGGCTACTGTGCCGAGGCGGCACTGGACCTGGCAGACTGCGCCAGCCTGCGCCTGTGCGTCGACGATCTGCAGCAGATGCCGGCCCGGCACATCCTGCCGGGCGCCACTGAGCCTTCGTTCCTCTACGGCCGCGACACTCTGAGTCCGGCCGAGCGCCAGTCGCGCTGGCAGGCCATCGAGGCGCTGGTGCAGCGGCTGCTGCCCACGCCGACGCAGACGCCAGGCTGAAGCCTCAGGCCTTGGCCCGCGCCGCGCGCCGCCGCCGCGCCGGTGCTGGCGCCAGCACCGCCTCCGACGCCGCCAGCAGCCGGTCGAGCCGATCTTTCAGCTTCTCGGTGCTGAGCTGCTCGCGCAGGCGCTCCACCAGCAGCGGCAGCGCAAAGGGGCTGGGCGCGGCCAGCACCACGCGCTGCAGCGGCAGCGCGGCCAGGCGCTGCAGCGTGGCCTGCAGGCGGCCCACCTCCAGCTCTTGCGACAGCACCTCGCGCTCGGCCTGGCCCAGCAGGCGGTTGCCGGCGTCGTACTTGCGGAAGACCTCGAAAAAGAGACTGCTGCTGGCCTGCAGCTGGCGCATGCTTTTCGGCGCCCCGGGGTAGCCGCCGAAAACGAGGCCGGCCACCCGCGCGATCTCGCGGAAGCGCCGCTGCGCGAGCTCGCCCGAGTTCAGGCTGGCCAGCACGTCGGCCAACAGGTCAGCACCGCTGAAGAGCGCGGCCGGGTCGAGCGCGGCTTCGTCCACCGGCTGCGCGGCCAGGATCTCCAGGCCGTAGTCGTTGACGCTCAGCGAGAAGGTGTTGGGCGCGTGTTTCGCCAACCGCCAGGCCAGCAGCTGCGCCAGGCCGATGTGCACGTTGCGCCCAGCAAAGGGGTAGAAAAAGAGGTGGTGACCTTCGCGCGAGTGCAGCTGCTCCAGCAGCAGCGCGCCGCGTTCGGGCAGGCGCGACATCTGCGCCTGGGCTTGCAGCATGGGGCGCGCGGCTTCGAGTTCAGGGTCGGTGAAGGGCGGGGCCGGCGCCGCGCTTTGCAGCGCGCCCGCGGTGTGGTCCAGCAGGCCCTGCACGGCGGCGGCGAGTTCGCTGCTCAGCGGCATCTTGCCGCCGGCCCACGAGGGCACCACGCCTTTCTTCTTGCTGCCGGCGCGCACGTAGGCGGCCATGTCCTGCGTGCGCACGTACTCCAGCACGCGGCCGGCGAAGACGAAGTGATCGCCCTTGTTCAGGCGCGCGATGAAACCTTCTTCGATGCTGCCTATCGTGCCGCCGCTGAGCCATTTCACCGCCATCGCCGCGTCGCTGACGATGGTGCCCACTTGCAGCCGGTGGCGGCGTGCGATGCCGCGGTCGGGCACGCGCCAGCGGCCGTCCACGAGCTGCACGCGGTGGTATTCGGGGTAGGCCGTCAGGCTCTCGCCGCCGCGTTCGACGAAGGCCAGCGCCCAGTCGAATTCTTCGCGGCTCAGCGTGCGGTAGGCGTGGGTGCTGCGCACTTCGGCGAACAGTTCGTCGGCGGTGTAGCCGGTGGTCGGCACGCCTTGGGCGTCGACGTCACCGCCCAGCGCCACCGTCACCAGGTGCTGCACCAGCACGTCCAGCGGTTTGTCGAGGCCCGTGCGCGCTTCCACCTGGCCGGCCAGCGCGGCGGCGCGCGCGGCGGCGGCTTCCACCAGTTCCAGCGTGTTCGTGGGCACCAGCGTCACGCGGCTCTCGCGGCCCGGCGCATGGCCGCTGCGGCCGGCGCGCTGCAGCAGCCGCGCCACGCCCTTGGCGCTGCCGATCTGCAGCACACGTTCCACGGGCAAGAAGTCGACGCCGAGGTCCAGGCTGGAGGTGGCCACCACGGCCTTCAGCTGCCCGGCCTTGAGCCCGGCCTCGACCCAGGCCCGCACCTCCTTGTCGAGGCTGCCGTGGTGCAGGGCCACGATGCCGGCCCAATCGGGCCGCGCTTCCAGCAGCAGCTGGTACCAGATCTCGGCCTGGCTGCGTGTGTTGGTGAAGACCAGCGCCGTGCTGCAACGCTCGATCTCGTCCACCACCGGCTGCAGCATCTGCGCGCCCAGGTGCCCGCCCCAGCTGAAGCGGCCGGGGTCCTGCGGCAGCAGGGTGTCGATGCGCAAGGCCTTGTCGACGCGGCCCTGCACCCGCTGGCCCCCTTGACGGCCTGCCGGGCCGTCTTCGGCAGTCCCGCACAGCGTGGCCATGGCCTCGTCGACATTGCCCAGCGTGGCCGACAGGCCCCACACCACCAGGCTTGGATTCCATCGCTTCAGCCGCGCCAGCGCCAGCTGCACCTGCACGCCGCGTTTGTTGGCGATGAGCTCGTGCCACTCGTCCACCACCACGGTGTGCACGCCGCCCAGCTCCTCGAAGGCCCGTTCGCGCGTGAGCATCAGGCTCAGCGATTCGGGCGTGGTCACCAGCGCCTGCGGCAGGCGGCGGTCTTGGCGCGCACGCTCGGCGCTGGGCGTGTCGCCGCTGCGTGTGCCCACGGCCCAGGCCGGGGCCATCTCGGGCAAAGGCTGCTGCAGGGCACGCGCGGTGTCGGCCGCCAAGGCCCGCATCGGCGTGATCCACAGCACCTGCAGGCCGGGCGAGGTTTTCACCGGCAGCGCCCGCTGCAGCGCGCCCATCCAAACAGCAAAAGTCTTGCCACTGCCGGTGGTGGCGTGCAGCAGGCCGCTGCGGCCGGCGGCCATGGCGGCCCACACCTCGCGCTGGAAGGCGAAGGGCTGCCAGCCGCGTGCAGCGAACCAGGCCTCGGCCGCGGCGTTCATGCCGCCGCCTTCATGAGGGTGCCGTGGCGATCCAGCCTTCCACCGCGTCCAGCTGCGCCGGCAGGCCGTAACCCGGCTGCTGCAGCGCCCAGGCGGCCTGCGCCAGGCACAGGGCGGCGTCGAGGCGGTCGCCGCTGGCATCGTCCACCAGGGCCTCGCGCTGCGCGTGTGTGAGCTTCAGGCGCAGGCCCAGGCGGGTGCGGCCCTGCTCCAGCGCTTCGACGATGTCCTTGCGGGCGATGAGCCGGTCGGCCTCTTCGCTGTTCTTGTAGGAACGCCGGCCGATCAGCTCGAAGGCCAGCAGCCCAGGGTAGGCCTCCAGCGCCACGCGCTGCGCATCGCCTTCGTGCTGGCGCGGCAGGCTCACGCCGGCCTGCACCAAACGCGACAGGCCCTCGTAGTACATGAAGCCCACCGGCACGTAACGCGTCTGCAGCGGGCTGCTGCTGCTGATGCCGGGCATAGCGCCGTCACACACGCGGTGCAGCAGGCGCTGGCCCGCGGGCCGGGTGTTGCCCCAGGCGTCCACGAGCGCACGGAAGTCCATGCGCGTGGGGCAGCGGCGCTGCAGTTCGGTGATGACCGCGGCCGTGGTATTGCCCAGGCCTTGCGCGTCGACAAAAGCGCGCGGCAGGCCGAAGGGGAAATCGAAACCGCCGCACCAGGGGCCGGGCTCGGCCAGCAGGGCCTCGAAGCCGGCCAGGGTGGGCAGTTCGTCCAGCGCGTTCAGGCGCAGCACCGCACCCACGAGCTGGCCGCGGGCCACGGTGATGGGTTTGCGGCGCGTGGGCGCGCTGCTGAAATCGACGCCGAGCAGTTGCATGGAAGAGATTGTGTCGGCGCCCGGCGCGCCCGCGCTTCAGACGTGGCGGCTGACGCGCACCGCTGCCGCTGAACCGCCGCCCACGACAGCAGCCCAAAGCCGCGCCACCACGCCAGCCGACGCCGCCCCGCGGCGTGTGCGTGCGTCGTCGCGGTGGGCCACTTCGTCAAGCCGGCAGGTTTCCAGCAAGTCCCGCAGCGCAGGCAGCTGCGCGGCCGCTTCGGCTGGCGCCAGCGGCAGCGCGTCGATCATCGCCACCTGGTCGGCGTAGTGCGTGTCGACAAAAGTCTCCACCGCCTCGATGGTGGCGTAGACGGCGCGCGGGCCGAAGAGCGCCGGCAAGGCACCCGTGAGCCAACCCGCCGCGCGCCACAAGGGCAGCAGCCGGCTGCGCTGCGCACGCGGCACCACGGCTTCGATGAGCGCCAGGTGCTGCCGCTCGGTCTGCAGGTGGTGCTGGGCGAAAGCGCGCAGTTCGGCATCGCGCGCCAGCGCCAGCACGCCGCGGTAGATCAGCACAGCGCCGGCTTCGCCCGCATGGTCGGTGCGCAGTTCGCGGCGCAGGGCCATGGGCAGCGCCAGCCAGGCGGCCGGCAAAGGCCGCGGCCGCCACAGCGGGCGCACGGCGAGGAAGCCGCGGTAGAGCATCTCCATCGCCCACACCGCGCCCGGCACGCGCGCCAGCAAAGCCAGCCCGCGGAAGGCCGGCAGCCGCTGCCAGATGGCCACGAAGGCCGCCGCGCCGCTGAGCAGCCGGCCGTCGGGCAGGCGCACGTGCAGCCGGGCCAGCGCGTCTTCGCGCGGCAGGGCGGCGCCCAGCGCGGGGGCGGGGCAGACGGCTGCGTCCACCCATTGCAGCTGGTCACCGCCCTGCGCGCGCTGGTAGGTGGCGATCTCGCGCGAGCACAGCGGGCAGGCGCCGTCGAAGTAAACGCAGGGGCCCTCGGCGGAAACCGGGGCGGTGGGGGCGAGGTCGGCGGTAGTGCTCACAGCCGAAGAGTCTGCGCGAGCCCGCCCCGCACCGCTGGCTTCGCACCGCAAAGCCTTGCAAGGCACTGGCAGAAGGCCGGCCACGCGCCCGCCCGGCACCGGTTCAGCGCAAGGCTTCGATGGGCTGCAGCTTCAGCGCCTGGCGCAGGTGCCGCAACAGGGCCAGCCCGGTGACGAGCGTGGTGGCCGCCAGCGCCAGCAGCACCGGCACGGCCACGCCGGCGGCGAGGTCGATGCGGTCTTCAAAACCATCGAGGTAAAGCGCTCCGCCCGCGGCCGCCAAGGGCAGCGCCACCAGCGCCGCGATACCGGCCGGCCAGGCACATTCGGCCAGCACGGCGCGCGCCATCGCCGTTGGGCCAGCACCGTGCAGTCGGCGCAAGACCAGCTCGGTGCGGCGGCGGCGCAGCGTGTCGGCCACCAGCGCGTAGGCGCCAGCCAGCGCCACCGCCACGGCCAACAGCGCCACCAGGCCCAGCAGCGCGGTGAGCTGGGCTTCCTGCGCGTACACCGCCGCCAGCTGCGACGGGGCGCTGCGCACCTCGTGCGGCACCGGCGGGCCGGCCTGGCGCCACACCTCGTCGAGCGCGGCCCTCAGCGCCACGGGGTCGGGGCCGTAGACGTTCAGGTCCCACTGCGGCGCTTCGTTGAGCAGGAAGCCCTGGGGCCGCGCTTCGCTGCGCGCCGATTCGAGCTTCACGTCGGCCACCACCGCCACCACACGCCGCTGCTCATTGCCGGCCTGCATGAAGGCGCCGCCGCCGCGCAGCACGGCGCCCAGCGCGGCTTGCGGTGTGGCGTAGCCCAGCGCACGGGCCGCCTTGGCGTCTATGACCATGCGAGCCTCGCCTGCAACGGCCGAAGCAGCCGCTGCAGCAGGTGCGGCCGCGGCCGGCACCTTCACTTCACCGGCCAGCACACGCATGCCATAGGTGCCGAAGAAGCCCGAAGACACCGTGCTCAGCCGCAGCACCTGCTGCTGGTTGCCGGCGCTGGTGTGCAGTTCCAGTCGGCCGCGTGTGGCCTGGGCCGGTGGGCTGTCGCTCCAGGCCCAGTGCGAGATGGCCGGGTGCTGGGCCACGGCGCGCGCCAGGCCTTCCATCGGCGGCAGCTCGGCGGGGTTGACCATCAAGCCCAGCCAGTAGCGCCCTTCCGTCTGGAAACCGCGCTCGGCCTGCAGCAGGTGCTGCTGCTGCAGCGCCAGCACGCCGGCCAGCGACAAGAGCAACAAGGCCCCGCCCAGCTGCAAGCCCAGCAGCGCCTGGCGCGTGCGCCGGCCCCAGGGCCCTTCGCTGGCGGTGCGGCCTTGCAGGGCCGGTGCCGGCGGGCGGCGCAGCGCCTGCCAGGCCGGCAGCAGCGAACACAGCGGCCACAGCAGCGCCACCACGGCGCCCAGGCCGGCCAGCGCCTGCCAGGGCACCGGGTCGGCCAACGGCTGGCGCGGCGAGAAGCCCAGCGCCGGGCCCACCAGCGGCGCCAGCATCCACGCCGCCAGCAACGCCAGCCCCGCGGCCAGCAGCAAAGGCAGCAGGCCCTCCAGCGCCCACAGGCGCAGCAGCGCGCCGCCATCGGCGCCCAGGCTGCGGCGCAGCGCCGTCTCGCGCTGGCGCTGCAGCAGCGCCGCGGCCTGCAGGTTCATGTGGTTGAAGGCCGCCATCACCAGCAGCAGCGTGCAAGCCGCGGTCAGGCCGGTGATGAGGCCCCAATACGCCTCGTTCGGCCCGGCGTAGGGCAGCTCGGTCAGCGGCAGGCCGCGAAAGTAGGCGGGCTCGCGGCCGCCGGCCGTCCACTCGGCGGGCAGCGCTGCGTAGCCGGGGCTGGCCTGCACCGCCTCGCGCATCCAGCCGCCCACGTCAGAAGCGCGCGCGCCGGGCTTCAGTCGCGCAAAGACACGCCCGTTGGCCATGAAGACTGCGTCGCGTTCTGCCGGCGACAAGCGGTTGCCTTGGGTGTCCCAGCCCACCATCGCCATCGCGTCGCCCACCATGGGGCTGGCGGGCCAGAAAGGCGTGCGCGGGTCGGTGTTGGGCAGCACCGCGGCCACGTTGTAGGTGCGGTGCTGCGCCACCAGCGTGCGGCCCAGGGCCTGCGCCGGCGTGGCCCCGGGCCACAGCGTCTGCAACAGCCCCTGGCTGATGGCGATGCCGTCGCGCTGCACCAGCGCCGCGCCCAGGTCACCCGCCAGCGCGCGCAGGCCCAGCAGTGGCACCGCCGTGGCGTCCGCCATGATCAGATAGGCCGGCTGCAGGCGGCCCTGGTGCTGGATGTCCAGCCCGTCGAAGGCCACGCGCGTGATCTGCTCCAGCGGCACCGCGCGCTGCTGCAGCAGTGTGCCGATGACCAGCGGGCCGCCGGTGAGCCACGGTGTCGGCGCCTGCGGCGCGTTGCCCTTGAAATCGAGCAGCACCACACGCTCGGGCTCGCGGATGTTCGGGTCCAGCGCCGACAGCGTCAGCGCGATGAAGGCCAGCAGCAGCGCGGCCGTGAGCGCCAGCGCCAGGCCGACGATGGCCACGCCGCTGGCCGCGGGCTGGCGGCGCAGGCTGCGCAGCGCTTCGTGCAGCAGCTTCATGCCGCCACCTCGGCCACCGCGTCCACCAGCACGCGCCCATCGAGCAGGCGCACGGTGCGCGAGGCCAGCGCGGCGTGCTCGGCGCTGTGCGTCACCACCACCAGCGTGGTGCCTTCCTGGTTGAGCTCGCGCAGCAGCTGCATCACCTCGTGGCCGTGGTGGCTGTCGAGGTTGCCGGTGGGCTCGTCGGCCAGCAGCAGCGCCGGCCGCGCCGCGATGGCGCGCGCAATCGCCACGCGCTGCTGCTGCCCGCCGCTGAGCTGGCTGGGGTGGTGCCCGGCGCGGTGCGCCAGGCCCAGGCGCTGCAGCACTTCATCCACCCGCGCGCGCTGCGCCTTCTCGGGCAGCGGGCCGTAGCGCAGCGCGAGCTGCACGTTTTCACGCACGCTGAGGTCGTCCACCAGGTTGAAGCTCTGGAACACGAAGCCGATGCGCCCGCGCCGCAGCGCCGCGCGTTCGCGCGCGCCGAGGGCCTGCACGTCCTGGCCCTCCAGCAGGTAGCGGCCGCTGCTGGGTTCGTCCAGCAGGCCCAGCAGGCCCAGCAAGGTGCTCTTGCCGCAGCCGCTGGGGCCGGTGATGGCGAGGTACTCGCCGGCTTCGATGTACAGGCTGATGGCGTCGAGCGCGGTGGTCTCGACATCACCGCTGCGGTGACGTTTGCTCAGGGCTTGCAGTTCGATCATGGCAGTCGCAGCCGGGGGCTGTCGGTGGGGGGGTTGGAGATGAGCACTTCGTCGCCGGCCTGCAGGCCGGCCAGCACTTCCACGCGGCCGGCGGCGCGCCGGCCCAGGCGCACGCTGCGGCGCTGCAGTTCGCGGCCCTGGCGCACGTAGAGCTGCTCGCGCACGCCGGGGCCTTCGGCCAGCAGCAGCGCGGGCTTCGGCGCGCTGAGCTGCAGCGCCAGCTCCACGGACTGGCCGGCGCGCAGGCCAACCGGCGTGCGGCCCTCGGGCCAGCGCAGCTGCACGCGCACGAGGCCGCCGCGCACCTGCGGCAGGGTCTGCGCCAGCGTCAAAGCGCCCTGGGCGCTGGTGGCCGCCAGGCCCGGCTGCAGGCGCGGCAGATGGAACTCGTCGACATCGGCCACCAGCTGCAGGCCGCCCGTGGGGTCGTCGATGCGGCCCAGGCGCTCACCGGCGCGCAGCTGCATGCCCACCTGCAGCTGCCAGCCGCTGAGCTGGCCGGCCATGGTCGCGCGCGGGGCCAGGCGTTCGCGCGCGGTGGCCAGCCCCTGCAAGCCGGCCTGCAGGCCGGCCACGGCCTGGCCCAGCTCGGCCAGGGCCTGGGCGCGGGTCAAGGCTTCCAGCGCGTGGTCTTGCTCGGCCTGCTGCAGCAGGCGCTGGGCCAGGGCCTGCTGGCGCTGCGCCTGCTCCAGCACCGCGGGGGCGACGAAACCGGCATCGGCCAGGCGCTGGGTGCGCGCAGCATCGGCCTCGGCCTGCTGCAGCGCGGCCTGCAGCTGCGCGCGCTCGCGCCGGTGCAGCGCCAGGCTGGCGGCCTGCGCGCTGCGCTCGGCCGAGAGGTTGGCCATCTGCTGCGCCACCTCGGCACGGCGCTGCAAGGCCTGCTGTTCGTGCTCGGGGCTGTAGAGACGGTAGAGCAGCGTGCCGGCGGCCAGGCTCTGGCCGTCCTGCACCAGCACGGCTTCCACGCGGCCGCTTTCGGCGGCGTCCAGCGTCACCGAGCGCAGCGGCTCGGCGCGGGCGCGCAGCAGCAGCTCGTCGCGGAACTCACCGGCCTGCACCGTGGCCAGCTGGGCTTGCGGCACCAAAGGGGCCCGGCCCCAGGCCTGCCAGGCCGCCAGGCTGAGCGCCGCGATGAGCAGGCCCGCCGCTGCAGCCCAGGGGACCGCACGCCGCCAGCGCGGGCGCGGCGGCAGGGCGCGGTCCATGGCCGCGCCGCTGGGGGGCGGGGGCAGCAGGGGCTTGGGCTCGTGTTTCATCGGCAGGCCGCCAGCATCGCGGCGTGGCGCGGGCTTGGGCAGGGGCTTGTCCGCTTTCGCACACCACCGGGCTGCGGGTGTCCGCTTCCGGACGGCCCCCTCGCAGCACCGCGCCCCGTGCTGCGACACTCGCGGGCCTGCCTGTGCCCGCTGCCGTGTCTGCCGCCCTGCCTTCCTCTGCGTCTTCTTCGCCGCGCCTGCTGCTGCTCGACGACGACCCGGATGTCGGCCTGGCCGCGCAGCTGTTGCTGCAGCGCCGCGTGGGCCCCGTCACCTGCCTGCGGCGCCCGGCCGAGCTGCCCGCGGCGCTGGACCGCCTGCAGCCCGCGCTGCTGCTGCTGGACCTGAACTTCGGCCCCGGCCGCACCGACGGCAGCCAGGGCCTGCGCCTGCTCGATGAACTGCGCCAGCGCCCCGCCCCGCCGCCCGTGGTGGTGATGACGGCCTATGCCGACATCGAACGCGCCGTGCAGGCCGTGCGCCGCGGCGCCTGGGATTTCGTCACCAAGCCCTGGGACAACGCGCGACTGGTGGCCACCTGCCTCGAAGCGCTGCAGCGGCCGGCCGGGGCAGCGATGGCCGAGCCGGCACCCGCCCCGGCACCTGCCCACAGCGCCGCGGTGCAGCCGCTGGCCACGCAAGAACGCGCCGCGTTGATGGCCGCGATGGCCGAGGCCCAAGGCAACCTGAGCGCGGCGGCGCGCGCCTTGGGCCTCTCACGCGCAGCGCTGTACCGGCGGCTGGAAAAGCACGGCCTGTGAACCCGCAGTCCGCACGACTGGCGGCCTGGGCTGCGCTGGGCACCGCAGCCCGCGTGGTGGCCGCGCTGCTGCTGGCGGCTGCTGCTGGCGCGCTGGCTTGGCAGGGCAGCGCGCGTGCGCTCGTCGGAGCCGCAGCCGTGGTGGCCGTGGCCGCAGCACTCTTGGCCCCGCTGGTGCGCGCGCACTGGCGCAGCCAGGCACGCGCCGGCATTTCGACAACAACACTGCCTGCGCCCTCGCCCACGGCCGAAGAACGCCAGGCCCAGCGCGTGGCCACGCTGCAGGCGCAGTTCGAACACCTGCCCGTGGCGGTGTGGGCGCACCACCCCGAGGCCCCGGCCGACGACCCCGCCCAGCCGCGCCTGCAGCCGCTGAGCAGCCGCGCGCGGCGGCTGGAAGCGCCGGGCGGCGTGCGCGACCGCGCCGCGCTGCACCGCCTGCTGGCCAGCAACGCAGCGCCCGGCCCCGTGCTGCTGGACACCGAGCGCGGCGCCGAGCGCTGGCAGCTGCAGCGCCAGGCGCTGGCCCTGGCCGGCCAGGCGCGGGTGCTGCTCGCGCTGGTGCCGCTGGAGAACGAACTCGAGGCCGAGTCGCTGCGCGCCTGGCAGGAACTGGTGACCGTGCTCACGCACGAGATCATGAACTCGCTGACACCGCTGCAAAGCCTGAGCCAGACCGCGCTGGGCCTGGTGGACGAGCCCGACGACCCCGTCGCGCAGGCCGACTTGCGCACCGCGCTGCAGGCCATCCAGCAGCGCGCGCAAGGGCTGGCGCGCTTCGTCGCCACCTACCGCCGCGCCAGCCACTGGCCGGCGCCGCAGCTGGCGCCGGTGGCGCTGAATGCCCTGTTCGCGCGGCTGCAGCAGGCCACGGCACCGGCCTGGGCGGCGCGCGGCGGTGAAGCCTCGTTCGAGCTGGCCAGCCCTACGCTGTGCCTGCAGGCCGACGAGGCGCAGCTGGAGCAGGCCCTGCTGGCCCTGGTGCACAACGCCGCGCAGGCCACGGCCGAAACACCAGCGCCGCGCCTGTGGGTGACGGCCCGACTAGGCCGCGGCGGGCGCCTGCAGCTGAGCGTGCGCGACAACGGCCCGGGCGTGGCGCCGGGGCTGGAGCGGCAGGTCTTTTTGCCCTTCTTCACCACGCGCGAAGGCGGCCAGGGCGTGGGGCTGACGGTGGTGCGCCAGCTGGTGCATGGCATGGGCGGGCGCGTGCGGCACGTGAGGCCGCTCGACGGCGGCGCGGCCTTCGTCTTGAGCTTCTAGGGGCGGCGCTGCCTTCGTGCGCAGCTGCTGACGTTCACCAGGCCAGCGCCATCACGCCGCCCGCGATGCAGGCCGCGCCGAGCAGCCGCAAGGCGCGGTCGCTCTCCCCCAGCAGCCGCCCGCCGATGACGGCAGCGATCAGCATCGACACCTCGCGCGCCGGCGCCACGTGCGACAGCGGTGCCAGCTGCACCGCGTGCAGCACCATGATGTAGCCCGCCGGGCCCAGCACCGCCACCACCAGCGCCGGCCGCCACTGCGTGCGCAGCGCCTCGCGCAGGCCGGCGCCGTCGCGCCACACCAGCGGCAGCATCATCGGCAGGCGCAGCGCGTTGCACATGAAGTCGAAGAGCAGCGGCGCCATCAGCAGCACCTTCACGCCGTAGCCATCCACCACCGTGTAGCAGGCGATGAGCGCGCCGGTCAGCGCGCCCCAGCGCAAGCCCAGCAAAAGGCGCTGGCGCGCGGCGGGGTCGGCGCCCGCCGCACGGGCGCGCCACAGGCCGGGCCCGCCGGCGATGAGGAAAACCCCCGCGCCCACGCCCAGCACACCAACAGCGCCGGCGGTGCTGAGCGATTCGCCCAGCAGCAGCACCGCGGCGGCGGCCGTCAGCAGCGGGCCGCTGCCACGCGCCACGGGGTAGACCACCGTGAGATCGGCCTCGCGGTAGCCGCGCAGCAGCGTGAGGAAATACACCACGTGCAGGGCCGCGCTCACGCCCACCACCGCCCAGGCCAGCCCACCCCAGCGCGGCAACTCGGCCGGGGCCGACCACAGCGCCAGCGGGGCCCACAGCAGCACCGACATCAACACCGTGAGGAAGGCGAAACGGTGGTCACCGCCGGCGCGTTTGGCGGCAATGTTCCACAGCGCGTGCAGAGTCGCTGCGGCCAGCACGAGCAAGAGGGCTTGAAGCGGCACCGCGGCATTCTGCAGCGAGGGGCTGCAAGCTAAAGTCGCCGCCATGACAGCCCACCCCGTTCTTGCCGAAGCCCTGCGCGGCGGCATCGTCGAATCGGCGCACCGCGGCGCCGTGGCCGTGCTGGATGCCAGCGGCGCCGTGCACAGCGCCTGGGGCGACATCGACCGCCCCATCTTCCCCCGCAGTGCCGTGAAAGTGCTGCAAGCTTTGCCGCTGGTGGAAAGCGGCGCCGCCGAACGTTTCGGCCTGAACGACGAAGAGCTCGCGCTGGCCTGCGCCAGCCACGGCGGCGAGAGTTTTCACACCGCCACCGCGGCCTCGATGCTGGCCAAGGCCGGCGTGGACGTGATGGCCCTGGAATGCGGCACGCACTGGCCCTACAACGACGCCGCCATCAAGGCCCTGGCCGCAGCCGGCCAGCAGCCCAGCGCGCTGAACAACAACTGCTCGGGCAAACACGCCGGTTTCGTCTGCCTGGGTTGCCTGATGGCTGAAGAGGGCGACCGCCGCGCCTTCCTGCGCGGCTACGTGAAGCCCGAACACCCGGTGATGCGCGAGGTCACGGCCGCGCTGCAGGCCAGCACGGGCTGCGACCTCACCAAGGCTGCCGTGGGCACCGACGGCTGCAGCATCCCCACCTACGCCATCCCGCTGCGCCATCTGGCGCTGGCCTTCGCGCGTGTGGCCACCGGCCAGGGGCTGCGCCCGGGGCACGCCGCCGCGGCGCAGCGCCTGCGCCAGGCCGTGGCGCGTGCGCCGCAGATGGTGGCCGGCACCGGCCGGCTCGACACCCGCCTGATGCAGCGCCTGGGCGAGCGTGTGTTCTGCAAGGTGGGCGCCGAGGGCGTGTACTGCGCCGCGCTGCCCACGCTGGGCCTGGGCGTGGCCGTGAAGATGGACGACGGCAACAACGCCCGCGCCTGCGAGGTGGTGCTGGCCGCGCTGCTGGCGCGCCTGCTGCCGCTGGAAGGCGATGAAGCCGCTTTCGTGCACGGCCTGGCCGATGTGCCGCTGGTGAACTGGAACGGCATCGAGGTCGGCCGTCTGCGCGCGAGCGCCGCGCTGCTGCCGGCCTGATGTGCGGCAAGACACTCAGCCCGCCCGCCCCGCGATGACCGAAGCCGACGGCCCCCTGACCTGGGACCACCCCACGGTGCGCCTCAAGCAGGGCGAGGTCACGCTCTTCCAGAGCCTGGGCTCGCCGGGCGTGCGCCAGCCCTGCCTGGTGCAATACAGCGGTGAAGCACCGGGCCAGCGTTTTGCCCTGCCCGAGGGCACGCTGGCCATGGGCCGTGCGCCCGAGTGCGCGGTGCAGCTCGACAGCCCCGGCATCAGCCGCCGCCACGCCGAACTGCAGGTGCAGGGCGAGCGTGTGCAGTTCAACGACGCCGGCTCCGTCAACGGCAGCTGGGTCAACGACAAACGCGTGCGCGCCCCGGTGCTGCTGAAAGATGGTGACCTGCTGCGCCTGGGCGAGCTGGTGCTGAAGTTCTACGGCCGCGACAGCGTCGATGCCCTGCTGCACGACCACATCTACCGCATGGCCACGGTGGACGCCGGCACCGAGGTCTTCACCAAGCGCTACGTGATGGACACGCTGGCCCGCGAGATGCGGCGTGCGCGCCGCCACAAGCGGCCGCTGTCGCTGCTGTGCATCGACCTCGACCACTTCAAGAGCGTCAACGACCGCTGGGGCCACAACGCCGGCGACACCGTGCTGCGCGAGGCCGCGGCCATCGCGCACGGCGCGCTGCGCAGCACCGACGTGCTGGGCCGCTGCGGCGGCGAGGAGTTCGTGGCGGTGCTGCCCGAAACAACGCTGGAAGAAGCGCGCGGGCTCGCCGAACGGGTGCGCGCGGCGCTGGCGGCGCGGCCCATCACGCTGCAGGGCGAGGCCGGCGCCGAGTTGCGCCACGTGCAGACCGCCTCCATCGGCGTGGCCACCTTCACGGCGGCGCTGGCCACCGCACGCGAGCTGCTCGGCGAAGCCGACGCCCGCATGTACGAAGCCAAGCGCGACGGCCGCAACCGCGTGGCCGGCTGAAGGCCCGGCGCTGCGCGCTCAGCGCGGGCCGCCGGTGCACCGTCAGGCGGGCCGGGTCTCGAGCTTCAGCGTGGCCCAGGGCAGGCGCGCCTGCCAGGCCAGCAGCAGCGCGGCCAGCGCCGGCACCGCCACGTAGAAGGCCTGCGGCTCGGGCCACCACTTGCGCAGGTACATGGCCAGCAGCAGCGGTGCCATCAGCAGGCCCAGGCGGCCCACGCGTGCGGCCTGCGGCGTGGCCGCACCCAGCACCACCGCGCCCGTGCCCAGGAACACCGCCGAAGCCACGAACACCAGCATGAAGAGGATCTCGAACATCGGCGCCGCACGGCCGGCGTCCCAGGCCCCCAGCCGGTAGGCCACCGCGGCCACGCAGCCCAGCGCCAGCAGGCTGGCCAGGCGCCGCGCGCGGCGGCCGGCGCCGCCATCACCCTCGGGCGTGAGGCTGGGCTTGATGAAGGGCAGCACGGCGAGGCAGAGCACGCCGGTGATGGCGTCGATCAGCAGCGTCTTGGGGTAGCCCAGCGTCTCGGCCGCGATGCCCTGCCAGGTGGCGCTGTAGGAAATGGCCAGGTTCATCATCGCCATGTAGGCCGTGAACTGCGTGCCCGCCACACGCGGGTTGGTCACGTCCATGAAGATGGCCGAACGTGTGCCGTACATCAGGCCCTGCGCCACGGCGTAGAGCAACACGGCCACCCAGAAGGCCGTCACCAAGGCCGGCAGGGCCGTGCGCTTCAGCGGCCCCTCGGCCGGGTTGGGCATGACCCAGCCGTGCTGCTGCAGCACCACCATCAGGTACAGCACCGGCAGGCTCATCAGCGCCATGTAGACGAAGAGCGTCTTGCGCCGGCCCACACGGTCTGACAGCCAGCCGCCGGCCACCATGCACACGGCGGCGATGACCTGCGAAGCGATGGCGAGCGTGCCCACGCTGTTGTCGTTCAAGCCCAGTTCCACGGCCAGGTTGCTCTGCAGCGCCAGGCCCAGGCTCATGGCACCGGCCGGCAGCAGCGCGAAGAACAAGCCGGCAAAAGCGCCCCGCGTGCCCAGGAAGCTGCGGAAGGCCTCGCCGCAGAAACGCTTGATCTCGCGGCCGGCCGAGGCCAGGCCGGCGGCGCGGCGCTCGGCCGCGGGCGTGGGTGCCTCGCGCAGCGGCAGCACGATGAACACGGTGACGGCGGCGATGCACGCCGCCACGAAATAGAAGCCGCCCGTGAGGCCGAACACCGGCATCAGGAAGAGCACACCGCCGCCGCCCAGGGCCATGCCGATGGAGGCGCCGCTGAACATCACGCCGTTGGCCAGGCCGCGTTCATCGGCGCGCAGCGTGTTGACGGCCAGCGCGTCGATGGCCACGTCCTGCATCGCGCCGAAGGTGTTGTGCACCAGCAGGATGCCCGTCAGCAGGCCCAGCTGCGCCGGCAGTGGCACCTGCGCCGCGACGATGAGCGTCAGCACCAGCATCACCTGCGTGCCCAGGATCCAGCCGCGCCGCCGGCCCAGACGCTCGGACGTGAAAACGTCGATGAAGGGCCCGAAGGCCCATTTGAAGGCCCAGGGCAGGTAGAACGAGCCGACGAAGGCACCGATCTCGGCCGGGCCCACGTCGGCGCGGCGCAGCTGCGTGGCAATGGCCGTGGCGCCGAAGCCCAGCGGGATGCCCTCGGTCAGGTAGAGAAAAAAGAAGGCCGTCAGGCGGCCTAGGCGGGTATCCAGCAGGTTGGGCAGGCGCATGGCCGTGAGTGTCTCAGAGACCCCACGCGCGCCGGCGCCCGCAGCCGCTCAGCGCACCACGCCGGGCGACAACCACTGCGGCCACACCGACAGCGCCACGCCGCCGCGGCCCAAGCCCGGGCAGCCCTGGAAGGCGGCTTGCAGCGCGGCGGTGTCGGTGCCGCGCGCGAACATCACCTCGGCCACGGGCCCGTGCGCCAGCGTGTACCAGGCGCCGAGCACGCCGCGCGCGAGCAGGCCCTGCAAGTGCGCGTGGCGTGCCGCGGTGGTGGCAACGTCTTCCGAGGCATCACCGCGACTGAGGTGCAGGATGCGCAGTTCTTCGATGCGGCTGGCGTCGATGCCCTCGGTGTTGAGCGCCCGCTGCGCGGTTGCCGGCACGGCGTTCAGCGTCATGTAGCCCTCGCGCACGTAGTCGTCGGGCTCGAAGTAGCCACGCAGTGTTTGCAGCGTGTGCGCGCGCACGGCGACGAAACCCCGCTTGTGGCCGCTGGGGTCGCGCATGGGCCCGGCGGCGAAGAGTTGGCCCTCGGCAAAGAGGCGCTTGAAATTCTCGATGTGACCGCGCTGCATGGCGGCCACGGCGGCGCGGTCGGGCGGCGTCGGGCGGCCGGTTTCGAGGAAGACGAACCAGTCGGGGGCCATCAACGGCACGCGTTCGGCGGGGGCGGCGGGGGCGGCATGCGCACTGTGCAGGGGCAGCAGGGGCAGCAAGGGCAGGCCACCGCCCACGGCCCACAGCAGGCCCGGCAGTTGTCGACGTCGCATCATCGGGTGGCCTGACGCCTGCATGAACCGTCCATGCGGCCAGTGTCGCGCGACGCGCCGCCGCCGGCAATCGGCAATCGGCAATCGGCAATCGGCATCGACAGGCCCCGAGGCGCGGGGCACGCGCCGGCGCGCCGGGCACGCAGAATCCCGACACACTCTCGGAGCCTGCATGCACAAGCCTCACTGGACATGGCGAGCCGCCAGGACGGCCGCCCTCTTGCTTGCGCACCTGGCCGCCGCCGTGGCCGCGATGTCGGTGACCACGGCCAGCGCGGCCACCCTGCGTGTGCCCGCGGAGTGGCCGAGCATCCAAGCGGCGATCAGCGCGGCCAGCAACGGCGACACGGTGCTGGTGGCGCCCGGCACTTATTTCGAGAACCTCGACTTCCTGGACAAGGGGCTGGTGCTCCGCAGCGAGGCGGGGGCTGCCCAGACCGTCATCGACGGCCAGAGGTTGGCGCCCGTGATCGTCATCATTGCCTACTCGGAACGGGCCTCGTCGGTGCTGGGCTTCACGCTGCGCAATGGCTGGTCGAACAGCAGCGTCCCGGTCACCGGGCGCGGCGGTGGCGGCGTGCTGGCGTGGTTCGGCTCGGTGACCATCACCGACAACGTGATCGAAAACAACTGGGCTACCCAGGGCGGCGGCATCTATGTGGAGAACGCGCTCGCCACCATCGAGCGCAATCACATCCGCAACAACCTGCGCCCCGGCAATTTCGGCGGCAGCAGCGGTACCGGTGTACACGCCACGGGCTTCCGCACCGTGATCCGCATTGCCCACAACATCATCGAAGGCAACAAGATCCAGGGCCAGGCCGATGGCGGCGCTGTGTCGCTGTTCAACACGGCCCACCCCACGGTGATCGAGTCCAACGTCATCCGCAACAACTCGGGCGCCACACGCGGTGGCGCGTTTGCGATGGTGTCGCAGATACAGGGGCGCGTGCGCTTCGCGAACAACCTCGTGACGGGCAACTCGGCGCAGTACGGCGGCGGTCTCTACGTCTCGATGGTGAACGGCGGTGCAGGCTTCGACATGGTCAACAACACCGTGGCGGACAACATCGCCAGCGAAGCGGGCAGCCAGATGGCGACCTACGGTTTTGCGGCATCGATAACGGCGGCGAACAACATCCTGTACGCCGCCAGCGGCACGCCGCCGCTGTACTGCGACGCCATCTATTCCCCGCTGTCACCGCTGTTCGTGTTCAACCTCATCCACGCCGCTGCGGGCGAGGCGGCCACGGGCGTCTGCAGCGCGGCGCCCTACCTGCCCGAGAACCTGCGCACGGATCCGGGCTTCGGGCTTGCCTATGAACGGAACCGCTACGAACTGCGCCCGGGCTCGGCCGCCATCGACGCCGGCGACAACGCGCGCGCAGCGGGCCTGGGCAGCGATGTGGCGGGCCGTCGCCGTTTGGTCGACGGCAACCACGACGGCACGGCCACGGTGGACCTCGGTGCCCTCGAAGTGCAGGGGCAGCGTCAGGGGCGCTGAGCCCCAGCCTGGCCGCGCCGCGGGCCAGACCGCAGCTCAGCGCCCGCGCAGAAACAGCGCGTCCAGTTCCTTCATCGTCACCTGCCGCCAGGTGGGCCGCCCGTGGTTGCAGGTGTCGGCACGCTCGGTGTTTTCCATCTCGCGCAGCAGCGCGTTCATCTCTTCCAGCGTGAGGCGGCGGTTGGCGCGCACGGCGCCGTGGCAGGCCATGGTGGCGAGGATGTCGTCGCGCGCGCGCTGCACCATGCGGCTGGCGCCACCACTCTCGGGATGGGCCAGCTCGGCCAGCACCGAGCGCGTGAGCTCGGCCAGGTTGGTGTTGCCGCGTGCCAGCAGCGCCGCGGGCCCGCTGCGCAGCACCAGCGTGCCGGCGCTGAGCACGCCCACGTCCAGGCCCAGAGCCAGCAAGGCTTCTTGTTCGGCCTCGGCCGTGGCGATTTCGGCCGGCGTGGCGGCCAGCGTCTGCGGGATGAGCAGCGGCTGCGCCGGCAGGTGCTGGCCGCCCACCGCCGAACGCTTCAGCCCTTCGTAGACGATGCGTTCGTGGGCGGCGTGCATGTCCACCACCACCAGGCCGTGGGCGTTTTCGGCCAGCACGTAGGCGCCGCCGATCTGCGCGATGGCGCGGCCCAGCGGCCAGGCCGTGGCCTCGGCTTCGCCGCCAGGCACAGCGCCCGCGGGCCGGCTGCCCCCGGCCCGCAAGGCGGCCCAGGTGGCCAGGCCACCGCTGCCTTGCGGCGTGCGCCAGGGGCCGGCGTTTTCATGGGCGCCCTGCGCTTGCGCGGGGCCGGCGCCTGCAGGCCAGGCCGGCGCCGCGGCGGCAGGCGCCTCGGGCGGCGCCCAGGCCAGCGAGGGCTGCCAGCCGCCCAGCGGTGCGGGCACGGGCGGCGCGGCCGTGGTGGGGTCGTCCGAAGCGGCGGCCGCGGCAGCGGCCAAGGCCGCGTCAGACGCGGCCGCCCGCGTGGGCGCCAGCGCGTCTTCCACCGCCGCGCGCACGGCCTGGTGCACCGCACGCCCGTCGCGGAAACGCACCTCGATCTTGGTCGGGTGCACGTTCACGTCCACCAGTTCGGGCGCGATCTGCAGAAAAAGCAGGTAGGCCGGCTGGCGGCTGCCGTGCAGCTGGTCTTCATAGGCCGAGCGCACGGCATGGGCCAGCAGCCGGTCGCGCACGTAGCGGCCGTTGACGAAGACGTACTGCAGGTCGGCGCGCGAGCGCGCGGCTTCGGGCTGGCCGGCGCGCCCCTGCAGCGCCAGCGGGCCGCGCTCGGCCAGCACGCCGCGGCTGGCGGCGATGAAGTCGGCCCCGAGCACGTCAGCCCAGCGCTGCGCGGGCGCGGCGGCACGCCACTGCGCGGCCAGGCGCGTTTCGTGCCAGACGGCAAACCCGACATCGGGCCGCGCCAGCGCGTGCCGGCGCACGGCCTCCAACGCATGCGCGAACTCGGTGGCGTCGGTCTTGAGGAACTTGCGCCGCGCCGGCGTGCTAAAGAAGAGCTCGTTCACTTCCACCGTGGTGCCGGTGCCGCGCGCTGCAGGCGTGAGCTCGCCGCTGCGCGCCTGCAGGCGCCAGGCGTGCGGCATCTCGGCGGTGCGCGTGGTGAGCGTCATCTCGGCCACCGAGGCGATGGCGGCCAGAGCCTCGCCGCGAAAACCCATGGTGGCCACCGATTCCAGCTCGGCCAGGCTCGATATCTTGCTGGTGGCGTGGCGCTTCAGCGCCAGCGGGAGGTCTTCGCGCGCGATGCCGCCACCGTCGTCTTCAACGACGATGCAGCGCACCCCACCGGCCACCAGGCGCACGGTGATCTGGCGTGCGCCGGCATCGAGGGCGTTGTCCACCAGTTCACGCACCACCGAGGCCGGGCGTTCCACCACCTCGCCGGCGGCGATCTGGCTCACCAGCTCATCGGGCAGTTCGCGGATGCGGCGGCCGTGGGCGTGCGCCTGCAAAGCGCTCGTCGGCAACACGGCGTTCATGCGCTCGATTGTAGGAGCCACCCTGTCAGGCTTGACGGGTGACGCCCGGGGCTGGCTCAAGCCAGAATGCACCGCGAAGCCGGGCGCCACGCAGCGCACCGGCGTTTCGTTGGAGGATCTGAATGCTGTCTGTCTTTGCCGAACTGGTCACGCGCACCGACGAAGACCGCCGCGGTTTCGAGACCCACCCGGTCGTGCTCGATGCCGTGGCCCGGGGCATGAGCCTGGAGCGCTACCGCGCCCTGCTGCTGGAGCTGTACCAGGTGGTGTGGTACTTCAACCCGGTGTGCGCCGCGGCGGCCAGCCGCATGGACGACCGCTACCAGCCCATCCGCCACTTCCTCTACGAACACATGCACGAGGAAACCGGCCACGAAGACTGGGTGCTGGCCGATCTGCAGGCGATCGGCGTGGCACCCGCGGCCACGCGCGCGCACACGCCGGCGGCGCACACGCTGGCGCTCATCGGCTACAACCATTGGGCCGCCGACCGCCGCCACCCCTGCAGCGTGCTGGGCATGCTGTACGCGCTGGAAGTCATCGCGTCGGTCTACGGCGGGCCGTTTGCCGACGCCATCCGCGAATCGCTGCTGCTCGAGGGGCAGCAGGGCGTGTCCTTCATCGACTCGCACGCCACCATGGACGCGCAGCACATGGCCGAGTTGCGCACCGTGCTGAACAAGCTGGGCGATGAAGCCGCGTTGGCGGCCGTGGTTGAAGCGACGAAGGTGAACTTCCACCACTTCACGCGCATCATCGAGGCGATCTAGGCCGTGGGCCGCGTCACGTCCGCCTCGGCGACGCCCGCCTCGGCGACACCCGCTGCGGCGGCCGCCGCCAGCATCGACAGCCTGCTCGCGCGCCCCTACCGCACGCTGCGCCTGGAGTGGACCCCCGAGCTGCGCGCGCTGCGTGTGCGCACCTGCGTCACGCCCATCCAGTGCTACAGCCTGGCCGCGATGGGCGAGTTGCAGACGCTGCTGGACGATATCGCGGCGCGCGCGCCGCTGGTGCGCCATTTCGTGCTGAGCAGCGACGTGCCCGGGGTCTTCAACTTCGGCGGCGACCTGGCGCTGTTCGTACTGCTGGTGCGGGCCGGCGATGTGGAATCGCTGCAGCTCTACGGCCAGCGCTGCGTCGACCTGGTGTGGTGGATGGAAAACGCCGCCGATCTGCACCTGCACACCACCGTGCTGGCCACCGGCGACACCCTGGGCGGCGGGCTGGAGAGCGTGCTGCCCTTCCACAAGGTGATCTTCGAACGCCGTGCGCAGGCCGGCTTTCCGGAGGTGCTGTTCAACCTCTTCCCCGGCATGGGCGCCTGGGACTTCACCATCCGCAAGGCAGGCTTCGCGGTGGCCAGCGAGATGATCCTCTCCGGCCGGCTCTTCAGCGCCGAAGAGCTGCACTACCGCAAGCTGGTGGACGTGGTGGCCGAAGACGGCGAAGGTGAACAGGCGCTCGAAAAAGTGCTGCGCGAGGTGGACCCGCGCCACCGCGGCACGCTGGCGGCGCTGCGAGCGCAGCGCCTGGCCGCGCCGGTGCAGCGCCAGGCGCTGGACGACATCGTGGGCCTCTGGGCCGAAAGCGCCCTGGGCCTGACCGACCGCGACCTGCGCCTGATGGAACGCCTGGCGCGCGCCCAGGCGCGCAAGGCCGGCGGCGCCGATGAAGGCGCGGTGGAAGAGATCAAGCGCATGGAGCTGGAAAACGCCTGGGGCGAGCGCCGCAGCGGCATCGACCGCCGCGCCGTCTCGGGCGAGCCGGCGGCCGACAGGCGCCAGCGCAACTGAGAGCCCGGGCAGGCGCCAGCGTTGCTGGCGTGGCCAGCCCGCCGCGGCGCGCCGTCACTCCACCGGCAAGACCGAGCCGCAGTGCTGGCAGAAGCGCGCCCCGGCCGGCGTGGCCGTGCCGCAGTGGGTGCAGAAGCGGGCGCTGCGCCGCGCCGCAGCGGGCGCTGCGGCTGCTGCGGCCGCCGCCGGCGCGGGCGCCACCTCGGGCTCACGCGGGCGCGGGCGTGCCGCGGCGGCCGCCGCCACGGCCGCTGAAGGCATGGCAGCGGGCGCCGCCTTGCGGGCCAGCTCCTGCACGGTGTTCAGCCAGCCCGTGGCGCCAGCGCGGTGCGCGGTCAGCGCCAGCATCACGCGGCTGCCGGGGCCGTGCGGTGCCGCGGCATAGAACATCGAGCTCAGCACTGCCACGCGGCCCCGCACGCGCCAGCCCTGGGTGCGCACGATGCCTTCGTCGCGCCCGCGCTGGGCCTCGGCAGGCCGCGCCCAGGCGCCCTCCAGGTCCAGCCAGGTGAGGGTGGACACCACCTCCACGCGGCTCCACAGCAGGTGGCCGATGCGCAAGGCGTAACCCCCCACGGCCAGCGCCGCGATACCGCTGGCCGCAGGCACCCACGAGGCGGCGGGGTTGAGCATGTGGGCCCAGGCCAGCCACAACCAGGCCACGCTGCCGCCCAGGCTCCAGACCAGGCCGCCCACGTCCAGGGCCAGCAAGGCGCTGCGTGAAGGCGGCGTCGCCGGGCCCGCAGGCACCGGCAAGGGGGCTGCCCCGGGGCCGGTGCGACCCGGGCTGCGCACTGCCGCCGGCACCAGGGGCTGTGACTCTTCGAGCACCAGCGCCTGGAAGCGACCGCTGTCGGTGCCCCGCGGCAACTGCGGCATCAACCAGCCATATCGGCGGTTGGGTATGCCCTCGGTCCACTGGCGGTGCAGTTCCAGATCGACATCGCGCAGCAGCTGCTCGGGGTCGACCTCGTGCTCGGCTGCCGCCTCTTCGGGCGCCACCGCGGGCAGCCAGGGCGCCTGCAACTGCGCGCGCGCCGCGAGCACGCCCAGGCTTTCGAACAGCAGCACGCTGAAGAGCATCACGGCCGCGGCCAGCGGCAGGCCCAGGCGTGGCACCGACCCGGCCCGCGGCAACAGCTCGGCAAACCAGCCCAGCAAGCCGGCCCCCACCGCCGTGAGCAGCACCAGCAAGCCCACGAGCCAGGGCGCCAGCGCCTCGTGCTCGGGGTGCAGGGCGCGCGCGGCCAGCACCGCGGCACAGACCAGCAGCGGCACCAGGGCGGCCACGCCCTGGGCCGGCGCCATGCGGAAAGCCAGGAAGCTGACCAGCAGCACCACCGCCAGGCCCAGGCCCAGCAGCAGGTGCGAAAAGCGCACACGCAGGTGGTCGTGCAGCGTGGTGGGGGCCGCTGCGAGCTCGGGGCCCAGCTGGCGCAGGGCTGCTGCATAGCCGCCCTGGATGGCGGGCTGGCGGTGTTCACCCACCTCCAGCAGCCGCTGCAGGGCGGTGGCGCCCGGGCTGATGCCCGAACCCTCACGCGGCACCTCTGGCAGCAGCGACGCCGGCTGGCCGGGTGCCAGCAGCAACTGGCGCTGCGCCGAAGCCTTCCAGAGATCGCGCGCACCCAGCATCAGCAGCAGCATCGCCGCCACCAGGTGCGGCACGGCACTGGCGGGCTCGGGCGGCTTTTCCAGTGTCACCGCCAGCTCGGGCACCTCGCCACCGACGAAGGACACCACCGCCGCGATCACCAGCGCCAGCGCGATCAAGGCATAGCCCCGCCACACCAGGAACCGGTTCTCGGTGCCATAGGGGGACGGAAATTCGAAGGCAGGCCCTTCCAGGCTCCACCGGTATGCCATGCATGCTCCAGCCAGACGAGTCGCGGTCGATTCTGCATGAAGCCCCGACCGCGCCACGGCGCCATCAGGCGGCCCTTCCCGGTGCTCTTTGCGGGCCTCCCGGGCCGGCACGCCGCCGTGGCACCGGGGCGTGAACAGCATCACGGCCGCGGGCTCAAGCACGGCGGGCTTGTGGCCGAAAGCCACGTCTGGCGTTCGCGGAGCCGCACATGCGCAGCACTGTTTTTCTGGCCTGCTTGTTGATGGGTAGCGGCAGCTGCGCCTGGGCGCAGCCAGGCAACGAACCGGTGACCGTGGCCGCCGCCCCCATCCCCGCCACAGCCGGCACCGGCGATGCGGCGGCGCTGCGGGCGGCCTTCGACAGGGCCCTGTGGCCCAGCGACATCGTGCGCACGGCAGACGCCTACCTGCGCGCCCACCCCGAAGCCGCCGATGTCGCCGATGTCGCCGCCCAGCGCGCTGCGGCCGCCGAGGTGATGCAGTTGCTGCGCGCGAAGGACGTGCTGGTCTTCCGCAGCAGCTTCACCGAAACCGACCCCGCCCTGCAGCGCGACCTGCGCCTGGCGGCCCTGGGCGACAGGGCGGCGGCCGTGAGGCTGGCCGAAGCCAGCCGCGCCCAGGACGAGACCCAGGGCACGCGGCGTTTTGTCGGCTGGATGCAGCTGGCCTCGATGCTGCGCGACGCCCAGGCCAGCTACCAGCTGGCCCTGCACTACCGGCGCACCGGCCAGCCGGCCCTGGCCGCACGCTACGAGGCCGTGGCTTCCGACCTCGGCCACATGCCGCTGCCCTCGCTGGACAACAGCCGCAAGTGAGGCCGGGCCGGCAGCGCCGGCTCACATGCTGCGCCGGTACTGCCCGCCCACCTCGAACAGTGCGTGGGTGATCTGGCCCAGGCTGCACACGCGCACGGCCTCCATCAGCACGGCGAAGACGTTGTGATTGGCCATCACCGCCTGCTGCAGGCGCTGCAGCATTGCCGGCGCCTGCGCCGCGTGGCGCTCCTGGAAGGCCTGCAGCCGCTGCAGCTGGCTGCGTTTTTCTTCGTCGGTGCTGCGTGCGAGCTCGATGCTCTCGGGCACCGGCTCGCCGTGTGGCGAACGGAAGGTGTTCACGCCGATGATGGGGTACTCGCCGGTGTGCTTGAGCATCTCGTAGTGCATGCTCTCTTCCTGGATCTTGCTGCGCTGGTAGCCGGTTTCCATCGCGCCCAGCACACCGCCGCGTTCGGCGATCTTCTCGAACTCGGCCAGCACCGCCTCTTCCACGAGTTCGGTGAGCTCGTCGATGATGAAAGCGCCCTGGCTGGGGTTCTCGTTTTTCGCCAGGCCCCACTCGCGGTTGATGATGAGCTGGATGGCCATGGCGCGGCGCACGCTGTCTTCGGTGGGCGTGGTGATGGCCTCGTCAAACGCATTGGTGTGCAGGCTGTTGCAGTTGTCGTAGATCGCGATCAGCGCCTGCAGCGTGGTGCGGATGTCGTTGAACTGGATCTCTTGCGCGTGCAGTGAACGGCCGGAGGTCTGCACGTGGTACTTCAGCTTCTGGCTGCGTTCGTTGGCACCGTAACGTTCGCGCATCGCGACGGCCCAGATACGGCGCGCCACGCGGCCGAGCACCGTGTACTCCGGGTCCATGCCGTTGCTGAAGAAGAAGCTCAGGTTGGGCGCGAAATCGTCGATGTGCATGCCGCGCGCGAGGTAGGCCTCCACGAACGTGAAGCCGTTGCTCAGCGTGAAGGCCAGCTGGCTGATCGGGTTGGCGCCGGCCTCGGCGATGTGGTAACCGCTGATGCTCACCGAGTAGAAGTTGCGCACGTCGTGCTGCACGAACCACTGCGCGATGTCGCCCATCACCTTGAGTGAAAACTCGGTGCTGAAGATGCAGGTGTTCTGGCCCTGGTCTTCCTTCAGGATGTCGGCCTGCACCGTGCCGCGCACGTTGGCCAGCGTCCAGGCGCGGATCTTCTGCGCCTCGTCATCGGTCGGCTCGCGGCCGTTGTCCACCTTGAACTTGTCGAGGTTCTGGTCGATGGCGGTGTTCATGAACATCGCCAGGATGGTGGGCGCCGGGCCGTTGATCGTCATGCTGACCGAGGTGGCCGGGTGCGTGAGGTCGAAGCCGCCGTAGAGCACCTTCATGTCGTCCAGCGTGGCGATGCTCACCCCGCTGTTGCCCACCTTGCCGTAGATGTCGGGCCGCGGGTCGGGGTCGTTGCCGTAGAGCGTGACGCTGTCAAACGCCGTGCTCAGGCGCTTGGCCGGCAAACCCTCGCTCAGCAGCTTGAAGCGGCGGTTGGTGCGGAAAGCGTCGCCCTCGCCGGCGAACATGCGGGTCGGGTCTTCACCTTCGCGCTTGAAGGCGAAGGTGCCGGCGGTGTACGGGAAGCTGCCGGGCACGTTGTCGAGCAGCAGCCACTTGAGCACTTCGCCGTCGCACTCGTACTTCGGCAGCGCCACCTTGCGTATCTTGCTGCCCGAGAGCGTGGTGTGGGTGAGCGCGGTGCGGATCTCCTTGTCACGGATCTTCACCACGTATTCATCACCAGCGTAGGCCTTTTGCATCTCGGGCCACATCGTCAGCATCTTCTTGGCCTGCGGGTCGAGCAGGGCCTCGCGCTGCGCGGCGAGGTCGTCCACGGCCTCCACCGCGCGGTGGCGGCCGGGCTTGTCGGTCATCAGCATGTGCGAGGTGGCGCGCAGCTGCTGGATTTCGCGCGCCAAGCGGCTTTGTGCGATGGCCTTGTGTTTGTAGCCACGCACGGTGTCGCTGATGTCAGCCAGGTAGCGCACGCGCGCGCCCGGCACGATAGGCACCTGGTGCGTGCTGTGGCGGGTGGCCACCAACGGCAGGCGGCCTTCGCCCGTCTTCAGGCCCAGCGCGGCCAGGCGGGGCCGCAAAGCCTGGTACAGCGCCGTCACACCGTCGTCGTTGAAGCGGCTGGCCATGGTGCCGAACACCGGCATCTCCTCGGTCTTCGTGCCCCAGGCTTCCTTGTTGCGCTGCACCTGCTTGGCCACGTCGCGCAGCGCGTCGGCCGCGCCCTTGCGGTCGAACTTGTTGATGGCCACGAACTCGGCGAAGTCGAGCATGTCGATCTTCTCCAGCTGGCTGGCGGCACCGAACTCGGGCGTCATCACGTAGAGCGGCACGTCCACCAGCGGCACGATGGCGGCGTCGCCCTGGCCGATGCCCGAGGTCTCCACCACGATGAGGTCGAAGCCCGCGGCCTTGCAGGCCAGCAGCGCGTCGGGCAGGGCCTGGCTGATCTCGCTGCCGAAATCGCGGGTGGCGAGGCTGCGCATGAAGACGCGCGCGCCCTGGCTCCACGGCGAGATCGCATTCATGCGGATGCGGTCGCCCAAGAGCGCGCCGCCGCTCTTGCGGCGGCTGGGGTCGATGCTGATGACGGCGATGCGCAGCGCGTCGCCCTGGTCCAGGCGGATGCGGCGGATCAGCTCGTCGGTGAGGCTGCTCTTGCCCGCACCGCCCGTGCCGGTGATGCCGAGCACCGGCACCTTCGCGCCTTGCGCCGCCGCGGCGAGCTCGGCCCTGAAACCGGCATCGGCCTGGCCGTTTTCCAGGGCCGTCAGCGCCTGCGCCAGGGCGCGCCAGGCGGCATCGCCGTGGCCCTGCAGCGCCGCCACGCGCTGCGGCGCATGCGCCGAGAGATCCTGGTCGCAGCGCATGACCATCTCGCCGATCATGCCCTGCAGCCCCAGGCGCTGCCCGTCTTCGGGGCTGTAGATGCGTGCCACGCCGCAGGCCTGCAGCTCGCGGATCTCCGCCGGCACGATGACGCCGCCGCCGCCGCCGAACACCTGGATGTGCGCGCCGCCGCGCTGGCGCAGCAGCTCCACCATGTACTTGAAGTACTCGACGTGGCCGCCCTGGTAGCTGCTGATGGCGATGCCCTGCACGTCTTCCTGCAGTGCGGCCGTCACGACCTCGTCGACGCTGCGGTTGTGCCCGAGGTGGATGACCTCGGCGCCCATGCCCTGCAGGATGCGCCGCATGATGTTGATGGCCGCGTCGTGCCCGTCGAAGAGGCTGGCCGCGGTGACAAAACGCACCTTGTTCGTGGGCCGGTAGTTGGCCAGGGCGCGGGCTTCGGCAGAGAGATCGGTCATGGCTGGGCACCTTGCTTGACGTTGACGTAAACGTCAATTCGGCATGATGCCATGGGCGTTTGCCATGGGCATGGGCCATGGCGACGCTGCTAACCTCGCGCCCTCTTCCGCCGCCAACACCCCGGGCCGCTGCCGCCCGCGCCCGCCCGCCCGCCCGCCCACCCACCCATGAGCTTCCTGGCCATCGACATCGGCAACACGCGCCTGAAATGGGCGCTGTACGCCAGCCCGCAGCCCGGTGCGGTGCTGCTGCACCACGGTGCGGTGTTCCTGGAAACCATCGACGACCTGGCCGAGACGCAGTGGCGCGAACTGCCCGCGCCGCACAGCATGCTGGGCTGCGCCGTGGCTGGCGAGGCCATCCGCCGCCGCGTGGAAGAGCAGCTCGAACTCTGGGACATCGAACCGCACTGGGTGGTACCCACGGCCTTTGAAGCCGGCGTGAAAAACGGCTACGACCACCCCACCCGTCTGGGCGCCGACCGCTGGGTGGCGCTGGCCGGCGCGCGCCACCGCGTGTTGCAGGAGGTGCAACGCGGCGGCACCGCACGCCCCGCGATGGTGGTGATGGTGGGCACGGCCGTGACGGTGGACGCGCTCGACCCCGACGGTCACTTTCTCGGCGGCCTCATCCTGCCCGGCTTCGGCCTCATGCAACGCGCGCTGGAAATGGGCACGGCCGGCCTGAAGGTGCCCACCGGCGAGGTGGTGGATTTCCCCACCAACACCAGCGACGCGCTGATGAGCGGCGGCGCCAACGCCATTGCCGGCGCGGTGGAGCGCCAGGCGCGGCGCCTGCAGGCGCGCACCGGCCTGGCGCCGCTGCTGCTGATGGGCGGCGGCGGTGCGCCCAAGCTGGTGGCCATCACCGACCTGCCCTTCGAGACCGTGGAGACACTGATCTTCGACGGCCTGCTGGCCATGCAGAGCCGGCGGCTGGCGCTGTAGCCGCCGGCGCTACAGCCAGCTCTATAACCAGCGCTGCAGCAGGCCCTGCAACTGCGCGCGCGAATAGGGTTTGGCCAGGTGCCCGTCCATGCCGGCGGCCATGGACTGCGCGGCGTCTTCGTCGAAGGCATTGGCCGTCAGCGCAACGATGGGCACCCGCGGCAGACGCAGCCGGGTCTCGCGCTCACGCAACGCGCGGGTGGCGGCGTAACCGTCCATCACCGGCATCTGGATGTCCATCAGCACAAGATCGACACCCTGGTTCTCCAGCATGGCCACGGCCTGGGCACCGTCTTCGGCCTGCAGCACCTCCAGCCCGAAGGACAGCAGCATCTCGGCGCCGATGAGGCGGTTGACGACGTTGTCCTCCACGAGCAGCACCACGCCGTCCAGGCCGGGCGGGCCGTCGAGCCCGCTGAAGTCGCTGTCGATCACCGGCGGCGGCAGCTGCGGTGCCAAGGGCAGGGTCAGCGTGAAGCTGAAGCTGGAACCGCCGCCGACACGGCTGGCAACCTCGATGCGCCCGCCCATGGCCTCGACGATGCGCTGGCTGATCACCAGGCCCAGGCCGGTGCCGCCGCGCAGGCGCGAGCGTGTGCTGTCGACCTGGTAGAAGGGCTCGAAGATGTGCGCCAGCGCCGGCGGCGCGATGCCGATGCCGGTGTCGGCCACGGTGAAACGCACGCGCGGCGGGTGCTCGGGGTCGTCGCCCGGCTCGAGCGCCACCGCCAGCGTGACACCGCCTTGCTCGGTGAACTTCACGCCGTTGCCCACCAGGTTGAGCAGCACCTGCTTCAGGCGCTGGGCATCGCCGATCACGCCATCGGGCACACCGGGGCCGATCTGCAGCGCCAGGCTGAGCTCGCGCTTTTCGGCGCGCGCACGGAACAGCGCCACGGCCGCGGCCACCACGCTGTGCAGCGACATCGGCGCGTGCGCCAGCACGAGCTTGCCAGCCTCGATCTTGGAGTGGTCGAGCACGTCGTTGAGGATGTCCATCAGCGACTCGCCGGAATCGGCCGCGGTTTTCACCAGGCGGCGCTGCCGCATGTCCAGCGCGGTCTGGCGCAGCAGTTCCAGCGCACCCAGCACCCCGTTCATGGGCGTGCGGATCTCGTGGCTCATCGTGGCCAGGAACTGGCTCTTCGCGACGTTGGCGGCTTCGGCCGCCTCCTTGGCCCGCAGCAGCGAGTTGTTGGCTTCGTCGGCCTCGAAGCTGCGGCGCATGGACTGCAGCGCGGTGCTGCGGAATTCCTGGGTCGCCCGCTGCATCGTCAGGCCGAAGAGCACGGCCAGCACGGCCAGAGGCAGCGAATACACCCGCCCGTCTGACAGCGACACCAGCACCAGCGAGCCCAGTTGCAGCACCGAGAGCACGGCATAACTGCGCCCGACGATGGACAGGAAAAACGCTGCCGTGGTGACCGAGCCGCAGACGATGACCACGTAGACCGTGGCGGTCGTGCCATGCAAGGTGGGGTAGATCCAGAGCGTGGCCACGGCCCACATCACCCCGGCCAGCGCGGCATTGGCCTCCAGCTGGTACACGATGGACGACAGGCGCTCGTTCGGAATTTCGTCGAGCCGGCCGTGACGGCTGTAGAGCAGCCAGCGCCACACCGAAACGCCGCCACCCAGCAGCAACACCGCCAGCGCGGCGCTGCTTTCGCCCGCCTGCCAACCCAGCCAGGCCACAAAACACACGGCCACCAGCAAGAGCGGCACGCTGCGCGCGGAATTGCGCACGCCCACGCTGAGCATGCGGCGCTGTATCGCGGCTTCGATAGCTTCGGCGGCGGCCATGAGGGCGGGAGCATAGCGCCTGGGTCACGGCCCGGCGGCACCACTCAGTTGCGGCGTCAGCACGCGCGGGCGCGCGGCGCTGGCCGCTCAGGAGTGGATGTAGTTCTCCAGCTGCGCGATGGTGCTCTCGTGGTCGGCAATGATGTCGTCGAGCACATCGCGGATGGAGATCATGCCCAGCACGGTGCTGCCGTCCAGCACCGGCAGGTGGCGCACCTTGCGCGCGCTCATCAAGGCCATGGCCACACGCGTGCCGGTGGACGGCGTCACCGTGAGCACCTGGCGCGTCATGATCTCGGACACCGGGGTGCTCTTGGAGTTGCGCCCCTGCAGCGCGATCTTGCGCGTGTAGTCGCGTTCGGAAAACACGCCCACCAGGCGGCCACCGTCCATCACCATCAAGGCGCCCACCTCGTACTGCGCGAGCAGTTCCAGGGCTTCGTAAACGCTGCAATCGGGCCGCACGTGCCACAGCGTGCCCTCGCGGGTTTTCAGCAGTTCGGACACCGGCTTCATCGGATTCCTCCCAGGCAACGGACCTGCCCCGCAGCCTACACAAACGGCCGGCGGCATCAAGGGTGGCAGCCCCAGGCCGCACGCGGCCGGGCCGGCCGTGCCAACATCCGGGTATGCCCTTGGTCCAGCCCCCCACTCCCGGAAAAACGCCGCCCCGCGCACGCTGGCGCGGCCTGCTCGTGCTGTGCGCGGCCGCGGCCCTCGGCATCGCGGCCCTGGGCGGCTGCGCCGCTTTGGACGAGCAGCAGCGCAAGTGGATCTTCCAGCCCAGCGAACGCACCTGGTGGGGCGGCCAGGCCGCCGCCGAGGGCATGCAGGACGTGTGGATCAACTTCCGTTCCGCCACCACGGACGCAGACGTGAAGCTGCACGGCCTGTGGCTGCCCCAGGCCCGGGCCGACGCGCCCGTGCTGCTCTATCTTCACGGCGCGCGCTGGGACGTGCGGGGCAGCGCACCGCGCATGCGCCGCATGCACGAGCTGGGGTTTTCGGTGCTGGGCATCGATTACCGCGGCTTCGGCCGCAGCACGGCCGGCCTGCCGTCCGAAGAACTGGCCGGCGAGGACGCACGCGCCGCCTGGCAGTGGCTGGCCGCGCGGGCGCCGGACGCACCGCGTTTGGTGTTCGGCCATTCGCTGGGCGGGGCCCTGGCCGTGCAGCTGGCCGCCAGCGTGGGCGACGAGGCCGGGCTCATCGTCGAGAACACCTTCACCTCCATCCCCGAGGTGGTGCGCACCTTCAAGTGGGGCTGGCTGCCGGTGGCGCCGCTGATCACGCAGCGGCTCGATGCCGCTGCGCGCATCGCCGAGGTGGGCGCGCCGGTGCTGGTGGTGCACGGCAGCGCAGACAGCCTGATCCGCCCGGAACTGGGCCGCGCGCTGTTCGACAAGGCCGTGGAGCCCAAGCGTTTTTTGCTGGTGGAAGGCGGCACCCACCACAACACCAACTCGCTGGCGCAGGCGCGCTACCGCGAGGTGCTGGGCGAGTTCTTCAAGCTGCCGGGGGCCCTGGCGGCGGCAGCACCGCAGTGACCTCGATCTCCACCAGAGCGCGGTCTTCCATCAGCGCACTGACCTGCACGGCCGACATCGCCACCGCGTAGTGGCCGATCAGCTCGCGGTAGGCCGCGCCGATCTCGCGGCCGCGGGCCAGGTACTCGCGCTTGTCGGTGAGGTACCAGGTCATGCGGCAGATGTGCGCCGGCGTGGCGCCGGCTTCGGAAAGCACAGCGCGCACATTGGCCAGCGTCTGGCGCACCTGGGCGACGAGGTCGTCACTCTCGAACTGCTGCTGCGCGTTCCAGCCGATCTGGCCGGCCACGAACACTTGCGTGCCGGCACCCACGGCCACGCCATTGGCGTAGCCGCGCGGCGGCGTCCAGCCGGCGGGTTGCAGCACTTGTTTTTTCATGCAGAGGTCTCCGGGGGCGGCAGGTCGGCCATCACGTACGGCAGCAGGGCCTGCCGCACGTCGTCGGGCAGGGCCTGCGGGCGGTGGGTGTCGAGGCTGGTGCACACCAGCACCTGGCGGGCGCGGTAGCGCAGCTCGCCGGTGGCATCGGGCCCCGCGTGGCAGCGCACGGCCAGCGTCAGCGAACTGCGGCCGAGCTTCTCCACCGCACCGGCGAAGGTGATGAGCTCGCCATGGCGGCTGACGGCCGTGAAGTCGACCTCCAGCCGCACCGTGGGCAGCCCCGTGCGGCGCGCGCCTATGAGCCCGGCGTAGGGGATGCGCAGGCCGTCGTCGAACCACTGCTCGACGAAGGTGTTGAGCATCACCAGGTACTGCGGAAAGAAGACGATGCCGGCGGGGTCGCACTCGGCGAAGCGCACGGTGCGGGTGGCGGTGAAGTGCATGAGGGTTTCAGTCCAGGTGCTTGAGCTTGAAACGCTGGAGCTTGCCGGTTTCGGTGCGCGGCAGCTCGCGGCGGAAGACGAGCACACGAGGGTACTTGTAGGGCGCGATGGTCTGCTTGACGAAGTCTTGCAGCGCCAAGGCCAAGGCCGGGCCGGGTTCGTGGCCGGACTTGGGCACCACGAAGGCCTTCACCACCATGCCGCGCGCTTCATCGGGCGCGCCCACCACGCCGCATTCGGCCACCGCCGGGTGCAGCAGCAGCGCGGCTTCAACTTCAGGGCCGGCGATGTTGTAGCCGCCGCTGACGATCATGTCGTCGGTGCGCGCCTGGTAGACAAACTGGCCGTCCACGGGGTCGACGAGGTAGGCGTCGCCGGTGAGGTTCCAGCCCTTCTGCACGTAGGCAGCCTGGCGCGGGTCGTCCAGGTACTTGCAGCCGGTGGGGCCCTGGATGGCGAGCCGGCCCACCTGGCCGGGCGGCAGCTCAAGGCCCTGCTCGTCGAGGATGGCGGCGCGGTAGCCCGGCACCGGCAGCCCCGTGGCGCCCGGGCGGGCCGCGGCTTCGTCGGCCGAGATGAAGATGTGCAGCAGCTCGGTGGAGCCGATGCCGTCGATGAGCGCGAGGCCCGTGGCCTGCAACCACAGCTCGCGCGTGGCGGCGGGCAGGGCCTCGCCGGCCGAAACGCACTTGCGCAGCGTTGCCAATGAGGGCGCGGCCTCGCCGCGTTCACGCGCAGCGATTTGCGCCATCGCCATGGCGCGGTAGGCCGTGGGCGCGGTGAAGCAGACGGTGGCGCCGTGGGCTGCCACGGCGGCCGGCAGCGTGTCGGGCGCGGCCTTTTCCAGCAGCACGGTGCTCGCGCCCACCGACAGCGGGAAGAGCAGCAGCCCACCCAGCCCGAAGGTGAAAGCCAGCGGCGGGCTGCCGATGAACACGTCGTCGGCGCGCGGGCGCAGCACGTGTGGCGGCCAGCAGGCGCAGGCGGCCATCACGTCGCGGTGGCTGTGCATCGTGCCCTTGGGCACGCCGGTGGTGCCGGAGGTGAAGGCCATCAGGCAGATGTCTTCGGCCGCGGTGTCGACGTTCTCGAACTGCGCGGGCATGTGGGCCGCAGCAGTTTCGAGTTCCGCAGCCTCGCCACCGAAATGCAGCACCTGCTGCAGCGTGGGGCAGCCCGCGCGCGCCAGCGCCAGCTCTTCGGCCAGGCGCGCATCGCACAGCGCGTGGCTGATCTGCGCCTTGTCGACGATGGCGGCCAACTCGCGCGCCCGCAGCATCGGCATGCTGCCCACCGCGATGCCGCCAGCCTTCACCACCGCGAACCAGCAGGCCGCCAGCCAGGGCGTGTTGGCGCCGCGCAGCAGCACACGCTGGCCGGGCACGAGGCCCATCCGCTGCACGAGCACATGCGCGATGCGGTTGGCGGTGGCGTGGAACTCGGCGTAGCTCCAGCGCACGGTGGCGCCCTGCACGCAGGGGCTGTGGCCCTGGCCCTGGTCGACCCAGCGGTCCAGCAAAAGATTCGCGCAATTCAGGCGCGGCGGGAACTGCAGTTCGGGCAGCTCAAAAAGCAGCTCGGGCCAGAGCTCAGGCGGTGGCAGGCGGTCACGCGCGAAGGTGTCCACGTGCGCGGTGGCGGCTGGCGTGAGCGGGGGGCCCGGCGGCTTCATGCGTCGCATTCTTGGAGCGAGATAGTTTAGTTGTCAACTAAATTGCACCCGGCGATATCATCGATCGCATGGCTGCCGCACCGTCCTCCCCAAGCCCTCGCCAGACGCTGTGGGACATCTCGCCCCCGGTGCAAACCGGCTCGCCCGTGTTTCCGGGCGATGCCCCTTTCGGCCTGCAGTGGGCCGCGCGCATCGGGCCAAACTGCCCGGTGAACCTGAGCACCCTCACCCTCTCGCCGCACACGGGCGCCCATGCCGACGCGCCTTTGCATTACGGCGATGAAGGCGTGGCCATCGGCGAGGTGGCGCTGGCGCCCTACCTCGGCCCCTGCCGCGTCATCCACGCCATGGGCTGCGGGCCGCTGGTGCAGTGGCAGCACCTCGTGCATGCCATCCCCGAACCCGCCACGCTGCCGCCGCGTGTACTCGTGCGCACCTATGCCCGCATGCCGCAAGACCGCTGGGACGACGCGCTGCCCGCCTATGCCCCCGAGACGCTGGAGCGCCTGGCCGACCTCGGCGTGGTGCTGGTGGGCATCGACAGTGCCAGCGTCGACCCCGCCTCCAGCAAGAGCCTAGCCAGCCACCAGGTGCTGCGCCGCCGCGGCCTGCGTGTGCTGGAGAACCTGCTTCTCGACGAGGTGCCCGAGGGCGACTACGAACTCATCGCGCTGCCGCTGCGCTTGAGCACCGCCTGCGCCTCCCCTGTGCGCGCCGTGTTGCGCGCCCTCGCCTGAACCCTTTCTGCCGGACCCGACCATGACCACCCGAGAACAAGCCCTGGCGCTGGACGCCCAAGACCCGCTGCGCGCGCTGCGCGAGCAGTTCAGCCTACCGGAAGGTGTGCTCTACCTCGACGGCAACTCGCTGGGCGTGCTGCCCAAGGCCACGCCGGCGCGTGTGCAGCAGGTGGTGCAGGAAGAATGGGGCACGGGCCTCATTCGAAGCTGGAACAACGCCGGCTGGATCACGCTGCCGCAGCGCGTGGGCGACAAGATCGCGCGCCTGGTGGGCGCCGGCGCCGGTGAACTGGTGGTGGCCGATTCCACCAGCGTCAACCTCTTCAAGGTGCTGAGCGCGGCACTCACCATCACCGCGGCCGACGCGCCACAGCGCAAGACCATCGTCAGCGAACGCAGCAACTTCCCCACCGATCTCTACATCGCCGAGGCGCTGTGCCGCGAACGCGGCTTCGAGCTCGTGCTGGCCGAGCCCGACGAGCTGCCCGCGCTGCTGAACGAACGCACCGCGGTGTTGATGCTCACGCACGTGAACTACCGCACCGGCCGCATGCACGACATGGCCGCGCTCACCGCCGCGGCCCACGCCGCCGGCGCGCTGACGGTGTGGGACCTGGCGCACAGCGCTGGCGCCGTGCCGGTAGACCTGCACGCGGCCAACGCCGACTACGCCATCGGCTGTGGCTACAAATACCTCAACGGCGGCCCCGGCGCGCCGGCCTTCGTGTGGGCGCACCCGCGCCACGCCAGCCGTTTCTGGCAGCCGCTGGCGGGCTGGATGGGGCATGCCGCGCCTTTCGAGTTCACGCCCGGCTACCGGCCGGCCGAGGGCATCTCGCGCTACCTCTGCGGCACGCCGGCGCTGCTGAGCCTGGCGGCGCTGGAGTGCGGCGTCGACACCGTGCTCGCGGCTGAGCCGCACGGCGGCATGGCCGCGCTGCGCGCCAAGAGCCTGGCGCTGACCCGTCTGTTCGCCGAGAAGGTGCAGGCCGAGTGCCCGGCGCTGCGCCTGGTCTCACCCACCGAGGATGCGTTGCGCGGCAGCCAGGTGTGTTTTGCGCACGATCAGATGGCCTACGCGGTGGTGCAGGCGCTGATCGGCCGCGGCGTCATCGGCGATTTCAGGGCGCCCGACGTGCTGCGCTTCGGCTTCACACCGCTGTACCTGGGGTATGCCGATGCCTGGGACGCCGCCGAACACCTGCGCCAGGTGCTGCAGACGGGCGAGTGGCGCGAGCCGCGTTTCCAGCAGCGCCACGCGGTCACCTGAAGCACGGAGACGCCGCATGAACACCTGCCCTCTTGGCCACGGCAGCGCCGAGCCCGCGGACACCGCCACGCCCAGCAGCAGCACCCGCGAGCCGCTGGCCGACTTCTTCGGCGCCCAGCTCGATTTCAGCGCCGACATGAGCTACGGCGACTACCTGCAGCTCGACCAGATGCTCAGCGCGCAGAAGCCGCTCTCGCCCTGCCACGACGAGATGCTCTTCATCGTGCAGCACCAGACCAGCGAGCTGTGGATGAAGCTGATGCTGCACGAGCTGCACGCCGCCACGGCGCACGTGGCGGCCGACCAGCTGCACGCGGCCTTCAAAGAGCTCGCGCGGGTTTCCAAGATCATGGAACAGCTGGTGCACGCCTGGGACGTGCTGGCCACGATGACGCCGCCCGAGTACAGCGCGCTGCGGCCTTACCTGGCCAAGAGCAGCGGCTTCCAGAGCTGGCAGTACCGCTGCATCGAGTTCAGCCTGGGCAACAAGAACGCCGCCATGCTGCGCCCGCACGCGCACCGGCCCGACCTGCTGGCCCACGTGGAAGCCGCCTGGCGCGCACCCTCGCTCTACGACGAAGCGCTGCGCCTGCTGGCGCGCCGCGGCCTGCCGGTGCCCGAGAGCCACACCCAGCGCGACTGGACCGGGCCCTACGCCGAAAGCGAGGCCGTGCGCGAGGCCTGGCTGCAGGTCTACCGCGCACCCGAACAGCACTGGGACCTGTACCAGCTGGGCGAAGAGCTCACCGACCTGGAAGACGCCTTCCGGCTCTGGCGCTTCCGCCACGTCACCACCGTCGAGCGGGTCATCGGCTTCAAGCGCGGCACGGGCGGCACGGGCGGCGTGAGCTACCTGCGCAAGATGCTGGACGTGGTGCTCTTCCCCGAGATCTGGACACTGCGCACGGCGCTCTGAGCCGGCGTGAAGGAGTTGGCTGTCGGCTGAACTGACACCTCGCCGACAGCCCTCTCGGAAACCCGCAGCAGCAGCGCAGCGCAGCGCCAATTCATTCACGGAACGCCCGCGCCGGCGCGCACGAAGTCACGCCGCCAGGCGCGTGGCACGAAGCCTGCTGTAACCCCTGCATACGGCCCTGCGGCATGACCGCAAGCCTGCAGCACCCCGCGGTGCTGCAAGCCCGAGGCCGATGTTGGGAACCAGGATTTCGACGTGAACAAGCCCGCCACCGCCCGCTCGGTTTTTGCCCCCCTCGGCCTCGCCACCGCGTTGTTGCTGGGTGCCAGCGCCCAGGCCGCGCCCACCAGCATCACCTACACCAGCAAGTTCGCGGTCTTCCACAACACCGTCACCGGTGAACTGGTCAGCGCCCAGCGCCAGCAAGACAGCAGCGGCTCGGCCTTCAGCCTCAACGCCTTTGACGGCTCGCTCGGCACGCTGCTCGCGGTGGACCTGAGCTACAACGCCCGCTGGACCTACAACGCCCAGGTGCTGGGCTACGCCAACATCGGCGGCTGCGGCGCCGCCTGCACGCGCGCGCCGGCCGAAGCCGACATTGCCGTGCAAGGCCTGAACTCGGCGCTGTACGCACTGCTGATGACCGGCGGCAGCACCGGCACCGGTGAAGACCAGGCGCTGTGGCAGCGCACGGTCAGCTCCAACACCCTGGCCTGCGAAGCGGCAGCGCCGGCCGAAGCCGGCTGCGAAGCGTGGTCGGTGAGCCGCGGCACGGCCATCGGCACGGTGGACGGCGCTGGCCTGTCGCTGGCCCGTTTCATCCAGAGCGAAAGCGTGCAGCAGATCGACTTCCTGGCGCGCACCGCCACCACCGTCGACATCAGCGCCTGCACGCTCGGCGCGCGCCAGGCGGTGCAGTACTGCCAGGGCCAGTCGGCCGGCTGGCTGAACGGTGCGCTGAGCATCACCTACACCTTCGAGAACGTGCAGCAGGCCGTGCCGCTGCCGCCCACGCTGGCCCTGCTGCTGGCCGCCGGCGGTCTGCTGGCCTGGCAGCGCCGCCGCGCCGCCTGAAGCACGGGCCGGCTACAGCAGCGCCAGCAGGGCGCGCTCGAAGCTGGCCACCGTGCGGTCGATGTTCTTGAGCTTGTCCAGGCCGAACAGGCCGATGCGGAAGCTGCGGAAATCGGCCGGCTCGTCACAGGCCAGCGGCACGCCGGCCGCGATCTGCAAGCCCTGCGCGGCGAAGGCCTTGGTGTTCTGCCAATCGGCGTGGTCGGTGTAGCTCACCACCACGCCCGGCGCCTGGAAACCGGCTGCGGCCACGCTGGGGATGCCCTTGCTTTCCAGCAAAGCGCGCACGCGGCGGCCGAGTTCCTGCTGCGCGGCCTTGGCGGCATCGAAGCCGAAGGCCGCGGTCTCGGCCATCACATCGCGCAGCTGCGCCAGGCCGTCGGTGGGCAGCGTCGCGTGGTAGGCGTTGGTGCCCTTTTCGTGGGCTTCCATGATGGCGAGCCACTTCTTCAGGTCCAGCGCGAAGCTCGTGCTGGTGGTGTTCTCGATCTGCGCGCGCGCGCGTTCGCCCAGCATCACGAGGCCGGCGCAAGGCGTGCTGCTCCAGCCCTTTTGCGGCGCGGTGACGATGACGTCCACGCCGGTGGCCTGCATGTCCACCCAGATGGCGCCACTGGCCACGCAGTCCAGCACGAAAAGACCGCCGTGTTCGTGCACGGCATCCGCCACGGCCTTCAGGTAGCTGTCGGGCAGCAGCATGCCGGCCGAGGTTTCCACGTGCGGCGCGAACACCACCTCGGGCTTGCCCGCGCGGATGGCGGCCACGGCCTCGTCCAGCGGCACCGGGGCGAAGGGCGACTTGGGCGCGGTGCCGGTGAGGCGCGCCTTCAGCACCGTGGTTTCTTTCGGGATGCGGCCCATCTCGAAGATCTGGCTCCAGCGGTAGCTGAACCAGCCGTTGCGGATGACGAGCACACGCCGGTCGGTGGCGAACTGGCGCGCCACCGCTTCCATGCCCACACTGCCGCTGCCGGGCACCACGATGGCCGCGCTGGCGCCGTACACCTGCTTGAGCGTGGCGCTCACGTCCTGCATGACGCGGTGGAAACGCGGCGCCATGTGGTTGAGCGCGCGGTCGGTGTAGACCACCGAGTATTCGAGCAGGCCGTCAGGATCGGGGTGGGGCAGCAGTCCGGGCATGTCGGCCTCCGGGGGTGAACAGCAGGGCTGGGCAGCTTAGCAGCCGGGCCGCACTTTCATCTGCGGGCTCACCTGGGGGTGCCGGTGGCCCCGGGGCCTGCGCTATCGTGCCCCGCATGAGCCGCCCCGCGTCGCCACCGCCCACCCCGCGCACCGCCGGCCTGAGTGCGCTGCGCGTGGCACTGCCGGTGTGGGGCACGCTGCTGCTGGTCGCCGCGCTGCTGCTGGGCGCGGCCTGGGTGCTGCTGGAGCCCACGCCCGAAAAGCGCCTGGTGATCGCCACCGGGCCCGAACGCGGGGCCTACGACGACTTCGCGCGCCGCTACCGGCCGCTGCTGGCCCAACACGGCATCGCGGTGGAACTGCGCGCCACCCAAGGCTCGGCCGACAACCTGCGGCTGCTGCGCGAGCCGCAGGCCGGCGTGCATGCGGCCTTTCTGCAAGGCGGCGCGCTGGCCGCCAGCACCGCCGCCTCGGCACCCAGCGGCGCTGCGGTGCTCTCGCTCGGCAGCGTGGCGGTGGAGCCGCTGTGGCTCTTCGTGCGCGAAGACAGCGCCGTGCGCCTGAATGCCGGCCGCTTGCCAAACCTCCCGCAAGGCCTGGCCGAGCTGCAGGGCTGGCGCATCGACACCGGCCCGCCCGGCGGCGGCACCGACCAGCTCTTCCGCCAGCTGGCCGCGCTCAGCGGCCTGGCGCTGCCCGAGGCGGCCGCCGCCCCCAATGCCGCCGGCACACCGGCCGACCTCGACGGCGTGCTGGCCCTCGTGAGCGGCCGCATCGACGCGCTGGCGCTGGTGTCTGCGGCCGAGGCGCCCCTCGTGCAGTACCTGCTGGGCACCCCCGGCGTGCGCCCGGTGGGCCTGCCGCTGGCCGAGGCGTACGCACGGCGACTGGCCTTCCTGCGCCCGCAGACACTGCCGCGCGGCACCATCAGCCCGGCCGGCGTGCAGCCGCCCGCAGACCTGCCGCTGGTGGCCACCACCGCCACGCTGGCCGTGCGGGCCGATCTGCACCCGGCGCTGGTGCAGCTGCTGCTGCAAGCCGCGCAGAAGGTGCATGGCGAAGCCGGCTGGTTCCAGCGCGCCGGTGACTTTCCGCAGCCCAGCGCCAACGAGCTGCCGCTGGCCCCGGCCGCCGCCCGCCACTACCGCAGCGGCCCGCCCTGGCTGCAGCAGTACCTGCCCTTCTGGCTGGCCAACTTCATCGACCGCATGTGGATCGTGCTGCTGCCGCTGCTGGCCGCGCTGCTGCCGCTGTCGCGCATCCTGCCGCCGCTGGTGACGATGCGCCTGCGTTCGCGTGTGTACCGCTGGTACGGCCACCTGCGCGCCATCGAAAGCGAACTGGAAGCGCCGGGCGCCGACACCGCCGCGCTGCGCCAGCGCCTGGAACAGCTCGACCTGCAGACCGAGAACATCGGCCTGCCGCTGTCTTTCACCAACGAGCTCTACGACCTGCGCGGCCACATCCACCTCGTGCGCAAGCGGCTGCAGGCGCGCGCCGAAGCCGGCGCCCACGCGGCCCCGCCTGCAGCGGTGGAAAAAGCCCCTGCCACCTAGAATTCCGGCCCTTCACCCCGTTCACCTCGCGCCTGAACACCCCCTTGCTGGAGCACCGCCCCATGGACACCCGCACCTCCCCCGTCCGCCTGCGCATCACGCAGCTGCGCGAAGAACTGGCCCGGCAAGGCGTGCACGCGCTGCTGGTGCCCAGCGCCGACCCCCACCTCAGCGAATACCTGCCCGAACGCTGGCAGGGCCGCGAATGGCTCAGCGGCTTCACCGGCAGCATGGCCACGCTGGTGGTGACGGTGCAGCGCGCCGCGCTGTTTGCCGACAGCCGCTACTGGGTGCAGGCCGAGGCCGAACTCGCCGGCACCGGCATCGAACTCGTGAAGATCGCCACCGGCGCCAGCGCCGACCACATCCACTGGCTGGCGCGCGAAACCCCGCGCGGCGCCGTGGTGGCCGCCGACGGCCAAGTGCTGGGCCTGGCCGCCGCGCAGGCGCTGAAGGCCGCGCTGGATGCCGCCGGCGTGCAGCTGCGCACCGACCTCGACCCGCTGGACGCCATCTGGCCCGAGCGCCCCGCCCTGCCCGCGCAAGCGGTCTACGAACACCTTGCGCCGCACGCCGCGATGCCGCGCGCGGGCAAGCTCGCCCAGGTGCGCCAGGCCATGGCCGCGCACGGCGCCACGCACCACTTCGTCAGCACCGTCGACGACATCGCCTGGCTCACCAACCTGCGCGGCAGCGACGTCACCTACAACCCGGTGTTCCTCGGCCACGTGCTGCTCGACCTGAACGGCGCCACGCTGTTCGTCGGCGCCGGCAAGGTCGGCCCCGAACTCGCTGCCACGTTGGCGGCCGACGGCCTGCGCGTGGCGCCCTATGCCGAGGCCGGCGCCGCGCTGGCAGCGCTGGGTGCCGACGCCCGGCTGCTCATCGACCCCAAGCGCGTGACGCTGGGCTTCCGCCAGCGCGTGAGCTGCCCCGTCATCGAGGCCATCAACCCGAGCACGCTGCTGAAAAGCCGCAAGGGCGCGCCAGAGGCCGCCTTCGTGCGCGAAGCCATGGCCGAAGACGGCGCGGCAATGTGCGAGTTCTACGCCTGGTTCGAGGCCGCAATGGCCCGCGGTGAACGCATCACCGAACTCACCGTCGACGAAAAACTCAGCGCCGAACGCGGCAAACGCGCTGGTTTCGTGGGCCTGAGCTTCAACACCATCGCCGGTTTCAACGCCAACGGCGCGATGCCGCACTACCGCGCCACCGAAACGTCGCACGCGGAAATCAAGGGCGACGGCCTGCTGCTCATCGACAGCGGCGGCCAGTACCTCGGCGGCACCACCGACATCACGCGCGTGTGGCCCATCGGCACGGTGAGCGCCGCGATGAAACGCGACTACACGCTGGTGCTCAAGGGCACGATGAACCTGAGCCGCACGCGTTTCCCGCGGGGCACGCTCAGCCCCATGCTCGACGCGTTGGCGCGCGCCCCGCTGTGGGAGCAAGGCATCGATTTCGGCCACGGCACCGGCCACGGCGTCGGCTATTTCCTCAACGTGCACGAAGGCCCGCAGAGCATCAGCAAAGCCATCGCGAATGCCGACATGGCGATGCAGCCCGGCATGATCACCAGCATCGAGCCCGGCGTGTACCGGCCCGGCCAGTGGGGCGTGCGCATCGAGAACCTGGTGCTCAACGTGCCGGCCAACACGCCCGAGGGCAACACCTTCGACGAGTTCCTCGAGTTCGAGACGCTCACGCTGTGCCCCATCGACACGCGCTGCATCGACCAGAGCCTGCTGCGCGCCGACGAGATCGCCTGGCTCAACGCCTACCACGCCACCGTGCGTGAACGGCTGGCGCCCCGCGTGCAGGGTGCGGCCCTGGCCTGGCTGACCGAGCGCACGGCGCCGCTCTGATTGGCCACGGCCCGCCGCACCGCCGCCGCCCCGGCACCCACGCCCCTGCCCGCGCTCGGCCTCGACCTCGGCGGCACCAAGGTCGAAGCCGCGCTGCTCGACGCAGCGGGCGCGCTGCTGTGGAAGCAGCGCCGGCCCACGCCGGCTGGTGACTACGCCGCCACCGTGCAGGCCATCGCCGAACTCACCGCCGCGGCGCGCGCCGCGGCCGGCGGGCCGGTGAGCGTGGGCCTGGGCACGCCCGGCACCGCGGGTGACGCGGGCCTGATGAAAAACTGCAACTCCACCTGCCTCAACGGCCAGCCGCTGCAGGCCGATGTGGAAGCCGCGCTCGGTCAACCGGTGGCGCTGATGAACGACGCCAACTGCCTGGCTTTGTCAGAAGCCACGGATGGTGCGGGCGCCGGGGCCGGCGTGGTGTTCGCGGCCATCCTGGGCACCGGCACCGGCGCGGGCATCGCAGTGCACGGGCGGGTGCTGCAAGGCCCCAACGGCCTGGCCGGCGAGTGGGGCCACAACCCACTGCCCTGGGCCCAGCCGGGGCAAGACCCGCAGTGGGCCTGCTACTGCGGCCGCAGCGGCTGCATCGAGACCCTGCTCTCGGGCCCGGGACTGGCCCGCGACCACGCCTTGCGCCACGGCGGCACGCTCACGGCGGCGGCCATCGCGGCGCAGGCGCAGACCGGCGACGAAGCCTGCAGCGAAACCCTGGCCCGCCACAGCCGACGCCTGGCACGCGCGCTGGCCGGCGTGATCAACCTGCTCGACCCCGAGGTCATCGTGCTCGGCGGTGGCTTGTCGCTGATGCCGCAGCTCTACACCGAAGTGCCGGCGCTGTGGCACCAGTGGGTGTTCGCGGCCGGCAGCACCTGCCCCGTGCGCACGCGGCTGCTCCCGGCGCAGCACGGCGATGCCTCGGGCGTGCGCGGTGCCGCCTGGGTGGGCCGGGCGGCGCACGCCGCCCGGCAGCCCGCGGCGCGCCGGCGCTGAGCCCCCGAGCGCGGCGGCGCGTGCGCGATCGCGCTCAGGGCGCCGGGTGCGCGGCCAGCAGCTTCGCGAAGGTGCCGGTGGTGCGCTCCAGCACCGCCGTGGCGGCCTTGCTGTACTCGTCGTTGCTGGTCTCGGCCAGGCGGAAGGCCGTCTTGCCCGTGCCCACGAAAGCGCGCGAGAAGAAGCCGCCGATGCCGCTGCCGTGGTCTTTCTCGGTCTTGCTCAGCACGGCGAACTCGAGGTCGGTCTCGATGGCCCGCGTCAGGCTGAGCGAGCCGTCGTCGCCCTTCATCACGATGCCGCTGCGCACTTCTTCGGCACGCACGATGCGGTTGTCCATGCGGCTCACGCTGATGGCCAGCGTGGTGCCCACCTCGGCCGTGCGCGCCACCAGGCCGCTGCGGTTGCCGGTGGAGGCCATCTGCGCAAAGTCGACCACCAGCGTGGTGGCCAACGCCAGCGGCGCGCCCAGGCTCTGCGAGACCTCGCTCATCGCCCGGTAAGCGGTCTGGTCGAAGCGGCTGGCGGCCCAGGGGTAGTGCATCAGCGACCACACGCTCATGCCCTGCGGCGCGAAGGCGCGCCCCTTGGTGTTGCCTTCGGCCAGTTCCACCGGCCCCGGCACCCCCTGGAAGACGGCGTTGTCCCACTTGCCGTCGGCCCCGGTGATGACCTCGCGGCCGCTGGCGCGCAGCTGCGCCACGAAACGGGCGTGGGCCCTGTCGGTCAGCGCCTGCAAGGTGGCGTCGTCCACGCCCTTCAGATTGACCTGCATGCCGGCGCTGGCGCCGCTGGTGTCACGGCCCGGCAGGTAGCTGGCGCGCACACGCGCCCGGGCGAAGGTCTCGTTGACGAAGATGACACGAAAGCCCACCAACGCCACGCGCTTGCTGCGCGGCAGGAAGTTGATCGACTTCTCACCGAAGGTGCCGCCGCCCTTGCCATCGAACCACTCCGCAGGGTTGAGGTCGGGCAACTGCAGGGCCGGGTCGACATCGGTGGTGGCGGTGTCGGCCGGCGCGCCGGGCGCGCCGGGCGCGTTGGGCGCGTTGGGCGCGTTGGGCGCGTTGGGCGTGTTGGGCGTGTTGGGCGTGTTGGGCGTGTTGGGCGTGTTGGGCGTGTTGGTGGTGGGCTGGGCCTGCGCCAGCAGCGCGGCGCTCAGCCCTGCGATCAGTAGGAGGTGCTTCAAGTGGGTTCCCCGGTGCTGTGAACAGCCGCCCGCATCGGCGGTCACAGGGGAACGCGAGAAACAGGGCCGGCGAAGATCACGCCAGCCGGGCCGCAGGCCCGGCACGCGCCGGGCCAGCGCCAGCCTCAGCCGCGCGTGTGCTTGGCGATCAGCGCCTTGGCGCTGTCGAGCAGGGCCTTGCCCTTGAAGCCGCGCTTGTCCATGTCGGCCACCCAGGCGTCGTCGATGGCGGCGCTGAGCTGGATGAACTCTTGCGTCTCGGCCGCCGTGAAGGTGTGGATGGCGTTCTTGCGGTCGGTGGCGCTCTTGCGGCCGATGGGGTCGTTGCTTTCCTGGGTGCGGCCCAGGAAGGCGCTGGTGGCCATGCCGCTGTTGTTGTCGATGACCTTTTTCAGGTCGGGCGCCAGGCCCTCGTAGCGCGCCTTGTTCATCGCCATCACGAAGGTGGTGGTGTAGAGCGCGGGGCTGCCGGCGGGGAACTCGCTGTGGAACTTGCTGAGCTCGTGCACCTTCACCGAAGGCACCACCTCCCAGGGGATGACGCAGGCCTCGATGGTGCCCTTGCTCAAGGCATCAGGAATGCCCGGCAGCGGCATGCCCACGGGAATAGCGCCCAGCGAGCGCAGCATGCTCGTCACCTGGCGCGTGGGGCCGCGCACCTTCATGCCCTTCAGATCAGCCGCCTTGGTGATGGGCTTGCTGGCGCTGTGGAAGACCCCCGGGCCGTGCACCTGCAGCGCGATGACGTGGGTGTCCTTGAACTCGTCGGGGCACTGCGTCTGGAAGTACTCCCAGTAGGCCTTGGAGGTGGCTTCGGCGTTGCTCATCATGAAGGGCAGCTCGAAGACCTCGATGCGCGGGAAACGGCCCGCGGTGTTGCCCGGCAGCGTCCACACGATGTCGACCACGCCGTCCTTGGCCTGGTCGTACAGCTGCACCGGCGTGCCGCCCAGTTGCATGGCCGGGTAGGCCTCGAACTTGATGCGGCCGCCCGACTCTTTCTCCACCTTCTCCATCCAGGGCTTGTGCATGCTGAGCCACACATTGCTCATCGGCTGCATGAAGGTGTGGAACTTCAGCGTCACGCTCTGCTGGGCCAGGCCGGCCAGGTGCGGCACGCCCAGGGCGGCGGCAGCGGCGCCTTGCACGAAGGAACGGCGTTTCATGGGTGGAATTTCTCCGGCACGGGGGTTGGAAGGACAGGGCTGTGAAGGTAACGGCGCCACCGTGGGCCGGCCTTCAAGACTTACCCTGATCCGCGGCCGGCCTGGGCCAGAATCCGGCGGCGCGTGCGGGCCCCGCCCGGCGCGCGCCCCGCGGCTTACCCCCGCCCACTCCGCCAGACGCCCGGCTTGAAACGCATGACCCTGACCTTGCTGCTGTTGTTGGCCCTGCTGGGCGGCGGCTGGCTGTGGACACCCGACCTGCCGCGCGCCGAACTCGAAGCCCGCTACGCCGGTCCGCCCAGCGAGTTTGTCGACCTGATGGGCCTGCGCCTGCACCTGCGCGACAGCGCGCCGCTGGCCGGCCCCGAGCGGCCCGTGGTGCTGATGCTGCACGGCTTCGGCGGCAGCCTGCACACCTGGGAAGACTGGGCCGCCGGCCTGGCGGCCACGCACCGCGTCATCCGCATCGACCTGCCCGGCGCCGGCCTCACCGGCGCCGACCCCAGCGGCGATTACAGCGACGAACGCGGCATCGCGCTGCTGGCGGCGCTGCTCACGCAGCGCGGCGTGGCGCGCGCCACGGTGCTGGGCCATTCGATGGGCGGGCGGCTGGCGTGGCGCTTCGCGGCGGCCGAGCCCGCGCGGGTAGAGCGCCTGGTGCTGGTGGCGCCCGACGGCTTTGCCAGCCCGGGCTTCGAGTACGGCAAGGCGCCCGAGGTGGGCCTGGTGGCCCAGGCCATGCAGTTCGCCTTGCCCCAGGCCGTGCTGCGCTGGAGCCTGGCGCCGGCCTACGCCAACCCCGACGCGGTGATGACCGACGAACTCGTCACGCGTTACCACGCGCTGATGCTGGCGCCCGGTGTGCGGCCGGCCATCATCGCGCGCCTGCAGCAGCTGAACCTGCTGCCCCCGCCGCCGCTGCTGCGCCGCATCCCCGCGCCCACGCTGCTGCTCTGGGGCGACGCCGACCGCATGATCCCCGTGGCGAATGCGCAAGACTATCTGCGCGATCTGCCGCAGGCGCGCCTGGTGGTGCTGCCCGGCGTGGGCCACGTGCCGCAGGAAGAAAACCCCGCGGCCGGGCTGGCCGCGGTGCAGGCCTTCCTGGCCGAGCCGCGCTGAGGCGGCGGCACGCAGCCGCCCTGGCAAACCTCACAGCCCCAGGCATGGCAGCAGGCGCCACCCCGGCCCAACGCCTCTGGCCCGGCGCCGTGGTGTGGGCGGCCGCCGCCGCGCTGATGGTGGCGCTGGACCGGCACGCCGAGCTCGCGCAACTGGCCCTGGTGCCGGTGCTCGCCGCCGCGGTGGCGGCGCTGTGGTGGCCGCTGTGGCTGGCCTTGGCCGCGGCCTTGCTCGCCGTGGTGGGTTTCAACGTCGGCTTCGTGCCGCCACGCGGCAGTTTTGATGTCGACCTGCGCGCGCACTGGCTGCTGCTGCTGACGCTGGGCGTGGTGAGCACCGTCGTCACGCTGCTGATGGACCGCCAGCGCCGGCTGGCCGCGGCCGAACGCGCGCACGCACAGCGCGCGCAAGACCTGCTGCAGCTGGGCGAGCAGCTGCGCGACGCCGCCGATCCGCTGCAGGCCGCGCCCGCGCTGCAGGCCCAGCTGGCGCGGCTGGGGGGTCCCACGGCAGGCGCGCTGGCGCCCTTGATGCTGGCCCCGGCCCCGGCCTCAACGCTCACCGCAGGCAACACCAGCGCCGGCCCCGAGGCCTGCACGCTGCTGGGCACGGCCGATGCCGACGAGCGCACCGGCCTGTGGCTGTGCCTCACACGCGGCCAGGCCATGGGCCCGGGCACCGGGCGGCATGAAGAACAGCCCGCCTGGTACCTGCCGCTGCGCGGCCGCGGCGGTGAAGCGCAGGGGGGCGCCGGGGGCGCGTGGGGCGCGGCCCTGCTGCGCCAGCCGCCGCTGGCGCCCGACGAAGCCGCCATCGCCCGCGCGCACGCGCAGGCGCTGTGCGACCAGTTCGGCCTCGCGCTGGCCCGCGCCCGCGCGCACGCCGCGGCGGCGGCAGCGTCCGAAGAGGCGCAGGCGCAGCAGCTGCGCAACACGCTGCTGGCGGGTATTTCGCACGACTACCGCACGCCGCTGGCCACGGTGCTGGGCGCGGCCTCGTCGCTGCAGACACAGGACGAGCGCCTGAGCCCGGCGCAGCGCCAGCGCCTGGCCGCGCGCATCGTCGCCGAGGTGGGCCACCTCACGCGGCTGACGAACAACACCTTGCAGCTGGCGCGCCTGGGCGCGCCGGGCCAGCCCCTGCCGGCCGATTGGCTGGGCTGGGAATCGGTGGAAGAACTCGCCGGCAGCGTGGTGCAGCGCCTGCGCCAGCAGCACCCGGCGCTGCTGCTGAAGCAGCGCGTCGAGCCCGGCCTGCCGCTGCTGCGCTGCAGCGCAGAGCTGCTGGTGCAGCTGCTCGACAACCTGGTGTTCAACGCGCTCACGCACGGCCAGCGCCACACAGGCCACAACGAGGGCGTGGCCGAGGTCGAACTGCGTGTGCACCGCGAAGCGGCCGGCGCCGCAGAACCTTGCCTGGTGCTGGCCGTGCGCGACCGCGGCCCCGGCGTGCCACCGTCCGAACGTGAGCGCATCTTCCAGGCTTTTGAACGCGGCAGCGGCCCCGAGGCGCCTGCGGCCGACGCGCCCTCGCGCCGCGGTGCCGGCGTGGGCCTGGCGCTGTGCCGCGCCATCGCCCAGGCCCACGGCGGCACGCTGCGTTACCGCGCCCGCGCCCACGGCGGCGCCAGCTTCGAGTGTGTGCTGCCGCTGCCTGCGGCACCGGCCGTGCCGCCGGCGCCGCCGGCCGAAGACGGGGCCGCCCCATGAGCCTGCGCGTGCTGCTGGTGGAAGACGACCGCGAGCTGCGCCGCACGCTGCGCGAAGCGCTGGAGGTGGAAGGCCACCGCGTGGCCGCCGCCGCCAGCCTGGCCGATGCGCGCGCGCTGCTGGCCCACGCCACGGCCGAGAGCGCGCCGCAGATCGTGCTGCTCGATCTCGGCCTGCCCGATGGCGAAGGCGCCACGCTGCTGGCCGAGTTGCGGCGGGGTGCTGCGCTGCCGGTGATCGTGATCTCGGCACGCGAGGGCGAGGCACAGAAGATCGGCCTGCTGGACGCCGGCGCCGACGACTACCTCGTCAAGCCCTTCAGCATCGGCGAGTTGCTGGCGCGCATGCGCGTGGCGCTGCGCCACGGCGGGCTGGCGCTGCGGCCGGCCCTCACGCACTACGCCCACGGCCCGCTGCAGGTGGACCTGGCCGCGCACCGCGTGCAGCGCGAAGGCCAGGAGGTGCACCTCACGCCCACCGAGTTCAAGCTGCTGGCGCGCCTGGTGCGCAGCGCCGGGCAGGTGGTGACGCACCGCACGCTGCTGGCCGAGGTGTGGGGGCCCGAGTTCACCGAACACACGCACTACCTGCGCCTGTACATGGGCCAGCTGCGCGCCAAGCTCGAAGCCGTGCCGGCCGAGCCGCAGCTGCTGCTCACCGAACCCGGCGTGGGCTACCGGCTGGCCGCACCACCGGGCTGACCCGCCCGCCCTGCGCAGGCACCGGCCCGCGCATCCTTATGCGTTCCTGATGCCACCCGCGGCACGCTGCAGGCTTCTTCACTGCCTGCGGCCTGCCCATGCAAAGCCCTTCCCCTGCGGTTCACGCGGCCGACCCCGCCGCCCCCGCCGGCCTGCAACGCCAGGGCACCGCGGCGCTCACGCTGGCCGCCATCGGCGTGGTGTACGGCGACATCGGCACCAGCCCGCTCTACACGATGAAGGAGGTCTTCGGCCACGCCACCGGCGTGCCGCTGGATGCCGTGCACCTCGTCGGCGCGGTGTCCACCATCTTCTGGGCGCTGATGCTGGTGGTGACGCTGAAGTACGTGCTGCTCATCCTGCGCGCCGACAACCGCGGCGAGGGCGGCGGTCTGGCCCTCACGGCGCTGGCCGCGCAGGCCACACGCGGCCAGCCGCGGCTGCGCCACGCGCTGCTGCTGCTGGGCGTGGCCGGGGCCACGCTGTTCTATGGCGACAGCCTCATCACGCCGGCCATCTCGGTGCTGGGCGCGATGGAAGGCCTGGAAGTGCTGGCCCCGGCGCTCAAGCCCTGGGTGGTGCCGGCCACGGTGGCCATCGTGGTGGCGCTGTTCGCGGTGCAGCGCCTGGGCACACGCGTGGTGGGCCGCTTTTTCGGGCCCATCATCGTGCTGTGGTTCGCCACACTGGGCGTGGTGGGTGTGTGGCACATCGTGCAGCAACCGGCCATCCTGGCGGCGCTGAACCCGCTGCACGCTTTCGAGTTTTTGGCCGGCCGCGGCTGGCAGGTGTGGGCCGCGCTCGGCGCCATCGTGCTGGCGATCACCGGCGCCGAGGCGCTGTACGCCGACATGGGGCACTTCGGCCGCCGGCCCATCCAGCTGGCGTGGACGGGCCTCGTGCTGCCCGGCCTGGCGCTGAACTACATGGGCCAGGGTGCGCTGCTGATGGCCGACCCCACGGCGCTGCAGAACCCCTTCTACCGCCTGTTTCCCGATGCCTTGCTGGTGCCGGCGCTGGTGCTGGCCACGCTGGCGGCCATCATCGCCTCGCAGGCCGTGATCTCGGGCGCCTACTCGCTCACGCAGCAGGCCATGCAGCTGGGCTTTCTGCCGCGGCTGACGGTGCGCTACACCTCGGCCACCGAGCGCGGGCAGATCTACATGCCGGCCGTGAACTGGGCCTTGATGGGCGGCGTGGTGGCCGCGGTGCTGTTCTTCGGCAGCAGCTCGGCGCTGGCCGGGGCTTACGGCATCGCGGTCACGCTGACCATGCTGATCACGACGCTGCTGACCTGGTTCGTGGTGCGCCACGGCTGGGGCCTGCCGGCGCCGCTGGTGACCGCGGCCACGGTGTTTTTCGTCACCATCGACCTCGCGCTGGTGGCCGGCTGCGCGCTGAAGTTCTTCGACGGTGGCTGGGTGCCGCTGGCCCTGGGCGCCGTGCTCTTCATCGGCATGGCCACCTGGGCGCGCGGCCGCCGCCTGCAGCTGGCCGCCACGCGGCGCGATGGCGTGCCGCTGGCCGACTTTCTGCAGAGCCTGGACCCGCGCAGCCTGCCGCGCGCCGAGCGCACGGCCATCTACCCCGTGGCCGACCCCGAGACGGCGCCGCAAGCCCTGCTGCACAACTTGAAGCACAACCAGGTGCTGCACGCCTGCAACGTGGTGCTGACGGTGCGTTTTGCCGAACAGCCCTGGGTGCCGATGGCCGAACGCACGGTGGTCGAGCCCTTGGGCCACGGCTTCTGGCGCGTGACGCTGCACTTCGGCTTCATGCAGGCGCCCGACGTGCCGCGTGCGCTGGCCTTGGCCGAGGCGCAGGGCCTGCGTGTGCCGGCCTTCGAGAGCAGCTATTTCCTCAGCCGCGAAACCGTGGTGCCGCCGGCCGGCCCCTGGTGGCGCACCGCGCGTGAGCGGCTCTACGCGCTGATGAGCCGCAACGCGGGTGGGGTGGCCGGCTTCTTCCGCCTGCCGCCGGGCGCGGTGGTGGAGCTGGGTTCGCGCGTGCAGCTGTGAAAACCAGCCGCTGCACTAACCCACGTACTGCACCAGCCACAGGCTGATGGGCGGAAAGAACAGCAGCAGCAGCGTGCGCACGGTGTCGCTCAGCAGGAAGGGCAGCACGCCCTTGTAGCTTTCGGCGATGGGCACGTCGCGCGCCATGCCGTTGACGACGTAGACGTTCAGCCCCACCGGCGGCGCCAGCATGCCGAAGCCCACCGTCATCAGCACCATGATGCCGAACCACAGCGCCACGCTCTCGCGCGGCAGGCCGAAATCCAGGCCCATCACCACCGGGAAGAAGATGGGGATGGTGAGCAGGATCATGCTCAGCTCGTCCATCACCGCGCCGAGCACCACGTAGAACAGCAGGATGGCGCCCACCACCGCCACCGGCGCCAGGCCCCAGCCCTGCACCACCGCGGCCAGCTGGCCCGGCACCTGCGTCAACGCCAGCGCGGCGTTCATCAGGTCGGCGCCGAGAAAGATCATGAAGATCATCGCCGAGGTTTCGGCCGTGGCCAGGAAACACTGCTGGAAGCCGGCCCAGGTGATCTCGCGCTTGAGCAACGCCGCGAAGAAGGTGGCCGCCGCGCCCACGGCCGCGCCTTCGGTGGGCGTGAACTTGCCGCTGTAGATGCCGCCGAAGACGATGATGAACACCAGCGCGATGGACACGATGCCCGACAGCGCCTGCAGCGTGAGCTTCGGCACTTCCTCGTGCTCGGGCGCGTGGCCGGGCACCAGGCGCACATAAACGGCAATCGCGATGAGGTAGCCCAGCACCGCGATCAGCCCCGGCACCATGGCCGCAGCAAAGAGCTTGGCGATGTTCTGCTCGGTGAGGATGGCGTAGATGACCAGCGGCACCGAGGGCGGGATCAGGATGCCCAAAGTGCCGCCGGCGGCCAGCGCGCCGGTACTCAGGCGCCCGCTGTAGCCGTGGCGGCGCATCTCGGGCAGCGCCACCTGCGTGATGGTGGCGGCCGTGGCCACGCTGCTGCCGCAGATGGCGCCGAAGGCACCGCAGGCCAGCACCGAGGCCATGGCCAGCCCGCCCTTGAAGCGCGCCATCACCGCCGCCGCGAACTGGAACAGCGCCCGCGACAGGCCCCCCTGCGTGGCGAAGTTGCCCATCAGGATGAAGAGCGGAATCACGCTCAGGTCGTAGCTCGCGAAACGCGCGAAGGCCTGCGTGTTGAGAAAGTTCGCCAGCGGCAGCCAGCCGGCCTGCAGCACATAACCCGTGCAGCCGGCGGCGAACATCGCAATGGCGATGGGCGTGCGCAGCGCCATCAGCACCAGCATCACCGCGAAGATCAGCAGGGCCAGGGTGATCGGGCTCATGCCGCGGCCCCTTCCTGCGCACGTTCGTCAAAACCGCGCAGCGCCTGCAGCAGCGCGATCAGCGCCGTCAGCGCCAGCGGCGGCACCATGCCGGCGTAGACGATCCACTCGGGCAGGCCCATCATCATCGTGGTCGACTGCGTGTTCCACGCGTTCAAACCGCCCAGCGTGGTGCGCCAGGCCAGCAGCGCCATCACCAGCGCCAGCAGCGCAACGCCGCAGCGGTCCAGCACGGCCTGCGTGGCGGCGCTGGCGCGGGCGGTGAAGAAGTCCACCAGGATGTGCCCGCGCCGCACCTGGCACCAGGGCATGAAGAGCGCGATGGCCGCGCCAGCCGCGGCGCCGGAGAGTTCGAAATCGCCCACCAGCGTCCAGCCGGTGGTGTTGCGGCCGATGAGGCTGGCGCAGGTCATCAGCGTGATGACGGTCAGCAGCACACCGGCCAGCACGGCACACAGCCGCGCCAGGGTGGAGAGCAAACGCATGGGGCGGCGGCCTTCTCAGTACTGGGTGGCCGGCAAACGCGCCTGCAGCCCGTCCAGTGCCGTGCTCAGGCGGATCTGGCACGACAGCCGGCTGCCCGGCTCCAGCGGGGCGGCGGTCATCTCCAGCATGGCCAGCTCGTCGGCCGCGGGCTCGGGCAGTTGTTCGGCCCAGGCCGGCGCCACGATGACGTGGCAGGTGGCGCAGCTCAGGCTGCCGCCGCAATCGGCCGCCATGCCGTCCATGCCGGCGTCGACGGCCGCGTGCATCAGGCTGCGGCCCACGCGGGCCATCACGGTGTGATGGCTGCCGTCCTTGTCTTGCAGGTGGAGTTGGATCTTGGTCATGTCGTTGTTGTGGGGCCGTTGAGGCCTCAGGATCTGGCGAAGTATTCCCTGCGTTCCCACGCCGGCTTGTCCGTAGCAGCCGCATGGCGCGCCAGTTCCTGCCGGCGCACGGCGGTGTAGACGGCGGCCATGGGGGCGCCCAGGCCCAGCATCAGCACCGCATCGGCTTCCAGGGCCGCAAGGGCTTCGTCCAGCGTGGCGGGCAACGCGGGGTGCGCGGGGTCGTAGGGCGCCTCACTGCCGGCCGGGGCGGGCAGCGCGGCGCGCAGGCCGTGCAGGCCGGCGAACACCTGCCCAGCCAGCAGCAGGTAGGGGTTGGCCAAGGGCTCGGCCAGGCGGTTTTCGATGCGCGTGGCGGGGTCGGCTTCGTCGGCGGCGTCGCTGCCCACCACGCGCAGCATCGCGCCGCGGTTGTCGCGGCCCCAGACGGCCGCCCGCGGTGCCATCACACCGCCCTGGTAACGCGCATAGGCCGGGATGCTGGGCGCGCTCAGCGCCGTCAGGCCGCATGCATGGGCCAGCAGGCCGGCCAGCCAGTGCGCGCCCATCGGCGAGAGCCAGCGTTGCGCATCGTGGGCCGGCCGTTCGGCACGGCCCGCCGCTTGCGGCATGAAAACCTTGCGGCCTTGCGCATCCACCAGCGACTGGTGCAGATGCCAGCCGCTGCCCACGCTGCCAGCCAGCGGCGGCTTGCAGGCGAAGCTGGCGTGGAAGCCGATGCGGCGCAGCGCCTGGCGCAGGCCGTTGCGGAAGGCCAGGGCCTGGTCGGCCGCGGTGAGCGCATCGGTGGGCGCGAACACGGCCTCGAACTGGCTCGGGCCCATCTCGATTTCCAGCGACAGCAGCGGCAGGCCCAGGCCCAGCGCGGTGCGCTGCACGGTCTGCAACACCTCGTCGCAGGCGTCGGTGTGCGCTTCGCTCAGCAGCTGCCAGCCGGGGTGGGTGTGGCGCAGCGCGGGCGCTTCGGCCGGCCAGGCGCCGGCAGCCGGGCCCTCGGCGGCCAGGCCGTCGTCCGTGATGCGGTGGACGTGGAACTCCAGCTCCAGCCCGCAGTGCAGCGTGAGGCCGGCGCCTTCGAAGGCCGCCAATTCGGCCAGCGCCTGCTGCAGCACGCGCCGCGGGTCGGCGGCCACGGGGCGGCCGTCGGGCCACCAGGGCTCGGCGCGCAGCCAGCCCACCTGCGGCGCCCAGGGCAGCACGGTGTAGCTCTCGGGCACCGGCAGCAGCAGCACGTTATTGGCCGCGCCATAGCCCACCAGCCCTGGCACCGCGGCCAGCGCACCGGCGTCGAACACCGGCAGCGCGGTGCGGTCGCTGCTGTCCTTGAGCAGCAGCGTGCTGACCATGCCGATGCCGCCCTGCAGCGCCGCGGCGAGCGCGGCCTGCCCGGCCGCGTGGGCCACCGGCAGGGTCTTGCAGCGGTGCTGGCCCTGCAGGTCGGCCCAGGCCACGCGCACCTGCTGCAAGCCCGCCTCGCGCACCTGCTGCAGAACGCTGGCGCAGGCCGCCTCGCGCGCCGGGCCGTGCGCGCCGCAACGCCCGGCGAGGCTCATGCAGGCTGCTGTTCGGCGGCTGCTGCAGGCGCATCAGCCAGCCACGCAGCCCCGGCACGCTTGGCCGCCGCGGCGGCCTGCCAGTGCGCGGCCCAGCCTTCGGTGGGCGCGATGCAGTCGATGGTGTCAGGGCCTTGCAGCCCCGCAGCGGCTTCAGCCCCCAGCACCATCGGCGGCGTGCCACCGGCTTCCACCGCATCGATGGCCTGCATCAAGGTGCGCCGGTTCGCCATGATCACCTTGTCGCTCGTGCCCAGGTGCTCACGCGTGCGGTCCTGGATCGGCCCCATGCTTTCCACGGCCCACTGGTCGTGCAGGTTGATGTCTTCTTCGCCCATGCCGAGGTAGGTGCGCGTGCGCTGCTCTTCGGCGTTGAAATTCCACTGGTTGTGGCGGCCGTTTTTTGGCACGTAGTCGGGCAGGCTGATGTGCGCCAGGCGCTGCGCGCGCATGGTGGCCTGGTCCAGCGGGCCGGCGAAGCTGGTGAAGAAGCTGTACCAGTAGGTGTGGGTGTCGTCCACCGGCACGTGCAGCTGCGTGATGGTGAGCGTTTCGCTCAAGGGGATGACGAAGGTGTGCGGGAAGGCCGCGTGCGTCACACGCACGTGCGTGAGCTCGTCGTTCAGGCGCCGCAGCGCCGTCAGCCGCGTGAGGCCCGGCGCCACCGCGGTGTGCTGGATCTCGGGGCTGCAGAACTCGCGCATCACGCGTGTCATGGGCCAGCGTTCACCATCCACTTCGCCCGCGCTGGCGGCGCGGAACTGCCGGCCGTAGGCGCGCGCCGGGTCGGCGTCTTCGTCTTCCAGGTAGCGGTGGAGAAAGCTCGGGTGCGCGGGGTCGATGCCCACCTCGAAGGCCTGCAGCCAGTTGGCGTGCCACAGGCCCTTGAAGGCGAAGCGATGGGTGGCCGGCGCGGTGTAGGCGTCGAAGGCCGGCAGCACGGGCAGCGGCTGGTCTTCGGGCCCGAGGTAGGCGAAGAGCACACCGGCCACCTCGCGCAGCGGGTAGCTGCGCTGGCGCACACGCTGGCACAGCGTGCTGGGCTGGCCGTTCACAGGCGGCTCGGCGGGTGTTTCCAGGCAGCGGCCGCTGGCGTCGAACTTCCAGCCGTGGAAGGGGCAGCGGATGCCGTCGCCTTCGTGCCGCGCAAACGCGAGATCGGCGCCGCGGTGCGGGCAGTCACGGTCGAGCAAGCCGTAGCGGCCGGCCTCGTCGCGGAAGAGCACGAGGTCTTGCCCGAGCAGGCGCACGGCTTTGAGCGGGCGCACGGCCATGCGCGGGTCGAGCGCGGGGTCGAACTCGTCGAGCAGCGCCACGGGCTGCCAATAGCGGCGCATCAGTTCGCCGCAAGGCGTGCCGGGGCCGATGCGGGTGAGGCGTTCGTTGAGGGCGGCTTGCATCGTGCGCGGCAGTCTAGGCAGCGCCCCCGGCGGCCACAAGCTGCGGCAAACGTGGGGGCCCTCAGGCCGGTGGTGGCAGGGCCTCGGGGGACCGCTGCGCGGCGGGCTGCGCGGCGGGCAGCGGGAGGGCCGGTGCCGGCGCGGCGCCAGGCCGCAGGTCCAGCACCGCCGTGTGCGCCGCCTTGTCGTGCAAGCCCTGGCGGTTGGGGTCCCACAGCACTTGAAGAAAACCCAGCCCGCCCGTCGCCAGGCCGGCGGCATAACCGCCGTAGCGCTTGAGCGAGCGCAGCACCGTCATGGGCTTGCCGGTGAGTTCCACCACGCGCAGGCGCAGCAGCTTCTTGCCCACAGTCTGGCCGCCCCACCAGGCCGGCAGCAGCGAGAAGTAGACGATGCCCCAGCCCAGCCCGGCGCCAAGATCGTCCAGAAAGCGCGTCACGTGTTCGCGCACGCCGGCGGGCCGCTCTTCCAGGGCCCGCTGGGCATGGCGGGCTTCTTTCAGCGCGTCGGCCAGCCGGGCTTCCAGCTCGATGATGCGTTCGGCATCGCTGGGCGCGCTGGCGGCCGATGCTGCACCGGCGGCGCTGGCAGCGCTGGCGGCGGGGCCCCTGACGGCAGCGGCCGCGAGGCGGGCCGCTGCAGCCGCCGCCGGGGTGCTGTCGGGCGCATCGTCATCAGGCGTTGCCACTGCATCGGCAGCGCCCACCGCGGGTACCTGCCAGGCCTGCCACTGGTTGCCCGCCTCTTCCAGCGCCAGCCAGGCGATGAAGGCTGCCGCCACCCAGCCCACCCACAGGCGCCGGCGGGCCGGGGCGTGGCGCGGGCGGTTGCGCAGTTGCAGCAGCACCAGCGCCAGGCCCGCCCACAACCAGGCCCCGCTGACGCCGGTGAGCAGGCCCACCACCGACAGATCCACCGCCATGGCCAGCGCACGCCGCCAGGGGGTGCCCAGCGGCTGGCCTATGAGTTCGGGCGCGAGGTTCAGCGCTTCGGGCGTGATCCAGCGCTGCTTCTGGCGCAGCGCGGCGGGCAAGGGCAAGGGCGAGGGCATCGGGTGGGGTGACGGCAGCCCAGCCACTATGCCAGGGCCGCCCACCGACGCACCGAAACCGGGCCCGGCCGCACGCCCTTCACACCTGGTTGCATTCAGCGCACAACGGCCCCAGCATCCGCGCCCGTGAACCCACCCGCAGCCCCTCTGGCCCTGCCCCCGGCGCCCGCCCCCACCGACGAGCTGGAGGCCTACGCCCACGGCCGATTCGTCGATCTGTTCCTGGCCCAGAACCGGCGCGCGCAGTTCGGCCTGCTGCTGGCGGCCTGCGTGGTGGCCTGGGTGTGGTGGGGCGCCACCACCAGCCCGCTGGCCTGGGCCTGGCTGGCGCTGGCGGTGTGCGTCACCGGGCTGCGCTACCGCTACTCCGAGCACTGGGTGCGCGCCGCCGCCGACGCCGCCGGCCGCACGCGCCGCATCATGGCCGTGCTGGTGGTCAACGGCCTGTTGATGGCCGCGCCGCTGCTGGCCTTCGGCAGCCTGTCGGAGCTGGAACGCGCGGCGCTGTCCATCATCCTGCTGGCCACGGCCACGGCCTCGGTGGCCACGACCTCGGGCTTCCGTTCGGTGTTCGTGGCCTACACCGCACCCATGCTGCTGCCGCTGTCGCTGGCCTGGGCCCTGGTGGCGCAGGCCGACGGCAGCGGTGCCGAGCTCGGCCTGGCCGGCCTGGTGCTGTTCTTTCAGCTCTTCCTGGTGTCGGTGGGCCAGCAATCGGCCGCGCTGCTGCAGGAGGTGACCCGCTTTCGTTTCGGCGAGCAGGCGCGCAACCGCGAACTGGCGCAGGCGCTGGACGAAGCCGGCGAGGCCAACCGCGCCAAGACGCAGTTTCTCGCCGCTGCCAGCCACGACCTGCGCCAGCCCATCCACAGCATGAACGTGCTGGTGGCGGCGCTGAGCCTGCGTGAGCTGCCGGCCGAGGCCCAGGGCATCGTCGAGCTGCTGGGCACGGTGAACCAGTCGCTGTCCAAACAGCTGGAGACGCTGCTGGATGTGTCCAAGCTCGATGCCGGCGTGGTCAGCGTCGAGCGCGCACCGCTGGTGCTGGCAGCGCTGCTGCGCAGCCACCAGCGCGCCACCGCGCCCGTGGCCGCAGAGCGCGGGCTGCAGCTGAGCCTGCACATCACGCCCGCCTGCGAGGCCGTGCAGGTGGAGACCGACGGCACGCTGCTGCTGCGGGTGCTGAGCAACCTCACCGACAACGCCTTGAAGTTCACGCCCGCCGGCGGCCAGGTGCGCCTGGGCCTGGCGCTGGCCGAGGGCGGCCACGCGGCCTCGCTGTGGGTGCAGGACGACGGCATCGGCATCCCGCTGCACGAGCAGCAACGCGTCTTCCGCGAGTTCTACCAGGTGGGCAATGTGGAGCGCGACCGCCTCAAGGGCCTGGGCCTGGGCCTGTCCATCGTGCAGCGCCTGTGCCGGCTGCTGGGCGTGCAGTTGCAGCTGACATCGGCACCGGGCAGCGGCACCACGGTGAGCCTGGCCCTGCCGGTACACCAACCGGCCGCGGATGCCGCAGCACCGGCGCCGGCCACGCCTGGCGCCACAACGCCCGCGCTGCCGCCAGGCCTGCGGGTGCTGGTGATCGACGACGAAGCCCTGGTGCGGCTGAGCACCACGCTGCTGCTGCAGGGCCTGGGCTGCGAAGTGTGGGTGGCCGACAGCGTGGAAGAGGCGGCCCGCCGCGCCGCGGCCGGCCCGCTGGATCTGGTGCTCAGCGACCTGCGCCTGCGCGGTGGCAGCAGCGGGCTGCAGGCCATCGCCGCAGTGCGTGCCCACCAGCCGGCGGTGCACGCCGTCCTCATCACTGGGGACACGGCGCCCGACCGCATGCTCGAAGCGCGCGCCGCGGGCGTGCCGCTGCTGTACAAGCCCGTGCAGCTGCAAGCGCTGCTGCAGGCCCTGCCCCGCTAGACCTGCAGCCCTGTCAGCCCTGTCAGCCCCTGCCGCCCCTCGCAGCCCGGCGCCTCGCACCGCACCCCCTGGAGCCCCGATGCCGAACGAGACCCGGGATCTGTCCCCGCTGCCCCAGCACCAGCGCGAGCCGCTGCGGCTGTCGCAGTCGCTGCTGCAGTTCGGCGCCGCGCAGAGCGCGAAGCCCGTGGTCTACGACGTGGTCATCGTCGGCAGCGGCTACGGCGGCAGCGTGGCGGCCTACCAGCTGGCGCGCTGCAAGGTGGACAGGGGACAAGGCGAGGAGCCTGAGAAGCTGCGCGTGCTGGTGCTGGAGCGCGGGCGCGAGTTCAGGCCCGAAGACTTTCCGGCCCGCTTCGGCGAGCTGCCGCGAGAGCTGCGCCTGGCGCGGCAGAACAGCGCCGAGGTCACCGGCCACAGCGGCCTCTTCGACCTGCGCCTGGGCGACGACGTCAACGCGCTGGTGGCCAACGGCCTGGGCGGTGGTTCCTTGATCAACGCCGGCGTCATGCTCGAACCCGACCCCGACGCGCTGCAAGACCCGCACTTCGCGGCGCATATGCGCACCGTGAAGGCCGGTGGGCACTTCGAAACAGCGCGCCGCTGGCTGGGCGCCAAGGTGCTGCGCGATGAGCAGTGGCAGCACAACGACATCCGGCGCGCCGGGCCGCTGCCGATCAAGCTGCGCGCGGTGGCCGAGCTCGCCGGCCCACAGGCCGCCCGGCTGCCGCCGCTGACGGTGGCGCTGGACGCCGGCCCGAACTTCGCCCAACAGCAGCTGCCCGTGTGCGTGCACTGCGGCGATTGCATGACGGGCTGCACCACCGGCGCCAAGGATTCGCTGGACCGCAACCTGCTGTGGCTGGCCGAGGACGCAGGCGCCACGCTCGTCACCGAGGCCAGCGTGACTTCGGTGCTGAAGGCCGAGGAACGCAAGGGCCAGGCCCCACCGGCGCCCTGGCTGCTGCGCGTGGCCCACACCGACCCGCGGCTGCAGCTGCGTGAAGAAGGCGTGCTGCACGTGTTCGCGCACAAGGTCATCCTCGCGGCGGGCACGCTGGGCAGCACCGAGATCTTGCTGCGCTCGCGCAACGAGGGCTTGCAGTTTTCACAGCGCCTGGGCGAGAAGTTCTCGTGCAACGGCGACAACATCGCGGCCGTGCAGGGCCTGCAGGCGCCGGTGAACGGCGCAGCCGATGAAGACCAGCTGCACGACGCGCGCCACGTCGGCCCCACCATCACCACCGCGGTGCCGCTGCAGGGCCTGGCGCCCACGCCGGCCGATGCTGCGGCGCCGCTGCGCCAGCCCGAGCGGCCGTTCTGGCTGCAGGAGTTTTCAGTGCCGGGGCCGCTGAAGCGCCTGTTCGAAGAAACCGTCACCACCGCCCGCACGCTGCACGACCTGCCGAAAGCCGATTGCGGCCGGCACGACAGCGAGCAGGCCGACCCGCTGGCGGTGGACGCAGCCACCATGGGCGGCACGCTGCTGGTGGGCGCCATCGGCCACGACGACGCTGGCGGCAGCCTGGGCTTGGCCGACCCGACACGCGGCGACACCGACGTGCCCACCATGGGCAACCTGCGCATCCACTGGCCGGCCGCGCGCAAGGGCCAGCACCTGGACGACGCCCACCGCGCGCTGGTGCAGCTGGCGCAGGCCGACCCACAGCGCACCGTGGTTGCCAACCCGCTGTGGCAGCTGCTGCCCGAGGGGCTGGCCGGGCTGGTGAGCCAGCCGCGCGGCCCGGTGCTGACGGTGCACCCGCTGGGCGGCTGCGCCATCGGCCGCCATGCCGGCGAGGGCGTGGTCGATAGCGGCGGCCGCGTCTTCGACGGCAGCGCGCCGCCCGTTCAGCCGGGTGAGGCTGCGCCCGTGCACCCCGGCCTGCTGGTGCTGGACGGCGCCATCGTGCCCTGCTCGCTGGGCGCCAACCCGGGCCTCACCATCGCCGCGCTGGCCGCCCATGCCATCGAGCAGCTGGTGCAGGACGAGAGCCGCTGGCGGCTGCCGCCCGATGCAGCCACAGCACCCGCGCCCGATGACGGCACGGCGGCGGCGCCTTCGCTGCCCACGCTGCCGGTGCCGCTGCCGGCGTTGAAGCCCGCGCCCGCGGCGCCGCCAAGGCCCGCACGCACCCAGGTGCGCATCACCGAGCGCCTGGGCGGCAAGGTGAGGCTGCAGGACGGCCAGGACTACCGCGTCGAGCTGACCCTGGCCTTCGTGGAAACCGCCATCGCCGGGCTGATGGGCCCGCAGCGGCTGCCGATGCAACTCGACACCCAACAATCGCGGCTGCGGCTTTTCAGCGATCAAGTCTGGAACGACGAGCACCTGGCCGCCGCCAGCGACGAAGAACGCCGGCCCTACGTGGTGTTCAAGGCCAGCCTGGGCGGCAGCATGCGTTTTCTGCACCGCGCCGACACCGGGCCCTGGGGGCGGCTGTGGCACAGCGGCTCGGCGTGGTTCCTGAACCGCGGCCTGCGCGACGTGATGCAGAGCCTGCGCCAGAGGTTTCGCTCCGCAGAGAGCGCTCGGCCCGAGAAGGCGGGGCGCAGCATGCGTTTGTGCAGCAAGGTCAAACAGGCTGCCAAGCTCGCCACGCGGGCCGGCGAAAGGCGCCTCTTCGACTACACGCTGCAGATTCACGAAACACTGCCCCTGCCGCCCAGGACCGCCGCCCCTGCGCCCGAGGTGCAGGCACTCCAAGCCCGGCTGCGCACCCTGCTGAAGCCCGGCGACCGCATCGGCGGCCAGAAGTGCATCACCTACGCGCGCCGCGCCAACCCGTGGACACAGCTCACGCAGCTGCAGCTTCAGGCCTTCCCGGCATCGGGCCTGAGTGCCCAAAAGGCCGCCGTGCTCGACCTCGACACCCGCTTCCTGGCGGCCCAGCGTTCGCCGCTGCTGAAGATCACGCAGCAGCGCCACCAGGCCGAGGCCCTGGCCGAGCTGCTGAGCTTGGCGCTCTACCTCTTCCGCGTGATGCTCTCCACCCACTTGTGGACCTTCCGCAAGCCCGACAGCTGGTTGCCCGCCGACGCCGAGCGTGAACCGCAGCGCGCGCCGGGTGTCATCCGCGGCCTGCCCGAGCCCGAGATCACGGCGCTGCGCGTGGGCGTCTGGCCGGCGGGCTCGCCGCAGGCCGGGCAACCGCTGACCATCCGCCTCACGCGCTACGCCCGCCAGCACGCGCTGGACGGGCGCAGCGCGGCCGAGCCGCTGGTCTTCATCCACGGCTACAGCGTCAGCGGCAACACCTTCACCCACCCCAGCCTGGGCGACAGCAGCGCCGCGGGCTGGTTCTGGCACCAGGGGCGCGACGTGTGGGTGCTGGACCTGCGCACCAGCACCGCACTCGACAGCGCCCGCTGGCCCTGGGCCATGGAAGACGCCGCGCTCGTCGACCTGCCGGCCGCGCTGCTGCACGTGCGCCAGCTCACCGGGCAGCGGCCCGATGTGTTTGCGCACTGCATCGGCTGCGTGATGCTGTCGATGGCGCTGCTGACCGATGCCGAAGACGTGCGCCACGGCAAACAAGACCTGGGCGTGGACACCTTCCTCAGCGCCGAGCAGCTGGGCGTGCTGGCGGCCTTCAACGGCCCGCCGCGTGAAGCCGGCCAGCCCCACCCCACCGTGCGCCGGGTGGTGCTGAGCCAGAAGGGCCCGGTGCTGCGCTACAGCGACGACAACGTGATGCGCGCCGCGCTGATGCAGTACCTGCGCCGCTGGCTGCTCCAGGGCGACTACCAGTTCCGCGCCAGCGCGCGCCCCGGCCTGGGCGAGCAGTTGCTCGACCGCCTGCTCGCGAGCCTGCCCTACCCGCGCGAGGACTACGACATCGAGAACCCCTGGTGGCCGCTGGGCGCCAGCCGCCCCTGGGTGGGCACGCGCCACCGCATGGACGCGCTCTACGGCCGCGATTTCAACGCCCACAACGTAGCGCCCGAAGTGCTGCAGGCCATCGACGACCTGTTCGGGGCCATCAACCTCGACACCGTGTCGCAGACCATCCACTTCGTGCTGCGCGACGCCATCACCAACCAGCGCGGCCGCGGCGAGTTCGTCACGCAGCAGCGGCTGAAAGCACGCTGGACGGGCATCCCCACCTTCTCGATGACCGGCGAGGACAACGGCCTGGTCTCGCCGCACACCCAGGTGCTGCTGGGCCAGCACCTGCAAGCCGCGGGCATTGCGCATCGGTCCTGGGTGCCACCAGGCATGGGGCACCAGGACGTGCTCATCGGCCTGCAGCGGGAGCAGGTCTTCAAAGAGGTTCAAGCCTTCTTCACACAGACGCCGCAGCCGGCGCCGCAGGCCGCCGTGGGCGCGCCGGTGGTCTTCGAGCCCTGGGTCGGCCCGCGCCTGGTGGCGCCGGGGCAGGCCGGCGCAGTGCCCGGGCGGCCGGTGCAGCCCACCGTGGGTGCCATGCTGCGCCCCGACCGCGGCGAAGCGCGCCTGGTGCTGGTGCCCGTGCAGCGCCCGGCGTCGTTGCCTTCACCAACGGCACCGGCGGAACCAGCCGGCGCAGGCCTGCCCGCCGTGGACCCGGCGCAGTGGCCCATAGACCCCACGCTGCCCTGGGCGGCCAGCGCGCCCGGCCGCAGCGAGCGCTGGCTGATGGCCAGCCCGCCGCTGGCGCCCGATGTCGACTGGCTGGCCGTGCTGGTCTACGACGCCGACCAGGTGCCCTTCATCGGCGCGGCCGGCGCACCGGGCGCACCGGGCGCGCGGGCACGGGGCGCGCCGCCTGCCGACCCCGACGCCTTCCACCCGACGCCCACCGTGCGCGCCGCGGTGCAGCAATGGTGGCTGGCACGCAGCCCGACGGCCGCCGCGGCCGTGCTGGTGCGGCGTGACCGCCTGTGCCGCATGCAGGCGATCTACACCGACGCGCCCGCGCTGGAAGCAGCGCCCGAGGCCCTGCCGGCGCCCATGGCGCCCATGGCCCTGCGTTTTGCACTCGGCAGCTGCCAGTACCCGGCCGGCCTTTTTGACGCGGACCCGGCCAGCCTGTCGCTGCAGGCCATCCTGTCGCAAACGGCAGGCGGCCCGCCCGATTTCGCGCTGTTCGTGGGCGACCAGATCTACGCCGACGCCACCGCCGGCCTCGTCGACCCCCGGCGCCGCGACGAGCTCTACAACGTGCCGCACCAGCGCGCGCTCGACCTGGCGGGCCTGCGCCAGGTGATGCAGCAGATGCCCACGCACATGCTGCTGGACGACCACGAGCTCGTCGACAACTGGGAGCAGCTGCCGCTGCCCCGCGCGGAAAAGAGCAAGCTGCACACGGCCGGGGTGCAAGCGCGCCGCGCCGCGCTGGAACAGGCCCGCAAAGCCGGCCTGGCCGCCTTCCTGCGTTACCAGCAGATGCGCGAGGGCGCCCGCCACATCGCCAACGGCGACAGCGAGTTTTTCTGCGGCGGGCACGCCTTCCGGCTGCTGGACACCCGCAGCCAGCGCCAGCGCATGCCGCCGCGCCCGCGCACGCCGCAGGGCCCGCGCACGCCGCAAGGCCCGGACTCGCCGCAGGGCCCGGACACGCTGCCGCGCAGCCCCGAGCCGAGGCCGCAGCTGATCAGCGAGGCGCAGTTCGCGGAGCTCGAAACCTGGCTGCTGCGCCACGCCAAACGCGTGAAGTTCATCGCCACACCCTCGGCGCTGCTGCCGCGCCACGCGGCCAGCGCGCGCGACGACAAGCACCATGCGCACACCCGCCCCAACGCCGCCGCCAGCGACGCCTGGTGCGGCCAGCCGGCCGACATGGCGCGGCTGCTGGGCTTTCTGCTGGACCACGGCATCGAGCGCACGGTGTTTCTCTCCGGCGACGAGCACCACCCCTTTCTGGCCCAAATCACAGTGCGTCGCGGCGACGGGAAGCCGCTGCAACTGCTCTCGGTACACAGCTCGGCGCTGTACGCGCCCTTCCCCTTCGCCAACGGCCGGCAGTTGGACCTGCAGGGCGACGACGACTTCGAGCTCCATCCCGAGCATGGCGGTCCGCCGTTGCAGGTGCAGGTGCGCACGCTGGCGCCGAATCTCCGCGGCGACGGCGTGGCGCTGCTGCAGATCGAAGGCGGCAGCGGCCCGGCCCGGCTCACGGTCGATTTCATCGGTGCCGACGGCCAGGCCCGCGGGCACTGGGGGGGCCTGGTCTGAGGCCGGGCCCTCGGCCCTTCAGGCCAGGCGCACGCCGCGCCGCGCCATCAGGTACACGGCCTCGGTGCGCGAGGCCACGCCCAGCTGCGCATAGACCTTGTTGAGGTGCTGCTTGACGGTGTCGTCGTCGATGCCGAGCGCGCGCGCGATCTGCTTGTTCGACATGCCCCGCGCGACGTGGTCCAGCACCTCCAGGCGCCGCGGCGTGAGCTGCGGAAAGACCTCGGCCAGGGTCTTCATCGCGGCCATGGGCGCGCCGGCGCTGGCCGTTGCAGCGCTGTCGGCCCCGGCGGAGGCGGCCTCTGCCAGCGCCGCGCCCAGCACCGCAGCCGGCAGGTAGATGCCGCCGTGGGCGGTGACCGAGAGCGCGTCCACCAGCAGTGCCGGCGTGCTTTCCTTGGGCACAAAACCCACCGCGCCGGCCTCGATGGCCTGGCGCACCACGGCCGCCCCGCCTTCGCCCGAGACCACCACCACACGCACCATCGGCGCGGCGGCTTTCAGCGCCGTGATGAGCGCTGCTCCGCCGGGCTGCGTGCCCAGGTTCCAGTCGAGCAGCACCAGCTCGCAAGGCCGTTGCTGCAGTTGCGCCAGCGCGTCGTCGCCGCGTGTGCAGCAGCGCACCTGCAGCGCGGGCATGGCGGCGCCCAGCAGCAGCTTCAGGCCTTCGCCGAACAGCGGGTGGTCATCGACGATGAGGGCGTTCAAGGTGAGGGCGGCCGAGCGTGCTGAGAAAGGTCGGATGGCCCGCGCACAGGCTGCGCGCGGCGTTCAGGCACCTTAGCACCGGCGGCCGGCCGCGCCGGCCCCGCTTCGGTCTGCAACCAAGGTTGCACGCCCGGGGTGGGCCTCGCGGACCATCGGTTGAATGGCTGTGGCGGGGCTGCGTGCCTAGCATCGCGCCGAACATCAGCACAACAGGGGAACACCATGCAAGCACAGAGCCTCCACACCGTCCGGCCCGCGGCCCGCGGCGCCTGGGCCGCAGACCCGGCGCCGCAGGAACGCGCCGAGGCGGGCAGCGGCCCGGGCTTCGCGCTGGCGCCCACGGCGATGCTGATGGCGGGGGTGGAACACCTGGGCCATGGCCTGGCGGTGTTCGACGCCCACGGCCGCGTGCTTTACGCCAACAGCGCCGCCCGTTCGCTGCTGCTGCGCCTGGGCTGGCTGCGCGGGCCGGTGGGCGGCAGTTGCACGCTGCCGCAGCGCTGGGCCGAAGCCCTGGTCAACGTGTGCGTGAAAGCGCGGCGTGAACTGGTGGCTTTTGCAGCGCCCGAAACCGGCCTGCCAGGCCTGCTGCCCATACCCGATGAATCGGCCAGCGCCGTGCCGCGCGGTTACGCGGCCTTGACGCCGATCGACAACGACGGCCAGGGCCTGGCCTTTGCGATCTTCGGCCGCGAAGACCTCTGCGGCGCGGTGGAACTGGAGATGTTCGCGCTGCGCCACGGCATGACCGCCACCGAGTGCGAGGTGCTGCGCCAGCTGTGCCTGGGCATGCAGGCCGCCGACATCGCACGCAGCCGCGGCGTGTCGGTGGCCACGGTGCTGACGCAGATCGGCGCCATCCGCCAGAAAACCGCGCACCGCACGGTGCGGCAGCTGCTGCACGCCTTGTCGCGCATGCCGCAGCTGCGCGCCGCTGCATGAGGGCCTCAGCGTGGACCACGAGACACGGGATGAGGCCCCGTGAGCTTCACATCAGAACGATGTCGTACTGCTCCGGGTTCATGGTCGGCTCGGCGCTCAGCGAGATCGGCTTGCCGATGAACTCGCTCAAGCCCGCCAGGTGCACGCTCTCCTCGTCGAGCAGCATCTCCACCACGGCAGCGCTGGCGATGACGCGGAACTCCTTGGGCGAGAACTGCCGCGCCTCGCGCAGGATCTCGCGCAGGATGTCGTAGCACACGCTGCGCGCCGTCTTCACCTGGCCGCGGCCCTGGCAGGTGGGGCAGGGCTCGCACAGCATGTGCGCCAGGCTCTCGCGTGTGCGCTTGCGCGTCATCTCCACCAGGCCCAGCTGCGTGAAGCCGCTCACCGTGGTGCGCGTGCGGTCGCGCGCCAGTTGCTTGCGCAGTTCGGCAAGCACGGCCTCTTGATGCTCGGGCCGCGTCATGTCGATGAAGTCGGCAATGATGATGCCGCCCAGGTTGCGCAGCCGCAGCTGCCGCGCAATGGCGCCGGCAGCCTCCAGGTTGGTCTTGAAGATGGTGTCGTCGAAGTTGCGCGCACCGACAAAGCCGCCGGTGTTCACGTCCACCGTGGTCAGGGCCTCGGTCTGGTCGACGATGAGGTAGCCCCCGCTTTTCAGGTCCACACGCCGCGCCAAGGCGCGCGCGAGTTCTTCCTCGATGCCGAAGAGGTCGAAGATGGGGCGCTCGCCCTTGTAGTGCTCGAGCTTGTGTACCGCGCCGGGCATGTAGGTCTCGCCAAAACGCTTCAGCGCCTCGCACTGCAGCTTGCTGTCGATGCGGATGCTGTGCGTGTGCTCGTTGGCCAGGTCGCGCAGCACGCGTTCGGCCAGGCTCAGGTCTTGGTGCAGCAGGCTGCCCGGCGGCAGCTTCTGGCCCCCTTCGCGGATCAGCGCCCAGGCGCGGCGCAGGTAGGCGATGTCCTCGGCCAGCTCGCCATCGCTGGCTTCTTCGGCATTGGTGCGCAGGATGAAGCCGCCGCCCTTGTCGGGCCCCTCGCCGGCCAGCGCCTGCACGCGCGCGCGCAAGGCTTCACGCAGCTCGTGGCTGCCGATCTTCTGGCTGATGCCGATGTGTTTGTCGTGCGGCAGGAAAACCAGCATGCGCCCGGCGATGCTCACCTGGGTGGACAGCCGCGCGCCCTTGGTGCCGATGGCGTCCTTGATGACCTGCACCGTCAGCGTCTGGCCTTCGAAGACCTGCTTTTCGATGGGCACCAGCGGGGCGTCGTTGCGGCCTTCGTGGCGCGGCGGGCCGCCCAGCAGATCGGCCACGTGCAAGAAAGCCGCGCGCTCCAGGCCGATGTCGATGAAGGCGCTTTGCATGCCCGGCAGCACCCGCACCACCTTGCCCAGGTAGACGTTGCCCACCTGGCCGCGTTCGAGCGTGCGTTCGATGTGCAGCTCTTGCACGGCGCCGTTTTCCACCACGGCCACACGCGTTTCCTGCGGGCTCCAGTTGATCAGGATGTCTTGGGTGGCCATGTCAGGTCCGTACGCCCGATACGAAGGACCTGAGCGCCCCCACTGGGGGCTGCGAACGAAGTGAGCTTGGGGGCTTCATGCTCAGAGCTCCAGCCGCACGCGGGCGCGTGCCAGCACCTGGGTGGTCTCGAACAGCGGCAGGCCCATGATGCCGCTGTGGCTGCCGTCGATGTGTTCGATCCACGCCGCCATGCGCCCCTGGATGGCGTAGGCACCGGCCTTGCCCATGGGTTCGCCGCTGTCGATGTAGCGGCGGATGGTGGTCTCCGAGAGATCGGCGAAGCGCACCCGCGACACCTGCGTCAGCGTGTGAACCTGGGCGCCGGCCTGCACGGCCACCGCGGTCATCACGCGGTGGGTGCGGCCCGACAGGCGGTGCAGCATCTCCGCGGCCTCGGCCGCGTCGGCCGGTTTGCCCAGGATGCGGCGGCCCACGGCCACGGTGGTGTCGGCGCACAGGATGGGCGCCACCGGCAGGCCGCGCCGGCGCAGCCGCTTGCGCGCCGCGTCCAGCTTCAGGCGCGTGACCCGTTGCACGTAGTCGAGCGGGGGCTCGCCGCTGCGCTCGGCTTCCAGGGCCTCGGCGTCTTCGCCGGCATCGGGCAGCAGCGGGCGGTGCTTCACGCCGAGCTGGTCGAGCAGCTGCGCGCGGCGCGGGCTCTGCGAGGCGAGGTACACAAATTCATGCGGTGTCATGGCTTGCATTCTCCACAGGCCGGCTGGGGGGCCAAGCCGGGCCTGCCCAAGGGCTGCGCACGGCCGGCGCAGCGGCGGCGGCGCAGGCGCGGCCTTCCGCGGCGGGCCTGTGCTTCATATGCAAATGGAGATATATCAATCGAACCGCACGCATTAAATCAGTTATTAAACTTGCGGCCTTGTTGTGGAGCCTCTCATGCCTGCCCTGAACCCCGTGCTGCGTTTGTCCCTGGCTGCCGTGCTGAGCATCGCTGCGGCGCTGCCGGCCTTGGCCTCGCCCTGCACCGCGCCGGCCAGCTTTGTGAAGGCCCCCGAGGCCGCCCGCGCGCCACTGCTGCGGCCCTTCGTGCTCGGCGGGCTGCCCGCCGTGGCGCTGCACCAGCGGGACAAGGAGCGCTGGGTGGAACTGGCAGCGCCCGATGTGCTCACCGCGCAGCGCGCGCTGGCAGGCGCCAGCGGCGTGCAGGCGGGGCCGCGGCTCGTCAGTGCGGGCGGCGCCGTGCTGCTGGCCTGCAGCAGCCTGGGCACCAACGATCTGCGCGTGGCGCAGCAGGGCAACGCCCTGGCCACGCCGCTGTGGTGAGCGGGATCGCTGCACCGGGCTGACCCGGCTCGCGGGCCGCGTTCTCAGGGCCGGTTCTCAGGCCAGGCCGCGCCGCTCAGGCGCGGCCGGTGCCGGACGGCCTCATTCGCGGTGGTAGGGGTGGCCGCTGGCCAGTGTCCAGCCGCGGTACAGCGCTTCGGCCAGCAGCACCCTCGCGAAGGCGTGCGGCAGCGTCAGGTCGCTCAGGCGCAGGGTTTCGTCGGCGGTCGCTTTCAGCTCGGGCGCCAGCCCGTCCGGGCCGCCGATCAGCAGCGCCACGTCGCGGCCCTCGCTGCGCCACAAGGGCAGGCGTTCGGCCAGCTGGGCGGTGGTGCGGCGGGTGCCGTGTTCGTCCAGCACCACGCGGCGGCAGCCCTTGGGCAAGGCAGCCTCGAAACGCGCCGCTTCGGCGGCCATGCATTGCGCGGCGGTCTTGCCGCCGCTGCGGGCTTCGGCCTTCAGCGCCTTGAGTTCCAGGCGCATCTCGGGCGGAAAGCGCTTGGCGAAGTCTGCCCAGGCCTCGTCGGCCCAGGCGGGCTGGCGTTGGCCCACGGCCACCACTAGCAGCTTCATGGCCGGCGGCCGGCTTCAGCCCGCGGAAGAAAGGCCTGCGCTCAGGCGCTCTTCTTGCGCGCCGGTGCCTTGCGCGGGGCCGGGGCCGCCGCAGCGCCGGCCGTCTTGGCCGAGGGGCGGCGGGCGCCCACACGCTGGTAGGCCGCGCTCTTGTTCGCGGCCTTCTTGGCCACGGTCTTGGCCGCCGTCTTCTTGGCGGCAGACTTGGGCTGCGGCGCCACGATGGTCTTGACCGGGGTCTTGCCGGGCGCTTTGCGCGGTGCGCCAGCGGCCTTCGGGGCCGCGGCTCTGGGGGGTGCTGCCTTCGCGGGCGCGCTTTTTGCGGCCGTCTTCTGGGCCGTCTTCTCGGCCGTCTTTTTCGGCGCCGCCTTGGCCGCCTTCTTCGCGGGGGCCGCCGCCGTGCTGCCCGCCTTGCGCGCCGGCTTGCGGGCGGGCGCCTCGTCTTCGTCGGGCTCGCTGGCCTTCACCAGGCCGGTTTTCACCGCGCCCATCTTCATCTTCACGGCCTTGCCGCCCCAGATCTCTTCGAGGTGGTAGTACTCGCGGATGGCCGGCTGCATGATGTGCGCCACCGCGGCGCCGCAGTCGACGATGATCCATTCGCCGTTGTCCTCGCCCTCGGTGCTCATCACCTGGAAGCCCTGCCCGCGCACGCTGTCGCGCACGCTGGCGGCCAGGGCCTTGGTCTGCCGGTTGCTGGTGCCCGAGGCGATGATGACGCGCTCGAACATGGCACTCAGGTGTTCGGTGTTGAAGACAGCGATGTGCTGGGCCTTCACGTCTTCCAGACCGTCGACGATGGCGCGTTGCAGCTTGCGGATGTCCAGATTCAGCTCCGTGGGGGTGGGGGCTCGCCGTTGGCGAGGGCCTGGTACAGGCCGTGGGTTTCAATATAGCGCGCCACTTCGGGCGGCACCAGTTGCGAAATGTCCTGCCCCGCAGCGATGCGGGTGCGGATGTCGGTGGCGCTGATGTCCAGCATGGGCAGCGGCACCGCGCGGTGCGGATGCGCCAGCACCTCGGGTGAAGGCGCGAGGTCGGTGCCGGGCCGGTTGGCCACGGCCAGCGTCACCAGGCCCAGCAGCACCGGCCAATCGCGCCAGGTGTGCAGCCGGGCGTACTGGTCTTGTCCGATGATGAGCACCCACTCCACACCCGGCTCTGCGGCGTGCAGCGCGCGCACCGTGTCCAGCGTGTAGCTGGGGCCGGCGCGGTCGATCTCGATGCGGCTGAGCACAAACCGCGGCTCGTCGCCCATGGCCAGGCGCACCATGGCGGCCCGGTGCTCGGCGCTCGCGGCGCGGTGGTGCTTCTGCCACGAATGGCCGGTGGGCACCCAGCGCACCTCGTCCAGCTGCAGGCCGCGCAGCGCGGCAAAAGCCAGCGCCACGTGCGCGTTGTGCACGGGGTCGAAGGTGCCGCCGAAGAGGCCGACGCGTTTATTCACGCAGCGCCAAACCTTGGGCCGTCATTCGTTCAACCAGTCGCGCGGGCGCAGGAAGTCGCTGTAGAGGCGTGCTTCTTGGCTGCCGGCCTCGGGCTTCCAGTCGTAGCGCCACTTCACGATGGGCGGCATGCTCATCAGGATGCTCTCGGTGCGGCCACCGCCGTGCAGGCCGAAGTGCGTGCCACGGTCCCACACGAGGTTGAACTCGACGTAGCGGCCGCGGCGGTAGGCCTGGAAATCACGCTGCGGCTCGCCATAAGGTGTCTCGCGGCGGCGCTGCACGATGGGCAGGTAGGCCGGGATGAAGGCATCGCCCACGGCGCGCATCATCGCGAAACCCTCTTCGAAGCTGCCCTCGTTGAAGTCGTCGAAGAACACGCCGCCGATGCCGCGCGGCTCGTTGCGGTGCTTGAGAAAAAAGTACTCGTCGCACCAGGCCTTGAAGCGCGGGTACTTGTCGGCGCCGAAGGGCGCCAGGGCGTCGGCGTTGACGCGGTGGAAGTGCCGCGCGTCGTCTTCGAAGCCGTAGTAGGGCGTGAGGTCCATGCCACCACCGAACCAGGTGACCGGGGCCTTGCCTTCCGGAAAAGCCGCCAGCAGCCGCACGTTCATGTGCACCGTGGGCACATAAGGGCAACGCGGGTGCATCACCAGGCTGACGCCCAGGGCCTCGAAGGGCGCGCCGGCGAGCTCGCTGCGGTGCTGCGTGGCACTCGGCGGCAGGCTGGCGCCCTTGACGTGGCTGAAGTTGCAGCCGCCGCGTTCCAGCACGCCGCCCTCTTCCACCAGCTGCGAGAGGCCGTCGCCTTCCAGCTTGCCGCCGGCCGGCCGCTGCCAGCCATCGCGCAAAAAGGTCTTGCCGTCCTCGGCCTGCATGGCCAGCACGATGCCTTCTTGCAAGCCCAGCAGGTAAGCGCGAACGGCGGCGGTGTCGATCATGGATGTGAGCCGAGTGAAGGGAATTCAGATCAAGCCACCCGCCCTGGAACCGGCTCCGCCGGACCGGCGGCGGACGGCCCCCGCGGGGGGTGGCGAACGCTAGTGAGCTTGGGGGCTCTTTATGGCGCGGTGCCCGATGTCATTGCGCCACTGGGCGCCGTCAAACTGGATCTGCCGCACCGCCGCCAGCGCGGCCTGCTGCGCCAGGCGCACCGAATCGCCCAGCGCGGTGACACAGAGCACACGCCCGCCGCTGGCCGCCAGCGTACCGCCAGCCAGCGTGGTGCCCGCGTGAAAGACCTGCAGATCGGGCGCGCCCGAGGGGATGCCGGTGATCGCATCGCCCTTGCGCGGCGCCGCCGGGTAGCCGTGCGCGGCCATCACCACGCCCAGGGCCGTTCGGCGGTCCCACTGCAATTCGGCCTGGTCGAGCGTGCCGTCGGTGGCGTGCATCAGCACCTCGAACAGATCGCTCTTCAGGCGCATCAGGATCACCTGCGCCTCGGGGTCGCCCAGGCGGCAGTTGAACTCCACCGTGCGCGGCTGGCCCTGAGCGTCGATCATCAGCCCCGCATAGAGGAAGCCGGTGTAGGCAACACCGTCTTTGGCCATGCCGGCGATGGTGGGGTGCACGATCTCGCGCATCACACGCGCATGCACGTCGGGCGTGACCACGGGGGCCGGCGAGTAGGCGCCCATGCCGCCGGTGTTGGGGCCGGTGTCGCCTTCGCCGATGCGCTTGTGGTCTTGGCTGGTGGCCAAGGTGAGCACCTGCCTGCCGTCGCACAGCACGATGAAGCTGGCTTCTTCGCCCTGCATGAACTCTTCGATGACGACGCGCGCGCCTTCCACGTTGTGCTGCACACCCAGGGTGTTGGCGACCAGCATGTCGTCGATGGCCGCATGCGCCTCTTCCAGCGTCATCGCCACCACCACGCCTTTGCCGGCGGCCAAGCCGTCGGCCTTGATGACGATGGGCGCGCCGTGTTTGTCGACGTGGGCGTGGGCCTCGGCGGCGCTGGTGAAGGTGGCGTACAGCGCAGTGGGGATGCCGTGTCGCTGCATGAACTCTTTCGCGTAGGCCTTGCTGCTTTCCAGCTGGGCCGCGGCACGCGTGGGGCCGAAGATGCGCAGGCCGCGGGCGCGGAACACGTCCACCACGCCGGCGGCCAGCGGGGCCTCGGGGCCCACCACGGTGAGCGCGATCTTCTCGGCCACGGCGAAATCGGCCAGCTCCTGCGGCGTGTGCAGCGGCAGGTTGTGTAGCGCCGGGTCGGTGGCCGTGCCGCCGTTGCCGGGCGCGACGTAAACACGCTGCACACGTTCACTCTGGGCCAGCTTCCAGGCCAGCGCGTGCTCGCGGCCGCCGCCGCCGATGACGAGAACTTTCATGCGCCCGCCTTCAAGCCGCTCATTCGGACAACACGGCGTTGTGGAAGACGTCTTGAACGTCGTCCAGGTCTTCAATCACGTCCAGCAGCTTTTGCATGCGCGCCGCGTCTTCGCCCGTCACTTCCACGGTGTTCTCGGCGCGCCAGGTCACTTCGGCCACCTCGGGCGTGAGACCGGCGGCCACCAGCGCGGCCTTCACGGCCTCGAACTCTGCGGGCGGGCACAGCACTTCGACGGCGCCGTCGTCGTCGGTGATGACATCGTCGGCGCCAGCCTCCAGCGCCACCTCCATCACCTTGTCTTCGCTGGTGCCGGGCGCGAACACCATCTGCCCGCAGTGCTTGAACTGGAAGGCCACGCTGCCTTCGGTGCCCATGTTGCCGCCGTGTTTGCTGAAGGCGTGGCGCACCTCGGCCACGGTGCGCACGCGGTTGTCGGTCATGCAGTCGACGATGAGCGCGGCGCCGCCGATGCCATAGCCCTCGTAGCGGATTTCCTCGTAGCTCACGCCTTCGAGGTTGCCGGTGGCCTTATCGATGTTGCGCTTGACGGTGTCGACCGGCAGGTTCACGGCCTTGGCCTTCTCGATGGCCAGGCGCAGGCGCGGGTTGGCGGTGGCGTCACCCCCGCCCAGGCGGGCCGCGACCATGATCTCGCGGATCACGCGCGTCCAGGCCTTGCCGCGTTTTTCATCCTGCCGGCCCTTGCGATGCTGGATGTTCGCCCACTTGGAATGACCGGCCATGAGATGCAGAGCTCCTGAAAGACAGCCGGCGATTTTAGCCGCCGGGGCCGCCGGCCCGGACCCGGGGGCTGGTCAGGCGCCCGCCGGGCCCCTAAGGTAACGCCCCTGCCAACGCCCACGGGGCCGCGCCATGGACTTCGACAGCTTCCTCGACCAGGCCTGGAACGACCACGCCACCCAGCCCGTCGCCGTGGCCGCCCGGCTGCGGCCCGAGGGCCTGCCCCTGGTGCAGACCGACGAGCAGGTGGCGCAGTTCGCCTTCCTCGCCCAGCACGTGCAAGGCCTGCACCTGGGCCAGTGGAGCGAGGGCCTGGCGCTGCAGCAGGCCCTGGCGGCCCTGCCCGCGGTGGCCGCCGACGGCAGCACCGCGCAGGCGCTGCAGCGCCACCGCACGGCGCTGCGCCTGGCGGCCGGCGAACCTGGCGTCCTGCCTGCCGACACGCCGCCCGCCGAGCGCGCCCGCTTCGACGCCCAGGTGGGCGCCCTGCTCACCTTCACCGACGCGCCCCGTGCCAGCGCCCTGCTGCTGCAGGCCGAAGCCGCCTGCGCCGCGCTGCCCGGCGCCGACCCGGCGGTGCGCGCGCTGGCCGTCAACGCCAACAACACCGCGGGCCACTTGCACGACGAAACCACGCTCAGCCCCGCGCAGGTGGCGCTGATGCTGCAGGCCGCCCACCAGGCCCGGCGCGCCTGGGCGCGCGCCGGCACCTGGCTGGAGGTGGAGCGGGCCGACTACCGCCTGGCGCTGAGCTGCGCGCGCGCCGGCGCCACCGACGAAGCCCGCGCACACGCGCAGGCCTGCCTGGCCGCGGTGCAGGCGCAAGACCCACCGGCGCCGGCGCTGGAGTTCTTCTTCGCCTGGGAAGCCCTGGCTCGCGTGGCCGCGGCCACGGGTGACGAAGCCAGGCGCGCCACCGCCGTGGCCGCCGCTGCCGCGGCCTTCCCGCAGCTCAGCGAGGCCGACCAGGGCTGGTGCGCCGCTGTGCTGCGGGCGCTGCAGGCGCCACCGGCCGCCGCCGAGGGGGCCAAGACAGGCCCTTAGACTGCGCAGCGTCACCCTGCGGAGCGCGCCCATGCCCGACCCCATCCTCGTCGCACAGAACGGCGACATCCAATGCCACCTGCTGCCGGCCCTGGCCAACCGCCACGGCCTCATCACCGGCGCCACCGGCACCGGCAAGACCATCACGCTGCAGACCCTGGCCGAGAACTTCAGCAAGATCGGCGTGCCGGTTTTCATGGCCGACGTGAAGGGCGACCTCACCGGCATCACCCAGCGCGGCACCTTGAGCGCCAAGGTGGCCGGCATCCTGAAAGAACGCGGCCTGCCCGAGCCCGAGCCGTTTCAGTGCCCGGCCACGCTGTGGGACGTGTTCGGCAAGGACGGCCACCCCGTGCGCGCCACCGTCAGCGACATGGGCCCGCTGCTGCTGGCCCGCATGCTGGCGCTGAATGAAACACAGGCCGGCGTGCTGAACCTCGTCTTCAAGATCTGCGACGACAACGGCCTGCTGATCCTGGACATGAAGGACCTGCGCGCCGCGCTGCAGTACGTGGGCGACAACGCCAAGAACTTCACCACCGAGTACGGCAACATCAGCGCCGCCAGCGTGGGCGCCATCCAGCGCGGTTTGCTGCAGATCGAAGAACAGGGCGGCGACAAGTTCTTCGGCGAGCCCATGCTCGACATCAGCGATTTCATGCAGACCGTCGATGGCAAGGGCGTCATCAACGTGCTGGCGGCCGACCAGCTGATGAACTCGCCGCGCCTGTATGCCACCTTCCTGCTGTGGATGCTGTCGGAGCTTTTTGAGCTGCTCCCCGAGGTGGGCGACCTGGAAAAACCCAAGCTCGTCTTCTTCTTCGACGAAGCCCACCTGCTCTTCAAGGACGCGCCGGCCGCGCTGACCGAGCGCATCGAGCTCGTGGTGCGCCTGGTGCGCAGCAAGGGCGTGGGCGTGTACTTCGTGACGCAGAACCCGCTGGACGTGCCCGACACCGTGCTCGCGCAGCTGGGCAACCGCGTGCAGCACGCACTGCGCGCCTTCACGCCGCGCGACCAGAAGGCCGTGAAGAGCGCGGCCGAGACCATGCGCGCCAACCCGGGCATCGGCGACATGGCCACCGCCATCCAGGAGCTGGCCGTGGGCGAGGCGCTGGTGAGTTTTCTCGACGCCAAAGGCCGGCCCAGCGTCACCGAGCGTGTCTTCGTGCTGCCACCGGGCAGCCAGATCGGGCCCATCACGCCGCCGCAGCGGCAGGCGCTGGTTGCAGGCTCGCTGGTGGCCGGCACCTACGAAAAGACGGTGGACCGCGAATCGGCCTACGAAAAAATCCGCGGTCGTGCCGATGCCGGGCCTGGCGCTGCCGCAGCCTCAAGCACTGGCAGCGCGCCGCTGCCCGGCAGCCCGGCCGGCCAGGCGCCCGCGGCCGACAGCGGCGGCCTGATGGACGGCCTGAAAGACGTGCTCTTCGGCAGCACCGGCCCCCGCGGCGGGCGCCGCCCCGGGCTGATGGAAGCCGCCGCCGGTTCGGCGGTGCGCAGCATCGGCACCGCGGTGGGCCGAGAAATCATTCGCGGCGTGCTGGGCTCGCTGCTCGGCGGCAGCAAACGGCGCTGAGGCCGCCTTGAAGTCACCGAGCAAGCACGCATGACCCGTTGGCTCCTCATCATCGCGGCCGCACTGGGCAGCCTCGCCCTTCTGGGCCTTTTCGCCGGCCGCCTGGGCCTGCTGGCCGGCAGCCCGCCGGCCGATCTGGGCGTGCGCGAAGGCAAACTCAAGCCGCCCTCCACGCGCCCCAACAGCGTCAGCAGCCAGACGGCGCTGTGGCCCGGCCACCCGCGCGCGGCCTACGCGCAGATCGCACCGCTGGCGCTGGTGGGCGGCGGCGGGCCGGCCACGCTGGCCAAGCTGCGCCAGCTCGTCGAAAACACGCCCGGTGCGCGCGTGGTGCAGGCCGAAGGCGACTACCTGCGCTGCGAGTTCAGCACGCCGCTGATGCGCTACACCGACGATGTCGAATTCTGGTTCGACCCCGCCGCGCAGGTGGTGCAGCTGCGTTCGGCCTCGCGCCTGGGCTACAGCGACCGCGGCGCCAACCGCGCGCGTGTCGAAGCCCTGCGCGCGCGGCTGGCCGCCGGCTGAGCGCCCGCCGCGCCGCGGCCGCGCTTCAGGCCGCCGGCTCGCGCTGCAGCTCGGCGTAGACGACGTTGCGGTGCGGGTCGTGGAAGGTGACGGTGTGCGCGGCGCCCGCGGCTTCGGCCAGCGCCCGCATCGCCGCTTCGTTGCGCAGCACCAGCGTCCAGTCCATGAAGAGCTCCATGTAGCCGCGGCCCGTGCCGCCGGGCACGAAGTTGGCCAGCAGCAGCCGCCCGCCCGGCCGCAGCAGGCCCAGCAGCTTCTGCGTGAGGCGGCGTGCCAGCACGTCGGGCAGGTAGTCGTAGAGGCCGGCCGAGTAGATGAGGTCGAAGCGGCCCAGCGTGGCGGCCAGCGGCCCGCTGACGAGCTCGCGCACGCCGTGGTTGATCACGCGCACACGGTGGGCCGCATGCACGCGGGCCACTTCGGCACACGACAGCGGGTCCTGGTCCAGCGCAAGGAACTCGCCCGCGAAATGCGCCGTTTCGGCCAGGCTGCCTTCGAGCTCGCGGCAATGGCCTGAAGCCACGCTCAGCAGCCGCGGGGCGGCATGGCTGACCACGGTGTCGTCGATCAGGCTCTTGAGCAGCTGCCGCCGGTAGCGCACCGACAAGCCCATGCCGGCGCAGGTGGTGGCGCCGAAGACCTCGGCACCCACGGCGCTGGTGCCCTCGGGCGGCGTGCCGGTGTAGATGTGATCCATCATCACCGCGTCGCCGGCATAACCGCGTGGCTTGCTGGCGGCGCGGTGCGTGAAGGGGTCTTGCAACACCAGCGCGTGCAGCGGGTGCGCGCGGCACCAGGCCAGCATCTCGCTGGCGCGCCCGGTGGCGCGCGCCTCCGACCACAGGGCCGACAGCGGCGGCGTCAGCAGGCGGAAGGCCTCGACGGCACGGCCGGCGAGGATCAGCGTGCAGGCACGGTCCAGCAGCGCGAGAGTGTTCTCTTGCAGGGTCAGCGTGCCGACGCCAGCCTCTGAGGCGGTGGCGGCGGCAATGGCAGCAGTGCGGCTTTCGAGCAGGGTCATGGGGGCTCCAGGCAGGGGATGCGGGTGATGAGGACGGGGCTGCCCCAGCGTAGGCAGCACCGCCGCGGCTTTCGCCCCCAGCGCGGGGGGCGCCGCGCCATCGCCGTCGCAAGGGCTGCGGATGCCGGCGCCGCAGCGCTTTGCCAGACTGCTCACCACCATGAAGCCCCCCCGAGCCCTGGCCGCGCTGCGTGCGCTGTGCGCACTGCAGTTGCCGCCCGAAGTGCTGGTGCCGGCGCTGCTGGAAGCCCTGCACAGCCTGGTGCCGAGCCAGCGCAACCTGTTTGACTGGACCGACGCCCAGGGCCGCCTGGTGCGTTATTTCGTCGAAGGGCCGGTCGACGCCGAGATCGCGCGCTTGTACTTCACCGAGTTCCACAACCGCCGCGAGGCCGAGGCCATGCCGCGCTTCGACACGCTGCGCGGCCTGCCCGGCGGCGTGCGCAGCGGCGAGGCCTTGAACCACCCCTGCTTTTTTCGCAGTGCGCTGTACAACGAGGTGTGGCGCCCGCAAGGCCTGCACACGCGGCTGGAAGGGGTGCTGCGCGGCCGCTGCGGCACGCTGCTCGGTTCGCTGGTGCTCTACCGCGGGCCTGGCGAACGGCCCTTCACCCCGCGCGACGAACAACTGCTGGCCGCGGTGCTGCCGGCCTTCGCCGCGGCTCTGCAGGTGCACGGCGCGGCGCAGGCCGACGACCGCCATGTCTTCAGCCCCGAGGCGCCGGAGACCCTGCTGCTCACGCTGGAGGGCGCGCTGTGCCACGCCAGCGCGGGCGCCGAGCGTCTTTTGCTGATGGCCGATGGCGGCCTCACGCCCGACCGCCTGGCGCGCCCGCTGCAGCCGGCACAGATGCACCTGCTGGCCCTGCTGCTGGCGCGCCTGCGCGAGCGCGCCAGGGCGGGGGCGGCCGAGGTGCTGGCGCCGCCGCCGTCCATCGTGCACGAAACGGCGGCCGGCCAGTTCGTGGCCAGCGGCACCTTGCTGCGCGCCCGCCTCGCGGGCGAGCCCCCGCTGGCGCAGGTGACGCTGCGCCGGCTGGAGCCCCACCGCGTGGCGCTGGAACGCGCGCTGCGCAGCCTGCCGCTGACACCGGGGCAGCTCGCGGTGTGCCGCGGCCTTTTCCACGGCCACACGCACGGGCAGATCGGCCGCCAGCTCGGCGTGGCCACGGCCACCGTCACCGACCACGTGCGCAAGATCCACGGCACGCTGGACCTGCACTCCAGCGAAGAACTGCGCGCGCTGCTGAGCCAACGCATCGCGCTCGGCTGAGCCGGTGGCGCCGCGCGGCCGCCGCTTCGCGACAGCCGGCCGCGCCCCGTCGCCCGCAGGGCCTGTGCCCGCGGGGCGCCGCCGACAATGCCGCCCATGCAGCACCTGCCGCCCCGCCCACCCGACGAAGCCAGCCGCCCGCCGCCCGCCACCGCCGTGCAGGCCGCGTTGCGCCGCCTGCGCCAGGAGGGCCTGCGCACGCTGCTCGTGCTGGTGGCACTCTCGTTCGGCATCGCGCTGTTTCTCACGGTGCTGGACGGCCGCGGTTTCTGGCCCAAGCTCGTCTACTCGTCCTGCATCGGGCTGAGCTGCACGGTCATCGTCGACGGCACCCGGCTGGCCTGGTGCTGGCTGATCGACCGCATGCGCACCGCGCGCGGCCAGCCGCTGGGCGACCCGCACGCCGTCAACGGCTGGCGGGGGGTGGTGCCCGGGGGTGTGCTGGCGGTGCTGCTGGGCCCCTCCAGCGGCATGTGGCTGGCCGACCAGTTCACCGGCATGAGCTCGCCCAGCCTGCTGAATTTCGGGCCCGCCGCACGCATCACGCTGACCATCACGCTGCTGGCGACCATTGTCACGGTGGTGCTCATCAGCACGCTCGAACGCCTGGCCAGCGCCCGCGCGCAGGCCGAAGCCGCCCAGCGCCAGGCTGCCGAAAACCAGCTGCGCCTGCTGCAAAGCCAGCTGGAGCCGCACATGCTCTTCAACACCCTGGCCAACCTGCGGGTGCTGATCGGCCTGGACCCGCAGCGCGCGCAGGCCATGCTCGACCGGTTGATCGGCTTTCTGCGCGCCACGCTGGCGGCCTCGCGCCAGGCCGAACACCCGCTGGCCGAGGAGTTCCGCCACACCGACGACTACCTCGCGCTGATGGCCGTGCGCATGGGCCCGCGCCTGCAGGTGAACCTGATGCTGCCGCCCGAGCTGGCCGCGCTGCCGCTGCCGCCGCTGCTGCTGCAGCCGCTGGTGGAAAACGCCATCAAACACGGGCTGGAGCCCAAGGTGGAAGGCGGCAGGCTCGATGTGAGCGCCCGGCGTGAAGCCGGGCCGAACGGCCCGCTGCTGGTGCTGCAGGTGCGTGACACCGGGGTCGGCTTGAGCAGCGTGCCAGGCGCGCCCGCCGCCGGCTCGGGCTTCGGGCTGGAGCAGGTGCGCACGCGCCTGCGCACACTCTACGGCGAGCGCGCCAGCCTCACGCTCAGCCCCGCGGTCGACGCCGAAGGCGGCGCCCTGGTGACGCTGCGGCTGCCCATCACCCCCGCCCACACCCCCGCCCACACCCCCGCCCCCAGCCCCTGACCCGCCGGAACCCCCGCCCGATGAACACGCCCCCCGCCCGCGCGCTGATTGCCGAAGACGAACCGCTGCTCGCCGCCGGCCTGCGCGCCGACCTCGCCACGCTGTGGCCCACGCTGGAGGTGGTGGCGATGGTCGGCGACGGCCATCGCGCCGCCGAGCAGACGCTGGCGCTGCAGCCCGACGTCTGCTTCTTCGACATCCGCATGCCCGGCAGCACCGGCCTGGAGGCAGCGCTGGCCCTGGCCGAAGACTGGCCCGAGCCGGCGGCCGACGGCAGCGGCGCGCCTTTTCCCTTGCTGGTGTTCGTGACGGCCTACGACGATTACGCCGTGCAGGCCTTCGAGGCGCAGGCGGTGGACTACCTCGTCAAGCCGGTGGACCGCCAGCGCTTGGCCGCCTGTGTGTCGCGGCTGCAGGCACGGCTGCAGGCGCGCTGGGCGCAGCGTGGCGCGCCCGCCGTTTCAACGCCTGCGGCCGCGCCGGCCGATGCCTTGCAGGCCGCCGTGGCCCAGCTGCGCGCGCTGCTGGGCGCAGGGGCTGTGGGCACAGGCGCGGCGGCCACCGGCGGCGCCGGCAGCCCCGCACAGCGGCTGGAGGTGATCCAGGCCCAGGTGGGCAACCTCGTGCACCTGGTGCCGGTGGCCGAGGTGCTGTACTTCGAAGCCGCCGACAAGTACGTGCGTGTGGTCACCGCGCAGCGTGAACACCTGGTGCGCGCCTCGCTGAAAGAGCTGCTGCCGCAGCTGGACCCGGCCGTGTTCTGGCAGGTGCACCGCGGCACCGTGGTGCAGGCGCGCGCGGTGGTGACAGCGCGGCGCGAAGAATCGGGCAAGGTCACGCTGACGCTGCGCGGCCGGCCCGAGACGCTGACGGTGAGCCGGCTCTACGCCCACCTGTTCAAGGGCATGTAGAGCCCGGCCGGCGCCGGTTTCAGCCTTCCTGCGGCCCGGCCAGCAGCGACACCGAACCGTCGCTGCCCTGCCCCAGCAGGCCGGTGGCGCTGTAGATGCCGAGCTTGGCGCGCGTGTCCTGGATGTCGAGGTTGCGCATGGTCAGCTGGCCGATGCGGTCGGCCGGCGTGAAGGCGCCTTCCACCTTCTCCATGCTCAGGCGCTCCGGCGCGTAGGTCAGATTCGGGCTCTCGGTGTTGAGGATGCTGTAGTCGTTGCCGCGGCGCAGTTCCAGCGTCACCTCGCCGGTGATGGCGCGCGCCACCCAGCGCTGCGCTGTCTCGCGCAGCATCAGGCACTGCGGGTCGAACCAGCGGCCTTGGTACAGCAGCTTGCCGAGCACACGCCCGTTGGCGCGGTACTGGCCGATGGTGTCTTCGTTGTGGATGCCGGTGACCAGGCGCTCGTAGGCGATGTGCAGCAGCGCCATGCCCGGGGCTTCGTAGATGCCGCGGCTCTTGGCTTCGATGATGCGGTTCTCGATCTGGTCGCACATGCCCAGGCCGTGGCGGCCGCCGATGGCGTTGGCCTCGGCGAACAGCTCCACGGCATTGGCAAACGTGCGGCCGTTCAGCGCCACGGGCACACCTTCCTCGAAGCGCACGCTCACGGTTTCGCGCTTGACTTCCACCTCGTCACGCCAGAAGGCCACGCCCATGATGGGCTTGACGATGTGCATGCCGCTGTTCAGGAATTCGAGGTCTTTGGCCTCGTGCGTGGCGCCCAGCATGTTGCTGTCGGTGCTGTAGGCCTTCTCCACGCTCATCTTGTAGTCGAAGCCGTGGGCGATGAGGTACTCGCTCATCTCCTTGCGGCCGCCGAGCTCGTCGATGAAGGTCTGGTCGAGCCAGGGCTTGTAGACCTTGAGCGCCGGGTTGGCCAGCAGGCCGTAGCGGTAGAAGCGCTCGATGTCATTGCCCTTGTAGGTGCTGCCGTCGCCCCAGATGTTGACGCCGTCGTCGCGCATGGCCACCACCAGCGCGGTGCCGGTGACGGCGCGGCCCAGCGGCGTGGTGTTGAAGTAGGTGGCGCCACCGGTGCTGATGTGGAAGGCGCTGCACTGGATGGCAGCGATGCCCTCGGCCACCAGTTGCGCGCGGCAGTCGATGAGCCGGGCGATGTCGGCGCCGTAGGCCTTGGCCTTGCGCGGGATCTCGTCGTAGTCGCTCTCGTCGGGCTGGCCGAGGTGGGCGGTGTAGGCGCAGGGGATGGCGCCCTTGGCGCGCATCCAGTGCACGGCGGCCGAGGTGTCGAGGCCGCCCGAGAAGGCGATGCCGACACGTTGGCCGGCGGGCAGGTTTTGAAGGATGTGGGTCACGGCGGGGGTTCTCCTGAGCCGCCGATTGTCGCAAGACCAGCGCCTGCAGCCCGGCCGGCCCATACTCGGGATGCGCCTGCACCGCAGCCGACACCACCCACCCGGCCCACCGGGCGCCCATGCCCGGCTACCGAACGCAGCAAGCCTGCATCCGCATCGCCGGCGCCGCCGACCTGCGCATCCGCAGCCTGTACGACCGCCAGCAGTTCAGCGACCCTGTTGGTGCCGCCGCGGCCCTGGGCATCTCTTCGGCCGCGTGGCCGCTGTTCGGGCTGGTGTGGCCCTCGGCGCTGCACCTGGCCGCGCGCCTGGCCCTGCACCCGCTGCAGCCGGGGCAGCGTGTGCTGGAGATCGGCTGCGGCCTGGCCTTGGCCAGCCTGGTGGCGCACCGCCGCGGCATGGACGTGACGGCCAGCGACAAACACCCGCTGGCGGCGGCCTTCCTCGCGCACAACCTGCGTCTGAACGCGCTGCCCTCCATGGCCTACCGCCACGGCGAGTGGGCGCTGCCAGCGCGCGCCGGCCCGCTGGACGGCGCACGCTGGACCGGCGCCGTGCAGGGCCGCTACGGCCTGCTGGTGGCCAGCGACGTGCTCTACGAACGCGAGGCCGGCGCGCTGCTGGCCGGCTTCATCGGGCGCCACGCCCTGCCCCGCGCCGAGGTGTGGGTGGTGGACCCCGACCGCGGCAACCGCCGCCCGCTGCAGCGCGGGCTGGCGGCGCTGGGGTTTGCCGCGGCGGCCGAAGAAAAGCTGGGTGGGCCGGGCAGCGGCTACAAGGGGCGGCTGCTGCGCTTCACGCGGGGCTGACGCGCGCCCGCGGTGCCTCAGGCCGGGTTGAGCTCGGCGCGCAGCTGCACCTTGTCGCCACCGGCGGCCACGGGCGGGCCCAGCTGCGCCAGCGGCACACCGCGCGCCAGCAGGTGGGCGCGCACGGCAGTGGCGCGCTGCACGGCCAGGGCCGGGCTGCCGGCGGGGTCGGTGGGTGCGGCCAGCAGCGGCAGGCCGGCCCGGCTGCGGCGCAGGCTTTGCGCCAGCTTGTCCAGCACCGCCGCCAGCGCCGGTTTCACGGTGGCTCGCCGCGGGTCGAAGCTGAAGGCCAGCGGCACCTGCACGCTCAAGGGGCCCTCGCCGCGCTGCTCGATCAACACCGGTGTGCCGTCGAACCAACTGCGCAGCCAGTCGCGTTCGGCGCTCAGCGAAACAGGCCGGGCGGCAGCGGGCGGGTTCGGCGACCCTGGCGCCGCCGGGCCGCCGGAACGCGCTGCCGCGGCGCCTGCAGCGGCGGATGTGGCGGCGGATGTGGCGGCGCTTGCAGAGGTGCTTGCCGCGGCAGTGCTCGAGGGGCCGCCGGCACAGCCCCCCAGCACGGGCAGCGCCCCTGCAGCCACGCAGGCATGCAGGAAGCGGCGGCGCGGGGCAGCGGATGCGGTTTTCATGCCTGCATGCTAGGCGCAGGGCCGCGCGGCCCGCCTGTCGCAGACGTCAGCAGCTGTTTCAGCGCCCGCGCGGGCCGGCTGCGCGCATCACACCGGCGTCCACAGCGCCGGCAGGCCTTCCAGCCCGCGCAGCACACCCGCCAGCCGTCCGCTGCGCACCAGCGCGCTGGCGGTGGCGATGTCGGGCGCGAGGTAGCGGTCTTCCATCATCGGCGGGCAGCTGGCGCGCAACATCGCGTGCGCCTGCTCCAACGGCGGCGAGCTCTGCAGCGGACGCAGGAAATCCACGCCCTGCGCCGCGGCCAGCAGCTCGATGCCGAGGATGTGCACCACGTTTTCGATCATGGGCTGCAGCCGCCGCGCCGCAAAGGTGGCCATGCTGACGTGGTCTTCCTGGTTCGCGCTGGTGGGCAGGCTGTCCACGCTGGCCGGGTGGGCCAGGCTCTTGTTCTCGCTGGCCAGGCTGGCGGCCGTGACGTGCGCGATCATGAAACCGCTGTTCAGCCCCGCATTCGGCGTGAGGAAAGGCGGCAGGCGCGACACACCGCTGTCGATCAGCATCGCGATGCGGCGCTCGGCGATGGCGCCCACCTCGGCGATGGCGTTGGCCATCGCGTCAGCAGCCAGCGCCACGGGCTCGGCGTGGAAGTTGCCGCCGCTGATCATCGCGCCGTCTTCGAAAAACACGAGCGGGTTGTCCGTCACCGCGTTCGCTTCGCGCAGCAGCACCAGCGCCGCGTGGCGCAACTGGTCGAGGCAGGCGCCCACCACCTGCGGCTGGCAGCGCAGGCAATACGGGTCTTGCACACGGTCATCACCCTCTTCGTGGCTCTTGCGGATGGCGCTGCCGGCCAGCAACTGGCGGTAGTACTGCGCCACGTCGATCTGCCCCGGCTGGCCGCGCAGCGCGTGGATGCGCGGGTCGAAGGGCCCGTCGCTGCCGCGCGCGGCGTCCACCGTCAACGCGCCCACCACCAGCGCCGCTTCCAGCACCGGCTCGAAACTGAAAAGCGCGTGCAGCGCCAGCGCCGCGCTGGTCTGCGTGCCGTTGATCAAAGCCAGGCCTTCCTTGGCCTGCAGCTGCAGCGGCGCGATGCCGTGTTCACGCAGCACCTCGGCGGCCGGGCGGCGTGTGCTGCCGACCACGAACTCGCCTTCGCCCATCAGCGCCAGCGTCATGTGAGACAGCGGCGCCAGGTCGCCGCTGGCGCCCACGCTGCCCTGGCTGGGCACATAAGGGATGAGGCCAGCGTTGTGCACCGCGAGCAAGGTGTCGATGACCACGGGCCGCACACCGCTGTGCCCGCGCGCCAAGCTGGCGGCTTTCATCGCCAGCATCAGGCGCAGCACGGGCGCGGCGAGCGGCTCGCCCACGCCCACGCTGTGGCTGCGGATCAAATTCCACTGCAGCGTGGCGAGGTCGGCCTCGCTGATGCGTGTGCTGGCCAGCTTGCCGAAGCCGGTGTTGACGCCGTAGACGGCGGCATCGCCTTCGGCGGCGCGGCGCACCACGGCGGCGCTGGCCTGGATGGCGGGCAAGGCCGCCGGGTCCATCAGCAAGGGTTGCGGGCGCTCGTGCCCGAGGCCGTGGATGGCCTGCAGTTCTTCGAGCGAAAGTTGTCCGGGGCGCAGCAGCATGGTGTTCAGGCCTTCTGGATCAAAACTTGGTGAGCATCGGCAGGTTCAAGCCTTGTTCGCTAGCGCAGGCGATGGCGCTTTGATAGCCGGCATCGGCATGGCGCATCACGCCCGTGGCGGGGTCGTTCCACAGCACACGTTCGATGCGCTGCGCGGCTGCGTCGGTGCCGTCGCAGACGATCACCACGCCGCTGTGCTGGCTGTAGCCCATGCCGACGCCGCCGCCGTGGTGCAGGCTCACCCAGGTGGCGCCGCCGGCGGTGTTGAGCAGGGCGTTGAGCAGCGGCCAGTCGCTCACGGCGTCGCTGCCGTCCTGCATGGCCTCGGTCTCGCGGTTGGGGCTGGCGACGCTGCCGCTGTCGAGGTGATCACGCCCGATGACGATGGGCGCCTTCAGCTCGCCGCTTTTCACCATCTGATTGAAGGCCAGGCCGGCACGGTGGCGCTCGCCCAGGCCTATCCAGCAGATGCGCGCCGGCAGGCCCTGGAAGGCGATGCGCTCGCCGGCCATGTCCAGCCAGCGGTGCAGGTGCGCGTCTTGCGGAAACAGCTCCTTCATCTTCGCGTCGGTCTTGCGGATGTCTTCCGGGTCGCCGCTGAGTGCCACCCAGCGGAAGGGACCCTTGCCGCGGCAGAACAGCGGCCGCACGTAGGCCGGCACGAAGCCGGGGAAGTTGAAGGCGTTCTTCACGCCCGCATCCAGCGCCACCTGGCGGATGTTGTTGCCGTAGTCGACCGTGGGCACGCCCATCGCCTGGAAATCGAGCATGGCCTGCACGTGCACCGCGCAGCCCTGCGCGGCGGCGGCGCGCAGCGCGGCGTGTTGGGCAGGGTCGGCCGCAGCGGCCTTCCACTGCTCGACGCTCCAGCCCGCCGGCAGGTAGCCGTTGACGAGGTCGTGGGCGCTGGTCTGGTCGGTGACGAGATCGGGCTTGCACCCGCCGGCCCGCGCGCGCTTGACAAGTTCGGGCAGCAACTCGGCCGCGTTACCCAGCAGCGCCACGCTGACGGCCTTCTTTTCGGCGGCGTAACGCGCCATGCGCGCCAGCGCGTCATCGAGGTTGGTGGCCTGCTCGTCGATATAACGGCTGCGCAGGCGGAAATCGATGCGGCTCTGCTGGCACTCGATGGTCAGGCTGCTGGCTCCGGCGAAGCTGGCCGCCAGCGGCTGCGCGCCGCCCATGCCGCCCAGGCCGGCGGTGAGGATCCAGCGGCCGGCCAGGCTGCCGCCGTAGTGCTGCACACCGGCTTCGACAAAGGTTTCGTAGGTGCCCTGCACGATGCCCTGGCTGCCGATGTAGATCCAGCTGCCGGCCGTCATCTGCCCGTACATCATCAAACCCTTGCGATCGAGCTCGCTGAAGTGCTCCCACGTGGCCCACTTGGGCACGAGATTGCTGTTGGCCAGCAGCACACGCGGCGCGTTTTCATGGGTGCGGAACACGCCCACGGGCTTGCCGCTCTGGATGAGCAGGGTCTCGTCGGGCTTCAAGGTCTTCAAGCTCGTGACGATGGCCTCGAAACACGCCCAGTTGCGCGCCGCCTTGCCGATGCCGCCGTAGACCACCAGCGCCTCGGGGTTCTCGGCCACCTCGGGGTCGAGGTTGTTCTGCAGCATGCGCAGCGCAGCTTCGATCAGCCAGTTGGCGCAGCTGATCTCGCTGCCACGCGGGGCGCGCACGGTGCGCGGCCCGGCAGCCGGCGGCATGGCCAGGTGGGTGTGGTTCGACAGGTCGTTCATGGCGGGCCCCGTTGGATGGACGTGAAGAAAGTGCCCGCACTGTACTTGTCTAGACAAGCCTAGGCAAGTAGCATGCAGGCATGGTTTCCAGAGCCGCCACGCCCCGATCTGCCAGCCCTGCAGCGGCCGCACCCTATGCCCGCGTCAAGCAGCACCTGAAGAGCGGCCTGGCCAGCGGGCGTTGGCCGCCAGGCGCACTGATGCCTTCCGAGGCCGAACTGGTGGCCGAATTCGGTGTCAGCCGCATGACGGTGAACCGCGCGCTGCGCGAGCTGCAGGCCGAGGGCCTGGTGCAGCGCAGCCAGGGCGTGGGCACCTTCGCCGCGCCGCTGCACCACGTCAGCAGCACGCTCACCCTCCATGATCTGCACGACGAGATCGTCGCGCGCGGCCACGCGCACCGCGCGGTGGTGCACCTGCAGCAGGCCGAGGCCGCGCCCGCCGCGCTGGCCGCGCAGCTGGGGGTGGCGCCGGGGGCCGAGGTTTTCCACACCCTCATCGTGCACCTGGAAAACAGCCAGCCGCTGCAGTGCGAAGACCGCTACGTCAACCCGGCCGAGGCACCGGGCTACCTGCAGGCCGACTTCAGCGCCACCACGCCCACGCAACACCTCTTCCAGCACACCGCGCTGTGGCGTGCGCAGTACACGGTGGAAGCGCAGCAGCCCACCGCGCAAGAAGCGCGGCTGCTGGGCATCACGCCCGACGCGCCCTGCCTCGTGATGCTGCGCCGCACTTTCAGCCGCCGCGGGCCCATCACGCTGGCGCGGCTGGTGCACCCGGGCGCGCTCTACAGCCTGCAAGGCGAGTTCCAGCCATGAAGGCGCCGGTGTTGCTGGCCGAGTTGCCCGCCCTGCCATGGAAAAACGGCGGCGGGCTCACACGCGAGCTGCTGGTGTGGCCGCCCGGGGCGGGCGAGCGCTGGCAGTTGCGCGTGAGCGTGGCCGAAATCGGCCGCAGCGGCCCCTTCAGCGCCTACCCGGGCGTTGCTCGCTGGTTCTGCGTGCTGCAAGGCGCGGGGGTGGAGCTCGGCTTCGGCGACGGCGCCCGCGTGCTCACGCCCGACAGCCCGCCGCTGCATTTCGACGGCGCGCTCGCGCCGGGCTGCAAGCTGCTGGCGGGTGCCACGCTCGACCTCAACCTGATGGCGCGGCAAGACGCTGGCCGCGCCGAGATGGGCCGCGCCGTGGCCGGCGTGCCCTGGGTCTCGCGCGCGCCGCTGCGGGCCTGCTTCACGCTGAACGGCGCCACCTTGGCCTGCGGCGATGCCGCACCACAGGCCCTGCCCCCCGGCAGCCTGTGGTGGAGCGACAGTGCCGACAGCGCGCCCTGGGCCCTGGCCGGCGCGGCCGACAGCGGCTGGTGGCTGGCCTTCGAACCCCTCACGCACTTCCAGCGATGAACACCGCGCCACACCCCGGCACGCTCTGGCGCCACGCACGGCTGGCCAGCTTGCAGCCCGGCACACCCTGGGGCTGGATCGAAGATGCCGCGCTCTGGGTCGAGGGCGCAACGCTGCGCTGGGTGGGGCCCGAGCGCAGCCTGCCCACGGGGCTGCCCGCCGGCCTGCCTGAACACGACCTGCGCGGCGCGCTGGTCACCCCCGGCCTCATCGACGCCCACACCCACCTCGTCTACGGCGGCGACCGCGCGGCCGAGTTCGAACAGCGCCTGCAGGGCGCGAGCTACGAAGACATCGCGCGCGCCGGCGGCGGCATCCGCAGCACCGTGGCAGCCACCCGGGCCGCCAGCGACGAAGCGCTGTTCCAGGCCGCGGCCGGCCGCGCCCGCACGCTGATGGCCGAGGGCGTGACCACGGTGGAGATCAAGTCGGGCTACGGCCTCACGCAAGCCGACGAGGCGCGCTGCCTGGCCGTGGCGCGGCGCCTGGGCCGCGAACTGCCACTGACGGTGCGCACCACCTCGCTGGCCGCCCACGCCTTGCCGCCCGAGTACACCGGCCGGCCAGACGACTACATCAGCGCCGCCATCACCTGGCTGAACAGCCAGCACAGCGCGGGCCTGGTGGACGCGGTGGACGCCTTCTGCGACACCATCGGCTTCACGCCCGCGCAGACCGAACGTGTCTTCCAGGCCGCGCGCGCCCTGGGCCTGCCGGTGAAGCTGCATGCCGAGCAGCTGTCTGACCAAGGTGGTGCGGCCCTCGCGGCCCGCTACGGCGCCTTGAGCTGCGACCACCTGGAGCACCTCAGCCCCGCCGGCATCACCGCCATGTCGCAGGCCGGCACCGTGGCGGTGCTGCTGCCCGGCGCCTACTACTTTCTGCGCGAGACCCAGCTGCCGCCCGTGCAGGCGCTGCGCGAAGCCGGCGTGCCCATCGCCATCGCCACCGACCACAACCCCGGCAGTTCGCCCTGCCTGAGCCTGCTGCTGATGCTGAACATGGCCTGCACGCTGTTCCGCCTGACGCCGGAAGAAGCCTGGCGCGGCATCACCGTCAACGCCGCGCTTGCTCTCGGCCTGCCCGACCGTGGCGTGCTGGCCGCAGGCCAACGCGCCGACTTTGCCGTGTGGGATGCCGAGCACCCGCGCGAGTTGGCTTACCGTTTCGGCAACAACGGCAACAGCGGCCACGGCCCCTGCCGGCGCGTGGTGCAAGCCGGCCGCGAGATCATCCACCCATGAGCACTGCCACCCACACCCTGCACCGCGGCACGCAGCCGCTGCTGATCAGCATGCCGCACGTGGGCACGCAGATCCCGCCGCAGCAGCGCGCGCGCTACACCGAGCGCGCGCTGCAGGTCGAAGACACCGACTGGTTCCTCGACCGCCTCTACGCCTTCGCCGAGCCGATGGGCGCCAGCGTGCTGGTGCCGGTGCACAGCCGCTACCTCATCGACCTCAACCGCGCCAGCGACAACCGGCCCATGTACCCGGGCCAGAACAACACCGAGCTCTGCCCCACGCGCCACTTCACCGGCGAGCCGCTCTACCTTGAAGGCCAGGCGCCGGATGAAGCCGAGGTACGCCGCCGCGTCTTCGTCTACTGGCAGCCCTACCACCAGGCCCTGCAAGACGAACTTTTGCGCTTGCGCGCCGCCCACGGCCACGCCGTGCTGCTGGACGCGCACAGCATCAAGAGCGAACTGCCCTGGCTCTTCGAGGGCACGCTGCCGCACATGAACATCGGCACCGTGAACGGCGCGAGTTGCGCGCCCTCGCTGCGGGCGCAGGTGCAGGCCGTTTTCGCTGCGCAAGACCGCTACAGCCATGTGATGGACGGCCGCTTCAAGGGCGGCCACATCACGCGCGAACACGGCCGCCCGGCCCAGGGTGTGCACGCCGTGCAGCTGGAGATGTGCTGGCGCGCCTACATGGACGAGGGCGACGACACCCAAGCGCCGGCCTGGAACGACGACCGCGCCGCCGAGGTGCGCCCGCTGCTGCAGGCGCTGGTGCAGGCGCTGATCGCGTGGCGGCCTGCGCCGTGAGCACCGCCACCGCCGCCTCGGCAGCCGGCCGCCGCTGGTGGAGCCCCTGGGCCTGGGTCGACGGGGCCTGGGCTGCCGACGTGCTGCTGCAGGCCGACACGGCCGGCCACTGGGTGCTGGTGCAACCCGGCACGCCGGCACCGCCCGATGCCGAGCGCCTGCCTGGCGCGGTGCTGCCTTCGCTCGTCAACGCGCACAGCCATGCCTTCCAGCGCGCCTTTGTCGGCCTGGCCGAGCAGCGCGACAGCGAACGCGATGATTTCTGGAGCTGGCGCGACCGCATGTACGGCGTGGCCTTGCGCATCACGCCCGAGCAGCTGTACGACGTGGCGGTGCACCTCTACACCGAGCTGCTCGCTGGGGGCTACACGCACACCTGCGAGTTCCACTACCTGCACCACGCGCCCGACGGCCGGCCCTACCGCGAACACGGCGCCGACGATCTGGCCATGGCGCGCGCCCTGGCCGAAGCCGCCCAGGCCACCGGCATGGGCCTGACGCTGCTGCCGGTGCTCTACGAGCGCGCCGGCTTCCGGCAGCCCACGCTGCGCGCAGACCAGCGCCGCTTCGAGGCCGATCTCTACACCGTGCTGCACTGGCGCGACACCATCCGCCGCTGGGGCCTGCCCCGGGTGGGCGCCGGCATCGCCCTGCACTCCTTGCGCGCGGTGCGCGCCGAATCGCTGCGCGATCTGGGGCTGGTCGAGGCCCCCGACCCCGGGCCCATCCACATCCACGTGGCCGAGCAAGAAGCCGAGGTGCAGGCATGCCTCGACACCACCGGCCTGCGCCCCATCGAGTGGCTGCTGCACGAAGGCCTGCTCGATGCCCGCTGGCAGCTGGTGCACGCCACCCACGCCACGCCGCAAGAGATTGCTGCCGTGTCGCGCACCGGCGCTGGTGTGGTGCTGTGCCCCGGCACCGAAGCCAACCTCGGCGACGGCCTGTGCGACCTGCCGCGCTGGCTGGCCGCCGGCGTGCCGCTGAGCCTGGGCAGCGACAGCCAGGTCACACGCGCCTGGCCCGAAGAACTGCGCTGGCTCGAATACGGCCAGCGCCTCGCGCTGCGCCAGCGCAATGTGGCGGCCTGGCCTGCATCGCAGCCGGCCACGGCGGCCCGGCTGTTCGAGCGCCTGCGGGCCGGCGGCGCGGCCGCCGCCGGCCTGGCGCTGTGGGGCCTGCAGCCCGGCGCCCGCGCAGACTTCCTGGTGCTGGACGCCGACGAACCGGCCCTGCTGGGCGTGCCCCCGGAACGGCTGCTGGACGCCACGGTCTTCGCGGCCCCGGCGCGGCCTTTCCGGCAGGTGTGGGTGGCGGGCCGCCAGACGGTGGCACCGGCGGACGGCAGCGCGCAGGCGCGGCGCACGCTGCAGGCGCTGATGCAGCACTGAGGCAGCGCTGAGGCAGCGCTGAGGCAGCACTGATGCGTCGCTGAAAAGCCGCGGGGCCTCGGGTACATTGCCAGCGCTGACGCTGCGCACCGTGCCCATCAACAACCCCGCCGACACCGAAGCTGCCCGACTCGCCACGCTGCAGAGCTATGGCGTGCTGGACACCGCGCCCGAAGCCGATTTCGACGACATCGCCCAGCTGGCCTCGACGCTGCTGAACGCACCCATAGCGCTGGTGAGCCTGGTCGACAGCCAACGGCAGTGGTTCAAGGCCCGCATCGGCATCGACGCCCCGGAAACACCGCGCGATGGCTCCTTCTGCGACCACGCGCTGCACGACCCCACCCGCGTGACGGTGGTGGCCGACGCACGCCAGGACGCCCGTTTTGCGCAACACGCGCTGGTCACGGGCCCCGACGGCATCTGCTTCTACGCCGGCGCGCCCTTGCTCAGCCCCGAGGGCCACGCCCTGGGCACGCTGTGCGTGCTGGACCGCCAGCCGCGAGAGGTGAGCCCGGCCCAGGCGCAGGCGCTGGCGGTGCTGTCGCGCCAGGTGATGACGCAGCTGGAGCTGCGCCGCCAGCGCCGCGCGCTGCAGGAAACCCTGGCCCGGCGCGAAGCCGATCTCACCGCGCAACGGGCGCTGCAGGAGGCCGTGGCCGAGCGTGAGCAGCGCCTGCGCCGCATCGCCGCGCAGGTGCCGGGCATGGTCTTCCAGTTCCGCATCTCGCCCGAAGGCCGGGCCAGCTTCGCTTACGCGAGCGAAGGCATGCGCAGCATCTATGGCGTGGCGCCGGAAGATGCGCTGCTCGACGCCGCGCCGGTCTTCGCCAGCATCCATCCCGAAGACCTGCCGCGCGTGATGCACAGCATCGAGGACTCGCGCCAGCAACTGACGCTGTGGGAATGTGAATACCGCGTGCTGCAGCCGGGCCAGCCCGAGCGCTGGGTGCTGGGCCGTTCGCTGCCCGAGCGCCAGCCCGACGGCAGCACGGTGTGGCACGGCTTCAGCAGCGACATCACCGAACGCCAGCACGCCGCGCAGGCGCTGCGCGAGCGCGACACCGTGCTGCTGCAGGCGCAGCGCCTGGCGCGCCTGGGCAGCTGGCGCTGGGACGGCCAGTCGCGCCAGAGCCTGTGGTCCGACGAGACCTGCCGGCTGTTCGGCGTGCCGGCCACCGAGAACGTGGTCCCCGACGCCGAGTTCATGCGCTACGTGCACCCGGAAGACGCCGACACGGTGATGCAGCACCACCTCGAAGCGCTGCAAGGCGCCGGCCCCTACGACGTGCAGTACCGCGCCCTCACGCGCGACGGCCAGGTGCGCACCCTGCACGCGCGCGCCGAGCTCGTGCGCGACCCGGCCACCGGCGCCGCGCTCAGCATGGTGGGCACGCTGCTCGACGTGACCGAACGCGTGGCCGCCGAACAAGAGCTGCAGCGCCACCGCGACGAACTCGAACGCCTGGTGGAAGAGCGCACGCACGAGCTCATCGCCGCGCGCGACCTGGCCGAGCAGGCCAGCCGCGCCAAGGGCGATTTCCTCAGCAGCATGAGCCACGAGCTGCGCACGCCGATGAACGCCATCCTCGGCTTCTCGCAGCTGCTGCAGCTCGACCGCACGCTGGATGCCCGAAGCGCCGGCTATGTGCACGAGATCCTGCGCGCCGGCCACCACCTGCTGACGCTGATCAACGAGGTGCTGGATCTGGCGCGCATCGAGTCGGGCCGCCTGAGCCTCTCACCCGAGCCGCTGCCGCTGGCCGAGCTGGTGCGCGAAACCCACGCGCTGGTGCAGCCGCTGGCGCAGCAGCGCGAGGTCACGCTCAGCGTGGCGCCGCTGCAGGGCCTGGTGGTGCGCGCCGACCGCCTGCGGCTGAAGCAGGTGCTGCTGAACCTGCTGAGCAACGCCGTCAAGTACAACCGCGCCGGCGGCACGGTGCAGGTGGAAGCGCAGACGCACGACATGTTCACCGTGCGCATCCGTGTGCGCGACAGCGGCATCGGCATCGCGGCGCAGAACCTGCCGCAGCTCTTCCAGCCCTTCAGCCGCGTCAGCGGCACCGCGGCCGAGGGCACGGGCATCGGCCTGAGCATCAGCCAGCGCCTGGTGGCGATGATGGGCGGGCGCATCGGCGTCAGCAGCACGCCCGGCGTGGGCAGCGAGTTCTGGGTGGAATTGCCCAGCGACCAGCTCGCCGACCCGCCGCCGCCGACGCTCTCGCCCGGCGTGGCAGCGGCACCGCCGCCGCGGCCAGGCCGGCGCGGGCGTGTGCTCTACGTCGAGGACAACCCGGCCAACCTGAAGCTGGTGGAGCAGATCGTGGCCCGCCACGCCGGCGTGGAGCTGCTGATGGCGCCCTCGGGCAGCCTGGGCCTGGACCTGGCGCGCTCGCACCAGCCCGACCTGTTGCTGCTCGACATCCACCTGCCCGACATGGACGGTTTCCAGGTGCTGGCGCGGCTGCGCGCCGATGCGGGCACGCGCCAGCTGCCGGTGGTGGCCGTCACGGCGCAGGCCATGCCCGATGACGTCAAGCGTGTGCTGGCCGCGGGCTTCGACGGCTACATCGCCAAGCCGCTGGACCTGGCGCGTTTTGACACGCTGCTGCAGCGCATGCTGCAGGCCGGCGGCGCCGAAGAGAACGGCCCTGCGGGCGCCTAAGGCCCGTCTCGACGGCGCTCGCGGTCGCGCTGGCGCAGCACGTCGATCATCACGTTGAAGGTGCGGCCGAGCTGGCCCAGCTCATCACGGCGTTTCACTTCCACGCCCGCCGCGTCGTACTGGCCTTCCTTCAGCGCCGCGGCGGCCTGGGTCAGCGCGCGCACCGGGCGCACGATGCTGCGCGCAAAACGCAGCGCCAGGCCGGTGAAAAGCAGGCCCACCAGCAGCACGCTCCACAGCAGCTGGGTGTTCAGCGGCTTGAGCGGCGCCTCGAAATCGGTGCGGCTCTTGGCCACGCCCACCACCCAGTCGTGCGCGGCCACGGGCGCGTAGCCGGCGATCTCGTCGCGCCCGTGCACGGCCGAGCGGTAGGCCACGTGGCCGGTGCGCTGCGCGCCCACCACCGCCGCGGCGAGCGTGGTTTCGTTCAGGCTCTCGATGCGTTCGCGGCGGAAACGTTGCTCGGCGGCCAGCGCCGCCTGGCGCTCGGGCGCAAGCGGCACCAGGCTGCTGTAGACCAGGTCTTCCTGCAGGTGGTGCAGCACCACACCGTCGCGGTCGACGAGAAAGGGCGTGAGCGAGGCGTCGTTGCGCACCTCGTCGACGATGCTGGCCAGCGAGCTGCCGCGGATGCGCAGCGCCAGCACGCCGGCCACGCTGCCATCGGCCGCGGTCATCGGCTGCGCCATCACCACGCCAGGGAAAAATTCCTGGCGGCCCAGCGCCAGATCGCCGGTGTGGGCGCGGCCCTGCACGGCCTCGCGGAACCAGGCTTCGGGCGCCACGTCGCTGCCGGTCAAGGCGGGGTCGCTGCTGGCGCGCACGCGGCCTTGCGCATCGGCCAGCCACACCCGTTCGAGGTCGGGGTTGGCCTGCACAAAACGGCTGAATTTTTCCGTCAGGGCCGCAGGCGCCGAAGCAGCCGAAGGTGCCGAAGGTGCCGACACCGACAGCGCCGCCAGCAAGGTTTCATCGCTGCCCAGCACGCGCGCCAGGTGGCGGTGGTCGGTGATGAACTGCGAGATGCGCCCGGCTGAGCTCAGGGCGATCTGCTCCACGAAACGCAGCTCACCCGCTGTCAGCGCGTCCTGCGCGGCGCGCAGGTTGTAGAGCGCCGTCACGCCCATGGGCAGCAGCGCCGTGGCCACCATGGCCAGCGTCATCTTCAGCGCCAGCGGCCACGAGGGTGGGTGCAGCAGGGTGTCGAAGAAGCGCCGCAGCCGCGTGCGCAGGCGCTCGCGAAGCGGGCGGTGGGCTTCGTCGGGCTGGGTGTCGCCGTCGCGCAGCGCCTCCTGCAGGTCGAGGCTGGCCACGTGGTCGGTGCACAGCGCGCGGCGCAGCGCGGCCACGCTCTGCGGGCGCTCGGCCACGTCCACCGTCAGCGCCCAATCGATGGCCTGCAGAAAGGCCTGGCCGTAGACCACGCCGCCGGCAGCCTGCAAGCCAGCTTGCACGGCAGGCACGAAGCTGCGCGGGTTGGCGGTGCGCAGTTCGGCATCGGGCGGCTTCTTGCCCGTCACGGCCCAGTAGAGCGTGGCGCCCAGGGCATACAGGTCGGTCCAGGCGCCCTGGCGGCCGAAACCGTACTGCTCCAGCGGGGCGTAGCCGGGCGTCACCACGACGGCGCCCTGCCCGGCCACCGCCACGGTCTGCCCCGCGCTGCCGAAATCCAGCAGCACCAGGCGGCCGTCGGCGGCGCGCACCTGGATGTTGTCGGGCTTGATGTCGCGGTGCAGGAAGCCGGCCTCGTGCACCGCGGCCAGGCCGTCCAGCAGCGGCAGCAGCAGTTCGATGAGCCCGGCCTCGCCGAGGTGGCGGTTTTCAGGCCACCAGGTCTTGAAGGGCTGGCCTTGTTCGTATTCCAGCACCATGTAGGCGGTGCGGTGGGCCTCGAAAAAACGCGCCACGCGCACGATGGCCGGGTGGCGGAAGGTGGCCAGCGTGCGCGCTTCCACCAGAAAGCTCTCCAGGCCCTCGCGGTAGCGGTCGCGGTGCTGGGTGGCGTTGGGGCTGATGCTGCGGTCGCCGGTGCGGAAGGCGATTTCTTCGGGCAGGTACTCCTTGATCGCCACCTCGCTGTTCAGATGCACGTCGGTGGCCAGGTAGGTGATGCCGAAGCCGCCCTGCCCCAGCACACGCTCGATGCGGTATTCGTGCAGCCGGAAGCCCGGCGCCAGCGCCAGCGGCAGGCGGCGCGGCTCGGGCAGGCGCACCGCGGGCGCGGCGCCGGGGCGCAGGATGACGGTGGCATCGGGGTCCAGCGTGAGCGTGCGCGGCTTCACCACCGTGGCGTCGGGGTCGAGGCTGGGGTCGGGCCCGAGCTCGGCGCGCGCGGGCAGCGCCTGGGTGCGCGTGACGGTGTTGCCCGCACGGGGCCGCACGACGGTGGCGTCGGGGTCGTCGGCAGGGGCGTTGGCAGACCCGGGTGCAGGCATGGGGGCCTTCCAGCTAGGGCAAGCAAAGGGCGGTCTGGCGCATGCTAGCGGCCCGCTGTGTGCCTGGGCGGCGCCTGGTGGCGCCTGGTGGCGCCTTGTGGCGCCTTGTGGCGAGCCACCCAAGTATGTATAGTTCGTACATACCGAGTTTTTCAGACGAACCCGGGCCCACCCAGAAAGGCCGTGCATGGAAGCCACCGTCGCCGAACGCGGGCAGATCACCCTGCCCAAGGCCGTGCGTGATGCCTTGGGCCTGACCAAGGGCACCAAGCTGAAGATCGAGCTGGAGGGCGGCCGCATCGTGCTGCGCAAGGACGTGTCCGTCGCCCTGGCCCAGCTGCGCGGGCGTTACAAGCTGGCCGAGGGCTTCAGCAGCACCGACGATGCGATGCGCGCCTTGCGCGGCCGTGCGCCCGGTGATCCTTTCCCGCCACCCGAGGGCGAAGCCCTGTGATCGCCGTCGACTCCTCGGTGCTGCTGGACGTGCTGACCGACGACCCCCGCTTCGCAGCCGCCTCTGCCGACGCCATCGGCGACGCGCTGGCCCAGGGCGATGTCGTCGTCTGCGATGCGGTCATCGCCGAGGTGCAGACCATGCTGGACACGCGCGAAACCGCGATGGACCCGCTGGCCACCTTCGGCGTGCGTTACCTCGCCACCAGCGAGCAGGCCGCCGTGCGCGCGGGCCACATGCAGCGGCGCTTTCGCGACCGCGGCGGCCGGCGCGAGCGCGTGGTGGCCGATTTCCTCATCGGCGCCCACGCCCTGCTGCAGTGCCAGGGCCTCATCACCCGTGACGCGGGCTTCTACCGCGATTACTTCAAGGGCCTCAAGCTCATCGTGCCGCAAGCCTGATGCAGCGCTGACGCCGCCTTCTTTCACCACCCTCTTCCGGAGCCGCACCCCATGCTGCAAGCCTACCGCCAACATGTCGCCGAACGCGCTGCGCTCGGCATTCCGCCGCTGCCGCTCGATGCCAAGCAGGTGGCCGCGCTGATCGAGCTGATCAAGAACCCCGGCAGCGAAGACACCGCCTTCCTGATGGACCTGCTGACGCACCGCGTGCCCCCGGGCGTGGACGATGCCGCCAAGGTCAAGGCCAGCTTCCTGGCCGCCGTGGCGCACGGCGAACTGGCCGTGGCGCTGATCAGCAAGGCCAAGGCCACCGAGCTGCTGGGCACCATGGTCGGCGGCTACAACGTGCACCCGCTGATCGAGCTGCTGGACGACGCTGCGGTGGCCGGTGTGGCGGCCGAAGGTCTGAAGAAGACGCTCTTGATGTTCGACTTCTTCAACGACGTGGCGGTCAAGGCCAAGGCCGGCAACGCCAAGGCCCAGGAAGTGATGAAGAGCTGGGCCGAGGCCGAGTGGTTCACCACCCGCCCCGAGGTGCCGCAGACCATCACCGTTACCGTCTTCAAGGTGCCGGGCGAGACCAACACCGACGACCTGAGCCCCGCGCCCGACGCCTGGAGCCGCCCCGACATCCCGCTGCACTACCTGGCGATGCTGAAGAACACGCGCGCCGGCGCCGCCTTCAAGCCCGAAGAAGACGGCAAGCGCGGGCCGATGCAGTTCATCGAAGACCTGAAGAAAAACGGCCACCTGGTGGCCTACGTGGGCGACGTGGTGGGCACCGGCAGCAGCCGCAAGAGCGCCACCAACAGCGTGATCTGGGCCACCGGGCAGGACATCCCCTTTGTGCCGAACAAACGTTTCGGCGGCGTCACGCTGGGCGGCAAGATCGCGCCGATCTTTTTCAACACGCAGGAAGACAGCGGTGCGCTGCCCATCGAGCTGGACGTGAGCCAACTGGAAATGGGCGATGTCATCGACATCCACCCCTACGCCGGCAAGATCACGAAGGCGGGCGCCACCCTTACCGAGTTCAAGCTGCGCAGCGATGTGCTGTTCGACGAGGTGCGCGCCGGCGGCCGCATCAACCTGATCATCGGCCGCAGCCTCACGGCCAAGGCACGTGAATTCCTGGGCCTGCCGGCTTCCACCATCTTCCGCCTGCCCACCCCGCCGGTGGCCACGAAGGCCGGCTACACGCTGGCGCAGAAGATGGTGGGCCGCGCCTGCGGTCTGCCTGAAGGCCAGGGCATGCGCCCGGGCACCTACTGCGAGCCACGCATGACCAGCGTGGGCAGCCAGGACACGACGGGCCCGATGACGCGCGACGAGCTGAAAGACCTGGCCTGCCTGGGCTTCAGCGCCGATCTCGTGATGCAGAGCTTCTGCCACACCGCGGCCTACCCGAAGCCCGTGGACGTGAAGACCCACCGCGAGCTGCCGGCCTTCATCAGCAACCGCGGCGGCATCAGCCTGAAGCCGGGCGACGGCATCATCCACAGCTGGCTCAACCGCATGCTGCTGCCCGACACCGTAGGCACCGGCGGCGACAGCCACACACGTTTCCCCATCGGCATCAGCTTCCCCGCGGGTTCGGGCCTGGTGGCTTTCGGCGCGGCCACCGGCGTGATGCCGCTGGACATGCCCGAGAGCGTGCTGGTGCGCTTCAAGGGCACCATGCAGCCGGGCGTGACGCTGCGCGACCTGGTGCACGCGATTCCCTTGTTCGCCATCAAGCAGGGCCTGCTGACGGTGGCCAAGAGCGGCAAGGTCAACGAGTTCTCGGGTCGCATTCTTGAGATCGAAGGCCTGCCCAACCTGAAGGTGGAACAGGCCTTCGAGCTGAGCGATGCCAGCGCCGAGCGCAGCGCCGCCGGCTGCACCATCAAGCTGAACAAGGAACCGATCATCGAGTACCTCAACAGCAACATCGTGCTGTTGAAGAACATGATCGCCAACGGCTACGCCGACAAGCGCAGCATCGAGCGCCGCATCGCCAAGATGGAAGAGTGGCTGGCCGCGCCCACGCTGCTGGAAGCCGATGCCGACGCCGAGTACGCGCACGTGGTCGAGATCGACATGGACACCATCCAGGAGCCCATCCTCTGCTGCCCCAACGACCCTGATGACGCGAAGTTCCTGTCGGAAGTGGCGGGCACCAAGATCGACGAGGCCTTCATTGGCAGCTGCATGACCAACATCGGCCATTTCCGCGCCGCGGCCAAGCTGCTGGAAGGCAAGCGCGACATCCCGGTGAAGCTGTGGGTGGCACCGCCGACCAAGATGGACGAGAGCGAGCTCATCAAGGAAGGCCATTACGCCAACTTCGGTGCGGCCGGTGCGCGCACCGAGATGCCAGGCTGCAGCCTGTGCATGGGCAACCAGGCCCAGGTGCGTGAAGGCGCCACCGTGGTCAGCACCAGCACGCGCAACTTCCCCAACCGCCTGGGCAAGAACAGCAACGTGTTCCTGGCCTCGGCCGAGCTGGCGGCCATTGCTTCCAAGCTGGGCCGGCTGCCCACCGTGGCCGAGTACCACGCCGACATGGGCGTGATCAACAAGGACGGCGACCGCGTCTACCGCTACATGAACTTCGACCAGATCGAGGAGTACGCGGAAACCGCGCGCACGCTGGCGCCGGCGGCCAGCTGCTGACACCCACGCGGGGGCTGGCGTCCCCGAACGCAAAAAGGCGGCCTGAACAGGCCGCCTTTTTTGTTGCCGGGCGCGCTGCCGCTGCGCTTCAGTGAACGCCGCCGCCCATCAAGCCCATGTCGGCGCTGCTCATCAGTTTGGCGATGTCCAACAGCACCAGCATGCGCTGCACATCACCCTGGCGCACCGTGCCGATGCCCGTGATGTGGCTGGCGTCGACCGCGCCGTTGAACTCGGGGGCGGCCTGCACCTGCTCAGCGGTGAGCTGCAGCACGTCGGACACCGAATCGACCACCACGCCGATGACCCGCTGCGCCACGTTCAACACGATGGTGACGGTGCTGCCGTCCAGCGGCGCGTCGGCCAGGCCGAACTTCAGGCGCAGATCGACGATGGGCACGATCACCCCGCGAAGATTGACCACGCCCTTGATGAAAGCGGGCGCGTTCGCAATGCGTGTGCAGCTTTCGTAGGAGCGGATCTCCTGCACACGCAGGATGTCGATGCCGTACTCCTCGGCGCCCAGCCGGAAGCTCAGCACTTCGCGGGCGGCAAAGCCGGCACGCCCCGCATCGGCGGCCGCCGGTGGGGTGGCAAGAGGGGCCGGCGGCGCAGCCACGGGGCTGCTGTGGTCAAGCGTGGTTTGCATGGCGATGGCTCGGTCGGTGGCGGTGGGGTCGGCTGGCGTGACGGGGGTTCCTGGTGCGCCGGGTTCGGCTCAGAAGGATTCCCACTCGTCGTGCGTGCCGGTGCGGGCGGCCGCGGCGGGCGCTGCAACAGCCTTGGCTGCGGGCGCTGCGGCCGGGCGGGCCGTGGGCGCCGGCGCGGCAGGCTTGCGGCTGGTGAAACTGGGCCGCGTCACGTTGGTGGCGCGGTTCGGGCCGCGGCGCTCCACCTGCACCGGGGCGGCCGATGCTGCAAGCGGCCTGGCAGCCGCCAGCCCGTGGCCGGCTGCGGCTTCGTGGCCAAGCTTGAACACCGCCACCGCCGACACCAGCTGCTGCGCCTGCTGGCGCAGGCTGTCGGCCGCAGCCGCGCTTTCTTCCACCAGCGCCGCGTTCTGCTGCGTCACCTGGTCCATCTGGCTCACGGCCTCGCCCACCTGGCTGACGCCCTGGCTCTGCTCGACGCTGGCGCTGCTGATCTCGCCCATGATGTCGGTCACGCGGCGGATGGCGGTGACCACTTCTTCCATCGTGGTGCCCGCGCGGTCCACCAGCACCGTGCCCTGCTCCACACGCTCGACGCTGGCGGTGATCAGGCTCTTGATCTCCTTGGCCGCATCGGCGCTGCGTTGCGCCAGGCTGCGCACTTCGGAGGCCACCACCGCAAAGCCGCGGCCCTGCTCGCCGGCCCGCGCGGCTTCCACCGCGGCGTTCAGTGCCAGGATGTTGGTCTGGAAAGCGATGCCGTCGATGACGCTGATGATGTCGGCGATCTTCTTGCTGCTGTCGTTGATGCCCTTCATGGTCTCGACGACTTCGCCGACCACTTCGCCACCCTGGATGGCCACCGTGCTGGCGCTCATGGCCAGCTGGTTGGCCTGGCGGGCGTTGTCGGCGTTCTGCTTGACCGTGCTGCCCAGTTGCTCCATCGAGGCCGCGGTCTCCTCCAGCGCGCTGGCTTGTTCTTCGGTGCGCTGGCTCAGGTCGGCGTTGCCGCTGGCGATCTGGGCGCTGCCGGTGGCGATGCTGTCGCTGCTGTTGCGCACGGTGCCGACGATGCCGACCAGCGCATCGTTCATGCGTTTCAAGGCCGCCAGCAGGCGTGCGGTTTCGTCGGTGCCGTTGACTTCAATGCGTGAGCCGAGGTCGCCTTCGGCCACACGCTCGGCAACGTTCACCGCGGTGCCGATGGGGCCGGTGATCGAGCGCGTGATCCACCAGCCCAGCAGGCCGCCGGTGGCGGCCATGGCAGCCAGCAGACCGAACATCAACAGGCGGGCTTGCTGGTAGCGGGTCTCACCGTGCTTGGCAGCCTGGCTGATGAGGTCGGTCTGCAAGCCCTTGAACTTGTCCAGCGCGCCGATGTAGGCCAGCTGGGCCGGGCGCAGCTGGGTTTCCAGCAGCGTCGCGGCGCTGTCCTTCTCGCCGGCCCGCACCATGTCGATGAAACGCTGCTGCACCGGAACGTAGGCAGCGCGCGCCTCGGCCACCCCAGCCAGGGCCTTCTTGCCGTCCTCGCTGGTCACCGTGGGGGCCATCGCGGCCAGGGTCTTGCTGATGCGCTCACGGGCCGCCAGCGCGGTCTCCAGTGCGGCGCTGACCTTCTGCTCTTCGCGGAAGATGATGGCGTTGCGCAGCTCGCGGGCGACAAGGTTCACGTCGTCGGTGATGTCGGCCACCTGCTGCACCTTGGGCACGCGGTCGTTGCCGATGAGCGCCAGGTCTTCAGTGATCGACGCCAGGCGGTTGATGCCGATGCCGACGACCACCGCCGCAATGGCGACGACGGCCGCAAAAGCCACGCCGAGGCGGGGACCGAGGTTCAGTTTGTTCAAGGCATTCACGGGGTGATCTCCATCAACGTGGCGCGTGGGGCTTGCCAACGCCGATGCAACGCTGGCGTGGGACATGGAGCGCTGGGGCCCTGGGCGGGCGCTCTCTTTCCTTCGCGATGATTTATTTTCGGCAGCACCACCCTGAAGCTTGAGGGGAGATGAAGGTCTTCAGCCCAGGTTTTCCCGGCCAAGGGGGGGCACGGAGGGGCGTACGGGCGGGCGGACGGGGCCGGACGGGGCTGGTGGCCCGCCTTTCTGCCGTGGGACGGCCCGATAGAATCCATCGCCTCCGTTGCCCCGGCGAACGCATGGCCTCCGACCCCAAAAAAACCTCGCCCGGCGCCGCCGCGGCGCCCAAGCCCAGCAACTTCCTGCGCGGCATCATCGAGCGCGATCTGGAAGCAGGCACTTACGCCGGCCGGCACTTCGGCGGCACGCCGGGCGATGCCGCCCACCATGCGGCCGGCCCGCTGGACGCCGCCAAGGTCCGCACCCGCTTCCCGCCCGAGCCCAACGGCTACCTGCACGTGGGCCACGCCAAGAGCATCTGCCTGAACTTCGGCCTGGCGCGCGACTACGGCGGCGTCTGCCACCTGCGCTTCGACGACACCAACCCCGAGAAGGAAGAGCAGGAGTACGTCGACGCCATCAAGGAGGCCGTGCAATGGCTGGGCTTCGATTGGCAGGCTGAAGTCGGCGGCCAGACCACCAGCCACCTCTACTACGCCAGCCACTACTTCGACTTCATGTACCGCGCCGCCGAAGCGCTGGTGACGGCGGGCCTGGCCTACGTGGACGAACAGAGCGCCGAGGAGATGCGCGCCAACCGCGGCGACTTCACCACGCCCGGCACGCCCAGCGTCTACCGCAGCCGCACGCCCGAGGAGAACCTGGCGCGCCTGCGCCAGATGCGCGACGGTGAGCTGGCCGACGGCGCCGCGGTGCTGCGGGCCAAGATCGACCTGGCTTCGCCCAACATCAACCTGCGCGACCCGACGCTGTACCGCATCAAGCGCGCCACCCACCACAACACCGGCGACCGGTGGTGCATCTACCCGATGTACACCTACGCCCACCCCATCGAAGACGCGCTGGAGCAGATCACCCACAGCATCTGCACGCTGGAGTTCGAAGACCAGCGTCCCTTTTACGACTGGCTGCTGGAAAACCTGGCCACGCTCGGCCTGCTGGCCCACCCGCTGCCCAAGCAGCACGAGTTCGGGCGCCTGAACCTGAGCTACGTGGTCACCAGCAAACGCAAGCTGCGCCAGCTGGTGGAAGACGGCCACGTGCAGGGCTGGGACGACCCGCGCCTGCCCACGCTCTTCGGCATGCGCAGGCGCGGCTACACGCCGGCGGCTGTTCGCGCCATGGCCGATGGCAGTGGCGCCAGCAAGAGCAACATCTGGCTCGACTACAGCGTGCTCGACGGCTGCCTGCGCAACGACCTGGAAGGCCAGGCCCCGCGCGCGATGGCGGTGCTGGCGCCGCTCAAGCTGGTGCTCACCAACTGGGCCGATATCTACGGCAGCGACGAACATCTCGAACCCTGCAGCGCCCCGGCCCACCCCGCCCGCCCCGAGCTCGGCGAGCGCCGCTTCATGCTGGGCAAGGAACTGTGGATCGAGCGCGATGACTTCGAGCTGGAGCCGCCCAAGGGCTTCTTCCGCCTCTTCCCGCCGCGCCTGTTGCCCGACAGCGAAATCGCACCGGGCAACCGCGTGCGCCTGAAATACGGCCTGGTCATTGAATGCACCGGCTATGAGATGAACCAGCTCACCGGCGAGATCTACAACGTGCTGGCGCGTGTGCTGCCCGACACCCGCAGCGGCACGCCCGGCGCTGACGCGGTGAAGGTCAAGGGCACCATCACCTGGGTGGCCGCGGCCGACGGCGTGCCGGCCACGCTGAACCTCTACGACCGCCTGTACAGCGAGCCGCAGCCCGAAGCCGGCGGCCGCGACCACCTGACGGTGATCAACCCGCAAAGCAAGGTGGTCACGCAGGGCTGGCTGGAGCCCTCGCTGGCCAAGGCGCCGAAAGAGGCGCGCTACCAGTTCGAACGCCACGGCTATTTCATCAGCGACCGCGTGGACCACACGGCCGAGGCGCCGGTCTTCAATCGCATCACCACGCTCAGGGACAGCTGGGCGGCGTAGAGTGCCCCGCACCGCCAACCCGATGGAGCCGACCATGCCTGGATGCACCTTCTGGACGAATCCGCGCGCGGCGCTTGCCGCCGCGTTGCTGGCCACGGCCGCCGGGGCGACCCCCGCCGCGCACGCTGCCGGCAAGGTGGTGGTGAACTACCAGCAGCCCGAGCAGTTCGCCGACATCGGCCGCAGCAGCTGGGACCGCGAGCGCACGCTGAAGACGCTGAGCGGCCACTTCGAAGCCCTGGCGGCACGGCTGCCCGAAGGCCAGACCTTGCGCATCGAGGTCACCGAGGTCGACCTGGCCGGCGAGATCCGCCCCTGGGGATGGCACGAGCTGCGTGTGATGCGCGGCAGCGTGGACTGGCCCACCGTCGGCCTGCGCTACACGCTGCAGGAAGGTGAGCGCACGCTCAAGAGCGGCGAAGAACGCCTGAGCGACATGAACTACCTGAACACCTTGCAGGCGCGCGACCGCCCCGAAACCGAGATGGCCCACGAACGCCGCCTGCTGCGGCGCTGGTTCGAGGCCACTTTCACCGCCCCCTGAACCCGCTTCGCTGAAGCGCCCCCACCGGAGTACCTGTCTTGCCGCAAGCCTTCAACGCCCCCCGCCGGCTCACCGCCACCGCCGCACTGGCCGCCACGCTGCTGTTCAGCGCTGCCGCCAGCGGCCAGACCGCCGACCCGCTGAAGAAGGCCGCGGCCGAAGCGGGCGCGGTGGTCACCGACAGTGGCTTGATCTATCGCTCATTGCGTGAAGGCCAGGGCGCCAGCCCCGTGGCCACCGACACCGTGAAGGTGCACTACCGCGGCACCTTCACCGACGGGCGTGAGTTCGACAGCAGCCTGGCACGCGGCGAACCCGCCAGCTTTCCGCTGAACCGCGTCATCAAGTGCTGGACGGAAGGCGTGCAGAAGATCAAGGTCGGCGGCAAAGCCAAGCTCACCTGCCCGTCGGCCATCGCCTACGGCCCGAACGGCCGCGGCCCCATCCCGGGCGGCGCCACGCTGGTCTTCGAGGTGGAACTGCTGGGCATCAACGGCCAGTGACGCGCTGGCAGCTGCCGCGGCCGGCTGCCGCGGCAGTGCTCAAGCCGCGGCTGTTTTGCCGCGCAGCTTCTGGAAGGCCGTGAACACGACCACGATCACGCCGCCGGCCACCACGCCGGTGGCGCCTTCGGCCAGCGTGCCGGCCAGCCACTTCACCGCGCCGGGCAGGCCCGCAATGGCGTGCTCGATGCCGTGGTGCAGCGGCGGCACGCCGTGCACCAGGATGCCGCCGCCCACCAGGAACATCGCGGCCGTGCCGACGATGCCCAGCGTCTTCATCAGCAGCGGCGCGGTGGCCAGCACCCCTCGGCCCACGGCCTGGGCGCCGCCGCCCGGGCGGCGGCTGAGCCACAGGCCCAGGTCGTCCAGCTTCACGATGCCGGCCACCAGGCCGTAGACGCCGGCGGTGATGGCGATGGCCACGCTGCTCAGCACCAGGGCCTGCGTGGTGAAGGGCGCCGCCGCGGCCGCGCCCAGCGTGATGGCGATGATCTCGGCCGAAAGAATGAAGTCGGTGCGCACCGCGCCCTTGATCTTGTCGCGCTCGAAGGCCACGAGGTCGACCTGCGGGTTTTGCAGCGCGGCACTCAGCGCAGCGCGGTGGGCCTCGTCGTCTTCCTTGCTGTGCAGGAAACGGTGCGCGAGCTTTTCGAAGCCCTCGAAACACAGGAAGGCACCACCCAGCATCAAGAGCGGTGTGATCAACCACGGCGCAAACGCGCCGATGGCCAGCGCCGCCGGCACCAGGATGGCCTTGTTGAGGAAGGAACCCTTGGCCACCGCCCACACCACGGGCAGTTCACGGTCGGCGCTGACGCCGGTGACCTGCTGGGCGTTGAGCGCGAGGTCGTCGCCCAGCACACCGGCCGACTTTTTCGCCGCCACTTTGCTGAGGATGGCGACATCGTCCAGCACGGTGGCGATGTCGTCGAGGAGTGCGAGAAGACTGCTGGCCATGGCGGCGATTCTGCATGAGGCGCCGCGGTGCGAAGATGCCCCCATGCACGCAGCCACGCCCGAACAGATGCGCGAGCACTTCCTGCTCGACCCCGAGATCCACTTCCTCAACCACGGCAGCTTCGGCGCCTGCCCGAAACCGGTGTTCGAGGCGCTGCAGCACTGGCAGCTGGCGATGGAGCGCAACCCGGTGGAGTTTCTCGGCCGGCGCTCGGCCGCATTGCTGCGCGCGGCACGCGAGAGGCTGGCGGCGCACCTGGGCGCGAAGGCCGACGACCTCGTCTTCGTGCCCAACGCCACCACGGGCGTGAACACGGTGGCGCAATCGCTGGCACTGCAGCCGGGCGATGAGATCCTCACCACCGACCACGAGTACGGCGCCTGCGACGCCACCTGGCGCCATGTGTGCCAGCGCACGGGCGCGGCTTACCGACGTGTGGAGATCCCGCTGCCTTTCGAAGCAGGCGAGTTCGTGGACCGCCTGCTGGCCGCGGTGACGCCACGCACGCGGCTGATCTTCGTGAGCCACCTCACGTCGACCACGGCGCTGATCTTTCCGCTGGCGGCGCTGTGCGCGGCGGCGCGCGAACGCGGCATCGCCACGCTGGTGGACGGCGCCCACGCGCCCGGGCAGATCGAGCTCGATCTCGACGCGCTGGGCGCCGATTTCTACACCGGCAACTGCCACAAGTGGCTGTGCGCGCCCAAGGGCGCGGCCTTCTTGCACGTGCGGCCCGAACGCCAGCACGAGGTGCATGCGCCGGTGGTGAGCTGGGGTTATGTGGCCGGTGAAGACGGCGCGGCCAGCACCGGCGGCCACACCGGCTTCGACGCCTACGCCGGCCGCACGCTGCTGGAGCGCCGCCTGCAATGGCAGGGCACGCGCGACATCGCGGCCTGGCTGAGCGTGCCCGCGGCGCTGGACTTTCTCGCTGCGCACGACTGGCCTGCGCACCGCGCAGCCAGCCACCGGCGTGCGCTGGCGCTGCAGGCCCGCGTGCTGGCGCGCAACGGCCTGGCGCCCATCGCGCGTGACGACGACTTCGGCCAGATGGTGCCCATCCCCGTGCGCAGCACCGACCCCGAAGGCCTGCGTGCGCAGCTCTTCGAGCAACACCGCATCGAAGTGCCGGTGACCCAGCACGCCGGCCGGGTGTTCGTGCGTGTGTCGGTGCAGGCCTACACGCTGGACAGCGAACTGCAGGCCCTGGAAAACGCGCTGGCCGCGGCGGGGGTTTAACCCGGCGCGGCCAGCGGCAGAACGCGACCTGGGCTCAGGCGGGGCGGCGCTTCACCATCACGCCCAGCGCCAGCAGGCCGGCCATGAACATCCACACCGTGCCGGCTTCGGGCACGGCGGCGAGCATGGCTGTGGACACCAGGCCTTGCGTGTAGGCCGTGGGATGGATGCCGTCCCAGAACAGCGCCGTCGAGGCATCGCAGCCGTTGCCGGCAAAACCGCAGGCTTGCGTGACGTTGCTGAAGCCGTAGGCCGCGGGGTTGGCGACATAGCTGCCGACCAGGCCGTAGAGATCGAAGATCTGCGCGCCGCTGCCAGCCAGGGCCTGGCTCAGCGCGCTGTTGAAGGCGCCGGAGATGAAGCTCGCGGCCCCGGCCACCGAGGCGCCGCCGGCCAGCGCGGCGGGCGACTTGCCGAGATCGGGCACGTTCCACACCACGATGTTGCTGGCGCCGTTGGCGCGCAGCGTGCCCACCATCTGCGCCGTGGCCGTGGCGTAGGCGGTGGCGCCTGCGGTGGTGAGTGCCACGATGTTGGCCGGGTTGGCAGCCACGGCATCGGCGGTGTCACGCACGTCGTTGCCACCGCCGGCGATGACGTACAGCGCGCTGGACGACACCGGCGTGGCCGCCAGGTGCGTGTTCAGCTGCGTCTGCAGGCTGGCCGGGAAAGGCGCCGGGATGAAAGGCGGCACGCCGGTGCCGTCGATGGTGGTGCGCGCGCCGCCGAAGGCGTAGTTGCCACCGCCGGCCAGCGAAGGCTGGGCATAGCTCGCCAGGCCCAGGCCAGCGGCAAAGCTGTTGAACCACACCGGGCCGTTGCTGTAGGTGGGCCGCTGGCCGGGCGCAGCGGCGTAAGGCAGCGAAGGGATGAAGGTGGCGCTGCTCGGGTTGGGACCGGTGAGGCCGCCGAACATCAGGTTGTTGTTGCCGCCGTCGGAGAGGCTGTCGCCGAACAGGTAGACGGCGCTGAAGCTGGCGACGCCGGTGCTGGTCTGGGCGGCTGCGGGGGCTGCAGCCAGGGTGGCGGCCAGAGCCACGGCAAGCAGGCAGGGGAGACGGCGGATGTTCACGGTGGATACCTTCGGTTCGTGCAAAAACACAGCGTCCGAAATTACCACCGCGCCTGCCGGCGGCCAACGCGGTTGGCCCGTAGCGCCGGCCTCCGTCCCCCGTGCTTGCGGGGCCGCGGGAACCCGTGCGCCGGCGCTTTCAGCGGGGTTTGCGCTTGCCGCCGGGCCGCGGCCCGGCAGGCGCTGCGGCGGCGCCGGTCTCGCGCGGCGGCAGCCCGGTGTGCTGGGTGAGCAGCCGGCCTTGCGTCACCGCCGAGGTGCGCGCGCCAGCCGGCGTGCTGTTCTTGCGGCGCGCGCTCACATAGCCCGTGCCGGCCGCCGGCTGGAACGTGGGGATGAGGTGGTGCTTGCCGTTGCCGATGAGGTCGGCCCGGCCCATCTTCTTCAGCGTCTCGCGCAGCAGCGGCCAGTTGTTGGGGTCGTGCCAGCGCAGGAAGGCCTTGTGCAGCCGGCGGCGCTTCTCGCCACGCACGATGTCCACCTTCTCGGCGCGCGCGCCGGGGCCTTCGGTGTGGCGGCTGATGCCCTTCAGCGGGTTCAGGTCGGTGTGGTACATCGCCGTGGCCGTGGCCATGGGGCTGGGGTAGAAGGTCTGCACCTGGTCGGCCTTGAAGCCGTTGCGCTTGAGCCAGATGGCCAGGTTCATCATGTCTTCGTCGCTGGTTCCCGGGTGCGCCGCGATGAAGTACGGAATGAGGTACTGCTTCTTGCCCGCCTCGGCGCTGTACTGCTCGAACATCTGCTTGAAGCGGTCGTAGCTGCCGATGCCGGGCTTCATCATCTTCGACAGCGGCCCGCCTTCGGTATGTTCGGGCGCGATCTTGAGATAGCCGCCCACGTGGTGCTGCACCAGTTCCTTCACGTACTCGGGGCTCTGCACCGCCAGGTCGTAGCGCAGGCCGCTGCCGATCAAGATCTTCTTGATGCCGCGCAGCTGCCGCGCGCGGCGGTACATCTTCACCAGCGGGCCATGGTCGGTGTTCAGGTTCGGGCAGATGCCGGGGTACACACAGCTCGGCTTGCGGCAGGCGGCCTCGATGGCCGGGCTCTTGCAGCCGATGCGGTACATATTGGCCGTGGGGCCGCCCAGATCGGAGATGACGCCGGTGAAGCCCTTGACCTTGTCGCGAATCTCCTCGATCTCGCGGATCACGCTGTCTTCACTGCGGCTCTGGATGATGCGCCCCTCGTGCTCGGTGATGCTGCAGAAGGTGCAGCCGCCGAAACAGCCGCGCATGATGTTCACGCTGAAGCGGATCATCTCCCAGGCCGGGATCTTGGTCGGGCCGTCGTGGCCGCCGTTTTCATCCGCGTACGCCGGGTGCGGGCTGCGCGCGTAGGGCAGGTCGAAGACGAGGTCCATCTCGCCGGTGCTCAGCGGGATGGGCGGCGGGTTGATCCACACATCGCGGTCGCCGTGTTGCTGCACCAGCGCGCGCGCGTTGCCGGGGTTGGTTTCGAGGTGCAGCACTCGGTTGGCGTGGGCGTAGAGCACGGGGTCGCTCTTGACCTGCTCGTAGGCCGGCAGGCGCACCACCGTCTTCTCGCGCGGTGGCAGCTTCAGGTTGCCCGTCTTGCGGCTGACGGGCATGGCGATGGTGGCCACTGCCGGCACTGCGGGCGCGGCTGCGCTGACTTCGCCACTGCCTTCCTGCTTGGTGCAGGTTTCACCCACCGAGGCCGCGGCCTCTTCGGTCGTCAGGTAGGGGTTGATGTGCTCGTCGACACGGCCGGGGCGGTCGACCTCGGTGCTGTCGAGCTCGAACCATTCGGCGCCGAAGCGCTGCCCCGCCGCATCGGGCATCGTTCGCACCATGAAGGCCGTGCCGCGGATGTCGGTCAGGCTCTCCACCGGCTTGCGCTGTGCCAGGCGGTGCGCCACTTCGATGATGGCGCGCTCGGCGTTGCCGTAGAGCAGCAGGTCGGCCTTGCTGTCGACGAGGATGCTGCGGCGCACCTTGTCCTGCCAGTAGTCGTAGTGCGCGATGCGGCGCAGCGAAGCCTCGATGCCGCCGATGACCACCGGCACATCGCTCCAGGCCTCTTTGCAGCGCTGCGTATACACAAGCGTGGCGCGGTCGGGCCGCTTGCCGCCTTCGCCGCCGGGGGTGTAGGCGTCGTCGCTGCGGATCTTCCGGTCGGCCGTGTAGCGGTTGATCATCGAATCCATGTTCCCGGCGGCCACGCCGAAGAACAGGTTCGGTTTGCCCAGCTGCTTGAACGCTTCAGCGCTTTGCCAATCGGGCTGGGCGATGATGCCGACGCGGAAACCCTGGGCCTCCAGCGTGCGGCCGATCACGGCCATGCCGAAGCTGGGGTGGTCGACGTAGGCGTCGCCGGTGACGATGACGATGTCGCAGCTGTCCCAGCCGAGCTGCTCCATCTCGGCGCGGCTCATGGGCAGGAAAGGCGCGGTGCCGAAACGCTTGGCCCAGAAGGGCCGGTAGCTGGCCAGGGGCTTGGCCTCGGCGGGGGCCTTGTCGGCAGGGCGGGTGGGTGTGGGGGCCAGGGCGGGCACGGGGGGCTCCGTCTCGTGTGAACGCCGGCCAGGGCCGGGTAGCCGGCGATTGTCGGCCCTGGCGCCCTCAAGCACCGCGGGGCACGGCCGAAAACCCCGTGATGGAAGCCTTCTTCAGCTGGGTCGGCGCCGCCCTGGGTGCGCTCTTCGTCGTGGCCGTGCTCGTCGCCTGGTGGGAACACCTGGGGCGCAACAACCGCCGCCCTGCAGCCCCGCACGCCGCCGTGCCCGCGCGCACCGTGACGGTGGACGTGCCGCTGGACGCGCTGACTGCCGCGCCGCCCGGCGATGCGGCCGAGCGCCAGGCGGCGCTGGACGAGGCACTGGCGCGCATGGCCAGCGCCAATGCCGGCGCTGCGGCGAGCGCGGAGCCCGCCGCGTGGATCGAGACCGAGCCCATGGTGCTGCACCCGGCCGCCGAGGCCGAAGCGCGGCCGCTCAGCCGGGCCTGATGTCGGCCGACGCTGCGCCGTCGTCCAGTTCTTCGCCGAGGAAACCGCCGCTCTGGTGTTCCCACAGCCGCGCGTAGATGCCGCCGGCGGCCAGCAGCGAGGCGTGGTCGCCCACTTCGACGATGCGCCCCTGGTCCATCACCACCAGGCGGTCCATGGCCGCGATGGTGCTCAGCCGGTGCGCAATGGCCACCACCGTCTTGCCTTCCATCAGCCGGTACAGGCTTTCCTGGATGGCCGCTTCCACCTCGCTGTCCAGCGCGCTGGTGGCTTCGTCCAGCAGCAGGATGGGCGCGTCTTTCAGCATCACGCGCGCGATGGCGATGCGCTGGCGCTGCCCCCCGCTGAGCTTGACGCCGCGCTCGCCGACGTGGGCGTCATAACCCTTGCGGCCCTTGGCGTCGCTCAGGCCGGCGATGAAATCGGCGGCCTCGGCGCGCTCGGCAGCGCGCACCATCTCGGCCTCGGTGGCATCCGGGCGGCCGTAGACGATGTTGTCGCGCACGCTGCGGTGCAAGAGCGAGGTGTCTTGCGTGACCATGCCCACGTGCTGCCGCAGGCTGGCCTGGGTGACACCGGCGATGTCTTGCCCGTCCACCAGGATGCGGCCCGATTCCAGGTCGTACAGGCGCAGCAGCAGGTTCACCACCGTGCTCTTGCCCGCGCCCGAACGGCCCACGAGGCCGATCTTTTCGCCCGGGCGGATGTGCAGGTTCAGGCCGTCGACCACACGCTTCTTGCCGCCGTAGGCGAAGACCACGTTTTCGAACACCACCTCGCCACGCGGCACCACCAACGCCTTCGCCTCGGGCTGGTCGACCACGCTCTGCAGGCGTGAGAGCGTGGCCATGCCGTCCTGCACGGTGCCGATGTGCTCGAAGAGCGTGGCCAGTTCCCACATCACCCAGTGCGAGATGCCGTTCAGGCGGAAGGCCATGGCCGTGGCCGCAGCCACCGCGCCCACGCCCACCAGCGAGCCCGACCACAGCGCCAGGCTGGCGAAGGCCGTGGCCGCGATCAGGCCCACGCTGAGGATCTGGTTGACCGTTTCGAAGGCCGTCACCAGGCGCATCTGCGCGTAGGCCGTGCTCATGAACTCCTGCATCGCCCCGCGGGCGAACTGCGCCTCGCGCTGGGCGTGGCTGAAGAGCTTGACGGTGGCAATGTTGGTGTAAGCGTCGGTGATGCGGCCCGTCATCAGGCTGCGCGCGTCGGCCTGGGCCTGCGCCACCTTGCCCAGGCGTGGCACGAAGTAGGTCAGCGCCGCGATGTAGAACACCAGCCAGCCCAGGAAGGGCGCCACCAGCCAGAGATCGAAAGCACCCACCACCGCCAGCAGCGTGAAGAAGTAGATCACCACGTAGACCATGATGTCGGTGACGATCAACCAGGTGTCGCGCACGGCCAGCGAGGTCTGCATCACCTTGGTGGCGATGCGGCCGGCGAACTCGTCCTGGTAGAAGCCCATGCTCTGCTCGAGCATCAGGCGGTGGAAGTTCCAGCGCAGGCGCATCGGGAAGTTGCTGAACACGCCCTGGTACTTGAACAGCGCCTGCAGCGCCGCGAAGGCCACGCTGGCCACCAGCACCACCGACAGCAGCTTGAGCGTTTGGCCGTGCTCGGCCCACAGCTGCGTGGGCTGCACCTTCGCGAGCAGGTCCACCACGTGGGCCATCATGCTGAAGAGCAGCGCCTCGAAGGCGCCGATGGCCGCGGTGAACAGCGTCACCATCAACAGCCACGGCCGCACGCCCTTCGAGTTGGCCCACAGGAAGGCGAAGAAGGCCTGCGGCGGCGGTGGCGGCAAGGCATCCGGGTAGGGATGCACGAGCTTCTCGAATCGTCCGAACACGGGTGAAGTCTCCCAGGCACGGCGGCGCGCCGGCGCAAAGCGGCGGATTATCGAGGCCGGCCGGCCACCCGCCTCCCCCTAGAGGCAGCCCACCAATCGGCGCAGAAAGCGCTGGCTATGATGGTTTGAGGAGACCCCCAGACCCCATGTACGACTACATCATCGTCGGCGGCGGTGCCGCCGGCTCGGTGCTCGCCGCACGGCTGAGCGAAGACCCGCAGACCAGCGTCTGCCTCGTTGAAGCAGGCCCGGCGGACCGCAGCGCCTTCATCCATTGCCCGGCCGGCTTCGCGCTGATGGCGCAGACGGGGGTGGCGAACTGGTCCTTCGAGAGCGTGCCGCAGCCCGGCCTGAACGGCCGCCGCGGCTACCAGCCGCGTGGCAAGGTGCTGGGCGGTTCGAGCTCGATCAACGCGATGATCTACATCCGCGGCCAGCAGCAAGACTTCGACCACTGGGCCGAACTGGGCAACCCCGGTTGGGGCTGGAACCAGGTGCTGCCTTACTTCCTGCGCGCCGAGCACAACGAGCGCGGTGCCGATGCCTGGCACGGGCGCGGCGGCCCGCTGAACGTGGCCGACCTGCTGCAGCCCAACCGTGTCTCCTCGCTCTTCGTGCAGGCCGGCCAGCAGGCCGGTTACGCGGCCAACCCTGACTTCAATGCCCACGACCAGGAAGGTGTGGGCCTGTACCAGGTGATGCAGAAGGGCGGCGAGCGCATGAGCGCGGCCAAGGCTTATCTCACGCCGGCGCTGGGCCGCAGCAACCTGCAGGTGATCACCGACGCCACGGTGGCCCGTGTCACCTTGGAAGGCCGCCGCGCCACCGGCATCGAACTCGTGCAGGGCGCGGCCACGCGCACGCTGCAGGCGCGCCGCGAGGTGCTGCTGTGTGCCGGTGCTTTGCAAAGCCCGCAGATCCTGCTGCGCTCGGGTGTGGGCGATGGTGCCGAACTGCAGCCACACGGCATCCCCACTCTGCACCACCTGCCGGGTGTGGGCCGCCACCTGCACGACCACATCGACGTGACGCAGGTGCACGCCGCGCCGCGCGCCAAAGACCTCTTCGGCCTTTCGCTCACCGGCGCCTGGCACGCGCTGCAGGGTGTGTGGCAGTGGCGCACGGCGCGCCGCGGCATCCTCACCACCAACTTCGGCGAGGCCGGCGGCTTCATCAAGAGCAGCCCCGACGAGGCCACGCCCGACCTGCAGTTCCACTTTGTCATCGGCAAGCTGGTGGACCACGGCCGCAAGACGGTGTTCGGCCACGGTTTTTCGTGCCACGTGTGCCTGCTGCGCCCCGCCAGCCGCGGCCGCGTGACACTGGCCAGCGCCGATGTGCACGCCTCGCCCGCGATCGACCTGGGTTTCCTGACCGAGCGCGACGATGTCGATCGCCTGGTGCGTGGCTTCAAGCTGATGCGCGGCATCCTCGCGCAGCCGGCGCTGGCAGCACTCGGCGGACGCGAGTTGCCCGCCAGCGCCGCGGCGCAGACCGATGCACAGATCGAGCAGTTCGTGCGCCAGCACGCCGACACCATCTACCACCCGGTGGGCAGCTGCCGCATGGGCGCCGGGCCCGACGACGTGGTGGACCACCAGCTGCGTGTGCACGGCCTGCAGGGCCTGCGCGTGGTGGACGCGTCCATCATGCCGCGCATCGTTTCGGGCAACACCACGGCGCCCACGGTGATGATTGCCGAGAAGGCCGCCGACCTCATCAAGGCGGCGGCCTGAAGGCCATGCGTCTGTCGGTGCTGGACCAGTCGGTGGCCTGCGCGGGCCGCGACGAGGGCCACGCCCTGCGCGACACGCTGGATCTCGCCGTGCACTGCGAGGCCCTGGGCTACGAGCGTTTCTGGGTCAGCGAACACCACGGTTTGCCCACCATCGTGGGCAGCGCGCCCGAGGTGCTGATGGCCGCCATCGCGGCGCGCACCACGTGCATCCGCATCGGCAGTGCCGGCGTGATGCTGCCCCACTACGCGGCCTTGAAGGTGGCCGAGCAGTTCCGCGTGCTGGACGCGCTGGCGCCCGGCCGCATCGACCTGGGCGTGGGCCGCGCGCCGGGCAGTGATGCGCGCACGGCGCGGGCGCTGAACCCGAGCGCCGTGAACGCCGCTCAAGCGGCCGACCACTTTCCGCAGCAGGTGCTGGACCTGCAAGCCTGGACACGTGGCCAGCGCCACCAGGGCTTGCTGGCGCACCCGCTGCCAATGGCCGTCAGCAGCACGCCCGAGCTTTGGGTGCTCGGCAGTTCCGACTACGGCGCGCAGCTTGCGGCGCACCTGAGCCTGCCCTATGCCTTCGCCTACTTTTTCATGGACGGCCAGGGCGTGGAGCAGGCTCTGCACCTCTACCGCTCGCTCTACCGCCCGAGCGAGCGCCACCCCACGCCCGAAGCCACCATCTGCGTGTGGGCGCTGGCCGCCGACACCGAGCGCGAGGCCCGCCACCATGCGCTGAGCCGCGAACGTTGGCGCCTGGACCGCCAGCGGGGCGTGCTGGGCCCGCTGCAGCACCCCGACACCGTGGCCGCGGCCGGCTACACGGCCGAGGAGTGGCCCACGGTCGAAGCCCTGCGCCAGCGCGCGCTGGTGGGCACGGCCGCGCAGGTGGGCGCAGGGCTGCGCAGCTTGGCGGCATCACTGGGGCTGTCGCACCTGGTAATCAACACCTGGGCGCACGAGCCTGCGGTTCGCCGCCACTCGTACGCGCTGCTCGCGCGCGAATTCGCCTTGGCCTGAAGCGCGGCAGCGCCGCGAACAAGCCCGCGGTGCTCAGGCCGCAGGCATCAGCCCGGCGACGATCTGCTCCACCCGCTGCGTGACGGCGGCGTCCATCGTGATGGTGCGGCCCCACTCGCGCGGGGTTTCGCCGGGCCACTTGTTGGTGGCGTCCAGCCCCATCTTGCCGCCGAGGCCGCTGACGGGGCTGGCGAAGTCCAGGTAGTCGATCGGCGTGTGCTCCACCAGCGTGGTGTCGCGCACCGGGTCCATGCGCGTGGTGATGGCCCAGACCACTTCCTGCCAGTTCCGGATGTCGACGTCGTCGTCGGTCACCACGATGAACTTGGTGTACATGAACTGCCGCAGGAAGCTCCACAGCCCGAACATCACGCGCTTGGCGTGGCCCGGGTAGGCTTTTCGGATGGAGATGATCGCCATGCGGTAGCTGCAGCCCTCGGGCGGCAGGTAGAAATCGACGATCTCCGGAAACTGCTTCTGCAGGATGGGCACGAACACCTCGTTCAGCGCCACGCCCAGGATGGCTGGCTCGTCGGGCGGCTTGCCGGTGTAGGTGGAGTGGTAGATCGGGTCGCGGCGGTGGGTCAGGCGGTCGATGCGGAAGACCGGGAACCAGTCCTGCTCGTTGTAGTAGCCGGTGTGGTCGCCGAAGGGGCCCTCCAGCGCGTGCAGGTAGCCGCCCTTTTCCTTCAGCTTCACGCCCAGGTCTGACATGCCTTCAAAGCCAACCGGCGCGGGCGGGATGTGGCCTTCGAACACGATCTCGGCGCTGGCCGGCACGTTGAGCTTGAGCGCGCCCTCGCCCACGCTGGTGGCCACCAGTTCGGTGCGGCTGCCGCGCAGCAGGCCGGCGAACTGGTACTCGCCCAGCGTGTCGGGCACGGGCGTCACCGCGCCCAGGATGGTGGCCGGGTCGGCACCCAGCGCCACCGCCATCGGGAAAGGCTGGCCAGGGTTGGCGCGCGAGAACTCGCGGAAATCGAGCGCGCCGCCGCGGTGGGCCAGCCAGCGCATGATGACCTCGTTGCGGCCTATCACCTGCTGGCGGTAGATGCCCAGGTTCTGGCGGCTGCGCGGGTTGGCCACGGGCTGCGAAGCGGCCCCTTGGAGCGTTCCTTGAGGGCCGCGGGTGACCACCAGGCCCCAGGTGATCAGCGGGCCGGCGTCGCCCGGCCAGCAGGTCTGCACCGGCAGCGTGGCCAGGTTCACGTCGCGGCCTTCCAGCACCACGTCCTGGCAGGGCGCGCTGCGCTGCACCGAGGGCTTCATGTCCCACAGCGCTTTGCCCATGGCCAGCAGCTTGCCGGCGTCCTTCAGGCCTTTGGGCGGCTCGGGCTCCTTCAGGCCGGCCAGCAAGCGGCCCACGTCGCGCAGGTCGGCCAGCGTCTCGGCGCCCATGCCCAGGGCCACTCTTCTGGGGGTGCCGAAGAGGTTGATCAGGCAAGGAATCTTGTAACCCGCGGGCTGGGTGCACAGCACGGCGGGGCCGCCGGCACGCAGCAGCTTGTCGCCAATTGCCGTCATTTCCAGGTGCGGAGACACCGGTTCGGCCAGTTTTCGCAGCTCGCCCAGGCGTTCGAGCTGTTGGATGAAGTCGCGCAGGTCTCGGTATTTCATGGGTTTCAGTTATTAGAGACCGATTTCATATTCTTGACCGGGTATGAGGGCGTTCCTAGAATCCGCTCAGATTCGATTCTTAAGGGTTAACCCGCGGCGCTGGCCCAGCGCACACAGCCCGCGCGTTGACACCGCCCCGCCCCTGCTCGGCAGCCCTTGAACGACGCTTGTCGTGGCTGCCAGATCGGCCCGAACCCGGGGCGGCTGATTATTCACTGGGGCCCCTGCCTGCCCATGTTGCAGGCCTATGGCACCCAGCTGCGAGGAGATGTGACGATGCGAGCTTTTGACATGCTGCGCCAGGCGCCGCGCGCCGCAGCCCGATCGGTGGGTGTGTTCGCCGGTGACGTGGGCCGCGGCCTGCTGGAGATCAGCCACAACACGCTGGCGCTGGTGGGCCTGGTGGCCATCGCCGCCGCGGTGTTCGCCCTGGGCCGTGCCGACGTGCGCGGCCACCTGGAAGTGGTGGCGCTGGAATGGCTGCAGACCCGCCATGAAGCGCGTGAACACGCCAGCGGCAACCTGTTGGCCGCCGTGGCCGAGCCCGAAGCCGTGAACCGCGCCACCGCCGCCGACCTGACAGAACTGACGCGCCAGCAGGCCACGCTGGCCACCTGGATCTCGCGCCGCTACAAGGTGGCGCCCGAACCCGTTGGCGCCTTGGTGCAGGAGGCGTGGTTGATCGGCCGCCGCGCCGGCCTGGACCCGACGCTCATCCTCGCCATCATGGCCGTCGAATCGAGCTTCAACCCTTTCGCGCAGAGCCCGGTGGGCGCGCAAGGCCTGATGCAGGTGCTGACGCGCGTGCATGACGACAAGTACGAAAGCTTCGGCGGCAAGCACGCGGCCTTCGACCCCATCAGCAACCTGCGCGTGGGTGTGCAGGTGCTGCAGGAATGCATCCGCCGCGCCGGCAGCCTGCAGGAAGGCCTGCGTTACTACGTGGGCGCCGCGCTGCTGGAAACCGACGGCGGTTACGTCGGTCGCGTGCTGCTGGAACAGGCCCACATGCGCGGCGTGGTGGAAGGACGCAGCGTGCCGGTCGGCATCAGCAACATGCCGGCCACGCCAGCGCCCAAGGAGGGCGACGCACCCACCCCGGCCGAGAAGCCGGTGGCCGACGAGCAGGTGGCGCTGCTGCGCTGAACGCAGCGCCGGGCTGCCGGGTTTTCCCGCGCAACGCTACACTGCCGCCTCTGCGCGACTGGCGATAGGCCCCGGCATCTTGCCGGCGGCTGAGGTGGACGACCACCGGGAAGCGCAGGCTGCAGGCCCCGCGCCGCAGTGCACGCCGTGCGCCTGGGCAGCCCTCGACCGCAGCACACCCGGCCGGCCCGGGACAGCGTTGTCGGTGTCGAGGGCCCACCAACCCGGGATCCCCCGCGACAGGAACGCCATGTTCGACCGCAGCACCTCCACCCTCGCCCTTGTCGACCCCGAACTCTGGGCCGCTGTCCAGGCCGAGAATCACCGCCAGGAAGAGCACATCGAGCTCATCGCGAGCGAGAACTACACCAGCCCGGCCGTGATGCAGGCGCAAGGCAGCCAGCTCACCAACAAGTACGCCGAGGGCTACCCGGGCAAGCGTTACTACGGCGGCTGCGAAAACGTCGATGTGGCCGAGACCCTGGCCATCGAACGTGCCAAGCAGCTTTTCGGCGCCAACTTCGCCAACGTGCAGGCCAACAGCGGCAGCCAGGCCAACCAGGCGGTGTTCTTCGCGCTGCTGCAGCCGGGCGACACCATCATGGGCATGAGCCTGGCCGAAGGCGGCCACCTCACGCACGGCATGCCGCTGAACATGAGCGGCAAGTGGTTCAAGGTGGTGAGCTACGGGCTCGATGCCAACGAGGCCATCGACTACGACGCGATGGAGCGCCTGGCCCACGAGCACAAGCCCAAGCTCATCGTCGCCGGCGCCAGCGCCTACAGCCTGCGCATCGACTTCGAGCGTTTTGCCAAGGTGGCCAAGGCCATCGGCGCCTACTTCATGGTCGACATGGCGCACTACGCCGGGCTGATCGCCGCCGGCGTGTACCCCAACCCGGTGCCGCACGCCGATGTCGTCACCAGCACCACGCACAAGAGCCTGCGCGGGCCGCGCGGCGGCATCATCGTGATGAACGACGAAGCCATCGCGAAGAAGATCAACAGCGCCATCTTCCCCGGCATCCAGGGCGGCCCGCTGATGCACGTGATCGCCGGCAAGGCCGTGGCCTTCAAGGAAGCACTGACGCCCGAGTTCAAGGCCTACCAGGCCCAGGTGGTGGCCAACGCCAAGGTGCTGGCCGAGACGCTGATCGAGCGCGGCCTGCGCATCGTCAGCGGCCGCACCGAGAGCCACGTGATGCTGGTCGACCTGCGCCCCAAGGGCCTGACCGGCAAGGAAGCCGAAGCCATCCTGGGCAGCGCGCACATGACGTGCAACAAGAACGGCATACCCAACGACCCGCAGAAGCCCATGGTGACCAGCGGCATCCGCCTGGGCACGCCGGCGATGACCACGCGCGGCTTCAAGGAAGAGCAGGCCCGCCAGACGGCGCACCTGATCGCCGACGTGCTGGACCAGCCCCACGACGAAACGAATCTCGCCGCCGTGCGCGCCAAAGTGGCAGCACTGGCGCGCGATTTCCCCGTTTACCGTTGAACGCCGGCAGCGCCTGAGCCACCACGATGCGCTGCCCCTTCTGCAGTCACGACGAGACCCAGGTCGTCGAAACGCGTGAAAGCGACGAAGGCGACGTCATCCGCCGTCGCCGGCGCTGCCTGCACTGCGAGAAGCGCTTCACCACCTACGAGCGCAGCGAAATCGCGCTGCCCGCGGTGGTCAAGAAGGACGGCGCGCGTGTCGACTTCGACCCCGCCAAGGTGCGCGCCAGCATGATGCTGGCCCTGCGCAAGCGCCCGGTGAGCGTCGAGCAGGTCGATGCGGCGCTGGAGCGCATTCAAGACAAGCTCCTGGCCAGTGGCGCGCGCGAGCTGCCGAGCACCCGGCTGGGCGAACTGGTGATGCGCGAGCTCAAACGCATCGACAAGGTGGCCTACGTGCGCTTTGCGTCGGTGTACCGCGAGTTCGAGGACGTGGATGCCTTCCGGCAGCTGATCCGGGACATCTGAAGCGCCCACCCCCGGCCGGGGGGTGCCAGGGGGAGGTGGTGCAGGGGGCCCACCACAGGGCTGGCCGCACGGCACTCCGCATGGGGACGCGCAACAGCGCTGCGATTTTTACAGTGCGGTGCATGCCCACCCGCCCTGGAGCCGCCATGCACCTGCTGCACCCCCACCACGCGCCGCACCGCAGCCGCGGCCTTTCGCTCATCGAATCGCTGATGGCCGTGGCCATCGCAGCGGTGGCCACCGGGGCCACGCTGCCCGGCTTTCGCGACGCACTGGAGTTGCGCCGCCTGGAAGGCGCCGCCGCACAACTCCACACCGATCTGCAACTCGCCCGCAGCACCGCAGCCGCACACAACCGCACGCTGCGGCTGAGCTTCGTGAACACGCCCGCGGGCGCCTGCTACATCGTGCACACGGGTGACGCCGGCAGCTGCGCCTGCGGCGATGCCGGTGTACCGACCTGCACGGCCGAGGCCCAAGCCTTGCGCAGCGAGCACTTCGGCCCTGGCCTTCCCGCCTTGCAGAGCAATGTGGCATTGATGATGCTGGATGGCAGCAAAGGCACAGTGTCGCCGACCGGTACCGTGCGCCTGACCGCCCCCGATGGGCGCGGCCTGAACCTCGTCGTCAACATCATGGGACGGGCGCGCAAGTGCAGCCCGGGCGGGGCGGTGGCGGGCTATGCGGTGTGCTGAGAGCAGCGCCCGACCCCCCTCGTTCGCGGGGCTGCGCCCTGCGACGAGTGGCCGACCGCAGCGGACGAGCGGTTTGCGCCGCCGTGTGCGGCGCGAGGACACTGCAGTCATGGTCGCCCATGCTCCCTGCCACCCCCACCGCGCAGCCCGTGGCTTCACGCTGATCGAGCTGATGATCGCGGTGGCCATCGTCGCCATCATCGTGGCCGTGGCCCTGCCGTCTTACCGCGATTCGGTGCAGAAAGGGCGGCGTGCCGAAGCCATGACGGCCTTCGGCAACATCCAGCAAGCCCAGGAACGCTGGCGCAGCAACAACCCGGCTTACACCACCACGCTGGGCAACCTGGGCAGCTACTCGCTGGACCTCTACACCATGAGCCTGGCGTCGCCGGATTCAGGCACCTTGAACACGGGCTACGTCATCGTGGCCGACGCCAAGGGCTCGCAGCTCGGTGACAGCGCCTGCAAGCGCATGAGCGTGCGCATGCTCAACGGCAACCTCAGCTACGCCGCCTGCGACGGCTGCACCACCTTCAGCTACGCGGTGTCGAACCCATGTTTCAAGCGTTGAGTCCGCGCCGGGCAGCCGCGCTGTGGCGCGGGTTCACGCTCATCGAACTGATGGTGGTCATCGCCGTAGTGGCGACACTCATCATGCTGGTAGCGCCATCGTTCAAACGCATGATCGACATCCAGCGCGTGCGCAGCGTCAACGCCGCGCTGGTCACCGATCTGCAGTTCGCGCGCAGCGAGGCAGCCAGCCGCAACCGCCGTGTTTTCCTGCGCTTCGACAACACAGGCAGTGCAGTCACCTGCTACGTGGTGCTGGAAGGCGCCAGCCCCAGCTTCTGCGACTGCAAGCGCCCGCCCGGCACTGCTTGCACAGGCCCGGCCGACATCAAGGAAATCCGCACGGTGCATGTCGACAAGGCCCTGGGCCTGACGGTGGGGCTGCCCAGTGGCGCAACGCAAACGACCATGGGTTTTGACCCCGCCACCGGCCGGCTGCTCATTGCACCGCTCGATGTGGTCACAGACGCGCCTGGTGACTTTGTCATCGAAGTCAAGAACACCAGCGTCGGCGGCCTGCGTACCAGCGTGGCCCCCACAGGCCGCCCCAGCGTGTGCTCGCCCAGCGCGGAAATTTCGGGGGCACCGACATGCAGCTGAGAGCCATCAAGGCCCTGCGGCGCAGCGTTCACCGCCAGCGCGGCCTGTCTTTGGTGGAGTTGATGGTCGGCGTGGTCGTGAGCCTGTTCGTCGTTGCAGCGGCCACCTTGCTGATGAGCACGCAGATGAGCGACAACCGCCGCCTTCTGCTTGAAACCCAGGTTCAGCAGGACCTGCGCGCCACCGCGGACATCATCGCCAAGGAACTGCGGCGCAGCAGCTACTGGTCGGGGCACGCCACGGGCGTGCCGGCGCCCGCGGCGGGCACGGTGGTTGGCAACCCGCTTCGTGCGCTGAACTACGTCAGCAGCGCCGGCACCGTGAACTACCGCTATTCCCGAGGCTCCGGGGTGACGGCCTTTGGTTTCAAGCTCGAAGGCGGAGTCATCAAGTCCTGCCAGGGCGAGCCCGACATGAGCGGGTTGTGTGGCGGCACCTACCAGGAGCTCACCGATCCACGGTCCATCGTGATCGACAGTTTCACGGTTGAACAAGAGCGTACGGCCGCGCCGAACAACGACGACGGCCTGGTTCTTCCCTGCCCGAACCTGTGCAGCGATGGCAGCACGACCTGCTGGCCGCGTGTGTCGGTTCGCGAGTTCATCGTCACGCTTACCGGCACCTCGGTGTCAGACCCGAGCGTGACACGCACTCTGCGTTTGGGCGTGCGGGTGCGCAACGACCGCGTGGAACTGTCCACCGAGGCCGTGGCCGATCAGGCCTGCCCGGTCAGCTGAAAGCAGGAGCCACGCCATGATCAACACCCGCTTCTTGCCCCGTGCCGCGCGGCCGGCCGCGCGCCGCAGGCACCGCGGCGCTGCGGCGCTGGTCGTGGTGATGCTGCTCTTTTTCATCATGTCGCTCGTGGCGGCCTACACCAGCCGCAACCTGATCTTCGAACAGCGCACGGCGACCAACCAGTACCGCAGCACCCAGGCGCTTGAAGCCGCGGAAGCCGGCGTCGAGTGGGCCCTCAGCCAGCTGAATGCAGGGCGGCTCGACAACCTCTGCATCCCCAGCACGGCCGACACCACGGTCGCCCATCGCAGTTTTCGCGAGCGTTATCTCACCATCAACGCCAGCACGGGCTCCATGGCTGCCGTGAACCCGGTGCTGGGCACTGGCGGATCGGTCAACCCCCGCTGCGTGCTGGACACCTCCAACACCACCTCGTCGGCAGCCTGGGGATGGAACTGCCAGTGCCCGCTGCGTGACGCCACGACCACGGCCATTGCCGATCCGGCAGGCGTGCAGTTCGCGCCCGCTTTCATCCTGAGCTTCCGCACGAACACCGCGCGGCCCGATCTGATCACGCTGCAGTCGAACAGCTGCACGCGCCTGGACAACAACTGCCTGAACTTCCTCACCGACCGCGGTGGCACGGGCGATGGCGTGGCATCGGTTCAGGTGTCGCTGGCTTTGCGCGGCGCCCTCACGCGCCTGCCCGCAGCACCACTCACCGTGCTGGGCAACAGCCTCGCTTTGGGTGGCGGCGCCGAGCTGCGACTGGTCAATGCCGACGCCGCCAGCAATGGCGTCACGGTGCACACCGCGGCAGCCACCCTGCCGGCTTCCGGCCTGACACTGAGCGGCCTTCCGGGTGTCGCGCCGGCCAGCACCGCGGTTGCAAACGACGCATCGCTGGCACCCGCCGCCGTGACGGGTTTCAGCGTCGAAGAGCGCAAGTTCGTCCAGTTCTTCGGGATGATGCCCGGAACCTACCAACGCCAACCCGGCCTGCCGCAGCTGGACTGCAGCGGCGGCTGCGATGCGGCGGCCATCAACAACCTGGCCTTGCGCAACCCGGGCCGCCCGATCTGGCTCACGGGTGCCGGCGGCACGGTGAACATCGATGCAGCCGTAGGCGCCTCGGCCCCTGTGCTGCTCATCGTCGATGGCGATGTAGCCATCGGCAGCGGTGGCAGCGTCAACGGGCTGATCTATGGCCGCAAAGCGGCCTGGGCCTGGTCGGTGACGGGCACACCGTCCATCAACGGCGCCGTTATTGCCGAAGGCACGCTGACGATCAACGGCAGCGGTAGCAACATGGCCTTGACCTATGACGCGACGAGGCTGCGCGCACTGCGTCTCGGCCAGGGCAGCTTCGTGCGTGTGCCGGGCAGCTGGAAGGATTTCTGATGCGCAGCAACCGCCCCTCACAGCGCGGCGTTTCTCTCGTCGAAGCCCTGGTCGCCTTTGCGATCATGGCCTTCGGCATGATGGCCGTCGTTGGCATGCAAGGCACCTTGCGCACGAATGGCGACCTCGCGCGCCAGCGCGCTGAAGCCGTGCGCCTGGCGCAGGATGCGGTCGAGACCTGGCGGGGGTTCACCACCTTGAACGCCACCGCGTCGCGCACGGCCTATGCCGACGTGGCCGCAGGCACCACCACCTTCAGCGGTACGAACGCCACTTTCACCATCACGCGGCGCGCCAATGATCCGACCGCTGTCGGGGGCACGGTCACACCGCGTTTCCGCAGTCTGGTCGTTGACGTGACCTGGCCCGACCGCACGGGGACCACCCAGATGGTGCGGCTCGGCAGCACGATCGCTGGCGTCGAACCCGAGCTGACCGGCAGCCTCGTGCTGGCAGCCAACCCCGACCCCGTGATTGCACCGCAGGGGCGCAACCGGGCCGTTCCGCCCGGCGCAGTGGCGCTGCCGGGTGTGGGCCGCAGCGGTTTCGTTCCCCCTGGACAGACCGGCGGCGGCCCGCGCGTGGCCTGGGTTTTCAACAACGCCGACGGTGTCATCACCATTTGCTCAACCTCTGCCACCACCTCGGGCGGCTTGCTCTTCGACAGCGGGGCGCCGAGTTGCGGCACGCAGAAGGCCCTGTTGCTGAGCGGCGTCGTGCGTTTCGCCACGGGCCTGGATCCGGCCTCGACAACGACAGCGCTGGCCAACCCCACGGGCGCCTCGGTCGACTTCGCGTTGCGGGTCATCCGCTTCGAAGAACCCGACGACGACGACGAAGACGACGCCACCCAGGTCAGTTGCTTCCTCGGTGAGGTCATCGACAACCAGCGCCCCTACTACTGCGCGGTGCCCATCACCACGGAAGAGCAGAAATGGGGCGGCCGGCTGGAATTCACGACGCCGCTGGTCCTGGCGACCAGCAACACAGATGCCGCCACCAACCGCTACCGCGTTTGCCGCTACCACGCCGCGGCGCGTTACCTGAACGTTCAGGCCACGCTGCTGAACCAGAACTTCGTTTTCATCCAGGCGGGCGACGGCACCACCCGGTACAACTGCCCCAGCACCTCTGTGCCACCGGTCTGGCAACACCAGCCGCGGACCTCAGGCTCTTGACCGATCACGCTGTCTTGCCGGGGCTGTCGCACCTGGACCGTGTACGGCTGGCCGAGGCGCTTGAGCTTGCGGCCTCGTCCATAGGCTTGAGCGAACCCAACCCCCGTGTGGGTTGTGTGATCGGCAGCGCCGATGGTCGTGTCTTTGGTCGTGGCGCCACGCAGCGTGTCGGCCAAGGCCACGCCGAGGTGATGGCGCTGCGCGATGCCTCGGCCACCGGCCAAGACCTTCGCGGCGCCACGGCCTGGGTGACGCTGGAGCCTTGCGCACATCACGGGCGCACACCCCCGTGCTGCCTGGCCCTGCTGGAAGCCGGCATTGCGCGCTGCGTCGTCATCCACATCGACCCGAACCCGCTTGTCGCCGGCGGTGGTGTCGAGCGCTTGCGGGCTGGCGGCGTGCAAGTTGAGTTGCTGCCCCATGACGACCCCTTGGCAGCCCAGGCTCGGGACCTGAACATCGGGTTCTTTTCCCGCTTCGAGCGCGGCCGCCCCTGGGTGCGCGCCAAGGTCGCCTGCAGCGCCGATGGCCGCGTCGCGCTGGGCGATGGGCGCTCCAAATGGATCACCGGGGAAGCCGCCCGCGCCGACGGCCACCGCTGGCGGCGTCGGGCCACGGCAGTGCTGACGGGCATCGGCACCGTGCTCGCCGACAACCCGCGGCTCGACGTCCGCGCCGTCGCGACCAACGTGCAGCCGCTGCGGGTTGTGCTGGATTCGCGGCTGCGCATCCCTGCCGACGCGGCCATCCTCGCCCCCCCCGGCGAAGTACTGATCGTGGCCACATCACACGCCATCGGTGAACAAGCTGCAGGCATCGAGGTCTGGCGCGACGCAGCCCAGGAGGGGCCGCACATTGCGCTCGAGGCCCTGCTGCGCCAGTTGACCCGCCAGCGCGCCGTCAACGAAGTTCACCTTGAGGCCGGCCCGACGCTGACCGGCGCGATGGCGGCGGCCGGGCTCATCGACGAGTGGTTGATCTACATGGCGCCGGTGATGCTCGGCCCGGGTAAACCCGCCGCAGAGATGCCAGCCCTGGCGCAACTGCAGGACGCCCGGCGCTACGCCTGGCTCGAAGCCCAGGCCATCGGCGCCGACCTGCGCCTGCGCATGCGCCGCCAAGAGCTTGTCGACCCCCTTTACACGCCCTCGGCGGCCGCGCCTTGAAACCCGAACAAAGCATTGATTCAATGATGTTTTTCGGGCTTGGCACAGGCTTTGCAAACGTTGAAGAAAAACTCGCTGGGAACTCCGAAATGTTCATGCGCCACCGATCCTCCTCCCTGGCACTGGCCGCAGTGGCCCTGCTCGCGGCATCGGCCGCGATGGCCGGCCCCGCGCCCACGACCAGCCAGATCTTCACGGCGGAGAACCTGAAACCTACGTTCACGAACGGCTATGTGAACTACGGCATCGACATCGCTGCGAAGCTCGGCGCCTTCCAATCGCGGTTGATCGCTGGCGTCAAACCCTTCGATTTCGAGGCGGCCACTGCCGGCGTAACCGACCCCATCGAGATCTTTTTTCCTGACGCCACGCCCGAGGGCAACATCGCGACCTTGACGGGCGGTGTGGTTCGCAGCGAAACCCTGCTGGGCCGCTACAACACGACGGCCCCTAGCGCCACGACCGCGTCGCCGCGGCAATACCTCGAAGTGCAAACCGTGACGCCGCCGGCCCAGGCCGCCAGCGCGCCGTCGCCAGGTCCGGCTGCCAGCGCACCGCTGCTCGCCCCGACGGCGCAATTCACGATCAGCTTCACGAAAGCGATCTCGGCTTTTGCCTTCTTTGGCACCGATATCGGTGATTACGACGGCACGCTGTTCATGGAGATGTATCTCAACGACACGCTGCAGACGACGCTGACTGTGCGCGATGGCTCGCAGCCGGCAATGGACGGCAACGAGTTGCTTTTCTATGGCTTCGCGTCGCCCGACGTGGCCTACGACAAGATCATCTTCCGCACCAAGAGCCCCGACGGCAACGACGTCTTCGGCTTCGACGACTTCTGGGCCGCCGATGCCAGCCAGCTGGTTGCGCCCACGCCCGCGCCAGAGCCGGGCTCACTGGCCCTCGTCGGCTTGGCCCTCGCCGCCGCCGGCCTGATGCGCCGCCGCAAGGCCTGAAATCCGCTCCGGCGCCTGGCGCGCACCCGATCAAGCCGGCCCCCGTGGCCGGCTTTTTCTTGGCCCCACCTACAATCGCTGCATGCCGATTTCCCCCATTCCCGAGCTCGTCGCCGAGCTGGCCGCGGGCCGCATGGTCATCCTCGTGGACGAAGAAGACCGTGAAAACGAAGGCGATCTGGTGCTCGCCGCCGAGCACGTCACGCCCGAGGCCATCAACTTCATGGCGCGTTTTGCGCGCGGCCTGGTTTGCCTGACGCTCACGCGCGAGCGCTGTGAACTGCTGCAGCTGCCGCCCATGGCCAGCCGCAACGGCACCAAACACGGCACGGCTTTCACGGTGTCGATCGAAGCGGCCACCGGTGTCACCACCGGCATCTCGGCCGCCGACCGCGCCCGCACGGTGCAGGTGGCCGTGGCGCGCAGCACCACAGCCACCGATCTCGTGCAGCCCGGCCACATCTTCCCGCTGCAGGCACAAGACGGCGGCGTGCTCATGCGCGCCGGTCACACCGAAGCCGGCTGCGACCTCGCCGGCATGGCCGGCCTCACGCCCGCCGCCGTGATCTGCGAGATCATGAAGGACGACGGCACGATGGCGCGCCTGCCCGACCTGCAGGTTTTTGCGCGTGAGCACGGCCTGAAGATCGGCACCATCGCCGATCTCATCGGTTACCGCAGCCGCAACGAGACGCTGATCGAGCGCATCGGCTCGCGCACCTTGGCCACGCCGCAAGGCGAGTTCCAGTGCAGTGCTTTCCACGACAAGAGCGGCGGCCTGCACCTGGCGCTGACCCACGGCCGCTGGGAGCCTGGCACCGAGGTGCCCGTGCGGGTGCACGAGCCCTTCACCGCCTTCGATCTGCTCGACGCCGGTGGCGGCCTGCACTCCTGGCCGCTGCCGGCCGCGCTGGCCGCGCTGAAGGCCGAGGCCTGCGGTGTGGCCGTGCTGCTGAACTGCTCGGGTGACGCCGCCAGCCTGCTGCCCCAGGTGTTGCCGGAACGCCGCGCCGCCGTGCCCGCCCGCGCGCAGATGGACCTGCGCACCTACGGCGTGGGCGCACAGATACTGCGCCAGCTGGGCGTGCAACGCATGCGCCTGCTGGGCAACCCGCGCCGCATGCCCAGCATGACCGGCTATGGCCTCGAAATCACCGGCTTCACGCCAGCGCCGGCCTGACACCGCCCGCGGCGTTTCTGCACCCACACCGGCCCGCCCACCTGGCCTGGAACGGCCTGAAGGACACACCCCATGAAAGACGCCGATCAAGGCGATGCCGGTGAGCTGCTGGGCGAAGGCCTGCGCATCGGCATCGTGCAGGCCCGCTTTAACGACGCGCTCACGCGCAAGCTCGCGCAAGCCTGTCTGGCCGAACTGGAGCGGCTGGAGGTCGACAGCGGCGACATCACCCATGTGACGGTGCCCGGCGCGCTGGAGATTGCGGTCGTTTTGAAGGCCATGGCCGAAAGCGGCGAGTTCGATGCCCTCGTGGCCCTGGGCTGCATCATCCGCGGCGAGACCTACCACTTCGAACTGGTGGCCAATGAAAGCGGAGCCGGTGTCACGCGCGTCGGCCTCGACCACCAGATCCCGATTGCCAACGCCATCCTCACGGTCGAAAACGAAGCCCAGGCCTGGGCACGTGCCGAAGACAAGGGCCGCGACGCCGCCCGCGTGGCCGTGGAAATGGCCAACCTGCTGGAAGACCTGTCATGAACGAGCCCCAGGCCCCCGAGGCTCAACCCGCCACCGATGCGCCCGCCGTCAAACCGGCTGCCAAACCAGCCGCCAAACGCGCCGCCCCGAAGTCGGCCCGCCGCCGCTCGCGCGAGTTTGCGTTGCAAGGCCTGTACCGCTGGCTGATCGCCGGCGGCGATGGCGCCGCAGCAGAAGCCGACCTGCGTGAACTCGAAGGCTTCGAGAAGATGGACCGCGCCCACTTCGACGCGCTGCTGCACGGCGGCATCGAGCAGGCCGCGGCGCTGGACGCCGTGCTGGCCCGCCACGTCGACCGCAAGACGACGATGCTCAGCCCCATCGAGCATGGCGTGCTGATGATCGGCGCTTACGAGCTGATGCACTGCCTGGACATCCCCTACCGCGTGGCCATCAACGAGGCGGTGGAACTGGCCAAGGCCTTCGGTGGCACCGACGGCCACAAGTACGTCAACGGCGTGCTCGACAAGTGCGCCGCCGAACTGCGCCCGAACGAAGCGCGCCCAGCGCGGCGCTGAAGCCGGCGCCGCGCCCGCCATGAGCACACAGCGCCTGCACACGGCCAGCCGGCTGGAACGCATCGAGCCCTTCTGGGTGATGGAATGCGCCAAGGCCGCCGACCTCATCGCGAGCAGCCCCGCCTGCGACCCGGCCCGCGGCGGCGAGCCCATGATCTACCTGAACATCGGCGAGCCCGACTTCACGGCCGTGCCTGGCGTGCAGCGCGCGGCGCAGGCCGCCATCGAGCACGGGCGCACGCAATACACGCACGCCACCGGCCTGCACACGCTGCGCGAGCGCATCGCGGGCTGGTATGGCAGCCGCTTCGGCGTGGCGGTCGACCCCGGCTGCATCGTCGTGACGGCGGGTGCCTCGGCGGCGCTGCAACTCGCGACGCTGGCGCTCTTCGAGCCCGGCGACGAAGTGCTGATGCCCGACCCCAGCTACCCCTGCAACCGCCATTTCGTCACCGCAGCGGGTGCGCAGGCGGTGCTGCTGCCCACCACCGCGGCAGCGCGTTTTCAGCTGGATGCCGCCTCGGTGGCGGCGGCCTGGCGCCCGCAGACACGCGGCGTGTTGCTGGCCTCGCCCAGCAACCCCACGGGCACGTCCATTGCCGCCAGCGAGATGGCGGCCATTGCAGCCACCGTGCGCGCGCGCGGGGGTGTGAGCATCGTCGACGAGATCTACCTCGGCCTCAGCTACGAGCCCGCCTACGGCCACAGCGCGCTGGCCTTGGGCGACGGGCTGGGCGAGCAGATCGTCAGCGTCAACAGCTTCAGCAAGTACTTCGGCATGACCGGCTGGCGCCTGGGTTGGATGGTGCTGCCGCCCGAGCTGGTGGCGCCGGTGGAAAAGCTCGCGCAGAACCTCTACATCTGCCCCAGCACCATCGCACAGCATGCGGCGGTGGCCTGTTTTGAACCCGAGGCGCTGGCGGCCTTTGAACACCGGCGTGAAGAGTTCCGGCGCCGGCGTGACTTCATCGTGCCGGCCCTGCAGGCGCTGGGCCTGGCGGTGCCGGTGCAGCCCGACGGCGCCTTCTACGTGTGGTTCGACTGCTCGCGCTACAGCGCCAGCAGCTGGGATTTCTGTTTCGAATTGATGCGCAGCGCCCACGTGGCCCTCACGCCCGGGCGCGACTTCGGCCCCGCACAGGCCGAGCGTTATGTTCGCCTGTCCTTCGCCAGCGCCCTGCCGCAGCTGGAAGCGGCCGTCGCGCGGCTGCAGCGGGTGCTGCGGCCCTGAATGCCCGGCCTCGGGCCTGCGCCCGGCGCCTGAAAACGACCTTCCCAGGTGTGACAGCGCGGTAACACGCGCGAAAACCCGCCCTTATCCGAGCCGCAGGCGGCCCGAAGGTGCTTAAGCTGCCGATCCGTGGCCTACAACCTCTTTCAGCGGCGCGCCCCAGGCGAACCGGTGGTGTCGGAGTTTGCTGCGACGGTGCAGTCCGGTCCCCCCGAGCCCGAATTGCCACCGCCTGCGGCCCGGCAGCGGGGTTCGGATTTCATCGATCTGGACTCGCTGCCCCCCGACCCCAACGGCGTGACCCAACCCAGCGACCTGGGCGGCGACAGCCTGCCCGCGCCGGGCGATGCCCAGGTGGAGCAGCAGCCCACGCTGTCGCACATCGGGCGCTATGCGCTGAAGGGCCTGCTGGGCCATGGCGGCCTGGGCCAGGTGCATGAGGCCTGGGATCCGCTGCTTTCGCGCACGGTGGCCGTCAAGACGCTGCAGTTCGACGTGGCCACGCCCGAGCGCGTGGCGCTCGACGGCCTGTTCCTGAACGAAGCCCGTGCCGCCGCCGGGCTGTCGCACCCCAACATCGTGACGGTGCACGACGCCGGCCTCAGCGCCCAGGGCGTCTACATCGCCATGGAACGCCTGCACGGCTGCGACCTGCGCCAGCGCCTGGCCGGCGGCTGGCAGCCCACGCCTGGCGAGGCGGCGCAGCTCGTGCGCCGCGTCGCCGAGGCGCTGGCCTATGCGCACACGCGCGGCGTGGTGCATTGCGACATCAAGCCGGCCAACATCTTCCTGAACCACCGCGACAAGCCCAAGGTGCTGGATTTCGGCATCGCGCGCGTGGCCCATGGCGCCGCGCCCGAGGCCCTGGAAGGCGCCGTGGCCGGCTCGCCGCACTACCTGGCGCCCGAGCAGCTGAACGGCGGCGCGGTCGACGCCCGCACCGACGTACACGCCCTGGGCGTGGTGTTCTACGAGCTGCTGACGCTGCGCAAGGCCTACACGGGCGACAGCGTCGAGCAGATCACCACTGCCGTGCTCACCAACCACCCCGCGCCGGCGCACGAGTTGCGCAGCGGCGTGCCGCGCACGCTGTCGGCCATCGCGGCCAAGGCCATGGCGCGCGAGCCGGCCGAACGCTACGCCAGCGCCGCCGAGATGGCGCTGGAACTGCGCCGCTGGATCGACCGCCACAGCAGCCACGACATGGTGCCGGCGCCCGCGCCCGGCCCCGACCCCGGGCACACGCGGCCGCAGCGCAAGGGCAGCAAGGGTGCGCCCCGCTCCGCCTTGGTGCTCTTGCTGCTGGCCGTGATGGTGGGCACGGCGGCGCTCACGCTGGCCCTCAGCCGGCCCGACTCCGAGGCCGTGCCCGTGTCGGCCAGCCCGGTGGCCAGCACGGCGGTACAGACCGCGCCAGCGGCCACGGCGGCTCCATCGGCCGTCACCACCGCCACGCTGGAAGCAGAGCCGGCCGCCAGCGCACCGCCGGCCGCGCCCGCGCAGCCCCAGGCCAGCGCCACCACCACCGCCACCACCGCCACGGCGCCGGCTGCCGCGCCGCGCACCGCCGCCGCACGCCCACGCGCCAACAACGGCTCACCAGCCCAGGTGCGCAGCGCCCCCGGCGCAACCGCGCCCGCCGCCCCGGCACCGCTGACGGGCAACGTGCAGCTGGCCATCAGCCCCTGGGGCCAGGTGGAAGTGAACGGCCAGCCGGCCGGCACCACGCCACCGCTGACGCGCCTGACGCTGAACGAAGGCACGCACAGCATCACCGTGCGCAACGAAGATTTCCCGCCCCACACCGTCAACGTGCAGGTGCAGGCCGACAAGCCCGTGGTGGTGCGCCACCGATTCGGACAATGAGCATGACGCCCACCCGCTCCCTGCGCTTTCATTTCCACCGGGTCGGTGCTCTGGCCGCGGCCCTTCTGATCACCGCCTGCGCAGCGCCCCCGGCGCCGCCGCCTGCGCCCACCGGCGGCCTCGCCGAACTGATGGAGCGGCCGGCCGAACGCCTGCTGTTCGAAGGCATCCGCGCCTACGACGACGGTCAGTACCCGCAGGCCGAAGCCGCACTGCGCAAGGCGCTGCAGGCCGGCCTGCGCAGCGGGCGCGACCAGGCCAGCGCGCACAAGCTGCTGGCCTTCATCACCTGCACCAGCGAACGCAGCGCCGAATGCGAGGCCGCCTTCCGCGCCGCGCGGGCTGCCGACCCGGCCTTCGCGCTCAGCCGATCAGAAGCCGGCCACCCGCTCTGGGGCCCGGTCTACCGCAAGACGCTGCCCTGAGGGCACGGCGCCGTGCGGCAGGCGGGCGACATAATCGCCGCCGATGCCGCTCACGCCCGCACCTCTGGCCCCCAGGGCCGACTCACCTGCCGCGGCGCCTTACGAGCACACGCTGCGCGTGTACTGGGAAGACACCGACGCCGGCGGCGTGGTGTTCTACGCCAACTACCTGAAGTTCTTCGAGCGTGCGCGCACCGAGTGGCTGCGCAGCCTGGGCGTGGGGCAGCAGGCGCTGCGCGAGGCCACGGGTGCCATCTTCATCGTCGCCGAGACGCAGCTGCGCTACATCGCGCCCGCACGCCTGGACGACGCGCTGCGCGTGACGGTGCAACTGCAGCAACGCGGCCAGGCCTCGCTGCACATCCAGCAACAGGCCTGGCGTGGCAGCACGCTGCTGTGCGAAGGGCGCATCCGCATCGGCTGTGTCGATGAGGGAACCTTCCGACCCCGCCGCATTCCGAACGAAGTCCTCTCGACCCTGACATGAGCCAAGACCTCTCCATCACCGCCCTCATCCTGCAGGCCAGCCTCGTCGTGCAACTGGTGATGGCCGGCCTGGCCCTCACCTCGCTGGTGAGTTGGACGGTCATCTTCGGCAAGGTCTTCGGCCTCAAGCGCGTGCGCAACAGCAACGAAGACTTCGAGCGCGAGTTCTGGAGCGGCCGCAGCCTCACCGAGCTGAACGCCGCCGTCGCCGGCAAGACCGACACCGCGCCGATGGAACGCATCTTCGCCAGCGGCATGCGCGAGTTCCTCAAGCTGCGCGAAAAACGGCTCGACCCCGGCGCCCAGCTCGACGGCGCGCGCCGTGCGATGCGCGCGAGTTTCCAGCGCGAGCTCGACGTGATCGAAAGCAACCTCAGCTTCCTGGCCAGCGTGGGCTCGGTCTCGCCCTATGTGGGCCTCTTCGGCACGGTGTGGGGGATCATGCACGCCTTCGTCGGCCTGTCGAACATGACGCAGGTGACGCTGGCCACCGTGGCCCCCGGCATCGCCGAGGCGCTGGTGGCCACGGCCATCGGCCTGTTTGCCGCCATCCCGGCGGTGGTGGCCTACAACCGCTTCGCGCGCGACATCGACCGCATCGCCATCCAGCTGGAAACCTTCATCGAAGAGTTCAGCAACATCCTGCAGCGCAACGCGGGGCAGAGTGGCGCGACCACCACCATCGCCGGCTCGGGGCAACGCTGATGCCGGGCGTCGTGCACCGCAACGGCGGCCGCGGGCGCCGCTCGATGAACGAGATCAACATGGTCCCGTTCATCGACGTGATGCTGGTGCTGCTGATCATCTTCATGGTGACAGCGCCGCTCATCACCACCGGCGTGGTCGACTTGCCCACCGTGGGCAAGAGCCAGCAGCGCGTGGGCAGCGTGATCGAGGTCATCGTGGGCACCGACGAAAAGCTGCGCCTGCGCGTGGACCAGCAAGAGCCCGTGGGCGTGGCCCTGCCGCAGCTGGCCGCGCGCGTGCGCGAAAAACAGGCCGGCAACGCCGACACCCCGGTGGTCATCAGTGCCGACAAGAGCGTGCGTTATGAGAGCGTGGTGCGCGTGATGGACACGCTGCAGCGCGCCGGCGTCAAGCGTGTGGGCCTGTCGGTGAAGCAGGGCGCCAGCTGAGGCGATGAGCGCTGCCGCCCTCGGTGCAGCTGCCGGCCCCGGCCGGGGCCACGAAGACCTGCTGCCGCGGCCACCCGGCGGCACCGGCAGCGGCGCCGCACTCGCGCTGCTGGTGCATGCCGGCCTGGTGGCTGCACTGACCGTCAGCGTCGACTGGCGCGCGCAGCCGCCCGAGGTGGTGAGCGCCGAGCTGTGGGCCAGCGTGCCACAGGCCGCCGCGCCCGCGGCCGAGGCCCCGGCGCCCGCACCCGAACCCACGCCCGCGCCGCCAGCGCCCACCCCCCCGCCAGCCCCGGCGCCGGCACCGCCACCACCGGCCGCAGCCCCGAAGCCGGCCGAGCCCGACATCGCCACCGAACGCGCCGAGCGTCGCCGCCTGGAGGCGGAAAAACGCAAGGCCGACCTGGCCGCCGAAAGAGAACGCGACAAGAAGGAACGCGATCGCAAAAAGGCCGCCGAGGACGACAAAAAACGCCTGGCCGCCGAACGCCGCAAGGCCGACGACGAAAAGAAGAAGCGCGAGCTGGCCGAAGCCGAGGCGCGCGAGGCCAAGGCCGCCGAAGCTCGCCTGGCGCAGCAGCGCGAAGAAAACCTGCGCCGCATGATGGCCCAGGCCGGCGGCACCGGCCCAGCCACCTCCACCGGCAGCGCCGCGCAGAGCGCCGCGCCTTCGGTGGCCTACACCGGCCGCCTGGTGAGCCTGATCCGCGGCAACCTGGTCTTCACCGGCAGCACACCCGACAACAACGCGGCCGAGGTCGAGGTCAGCGCTGCGGCCAGCGGCAGCATCATCGCGCGCCGCCTCGTCAAGAGCAGCGGCCACAAGGAATGGGACGAGGCCGTGCTGCGCGCCATCGACCGCACCGCGCGGCTGCCGCGCGATGCCGACGGGCGTGTGCCCTCGCGGTTGATCATCAACTTCCGCCCGCGCGAGTAAAACGCGCGGCATTGCAGGCCGTTGGGGGCCTTCAGGGCGCCACGAACCGCAGCGCCGTGAGGTGCGCCACCGAACGGCCGCCGGTGTTGTCGGCGTCGGCGCCCACCAGCACGGCCACCAGCGGCGGCACGGTGGAAATTTCGTCGCCGAAGGCGCGCAGGAAATCGGCAGCGATGTCGCGCGATTCATCGAACCAGCGTTCGCCCGCATCGGCTGCATTGCGCAGCACCAGGTAACGCACGCGGCGCGAAAAAGCGTTGTCGATCACGCTGCCCACCGCCTCGGGGCCGCCCCACACCCAGCACAGCGTGGCCGCCGGCAAGGCCTGGCCGCTGCGTGAACGGGCGATGCGCAGCAGCGTGCGCTCGCCGAAAGGCACCTGCGCCAGCGGCGCGTCAAAACTGAGGCAGACCTTGGCGGCCACGTCGTCGCCGGCCTTGCTGCGCAGCGCGGTGCCGGGGTTGGGCTCGGCCACGCGCCAAGACCACGCCAGCCGCGCCGGCGCGGCCACGCCGGGCCAGGCGTGCAGCAGGTTGCCGTAGGAGGCCTGCGCCTCCAGGCGCAGCGCGGACTGCTCGCCCACGGTCTCGGCGCTGTAACGCGTGGGCGGCGGTTTCTGGTCGGGCAGGTTCGCCACCTGCCAGCCGGCGCCGATCTTGCCAGCGGCCACCAGCGGCGGCAACGGGCCGGCCGCAGGCAGCGGCGCGGCGGTTTGCGAGGCCGCTGGTGCAGCCAGCAAGGCCAGCAAGGCCGTGCACATGGCCAGGTGACGGGCAGCGCCCGCCGCGACCGCCTTGCCGCAGCGCTGCCGCGGCTTCACGGCTTGTCCTGGGCGGTGACTTGCACCGCGGTGTCGCTGGGCGGCACCAGATCACGCTTGCCGCTGTCGTCGACAAAATGCAGGCGCAGCTGGTAGCTGCCGGGCGCCAGAAACAGCGCCAGCTGCGTGGCCCCGTGGGCCAGGTCGACGGCCTGCACCACGCGGCCGTCGGGCGCGCGCACGTCGAGCAGGAAGTGACCCAAGCCGGGGCCGCCATGGCCCTTGGGCGCGACGCCGAAGCCGTCCACCGCCAGGCGCAGCGTGAAGGGGCTGGTCACGGCCTCGCCGTCACGCAGGTTGCTGATCAGCGCCCGCTGCCCCTCGGGCCGCGGGCGGGCCATTTCGTCCTGGTACCAGGCCTTGCAGCTGGCCGCCAGCTGGGCCGGGTCGATGCGCAGGCGCTGCGTTTCGCGCGGGCCGGCCACGGTGATGCGCAGCTCAGGGCTGAAGACGAAATAGGGCCGGTGGTCGTGGTCGGCGAAGAGCAGGCGCAGCGTGTGCGGGCCGGGCGGCAGCGCCAGCACGGCGCCGGTCTGGCCCTTGCCGAAATGGCGGTGGTAGTCGTTGAAGGGGATCTTCTCGCCGGGCACCTTGGGCAGTGCGGTGTCCAGCAGCACGTGGTGGTGGCCGGCCTTGGGGTGGGCCTTGCCGGCCGGGATGACGCCCATGCCGCGGATGGCGAAATCCACGCGGAAGGGCGAACGCACGACATCGCCGTCGCGCAGGTTCACCACCTCCACCGCCGTGGGTTCGTTCACGCGCAGCTGCGTGCGTTCGCGGGTGTGCTGCAGCCAGCAGGCGCGCTCGCGCTCGTCGCGCGGGAGCGGCTCACCCTGGGCCAGCGCCGGGCCGCCCAGCAGCGCCGCAGCGGCCAGCGCGCAGCTGGCACGCAACGCAACAAACCGGAAACTCAAACTCGACGCCATCGCAAGCCCTGCAGCCCTCGGGAACCGGCGCCAGTGCCGGCCGGTGGATTCTGGCAGCGGGCAGCGCCCGCTCAGCGCCAGCGGCGCAGCAGCACGGCGTCCAGCGACGCGCGGCCCGGCCCCCACAGCAGCAGGCCCAGCAGCAGCACGCCCCAGAGCTGGTGCTGCACCAGCGCCGCCGGCGCAATCTCGGCCAGGCTGATGACGGCCACGACGTTCACCACCGACAGGCCCGCCGCCGCGAAACGCCCACCCAGGCCCAGCAGCAGCAGCACGGGCAGCACGAGCTCGCCGCCGGTGCCCAACACGGCCGCCCATTCGGTGGGCAGCAGCGGCACGTGGTATTCGTCTTCGAAGAGCGCCAGCGTGGTCTCCCAGTCGCGCAGCTTGCTCAGGCCGGCCAGGAAAAACACCTGCGCGACATACCCGCGCGCCGCCAGCTGCGCCAGCGGCTGCAACCAGGTTTCCAGCACGGCGATGAGCCGCATCAGCCCGGCCAGCGGGGCGCGCCAGGCCGCCGGCGCGTGGGGCAGGTCGGTGGCCGGCGCGTGCGCAGGGGCCGCGCTGGCGCTCAAGGGGATGACGGTGGCAGGGCGCATGGCGCGGTCTCCTGGGGAGTTTCGGGGGTCAAGGGGCCTTGCACCGCCACCAGCAGGCCTTGCTGCAGCGCGGCGATGAGCCAGGCTTCAAAGTCGAACGAGGCGCCCGCTTCTTGCAAGGAATTTGCGAGCGACCGCCCCGCCAGCAGCGCCGCAACAAAACACGCGTCGGCCTCCTGCAGCACCTGCGCATGCGGCGCCCAGCCTTGCCGCGTGACGAGCCCCTGCTCACCACGTCCAGCTTGCAGCGCCTGGCGCACCGGCACGAGAGCCGCGTCGCGGCCGGCCTCGTCGGTGCCGCGGTGGGCCTGCCAGAGGCTGAAGACCGGCCAGCGCGACACCAGCAGCACGCTGCCGGGGGGCAATTGCAGCCACAACTCGGCCGGATCGTGCAGCGCCAGCAGGCCCAGGCCCGGCGGGCCGCCCGTGGCATCGGGCGCGGCGGCGTCGGGTGCGGCCTGCACGCGGTGCAGCGCCCACTCCAGCCGGGCGGTGTCGGGCAGGTAGGGCTCGTCGGCCAGTGTCGGCGCCTGGGCGATGAAGCCGGCCAGCGCTTCGCCCCACAAGGCCAGGTCGCCGGCCTGCGGCGGGTGCTGGCGCCAGAAGTCGCGCGCCAGCAGCGCAAAACTCTCTTCACCCAGCAACTGCTGCACCGTGGGGTAGGCCGCTGCCAGTGCGCGCTCGGCCAAAGCGCTGGCATGGGCGCGATAAGCGGCCAGGCCGCGGGCCACGCTGGGGCCGCCGGGCGGCGGACGCAGCCAGCCGGCCACCGAACCGGGTTCGGCATCGCCCAGCAGCGTGCGCAGCAGCATCTGCTGGCGTGCGGCTTCGCGGGCGCGGTCGTCCATGCGCGGCAAGCCGTTGTTCAAGCGGCGCGGGGCGCGGGGCCCACTGCCGCGCGTTCTGCCGCGCGCCCTGCGACGCGTTCAGCCCCGTTGTCGGCACCACCATCGACCTCACGCCCAGCGGCCACCTCGGCCGCCACGGCGTCGGCCGCGGCGGCTTCGGCCAGCAGCACCGGCAGCGCGGGCAGCTCGGTGTCCCACTCCACGAGCGTGGGGCGCCAGCCCAGTCGGCGCAGCGTGTGGCGGTAGACCTGCCACACCGGGGCGTGCACGCGGCTGCCGTGGTCGTCGATCACGACATCGGGCGCCACGTGGTAACCCGCGAGATGGATCTCGCCCACGATGCCGGGCGTGAGCGCGTCCACCCAGGCGCAGGCGGCAGCCACCGCGCCGGCTTCGTCGGCGCCTTCGTTGAGGGCGTTGACGACGAGGTTGTTCACGTCCAGCAGCAGCCCGCAGCCGGTGCGGCGCGCCAACTCGTTGAAGAAGGCCGGCTCGGCCAGGGTGTTGTCGGCCCAGTGCACATAGGCCGAGAGGTTTTCCACCAGCAAGGGCCGGCGCAGGCTGTCTTGCACCTGCTGCACGTTGTCGGCCAGGATGGCCAGCGAGGCTTCGTTGAAGGCGATGGGCAGCAAGTCGTTGCCATGCACCACAGGCCCGCCGGGCTGGCGCGGCGCGCGGGCGTAACAAGCGTGTTCGCTCACCAGCACGGGCTCGAAACGCCGCACCAATGCCGCCAGGCGGCGCAGGTGCTCGGCGTCCAGGCCCGCGGCCGAGCCCAGGCCCAGGCCGACGCCGTGCAGACTCAACGGCCATTGCGCACGCGCGGCCTCCAGCACCGCCAGCGCCGCGCCGCCAGCGCCGAAATAGTTTTCGGCGTGCACCTCGACAAAACCCAGCCGCGGCGGCGCGCCGAGCAGGGCGGCGCTGTGCGGCTGGCGCAGGCCGATGCCGCTTAGGGCCGGCGGTGTCATGCCTCGCGTCCTGGCCTGGGCCTGGGCTGCCGCGCCGGGGGCTTTACTTCTTGGCCTTGGCCTTGGCTTCTTCGGCCGACATCCCCTTCAGGCCCTTGCAGCTGCCCTTGGCGACGTACTTCCACTCGCCCGGATCTCCGTCGACCTTGCTCTGGCCGGCGCAAGAGTGCGTGCCAGCGAGGTTGGCGCAGTCGTTCTGGCCTGCCTTGGCGATGCCGTAGCACTTCTCCTTGCCCTTGTCCTGGGCGGCGGCCTGGCCGACCAGCCCCAGGGCCAGGGCGGAAGCGAGGGCAGAAGAAACGATGAAACGCTGATTCATGGACGAAGTCTCCAAGGGGTGTGACGGATGGGCCGGCCCGGGAATCGGGCTGCGCCGGGCCATGGGTCGGCGCCGGCAGCGCCGGCATTACAGCGCAGCCGCTGCCCGCCGTAAATTCTTTTGTCGCTCATGAAATGACAGGCAAGCCGCCTTCTATTCGGGCGCTGCGGCCGCCGCCGGCCTGCAACCATGCAACACCGCATGAACACCGCCAGCCCGCCCCCCTTGCCCGCCGAAACCGCGGCCGCTCCGCGCCGCGACAAACTGCGCCTGGGCGACGTGCTGGTGCAGCAGAAGCTGCTCAGCGAAGACCAGCTCACGCAAGCCCTGGACGAGCAGCGCAGCACCGGCAAACGCCTGGGGCGTGTGCTCATCGACGCCGGCGTCATCAGCGAAGAAGCGCTGGCCCACGCGCTGGCGCGCCAGCTGCGTGTGGCCATGGTCAACCTCAAGACCTTTCCGCTGAAAAGCGAGACGGTGCGCCTGCTGCCCGAAAGCGTGGCGCGCCGCCACCGCGCCGTGGTGCTGGAAGAACGCGGCGAGGCGCTGCTGGTGGGTTTCGTCGACCCGCTGGACCTTTTTGCCTACGACGAGATCTCGCGGCGCCTCAAGCGCCAGGTGCAGCTGGCGGTGGTGGCCGAAAGCCAGTTCGCACCGGCGCTGGACAAACACTACCGCCGCCACGAAGAAATTTCGGGCCTGGCCAAGGCGCTGGAAAAGGACATCGGCGACACCGTCGACTTCGGCACCCTGCAGGCCAGCGTGGGCCAGGAAGGCGCGCCCGTGGTGCGCCTGCTGCAGAGCGTGTTCGAAGACGCGCTGCAGGCCGGCGCCTCTGACGTGCACATCGAGCCGCAAGAAAACGGCCTGGCCATCCGCAGCCGCGTGGACGGCCTGCTGCAGACCCAGACCCAGGCCGACAAACGCATCGCCCCGGCGCTGACGCAGCGCCTGAAGCTGATGGCCGGCCTGGACATCGCCGAAAAACGTCTGCCGCAGGACGGCCGTTTCTCGCTGCGCCTGCGCGAGCGCACGCTCGACGTGCGCATCAGCACCATGCCCACGCACTACGGCGAATCGGTGGTGATGCGCCTGCTGGGCCAGGGCGAGGCCATGCGCCGGCTGGACGAGATCGGCATGCCGCGCGACATGCTGCTGCGCTTCCGCGAGATCCTCAACCGGCACTCGGGCATGGTGCTTGTCACCGGGCCCACGGGCTCGGGCAAGACCACCACGCTCTACGCCGCGCTGGCCGAGCTGGACGCCGAGCAGCAGAAGATCATCACGGTGGAAGACCCCATCGAGTACCGCCTGCCCGGGCTGACCCAGGTGCAGGTGAACGAGAAGATCGATCTCGATTTCGCGCGCGTGCTGCGCGCCACGCTGCGCCAGGACCCCGACGTCATCCTGGTCGGCGAGATCCGCGATGCCGAAACGGCCGAGATCGGCCTGCGTGCGGCCATCACCGGCCACATGGTGCTGAGCTCGCTGCACACCCGCGATGCGATGAGTGCGCCCTTCCGCCTGCTCGACATGGGCGCGCCGCCCTTCATGGTGGCCAGCGCGCTGCAGGCGGTGATTGCGCAGCGCCTGGTGCGCACCAACTGCGAACACTGCGCCGCGCCGCACACGCCCACGCCGCAAGAAGCCGCCTGGCTGGAAGCCGTGGGCGGCGCCGCCGCGCTGGCCACGCCGCCCCAACGCGGGCGCGGCTGCCCGCAGTGCAACGGCAGCGGCCACAGCGGCCGCCTGGGCGTGTACGAGATGCTGGAGATGGACGCCGGCCTCGCGCACCACACGCTGCAGGCCGACCCCGGCGCCTTCACGCTGAAGGCGCGCCAGCAGCTGGCCAAGAGCTCGATGGCGCACCGCGCGCTGCAGCTGGTGCAGACCGGCCGCGTGGACGTGGCCGAGGCCATGCGCCTGGCCAGCGACCTGGCCTGAAGCGCCCACGCCCCGCACGCCGATGAGCACCTGGGCCTGGCGCGGCCGCAACCGCCGCGGCGAAGAACTCCACGGCCTGATCGACGCCGACACCCCCGCGGCCGTGGCCGACCAGCTGCTGGCCGGCGGCGTGACGCCGGTGCAGATCGAGCCCGGCAGCGGCGCGCAGGCGCCCTCGGCAGGCGGCCGCAGCGTCTGGCAGGCCTTGGGCAGCGCGCCGGTCAGCGGCGAAGAGGTGCTGCTCTTCGCGCGCCAGATGCACACCCTGCAGAAGGCCGGCGTGCCCATCCTGCGCGCGCTGGCCGGCCTGCAGGCCAGCACGCAGAAGCCCGCCCTGGTGGCCTTGCTGGCCGATGTGCGCGCCAGCCTCGACCAGGGCCGCGAGCTGGCCACCGCGCTGGCCCGCCACCCCGCCGTCTTCGACAACTTCTTCATCGCGATGGTGCGCGTGGGCGAGATGACCGGCCGCCTCACCGAGAGCTTCCAGCGCCTGGCGCAGCACGTGGAGTTCGAGCTCGACGTGCGCGCCCGCGTGAAGCAGGCGCTGCGCTACCCCACCATGGTGGTGGGCGCCATCGTGGTGGCCATGGTCATCGTCAACATCTTCGTGATTCCGGCCTTTGCCGGCGTGTTCGCGAACTACAAGGTCGAGCTGCCGCTGATGACACGGCTGTTGCTGGGCGTCTCGGCCTTCACCGTGGCCTGGTGGGAGCTGCTGCTGGCCGCCGCACTCGCGGCCGTGTGGGGCCTGCGCGCGCTGCTGGCCACGCCCGCCGGCGCCTACCGCTGGGACCGCCTCAAGCTGCGCCTGCCCGTGGTGGGCCCCATCGTGCTGAAGGCCACGCTGGGGCGTTTTGCGCGCAGCTTCGCCATCGCCTACGGCAGCGGCGTGCCCATCAGCCGCGCGATGACGGTGGTGGCGCAGACCGCCGACAACGCCTACATGGCCGAGCGCATCGAACAGATGCGCGACGGCATCGAACGCGGCGAGACGCTCTCGCGCTGTGCTGCGGCGGCCGGCATCTTCACGCCCGTGGTGCTGCAGATGGTGGCCGTGGGCGAAGAGACCGGCGCGCTCGACACCCTGCTGCTGGAAGTGGCCGAGATGTACGAGCGCGAGACCGACTACGCCATCAAGGGCCTGTCGGCACACATCGAGCCGCTGCTGCTGGCCGTCATCGGCAGCATGGTGCTGGTGCTGGCCCTGGGCGTGTTCCTGCCGCTGTGGGACCTGGGCCAGGCAGCGCGGGCCGGTTCGTGATTTCTGATCCAGACCCGGCGCAGCGCGCTCAAGTTCATGGTGCGCCGCCCGATATGACTCTCAGGTCATTTATTCGCCCACAAGTGGTCTCCAGACACCTCCGTCTGCCTTTTCATCCCTGAGGACACCATGCAAAGACGTCAAGCGGGCTTCACGCTCATCGAACTGGTGATGGTCATCGTGATCATCGGCGTGCTGGCGGCCGTGGCGCTGCCCAAGTTCTACAACCTGAACACCGAGGCCAACGCCGCCGCCACGCAGGGCGTGGCCGGCGCGCTGAGCTCGGCCGCGGCCACCAACTACGCGGCACGCAAGGCCAACTCGGCCAACGGCTCGGCCGTGGACAACTGCAGCGATGCCGCCGCCTTGCTGCAGGGCGGCGTGCTGCCGGCCGGCTACAGCATCACCGCCGGCGCGGTGACGGCCGAGAACAACGCCAGCTGCGTGCTCACCGGCCCCGGCGCCGCATCGGCACCCTTCACCGTCATCGGCATCAACTGATCGCCGCCATGGGTGGCCGGCGCCGCCACACCGGCTTCACGCTGGTGGAGCTGGTGATGGTCATCCTGGTGATCGGCGCCCTGGCCGTGGTGGCGCTGCCGCGCCTGCTCGACCTGGGCGCCTGGCGGCTGCAGGCCTGGGGCGATGAACTCGCCACCGAGATGGCCGCCATGCAGCGCCTGGCGCTGCAGCAGCGCCGGCCCGTCGTGGCGACGCTCAACACCACCGGCGTGGACTTCGCCTACGCCAGCGGCGGCACGCTGCGCAGCCTGCCCTGCCCGGCCAGCGCCAGCCCCTGCCTGGCCGAGAGCGGCCCGCGCAGCATCACCTTCAACAGCGGCAACAGCGGCCGCGCCCTCAGCAGCAGCGGCGCCGCGCTGGCCGTCACCGTGGCCCATGGCGGCCACAGCCGAGGCTTCGTGCTGGAGCACGAAACAGGGCTGTTTCGCCCCGCTCCTTGAGCGATCGGCCCGCGGCGGGCCTGCCTAGCATCGGGCCACCTCACTCGATCATCTATGGCGACCCGTCGCGCTTTGTGGCCGACATGCTCACGCAAACCTCCTCCCCCGCCGCTGTCCTTGCTGCCGCGCCCCGCGCCGGCCGGCGGCTGGCGCGCGGGCTCACCCTCATCGAGCTGCTGATGTTCATCGTGGTCGTCAGTGCTGCGCTGGCCGGGCTGCTGCGGGTGTTCATGCAAAGCAGCGCCAGCAGCGCCGACCCGCTGCTGCGGCGCCAGGCCCTGGCGATTGCCGAATCGCTGCTGGAAGAGGCGACGCTCATGCCCTACACCTGGTGCGACGGCGACGACGCCAACGTCGCCACGGCCACCAGCGCCGGCACTTGCGCGGGCGCGGCCGACGCCCTGGGCGCCGAGGCCGGCGAAAGCCGCACCGGGCTGCCCAGCTTCGACCACGTCAATGATTACCACGGCCTGGCGATGAACGGCATCAGCGACATCGGCGGCAGCGCCGTGGCCGGCCTGGCGGGCTACAGCGCCAGCGTCAGCGTGGCCGCGGCGGCGCTGAACGACATCACCAGCGGCAGCGGCGACGCGCTGCGCATCACCGTCACCGTGAACGCGCCCGGCGGCGTGAGCGTGGTGCTGGCCGGCTACCGCACCCGCCATGCGCCCAACGCCTCGCTTTGACACCGCGCGCGCGCGCCGCAGCCGGGGCTTCACGCTCATCGAGGCGGTGCTGGTCATCACGCTCACCGGCGGCCTGGCCGCGGTGGTGGCGCAGTTCATCGTGCCCCCGGTGCAGGCCTACCTGGCAGTGCGGGCGCGCGCCGAACTGGCCGACCACGCCGACCTGGCGCTGCGCCGCATCGGCCGCGACCTGCGCGCCGCGCTGCCCAACAGCGTGCGGGTGTCGAACGACGGCCTGGCGCTGGAGCTCATCCCCGCCACCAGCGCCGCGCGCTACGCCACCGAGGGCGCCGGAGCGCTGGCCTTCGGCGAGGCCGACACCAGCTTCGACATCGTCGGCCCGCCGCTGCAGATGGGCGCGGCGCAGCAGCTCGTTTTCTACAACCTGGGCCCGGGCGTGGACGGCGCCGATGCCTATGCCGCCAACGACAGCGCGCTGGCGCAAGCCGGCGCCAACCGCCGCAGCGCCAGCAATGCCGCCGGGGCTGCCAGCACGGTGACGCTCAGTTCACTGGCCGGGCTGCCGGTGGGCAACTTCGCCCCGCCCTACCGCGTGTACGCGGTGGACAGCCCCATCAGCTACCGCTGCGATCTCGCCAGCGGCCGGCTGCTGCGCCACCAGGGTTACGGCTTCCAGGCCAGCCAGCCCTTGCCGCCCAGCGGCGGCAGCAGCGCCGTGCTGGCCACGGGCGTCAGCGCCTGCCAGTTCAACAGCGACGGCACGCTGGTGGCCGCGCGCTCGGCGCTGGTGAGCCTGCGCCTGGCCTTGTCTACGCTCACTTCGGCCGGTAGCGAAACGGTGACGCTGCACCACGCGGTGCATGTCTCGAACCTGCCATGAAGACCCAGGCCCGCGGCTTCACGCTGATCTCGGTGATCTTCATCCTCGTGGTGCTGACGGCGCTGGGCGCCGCGCTGGCCACGATGAGCCAGCGGCAGCACCTGGCCTCGGCCGGCGAGGTGGACGCCGCGCGGGCGCTGCAGGCGGCGCGGGCCGGGCTGGAGTGGGCGGCCTTCCAGGTGCTGCGCAACCCGGCGCCGCCGGCCGCGGCACCGGCCTGCGCGGCCACCACCAGCTTCGTGCCCGCCGGGCTGGGCAGCCTCACCGTCACCGTGCGCTGCACACGCAGCACGGCCAGCGATGGCGCCACGGCCCTGAGCTTCTACGAACTGGTGGCCAACGCCTGCAACGCGCCTACGGCCGGCAGCTGCCCCAGCACGGCCACGCCGCCGGCCGGTTACGTGGAACGCCAGCTCAGCTGGCGGCTGGTGCGATGAAGCGGTGCTGGCGGCTGCTGGCCTTGCGGGCCCTGCTGGGCTTGCTGGGCCTGGCCGCCCTGCCGCTGCACGCGGCCAACTACGTCTTCCCCGGCGCCCTGCCCCCGGGTTGCACGGCCAGCGGCAGCAACTACACCTGCAGCGGCGGCAACCTGGCCCTGGCCTTCGGCGACACCATCACCATCAACACGCCCAAGCCCGCGCGCATCACCATCAACGGCGACCTCAGCACCAACAACGCCATCATCAACAACGCCGGCAATGCCAACGATCTGCTGGTGGTGGTGAACGGCACCTTGACGCTGGGCTACCAGGCGCGCATCAAGGCGCACGTGATCGCCAACGCCATCAACGGCACCGATGCCGCCGAGGTGCAGTTCACCGGCTCGATGACGGCGCTCACCGGCAACATCACGCTGGGCTACCTCACCGCGGTGAACGGCACGCTGCGCACGGTGGCCGGGCAGGTCAGCACCGGTGCCGAAGTCACCATCACCGGCGCCATCACCAGCAACACCGGCGCCGTGCAGCTGGGTTACCGCACGCAGGTGACGGGCGACATCACCACCGCCGGCGCCGTGAGCACGGCCGACGAGGTGGTGCTGGGCGGTCGCATCCACGGTGCCGCCGGCAACGTGAGCTTGGGTTATGCAGCCCGCGTGCAAGGCGCCACCACCACCAGCGGCAGCATCGCGCTGGGCGGCACGGCGCAAGCCGCTGCCTGCCTGCGCAGCAGCAACTCGGCGGCCATCACGCTGGGCTACCAGAGCACCACGCACAGCGTGTGCTGCGGCGACACCTGCGGCAATGTCTGCGTCGTCAACAACAGCACTTTTGCCATGCCGGCAGCCTGCAGCACAGGTATCGCACATGTGGGCAGCACCAGCAGCACCAACACCAGCGCCGCCAGCGACACGCTGACACTCACGCGCCCGGGCAGCGTGGCCGAAGGCGACGTGATGATCGCCTGGGTGACGCAGCGCACCGACGACCTGCCGCTGTCCACGCAGGTGAAAAGCGTGCCGGCGGGCTGGACGGTTGTGCTCACGCGCGACAACGGCAGCACCTTCGGCACCACGGTCTACCGCAAGGTGGCCGGCGCTTCGGAGGCCGCCAGCTACAGCTGGCGCTTCGACCGCGACGGCCGCGGCGCTGGCGGCGTGCTGGCCTTCCGCGGCGTGGACACCACCACGCCGGTCGAGGCCAGCGGCTCGCAGCTCAACGCCGCAGCCGCGAGCTACGCCACGCCGGCCGTCACCACCACCAGCGCCAAGGCCATGCTGGTGGCCTTGTTCGCCGTGCCCAGCGGCGACATCCCCATCGCCACACCCAGCGGCCTGGCGCCCGCACCCGGCGGCCAGAGCACCGGCGGCACGGCAGGCATCAGCACCGGCGCGGCTTTCGGCCTGCAGGCCAGCGCCGGCAGCAGCGGCAGCAAACCCTCGCCGGGCAACGTAACGCTGCAGAGCGTGGGCGTGCTGCTGGCACTGAAACCCGCCACCCCGCCACCGCCTGTGCTGCCGCTTTACCTGCGCGCCACCGGTGTGCCCGACAGCACGCTGAGCAACACCGCGCCCAGCGCGGGCAGCCTGGCCAACCACGACCCGGCGCGCGACGGTGCGGCAGGCCTGTTGCTGGCCAAGGGCGGCATGGGCGCGGCCGAAACCGACGCCAGCAAATACCAGCGCTGGCTCAGCAACACCGGCGGCATCACCTTGAACGGCGCGCTCGAGCTGCGCATCTGGTCGGCGATGAAGGACTTCGACACCACCAAGGCCGGCCGGCTCAACGCCTACCTGCGTTCTTGCAGCAGCGCGGGCACCGACTGCCAGTCCTTCGCCAGCACCTCGCTCACCGTCGGCCCCTGGAGCGGCGGCAGCAGCACCTGGGTGCAGAAAACGCTGAGCTTCGGCACGCTGAACACCACGCTGGCGAGCGACCGCGTGCTGGAGCTGAAGATCGTGGTGGCCGACAGCAGCGACGACGACATGTGGCTGGCCTATGACAGCAGCGCCTACGCCAGCGTGCTGGGCGCGCCCCTGGCCGCGACCGTGCACCACTACGAGGTGGCGCTGCCCTCGGCCAGCATCAGCTGCGCCGCCAGCACCGTCACCGTGACGGCCTGCGCCGATGCCAGCAGCCCCTGCACCAACGCCGCCACCACCGTGAGCGGCCAGACCGCCACCCTGGCCACCAGCGCCGGCACACTGGCCAGCAGCAGCCTGAGCTTCAACGCCGCCGGCGTGGCCAGCACCACGCTCAGCCACCCGGGCGCCAGCAACGGCGCGAGCGTGAGCATCACGCTCTCCGGCGAAAGCACGGCCGCCAGCAACGCCCGCCAGTGTTGCCCCGACGGCGCCAGCTGCAGCAATGCCAACAGCTGCGCCACCACTTTCAGCACCGCCGGCTTCATCTTTGCAGCCACCAGCAGCGGCGCCAGCACCACGCTGCCGGCGCAGACCGCGGGCACGGCCTCGGCCACCTACTTCCTGCGCGCGGTGCGCAGCGGCACCAGCACGCAGGCCTGCGTGGCCGCACTCACCGGCGCACAGAGCGTGGACTGGGGCTACGAGTGCCTCAACCCCGGCAGCTGCGCCACCAGCAACCTGCTGCAGGTCAACGGCGGCACGGCCACCACGGTGGCGCGCAACAACAGCGGCAGCAGCAACAGCCGCACCGCCGTGGCGATGACTTTCAACAGCGCCGGCAGCGCGCCCTTCACTTTCACGCATGCCGATGTCGGCCAGCTGCGCCTGCATGCCAGCAAGGCGGTGGGCGGGGCCACGCTCAGCGGCAGCAGCAACAGCCTGGTCGTCAAGCCGGCGCGTTTTGCGCTGAGCAACCTGCGCCAGACGGCCAGCCCCAACACCGCCAACCCCGGCGCCAGCGATGCCAGCAGCGCGCGTTTCATCGCTGCGGGCGAGGCCTTCAGCGCCACCGTCACGGCGCAGACCAGCAGCGGCGCCACCGCGCCCAGCTACGGCCGCGAAAGCCCGGCCGAAGGCGTGGCCCTCAGCGCCACGCTGGTGCAGCCCAGCGGCGGCACCCTGGGTGCGCTGGGCAACGCCAGCATCGCCGGCGGCAGCTTCAGCAACGGCGTGGCCACGGTCACCAACCTGAGCTATGGCGAGGTGGGCATCGTCACGCTGACGCCCGCGGTGGCCGATGGCAACTACCTCGGCGCGGGCGGTGTCAGCGGCACGACCAGCGGCAACGTGGGGCGTTTCGTGCCAGCGCGTTTGGTGGTCAGCGGCGGCAGCGTCACGCACCGCAGCGGCCTGGCCTGCAGCCCGGCCAGCAGCTTCAGCTACCTCGGCGAAAACTTCCGCCTCGCGGCCACCGTGACGGCGCAGAACAGCAGCGGCGGCACCACCGCCAACTACAGCGGCGGCTACGCCAAGTTCGACGCCACCAGCGCCAGCGCCTGGGCCCTGGCCGGCGTGAGCGGCAGCACGGCCTTCAACACCGGCAACGGCCGCCTGGCGCTGGGCAGCAGCAGCGGCAGCTGGACGGCGGGCGTGCTGGCGGCCACGCTCACGGCGCAGGTCACACGCGCCAGCGCCGCCGAAGCGCCGCACAGCGCCCGCTTCGGCATCGCCCCGACCGACAGCGACGGCGTGGCCACCAGCGGCCTGGACCTGGCTACCACGGCCCCCTTCAGCAGCAACGACCGCGCCGAGCTCGCCACCGTGGCGCTGCGCCACGGCCGACTGCGCCTGAGCAGCCACATCGGCCCGGCCGACCGCGTGCTGGCGCTGCCGCTGGCGGCGCAGCACTGGGACGGCAGCGCCTGGGCACCCAACACGCTGGACAGCTGCACCGCGGTGCCGGTGGCGGCGCTGAACTTCGGCGGCTTGAGCGGCACGCTGACCACGGCCGACACCGCCGCGGCCAGCGGCGCCAGCAGCGTTGCGCTGAGCCAGGGCCGCGGCCAGCTGCGCCTGGCGGCGCCCACCGGCGGGCGCCGCGGCAGCTACAGCGTGGCGCTCAGCCTGGGCAGCGGCGCCACCGACGCCTCGTGCCTGCAGCCCTGGGCGCCGGGCAGCGGCGACAGCGCCACGGCCGGCGCCCAGCTCGCCCACCTGCGCGGCGCCTGGTGCGGCAGCGGCAGCGACAAAGACCCCGCCGCACGCGCCAGCTTCGGCCGCGCCAGCGGGGCCGACCACCTCGTCTTCCGTCAGGAGAACCCATGAAACGCTGGCCCTGGCAACGCGCCGCCGCACAGCACGGCACGCTGGCCTGCACGGTCGACGGTGACACGCTGGCCTGGGTGCATGCCGAAGGCCGCCCCGGCCGCCCCGGCCGTGTGCTGGCGGCCGGCAGCGGCCCGCTGGCGCCCGAGGGCGGCGCTGGCCCGCTGCGCGGCCGGCCTGCGGCCACGCTGATCGCGGTGGTGCCGCTGCACGCCAGCCAGCTGCTGCTGGTGGAAGCGCCGGCCGTGCCGCCTGAAGAACTGCGCGCCGCCGCCCGCTGGCGCATCAAAGACCTGGTGGAAGGCGCACTCGACGACTACACCATCGACGTCATGCCCGTGGGCAACGGCCCGGCGCGCGGCGCCAAGTCGCTCTTCGTGGCAGCGGCGCGCAACAACGTCGTGCGCCGCGCCACCGAATGGGCCCGGGGTGCCGACCTGCCCCTGGCCGTGGTGGACGTGGCCGAAACCACGCAGCGCAACCTGCAGACCGCAGCGGCCGCCGCCGCAGGCCTGGCCGGCCGTGCCACCGCGGCCCTGCTGCGCCACGGCGCGGTGTGCCTGCTGACCCTGTGCGTGGACGGCGAACTGCACGAAGCCCGCCGCCTGTCTGCCGAACTGCTGGACGACGCCAGCACCGCCAGCGGCGGCGGCAACGGCCCCTTGGTGGACGACCCCAGCGCGCCGCTGCCGGCCGACTGGGACTATGTGGATTACGGCGCCGCGCCCGACGCCGGCGCCGCGGCGCAGCTGCACGAGCGCCTGCTCGGTGAACTGCAGCGCTCCTTCGACGTCTGGGAACGCAGCCACCCCGAACAGCCGCTGGAAGCCTTGTGGCTGGCCGTGGGCCCGGGCACCGAAGCGCTGTGCGCCGACCTCGCGCCCGGCCTCGGCCTGCGCGTGCTGCCACTGCCCACCACCACGCTGCTGCCCGGCCTGGCCGAAGCCGCACCCGACGCCGCGCTGCAAACCACGCTGCTGCCGCTGCTGGGCGCGCTGCTGCGCGACGACAGCCCCAGCCCCTGAACGGCCGCCCCGAGCCCCCACCCGCCATGCCGCACCAGGTCAACCTCTACAGCCCCATCCTGCTGGCCCCGCGCCGGCACTTCTCGGCCGCGGCCATGGGCCGCGCACTCGCCGTGCTGGTGCTGGGCGTGGCCGCCCTCTGCGCCTGGCTGGTGCTGCGCGGTGAGCAGCAGCGCGCCGAGCTGCGCACCAGCGAGGCCTTCACGCAGGCCGAGAGCCAGCGCCTGAACACCCTGCTGGCCGGCCGCCGCGCGCTGCCGCAAGACGGTGCCGCGCTGCAGCAGGAACTGGCGCGCGAAGAAGCCCTGCTCGCCCAGGCGCGGCTGCAGCACGCCGCCGCGCAGCGCGGCCGTGTGCGCGAAGGCCGCAGCCCGGCCGCGCTGCTGCAGCTGCTGGCGCGCACCGTGCCCGCGCCGGTGTGGCTGAGCACCGTGGCCATCGACGACGGCGAGCTGCGTTTCAGCGGCCACACCCTGCAGCCCGAAGCCTTGCGGCCGTGGCTGGCCCAGCTGGGCGCGCACCCGCTCACCGCCGCACAGCAGCTGGGCGTGGCACGGGTCGAGCAAGAGCGGGCCGCCGGCACCGGCACCGGCACCAGCACCCCCGGCGAGGCCGAACGTTGGCAGTTCAGCGTCACGGCCGCCCAGGGCACACGCGCAGACGCCCCCCGCGCCGAGGGCCGACCATGAAACACAACTTGCAGACCCTGGTGCGGCGCATCGACGCGCTCTCGCTGCGCGAACGGGTTTTCCTCTTCCTCTCGGCCGCCACCGTGGTGGTGGCGGTGGCCGATGCGCTGGTGATCTCGCCGCAGCTCGCGCTGCAGCGCGAACGTGGCGCGCAGCTGGCACGGCAGAACAGCGAACTGGCGCAGCTGCGTGCGCAGCTGGCCGCCGCCGCGGCACCCGCAGGCGGCGACAGCCCCGCGGGCCGGCTGCAGGCGGCGCTGCGCGCCGCCCAGCAGGAACGCCAGCGCCTGGGCGGCGAAACCGCAGCCCCGGCCGGCCCGGCAGCGAGCACCGGCGCCGCGGCCACGGGCCAGCCCCCCGCCCGCCTGGCCGACCTGCTGGCCCGTGTGCTGCGGCGCCACCAGGGCCTGAGCCTGGTGCGCCTGGCGGTGGCACCGGCCGAGAACACCGCTGCTGCTACGGGGGCCGCGGCCCCCGTGCCGGGCGTGCAGGCGGTCGACCTGGTCTTGTCCGGCCCCTACCTGGCGCTGGCCGCCTACCTGGCCGAGATCGAAGGCACGCTGCCCGGCCTGCGCTGGGGGCCGCTGCAACTGCAAGCCACACCCGCCGCCAGCCCGCGCGAGGGCAGCGCGCTGCTCACGCTGCAGCTGTGGCTGCCTGGCGAAGTGCGCTGACAGGAGCCTCAACGATGCATCCCCGTTTTTCCGTCTGCGCCGTGGCCCTGGCGCTCGGCTGCGCCCTGGCCGCCCAAGCCGCCCTGGCCCAGCGCGACCCGCTGCAGCCCCCGCCCGAAGCCCGCCCGCCCTTGCCCGCCGCCACCGGCAGCGCCACCAACAGCACCGACAGCGCCAGCGCCCTGAGCGCCCCGCGCCACCTGATGAGCGTGGACGGCCGCCGCTACGTGGTGATCGGCACCCGCCGCCACGGCGTGGGCGAGCTGCTGGGCAGTGCCCGCATCGAACGCATCGACGACAGCGCCGTGTGGGTGCGCGAAGGCGGCACGCTGCAACGCCTGCCCGTGCACGGCGCCGCGCGCCGCCTGCCGGCCCCCGAAGACAGCGCCAGCGCGGCCGCCCGCCCCGCTGCGGCAGCCCGCCCGACACACCGAAGCGGCCGCGACCCCGCGCGCGCCGCCCCGATTTCCCGCCCCGCCCACCGAGGTGCACCGTGATGAAGCCCCCCTGCCCCCCCCTGGCCCGAGCGGCCCGCCCGCACCCGGGTCTGAACACCGGTCTGAGCGCGGCCCTGTGCGCCGCCCTGGTGCTGAGCGGCTGCGCGCTGCCGCCCCCGCTGCGCCACGGCCCCGCGGTGCAGGACGTGCGCGCCGAACTGCTGGCGCAACGCCAGGCCACGGCAACAGCACGGCCGGCGCCGACGGCCGCCACGCCCGCTTCGGCACCGACCCCGGCTGCAGCGCCTGCGCCGGCCGCCCCAGCACCGGCACCGGCACCGGCAGCCCCGGCCGAGCCGCGTTTCGACCTCATCGTCAACGGCGCCAATGCGCGCGACGTGTTCCTGTCGATGGTGGCCGAAACGCGCTACAGCATGCTGATGCACCCCGAGGTGGCGGGCACGCTCTCGGTCACGCTGCGCGGGGTGACGCTGCGCGAGGCCCTGGAATCCATCCGCGAGGTCTATGGCTACGACCACCGCATCGAGGGCCGGCGCATCACCGTCTTCCCGCCTTCGCTGCAGACGCGCATCTTCAGCGTGAACTACCTGCAGACACGGCGCCAGGGCCGCAGCGAGGTGCGTGTCAGCGGCAGCGGCGCGCCGGCGCAGAGCAACAACCCCGGCGGCAACGGCAACGGCACCGGTGGCGGCACGCCCAGCCCGGCGCAGGCCAACACGCTGGGCGACAGCAGCCAGATCACCACCACCAGCCAGAACGACATCTGGGGCGAAACCGCCGAGGCCCTGCGCCTGCTGCTGGGCAAGGGCGAAGGCCGGCAGGTCATCGTCAGCCCGCAGGCCAGCACCATCGCCGTGCGCGCCATGCCCGACGAACTGCGCCATGTGGAGCAGTTCCTGCGCGCCTCGCGCCTGGCGGTGGAGCGCCAGGTGATGCTGGAGGCCAAGATCGTGGAGGTGGAGCTGCGCGAGGGCTTCCAGAGCGGCATCGACTGGTCGGTGCTGGGCTCGCGCGGCACCGGCGGCCAGACCAGCGGCTACGCCGGCAACCCGTTGCTGGGCAATGCCAACGGCCTGCCCACGCTGGAACAGGCCGCCGCAGCCGTGCTGCTGGACAGCGTCTCGCTGCCGGCTGCCGCCGGCGGCACGCTGGGCCTGAGCCTGGCGACCAAGGGCTTCCAGGCGGTGCTGGGTTTCCTGGAAAGCCAGGGCGAGCTGCAGATCCTTTCCAGCCCGCGCGTGGCCACGCTGAACAACCAGAAGGCGGTGCTGAAGGTGGGCGTGGACGAGTACTTCGTCACCAACGTTTCGGGCGGCAGCGTCACCAACGCCGGCGGCAGCAACGGCGGCACCACCACGCTGCCGGCGCTGACGCTCACGCCCTTCTTCAGCGGCATTGCGCTGGACGTGACGCCGCAGATCGACGAGGCCAACACCATCACGCTGCACATCCGGCCCTCGGTGACCTCGGTGACCGAACGCACCAAGCAGATCGACCTCGGCACCATCGGCAACTACCGGCTGCCGCTGGCCAGCAGCACCGTCAACGAAACCGACACCGTGGTGCGCGTGACCGACGGCAACATCGTCGCCATCGGCGGGCTGATGCAGGCCGAGAGCAACCGCCGCAGCTCCGGCCTGCCCGGCGCCAGCGACAACGCCGTGGGCCGCGTGGTGGCCAGCAACCGCAGCGACAGCGGGCGCAAGAAAGAACTGGTGGTGCTGATCAAGCCCACCATCATCCGCAGCGCCGACGACTGGCAGCGCGCCAATGCCGGCGCCCTGGGCACCGCCGACGAGGTGGACGGCCCGCGGCGCGTGATCCGCGTCGGGCCCGCAGAAGGCCAGGCCGCGGCCGCGGCGCCGCCGCTCTCGGCCATCCCGCGCGAACAGCGGCGCTGAAGCGGGGCGGGGCCGGGCCGGGCCGGGCCGGGCTCAGCTCACCGTGCCGCCGGCCACGCGCAGGTCTTGCGTCTGGCCCAGCGCGGCCACCAAGGCCAGCCGAACACCTTCGGTCTGCAGCGCCAGCGGCAGGCTGGGCTGCCCGCTGCTGCGTGCGGCCTGCTCGGGCAACAGCGGCACATGCATGAAGCCACCCCGCACGCCGGGAAGCACGCCGGAAAGCTCGCCCGGGTGCTGCTTCAGCAGGTGCATCAGCCCGTAGAACACGTGGTTGCAGACGAAGGTGCCGGCCGTCTGCGACACCGACGCCGGCACCCCGGCCGCGCGCAGCGCCGCCACCATGGCCTTGATGGGCAGGGTGCTGAAGTAGGCCGCCGGGCCACCGGGCACCACGGGCCGGTCGACGGGCTGGGCGCCGGCGTTGTCGGCGATGCGCGCGTCGTCGACGTTGATGGCCACGCGCTCGGGCGTGAGTTCGCAGCGCCCGCCGGCCTGGCCCAGCGCCAGCACGAGCAGCGGGCGGTGCTCGTGCAACGCCGCGTTCAGCGCCTGCAGCGCGGCGCCAAAGACGCAGGGCAGCACCACGGCCACCACGCGCGCCTGCACCCCATCGGCCTGCAACAGCTGGCCGTGCAGCGCTTGCGCAATCAAGGCTGAAGGGTTGACGGTCTCGCCGCCAAAGGGCTCGAAGCCGGTGAGCAGCACGGTGGGCGTCTTCATGCCGGGCAGTGTGCCAGCGCGCCTAGACTCGCAGCGCATTCCCCCGCACGGAGCCCTTCTGCATGGCCGGCATCTTCATCAGCTACCGCCGCGACGACGACCGCTACGCCGCCGGCCGCCTGGCCGACGAACTGGCCGCCGAGTTCGGGCCCGAGAACCTGTTCCGCGACATCGAGAGCATCGCCCCGGGGCAGGATTTCGAGGTCGCGTTGAACACCGCGCTGGCGTCTTGCGCGGTGATGCTGGTGGTCATAGGCCCACGTTGGCTCGACATCACCGACGCCCAGGGCCGGCGCCGGCTGGAACAGGACGGCGACTGGGTGCGCGCGGAGGTGGCCACCGCGCTGCAGCGCGGCATCCCGGTGATCCCGGTGCTGTTGCAGGGCACCGTGCTGCCGCAGGCCGATCAGTTGCCGGCCGACCTGCAGGCCTTGCCGAAGCGGCGCTTCCTGGAACTGGCCGACACGCGCTGGCCGCGCGACATGGAAGAGATCGTCAACGCCTTGCTCAAGGTGCCGGGGCTGAAGAAGCAGCCCGCCCGGCCGCCGGCCGCCAAGGCCCCCGCAAAAACCGCGCCGAAGAAGAAGGCGGCGCCCGCGCGCTATACCGACGCCGGGGCGGAGGCGAAAACCGGCCCGTCCGCCGATGCCAATGCAGCACCCACCGGCGGTGGCGCGCGCTGGGGCGGCGCGCTGACGGTGCTGGGCGCCATGGCCGTGCTGGCCGTGTTGAACTGGAACAACCTGCGCGAGCTCTTCGCTTCAGCGCCGGAAAAACAAGACCAAGCGGTCGTGTTGCCGATGCCCATCAGCCCGAAGCTGGGCGCTTCTACGGCCAGCGCGCCCGCCGGCGCACGCACCGTGCCCTTGGGTGTGGTCATCGGCAAGCCCATTGCGGTGCCGGCCGCTACGGCCCAGGTCTTGGGCAGCGGCCTGTCAGGCACCTGGGCCTGGCGCAAGAGCAACACCGACACCTTGACCGTGGTGCTGCGCCAGCAGGGTGGGCGCGTCGAAGGTGAGTTGCTGCAGGCAGGCCAGAACGCGGGCCGCGTGACGGGCAGCTATGCCGGCACCGTGGCGACACTGGAAGTGAGGCGGCAATACTCGCTGAACCTGCAGGCCAAGGCACAGTGCGACCTGCGCTACGACCCTCAGGCGGCCACGCTGGCCGGCCCGTGCAACTGGGGCGGCCGCCAGGATGACACCCGCTGGACGCGGGACACGCGCTGATCCCTGCGCGCCGGCCGCGGCCGCGCCTCAGCCGACCTCGCCACACCCCCCGCCGCCCGGCGTCTCCACCACGAACACATCGCCGGGCGCCATCTCGGCGCTGCCGATGTGGCCCAGCACTTCCACGCGCCCATCGGCACGCTCGATGCGGTTGATGCCCAAGGCGCCCGGCTGCCCGCCGCCCATGCCGAAGGCCGGCACGCTGCGGCCGTTGCTCAGGATGCTGGCCGTCATGGCCTCCAGGAAACGCACGCGGCGCACGCCGCCATCGCCGCCCTTCCACCGTCCCGCGCCGCCGCTGCCGCTGCGCAGCGCATAACTCTCCAGCCGCACGGGGAAGCGGAACTCCAGCACCTCGGGGTCGGTGAGGCGCGAGTTGGTCATGTGCGTCTGCACGACGCTGGTGCCCGCGAAGCCGCCCGTGACATGGCCCGCCGCATCCAGCGTGTAGCCGGCGCCGCTGCCACCGCTGATGGTTTCGTAGTACTGGTGGCGCGTGTTGCCGAAGGTGAAGTTGTTCATCGTGCACTGGCCCGCCGCCATCACGCCCAGGGCGCCGTAGAGCGCGTTGGTGACGCAGGTGCTGGTCTCGACGTTGCCGGCCACCACCGCCGCCGGCGGCCGCGGGTTGAGCATGCAGCCCTCGGGCACGATGACACGCAGCGGCTTCAGGCAGCCGGCGTTGAGCGGGATGTCGTCGTCCACCAGCGTGCGGAAGACATAGAGCACCGCCGCCATCGTCACCGCCTTGGGGGCGTTGAAGTTGTTGGGCAGTTGCTCGCTGGTGCCGGTGAAATCGATGGTCGCTTCGCGTACGGCGGCGTCCACGGTCACCTGCACCTGGATCTGCGCGCCGTTGTCGAGCGGCAAGGTGTACTGGCCATTTTTCAATGCCGTGATGACGCGGCGCACGCTTTCTTCGGCGTTGTCCTGCACGTGCTGCATGTAGGCCGCCACGGTGCCACGGCCGAACTGCGCCACCATGGCGGCGAGTTCTTCCACGCCCTTCTGGTTGGCGGCGATCTGCGCGCGCAGATCGGCGATGGTCTGCTCGGGGTTGCGCGCCGGGTAAGGGCCTGAAGAAAGCGCAGTGCGCAGCTCGGCCTCGCGCAACACGCCGCCGCGCACAAGCAGGAAGTTGTCGAGCAGCACGCCCTCTTCGGCGATGCTCTGGCTGAAGGGCGGCATGCTGCCGGGCGTGATGCCGCCGATGTCGGCGTGGTGGCCGCGGCTGGCGACATAAAACGAGGGTGCGGCGTCGGCATCGCCATCCAGATAAACAGGCGTGACGACCGTCACATCGGGCAGGTGCGTGCCGCCATGGTAGGGGTCGTTCAGCACATACACGTCGCCGCGCTGCATGGCCGGGTTGCGCGCGATCACGGTCTTGATGCTCTCGCTCATGCTGCCCAGGTGCACCGGCATGTGCGGTGCGTTGGCGATGAGCTCGCCCGCGGCGCTGAAGAGCGCGCAGCTGAAATCGAGCCGCTCCTTGATGTTCACGCTGTAGGCCGTGTTCTGCAGCCGCAGGCCCATCTGCTCGGCGATGTTCATGAAGAGGTTGTTGAAGACCTCCAGCATCACCGGGTCGGCCTCCGTCCCGATGGCGTGTTGCGTGGCGCGCGCCTGCACACGCTGCAGTTCCAGCGTGCCGGCGGGCATCAACACGGCCTGCCAGCCGGGCTCCACCACCGTGGTGGCGTTCTTCTCGGCCACGATGGCGGGGCCGGCCAGCGTGGCGCCGGGCTGCAGGCTTTCGCGCAGGTGCAAGGCGGCTGCGTGCCACTGGCCGCCGCTGTAGAGGCGCACGGTGGCGGCGGGCGCGGGCGTGTGGGCCGGCGCGGCGGCCGCGGTATCGGCCGGGGCGTCATGTCGCTCGCCTTCGCCCACGGCTTCCACCGACACGGCTTCGATGACCAGCGCGCGCCCGGGCATCAGGAAGGCGAAACGCTGGCGGTAGGCGGCCTCGAAGGCGGCCGCCAGCGCCGTGATGGCCTCAGGGCCGCTCGCGAGCGGCACCACCAGCGCGGTGTCGGTGCCCTGGTAGCGCAGGTGCACCTTGCGGCGCAGCTGCACCGCGGCGCGCGGCACACCCTGCGCCACCAGCTCTTCGGCCGCCGCGTCGGCCAGCGTGTGCAGGCGTGCTTCCGCTTCGGCCAGGCCGGCCGCGTGCAGCGGCTGCTCGATGGACGCCTCGCGCATCGCGATCTGGTCGGCCAGGCCCATGCCGTAGGCGCTGAGCACACCGGCCAGCGGGTGCACGAACACGCGCTGCATGCCCAGGGCATCGGCCACCAGGCAAGCGTGCTGGCCACCCGCACCGCCGAAACACTGCAGCGTGTACTGCGTGACGTCGTAACCCCGCGCCACGCTGATGCGCTTGATGGCGTTGGCCATGTTCTGCACCGCGATCTGCAGGAAACCTTCGGCCAGGCTCTCGGGCGTGGTGGGCCGGCCTGTGGCTTGCTGCACCTGCGCGGCCAGCGCACCGAACTTCTGCGCCACGCCCTCGGCATCCAGCGCCTCGTCGGCCTGGGGGCCGAAGACCTTCGGGAACCACGCCGGCTGGATCTTGCCCAGCAGCACGTTGGCATCCGTCGTGGCCAACGGGCCGCCGCGGCGGTAGCTGGCCGGGCCGGGGTTGGCGCCCGCGCTCTGCGGGCCCACGCGCAAACGCGCGCCATCGAACTGCAGCAGGCTGCCGCCGCCGGCGGCCACGGTGTGGATGCTCATCATCGGCGCGCGCATGCGCACCCCGGCCACCTGGGTTTCAAACGCGCGCTCGAACTCGCCGGCGTAGTGGCTGACATCCGTGCTGGTGCCGCCCATGTCGAAGCCGATGACCTTGTGGTGCCCGGCCGCCGTGGCCGTGCGCACCATGCCGACGATGCCGCCAGCGGGGCCGCTGAGGATCGCGTCCTTGCCCTGGAAACGCTGCGCCTCCGTCAGCCCGCCGCTGCTCTGCATGAAAAACAGGCGCACGCCCGGCATCTGCGCGGCCACCTGCTCGACATAGCGGCGCAGGATGGGGCTGAGGTAGGCGTCCACCACGGTGGTGTCGCCGCGCGAGACCAGCTTCATCAGCGGGCTGACCTCGTGGCTGGCGCTCACCTGCGAGAAGCCGAGTTCACGTGCGATGCGCGCCGCGGCCTGCTCGTGCTGCGTGTAGCGGTAGCCGTGCATGAAGACGATGGCCACGGCGCGAATGCCGGCGTCGTACGCTGCCCACAGCCGTTCACGCAAATGCGCTTCGTCCAGCGGCTGCAGCACGCTGCCGTCCACGGCCACGCGCTCTTGCGCTTCCACCACCCGCTCGTACAGCAGCTCGGGCAGCTGGATGTGGCGCTCGAAGAGCTTGGGCCGCGCCTGGTAGGCGATGCGCAGCGCGTCGCGGAAACCGCGCGTGGTGACGAGCAGCGTGCGTTCGCCCTGGCGCTCCAGCAGCGCGTTGGTGGCCACGGTGGTGCCCATCTTCACGCAGTCCACCAAGTCGGCGGTGATGGGCGCACCCGTGGGCAGCTGCAGCAGGCGGCGGATGCCTTCCACCGCGGCATCGCGGTACTGCTCGGGGTTCTCACTCAGCAGCTTCAGCGTGTGCAGCGCGCCACCGGGCGCGCGGCCCACCACGTCGGTGAAGGTGCCGCCGCGGTCGATCCAGAACTGCCAGCGGGGGTCTTGTTGAGCATTCACGGGGTTTCTCCGGTTCAATCAAGCGGACGCCGCGGAACCGGCTTCGCCGGGCCGCTGGGGTCGCCCCCTTGAGGGGGAGCGGCGCAGCCGCTGCGGGGGTGGGTCACAGCGAAGTGGCGGCGCGCGCGGCCTGGTCGTACATGCCCGACATCGTGCGCAGCAGGCGGGCCAGCTCGCCGATGTCGGCATTGAGTTCGGAGTCCAGGCTCTGCACCAGGCAGTTCTCGCGCACCGCGCGGTACTGCTGCACCAGGGCTTCACCTTCGGGCGTGGGGCTGTAGAAAACCTCCTTGCCCTGCTTCTCGGCCTGCGCCAGGCCGGCGGCCACCAGCTTCTTGAGGCCGTAGGCCACCACGTGCGTGTCTTCGTAGTTCAGCACGAAGCAGATGTCGGCCAGCTTCTTCTGCCGCGCGCGGTGGCACAGGTGGTGCAGCAGCACGACGTCGGTGAAACCCAAGTCGGCAGCGCCGGCCGCAGCCATGCAGCGCACGCACCAGCGAGAAAACGCATGCCAGGCGACGATGAGGCCGAACTCGAACTCCGAGAGCTCTAGCGCCTTGGGCGAAACCAGGTGCGACGACGAGACGATGCCCGCGCCGCGCGGGGCCACACGGCGCCGCGGGCCGACAGGCTCGGCGGCTTCGGTGGCCTTGACGGCCTTGACGGCCTGGGGTGGATGGCGTGATGCCGCAGCCGAGGGTGAACGCGCCATCGTCGTCACAACCTTGAGGTTTTATCGATGATTTACTTTAATCGTTCTCGCCGCGCCCAGGCCGGCGGGTGAACCCGCGCCCGGAACTGCCGGGTCGACAAGGCGCTTTTCGAGCTTTCAGGCCTGCGCGCCGACTCTAAGCTGCCACCACCAGGAAGGGCTGTGGCCCAACGCCGCCGCCTGGCAACCCAGCTACCGGTGCATGCCGTGTCCGATCTGTCGCAGCCACCTCTGTCCACCCTGAACTTCGAATTCAGCGCCTTCGCGTGGCCCACGCCGGCGCTGGCCGCCTACCCGGCGCCTACGCTGCCGCTGGCCGCCCCGCCCTGCGTGCTGGAAGGCCTGAACGGCAAGCTCATCGAGGGCTACCTCAGCCTCTTCGACCTGGAACGCGGCGTGCTGCAGCTGCGCATGCCCGGCCAGCGCAAACCACTGCCGCTGCGCCTGGACCAGTTCCGCCGCCTGCAGCTGCTGGACCTGCTGGCCCCGGCCGAAGCCGGCATCGCCTTCAGCGAACTGCCCCGCCTGCCCTTCACGCTGGCGATGAAGGGCCGTGCGCCCTGGAGCGGCAACACCATCGGCCAGCACGAAGACGAGGCCGGCCTCTTTCTCTTTGAACCGGTGGGCGACACCGGCCAGGTGCGGCGCTGGTTCGTGCCGCGCTCGGCCTACGACGGCGCCGAGATCGGCCCCCGCATCGGCGAAGCGCTGGTGCAACAGCATTCGGCCACGCCCGACCAGATCCGCGAGGCCTTGGCCGAGCAGGAAAGCCTGCGCGGCCGCAAGCTCGGCGACATGCTCGTGGTGCGCCAGATCATCACGCGCGAAGAACTCGCCGAGGCAGTGGAAGCGCAGGCGCGCATGCCCATGGTGCGCATCGGCGAGGCGCTCACCGCCCTGGGCTTCATCACCCAGGCGCAGCTGGACGAAGCGCTGCTGCTGCAGCGCGAAGACCGCACCGTGCCGCTGGGCGAGATGCTGGTGCGCAAGGGCATGGTCACGCGCAGCGACCTGCAGACCGCGCTGGCGCGCAAGATGGGCTACCCGCTGGTGGACGTGCTGCAGTTCCCGGCCGACGCCGAATCTGTGGCGCGGGTGCCCTACCCCGTGGCCGTGCGCCTGCTGGCCCTGCCGCTGATGATGCGCGCCGGCCGCCTGGTGGTGGCCATGGAAGACCCCAGCGACCGCCGCCGCATCGACGAGCTGGAGTTCGCCGCGCAGTGCAAGCTGGTGCCGGTGCTCTCGCGCGCAGGCGTGCTGCTGGGCGCCATCGACCGCGCCTACGAAAAGGTGGGTGCCGCCGAATTCTCGCCGGGCCGCTTCCACGACCCCGACAAGCCCATCGACTTCGACAACGGCGACGCCAGCAAGCTGCTGGCCTCGATGGAGAAGGTGGAAACGCCGCAGGAAGAGCACGACGAAAAGGCTCTGGAGCAGAGCGACAACACGCTGGTGCGGCTGATCAACCAGATGATCCTGGAAGCGCACACGCAGGGTGTCTCGGACATCCACGTGGAATGCGCGCCGGGCAAGGAGAAGGTGCGCATCCGCTTCCGCAAGGACGGCATGCTGCGCAACTACCTGGAGCTGCCGCACACCTACCGCAGCGCGCTGCTGGCGCGCCTGAAGATCATGTGCGACCTCGACATCAGCGAGCGCCGCAAGCCGCAGGACGGCAAGATCAACTTCTCGAAGTTCGCGCAGGGCGTGAAGCTCGAACTGCGCGTGGCCACCATCCCGACGCAGAACAACCTCGAAGACGCGGTGCTGCGCCTGCTCACCAGCACCAAGCCGCTGCCGCTGGAAGCGCTGGGCCTCACACCGCTGAACCTGCAGCGCCTGCAGGCCGCCTCGCGCCGGCCCTACGGCATGCTGCTCTGCGTGGGGCCCACCGGCAGCGGCAAGACGACCACGCTGCACTCGGTGCTGGCCGCCATCAACACGCCGGAACGCAAGATCTGGACGGCCGAGGACCCGGTGGAAATCACCCAGGCCGGGCTGCGCCAGGTGCAGGTGAACCCACGCATCGAGTGGACGTTTGCCAGGGCCCTGCGCGCCTTTTTGCGCGCCGACCCCGACGTCATCATGGTCGGCGAGATCCGCGACGGCGAAACCGCGCAGGTGGCCATCGAGGCCAGCCTCACCGGCCACCTGGTGATGAGCACGCTGCACACCAACAGCGCGCCCGAAACGGTGACGCGCCTGCTCGACATGGGCATGGACCCCTTCAACTTCGCCGACGCCCTGCTGGGCGTGCTGGCGCAGCGCCTGGTGCGCCGGCTGTGCAAACACTGCAGCACCAGCCGCCCAGCCACCAGCGAAGAAGAAGAGGAACTGCTGCACGACTACCTGCATGCCTTCGGCACCATGGAGCCGCGCCCGCTGGCCGAGGAGGTGCTGGCCGACTGGCGGCAGCGTTTCGGCACCCAGGGCAAGCTCATGCACTGCCAGGCCGCCGGCTGCGAAAAGTGCGGCGGCACGGGCTTTCGTGGCCGCGCCGCGCTGCACGAGCTGATGATGGTGAGCCGGCCGCTGCGCAGCATGATCCAGGGTGGCCAGCGCGCCGACGACCTGCAGCGCCAGGCGCTCAGCGAAGGCATGCGCACGCTGCGGCAAGACGGCATCGAGAAGGTGCTGGCCGGGCTGACCGTGATCGAGGAAGTGCGCGCCAATTCCTGACGCGCGCCGCCGGCGGCGGCTGCCGCCAGAATGCGGCCATGGTCTCGCCCCTGCCTGAACTGCCCGGCCCGCTGCCCGGCCCGCTGCCCGCGGCCGGCGCCGCCAGCCGTGGCGCAGCGCGCGCCCTGCAAGCCGACCCGGCGCACCGCGAGGCCATCGCCCGTTCACACGCCCGCAGCAGCGCCTTGGGCGTGCGTGCGCAAGACCAGCCCGAGCACAGCACCGTGCCCGCGGCCGACCTGGCCATCGCGCGCGAACGCAACCGCCGCCTCTTCGACCACGCCGCACCGGTGATGGAGATGCTCTACGAGCACGTGGTGCATTCGGAAAGCATGGTGGTGCTCACCGATGCCGCCGGCGTGGTCATCCATTCCATCGGCGACGGCTGTTTCCTGCAGCGCGCCGCGCGTGTGGCGCTGCAGCCGGGCGCGGTGTGGTCTGAAGCGGCCAAGGGCACCAACGCCATCGGCACGGCGCTGGTGGAAGAAACCCCGGTGCTGGTGCACGCGCACGAGCACTATGTGCGCGCCAACCACTTCCTGACGTGTTCGGCCGCGCCCATCCTCGACGCGCGCGGCCAGGTCTTGGGCGTGCTCGATTGTTCGGGCGAACACCGCAGCTACCACCCGCACACCATGGCGCTGGTGAAGATGTCGGCGCGCATGGTGGAAAACGCCTGGCTCGCCGACGACCCGCGCCACGTGCTGCGCCTGCACCTGCACCCGCGCGCCGAGCTCATCGGCAGCCTGATGGAAGGCATCGTCGCGGTGGCGGCCGATGGCCGCATCGCCGGCGCCAACCGCGCCGCGCTGGCGCTGCTGCAGCTGGCCGGCCCGGCGCTGCGCCAGCACACGCTGGCTTCGCTCTTCGGCTGCACGCTGGCGCAGCTGGCCGACCATTTCCGCTCGCCGCTGGCCACGCCCTTGCGCCTGCAGGCCGGCGACTGGGCCGCCCCCTTGCAGGCGGTGGCGCGTTTCAATGCCCGCGGCTGGGCCCAGGCCTTGGCCGAGCCGGCAGAGCCGGCGGCCCCGCCCGCTGCCAGCACCCCGGTGCAGCGCCTGGACGCGCTGACCAGCCGCGCCGTGCACCAGGCCCTGGCCCAGGCCGGCGGCAACGTCACGCAGGCGGCGCGGCTGCTGGGCATCAGCCGCAGCACGCTCTACCGCAAGCTGCGCGAGGCGCCCGGGGCCTGATCAGGCCGTGCCTGCGGCACCCGAAGGCTCAAAGCGGCGCCTTGGCACCGCGGGCATTGATGCGCGCAATGCCCGAGGTCGAGCGCTGCACCACGGGGCTGCCGTGGTAATCCACCGTGCCCACGCCCGACACCGTGACGGCCAGCTCCTGCACCGCCCACACCTTCACGTCGGCCAGGCCGCTGACACGCACGCGCGCGCGCTGCGCCATCAGCTCGGCCCCGCGGAAATCGCTGCGGCCCGAGACCCGCACCTCCAGCTGCTCCACCTGCCCGGCCACCTGGCCGTCGCCCGAGCCCGAGACGTGGAAGTTCAGCTGCTCGGCCTTGAGATGGTCGAAACGCGCCAGGCCCGAGCCCGAGATGCTGATGTGCAGCCGGCCCAGCGTCACCGGCAGCGTGGCCAGCAGGTCGGCCGCGCCGGAGATGTTCACGCGCTTGAGATCGCGTGCGGTGACGTTGACGTTGACGCGGCGCGTGTTCCAGAACTTCCAGCTGCCGGCCGGGCGGATGTAGAGCTGGCCGCCGCGCACTTCCAGCGTCAGCGCCTTCTGCGCCGCTTCGTCGCCTTCGACAAACACGCTCTCGCTCTCGCCTTGGCGAAAACGCACGTGCGCGGCGCCGCTGATCTCGATGGTGTCGAACTCGCCGGGTGTGTAGGCGCGGCCTTCGGTGCCGTTGGCCTCGGCCGCCACGGCGGGTGCAGCGGGTGCAGCCGGCGCGGCAGGGGCCGGCGCTGCGGCCGGCGTGGCCGATGCCGGCGCAGCGGCGGGGGCGGGTGCGGTGGCAAGGGCGGGCTGGGCCGCGGCGGGCAGCAAGGCCGCCAGCCACAGGGGCAGCAGCAGCCAAGCCACGAGGCCGGGGGTCGCGAGGCGGTGGGTGTTCATATCGAATCGGCCCTCAGTTGTTTGCTCACCTCGCGGCTGGCGGTGACGCGGGTGCCATCGCGCAGCTGCACGATGAACTGCGAGCTGTCGTCGGGCGTCATGGTCTCGACGAAGTCGAGGTTCACGATGCACGAGCGGTTGACCTTCAGAAAGCGGCTGGCGTCCAGGCGCTTCTCGAAGCTGGTGATGGGCAGGCGCACCAGGTAGCTGCGGCCCTTGCTGGTGATGGCGGTGTACTTGGTGTCGGAACGCAGGTGTTCGATGGCATCCACGTGCAGCGGGAAGATCTTGCCCTGGTCGCGCACCAGCACACGGCGCAGCGGTTCGTTGCTGCCGGGCTCGGCCGCCTGGGCCGCGTCTTCCACCGGCGGCACCTCGCCACCGCCCAGCAGGCCGATGGCGTGTTCCACGGCTTCGATGAAACGCTCGTGCGCGAAGGGCTTGAGCAGGTAGTCCACCGCATGCAGCTCGAAGGCCGCGAGCGCATGTTCGTCGTAGGCGGTGGTGAAGATGACGGCGGGCATCGCGCTGCGCTCGGCGCCCTTGTCGGCCGCCAGCGCACGCAGCACCTGCAGGCCGGTGAGGCCGGGCATCTGGATGTCCATCAGCACCAGCGCGGGCGCGTGTTCGCGGATGCCGGCCAGCGCGGTTTCGCCGTCGGCGCAGCAGGCCACCAGCTCCAGCTGCGGCAGCGCGCGCACCCATTCGGCCAGGCCCTCGCGGGCCAGCGGCTCGTCTTCGGCGATGAGGGTCTTGTGACGTTTCATCGGTGGGTTCTTTGTGGAAGGAACAGCGGCCGCTTCAGGCGTGCAGCTCGCTGCAGGGGATGAGGATCTCGACACGGAAGCCGGCGCCCGGCGCCGACTGCACGGCCAGGCGCGCACGGCCGCCGAAGTCGAGCTCGAAACGGCGGCGCAACGCGCTCAGGCCGACGCCGCTGCGCGGCACGGTGCCGGCCGGCGGCGGCCAGGTGCAGCCGGCGCCGTCGTCGGCCACACGCAGGGCGAGCTGTTCCTCCCTGTCGGCCGCGGCCGGCACACGCTGGGCCTCGATGCGCACCGTGCCGCCGGCGCGCTGCGGCGCGATGCCGTGCACGATGCAGTTTTCCACCAGGGGCTGCAGCGTCAGCGGCGGGATGGGCTCGTGCGCGAGCGCGGGGTCGATCAGCCACTCCACGCGCAGGCGCTCGCCCAGGCGCAGCGCTTCGAGTTCGAGGTAGTCGCGCACGAAGTCGAGCTCTTCCTGCAGCGTCACGCGGTCGGCGGCGCCGCGGTGGGTGTCCAGCACGTAACGCATCATGCGGCTGAAGCGCAGCAGGGTCTGCTCGGCGGCGGCGGGGTCGCGCCGCGTCAGCAGCATCAGCGAGTTCAGGGTGTTGAAGAGGAAGTGCGGGTTGAGCTTGCCGCTGATGGCCGCCAGCTCGGCGCGCACCAGCGCCGCCTCGGCCCGCGCCGCGGCCAGCGCCGCGCGGTGGGCGCTGCGGCCGGCCAGCGCACCGCCGAAACCCAGCACCAGCGCCACGTAGACGAACACGCCCCACACGGCGCGCCACAGCACACGCTGCTCGAAGGTGGCCTGGGCGTGGTCGATGCCGAAAAAGAGCCAGGCGCCGGCAAAGTCCAGCAGCTGCCAGCCCGCCACGAAAACCAGCGCGCCCAGCACATGCCAGCCCAGCACCGCCAGCGGGCCGGGGCGGCGCGCGGCCAGCCAGCGCGCCCAGGGCAGGCCGGCCAGGCCCAGCACCATGGGCGGGCCCAGGTTCCAGGTGGCTTCGTAGGCGCCTTCCAGCCACTGCCAATCACCGCGCTGGGCCTCGCCGCCGGCCATGGCGTAGAGCAGCCAGCTCAGCAGGCACAGGCCGGCGTAGGCCCACCACAGGCGGCCATCGCCAGGCCCGGCAGGCTCGCCGGCCATGCCGGCCGACGGGCGCGGGGCCCGCGGTGAACCCGGGACGGGGGTGGAAGCAGCAGCCATGGCCGGCATGCTAGGGCCGCCCGCAAGCCGCCCGAACGCCGGGGTGACGAATTGCGGCACCGCGGCCGTGAAGTGCGGGGCCCACGGGGCCGCAGCGACACCGTTGCACCAAAACGCGACAGTCGGCGCCCGGGCAAAGCCTGGACAAGCCCGGAACGCCACCTTCAGGCCCGTGCGGCTACGGGAAAGTTCCTAGGTGTTTGCGGCAGCGCGCCAAAGCCAGCGCCGCTGCCTAGCATGCGCCGTTCTTGTGCTGTTCCCGCTCTGCCCGCGGGCGCCCCCGGCGCCACGCCATCCAACCCCAAGGAGACTCCATGCCCACCATCACCCTGAAGGTCAACGGCAGCGCGGTGTCGCGCGACGTGGCCCCGCAGACCCTGCTGGTCGAATTCATCCGCGAAGGCCTGCGCCTGACCGGCACCCACCAGGGCTGCGACACCGGCCAGTGCGGCGCCTGCACCGTGCACCTGAACGGCCGCGCGGTGAAGGCCTGCTCGGTGCTGGCCGTCTCGGCCGCCGGCATGGAGCTCACCACCATCGAAGGCCTGGCCAATGCCGACGGCACCATGCACCCCATGCAGACCGCCTTCAACCAGTGTCACGGCCTGCAATGCGGCTTCTGCACCCCCGGCATGGTGATGAGCGCGGTCGACCTGGTGCAGCACCACGCCCACGGCAGCGAAGCGCAGATCCGCGAGGGCCTGGAAGGCAACCTCTGCCGCTGCACCGGTTACCAGAACATCGTGAAGGCCGTGCAGCAGGGCGCTGCCGCCATGACCGCCACCGCCTGAGCCCGGAGACACACGCATGAACGCAAGACAAGGTTTCATCGGCCAGAGCGTGGTCCGTCGTGAAGACGGGCGTTTCCTCACCGGCCGCGGCCAGTACACCGACGACATCACGCTGCAGGGCCAGACCTACGGCGTTTTCCTGCGCAGCCCGCACGCGCACGCCGCCATCAAGAAGCTGGACACCAGCGCCGCAGCGGCCGCGCCGGGCGTGCTGGGCATCTACACGGGTGAGCACTTCAAGGCCGTGGGCGGCCTGCCCTGCGGCTGGCTGATCAACAACATCGACGGCACGCCGATGAAGGAGCCCAAGCACCCGGTGCTGGCCGACGGCAAGGTGCGCTACGTGGGTGACCGCGTGGCCCTGATCGTCGCCGAGACCCAGGCCCAGGCCGAAGCGGCGATGGCGCTGATCGAGGTCGACTACGACGTGCTGCCGGCCTACATCGACATGGCCCAGCCCGCCGCAGCCGCCGCCGCGCTGCATGCCGAGGCGCCCGACAACCGCTGCTACCAGTGGCACATCGGCGATGCCGCGGGCACCGAAGAGGCCCTGAAGGCAGCGGCCCACGTGGTCACCTTGAGCTTCCGCAACAACCGCCTGGTGCCCAACGCCATCGAGCCGCGTGCGGCCAACGCCAGCTACAACCCGAGCAGCGAGGAGTACACGCTCTACGTCAGCAACCAGAACCCGCACGTCGAGCGGCTGTTGATGTGCGCCTTCGTGCTGGGCATCCCCGAGCACAAGATGCGCGTGGTCGCGCCCGACGTGGGCGGCGGCTTCGGCAGCAAGATCTTCCTCTACGGCGAAGAGACGGCGCTGGTGTGGGCCAGCAAGCAGATCAAGCGCCCCATCAAGTGGACGGCCAGCCGTTCCGAGGCCTTCCTGTCCGACGCCCACGGCCGCGACCACCTCACCACCGCCAAGCTGGCGCTGGACAAGGACTACAAGTTCATCGGCTTCAAGATCGACACCACGGCCAACCTGGGCGCCTACCTGTCGACCTTTGCCAGCGCGGTGCCCACCATCCTGTACGCCACGCTGCTGGCCGGCCAGTACGCCACGCCCAAGATCAGCTGCACCGTGACGGCGATGTTCACCAACACCAGCCCGGTGGACGCCTACCGCGGCGCCGGCCGGCCCGAGGCCACCTACACGGTGGAGCGCATCGTCGAGACGGCCGCGCGTGAACTGGGCATCGACCCCGGCGAGCTGCGACGCAAGAACTTCATCCGCAGCTTCCCGTATGCCACGCCCGTGGGCCTGACCTACGACATCGGCGACTACGACGCCACGATGGACCGCGCCGAAGAGCTGGCCGACGTGCAAGGCTTCGCCGCGCGCAAGGCGGCCAGCGAGGCCAAGGGCTTCAAGCGCGGCATCGGCTACAGCGCCTACATCGAGGCCTGCGGCATCGCGCCGTCTTCGGTGGCAGGTGCCTTGGGCGCCCGCGCGGGCCTCTTCGAAGCCGGCGAAGTGCGGGTGCACCCCACCGGCAAGGTGACGGTCTTCACCGGCAGCCACAGCCACGGCCAGGGCCACGAGACGACCTTCGCGCAGGTGGTGGCCGACAAGCTGGGCATCCCGCTGGAAGACGTGAACATCGAGCACGGCGACACCGGCAAGGTGCTGTTCGGCATGGGCACTTACGGTTCACGTTCACTCGCGGTCGGCGGCACGGCCATCGTGAAGGCGCTGGACAAGGTCATCGCCAAGGGCAAGAAGATCGCTGCCCACCTGATGGAGGCGGCCGACACCGACGTCGTCTTCGAGAACGGCGTGTTCAAGGTGGAAGGCACCGACAAGAGCGTGCCCTTCGCCAGCGTGTCGCTCACGGCCTACGTGCCGCACAACTTCCCGCACGACAAGCTGGAGCCGGGCCTCAACGAAAACGCCTTCTACGACCCGAGCAACTTCACCTACCCCGCCGGCACCTACATCTGCGAGGTGGAGATCGACCCCCAGACAGGCGTGGTGCGCGTGGACCGCTTCACCGCCTGCGACGACTTCGGCAACGTCATCAACCCGATGATCGTCGAGGGCCAGGTGCACGGCGGCCTGGCGCAGGGCATCGGCCAGGCACTGCGCGAAGACTGCGTCTACGACCCCGAAAGCGGCCAGCTGCTCACCGGCAGCTACATGGACTACGCCATGCCGCGCGCCGACGACTTCTGCCACTTCACGGTGGAAACGGTGAAAGGCACACCCTGCACGCACAACCCGCTGGGCGTGAAGGGCTGCGGCGAAGCCGGCGCCATCGGCAGCCCGCCGGCGCTGATCAACGCCATCTGCCACGCCATCGGCGTGAAAGACGTGCCCATGCCGGCCAGCCCACACAATGTGTGGAAAGCCATCCAGGCCAGCCGCTGATCGAGGAGACGACACATGCAAGCTTTCGCCTACAACACCCCCGGCAGCGTGGCCGATGCCGTCAAGGCCGCGGCCCTGGAAGACAGCAAGTACATCGCCGGCGGCCAGACGCTGCTGCAGTCGATGAAGCTCGGGCTGATCGCGCCTTCGGCGCTGATCGACCTGGGCGCCATCGCCGAGATGAAGGGCATCTGCCGCGACGGCAACAACCTCGTCATCGGCGCGGCCACCACGCACGCCGAGGTGGCGGCGTCGAAAGACGTGCAGCAAGCCATCCCCGCGCTGGCCGATCTGGCCGGCCACATCGGCGACCGCCAGGTGCGCAACCGCGGCACGCTGGGCGGCAGCCTGGCCAACAACGACCCCGCGGCCTGCTACCCCGCGGCCGTGCTGGGCCTGGGCGCCACCGTGCACACCAACCAGCGCAAGATCGCCGCCGACGACTTCTTCGTGGGCGTCTACACCACGGCGCTGAACGAGGGCGAGGTCATCACCGGCGTGAGCTTCCCCATCCCCGAGAAGGCGGGCTGGCAGAAGTTCAAGCAGCCGGCCAGCCGCTTCAGCCTGGTGGGCGTGTTCGCAGCCAAGACCGCCGGCGGCGTGCGCGTGGCCGTGACGGGCGCTGGCGCCAACGGCGTGTTCCGCGCCACGGGCCTGGAGGCGCTGCTGGCTGCGAACTACAGCGCTGCCGCTTTGGCCGGCGCCACGGTATCGGCCGACGAACTGAACAGCGACCTGCACGGCAGCGCCGAGTACCGCGCCGCGCTGATCCCGGTGCTGGCCGGGCGCGCCATCGGCTGATCACCAGGCGCTCACTTCTTCGCGCCCGCTCAATGCGGGCGGCTGGAAGCCGATAGGACACGGGCCGCTTGTTGCGCTGCAACAGGCGGCCCTTGTCCTTGTCGCCCGGAGCCTGCCCATGCACCCCTTTTTCCAGCCCGCTGCGGCCTTGATGGCGCGCCTGCGCATCAGCCGCAAATTCCTCTTGGCCGGTGTGCCGGCCCTGCTGTTGTTGCTGGCCCTGGGCTTTTTCGTCGGCCAGCGCATCGAGCAGCGCGTGCAGCAGATCGAGAGCAAGCGTGCCGCGGTGGCCCTGATGGCCGAGCTGGTGGCCTGGAACCAGGTGCTCATCGAAACGCGCCGCATCACCATCACCGGCAACGCCAGCGACCCGGCCGTGATGGACGCTTTCAAGCGCCAGGCCGAGGTGGTGAACCGCAAGCTGGCCGACATCGAAGCCGGCGTGAAGGCCGCGATGCCCTGGTTCGACATGCGCAAGGAATTCGAGGGTCTGAAAACCGGCTGGACCGAGCTGCAGAGCAAGGTGGCCGCGCTGCCGGCCGACGCCGAGTTTGCGCAGAAGGCCTTTGCGGCGCACGCGCCGGAGTACGGGCGCCTCTATGCCTTCATGCGCGACATGGGCAACAAGTCGGGCCTGGCGCAAGACCCCGATGCCGACATCTTCTACCTCGGCTACCCGCTGGCCAACAGCACGCCGTCCACCGCCGGCATCGCGGTGCGCATCGCCGCCTACGCCACGCTGAACGTGGGCCGCGGCAGCGTGAGCCCGGCCGACAAGGTGTTCTACGAGGTGACCGAAGCGCGCCTGAACGACACCTTCGGCGGCGTGGAGACCATGCTCGCGCAATCGATGAAGGCCAACCCGGTGGTGGAAAAGGCGCTGGCCGAGCGGTTCACCACGCTCAAGGCCAGCAGCAAGGAACTGCTGGGCTATGTGCGCAAGAACTTCACCGGCGTGGACACCGTGGCCGTCAGCCAGCAGGACGTGGCACAGGCCTCGCAGGCCACCATCGCTGCCGCCTGGGCGCTGGTGGAGGGCAACCGCCTGGTGCTGGACGAGCTGCTGGTGCAGCGCGGCGACAGCGCCGCTGCCATGCGCAACACCCTGGTGGCCGTGCTGGCCCTGGGCGTGCTGGGTTCGCTCTACCTCTACGTGGGCATCTGGCTGAACATCGCCAGCAGCCTGAAGCAGGCCACGGCCGCGGCCCGGGCCATCGCCGCCGGTGAGCTGGGCACGGTGCGTGCGGCCCAGGGCCGCGACGAGTTCGCCGACCTGGTGTCCGACCTGGGCCGTGCCGACCGTGCGCTGCGCGAGGTGATCGCCGGCGTGAAACACGCGGCCGAGAGCATCGCCACGGCCTCCAGCGAAATCGCCACCGGCACCCAAGACCTGAGCAGCCGCACCGAGCAGACCGCCAGCAACCTGCAGCAGACCGCAAGCAGCATGGAAACGCTGACCGGCACCGTGCGCCACAGCGCCGATTCGGCCGCCACCGCGCACCAGCTGGCCAACTCCGCCGCCAGCGTGGCCCAGCGCGGCGGCAGCGTGGTCAGCGAGGTGGTCAGCACCATGGACCAGATCAACGCCAGCAGCAAGAAGATCAGCGACATCATCGGCACCATCGACGGCATCGCCTTCCAGACCAACATCCTGGCGCTGAACGCCGCGGTGGAAGCGGCACGCGCCGGTGAACAGGGCCGCGGTTTTGCCGTGGTGGCCAGCGAGGTGCGCAGCCTGGCGCAGCGCAGTGCCGAGGCGGCCAAGGAGATCAAGGCCCTGATCGGCAGCAGCGTGGACAAGGTGGACGCCGGCGCGCGCCTGGTGGGCGATGCGGGTGCGACGATGCAGGAGATCGTGGCCAGCGTGCAGCGCGTCAACGACATCATCCACGAGATCAGCAGCGCCGCGCGTGAGCAGAGCCAGGGCATCGGCGAGGTCAGCGGCGCGGTGACGCAGCTCGACCAGATGACACAGCAGAACGCGGCCCTGGTGGAGCAGAGCGCGGCCGCCGCCGAGAGCCTGCGCGAGCAGGCCGGGCGCCTGGCGCAGGTGGTGGGCGGCTTCCGCATCCACGCGGCCTGAAACACCGCGGTGGCGGCGGGCCGGCGGGTCGCCACCACGTCAGGCAAAAGCGGGGCGGCGCTGCCAGAATGGCCGCATGAACACTGCCTTGCCATCGAGCATCGACGACACCGCGGCGCGCCTGCTGGCGCTGAACTACGTGCCCGAGCGCGCGCTGGCCACCACGGTCTATCTCTCGCTGAAACTGCAGCGTCCGCTCTTCCTGGAAGGCGAGCCCGGCACCGGCAAGACCGAGATCGCCAAGACCCTGGCGGCCATGCTGGGCCGGCCGCTGATCCGCCTGCAGTGCCACGAGGGCCTGGACCTCGCAGGCGCGGCCTACGAGTGGAACTACGCGCGGCAGATGCTGGAGATCCGCATGGCGGAGGCTGGCCCCCGGTCCGCCGAAGGCGGCCCGCCCCCCGGGGGGGCTGCGGCGGCCCGCGATCAACTCGCGCAACAGCTCTTCAGCGACCGTTTCCTCATCCGCCGCGCGCTGCTGCAGGCCATCGACCCCGCGCAGCCCGTGCCGCCGGTGCTGCTGATCGACGAACTCGACCGCGCCGACGAACCCTTCGAGGCCTTCTTGCTGGAGGTGCTGAGCGACTTCCAGATCACCATCCCCGAATACGGCACGGTGAAGGCGGTGCAGCCGCCCATCGTGGTGCTGACGAGCAACCGCACGCGCGAGATCCACGATGCCGTCAAGCGCCGCTGCCTGTACCACTGGGTGGGCTTTCCGGATGCGAAGCGCGAGGCCGAGATCCTCGCGCGGCGTGTGCCCGGTGCGCCGCAGCAGCTGTCGGCCGAGATCGTGGCCTTCGTGCAGAAGCTGCGCGCGCTGGAGCTCTACAAGCTGCCCGGCATTGCCGAGACCATCGAGTGGACACGCGCGCTGATGGAACTGGACGCGCTGGTGCTCGACCCCGAGACCATCAACCACACCTTGGGCGTGCTGCTGAAGTACCAGGACGACATCGGCAAGGTGCAGGGCAGCGAAGCCGCGCGGCTGCTCGCGCAAGTGCGGTCGGAAGCGCAGGCCACGCGCGCCTGAACCGCCGATGTTCGGCGCCCGCCACGCCCTCAACGGCGGCCTGCCCGAGTTGCCCGGCCGGCTGGCCGAGAACGTGATGCACTTCGGTCGCGTGCTGCGCACCGCCGGCATGCCGGTGCCCACCGACCGCATCCAGCTCGCGCTGAACGCGCTGCAGGTGGGCGGGCTGGAAAGCCGCACCGATTTCCACGCCACGCTGATGGCCTGCCTGCTCGACCGCATCGAACACCGCGAGCTCTTCGACCAGGCCTTCACGCTCTTCTGGCGCGACCCCGACATCACCGGCCGCCTGATGGCCATGCTGCTGCCGCGCGTGCAGACCAAGACCGAGCAGCCCTCGGTGCCCGAGAACCGGCGCCTGGGTGAAGCCCTCTTCCCGCACCAGCCCCACCAACCGAATCCACCCCCGCCGCCCGAGAAGATCGAGGTCGATGCCACGCTGACGTGGAACGAACGTGAGCTGCTGCAGAAGGCCGATTTCGAAACCATGACGGCCGACGAGTGGCGCACCGCGCAGCGCCTGCTGCGGCAGCTGGCGCCGCTCTTCGAGCCCCTCACCACGCGCCGCACCGAACGCGCCAGCGGCCCCGGCGCCGGTGCGCGTGTGGACGGCCGCGCCACGCTGCAGGCGCTGGCGCGCACGGGCGGTGAGCTGATGCAGCTGCGCTGGCGCCGCCCGCGTGTGCAGCCGGCGCCGCTGGTGGTGCTGGCCGACATCTCGGGCAGCATGAGCCGCTACTCGCGCATGCTGCTGCACTTCACGCACACGCTGGGCCATGCCGATGCGCGCGTGGAGAGTTTCGTCTTCGGCACGCGGCTGACGCGCACCACGCGTGCGCTGCGCCAGCGCGACCCCGATCTCGCCGTTTCACGCGTGGTGCAGGCCGTGCAAGACTGGTCGGGCGGCACACGCATCAGCGCCTGCCTGCACCAGTTCAACCAGCAGTGGGCCCGGCGTGTGTTGAGTGGCCGCGCCACCGTGCTGCTGATCAGCGACGGCCTGGAACACGGCACGCCCGACGACCCGCGCTGCGAGACGCTGCGCTTCGAGATGGAACGCCTGCACAAGAGCTGCCGGCGGCTGATCTGGCTGAACCCGCTCTTGCGCTTCGAGCAGTTCCAGCCGCGCGCGGCGGGCATCCGCGCGATGCTGCCCTCGGTGGACGAGTTTTTGCCCGCGCACAACCTGCAGAGCCTGGGCGAGCTGGCGCAGGTGCTGGCCGGCGCAGGCCGGCCGCGGCCACTGCGGCCTCAGCAGCAGCCCGGCTGAGCCCCGCTGCGCTTTACTGCGGCAGCGCCAGCGGCACGCTGCGGCCCTGCAGGCCGCGCCACACGGTCTCGGCCGTCAGCGGCATCTGCAGCGCTTCGGCAGCGCGGCCCTGGCCGGCCCGCGCCAGCGCATCCACCACCGCGTTTACCACCGCCGGCGTGGCACCGATGGTGCCGAGCTCGCCCACGCCCTTGGCGCCCAGGCTGTTGGTCAGGCAGGGCATGCGCTCGTCGAAGGCGGTCTTGAAACCGAGGAAACCGTCCACCGTGGGCAGCGCGTAGTCCATGAAGCTGGCACTCAGCAGCTGGCCCTCCGCGTCGTAGACCACCTGTTCGCACAGCGCCTGGCCGATGCCCTGCACCGCGCCGCCCTCGATCTGCCCGCGCACGATGACGGGGCTGACGATGCGGCCGATGTCGTTGACGCTGGCGTAGGCAGCAACCGTTGTGTGGCCGGTGGCGGGGTCGACTTCCACCTCGCAGAGGTGGCAGCCGTTGGGCCAGCTCGGCGCGCTGGCCTTGGCGCCGCCTTCGGCGCGCAGCACGGCGCCGGGCTGGCGCTGCGCCAGCTCGAAGAGGCCGATGCCGAGATCGGTGCCGGCCACGGTGTAGCGGCCGGCGGCGTATTCGATGTCGCCCACGCCGGCCTCCAGCGCTTCGGCGGCCAGCGGCTTACCCACCTCCACCGCACGCTGGGCCGCGACGAAGGCCGCCGCGCCGCCCGTGAACAGGCTGCGGCTGCCGGCGCTGCCGAAGCCGTTGGCGCGGTCGGTGTCGCCTTGCAGGATGCGGATGCGTTCGATGGGCACACCGAACACGTCCACCGCCAGCTGCGCGTAGCTGGTGGCGATGCCCTGGCCCATGGGCATGGTGGCGCTGGTGATCTCGATGTAGCCATCACCCGTCGGATCGCCCACAACCCGCACCTGCGCGTTTTCTTCCAGCGCGTTGCCGCCCGTCCATTCCAGGAAGGTGGCGATGCCACGCCCGCGCAGCCGGCCGCGTGCGGCACTTTCGGCGCGACGGGCCTCGAAGCCGGCCCAGTCGGCCAGGGCCAGGCCCTGGTCGAGCAGCTGCTCGAAGTGGCCGCTGTCGTAGGTCTGCCCCATGGGGTTGCTGTAAGGCAGCTGCGCAGGCTGGATCATGTTGCGGCGGCGGATCTCCGCCGGGTCCAGCCGCAGTTCACGCGCGGCGGCGTCGAACAAACGCTCCAGCGTGTAGATGGCCTCGGGCCGGCCCGCGCCGCGGTAGGCGCCGGTGGCGGCGGTGTGCGTGAGCACGGCAGTGAGCTGCAGGTGAATCGTGCGGATGTCGTAGATGCTCGTCGTCACCCACGGCCCCACCAGCAGCTGGATGGCCACACCCGCGCCGGTGGGCAGCGCGCCCACGTTGGCCCAGGAGCGGATGCGCAGCGCGAGCACCTTGCCGTCGGCGTCCAAGGCCATCTCGGCGCGGCTCAGCAGGTCGCGGCCGTGCACGGCGGTGAGGAACTCTTCCACGCGCTCGGCCTGCCACTTCACCGGGCGGCCCAGGGCCAGCGCGGCGTAGGCCGTGGCCACGTCTTCGGGGTAGAGCGCGGTTTTCATGCCGAAGCCGCCGCCGACATCACCCACCAGCACACGCACGTTCTCGTTGGTGCGTGAGGCGGCGCCGTCGGAAAGTGCGCCCAGGCAGTGCACCAGGCCGCCCCGCACGCCTGTGGGCATCTGGCTGCTCAGGCGCACGTTCAAACGGCCGTCCTCCATCTGCGCCAGCACCGAGCGCGGCTCCAGCGGGCTGGGCGCGAGGCGCTGGTTGGCAATAGGCAGGCTGATGCGGTGCGCGGCAGCAGCAAAAGCGGCATCGGTGGCGGCCGCGTTGCCGTGTTGCATTTCGGCCAGCACGTTGCCAGGCGCACCTTCCCACACCAGCGGCGCGCCTTCGGCCAGCGCGGCCACGGCGTCGGCCACGGCGGGCAGCGGCTCGATGTCCACGCCCACTGCATCGGCGGCGGCGCGTGCGGCCTCGCGGCTCTCGGCCACCACGGCGGCCACCGCTTCACCGACGAAGCGCACCACGTCCACCGCCAGCGGGTGTTTGGGCGGCGGGCTCATGGCTTGGCCATCGGGCCGCTTGAAGCCGCCGGCCGGGGGCAGGGGCTTGACGCCCGCAGCCACGAGCTCGGCCCCGGTGTAGACCGCCACAACGCCCGGCATCGCACGCGCAGCGGCGGTGTCGATGCTGGTGATGCGGCCGTGCGCGTAAGGGCTGCGCACGAAGCGGATGTAGAGCTGGCCGGTGGGCTGCACGTCGTCGGTGAAACGGCCCTGGCCTTGCACGAGCGCCGGGTCTTCGATGCGGCGCACCGCGTGGCCGCTGCCAAAACGGGCGGCGTGCACAGCGTTGTCGGGCGCGTTCATGCGGCCACCTGCTGCAGCGTGCGTGCGGCGTGCTGCACGGCCGCGACGATGTTGACGTAGCCGGTGCAGCGGCAGAGGTTGCCTTCCAGCGCGTGCACGATCTCGGCCTCGGTGGGCGCCGGGTTCTCGGCCAGCAGCGCGGTGGCGCTCATCACCATGCCGGGCGTGCAGAAACCGCACTGCAGGCCATGGCAGGCGATGAAGGCGTCTTGCACGGCGTGCAGCACGCCGCTGGGCGCGGCCAGTCCTTCGACGGTGGTGACGCTGCGGCCTGCAGCCTGCACCGCCAGCACGCTGCAGCTCTTGACGGCCTGGCCGTCGATCAGCACGGTGCAGGCGCCGCATTGCGCGGTGTCGCAGCCAACGTGGGTGCCGGTCAGGCCCAGTTCATCGCGCAGCCAGTGCACGAGCAGGGTGGAAGGCAGAGCAGGCGGCGTCTGGGCGCGGCCGTTGACTTGGGTGTCGGGCATGGGGAATGTCAGGCGGTGGCAGGCAAGGAGGGACGGTGGCAAGGAAGGCGCCAGGCAGCGGCAGATGATGCCCGTGCCAGGCTCAGTGTGTCTTGGTGACCTTGGCCAGGTAGGGCGGCTGGTCGGGATTGCGGCCGCGGGCGCGCGAGAGCGCTTCCACCAGCAGGTAAAAACTCTGCACCGCGGCGATGGCGTCCAGGTCTTCGTGGCCGGTCAGCGCCAGCGGCAGCGACAAAAGGCCCGGCGCCGCTTTTTCGGCGGCAGCGCGCTGGGCCTGCGGCAGCGCCAGCATCACCGTCGCGCCGCGGGCCTGCAGGCGCGTGGACAGCTCGACGAGGCCGGCCTGCGCCGGGCCGCGCGGCGCCAGCACCAGAACCGGCCAGCCGGCACCCACCAGGGCCATGGGCCCGTGCTGCACCTCGGCGCCCGAGTAGGCCTCGGCCTGCATGCCACAGGTCTCCTTGAACTTCAGCGCGGCTTCCTGCGCCACGGCCAGGCCCGGGCCGCGGGCGATGACGAAGAGCTGCTCGGCGCCCTGCAGCAGCGGCAGCGCGGCCTGCCAGTCTTGCGCGGCGGCGCGGGCCAACGCTTCGGGCAGCGCGGCCACGGCGGCCTGCAGTGCCGGTTCTTGCTGCCAGTGCGCCACCAGGCGCGCGCCGGCCACCAGCTGCGCGATGTAGCTCTTGGTGGCAGCCACACTGCGCTCGGGCCCGGCATGCAGCGGCAGCACGAACTCGGCGGCAGCGGCCAGCGGCGAGGTGGTGTCGTTGACCAGCGCCACGGTGCCGGCGCCCCCAGCCCGCAAGGCCCGCGTGGGCTCCACCAGGTCGGGGCTCTGGCCCGATTGGGAGAAGGCGAAGCTGTGCAGCGCCGCCGCCGGCAGCCGGGCGCCGTAGAGCGTCAGCAGCGACATCGGCAGCGAGGTCACCAGCCGCCCCAGGCGCGCCATCACCAGGTAGGCCAGGTGCTGGGCCGCATGGTCGGAACTGCCGCGCGCCAGCGTCAGCAAGGCGTCGGCCGGGCGCTGGCGCAAGCGCTCGGCGAGCGCGCGGTAGACCGCTTCGTCCTGATCGAGCAGCGCCGCCACCTGTTTCGGTGCCGACAGGGCTTCTTCATGCATCAGGCTGGGGCTCGGGTTCATGCAGGCTTGGGTGACAAGGGCGTCAAGGGTGAGGAGAGTGAAAAACTGACAACACGCTCAGAGCGCACAGCTGCGAAAACCGCAGAACAGCGTGTCGTCTTCCGCGGCCACAAAACGCCGCGCCTTCGGGTGCCGCCAGCGGGCCCGCGTCACGAAGCTCGCGCCGCGCAGAACGCCCTGCCCTTCGGCCGGCGCGGCATCGGGCGCACCCGGCGCGGGCGGCCCGGCCTCGGGCCACAGGCGCGCGCTGCCGGCCACCCATTCCCAGACCTCGCCCCATACAAAACCGCGGCCCGCGCCCTGGCTGGCCGCGATCTCCCACTCGGGCTCGGTGGGCAGGCGGCGGCCGGCCCAGCGGCACCAGGCTTCGGCCTCGAAACGGCTCACGTGCATCACCGGCTGGTGCATCAGCACACGCCGCAGCCCGGCGCTGGCGCCATGGCCGCGCGCCACCAGCACGCCGTCGTGCAGCTGTTCCACCTGGCCGGGCGCGCGGCGGCCGTCGCGCTGCAGCCAGTGCCAGCCGGTTTCGCTCCAGAGCTCGGGGCGGTCGTAGCCGCCGTCGCTGGCGAACTCGACATAGGCCGCCCAATCCACGGCCTGGGCGTCGATCTCGAACTCGGGCACCGCCACTTCATGCGCCCAGCGTTCAGGGTGGGGCACGAAGCCGCCGCGCGGCGAGCCCAGCGGCCAGCGCTGGGCCGGCTGCCACAGCGCTGGCCGCGCCGGCCGCGCTGGGGGCGCCCCGGGGCGCAGGCGCTGCGCCAGCGTTTCGCCCAGGCGGTCTTCGTGCAGCAGGCTGCAGCGGTAGAAATGCAGCGCGGTGTCGCCCTCGGCCGCCTCGCCGGGTGCCGCCAGCAGCTCCAGCGTGAGCTCCAGCGTGTCGGCCAGGTAGGCGCGCAGCAGGTCGGGCGCGGGCAGCGGGCCGCCGGCCTGCAGCCAAGCATCAACCCGCGGTTCGATGCCCGCCAGCCGCAGGCCTGCGGCGTCGCAGGCCTCGCCGCGCGAACGCTGCACATGGCGCGAGAGCCAGTACTCCTGGTACCAGCCGGCACGCACCGCCAGGCGCACCGCCTCGGGGCTTTCGTCCAGCGCCAGGCGGTGCAGCAGGTGGTTGCGGCTGTCCAGCAGCGCCAGCGAGAGCAGTTCGCGCCCGGCACGGCGCATGCCGTGGGCGTCGTCCAGCGCCTTCTCGGCGCCGCGGTCCCTATTGCCCGACGAGCCCGTTGCGGATGGCATACACCGTGAGCTCGGCGTTGTTGGCCAGGGCCAGCTTCTCCAGCACGCGGGCGCGGTAGACCGACACCGTCTTCGGGCTCAGCGTCAGCTCTTCGGCGATGTCGGCCAGGCGTTTGCCGCTGGCGATCATCACCAGCGTCTGCATCTCGCGGTCGCTCAGCTTGTTGTGCGGGTTTTCGGTGGCCGGCGCGGTGAGGCTCTCCACCAGCATCTGCGCGATCTCGGGCGTGACGTACTTGCGCCCCTGCGACACCGTGCGCACGGCCTGCACCAGCAGCTGCGGGTCGCCGCCCTTGTTGACGTAGCCGTAGGCCCCGGCGCGCAAGGCGCGGATGGCGTACTGGTCTTCCGGGTACATGCTCACCACCAGCACCTTCACCGGGCTGCCCTCGTCCTTCAGCGCGTGCAGCGCGTCCAGGCCGCTGCGGCCGGGCAGGTTGATGTCGAGCACCAGCACGTCGCAGGCTTTGCCGGCCTCGCGCCCAGGCTCCTGGCCCAGGGTGCGCATCAGGCCGCGCAATTCGCCGTAATCGCCCGCTTCACCGATGACGCGGATGTCGGGCGCGTCGCTCAGCGTGTCGCGGATGCCGCGCCGGATGAGCGCGTGGTCGTCACACAGGATCACTTCGATCATGTCAGAGCACTGTCCAGGCTGAGTTTTCGGCGTCGTCGGGGTCGGCGGCGGATGACGGGCTGCCGCTCGGCGGCGCCAAGGGCACCGAGAGGATGAGCGAGGTGCCCGTGGGCCCGCTGCTGAGGTCGACCCAGCCGCCCACGGTGGAGGCGCGCTCGTGCAGGCCGCGGATGCCGAAGCTGCGCGCCTTGGCCAGGTCGGTCTGGCCCAGGCCGCGGCCGTTGTCGCTGACCTCCAGGCTGAGCACGCCGCCGGTGAGCGACAAGTCCACCACCACACGCGTGGCCTGCGCGTGTTTGCTCACGTTGGTGAGCGCCTCCTGCGCCGTGCGGTAGGCCACCAGCGGCACGCCGGGCGGCAGCGCCAGCGGTTCGCGCGGGTCGCCGGCGTGGGTGCGGAACTCGCATTCGATGCCCAGGCGCTTCTCGAACTGGCTCGTCATCCACTGCAGCGCGGCCACCAGGCCCTGCTCCAGGATGGCCGGGCGCAGGTTCTGCATGATGCGCTGGCTGCTTTCGATGGCGTGCGTCACCGTCTCCAGCGCCGACAGCGCACGCTGCTGCACGGCGGGGTTCTCGGCATGGCGGCGTATCCAGTCGAGCTCGAACTTCAGCGCCGTGAGCGAGCCGCCCACGTCGTCGTGGATCTCGCGCGCAATCGCCTGGCGCTCGGCCTCCACGCTGGTCTGCAGGTGCTGGGCCAGTTCCGACAGGCGCCGGCGTGAATCTTCCAGTTCGCGGTCGGCGGCCTCACGCGCGCGCCGCATGCGCGCGGCAGCAATCGCGTGCTCCACCGCCGGCGCCAGGCGCGCCAGGTTGTTCTTCAGCAGGTAGTCGGCGGCGCCGTTGCGCATGGCTTCCACTGCCGTGTCTTCGCCGATCTGGCCCGACACCAGGATGAAAGGCAGCGTCGGCGCGCCCGGGCCGCTGCGCTCGCACAGCATCTGCAGCGCGTCCAGGCCGGTGAAGCCGGGCAGGTGGTAATCCGACAGCACCAGGTCCCAGGGCTCGTCCAGCGCGGCCAGGAACTCGGCACGGGTTTCGACGCGGCGCGCCCGCACGCGCGTGCCGCCGCGCTGCAGGCAGGCCATAGCCAGCGCATGGTCGGGTTCGCTGTCTTCCAGGTGCAGCACGCGGTAGGGCCGGGTGTCGCCGTGCTGGGCGCGCGGAGGCGGGGGAGGGGGGGCGCCCGCAGGCGTGCCGTTCATGCGGCCAGTATCGCAAAGCCACCGCAGCCCCGGCCCCGGGCCCAGCCCGGTGCGGCCGCAATGCTCAGAAATGACGCCCTTCCGGCCCCATCTTCCCCTCAATGTTCAGCAGGCCGCTGCCGAAAATGGGTTGGAAGACATGCCTCACGGCCGGCCCGCCACCCCCCGGAACAGCCCGCGTGGCACCCACCGGCCCCCCGCACCGAACAACACCTTGGAGCCCCGATGCTCGCTCAGGACGCCCCGACCCCGTCGAACGCCCCGCCCGATGCCTTTCAGGCGGCCGTCGCGATGCCCTTGCTCGCCGCGGCCGACCTGCAGGATCACCTGATGGTGGCCAGCAACGACATGGACCGCCTGCAGCGCCTGCTGGGCGACGCCTGCGAATCCTTGCTGGCGCACTTCTACGGCGCCACGGGCGAGCTCAAGCAGCTGCTGCACCGGGTGGCCGAGCACCCCGAGATCGAGGCCCCCGAGCTGCACACCGCGATGCAGCACATGGCCGGGGCCATCACGGCGATGCAGTTCCAGGACATGGCCTCGCAGCTGGTGGACCACACCACGCGCCGGCTGCGCAACTGCGCCGACCGCCTGGCCCGCGACACCATGGGTGACGACGAAGACGGCGAGGCCCTGGTGGCCGATGCGCCGCTGCGCCCCAACCCCGTGACCCAGGACGAGATGGACGCAGGTTCCGTCGAGTTGTTCTGACGCCGCCCGCCGCCCCTCACCCCGCACATCCAAAAGCACCTCCGGAGAGCCTTTCATGCACTCGATCCTTGCCGTTGACGACAGCGCCTCCATGCGCCAGATGGTCTCTTTCACCCTGAAGAACGCGGGCTTCAACGTCGTCGAGGCGGTGGACGGGCAGGACGCCTTCGAGAAGGCCAACAGCCGCGACTTCAACCTCGTGCTGACCGACCAGAACATGCCCCGCATGGACGGCATCAGCCTGACCAAGAAGCTGCGCGAGAACCCGAAGTTCAAGGCCACGCCCATCCTCATCCTGACCACGGAAAGCTCCGACCAGATGAAGCAGGCCGGCCGCGCCGCAGGCGCCACGGGCTGGCTCGTCAAGCCCTTCGATCCGGCCAAGCTGGTGGAAGTCATCGGCAAGGTGATCCGCTGAAACCGCGGCAGCCCTTCCTCACGAATCTGCAGGAGTCACCGCGATGGGTGAAATGACCAACGACGCCAGCGCCACCGCCGGCATCGACCTCAGCCAGTTCTTCCAGGTCTTCTTCGAAGAAGCCGGCGAGAACCTCGAAACCATGGAGCAGATGCTGCTCGCGCTGGACATCGAGAACCCCGACGACGAAGAGCTCAACGCGATCTTCCGCTGCGCGCATTCGGTCAAAGGTGGCGCGGCCACCTTCGGTTTTTCAGACGTGGCCGAACTCACGCACCAGATGGAGACGCTGCTGGACAAGCTGCGCCGCCACGAGCTGCAGCCCAATGCCGCGATGGTGGACGTGCTGCTGGCCTCGGGCGATGCGCTGAAGGCCCAGCTGGCGCGCCACCAGGGCAACGGCGCCGGCCCCACCGACACCGCCGACCTGCTGGTGACCATCCGCCGCCACGTCGAAGGCGAAGCAGTGGCCGCTGTCGCGCCGCGGCCGGCCGCCGCGCCCGCTGCCGCACCGGCCCCGGTGGCCGTGGCCGCACCGGCTGCCGCCCCTGCGGCGCCCGGCAAGCCGGGCCAGCGCCTGCTGGAGCTGACCGTGGGCCCCTTGCCCGACCCGAGCGCGGCCGAGAACCTGGTGGAGCTGTTCAAGGAGATCACCGACCTGGGCAGCATCGAACCGCTGGACGCCGGCCGCGATGCCGACGGCATGCGCCGCTTCAAGGTGACCACCGCCTCCAGCGACAACGACCTCATCGACCTCTTCGGTTTCCACGTCGCCCGCGAACACATCGCGCTGAAGCCGCTGACCGCCGGCTACGGCTTCCACGACGGCGCGCCCGGCGCACCGCCGGCCGAAGCCGCCCCGGCGGCCGATCTCGGCTACGGCTTCTTTGACGACGCCCCCGGCGCCCCCAACGCCGACGCTGGCGCAGCCGCGGCCGCTGCACCGTCGGCAGCGGCAGCCCCCGTGGCCAGCGCGCCGGCCAAGGCCGCCGCGCCCAAGGCCGAGAAGAGCGCCTCGGCCGAAAGCAGCACGCTGCGCGTCAGCGTCGACAAGGTCGACCAGCTCATCAACCTGGTGGGCGAGCTCGTCATCACGCAGGCCATGCTGGCGCAGAACGGCAAGGGCGTGGACGCCGCGCTCTACCAGCAGCTGGCCGCCGGCCTGGCCGACCTGGAGCGCAACACGCGTGACCTGCAGGAAGCGGTGATGTCGATCCGGATGATTCCGATGTCGATGGTCTTCAACCGCTTCCCGCGCATGCTGCGCGACCTGGCGGCCAAGCTCGGCAAGAAGGTCGAGATGGTGCAGGTGGGCGAGGCCACCGAGCTCGACAAGGGCCTGGTGGAAAAGATCACCGACCCGCTCACGCACCTGGTGCGCAACAGCTGCGACCACGGCATCGAGATGCCGGCCGAGCGCCTGGCCAAGGGCAAGCCCGAGCACGGCACCATCACGCTGATTGCCAGCCACCAGGGCGGCAGCATCGTCATCGAGGTGCGCGACGACGGCAAGGGCCTGAACCGCAACAAGCTGCTGGCCAAGGCCCGCGAGCGCGGCATCGACGCGCCGGATTCGATGACCGATTCCGAGGTCTACGGCCTCATCTTCGCGCCGGGCTTCAGCACGGCCGAGGTCGTCACCGACGTCTCGGGCCGCGGTGTCGGCATGGACGTGGTGAAGAAGAACATCACGGCCCTGGGCGGCACGGTGGAGATCGACAGCGCCGAGGGCTACGGCATGACGGTGCGTGTGCGCCTGCCGCTGACGCTGGCCATCATGGACGGCATGAGCGTGGGTGTGGGCGAAGAGGTCTACATCCTGCCGCTGTCCAGCGTGGTGGAAAGCTTCCAGGTGCAGGCCAACACGATCAAGACCATCGGCGGCAGCGGCCGCGTGGTGGAAGTGCGCGACGAGTACATGCCCGTGGTCGACCTCGAACGTGTGTTCCAGGTGCCGCGTTTCGACTTCGAGCACGTCAGCAACATCATGGTGGTGGTGGAGGCCGAAGGCGGCCGCGTCGCGCTGCTGGTGGACGAACTGCTCGGCCAGCAGCAGGTGGTGGTGAAGAACCTCGAGAGCAACTACCGCAAGGTGGACGACGTTTCGGGCGCCACCATCATGGGTGACGGCCGCGTCGCACTGATTCTCGACATCGGCTCGCTGGTGCGCCGTTCACGCCACTGACACCGCCGCTGCGCTCTGAAGGACCCGAGGCCATGAAGCCTGTGCTCACCGCCCTGCGGCAGTTTTCGATCCGCACCCGCATGTGGGGCGCCATCGCGATGGTGCTCGCCATGTTCGCCCTCATCGGCGCCGTCGGCACGGTCGGCGGCTGGCGCATCAAGTCGCTGAACGAAGACTTCATGTCGCACTCCATCCAGGAGGTGCAGTCGGTCGGCGTGATCCGCCAGCACATGGCGCAGGTGCGGTTGCTCGAAAAGCAGATGGTCATCGACTACGAAGACCCGGCGGCCGTGCAGCGCCATCACACCGCCTGGAGCGAGCAGGTCAAGCTGGCCAGCCTGGCCATGCAGACGCTGCTGGCCGGCAAGGAAGACGAAGACAACGCCCTGGCACGTGAATCGGTCGATCGCCTGAAGGCCTACGCCGAGCGCAGCGAGCCGGTGCTGAAGAACATCCAGGGCGGCGGCTACGACACCGCCCGCGTGGCCGACCGCATGCTCGACAAGGCCAAGGCCGAGGTCGCGGTGGTGGAGAAGAACATCGACCGCATCAGCGAGATCGCCCAGGCCGAAGCCGCCACCACGCAAGGCGAGTTCCGTGCCGCCATGCAGCAGGTCTTCTGGGCCTTCCTGGCAACGCTGGGCGTGGTGGTGCTGGTGGTGTGGCCCTTGACGCTGCTGAACTCGAAATCCATCACCCAGCCCATCGCCTACGCCGGCACGGTGGCCGAGGCCATCGCACAGGGCGACCTCACGCGGCCCATCCGCCTGGACGGGCGCGACGAAGCCACCGCACTGCTGGGCGCGCTCAAGCGCATGCAGGAAAGCCTGCGTGCGGTGGTGAGCCAGGTGCACGCCTCTTCGCAGACCATCCAGCAGGCCAGCGCCGAGGTGGCCAGCGGCAACAGCGACCTGAGCCAGCGCACAGAAAGCGCCGCCGGTTCGCTGCAGCAGACCGCCAGCAGCATGGAGCAGCTCACCGCCACCGTGCGCCAGAGCGCCGATTCCGCACGCCAGGCCAGCGAGCTGGCGCGCTCGGCCACCAGCGTGGCGCAGCACGGCGGCGAGGCCGTGGCGCAGGTGGTGGCGACCATGGACGACATCAACACCAGCAGCCGCCGCATCAGCGACATCATCGGCACCATCGACGGCATCGCCTTCCAGACCAACATCCTGGCGCTGAACGCCGCGGTGGAAGCGGCGCGGGCCGGCGAGCAGGGCCGCGGTTTTGCCGTGGTGGCCAGCGAAGTGCGCAGCCTCGCGCAGCGCAGCGCCGCAGCGGCGCGCGAGATCAAGAGCCTCATCGGCGCCAGCGTCGAGCGTGTGGAAACCGGCAGCCGCCAGGTGGTCGACGCCGGCCGCACCATGAGCGACATCGTCGCCAGCGTGCAGCGCGTGAACCAGATCATCGGCGAGATCAGCGCCGCTGCCGCCGACCAGAGCGCCGGCATCGGCCAGGTCAATGGCGCGGTGACGCAGCTCGATCAATCCACCCAGCAGAACGCCGCCCTCGTGGAGCAGAGCGCCGCCGCCGCCGAATCGCTGCGCGAAGAAGCCGGCCGCCTGGCCGAGGTGGTGGCCACGTTCAAGTTCGACACGGCGCGCGCAGCCTGACGCTGCCGCGCTGCCCACAACAAACACGGAGACGAAGAGAGACATGTTCCGCCTCAACCACCTGAAAATCGGTCCGCGCCTGGCGCTGGGCTTTGGCGCCGTCGTGGCGCTGATGGCCCTCATCGTGGCGCTGATGGTCGGCCGCCTGCAGCTGCTGAGCAGCGACAACGCCGCTGTCGTCGACCAGCAGGTGCGTGCCACCACCGCCGACGAATGGCGCGGCCTGGTCGACCTGAACGCCGCTCGGGCGCTGGCCATCGCCAAATCGGGCGGCATGCCCGAGGTCGACGAATTCCTCGCGCCGCAGATGAAGCTGACGAGCGAGCGCATCTCCGTGCTGCAGAAGCAGCTGACCGACGAGATCACCAGCGAAAAAGGCAAGGGCCTGCTCGCCGCCATCGCCGAGAAGCGCCAGATCTACGTGGCCGCACGCGCCCAGGTGCTGGCCCACATCAAGGGCGCCGACGCCCTGGCCGCGCAAACGACGCTGAACGCCAAGATGCTGCCGGCTTCCACCGCCTACGTTGGCGCCATCGAAGCGCTGGCCGCCTACCAGCAAGCGCGCGCCGCCGCCGGCGTGGAGGCCGTGGCACGCGACGTGAGCCGCAGCATCACGCTGATGCTGGTGGCGCTGGCCGTGGCCGTGGCGCTGGCCGCGGTGTTCGGCTGGGCCATCACGCGCTCGGTGACACAACCGCTGCAGCTGACGGTGCAGGCCACCGAGCGCATCGCCAGCGGTGACCTTTCCGGCCGCATCACCGCCCACGGCAGCGACGAGATGGCGGCCATGCAGCGTTCGCTGCTGCGCATGCAGGATTCCTTGCGCCGCCTCGTCGGCGAGGTGCAGATCGGCAGCGAGTCGATCAGCACCGCCAGTTCGCAGATTTCCACCGGCAACCAGGACCTCAGCAGCCGCACCGAGCAGACCGCCGGCAACCTGCAGCAGGCCGCCAGCAGCCTGGAAGAACTCACCGGCACCGTGGGCCAGACCGCCGAGAGCGCACGCACCGCCAACCAGCTGGCCGCCGCCGCCAGCACCGCCGCACAACGCGGCGGCAGCGTGGTGGCCCAGGTGGTGAGCACCATGGACGAGATCAACACCAGCAGCAAGAAGATCAGCGACATCATCGGCACCATCGACGGCATCGCCTTCCAGACCAACATCCTGGCGCTGAACGCCGCCGTGGAAGCGGCACGGGCCGGCGAACAAGGCCGCGGTTTTGCCGTGGTGGCGTCTGAAGTGCGCAGCCTGGCCCAGCGTTCGGCCCAGGCCGCGCGCGAGATCAAGACCCTGATCCAGGCCAGCGTCGAGAAGGTGGAAACCGGCGCACGCCTGGTGCAAGACGCCGGCAGCGCGATGGACGACATCGTCGGCGGCGTGCAGCGCGTCACCGACGTCATCGGCGAGATCAGCGCCGCCACCGGCGAGCAGAGCACCGGCCTGCGCCAGGTCAACGAAGCCGTGGCCGGGCTGGAACAGATGACGCAGCAGAACGCCGCGCTCGTTGAAGAAAGCGCTGCCGCGGCCGAGAGCCTGAACGACCAGGTCACCCGGCTGAGCGGGCTGGTCGGCACCTTCCGCCTGCACGCGGCCTGAGCCGGCGCCCGCCAAGCCCTGTACATCCGGCGCGCCCGGGCCACCGCGCCCCCTGTCACCCCGCCCTTTCTGCATTCCCCGCGTCACCAGCACACCGACCATGAACCTGCACCAGCTCCGCATCACCACGCGCCTGTGGCTCTTTGTCGGTCTCATCATCGCGACACAACTCACGGTGGTGATCTACGCGGCCTGGCGCTCGGCCGCCGTCACGGCCCGCGCCGAAGCCGTGATGCAGCCGGTGGAAGCCAAGCAGCAGGCCGCGGCGCGCTGGTCGGCACTGCTGGCCACCAACATCGCGCGGGTGCAAGCCACGGCGGTGGGCAACGACGCCGAAGTCGAGGCGCTGTTCAAACCCATGATCGCCAGCACCATCGAAGAGATCAGCCGCGTGCAGAAGTCCATCGAGGCGCTGCCGCTGAGCGCCGCCGACCAGGCGCTGATGGCACGCATCGCCAGCGAACGCAAGGCCGTGCTGGATTCGCTGGCGCGGCTGCGCCAGGCCAAGGCCGCCGGCGATGCCGCGGCCGCCAGCAAAGAGGCGCTGCAGGTCTTCAACCCCGCCACCGAGGTCTACCTGGCCTCGTTGCGCGAGTTCGTCACGCTGCAAGACACGCAGGCCGCCGGCCTCAAGCAAGGTTTCACCGCCGAGCGCACCTTCACCATCAAGGTGGCCGCGGTGGGCGTGCTCTTCATCCTCGCGGCGCTGGTGGGCGGCGCGCTGTGGCTGGGCCGCTCCATCCAGCGCCCGCTGGCCGCCGCCATCCAGGCTGCCGAGCGCATTGCGCAGGGCGACCTCACGGTCGAGATCGCGGTCGACCGCGCCGACGAATTCGGTGATCTGGCGCGTGCGCTGCAGGGCATGAACCGATCGCTGGCCGGGCTGATCGGCCAGGTGCGCCTGGCCACCGACAGCATCGGCACGGCGTCGAGCGAAATCGCCACCGGCAACATCGACCTCAGCGGCCGCACCGAGCAGACCGCCAGCAACCTGCAGCAGGCCGCCAGCAGCATGGAGCAGCTCACCGGCACCGTGAGCCAGACCGCCGAATCGGCGCGCAGCGCCAACGCGCTGGCCGCCACGGCGGCAACGGTGGCCCAGCGCGGCGGCGCGGTGGTGGCCCAGGTCGTCACGACCATGCAGGACATCAACGCCAGCAGCAAGAAGATCAGCGACATCATCGGCACCATCGACGGCATCGCCTTCCAGACCAACATCCTGGCGCTGAACGCCGCCGTGGAAGCGGCGCGCGCAGGCGAACAGGGCCGCGGCTTTGCGGTGGTGGCCTCGGAGGTGCGCAGCCTGGCGCAGCGCAGCGCCGAAGCCGCCAAGGAGATCAAGAGCCTGATCGGCGCCAGCGTCGACAAGGTGGAATCGGGCACGCGCCTGGTGGCCGACGCCGGCAGCACCATGACCGAGATCGTGGCCAGCGTGCAGCGCGTGAACGACATCATCAGCGAGATCAGCGCCGCCGCCGCCGAGCAGAGCAGCGGCCTGGGCCAGGTCAACGGCGCCGTCGCCGACCTCGACCGCATGACACAGCAGAACGCCGCCCTGGTGGAACAAAGCACCGCCGCCGCCGAGAGCCTGAAGGGTCAAGCCAGCCGCCTGGGCGCGCTGGTGGCCACCTTCAGGTTGCAACGCACCTGAAGCCCGTGCGGCCCCGCGGCCGCACACCCTGAAAGAATCGCCATGAACGCCCTGCACGACAACGACAAGAACATGCTGCTGGCGATCGCCGTGCTGCTGGCCGCAGCGGTGGGCTACGGCGCCGCCAACGCGGGCGTGGGCACACCGCTGCTCATCGGCAGCGTCCTGATGGCCGCCGCCCTGGGCGTGGCGCTGGCCGGGCGCGGGGGCGGCCTCAGCCGTGTCGGCCTGCCGGCGCTGGGCATGGCCATGGTAGGCCTGCTCATCCACGCCTCGCGCGGCCACGCCGAGGCGCACTTCGCGGTCTTCGCCTTCCTGGCCTGCACCGTGGTCTACCGCGACGCATTGCCCGTGGTCGTGGCCGCGGCCACCATCGCCGTGCACCACCTCAGCTTCAACTACTTCCAGCAATGGGGCTGGGGGCCGATCTGCTTCACCGAACCCAGCCTGGGCATCGTGATCGAACACGCCGCCTACGTGGTGGCCGAAACGGTGCTGCTGGTGATGCTGGCGCAACGCGCCCGCAAGGATTTCGCCGCCGGCGACCTGCTGGCCAACATGGCCGAACGCCTGGTGCGGTCCGACGGCACGGTGGACTTCAGCGCCGTGCACGTGCAGACGAACAACGCCCGCGCACAGAAGCTGATCAGTGCGCTGCAGCAGATCGAGCGTTCGATCAGCGAGGTGCGGGCCAGCGCTGAATCGATAGGCACGGCGGCCCAGGAAATCGCCGCCGGCAACAACGACCTCAGCCAGCGCACCGAACAAGGCGCCGGCGCACTGCAGCAGACCGCCAGTTCGATGGTGCAGATCAGCGCCACGGTGCGCCAGACGGCCGATTCGGCGCGCACCGCCGACCAGCTGGCCCATTCCGCGGCCACCGTGGCGCAACGCGGCGGCAGCGTGGTGGCCCAGGTGGTGAGCACCATGGAAGACATCAACACCAGCAGCAAAAAGATCAGCGACATCATCGGCGTCATCGATGGCATCGCCTTCCAGACCAACATCCTGGCGCTGAACGCCGCGGTGGAAGCGGCCCGCGCCGGTGAACAGGGCCGCGGTTTTGCCGTGGTGGCCAGCGAAGTGCGCAGCCTGGCGCAGCGCAGCGCCGAAGCCGCCAGGGAGATCAAGACGCTCATCGGCGCCAGCGTTGACAAGGTGGAGTCGGGCACGCGCCTGGTGGCCGACGCCGGCAGCACCATGACCGAGATCGTGGCCAGCGTGCAGCGTGTGAACGACATCATCAGCGAGATCAGCGCCGCCGCTGCCGAGCAGAGCAGCGGCCTGGGCCAGGTCAATGGTGCCGTGGCCGACCTCGACCGCATGACGCAGCAGAACGCCGCGCTGGTGGAAGAAAGCGCCGCCGCCGCCGAGAGCCTGAAAGACCAGGCCGGTCGCCTGGGCAGCCTGGTGGCCACTTTCCGGCTGCGCGCCGCATAAATCACCTTTTCCTGCGGTGCCGGGCTACAGGCCCGGCGGCCCGCACCGATAACCTTTTACAGCCCCCACACCGTTAGGAAGCGCCATGGAGATGATTGCCGAAGCCAGCCACGTTGCCCGCCACGAAGCCGAACGCGCCACCGCTGCCGCGGCCGCGAGCGCGGTGGGGTCCGCCGGGCGCATTTCGCAGGGTGGTGAGTTCCTCACCTTCCGCCTGGGTGCCGAGGAGTACGGCATCGACATCCTGCGTGTGCAGGAGATCCGCTCTTACGAGCAGCCCACGCGCATCGCCAATTCACCGGCCTTCATCAAGGGCGTGGTGAACCTGCGCGGCGTGATCGTGCCCATCATCGACCTGCGCCTGAAGCTGGGCTGCGACAGCGCCGAATACAACACCTTCACCGTGGTGGTGGTGCTGAACGTGCGCGGCCGCGTGGTGGGCGCGGTGGTCGATTCGGTGTCCGACGTGCTGGAGCTGAAGAAGGACGAGATCAAGCCCGCGCCCGAGTTGAGCTCGAGCATCGACGCCTCGTTCATCACCGGCATCGGCACGGTGAAAAACGGCCAAGGTGAAAAGGAAGTCGACCGCATGCTCATCCTGATGGACATTGAGGGCCTGATGAGCAGCGCCGACATGGGCCTCATCAACGACTGACGCGGCCCTGCCGGCCGCACCACCGTGAACCCCCGGAGACAATCACATGCGCAAAATCTTCGCTCCTACGCTGCTGGCCCTGGGCCTGGCAACCAGCCTCGCACCCGGCCTGGCACAGGCCGACAACGCCACCAAGGCCGAGGCCGTGGCCATGGTCAAGAAGGGCATAGCCTTCATCAAGGCCAATGGCGTTGAAAAGGGCTACGCCGAGATCAGCAACAAGAAGGGCAGCTTCGTCGATCGCGACCTCTACCTGGTGGTCTACGGCCTGGACGGCAAGTGCCTGGCGCACGGCGCCAACGAGAAGCAGATCGGCCGCGATCTCATCGACCTCACCGACATCGACGGCAAGTACTTCGTCAAGGAGCGGGTGGCCATGGTCAAGGCCAAGCCCGCCGGGGCCTGGCAGGAATACAAGTTCACCAACCCGGTGAGCAAGAAGGTCGAGCCCAAGGTCATGTATTGCGAGAAGCTGGGCGAAACCGCGGTGTGCGGCGGCGTCTACCCCTGAAGCCGGCGCGAGCACGAGGCCTGCATGAAACTCGGACCCAAGTTACTGCTCGCGCCGCTGATCACCGCCACCGTGGCGCTGGGCGCCGGTGGCATCTACGCCGCGATGGACTGGCGGCAGAGTGAAACACTGCGCCAGGCCGGCCTGGCCGACGTCGACAACTTCAAGACCGTGGCCAACGCCACGGAGCAGCTGGCGCAGGTGCGGGCCGAGGTCTTCCGCACGCTGGCGCTGATGAGCTCGATGGACGAGGCGCAGGTCAAGGCCAAACGGGCCGAACTGGGCCAGCAGGTCAACGGCGTGCAGCGGGTCATCGAGGCCATGCCGGCCAACGACGGCAGCGACACCGTGCTGGCCGAGAACGTCAAGGCGGCGGCGCCGCTGCTGCAGCAGTACCTGAAGCAGACCGACAAGGCCATCGATCTCAGCGGCGTCGACCCCAACATCGGCGTCGGCGCCATGCGCGCGGCCGAGAACACCTATGCCGAACTCGGCAAGGTCATGCAGAGCCTGGTGGCGCGCAACGAAGCGCTGCAGCAATCGCGCAGCGATGCGGCACAGGCCGCCAGCCTGCGCCTGACGCTGGGCCTGGGCCTGCTGATGCTGCTGGCCACTGGCGGTGCGCTCTTCGCCGCCTGGCAGCTGCAGCGCCGCGTGGTGCGTGAGCTCTCCAGCGCTGTGCGCCTGAGCGAAAACGTGGCAGCCGGCCGGCTCGACAGCCATGTGCACAGCGACGCGGCCGACGAGATCGGCGATCTCATCCGCGGCCTGGGCCAGATGGTGGACAAGCTGCGCGCCTCGCTGCTGACGGTGCGCACCGCCACCGACCACATCGGCACCGCCGCGCGCGAAATCGCCAGCGGCAACACCGACCTCAGCCACCGCACCGAACAGGCCGCCAGCCGCGTGCAGCAGAGCGCCAGCTCGATGGAGCAGCTCACCGGCACTGTGCGCCAGACGGCCGAGGCCGCGCGCACCGCCAACCAGCTGGCCGGCTCGGCCAGCAGCGTGGCGCAGCGCGGTGGCAGCGTGGTGGCCGAGGTGGTGTCGACGATGGAAGACATCAACACCAGCAGCAAGAAGATCAGCGACATCATCGGCGTCATCGATGGCATCGCTTTCCAGACCAACATCCTGGCGCTGAACGCCGCCGTGGAAGCGGCACGCGCCGGTGAGCAGGGCCGCGGTTTTGCCGTGGTGGCCAGCGAAGTGCGCAGCCTCGCGCAGCGCAGCGCCGAAGCCGCCAAAGAGATCAAGAGCCTCATCGGCGCCAGCGTCGACAAGGTCGAATCGGGCACGCGCCTGGTGGCCGATGCCGGCAGCACCATGACCGAGATCGTGGCCAGCGTGCAGCGTGTGACCGACATCATCGGCGAGATCAGCGCCGCCACCGCCGAGCAAAGCGGCGGCCTCGGCCAGGTCAATGGCGCCGTGGCCGACCTCGACCGCATGACGCAGCAAAACGCCGCGCTGGTGGAAGAAAGCGCCGCTGCGGCCGAGAGCCTGCGTGAACAGGCGCAGAAGCTGGCCGCCGTGGTCAGTGGCTTCGAGCTGGGCAGCGCGCAGGCCGCCTCTGCGCATGCACCCGCACCCACCGCCGCGCCGGCAGCGGCGGCCCCCAGCCCGGCCCCCGCCGCGCTGGCGCGCACGGTGCTGAACAAGGCCCAGGCGACCAGCGCGGCGCCGGCAGCGCGGGTCTCGAACCCCGCGAAAACAGCGGTGGCAGCGAAAGCCGCCGCGGCGCCGAAACCAGCGCCCGCTGCAGCGCAGGCGCCGGCGCCCCAGGCCGCGGCCGCACGCGCCGACAGCGGCGGCCAGGGCGGCGGCCCGGGCGGCGGCGATAGCGACTGGGAAACCTTCTGAGCGCGACCCGGCCCGCCTAGAGCGCCCTCACACGGCGCCGGCCCGGCGCAGCGTTTCCAGCACCGGCCGGCGCAGCACCTCGCGCAGGCCCCACCAGCCCGCCATCAGCGCCAGCACGGCGCCGGCAGCGGTGCCGATCAGCGGCACCCAGGGCGAAGGCGTCCACGCGAACTGGAAGGCAAAACGCGCCAGTGCCCAGCCCAGCACCATGGCCACCAGCGAGGCCAGCAGCCCGGCCAGCGCGCCCACGCCCAGCAGTTCGGTGCGCTGCACCTGCGCCAGCAGGCGGCCGCCCGCGCCCATGGCCCGCATGATGGCGAACTCGCGCGAGCGCGCCTCGCGCGTGGCCGAGATGGCCGAGAACAGCACCACCAGGCCCGCCACGAGCGTGAAGCCGAAGAGGAACTCCACCGCACGCACCACCTGGTCGAGCACACGCTGCACCTGCGCGATGCTGGCCGAGACATCGACGTTGGTGATGTTCGGGAAATCGCGGCTCAGGCGGCTGTCGAAGCTGGGGCCGGGCGGTGCAGAAGCCGCCGCTGCGGGCGCCGCAGCCGCTGGTGCACGGAAGGCGCTGATGTAGGTCAGCGGCACGTCACCCATGCTGCCCTGCGGGAACATCACGAAGAAGTTCACCCGCATCGAACCCCAGTCGACCTTGCGCAGGCTGGTGATGCGGCCTTCGCGGAACTGGCCGGCGATGTCGAAGCGCAGCGTGTCGCCCAGCTTCAGGCCGAGTTGCTGCGCCAGGCCTTCTTCCACGCTCAGGCCCTCGGCCTCGTCGGGCACCCAGCGGCCGGCCACCACCGCATTGCCAGCCGGCGCCTGCGCGCTGTGGCTGAGGTTGAACTCGCGCTCCACCAGGCGCGCGGCACGTTCGTCGGGGTAGTCATCGGCCTTGGTCGGCTGGCCGTTGATGGCCACCAGTCGGCCACGGATCATCGGGTACCAGTCGTAGTTCTTCACGCCTGCGGTGTCGAGCGCGCCGCGGAAGGCCTCGGCCTGGTCGGGCTGGATGTTGATGACGAAGCGGTTGGGCGCATCGGGCGGCGTGGCCTGGCGCCAGCTGGCGATGAGGTCGGTGCGCAGCAGCACCAGCAGCATCAGCGCCAGCAGACCCACGGCCAGGGCCGACACCTGCAGCACGGCAAACGCCGGCCGTGCTGCGATCTGCCGCGTGGCCAGCACCAGCCAACGCGGCGCGCGGCTCTCGGGCACCGAGCGTTTGAGCAGCAGCACCGCGCCCCAGGACATCACGGCAAAGAGGCCGATGGCCAGCGCAAAGCCGCCCACCGCGATGGCGCCGAGCTTCAGATCGGACGACACCGCCATCAGCAGCGCGACAAAACCCAGGGCGCCCGCGGCCAGCACGCCGGCCGACGAGGCGTTGAGCGAACCCACGTCGCGGCGGATCACGCGCAGCGGCGGCACCTGCGCCAGCTGCAGCACCGGCGGCAGGCCGAAGCCCAGCAGCAGCGTCATGCCCACGCCCAGGCCGAAGAGTGCCGGTGCGATGCCCGGCGCCGGCAGCGCCGCTGCCACCAGCCCCGCCAGCAGCCAGACGAAGACGTTGTGTACCAGCAGGCCGATGAGCACGCCCGCCGCGCTGGCCAGCAGGCCGACGAAAGCGAACTCCAGCGTGTAGGCGGCGGCGATGCGACGCTGGCTCAGGCCCAGCACACGCAGCATGGCGCAGTCGTCAAGATGGCGCGAGGCGAAGTCGCGCGCCGCGATGCCCACGGCCACCGCCGCGAGCAGCGCCGCCAGCAAAGCGACGAGGTTGAGGAATTTTTCGGCGCGGTCCAGCGTCTGCTGCATCTCGGGGCGGCCGCTGTCGATGCTTTCCACGCGCAGGCCGCGCAGGGCCTGGCTCTGGATCTGCTGGTCGACCCAGGCCACGTACTCGCGCACCACGGCCTCGCCGCGGGCGCCGGCCATCGCGGGCGGCGCGGCCACCGCCAGGCGGTAGTTCAGGCGGCTGGCGGGCTGCACCAGGCCGGTGGCGGCGAGGTCGGCCGTGGCCAGCATCACGCGCGGCGAGAAGCTCGTGAAGCCGGCGCCACGGTCGGGCTCTACCACGATGAGGCGCGCCACGGTCAGCGCCGAATCGCCCAGCAGGAGCTTGTCGCCCACCTGGATCTGCAGCGCATCGAGCAGGCTCGCGTCCACCCACACCGTGCCGGGCGCGGGCGCGGCGGCCACGGTCTGCACGGCGGCCGTGGGCGTGTCTTTCAGCTGCAGCTTGCCGCGCAGCGGGTAGGCCGGGCTCACGGCCTTCACGGCCACCAGGCGCGTGGCGCCGCCGCGTTCGTCGGGCGCGCGCGCCATGCTCGGGAAAACGACGCTGGGCGCCACCTGCAGGCCGAGCTGCTGCGCCTTGGCCACCAGGGCCGGCGGCGTGGCGCGGTCGCTGCCGACCACGGCGTCGCCGCCCAGCAATTGGCGCGCGTCGCGCTGCAGGCCATTGCTCAAGCGGTCGGCGAAAAAGCCCACGGCCGTGAGCGCGGCTACCGCCAGCGTCACGGCGATGGCCAGCAGCCGCAGTTCACCGGCGCGGAAATCGCGCAGGGTCTGGCGCCAGGCCAGGGCAGGCGCGGAGGGGGGTCTCAGGGTTTGTTCCATGGTCACACGGTAGCCGAAAGGCTGCGGCCCCGTCCGCGGGCGGCGCTCCGGTGGCGGCCCGTGGCCCAGGTTGTCGGTGTACCGATGCGCCGCAAGGCCAAACGGTGCTGCGCTACGCTGCGCATCTTTTCGACGCTGACACCCGGGTCTTCGCCATGCACATCGCCATCTGGCTGCTCGCCGCCTTCGTCCTCGGTCTGTGGTCTCTGCTGGCGTGGGCGGTGGCCACGCTGCTGGGCCTGGACCCGAGCTGGGTCACCGACATCGGCTCGCTGGCCGGGCAGGTGCCCTTCGGCGCGCTGATCGAGGCCTGGATCCCGGGCTGGCAGGCGCTGCTGACGGCCACGCTGGAATTCACGCGCACCGCGCTGGGCTGGCTGGGTGGTTTCAGCCAGGTGCTGGTGTGGGTGCTGTGGGCCCTGGGCGCGGTGGTGATCGTGCTCTGCGCCGGCTTGCTGAGCCTGCTGGTGGCAGTGGTCCGCCGCAACATGCCCCAGCCGCCCAGCTCGCCGCCCAAGGTACCGCCGAGCCCGGCGGCCCGGGCCTGATCAGGCTGCGGCGAACACCGCGTCCAGCGCCGCCACCCAGCGCTGTTTCTGCTCGGCCGGCACGAAGCTGGCCTCGAAGCTGTTGCGCGCCAGCGTGTAGGCGTGTTCGCGGCCCAGCTGCGGCAGCGCCGCGAAGGTCTCGACGAAGTTCTGGTTGATGTAGCCGCCGAAGTAGGCCGGGTCGTCGCTGTTGACGGTGGCGCACAAGCCGGCTTCCAGCAGCGCGGGCAGCTGGTGTTCGGCCATGCTGCGGTAGACGCAGAGCTTCACGTTGGACAGCGGGCACACCGTCAAGGGCATGCGCGTAGCGGCCAGGCGCTGCAAGAGGGCCGGGCTTTCGATGCAACGCACGCCGTGGTCGATGCGCTCGACCTGCAGCACGTCGAGCGCGCTCGCGATGTAGGCCGGCGGGCCTTCTTCCCCTGCATGCGCCACCAGCCGCAGGCCGAGTTCGCGGCAGCGGGCGAACACGCGCGCGAACTTCTCCGGCGGGTGGCCGCGTTCGCTGCTGTCCAGGCCCACGCCGATGAAGTGCTGGCGGTAGGGCAGCGCGGCTTCCAGGGTTTCGAAGGCGGCTTCTTCGCTGAGGTGGCGCAGAAAACACAGGATCAGCGCGCTGCTCACACCCAGCTCGCGCTGCGCGCGTTCACCAGCGCTCACCAGCCCCTGCACCACCGTGCCCATGGGCACACCGCGCTCGGTGTGGGTCTGGGGGTCGAAAAAGAGTTCGGCGTGCACCACATGGTCGGCCGCGGCGCGCTGGAAGTAGGCGTAGGCCATGTCGTGGAAATCCTGCGCATGCAGCAGCACGCTGGCGCCGGCGTAGTAGATGTCGAGAAAACTCTGCAGATCGGTGAAGGCGTAGGCCGCGCGCAGCGCTTCCACGCTGGCATAGGGCAGCGCCACGCCATTGCGCTGCGCCAGCGCGAAGATCAACTCGGGCTCCAGCGAGCCTTCGATGTGGATGTGCAATTCCGCCTTGGGCATGCGGCACAGCAGGGCATGAAGGGCGGGGGCGAGGGTGGGAGCGGGGGTGGGGGCAAAGGCAGCGCGGGTGCTCATGGCGGGGCTTTCGGTAGGCAGGCAGGATGCGGCATCGGGTGCAAGGCCGCCTTTGAGCGGAAGATACCCTGCCGCTGCCGCGCGCAGCGCCAGCCGCACGGTGGCATGCGGTACAAACCGGGCCGATGGCCATGCCCCCTGCACTTTCCGCCGACGCTGCGTCCGCCCTGGCGCCCAGCCCTCCGCCCTCGCACCGCCAGACCACGCTGCTGGGCCTGCTGCTGCTGACGCTGGTGCTGCTCTTCGCCTGGCAATCGTGGCGCGCCGACCGTGAAGACCAGCTGCACAACCTGCGCACCGTGGCCGAGCTGGCCGAACGTGGCACCGACCGCTTTTTTCTGCAGCAGCAACGGGCGCTCAGCGAGCTGGCCCTGGGCCTGATGCAGGACGGCCAACTGGCCGAAGCACCGGCCCTGCACGACCGGCTGCGCGCCTTCAAGGAACGCCATGACGAACTGCAGGGCGTGCACCTGCTGGCGCTGGACGGCAGCTATCTCGGCAGTTCGGCCACGCCCGACGTGGCCCAGCTGCCCAGCGTGCAGGCGCAGCGCAACTTCGAGCAGATCGTCGCCAGCCTGCGGCCTGAACAGCCCATGGAACTGGCCCGCCCCCTGCTCGGGCCGGTGAGCCAGCGCTGGATCCTGCCGCTGCGTCTGGTGGTGCGCGACCGCCAGGGCCAGCCGGTGGGCTTCCTGGTGGCGGCGGCGCCGGTGGAGCTGGTGCAGACCTTCTGGAGCGATGCCCCGGTGGTGCGCGATGCCGCGCTGGCCTTGATGCGCGACGACGGCTACCTCATCAACCGCTACCCGCTGCCCGAAGGCGTGAGCGACGACGCCGCCTACCGCGCACCGCGCACCGGCGCGCTGATCGAACACCTGCGCACGCACGGCTTTCCGCGCCGCGGCACCGTGGAAGGCCGCAGCTCCATTGCCGAGCAGGACAACGCCACCGCCTTCGTTCGCCTGAGCAGCTTTCCAGTGACGATGCTGGTGACCATGCCGCGCCAGCGCATGCTGCTGAACTGGTGGGACCGCGCCGCCGGCCCGCTGTTGCTGACCGCCACCCTGGCCGCGCTGGGCCTCTTGAGCTTTCACCACCTGCGCCAGCGTGAACACGCGTGGGCGCGCGAACGCCAGCGCACCGAGGTTCGCCTTCGCGAAAGCGAGGCGCTGCTGCAGCGCACCGGGCAGGTGGCGCGCATCGGCGGCTGGCGCATCGACACGGCCACTCGGGCGCTCACGGCGTCGGCCGGGCTGTACCGCATCCTGGAGATCGACGACCACGAGCCGTTGGACATCACGCGCGGCCTGGGGTTTTTCCCCGAGCAGGCCCGTGCCGACATGGCCGCGGCGCTGGAACGTTCACTTGACGACGGCAGCAGCCTCGATCTGGAGCTGCCCTTCGTCAGCGCGAGCGGGCGCGCGCTGTGGGTGCGGGTGGTGGGCGAGGCCGAGTTCGAAGGCGGCAGGCCGGTGCGCCTGGCGGGCGCGCTGCAGGACGTGACCGAGTACCGGCAGCGCCGCGTGGAACTGCAGCAGGAGCAGGCGCTGCGCCAGCGCGCCGAGCAGCAGGCGCGTGAGCTCGACACGCTGCTGGCCGAACGCGGCGAGATGCTGGACGTGCTGGCGCACGAGGTGCGCCAGCCGCTGAACAACGCCTCGGCCGCGATGCAGAGCGCCAGCGCCGCCGTGCGCGAGGTGGGCAACGCGGCGGTGGCCTCGCGGCTGGCACGGGCCCACGCGGTGATGAGCCAGGTCACGGGCAGCATCGACAACACCCTGGCCGTGGCCACGCAGCTGGCACGGCCCGGCCCGATACGCCGCGAAGACACCGACATCGACATGCTGCTGGCCACGGCCATCGCCGACCTGCCGGCCGAGCAGCGTGGGCGCGTCACGGTCGAACGCCAGACCGCCACGCGCACGGTGCTGGCCGACATGAGCCTGGTGCGCCTGGCGCTGCGCAACCTGCTGGTGAACGCACTGCGCCACGGCCCGGGCACGACGCCGGTGACGGTGCGCATCTCCGACTCCGACGAACCGCTGGCGCTGATGATCGACGTCATCGACCGCGGCCCCGGCATCGAGCCTGGCGTGGAGGCCCGGCTCTTCGAGCGCGGCAGCCGCGGCAGCGGCAGCGGCGGCCACGGCCTGGGCCTGTTCATCGTGCGCCGCGTGATGGAGCAGCACGGCGGCAACGTGCTGCTGTTGAGCAAACGGCCGGGCGAGGTGGTGTTCCGCCTGGTGATGGAGCAGACGGCAGACGACTGAAGGCGCGGGCGCCGGGCCTCAGGCGGGCGCGGTCACCCCTGCGGCATGCGCCTGCTGGTCGGCGTGGTAGCTGCTGCGCACCATCGCGCCCACGGCGGCGTGTGTGAAGCCCATCTTCTGCGCCTCGGCCTCGAACATGCGAAAAGTGTCGGGGTGCACGTAGCGCCGCACTGGCAGGTGGTGGCCGCTGGGCGCGAGGTACTGGCCGATGGTCAGCATGTCGATGTCATGCGCGCGCATGTCGCGCATGGTCTGCAGGATTTCTTCGTCGGTTTCGCCCAGGCCGACCATGATCCCGCTCTTGGTGGGCACGCCCGGCACCTGCTCCTTGAACTTCTTCAAGAGGTTCAGGCTGAACTGGTAGTCGCTGCCCGGCCGCGCTTCTTTGTACAGGCGCGGGATGGTCTCCAGGTTGTGGTTCATCACGTCGGGCGGGGCCTCGCGCAGGATGGACAGCGCGCGGTCGTCACGGCCGCGGAAATCGGGCACCAGCACCTCGATCTGCGTCGCGGGGCTGAGCGCACGCGTCTGGCGGATGCACTCGACGAAGTGGCCGGCACCGCCATCACGAAGATCGTCACGGTCGACGCTGGTGATCACCACGTACTTCAGCTTCAGCGCCGCGATGGTCTTGGCCAGGTTCAGCGGCTCGTCCACGTCCAGGGGGTCGGGGCGGCCGTGGCCCACGTCGCAGAAGGGGCAGCGGCGCGTGCACTTGTCGCCCATGATCATGAAGGTGGCCGTGCCCTTGCCGAAACACTCGCCGATGTTCGGGCAGCTGGCCTCTTCGCACACCGTGTGCAGCTTGTGCTCGCGCAGGATCTGCTTGATCTCGTAGAAGCGCGCAGCCTGGCTGGGGTTGCCGGCCTTGACGCGGATCCACTCGGGCTTTTTCAGCACCTCGGCAGGCACCACCTTGATGGGAATGCGCGAGGTCTTGGCCTGCGACTTCTGCTTCGCGCTGGGGTCGTAGGCGGGGGTCGCGGGGGGCGTCGAGGAGGTGCTCATGCACCAAATTTTAGCGGCGGGGCCTTGCGCCGGCCCGCAGGCCGGCCGCAAGCCGGTGTCATGCGCGAGGCTGCAGGCGGCGCACCAGGTGCTGCGCCAGCAAGTCGGCCATGCCGTCCCAGGTGGCGGCCACGCCCAGGCACCGCAGGTCCACCGTGCGCAAGCCGGCGTAGCCGCAGGGGTTGATGCGTTCGTAGGGCTCCAGGTCCATGGCCACGTTCAGCGCCACGCCGTGGTAGCTGCGGTGGTTGCTGACCTTGATGCCCAGCGCCGCGACCTTGCCCAGGCCGCGGAAGGGGTCCAGGCTCTCGGTGTGCAGCTGCGCGTGGCTGTGCGGGTCGGCCAGGCGCACATAGATGCCGGGCGCGCCGCGCACGCGGTGGCCCACCACGCCGGCACCTTCCCACAGCGTCTCGATCACGGCTTCTTCGAGGCGGAAGACGTATTCCTTGACGTAGATGCCGATGCGGCGCAGGTCCAGCAGCGGGTAGGCCACCACCTGGCCGGGGCCGTGGTAGGTGACCTGGCCACCGCGGTCGGTGCGCAGCAAGGGGATGCCGCCGGCCGCCAGCACGTGGTCGTCACGGCCGGCCAGGCCCTGCGTGAAGACCGGCTCGTGCTCCACGAGCCAGAGCTCGTCTTCGGTGTCAGCGGCGCGCGCCGCCGTGAAGGCGCGCATCGCAGCCTCGGTCTCGGCATAGGGGCGGCGGCCCAGGTTCAGCGTGCGCATGGGCCGTGATTCTGGGGCCGGTGCCGCTGGGGGGCCGTCTTTGTCGTGCCAAACCCGTCTTCATTATTCGCGTTACCAGAACGTTGCGTTCGCGGACGGCTGGTTTTTCGTCCTAGGGTAAGTGCCTACAGTTCACTCCCAAGGACGACCCCGGTACTGCATCCACCGAAGCCGGTCCCACAACCCTTTCGGATGCTTTCAAGGAATGATCATGCGCAAGCTTCAAATGTTCGTGTACCCCGCCGTCGCCGCTTTTGCCCTGGCCTCGGCCACTTTCGCCCACGCCGCCGGTGAAGGCGCCGACTTCGATTTCATCAGCAGCGGCCAGACCCACGCCCTGCCCGCCGCTGTGTCGGGCAAGGCCGCTTCGGCGACCGTGGCCGCCGACAGCACCCGCCCCGCCGGCGTGAAGCTGCTCAAGCCCGTGGTGGTGCGCGGCGAGCGCCTGGCGGCGGTCGACACCGCCGACAACGGCTACAACCCGGCTGCCGAAGCCAAGTCGCTGCGCACCCGCGCCGAAGTGATGGCCGAAGTGCGCGCCGGCAACCGCAACACGCCTTTCCTGCCCAACGTGGGTGGCGAGCCGGTCGGCCCCTTCTTCTACGCCAGCCTGGTGGAAGCCGAAGCCGTCAAGCCGGTGGTGGTGGCCGAGCGCCGCGACAACAGCAAGCAGTAATCACCAACCCAGGCCGCGTCTCGCGCGGCCCGGCCCGCCGCGCCCCGCCCAGCCCCGTGCTGCGCGGGGCGTTTTTTTCTCGTGGCCGCTGAAGTTCAGGCCTGGGTGTGCACGCGCAGGCCTTGGCCCTGCAGCCAGCCCAGCCAACGCGGCCACAGCACCGCGCCCACCTGCGGGCGGAAGTAGCCCATGTGCCCGATCTCGCGCAGGCCTTCGGCGCGCGGGTCGATGTCGATGGCCTGCACCGGCGCGTTGCGGTAACCGGCGAAGAAGGCATCGCGCGAGCGCGGCAGCGCCCACCAGTCGTCCAGCGCGTTGGCCGCGGCGATGGGCAGGGTCACGGCCTCGAAACCCTGCACCAGATGGACCGCGGCGGGGTCGTCGAAGAAGTAGCGCGGGTAGCCGCACCATCGTTTCCATTGGCGGTACACGCTCACCGGCAAGTCTTCGCCGATGCCCAGAGCCTTCAAGGGCTGGTAACCCAGCAGCGTGGTCGCCACAGGCCCCACCACATGCCAGAGCAAGAGCACCTTCAGGCGCTCGGCACGCGGCATCCAGCCGTGCCAGCCAGCACCACCGGCCACCACGTAGGCGGCTTTCAGGGCCTGCTGGCGTTCACGCGACAACAAACCGATGGCATGGCCCCCGTAACTGTGGCCCACCAGGTAGACCGGGCCACGGGCTGCGGCGTGGTCGACGGCCGCGGCCAGGTCCTGCCGCGCCCAGTCGGCGTAGTCAGGCAGGTAGCCGCGCAGCGTGGCCGGGCGCGAGCCGCCGATGCCGCGGTAATCCAAGGTCAGCACGTTCACGCCGCGGGCTTGCGCATGTTCGGCAAAACGCCGGTAGAAACCGCGCGGCACCGCGGTGGCCCCGCCCACGACGATCCAGTCAGGGCCGTGTGCGGCGTAGACCGTGGCGGCCAGCGCCGTGCCATCGGCCGCGCTCAGCGACAGAGGCTGGCCGCCGGGTGTCGGTTCGGAGGAAGAGACCATCGCCGCATGCTAGACGGCAGGCCGGCCGCGGCCCGTCACCACGGCGACCCCGGCCCCACGGGCGCGGCGCAACGGCTCTGCGGCTCAGCGGCAGGCCTTCGCGGAGGTCCAGTCGGTCACCTGCAGCCGGCCGGCCACGATGTCGGCCTTGGCCGCGTCCACGCGGGCACGCATGGCCGGCGTCACCAGCTTGGCGTTGTGTTCGTCGAAAGCGAGGTCGAGCCCGCCTTCCTTCAGGCCCAGCGTCGCCACGCCCGGCAACACACCCTGGAAAGCCTGGAACACCGCCACGTCGGTGCGCTTGAGCATCGAGGTGAGCATGCGGCCCGGGTGCAGGCCGTTCTGGTTGCTGTCGACACCGATGCCCAGCAAGCCGAGGTCGGCCGCGGCCTGCAGCACGCCCAGGCCGGTCGTGCCGGCGGCGGCGAAGATCACGTCGGCGCCTTGCGCCGCCTGCGTGCGCGTGAGTTCGGCGCCGCGCGCGGGGTCGGTCCAGGCGGCGTTGGTGGTGCCCGTCATGGCCCACAGCACCTGCACGCCCGGGTTGCCGTACTTCGCACCCTGCTCGTAGCCGCACAGCACCTTGCGCACCAGCGGGATGTCCTGCCCGCCCACGAAGCCGAGCTTGCCGCTCTTGCTGGCCAGCGCGGCCAGCAGGCCGACGAGAAACGCGCCTTCGTGCTCGCGGTAGACGAAGCTCTGCACATTGGGCAGCGCCACCACGCTGTCGACGATGGCGAAACGTGTGTTCGGAAACTCGCGCGCCACCGCCTCGATGCTGCTGGCCTGCGGGAAGCCGACGCCCACGATGGGGTTGGCGCCGCGCTGCGCAAAACGCCGCGCCGCCTGTTCACGCTGCGCGGCGTTGGCGATCTCGAACTCGAGGTAGGGCTTGCCCGTCTGCTTGCGCCAACGTTCGGCGCCTTCCCAGGCGGCCTGGCCGAAGCTCTTGTCGTTCTTGCCGCCGAGTTCGAAGATCAACGCCGGCTGGGCCTGGGCCCAGGTCGCAAAACCCAGGGTCCCCAGGGTCCCCAGGGCCGCAGCCGCCAGCCAGGTGCCGAAGCGCTTGCGCGCAATCACCTTCAGAAGTTCGCTTTGAAGCTCACGCCGAAGGTGCGCGGCTCGTTGATGAAGCCGGTGAGGTTGTTGAAGTCGATGCCACCCACCACGCGGATCTGGTTGGTGAGGTTGCGCACGAAGGCCGTGGTTTCGTACTTGCCGTTGCCGAAGCTGTAGCCGGCGCGCAGGCCCACTTCGGTGAGCGCCTTGCCGGTGAACTCGGCACTTTCGTACAGGAAGAAGTTGATCTTGCTGCGGTAGGCCACGTCGGTGAGCACGAAGAAGTCGCCGCCGGCCACGGGCATGGTGTAGCGCGCGGTGAAGTTCAGCGTCGTCTCGGGCGCCTGCGGCAGCGGGTTGCCATCGATCAGCGCCAGCGTCGTGCCGTTGCGCACCACGGTGGGGTCGGTCACCGTGCAGCCACCGCCGCAAGGCGCCACGGCCAAGCCGCCGTCGCGGATCTTGGTCTTGTTGTAGCTGCCGCCGAAGGTGAGCATCAGGTTCTCGGTGACCAGCGCCTGCAGGTCGAGCTCAAAACCCTGGCCGGTGCTCTTGGCCGCGTTGATCAACTGGTTGAAGTTGGCCGCCCCGCCCACCGCGGTGAGTTGCTGGTCCTTCAGCGTGTAGCTGAAGACGCTGAAGGCCGCGCGTGCGCGCTTGTTGAAGAGGTCGGCCTTGATGCCGGCTTCGTAGCTGGTGACCTTCTCGCTCTTGGCCACCGAGAGCGTGTCGCCGAAGAGCAGGCGGCCCTGGATGGACGGCGCACGGAAGCCGGTGGCCACACGCGCGTAGACGTTGGTGTCCTTGTCCAGGGCGTAGGTGGCGCTGAAGTCGCCGCTGGTGTTGGTGGCGCTGGTGCTGGCGGTGCGGCGGCCGATGAAGGTGGGGCTGAAGGGCGGCGCCTGGATGCGGTCGGCGAAGAAGTCCTTCTCGTCCTTGGTGTAGCGCAGGCCGCCGCGCAGCTTGAGCTGCGGGCTCACCTCCAGGTTCACGCTGCCGAACACGGCGTAGGCCTTGTTGTCCTGGTCTTGCGTGGCATAGCCGTTTTGCGCGTTGCCGCCGATGCTGCTGTAGTTGAAGCTGTCGATCTTCAACTGCTCGTCGAAGTAGTACACGCCGGCCAGCCACTGCAGCGCGCCCTTGCCGGTGCTTTCCACGCGCACTTCCTGGGTGAACTGCTTGTGCTTGGGCAGGCCGTCGGCGCTTTCGGCGTCGAAGGGGATGTTGCCGGGGCCGAAGTTGCCCGCGCCCAGGAAACTGGCACCGTAGCCGCCGTCGATGTCACCGCGGCTGAAGGACTCCACGGTCTCGTAGCCGGTGATGCTGTTCAGCGCCATGCCGTTGCCCAGATCCCAGCGCACGCGCAGGCTGCCGCCGGTGTTGCTGAGCTTCTGGCTGTTGATGCCGTCCTGGAAGACCTTGGTCTCGTCGAAGCCCGGGACCAGGTTGTTGGTGCCGGGCTGGATGATGTTGGCGCGGAAGACCCGCGCGCTGCCCTTGAGCTCGCGCGAGTGCACGTTCAGCAGCGCGCTGAAATCCTTGCTCGGGCTGAACAGCATCTGCAGGCGCGCGGCGTGGTCGTTGTAGCCCTCCATCTCGCGCGTGGGGCCTGCTGGGTTGCCGTTGCTGACCCAGTCATCGCGGTTCTGCGATTGCGCGGCCACGCGCAGCGCCAGCGTGGGCGACAGCGGCACGTTCACCGCACCTTCGAAGTTCAGCGCGCTGTAGCGGCCCAGGCTGGCCAGCGCGTAACCCTCGAAGTTTTTAGTCGGCTTGGCGCTCTCGAACTTCACCACCCCGGCCGGGCTGTTGCGGCCGAAGAGCGTGCCTTGCGGGCCGCGCAGCACCTCGATGCGCTCCATGTCGAAGATGGGGAAGCCCTTGAGGATGGGGTTCTCCTGCACGACGTCGTCATAGACCAGGCTGACGGGTTGCGAGGCATTCAGGTCGAAATCGGTGTTGCCGATGCCGCGGATGTAGAAGCGCGGGAAGGCGCGGCCGAAGCTGCTCTCGATGTTCAGGCTGGGCACGCGGGCGGCCAGCAGGCGGATGTCTTGCCCGCCGCTGTTCAGCACTTCCAGCATCTCACCCTGGATCGCGCTCACCGAGCTGGGCACGTCGCGGATGTTCTCCAGGCGGCGCTCGGCGGTGACGGTGATGGTCTGCAGCTGGCCGCTGGCGGCTGGGGCCGCGGTCTGGGCCTGGCTGCCGGTGCTCAGCAGGGCCAGAACGGCGGTGGCCAGCGCGTGGGGCAAGGGGCGGAAAGGGCGGTTCGCAGGCATGGACGGGCTCCGGGAGGACGAGGGATGCGGAAATCGGTGTTCTCGGGTGCGGCGAGATGGCCCGCACCGGTAGCATCGGATGATGCCGCCGGCACCGGGCGATCTTGGTGAAAACCAGAACCCCGGCACGCCGGCGGGCCCGCTTCCGATGCCTGCACGCAACACATGCTGAACACCACCGACCTGGCCACCTGGCAGCAAGAGGGCTGCCTGGTGCTGCCCGGCTTCAAGAGCGCGGCCGAGGTGGCTGCCGTCTGCCAGCGCGCCCGCGAGCTGGTGGACGGCTTCACCCCCAGCGCCCAGACCAGCCGCTTTTCCACCCGCGACCGCAGCCAGGTGGCCGACGCCGCCTTGCTGGCCAGCGCCGAGGCCGTGCACTGCTTTTTCGAGGAAGAAGCGCTCGATGCCGAAGGCCGGCTGCAGGTGCCCAAGGACCGCAGCATCAACAAGATCGGCCACGCGCTGCACGACCTCGACCCGGTCTTCCAGGCCTTTTCGCACGGCCCCGCACTGGCCGAACTGGCGCGTGATCTGGGCCTGCTGCAGCCGCAGGTGTGGCAAAGCCAGGTGATCTTCAAGCAGCCGCACATCGGCGGCGAGGTTCGCACGGCCCCGCACTGGCCGAACTGGCGCGTGATCTGGGCCTGCTGCAGCCGCAGGTGTGGCAAAGCCAGGTGATCTTCAAGCAGCCGCACATCGGCGGCGAGGTTGGCTGGCACCAGGACGCCAGCTTCTTCGTCACCACGCCGCAGACGGTGACGACCTTCTGGTTCGCGCTGGAAGACGCCACGCTGGACAACGGCTGCCTGTGGGTGATGCCCGGCGGCCACCAGGGCCCCCATGGCGTGCTGCGCGAGCAGTACGTGTGCGAGCACAGCACCGGCACGCTGCGCATGCAGCCGCTGGATGCGACGCCCTGGCCCACCACGGCCGAAGCGCGCGCGCTGCCGGTGGAGGCCGGCACGCTCATCGTCTTCCACGGCCTGCTGCCGCACTACAGCGCGCCCAACCGCAGCGCCAAGAGCAGGCTGGCCTACACGCTGCACGTCACCGACGCCAGCGCGGCCTACGCGCCTGAAAACTGGCTGCAGCGCAGCGCGCGCCTGCCCGTCGGCGGCCTGGCCTGACACCCCCTGAGCCCCGAGACACCGTGGCCGCGTTGCCCGCCCTGCTGCTGACCGACCTGGTCGACAGCGCCGCGCTCAACCAGCAGCTGGGCGACGAGGCCTATGCCCAGCTCTCGGCGCGGCACGACCGCCTGGCGCGCGACCTGCTGCGCCAGTGGCGCGGCCAGGAAATCGACAAGACCGACGGCTTCCTGCTGCTCTTCGCGCAGGCGGCCGACGCGCTGGGCTACGCGCTGGCCTACCACCGCGCGCTGACCACGCTGCCCGTGCCCATGAAGGCCCGCGCCGGCCTGCACGTGGGCCAGGTGTTGATGCGCGAGGCCACGCCCGAAGACGTGGCCCTGGGCGCCAAGCCGGTGGAGGTGGACGGCGTCAGCAAGCCCATCGCCGCGCGTGTGATGTCCACCGCGCTGGGCGGGCAGACGCTGCTGACGCAGGCCGCGCTCGATGCCATCGGGCCGACACCCCACCGTGTGGTCTCGCACGGGCACTGGCAGGTCAAGGGCCTGCCCGTGCCCATCGAGCTCTTCGAGGTGGGCGAGGCTGACGCGCCCTTCACGCCGCCACCCGATTCGGCGAAGGTCTGGCGCGTGGTCCGGCACGGCGACAAGCACGCCGGCGTGAACAACGGCCTCTGGCTGCCGCTGCGCGAGTTGCCGCACAGCCTGCCGGCCGAGCGCGACGCCTTCGTCGGCCGCCGCCGCACGCTGCAAGACCTGGCGCAGCGCTTCGATGCCGGTGCGCGGCTGGTCTCGCTGCTGGGCATCGGCGGCGGTGGCAAAACCCGTGTGGCCACGCGCTACGGCTGGGCCTGGATGGGCGAGTACCCCGGCGGCGTGTGGTTCTGCGATCTGGCGCCGGCGCGCAGCATCGAAGGCATCGCCAGTGCCGTGGCCCAGGGGCTGCAGGTGCCGCTGGGGCCCGAAGACCCCCTCGTGCAACTGGGCCACGCCATCGCCGGGCGCGGCACCTGCCTCGTCATCCTCGACAACTTCGAGCACCTGGCGCGCCACGCCGAGGCCACGCTGGGCCGCTGGCTCGACCGCGCGATGGACGCGCGTTTCCTCGTCACCACGCGCGAGGTGCTGGGCATCCCTGGCGAAGAGACCCTGGCGCTCGCCCCGATGCAGAGCGACGACGCGCAGGCGCTCTTCATGCGCCGCACCGAAGCCGCACGCCGCGACTTCAAGCCCGGGCCCGATGATGCCGAGGCCATCGCCACGCTGGTGGGCCTGCTCGACGGCCTGCCGCTGGCCATCGAGCTGGCTGCGGCGCGCACGCGCACGCTGGCGCCGCGCGCGCTGCTGGCGCGCATGAGCGAACGTTTCAAGCTGCTGGCCAGCAGCGGCGGCCGGCTCGACCGCCAGGCCACGCTGCGCGCCACCTTCGACTGGAGCTGGGGCCTGCTGCCCACGGCCGAGAAGGCGGCGCTGGCGCAGCTGTCGGTCTTCGAAGGCGGCTTCACGCTGGAGGCGGCCGAGGCGGTGATCGATCTTTCGGCCCTGGAAGACCCGCCGTGGACCCTGGACGTGCTGCAGGCCCTGGTGGACAAGAGCTTCGTGCGCACGCTGGGACAAGAACGCTACGACCTGCTGGGCAGCGTGCAGGCCTACGCGGCCGAACACCTGGGCACCGAGGGCCGCTACACCGGCAGCGGGCCGGCGGCGCGGCAGGCCGCCGAGGTGCGGCACGGCGTGTGGTTCGCCGCCCTGGGGCCGGAGCGTTCCACCGAGAACGCCTGCGCCGACCTCGACAACCTGGTGGCGGCCTGCCGCCGCGCGGTGCTGGCGGACGACGCGGGCGCCGCAGCGGGCGCGCTGGCTGGCGCCTGGGCCGCACTGAGCCTGCGCGGGCCGTTCAAGGTGGGCCTGGATCTTTCTGAGGCGGTCTGCGCCCTGCCGAGCCTGCCGCACCAGCCCCAGCCCCATGCGCAAGCCCTGCTGGCGCGCGCCGCGGCGCTGGAAGCCACCGGCCAGCGGGCCGCCGCCGAAACGGCCTTCGACAGCGTCTTGAAACAATCCGAGTTCGCTGCGGGCACGCCCCTGGCCGGCCAGGCCCTGGTGCGCCTGGGCGTTCTGCGGGCACGCCGTGGCCACCTGGAATCGGCCAAGACGGCCCTGCAGCAGGCACACGCGCTGGCGCGCCAGCATGCCGACGGCAAGCTCGAATGCGCAGCCCTCAATGGACTGGGGACCATGGCGTTCGAGCAGGGCCAGCTCGGCAGCGCGCAACAACACTACGAAGCCGCGCTCGCACTGGCGCGGCGCCGCGTCGACCGGCGTTGGCTGGGCAGCCTGCTGGGCAACCTGGCCAATCTCCACGCCAACCGGGGCGAGCTTTCGACCGCGAGTCAACTCAGCGAAGAAGCGCTCACCCATCTGCAGGCCCTCGGTGACCGTCAGCGCGAAGGCAACACGCTCTCGAACCTGGGCATGCTGCGTTACCTGCTTGGCGACCTGCCTGCGGCCGCGTCTGTCCTCGGCCAGGCCTTGGCGGTGGCACGGAAACTGGGCCACTTGCGCCTGGAATGCATGGTGCTGGGCAACCTCGGCCTGGTGCTGCATGCCTCAGGGCAGTTTGAGGAAGCCGTGAGGCACTTCATGGCGGCGCTGGGCGTGGCGGCCAGCACCGATGACACACGAAGCGCTGGCGAATTCCAGGGCCGTCTCGGCCTCAGCCTGCTGCACCTCGGCCAATGGGAGGCCGCCCAGGGCGCCATCGACACGGGTGAGCGCCTCTTGCGCGACGCGGGCGACGAACTCGGGCTGGGTGTGCTGTTGTGTGCGCGGGCGGAAGTGCAAGCTCGCCATGGCAACGCCACGGCGGCACAGGCTGCGCTTGGCGAAGCCCAAGCCCTGCTGGATGCCAGCGGCGCTGGCGCGGCTTCAGAGTTGTCTGCCGCGGTGACACGTGCCCGCCGTGCCATCGACGCGGGCTGACACGCTGGAAAGAGCCGCGGCGATGGCGGCCCCGGCGCGGCTGTCGTTCGCTCAGTCGTTCTGGATCCAGCCGTAGGGCTGAGGCAGTGCCACGAGCCGCCCATCCTCGCCGCGCAGCGCAATGCTGTAGGCAAAGCGCCCCTTGGCCTCACCACTGGACACACAGCGCATCGCGGCCCCGTCGGCGAAGGCGCTGCAGCTGAACGGCGCATTGCCATCGCTGAAACGGATGCTGCTGGCCGCAAAGCGCCAGCCTTCGGTGCCGATCTGCCAGACCACCACCGTCTGCGAGCCCGAGAGCGTGTAGCCCTCGGCCGAGAGGCGCAGCGCCCCGTCGACCACTTCCACCACGATGGGCGGCGCCATCGAACGTGTGCTCTGGGCAGGCGCCATCAGGTGGGCGCCCAGCAGCAAGGCGGCGAGCAAGGTGTGCTTCATTCGGGTTCCCCTCGGAGCTTCAGGCTCTGGTCTTGGTCGCTGCGGCGTCGGTCGTCCGCATGCCCTTGATTCTCAGGAAACCAAAGGTAAGTGTCACGCGGGGGCTCATCCCACAGGCGGATGCGCCGTTCTGGCGTATCTTCCGCGTCTTTCCCGCCACACACACCGCCGCCGAGAGCGCCAACGAGCCCGCCCCATGGACAGCCCCACCCCCCCGGCGGCCACCCGCCACATCCGCCTGACCTCGCACCCCGGCCAGGGCACCGACAGCGCGCCCGCGCTGCGCTGGGGCGCGGCCGATCCGCAAGAGCGCGGCCCCATCGTCGGCAGCACCGGCAACCGCAGCCAGCGCAACGTCATCGGCACACACAGCGGCAGTTACGGCGTCTACCGCGCGCTGGCCGTGGCCGCGGGTAACCTCACCAAGGGCCACCGCGCCGACCTCACCAACACCGCGCCCACCGACGCCGTGGGCCCCTACCCGGTGTGGGGCGACGCGCACAAGATGGTGAGCATCGACCCCTGGGGCGCGAGCGTGCAGACGGTGTACGCCGATTACCTGGAACGCGGCTACGACATCCGCCCCACCATCGCAGTCACCAAGGCCCACGTGCACCTGCCCGAGATCAAGCAGGCCCTGGCCTTCCAGCGCCTGCAGGTGGACGGCAAGATCCTGCTGGACGACGCCAGCGCCACCGTGACCAAGATCGCGGTGGAGCCGGTGTGGTGGCTGCCCGGCGTGGCCGAGCGCTTCAAGGTCAGCGAAGCCGAGTTGCGCCGCGCGCTGTTTGAAGAGACGGGTGGCATGTACCCCGAGCTCGTCACGCGCAGCGACCTGGAGGTGTTCCTGCCGCCCATCGGCGGGCAGACGCTGTATGTCTTCGGCGACGTGCGCGACCTCGCCAACCCGGACATCACGCTCACCGCGCGCGTGCACGACGAGTGCAACGGCAGCGATGTGTTCGGCAGCGACATCTGCACCTGCCGGCCCTACCTCACGCACGCCATCGAAGAATGCATCCGCGGCGCGCAGCAAGGCGGCGTGGGCTTGATTGCCTACAGCCGCAAGGAAGGCCGCGCCCTGGGCGAGGTGACGAAGTTCCTCGTCTACAACGCGCGCAAGCGCCAGGTGGGCGGCGACCGCGCCGACAAGTACTTCCTGCGCACCGAGTGCGTGGCCGGCGTGCAGGACATGCGTTTCCAGGAACTGATGCCCGACGTGCTGCACTGGCTGGGCATCACCAAGATCCACCGCCTGGTGAGCATGAGCAACGACAAGTACGACGCCATCACCGGCAGCGGCATCGAGGTGGGTGAACGCGTGAAGATCCCCGACGAATTGATCCCGGCCGATGCCAAGGTGGAGATGGAGGCCAAGGTGGCCGCCGGTTACTTCACCGATGGCCGTGTGCCGACCGCCGAAGACCTGGCCCAGGTGCAGGGGCGCGGCCTTGAGTGAACCCTGTGACCCCCGTGAAAGCCGCCCCGTGCCCGAGACCCGCGAATCCACCGCCGCCGAGCGCCGCGCCCTGCTGAGCACCGCGCCCGACGCGCGCCACCCGCTGGCCGCGCTGCGCGACCCCGGCACCATCCGCGCACGCTGCGCCGCGGTGCTGCATTCGGTGGAAGCCGAGGTCAGCGAGCATTTCCGCCTCGACCGCAGCCGCCTGCCGGCGGTGGCCGAGCGCGTGGCAGCGCTGACGCTGCGGCGGTTTCCGGACCTCGTGATCCCCTTCCACAGCCGCTGGCGCCACTTCGAGGCCGGCGGCGTGGACCGCAAGGCCGCGCTGGACGAACGCCTGGCGCCACGGGGCGCGCTGGAAGCCGCACGCGCCCACTTCGACCTCACGGTGGTGAGCGTGCTGCTCGATGCCGGCGCCGGCCCGACCTGGCGCTACACCGAGGCCCGCGCCGCCGGCGCCGATGCCGGTACGGGCCTGGTGCTGCAGCGCTCCGAAGGCCTGGGCGTGGCCAGCTTCCACGCCTTCATGAACGGCGTGTTTTCGGCCACGCCCGAAGACCCGCAGCGTGTGGATGCGGCGGCGCTGAAGCGGCTGGACGGCAGCGCGCTGCGCGCGGTTTTCCAGAGCAGCCCCTCCAACCCCGTGGTGGGCCTGGAAGGCCGCGCCGGCCTGCTGCTGCGCCTGGGCACGGCGCTGCAAGATGAAGCCACGCGCGGCGGAGGCGAAGCACGCCCGGCGCTGCTGTTCGACCGCCTCACCGCCGGCGGCACGCGCGCCAGCGTGAGCGCGGCCGAGGTGCTGGGCGAAGTGTTGCGCGTGCTGGGCCCCATCTGGACCAGCGGCAGCCGCGTGCAGGGCTTGCTGGCCGGCGACGTGTGGCCGCACCGCTGGGCCGGCCATGCCACGGGCGATGGCGCCCAATCGGGCACGGGCGCCTTGGGCCCGCGTGTGGACCCCACCACCGGCGGCTGGGTGCCCTTCCACAAGCTGAGCCAGTGGCTGAGCTACTCGCTGTTGGAGCCTTTGCAATGGGCGGGCGTCACCGTCACTGGCTTGGACGCGCTGACCGGCCTGCCCGAATACCGCAACGGCGGCCTGCTGCTCGACGCGGGCGTGCTGGTGCCGCGTGATCCGCGGGCGCTGAACAAGACCTGGAAACCGCAGGACGACTTCATCATCGAATGGCGCGCACTCACCGTGGCCCTGCTCGACGAGGTGGCGGTGGGGGTGCGCGAGCGCCTGGGCAAGACGGCCGAAGAGCTGCCGCTGGCCTGCGTGCTGGAAGGCGGCACCTGGGCCGCCGGCCGCGAGATCGCGAAAGAACTGCGCGCCGATGGCGCCCCGCCGCTGAAGATCGAGAGCGACGGCACCATCTTCTGAAACTTCCGTGGCACGCCACTTGCCTCAGGGCTGAAACATGAACACACCCGCCCCCGTCACCGTTGTCAGCCACCCGCTGGTGCAGCACAAGCTCACGCTGCTGCGCCAGAAGGATCTCTCCACCAACAGCTTCCGCCGCCTGCTGCACGAGATCAGCATGCTGATGGCCTACGAGGTCACGCGCGACATGCCGACGCAGCTGATCGAGATCGAGACGCCGCTGGAGACCATGCGCTCGCCGGTGATCGAAGGCCGCAAGACGGTGTTCGTGGTGGTGATGCGCGCCGGCAGCGGTTTTCTCGACGGCATGCTGGAAGTGGTGCCGGGCGCGCGCGTGGGCCACATCGGCCTGTACCGCGACCCGAAGACGCTGGTGGCCGTGGAGTACTACTTCAAGATGCCGCACAGCATGCACGAGCGCGACGCCATCGTGCTGGACCCCATGCTGGCCACCGGCAACAGCGCCGTGGCCGCGGTCGACCGGCTGAAGGAAACACGGCCGAAGTCCATCCGCTTCGTCAGCCTGGTGGCCGCGCCCGAGGGCGTGGCCAACATGCAGCAGCACCACCCGGATGTGCCCATCTACACCGCAGCCATCGACCGCGAACTGAACGACCACGGCTACATCGTGCCGGGGCTCGGTGACGCTGGGGACCGCTTGTTCGGTACGAAGTGAAGGCCGGCGCCTTGGTGCCGGTCAGCGCCGTTCAGCGCTGGTAGGGATCGGCGTAGCCAAGGCCAATGACGATCTCGCTTTCCAGCGCCTCCATCTCGGCCGCGTCGTCGTCGGCTTCGTGGTCGTAACCCTGGGCGTGCAGCGTGCCGTGTACCAGCAGGTGCGCGTAGTGCGCTTCCAGCGTCAGGCCCTGCGCAGCGGCTTCGGCCTGCACCACGGGGGCGCACAACACCAGGTCGGCCACCACCGGGCCGGTGTCTTCGCCGCCGTGTTCGTAGTCGAAGGTCAGCACGTTGGTGGCGTAGTCTTTGCCGCGGTAATCGCGGTTCAACGCTTGGCCTTCTTCGGCACCGACGACACGCACGGTGATCTCGCCCGGGCCCTGCAAGGCCGCGCGGATCCACTTGGCCACGCGGTGGCGCGGCAGGTGGGCGCGGTGGGCACTGTGCGCAGGGTCGGCGAACTGCAGCGAGAGCTGCAGCGGAAATCTCACCGCCCGCGCGCTCATCGCTCGTCCTCGTCGGCACGCGCACGGTCGTAGGCGTCGACGATGCGCGCCACCAGCGGGTGGCGCACCACGTCGCCGGCGGTGAACTCGGTCAGCGCGATGCCGTCCACGCCACGCAGCACGCGGTGGGCGTCGATCAGGCCGCTGGGCACGCCGCGCGGCAGGTCGATCTGGCTGATGTCGCCCGTCACCACGCAGCGGCTGCCGAAACCCAGGCGCGTGAGGAACATCTTCATCTGCTCGCGCGTGGTGTTCTGCGCTTCGTCGAGGATGACGAAGGCATGGTTCAGCGTGCGCCCGCGCATGAAGGCCAGCGGCGCGATCTCGATCAGGCCCTTGTCGAAGGCCTTGCTCACGCGGTCGTAACCCATCAGGTCGTAGAGCGCGTCGTAGAGCGGGCGCAGGTAGGGGTCGACCTTCTGCGCCAGATCGCCGGGCAAGAAGCCCAGGCGCTCGCCAGCCTCCACCGCCGGGCGCGTGAGCACGATGCGCTGCACGCCATGGCGTTCCAGCGCATCCACCGCGCAGGCCACCGCCAGAAATGTCTTGCCGGTGCCGGCGGGGCCGATGCCGAAGGTGATGTCGCTGGCCAGCATCTGCTGCAGGTACTGCACCTGGTTGGGCGTGCGGCCGCGCAGGTCGGTGTGGCGGGTGTGCAGCACCACGTCGCCATCGCCGCCGTCGCCGGCCAGCACGGTGGGCGCCTGCGGGGCGCCGGGCACGGTGGCGGCGTACTTCATCAGCGCCAGTTGCAAGGCACGTTCGCCGATGGGCGCGGCGGCACCCGCGTACAACGCGTCCAGCAGGCGCACGCAGCGTTCCACACCGTCACGCGGGCCGTCGATGCGGAAGCTGGCATCGCGCCGCGCCAGCACCACGCCCAGCGCAGCCTCGATGTTGCGCAGGTGGGCGTCGAGCGGGCCGCAGAGGTGGGCCAGGCGGCGGTTGTCGGCGTTGTCGAAGGTGTGGCGTCGGATCACGGGCGCGGGTGTGGCAGGGGCGCAGGCGGGCGCGGTGGGCCGGGTTGCGCAATTGCGCACGGCAGCGGCATTGTCGCCGCTGGGCCTCGGCGCCGCGGCAGCCGGCGGTGGCGGCTCGCCGCGGTGGCGCAGGCAGAATCGGCGACGATGCCGCCCGCCACCCCCCGCCCGCGCTTCCCCCTGGCCTGGCGCTGGGCCGCCCTGTGGGCTGCCATCGGCTTGATGGCCTTGTTCTGGAGCGGCACGGTGCCGGCGGCCTGGGCCCACCGGCCACCGCCGCCGGTGATGAACATCGACACCGCGCTGCGTGCGCACGGCATCGGCAACGGCTTTCCCACCACCGCCCCCGCCACCACCGTGCGCCTGCCCGACGAGTGGGCACGCACGCGCGGCGGGCTGGAAGGCCCGGCCTGGTACCGCGTGCAGCTGCCGCCGCTGGGCTCGCCGGGCGAAGACGGGCTGTATGCACTGTTCATCGCGCACGTGTGCAGCAACCTGGAGGTGTATCTCAACGGCGAGCGTGTGCACAGCGGCGGCCGCATGACCCGGCCTTACACCCACAACTGCAACCACCCGCAGCTGGTGCCGCTGCCCACGGTGCTGCTCAACCGCGAGGTCAATACCGTCGACCTGCGTGTCGTGGGCTACCCCTATGCGGAAGTGGGCTCGCGCCAGCGCGCCGGCGCCCTGTCAGGCCTGGTGGTGGGGCCGCAGTCGGAGCTGGAAGCCCGCCACGCGCGGCTGACGGCACTGCAGGTGCACGCACCGCAGGCGGTGAGCGCCACGCTGCTGCTGATGGGCGGCTTCATGTTCGTGCTGGGTTTCATCAACCGGCGTGAAAGCCACCTGGCCTACTTCGGTGCGCTCTCGGTGGGCTGGGCGCTGGTGGACACCCGCCTGTGGCTGCGCCAGATGCCGCTGGGGCATTCGGCCACCGAGTTCCTGGTCTGCGCGATGCTGGGTTTCATCACCTGGGCGGCGGTGCAGTTCCTGCTGCGTTACGCCGGTGTGCGCCACCGCACGGTGGACATCGCGCTGCCGGTGCAGTGCGCGCTGCTGGCGGTGTCGCTGGTCATCGCGGGCCCGCAGCGTCTGTACGAGGTGGCCAGCCTCTGGTACCTGGTGCTGGCGCTGGAGGTGGTGGCCGCGGCCATCTGGCACCTGCATCACGAGCGTGACGCCCGTGGCGTGTGGGTGATGGGCTCGCTGCTCTCGGTGGCCGCGGTGGCCGGGCTCACCGAGTTCACCGCGCAGTGGTCGGGCACACGGCCGCTGGCCGCGCACGTGGCGCAGCTGGTGATGCCGGTGGTGTTTGTGCTGGTGGGCCTGCGCCTGGTGCAGCAGCACGGCCGCGCGCTGCACCACGCGGTGCAGGACAAGACCGTGCTGGAGCAGCGTGTGCGCGAAGCCACCGCCGAGATCGAACGCAACTTCCGCCAGATGGCCGAGTTGCGCGTGGAGCAGGTGACGGAACGTGAACGCAAGCGCATCGCGGCCGATCTGCACGACGACCTGGGCGCCAAGCTGCTGACCATCGTGCACACCAGCGACAGCGAACGTATCAGCACGCTGGCGCGCGAGGCGCTGGAAGAAATGCGCCTGAGCGTGCGCGGCTTGAGCGGCCGCCCCGTGCGCCTGGCCGACGCCCTGGGCGACTGGCGCGCCGAGGTGGTGTCGCGCCTGGGCCAGGCCGGCATCGAAGGCGAGTGGGAAGCGCCCGAAGACCTGCCGCAGACCCTGAGCGCGCGCGCCTACGTGCAGACCACGCGCATCCTGCGCGAGGCCACCAGCAACGTCATCAAGCACAGCGGTGCCAGCCATTGCATGGTGACGGCGGCCATCACCGAGGGCGACCTGCTCTTCGTGGTGCAGGACAACGGCGAAGGCATCGGCGCCGAGATCGACGGCCGCATGGACCGCGGCCACGGCCTGGCGAGCATGAAGAACCGCGCCAAGCAGCTCAACGGCCAATGCCTGGTGGAATCGGGGCCAGGCTACGGAACCGTGATACGGCTCACGGTTCCACTCGAAAGCGCCACCCAGCCTTCGTGAGCGAGCCGCATGCCCGATACCATCGGGTTCACCCTAGCGCTGCCACCTCATGAAGACGATTCTGCTGTTGGAAGACCTGCCCGAAATCCGGGCCTGGATGCGCAAGCTGGTGCTGCAGGTGTTTCCGGGGGCCACCATCTCCGAAAGCGCCCGTGTGCACGACGCCATGGAACTGGCCAGCAGCGTGAAGTTCGATCTCGCCCTCATCGATCTGGGCCTGCCCGATGGCAGCGGTGTCGATGTCGTCACGCGGCTGCGCGACAAGCAGCCCGAGGCGCAGAGCGTGGTGGTCACCATCCACGACGACGACGAGCACCTCTTCCCGGCGCTGCAGGCCGGCGCCTTCGGCTACATCCTGAAGGAACAGGCGCGGGAGCTCATCACCGAGCAGCTGCAGCGCATCAGCCAGGGCGAGCCGCCGCTGAGCCCGAGCATCGCGCGCCGCGTGATGGCCTACTTCCAGGCCAAGGCCAAGCCCACGCAGCAGGCCCACTTGATGCCGGCCGTGAACCTGACCGACCGCGAAAGCGAAGTGCTGCTGCGCGTGGCCAAGGGCTACACGCTGCCCGAGATCGGTGTGCAGCTGGGCCTGAGCCGCCACACCATCGCCGACTACGTGAAGCAGATCTACCGCAAGCTCAACGTGAGCTCGCGCGCCGAGGCGGCGCTGGAGGCGCAGCGGCTGGGTCTTTTCCGGTGACCGCGCAGCGCCCCGGTCGCTGCCGCTGAGGCCCCCGGCCCGACCCCCGACAACGGCCCGCTCTGCGGGCCGTTGTCCATTCTGGGCAGCGCTGTCGATCGAACGTTGCGAATAGGAACGATTCGCATTACAGTAGCGGCATGGACCAGCCCACCGCCCGCTCCCCTGCTGCCGACCGACCCGCCGAGACGGGCTCTGCCCCCGCCGCCCATGGCGCAGCACATGCCGCAGCACATGCCGCCGCACACAGCGCCGTTCCCCTGCGCCGCGTGAGCAGCGACGAGTTGCTCGGCGGCGCGCGCGAGATCGAGATCACGCACGGCGACGCGCTCTACCGCCTGCGCCTCACGGCGCTGGGCAAGCTGATCCTCACCAAGTAAGGCTCCACCCCGAAGGAAAGCCGCCCGCTCTTTCACCCTTCACCTTCTCCCCGCACCAGCCAGCGCCTGCCAGCCCGTGCCTGACCTGAACCCAGGAAAACAGGAAACCACGTGCTGCTGCGCAAGACACCCGTCGCGCTGGCGCTGGTGCTCGCCTGGGGCTTCGCGCCCCGGCTGGCCACCGCCCAGACCCCCACCACACCGCCCGCCCCGGCCGCTGCGGACTCGGCCCCCACGCGCCTGCCGGCGCTGACCAACACCGCCACCCGCACCGAGCGCCGCGTCGACGAGGTGCCCGTCACCGTGACCGTGCTCGACGCCGCCGAGATCGACACCCGCGGCGCGCGCGACATCAAGGAGCTCTTCCGCAACGAGGTCGACGTGAGCGTGCGTGCGGCCCCCACGCGCTTCGGCCTGGCCGCCGGCACCGACGGCCGCGCCGGCGTGGAGGGCATCAACATCCGCGGCCTGGAAGGCAACCAGGTGCTGATGCTGGTGGACGGCATCCGCGTGCCGGGCAGCTTCAGCTTCGGCGCGCTGGCCACCGGGCGCGGCGACTTCCTGGCGCTGGAAGCCACCGCCGGCGCCGAGATCCTGCGCGGCCCGGCCAGCACCGGCTACGGCAGCGACGGCCTGGCTGGCGCCCTGAGCCTGCGCACGCTGCAGCCGGCCGATGTGCTGGGCGAACCCGGCGCAAAAAACGCGCGCGGCTTCGGCGGTTTCGTGCGCCTGGGCGGCAGCCAGCTGGACGACTCGGGCCTCGTCACCGGCGCCGTGGCCGGCCGCAGCGGCGCCTTGGAGGGCCTGCTGCTGCTCAGCCACCGCCAGGGCCATGAAACCCGCACGCAAGGCCGCAACGAGGCCCTGGACAGCACGCGCACGGCGCCCAACCCGCTGAACTACGACCAGCAGGTGCTGCTGGCCCAGTTGGGCTGGCGCCCGAGCCCGGCGCACCGCCTGGGCGCCACGGTGGAGGTGCTGCGGCGCGAGGTCGAGACCGAGGTGTTTTCGGGCCGCGCCGTCGCCCCCGCCGCACCGGCCACGCCGGCCGCCGCGGCGGTGATCGACCTCGACGCGCGCGACACCACCGAACGCGAGCGCCTGTCTTTCGAGCACCGCTACGACGATCTCAACGGTGAGTTCGTGCAGAAGGCGCTGACGCGCCTGTACGTGCAAGACGGCCTCACGCGCCAGTTCGCCGCCGAAGACCGCTACACCAGCGCCGACCGCACGCGCGACAGCCGCTACCGCGAGCGTGTGGCGGGCTTGTCCACGCAGCTGGAGAGCACGCTCAGCGGCGTGGTGAACCAGCGCCTGGGTTATGGGCTGGACATCAGCCGCACGCGCATCACCGCGCTGCGCGATGGCACGCCCAACCCCAGCGCCGCGCCGCCTTTCGGCGAAACCTTCCCCGTGCGGCCCTTCCCCGACACCGACTACGAACTCGCCGGCGCTTACCTGCAAAGCGAGATCGAGGTGCCCGGCACCGGCAGCCGCCTCACGCTGATGCCCGGCCTGCGCTACGACCACTACCGCCTCAGCCCCGACGCCACCGGCTACACCGGCGGCGAGGCGGTGGCCTTGTCGGGCAGCGCCGTCACGCCGCGCCTGGGCGCGGTGTGGCGCCTGAACCCGGCGCTGGTGCCCTATGCGCAGTGGAGCGAAGGTTTCCGCGCTCCGGCCCCGGGCCAGGTGAACAACGGCTTCAGCAACGTGGCCTCGGGCTACCGCAGCGTCGGCAACGCGAACCTGAAGCCGGAAACGGCGCGCAGCCTGGAGCTGGGCCTGCGCGGTGCAGCCGCCGTGGCCGGCGGGCGCCTGAGCTGGCAGCTCGCCGCCTACGACAACCGCTACGAAGACTTCATCAGCCAGGAAACCGTAGGCGGCAGTGGCACCGCGGCCGACCCCACGGTCTTCCAGTTCATCAACCTCGCGCAGGCGCGCATCCGCGGCGCCGAGCTGCGCGGTGAATGGCAGCAGGGCAACTTCGGCCTGAGCCTGGCGCACGCCCGCACCCGCGGCACCAGCACGCGCAACGGCCTGCAAGAGCCGCTGGACAGCGTGGAGCCGGCGCGCACCGCGTTCGGCCTGCGCTGGAGCGCGGGCGACTGGCGCCTGCAGGCCGACCTGCTGCACGCCGAGACCAAGGCGCGCGAGCGCATCCGCGCGGCCACCACCTTCGCCCCTGGCGCCTACACCGTTCTCGATCTCGGGCTGCGCTGGCAGGCCGCCCCCGGCTGGGCGCTGACGGCGCAGCTGAACAACGCCGCCGACGCCACCTACTGGCGCTGGAGTGACGCGCGCAGCCTGAGCACCACCAGCGCTGTGAAAGACGCCTACACGGCCCCCGGCCGCCACCTGCAACTGGCCCTGCGCCACGACTTCTGAAAGGTCCTGCCATGACGACCACGCTCGAAACCCTGGCCCCCGCAGCCGCCCAGCTGCCGACGGCCGACCTGCGCGCTGGCTACACCGCCGCCCGCGCCGCTGGTGCCACGCGCCACCGCGACATCGCCGCGCAGCTGGGCGTGAGCGAGGCCGAGCTGCTGGCCGCGCACATCGGCGAACACACGCCCGGCGCCCCGGTGCAGGGCCTGCAGGTGCAGCGCCTGCGCGGCCCCTGGCCCGCACTGCTGGGCGCGCTGGAAGGCACCGGCCCGCTGATGGCGCTGACACGCAACGCCTCGTGCGTGCACGAAAAAACCGGCATCTACAGCGGCGCCAGCGCCAACGGCCCGGCCGGCCGCGAGATGGGCCTGGTGCTCGGCCCCGACATCGACCTGCGTGTGTTCTACAGCCGCTGGACGCATGGTTTTGCGGTGGATGAAGACAACGGCCGCGGGCTGCAGCAAAGCCTGCAGTTTTTCGACGCCCAGGGCCAGGCCGTGCACAAGGTCTTCGTGCGGCCGGGCACGCAGTGGGGCGTGTGGGCGGCGCTGATCGTCGCCCACCGCTGCGACGTGCAGCAGCCCGGCCTGCAGGTGCAGCCGGCGGCGGCAGCCGCATCAGAAACCCCCGATGCGCTCATCGACACCACCGCCTTCCGCGAAGGCTGGGCCGGGCTGCGCGACACGCACGACTTTTTCAGCCTGCTGCGCCGCCACGGCGTGAGCCGCACGCAGGCGCTGCGCCTGGCCGACCCGGCTTACGCGCAGCGTGTGGAGGCCAGCGCCGCGCGCGACGTGCTGCAGACCGCGGCCCGCGAGGCGCTGCCCATCATGGTGTTCGTGGGCAACCCGGGGATGATCCAGATCCACACCGGCCCCGTGAAACGCGTGGAGGTGATGGGCCCCTGGCTCAACGTGCTCGACCCCTGCTTCAACCTGCACCTGCGCGAAGACCACATCGTGCAGGCCTGGGCCGTGCGCAAACCCACCGCCGACGGGCTGGTGAGCGCGCTGGAACTCTTTGACGCGCAGGGCGAAACCATCGCGATGTTCTTCGGTGAACGCAAACCCGGGCGGCCCGAGCTGCGCGCCTGGCGCGCCTTGGTCGACAGCCTCGTCGACCCGCGCACCCTGCAGGCCCAGGCCTGGCAGCCGCAGGCCGGGGAGTGCGCGGCATGCTGAGCCGCCGTGATTGGCTTGCCGCGGCTTGTGTCGGCGTGCCGCTGAGCGCCACGCTGCCGAGCTTGGCCCAAACACCGCCCCAGCCGAGCACGCGCCGCGTGGTGGCCGTGGGCGGCGCGCTGACAGAAACCGTCTACGCGCTGGGCGCGCAGGCCGACCTGGTGGGCGTGGACACCACCTCGCTCTACCCCGCCGCGGCCCAGCAGCTGCCCAGCGTGGGCTACGCGCGCGCGCTGTCGGCCGAAGGAGTGCTGTCGCTGAAGCCCACGCTCATCATCGCCAGCGGTGAAGCCGGCCCGCCGGCCGTGCTGCGCCAGCTGCAGGCCGCCGGTGTGCCGCTGGTCACGCTGGACGCCGAGCACCGCGCCGAACAGGTGTGGGCGCGCACGCAGCGCCTGGGCACGCTGCTAGGCCGCGAGGCCGCGGGCGGGGCGCTGGCCGCGCGGCTGCAGCGTGAATGGCAGGCCGCCTCAGCCCAGGTACAGGCGCGCGTGCAGGGGCTGCAGGCGCCTGCCGCGGGCCGGCGCCCACCGCGTGTGCTCTTCGTGCTGTCGCACGCGATGAACCAGGTGCGCATTGCCGGGCGCGACACCGCGGCCGACGCGATGATCCGCTACGCCGGCGCCACCAACGCGCTGGGCGAAGTGGCCGGCTTCAAGCCGCTGACACCCGAAGCCGCCATCGCCGCCGCGCCCGACGTCATCCTTGGCACCGAGCAGGGTGTGGCCGCCGCGGGCGGCATCGACGGCCTGCTCGCCGCACCGGGCCTGGCCGCCACGCCCGCCGGCCGCGCGCGGCGCGTGGTGGCGCTGGAAGCGATGTTCCTGCTGGGCTTCGGCCCACGCCTGCCGCAGGCCGTGGTGCAGCTGGCCGAAGCGCTGCACGGCCCGGCGCGGGGCTGAAGATGGCTGCGGTCTTGCCTGTGCCGGCCAGCCCACCGCCGGGTGCCTCATCCGGCACTTCAACGGGCGCCGCGGCGGCAGCAGAACGGCGCGCACCGCAGCGCGCACGCCGGCTGGCGCTGGGTCTGGGCCTGGCCCTGCTGGCCGCGCTGCTGCTGGCCTGCAGCGTGGGCGCGGTGCGTGTGGGCTGGGCCGATTGGGCCGCGCTGCTGCAGCCCGACAAAACCGGCGCCGCCCACGTGCTGTGGGAACTGCGCCTGCCACGCGCGCTGCTGGCCGCCGCCGTGGGCGCGGCACTCGGCCTGGCCGGCGCGCTGGCGCAAGGCCTGTTCCGCAACCCGCTGGCCGACCCCGGCTTGCTGGGGGTCACCAGCGGCGCCGTGTGCGCGGCGGCAATGGTGCTGACGGTATTCGCTGCAGCAGCGCTGCAGGTGCCGCCGGCCTGGCGCATCTGGGTGCTGCCGGCCTCGGCCTTTGCGGGCGCGCTGGCGGTGTGTTTCACGCTGGAGCGCGTGGCGCGCTGGCTCACGCCGGGCTCCATCGCCGGGCTGCTGCTCACGGGGCTGGCGCTCAACGCGCTGGCCATGGCCATCGTCGGTTTGTGCACCTACATCGCCAACGACGAACAGCTGCGCAGCCTGAGCTTCTGGTCGCTGGGCTCGCTGGCCGGTGGTTCGTGGCCGGTGGTGGGCGTGATCGCCGCGGCCGTGGCGCTGGGCGCCTGGCAGGCGCGGCGCATCGCCGCCGCGCTCAACGCGCTGGCGCTGGGCGAGGCCGTGGCCGGGCATGTGGGCGTGGACGTGCAGCACCTGCGCACGCGGCTCATCACCGTGGTGGCGCTGCTCTCGGCGCTGGCCGTGGCCTGGTGCGGGCTCATCGGCTTCATCGGGCTGATGGCGCCGCACCTGGTGCGCGCTGCCGCCGGGGCCGACCAGCGCGCGGTGCTGCCGCTCTCGATGGGCGCGGGCGCGCTGCTGCTGCTGCTGGCCGACACCGCCGCGCGCACCGTGGCCATGCCGGCCGAGGTGCCGGTGGGCATCCTCACAGCGCTGATAGGCGCGCCCGTGTTCCTGTTGCTGCTGCGCGGCGTGGCCCGCCAGCAGGGAGGCCATGCATGAGCTCTCATCCCACCGTCTTGACGCTGCAACAAGCCGCCGTGCGCCTGCCGGGCCAGCGCTGCTTTGGGCCCTACACGCGCAGCGTGCGCGCCGGCGAAACGCTGGCGCTGCTGGGGCCCAGCGGCGCCGGCAAGAGCACGCTGCTGAAGCTGATGGCCGGCGAGCTGCCGGCGCGCGAAGGCCAGGTGATGCTGGAGGGCAAACCTCTGCAAGCCTGGCCGCTGGCGATGCTCGCGCAGCGCCGCGCGGTGCTGCCGCAGCAGCACGGCGTGGCTTTCGGCATGCCAGTCGAGCTGGTGGTGGCGCTGGGGCGCATCGCGCGCGGAGTCGACTTGCAACAGGCCACCATCACCGCCGCCGCACTGCAGCGCGCCGAAGCCGCGCACCTGCTGGGCCGTCGCTTCGACACGCTCTCGGGCGGCGAGCAGGCGCGGGTGATGCTGGCGCGTGTGTTCGCGCAGCTCTGGGACAGCCCGCCCGGCTGGCTGCTGGTGGACGAACCGCTGGCCGCGCTGGACCCCGGCCTGCAGCTGGCGCTGACCGAAGCGCTGCTGGGCTACTGCCACGAACGCGGCCACGCGCTGGTGGCGGTGCTGCACGACATCAACCTGGCGCTGGCCGCCTTCCAGCGCCTGTGGCTGGTGCGGGCCGGCGAGATCGTGGCCGACCTGCCCAGCAATGCCGCCGCGGTGCCGGCGCTGGAGCAGCTCTACGGCGTGGGCCTGCACACCGTGCAGGACGACGACGGCCGCCCTGCCGTGCTGCTGCGCCGCCGGCCCGCCGTGGCGGCGGCCGGGGTGAGCCTGGCGTGAAGCGCCAGCCCGTCACCGCGGCCGGCGTGCTGGGCCTGCACCTGCTGGGCCTGCTGCTGGCCTGGCAGGCGGCACCCCAGCGCAGCGTGGCCGCGGCGCCTGCCGCCAGCCCGGCCGTGCTGCGGGTGGCGCTGGTGCAGCCCTTGGCGCCGGCCGCGCCAGCGCCCGAACCGCGGCGCGAGGCCGCTGCGGCCGGCCAGCCGGCGGTACCACCGCCGCAAATCGTGCCGCCGGTGCAGGTACATCAGAGGCCCCAGGCGCCCCGGCCCGCATCCACCGATCAGCCAGCGTCAACGGCCAGCCTCGCGCCGCCCCTCACGCCCGAAGCACCACCTGCCCCGCATGCGGTGGCCGTCACGGCCGCAGCCGCCGCAATGGCAGCAGCCCCCGCCACCGTCCAACCCCCGCGGCCCGTGGCGGCGCCCACCGCCGCCCCAGTGCCAGCGCTGGTGCAAGCCCAGGCCCGCCGCGACGACTGCCCGCCCGCGCCGCACCCGGCCGTGCTGCGCGAACGCGGCATCGAAGGCGAAGTGCGCCTGCTCGTGCGTGTGGGCACCGACGGCCGCGCCGCGGAAGTGAAGCTGCAGCGGCCCAGCGGCTGGCGCCTCTTCGACCAGGCCGCGCTGGCGCAAGCCCAGGCCTGCCGCTTCATCCCCGCGCGCCGCGGCGCGCAAGTCGAAGAGAGCTGGGTCGAATTCCCGGTGCGTTTTTCGCTGCAGGGCTGAGCCCGCGCATGCAGGGCCGGAAGGCCCTGCGTGGCTGGCGAAGGCCCGAACGCGATTTCACGCGTGAGGGCTGAGCCCGCGCATGCAGGGCCGGAAGGCCCTGCATGGCTGGCGAAGGCCCGAACGCGATTTCACGCGTGAGGGCTGAGCAAGGGGCTTCAGCGCTCCCGGAAAGCTTCCTGCGACTTGATCATCGGCCGCAGCATGTAGTTCAGCACGCTGCGCTGGCCGGTGCGGATCTCCACCGAGCCCGTCATGCCGGGCAACACGCTCAGGGGCTTGCCGCCCTTCTTCAGGCCCGAGGGGTCGGCGCGCACCATGGCGCGGTACCAGGTGCCTTCGGGCAGCGTGGCCTTGTCGGGGTCGCCCATGGCATCGGGGCTGATGGAGACCACCGTGCCTTCGAGCGCGCCGTAGACAGTGAAGTCGTAGGCGCTGAGCTTGACCTGCACCGTCTGCCCCGTGCGCACGAAGCCGATGTCGGCCGGCTTCACGCGCGCCTCCACCAGCACACGCGGGCCCAGCGGCAAGATCTCCATCAAGGGCGCGCCGGCCTGCACCACACCACCCACGGTGTTGCTGCGGATGGTCTTCACCACACCGCGCACCGGGCTCACCAGCGTCGTGCGGCGCAGTGCGTCGTCGCGCACCACCATCTGCTCGTCCAGCAGCGTGAGCTCGTTGCGCACGCGCACCATCTCGGCCGCAGCGTCCTGGCGGTAGCGGTTCACGCGCTCTTGCGTCTGCAGCTGCAGGTCGTTCAACTGGCGGCGCACGCGCATCACCTCCACCTCGCTCATCAGGCCGCGCGCCGACATCGCCTGCGCCATGCCCAGCTCACGCTGCAGCAGCGCGGCGCTGCGGTTGGTGGTCTCCACGGCCTCGTTCAGCGCGCGCTGGCGGGCCTCGTAGCTTTCGCTCTCGGCGGCCTGCACGGCTTCGGGGATGTCTTCGGTAAACACGAGCGGCTTGCCATTGGCCTCGGCCTGCAGGCGCGACAGCGTGCCCTGCAGCGCGAGCTTCTTGGCCGTGCCTTCGGCCTGCTGCGACTCGAAGCGTGTCGGGTCCAGCATCGCCAGCGCCTGGCCTTCGGTCACCTCCTGCCCTTCACGCACCAGCAGCTCACGCAGGATGCCGCCTTCCAGGCTGGCGATCACCTGCTCACGGCCATCGGGCACCACACGCCCGTTGGCCTTGGCCACGATGTCGACCTGCGCAAAACCCGCCCAGGCGATGGCCAGGCCGATGGCGGCCAGCAGCAGGTAGACGGCCCACATCGCCGCGGGCGCGGGGTCGAGCATGTGCGCCGCCTGCACCGCGCCGATGTAGGGCGAGTCGCTGCGCTGCAGCTCGGGCGTGCGCTTGCGGTCCGAGAAAGAGACACCGCGTGCGCCCCTTACACCGAAGCTTCGCGCTCGACGGGCCGCGCCGTCGGGTGCATGTGCAGGTTGCTAGGCGCGCCGCCGGCCACCTGCGGCGCAGCGGCCGGGCGCTGGCCGCTCAGCGCCGCCAGCACCTGGGCCTTGGGGCCGTCCATCACCAGGCGGCCGGCGTCGATGACGAGCACGCGGTCCACCAGTTCCAGCAGCGCCGGGCGGTGCGTCACCACCAGCAGCGTGCAGTCGCCGCAGGCGTCTTTCAGCTGGCGCAGGAAGAGCGCTTCGCTCTGTGCGTCCATGCTGCTGGTGGGTTCGTCCATCAGCAGGATCTTGGGCTGCGTCACCAGGCAGCGCGCCAAGGCCACCAGCTGGCGTTGGCCGCCCGAGAGCAGCGCGCCGGCTTCGCCCACGGGCAGCTCCCAGCCCTGCGGGTGGCTCTGGATCAAACGATCAAGGCCGGTCAGGCGCGCCACGTCGGCCAGGCGGCCGGGGTCGGCGCTGGCGCGGTCAAGCAGCACGTTGTCGCGCAGCGTGCCGTGGAAAAGCCGCGGGTCCTGCGAGACGAAGCCCACGCGGGCGCGGTAGTCGGCAGGGTCGATCTGGCGCAGGTCGATGCCGTCGACATCCACATACCCCTCGGTGGGCTGGTACAGCCCGGCCAGCAGGCGCAGCACCGTGCTCTTGCCGCTGCCAATGCGGCCGAGGATGGCCACACGCTCGCCCGGCTCGAACTTCAGCGTCACGCCCTTGAGTACCTTCGGGCCTTCACCGCCGGCCACGGCACCGGCCACGCTGGCGGGCACGGGGTACGAAAAGCCCACCTCGTGCAGGCCGAGGCGGCCGCTGAGTTCACGCCGCGGCACGTAGGTCTTGCCGGGCTCGCGGTCCACGGGCTGGCGCATCACGTGGTTCAGCGAATTCATCGCGGCACGCGCGCCCTGGTATCGCGTGGCCAGGCTCGTCACGCTGGCCAGCGGCGCCACCGCGCGCGAGGCCAGCATCACCGCGCCGAAGAGTGCGCCACCGGTGATGACCTGGGCCTCGATGAGGTACACGCCCCAGACCAGCATCACCATGGTGACGAGCTGCTGAGCGATGCCCGAGAGGTTCATCGTCCAGCTGGTGATGCTGCGCGACTTCAGCGCCGCGGCCGCCGCGGCGGCGGTGGCTTCTTCGTAACGCCGCAGAAAGCGGCCTTGCGCGCCGGCGGCCTTGAGGTCTTCCATGCCGTCCACGGCTTCCACCACCACGCCGTGCAGGTCGGCCTGCTGCTGCATGTTGGTGTTCATCGCGCGGCGCAGCGAGTTCTGGATGACGATGGAGACGATGACGAGGATGGGAATCGCGATCACCAGCACCCAGCCCAGCGGGCCGCCGATGACGAACACCATGGCCACGAAGATCAGGATGAAGGGCAGGTCCGACACCGCGCTCAGCGTGGCCGAGGCGAAGAAGTCGCGCATCATTTCCACCTGCGCGATGATGTGCGCGTAGGCACCGGCCGATGCGGGCCGGTTCTCCATGCGCAGCGCCAGCGTCTGGCGGAAGAGCAGGCTGCCGATGATGAGGTCGGTCTTGCGACCGGCCATGTCGATGAGGTAGGCGCGCAGCTGCCGCGCCATCATGTCGAAGGCCAGCGCCAGGCCGCAGCCGGCCGCAATCGCCCACAGCGTGACGTAGGCCTGGTGCGGAATGACCTTGTCGTAGATGACGCTGGTGGCCAGACCCGTCACCAGCATCAGCACGTTGCTGAGCATGGCCGCGATGAGCGCGCCGCGGTAGTAGGGCACGAAGCGCCGCAGCGTGCCCCAGAGCCAATGGCTGCCCTGGGCCGCCAGCAGCGGCATCTGGCCCGTGCCCTGCGCGCTGGCGCTCTGCGGCACGGGGGTGCACACGAGCGCAAAGCCGGTGTACTCGGATTGCAGTTCTTCCAGCGTGGCCGTGCAGGCGTGGTGCTGGCGGCCGGGCATGACGATGTCGTAAACACCGTCGGGGTGGCGCGCCACCACCACGCAGGCGTCGCCGCCCTGCAGCAGCAGCACGGCGGGCAGCAGCAGCTCGTGCAGCTCGGCCACCGGGCGCTGGATGAGCCCGGCGCTGTAGCCGGCCTCGCGCAGCGCGCGCACGGCTTCGTCAGGCCCCAGGCGGCCCGACACCGGCATCTGCGCCAGCAGCGATTCAGGCGTGCGTTCGCGCCCGTGGTGGCGTGTCAGCCACGACAGCGCGTGCGCCAGCGCATCGTTCTCGAGGTCGACCCCCGAGCCCGCTGCCGGCGGTGGTGCACCACCACCGCCCAAGGCTGCGCTGTGTTCGTCCATCGCTGATCAGGCCGGCGTTTGCATGGGCATCAGGCGGCGCGCGCGGCCAGGGCCAGGCGCTCGAACTCGCTCTCGATGTCGCGCACGATCTGCGGCAGGTCGAAGAGCGGGCTGCTGCGGCCGTGTTCGTTGAGGTAGCGGCGGATGGACTTCACGCGCGCCGGCTGGCGCCCCAGCGTGACGGCAAGCCGCTCGTAGTCGGCCAGGTTCTCGGTGACGAGGTCGGGCAGGCCGATGGCATTCAGCAGGCTGCCGGCCATGCGGCTGATGTAGGTGCGGCCCGCGCGCGTGACCATGGGCGTGCCCATCCACAGCGCGTCGCTGGCCGTGGTGCCGGCGTTGAAGGGGAAGGTATCCAGCATCAGGTCGATGAGCTGGAAGCGCGCCAGGTACTCGGCGGGCGCCACGCGCGGCGCGAAGTGCAGGCGCTCGGGCGCCAGGCCTTCGGCAGCCGCGGCGGCCTGCATGTTGGCGCGCGCGGTGTCGTTGTCGGCCAGCAGCCAAAAGATGCTGTTCGGCACCTGCGCCAGGATGCGCATCCAGGCCCCGAACATCTCCGGCGTGAACTTGTGGTTGTTGTTGAAGCTGGCGAAGACGAAGGCGTCTTCCGGCAGGCCGTACTGCGCGCGTGTGGGCATGGGCGCCACCTCACGCTGGCGGTCGCTGACCTGGTAGCAGTGCGGCAGGTAGATGGGCTTTTCGGTGCAGTAGGGCAGCAGCTCGGGCGGCATCACGTAGCGGTCGGCCAGCATCCAGTCCACACCCGGCAACGCGCTGGTGCCGGGCAGGCCGAGGTAACTCACCTGCACGGGGGCGGCGCGGTGGCCCAGGATGGCGGGGCGTGCGCCCGCGGTCAGGCCTTGCAGGTCGACCAGCACGTCGATACCGGCCTGGGCGATGAGCCTGGCCGCGGTGCTGTCGTCCACCCCGCCCAGGCGCACCACGTGGTCCATGGCTTTCAGGATGCGCTGGCGCTGGCGCTGGAACACCGGTTGCGCCGAATCGGGCGTCCAGCAGAAGGCGTGCACCTCGAAACGGCTGCGGTCGTGCAGCTCGAAGAGTTCGGGCGTCAGCAGGCCCACGGCGTGCATGTGCAGGTCGCCGCTGAGGTAGCCGATCTTGATCTTGCCGGTGCGCGGCGGGGTCTGCTTGTGCAGCGGCACCGCGGGCGGCTTGGGCACCTTCTCGTGCACAAAACGCACGCTGCTCAGCAGCTGCAGCGCCGGGTCGTCGCTCAGGCCCATGGTGGCCAGCAGCGAGGTGCCCATCAGCAGCTGGTTGGGCGTGACGGCGCCCACCGGCTGGTAGTGCGGCCAGGCGCACTGCTTCTGGCGGATGTGCACGTAGTGCTGGATGACGTCGTTCTGCTCGGCCTTGATCTCCAGGCTGCGGCGCATCAGCGCCTCGGCCTCGGGGTAGCGGCGCTGCACTTCGAGCAGGCGTGCGCTGTTGTTCAGCGCGTGCAGCAGGTGTTCTTGTGTCGGTGCGGGCTGGGCCTCGAACACGGCACGCCAGTTCGCCAGGGCTTCTTCCACGGCGCCGCGGCGTTCGCAGAGGTGGCCCAGGTTCAGGTGCGCCGGCGCAAAACCGGGCTGGGCCTGCAAGGCCATCTGGTAGGCGCTTTCGGCCTGCGTGCTGCGGCCCAGCTGCGAGAGCACCGCGCCCCAGTTGAAGGCGGCCACGTGGCGCAAGGCGCTGTCGCTGTGCGCCAGCCAGGCGTCGTACAGCGCCGCGGCGGCCTCGGGCTTGCCGGCCGCCTGCAGGGCGTTGGCCTGCTGCAGCAGCTCGGGCAGCGGCAGCGCGCCGCTGCGGGCGGCGTGCAGCAGCTCGTCCTGCGGGTCGGGCACGTAGAGCGTCAGCGCCGGCGTGGCGGCGGCGGTGGGGGTCGGGGCAAGGCTGGAGTCCATGCGGCTCCTCTTTATGGGCTTCCTGGCGATGCTAGGCAGCCCGGCCCCGGCCTTGACCCCGATCAGCGGGCCGGAAGGCCCCCAGTTCCGGCCTTCGGCCCTCGCCCTCGCCCTCGCTCCCGGCGGATGTGCAGGCCCCTCAGGGTTTCAGCGCGCCGATGGCGCCGAGCACGGCGGCCTCGAAGGCCTTTTCGCCGATGTCGGTGTAGTGCTCGCCGGCCGAAGTGGCCATGAAGTTCGCGTAGGCGGCCAGCGCCTCGTCGGGCAGGCCCTGGTAGGCGATGGCAAAACCGGCCAGCGAGATGGTCTCGAAAGCCTGCGTCAGCTGCGGGCGCTGGTCTTCCAGCGCGGCACGCAGCTCGGCCTCGGACACTGGCTTGGCCTCGGGGTCGAACCGCACCAGCGTCAGCGGCAGCAGCACGCCCATGTTGATGACGATGTCGGCGCCGGCGCGCGGCGCGCGGGTCACCTCCACCAGGCGCAGCAGCAGCTGCTGGCGCTGCGGCGTGGCCGCCTGCACCAGGGCCATGCCGCGCTGGGTGCGGGCCTTGAGATCGTTCTCGGCGCGCGCCGTGTCTTCCACCTCGGCCTGCGAGATGCGCCGCGCCACCGGGCTTTCGTACCAGCGCATCAGCTCGGCCAGATGCTCGGCGCGTGTGTTCTGGGCCACCGCGCGCTGGGCGCTGCGGCGCACACGGTCCACCTCGAAGGCCACCGTGGCCGCGGCCTTGACCTTCTCCTGCACAGCCGCGGCCGGCGGCGTGGGGCTGGCAGCCAGGCCTTCGAGCAGGCCGCTGCGCATCTGCCCGGACAGCGATTCGAGCTGGGCCCAGGCCCCGGACAAGCGCATCAGCGCCTCGGCCTGGCTGTCGCTGATCTGGGCCTGGGCGCTGGTGGCGCTCAGCAGCAGGCCGCACAAGAAGGCGGCAGCGCGCCGGTACATCGTCTTCATGGTGTGTTTTCTCCCTGGTGCGCAGCGGCACCCTGCTGCCGCGCGCAGCAACTGTACGTGCTGGCCTGTGCCGCTTCAGGCCGCCGGGGCGGGCGGGTTCAAGGCCAGCAGGCTGTCCAGGGTGTCGGCCTCGTGCAGCGGCTTGTCGGGCCGCAGGCGCAGCATGCGCGGGAAACGCAAGGCCACGCCGCTCTTGTGGCGCGGGCTGCGCTGCAGCCCCTCGAAGCCGATCTCGAAGACCAGGCTGGGCACCACGCTGCGCACGGGGCCGAACTTCTCCAGCGTGGTGGCGCGGATCACGCGGTCCACGGCCGCGAATTCGGCATCGCTCAGGCCCGAGTAGGCCTTGGCGAAAGGCAGCAGCTGCAGCGCCGGGCTGTCGCGTGGCGGCGCGGGCTCCTTGCGGGCGATGGCCTCGATCACGGCGCGGGCTTCGTCGGCATCGGCCGGTGCGCGGCTCCACACCGCGAAGGTGTAATCGGTGTAGACGCTGGCACGGCGGCCGTGGCCGGCCTGGGCGTAGACGAGCACGGCATCCACCGCCAGCGGCGCCAGCTTCCACTTCCACCAGGTGCCCTCGCTCTTGGTGCGGCCGCTGCCGTACGCGCTGGCCCGCTGCTTGAGCATGAATCCTTCGACACCCCTTTCGCGTGCACCTTCGCGCAGCTGCGCCAGCGCGGGCCAGCTGGCGGCGCTGACTTCGGGCGATACGCGCAAGGGCGCTTCGGCCGGCAGCGCAGCGGCCAGCGCCAGCAGCGCGGCGCGGCGTTCGTGCTGAGGCAAGGCACGCTGGTCGGCGCCGCCGCTTTCCAGCAGGTCGTAGGCCAGCAGCACCACGGGCGCGTCGGCCAGCAGTTTCTTGGGCAGGGTCTTGCGTGTGATGCGCGGCTGCAGCTGCGCAAACGAGGCCGGGTGTTCGGCCCCGGCCGGCCACACCAGCAATTCACCGTCGACCACGGTGCCGTCGGGCCAGGCCGACGCGGCGGCCATCACCTCGGGGAACCGTTCGGTGACCAGCTCCTCGCCACGCGACCAGATCCACACCTGGCCCGCGCGCTTGACGACCTGGGCGCGGATGCCGTCGTACTTCCACTCCACCAGCCACGCATTCGGCGGCCCGAGCTGGGCTTCGAAACCCGCCAGCTCGGCCTGCAGCGCGTGCGCCAGGAAAAAGGGATAGGGCTGGCCATCGGGCGCGGCCTGCGTGCCGGGCGGCGCCAGCAGCGCCAGGTAACGCTCGGCGCTGGGCGTGCGGCGGGCTTCGGTCCAGCCCACCAGGCGCTGCGCCATCAGCTTGGCGTCCAGCCCAGCGGTCTCGCCCAATGCGCGCTGCACCAGCAGCTTGCTCACGCCGACGCGGAAACCGCCGCCGATCAGCTTGACGAGCAAAAAGCGCCCGGCTGCATCCAGCTGCTGCCAGGCCGCTGCCAGGCGTGCCGCCTGCTCGGCCGGTGCCAGGCCGCGCAGCGGCAGCAGGCGTTCTTCCACCCAGACGGCCAGGCCCAGCTCATCGGACGGCAGGCCGGCAGGGCCGGGCGGCAGGATGTGGGCGATGGTTTCGGCGAGGTCGCCCACGGCCTGGTAGCAGGCCTCGAAGAGCCAGTCATCGACGCCCGCTTGCTGGCAGGCCAGTTCGCGCAGCAGCGCCGTGGGCACCACCTGGCGCGGTTTGCCGCCGGCCAGGAAGTACACCGCCCAGGCGGCATCGGCCGCTGGCGCGGACTGGAAATACCGGCGCAAGGCCCCCACCTTGTCTTGCGTGGCGGTGCTGGCATCCAGGGCCTGGTAAAGCTCGGCAAAACGGCGCATCTGCGCATGATGCACACCCGCGCGCGCACAGCCCACCCAGGCACAATGCACCGATGTTCTCGAAGGGAGCCCCATGAGACAGCCCGCTGTTCTGCGTTCCAAGTCCCAGGCGCTGCCGCGGCCGGCCTGGCGCCTGGCCGCCGCCTTGCTGCTGGGGGCCACCCTGGCCACCGTGGCCGCCACCGCGGCACGCGCCGCGCCGGGCGATCAGCCGGTGGTGAAACCACCGCCCAGCCAGCTGGCCGAGCAGAAGGACAAGTCGCGCACGGTCTCGCTGCCGGCCAAGGGCTTGTTCAAGGGCGACCAGCTCACCGATGCCGCGAAGACCCAGCTCACCGACCTCATCGTCAATGCGCTGGGCCTACAGGTGGAAGTGGCGCTGCTGATTCCCGTGGGCCCGTGGAACATCGACGGCACCGGCCACGCCGGTGAACGCGACCTCACGCCGGCGCGCCTGCAGGCGCTGCGCAAATACCTCAGCGACCGCGGCGTCGACCCGAAGCGCATCTTCGTCGAGAGCCGCACCGATGCGAAGGTCAAAGAACCGCGCCTCGACGTTCAGCTGGTCGGTCAACCGGCGAATGATTGACCCCCAGGCTTGCCGCTGACGCGGCAGCGCCACCCCCCGAGGGGGCTCTGCCGGCGGCCCGGCGAAGCCGGTTCCGCGGCAGTCCTTGATCGGATCCTGCCGTCGGCGGATCAGCCCGCTTCGACAGGTGTTCCCGCCAGGGCCGCCGGCACCTCGCCGTCATCGGCGCCGAACTCGGTGCGGAAGCTGCCCGCTTCCAGCCCCTGCTGCTGCAGCCAGCGCACCATCACGGCCTCGTAGCCATGCGTGACGATCACGCGGCTGGCGCCGGTGGCGGCGATGGCTTGCTGCAGGCCCGGCCAGTCGGCGTGGTCTGAAAGCACGAAGCCCCGGTCCACGCCCTGGCGGCGGCGCGCGCCGCGCAGCTGCATCCAGCCGCTGGCAAAGGCGTCGCTCTGTTCGCCCAGCTTGCGCGCCCAGGCGCTGCCCAGCACCGCCGGCGGCGCCACCACCAGCGCACGCTGCAGCAGCGCCTTGTCCTGCACCGCCTCCAGCCGCAGCGTGGGCGGCAAGGCCACGCCGGCAGCGCGGTAGGCCTCGTTCAGCGGCTCCACCGCGCCATGCACGATGAGCGGCCCGATGGCTGCGTCCACCCCCGCCAGCAGGCGCTGCGCCTTGCCGAAGCTGTAGCCCAGCAGCAGGCTGGCGCGGCCGGCGGCAGCGTTGGCGGCCCACCAGGCGTTGATCTCGGCCATCAGCTCGGCCTGCGGGCGCCAGCGGTAGATGGGCAGGCCGAAGGTGCTCTCAGAAATGAAACAGTGGCAGCGCACCGGCTCGAAGGCGGCGCAGGTGGTGTTGGTGTCGTCGGTGTGGCCACTCGTGAAGTAGTCGCCCGAGGCCACCCACACCTGGCCCGCGTGTTCCACCCGCACCTGGGCCGAGCCCAGCACGTGCCCGGCCGGGTGCAGCGAGACGCGCACGCCGTTGACCAGCACCGCTTCGCCATAGGCCAGGCCCTGCAGGGTGATCTGCCCCAAGCGCGAACGCAGCACGCCCTCGCTGATGGCCGTGGCCAGGTAGGCGCCGTGGCCGCGGCGCGCGTGGTCGGCGTGGGCGTGGGTGATGACGGCACGCGCCACCGGGCGCCAGGGGTCGATGTGGAAATCACCGGCCGGGCAGTACAGGCCCTCGGGCCGCTGCACGATGAGGTCTTCAGCCACGGTGCGGGGAGAGGAAGGCGTCGAGGTCCAGGGTCGAGCGGCGGCCGACGCCGTCGCGGTGCGCCTGCAGCCAGCGCTCGGCTGCCGCGCGGCCCAGGCTGTGCAGCGCCTCCAGAAAACTGCGCTCGGTGTTGAGCTTGCTTGAAGGGTGCAGCGGCGCCAGGCCTTCGTCGTCGGCCACCATGTGCAGGCGCAGGTGTTTGTAGCGGCCGGGTTCCAGCCGGCCTTCTTCCACCAGACGCTGCACGAAGCCGATGGCGCGCAACTCGCCCATCAGACCGGCGTTGAAGGTGATCTCGTTGACGCGGTCGGCAATCTCGGCCGGCGTGTCGGGCAGGCCTTCACGCACCAGCGGGTTGATCTTCACCAGCAGCACATCGAGCGTGGGCGTTTCGTAGATCAAGGGCCAGAGCGCGGGGTTGCCGCTGTAGCCGCCGTCCCAGTAGGCCTCGCCCTCGATCTGCACCGCGCGAAAGAGCTGCGGCAGGCAGGCGCTGGCCAGCAGCGCATCGATGCCGATCTCGCTGCCCAGGGCCAGGCGGCCGAAGACCCGCGGCTGCCCGGTGCGCACCGAGGTGGCGGTGACAAACACCGACAGCGGCCCCTCGCGCAGCGCCGCCGGCCGCACGTGGCGCTGCACGATGGCGCGCAGCGGGTCGCCGCCAGGCACGTTGAAGGGGTTGAACTGGTAGGGGCTGAAGAGCTTCAGCCACTGCTGGCTGAGCAGGTAAAACGGATTCGCGTCGAGGTTGTAGGCCGCCAGCCCCGGCGGCGCGGCAGCGGTGCGGCCGAAGCAGGCGCTGCCGGCCGGCGTGGCCACGTCGTGCCAGAAGGCCGCCAGCGCCGCGCGTGCACCGGCGCGCCCGCCTTCGGCCCAGCCGGTGGCCATCACCGCGGCGTTCAAGGCGCCGGCGCTGGTGCCCGAGACGCCGTCGACACCGAGGCTCTCGTCTTCCAGCAGCCGGTCGAGCACGCCCCAGGTGAAGGCGCCGTGCGAGCCGCCGCCTTGCAAGGCGAGGTCGATGCGCTGCTCCGCGGCACGGCGCGGGGGCCGAGCGCCACGCTGGGTTTTGCGGGGCCGTCGCGCCGGTGCTTTGGAAGCTGACATGGCACTGAGCGTAACCGGCGCCTGGCTGCGGCATCACGCCGGCCTTTGAAGCCTTTCAATACCGCCCGGTGATGCCGGCCACACGCAGGTAGAGGTTGGCCGCCCAGGCCACCGCGCCGCGGTGCAGCCAGCGGCGCCAGCCGGTGCGCTCGGGCACGCCACTCACTTCGAGCGACAGCGCAAAAGCCTGCTCCAGGCTGGCGCGCAGGCTGGCGGCGAATTCGGCATCGCGCACCACCACGTTGGCCTCCAGGTTGAGCAGCAGGCTCAGCGGGTCGATGTTGCTGCTGCCCACCGTGGCCCAGTCGTCATCAACCACGGCCACCTTGGCGTGCAGGAAGGCCGGCGTGTACTCGAAGATGCGCACGCCGTGGGCGCGCAGTTCGTCGTAGAGCGCGCGCGCGGCCAGCGCGGCGATGCGGTAGTCCACCTTGCCCTGCAGCAGCAGCCGCACCTGCACGCCGCGCCGCGCCGCGTGGCGCAGCGCGCGGCGGAAGGCACGGCCCGGGTAGAAATAGGGCACGGCCAGCTCCACGCGGTGCTGCGCACGGCGGATGGCCTCGACATAGCTGCGTTCGATGATGCGGCGCTGGCGCAGGTTGTCGCGCACCAGGAAGGCGGCGCGCATGGGCGAGCGGTCGCGCGCCGCTTCGGCCACCGCGGCCTGGCCTTCGGGGCTGCGCGCGCGCAGCTGCCGCACCAGTTTCATGGCGTCTTTCACGGGCCGGCCGCCGCGGGCCAGCGCACGCACCTCGTCACGCCAATCACGCCACAGGTGGGCGCGGGCCCACATCGCGCGCGTGGTGGCGTGCACCTGCGCCACCAGCGGGCCTTGCACCTGCACGGCGTAGTCGAGCCGCGGCGTGTCGGTCCAGCCGTGGTTCATGTCGTGGCGGTCGTCGATGAGGTTGATGCCGCCCACGAAGGCCGTGCTGTCATCGCACACGCACAGCTTCTGGTGCAGGCGGCGCAACTGGCCGGGCTGCAGCCAGCTGTACCAGCGGTCGAGCGGGCGGAAGACCTCCAGCTTCACGCCGCTGTCAGCGAAGAGCGCGCGCACACCCGCCATCGTCTTGATACTGCCGAAACCGTCCACCACCACGTGCACGGCCACGCCGCGGCCGGCAGCTTCTTTCAGCGCCACGGCCAGGGCGGTGGCGGCGGGGTCGTCGTGGAAGATGTAGGTGGCCAGCCAGACCTCGTGCTGCGCCGCGGCGATGGCCTCGCGCATGCGCGGGAAGAGCGCGTCGCCGCCCTGCAGCAGTTCCACCTGGTTGCCACCCCCGTAGCGCGGCGCCGGCACCACCGTCCAGCTGCGCAGGCGGCCGAGGTCCAGGCCCGGCATCAGGCGGCGGCCGCCGGCCCGGCGGCGCTGAGAACCCCGGCCGCCACCCCGGTTGCCGCGACGAGTTCTGCCACCAGCGGCAGGTGGTCGGACATGCGTGCCCAGTTGCTGCCACGCGGCACCAGCATCGAGCGGCAGGCCAGGCCGCGCACGTAGAAGCGGTCGAGCCCGAACACCGGCGCCAGCGAGGGAAAGGTGAGGCTGTCGCCGCGCCGCGCGCCCGGCGCGCAGGCGCGGGCGAGGCCCAGCTCGGCCATGGGCGCGTCGAGCTTTTCGCCCCAATCGTTGAAGTCGCCGGCCACCACCAGCATCTCGCCGGCGGGCACCTCGGCCTCGATGAAGCTCGCCAGGCGCTGCACCTGGCGCACGCGGCTGCGGTGCACGAGGCCGAAATGCACCACCACCGCGTGCACCGTGCGCCCGGACCAGGCCACCGGCACGTGCAGCAGCCCGCGCTGCTCGAAGCGGTGGTCGCTCACGTCATGGTGGCCCACATCGCCCAGCGGCCAGCGCGAGAGCAGCGCATTGCCATGCTCGCCGTGGCGCGTGACGGCATTGCTGCGGTAGGCCACCTCGTAACCTTCGGGCGCCAGGAACTCGGCCTGGCCTTCTTCGGGCCAGCCGAAGTGCGTGCGGTCGAAACGCCGCGCCTCGCGCGTGTGGAAGGCGCGCACCTCCTGCAGGAAGATCAGGTCGGCGTCGAAAGCCTCCATGGCCTGGCCGAGGTTGTGGATCTCCAGCCGCTTGCGGGGCCCGAGGCCGCGCACGCCCTTGTGGATGTTGTAGGTGGCCACGCGCAGCGCCCCCGGCTCGCGCGGGCCGGCCGCCGGCATCAGCGACGATTGCAGCGGCTTGAGCTTCATGCCGCGGTGCCGCCCGTACGCCGCGGCAGCTGGCGGATGGCCTCGGCGTTGCTGGGCGAAAAACAGCGCGCGGCGGCCTCGTTCCACGGCATCCAGGCGTGCGCCAGATGTTCGCGCGGCGCCAGCACCACGGGTGTGCTGCGCGGCACGCACAGGCTGAAGACGTGCTCGGTGTTGTGCGTGACACCCGGCGCGTAGCGGTGGCGCCAGGTGTGGAAGATCTCGTAGACGTTTTCTTGCCGCCAGTCGGTGAGCACGCCGCCCACCGCATCGATGTCGATGCCCGTCTCTTCCAGCACCTCGCGCCGCGCGGTGGCGGCCAGCGGTTCGTCTTCGGCATCGAGGCTGCCGGTGACGCTCTGCCAGTAGCCGGGGCGGTCGGCGCGCTCGATCAGCAGCACCTCCAGCGCCGGGCTGTGGATGAGCACCAGCACCGAACGCGGGATCTTGGGAGGGCGAGGCTGGTTCACAGGGGCACCTGAGATGGGCAACGGGCGCAAAAAGGGCACAAAAAAGGGCGCCTGATAGCGCCCTTTCATTCTGCAGCAGGGGGCGATGCCCCCACCACTCAGGCCGCAGGCGTGGGGTTGCGCAGGCGGATGTGCAGCTCGCGCAGCTGCGCTTCATCCACGAAGCTTGGCGCCCCGGTCAGCAGGCATTGCGCACGCTGCGTCTTCGGGAAGGCGATCACGTCGCGGATGCTTTCGGCGCCCGTCATCAGCGTGGCGATGCGGTCCAGGCCGAAGGCCAGGCCGCCGTGCGGCGGCGCGCCGTACTGCAGCGCGTCGAGCAGGAAGCCGAACTTCACCTTCTGCTCTTCGGGCGTGATGTTCAGCGCCTCGAACACACGGGCCTGCACGTCGGCGCGGTGGATGCGCACGCTGCCGCCGCCGATCTCCCAGCCGTTGAGCACCATGTCGTAGGCCTTGGCGATGCAGGCGCCGGGGTCGGTCTTCATCAGCTCGTCGTGGCCGTCCTTCGGGGCCGTGAAGGGGTGGTGCACGGCGTTCCAGCGCTTGCCATCGTCGTCGTACTCGAACATCGGGAAGTCCACCACCCACAGCGGCTTCCAGGTGTCTTCGAAGAGGCCGTGGTTGCGGCCGAACTCGCTGTGGCCCACCTTCAGGCGCAGCGCGCCGATGGCGTCGTTGACGACCTTGGCCTTGTCGGCACCGAAGAAGATCAGGTCGCCGTTGCAGGCGCCGGTACGTGCGATGACCTCGGCAATCGCCGCGTCGTGCAGGTTCTTGACGATGGGGCTCTGCAGGCCCTCGCGGCCCTTGCCGGCGTCGTTGACCTTGATCCAGGCCAGGCCCTTGGCGCCGTAGATCTTCACGAACTCGGTGTAGGCGTCGATCTCGCCGCGGCTCATCTCGCCGCCTCCCGGCACGCGCAGCGCGACCACACGGCCGCCCGGCGTGGTGGCCGGGCCGCTGAACACCTTGAAATCCACCGTCTTCATCACCTCGGTGAGTTCGGTGAACTCCAGCTTCACGCGCAGGTCGGGCTTGTCGCTGCCGTACTTGAACATCGCCTCGCCGTAGGTCATCTGCGCGTAGACCGGCAGCTCCAGGCCCATGGTCTTGCGGAAGACCGTGCGGATCATGGCCTCGGTGATGGCGCGGATCTCTTCTTCGTTGAGGAAGCTGGTCTCGATATCGATCTGCGTGAACTCGGGCTGGCGGTCGGCGCGCAAGTCTTCGTCACGGAAGCACTTGGTGATCTGGTAGTAACGGTCGAAGCCGGCCACCATCAACAATTGCTTGAACAGTTGAGGGCTCTGCGGCAGCGCGAAGAACATGCCGTCGTGCACGCGGCTGGGCACGAGGTAGTCACGCGCGCCTTCGGGCGTGCTCTTCGTGAGCATGGGCGTCTCGATGTCGATGAAACCCTGCTCGTCGAGGAACTTGCGCACCTCGATGGCCACGCGGTAGCGCAGCATCAGGTTCTTCTGCATCTGCGGGCGGCGCAGGTCCAGCACGCGGTGCGTCAGGCGCACGGTCTCGCTGAGGTTGTCGTCGTCCAGCGGGAAGGGCGGCGTGACGCTGGGGTTCAGCACCGTCAGCTCGTGGCACAGCACCTCGATCTTGCCGCTGGTGAGGCCGGCGTTCTCGGTACCGGCCGGGCGCGCACGCACCTTGCCCACCACTTGCAGGCAGAACTCGTTGCGTACGCCCTCGGCGGTTTTGAAAGTTTCGGCGCGGTCGGGGTCGCAGACGATCTGCACCAGGCCTTCGCGGTCGCGAAGGTCGATGAAGATGACGCCGCCGTGGTCACGGCGGCGGTGGGCCCAGCCCATCAGCGTGACGGTTTGGTCCATCAGCGTTTCGCTGACCAGGCCACAGTAGGTGGTTCTCATGCTTGCACTCCAGATGCGGGCGATTTCAATGGATCTTGCGGGTGGGGCGTGTCTTGCGGGCCAACGCGCGCTACACGCCGAGATTCGTGCTGGCACTCTTGCGGGCTGCAGCACCGCGCTGCGGTGCGGCCCGTCAGGGCTGGCCGGCTGCCGGGCCGCGCCAGCCCGGTCAATTTCGGGCGGCGGCCGGGGCGGGCAAGGCTTCACCGCCCGGGCCCACGACGCCCATCGAGATCACGTACTTCAGGGCTTCGTCGACGCTCATCTTCAGCTCGAGGATGTCCGAGCGCGGCATCATCAGAAAAAAGCCCGAGGTCGGGTTGGGCGTGGTCGGCACATAGACGCTGACGTAGTCGCCGGGCAGGTGCTCGGCCACCTCGCCACCGGGCTTGCCGGTGACGAAGGCGATGGTCCACGAGCCCTGGCGCGGGTACTGCACGAGCACGGCTTCACGGAAGGCGTTGCCGTTGCTGCTGAAGAGCGTGTCGGAGACCTGCTTGACCGAGTTGTAGATGCTCTTGACGATGGGGATCTTGCCCATCAGCCGGTCCCACTGCGACAACCACCACTGGCCCACCATGTTGGCGGCGAACACGCCGGTCAGCAGCAGCGCCGCCACCACCGCCACCACGCCCAGGCCGGGCACATGGCGCAGGCGCTCTAGGCCGGCGTGGGCCGATTCAGGCAACACGGCCTGCGTGGCCGAGAGCACCGCGGCGAACACGCCATCGAGCGAGCCGAGCAGCCATGACAGCAGCCAGATCGTGACTGCCAGCGGCAGCCAGACCAGCAAGCCGGCAACAAGATACTTCTTCACGGCAGGCGCAAGAACGGGGGCGGCAGCAAGAGCCGGGGCCGGCGGCGCGGCATCAGGCGGCCGAGCCGCCGCTGCTGGGCGCAGGCGGCGAAGCGGCCGGGGCCGGCGCGGCAGACGGCGCACTGCCGCCAGCAGCAGCCGGCGCCGGTGCCGACACAGCAGGCGCACCCGTGCCGGCACCCGCCTCGGGCTTGGCTTCGGGCTTGGCCGCACCGGTGTTGCCACCGCGGAAGTCGGTGACGTACCAGCCCGAACCCTTGAGCTGGAAACCCGCGGCCGTCACTTGCTTGGCGTAGGTCGAGGCACCACAGGCCGGACACACGGTGAGCACCGCGTCCGACATCTTCTGCAGCACGTCTTGCGCGTGCCCGCAGCTGGTGCAGCGGTAAGCGTAGATGGGCATGGCTGGGCCGTTGATTCGAAAACCGACAATTGTAGTCGGCCGGCCCGAAACCGGCCCGCCAACGACGCCGCTGCTCAGCCCGGCCAGAGCGTGAGCACGCGTGCCACCAGGGCGCCGGCCACGAAGCCGGCGCCCGCCCAGAGCACGGTCTGCAGCAGCCGGTTGGTGCGCCGCTGCTCGGCGAGCAGCGCCGCCAGCGTGGCGTTCTCGGCCGGATCGGCAGCCTGCTGCAAAGCCTGGTGCACCAGGCGCGGCAGTTGGGGCAGCAGCTTGGTGTAGGCCGGCACTTCACGCTCCAGCCGGCGCAGCAGGCCGCGCCAGCCCACCTGCTCGTTCATCCAGCGCTCCAGGAAGGGCTTGGCCGTGGTCCAGAGGTCAAGATCAGGGTCGAGATCGCGGCCCAGGCCTTCGATGTTCAAGAGCGTCTTCTGCAACAGCACCAGCTGCGGCTGGATCTGCACATTGAAGCGGCGCGAGGTCTGGAACAGGCGCAGCAGCACCTGGCCGAGAGAGATCTCGCGCAGCGGGCGGTCGAACATCGGCTCGCAGACGGTGCGGATGGCGGCCTCCAGCGCATCCACCCGCGTCTCGCGGGGCACCCAGCCGCTTTCGATGTGCAGCTCGGCCACCCTCTTGTAATCACGCCGGAAGAAGGCGATGAAGTTGTAGGCCAGGTATTCCTTGTCGGTGTCGGTCAGCGTGCCGACGATGCCGAAATCGAGCGCGATGTAGCGGCCGAAGGTGGCCGGGTCGAGGCTGACCTGGATGTTGCCCGGGTGCATGTCGGCGTGGAAGAAGCCGTCGCGGAAGACCTGGGTGAAGAAGATGGTGACGCCGTCACGCGCGAGCTTGGGGATGTCGACGCCGGCGGCGCGGATGCGCTCGATCTGGCTGATGGGCACGCCCTTCATGCGCTCCATCACGATGACGCTGGCGGTGCAGAGCTCCCACACCATCTCGGGCACCATCACCAGGTTCAGGCCCTTCATGTTGCTGCGCAGCTGGCTGGCGTTGGCGGCCTCGCGCACGAGGTCCAGCTCGTCATGCAGGTGGCCGTCGAACTCGGCCACCACCTCGCGCAGCTTCAGGCGCCGCGCGTCGTGCGAGAGCCGCTCGACCCAGCGCGCCAGCAGGTGCAGCAGCGAGAGGTCCTGGTCGATGACCTTCAGCATGCCCGGGCGCAGCACCTTCACGGCCACCTCGCGCCCGTCTTTCAGCACCGCAAAATGAACCTGGGCTATCGAGGCGCTGGCCACGGGCTCGACCTCGAAACTGGCGAAGACCTCGTCGATGCGGCGGCTGAAGGCTTTTTCCACCAGCGCGCGCGACTCGGCCGCCGGGAAGGGCGGAACACGGTCTTGCAGACGCGCCAGCTGGTCGGCCACGTCCAGCGGGATCAGGTCGCGCCGGGTGGACAGCACCTGGCCGAACTTCACGAAGATGGGGCCCAGCCGTTCCAGGCCCTGGCGCAGGCGCTCGCCGCGCGGCGCGTCGAGGCGGCGGCCGATGGTGACGATGCGCACCAGCGCACGCACTGAAGCCTGCCGAAAGGCCGACAGCGCGAGCTCGTCGAGCCCGAAACGCAGGACGGTGACCACGATGGTCACCAGGCGGCCGAACTGCTTCATCGGCGGCGCAGCGGCTGCATCAAGGGCCGCGCGGGCGCAGGCGCTGGCCGAGCTCGGCCAGGCTCTTCAAACCGGTGCGCAGCGCGGCGGCCAGGCTGGCGCCGGCTTGCTGCAGCGTCTGCGCCGGGCCGGCGCCGAACAGGCGCTCCAGATCGGCCGCCACATCCCAGCGCAAGTTCTGCAGGAGCCAGTTCACGTCACCGGCCAGCTGGGCATCACCGTCGATCTGCACCGGCGGCGGCGCACCGCCCACGGTGCGCGCCAGCAGCAGCGCGGGGTTCGAGGCTTCGAGCTTGATGTGCAGATCGGCCTGGGGCGCACCCTCGGCGCCGCACCACTCCAGCAGGCCCGCCGGCGTGACACGCCAGGCCAGCGCTGGCGCTGCAGGCAGCACAGCTGGCCAATTCTCCAGGGTCAGCGACAGCGTGCGCCCGGCGTGCGGCCGCAGCTTGTCGGTGGCGACGCGCTCGGCGCCGAGCACGTGGTTGAAGACCAGCGTGAGCCGTTCAACGAGGGCGGGCGCGAGCAGCGCTTGCAGACTGTGAAGCATTGCGCGATTGTAGGCAGGCCCCCCTGTTCACAGGGCGGGCGGGGTGCGGACACAGGCGGGGCGGCTGCAGGGCTTTGCGCCAGAATCAGGCGCTTGACGGTTGGCGTTCCGCAGGTGCGGCGCCGGGGCCCCTGCCTTCTTTTCAAGGGCCCCAGTCCGGCCCCGCCAGGGCCCGGCGCCACCCGGCCCCTGGCCTCCCTGCCCGCCCCCTGATGTTCGAAGAACGAGGCTACAAAAGAACCTTTTACAGCGCACCGCAGTCGGTGACCTCGCTGGTCGCGGCCTTCCTGGAGCCGACGATCACGGTGGTGGTCTTCCTGTTGGTGTCGGCCTGGTTCGAGGTGCCGATCGGGCGCTCGGACCTCACGCTGTGCCTGCTGATCTTCGCCCTCACCTTCCCGGGCCGCAACCGCTTCTGGGACCGCCCGCTGAACATCGCGGTCGACATCAGCACCTCATGGGTGAGCCTGCTCTTCATCCTGGCGCTGTGCGGCTACGCCACGCGCAGCCTGGGCCTCTTCGAGCCCGAAGTGCTGCTGTGGTGGGGCCTGATCGCGCCAGCGCTGCAGTGGACCGCCTTCTTCACGGGGCGCAAGCTGCTGCGCCGCGCCGCCGCGCAGCCCGAAAACCGCCGCAGTGCCGTCGTCGTGGGGGCTGGGGCCCTGGGCGTGAAGGTCTCGCGCGCCTTCCAGGCCCGCGGTGACATCGGTCTGGCCTTCCTGGGCTATTTCGACGACCGCGCCGACGACCGTGTCGACCCCGACGCCGCCGGCCTGCGCCTGGGCACGCTCAAGCAGGTGGCGCCCTACATCCGCGAACACGGCGTGCACGAGGTCTACATCACGCTGCCGCTGGGCAGCCAGCCGCGCATCGTGGCGCTGCTCGAAGAGGTGCAGGGCACCACCGCCAGCGTGTTTTTCGTGCCCGATGTCTTCGGCATCAGCATCATCCAGGGCCGGCTGCAGGACATGAACGGCGTGCCCGTGGTGGGCCTGTGCGAGACCCCCTTCACGGGCACCAACCGGCTGGTGAAACGGGTGTCGGACGTGGTGCTGGCGGGGCTGATCCTGGTGCTGATCGCCCCCTTGCTGGCCCTGATCGCGCTGGGCGTGAAGCTGAGTTCCCCGGGGCCGGTGATCTTTCGCCAGCGCCGCAACGGGCTGGATGGCGAAGAGATCATCGTCTACAAGTTCCGCAGCATGCGGGCGCAGGACAACGGCGCCGTGGTGCCGCAGGCCACCAAGGACGACCCGCGCATCACGCCCTTCGGCGCCTTTTTGCGCAGGAGTTCACTGGACGAACTGCCGCAGTTCGTCAACGTGCTGCAAGGGCGCATGAGCATCGTCGGCCCGCGGCCGCACGCGGTGGCGCACAACGAGCAGTACCGCCAGCTCATCAAGGCCTACATGGTGCGCCACAAGGTCAAGCCCGGCATCACCGGTTGGGCACAAATCCACGGCCACCGCGGCGAGACCGACACCATCGAGAAGATGCAGGCGCGCGTGGAATACGATCTTGAATATCTGCGCAACTGGTCGCTCGGGCTCGATCTGCAGATCATCGCGCGCACCATCAAGCTGGTGTTTTTCGACCGCAACGCCTACTAGGCCGCCGGCCAGACGCCCAGACCCGCCCGAACCCGACGGCCACCACGGCCAGGAGCGCCACCCCCGATGACCCGCCGACGCCCCCAGCGCCCGACCGCGACCGCCCCGCTGGCCACCGCATTGGCCTTGGTGCTGCCGCTGCTGGGCAGCGGCGCCGCAGCGCAAAACAGCCCGTGGTTCATAGGTGGCTCTTACAACGTTGCCAAGCAGGACAACGTGCTGGAGCTCGCCATCGGGCAGAGCCCGCCCCCGGGCTTCGAGGCCGAAGACACCGTGTCGACCACCTCGCTGCTCGCCGGCTTCGACCAGCGCTTCGGCCGCCAGCGCGCCTATGGCAACGTGGCCTTGCGCGACACGCGCTACGACAGCAACACCATCTTCAACAACCGTGGCTACAGCGGGCGCCTCGGGCTCGACTGGTCGACGGCCGAACGCATTTCCGGCTCGCTGTCGGGCAGCGCCTCGCGCAGCCTGCAGCGCTTCAACCCCTTCGAGATCGGCTTTCTGGGCGACAAGAACCTGGAGACGGTGCAGTCGCTGACCACGCGTGTATCGGTGGGCCTGGTCACGGCCTGGAGCTTCGAGCTCACGGGCGGGCGCACCGATGTGAAGAACTCGCTGGACCGGCCCGACGTGCAGTCGCGCAACTTTGCGCAGGACTCGGCGTCGCTGGGCTTCCAGTGGCGGCCCAGCAGCATCACCTCGGTGGGCCTGGCCCTGGGCGCCTCGCGCGGGCGTTACCCGAAGTTCCGCACCACGGCCGATGGATTCCAGGCCGACCGCTTCCGCCGCGACGACCTGCAGCTGACCGCGGCCTACCGCCCCACGGGCGCCAGCGCCTTCGACCTGCGCATCAGCAGCGGCAAGACCCGCTACGACCTCAACGAGCGGCGCGACTTTTCCGGCGTCACCGGCAACGCCACCTGGTCGTGGCAGCTCAGCGGCAAGGTCTTCATCCAGACCACCTTCACGCGCGACACCGGCCAGGACTCGTACGCCACCGCGGTGTTTTTCCTGCCCGCCACCGCCGACTACAGCCGCAGCAACCGCACCTGGCGCGTGCAGGCCGACTACGCGGCCACGGCCAAGATCACCATCACCACCTCGGTGATGCGCCACAGCCGCGACCTCGTGCGCACGACCGAGAATCCCTTCCTGCCGCTGACGGCGCGCGGCAAGGACGACATCAACTACTTCAACCTCGGCGTGCGCTGGGCGCCGCTGCGCAACGTGCAACTGGGCTGCGACTACGGCCAGGAAAAACGGCGTGGTGTCGGCGAACTCGTCAACAACCTGGACATGCGCAGCGTCGGCTGCTCGGCCCAACTGCTGCTGCAATGAAACCCACCGTTCTGCTGACCGGCGCCACCGGCTACATCGCGTCGCACACCTGGCTGGCCCTGCTGGCCGCGGGCTTCGATGTTGTCGGGGTCGACGACTTCTCCAACAGCTCGCCCGAGGTGCTGAAGCGGCTGGAAGCGCTCTCGGGCACACGTCCGGTCTTCGAGCGCGCCGATGTCTGTGACGCCGGGGCCATGGAGGCCGTCTTCCAGCGTCACCGCATCGACGCCACCGTGCACTTCGCGGCCTTCAAGGCGGTGGGTGAATCGACGCAAAAGCCGCTGGCGTACTACGCCAACAACATCGGCGGGCTGCTCAACGTCTGCCGCGTGATGCAACAAAACGGGGTCCACCGCTTCGTGTTCAGCAGCAGCGCGACGGTCTACGGCGACCCGGCCACGCTGCCCATCACCGAGGGCTTTCCGCTCTCGGCCACCAACCCCTACGGCCAGACCAAGCTGATCGGCGAGACCATCCTGCGCGACATCGGCACCGCGAACCCGTCCTGGCAGACAGGCTGCCTGCGCTACTTCAACCCCGTGGGCGCGCACGAGAGCGGCTGCATCGGCGAAGACCCGCGCGGCATCCCCAACAACCTGATGCCCTACGTGGCGCAGGTGGCGGTGGGCCGGCGGCCCTTCCTGCAAGTGTTCGGCAAGGACTACCCCACGCATGACGGCACCGGTGTGCGCGACTACATCCACGTCGACGACCTGGCCGCGGGGCATGTGGCCGCGCTGAGACACCTGCTCGACGCGCCGGGCAGTTTCACCGTGAATCTGGGTACCGGCCGCGGCTACAGCGTGCTGGATGTGCTGACGGCCTACGCGCAAGCCAGCGGCCGCGATCTGGCGCACCAGGTGATGCCGCGCCGGCCCGGCGACGTGGCCGCCTGCTACGCCGACCCCACGCTCGCGCGTGAGCTCCTGGGCTGGCAGGCCCGGCACGACCTGGACCGCATGTGCGCCGACAGCTGGCGCTGGCAATCGATGAACCCGCAAGGATTTGAAGCATGAGCAAGATCGCCGTTCAACCCGTGGTGATGGCCGGCGGCTCGGGCACCCGGCTGTGGCCGCTGTCGCGCGCCGGCTTCCCGAAACAGTTTCTCGTGCTGTCGGGCAACACCAGTCTGTTCCAGCAGGCCGTGGCGCGGCTGGACGGGCTGGCCAATGACACGCTGGCCGTGTCGGCGCCGGTGATCGTCGGCAACGAAGAGCACCGCTTCCTGGTACTCGACCAATTGCGTGAACTGAAGAGCGAACCCGGCGCCGTGCTGCTGGAGCCGGCGGGCCGCAACACCGCACCGGCGGTGACGCTGGCCGCGCTGCAGGCGCTGGAAAGCGGCCTCGACCCGGTGCTGGTGGTGGCCTCGGCCGACCAGACCGTCACCGACGGCGCGGCCTACACCGCCGCACTGCGCAGCGCGGTGGCGATGGCGGCCGAAGGCGCCATCACGGTGCTGGGCATCACGCCAGACCGGCCAGAAACCGGCTATGGCTATATCCGCGCCGACGGTGCGAAGGTGGCGCAGTTCGTCGAAAAACCCGACCTGGCCACGGCCGAGAAGTACGTCGCCAGCGGCGCCTACTTCTGGAACGCCGGCATGTTCGTGCTGAAGGCCTCGGTGTGGATGGCAGCGCTGGACAAGTTCCGCCCCGACATCGCCAGCGCCTGCCGTGCCGCCTGGGCGGTGCGCAGCACCGATGCCAAGTTCGTGCGCCCGGGCAAGGCCGAGTTCATGGCCGTGCCCAGCGAATCGGTGGACTACGCGGTGATGGAGAAATGCCCCGGCGTGCTCGACATCCGCATGCAGGCGCTGGATGCCGGCTGGAACGATCTCGGCGCCTGGGAAGCTGTCTGGCAGGTGACGCCGAAAGACGCCGCGGGCAATGCACACGTGGGCGACGCGATGGTCAGCGACAGCCGCAACACGCTGGTGCACGCCACCAGCCGGCTGGTCAGCGTGGTGGGGCTGGACGACGTCGTGGTGGTGGAAACGCCCGACGCCGTGCTCGTGGCCAGCCGCGAGAAGAGCCAGGACGTGAAGAACATCGTCAACCAGCTCGGCCGCGAGCAGCGCGGCGAGCAGGTGCTCCATCGCAAGGTGCACCGCCCCTGGGGCTGGTACGACAGCATCGACCACGGCCCGCGCCACCAGGTCAAGCGCATCATGGTCAAGCCGGGCGCTTCTCTGAGCCTGCAGATGCACCACCACCGCGCCGAACACTGGATCGTCGTCAGCGGCACCGCCGAGGTCACCAACGGCGACAAGGTGATCATGCTCACCGAGAACCAGAGCACCTACATCCCGCTCGGCCAGACCCACCGCTTGGCCAACCCCGGCAAGGTGCCGCTGGAGATCATCGAGGTGCAGAGCGGCAGCTACCTGGGCGAAGACGACATCGTGCGCTTTGAAGACACGTATGGACGGGTGGCTCAATGACCATTCTCGTCACCGGCGGTGCCGGGTTCATCGGCAGCAACTTCGTGCTCGACTGGCTGGCCCAGTCTGACGAGCGTGTGGTCAACCTCGACGCCCTCACCTACGCGGGCAACCTGCAGAACCTGGCCTCGCTGCAGGGCGATGCGCGGCATGTGTTCGTGCACGGCGACATCACCGACCGCGAGCTGGCGGACCGCCTGCTGGCCGAGCACCGGCCGCGGGCCCTGGTGCACTTCGCGGCCGAGAGCCACGTCGACCGCAGCATCCACGGCCCCGGCGCTTTCATGAAGACCAACGTCGACGGCACCTTCACGCTGCTGGAGGCCGCGCGCGCGCACTGGAACACGCTGCAAGGCGAGGAGAAGGCGGGCTTCCGTTTCCACCACGTCAGCACCGACGAGGTCTACGGCAGCCTGGCACCCGACGCACCGGCCTTCACCGAGACCCACCCCTACGAGCCCAACAGCCCCTACAGCGCCAGTAAGGCCGCCAGCGACCACCTCGTGCGCGCCTGGCACCACACCTACGGGATGCCGGTGCTCACCACCAACTGCAGCAACAACTACGGGCCCTTCCATTTCCCGGAGAAGTTGATCCCGCTGATGATCGTCAACGCACTGGCGGGCAAACCACTGCCGGTGTACGGCGACGGCCAGCAAATCCGCGATTGGCTTTACGTGGGCGATCACTGCAGCGCCATCCGCGCCGTGCTGGCCGGTGGCCGCATGGGTGAGGTCTACAACATCGGCGGCTGGAACGAGCAGGCCAACATCGACATCGTGAACATCGTCTGCAGCCTGCTCGACGAACTGCGCCCCGACCCGGCCGGCCCCTATGCGCGCCTGATCACCTACGTGAAAGACCGCCCCGGCCACGACCGCCGCTACGCCATCGACGCGCGCAAGATCGAGCGTGAGCTGGGCTGGCGGCCGGCCGAAACCTTCGCCAGCGGCATCCGCAAGACGGTGCGCTGGTACCTGGAGCACGCCGATTGGGTGGCCAATGTGCAGAGCGGTGGCTACCGCGATTGGCTCTCGCAGAACTACGCCGCGCGATGAGTACCACCATCCTGTTGCTGGGAAAAAACGGCCAGGTCGGCTGGGAACTGCAGCGCTCGCTGGCCCCGCTGGGCGAGGTGGTGGCCTGCGATTTCGACAGCACTGGCGACCTGAAAGCCGATTTCTCGCAGCCCGAGAGCCTTCGTGCGCTGGTGCGCAGCCTGCGGCCGCAGATCATCGTCAATGCCGCCGCGCACACCGCGGTGGACAAGGCCGAGAGCGAGCCCGAACTCGCACGCGCGCTGAACGCTACCGCGCCCGGCGTGGTGGCCGAAGAAGCTGCGACGCTGGGGGCCACGCTGGTGCACTACAGCACCGACTATGTCTTCGATGGCATCGGCGCGCTGCCGCGCGACGAAGACGCGCCCACGGCGCCGCTCAGCGTCTACGGCCGCACCAAGCTGGAAGGCGAGCAGCGGGTGCGCGACAGCGGCTGCACCCACCTCATCCTGCGGACCAGCTGGGTGTATGCGGCGCGCGGCGGCAACTTCGCCCGCACCATGCTGCGCCTGGCGGCCGAGCGCGAGAGCCTGAAGGTCATCAGCGACCAGATCGGCGCGCCCACCGGGGCCGACCTGCTGGCCGATGTCACGGCGCTGGCCCTGCAACGCCTGCAGACCCAGCCCGCGCTGGCCGGCACCTACCACTGCGTGGCCGCCGGCGAGACGAGCTGGCACGGTTATGCGCGGCACGTCATCGCCTGGGCGCACGCCCACGGGCAGACCTTGAAGACGCTGCCCGAGGCGGTGCACGCCATTCCCACCAGCGAATACCCGACGCCGGCGCAGCGCCCGTTGAACTCTCGCCTGTCCACCGCGCGGCTGCAGGCGGCCTTCGGGCTGCACCTGCCGCACTGGCAGGCCGGCGTGGATCGATTGCTCGCGGAGATCACGGGCCACTGAGCCCGAGGCCGGCCTTGCGATCGGCCCTTTTTGAGGAGACTTCATGCAACGCAAGGGCATCATCCTGGCCGGTGGCTCCGGCACCCGGCTGCACCCGGCCACGCTGGCCATCAGCAAGCAGCTGCTGCCGGTGTACGACAAGCCGATGGTTTACTACCCGCTCAGCACGCTGATGCTGGCCGGCCTGCGCGAGGTGCTGATCATCAGCACGCCGCAAGACACCCCGCGTTTCCAGGCCCTGCTGGGCGACGGCAGCCGCTGGGGCATGCGCTTGAGCTACTGCGTGCAGCCCAGCCCCGATGGCCTGGCGCAGGCCTTCATCCTCGGCCGCGAATTCCTGGCCGGCGCGCCCAGCGCGCTGGTGCTGGGCGACAACATCTTCTACGGCCACGACTTCGCGGCGCTGCTGGCGCGCGCCCAGGCCCGCCCCGAGGGCGCCACCGTCTTTGCGTACCACGTGCACGACCCCGAGCGTTATGGCGTGGTGGCCTTCGACGCGCACAAGCGCGCGCTGAGCATCGAAGAAAAGCCAGCGAAGCCGAAGAGCAACTACGCGGTCACGGGTCTGTACTTCTACGACGAACAGGTCTGCGACATCGCCGCGTCCATCCGGCCCAGCGCGCGCGGTGAACTGGAGATCACCACCGTCAACGAGCGCTACCTGCAACAGGGCCAGCTCGACGTGGAGATCATGGGCCGCGGCTACGCCTGGCTGGACACCGGCACGCACGACAGCCTGATGGAAGCCGGCCAGTTCATCGCCACGCTGGAGAAGCGCCAGGGCCTGAAGGTGGCCTGCCCGGAGGAGATTGCCTACCGCGCGGGCTGGATCGATGCTGCGCAGCTTGAAGCGCTGGCCGCGCCGATGCTGAAGAACAGCTACGGCCAGTACCTGATGCGCGTCTTGCGCGAGACAGTGTTCTGACGATGAAGCTCATCCCCACCGAGCTGCCCGGCGTTGTCATCGTCGAGCCCGCCGTCTTCGCCGACGAACGCGGCTGGTTCAGCGAGAGCTTCAACGAACCGCGCTTCCATGCGGCGCTGGCGGCGCTGGGCCTGCCCGCACCCCGCGCCTTCGTGCAGGACAACCACTCGTGCAGCCGCGCCGGCGTGCTGCGCGGCCTGCACTACCAGCTGCCGCCGCATGCGCAGGGCAAGCTGGTGCGCGTGGTCAAGGGTGCGGCCTTCGATGTGGCCGTGGACATCCGCGAAGGCTCGCCCCATTTCGGCCGCTGGACCGGTGTGCTGCTGAACGCCGACAACAAGCGCCAGCTCTGGGTGCCCGAAGGTTTTGCCCACGGCTTCATCGCACTGGAAGACGACACGCACTTTCTCTACAAGACCACCGATGTCTACGCGAAGGACTGCGAGCGCAGCATCCGCTTCGACGACCCGGTCATTGGCGTGCAATGGCCCTTGCCAGCAGGGGTGGTCACGGCGCTGCTGGCAGCCAAAGACGCAGCTGCGCCTCTGCTGGCCGGGGCCGATCTGCCGCCACTGCCCTGAAGCTGCGAAGAACACAGCCCAGAAACGAAAAAACCGCAGCCGAGGCTGCGGTTTTTCATCGGGCCGAGGCCCGGTCGATCAGATCGACTTGATGCCAGCGGCTTGCGGGCCCTTCTGGCCTTGCTTCACTTCGAATTCCACCTTCTGGCCTTCGGCCAGGCTGCGGAAGCCGCCAGTGCTCTGGATTTCGCTGAAGTGGGCGAAGAGGTCCTTGCCACCACCGTCGGGGGTGATGAAGCCGAAGCCCTTGCCGTCGTCGAACCACTTCACGATGCCGGTTTGCGTAGTCATGCTGAATTTCCTTTCACGGTTGCTGCGCAGCACACGCTGACGCAGTGCAGATGCGGCCAAGAAGAATCACCGATCAAGAAATCCGCCGAAACCTGCACCACCTGGAAAGGCCGTTCAGGGCACACCGAACACTGTCTCAAAAAACTGTCTTGCTCAAATCTACCGGCCTAATGTAACCCGAATCGGACAAACGCCCGTGCAACCCCTGCGAACGCGCGATGCGGGCGGCCGTGGCGGTGATATCTTCCCGCGTCCCGTTCTGGCCCTCCCGGCTTCCCACACTGCACCTGCGCATGACCAAGACTGCACTCATCACCGGCGTGACCGGCCAAGACGGCGCCTACCTCGCCGAACTGCTGCTCTCCAAGGGCTACCAGGTGCACGGCATCAAGCGGCGCTCGTCGCTCTTCAACACCGACCGCGTCGACCACCTCTACCAAGACCCGCACGTCGACAACGCCCGCTTCAAGCTGCACTACGGTGACCTCACCGACAGCACCAACCTCATCCGCATCGTGCAGGAGGTGCAGCCCGACGAGATCTACAACCTGGGCGCGATGAGCCACGTGGCGGTGAGCTTCGAGCAGCCCGAGTACACGGCCGATGCCGACGGCATCGGCACGCTGCGCCTGCTGGAGGCCATCCGCATCCTGGGCCTGGCGAAGAAGACGCGCTTCTACCAGGCCAGCACCAGCGAGCTGTACGGTCTGGTGCAGGAGATCCCGCAGAAGGAGACCACGCCCTTCTACCCGCGCAGCCCCTACGCGGTGGCCAAGATGTACGCCTACTGGATCACGGTGAACTACCGCGAGGCCTACGGCATGTACGCCTGCAACGGCATGCTCTTCAACCACGAAAGCCCGCTGCGCGGCGAGACCTTCGTCACGCGCAAGATCACGCGCGCCATCGCGCGCATCGCGCTGGGCCTGCAGGACTGCCTGTACCTGGGCAACATGAGCGCGCTGCGCGACTGGGGCCATGCGCGCGACTACGTGCGAGATGCAGTGGCTGATGCTGCAGCAGGAGGTGGCCGAGGACTTCGTCATCGCCACCGGCGTGCAGTACAGCGTGCGCCAGTTCGTCGAGTTCGCCGCGGCCGAGCTCGGCATCACGCTGGCCTTCAGCGGCGAGGGCGACCAGGAGATCGCCACCGTGGTGAAGGTCGACGGCAACCGCGCCAAGTGCAAGCCGGGCGACGTGATCGTGCGTGTGGACCCGCGCTACTACCGCCCCACCGAGGTGGAGACGCTGCTGGGCGACCCGAGCAAGGCCAAGAACAAGCTCGGCTGGGTGCCCAAGACCACGCTGCCCGAGCTGGTGAAAGAGATGGTGGAGGCCGACTACACCAGCGCCAAGCGCGACAGCCTGGTGAAGCTGGCCGGCTTCCAGGCCTACGACCACCACGAGTGAGCGGGCCGATGCAGCAAGACGCCCGCATCTACGTGGCCGGCCACCGCGGCCTGGTCGGCAGCGCCATCGTGCGCCGTCTGCAGGCCGCCGGCCACACCGGCCTGATCCTGCGCACGCACGCCGAGCTCGACCTCACCGACGAAGCCGCCACGCGCGCCTTTTTCGCGAAGGAGCAGCCCGAGTACGTGTTCCTGGCGGCGGCCAAGGTCGGCGGCATCGTCGCCAACAACAGCTACCCGGCGCAGTTCATCCGCGAGAACCTGGCCATCCAGACGAATGTGATCCACAGCGCCCACCTCGCGGGCGTGCAACGGCTGCTCTTCCTGGGCAGCAGCTGCATCTACCCCAAGCTGGCACCGCAGCCCATGCGCGAGCGTGACCTGCTCACCGGCCCGCTGGAACCCACGAACCGGCCCTATGCGCTGGCCAAGATCGCAGGCGTGGAGATGTGCTGGAGCTACAACCGCCAGTACGGCACGAAGTACCTGGCGGCCATGCCGACGAACCTGTACGGGCCGGGCGACAACTACCACCCCACCAACAGCCACGTCATCCCGGCGCTGCTGCGCAAGTTCCACGAGGCCAAGGCCAGCGGCGCACCGCAGGTCACGGTGTGGGGCACGGGCACGCCGCGGCGCGAGTTCCTCTTCAGCGACGACATGGCCGATGCCTGCGTCTACCTGATGCAGTTGCCCGACGAGCGCTACACCGCGCTGCTGGGCAGCGACGAGAGCGCCACCGGCCGCTTCGAGCCGCCGCTGGTGAACATCGGCGTCGGTGAAGACGTCACCATCGCCGAACTCGCCGCGCTGGTGGCGAAGGTGGTGGGCTACGCGGGCGGCATCGTCTACGACACCAGCAAGCCCGACGGCACGCCGCGCAAGCTGATGGACGTGGGGCTGATGAAGGCCGCCGGCTGGCAGGCGCGCACAGCGCTGGAAGACGGCCTGCGTGTGGCCTACGCCGAGTTCGCGGCACAGAACCCGGCCGGCTGAAAGCCCGCCCCGATCCCGGCCATGACTGGACCCCTGGCGCTAGAAGCAGAAGGCCGGCAGCGGCGGCAGGTGCTCGGCGCGCCCATCGACGTGGTCGGCGCAGCGGCTGCGCGTGCGCGCATCGCGGCCTGGGCCGCGCGGCGAGAAAGCCGCGTGGTCTGCATCTGCAACGTGCACTCGGTGGTGACCTCGCGCCACGACCCTGCCTTCCACGCCGCCATCGCGCAGGCCGACATGGCCACCCCCGACGGCGCCCCGGTGGCCTGGATGCTGCGCAAGCTGGGCGCGGCAGGCCAGGTGCGTGTGAGCGGCCCCGATCTGATGGCCGACTACCTGCACGAAGCCGCCGCGCGCGGCGAGGCCGTGTTTCTCTACGGCAGCACCGAGGCCACCTTGCAGGCCCTGCAGACGCTGCTGCCGCAGCGCCACCCCGGCCTGCGCATCGCCGGCGCGATTTCGCCCCCCTTCCGGCCGCTCACGCCCGAGGAAGACGAAGCCCACGTGCACGCCATCAACGCCAGCGGGGCCGGCACCGTCTGGGTGAGCCTGGGCTGCCCGAAACAAGAGCTGTGGATGGCCGCGCACCGCGGCCGTGTGCAGGCGGTGATGCTGGGCGTGGGCGCAGCCTTCGACTTCCACGCCGGCACCGTGGCCCGCGCGCCGGCCTGGATGCGCGAGCACGGTCTGGAGTGGCTGCACCGCCTGGCGAGCGAGCCGCGCCGGCTGTGGCGCCGCTACCTCGTGACCAACACGCTCTTCGTGTGGGGGGCGCTGCGCCAGTTGCTCGGCTCGCGGGCATGAACGAACAGGCCGCCACGCCGCTGGCGCGCGTGCTGCTGGTGCACAACGCCTACCAGCAGCGCGGCGGCGAAGACGCGGTGGTGGAGGCCGAAGCCACGCTGCTGCGCGAGCATGGCCACGAGGTCACGCTGTACAGCCGCCACAACGACGAAGTGGCCGGCCTTTCGCGCCTGGCGCTGGCCCGCGACACGCTGTGGTCGCCGCGCACCGGGCGCGATCTGCAGGCGCTGATCAGCGAGCACAGGCCCGATGTGGTGCACGTGCACAACAGCTTTCCGCTGGTCTCGCCCTCGGTCTGCTGGGCCGCGGCACGCGCCGGGCTGCCGGTGGTGCAGACGCTGCACAACTTCCGCCTGCTCTGCCCGCAGGCCCTGCTGCTGCGCGAAGGTCGCATCTGCGAAGACTGCGTCGGCCGCGTGCCCTGGCGCGCGGTGCAGCACGGCTGCTACCGCGGCTCGGCCGTGCAGAGCGCCGCCGTGGCGGGCATGCTGCAGTTGCACCGCGGGCTGGGAACCTGGCAACGCCAGGTCACGCTCTACATCGCGCTCAACGCCTTCTGCCGCGACAAGTTCATCGAAGGCGGGCTGCCGGCCGAACGCATCCGCATCAAGCCGAACTTCGTCGACCTGCCGGCACCGGCAACGCAGCCGCGCGAAGGCTTGCTCTTCGTCGGACGGTTTTCCCGCGAGAAAGGCCTTGCCGTGCTTGCCGAGGCGCTGGCGCGGGCACCGCAGGGCACCGCCTTGCACGCCGCCGGCAGCGGCCCCGATGCCGCCCTTCTCGAAGGTGCGCCCGGTGTGCGCCTCCTGGGGCCGCTGGCCCCGGCCGACGTGTACGCGCAGATGGCACAGCGGCGCGCGCTCGTGCTGCCCAGCATCTGGTACGAAAACTTTCCGCGCACGCTGGTGGAAGCCTACGCCAACGGCCTGCCCGTGATCGCCAGCCGCCTGGGCGCCATGGCCACGCTGGTGGAAGAAGGCGTCACCGGCCTTCTTTTCCGCCCCGGCGACGCGGCCGATCTGGCCGCCAAGCTGGCCTGGGCCGAAGCGCACCCGGCCGAGATGCAGCGCATGGGCGAGAACGCCCGCCGCCACTACGAAGCCGAGCTCACCGGCCGGGCCAACCTGCAGCAGTTGCGGGCCATCTACCGCGAAGCCCTGGCGCTGCGCACCCAACCCACGGGCAAGCACGCGCAGCGGTAACCGCGCGAGCGCTGTGCTTACAACTCGCCCTTCAGGCGCAGGGCGCGGCGGCCGAAGATCCTGGGGATCCTTCGAGCCTGGGGACAGCGGCATCCACCGCCGCGGCCCCCGGTACCCCTGAGCCCTGACTGCCGCCCCTGCCCGCAGGCGATGCCGGCCCCCATGATGAAGCTCTCGCACGCCCTGCACCGCCCCGCACTGTCGCTGACCCTGGCCTGCACCGTCGTCCTGGCGGCCTGCGGCGGCGGCGGCGGCGGCAACGACACCAGCCAGGAACGCAACGGCATCGCGGGTACACCGGCCCCGGTGGCCCCCTCGCCAACGCCGACGCCCATGCCGGCACCGGCTGTGCCCGACCCCGTCGAAGCGCCCTACCTGCGCCGGGTCACGGTCGACCCGGGTCACGCCAACGCCAGCGATACCGGCGCAGGCACGCTCGCGCAGCCCTACCGCAGCATCGGCGCGGCGCTGGCCCGCCTGCTGCCAGGCGATGACATCGTCATCGCCGCCGGCACCTACCGCGAGGCCCTGGTGGTGCCCACACTCACAGGCGCCACGGCCCCGACACGGTTGCGCGCGGCCACGGCGCGCAGCGTCAGCGTCAAGGGTTCGATCGAAGTCAGCGGCTGGACGCTGGTGAGCCCGGGCGTCTATGCCGTGCCCTGGACGCGTGAGGAACCGCAGCAGGTTTACCTGGCCGGCCAGGCGCTGCAGCAGATCGGGGGCACGGTGTTCGGGGGCTACCCCAGCACGCCGCCGCCCGAACTGGCCAGCGCCCACGCCAGCGAAGGCGGCATCTGGCCGGGCCGCGTGCCCGGCGGGGTGGCCCAGCTGGTGGCAGGCAGCTTCACGCACGATGCCGCAGGGGCGCGTCTGCTCGTGCGGCCTGCGCAGGCCCTCACGGCCGGGCAGGTGCTGGAGGTCAGCGTGCAGCGCCATGTGCTGCAGGCCGAAGCGGCGGTTCGTCTCACGGTGGCAGGCCTCGACTTCATGCACGCCAGCACCAGCACGGTCTACCGCCAGGGCGCGGTGAAGGTGGCCGGCGACGGCAACACGCTGCGCGACATCGCCGTGCGCGACATGGACGCGGCCTGCGTGCAGTTGCTGGGCAACGACAACGCGCTGCTCGACAGCGAACTGTTGCGCTGCGGGCAGCTCGGGCTGTTGGGCCGCGGCCTGCGCATGACGGTGGCGGGCAACCGCATCAGCCAGGCCAACACGCGCGGCTTCAACAAGTGGTGGGAAGCTGGGGGCATGAAACTCGTCGGCCCGGGCGGCCTGCACGACGCCGTGATCCGGCAGAACACCGTCACCTTCAACGAAGGCGACGGCATCTGGATCGACTGGAAAAACAGCGGCAACCTCATCGAGGCCAACACCGTGGCCTACAACAGCGGCTTCGGCATCCACTACGAAGCCAGCCGCACCGGCACCATCCGCGGCAACGTGGTCTACGGCAACGGCGCGCGCGGCATCTACCTGATGGAATCGTCCAGCAGCACGGTGCAGGGCAACGCGGTGTTCGGCAACACCATGGAGGGCATCGCCGTGGTGGATGGCAGCCGCTCGGCCGCCGATGCCGAGCTTTCGCCGCTGAACAACCGCGTGCTGGGCAATGCGATGGCCTGGAACGACGACCAGCGCAACTGGGTGCAGCTGGTGCTGCCCGGCCCGCGCTATGGCTCGGTGTCCGACGGCAATGTCTTCAAGAGCGAGCAGCTCGGGCCGCGCATGGCGATGGGTTTCCCGAGCGCCAGCGCCCCGGCCTTTGAGAGCCTGCAGGACTGGCGCAGCGCCACGCAGCAAGACCTGGGCTCCACGGCCGAGCGTGTGGCGATGCCCGACACGCTGCGCAGCGCCCTGCAGGCGCGCCGGCTGCTGGATGCCGCCGAACTGCCCGCCTTCCTGCGCAGCCCCGGCCAGCCGTGAAGCCGCGCGACGGCTACATCGCGCGTGCCGGCATCAGGTCGGCACGAACGAGCACGCAGTCGATCTCCACCAGCCGCGGAAAGTGGCCGGCGTTGTTGGGCACGAAGGCGCTGAGCTCGAAGCCGAGCGCCTCGTAGGTGCGCAGCGCATCGCGGTAGTCGACCGAGTTGTCGTAGAGCTTGCGCACGGCCAGCTCGCTTTGCAGGCCCACGCAGGTCTGCAGGCCCTGCCGGCCCGCGGCGCTGAGGATGCGCACGTCCATGCCCTGGGTGTCGAGCTTGAGAAAGGGGCGCTGGAAACCCAGCGCCGGCTGCAGACGGGCCAGCGCATCGACCAGCGTTTCGGTGCGCACGGGCACCTGGCGTTGCACCCGGTTGTCGCGCTCGAAACCCTGCACGTCGTCGTGCCGGGGGGTGCTCAAGGAACTGAACTCGGTGTCCGCCATGATGTTGAACACCTGCTGGCCGCTGGTGTCAGACAGCGCCAATTCCTCCACCTGCCAGAGCGCGTCGCCCTGCGCCAGCCGGCGCAACGCGGCGGCGGCCTCGGGAATGGGCTCGAACGAGACGATGCGCCCGCGGTAGCCGGCCTGCTGGCGCAGCATCTGCGCGTACTGCCCCTGGTTGGCGCCAACGTCGAGAACACAGTCGGCCTGCAGGGCAGCCAGCAGCTTCTTCAGGTGGGTCTGTTCCCACACCTCGTGGAAGCGCCTTTGATCGATCCAGCGCCCGTACTTCAGGCGGCGAAACGGCTCTTTCCAGTCCCACATGGTGCCATCCTCTCTTAGGGCCGATGGCTGGCCGCAGGGGCTCAGCCAGCCCGGGTGCGCAAGGCACGGAAGTCGGTCTTCAAGCCGCCAGGGCCCCACATCAGAGCCGCAAAGCCCAGCAGGAACAGGGGCGCGCCCAGCCACAGGGGCAGGCCGGCCCAGAACAGGCCACCGCCTATCGGCAGCCCCAGCATCAGCGCCAGGCCCAAGGGCCGGGCCATCACCTGCAGTGCCAGGGCGCGGCCACTGCCACCGCCCGCCGCCGGCAAGGCCAGCAGGTACATCAGCAGCATCTGCAGCAGCACGTAGGCGGCGTACGAGGCCACCATGGCGTGCAGGCCGAAACGCGGTGCCAGGCCGTAGGCCAGGGCCAGCGAGATCAGGGCATTGCCGCAGGCCCCCAGCGCCAGCAGGCGCATCTGCCCACGCGACATCGCAAAGGACATGACGATGCTCGTGTGCAGCGCCAGCAGGCTGAGCAGCCATAGCGCCAGCGGCAGGGCCAGGGCGCGGTAGGCGGCCCCCACGTACAGATCGAGCAGCAGCGCACTGGCAAAAGCCATGGGCACCAGCACAGCCACGTGGCCGGCCAGCAGCAAGCGGCTGCCCTGTTGCAGCACCAGGCGCAGCCGGGCGTGGTCGGCCGCGGCGTCCAGCCGCGCCACGGCCGGGTAGGCCACGTTCAGCGCCCCGGTGAGCAGCAGCGAGGCAAACCCCGCCACCTGCTGCATGACGCGGAAATCGGCCACGGTCTCCAGGCCATCGGCGCGCGCCAACAGGATGGGGCGAAAGTGGTTGGCGGCCATGTCGGCCAGGGTCATCAGCAGCAGCCACAGCGTGCCGCCCAGCAGCGGTGCGAACAGTGGCCAGTTCCAGGACAGGCCGAAACCCAGCCCCGGCACCAGCCGGCAGGCGCGACGCGCCCGCAGCGCCAGCGGCAACAGCGGCGGCAGCAGCACCAGCGCGAAGTAGGTGACAAGGTCCAGCCGCCACCACAGCGTGGCGCCCAGCACCACCAGCGTGCCCGCGGTGGCCAGCAGGTTGTAGGCCTCGTCCAGCCCCACCTGCTGCGAGGCGTGCAGCACCTGGCGGTAGGCGGTGCCCGCCCAGGTGAGCAGGCTGGAGATGCCCAGGCTCAGCATCATCCAGAAGAAGGCCTGTGCCTGCGCGGGCGCCAGCCTGAACCAGCGCTCTGCGAACACGCCCACCACCAGCACCGCCGCCAGGTTCAGCAAGCCGATGCCGAGGTAGACCGAGGTGGCCACACGCGCCAGGCGCAGCACCGCGCCAGTGTCGCCGGCAACCAAATGGTCGCTGAAGCGCCGCACGACGTTGGCGCTGATGCTGAAGTCGGCCAGCGTGAGAAAAACGTGCAGCGAGAAGGCCAGCGCCATGAGGCCGAAGTCTTCACGACCGAAGTAGCCCAGCACGATGGGCACGGTGAGGAAACGCACGCCGCCTTCGATGAGGCGGCTGGCGGTCACGAGGATGAAGTTGCGGGCAACCGTGCGCATCAGCGCGGCAAGGCAGGCGGGGCAGGCGGCGCGGCCGGCTCGGGCTGGGGCGGCAAGGGCAGCGCGGGCAGCGCGGCCTGCAGCAGCTCACGCAGCGCCTGCGGGCGCAGCAGCCGCTGCTCGCGCAGCGCCGCGGCCAGCGCCGCCGGCACGGGCGCCACGAGCTCGCGCGACTGCAGATCGAAGCCGCTGCGCTGCCGCCAGCCGGCCAGGCCGCGCGCGGGGCGGTTGGTGAGGCTGGTCCAGCCCTGCACCAGGCCCGGCGCCCGCTCGGCGATGAACACATTGCCCTCGCTATGGTTGTTCATCTCGGGCAGCGCGAGCATCAGCTCGATGTCCTTGTTCCAGCCCACCACGTTGCCGGTGACGCGGTTGTGGCGCGGCTTCATCTGCGGGCGCTGCGCCGAGCGTTCGCCATCGGCCACGACGATGCCCTCCAGCCCGTTGGCGAGCACCACATTGCCTTCGACGCGTGTGTCCGAGCTCTCGAAGACATAGATGCCGCGCTGGCCGTTGCCGTAGGCGGCATTGCCGGTGATCCAGCCTGCGGTGGAGGCTTCGTAGTGGATGCCGAAGCCGCTGTTGAAAGCCGCGGTGTTGCCGCTGATGCGGATGCGCGTGTTGTCCCAGTCGATCCACAAGCCATCACCGCGGTTGAAGGCGACCACGTTGTCGATGAAGCTGGAATCGTGCAGGCCCTGGTCGCCGATGATCTTGATGCCGCCGGCCTCCCACCACTTGTTGAAGCCGCGCAGGTTGTTGTTGAGCACGGTGTTGCGCGCGATGGTGAGCTGGCGGCCGCGGGCGTTCAGGCCGAGCTGGCCGTTGTCCTCGATCACCGAATCGAGTAGCTGGCTGCCCGTGCCGAAGAGCTGCAGGCCCACCGAGTCCATGCGGCGGATCACCAGGCCCGTGAGCACGTTGTCATCGCCGAAGACCTTCACCGCGCCCTGGCGCGCGATGCTCGAAGTGTTGGCATGTTCGAAGACCAGGCCCTCGATGCGCAGCCGGTTCGCCGCCTCGGCCAGGAAGACATAGGGGCGCACGCTCACCTCCACGGCGGTGGCCGGTGTTCCGCCCGGCGCCACGCCTTCGGGCAGGCGCAGGTGCAGGCTTTGTGTGGCGATGTCGAAGAAAAAATCGCCGGCGCGCAGCGTCGGAAGATCGCCCGGCACGCGGCCCAGCCAGATGCCGCCTTCGCTGCGGTGCGCCGCCGCCAGTTCGTGGCCGGCGCGCAGCGGGTAGCCGCCGAAGACCGTGCCCGCCACCTGGCGCAAGGCGCGGCCGCCGAGGTAGACCTGCGCGGGCTCGGGCCGCCCGGCCCAGGGCACTGAAAAACGCCCGCCGCCCAGCGCCCGCCAGCCCTCGACCACCTCGGAGCCCCGCAGCGCCGCGCGGCCGGCTTCACGCGCGCGCACCACCGTGGTGGGCCCCCCTGCGGGCAGGCGCGGCACCACCACCAGCTCGCGGTAGATGCCGGGGCCGACCACCACCTCGTCGCCGGGGCGCAGGCGGCGCATCGCTTCGCCCAGGGTCTTCAGCGGCGCCTCGGCGTTGCCGGCCTGGCTGTCGCTGGCCTGGGCCGAAGCCCCTTCCACCACCCAGACGGCCGCCGTGGCCGGAACCACCGCCACCAGCCACAGCGGCAGCAGCAGGCCGAACACGGTTCGCAGCCGGCTCATGCCGCAGCCCCGCGCTCGGCGGCCAGCGCCTGCAGCACCGGCGCATAGGCCTGCTGCACCCGCCGCGGCCAGCTGTGTTGCTGCGCCTGCGCGAGCGCCCCTTCGCGCAGGCGCAGGCGCAGCGCGGGGTCGTCGGCCAGGGCCTGCAGCGTGTCGGCCAGACGCCCGGGCAGCGCCGCGGCATTGCCGTCGGCCGCATGCACGATGCGGCCGCAGCTGTCGTCGACGAAGTGCGGCGGCCCGCCCAGATCGACGCACACCACGGGGCAGCCCCGTGAGAGGCTTTCCAGCACCACCGTGCCGCCCGAATCGTGCAGGCTCGGGAAAAGAAAGAGGTCGTGCTCGGCGTACAGGCGCAGCACCGCCTCGCGCGGCAGGTCTTGCCGCCACTGCACCGCGTCGCCGAGCTGCAGCTCGGCGGCCAGGCCGCGCAGGGCGGCTTCGGCCTCACCGCGGCCCACCAGGGTCAGCTGTACCGACAGACCGCGCGCGCGCAGCAGCTGCACCGCGCGCAGTGCGAAGTGCGCGCCTTTCCAGGCCAGCAGCCGGCCGACGAAGAGACAGCGCAGCTTCCCGGCGGCGCCGGGTGCAAAAGGCGGCAGGCTGCCCGGCGCAGCAGGCGGCGGGGCGCCGATGTCGTGCACGATGCAGGCGCGGCCGCGCGCCGCCCGCGGCAGCGCCTGCAGCGTCTGCGGCGTGCGGCAGAAGACCCAGCGGGCCCCGGCCAGGCCGCGCGCCACAAAGGGGTCGTGGCGGCCGCTGGCGATGACCAGGTTGCGCAGCACTTCCTTGAGCTGCAACTTCCACGGCAGCCCGCGGTACAGGCCCTGCGGCGCACGTTCACCCCCGCCCAGCGGCCCCACCACCAGCGGCACCGGCAGGCCGTGCAACGGCACGGGCCAGCGGAAGTTGCCCCAGGTGACGTGATGCACCAGCGCGTGGCCCTCGGCCACCAGCAGCCGCAGCACGCGCTGGCGCGCGGCACGCTGCCAGCGCAGGTAGTAGGGCTGCGAGTTCAGCAGTTGTTCGTGGAATTCACCGCGCGCCGGCGTGCAGGCCAGGTAATCGAAACGCAAGCGCTCGCTTTGCGCCATGCCCGCGGGCAAGGCCTGCATGTGGGCCTCGATGTGGCTGCGGAAATGCGCGTGCGTGAGCACCGTCACATCGTGGTCGCGGGCCAGCTCCCAGGCCCAGTTCCAGCCCACCGAGGGTTCCGAACCCCACAGCGGTGAACAGGCGAAGGCCGAAACAAGGATCTTCACGGTGCCCGGCGCGGCACGCGGCACGGCCGCCTCAAGACCGGATCTCCAGGCTGGCCAGCCAGGGCAGGCTGTCGCGCGGCACGCCGGCGGTATAGCCGCCGCTGAGCGTCTTCATCGCGAAGCGCAGGCCGCGTGCCGCCGCGCGCAGCGGCAGGCGCGGCAACACGGACAGGCGGGGCGCTTCGCGCTGGCGCAGCGCCTCGTCTTCCTTGCGGCCGGCAGGCTTCAGCGCGCGCGTCTTCTGCTCGGGGTAGTAACGCATGCAGCTGAGGTACTGCGGCAGGTGGTGCGGACGCGAGGCCCGCGCAAAGCGCAGCCACAGATCGGCGTCCATCGCCAGGTTCCACTCACGCTGCAGGCCCCCCACACGCTCGTAAAGCGAGCGGCGCCAGAACACCGAGGGCTGGGCCAGGTAGTTGTGGTCGAAGAGGAAGACGGTGCGGCTCCACGGCATCTCTTTCTTGGCGCGCAGGGGCCGGCCCTCGGCGTCTATCCACAGCGCATCGCCGTAGACCCATTCCACCGCCGGGTGCGCCGCGAAGTAGCGGCCCACGGTCTCCAGGGCGCCCGGCAGCAGCAGATCGTCAGAGCACAGCCAGCCCTGCACCTCGCCTGTGCTGCGCGCAAAACCCTTGATCAGCGCATCGGTCTGCCCGCGGTCAGGCTCGCTAACCCACCAGGCCAGGCGCTCGGCCTGGCTGCGGATGGTGTCGACCGAGCCGTCGCGCGAGCCGCCGTCGACGACGATGTACTCCAGGCCCTCGTAGCCCTGTTCCAGCACCGAGCGCATCGTCGACGGCAGGAAACGTCCCTGCTGGTAGGAGCAGGTCACCAGGCTGATGCTGGGCAGCGCGCTCACTGGACAAGCCTCCGCACTGCGTGCACCTGGATGAGCGCTTGGGAACGGCCCGGCGCGCTCATGGCGCCACCTTGCGACGGCGCCATGCGCCGAACAAGCGTGTGCGTGCGGCCCGCAGCGGGTTCAGCACCGGGGCCAGCAGGCGGCCCAGGGCCAGGCCCAGCAGCGCCCGGCTTGAAAGCTGCAGGCGGCGCGGCACCTGGTGCACCAGCGCCACCGGCGGCGCCAGCGGGTCCGTGAGCTGTCGGTGCAGGGCCCACAGCGCACCGGCCGAGCCCCACACCCAGAAGGCGTGGGTCGGGTTGATCAGCGGCGGGTTCACGGCGTAGGTGATCAGCGCGCCCAGTTGCACCAGCGCCAGCACGAAGAGCCAGCGCCAGCCGCGGTTGGCCACACCCGCCGGCGCCGCCGCGAGCTGACCCGCCGCCGCAGCGCCCAGGCGCAGCAACTGCCACACCGTGAGCAACCACAGCCCGATGGCGATGAGGCCGCCATGGGCCAGCATGTCGAGGATGTCGCTGTGCGTGGGCAGGGTCTGCACACGGGTGGCGACGCGGAAGAGCTCGAAGTAGGTCACCGAGGACTCGGTGAACCCGGTGCCCCACAGCGGTGACTCAAGAAAGCGACGCCAGGCGATGCCGTACATCTCGGTGCGGTACTCCACGTTGCCCGAGGGCAGCTCGGCGCGGTTGGTCCACCACACCCAGAACAGCACGGCCGCACCCACCATCAGCACCGGCAGGAGAAAGTACACCGCCGCCACCACGCCCATGCGGTTGCGCCGCCGCAGCAGGCGCTGCGACCACACCATGCCGCAGGCCGCCAGCACCGCCAGCAGGATGAGGAAGGTGGTGTTCTTGAACGAGAACAGGCAGGCCGCAATGAGCGCACTGCCGAGCACAAAGCGCCACAGCTTCACCGGCCTGGCCGCCAGGAAGTAGGCGCCCAGCGGCACGGCGACAAAGATCTCTTCGTGGAAGACGTGCAGGTCGGCCAGCAGCACCACCAGCATGCCCAGGGCCGTGGCCACGTAGACCGCGCCCAGCGCCTTCAGGAAAGCCACCGGCTCGCGGCTGGACCGCACCGCCACCGCCATCAGCGGCAGGCAAAACATGCCCAGACCGAGGCCGAGAAAACTCTCGCGGATGTCTTCAACAAAACGCGCGAACAAGCTGCCCAGCGTCACCCAGCTGGCCAGCAGCACCAGCGGCCACCAGGCGCGCAGCACCTCGCCGGCCGCACGGCGCAGGCGGGCCGGGTCGGTGAGGGCCCGGCCGACGAGGTGGAAGACCAGGCTGCCGAAAACCAGCGCCAGCAGCGGCCACTTGGCGATGGTGGCCTTGGTCAGGGCACCACCGAAGAAGGGGTCGATCAGCAAGAAGCCGGCAAAGGTGCTGGCCAGCACGATGAGGGTTTCGGTCATGCCGTGCTCCCGGGAACGTTCAGCAGTTGGCGGTAGAGCTCGACATGGCGCTGCGCCTGGCGCCCGAGTTCAAGATGGTCTTGGGCGAACTGGCGGGCCTGCACGCACAGGCCCTGCCACCGGCCGCCCTCGTCAGACAGACACCAGGCGATGCCGGCCGCAAGATCGGCCGTGTCGAAGGGCCGCGCCAGCCAGCCGTGCTGCTGGTGGGCGATGAGGTCGGGCATGCCGCCGATGTCGAAGGCCACGCAGGGCACGCCGCAGGCCAGGGCCTCGGCCACCGTGTTGGGCAGGTTCTCCTGCCGGCTGGGTGCCACGAACACGTCGCAGGCGGCATACAGCAGCGCCAGCGCCACGTCGTCGTGCAGGTGGCCGAAGTGGTAGGCCGGCAGGCCGTGCAGCAGTTCCTGGCGCGGGGGGTTCGAGCCGAAGACCACCAGCGCCAGGCTGTCACGCCCACCGGGCTGGGCGGCCAGCGTGGCCAGCGCCTGCTGCAGCAGGTCGTAGCCCTTGCGTGTGTCGCTGCCCGGGTTGAGCGCGCCGAAAAGCACCAGCTTGCGATCGGGCGGCAGGCCCAGCGCATGGCGTGCAAAGCGGCGGTCCAGCGGCTTGTAGCGCTGCAGGTCCACCCCGTTGGCCAGCACTTCGATGCGTCGCTGCGCGAACAGGGCGCTGCGGCGTGCTTCGGCCGCCATCCAGCGGCTGGGCGCCACCACCGTGAGCGCCAGCCCCGCCCACAGGCGCTGCTTGGCCGCATGCCGCCGCGCCGAGAGATCGTGCGCCCCGCTGCGCCCGAGCAGCGGGCAATGGCCACAGCCCTGGGCGTGGCGGCCGCAGTTCTCGTCGTACTGGCAGCCGCCGGTGAAGGCCCACATGTCGTGCAGGGTCCAGACCACCGGCGTGCGCAGCGCGCCGATGTCGCGCACGCTCAGGAAACCGGCGTTGGTCCAGTGCAGGTGCACCAGTTGCGCCGGCCCCGCATCGGCCAGCGCGGGCCAGCGGCGTGGCAGCCAGCTCGCCGAGAACTTGTCGGGCGAGCCGCCCGCGCGGCGCACGGGCAGGCTGTCCAGGCCGCTGCGCAGGCGGCTGAAACTGCGCTGCGCTGCGCCCTGCGGGCCGACCGTGGCCGGGTGCGGCAGGCTTTGTGTCTGCACGAACAGGCGCGCCTCGTGCCCGAGCGTGCGCAAACCGTCGCGCAGGCGTGCGGCCGCCACGGCGGCGCCGCCGGTGCGGTCGTGCGCGCTGGCCAGCGTCAGGCGCAGCGGGCGCTCGGCCGGTGCGACGGCGGCGCTCATACGGCCAGCCTCGCGCCGCGGCGCGGGCCCCGGGCCTCTTGTTCATGGACCAGCCCGCGCAGTTCCAGCAGCAGCCGCTCGACCTTGTGCGCCCAGGAGAACCTTTCGGCCACCAGGGCCAGGGCCTGACGCGCCAGTTGTTCACGCAGGGCCGGGGCTGCCAGCAGCCCGGCCACGGCAGCGGCAAAGGCCTCGGCCGTGTCGGCCACACGCAGGTGCACCCCGTCCACCGCGCCCAGGCCTTCGCTGCCCACACGCGTGGCCACCACCGGGCAGCCTTGCGACATCGCCTCCAGCGCCTTGATCTTGATGCCGCCCCCGAATCGGTAGGGCACCAGCGCGACGGCCGCGCCCGCCAGCAGCGGCTGCACCTCGTCAACGAAACCCAGCACCTGCAGGCCGATGGACGGGTCGTCCGCCAGCCCGGCAGGCAGATGCTGCCCGGCCAGTTGCAGACGCGCCTGCGGGCACTGCGCGCGCACCCGCGGCCACACCTCGGCCAGCAGCCAGCGCAAGCCATCGGCATTGGGTGCGTGGGCGAAGTTGCCCATCAGCAGCACCGGGCCGCCGTGGCGCGGCGCGGCTGCGGCCGGCCCTGCCGCCTCCCAGGCCACGGGGCTGAGGAAAGCCGGCACCTGGGGCAGAAAGGCGCGCAACACGCCGAGATCGGTGTCGCTCAAGGCCATCAGGCGCTGCGCCTGGGCGTAGTCGCGCAATTCATGGCGGCCCCAGGCCCACCAGCTGTGCAGGCGCTGCCACTGGCGCCATCGGCTGTGGCCGGCAGCCTGGCTGCTGCGCCACTCGCGGTAGCGCGAGACGAGGCAGGCGTCCTGCACGTCCACCACCACGGGCAGGCCGGCCACGGCCGGTGCGTACTGCGCCATGTGCGGGAACTGCAGCAGCACGCAGTCGACCCGGGCCGCGGCAGCCACCTCGGCCAGGCGGCGGTGCATGGCGCTGCTGTGCAGGTCACGCCGCTCGCGCGGCACGCCGCTGGCCAGCTGCAGCAGCATCGAAGCCAGCCCGCGCACAGCCGGCACCGGCCGCGGCACCACGTGCACGGCATGCGCCACGGTGCGCAGCGCGGCCAGGGCCGGCTGCTCGTCTTCACCGGGTGCGCCACCGAAAGCCACGAGGTGCACCTCGGCCCGGCCGGCCAAGCGGCGCAGCAATTCGAAGCACAGCACGCCGCCGCCGTTGCCGCAGCGCGGGTGGTACAGCAGGGGCGCTGCCACCAGCAAGCGCAACGGGGCCGTGGGGTCGATGGCGGACATGGCGCGCAGGCGGCGTCGGCGGGCTGGGTGCGGGGCCGCAGGCTGCGGGCCGCGCGCGATCAGCCCGCGCGCGAGCCGAAGTAACGGCCCTGCAGTTCCGGCGGCAGCGCGGCCAGCAGGTCGTTCAGGAAGACCTCTTGCAGCCCGAACGCGGCGGCCGGCTCGGCCGTGAGGCTGGACACACGCACGAGCATGCCGTCAGGGATCTGGCCCAGCAGGCCGAGGCGGATCTGCTCGACCTTGCGCGAAAAACCCGGCAGCACCGCGCGGTCGTTCAGCGTCACCCAGTAGGTGATGGGCTCGCGGCGCGACTGCAGCTGGCCCACGAGGCGGCGCACCGTCAGGTTGCGCCCGCCCAGGCCCAGGACCGCCTGGCCCATCGGTGCCACCGAAAAGCCTTGCGCCGTGTAGCAGAACTCGGGGCGGTGAGCCGCGGTGGCATCGGTGCCCTGGTCTTCGCCATAGGCGATGGACAGCATCACCCGCTGGCCGTTGCTGCGGTTGATGTAGGTGCGAGCCAGCACCTGGCCGTAGATCTGGTCGAGCGCGGCCTGCAGAGAAGGATCGGGCAGCACAGGCACCAGGCTCTTGTCGATGGTCCAGGGGCCGAAGCTGGCCGGCACTTGCTGGTCGAGCTGGATGGGCGCAAAGTCTTTGGAGGCCCGGCGGCGCGGCTTCAGGGCCACCGCGGTGGCCGAGGCGGCCACGGCCGCCCCTGCGAACAGCACGGCGCGCCGTTTCATGCGGGGCTCCCGGGGGCCGGCGCTGCGGGTGAAGCCGGCGCTTCCTTGAACCAGCGACCGAGCAGCTTGTCGGTGGCCAGCATCAGCGTGAGCGCCACCGCGAAGAGCACCATGCCCGCGAAACCGTGCACGAAGCCCTGGCCGGCTTCATCGCCCAGGTAGTAGGTGACGAGCACGAGGATGATGACGCGGATGACGTTGGCCACGAAGGCGATGGGTATCACCAGGATGGCCAGCGCCGTGTTGCGCGCCACCGACTTGTAGCCCATCAGGTTCATGTAGAGCAGGCCCAGGGCCTCCAGCGTGAACATCGAATTCAGGCCGGCGCAGGCATCGGCCACCAGCAGCTGGTACTGACCGACGTAGAGAATGACGCCGGTGCGCGCCACGGGGTAGTCGCCCAGGTGCAGCAACCATTCGGCCACATAGCTCACGACGATCTTCAGCGGCGTCGTCATGCCTTGCACGATCAGCCCCGGCAGGGGCACCATGAAGAGCAGGAAAAAGAGGAAGAACAGGCCCCAACGCAGCCCGGCCCAGCCGCGCGTGAGCAACAAGGCCGAGGCCAGCAACGGGATGTGCGCACCGATCTCGATGGTGTCCACGCCTTGCGAGCGGCCCACCACGTAGAGCAGCAAACCGACGACGAGGCTCAGCACGCCGGCCACCCAGGCCGGTGCATCGGGCAGGTCGAGCAGGGCCTGGCGCCGCTGCCAGGCCAGCCACAGCGTGACGCCCAGGATGATGGGGCCGTGGCCCTGCTCATCGGTGACCCACACGCGGTCGGCCAGCATCAGGTAGCTGGGCACCAGCAGCAGCAGCAGCGCCGCACCGATCAACAGCGCCGGCCAGCTGGAAGCCGGTGGCAGGGCGAAAGACTGACCGCGGTTCAACAGCATGGGCACGGGCGCGGGGTCAGTGTTCGTTGATCACCACGCCGGCCACCTTGGCCGCGCTGCCGGCGAGGCTGCCTACCAGCTCTTGCAGGCTGGCCAGGCGGCTGGCGTGACGGCGCCCGACGACGACGGCCGCACCGCAGCGGGCGGCCACGACACTGGCGTCGGAACCCAGCGCGGCCGCAGGCGTGTCGACGATGACGTAGTCGAACTTCGTCGCCAGCTCGCGCATCAGCAGGCCGAAGGCCGGGCGCTCCAGCAACTCCAGCGGGTTGGGCGGCGTGGTGCCCACAGGCAGGACGAAGAGGCTGGGCACGGCCGCCACCTGCTGGATGACCTGCTTGTCGGCACGGCCGGAGAGGATGCTCGACAAGCCAGCGCGGTTGGACAGGCTGAACACCTCGTGCAGGCGCGGCGAACGCATGTCGGCATCCACCACCAGCGTGCGTCCGCCCAGCTGCGCGAGCGACACCGCGAGGTTGGCGGCGCAATAGGTCTTGCCGTCGCCACTGTCGGCACTGATGACGGCCAGCGCCTGGCCGCGGTGCTGGTCGGTGTCGCCCAGCACCCGCATCATCAGCTGCGTGCGCAGGGCGCGGAAGTACTCGGCGCGCGGCGAGAACGGCTCGTTCAGCGTCACCAGCTCGGAGCTGATGGCGCGCTTTTCTTCCGAGGCGTAGGGGTAGTGGAACTGCTGCGCCAATGCAAACAGCACGTCGTCCTTGCTCGCCAGGCCCAGCGAGACGGCGGCCTCGCCGAAACGCACGCCATCCTTGCGCTGCAGCTGCAGCACCTTCTCGACCTGCTCGGCACTGAGCTGCCGCAACTCGGCCAGGATGTCGCCGATGGAGCGTTCGTTGGCGGGGTCGGAGGCCACCTCGGGCACGGGTGCCTCGCCGGGCAGGGGCCCGTCCAGCACGGCATCCACAGGGGCGTTATCGCGGAACTTGGCCATCACGCAGACTTTCCGGGAGAAGGCAGCGGCGCCAGCAGGCGCTCTTGCGTCAAAGTGGCCTGCAGGCGGCGCAGGCCGAGCTTGGCGCCGGGTTGGGGCATGACGCCGATCACGGGCAGTTCCAGGGCCGTGGCCACGTCGTCGACTGTGCGCAGGCGGCGATCGAGCAATTCCAGCACCAGCGCCACACCCACCGCCAGCAGCAGGCCGACAAAAGCAGCGATGGCGGTGTTGAGCACCACGCGCGGCGAGGCGGGGTAAAGCGGCACCTCGGCCTGCGACAGCGGGTTGATGTTGCTCTGCGTCGCCTGGCCTTCCAGGCTGGTCTGCGTCAGGCGCTGCAGGATGGCGTCGTAGGTGCGCTGGGCGTTGTCGACCTCGCGCATCAGCACCAGGCCTTCGTCGCGCACCTGCTTGAGGCGCAGCACCTTGGCGCGCTGCGCTTCCAGCGAGCGGCCGATCTCGCCCTCGCGCTGGCGGTTGATGGTGTTGCCCACGCCCACGCTGCTGGTCACCTTGCGTGTTTCGGCGTCCAGGCGCTGGCGCAGTTCGGCGATGTTGGCCTTGGCCTCCTGCACCGCGGGGTGGTTGTCGCCCAGGCGGGTGCTGAGCTCCTGCAGGCGCGCTTCATTGCGCGAGAGGTCGGCCTTCAGTCCGCTGAGCAGCGGGTTGTTCAGCACTTCGGCCATGCGGTCGCCCTGCCCGCCCTGGGCCTGGGCTTGGCGGCTGCCCGACTCGGCGGAAATCGCCTGCACCGCGGTGAACTGGCTGGACAGCTCATTGAGGCGCGCGTTCTCCACATCCAGGCGCTCGTCGCTGGCGATGATGCCCTTCTCGCGCTGGAAGGAGCTCAGACGCGACTGCGCCGCCTCCAGCGCTTCACGGGCCTCTTTGGAGCGGCCTTCGAAGAAGTTGGAATAACGCCGCGCGGGGTCGACACGCAGGTCGATGGCGGTATCGGTGTAGGCCGAAACGAAGGCATTCGCCAGCGCCGCCGCGAAACGGGGGTCGGGCGCGCGGTAGCTGATCTCGATGACGCTGCTCTCGCGCGAGGGCAGCACTTCCATCTGGCGCTGGAACACCGTGCCCAGCCAGCTCTCGATGCTGCCCTGGCCGCCGGTCTCGTCCTGCCACTGCTGGCGAATCTGCGGGTTCTCGTTGAGCTTGAGGTTGCGCACCACACGCTGGGCCACGCGGTCGCTCTTGATGATGTCCACCTGCGTGGCCATGAAAGCCGGCGACTGCATGCCGCCCAGCATCACGGCCGACAGCGGATCGGGTTTGAAATCGGCCACGACACTGGCCGTGGCCTTGTACTGCTTGGGCATCAGCAGGTTCACCGCCAGGGTGCCCAGCACCGTGACGGCCAGCACCGCCACGGCAACCATCCAGCGCGCGCGCAGGATGGCAAGAAACTGACCGAAGGTCATGCAAGCACTCCGTGGGGAATCAGAACAGGCTTTCGCGGACGAAGACGACATCGCCCTCGCGCAGCTTGTCGGTCATGACGGGTGTGATCACCGCCACGCCGCCGTCGACGGACTTGCGATGCACGCGCACGCCCTTTTCGGTGCCGCGCGGTGTGAGGCCACCGCCAGTGGCCAGGGCTTGCAGCAGCGTCATTTCGCGCTCCAGCCGCATCGGGCCGGGGCGCTGCACCTCGCCGTAGATGTAGACGATGGGCTGGCGGTCGACCCAGACGGTGTCGCCATTGAGCACCGGCACGTCTCTGTTGCTGCCGGCCGCGCCAAACAGCGTCGGCAGGTCGATCTCGACGCGGAAGGCCTTGCCCTCGCGCTGGCCGCTCAGCACCACAAGGTCGGAGCCCGAGGGCGCCACACCGCCGGCCGCGGCCAGCACTTCGGTCAGGCGCATGTTCGCCGTTTCCAGCGGATACCGACCCGGGCGGTTGACCTGCCCCAGCACGCTGACCTGATGCGCGCGCACCTGCAGCAGCGCCACCGTCACCTGCGGCTGGCGCACGAAGTTGCCGTTGCGCAGGCCGTCGGCGATCAGCTTCTCGACCTCGCTGATGGTGAGGCCGCCCACACGCAGGCTGCCCAGCAGCGGGTAAGAAACGAGGCCGGCATCGGTGATGCGGGTTTCCAGCAGCAGATCGGGGTTCTGGAACACCACCACGCGCAGCACGTCACCAGCGCCTACGCGGTACTCGGCGGCGGCGGCGGGGGCGGCAGACGCTGCCGCGGCGGCAGGCTGGGCCCAGGCCGCAGGCGCGTTGAGGAGCAAAAGCCCAGCCAGCGCTGCCGCGGCGCGCAGCTTCATCGAGGTGCGCTTCATCACTTCAGGCCCATGCCCTTGGTGATGTCGGTGGCCGACAGCCCCGCGCTGGCGGCGGTGGCTGGCGCGGGTGCCGCAGCGGCTGGGGCCGAGGCCGCGGCTTCGGCGAACTTGCCGACGTACTCGATCTTGGCGGCTGCGCGTAGCGCCTTGAGTTCGTCTTCCACCAGCTTGCGCTTGCGGTCGTTGAGCAGGTAGGCCTCGATGGCCGGGCGCGCCTGGTCTTCGCCTACCGGCTGGTTGCGTGAACCGGCCAGCACGACCACCTGCACGCCAGTGGGCGTGGGCACCAACATGGCCTGGCCGTCCTTCATGCGTGCAAAGGCGTCCAGGCTGTTCAGCGGCAGTTGCTCGGCAGCGCGCACCGCCTGGTTGCCATTGAAGCGGTATTCCTTGGCCTTCAGGAATTCAACGAACTCGTTGATGTTCTTCGAGCCCGAAAGCTGCTCGCGCAGTTCGGTCACCTGCTCGGGGCGGGCTTCGACAGCAATCTCCTGGATGCTGTAGATGCGCCGCTCGCGGAAGAGCGCAGGCTTTTCGTCGTAGTACTTCTTGATCTCTTCGGGCGTGGGCTTGGGCGCGGCCTCGCCGACTTTCTCAAGGTAGGCGCGCGAAAGAATTTCGCGGCGCGCCGCCTCGATCTGCTGCACGACGCGCGGGTCGCGATCAACCTTGGCGTCTTCGCCTTTCTGCAGCGTCAGCTGCTGATCGATCAGGCGCTCCAGGATCTGGCGGCTGGCAGCGTCGGCCTGCTCGGGCTTGAGGCCGCGTTGCTGCTGCAGCACGAAGTTGATCTGGTGAACGGTGATCTCGTCCTTGTCGACCTTGGCCGCAGTCTGGCTGGCCGCCTTGTCCTTCTTTTCGCCGCAACCGGCCACCAGCACGGCAGCACCGGCCAGCAAGGTGAGCGCGAGCACGCGGGTGCTGCGACGGGCCAGCGTGGGGGTCTTGAACATCTTCAGCCTCATGCGATCTGTCCTTGGGTGTCGGCACGCCGCCCGCAAGCTTCGGGGGCGTTCACAGGCAGCCTGCCCGGCCTCGAGCGGCCCGCAGGCGCCCTCGATAAGCGAGTCAGTGTAACCGCTGCCCCTGGCTCAAAAAGCCGCTTCAGAACCCCCTGGACGGGGCCCCGGCACGGCACAAGTTCACGTCGGAAGCTGGCACCAACCAGGCGCCCGGCACCCACCCGGGGAGTGAGCGGCGGGGTCACAAATCCGTCTCGAGGCAGCCCTGCCGTCACGACAGCGATTGCACGCGCGCCAGCTTCCAGCCCGACCCCGCGGCCTTCACGCTGGCCAGCATCCACAGCTCACGGAAGGGCGCGGCCTCGTCGGCCTGCTGCTCACGGATGAGTCCCGTGAACTCGACGCTGGCCAGCAAGGCCTCTTGCAGATCGTCCAGCGACAACAGGCGGGCCCGCAGCTGCAACACCTCGGTGCGGTTGGGGCCGGGGCCGCGCTGGGCCAGCTGCTCGCGCAGTTCGTCCAGCAATTGCTGGGTCGCCAATTCACCCAGGGCACCCAGATCGGCACTGTCCCAGGCGCGCTGCAGCTGCACGAAACTCAGGCGCGCCAGACGCAACAGCTCGTCGATCTGCAACTGCCGGGCGCGGTCTTCGCGCCGTGCAGCCCGTCCCGCTCGCCACGCCGCAGCGCTGTGGAGGCGCCGCAGGCGGTTCAGCACTTGATGCCCGCGTGCAAGGCGACGATGCCGCCAGCGAGGTTGTGCACGTCGACGTGGCCCAAGCCCGCGTCCTTCATCAGGCCCTTGAGCGTGGCCTGGTCGGGGTGCATGCGGATGCTCTCGGCGAGATAGCGGTAGCTCTGTTCGTCTTTCGCGACCAGCTTGCCCATCAGCGGCATGAAGCTGAACGAATACCAGTCGTAGGGCTTCTGCAGCGCGGCCATGGGCTTGCTGAACTCCAGCACCAGCAGGCGGCCGCCGGGCTTGAGCACACGGGCCATCTCGGCCAGCGCGCGATCTTTGTGCGTCATGTTGCGCAGGCCGAAGGCCACGCTGACGAGATCGAAGCTCTCGTTCGCGAAGGGCAGGTGCTCGGCGTCGCAGGCGGCCGTGGGCAGCACCAGGCCTTCGTCGAGCAGGCGGTCGCGGCCCACGCGCAGCATGGCCTCGTTGATGTCGGTGAGCACCACGCGGCCCGTCGGCCCCGCGGCCTTGGCAAAAGCGCGCGCCAGGTCGCCGGTGCCGCCGGCGATGTCCAGCACCTGCATGCCCGGCCGCACGGCGGCCACGGCCACCGTGTAGGCCTTCCAGGCGCGGTGCAGGCCCATGGACAGCACGTCGTTCATCAAGTCGTACTTCGAGGCGACCGAGTCGAACACGCCGCGCACATGGCGGGCCTTGTCGCTCTCGTCGACGCTCTGGTAGCCGAAGTGGGTCTGCGCCATGGCTTTGCTCTCTCGGTTCATTGGCTGCTGCAGGCGCTGCCGCCGGCCTTGCCGGGCATGGGCGTGTCGCGGCTGACGCCGGCGGCCTGCAGGCGCGCTTCGTAGTCGGCCCAGCGCTGGTCTTGTTCAGCGCCCAGCTGGTAGAGATAGGTCCAGCTGAAAAGGCCGCTTTCGTGGCCGTCGCTGAACACCGGCTTCACGGCGTAATGGCCCACCGTGCTGATGTCGACGATGCTGACCTCTCGCTTGCCGGTCTGCAGCACTTCCTGGCCGGGGCCGTGGCCCTGCACCTCGGCCGAGGGCGAGTACACGCGCAGCAGCTCGAAGGGCAGGCGGAAGGTGCAGCCGTCGTCGAAACCCACCTCCATCACGCGCGAGGTCTGGTGCAGGGTCAGGTGGGTGGGTTGGGGGCCGTTGCTGCTCATGTTTCGATTAGACCAGCACGCGTTCGATGCCACCGGCATTGGCCTTGGCCACGTAGGCCTGTAGCCAGTCTTCACCCAGCATCAGGCGCGCCATCTCGACGACGATGTAGTCGGCCTCCAGCAGCCCGTTGCTCATGTCGTCCTCGAAACGCTTCAGGCCCTGCAGGCAGCTCGGGCAGCTGGTGAGGATCTTCACGTTGGCTTGCGCTGCCGAGCTCAGCCCCGGCGTGCTGGCCATCATCTGCCGCAGCGCGGCCTCGCCCTTCTTCAGCTCTTCTTCCTTGCGGAAACGCACCTGCGTGCTGATGTCGGGCCGCGTCACGCCCAAGGTGCCGCTTTCGCCGCAGCAGCGCTCGTTCTTCAGCACGTTCGGGCCCACCAGCGCCTTCACCGTCTTCATCGGCTCCTGCTGCTTCATGGGGCTGTGGCAGGGGTCGTGGTAGAGGTAGCCGGCCTGCTGCGAGGCGTTCAGCGTGATGCCCTTTTCCAGCAGGTATTCGTGGATGTCGACGATGCGGCAGCCGGGGAAGATCTCTTCAAACTTGTAGCCCTGCAGCTGGTCGTAGCAGGTGCCGCAGCTGACCACCACGGTCTTGATGTCGAGGTAGTTCAGCGTGTTGGCCACGCGGTGGAAAAGCACGCGGTTGTCGGTGATCAGCTTCTCGGCCTTGTCGGCCTGGCCCGCGCCGCGCTGGGGGTAGCCGCAACACAGATAGCCCGGCGGCAGCACCGTCTGCACGCCGGCGTGCCACAGCATGGCCTGCGTGGCCAGGCCCACCTGGCTGAACAAACGCTCACTGCCGCAGCCTGGGAAATAGAACACGGCTTCCGTCTCGGCCGTGGTGGCTGCCGGGTTGCGGATGATGGGCACGTAGTCCTTGTCCTCGATGTCGAGCAAGGCGCGCGCGCTGCGCTTGGGCAGGCCGCCGGGCATCTTCTTGTTGATGAAGTGGATGACCTGTTCCTTGATCGGCGCGCGGCCCAGCGTGGCCGGCGGCGCCGCGGTCTGCTGCCGCGCCAGCGGCTTGAGCAGACCGTTCATGAAACGCTGCGCCTTGAAGCCCACGTCGACCATGGCGCTGCGCATGAACTTGATGGTCTGCGGGTTGGTCGCGTTCAAAAAGGTCATGGCCGCGGCCTTGCCAGGTCGGAAGCTCTGCTTGCCCATCTTGCGCAGCAGGTTGCGCATGGCCATGGTGACGTCGCCGAAGTCGATCTTCACCGGGCACGGGCTCTCGCACTTGTGGCACACCGTGCAGTGGTCGGAGACGTCTTCGAAGTCTTCCCAGTGTTTGACGCTGACGCCGCGGCGCGTCTGCTCCTCGTAGAGGAAAGCCTCGATCAGCAGCGAGGTCGCCAGGATCTTGTTGCGCGGGCTGTACAGCAGGTTGGCGCGCGGCACGTGCGTGGCGCACACCGGCTTGCACTTGCCGCAGCGCAGGCAGTCCTTGATGCTCTCGCTGATGGCGCCGATATCGCTCTGCTGCATGATCAGCGATTCGTGCCCCATCAGCCCGAAGCTGGGCGTGTAGGCCGCGCTCAGGTCAGCCCGGCGCGGCGCACCGCCGGCGATGTCGACCTCGCCGCCGGGCAGGCGCAGCAGCTTGCCGCGGTTGAAACGGCCCTCGGGGTCCACGCGTTTTTTGTAGTCGGCAAAGGGCGCCAACTCGTCGTCGCTGAGGAACTCCAGCTTGGTGATGCCGATGCCGTGCTCGCCGCTGATCACGCCGCCCAGGCGCCGCGCCAACGCCATCACGCGTGCCACGGCTTCGTGGGCCGTCTGAAGCATCGCGTAGTTGTCGCTGTTGACGGGGATGTTGGTGTGCACATTGCCGTCGCCGGCGTGCATGTGCAGCGCGATCCAAACCCGGCCGCGCAGCACCTCCTTGTGGATGCGGCGGCATTCGTCGAGCAGCGGCTTGAAGGCGTCACCGGCGAACAGCGCCTGCAGCGGCTTGAGGATCTGCGTCTTCCAGCTCGCGCGCCAGCGCCAGTCTTGCAGCATCTGGAAGCAGGTCTGGCCTTCGGCACCAGTGCCCTCACCCTGCGCCACATCCAGCTGATCGAGCCAGTGCTGCCACAGCGCACGCACCTCGGCCAGCAGCGCCAGCGCCTGCTGCACGCGGTCTTCCAGCAGCTCGGCGCCGGGGATCTCGCCAGCATCGTCGCTGCGGCCCAGCGGCAGCGCGCCGCGTTGGAAGAAGGACTGCAGCGCACCCACCAACTCCAGCTTGTTGCGCAGGCTGAGCTCGACGTTGATGCGTTCCACGCCCTCGGTGTACTCGCCCATGCGCGGCAGCGGGATCACCACGTCTTCGTTGATCTTGAAGGCGTTGGTGTGCTTGGCGATGGCCGCCGTGCGCTTGCGGTCGAGCCAGAACTTCTTGCGGGCGTCGGCGCTGACGGCCGTGAAACCCTCGCCACCGCGCGAGTTGGCGATGCGCACCACCTCGCTGGCGGCGCGCGCCACGGCGTTGTCGTCGTCGCCGACGATGTCGCCGATCAGCACCATCTTCGGCAGGCCGCTGCCCTGCAGCGCGCGCTTGCTCTTTGTCGCGTAGCCCACCGCCTTCAGGTAACGGTCGTCCAGGTGCTCCAGGCCCGCGAGCAGGACCCCTTGGTCCTTCAAGCCAAAGAGGTAGTCCTTGATCTCGACGATGCTCGGCACCGCGTCCTTCGGGTTGCCGAAGAACTCCAGGCACACCGTGCGCGTGTGCGCCGGCATGCGGTGCAGCACCCAGCGCGCGCTGGTGATGAGGCCGTCGCAGCCCTCTTTCTGAATGCCCGGCAGACCGGCGAGGAACTTGTCGGTGACGTCCTTGCCCAGGCCTTCCTTGCGGAACACGCGCCCTGGGATGTCCAGCCGCTCGGTGCGCTGCAGCACCTGGCCGCTGGCGTCGAAATACTTCAGCTCGAAGCTGGCCACCTCGGCGTCGTGGATCTTGCCGAGGTTGTGGTCCAGGCGCGTGACTTCCAGCCACTGCGCCTGCGGCGTCACCATGCGCCAGCTGGCCAGGTTGTCCAGCGCCGTGCCCCAGAGCACGGCCTTCTTGCCGCCGGCGTTCATGGCGATGTTGCCGCCAATGCAGCTGGCCTCGGCGCTGGTGGGGTCCACCGCGAACACGAAGCCGGCCTTCTCGGCCGCATCGGCCACACGCTGCGTGACGACGCCGGCTTCGCTGGTGATGGTGGCCACCGGCTCGCTCAGGCCCGGCAGCAGCTTCATTTCCACCGCGCCCAGCGCTTCGAGCTTCTCGGTGTTGATGACCGCGCTCTTCCACGTCAAAGGCACGGCGCCACCGTTGTAGCCGGTGCCGCCGCCGCGCGGGATGATGGTCAGGCCCAGTTCGATGCAGCCCTTCACCAGCGCGGCCATCTCGGCCTCGGTGTCCGGCGTCAGCACGACGAAGGGGTACTCGACGCGCCAGTCGGTGGCGTCGGTGACATGGCTGACGCGCGAGAGGCCGTCGAACTTGATGTTGTCCTTGGCGGTGGCGCGGCCGAGGGCGCGGCGCGTGGCCTTGCGCAGGTCCCACACGGCGCGGAAGTGCGCGGCAAAGGCCTCCACCGCGCCGCGGGCGGCGGTGAGCAGCTCGCCGACCAAGGCGTCGCGTTGTGGGTCGCTGTCGGCACCGGCTGCCGAGGCTGCGGCATCGCGGCGCTTGGCCACTTCGCTGAGGCGGTGGTTGAGCGCCTCGATCAGCATCGCGCGGCGCTTGGGGTTGTCGAGCAGGTCGTCTTCGAGATACGGGTTGCGCTGCACCACCCAGATGTCGCCCAGCACCTCGTAAAGCATGCGTGCGCTGCGGCCGGTGCGGCGCTCTTGCCGCAGCAGGTTCAGGATCTCCCAGGCGCGCGTGCCCAGCAACCGCAGCACGATCTCGCGATCGGAGAAGGAGGTGTAGTTGTAGGGAATCTCGCGCAAACGCACCGCCGCCATCGATGAGGCGCCGTCGACGGGCAGGCCCGGCAGAGGGGCGTGCAGGGGCGCAGACAGGGGCAGCGGTGCGTTCATGGGGCTTTCGAGGGGGCAGGCTTGGCAGCCCGCTGGCCCGCGCTGGACGCGCCGGGCCTGGGGCAGACCCTCGGATTGTCCCAAAACCGGCCCGCATCGCCGCTGGGGCGGCGCCAAGCCCACGCCCCGGGGCCGGCGCAGCGGGGCGCGCTGCGCCAGAATGCCGGTCGATGGCGGACTGGCCCTTTCCCTTTTGGCTGGCACACCGGGGTGCCGGCAAGCTCGCGCCCGAAAACACGATGGCCGCTTTCCGCCTGGGCGCGGCCCATGGTTATCGCGCCTTCGAGTGCGACGTGAAGCTCAGCGCCGACGGGCTGCCCTTCCTGCTGCACGACGCCACGCTGGAGCGCACCACCAACGGCAGCGGCACCGCCGGTGACCGGCCCTGGGCCGAGCTCGCGGCCCTCGATGCCGGCGCCTGGCACAGCCCGGCCCATGCCGGTGAACGGCTGCCCCGCCTGGAGAGCGTGGCCACATGGATGCAGGCCCGGGGCTTTGCGCTGAACCTGGAGATCAAGCCGACGCCGGGCACCGAGGCCGCCACCGGCGCCGCGGTGGCTGCGGCCTGCGCCGTGCTATGGGCCCAGGCCCCGGCCCCGCTGCTGCTGAGTTCATTTTCTGAGGCTGCGCTGCAAGCCGCTAGGGGCACCGCCCCAGCCCTGCCCCGCGCCCTGCTGCTGGATCGCCTGCCCGCCGACCCCGTGGCACGCGCCGTGGCGCTGGGCTGCGTGGCCGTGATCACGCAGCACCGCTGCATGGACGCGACCTTGTGCGCCGCGGTGCACGCGGCCGGCCTGCGGGCGCTGTGCTATACGGTGAACGACGATGCCGACGTGCAGCGGCTGCTGGCGGCCGGGGTGGACGGCCTGATCACCGACGCCGTCGACCGGCACGCCCCCGCCGCGCCGGCCGGCCGCCCAAGCTGAAGCCGGCAGCATCGCGCCAGGTCAGCGGGGGTCTCGGACCTCGGCCTCCAGGCCCAGCCATTCCGATTCACGCTCCTGCTCGGGCAAGGCCTTCAGTTCGCGGATCAGGGGCATGCGCCAGGCCACCACCACCAGCAGCATCGACACACCACCGGCGAAGGCCAGCGCTGCACGCAGACCGAAGTGGTCGCCCAGCCAGCCGCCCAGCAGCGCGCCAGGCGCGGCAGCCAGCAGCGTGATCCAACGCATGGTGCTCGTCATGCGGCCCAGCAGCGGCTCGGGCGTCACCGCCTGGCGCAGCGCCAGGAAGTTGATGAAGATGAACACGGCGCCGGTGGTGAAGCTCATCAGCATCAGCGCAAAAGCCGCCACGCCCCAGGCGTTGGCCGGCGCCACAGCCAGCAACAGCCAGCCGAGGCCGCAGATCGCGTAGCCCACCACCAGGCAAGGCCCGGGGCCGATGCGGTCGCTCACGCGCCGGCCCAGCACACTGCCGGTGATGGTGCCCACGCCCATGCCCATGTAGCACAGCCCCACCGCGTGTTCGCTCAGGCCCAGCGTGCGCGTGGCAAACAGGATCTGCACCGTCACCGCTGCGTAGTGGCACATCTGCCAGACGGCCATCAGCACGCCCAGCGTGAGCAGCAGCCGTGTCCCGGTGACAAAACGCAGGCCCACCGCCAGATCGCGCCAGAAGTGGCCGGGCGGGCGCGGCTCGCGGCGTTCGGCGATGGGGATGCCGCGCAGGATGAGCGCCGAGCCCAGCAGCAGCACCGCGTTCACCAGCAGCGCCAGCGGCGCGCCGAAGATGCGGATCAGCGCGCCAGCGAGGCCCGGGCCCACGACCTCCGCACCCGAGGTGGCCAGCGCGTTCTTGGCATGGGCTTCGACCAGCCGGTCGCGGGCCACCACCTGCGTCAGCACGACCTGCGCCGCGGTGCCGGCCACGGTGTGCACGGCCCCCAGCAGGAAGCCCACCACGTACAGCCAGCCCATGGTCAACCAGCCCAGCCACCACGCCAGCGGCACGCTGGCAGCGGCCACGGCGATGGCGCTTTCACCGGCCACGTAAACCGGCAGCTTGCGCACGCGGTCCAGCCACACGCCGCTGGGCAGCGAAAACAACAGGAAGGGCAGCAACTCGATGGCCGTCAGCAGCCCCATCTGCGTGGGCGTGGCCTGCAGCAGCACCGCCGCGGTGAGCGGCAGCGCCAGCATCATCACCTGGTTGCCGAAGGAGCTGGTGACGATGGACAGCCACAGGCGCCGGTAGGTGGCGTCCCGCAGCAAATCGCCTTCCGGCAGCTTCGGTATCAGCGGCAGATCGATCCCCTCACCGCAGCCCTCAGCAGCAGACCGCAGCGTGCGGACCGGCCTGGTTCATGAGCGGTAGTCGGCGTTGATGCTCACGTAGTCGTGCGACAGATCGCAAGTCCATACCGTGGCTTCGGCAGCGCCGCGGTGCAGGTGCACCCGCACCGTGATCTCGGCCTGTTTCATCACACGCTGGCCGTCTTCCTCGCGGTAGGCCGTGTGGCGACCGCCGTGGGTGACGACGTGTACATCGTCGAGGTGCAGATCGATCAGGCCCTGGTCGAGATCGTCTATGCCGGCGTAGCCCACCGCGGCCAGGATGCGGCCGAGGTTGGGGTCGCTGGCGAAAAACGCGGTCTTCACCAGCGGGCTGTGCGCGATGGCGTAGGCGGCCAGCTTGCACTCGGCCTCATCGCGCCCGCCCTGCACCTGCACGGTGATGAACTTGGTGGCGCCCTCGCCGTCGCGCACGATGGCCTGGGCCAGTTCTTGCGACAGCGAGACCACGGCCGCAGCCAGCGCCTGGCCCTCGGCCGAATCCAGCGAGGTGATGCACGCGTGCCCGGCCTGCTGCGTGGCCACCAGCACGAAGCTGTCGTTGGTGGAGGTGTCGCCGTCGATGGTGATGCGGTTGAAGCTGGCGTCGGCGGCGTGGCGCGCCAGGGCCTGCAGCGTGGCGGCGTCTATCACCGCATCGGTCGCCAGAAAACCCAGCATCGTCGCCATGTTCGGCCGGATCATGCCGGCGCCCTTGCTGATGCCGGTGAGCGTGACCGTGCGCCCGCCCACCTGCACCTGGCGGGATGCGGCCTTGGGCAGGGTGTCGGTGGTCATGATGCCCAAGGCAGCCTCGCCCCAGGCGGCCGGCTGCAAGGCCGCCAGCGCAGCCGGCAGGCCGGCTTCGATGCGTTCGACCGGCAGGGTCTCCATGATCACGCCGGTGGAAAAGGGCAGCACCTGCGCGGGCTGCAGCCCCATCAATCCGGCCAGCGCGGCGCAGGTGCGGCGCGCGCGGGCCAGGCCGTCGGCGCCGGTGCCCGCATTGGCATTGCCGGTGTTGATCACCAGCGCCCGTACCGCCGCCGATACGGCCAGGTGCTCGCGGCACAGTTGCACGGGCGCCGCGCAAAAGCGGTTGTTCGTGAACACGCCGGCCACCAGGCTGCCTTCGTCAAGCGCAAACACCACCAGGTCGCGCCGATTCGCCTTGCGCACGCCCGCCATGGCCACGCCGACGCGCACCCCAGGCACGGGCAGCAGGCTCAGGGGATCAGGGGCCGACAGGTTCACGGGCATGGCATCTCGCAGCACGGTGCGCAGGGGATAGGGCGGCCGATTGTAGTGAGGCGCCTGTTCTGCCGTGCCGAGGGCAGCACCATGAAAAAACCCCGCCGTGGCGGGGTTTCTTGATGCCCCGGCGGGGGGCGTCAGCCTGGCGGCTCAGCGGCTGCCCTTGGCCGCCGCCGGGTTCGGGCCGACCTCCCAACCGATGTCCTGGAAGAGGCGGTAGGTCAGGTCGATGGGCGGCAGCACCGACTGCGTCAGGTCGGGGTTGATCGCCGGCTCCATCAGCTGGTTGCGGAACATCGTCACGTCGAAGTGCGACACCGACGAACCGCCCTGGAACGGGTTCGGTGCAAACATCAGCGCGCGGCCCAAGGGGTCGGCGCCGGTGTACTGCGTGCCAAACACGGTGAAGCTGCCGGTCACGCCGGAACGCGCCCGCGAACGGGTGCTCAGCGCCGACTTGATGATCACACCGTCGGCCTGCGTGATGCCCAGCACCGGGATGGTGACCGTGGCGTCGGCACCGCCGGGAGCCAGTGCGCCCGCAGCGTTGTTGACGATGATCACGCCGATGGCACCCGCGTTCTGCGCGTTCTTGGCCTTGATGGCAAAGCCGCAGACGCCGCGGTCGATCAGCGCGATGTTGCCGTTGACGGCGCGCGTGTTGGCGTCGCTGAAGGGCAGGCAACCAGCACCGGTACCGGCGCCTTGTTCAACCACCGGCATGATCTGCCCGCTGATGGACGGCCCCAGGATGGCTGGGCCCAGCGTTGAATCACCAGCGATGTAGGTGCCGGCAGCGCTGCCAGCCCCCGCCCCGCCGACGATCACCGCCGCCTGCCCCATGCGCAGCACGCTCGGGATGGCCGCGGTGACGTTGGCGCCGGTCCAGACCAGGCCGTTCACGCTGATGGCCGAGGCCGCGCGTTCGGCGTTGGTCATGTCCTTCCAGAGCTTGCCGGCGGTGGTGCCGAACAGGAAGTGGTCCCAGATCGCCGGGAAGCCGCCGTTCTGAGCGCCAGAAGTGCCGTTGGTGAAGGTCTGGAAGCCCAGACCGTGGCCCATCTCGTGCTGCAGCACGGCGACGAAGTCGATCAGCGTGCCTTGGTTGCTGTCCAGACCGTAGTACCAGCCCGAGGCCTCCAGGCAACCCGGCGTACCCAGGTTGGCGTTGAAGTTCGAGTTGATCTGCGGCGCGTTGGCCGTGCCCAGGTAGGCGCCGGCGATGCGGTTGGCCAGCGCGTAGCTGTACCAGGTGTCGGTCTTCGGCGCGTTGGCGAAGTTGCGGAAGATCGAGGTGGCGCCGGCGCTGCCCAGCACACCGCTGGTGGCGGTACAGGTCTGCGCGGTGAACTGCGCGTTGATGATGATGGGCTGCGTGCTGGTGAGCGTGCTGCCCCAGATGTTGGCCGCGTAAGTGAAGGCGATCAGGCGCTGTTCGCCGATGGTGACGCCCGTGTTGCCGCCCACCGGTGTGGCTGGCGTCGGATCGTTGAAGCCGACGCCCGGCGCGTTGATGTTGTTGATGATGATCGTGGCCGCGGCCTGGGCCTGGCCCGCCGCCATCAGGCCACCGGCCAGAGCGGCTGCGCCGACCAGCGCTGGGAGGCTGAAGCGCTTACTTGCTGACATGGGTCTGCTCCTTGGACAGTTGGCTCACGCGCTTGGCGAAGGCCGGCGCCTTCAGCGCCTTGGCGGCGGCTTCCGAGCCGTTCACGCAGACCATCTCCACCATGCCGTCGGCATTGATGCGCGCCACGGAATAAACCATGGTCGTGGCGTCGAGTTCCTGCGCAACAGCGCCGCCCGGCAGCTTCTGCGGCTGCGGGTTCAGCTTGCCGGTGAGCATGCCCACCTTCTGGCCGCGCGCCGCGGCCTTCATCGAGGCTTCCATCGTGGCACGGGCCTGGGCCGCACCCTCGGAACGCACCTCGGCGTGCTGAGCCTGGGCCGCACCGCCCAGCGCCAGGGACGCCACAGCGAGCCCGACCATGTGATCAAACGTGAGTTTCATGTGTTGCAGTCCTTCAAGCAGAAACACGGCGGCGCAGCAGCAGACCCGCCACGCCCAGACCCATCAGCGCCCAGGTCCCGGGTTCCGGGATGGCCGAGGTGACGAGCACATCGTCGATACCCATGTAGTTGCCCGCCGTCGCGACGCTGTCGACGACATAGCGGAACGCCAGCCGGCCCGTGGTGGGCGCGACAACGCTGCCCAGCGTGTAGCTGAGGCCGATCCAGCCGGTGTCGGTGGAAGCCTGGAAGCTGCCGATGAGCGACGAGAAGTCCGCCACGTTGGTGCTGGCGCCGCTGGTGCTCAGACGCACTTCGACCTTGTCGAGAAAGCCGTCGCCCGCAGCGCGGAACATGAAGCTGAGCATGCTGCTGCTGTCGAGCGCGATTTCCGGCGTCATCAGCCAGTTGCTGACGGCCCCGGCAGCACTGCCCGTGCTGAGGTAGTTGACCGCGATGTAGGCATTGGGCGCGCCCGAGGCGGCAGCGAAGATGCCGGCGTTGCCCTGAAACCAGGGCTGGCCAACGGGCGCTGCGCTCAGGTTGATCTGCGACCAGCCCGAGGCCGGCAGCGTGGCCACGTTGTCAAAGCTCTCGGACAACACGGTATTGGCCTGGGCGCCTGCGGCCAGGGCAAACAAGGCCAAGCCTGCTGCGGTTCGTCGAATCGTCACGTCACACCTCCTGAAACGGATAGGTAATGAATGACGATAGGCAGGGCCCGTGCCCCTCACAACCCGCAGCTGCGGGGGGTGCTTACCCCGAAAAAAACCCGGGGCCCTGCGGGCCCCGTGCTTGCCAGGCTGCAGCGGCCCCGCCGCCCGAGCGGAGGCTCAGGCCAGACGGCCGTGGCAGGCTTTGTACTTCTTGCCGCTGCCGCACGGGCAAGGGTCGTTGCGCCCCACCTTGGGGACTTCCTGCGCCAAGGTGGCCGGGTCGGTTTCCTGTGAGACGCTGCCGTCTTCGTTGGGATGGGTGTAGGTCACGTTGGCCAGTTGGCCGGCCTGCGCCTCCATCACCTGGGCCGCTTCGGCCACCTGCTCCTGGCTCTGGATGCGCACGGTCATCAGCACACGCGTGACCTCCATCTTCACCACGTCCAGCAGCTGGCTGAACAGCTCGAAGGCCTCGCGCTTGTATTCCTGCTTGGGGTTCTTCTGGGCGTAACCGCGCAGGTGGATGCCCTGGCGCAGGTAGTCCAGCGCCGCCAGGTGCTCGCGCCAGTGGCTGTCGATGGCCTGCAGCAGCACCATGCGCATGAAGGGGGTGAACTGCTCGGCGCCGACGATGTCGATCTTGGCCTGGAACTGCGCGTTGGCCGCTGCCACCACACGCTCGACGATGTCCTCGTCGGTGGTGGAGTCGCTCTTCTCGACCTCGGCTTTCAGCGCCAGATCCAGCTGCCATTCGTCGCGCAAGACGCGCTCCAGGCCGTCGAGATCCCACTGCTCTTCCAAGGACTGCGGCGGCACGTGCGCATGCACCACCTCGGTCATCGCGCTCTGGCGCAGGTTGGCGATCTGGGCGTCGAGGTTCTGGGCCTCCAGGATCTCGTTGCGCTGCTGGTAGATGACCTTGCGCTGGTCGTTGCTGACGTCGTCGTATTCCAGCAGCTGCTTGCGCACGTCGAAGTTGCGTGCTTCCACCTTGCGCTGGGCGCTTTCGATGCTGCGGTTGACGATGCCGGCCTCGATGGCCTCGCCCTCGGGCATCTTCAGGCGGTCCATGATGGCGCGCACACGGTCACCCGCGAAGATGCGCATCAGCGGGTCGTCCAGGCTCAGGTAGAAACGGCTGGCACCGGGGTCGCCCTGGCGGCCCGACCGGCCGCGCAGCTGGTTGTCGATGCGGCGGCTTTCGTGGCGCTCGGTGGCCACGATGCGCAAGCCGCCGGCGGCCTTGACCTGGTCGTGCAGCGCCTGCCACTCGTCCTTGAGCTTCTGCGCACGCGCAGCCTTCTCCTCGGGCGAGAGGCTGGCGTCCTCTTCCAGGAACTGGATCTGCTTTTCGACGTTGCCGCCCAGCACGATGTCGGTGCCGCGGCCGGCCATGTTGGTGGCGATGGTGATCACGCCGGGCCGACCGGCCTGGGCCACGATTTCGGCCTCTTTGGCGTGCTGCTTGGCATTCAGCACCTGGTGCGGGAGCTTGGCCTTGCTCAGCAGTTCGCTGATGAGCTCGCTGTTTTCGATGCTGGTGGTGCCCACCAGCACGGGCTGGCCGCGCTCATGGCAATCGCGAATATCCAGGGTGACGGCGTCGTACTTCTCTTTGGCCGTCTTGTAGATGAGGTCGTTGTCGTCCTTGCGGATGGTGGGCCGGTTCGGCGGGATCACCACCGTCTCCAGGCCGTAGATCTCCTGGAACTCGTAGGCCTCGGTGTCGGCCGTGCCCGTCATGCCACCCAGCTTGCCGTACATGCGGAAGTAGTTCTGGAAGGTGACCGACGCCAGCGTCTGGTTCTCGCTCTGGATCTGCACGCCTTCCTTGGCTTCCACGGCCTGGTGCAGGCCGTCGCTCCAGCGCCGGCCCGTCATCAGTCGGCCGGTGAACTCGTCGACGATCACCACCTCGCCGCTCTGCACCACGTAATGCTGGTCGCGGTTGTAGAGGTGGTTGGCCCGCAGCGCCGCGTAGACGTGGTGCATCAGCGCGATGTTGGCCGGGTCGTAAAGACTGGCGCCCTCCGCCAGCAGGCCGGCCTGCAAGAGCAGTTGCTCGGCTTTTTCATGGCCGGCTTCGGTGAGAAAGACCTGGTGCGTCTTTTCGTCGACCGTGAAATCGCCGGCGTCGATGACACCTTCACCTGTGCGCACGTCGGCCTCGCCGATCTGCTTTTTCAACGCCGGCACGATGGCGTTGATGCGCACATACATCTCGGTGTGGTCTTCGGCCTGCCCGCTGATGATGAGTGGCGTGCGGGCCTCATCGATCAGGATGGAATCGACCTCGTCGACGATGGCGTAGTTCAAGCCGCGCGCGACACGGTCGCGCACCTCGAGCACCATGTTGTCGCGCAGGTAGTCGAAACCGAATTCGTTGTTGGTGCCGTAGGTGACATCGGCCGCGTAGGCGGCCTGCTTCTCTTCTCGGCCCATGCCGGGCACGTTCACGCCCACGCTCAGACCGAGGAAGGTGTACAGGCGCCCCATCCATTCGGCATCGCGGCGCGCGAGGTAATCGTTCACCGTCACCACGTGCACGCCCTTGCCGGCCAGCGCGTTCAGGTAGACCGGCAGCGTGGCCATCAGCGTCTTGCCTTCGCCGGTGCGCATCTCGGCGATCTTGCCCTGGTGCAGGGTGATGCCGCCGATGAGCTGCACGTCGAAATGGCGCATCTTCAGGGCGCGCTTGCCGCCTTCACGCACCACCGCAAAGGCCTCGGGCAGGATGTCGTCGAGCGAGGTGCCGGCAGCCACACGCTGGCGGAACTCATCGGTCTTGGCCCGCAGCTCGACGTCGCTCAGCTTCTCGTACTGGGCCTCCATCGCGTTGACCTTCTCCACGAGGCGCCGGTACGTTTTCAGGAGGCGCTCGTTCCGGCTGCCGAAAATCTGGGTCAGGATCTTGGGAAACATGCGGCGTCGGGTTCTCGTGTTGCGGTGGCCCGCGCCGTGAAACCACCCGCTGGGGCGCACGAACGGGGCGACGGGTGGTCGGCAGCAGGGCTATCTGGGGCCCCGCGGGCGGCTTGCAAGGTGCCTGGGCGCGCGTGGCACCGCCCACCGTGGGCGCCTTGAAGCAAAGCGGATCAGTTTATCACCCGGGCCCGGCGGCAGCGGCTGTACACCGCCCCTGACGGCAGAAGCCTGCCCGGCCCCCGAACGTCACCACCGTAGACTCGCGACCATCATGAACAGCCCCGGTTCTTCTTCCGCGCAGGCCTTGGCTTCGGCGCTGCGCCAGAACGACACCTTGGGGGGCTTGCTGCGCCGTGTGCGTGAAAGCCAGGTCTTGTTGGCTCTCGTTGCCGACGTGCTGCCGCCAGGGCTGCGGGGCGCCGTGCGCGCCGGCCCGCTGGACGACGAGGCCTGGGTGCTGTTGGTGGGCAATGCAGCGGCGGCGGCCAAGGTGCGGCAACTGCTGCCCGCCATCGAAACCATGCTGCGCGACAACGGCCGCGGCGTGGCCGTGAAGGTGAAGGTGCTGCCCCGCACCGCTTGACACTGAAACGCGCCCTCTGAGAACACCGCGCCGGGCGCTGCCGGGCGCCGCGCGGCAAGGACAGGAGGGGTGGTGCCGGCTTTCGGAATCGAACCGAAGACCTTCCGCTTACAAGGCGGGTGCTCTACCAACTGAGCTAAGCCGGCGCATGCAGGAAATTCTAGGCCGCGTCCGAGGGCGGACAGACGGCCGAGGTGGCCTACTTGATCCGCTTCAACGCAGGCCGGCCGCCAGGCGCCGGGCCTGCCGGCTCGGGGGGGCCGTCCGGCGGGTTGTCTGGCGGCACTTCGGCGCCGGCCGGGGCCACCGCCAAAGACACCTTGTCGCCACCGGCACCTTCGTCACTGCGCGCCAGGCGCAGGCCGCGCGGCACGGTGGGTTCTGCCGCCGTCGTTTCGGCAGGCCGGGCGCCTGCGTCGGCGGGCACCGGGAAGGCCATTCCCTGCCCATTTTCGCGCGCATAGATGGCCACGACATGATCCACCGGAACGCGGATCTCGCGCGAAACCCCGCCGAAACGCGCCTTGAACTCGATGAACTCGTTGCCAAGTTGCAGGCTGGAGGTGGCCTCGAAACCGACGTTGAGCACGATCTCGTTGTTCTTGACGTACTCCATCGGCACCTGCACACCGGGGCCGACAAACACCGCGATGTAAGGCGTGAAGCCGTTGTCGGTGCACCAGTCGTGCAGGGCGCGCAACAGGTAGGGGCGGGTGGAGCTGCCCTGGGTGTCCGGCGTGTCAGGCATGTCGGCGGGCCTTCAGGCGCACATCACTTGCGCATGACCTTCTCCGAGGGCGTCAGCGCCTCGATGTAGGCCGGGCGCGAGAAGATGCGCTCGGCGTACTTCAGCAGCGGCACGGCGTTCTTGCTGAGGTCGATGCCGTAGTAATCCAGGCGCCACAGCAGCGGCGCGATGGCGACGTCGAGCATGCTGAAGTCGTCACCCAGCATGTACTTGTTCTTCAGGAAGATCGGTGCCAGTTGCGTGAGGCGATCGCGGATCTGCTCGCGCGCCTTCTCCAGCTGCTTTTCGGTGGCCTTCACGCCGCGGCCTTCCAGCAAGTTCACGTTGCTGAACAACTCCTTCTCGAAGTTGAAGAGGAACAGGCGCACACGCGCACGCGCCACCGGGTCGCCGGGCATCAGCTGCGGATGCGGGAAACGTTCGTCGATGTACTCGTTGATGATGTGGCTCTCATACAGGATGAGGTCGCGCTCCACCAGGATGGGCACCTCGTTGTACGGGTTCATCAGCGCGATGTCTTCGGGCTTGGCGAAGATGTCCACGTCGCGGATCTCGAAGTCCATGCCCTTCTCGAACAGCACGAAGCGGCAGCGGTGCGAATAGGGGCAGGTCGTTCCGGAGTACAGCACCATCATGGCGTGGGGCCTTTCGTTATGTCTTCAAAAAACAAAAACGCAGTGGGCGCATTTTGCCCCCACTGCGCTGCAGGCCCCGCCATAACGGCCGGGCCTGACGGACTGGGCTACTTGATGTCCTTCCAGTACGCGGCGTTGAGGCGCCACGCAATGACGGTGAAGACCGCCAGGAACATCAAGACCCACACGCCCAGGCGCACACGGCTGCTTTGCACCGGCTCACCCATCCACTGCAGATAGGCCACCAGATCGGCCACCGCATTGTTGTAGTCGGCCGTGTTCAGCGTGCCGGCGGTGATGGGCTCGAAACCCTTGAGCACCTGCACGGTCTTGCTCGGGTCGTGCGGGTCTTTCTGATCGACGTACACCGCACGCTGCTGGCCCTGCAACTCCCACAGCACATGCGGCATGCCGACGCCGGGGAAGGCGGCGTTGTTCCAGCCCGTGGCCTTGGATTCGTCGCGGTAGTAGGTGCGCAGGTAGGTGTAGATGTAGTCGGCACCCGTGCCTTGGCCAGCCGCCGAGCGCGAACGGGCGATCAGCGTCAGATCGGGCGGGACACCGCCGAACCAATCTTTGGCGTCCTTGGGCTGCAGCGCCACGTGCATCACTTCGCCAACCTTGGCACCCGTGAAGATCAGGTTGGCCTTGATCTGCTCTTCGGTCAGGCCGATGTCGCGCAGCCGGTTGTAGCGCATGAAACCGGCGGCATGGCAATTCAGGCAGTAGTTGCTGAACAGCTTGGCGCCGTTCTGCAGGGCCGCCATGTCGTTGACACGTTTGGCCGGGAAGGTGTCCCAGGCCACACCACTGCCGGCAGCCTGGGCCGAGCCGATCAGCACGAGCGTGGCCGTCAAGGCCCGCAACAGCATTTGGATCAGGTTCTTCATCATCGAATGTGCTTCTTGAGGCCGCGCGTTTTCAGTGAGGCTGGAAAGTCACGCGGTCGGGTACCGCCTTGAACTCGCCGATCCGGCTCCACCACGGCATCAGCAGGAAGAAGCCGAAATAGAACAGGGTACCAATCTGCGACACCAGCGTGCCCACCGCGGACGGCGGCTTGATGCCGAGGTAGCCGAGAACAAAGAAGTTGATGACGAACACGGCGTAGAGCCACTTGTTCCAACTGGGGCGATAGCGGATGCTGCGCACCGGGCTGCGGTCCAGCCACGGCAGCGGGAACATGATGAGCACGGCCACGCCCATCACCACGACACCCCAGAACTTGGCGTCGAAGGTCTTGAGCAGAACGGCGCCGACGATGGCAGCACCCAGGGGCACCCATTTCCAGATGCCGGTGAAACCACCCTTCAGGAATGCGAGCACGCCCGCCAGGGCCGTCAGCGCGGCCAGCACGTTGACCATGTCGTCGGTCACCGCACGCAGCATCGAGTAGTAGGGCGTGAAGTACCACACCGGGGCGATGTGCGCCGGCGTCTTCAGCGGGTCGGCCGGAATGAAGTTGTTGTATTCCAGGAAGTAGCCGCCCATCTCGGGGGCAAAGAAGATCACCGCCGTGAAGAGCATCAGGAACACCGCCACGCCCACGATGTCGTGCACCGTGTAGTAGGGGTGGAAGGGAATGCCGTCGAGCGGAATGCCCGTCTTGGGGTCTTTCTTGGCCTTGATCTCGACACCGTCAGGGTTGTTCGAACCCACGTCGTGCAACGCCAGCAGGTGGGCGACCACCAGGCCCAGCAGCACCAGCGGCACCGCGATCACATGGAAAGCGAAGAAGCGGTTCAGCGTGGCGTCGCCGACAACGAAGTCGCCGCGGATCAGCAGAGACAGATCTTCACCGACGAACGGGATGGCAGCGAACAGGTTGATGATGACCTGGGCACCCCAGTACGACATCTGGCCCCAGGGCAGCAGGTAGCCCATGAAAGCTTCGGCCATCAGGCACAGGAAGATGGCGCACCCGAAGATCCACACGAGCTCGCGCGGCTTCTTGTAGCTGCCATAGATCAGCCCGCGGAACATGTGCAGGTAGACGCAGATGAAAAAGGCGCTGGCACCCGTGCTGTGCATGTAGCGCACCAGCCAGCCCCAGGGCACATCACGCATGATGTATTCGACCGACTCGAAGGCCTTGGCGGCGTCGGGTTTGTAGTGCATGACGAGGAAGATGCCCGTCACGATCTGGATCACCAGCACCAGCAGCGAGAGGCTGCCGAAAAAATACCAGAAGTTGAAGTTCTTCGGTGCGTAGTACTCGGACAGGTGCTGCTTGTAGCCAGCAAAAGCCGTGGGGAAACGGTTCTCCAACCACACCGTTGTCTGTGTCAGCGGCGACGAACCGGCCGGCGCTTCCTTGAATTCAGCCATCTTGACCTCGGTCTTCAGGGGTTACTGCGGGGTGCGCGGGCCGCTCAGGCCTTCTTGTCTTCGCCGATCAACAGCGTGGTGTCCGACAGGTACATGTGCGGCGGCACCTCCAGGTTGTCAGGCGCGGGCTTGTTCTTGAACACGCGGCCGGCCAGGTCAAAGGTGGAACCGTGACAAGGGCAGAGGAAACCCCCCATCCAGTTGTCAGGCAGCGACGGCTGCGGGCCGGACTGGAACTTGTCGGAAGGCGAGCAGCCCAGGTGCGAACAGATGCCGACGCCGACAAAAAACTCCGGCTTGATCGAGCGGTGCTGATTCTTGGCATACGCAGGCGTCGGGTAGGCCTTGCGGTCGCTCTTGGGGTCGGCCAGTTCGCCTTCCACCTTGCCCAGCGTGGCCAGTTGCTCGGCCGTGCGGCGGATGATCCACACCGGCTTGCCGCGCCATTCGACGGTGAGCTTCTCGCCGGGTTGCAGGGCGCTGATGTCCACCTGCACCGGCGCGCCGGCAGCGCGAGCGCGCTCGGACGGGGCGAAGGTGCTGACGAAAGGCACGGCCACCGCGGCGCCGCCGACGGCGCCAGCCCCACAGGTGATGGCAATCCAGGTCCGGCGACCCTTGTCGACGGTCGGGTCCACGGTGTTCTCGACGGTGGCGTCGCTCATGAAGTTCCTCGATGCTGCTGCAGGGTTCAGGTCAACCATGCATTCTAGCGGACGGTCCTTCGCCGGGCTGACGGCGCGCCAAGGCCGAGCCCGCACCGCGGCCATTCAGAAACGGGCCGAAGTGCCGAAACATGTTGCCAGTGGCAACGATCGGTGACGCCGTGACGACAGGGCCTTGCGGCCACCCGGGCGCGAGGCCGCGGCGCCGGTATCGATGCCGCATACTTGGTGGTTGCTCTGCGGCCTGCCCGCAGACGACCGTGAAGCACCCATGAAGCCCAACCCCATTCACCGCCTGCCCGCGCCGCTGGAGGCGGCCGTGCAGCGCCTGAAACTGGCGGCGCGCGAGGCTGCCGAACGCACCATTGAGAGCCTGGGTCTGGCCGCCCTGGCGGCCAGCAACGCCTACCAGCGCGATGGCCTGCTGGGCGCGCAGTTCGAACTCAACCGCAAGTCGGCGATGTTTGCGCTGAGCTTCAACGACGCGCTCGATGAACGTGTGCTGCGTGAACTGGGGCCGGTGGGCGGCCCCGGCGGCGCGCGCGAGCACCGGCCCGACCGCCGCGGCATGCAGTCCGGGCCCACGCCCTCGAGCACGGGGCACACCGACTGGGCTACGCTGAGCCTGGTCGAAGACAAGGAAGTGGAAGCGCAGATCTCCGCCGAACGTTTCGGCATGGACATCGCCGCGGCCTGCGAGTGGGAACTGCGGGAGCTGGACGGGTACGTCAGTGCCTTGCTCGGCGACGCCGGCGGCGAGCGGGATCGCAACCCGCTCAAACCCGACCTCGTGGGCCACGCGATGTTGCGGGGCATCGAAACCGTGTCCGACCGCAGCGACGTGCGCAAGGTGCTCACCACCGAGATCAGCCGCTCGCTCGGCGGCCTGCTGCGCGGCTGTTATGCCGACATCCTGAACGACCTGCGCCGCGCCGGCGTGCAACCCGTGGGCCTGACCGTGCGCAACCGGCCGCAGCGCGGGGGCGGGGGCGCTTTCGCCAGCACGGACCCCGGCGTCGAAGCCGAGCCCAGCGGCCATTCCAGCCCCAGCGGCCTGGGGGCGCGGCCGGAGGGTGCTGCGCGCAGCGGCGGCTTCGGCAGTTCCACGCGGCCAGGGGGCTACCCTGGCCGCGGCGGGCCTGCACCGGCCGCGCGGGGCGCCATGTTCGGGCAGGTCGACCCGGGCATGATGACGCTGATCCGACGCTTGGCCTATGTCGACGGCCACCAGGCGGCCGGTGGCGCCTACGCCAGCGACTACGGCGACATCGGCGGCGACGCCGGCGCGGTGCCGCTGCCGGCCAACCTGATCCGCGCCCACCGCGATGAGCTGCGCGGGGCTTCCAAGGGTGCGCTCGATCACATGGTGATCGACGTCATTGGCTTCCTCTTCGACCAGATCCTGGCCGACCCCAAGGTGCCGCCGCAGATGGCGCGCCAGATCGCGCGGCTGCAACTGCCGGTGCTGCGCGCGGCGCTGGGCGACCCGAGCTTCTTTTCTTCGCGCAAGCACCCGGTGCGGCGTTTCATCAACCGCATCGCCTCGCTGGGCGCGGCTTTCGAAGACTTCGGCGACGAAGGAGCCAAGCAGTTCCTGGCCAAGGTCAAGGCGCTGATCCACGAGGTGGTGGACGGCGACTTCGAGCAGATCGAGGTCTACGAGCAAAAGCTCGCCGCCCTGGAGGCCTTCACCGCCGATCTCGCCGGCCAGGCCAGCCCCGACCAGGCCGCTGCCGCGCTGCTGACCGAAAAAGAAGAGCAGCAGCGCCTGCGCCAGCTCTACGCCCAGCGCCTGCAAGGCGAGCTGAAGGACGTGCAGGCGCCGCCTTTCCTGCGCGATTTCATCAGCAAGGTCTGGAGCCAGGTCCTGCTGCGCGCCGCCGAGCAAGGCGGCACCGACGGCGCACTGGCCCAGCGCCTGCGCGCTGTCGCCCGCGATCTGTTCCTCAGCGTGCAGCCCAAGGCCACGCCGGCCTTGCGCAAGGCCTTCCTGACACAGTTGCCCAAGCTGATGCAGGACCTGACCGAAGGCATGAACCTCATCGCCTGGCCCGAGGCCGCGCGACGCGACTTTTTCGGCCAGCTGATGCCGGCGCACGCCAACGCGCTGAAACACGCGCCAACGAGCCAGCTCGACGTCAACCTGATGGCGCACGAGGTCGACCGCGCGCTCAAGCGCCCGCCGCCCTCGCGCGCCGAGCTCTCGGCCAGCACCAGCCTGCCGGTGCTGACCGAAGAGATGCCCCAGCAGCTCAGCGCGGAAGAGGCCCAGCAGGTGGGGCTGGTGAGCGAGGCGGCCGTGAACTGGTCAGGCCAGGTCGACATCGACCTCAGTGCCGAACCCGAAACACCACCCGACAACCGCCCGCTGGCGCCCGGCCTGCCGGCCACGGCCGATGCCGATGAAACGCCGCAGGGCGCGGCACTCGCCGGCCACCTGGAAATCGGCTTTGCCTACCAGATGCACCTGGACGGCGACTGGAAGAAGGTGCGGCTCTCGCACGTGAGCCCGGCCAAGAGTTTCTACATCTTCAGCCACGGGGGCCGCCACCGCAAGACGATCTCGCTCACGCAGCGCATGCTCACGCGCCTGTGCGAAACGGGCCGGCTGAAGGCCTTCGAGAGCGCCTACCTGATCGAACGCGCCACCGCGCGCGCCCGGCGCCAGCTCTCCGCCTTGAGCGGCAGCGCCGCGCCTGCGATGCGCTGAGCGCGCGGCCGCGGGCGCGGGCGCCTCAGTTCGATGCGGCCAGCTTGCGCGCCATGCACAACGCCGCACGCAGGCTGGCGGGGTCGGCACGGCCCTGGCCGGCAATATCGAAGGCGGTGCCGTGGTCGGGGCTGGTGCGCACGAAGGGCAGGCCCAGCGTGACATTCACGCCCTGCTCCACCCCGAGGTATTTCACGGGGATCAGGCCGTGGTCGTGGGTCATGGCCACCACGAGATCGAACTCGCCGCGGCGCGCCCGCATGAACACCGTGTCGGGCGCGTAGGGTCCGCTGGCCGCGATGCCCTCGGCCACAGCGGCCTGCACCGCAGGACCGATGGTGGTGAGTTCTTCGTCACCAAAAAGCCCGCCTTCGCCGGCATGCGGGTTCAGGCCCGCCACCGCGACGCGCGGCCGTGCCTGGCCCCAGGCCGCGGCGGCGCGGTGCGCGATGCGCAGCGTGTCGAGCACGGCGTCGAAAGTGACGGCGTCCAGCGCACGGCGCAACGAGAGGTGGATGGTCACCAGCACCACACGCAGCTCTTCGTTGGCCAGCATCATGCGCACCGGCGGCAGCGGCTGGCCGGGCACGGCGGCCAGGGCCTGCAGCATCTCGGTGTGGCCGGGGTAGGGCACGCCAGCGGCAGCAAAGGCTTCCTTGTGAATGGGCGCCGTCACCAGCGCCGCGCCCTGCCCCGCCTGCAGCAGCGCCACCGCATGCTCGATGCAGCGCGCCGCGGCAGCACCATGGCGTGCATCCACCCGGCCCAGCGGCAGCGCGACCAGCCCATCCGGCAGCCCGGGTGGGCGCAGCACGGGCAGGCATCCGGGCGGCACAGCCGCGAGATCGGCCGGGGCTTCAATCAGCGCCGTCATCGGGCTGCCCGCGCGGCGCAGCACCTCGGGGCAACCCAGCACCACGGCATCAGCCAGCGCACCCTGGCGGAAAGCACGGGCAATGATCTCCGGGCCGATGCCGGCCGCATCACCCATGGTCACGAGCAGCGGCCTCATGCCGGCCCTCTCAGATCTCGGGCCCGGCATGCAGCGCGCCCCTGCGCGCAGGCGCAGTGGCACGTCCTCATGCCGGATTGTCGATCTCGATGTAGCGGTGCGGGACACCGAAGTGCGCGGCCACCTGTGCCGCCACGGCAGGCGCGCCGTAGCGCTCGGTGGCGTGGTGACCGCAGGCGACAAAGGCCACGCCAGTCTCGCGCGCCAGGTGGGCCTGGGGCTCGGAGATCTCGCCCGTGATGAAGACGTCGGCCCCGGCGGCGATGGCGCTCTCGAAGTAGCCCTGGGCGCCGCCCGTGCACCAGGCCACGCGCCGCAGCGCGCGGCCGTCACCCGGCACGACCACGGGTTCGCGGCCCAGCGCGGCCCGCGCTGTCTGCACCAGCGCCGGCAGCGCGGTCAGCGCCGCGGGGGCCGGGCCGATGAACCCCAGCGCCTGCTCGCCGAAGCGGCCGTCGGCCTGCAGGCCCAGCTGCAGCCCGAGCTGGGCGTTGTTGCCGAGCTCGGCATGCGCGTCCAGCGGCAGGTGGAAGGCGAAGAGGTTCACGCCGGCCTTCATCAGGCGGCGCACGCGCGCGCCCAGCCAGCCCGTGAGGCGACCGTCCTGTCCGCGCCAGAACAGGCCGTGGTGGACGATGAGCGTGTCGGCACCGTCGGCGATGGCGGCGTCGATGAAGGCCAGGCTGGCCGTGACGCCAGAGGCGATGCGGCCCACCTCGGGAGAACCCTCAACCTGCAGACCGTTCGGCCCATAATCCTTGAAGGCTTGTGGCTGCAGCAGCTGCTGCAGGTATTCATCGACTTCGACCCGATTTGCCATGCCGTGCATTGTCGGGCACGTGTGAGAACCCTCCTTCGATGTGGCGCAGAACCTGGCTCGTGTTTTCGCAGGCCGTGACAGTGGCCGTAGCCGTGCTCTTCGTGCTGCTCACGCTCAAGCCCGACTGGCTGCCCGGCGGTGCCGGCGGCGTGGCCGGGGCCATGCTGCCTTCGCCCACGCTTTTCCAGGTGGCGCGGCCCGCGGGCCCGGCGGCCAGCAGCAGCGGCTTTGCCACGGCGGCGCGCCTGGCCGCGCCCGCGGTGGTGAGCATCAGCGCCACGAAGATGGCGCGCAACAACCCGCACAGCGACCCGCGCTTCCGCTTTTTCTTCGGTGACGGCCCGGCAACGCCCCAGGTGGGCCTGGGCTCGGGTGTGATCGTTTCGCCCGAGGGTTATCTGCTCACCAACCACCATGTGGTGGAAGATGCCAACGAGATCGAGGTGCAGCTCGCCGATGGCCGCCAGACGCGCGCGCGCCTGGTGGGCAGCGACCCCGAAACCGACATCGCCGTGCTGAAGATCGAACTCGGCGACTTGCCCGTGATGGCGCTGGGTGACGTGCGTGCGCTGCAGGTCGGTGATGCTGTGCTGGCCATCGGCAACCCCTTCAACGTCGGGCAGACGGTGACGGCGGGCATCGTCAGCGCGCTCGACCGCAACGACGCCGGCAGCTCACGCTTCCAGAACTTCATCCAGACCGACGCCGCCATCAACCCAGGCAACTCGGGCGGCGCCCTGGTCGACGCAGACGGCGCGTTGGTCGGCATCAACACCGCGATCTTCAGCCGCAGCGGCGGCAGCCTGGGCATCGGTTTCGCCGTGCCCGTGGACACGGCGCGGCAGGTGATGGAGCAGTTGCTGCGCGACGGCAAGGTGCGGCGTGGCTGGATAGGCGTGGAACCGCGCGATCTCAGCGCCGAGCTCGCCGAGAGCCTGAACCTGCCGGTGCGCCAGGGGGTGCTGATCACGGGCGTGCTGCAGAACGGCCCGGCCGCGCAAGGCGGGCTGCGCCCGGGCGATGTGGTGGTGCAGGTGGGCGAGCGCGCGGTGCGCAACGTGGGAGACCTTTTTGCCGCCGTGGCCGCGCTGCCGCCCGACCAGGAAACCACGCTCAAGGTGCAGCGCGGCGCCGAGGCGGTGGCCCTGACGATCAAGGTCGGCGAACGCCGCAGCGCGGCCCAGGCCAGCGGGCGCTGAGCCCCCCAGCGGCATTCAGGCGCTGGCCTCAGAGCATCAGCGCCAGCCGCTCCAGGATCAGCACCACGAAGAAGCCGATCGCCGCGAGCACCGTCCACTTCACGATGACGATGCCGCGGCGGCGCCAAGCGGCCTGACCGGTGCCGACGTACATCGCAAAACAAAGCAGGCCGCAGACCAGCAGCAGCCCGAAGACGAGGCGGAAGAGCAGCATGACCGCGGCTTACCAGGCCGGCGCCAGTTCGGCAAAACCGCGCGGCGCGTCGGCCTCGCGCTCGAAGCTGACCACCGCGTAAGCCTGCGGGTCGGCCAGCAGCTTGCGCAGCAGCTTGTTGTTCAGCGCGTGGCCGCTCTTGTAGGCCACGTAGCTGGCCAGCAGCGGCTTGCCGGCGATGTGCAGGTCGCCAATGGCGTCGAGGATCTTGTGCTTCACGAACTCGTCGTCGTAGCGCAGGCCCTCGGCATTGAGCACCTTCACGTCGTCGATGACGATCACGTTGTCCATGTTGCCGCCCAGGCCCAGGCCGCGCGAGCGCATGAGTTCCACGTCTTTCGTGAAGCCGAAGGTGCGGGCCCGCGCGATGTCGCGTTTGTACTGGCCGCCTGAAAAATCGAACTCCACGCGCCGGCCCGTGGCGTCCACCGCGGGGTGGTTGAACTCGATTTCGAAGCTGAGCTTGTAGCCGTGGAAGGGCTCCAGGCGTGCCCACTTCAGGCTGGCGCCTTCGCCCTCGCGGATTTCCACGGGCTTGAGCACCTTGAGAAAACGCTTGGGCGCGTTCTGCAGCTGGATGCCGGCGCTCTGCAGCAGGAAGACGAAGCTGGCGGCACTGCCGTCGAGGATGGGCACCTCTTCGGCTGTGATGTCGATGATGAGGTTGTCCAGCCCCAAGCCGGCGCAGGCCGACATCAGGTGCTCGATGGTCTGCACCTTGGGCGCATCGGGGTTGCCGCCGGGGCTGATGGTGCTGGCCATGCGCGTGTCGCTGACGGCGAAGGCGTTGACCGGGATGTCCACCGGCTCGGGCAGGTCGACCCGGCGGAAGACGATGCCGGTGTCGGGCGCGGCCGGGCGCAGGGTGAGCTCGACCTTCTGGCCGCTGTGCACGCCCACACCCACGGCGCGGGTGAGGGCCTGGAGGGTGCGCTGCTGAATCATGGTGCGGATTCTCTGCGAAGCCGCACCACCTTGCCGCCCGCTGCGCAGCAGTTCACGGGCCGGGTGCCGGCGCGCATCAAGTTGGGGCCGAGCGGGTCGAAGAACCTTTCACGAACCTTTCACCGGGTGCCGCCTTGGCGGCCCCTTTTTCACCGCAACCTTTCGGATCGAGCCCCGCCATGTCCATCGCCCGCCGTCAATTCCACCTCCTGGCGCTCAGCGCCGCCGCCGGCCTGGCCCTGCCGGCCCTCGCCGCCGACGAACGCGCCAAGCCTGAAGAGGCGCGCGCCATGCTGGCCAAGGCCATGTCGCACATCAAGGCGGTCGGCAAGGACAAGGCCTTTGCAGACTTCATGACCAAGCCCGGCCCCTGGGTCGACCGTGACCTCTACATCACCGTCTTCGACATGAACGGCAAAACCCTGGCCCACGGCGCCAACGCGCGCATGGTCGGCAAGGACAACATCAACCTGCAGGACGCCAACGGCAAATTCCACGTCAAGGAGCGCCTGGAGATCGCGCGCGCCAAGGGCAAGGGCCAGCAGGAGTTCGCCTTCCTCAACCCCATGACCAAGCAGATCGAACCCAAGGTGATGTTCTTCGAGCGCATGGACGACATCGTCGTGGCCTGCGGCTCCTACAAAGCGGTCTGAGCCTGCGCCATGGCGACGCGTTCTGTCTTTTCCTCCATCGGCGCCCGCATCGGCCTGGCGGTCGGTGTGGTGTTGCTGGGCCTGCTGTGCGTCATCGGCGCCGGCGTGCTCGGCCTGCAGCGGGTGGAGCGCCACACCACCGAACTGGTGACCGTGGGCACGGTGAAAAGCGATCTCGCGTCGCAGCTGCGCCTGACCATCGTTTCGCGGGTGGACGCGGTGCGCAACATCGCGCTGACTCCCGAGGTCAACAACATGCAGGCCGACCTCAAACGCCTGGACGGCCTGGTGCAGGCCTACGGGCAGCAGCGTGAGAAGCTGCTGTCCCTGAGCCTGAACGACGCCGAAAAGGCCGCGCTGGCCAAGGCTGACGCGGCCGACGCGCTGGCGGCACCGCACCTGAAATCGGCCCTGGCGCTGGCGCGTTCGATGCAACCCGAGATGGCCGCCGAGGTGCTGACCGGCAAGCTCTGGCCGGTGCAGCAGCAGTGGATGGCCGCGCTGGACGAACTCTCGGCCGCCGCCGAGGCCAGCCGCGCCGCGGTGCTGGCCGAAATCCAGTCCGCCCGCCAGCGCACGCTGATCGGCATGGTCGGTGCGGGCCTGCTGGCGCTGGGGGCCGGTGTGGTCATCGCCGGTTTTCTGGCGCGCGGCATTTCACGCCGCCTGCAGCAGGCGATGTCGGTGACGCAGAACATTGCCGACGGCAACCTCACCTCGGCCGTGCAGGGCACGGGGCAGGACGAGGTGTCGCAGACCCTGTTGGCGCTGGATTCGATGCAGACGCGTCTGAGCCACACCATCGGCGAAGTGCGCTCGGCGGTGCTGGCCATCGAGACCGCGTCCACCGAGATCGCCAGCGGCACCAACGATCTTTCGAGCCGCACCGAACAAAGCGCCAGCAGCCTGCAGCAGACGGCCAGTTCGATGGAGCAGCTGACCACCACCGTCAAGAACGCGGCCGACAACGCCGCGGTGGCCCGCGATCTGGCGCACTCGGCCTCGTCGGTGGCCCAGCGCGGCGGCAACGTCGTCACGCAGGTGGTGGCCACGATGGAAGACATCAACCACAGCAGCCGCAAGATCAGCGACATCATTGGCGTCATCGATGGCATCGCCTTCCAGACCAACATCCTGGCGCTGAACGCCGCGGTGGAAGCCGCGCGCGCAGGTGAACAGGGCCGCGGTTTTGCGGTGGTGGCCTCCGAGGTGCGCAGCCTGGCGCAGCGTTCGGCCCAGGCCGCGCGCGAGATCAAGGGCCTCATCGGCGCCAGCGTCGACAAGGTAGAGGCCGGCACCAAGCTCGTCGGCGAAGCCGGCAGCACGATGCAGGACATCGTCAGCAGCGTGCAGCGCGTAAGCGACGTGATCGCCGAGATCTCGAACGCCGCGGTCGAACAGACCGCCGGCATCGGTGAGATCAACCGCGCCGTGACCCACCTCGACCAGATGACGCAGCAGAACGCGGCGCTGGTGGAAGAAAGCGCCGCAGCGGCCGAGGGCATGCGCGAGCAGGCCGCCCGGCTGTCGCAGGCGGTGAGCGCCTTCCGCCTGCAGCACCAGGGCTGAAAACCCGGTCTGGCAACACGACAATCCGGCCCCGCGCCGGGCCGTTTCAGACCCCGCGAAGGCCGGCTCCACGCCGGCCTTCGCGCGACTGTGGCCTAATCGCGGGTTCGACCCCAATTTCCTTGAAAGCCGATCATGGCCCAGAAGATCCGTACCGAAGCCGACAAGCGCGCCACGCCCCGCCCTCCCGCCCCCGCTGGCGTGACCGTGACGGTGCACCGCGGCCAGAAGAACAGCCTCGAGCGCGGTTCGCACACCCGCAGCAAGAAGAACCCCGGCAAGCGCCCCAAGAAGGGCGGCTGAAGCCCACGGCGCCTGGCCTCCACGCGCAGGCCGGGCCGGGCAAGAGGCCCGTCCACACCGACGGCGGGCCGGGTGCGGCACACGGCATCCCATGCTGCGCATCACTGAACTTCGACTGCCGCTCGACCATGCGGAGGCTGCGCTGCGCGCGGCCGTTCTCGCACGCCTGGGCATCGCCGATGCTGCGCTGAAGGCCTTCACGGTCTTCAAGCGCGCCTGGGACGCGCGGAAGAAGACCGCGATCGTGCTGAGCTACACCGTCGACTGCGAGGTCGAGGGTGAAGCGGCCGTGCTCGCTCGTTTTGCAGGCGACCCGCAAGTGCGGGTGACGCCGGACACCGGCTACAAGTTTGTCGGGCACGCACCGTCCGATTTCGCGGCCCGCGGGCGGCCGCGCCCCGTGGTCATCGGCTTCGGCCCCTGCGGCATCTTCGCGGCGCTGATCCTGGCCCAGATGGGCCTGCGCCCGCTGGTGCTGGAACGTGGCAAGGAAGTGCGTGAACGCACCAAGGACACCTGGGGCCTGTGGCGCAAGAGCGTGCTGAACCCCGAGTCGAACGTGCAGTTCGGCGAAGGCGGCGCCGGCACCTTCAGCGACGGCAAGCTCTGGAGCCAGATCTCCGACCCGCGCCACCTCACGCGCAAGGTGCTGACCGAGTTCGTGAAGGCCGGCGCGCCGGAAGAGATCCTGTTTGTGGCCAAGCCCCACATCGGCACCTTCCGCCTGGTGGGCATGGTGGAGAAGCTGCGCGCCGACATCGAGGCGCTGGGCGGCGAGATCCGCTTCCAGCAGCACGTGACCGATGTGCATATCGAGGCTGGCCAGGTGCGCGGACTGACGCTGGCCAGCGGCGAGCAGATCGAAGCCGAGCACGTGGTGCTGGCCCTGGGCCACAGCGCACGCGACACCTTCGCGATGCTGCACCAGCGCGGCGTCTACCTGGAAGCCAAGCCCTTCTCGGTGGGCTTCCGCATCGAACACCCGCAAGGCGTGATCGACCGCGCACGTTTCGGGCCCAACGCCGGCAACCCCATCCTCGGCGCGGCCGACTACAAGCTGGTGCACCACGCGAGCAACGGCCGCGCCGTCTACAGCTTCTGCATGTGCCCGGGTGGCACGGTGGTGGCCGCCACGTCGGAGCCGAACCGGGTTGTCACCAACGGCATGAGCCAGTACAGCCGCAATGAGCGCAACGCCAACGCCGGCATCGTGGTGGGCATCAACCCTCAAGATTACCGGCAGGATGGCCAGACAGAAGGCCCGGTGAACCCGCTGGACGGCGTGGCCTTCCAGCGCATCTGGGAAAGCCGGGCCTTCGAGCTCGGCAACGGCAATTACCACGCCCCCGGGCAACTGGTGGGCGACTTCATCAGGCGCCAGAAAAGCGCCGTCTTCGGCAACGTGGCGCCCAGCTACAAGCCCGGCGTGCATCTCACCGATCTGGCCGACCCGAAGCAGCCCAGCCTGCCCGTGTATGCGCTGGACGCCATCCGCGAAGCCCTGCCCGCCTTCGAGCGGCAGATCAAGGGCTTCTCCATGCCCGACGCCGTGCTCACGGGCGTGGAAACACGCACCAGCTCGCCGCTGCGCATCACGCGCGGGCGCGACCATCAGAGCCTGAACACGCGCGGCCTCTACCCCGCGGGTGAAGGCGCGGGCTACGCTGGCGGCATCATGTCGGCGGGCGTGGACGGCATCGAGGTGGCCGAGTCGGTGGGCCGGGCGATGCTGGGGATGAAGGCCGCCTGAAATCCGCAGCCGCGGGGTTCAGCCTGGCGCGGCGTCGCCCGTCTCGCTCTCGTGCCAGCCGGCCAGCGCCCAGCGCGACAGACCGGCCATCAAGGCAAACAGCAGCACGCCGGCCACGGCGATCAAGGCCAGTGCGGCGAACATGCGCGGGATGTTGAGCTGGTAGCCCGCGTGCAGGATCTGGAAGGCCAGCCCGACGCCCGTGCCGCCGCCACCGGCCACGAACTCGGCCACCACCGCGCCGATCAGCGACAGCCCGCTGCTGATGCGCAAGCCGCCGAAGAAGTAGGGCAGCGCCGAAGGGATGCGCAGCCGCCGCAGCGTCTGCCAGCGTGTGGCGCCCTGCAGGCGGAAATAGGCCAGCAGCCCGGGGTCGACGCTGCGCAATCCCAGTGTGGTGTTGCTGATGATGGGGAACAACGCCACCAGGGCGGCACACACCACGAGCGAGGCGGTCGGGTCTTGCACCCAGATGATGATCAGCGGCGCGATGGCGACGATGGGCGTCACCTGCAGCAGCACCGCGTAGGGGAAGAAGGCCGTCTCGATGGCCCGGCTTTGCACGAAGGCGAACGCGATCAGCGTGCCCAGCACCACGGCCAGCACGAAGGCCAGCACGGTGATCCACAGCGTGTTCAGCAATGCATCGAACAACATGCCGGCGTCTTCCACCAGCGCCTGCGCCACGCGCAGCGGCGAAGGTAGCAGCACGGGCCGCACCTCGAAGAACACCACCGCACCCTGCCACAGCGCCAGCAGCGCCACGGCCACCAGCAGCGGCCACACCACCTTGCGCGCGCCCTCTTTCATGCCGCGCTGGCCCCCAGCAGGCTGTGTTGCAGGCGCGCGGCGTGTTGGGCAAAGCCGGTGCTCACGCGGAAGTCCGCGCTGCGCGGGTAGGGCTCGTCGACAAGCACCTCGTCCACCACGCGCCCGGGTCGCGCGGCCATCACCAGCACACGCTGGCTGAGAAACACGGCCTCGTGGATGGAATGGGTGACGAAGATCACCGTCAGCCCCTGCTGCTGCCACAGCTGCAGCAGGTCGCTGTCGATGCGGTAGCGCGTGATCTCGTCCAGCGCACCAAACGGCTCGTCCATCAGCAGCAGGCGCGGCCGCGTCACCAGGCAGCGGGCCAGCGAGGCGCGCATCTTCATGCCGCCACTCAGTTCACGCGGCAGGCTGTTTTCGAAGCCCTGCAGGCCCACCAGCGCCAGCGCCGACTGCACACGTTCATCGGCCTGATCGCGCGGCACGCCCGCCAGATCGAGCGGCAGGCGCACGTTGTCGGCCACGCGGGCCCAGGGCATCAGCGTGGGCTCCTGGAACACGAAACCCAGCGCCGGCCCGGCCGCGGCGCCCGGCACCACGGGCTGGCCCCAGCGCCGCACTTCACCGCCGCTGGGCGCCAGCAGGCCGGCCACCATCTTCAGCAAGGTGCTCTTGCCGCAGCCACTGGGGCCCAGCAGCGTGAGGAACTCGCCGGGCGCCACGCGCAGTTGCACCGGCAACAGCGCCTGCGTGCCGCTGGCGTAGGTCTTGCCGGCACCCAGCACCTCCACGGCGGGGGCGGCCATGGCCGCGCTGTGCTTCACGCCGGCGCGATCAGGGCAGCACCTTGAGGTCTTTCACGAATTGGGTCGTGTAGGTGCGCTGCACGTCCACCTTTTTCGGGTCGACCTGCTTGAGCTGCACCATGAGGTCGAAGGTCTTCTGCATGCGCGCCGCCGTGACGATGCCGGCGCCCTGCGTGGCGGCGTCGCCGCCGAAAACCATGCCGCTTTCCTTGAGCAGGCGGACGCCCACGGCCAGGCGGTCGTCGGTCATGGTGGGGTTGTCGCGCTTGATGAGCGCATTGCCTGGCTTCGAGTCGCCCTGCAGGTAGCTCTTGTAGCCCAGCATCGTGGCCTTCACGAAGGCGGCCACGGCCTGCGGGCGCTCTTTCACGGTCTTCTCCATGCACACGATGGTCTGGCTGTAGGGCGGCCAGCCGTGGTCGCTGAGCAAAATGGCCGTGGGCTTGAACTTGGCCTCTTTCTCGATGGCGTAGGGCTCGCTGCTCAGGTAGCCCTGCTGCACCACGTTCTTGTCGGCGATGAAAGGCTGGATGCTGAAGTTGTAGGGCCGGCGCTGGCGGTCATCGAGCCCGTACTTCTCTTTCAGCCAGGGCCACTGCACCGTGAAGCCGGCCGGCGAGATGAGGATGGTCTTGCCCTTGAGGTCTTCCAGGCGCTGGAAGTTCTCGGGGTGGCCGATGAGCACCAGCGGGTCTTTCTGGAAAGTGGCAGCCACCGTCACCGCGGCCACGCCCTGCTGCCAGGCGGCGAGCGTCTGCATGTCGTAGCCCATCACGCAATCGGTTTGGCCCGCGGCCAGCAACTGCATGATGTTGACCTGCGGGCCGCCCATCTTCAGCGTGAGGTCCAGGCCTTCCTTCTTGTACAGGCCCGTGGCCAGCGCCTGGTAGAAGCCGCCGTGTTCGGCCTGGGCGTACCAGTTGGTGGTGAAGTTGAACTTCTGCTGGGCCAGCGCGGGCAGGCTGGTCGCCAGGGCCGCCAGCAACAAGGCGCGGCCGCCAGTCTTCAGGATGGGGTGCATGCGGGGGGCTCCGGACGGCACGGGTGAGGGTTCAGCGCCGATGGTAGCGGCGGGCCCGCCGGGCTTCAGAACACCGCGTGATCCCCACGCTCCAGCACGGCCTCGCCGGCGAGCAGCCGCGCCTGGTAGTCGATGAGCGTCTGCGTGCCGGTGGACGGTGTCGCATCGGCGTCGTAACGGCCGCGCGCGGCGTCCCACACCAGCATCGATTCGGTGGCGTAGTAGTGGCCGATGCGCGCGAGTTCGCCTTTCGCGGCCGCGGCGGGCCACACGCGGCCCAGCCAGCCCAGCCCGGTGGCGATGCCCAGCAGCAGCCCGGGCGGCACCTGCTTGAAGCGCGGCGGCCGGCCCAGCAGGCGGAAGAGCGCCTCGCCCTGTTCACGCGGCGTCATCGCTGGCCCGGGGCCGCCGATGGGCAGCACGCGGTCGGCCTTGGCGGGGTCGTGCAGGCAGTCGCACAGGAAGGCCGCGAGGTCTTCATCGCCGATGGGCTTGCAGGCCGTCAGGCGGCCGTCGCCGAAGACGAGGAAAGGTTTGCCCTGCTGCAGCCGGGCGATCTGGCCGGATAGCGACTTGAAGAAGGCCGTGGGCCGCACGATGGACCAGCGCAGGCCCGAGGCCATCAATTCGCGTTCGTAGGCCAGCTTGGCCTGCTGGAAGGCCAGGCGCGGCTTCTGCACGCACAAGGCCGAGAGCTGCACCACCTGGGTGACGCCGGCCTCGCGCGCGGCGGCCAGCGCCTGCACGTGGGCAAGGTGGTCGATGGCCCAGGCGTCGGCCGGCACGCCGGTGCGCGAGGCCAGGCAGGACAACAGCACATCGAAACGCTGCCCGCGAAAGCCCTGCGCGCGCAGCGAGGCCGCGTCCTGCACCTCGCCCACGCGACACTCGGCGCCGGGCAGGCGCTGCGCCCATTGCGCTGGCCCCAGCGTGCCACCCACGCCAGCCCGCGGGCGCACGAAACACACCACCTCGTGGCCGCGGCGCACGAGCTCGCGCACCGTGGCCTGGCCGATGGTGCCGGTGGCGCCCAGCACGAACACCCGCCGCGGCGGGTGTTCAGTGGCCGGAAGCGCCCGACCCGCTGTGGCGCCGGTCAAGACCGCGGGGTCAGTCGGCCTGCTTGCGCAGCAGCATCAGTCGGCCTGCTTGCGCAGGAAAGCCGGGATCTCGATCTCGTCCATGCCGTTGCTGGCCAGCGCGTCCACCTTGGCCGCGGCCTGGCTGCGCGCGCTGCGCCACACGCTGGGCGTGTTCATGCTGTCGTAGCTGGTGGCCGTGGGCGCCTGCATCTGCACCGACGGGCCGGGCTGGGCCACGTGGTTCAGGATGGGCAGGTTGTCGGTGCCGGTGCGCAGCATGGGCTGCGCCGCTTGCAGCGGTGGCTGCTGCACCACCGTCAGCGGCGGCTGCACGGCGGCCTTGCGGGCACTGCTCAGGCCCGTGGCGATGACGGTCACGCGCAGCTGGTCGCCCAGGCTCTCGTCGTAGGCGGCGCCGAAGATCACGTGCGCGTCGTCGGCGGCGTAGCACTTGATGGCGTTCATCGCGTTGCGGCTCTCGGCCAGCTTGAAGGTGCTCTTGCTCGCGGCAATCAGCACCAGCACGCCACGCGCGCCGCGCAGGTCGATGCCTTCCAGCAGCGGGCAGGCCATCGCGGCCTCGGCGGCCTTCTTGGCGCGGTCGGGGCCGCTGGCCACGGCGGTGCCCATCATGGCCTTGCCGGGCTCGCTCATCACGGTCTTGACGTCTTCGAAGTCGACGTTGACCTGCGCGTCCATGTGGATGATGTCGCTGATGCCGCCCACGGCGTTCTTCAGCACGTCGTTGGCGTGCGCGAAGGCCTGCTCCTGCGTGATGTCGTCGCCCATCACCTCCAGCAGCTTCTCGTTGAGCACCACGATCAGGCTGTCGACGTTGGCTTCCAGTTCGGACACGCCGTCTTCGGCCTGCTTGCCGCGGCGCTTGCCTTCGAAGTCGAAAGGCTTGGTGACCACGCCCACGGTCAGGATGCCCATCTCCTTGGCCACGCGCGCGATCACCGGCGCCGCACCCGTGCCGGTGCCGCCGCCCATGCCGGCGGTGATGAAGAGCATGTGGCTGCCTTCGATGGCCTGGCGGATGCTCTCCACCGCGTCTTCAGCCGCCACGCGGCCGGCCTCGGGCTTGCTGCCGGCACCCAGGCCGGTCTTGCCCAGCTGCACCAGCGTGCCGGCGGCGCTGCGGTGCAGCGCTTGCGCGTCGGTGTTGGCGCAGATGAACTCCACGCCCTGCACGCCCTGCGCGATCATGTGTTCGACAGCGTTGCCGCCGCCGCCACCGACACCGATCACCTTGATCTGCGTGCCTTCGTCGAATTCGTCGATCATTTCGATGGGCATGTGAGCCTCCTAGCTTTGAGTGAGTTGCAGTTGCCGTTGCGTTGCGAAAACGAGGTGCTGTGGGTTCGCCGATCTATGCCGTGTCATGCATGCACCCCTCCTAGAAATTCCCGAGAAACCAGTCTTTGGCGCGGCCGACGAGGTTCTTCACCGAGCCAGCCTGCGCCGCCGCCTTGAAGCCGCGTGCGCGTGCCACGCGGGCTTCTTCCAACAAACCCATCACGGTGGCGCTGCGCGGGTTGGCCACCATGTCGAAGAGCGCGCCGTGGTACTGCGGCAGGCCCTTGCGCACGGGCTTCAGGAAGATGTCTTCGCCCAGCTCCACCATGCCCGGCATCACGGCGCTGCCGCCGGTGATGACGATGCCGCTGCTGAGCAGTTCTTCGTAGCCGCTTTCGCGGATGACCTGGTGCACCAGGCTGAAGATCTCTTCCACGCGCGGCTCGATCACGCCGGCCAGCGCCTGGCGTGACAGCAGCCGCGGCGCGCGGTCGCCCAGGCCCGGCACCTCGATCTGGTCGCCCGGGTCGGCCAGCAATTGTTTCGCGGCGCCGTGCTCGACCTTGATCTCTTCGGCGTCTTTGGTCGGCGTGCGCAGCGCCATCGCGATGTCGCTGGTGATCAGATCACCAGCAATCGGAATGACGGCCGTGTGGCGCACGCTGCCGTCGGTGTAGATCTGCACGTCGGTGGTGCCGGCGCCGATGTCGACCACGGCCACGCCGAGGCTCTTCTCGTCATCCGTCAGCACGGCCGCGGCGCTGGCGCTGGGGTTCAGCACCAGGCGCTCCACCTCCAGGCCGCAGCGACGCACGCACTTCAGGATGTTCTCGGCGGCACTTTGAGCGCCGGTGACGATGTGCACCTTCACCTCGAGCCGGCTGCCGCTCATGCCGATGGGCTCTTTGACCTCGTGCCCGTCGATCACGAACTCTTGCGGCTCCACCAGCAGCAGGCGCTGGTCGTTGGGGATGCTGATGGCCTTGGCCGTTTCGACCACACGGGCCACGTCGGTAGGCGTGACCTCGCGGTTGTCGCGCACGATCACCATGCCGGTGCTGTTCTGCCCGCGGATGTGGCTGCCGGTGATGCCGGTGTAGACGCTGGTGATCTTGCAGGCGGCCATCATCTCGGCCTCTTTCAGCGCCTGCTGGATGCTCTGCACGGTGGCGTCGATGTTGACGACCACGCCGCGCTTCAGGCCGTGCGTGGGGGCCACGCCCAGGCCGGCCACGCGCAGCTCGCCGCCCGGCAGCACCTCGGCGGCCACCACCATCACCTTGGCGGTGCCGATGTCCAGCGCGAACACCATGTCCTTGAATTCTTTGGCCATGTGCTGTCTTTCAGTTGTTCTTGACCCGGGCGGCAGGGGCGTTGCCCGCCGGCGGGGTGGTGCTGACGCCGCGCAGCCGCACGGCATAACCGTCGGCGTGGCGCAGGTCGGCGTATTCCAGCGGCTGCTGCCAGCGCGCGGCCACTTGCGTGTAGGTGCGCACGAAACGTTCGCTGCGCGCCACGAGTTCTTCTTCGCTGCCGCGGCCCAGCTCCAGCGCGGCGCCGCTGTCGAGTTCCATGCGCCAGCTGCCGCGGCCGCTGAGCTGCACGCGCACCACGTTCATCTCCAGCCGCGCCAGCGTGGGCTGCACGCGGCGCAGCAGCGCCAGCATGGCCGCGGCGCTGCCCTCGGGGCCGGCCAGCACGGGCAGGCTGTCGTCTTCCACATCGCCGACGTTGGCTTCGAAGACCTCGCCAAAGCTGTTGACCAGGCGCTCGGCGCCGCTGCCCTCATCACCGCCCTGCCCTTCCCACAGCGCCGCAGCGCGGTGTTCTTCCAGGTTCACGGCCAGCACATCGGGCCAGACGCGGCGCACCACGGCGCGGCGGACCCAGGGCACGGTCTCGAAGGCCTCGCGCCCGGCTTGCAGGTCGACGCTGAAGAAGTTGCCTGCCAGTTGCGGCGCGGCATTGGCGCGGATGGTGGGCACGCTGTTGCGCTGCAGTTCACCATCGAGCTGGATGGCGCGAATCGGAAAGAAAGGGCTGCGCACCAGCCACAGCACACCCGCGGCCACGGCGCCCAGCGCGGCCAGCACGAAGATGACGCTGGCCAGCCCGTTCATCAGGCGCACGTCCACCGGCAGCGCCAGCGGGGCGGCGGCGGTGGGGTTGCGGAGGGTGGCGCTGCGCGGCATGGTTTCTGGCGTCAGGCTTGGGCGGGCTTGGCGGGCTTGACTGGCGTATCCAGCGTGGCCGCCTGCAGCAGCTGCACGCAGAGCTGTTCGTAGCTGATGCCGGCGGCACGTGCCGACATCGGCACCAGCGAGTGGCCGGTCATGCCCGGGCTGGTGTTCATCTCCAGCAGGAAGGGCTTGCGGTCGCGGGCGCGCAGCATCAGGTCGGCGCGGCCCCAGCCGCGGCAGCCGAGGGTGCGGTAGGCGGCCAGCGTGAGGCGCTGCACTTCGGCCTCTTCTTCCGGCGCCAGGCCGCTGGGCACGCGGTACTGCACGACATCGGTGTAGTACTTGTTCTGGAAGTCGTACTTGCCTTCGGGCGCCTCGATGGCGATGACTGGCAGCGCGCGGGCGCTCGGGCCTTCACCCAGCACCGGGCAGGTGAGCTCGATGCCCTCGATGAACTCTTCGCAGAGCACGTCGGGGTCGTACTGGGCGGCCAGGGTCACGGCGTCTTGCATCTGGCTGTAGCCGCTGACCTTGCTGATGCCGATGCTGCTGCCTTCGCGCGGCGGCTTCACGATCAGCGGCAGGCCGATGGCATCGGGCACGGCCATCACGTCTTCACGCGCCTGGCGCTCGGGCGCCAGCCACTGCCAGCGCGGCGTGGGCAGGCCCTCGGCCACCCACACGCGCTTGGTCATCACCTTGTCCATGGCGATGGCGCTGGCCATCACGCCGCTGCCGGTGTAGGGGATGCCCAGCAGCTCCAGCGCGCCTTGCACCGTACCGTCTTCGCCGTGGCGGCCGTGCAGCGCGATGAAGACACGTTGGAAACCTTCGCGCTTGAGCTCGCCCAGCTCGCGCTCGGCGGGGTCGAAGGCGTGCGCGTCGACGCCTTGGCTGCGCAGTGCGGCCAGCACGCCGCCGCCCGACATCAGCGAGACCTCGCGTTCGGCGCTGCGGCCGCCCATCAGGACAGCGACCTTGCCCAGGGTTTGGATCTCGGCCTTCATGCTGCGGCCCCCTCTTGCATCAGTTGTCGCGGCAGGCCGCCGATGGAACCGGCGCCCATGGTGATGAGCACGTCGCCGCCGCGCAGCGTGGCGCGCAGCGCTGCCGGCAGTGCAGCGATGTCGCCGACGCTCTGCGCACGCGGCACCGCTGCGGCCAGCGATGCGCTGCTGATGCCCGCGATGGGCGCCTCGCCGGCGGCGTAGATGTCGGCCAACAGCACGGCGTCGAAACCCTGCAGCACGGCAGCGAAATCGGCAAAGCAGTCGCGCGTGCGGGTGTGGCGGTGGGGCTGGAAGGCCAGCACCAGGCGGCGGCCCGGGAAAGCGCCGCGGGCGGCGGCCAGCACGGCGGCCATCTCCACCGGGTGGTGGCCGTAGTCGTCGATCAGCAGCGCGCGGCCGCCATCGGCGGTGGCCAGTTCGCCGTGGCGCTGGAAACGCCGGCCCACGCCAGCAAAGGCCGCCAGCGCGGCAGCGATGGGCGCATCGGCCACTTCCAGTTCACGCGCCACGGCGATGGCCGCCAGCGCGTTGCGCACGTTGTGCAGGCCGGCGAGGTTCAGCGTCACGGCCAGGTCGGCATGGCCGGCCTGCCGCGCGGTGAAGGCCATCTGGCCGCCGGCCAGCGCCTGCACGTTCACGGCGCGCACATGTTCGAAACCCGCAGCGCCTTCGTCGGTGCCGTAGGTGAGCACCGGGCGCTGCAGGCGCGGCAGGATGCTGCGCACGCCGGCGTCGTCGCTGCACAGCACGGCGCGGCCGTAGAAAGGCAGGCGGTGCAGGAAATCGACGAAGGCCGTGTGCAGCCGCTCCAGGCTGTGGCCGTAGGTCTCCATGTGGTCAGCGTCGATGTTGGTGACGACGCTGATCACGGGGTTCAAAAAGAGGAAGCTGGCATCACTCTCGTCGGCTTCCACCACGATGAACTCGCCGCTGCCCAGGCGCGCGTTGGCGCCCGCCGCCAGCAGTTGCCCGCCGATGACGAAGGTGGGGTCCAGCCCGCCTTCGGCCAGCACGCTGGCGGTGAGCGAGGTGGTCGTCGTCTTGCCGTGCGTGCCGGCGATGGCGATGCCCTGCTTCAGGCGCATCAGCTCGGCCAGCAGCACGGCGCGCGGCACCACGGGCACGCGGGTTTCACGCGCGGCCAGCACCTCGGGGTTGTCGGCCTTCACGGCCGTGCTGGTGACGACGGCCTGCGCACCGGCGATGTGGGCTGCAGCGTGGCCGATGTGCACCTGCACGCCCAAGCCGGCCAGCCGGCGCGTGACGGGGCTCTCGGCCTGGTCGGAGCCGCTGACGCGGTAGCCCTGCTGGTGCAGCACCTCGGCAATGGCGCTCATGCCGGCGCCGCCAATGCCGACGAAGTGGATGTGCTTGAGGGCGTGCTTCATGCGCGCGCCCCCGGCTTCTTCACCAGGGCCTCGATCTCGTCGGCCACGCGCGCGGCGGCGCGCGGCTGGGCAAGCGCCCGGGCCTTCTCGGCCATGGCCAGCAGGCCTTCGCGCGAGAGGCCGCGCAGCGTGTCGGCCAGCGTCTGCGGGCTCAGCTCGGTTTGCGGCAGGTGCACGGCCGCGCCCTGCCCGGCCATCCACGTGGCGTTGTCGCGCTGGTGCGCGGTGGTGCTGGCGATCAGCGGCACCAGCACCGCCGGCACACCGGCCGCGCAGAGCTCGCTCACGGTCACCGCGCCGGCGCGGCACACCATCACGTCGCAGGCGGCCAGCTGCGCCGGCATGTCGTCGATGAAGGGCCGCACCTCGGCGGGCACGCCGTGCTGCGCGTAGGCGGCCCGCACTTCGGTCTCTTGCGCCGTGCCGGTCTGGTGCACCACCTGCGGCCGCTGCTCGGCCGGCAGCAACGCCAACGCTGCAGGCAGCGTGCGGTTGAGCACCTGCGCGCCCAGGCTGCCGCCCACCACCAGCAGGCGCAGCGGGCCGCTGCGGCCGGCCCAGCGCGCGGCGGGCGCGGGCAGGGCTTCGATCTCGGCGCGCACGGCATTGCCCGTCACCACCGCGTTCTTCACACCCTGCACCGCCGGGCCGCTGAAGCCGAAGGCCACGCGGTCGGCCACGGGCAGCAGGCTGCGGTTGCTGAGCAGCAGCGACGCATCGGCGTTCACCAGCACCAGCGGCTTGTTCAGCAGGCTGGCCATCAGCCCGCCCGGAAAGCACACATAACCGCCCATGCCCAGCACCGCATGGGCACCGCGGCGGCGCAGGATGCCGAAGCAGTCGAAGAAAGCCTTGAGCAGCCGCAGCCCGCCCGTGGCCGTGTGCAGCAGGCCCTTGCCACGCAGGCCGCTGAAGGTGATGGTGTCCATCGCCAGGCCCGATGGCGGCACGAGCTTGTTCTCCATGCCGTGCGAGGTGCCCAGCCAGCTGACCGTCCAGCCGCGGCTCTGCATCTCGCGCGCAATCGCCAGCCCGGGGATGATGTGCCCGCCGGTGCCTGCCGCCATGACGACGAGGTGGCTCATGCGCGGCCCCCGCGCATGAGAGCTCTGTTCTCAATGTCGACCCGCAGCACCATCGCCAGCGCCACCATGTTCATCAGGATGGCGCTGCCGCCGTAGCTCATGAGCGGCAGCGTCAGGCCCTTGGTCGGCAGCACGCCCAGGTTCACGCCCATGTTGATGAAGGCCTGGAAACCCATCCAGATGCCGATGCCTTGGCACATCAGCCCGGCGAAGACGCGGTCCAGCGCGATGGCTTGCCGGCCGATGTGGAAGATGCGCCGCGTCATCCAGAAGAACATCAGGATGACCGTGGCCACGCCGACGAAACCCAGCTCTTCGCCGATGACGGCGAGCAGGAAGTCGGTGTGCGCCTCGGGCAGGTAGTGCAGCTTCTCGACGCTGGCGCCCAGGCCCTGACCGAAGATCTCGCCGCGGCCCATGGCAATCAGGCTGTGCGTGAGCTGGTAGCCCTTGCCCTGCGCGTACAGCGGGTTCCAGGGGTCCAGGTAGGCCAGGATGCGCTCGCGACGCAGGTCGTCGAAGTAGAGGTAGAGCGCGACGGTGGCGATGATCACCGCCGCCATCAGGAAGAACATGCGCGCGTTGACGCCGCCCAAGAAGAGGATGCCCAGCGCGATGGTGGCGATGACGATGAAGGCGCCCATGTCGGGCTGGCGCATCAGCAGCACGCCCACGAAGGCCACCGCCACGACCATGGGCGTGACGGCGCGGAAGAAGTTCTCGCGCGCGTCCATGCGCCGCACCATGTAGTTGGCGGCGTAGAGCGCAATGGCCAGCTTGGCCAGCTCGCTCGGCTGGAAGTTCATGAAGCCCAGCGGGATCCAGCGGCGCGAAAAATTCACCACCTTGCCGATGAAGGGCACCAGCACGATGACGAGCAGGATCAGCGCCACGAGGAAGATCACCGGCGCCTGCTTCTCCCACACGCTCATCGGCACCTGCACCACCACCAGCGCGGCGAAACACGCGATGCACAGCGACACCACGTGCCGGCGCAGGAAAAAGGTCTGCGTGTAGTTCGCGAACTTGGGGTTGTCGGGCAAAGCCACGCTGGCCGAATAGACCATCACCACGCCCAGAGCGATGAGCGCGAAGACCACCGCCACCAGGGTCTGGTCGAAGGCCATCAGGCGCACCGGGCGGTCGCCCCCGACGTGGATGCTGTCGCGCACGGGCAGCGCGCCCGCGCCGTCGCCGCGCGGGGCGAACCAGCCTTTGACGGTGGCGAGCGTGGCCGACATCGTGTTCACAGCAGCGCCCCCCGCTCGGCCGCCAGCGCCTGCACCGCGGCCACGAAGACCTCGGCGCGGTGGGCGTAGTTGCGGAACATGTCCAGGCTGGCGCAGGCCGGGCTCAGCAGCACGGCGTCACCCGGCTGGGCCTGCTGGAAGCACCAGGCCACGGCGGCTTCCAGCGTCGCGTGGCGCTGCAGCGGCACGGGGCCGAGGTGGCCGAGCAGCGCTTCTTCGATGGCCCCGGCGTCGCGGCCCAGCGTGGCCACGGCGCGCGCGTGCTGCGCCAGCGGGGTGCGCAGCGGCGTGAAGTCTTGCCCCTTGCCGTCGCCGCCGAGGATCACGACCAACTGGCCCGGCGCCTTGTCGGCGCCCAGGCCGTTCAGCGCCGCAACCGTGGCGCCGACGTTGGTGCCCTTGCTGTCGTCGAAGGCTTCGACCTCGCCGCTGCCCTGGTCGCCGTCCACCGGCACGCGCGCGATGAAATCCACGCGGTGCGGCTCGCCGGTGTATTCACGCAGGCCGTGCAGCATGGGCGCCAGCGGGCAGCCGATGGCCGTGGCCAGCGCCAGCGCGGCCAGCGCGTTGGCGGCGTTGTGGCGGCCGCGCACACGCAGCGCATCGGCCGGCATCAGGCGCTGCAGGTGGATCTCTTCGAGCTCGCCCTTCTTGCGCTTGAGGCCTTCTTCAGACGGCAGCGCGCGCACCAGCCAGGCCATGCCGTTTTCTTCGACGAGGCCGAAATCGCCCGGGCGCTGCGGCGCATCCAGCCCGAAGCGGCAGACATCGCGGAGCACCGGCTTCGGTTTCGGCACGAGCTTGCCCTTGCCCTTGGCCGGCACCACCGGCTGCGGCACCAGGGCCTCGACCAGCGGATCGTCGCGGTTGATCACCATCACCGCCTGCTGGCCGAACACACGCGCCTTGGCGGCGCTGTAGGCGGCCATGCTGCCGTGCCAATCCAGGTGGTCTTGCGTGAGGTTCAGCACCGTGGCGGCTGCAGGCTCGAAGCCGCGAACGCCAGTGCCGCCGCCTTCGAGCTGGAAGCTGCTGAGTTCCAGCACCCACACCTGCGGCAGCGCGTCGGCCGGGCCGGGTTCGGGTTCGGGCGGGGTGCTTGGCAGCAGCTGGGCTAGCACCTCGGCGACGGGCACGTCGTCGTCGGGCAGCGCAGCGGGCGCGGTATCGGCTGGGGTCTCGGGCGCTGTTTCAGGCGCTGCTTCGGGCAGCGAGGCGGCCTCGGGCTCAGCCGCAGGCTCGGCCGCAACGGCAGTGGCTTCTGCGGCTTCGACGGGCTCGGCCTCGGCAGCCTCTTCGGCCTCGACCACCGCCACAGGCGCCTCAGGCAGTTCGACGAGCTGCTCGCTCAGCGTGCTCAGCAGCGTCGGGCCGATGTTGCCGGCCATGGCCACACGCCGGCCGGTGCGCGCCACCAGCAGCGCGGTCATGGCGGTGGTGGTGGTCTTGCCGTTGGTGCCGGTGATGGCCAGCAGCTTGGGCGCGTAGCCCCAGGCGGCCTTCAGGTCGGCCAGCGCGCGGGCGAAGAGGTCGAGTTCGCCCAGCACCGCGATGCCGATGGCGCGCGCTTCTTCGATCAAAGGCGCCACACGCGCATCGCCGGGCGCCAGGCCCGGGCTCTTCAGCACGAGCTGCATGCCACTCAGTAACGCGGGCAGCAGTTCGCCACGCAGGCGCTGCACGGCAGGCCATTCGGCGGCCAGCGCGGCATCGCCCGCGGTCTGCTCGCGCGAATCCCACACCGTCACCTTGGCGCCGCAGCGCGCGCACCAGCGCGCCATGGCCAGGCCGCTGTCGCCAAGGCCCAGCACGAGGACGGGGAGGTCTTTCAGGAAGAACATGGCCGCCCGGTCACCGCAGTTTCAGGCTGGCCAGCCCGACGAGGCACAGCAGCATGGTGATGATCCAGAAACGCACCACCACCTGCGTCTCGGCCCAGCCCTTTTTCTCGAAGTGGTGGTGCAGCGGCGCCATCAGGAAGATACGCCGGCCCTCGCCGTAGCGCTTTTTCGTGTACTTGAACCAGCTCACCTGGATCATCACGCTGAGCGCTTCGGCCACGAAGATGCCGCCCATGATGCCGAGCACGATCTCCTGGCGCGTGATGACGGCGATGGTGCCCAGGGCACCGCCCAGCGAGAGTGCGCCCACGTCGCCCATGAACACCTGCGCCGGGCTGGTGTTGAACCACAGGAAGGCCAGGCCCGCGCCGGCCATCGCAGCGCAGAAGATCAGCAATTCACCGGCACCGGGGATGTAGGGGAAGAGCAGGTAGCGGCTGAAGTTGACGTTGCCCACCACGTAGGCGAACACGCCCAGGGCGCTGCCCACCATCACCACCGGCATGATGGCCAGGCCGTCGAGCCCATCGGTGAAGTTCACCGCGTTGCTGCAGCCGACGATGACAAACCAGCTCAGGAAGATGAAGCCGAACACGCCCAGCGGGTAGCTCACCGTCTTGAAGAAAGGCACCAGCAGGTCGGCCTTGGGCGGCAGCGTGTTGCTGAAACCGCTGGCCACCCAGTCGAAAAAGAGCACGGCGGTGCGCAGCGCGTTGGTTTCGCTGACGCTGAAGGCGAGATACAACGCGGCGATGAGACCGATCAGGCTCTGCCAGAAGAACTTCTCGCGGCTGCGCATGCCCTCGGGGTCTTTGTTGACGACCTTGCGGTAGTCGTCCACCCAGCCGATGGCGCCGAAGCCGAAGGTGACCAGTATCACCACCCACACGAAGCGGTTGCTCCAGTCGAACCACAGCAGCGTGCTCACGCCGATGCCGATGAGCACCAGCACGCCGCCCATGGTGGGCGTGCCGCGTTTGCCCAGGTGGGTTTGCACGCCGTACTCGCGGATGGGCTGGCCGATCTTCATCTCGGTCAGCTTGCGAATCACCCAGGGGCCGAAGGCCAGGCCGATGAGCAGCGAGGTCATCGCCGCCAGCACCGCGCGGAAGGTGATGTACTGAAAGACGCGCAGGAAGCCGAGATGCTCCGGGAAGGTCTGCATCAGCCACTGGCTCAGGCTCATCAGCATGCTTGCTTCTCCTGGCCCGGCGCTGCCGAGAGTTGCTGCAGCGCCTGCACCACCTGCTCCATCTTCATGAACCGTGAACCCTTGACCAACACCGACGCCGCCGCGGGGCGCGATGCGGGCAGCGCGCTCAACAACTCGGCCACCGTGCCGAAATGACGATGAGCGCCGGCGTGCGCACAAGCCGCACCGGCCGCCCAGAAAAACTCGATGCCCGCGGCGCGCGCTGCAGCGCCCACCTCGGCGTGGAACCGCGGGCCTTCGTCGCCCACCTCGCCCATGTCGCCCAGCACCAGCCAGCGCGGGCCCGGCAGTTCGGCCAGCACGCGGATGGCGGCCAGCACCGAATCGGGGTTGGCGTTGTAGCTGTCGTTCACCAGCGTGACGGCCTGGCCGTCCAGGCGCAGGCGCAGCAGTTGCGAGCGGCCGTTGACGGCGGCAAAACCCGCCAGGCCCTGGCCCACGGCCAGCAGCGACACCCCCGCGGCGATGGCGCAGGCCGCGGCGGCCGCGGCGTTCAGCACGTTGTGGCGGCCGGCCAGGGCCAGCGTGGTGTCGACGCCGCCCAGCGGCGTGTGCAGCTGCAGCTGCCAGTGCGGGCCGTCGGCCTGCGCGCCACCTTCGGGCTGCCAGGCGGCCTGCGCCCACACGTGGTGGGCAGGGTCGCCGGCGGCTTGCACACCGAAAGTCATCACGCGGCGCGCACCGGCCAGCTCGCGCCACAGCGGCGTGTAGGTGTCGTCGGCGGGGACCACCACGGTGCCCTCGGCCGGCAGCGCATCGATCACGCTGCCGTTCTCGCGCGCCACCGCTTCCACCGTGGCCATGAACTCCTGGTGTTCACGCTGCGCGTTGTTGACCAGCGCCACGGTGGGCTGGGCGATGCCGGCCAGCAGCGCGATTTCGCCCGGGTGGTTCATGCCCAGCTCCACCACGGCAGCGCGGTGGCTGTTCCGCAGGCGCAGCAGCGTCAAGGGCACGCCGATGTGGTTGTTCAGGTTGCCGGCGGTGGCCAGCGCGGCATCACCGTGCGCCGCGCGCAGCATCGCGGCCACCATCTGCGTGACGGTGGTCTTGCCGTTGCTGCCTGTCACCGCCACCAGCGGCAGCGTGTGCGCGGCGCGCCAGCCACGCGCCAGTTGCTGCAGCGCGGCCAGGGTGTCGGGCACCAGCAGGCCAGGCAGGCCGCCTTCGGCCAAGCCGTGCTCGGCGATGGCCGCCACGGCACCGGCCTCGCGTGCCGCGGCCAGGTGGGCATGGCCGTCGAAACGCTCGCCGCGCAGCGCCACGAACAGATCGCCTGGCTGCGTGCTGCGCGTGTCGGTGTGCACGCGCTGCAAAGGCGTGGCGCCCTCACCCACCAGCGTGCTGCCGGGCAGCAACGCGTGGGCCTGGGCCAGGGTCATCAGCAGCGGCGCGTTCATGCGGCCACCCTTGCGGCGGCGCGGGCGCGCAAAGCGGCTTCGGCTTCGGTCAGATCGGAATACAGCAGGTGCTCGGCACCGACGATCTGGTAGTCCTCGTGGCCCTTGCCGGCCAGCAGCACCACGTCGTGCGGGCCGGCTTCGGCCACGGCCTGGGCCACGGCGGCGCGGCGGTCCACCAACGCGGCCACGTGCGTCGCGCCGGCAGCGCCGGCCAGCACCTGCTCGACGATGGCCTGCGGGTCTTCGAAACGCGGGTTGTCGCTGGTGACGATCACGCGGTCGGCCGCGGCTGCGGCGATGCCGCCCATCAGCGGGCGCTTGGTGGCGTCGCGGTTGCCGCCGCAGCCGAACACGCACCACAGCCGGCCGCCACGCGCCGCGGCCAGCGGGCGCAGTGCGCGCAGCACCTGCGCCAGCGCGTCGGGCGTGTGGGCGTAGTCCACCACCACTTCCACGCCGGCACCGTCGGCAGCCGGCACACGCTGCAGGCGGCCGGGCACGGGCGTGAGCTGCGGCGCCACGGCGGCGGCTTCGGCCAGCGTCACGCCCAAAGCGCGCAGGCCACCCAGCACCACCAGCAGGTTGCTGGCGTTGAACTCGCCGACCAGCTGCGTGTGCACGGCGGCTTGCGCGTCGCCCTCGGCCAGCGTGAAGCCCAGGCCCGCCGCTTCGTAATGCAGGTCCTGGGCCTGCAGGCGCGCCGGGCCTTGCAGCGAGACGGTCCAGACGTCCAGCGTGCCGGCCTGCTGCAGCTCGGCGGCGAGCTGGGCGCCCCAGGCGTCGTCGACGTTGATCACCGCTGCACGCAGGCCCGGCCAGCTGAACAGGCGGCGCTTGGCCTCGCCATACGCCGCCATGCTGCCGTGGTAATCGAGGTGGTCTTGCGTGAGGTTGGTGAACAGCGCCACGTCGATGCGCGCGGCGTTCAGGCGCTGCTCCACCAGGCCGATGCTCGACGCCTCCAGCGCGCAGGCCGAGAAGCCGAGATCGACGAAGCCGCGGAAGGCCTGGTGCAGCGTCACCGGATCAGGGGTGGTCAGGCCCGTGGCTTCGACCTGGTCGGGCTCGCCCACGCCCAAGGTGCCGATGACCCCGCAGCGCCGGCCCAGCCGCGTGAGCGCCTGCGCCGTCCACCACGCGGTGCTGGTCTTGCCGTTGGTGCCGGTGGTGGCCACCACGTCGAGCACGGCGCTGGGCTGGGCCATGCACAGGTCGGCGATCTCGCCCGTGGCGGCCTTCAAGCCGGGCAGCGTGGCGATGCGCGCGTCGCTGAAGCCGAAGGCAGCCACGCCCTCGGCTTCCACCAGGCAGGCCGCAGCACCGGCGGCCAGCGCCTGCGGCACGTAACTGCGGCCGTCGGTGGCGTGGCCGGGCCAGGCGATGAAGGCGTCACCGGGCTGCACGGCGCGGCTGTCGCAGCGCAGGCGGGCGCCGCCCTGCAGCGCCACGCGGCCAGCCAGCCAGGCGGCGGCGTCTTGGGCAGTGGTCAGCACGTTGAGCATCAGAAGCTCTCCGTTTCGCTGGGCACGGGCTTGGCGCTGATCTGCGCCTTCACGTCGATGTCGGGCGCCACGTTCATCATGCGCAACGTCTGCTGCACCACCTGGCTGAACACGGGCGCGGCCACCTCGCCGCCGTAGTAGACGCCCTTGCCCGGCTCGTCCACCATCACCGCCACCACGATGCGCGGGTTGCCCACGGGCGCCAGGCCCACGAACCACGAGCGGTACTTGTTGCCGTAGCCCTTGCCCTCTTGCTTGCGCGCGGTGCCGCTCTTGCCACCGACCGAGTAGCCGATGGCCTGCGCCTTGGTGCCCGTGCCGCCGGCGCTGGTGGCCATCAGCAGCATCTGGCGCACCTGCTGCGCGGTCTTGGCGCTCATCACGCGCTGGCCGCCGGTGGGCGTGTCGGTGCGCTGGATGGTCACGGGAATCAGTTCGCCATCGCGCGCAAACACCGTGTAGGCCCGCGCCAGCTGGAAGAGGCTGGCCGAGAGGCCGTAGCCGTAGCTCATCGTCGCGTGTTCGATAGGCCGCCAGGTCTTGTAGGGGCGCAGCCGGCCCGTCACCGCGCCGGGGAAATCGATGCGCGGCTTCTGGCCCAGGCCGATGGCGGTGTACATCTCCCAGAGCTCGCGCGCGGGCATGGCCAGCGCCAGCTTCACGGTGCCGACGTTGCTGCTCTTCTGGATGACCTCGGCCACCGTCAGTACGCCGTGCGGGTGGGCGTCGTTGATGGTGCTGCCGGTGATGGTGATGCGGCCCGGCGCGGTGTTGATGGGCGTGGCCGGCGTGACGCGCCCGGTTTCCAGCGCCAGCGCAGCGACGAAGGGCTTCATCGTCGAGCCGGGCTCGAAGATGTCGGTCAGCGCGCGGTTGCGCAGCTGCGCACCGCTCAAGTTCTTGCGGTTGGCGGGGTCGTAGCTCGGGTAGTTGGCCAGCGCCAGCACCTCGCCGGTCTGCGCATCCAGCACCACCACGCTGCCGGCCTTGGCCTTGTGCTCGAAGACGGCGTCGCGCACACGCTGGTAGGCGAAAAACTGCACCTTGCTGTCGATGGACAGCGTGATGTCCTGCCCATGCACCGGGTTGGCCTGGTCGCCGATGTCTTCCACCACGCGGCCCAGGCGGTCGCGCACCACCTGGCGCTGGCCAGCCTGGCCCAGCAGCTGGGTCTGGAAGCCGAGCTCGATGCCCTCCTGCCCCTTGCCGTCGATGTTGGTGAAGCCCACCACGTGCGCGGCAGCCTCGCCCTCGGGGTAGCGGCGCTTGTACTCGCGCACTTCCTGCACACCCTTCAGGCCCATGGCCTTGATGTCCTGCCAGGCGGCTTCTTCCACGTGGCGGCGCAACACCACGGCGCCGTTGCCCAGGCCGTCGACACGGTCGTTGAGCTCGGCCGCGCTCATGCCCAGCTTCTGCGCCAGGGCCTTGCGCTGGGCGGTGTCCTTGCTGAAGGTCTTGAGGTCGACCTGCACCGAAGGCAGCGCCACGCTGGTGGCCAGCACGAGGCCGTTGCGGTCGAGGATGCGGCCGCGGCTGGCCGGCAGCGGCTGCTTGTGCACGAAGCGCTTCTCACCCTGCGCCTGGTAAAAATCGGTGGCGATGATCTGCAGGTGCACGGCACGGCCCAGCAGCACCAGGAAGGCCAAGCCCACCAGCAGCACCACGAAGCGCGAGCGCCAGGGCGGCGTCTTGCTCGCCAGCAGCGGGCTGGTGGCGTAGTTGACGCTGCGCACGGTGGTGGGTGTGCTCATCGGCTGGCCCCCGTGGCAACAGCGGGTGCGCTGGCGGCGGGGGCTGCTGTCGTCGCGGGGGCCAGCGGGTCCACCACATAAGCCGTCACGCCCGGCGTGGCGGTGCGCATCAGCAGCTTCTCGCGCGCGGTGCGCTCCACACGCAGGTGCGTGCCCTGGGCCTGGGCTTCGGCGTCCAGGCGCTTGTATTCGGCATCGAGCTGGCGCTGCTCGGCGCGCGCGGCGTCCAGCTGCGCGAAGAGCTGGCGCGATTCATAGCTGGTCTTCACCAGCACCAGGCAGCTGGCGAGCAAGGCCGCCACGAGCAGCAGGTTGAGCTTCAGGCCCATGCGCGGTGCCCTGCCTTCAGGCCGCCAGCGTGCGTTCGGCCACGCGCATCACGGCCGAACGGGCGCGCGGGTTGGCGCTGATCTCTTCGGCGCTGGGCTTGATGCGCGCCAGCGCGTTCAGCCGCATTGCCTTGGCCGGCGCGAAGGGCGCGCGGCGGTCCACCACCTCGCGGCTTTCGCTGGCGATGAAGGTCTTGGCGATGCGGTCTTCCAGCGAATGGAAGCTGATCACCACCAGGCGCCCGGCCGGCGCCAGCAGCGTGAGCGCCGCCTTCAGCCCTTGTTGCAGCGCCTCAAGCTCGGCGTTGACGTGAATCCGTAGAGCTTGAAACGTGCGCGTTGCAGGGTCCTGGCCTTGCTCGCGGGTTTTGACGGTGCGAGCCACGAGCGCGGAAAGCTCGCCGGTGCGCAAGACGGGATGGCCGCTTTCGCGGCGAGCGACAAGCGCCTTTGCAATCTGAGCAGCAAACCGTTCTTCGCCATAGTCACGTATCACCTCCGTGATTTCACGCACGTCGGCACGTGCCAGGAATTCAGCCGCCGTCTCGCCGCGCGTGGTGTCCATGCGCATGTCCAGCGGGGCGTCAAACCGAAAGCTGAAGCCGCGCTCGCCGTTGTCGATCTGCGGCGAGCTGATGCCCAGATCGAGCAGCACACCCGCCACCTGGGTGATGCCGCGTGTGGCCAGCTCCTCGGCCATGCTGTCGAAGCTGGCGTGACAGATGGCGAAGCGCGGGTCGGTGATGGCTTGCGCCGCGGCGATGGCCTCGGGGTCCTTGTCGAAGGCAACAAGCCGGCCCGCCGGGCCCAGCAGCGCCAGCACGGCGCGGCTGTGCCCGCCGCGGCCGAAGGTGCCGTCCACGTAAATGCCATCGGGCTGCGTGACCAGGGCCTGGACGGCCTCGTTCAGCAGCACGGTGGTGTGGCGCCATGCAGGGGCCGTGTTCACCGGATGACCAGGTTGCGCAGCGCTTCGGGCCGGCCTTGGGCCAGGGCCTCGGCCTCGCGGGCCTCGTGGCGGGCGCTGTCCCAGAGCTCAAAATGCGAGCCCACGCCCATGAACTTCACTTTCTCCACCAGGCCGGCCCATTCCCGCAGTTCGGGCGGGATGAGCACGCGCGCGGCGCCGTCGAGCTCCACCTCGGTGGCGCTGCCGATGAAGAAACGACGCCAGGCGTCGTTCTCGGTGGCGAGCGACAGCACGCTGTTCTCGAAGTTCTCCCACACGGGCAGCGGGTACAGCGAGAGGCAACCGTCGGGGTTCTTGGCCACGACCATCTGGCCCTGCACGGTGGCCATGAGCACGTCACGCCAACGGCTGGGCACGGTGAGGCGCCCCTTGCCGTCCAACGTCAGTACCGGACCCCCGCGGAACACCATGACAGCCACTTTCCCCCACTAAACACCACGAACTCCCACTTTAACTGAGCGCCCGGGGCCGGGTCAATGCGCCGTGCCGCAAAAATTCAATCAAATCAAGCACTTAGGCGGCATTGTGGAAGTCGGCGACAGGAGAAAGTTGTTCTGAATGAAGGACTTGGGAAGGTGACTGAAAGTCGTTTCTGAGGACTTGGCGCGTGTTGCGCCGGGGTCGCCGGTCCGGCTCTTGAGCGCCGGCGGCGCCAGAAAAAGAAAAAGCCCGGCGGATGGCCGGGCTTGCGGTACGGGGCAAGCCGCCGAGCGGCCTGCCTTCATGCCAGGGGATCAGGCCTGGGCGCTGCGGCGCGTGTTGCGCAGCACCAGGGCACCCACGCCCAGGGCCATCATCAGCCAGGTGCCCGGCTCGGGAATGACCGCCACCGAACCCACGGTGAAGTTGTCCATGCCGGCGTACACCGCCGCGGTCGACACAACCGTCATCGACGCGATGGCCACCGACGAGGTGAAACCGCGGAAGCTGCTCACGCTCTCGCTGGTCGGCGTGAAGGTGGTGGTGGTGCCGTCGCTCAGCGTCAGCGTGATGGGCGTGGGCTGGAACACGTCGCTGATGTTGGTGGCCCAGAAGTTGCCGCCGATGGCCGTGACCGGCGCGCCGGTGAAGGTGATGGTCAGGGCTTCGGCAGGCAGGTTGGTGCCGATCAGGACGCCGTTGCCGTACAGGCCGCCAGGGGCCGACACGTCGTAGCTGTAGCTGCCGCCGAAGAAGGTGGCCGAGAGGTCGCCGCTGAAGGACGCATCGGCGAAACCTTCGGTGTAGGAACCGGGTGCCAGGGTGGCCAGGAAAGCGGCCGAGCTGGTGTAGGTGGTGGTCTGGGCCGAGGCTGCGGCAGAAACAGCGAACAGCGCGACGGCCAAAGCGACTTGCGTAACCTTCATGGGTGCGAACTCCTGGTGTTGAGGGTGTGGCGGGCCAGCACTGCGGCTGGACCCGTGGAAAACACAGCGCCATGATGGGCCGCCGCCGGCCAACGCGAACCCCTCATTCCCAGGGTCGGCAGGCGCCGATGGCCGCCAGATGCCGTGTTCAGACCCTGCAAACTAGGGGGTCCGGGGCAGCACCTCGAACGCCAGCGTGATGAAGCGGCTGTCCCAGCGGTCGGCCTGGCCTTCGGCGGGGCGCAGGTCCACACCGCGCAGCAGCCAGCGCGCGGCCAGCGGCACCGTCAGGCTGACGCGGCCCTCGGCATCGGTCTGGCGCCACAGGCCCAGCGGGCTCAGGTCGCTGCGCAGTTCCAGCGGCAGGCCGGCCAGCGGTTGGCCGTCGCGCAACAGCTGGGCGCGCAAGGTGTCGCCAGCGCGCAGCGGCAGCGGGCTCTCCAGGCGAAGGTCGATGGCCAGGCCGGCGATGGCCTCGGGCGCGGCTGCCGCGCCGGCCGACGGCTCCTGCGCGCTGAGTTCCACCCGCGCAACCTTGGTGTAGCTCTCCTGCCAACGCACGCCGCGGGCACGCAGGGCGTTCCAGCGCTCGCGAACGGCTGGCAGCGCCCCCACCTCCTTCAGGTAAACCTCGACCGTGGCGTCGTCGATGTCGATGTTGATGGGGTGCAGCTGCGCCCAGCAGCTCAGCGTCGCCGACGCGGGCACGGCGCGGGCCGAGCGCAGCAACAAGGCCGTGGGCCTGTCGGCCACCCAGCGCAGGGGTGCGGCACGCTGGCCCGGGCCCTGGCAGCCGTGGCCGCGCAACTGGAGCAGCGGGATGGTGATCTCCTGCAGCGGGAACTGGTTGCCGGTGCCCAAAGCGAACACGGCCTCGCCGCGATCGGTGCGCGCCAGCGACGTGAACCAGCTGTCGTGGGCGCTGGCTGTCACGCCGGCGCCAAGCAATGCCGCGGCGAGCGCTGCTTTCATCGGGCGTCGTGGCATCAGAAGCTCGCCTGCAAGGTCAGGCGCAGGTTGCGCGGTTCCGCCGGGTGCACGTGGCGGTCGGCCACGGGCGCAAGCTCGCCAGGCAGCTGCGATTCGTAGAAATACTGGATGTCGTTCACGCGGCGGTCGAAGAGGTTGAAGACGTCCAGCGTCACGCTGGCCGGGTGGCCGACCAGCTTGCCCAGTGCCTTGGTCAGGCGGAAGTTGAAGGTGGACGCGGGGATGGAGCGCACGCTGTTGTCCTCGGCCAGCGCGCCGGCACCGAGATAGCGCCACTGCAGGCTGGCGGTCCAGCCTTGCAGGTCTTTCAAGGTGCCGGCCACGCTGGCGACGCGGTCGACGGCGTTGGGGATGCGGCCGCCATCCTTGAGGCGGGCGCGGCTGAAGGAGAGGTCGGCATCCACCAGCAGCCAGGGCGCGGGCTGCCAGCGGTTGCTGAATTCGACGCCGCGGCGCCGGCTGCCCTGGCTGGCTTCGGTGGCACCGGCGTCCCCGATGTAGACCAGCTCGCTGGCCGAGCGCAGGCCCCACACCGAGACCGAGCTCTGCAGGCCGGCGACGGCCTCGGTGCGCAGGCCGATTTCGGCACCGTCCAAGGGCACCAGCGCGGGCACGGGGTCGACCGGGTCGCCGCTCTTGGGGTCGAAACGCGCCGTCAGGCCGCGGGCGTCGTTGCTGTGGAAGCCGCGGCCGGTGTTGAAGAAGAGTTCGGTGCGCGGTGTCACCGCCCACACCACGGTGAGCTTGGGCGAGAGCTGGGTGTCGCTGGCGCTGCCGCCGTTGGCCGGCAGCGTGAACGCGTCCACCTGGGCCTGCAGGCGGTCGGCACGCAGGCCGAGCACGGCGCGCCACTCGGGCGTGAACTCCAGCGAAGTCTGGGCAAACAGGCCCAGCTGCGTCTGCCGCACGCGGTCTTCGCGCACGGTGTTGGTGACGCGGCGCGCCACGCTGTCGTAGAGGCCGACGCGGATGCGGTCGTGGCGCAGCTGCACGCCGGCCACGGTGCGCGCAGCCCAGGGGCCGACGTCGTGGCTGACGATGTGTTCGACGTCCAGGCCGTAGACGCTGCGCTTGTCGGTCTGCTTGAACTGGTCGCCGTCGGCCGGGCGCTCCAGCGCATAGCTGAAGTTCGAGTTCAGGTCGAGGTCGTAATGGATGAAGTAAGCCGAGGCATTCGTGCGCCCGGCCGTGCCGTCGCGGTGCCACTGCGCAGAAAGGCTGCTGCGCTGGCTGTCGCCGCCGGTGGTGGGGTCCAGGCTGTCGTAGCGGCCGAAGGGGCGGCCCTGGAAGCTGCCGGCGTCGATCAGGCGCTGCGGCACCTGGTCGGTGGCCGTCCAGCGCGAGCGGTAGGCCATGGCCGTGGCGTGCCAGCCCTGTGCGCGCGTGCCGCCGCTGAGCGTGAACACGCCGTTGAGCTTGCGCACGCGCTCGGGCACCGTCCACGGGCCGTCGGTGTTCATCACTTCCAGCGCGCCCAGTGCCGTGAGGCCCGGAGCCACCGTGCCCGAGGCGCCGGTCACGCCGCGGCGGTAGCCGTTTTCACCCAGTGTCAGCTGGGCGAAGGGCGCGGCCACCGCATGCAGGTATTCGATGTCGGCCGAACCGGCTGCCGCGAAATCGCCCACGGCGGCGAAATAGGGGCCCTTGCGGTACTCCACGCGATCCACCAGCTCGGGCAGCAGCCAGTTCATGTCGCTGTAGCCCTGGCCGTGGCCGTGCGTGGGCATGTTCACGGGCATGCCGTTGATGCGCGTGGCGAAGTCGGTGCCGTGGTCGAGGTTGAAGCCGCGCAGGAAGTACTGGTTGGCCTTGCCGTCGCCCGAGTGCTGCGTGACGATGACGCCCGGCACGAATTCGAGCACCTCGCCCGGGCGCTGCGCCGGGCGGCTTTGCAGCAGCGCACGGCGGATGGTGCCGGCCGAAGCAGCGTCCTGCGTGCCGACCGCGTTGTCGTAGTGCCCGCCCTGCACGATGATGGTTTGCGGTGCGCCCGTGACGGGGCCGCCGTGGTTGGCCAGCGCGGGCAGGCCCAGGGTGGCGCCGGCTGCCAGGGCCAGCGGGGAAAAACGGCGTGAGAGCGGACGGCGTGGCAAGGGGAACATGGGCATCGTGACGGGTTCGGACGGGTGCGAGGTTGTACGACAAACCCGCAGCCGCGGATGCGCGGGCGGTTTCGGGCCTGCATGGCGGCCGTTCAAACCATCTTTGGAACAATCAAGGGCCCCGCCCTGAGCGCTCGCGCACCCGGCCCCATGTCCTACCAAGATCCCTTGTGGAAGTTGCGCCATGCGCTGGCCGGCGTGGCGCTGGCTCTGGTGCTGGCGGTGCTGACGGCGGCCTTCGCAGGCAGCCTGCTCGGCGACCTGTTCGTGGGCAGCTACGGCGCGCGGGTGGCCTTCTATGGCGCGCTGCTGCTTTATGTGGTGGTGGGCGCCGGGGTGCTCTTCGCCAAGGTGGCGCAGCACGAGACCCGCCCGCTTTCCACCGGGCGCGTGGCGCTGTGGTTCGCCAGCCTGTGGCTGTGGCCGGTGCTGCTGGTCGCGCGGCGCCCGGGTGAGGTTGCACCCGGCCCAGGGCCGGACCCGCCCTAGTCGGACTGCAGGATGCGCCGGCCCGAGGCCGATTGCAGCGGGCGCGCATTCATCGGGTAGATGCGCGAAAAGAGGCCGATCTGCTCGGCCGTCAGCGACTGCGGCGCGCGCATCACCACCCACTGCACGCCTTCGGAGCAGGGCGGCGTGGTCAAGGAACCCATGTAGGTGTAGTAGCGGCGGTCGTCAGGCAGCAGCTCGCTCAGCGCCAGCGGCTGGCGTGCCGGCCGGGCGTCGCCGCGCTCCAGCGGCAGGTTGTTCCACACGTCCTGCACCACGGCATGCGGCGGGCCTTCGTCGAAGAGGAGCGCCACCACCGCCAGGCGGCCTTGCTCGTCCTTGTGCACCAGGTGCAGCGACATCTCGAACTGGCGCCCGTCGATGCGTTCTTCCGAAGGGCGGTGGAAGTGGAACTGCTGCAGCTCGAACTTGCGCCCGCCGATGTCGATGGTGTTGCCCGGCTGCAGGTTGACCTGCACCGTGTGGCCGTTGTCGATGACGCTGAACTTGCTGGCCTGGTAGTTGAACTTCACCGGCTCCAGGTTGACGGCCAGACCGCCGCGGATGTCGATGGGGCTCTGGCGCTGGCCGGTCTTGCACAGGCCGAAGTCGGCCTTGAGCCCGGCCCAGGCCGCCGGGCCGGCCTCGCCCTCGTAGCCCCAGTGCACGGCACCGGCCCCGGGGCCGTGGGCCACCTTGCCAGCGCGTGCCTTGCCGGCCGCAGCGCCATGCGCTGCGGCCGCACTGGGCGGCTGCAAACCGCTGCGGGTGCTGATGCGCACGTCGAAAGAGCCGCTGGCCGTCGCCCCCTTGGGCGCGACCAGGCGGTCAGACAGGCGCTGGCGCAGGTGTTCCAGCGGGTCGGTGCTGGCGGCGGGGGTGTCGGCGGGCAGGGGCACGTCTTCGGCCGCCGCTGCGGGCGCGGCTGCCGTCGCGCGGCGGGTTGAGGGCACGACGATGGCGGTGGGCGACCTGCCGGCCGCGGCGTTCGGTGGCGCGGCGCGCGTGGCGGCAGGTTTTGCAGAACCGTGTGTCGCGGTCTCGGCCACCACCGCACCGGGCAGTGCCAGCGCCAGGATCACGGCACCCAGCCATCGGCGCGAAGGGGGCTGCGGGGGCGACGGGGGCCAGGGCGACGGCAAGACAGCGGCGGGCAGGCAGGGGGTCATGGGCAAAGCTCCTCGGCTTCATATCGGCCGCGGCGCCGCCCGACTTGATGCCTGGCCCGACACCAACCGGCCCCGCAGCCCCCGCCGCGGCATGAAAAAACCCCTGCCCGGCGAACCGGACAGGGGTTGGGCGGCAGGCTGGCACCGCAGCCCGGTGCCGAAGCGGCCCGGGTGCAGCGCTCAGCGGAACATCAGGTGCAGCGCACGCCCACCGTGGCGCGGTTGGCCACGTAGGTGAGGTCGCGCACGTCGATGACGCCGTCGTTGTTGAAGTCGGCGCGCGGGTCGAAACCCGGGTCACCGACGCGCTTGCCGATCAGCGACTTCATGATCGCCAGATCGGCGCAATCGACCTGCCCATCGCCCGTGAGGTCGGCACGCAGCACCACCGTGAGGTTGGTGTTGGAGATGTCGAAGAACACGTTGTCGATGGCCTCCACCTTGATGCGCGCGGCCGTGGCATTGACCAGCGGCACCGTCACCTTTTGCGTGCCGTCGTTCGGGGTGCTGGCGGCCATCAGGTAGGGGAAGGTCAGGCCGCCGTCGATGGACATCGTGATCTTCACGTTGGCGGTGCCGATGGGCGCGGCACTGGTGCCGGCGACGTCCCAGGTCACGGTGACCGGCGAGCCGGCCTCCAGCGAGGTGGCAGCGTTCGGGAAGGTCACCAGGAAGGGGCCGGTGCCCGGGGCCAGGGTCAGCACCGTGTTGGCGCTGTTCACACCACCGCGGCCGTCACGCGCCGTGAGGCGGAAATTCAGGCGCGCCGGGCTGGCGTTCACACCCGCGAAACCGACGTAGTCGGAGGTGGGCAGGAACTCCGAGAAGCAGTCGACGTTGTTGGCGGGGCAGGTGCCCGTTTCAGCGTTGGTGTTGTTCAACAGCAGCTGCGGCATGTCGGGGAACACACGCGTGGGGTTGGTGTCCGTCGCGTTCTGGCCCGTCGGGTTGTAGACCGCGGCATTGAAGACCGCCCGCGTGCCGAACTGGCGGAACAGCGGGCCGTTGGTCTTCACGTTGTTGGGCAGGGCGGTGCCGGTGCTGCCGCCGCGGTCGGTCTGCTCCCACATGTAGGTGACGGTGTCGCCGTCGACATCGGTAGCGCTGCCCGTCAGCGCGAAAGGCGTGCGCAACGGAACGGTGTAGCCCGCCGGTGCCGTGACGACGGGCGCCGAGTTGCCGGTGGCGGTGACGGTACCGCCACCGCGCGTGCTGATGCCGCCCTTGGTCAGCTCGCCGATGTAGCCCGAGCAGCCCCCGGTGCAGTTCACCAGTTCCAGGTTGCTGGCGTTCACGCCCGCGAGCGCGCCGCCGAACCCGATGGTGAACCCGGTGTCCGTCAAACCGCTGATCGACACCGTGCCGCCAGCCGGCCAGCCCGCGATGGCCTGGACGGCGGCCTGGATGCCGGCCGTGGTGAAGTTGGTACCGCGCACGATGGGTGCCGAATCGGCGCCGTTGTAGCGCAGCACGAACTCCTGGCCGTTGGTGGTGTAGGCCGTCAGCGCCGCCTGCTGCACTTCGGTGAGGTTCTGTTCAGCGGCGCCGATGTGCGTGGTGATTTCATCGAAGCTGCGCATCGAGAAATACGGGTCGCTGTTGGCCTGCGTGTTGTCGGTGCTGCAGATGCCGGCGTAGGCCATCACGGAGGTGCCGCTGCCCGGTTCCACCGAGTTGGCTGCACTGCGGTTCCCGCCCGAGCAACTGCCGGTGACGCCGTTGAAGGTGTGGTTGCCGGCGAACTGGTGGCCCAGCTCGTGCGCCACGTAATCCACGGCGAAGGCGTCGCCCGTGGGGCTGGGCAGGCCGGTGCAGCCCTGGGCCTTGCCGGCCAGGCCCACCACGCCCAGGCTGGCAACGCCACCACCGCCGGCGCCCACGGCAATGTGGCCGACGTCGAAATTGCTGGCACCGATCAGCAGGCCGATCACGGTGCGCGTGCGGGTCAAGGTGGTGCCGGTGCAGCTCACCGATGCCGTGGGGTAGCAGGCGGTGCCGCCGCAAGGCCCGTTGGCACCCGAGAACTGCGCCGCCGTGCTGAGGTTCAGCACGTCGTTGTTGGCCACCAGCACCATGCGGACGGACAGATCGTCTTCATAGACCTGGTTGACGCGGTTCATCAGCGCCACCTTGGCCGCGGTGACGTTGGCCGCACCGCCGAAGAAGGTGGCATAGGCCGGGTCGGTGACCAGGGCCAGGCGGTAAGTGCGCAGCACGCTGCCTGTGGAGGCCAGCAGCGGCGAGCCGTCAGCCACCACCTCGTACACCGAGCTGGTGGAGCTGCGGCCGTCGCTCAGCGTCACTTCGTAGCTGCCCGGCGTGCGGTAGGGGTCGGCCTTGAAGCTGGCCACCAGCGTGCCATCTTCGCTGGCGGTGGCGTACACGGTCTGGCGGGCCACGGCCTCACCGGCCTGGCGCACCGTGACGGTGACGGTGCTGTTCGGCACGAAGCCCATGCCGTTGACCTGCACGTCGTTGCCGGCGTGGTACTTGCCGCGTGACAGCGACACCTGGGCCACGCGCAGCAGGCCTTCGCTGAAGCCCGTCACGCGGGCGGGCAGGTCGGAGCGGGCGTAGCTGGCGTAGACGCTCTGGTCGTTGTGGAAATAGGGCTCCACGTACCAGGCGCCCCGAGAAGAACGCACCGAAGCCTGCACACCCAGCTGCGTGACGCTCACGCGCACCGTGGCGGTCGGGTCGTCAATGCCGCGGCCGGCGTAGGTTTTGATGTGCGGGTGCTTGGCAGCCAGGCCCGGTTCCATCACGGGGGAGTCGACCATCTTGAAACGCTGGAAGCCGCCGGCCGGATCGGGCAGCACCATCACCAGCGGGTTCTGGCGCGCAGCGCTGCTGAACTCGGCCGGCGCGCCCTGCAGCAGGCCGCCCAGGCTCACGCGATCCAGCGTGACGGTGCGGAACTTGGTGGCCTTCACGGCCACGGCGGCAGCACCGGCCTGAGACGCCGCGATGCCGCGCACGTCTTGCCAGAAAGCGCGCGACGGGTGGGCCGCGGCCGTGGCCGCTGCCACCGGGGTGGCGCGGCTGTTGCTGGCGCTGCCACGCACCTGGGCGCTGGCATCGGCGGGCACCGCAGCGCCCAGGGCCAACACAGCGGCCGAAGCCAGGGCGCCCAAGGGCATGACGGACTTGCAAGACATCTTCATCGGGGATCCTCTGCGGGGCCTGCAGCAACCACGGACCATGGGGCCGGGCGCCGGGCGGGTGGGAAGGTGAAGGCTGTGCGGCCGGGTGTCGCACAGCGTGAGCAAGAATCATGCGTCGCGGTCGGCTCCATGCCATATCGGGGTAATGCCGCAGACGCAGCGGCGGCTGTCAGCGCACATTGCGCGTCGGCCACCACCCTTTCACTATGACGCGCAGCGCCTCCAACATCCACGCTCACGGCACCTCCACCCCCTCATTCAGGGGTCGCGCACCCAGGGTGGGGCTGGGCGCCGCCGTGGTGCTGCTGGTGGGCTCGATGCTCCCGGCCTGTGCCGGCACGGCGGCAGCGCCGCGCCCGCCACCGGCCCCTGACACCGCCAGCACCGCACCCGCCACCCCCCGCCTCATGACACCCCGCCAGCAACCGCCGCCGCCGGCAGCGACCATCACCCGCATCACGCTGGAACACGACTGCCACGGCTGCCCCAGCGGCACGCGGCTCGAACTGCAGCGCGGCGGCATGGCCGTGGCCACGGTCACCGGCAAGGCCCGCCACCGCACCGAAGACCGCCACACGCGCGCCGCACTGCCTGCGGCCGAGTTCGATGCGCTGGTGCAGCGCCTGCTGGCCGAAGGCTTCTTCGAGATGGCCGAGACCTACGAAGACGAAGGGCTGGCCGATGGCGCCTGGGCCACGCTGACCGTGCAGCACAGCGGCGGCCAGCACCAGGTTTTTCGCCGTGAAGGCGCCGGCCCGGCGGGCCTGAAGAACCTCGAAGCGGCACTGGCCGCCTTGCAGGCGCGGCTGCGTTTTGGGCCCGACACGCCCTGAGACACCACTGCCGCGGCGGCAGCTGCCCGGGGCCTCATCCCTCGAATGCGGGGTGAAACCTGCGCCGGCTGCGACAGCGGACGGCAGAGATGACACCATCCACTCCCAACACTTGGCGCGGCAGCCTGCTCGCAGCGCCGCTGACACGCACAACACCCCACCGGGAGCCGCACGGATGAACATGGTGAAGCTGAGCAAACAAGGTCTGGCCGCAGTGGCCCTCGGCCTGGCCGCCTGGGGCAGTGCCCAGGCCCAGACCACGGTGTCGCTGAACGCGTCGCCCAACCCCGTGAACGTGGGCAGCACGGTGCAGGTGGCCGTCAATATCAGCGGCGCGCTCGATGTCTACGCCTACCAGTTCTCGCTGCTCTTCAACCCGGCGGTGCTGCAGGCCACGGGCAGCAGCGACGGCAGTTTCCTGGCCAGCGGCGGCACGGTGTTTTTTGTGCCCGGCGCCATCGACAACGCCGCCGGCAGCATCAGTTTCACCATCGGTTCGCTGCTGGGCCAGTTGCCCGGTGTCAGCGGCGACGGCACGCTGGCCACGCTGAGCTTCGACGTCACCGGCTTCGGCACCAGCGCCCTGAGCTTCACCGACGGCCTGCTCATCGACTCTGCGCTCGCCGACCTGCCGGCGCAGTTCATCGGTGGCGCGGTGCAGGCGGTGCCCGAACCCAGCACCTGGTTGATGTTCGGTCTGGGCCTGGCCGGTGTGGCCAGCCTGGTGCGCCGCCGCAGCGCCTGAACGCCGGGCGCAGCGCCCGCCCCAAGAAGAACCGGCCCCTGAGGCCGGTTTTTTGTGTCCGTCTTCGCCGTGCGGGGGCCGGGCTAGTCGCTGCCCTGGGGCAAGCGCGGCTTGACCCACACCCAGGCCACGATGCCGATGGCCATCAGCCCCAACGAGGTGAGTGCCAGCGCCAGCGGGCTGTGCATCACCAGCGGCACCAGCAGGCCGGCCACCGCGGCATTGGCCAGGCTGCCGATGCACGACTGCACCGACGACGCCATGCCGCGGCGCTCGGGCACCTGGTCCAGCGTCATCAGCGTGACCACCGGCACCATCAGCGACCAGCCGAAAGAGAACACCGCCACCGGCAGCATCGCCCAGGCCCAGTGCGGTTCGAACAGCAGGTTCAGCACCACGTTCACCACCGAGGTGAGCAGCATGATCACGAAGCCGTGGCGGATCTGGTGGCGCGGCTTGATGCGCCCGGCCAGCCGGCCTGAAAGCGCCGCGCCGCCCATGATGCCGCCGATGGTGAGCACGAAAAACCAGAAAAACTGCGTCGGCCCCAGCGCCAGGTGTTCGCCCAGGAACACCGGCGCCGCCAGCACGTAAAGGAACATGCCGTTGAAGGGGATGCCGCTGGCCAGCACCAGCGCCATGAAACGCGGGCTCTTGGCCATCTGCCAGTAACCGCGCATCAGGTGGCGCACCTCGAAGGGCTGGCGCGCCTGCACGTGCAGGGTTTCGGGCAGCCAGCGCCACATGCTGGCCAGCAGCACCGCGCCCAGCAGCACCAGCAGCCAGAAGATGGCGTGCCAGTCGGTGTGGGCGTACAGCAGGCCGCCGATCATGGGCGCCACCGCCGGCGCGATGCCGAAGTAGATGGTCACCTGCGACATCACCCGCTGCGCATCGGCCGGCGGAAACATGTCGCGGATGATGGCGCGCGAGACCACCATGCCCGCGCCCGCCGACATGCCCTGCAGCGCGCGGAAGAAGACCAGCTGGCCGATGGTCTGGCTGAGCGCGCAGCCCAGCGAGGCCAGCGTGAACAGCGCCACGCCGGCCAGCACCACGGGCCGGCGGCCCAGGCTGTCGGACAGCGCGCCGTGGAAGAGGTTCATCACCGCGAAGCCGAGCAGGTAGCTCGACAAGGTCTGCTGCATCTGCACCGGCGTGGCGCCGAGCGAGGTGGCAATGCCCGAGAAGGCCGGCAGGTAGGTGTCGATGGAAAACGGCCCCAGCATGCCCAGACAGGCCAGCAGCAGGGCCAGCGTCCAGCGGGGGCCGGGCCACAGGAGCTTGGCGTCGGGGTTCATCGTGGCGGGGTCAAACCGGGCAGTTTAGGCGCGGGCCGGGGTTTCGGTGCTTCAATGGCAGGCATGTCCTTCCTGCACCGTCCCCAGCGCCGCGCGCTGCTGCTGGCCGCCGCAAGCCTGGCCGCGCCCACGGCGCTGGCTTCGTCACGCCGCGCGCTGGCCGAGATGACCGAAGGCCCCTTCTACCCGCCCCGCGCCTGGCGCGAAAGCTGGCCCGACCAGGACGCCGACCTCTCGCGCGTGCGCCAGGGCGAACAGCTGCGCAGCGCCCAGGGTGAGCACCTGGGCCTGGAGCTGGTGGTGGCCGACACCGCCGGCCGCCTGATCGACGGCGCCGACATCGAGATCTGGCAGTGCGATGCGCTGGCCCACTACCGCCACCCGCGCGTGAAAGCCGAGCCTGGGCGCTTCGACCCCGGCTTCCAGGGTTTTGGCACCACGCGCAGCGGTGCGCAGGGCCAGGCGCGGCTGCGCACCATCAAGCCCGTGCCCTACCCGGGCCGCACGCCGCACATCCACTTCAAGCTGCGGCACGCGAGCTTTGGCGAGCTGACATCGCAGCTCTTCGTGGCCGGCGATGCCGGCAACGAAGGCGACGGGCTCTGGCGCCGGTTGCCAGCGGCCGACCGTGCCGGGCTGACGCTGCAGTTGCAGACCGCCACGCTCGACAACGGCCTGCGCTGGATGGCGCGGCACACGCTGGTGGTGCCGGCCTGAAATCGTTGATCGGCCGATCGGGCGGCCGTCAAAAGTGTGAAGTCAGCCGATAGGCCGGATTCTGTGCAGCCGGCCTTCTTGCGAAAACCGGCCGTGACCGCCATTCCTCTGGGCCGGAGGTCGCCCTGCCGGCTCGGTGCTACCTACCCGCACACTCCTCGGGCCGAGTCAACGTGTGCCTACTTGGTATTGCTGCGCGTAGAGATTGCCCGTTTCACTCTGTGCGGGGCGAAGCCCCGCACAGAGTGGCTGCTCGGTTCGGGCTGACGCCCGAGCCGCCGCGGAAAACCGCGTCGGCCACTGGCTGACGCCAGTGCCTCACAGAACACCCTTCACGGGACCCCGCACAGACTCGTCTCTGTTGCTCTGATCCTCACCTCGCGGTGGACAGCCGTTAGCTGCTACGCCGCCCTGTGCAGTCCGGACCTTCCTCCAGTGCCGTGTTTCCACGCTCGCACCAGCGGCGGTCTGGCTGACTTCACGGGGCGGATTATCGCGGAGGCGCCAGGCAGCACGCGCCTACACTCCCGGCCCTTCGATAGCCCTGGTTGCTGTAGGACCATCCGCGCATGAACACCCCCGCCTCCACCGCCCCGGCCGCCGCAGCCACCGCCCCCCGCTGGCGCTGGCTGCCGCCGATGAACAGCCCGCGCTATTACGTGATGCTGGCGCTGCTGGGCATCTTCATCCTCGGCCCGCTGGGCGGGGTGACGGCCTCGTACATGAACTTCAGCATCGGCTTCTTCGTCAGCGGACAGGTGCTGGCGGGCATCCTGGGCTCCACCGTCACGCTGGGCTACGGGCCCGAAGGCAAACACGGCGCCAACTACATGCAGACGGCTGCGGCCTCGGTGGCCGGCATGGCCGGCATGGGCGTGCTCGTCCAAGCCATGGTGTGGATGGGCCTGCCGCAGCCGCCGCTGTGGCAGCTGATGCTTTTCATGGGCGCTGTCGGCATGTTCGGCGCCGGCGTGGGCATGCTCTACACGCCCATCCTCGTTGACCGCCTGCAGCTCACCTATCCGTCGGGCCTGGCGGTGGCCAACATCCTGCGCGCACTCACCGACCCCATGCTGCTGCGCCGCTCCATCGCGCGCCTGGGCTCGGGCATGGGCCTGGGCGTGATCGGCGGTCTGGGCGCGGCCAAGCTGGCCTTCCTGGGCGCCATTGAACTGTCCACCTCCACCTTGGGCGCGGGCCTGCTCGTGGGCGCGCGCATCGGCGTGGCCGCCTTGGTGGCCGGCCTCACGGGCACGCTGCTGATTCCCACCTTCATCAGCATCGGCTGGCTGCAGGCGGGCGAGCCCTTCCGCAAGATCACCTTCCTCATCGGCCTGGGCCTGATCATGGGCGCAGCGCTGCTCGACATCGGCCAGATCCTGGCCCAGGCCTGGCGGCAATGGCGCCGCCCGCCGGCCGAACGTGTGGCCGTGCCGCCGCAGCCCGACTGGCAGCGCACGCACTTCGGCCGGCTCATCGCGTGGGTGATCTTCTGGGGCGCGGTGCTGGTGTGGGTGGGGTCCAGCGTGCTGAACCAGCCGGTGTTTTTCATGGCCTTCGCGATGGTGCTGGTCTTCCTGTTCGCGATGGTCAACGGCATCTCGCTGGGCATCAGCGACAGCAACCCCATCAGCTCGGCCTTCGTCACCGCGGTGGTGCTGATGGCCGCACTGGGCCTGAAAGACCCGACGGTCGGCCTGATGGCCGGCGGCATCCTGCTCGTGGCCTGCAGCGTGGCCGGCGACATGCAGCAAGACCGCAGCACCGGCTGGCGCCTGGGCACGCCGCGCACCATCCAGTTCCGCTTCCAGGTGCTGGGGCTGGTGGTGGGCGCGGTGATGACGGTGGCCTTTGCGCAGCTCTTCATGACGGCCTACCCGGTGCTGTCGCTCGACCAGACGGTGATGAAGGCCGACGAACAACCCTCGCAATGGGTCTCGGCCATGACCTACAAGTTCGTCGGCGCACTGCGCAGCCTGACCGACGACAAGCCCTACCAGCGCTGGGCCATCGCCATCGGCGTGGCCATCGGCCTGGGGGTGCAGATCGTGCGCAAGGCCCTCTTCGGCAGCACCGCCTACCAAGGCTGGGCCCAGCGCAACGCGGGCACGCGCGCGGCCGATTTCGCGCTCGACGCCATCGTGCTGCCCAGCCCTTATGCCTATTCCTTCGGCACCTTCCTGGGCCTGGCCACCTCGGCCTGGTTCGCCTTGGGCGGCGTGATCGCCAGCACCGTGGACACGCTGCGCCACCGCGGCGGGCAGAAGACCGAAGACGACGCACTGCCGGCCGACATGAGCACCGTTTCTCTGGTGGGCGGCGGGCTGATCGCGGGCGATGCACTCGCCGCGCTGGGCCTGGGCCTGGTGGGCCTGCTGGCGATGGTGGCCGGCTGACGCAGCAGGCGTCTGGGCGCAGCGCGTGCTGCGCTCAGATCGACATCTTCTGCCGCACGCCCTCGGCTTCCATGTCGGCGCCGCGGCCGCGCTGCACGATCTCGCCGCGTTCCATCACCAGGTACTGGTCGGCCAGCTCGGCGGCGAAGTCGTAGTACTGCTCCACCAGCACGATGGCCATGGTCTTGCGGTCGGCCAGCATGCGGATGACACGGCCGATGTCCTTGATGATGCTGGGCTGGATGCCCTCGGTGGGCTCGTCCAGCATCAGCAACTGCGGGCCGGCTGCGAGTGCACGCGCGATGGCCAGCTGCTGCTGCTGCCCGCCCGAGAGATCACCGCCGCGGCGGTGCAGGAACTGCTTGAGGATGGGGAAAAGATCAAAGAGCTCGGCCGGGATGGCCGTGCCGCCGGCTTTGACCGCCAGGCCCATGCGCAGGTTCTCTTCCACCGTCAGGCGGCCGAAGATCTCACGGCCTTGCGGCACGTAGCCGATGCCGCGTTTCACGCGTTCGTAGCTGGGGGCCTTGGTGATGTCCTGGCCGGCAAGCTTCACGCTGCCTGTCTTCACCGGCACCACGCCCATCAGGCTTTTGAGCAGCGTGGTCTTGCCCACGCCGTTGCGGCCCAGCACCACGGTCACTTCGCCCAGCCGCGCCTCGAAACCGAGGCCGCGCAGGATGTGGCTGCCGCCGTAGTACTGGTTCAGGCCCTCGACTTGCAGGACTGGGCTGGAAACGTCAGCGGCCAAGGTACACCTCAACGACCTTTTCGTTGGACTGCACGTCGGACAGCAAGCCTTCGGCCAGCACGCTGCCTTCGTGCAGCACCGTCACCTGCTTGCGCCCCTGCGTGAGCTGGTCGACGAACTTCATGTCGTGCTCCACCACCACCAGGCTGTGCTTGCCTTCCAGCGTGAGGAAAAGCTCGGCGGTGCGTTCGGTTTCTTCGTCGGTCATGCCGGCCACAGGTTCGTCCAGCAGCAGCAGCTTCGGGTCTTGCATCAGCAGCATGCCGATCTCCAGCCACTGCTTCTGGCCGTGGCTCAGCAGCCCCGCGGTGCGCTGCACCTCGGCCTGCAGGTGGATGAGCTTCAGCACCTCTTCGATGCGGCCGAGCTGTTCGCTGCTGAGCCGGTGGAAAAGCGCGGCGCGCACGCCGCGGTCGGCCTTCAGCGCGAGCTCCAGGTTCTCGACGACGCTCAACTGCTCATACACCGTGGGCTTCTGGAACTTGCGGCCCACGCCGATCTGCGCGATCTGCGGTTCGCTCAGGCGCAGCAGGTCGACGTTGCTGCCGAAGAAGACGGTGCCGCTGTCGGGCCGCGTCTTGCCGGTGATGCAGTCCATCATCGTCGTCTTGCCCGCGCCGTTGGGGCCGATGATGCAGCGCAGCTCACCCACGTTGATGGTGAGGCTCAGCTTGTTCAGCGCGCGGAAGCCGTCGAAGCTGACGGTGATCTCGTCGACGTACAGCGCCACGCCCTGGCCGAAGTAGACCTGCTCGCCGTCGACCACGCTGGTGGTCTTGCTGCGGTGAGCGGCCAGCTGCTGCGCACCGGCCTCCATCAGGTCGGGCGTCATGCGCGGTCCTCCGGCTTGCGGCCGCGCAGCTTGGCGAAGAGGCCGATCAAACCCCCCGGCCTGCGCAGCAGGCCGACCAGACCGTTAGGCAAGAACAGCGTCACGGCGATGAAGAGCGCGCCCAGAAAGAACAGCCAGTACTCGGGGAAGGCCACCGTGAACCAGCTCTTCGCGCCGTTGACGAAAAACGCGCCGAGGATGGGCCCGATGAGCGTGGCCCGCCCGCCCACGGCGGCCCAGATGGCGATCTCGATGCTGGCCGCCGGGCTCATTTCGCCGGGGTTGATGATGCCGACCTGCGGCACGTAGAGCGCGCCGGCCACGCCGCACATCACCGCGCTCAGCGTCCAGATGCTGAGCTTGTAGGCCACGGGGTTGTAGCCGGTGAACATCACGCGCGTCTCGGCGTCGCGGATGGCCTGCAGCACACGCCCGTACTTGCTCTGCACGATGAAACGCGCCATCAGGAAGAAGGCAATCAGCACCAGGCCGGTGATGACACACAGCACCACGCGCATGCTCGGCGTGGCGATGGGCACATCGAGCAAACGCTTGAAATCGGTGAAGCCGTTGTTGCCGCCGAAGCCGGTTTCATTGCGGAAGAACAGCAGCATGGCCGCGAAGGTGAGGGCCTGCGTGATGATGGAAAAGTACACGCCCTTGATGCGCGACCGGAAGGCGAAGTAGCCGAACACGAAGGCCAGCACGCCCGGCACCAGCACCACCAGCAGCATCTGCACGATGAAGCTGCCGCTGCCGGCCCAGTGCCAGGGAAAGTCTTTCCAGTTCAGGAAGACCATGAAGTCGGGCATGTGGCTCTTGTACTGGCCGTCGCTGCCGATCTGGCGCATGAGGTACATGCCCATCGCGTAGCCGCCTAAAGCGAAAAACAGACCGTGGCCCAGGCTCAGGATGCCGGTGTAGCCCCAGATCAAATCCATGGCCAGCGCGCAGATGGCGTAGCAGAGGATCTTGCCCAGCAGCGTGACGTAGAAGTCGCTCAGGTGCAGCGCACTGCCTTCCGGCACCATCAGGTTGAGCACCGGCACCAGCACCGTGATCACCACCACGGCCGCCAGCACAGCGGCCCAGCCCTTGGCGCCCAGCAGCGAGTTCTTCGGCGCGAAAGTCGCGTCAGGCAGCGCCGTCATTCCGCACTCCTGCCCTTGAGGGCGAAGATGCCTTGCGGCCGTTTCTGGATGAAGGCCACGATGAAGAGCAGCACCATGATCTTGGCCAGCACCGCGCCCTGCCAGCCTTCGAGCACCTTGTTCAACAGCCCCAGGCCCAGGCCCGCGTAGACGGTGCCGGCGATCTGCCCCACGCCGCCCAGCACCACCACCATGAAGCTGTCGACGATGTAGCCCTGGCCCAGGTCAGGGCCCACGTTGCCCACCTGGCTGAGCGCACAGCCCGCCAGGCCGGCGATGCCCGCGCCCAGGGCGAAGGCGTAGGTGTCCACACGCGCCGTGTTCACGCCCACGCAGGCGGCCATGCGTCGGTTCTGCGTGACGCCGCGCACGAAGAGGCCCAGGCGGGTCTTGCCGATCAGCAGCGCCATGCCTAGCAGCACCAGCGCGGCAAACGCCAGGATGGCCAGGCGGTTGTAGGGCAGCACCAGGTTGGGCAGCACCTGCACACCGCCACTGAGCCAGCTCGGGTTTTCGACACCCACGTTCTGCGCGCCGAAGAGGCTGCGCACGCACTGCATGAGGATGAGGCTGATGCCCCAGGTGGCCAGCAGCGTTTCCAGCGGGCGGCCGTAGAGAAAGCGGATGACGCTGCGCTCCATGGCCGCGCCCACCAGCGCGCTGGCGAGAAAGCTCAAGGGAATGGCCGCCAGGATGTAGGCGTCGAAGTAGCCCGGCAGGTACTGCCGGAAAACGTTCTGCACGCCCCAGGTGGCGTAGGCGCCGATCATGATCAGCTCGCCATGCGCCATGTTGATGACGCCCATCAGCCCGTAGGTGATGGCCAGGCCCAGGGCCGCCAGCAGCAGGATGCTGCCCAGGCTCACGCCCGTGAACAGCAGGCCCAGGCGTTCGCCCCAGGCCAGGCGGGCGTTGACGGTGTCCAGCGTGCGCTGCAGCGCGGCCTTGACCTCGCCGTCTGCCTCGGCGGCCAGGCGCTCGATGAGCAGGCCCTTGACCGAGGGCTGGTCGCTCTCGGCCAGCAGCTGCGCGGCGGCCAGGCGCTGCGCCTTGTCGCTGCTGGCGATCAGCGCGGTGGCTTTCAGCATCGCCAGCGCGGCGCGGATCTCGGGGTCGGTTTCGCTCTTGGCGGCCTTCTCGAACAGCGCGAGCTTGCCTTCGTCGGCCTGCTCTTTCAGTTCACCCACGGCCTGCAGGCGCACGGCGCGGTCGGGCGAAAACAGGTTCAGTGCCGACAGCGCGGCCTCCAGTTCACGGCGCACGCGGTTGGGGTTGACTGCGTCTTCGGCCTCGGCCGGCAGCGTGGCCGCGGCGCCGGTGGCGGCGTCGGTCACCTGATCGCCGCGCACGATGTAAGCCTTGCCGCCGGCGAGCTTCACCTCGTCGGCCAGCAGGGCCTGCACATAGGCGCTGAGCGCCGGGTCGGCGGCCAGCACCACTTCGTTCAGCGCAGCGATGCGGTCGTCACTCTCGCCCTGCGCGATGCGCAAGGCCTGGTCGGAGCTCAGCGCCAGCGCCGAGCCCACGAACAGGCAACACCACAGCGCTGCGCACAGCGTGCGCAGCAGCTTCACAGGCTTACTTCTTGGCGGCCATCACGGGCTCGTCCTTCTTGCCCTTGTTCTCGGGGATGAAGGGGCTCCAGGGCTGGGCCTTCACGGGGCCCTTGGTCTTCCACACCACGTTGAACTGGCCGTCGGCCTTGATCTCGCCGATGAACACGCTCTTGTGCAGGTGGTGGTTCTTCTCGTCCATCTTGCTGACGATGCCCGAGGGCGCTTTCACCGTCTGGCCGGCCATGGCGGCGATGACCTTGTCGGTGTCGGTGCTCTTGGCCTTGGCGACGGCCTGCGCCCACATGCGGAAGCCGATGACGCTGGCTTCCATCGGGTCGTTGGTCAGCGGCTTGTCCTTGTGGCCGGCGATGCCCTTGGCCTTGGCGTAGGCGCTCCACTGCTTGATGAACTCGTCGTTGCTCGGGTTCTTGATGCTCTGGAAGTAGTTCCAGGCGGCCAGGTGGCCCACCAGCGGCTTCGTGTCCACGCCACGCAGCTCTTCTTCACCCACCGAGAAGGCCACCACCGGCACGTCGGTCGCCTTCAGGCCCTGGTTGCCCAGTTCCTTGTAGAAGGGCACGTTGCTGTCGCCGTTGATGGTGGAGACGACGGCGGTCTTCTTGCCTTCGCTGCTGAACTTCTTGATCTTGGCGATGATGCTTTGATAGTCCGAATGGCCGAAGGCGGTGTACTCCTCCATGATGTCGGCCTCGGCCACGCCCTTGCTCTTCAGGAAGGCGCGCAGGATCTTGTTGGTGGTGCGCGGGTACACATAGTCGGTGCCCAGCAGCACCCAACGCTTGGCGCTGCCGCCGTCCTTGCTCATCAGGTATTCCACCGCGGGGATGGCCTGCTGGTTGGGCGCGGCGCCGGTGTAGAACACGTTCTTGCTGAGTTCTTCGCCCTCGTACTGCACGGGGTAGAACAACAGGCCGTTGAGTTCTTCAACGACCGGCAGCACGCTCTTGCGCGAAACGCTGGTCCAGCAGCCGAAGATCACGGCGACCTTGTCCTTGCTGATGAGCTGGCGGGTCTTTTCGGCGAACAGCGGCCAGTTCGAGGCCGGGTCGACCACCACGGGTTCGAGCTTCTTGCCCAGCAGGCCGCCCTTGGCGTTGATGGCCTCGATCTCCATCAGGATGGTGTCTTTCAGCACCGTCTCGCTGATGGCCATGGTGCCCGACAGCGAATGCAGCACGCCGACCTTGATGGTCTCCTGCGCGAAGGCGCTGGGGCTGATGCCGAAGGTGGCGGCCGCGGCGGCCGCGGCAATGAGGGTCTTGCCGACGTGGCGGCGGGTGGTGCTGCGGCTTGGGTTCACGGTCTCTCGCTCCTGGCGCTGGGTGGGGTGTGGGATGCCCAGGAGGATGCGGGGCCGGCCCCGCGCGAGAAATACGCCGGACGGCGTATGGGCGCCGCAGGCGCTTCAGGCGGTGTTGATCGCGGCGGTGTTGATCACCGCGGCGCCGGGCGCAGGCGCGCCGTCCTTCAAGGCCTGCACCGCCTGCAGGGCCTGCGCCAGGCCCCAGTCCATGCTCTGCGCGTGCACCGGGAACCACTGCGCCAGGGCGGGCACCAGGGCCCGCACCACCGCCACATCGGCCTCTTGCAGCAGGCGGCGTTGCACCTCGTGCACCAGCTCCAGCACCTGCCGGTGCTCCTTGCCGTGGCAGTGGTCGGCGCCGAAGCCGATCTCGGCCAGCCAGCGTTCTTCTTGTGCGAAGTGCGCTTCGGTGTGCTGCACAAAGCTGGCGAGCGCCGCGCCCAGCGTGGCGGCGTCGTGCGCCAGCGCGGCTTCCACGCCGGCGAGCAGATCCACGAACTCGCGGTGCGTGGCGTCGATCTCGGGCTGTTGCAGGGCGAGGGCGTCGGACCAGGTGAGCGCAGACATGGCAGAAGAACCGGTGGCGCGGCCGGGATCACGCCGCCCGCGGATTCTGCCCAGGTCGCGCCGGCTAAGCTCAAGCGCCATGCACCCACCCCCAACACCGCCCGGCTTCTGGCACACGCTGCGCGCCCGCTACGACCTGCAAGCCCTGCAGCCGCCCGAGGGGCTGGACGCCAGGCGGCTGCAGGCGGCGCAGGCCCACCCGCTGTGGCCCGAGCTGCAGGCCTGGTGCCACGGCGAAGCACGCTGGGCCGCGCGGCCGCTGGCCGTGGCGGATGACGCGCAGGCCGACGCCATCACCTTGGCCCAGGCGCTGGGCCTGGTGCTGGACGGCAGCCTGCAGCTGCAGGCCTGCCGCGGCGGCGCGCAGCGGCTGGCGCTGCGACTGCGCACCAAATGGCAGGACATGGCCCCCCACCGGCGCCCGGCCAGCGCGCCCTGGGATGCCGGCTGGCTGCGCCCGGGCGCAAGCGGCCTGCAGGCCCTGCAGCGCTTCACACCGCGGCGGCCGACGCTGCTGCTGGCGGACACCGCGCTGGGCGCTGCGCACCGGCAGCAGGCCGAGGCGCTGCTCGGCATGCAGCAGGCGCGATCAGCCCACCGCTTGCGGCTGCTCTGGCTGCAGGCCTGAGGCCGCGCCGGCCTCGCCCGCCACCACCACGCAATCGCGCCCGCGTCGCTTGGCCTCGTAAAGCGCGGCATCGGCAGCGCGCAGCCAGTCCTGCACGTCGGCGCGGGCCGCCAGCGCACTGACGCCGATGCTCACCGTCAGCGCTTCATCGCCCAGCAGTGCGCTGCCAGCCACGCGCTGCCTCAGGGTTTCAGCCAGATGGCGCGCATCGGCCAAAGGCGTGCGTGGCAGCAGCAGCATGAACTCTTCGCCGCCAGTGCGGAACAGCAGGTCGCCCAAGCGCTGGCGCGCTGCGATCAGGCGCACCAGGTCTTTCAGCACCTCGTCGCCGCGGGCATGCCCGTGGCGGTCGTTGATACGCTTGAAGTGGTCGATGTCGATGGCCAGCAGCACCGGCCCCGGCGCCGCGGCGGCGTGTGCCGGGCGGCTCAGCCCGTCGAGCTGCGTCTGCAGGTGGCGGCGGTTGTAGCAGCCGGTGAGCGGGTCGGTGATGGCCTGCACCAGCAGCGTCTGCTGCAGCTGCCCGATCAGGCGCAGCACCATCAGGATCATCAGCAGCACGAAGACCAGCGAGAACAGCACGCGCAGCGCCAGCCCGGTGCCCAGCGTCGCCTGCGCCACGCCGCACACCAGCACCACCTGCAGGCCGCAGAACACCAGGGCGCGCCGGTGCGGCAATGCAAAAAACAGCAGAAAAAGCATGGGGTAGGACCACACCAGCCCCGGCATGCCCTGCAACCAGGTGGAAGTGACGATGGCCGCGATGAGCAGCGCCGCGAGCAGCTCGAAGGGCACCAGCGGCGCCCGCCCCGTCTGCAGCCGCGAGGCATTGCCCAGCAGCAAGAGCGAGACGCTGGCGTTGAGCGTGGCCATGGCCCAGTTGCCTTGCAGCAGGTGTACGGCCCCCGTGGCCACGATGGCCCAGCCGCCGAGGCGGCAGAAACGCGCGACCAGGCCACCGCGGTGCGCGGCGAGCACATCGTGGTCGATCTGAAACTGCTGCGCCAGTGCGCTCCAAGCCCTCATCGCCGCGTTATCGGCCGGCGGCCGGGCTTCTGAAGCGCCGCCGCCCGCCAAGCTCAGTTGCGTGAGAGTTCGCGCACACGCTGCAAGGCCATCGCGGCGGCGGCGGTGCGTGTTTCCACGCCCAGCTTTTCGTAGATGCGTTCGAGGTGCTTTTTCACCGTGGCGGGGCTGCTGCCCAGGATGTCGCCGATGTCGCGGTTGGTCTTGCCCTTGGCCACCCAATAGAGCACCTCGCTCTCGCGCAGCGTCAGGCCGAAGGCCTGCATGGTGGCTTCCACCGTGGCGGCGTCGCTCACCTCGCGCAGCACGATCAGCCAGTCTTCGTCCACCGTGCGGCCCTGCAGCGTGGCCACGAGTTGGCGCGCACCGCGCGCCGTGCTCAGCGGGCGCACCTCACGCCCGGCGGCGGCGTCCTGCAGCCAGGCGTGCAGCGCGGCCGGCAACTGGTCGGGCACGACGTCGAAGTACAGCGGCAGCCACTGCCGCGCCAGCGGCGTCTGCCACACCAGGCGCGGCGCCGCTGCCGGCGTGGGGCCCAGGCGCACGGCGATGGTGGCGTGGCCGTAGGCATCGAGCGCGTTGCGCGCCTGGCGCGCCTGGCGCGCGGCCTGCATGTGCGCGGCCATGCGCGCCAGCACCTCGGGCGCGCGGATGGGCTTGGTGACGTAGTCGACCCCGCCGGCCTCGAAGGCCGCCAGCACGTGCTCGGTTTCGGTCAGGCCGGTCATGAAGACGATGGGAATGTGCGCCGTCTCGGGCCCGGCTTTCAGGCGCCGCGCGACCTCGAAGCCGTCGATGCCGGGCATCACGGCGTCGAGCAGCACGATGTCGGGGTCGGCCTGCGCGGCGCGCTGCAGGGCGCGCGCGCCGTCGGTGGCCACCAGCACGGTGTAGCCGGCGGCGTCCAGCGCGTCGTGCAGCACGGCCAGGTTGTCGGGCACGTCGTCGACGATCAACACGACCCCCAGGCTCCCGCTGGTCGCCACCCCCCGAGGCGGCTCTGGCAGCGGCCCGGCGGAGCCGGTTCCGCGCCAGTCCTTGATCGCGGGTCTGTCGTCAGGGCTTTTCATGGTTCAGGGCTTGCTGGATGACAGGGGTCATCCGGTCGAACTGGAAGCTCTGCGCGAGCGCACGCAGAGGCACAAGCCAAGGCTGGCTGTCGGGGTGGTCATTCTCGATCTGCTCCAGCACGCGCTGCACGCCGCGCGGATAGCCGAGGTTCACCACCTCCTGAAGCGCTTGCAGTTGCGCCCGCGGCGGGGGCGGGCCTGCGGCCAGGGGCGCCTCGGGCGGCGCCTCGGCAGTCAGCCATGCCAGCGCCAGCTGCTGGCCCAGCCAATCGAGCAGTTCGTCGAAACGCACGGGCTTGGTGATGAAGTCGGCGGCTGTGATGCCACAGTCGTTCTCCAGGCCCTTGTCGAAAGCATTGGCCGAAACGATGGCCACGGGCGCGCTGCTCAGGCCCTGGGCGCGCAGCGTGCGGATGGTCTGCCAGCCGTCGATGCCGGGCATGGCCAGGTCCATCAGGATGGCGTGCACCGGCGCGGGCGGCTCGGCGCTGCGTGCCTCTTGCAGCAGCGCCAGCGCGGCCTGGCCCGAGCCAGCTTCCAGCACGTCGAAACCCAGGGCCTGCAGCCGGCGCGCCAGCAGCGTGCGGTCGACCTCTTCGTTGTCCACCACCAGCAGGCGGCGGCGCGCGCCTTCGTAACCGCGCCGCGCCGGGCGCGGGCCTGGCACGCGCTGGCCGCGCAACTCGGGCAGGAAAAGGCGCACGCGGAAGACCGTGCCTTCGCCCAGCTTCGTGCTGACGGTGAGTTCGCCGCCCATCAGGTCGGTCAGCATCTTCGCGATGGTCAGGCCCAGGCCAGTGCCGCCGCCCGGGGCGGCGCCCGTGCTGCCAGCCGGGCCGCCGCGCGAGAAGGGCTCGAAGATGCGTTCCAGATCTTCTGGCGCGATGCCGGGGCCGGTGTCCTCGATCTCGAAGACGGCCATGTCGCGCAGGTGCGCGGCGCGGAAGGCCACGCGCCCGCGCTGGGTGAACTTCACCGCGTTGCCCAGCACGTTGATCAAGATCTGCGTCAGCCGTCGCTCGTCGGCCCGCACCAGCGCGGGCGCGCCTTCGATGTCGTGCTCGAAGCGCAGGCCCTTGCTCAGCGCCTGCAGCTCGAACATCTGCACGATCTGCTGCAGGTTCTCGCGCAGGCGCATGGGCTTGGGCTCGAGCGTGAGCTTGCCGCCTTCGATGCGCGCGATGTCCAGCGTGCCTTCGATCAGCCCCAGCAGGTGCTCACCCCCGCGGCGGATGACGCCCACGGCCTGCTTGCGGTGCACCGGCAATGTGGGGTCTTCGTCCAGCAGCTGCGCATAGCCCAGGATGCTGTTCAGCGGCGTGCGCAGCTCGTGGCTGATGGCGCTGATGTAGCGCGTTTTGGCCTGGTTGGCGCCCTCGGCCTGGCGCCGCGCGGCTTCGGCAGCCTGATGCGCAGCTTCAGCGGCCAGCCGCGCGCGCTGCAGTTCTTCGTCGGTGCGGGCGTGGCTGTCGATCTCGCGCACCAGGGCTTCGGTCTGGCGGTTGCTTTCTTCCTGCGCCACACGGCGGCTGATCTGCGTGAGCACCAGCCACCAGGCGATCACACCCGACAGCAGCAGCAGCGCGCAGTAGGCCTTGATGAAGGCGGTGCGCAACGCCGGCGCCGCGGCAGCCGCGGCTTCGGTGCCGGCGGCGGCAAGGGCGCGCACCTCGGCCTCGTGCAGCAGGTACAGCAGCGCGGCCAGCGAGGGCGCCACCACCGCCATCACCAGCAGGTAGCGGCCCAGACCGGTTTCCAGCTGCGGCCACCAGCTTGGCGGCGTCAGGCGGCGCAGCGCGGCCGTGAGCTGCACGCCGGCGCGTGCGGCCTCGGGTTTGCAGAGGTCGTGGCAACGCGCGTCGAGGCTGCAGCACAGGCTGCAGATGGGGCCGCCGTAGGCCGGGCAACCGGCCATGTCTTCGCCCTCGTATTCGCGTTCGCAGATGACGCAGCGGCGCAGCGCCTGCAGGCCGCCGCGTTGGGCGAGGTAGGCGCCCTGGCCATCTGCCGCGGCCCCGGCCTGCGGCCCGCGCGCCAGGTAGTAGCGGCCCTGCGTGGCCCAGGCGATCAAGGGTGCTGCGACAAAGGCCACCGCCATCGCGATCACCGCCGAGAAGGCCTCGGCCATGGGCCCGAAAGCGCCGAGGTGCGCGGTGATGGAGAGCACCGAGGCCAGCCCCATCGCGCCCACGCCCACGGGGTTGATGTCGTAGAGGTGGGCGCGCTTGAACTCGATGCCCTTGGGGCTCAAGCCCAGCGGCTTGTTGACCACCAGGTCGGCCACCACCGCCATGATCCAGCTGATGGCGATGTTGCTGTACAGCCCCAGCACGCCGCCGATGGCCTGGAAGACTTCCAGCTCCATCAGCATCAGCGCGATCAGCGTGTTGAAGACCATCCACACCACGCGGCCGGGGTGGCTGTGCGTCACACGCGCAAAGAAGTTGCTCCAGGCCAGGCTGCCGGCGTACGCGTTCGTCACGTTGATCTTGAGCTGGCTCACCACCACGAACAGCGCGGTGGCCGCCACCGCCCAGCCGTAGTGGTTGAACACCAGCTCGTAGGCGGCCAGGTACATCTGGTTGGGGTCCACCGCGCGGTCGGCAGGCACGGCCAGCTTCAAGGCCAGCAAGGCCAGCAGCGCGCCGCCCAGCATCTTCAGCACGCCCGGCAGCACCCAGCCCGGGCCGCCCAGCAGCACCGCGCCCCACCAGCGCCAGCGGTTGGCGCGCGTTTTCTCCGGCATGAAACGCAGGTAGTCGACCTGCTCGCCCATCTGCGTGATGAGGGCCACGCCCACGGTGAGCGCGCTGCCGAAGAGCAGCGGGTTGAAGCTGCCGCCCTGGCCGTCCAGGCCCGCGTAGCTGCGCAGGTCGCTGGCCAGTGTGGGGTGGGCCTGGAAGACGTAGACGTAAGGCAGCACCAGCAGCACGAGCCACACCGGCAGCGTCCACATCTGCAGCTGGCTGACACGGGTGACGCCGTGCGTGACCAGCGGGATCACCACCAACGAACACACCAGGTAGCCCCATGCCGGCGGCAGGCCGAAGGCCAGCTCCAGCGCGTAGGCCATGATGGCCGCTTCCAGCGCAAAGAAGATGAAGGTGAAGCTGGCGTAGATGAGGCTGGTGATGGTGCTGCCGATGTAGCCGAAACCAGCGCCGCGGGTGAGCAGGTCCATGTCCAGCCCGTGGCGGGCGGCGTAGACGCTGATGGGCAAACCGGCGGCAAAGATGATGGCCGCGGTGCCCAAGATCGCCCAGAAGGCGTTGACGAAGCCGAACTGCAGCAGCAGCGTGGCGCCCAGCGCCTCCAGCACCAGGAAGCTGGCCGCGCCGCCCACCGCGGTGTGCGCCACGCGCCAGGGGCTCCACTTGCGGAAAGAACGCGGCGTGAAACGCAACGCGTAATCTTCCAGCGTCTCGCTGGCCACCCAGGCGTTGTAGTCGCGCCGGACCTTGATGACACGCTGCTGCGGGGCGGAGGCGGTCGGCGGCGTCATCAGGGCCTGCGGGTTTGCACGTTGCGGGCCAAGCGGAGGTGCGGGCTTACATTGGCACCCAATGTGCTGATGAGGGGCCCATGGACCTGACGACAAGAGTTCGGCCGGCCTTTGCGGCCGCACGCGCTGACTGAGAGCGAAGCGAATATGGATCTGACCCCGCGTGAAAAAGACAAGCTGCTGATCTTCACGGCCGCCTTGCTGGCAGAACGCCGCAAGGCACGCGGCTTGAAGCTGAACGTGCCAGAAGCCATCGCGCTGATCACCGCCGCCATCATGGAAGGCGCGCGCGACGGCAAGACGGTGGCGCAGCTGATGAGCGAAGGCAAGACCGTGCTCACGCGCGACGAGGTGATGGAGGGCGTGCCCGAGATCGTCACCGAGATCCAGGTCGAAGCCACCTTCCCCGACGGCACCAAGTTGGTGACCGTGCACCAACCCATTGCATGACGCCGCGAGCGCGCCCCATGATGAAACTGCAACGCACCCTCTCGCCCCTGGCTGCCACCCTGCTGGCCAGCGCCGCCCAGGCCCACGAAGGCCACGGCATGCCCGGCAGCCACCACTGGCACACGCAAGACGTGCTGATGCTGCTGGGACTGGCCGCCGCGGTGGTGGGCCTGGCTTGGTACTTCCGTCGCAAGTGAAGCCGGAAGCGACACCATGACGCCCGGCGAACTGCTGATCGACGAAGGCCCGGACGCGGGCGAGCACGAGCTCAACCCCGGCCGCGACAAGTTCACGCTGCTGGTGGCCAACACCGGCGACCGGCCCATCCAGGTGGGCAGCCATTACCACTTCGCCGAAACCAACGCGGCCTTGTCTTTCGACAGGCAGGTGGCCAAGGGCTACCGGCTGAACATCGCCAGCGGCACCGCGGTGCGCTTCGAGCCCGGGCAGGAGCGCACCGTCACGCTGGTGGCCTTTGGCGGCCGGCGCCAGGTGTGGGGCTTCCGCGGCTTGACGAACGGAGGCCTCTGATGAGCCGCACCATCGGCCGGCGCGCTTACGCCGAGATGTACGGCCCCACCGTGGGCGACCGCCTGCGCCTGGCCGACACGGGCCTCGTCATCGAGGTAGAACAAGACTTCACGCTGAAGGCCGGGGGCTACGGTGAAGAGGTCAAGTTCGGCGGCGGCAAGACCATCCGCGACGGCATGGGCCAGAGCCAGACCGTCAACGGCCCCGGCGTGCACGAGGCGCACGACTGCGTCATCACCAACGCGCTGATCGTCGACCACTGGGGCATCGTCAAGGCCGACATCGGCATCAAGGGTTGCCGCATCGCCGCCATCGGCAAGGCCGGCAACCCCGACGTGCAGCCGGGCGTGGACATCGTCATCGGCCCGGGCACCGAGATCATTGCCGGCGAGGGGATGATCGTCACCGCCGGCGGCATCGACAGCCACATCCACTTCATCTGCCCGCAGCAGATCGAAGAGGCGCTGATGAGCGGCGTCACCACCATGCTGGGCGGCGGCACCGGGCCGGCCACGGGCACCTTCGCCACCACCTGCACGCCCGGCCCGGAGAACCTGCACCGCATGCTGATGGCGGCCGAGGCTTTCCCGATGAACCTGGGTTTTCTTGGCAAGGGCAATGCCGCGCGGCCCGAGGCGCTCAGCCAGCAGATCGCTGCCGGCGCCATCGGCCTGAAGCTGCACGAAGACTGGGGCAGCACGCCCGCGGCCATCAGCAACTGCCTGGACGTGGCCGAGGTGACCGACACCCAGGTCAGCCTGCACAGCGACACGCTCAACGAGAGCGGTTTCGTCGAAGACACCATCGCCGCGACGCGCGGCCGCACGCTGTGTGCCTTCCACACCGAAGGCGCCGGTGGCGGGCACGCGCCCGACATCTTGCGCGTGGTGGGCGAGCCCAACTTCCTGCCCAGCAGCACCAACCCGACCATGCCCTACACCGTGAACACGGTGGACGAGCACCTGGACATGCTGATGGTCTGCCACCACCTGGATGCGTCCATCGCCGAAGACCTGGCCTTCGCCGAGAGCCGCATCCGCCGCGAGACCATCGCCGCCGAAGACGTGCTGCACGACCTGGGCGCCATCAGCATGATGAGCAGCGACAGCCAGGCCATGGGCCGCGTGGGCGAAGTGATCATTCGCACCTGGCAGACGGCGCACAAGATGAAGGGCCAGCGCGGCAGCCTGGGCCCCGACACGGCGCGGCACGACAACTTCCGCGTCAAGCGCTACATCGCCAAGTACACCATCAACCCGGCGCTGGCCAACGGCATCAGCCACGAGGTGGGCAGCATCGAGGTGGGCAAGTGGGCCGACCTCGTGCTGTGGCGCCCGGCGTTTTTCGGCGTGAAGCCGAGTCTCATCCTGAAGGGCGGCTTCATCGCCGCGGCGCTGATGGGCGATGCCAACGCCAGCATCCCCACGCCGCAGCCGGTGCACTACCGGCCGATGTTCGGCAGCTACGGGCGCACGCTGCAGGCGACTTCGCTCACCTTCGTGAGCCACACCGCGCTGGAAGCCGACATCGGCCGACGTTTGGGGCTGCAGCGCAAGCTCTCGGCGGTGCAGGGCTGCCGCGGCGTGAAGAAGACCGACATGGTGCACAACGCCTGGCTGCCGAAGATGGAGATCGACGCGCAGACCTACCGCGTGCGGGCCGATGGTGAGCTGCTGACTTGCGAGCCGGCGACGAAGCTGCCGCTGGCGCAGAAGTACTTTCTGTTCTGAGCGCGGGCAGGCGGTTCAGCTTCGAGGCGCGCTGTGGGTCCGCAGCCAGGCCGCGAAAGTGGCTTCGTCCATCGAGCCGGCGGCGACGGCGAGCATGGTGAGCGTGGCCTCAGCCTGCGTGGCGACGAGACGGCGCCCGTTCAGTGCTAGGAACAAGCCGACTGCGAGGAAAGCGGTGCGCTTGTTGCCATCGACGAAGGGATGGTTCTTAGCGAGTCCCACGCCGTACGCTGCCGCGAGATCGGCAAAGTCAGGCTCGCCGTAGACCGCCAGGTTTTGCGGGCGCGCCAGGGCCGATTCGAACAGGCCCTCGTCCCGCAGGCCCGGCGCGCCGCCGTGCTCGGCAATGCTTTCGTCGTGCAGCAGTTCCAGCGCCTGCCGCCGCACCCAGCGCCAGCTCACTTGGCGAGTTGGTGGAAGGTGTCGCGGAACTCGCGCATGAACTCGCGCCCGGCCTTGAGCTCTTCGTCCAGCGTGGGGTCGTAAGGCGTCAGCGTCACGCCGTTGGCGGCCTCGGTGACAAACACCGTATCGCCCTTCTCCAGCTTCAAGCGCGCCAGCACTTCCTTGGGCAGGATGACGCCGACCGAGTTGCCGATCTGGGTGAGCTTCAGTGCGGTCATGATCCAAGCTCCGTTATAACGAACGTTATACTAACCGCCCCACCCTGCCCCCGCAATACGCCTCACCCAAGGTCTCCATGATCACCGTCAACAAGCTCATCGCCCAGGGCCGCGGCCTGGCCCCCGTGCTCGTGAAACGCGCCGCCACGCTGGCACTGGACTGGGACACGCGGCAGAAAAGCCGCTTCGACACCGAAGACAGCCAGGGCCGCACGCTGGCCGTCTTCCTGCCGCGCGGCAGCGTGGTGCGCGGCGGCGACGTGCTGGTGGCCGAAGACGGCTCGCTGGTGGCGGTGCAGGCCGCGCCGCAAGCGGTGATGGTGGTGCGGCCCTGCGCAGAACACGGCCAGCCCTTAGCCCTGCTTCGCGCCGCCTACCACCTGGGCAACCGCCACGTGCCGGTGGACCTGCGAGCCGACCGCCTGCAGTTCGAGCCCGACCCCGTGCTGGCCGAGATGCTGCGCCGCATGCACCTGACGGTGACGGACGAGCAAGCCGGCTTCGAGCCCGAAGGTGGGGCTTACCAGGCGGGCGGGCACAGCCACGCGCACGGTGAGGCCCACGGCCACGATCACGGCGCTGCGCACAACCACGATCACGGCCATGCCCACGCGCCGGCCCCGGCCCGCGGCAAGCCCATCGCCATCGCCGTCAGCGCCGCCCCGGCACCGCACGTGCACGGCCCGGGCTGCGGCCACGACCATGGTCACGGCCATGACCACAAGCACTGACACGCCGCCCGTGGCCGCCCCCGCCGCCACGCTGCTGCAGCTGATGTGGCTGGCCTCGCCGGCCTTGCCGGTAGGCGGTTTCAGCTATTCCGAGGGCCTGGAAGCTGCGGTCGAGGCCGGCCTCGTCACCAGCGAAGCGCAGGCGGCCGATTGGCTGTCGGCCCAGCTGCAGCTGACATTGGCGCGCAGCGACCTGCCCGCGCTGGCCCAGGCCCACGCCGCCTGGGCCGCGCACGATGGCGTACAGGCGCAGGCCGTCAACGACTGGCTGCGCTGCACGCGCGAAAGCGCCGAGTTCCGCGCCCAGGCCGAGCAGATGGGCCGCAGCCTGCTCGACTGGCTGAAAAACAGCCCCCACGCCGCCGACCCCCGCCTGGCGCACCTGGCCGCGCTGCCACCCGCGCCGCTGTGGCCCACAGCCTTTGCGCTGGCCGCCGCGCTGGCGCAGGCGCCCGTGCGCGACAGCCTTCTGGCTTTTGGCTGGGGCTGGGCCGAAAACATGGCCCAGGCCGCGATGAAAGCCGTGCCGCTGGGCCAGGCCGCGGCGCAGCGCCTGCTACAGCGTCTGGCCGCCGAACTGCCCGCCGCGGTGGACCAGGCGCTGGCCTTGCCACCCGCCGAGCGCCAGGCCTACAGCCCGATGCTGGCCATCCTGAGTGCGCAGCACGAGGCGCAGTACTCGCGGCTGTTCCGCAGCTGACTGAAGGCTCAGCCGCTGCGGCGAGCGCGCCACGCGTTCACAGATCTTTGCCGGTGCGTGCCCCCGCGGCCCCGTCCGCCGTTGCATGATCGGCCCCCTGCCCTGCCTCGCACACCGAAAGGACACGACCATGGCCACGAGCTTTTCTCTTCCCGCTGTCGCCGCCTTGGCGCTGGGCGCGTTGTTGGCCCTCGGCCCGGCGCCGTCCCAAGCCGGCGTCGACGTGTCCATCGGCCTGAACATCCCCCTCATCGGCCATGGCCACAGTCATCGCGGCTGGGGGCCGGGTCATGGCCGGGTCTACGGCCACCTGCCGCGCGGCGCGGTGAGTGTCGTGATCGGCGGCGGGCGCTACTGGCGCCACGGCGGCCGTTACTACCAGCCCTGGGGCAGCCGCTGGATGCTGGTGGCCCCGCCCCTGGTGCTGGCCGCACCGCTGGTGGTGGAGGCTGCGCGCCCGGCGCCCGTGCCCGCGGCCGAGCCGCTGCCCGTGCCCGCCAGCAAACCCGACCCGGTGATCTACCCGCGCAACGGCCAAAGCGCCGAGCAGACCGAGGCCGACCGCCAGGCGTGCAACCGCTGGGCCACCACGCAGCCGGCGGCCATGGCCGATGCCAGCGTCTTCCACCGCGCCGTTGAAGCCTGCATGGACGGCCGCGGGTACACGATGAAGTGAAGGCTTGGGCGTTCACGCGCTGATGTGAACGCCGCAGCGGGGCCCTTGCACGCTTCGTGCATCATGCCCCGCATGAACACGAGCAAGCTGCACCACATCCCCGGCCGCACCAAGAAATTGCCCCCGCTGCGCGTGGGCGTGGGCGGGCCGGTGGGCTCGGGCAAGACGACGCTGGTCGAGATGCTGTGCAAGACCATGCGCGAGCGCTGGGACCTCGTCGTTGTCACCAACGACATCTACACCAAGGAAGACCAGCGCCTGCTCACCGTGGCCGGTGCGCTGGCGCCCGAGCGCATCGTCGGCGTGGAAACGGGCGGCTGCCCGCACACCGCCATCCGCGAAGATGCCTCCATCAACCTGGAAGCGGTGGACAGGCTGCTCGAGCAGTTTCCGGAAGCCGACATCGTCTTCATCGAAAGCGGTGGCGACAACCTCGCGGCCACCTTCAGCCCCGAGCTGAGCGACCTGACGATCTACGTCATCGACGTGGCTGCCGGCGAGAAGATTCCGCGCAAGGGCGGGCCCGGCATCACCAAGAGCGACCTCTTCGTCATCAACAAGACCGACCTCGCGCCCTACGTCGGCGCCGACCTCGGCGTGATGGAGGCCGACACCCAACGCATGCGGCCCGACCACGCCGGCCGCCGCCCTTACGTGATGAGCAACCTGCGCACCCAGCAGGGCTTGGCCGAGGTGGTGGCATTCATCGAGAAGCGCGGCTTGCTGGTGGCCTGAGGACAGCCGACAGCCGGGTAGAGTCCCGGCCGTGAGCAAGCTTTACTTCCGCTACGCGGCCATGAACGCCGGCAAGAGCACCAACCTGCTGCAGGCCGCCTACAACTACGAAGAGCGCGGCATGCGCGTGCGCCTGTTCACCGCCGCGCTGGACAACCGCACCGGCGTGGGCGTGATCGGCTCGCGCCTGGGCCTGCAGCGCCAGGTGGAAACCTTCGGCCCCGAAACCGAGTTCAGCCTCGAAGGCCTGGGCGAAGGCATGGCCTGCGTGCTGATCGACGAAGCTCAGTTCCTCACGCACGAACAGGTGCTGCAGTTGCACCGCCTGGCCCACCGCGGCGGGCCGCCCATCCTCTGCTACGGGCTGCGCAGCGATTTCCGCGGCGTGGCCTTCCCGGGCTCGGCCGCGCTGCTGACGCTGGCCGACGACCTGGAAGAGATGAAGACCATCTGCGCCTGCGCGCGCAAGGCCAGCATGAACCTGCGTGTCGACGGCGAAGGCCGGCGCGTGAAGGAAGGCGAGCAGGTCGTCATCGGCGGCAACGAACGCTACCGCGCCGTGTGCCCCAGCTGCTTCTACGCCGAAGACGACGACGAGGTGGCCGCGCCTGGGCTCTTCGGCTGAGGTTCCGCCGGCGCAGCTCGCGTGGCCAGCCAGATGCTGGGCAGGATGAGCGCCGCGCCCACCGCGTGGTACCAGCCGGGCACTTCGCCCAGCAGCCACCAGGCCAGCGCCGCCGCGTACAGCGGCGAGAGGTACAACATCATCGCCGTGCGCGAAGCGCCGAGTTCCCGCTGCAGCAGCGAGTAGGCGCCGTAGGACAACACCCCCGGCAGCAGCGCGCCCAGCACCACCAGCCCGGTCGCACCCCAGCCCCAGGCCGGGCCCGGGGCCCACAGTGCTTCCAGCAGCGCCGCCGGCAGCAACACCACCAGCCCGCCAACGATGACGGCCACCAGCCGCGCCAGCGGCGGCAGCGCCGAGGGCCAGCGCTTGAGCAGCACCGAATAGGCCGTCCAGCTGATGGCGCAGGCGGTGATCCACGCATCCCCCGCCACGAACTGCACCGCCAGCAGCCGCGCAGGTTCGCCACGCGCAATCACGAACAGCAGCCCGGCCAGCGCCAGCGCCACGCCCAGCCACTGCGCCAGCCGCATCCGCTCACCCAGCGTCCAGGCGCTGGCCGCGGCGATGGCCATGGGCGTGATGGCGTAGATCAGCGCGATGTTGGTGCTGCTGGTGCTGCGCCCGGCCTGGTAGACCCAGGCCCCGCAGATGTACATGCCGAAGAAGCCCAGCACCAGCAGCTGGCCGGCCTCACGCCGCAGCGCGGCGCGGTGCTGCCAAAGCGCGCCCGCCACGAAGGGCAGCAACACCAGCGCCGCCAGCAACCAGCGCCCGGCGGCCAGCGCGTGCGGCGCGATCACGCCATCGGCGGCGCGCGCGATGATGTAGTTGCTGCTCCACAGCGCCGGCACCGTCCACAGCAGCAGCCGCGCGCGGCGGCTGGTGGTGCCGGGCGTCACTGCGGCATCAGGCCGTGGTGGCGTGCGTGGCCATCACCTGGCCCAGGCGCACCGGCGTGCCCGGCGCCCAGGCCGGGTTGAAGCGCAGGCCGGGTGATTTCGGGAACAGCAGCACCACGGTGCTGCCCAGCAGGAAGCGGCCCATCTCGGCACCCTGGGCGAGCTCGATGTTCTGGTCGGCATAACGCCAGTCGCGCACGGTGCCGGGCCGCGGCGGGTTCACCACACCGTGCCACACCGTGGCCATGCTGCCCACGATGGTGGCGCCCACCAGCACGTTGACCCACAGGCCTTGCGGGCCGTCGAAGACACACACCACACGCTCGTTGCGCGCAAACAGCCCGTGCACACCGCGCGCGGTGGCCGGGTTCACGCTGAACAGTTCGCCGGGCACGTAGATCATGCGCAGCAGCCGCCCGGCGCAGGGCATGTGGATGCGGTGGTAGTCCTTGGGGCTGAGGTAGATGGTGGCGAAGTGGCCGCCGTGGAAATGCGCGGCCAGCGCGCTGTCGCCGCCCAGCAGCGCGGTGGCGCTGTAGCGGTGGCCCTTGGCCTGGAAGATCTGCTCGCCGTCGATGGCGCCGAACTGGCTGATGGCGCCGTCCACCGGGCACACCAGCTCGGCCGCGGCCAGCGGGCGCGCGCCGGCTTGCAGCGGGCGTGTGAAGAACTCGTTGAAGCTGGCGTAACTGGCCGGGTCGGGGTTGGCGGCCTCGGCCATGTTCACACCATAGCGCTGGATGAAGCGGCGGATGATGGCCGTGGTGAGCGCGCCGTCTTCTCGCCGCGCCACGGCACCCGCGAACTGCGTGAGCAGTTGCTTGGGCAGCAGGTGCTGCGCGGCCACGGCCAGGCGCTCGCCCAGCGGGCGCTCGGCTTCGGCCGAGCCGGGGGTGGGCACCAGCGCGCTCATTTCAGCGCCGGCAGTTCACGCAGCGCCTTCACCGCGCCCGCGCCGATGCTGGCGCCGAAACGTTTGGCCAGGCGCTCGGCCACGTTTTCCTGCGGGGTGTAGTCGATCACCTCTTCGGCCTTGACGATTTCACGCGCGACGAAATCGAGGTTGCCCAGGCCGTCGGCCAAGCCCTGCTTCACGGCCTCTTCGCCGTTCCAGAACAGGCCCGTGAAGGTCTCGGGCGCTTCTTTCAGCCGTTCGCCTCGGCCTTGTTTGACCACCGTGATGAACTGCTGGTGGATCTGGTCGAGCATGGCCTGCGCCATGGCCGTCTGCTGCGGGTTGGCCGGGCTGAAGGGGTCGAGCATGGCCTTGTTGCTGCCAGCGGTGAGCAGGCGGCGCTCCACACCCAGCTTCTCCATCGCGCCGGTGAAGCCGAAGCCGTCCATCAGCACGCCGATGCTGCCGACCACGCTGGCCTTGTCGACGTAGATCTCGTCGGCCGCCGCAGCGATGTAGTACGCGCCCGAGGCACACACCTCTTCCACCACCGCGTAGACCTTCTTGCCGTGTTTGGCCTTCAGGCGACGGATCTCGTCGTTGACGATGCCGCTCTGCACCGGGCTGCCGCCGGGCGAGTTGATGCGCAGCACCACGGCCTGCGCGCCCGGGTCTTCGAAGGCGCTCTTGATGGCGCCCACCAGGCGCTCGGCGCTGGCTTCGGTGTCCACCGCGATCTCGCCACGCACTTCGACCAACGCGGTGTGCGGCGTGCTGTGGGCCGGCGCGCTGCCGTGCTGGAAGAAACTGAGCCACAGCACCGCGATCACCAGGCCCAGCCAGGCGAGGCGGAAAAACAAGCGCCAGCGGCGCTCGCTGCGCTGCTGGCGCAGCATTTCCATGGCCACGCGCTCCAAGCTGCTCTCCAGCCCGGGCTTGGCGGCCAGCGGCGGTGGCGCTGCGGCGACGGCAGGCGCAGGTGCTGCGGCAGTCGTGGGTTCAAACGGGGGCTCCACCGGGCCGCCAGGCGGGGTGGTGTCAGGGCTGCTCATGGGGGGCTTTCTGGTGCCGCGGGTGCTGCTGAACTGCCGGGGGTGGGCGGCTCGCGGTCGGGCGTTGGGGGCACGGGCACGATGTCGCGGGAAGGATACCAATACACCTGGCCGTCGCGCTCGGCCACGGCCACGGGGGTGAGGCGGCCGCGGCCGCAAGGCCCGCCGATGCAGCGGCCGCCATGCGGTTCATAGGCCGCGCCATGCAGGCTGCACAGGATGTAGCGCTTCTCGATGTCGAGAAACTCGCCGGGCTGCCAGTCCATCTGCGTGGGCACGTGCACGCAGCGGTTGAGGTAGGCGCGCAACTGGCCCTCGAAGCGCATCACGAAGGCCACTTCGTTGCGGCCGTACTGACGCACGTCCCAGAGGAAAGCGCAGCCCTTTTCTTCCAGCGTGTGCGAGGCGCACAGCGGCAGGCCAGCCTCAGGCATAGCAGCGTCAGGCAGCACAGGGTCCATCGCGCAGCGTCAAGCGCTTCGTCATGCGTTGTCCAGCAACCAGGCGTGCAGCTCCTGCGTGCTGTGCGCGACGAAGAGCGGGCCGTGCCCTTCGAAGGCCGCCGGCTCGTGCGCGCCGAAGCTCACGGCCACACGCGCCGTGCCGGCGTTGGCCGCCAGCTGCAGGTCGTGCGTGGTGTCGCCGATCATCAGCGTGCGCTCGGGCGGCACGTCCAGCTCGGCCATCAGCTCCTGCAGCATCAGCGGGTGCGGCTTGCTGGCGGTCTCGTCGGCCGTGCGCGTGGCGTCGAAGAGGCCTTGCAGCTGCGCAAACTGCAGCGCGTCGTCCAGGCCGCGGCGGTTCTTGCCGGTGGCCACGGCCAGGAAGTGCTGGCGCGACTTCAGCGCATGCAGCATCTCCAGCGTGCCCGGGAAGAGCACCAGGCTGTCTTTCTCGGCCCAGTAGTGGTGGCGGTAGCGCAGGCCCAGCTCGGGGTAGCGCTCGGCCGGCAGGCCGGGCACGGCGTGCTGCAGCGCATCTTGCAGGCCCAGGCCGATGACGTAAGCCGCGGCCTCGTCGGTGGGCACCGCGACGCCCAGGTCGCGGCAGGCGTTCTGGATGCAGCGCACGATGAGCATGGTGCTGTCGTAGAGGGTGCCATCCCAGTCGAAGGCGATCAGGTCGAAACGGCGGCGGCGGGGAACTGTGTTCATGGGTGCAAAAGTGTCTCGCAGTCGGCGGGCAGCGGCGCCACCAAGGTGATGCGCTCTGCCGTTGCGGGGTGGTCGAAGGCCAGCTGGCGCGCGTGCAGGAACATGCGCTCGAAGCGCGTGGCGCGCGCAAAAGCCTTGTTGCGGGCGAAATCGCCGTACTTGGGGTCGCCGACAATGGCGCAGCCGTTGCTGGCCAGGTGCACGCGGATCTGGTGCGTGCGGCCGGTCTTGAGCGTCACGTCCAGCAGGCTCAGCGTCTCGCCGCCGGCCTGCAGGCGCTGCGCCACCTTCACCAGCGTGATGCTGCGCCGGCCGTCGGCGTGGTCGGCGGCCACCACGCGCACGTGGCGCTCGCCCTGGGCGTCCAGGCCCTTGTGCAGCGCCTGGTCGATGACCTTGAGCTTGTCGGGCCAGGCGCCGAAGACCAGCGCGGCGTAGGTCTTGCCCGTGTCACGGTTGCGGAACTGGTCTTGCAGCGCGGTGAGCGCACTGCGCTTCTTGGCCAGCAACAGCACGCCCGAGGTTTCTTTGTCCAGCCGGTGCACCAGCTCCAGGAACCGCGCGGTGGGCCGCGAAGACCGCAGCTGCTCAATCACGCCCGAGCTGACACCGCTGCCGCCGTGCACCGCCACGCCGGCGGGTTTGGCGATGGCCAGCAGGTGTTCGTCTTCCAGCAGCACCGGAAACTCACGCGCCGGGGCCGGCGGGGCGGTGCTGGGCTCGGGCAGGCGCACTGGGGGCACACGCACCTCGTCGCCCTCGGCCACGCGGGTGTCGGCGCTGGCGCGGCCCTTGTTCACGCGCACCTCGCCCGAGCGGATGACGCGGTAGACGTGCGTCTTGGGCACGCCCTTGAGCACGCGCATCAGGAAGTTGTCCAGGCGCTGTCCGGCCGACTCGGCATCCACGGTGAGGTGGCGCACGGCGGGTGCTTCATGGTCGGCCGAGGCCCGGGCTTTGGCCCCTATAATCCGCGGCTCCACGTTTGCGCTGTAAGTGCTTGATTTATCGGAGTTTACCCGGCCCTTGCCGGTGTTAACGTGGGCCGCAGGGCGGGCCATGTTTCGGGCCGCCCGCAAACGAAGGTGATGCAACGCCAGATGTTGGTGTGCGGGCCGGGGCCCCTGGAGGCGCCCGGCGGTACACGGCAACCGGCGGCAGAAGAACGAAGAAGAACCCGCCAGGTCTTGAAGACCCGGCACCCGTGAACAACCCCGGTGGCAGCCGGCCTCGCAAGAATGGCTGCCCCCCGCGCCCGGTGCGCCCAGCTGCAGCCCATGCACTCCCCGTCTCCCGCCAACCCCCACACGCGCCTGACAGCGCCGCGGCCCCGTGCCGCCGGCCTGTGCGCGGGGGCATCGCCGCGCGATCCGCGGCGGTCAGGGCCGACGCCGCATGCCGCTGCAGCCGCGCCCGAAGCGCACGCGCCAACGCTGCGCTGCTGACCGCCCTCACCCGGCGGCAGCTGAGCAGTCCAGGGCATTTCGCGCCGCCGGTTTTTCCGCGTTTTTCGTGCATCGATGTGAGAACGGGCGCGACCCTTCGAAGGGTCGTGCCATGTCCCGTAGAAGCGGGGCCTGAAGGGCCCCGCGTGGAGTGCACATGAAACGCATGCTGATCAACGCCACGCAGCCGGAAGAGCGGCGCCTGGCCATCGTCGACGGGCAAAAACTGCTCGACTTCGAAACCGAAATCGAAGGGCGCGAACAGCGCAAGGGCAACATCTACAAGGCGGTCATCACCCGCGTGGAGCCCTCGCTCGAAGCCTGCTTCGTCGATTACGGCGAAGACCGCCACGGCTTCCTGCCCTTCAAGGAAATCAGCCGCAACTACTTCCGCGACGGCGCCGACGTCAAGAACGCGCGCATTCAAGACGCGGTGAAGGAAGGCGACAGCCTGCTCGTGCAGGTAGAGAAAGAAGAGCGCGGCAACAAGGGCGCCGCACTCACCACCTTCGTCAGCCTGGCGGGCCGCTACCTCGTGCTGATGCCCAACAACCCGCGCGGTGGCGGCGTCAGCCGCCGCATCGAGGGCGAACAGCGTGAAGAGCTGAAAGAAAACCTCGACCAGCTCGAGTACCCCAAGGGCATGAGCCTGATCGCGCGCACAGCCGGCATCGGCCGCAGCGCCGAAGAGCTGCAGTGGGACCTGAACTACATGCTCAAGCTCTGGGACGCCATCGACGGCGCTTCCAAGGGCGGCAAGGGCGCCTACCTGATCTACCAGGAGAGCAGCCTCGTCATCCGCGCCATCCGCGACTACTTCACCGCGGACATCGGCGAGATCCTGATCGACACCGACGACATCTACGACCAGGCGCTGCAGTTCATGACGCACGTGATGCCCGAAACGGCACACCGCGTGAAGCGCTACCGTGACGATGCCGCGCTGTTCAGCCGCTTCCAGATCGAGCACCAGATCGAGACGGCCTTCAGCCGCACGGTGAACCTGCCCTCGGGCGGCGCCATCGTCATCGACCACACCGAAGCGCTGGTCAGCGTGGACGTGAACAGCGCGCGCGCCACGCGCGGCAGCGACATCGAAGAAACCGCCACGCGCACCAACCTGGAGGCCGCCGACGAGGTGGCGCGCCAGATGCGCCTGCGCGACCTGGGCGGGCTCATCGTCGTCGACTTCATCGACATGGAAGAGAGCAAGAACCGCCGCGAAGTGGAACAGCGCCTGCGTGACGCGCTGCGCTCCGACCGTGCGCGTGTGCAGTTCAGCAGCATCAGCAAGTTCGGCCTGCTCGAACTCAGCCGCCAGCGCCTGCGCCCGGCGCTGAGCGAGGGCAACCACATCACCTGCCCGCGCTGCAACGGCACCGGCCACATCCGCGACACCGAAAGCTCGGCGCTGCAGATCCTGCGCATCATTCAAGAAGAAGCGCTGAAGGAGAACACCGCCGCCGTGCACGTGCAGGTGCCGGTGGAAGTGACCAGCTTCCTGCTCAACGAGAAGCGCAGCGAGATCACCAAGATCGAACTGAAGCAGCGCGTGACCGTGCTGCTGGTGCCCAACAAGCACCTGGAGACGCCGAATTACAAGCTCGAGCGCCTGCGCCACGACGACCCGCGCCTGGAAGGCCTGCAGGCCAGCTACACGATGATCGAAGAGCCGGCTGATGAAGTCGGCATCACGCGCCGCCGCAGCACCGAAGAACGCGCCAAGCCCAAGCAGGAACCGCTGATCAAGGGCGTGCTGCCTGACCAGCCGGCCCCGCCCGCGCCGCCGCCGGCCCCCGTGCCGGCACCCGCCCCGGTGGCAGCGCCCGTCGCCGCGCCGGTGGTGGCCGCGCCCGCCCCGGCGCCCGCCGCGGGTGGTGGATTTTTTGCCTGGGTGGGCCGCCTCTTCGGCGGCAGCCCGGCCCCGGCATCGGCCCCTGTGGCCGCGCCGGTGGTGGCACCCGCCACGGCACCCGCGCCCGAGAAGCGCGAAGGCGGCCGTGACGGCCGTCGCGGTGAACGCGGCGGGCGTGGTGAGCGCAACGAACGCCAGGCCGAACGTGGTGGCGAGCGTGGCGGTGAACGCGGTGCCGAGCGCGGTGAACGCGGCGGCCGCGGCCCGCGTGATCGCAACGAACGTGACGGTGGCCGCCGTGACGGGCGCGGTGAAGGCCGCAGTGAAGGCCGCGGTGACAACCGCGAAGGCCGCGACAACCGCACGCCGCGCCCCGAGGCGCTGGCCGCCGACGGCGCAGCCGCACCGGCGCGCGAAGAGCGCGCACCGCGTGGCGAGCGTGGTGAACGCAGTGGCGAGCGCGCTGAACGTGGTGAGCGCAACGGCCGTGGCCCGCGCCCGGAGCGCAGCGCTGCGGCCGTGGCCGCCGACGAAGCCTTGTTGAACGCCGTGGCCGGCACGCCGCCGGCCGGCGCCGAAGCCGTCGCGGGTGCTGAAGCCCTGCCGGGCGCTGAAGGCGCCGCCGATGGTGAACGTGAAGGTGGCCGCCGTCGCCGCCGCCGTGGTGGCCGCGATCGTGATGGCCGTGCCGAGAACGGCGCCGAGACAGGTGCCGAAGGTGGCAACGGTGACGCTGCCGCGGTGAACAGCGCCACGCCGGCCACCGCCGACGGCGAAGCCCGAGCTGCCGAGGCCGGTGCCGAAGCGGCGACCACCGCTGAAGAAGGCGGCGAGAGCGCTGACAACGGCGAGCGTGGTGAACGCAGCCGCCGCCGCCGTGGTGGCCGCGGCCGTGATCGCCAGCGTGAAGGTGGCAACGGTGCCGAGGGCGCCGCGCGTGAAGACGGCGAGTTCGAGCCCGCTGCTGCCGCGCTGATGCCGGCGATGCACGACGACGGCGACGCAACAAGGCCTGCCCAGGTGGCCGCTGCCGAAGCTGAGCTGGCCGCAGAGGCGCCCCGCGCCATCACGCCGGCTGTCGCCCCCGCCTTGGCCCCAGCCGCAGCCCCCGCTGTGGCCGCACCAGCGCCCGCCCCTGCCCCGGCACCGGTGCGCGTGCAGCCCTTCGTGCTGCCGCTTTCCGACCTGCAAGCCCTGGCCGAACAAGCAGGCTTGCAGTGGGTGGGCAGCGACGCCGACAAGGTGGCCGCCGCCCAGGCCGCCATCGCCGCCGAGCCGAAACCCATCCACGTGCCGCGCGAGCCCAAGCCGCCGGTGGTGATGGACGAAGGCCCGCTGGTGCTGGTGGAGACGCGCAAGGACCTGTCGCAGCTCAAGCTGCCCTTCGACCAGACGCCAGCGGCCTGATACCGCGCAGCGGCGGCGCCGAATGCGCCGCACGCCACCAGAAAGGGCTCCGCAAACGGAGCCCTTTTTTCATCGGCGGCGCTGGCTCAGGGCAGGCGTTCCAGCGCGCGCTGGTAGACGGCGTCGTGCATCAGCGCGTCCCAGTCGAGCGGCGGGCTCTGCGGCAGCAGCGCCAGGCGGCGCAGCTCGCTGTCGGGGTCGGGGTGCCAGAGGCCGCGCGCGGCGCCTTCCGTCAGCTGCTGCAGCAGCGCGTCGATGCCGGCGCCCCCCTCCACCAGCGACTGGTTGCACAGCAGCACCAGGTCGCAGCCGGCGTTCAGCGCCAGCATCGCGGCTTCAGACGGCGTGAGCAGCGAGCCCTGCAGCCAGCGCGCGCCTTCCATGCTGAGATCGTCGGTGAAGACAGCGCCGGTGTAGCCGTAGCGCGCGCGCAGCACGTCTTTCAGCCAGCGCTCGGAATACGTGGCCGGCCGCGGGTCGACCTTGGGGTAGACGACATGGGCCGTCATCACCGCCGTCAGCGTGGTGGACAGCCATTCGTAAGGCCGCGCATCGTCGGCGAGGATGGCCTTGAGGCCGCGCTTGTCCACCGGCACGGCCACGTGGCTGTCGGCGGTGGCGTAACCGTGGCCAGGGAAGTGTTTGCCGCAATGCGCCATGCCGGCACGCAACATGCCGTGGGCCACGCTCTTGGCGAGCAGGGCCACCACGCGCGGGTCGCGGTGGAAGGCGCGCGCGCCGATGACGCTGCTGCCGCCGTGGTCGAGATCGAGCACAGGCGCGAAGCTGAAGTCGACACCGCAAGCGCGCAACTCGGCAGCCAGCACGTAGCCCAGAGCGCTGGCCGCGTCGGTGGCGGCCATGGCATCGCGCATCCACAGCTCGCCCAGGCTGCGCATCGCCGGCAGCGCGGTGAAGCCGTCGCTGACAAAACGCTGCACACGCCCGCCTTCGTGATCCACGCAGACCAGCACGTCGGGGCGCAAGCGCTTGATGTCGGCCGTCAGCGCGGTGAGCTGCAAGCGGCTTTCGAAATGGCGCGCGAAAAGCACCACACCACCCGTCAGCGGGTGCTTGAGGCGGCGCCGGTCGTGTTTGTCGAGCGTGGTGCCGGCGATGTCGAGCACGGCGGGCGCGTGGGTCAGGTTCATGGCGGTGGGCTGCGGGTTTCGACGACGACGAAGGACGCCGCGTAATCGGTTTCGTCGGTGACGGTGACATGCCCGACAAGGCCGCGCTCTTCGAACCACGCGGCGAGGGCCCCGCTGAGCTTCAGCACGGGCTGGCCGCTGGGCAGGTTGAGGATCTGGCAATCGCGCCAGGTCATGGGGCTGCGGATGCCCAGGCCGATGGCTTTGGAGAAGGCCTCTTTCGCGCTGAAACGCGTGGCCAGGAAACGCAGGCCGCGGGCCTCCACGCGCGCGCGGCGGGCGTGGAAGACCTGCAATTCTTCGGGCCCGAGCACCCTTTCAGCAAAACGGTCGCCACCGCGGCGCGCCACGGTGGCGGCGATGCGGCGGATGTCGCAGACGTCGGTGCCGATGCCGAAGATCATGGCCGCGGCTGGGCCTCGGCGATGCAGGCGAGGTAACGGCGCACGGTCTCGGGCAGGCCGAACTCGAGCGCGTCGCCGATCAGTGCGTGGCCGATCGACACCTCGCTGACGCCCGGCACGCCGCGCAGGAAATCGGCCAGGTTGTCGCGGTTCAGGTCGTGGCCTGCGTTGACTTCGAGGCCTGAGGCCTGCGCGCTGGCAGCGGCAGCGGCGAAGCGCGCAACCTGTGCAGCCTGGCCTTCGCGGCCCCAGGCTGCCGCGTAAGGTTCCGTGTAGAGCTCGATGCGATCGGCCCCCACCGCGCGCACCAGCGACATCTGCGCCGGCTCGGCGTCCATGAACAGGCTCACGCGCACGCCGAGGCTGTGGCACTCGGCGATCAGGGGCTTGAGCCGCTCCCCGTCCACCGCCAGGTTCCAGCCGTGGTCGCTGGTGAACTGGTCTTCGCTGTCGGGCACGAAGGTGGCCTGGTGCGGCTTCACGGCACGGATGAAGCCCATCAGGTTCTGGAAGGGGTTGCCCTCGATGTTGTATTCGGCCTGCGGCCAGTCTTTCAGCAGCGCAGCCAGGTCATGCACATCGTGGGCGCGGATGTGGCGTTCGTCGGGCCGCGGGTGCACGGTGATGCCGTTGCAACCGGCCTGCAGGCACAGCGTGGCCGCGCGCTGCACGCTGGGGATGCCCAGGTGCCGCGTGTTGCGCAGCTGGGCCACCTTGTTGACGTTGACCGACAGCGCGGTGGCCGCGTGGCGCGGGGTGTCGAGGGCGACGAGTGGGTTCATGGGCGTCAGCGCGGGCCGGCCAGCCGCTGCAGGCCGCGCCAGACCTCGCGTGTGCGCAAAGGCAAGGGGCCCAGATGATAGTGAAGCAGGCTGCGCAGAGGGCCGCGCAGGGCCGGCGCCACGGGCGTGCAGGCCTCGCGCAGCGCTGCCATGCCGCCGCCCGAGCCGGGGTGGGCTTGCGCCAGCTCGGCAGCGACGGCCAGCGCCAGCTCCAGCGCGCGCCAGGTGGCGCCGGGCAGGCCCTCGGGCTGGGCCAGCAGGCCGGCATCGGCGCGCAGCGTGTAGGTCGCGTCGTCGCGCAGCGGCTCGGCGGTGAGCGTGTCGGTGTCCAGCTCCGGCAGCCAGCCCAGTTCACGCAGCAGCACCAGCTCGAAGGCACGCAGCGCCGGGGCTTCTTCTGCACCCGTGGCCAGCGCCGCCAGCGTGTCGGCGTAGGCGTCGAACAAGGCGGGGTGCGGGTCTTGCCGTGCCAGCAGCTTCAGCAGCAGTTCGTTGGCGTAGAAGGCCGGGAACATCGCCGCCGCGGCCAACAGCGGCCGGCCGCCGGCGAACTCGGCGCTGCGCAGGTTGTAGATCTCGGCAGCGTCATCGGCCGGCGCCTTGCCCAGCGCCACCAGCAGCGGCTGGAAGGGCAGCAGCACCGCGCGGAAGTTGGAGGTGGGCCGCTTGGCGCCTTTGGCCGCCACCACCACGCGGCCCTGGCCGCGGGTGAAGAGCTCGACGATGAGGCTGGTCTCGCTCCAGTCGTGCTGGTGCAGCACGTAGGCCTGCAGCGGGGCGGGCCGACCGCCGCCGGGCCGCCCCAAGGCGGTCAACTCCCCGGGGCTCGCAAGAGGCCCCTTCGTGGCCTTGGGGGCGACGCGAAGCGTCTTGGGGCTCGAATCATTCGTAGCCATACGAGCGCAGGTGGGCTTCGTCGTCGGCCCAGCCGGAACGCACCTTCACCCACAGCTCGAGAAAAACCTTGGCGTCCCACAGGCGTTCCAGCTCCTGGCGCGCTTCGCTGCCGATGCGCTTGAGCCGCTCGCCGCCGTCGCCGATGACCATGCCCTTGTGCGCATCACGTTCCACCACGATGGTGGCGGCGATGCGGCGCAGCTGGCCTTCTTCTTCGAACTTGTCGATGACCACCGTGCAGCTGTAGGGCAGCTCGTCGCCGGTCAGGCGGAAGAGCTTCTCGCGGATCATCTCGGCGGCCATGAAACGTTCGCTGCGGTCGGTGAGCGCATCCTCTTCATAGAACCAGGGCTGCGCGGGCAGGTAGGGCTGAACGATGCCGAGCAGGCGCTCGATGTCGGCCGCGCGCGTGGCCTGCATGGGCACGAACTCGGCGAAGGCATGGCGCTCCTGCATCTGCTTCAGCCAGGGCAACACGTCTTGCCGGCGCGCCAGCGCATCCAGCTTGTTGGCCACCAGCAGCACAGGTTTGCCCTGCATGCTCTCGGCCTGCAGCAGCGACAGCACCTTGGCATCGGGCAGACCGAAACGGCCGGCTTCCACCACGAAGAGCACCACATCCACGTCGCCCATCGAGCTGAGCACGGTGCGGTTGAGCGTGCGGTTCAGCGCCGTGGCGTGTTTGTCCTGGAAGCCGGGCGTGTCGACGAAAACGAACTGCGCCTGCCCCACCGTGCGGATGCCGGTGATGCGGTGGCGCGTGGTCTGCGCCTTGTTGCTGGTGATGCTGATCTTCTGCCCCACCAGCGCATTGAGCAGCGTGCTCTTGCCGACGTTGGGGCGGCCGACGATGGCCACCAGGCCGCAGCGCTGGGCGGAGGGGTCGGATCCGGTGTCGGGTTCGGTGTCGGTATCGGTATTCATGAACGCAGGGCGCTTCCGGGTCGGTCGTTGGCCTTCAGGGTGTCCAGCAGGCGCCGGGCCGCTTCCTGTTCGGCATTGCGGCGCGACTTGCCCTCGCCCCGTTCGGTGAGGCCGAGCGCAGCCACGGCGCACTCCACCTCGAAGGTCTGGTTGTGCGCCTGGCCGCGTGTGGCCGTGATGCGGTAGGCCGGCACCGGCACCTTGCGCGCCTGCAGCCACTCTTGCAGCTCGGTCTTGGCGTCCTTGGTCCAGCTTTCCACCTCGGTGGCCTGGATCACTTCGCCGAAGAGACGCTGCACCAGACCTTGCGCGGCGTCGTAGCCGCCGTCCAGGAAGGCGGCGCCGATCACGGCCTCCAGCGCATCGGCCAGCAGCGAAGGGCGCTGCGCCCCGCCGCCGCGCAACTCGCCGTCGGACATGCGCAGCACCTCGGGGATGCCCAGCTGCAGCGCCACGCGGTGCAGGCTGTCCTCGCGCACGAGGTGGGCGCGCACGCGCGTGAGGTCGCCTTCGTCACTGCCGCCATGGCGCTCATAGAGCAGGCGCGAGATGGCCAGGCTGAGCACCGCATCGCCCAGGAATTCGAGCCGCTCGTTGTGCTCGGCGCCCCAGCTGCGGTGGGTGAGCGCACGCCGCAGCAGTTCGGGCTGCGCGTAGACGTGGCCCAGGCGCTTTTGCAGCGCGGCCAGGGCTCCGCCCGGCCCGGGTGGGCTCACTTGGAGCGGCCCTCGTACTTGACGAGGATGTAGACCGAACCGTAGATCGGGATGAGCTTGTCGTAGGCGAAACCCACCACCACGCGGTCGTTCTCCTTCGTCACCAGCAGGTCCTTGCCGGCGATGGAGGTGATGGAGAACTCCACCTCCTTCTGGCGGTCGAAGGCGGCGCGCACCTCGGCCACGGTGGGCGGCTGCTGGGCGGCGATCTTCTCGACCGTGCTCTTGATCGTGAGGTACTCGTTGACCGTCGGAAAGACGCGGATCACGAGATAGGCGCCGAAGCCGATGGCCAGGGCCCAGAACAGCAGACCGAAGAGCGTGAGGCCCCGCTGGCGTGTGCGGGCCCCGGTGCGCGCCCGGGCGGCCGCGCGTGCGCTGCCTGCGGTGTGAGCCAACTTGCCTGCCGTCATCGCCTGTCTTCTCCTGTCGCCGGCCAGCGCGCCCCGCGGGGAGGGAACACGCTCAGTGGAAGGCGCCGATGCGCCCCAGATTGCCGAAGTTCATCCACACAAAAAATGCCTTGCCGACGATATTCTCGTCGGGCACGAAGCCCCAGAAACGCGAGTCTTGCGAATTGTCGCGGTTGTCGCCAAGCGCAAAGTAATGCCCCGGCGGCACCTTGCACACCACGCCCTCGGGGCTGTATCGGCAGTTTTCGGCGTGGGGAAAGGTCTTGGGCTCGGGACCGTAGTAAGCACCGCGCACGGGGTCGACCCGGATCTGGTGTTCCACAGCGCCCAGCTTTTCTGTGAACAGCGGCGCGTAGCTCAGGCTGTCGTCGTCGTAGTGCTGGCCTTTGGCCACCGTGGCCACGGGCTGGCCGTTGATGCTGAGCTTCTGGTTCAGGTACGAGACCTCGTCGCCCGGGATGGCGACGATGCGCTTGATGTAGTCGAGCCGCGGGTCCGCCGGGTAGCGAAACACCATCACGTCGCCGCGCTGCACGGCGTTGTTGTCGATGATCTTCTTGTTGATCACCGGCAGGCGGACGCCGTAGTGGAATTTGTTCACCAGGATCAGGTCGCCCACCAACAGCGTGGGCACCATCGAGCCCGACGGGATCTTGAAAGGCTCGAAGAGAAAGCTGCGCAAGATGAACACGACCAGGATCACCGGGAACAGGCCCGCCGTCCAGTCCAGCCACCAGGGCTGCATCAACAGCCTGGCCTTGGCTTCCTGCACGTCGCCATCCACGCGCTGGATGCCCTGCCGGGCCAGTTCGGCGCGGCGCTGCACGTCTTGCGCTTCCAGCGCCACGGCAGCCGCCTCACGCTGAGGCTTGAAACGAAAACGTTCGGCCAGCCAGTAGACCAGCGTCACCACCGCCAGCATGAACAGCAGCAGCGAGAAGTTGCCGGTCCAGAAGCCGAGGAACCAACCGCCGAGGTATGCGACGAGAGCGCCGTAGAGCACGGCCGTGAGGGAACTCATCGCAGTCATCAATCGTCCACCTGGAGTATGGCGAGGAAGGCTTCCTGTGGCACTTCCACAGAGCCGATCTGTTTCATGCGCTTCTTGCCCGCCTTCTGCTTTTCAAGCAGCTTCTTCTTGCGGGTGATGTCGCCACCGTAGCATTTTGCCAGCACGTTTTTGCGCAGCGCCTTCACGTCCTCACGCGCAATCACGTTGGCACCGATGGAGGCCTGGATGGCCACGTCGTACATCTGGCGCGGGATCTGCTGGCGCATCTTGGCCGCCACCGCACGCCCGCGGTACACGCTCTGCGCCTTGTGCACGATGATGCTCAGCGCGTCGACACGGTCGCCGTTGATCATCAGATCGACTTTCACGACGTCGCTGGCGCGGTATTCCTTGAACTCGTAGTCCATGCTGGCGTAGCCGCGGCTCACGCTCTTGAGCTTGTCGAAGAAGTCCAGCACGATCTCGGCCAGCGGCAGCTCATACGTCAGCATCACCTGGCGGCCGTGGTAGGCCATGTTCAGCTGCACACCGCGCTTCTGGTTGGCCAGCGTCATCACCGGGCCCACGCTGTCTTGTGGCATGTAGAGGTGCACGGTGACGATGGGCTCGCGGATCTCGCGGATGCGGCCCAGGTCGGGCATCTTGCTCGGGTTCTCGACCTCGATCACCGTGCCGTCGTTCAGCTCCACCTCGTAGACCACGCTGGGCGCCGTGGTGATGAGATCCTGGTCGAACTCGCGCTCCAGCCGCTCTTGCACGATCTCCATGTGCAGCAGGCCCAGGAAGCCGCAGCGGAAGCCGAAGCCCAGGGCCTGGCTCACCTCGGGCTCGTAGCGCAGGCTGCTGTCGTTGAGCTTGAGCTTCTCCAGCGCGTCGCGCAGCTGGTCGTACTCGCTGGCTTCGGTGGGGTAGAGGCCCGCAAACACCTGCGGCTGGATCTCCTTGAAGCCCGGCAGTGCCTCGGCCGCGGGGCCGGCGTTGTTGGGCAGCTTCTTGTCCAGAGTGAGCGTGTCGCCCACCTTGGCGGCCTGCAGTTCCTTGATGCCGCAGATGACGAAACCCACCTCGCCGGCCTTGAGCGTTTCACGCGGCAGGCTCTTGGGCGTGAACACGCCCATGTGCTCGATGTTGTAGACGGCACCCGTGGCCATCATGCGGATGCGCTCGCCCTTGCTCAGGCTGCCGTCGACCACGCGCACCAGCATCACCACGCCGACGTAGTTGTCGAACCAGCTGTCGATGATCATGGCCCGCGGCGGGCCTTCGGGGTCGCCCTTGGGCGGGGGCATGCGCGCGATCACCGCTTCGATGATGTCGTCCAGCCCCATGCCGGTCTTGGCGCTGCAGGGGATGGCATCGGTGGCGTCGATGCCGATCACGTCCTCGATCTCCGCCTTGGCGTTGTCGGGGTCGGCCTGCGGCAGGTCCATCTTGTTGAGCACGGGCACCACCGTCACGCCCAGGTCCAGCGCGGTGTAGCAGTTGGCCACGGTCTGGGCCTCGACGCCTTGCGAGGCGTCCACCACCAGCAGCGCGCCTTCGCAGGCGCTCAAGGACCGGCTCACTTCATAAGAGAAGTCGACGTGCCCGGGCGTGTCGATGAGGTTGAGCTGGTAGACCTGGCCGTCGCGTGCCTTGTATTCAAGCGCCGCCGTCTGCGCCTTGATGGTGATGCCGCGCTCGCGCTCGATGTCCATCGAGTCGAGCACCTGCGCTTCCATCTCGCGGTCGCTCAGGCCGCCGCAGCGCTGGATGATGCGATCGGCCAGCGTGCTCTTGCCGTGGTCGATGTGGGCAATGATGGAGAAGTTGCGGATGTGCTTCATCGAGGCGGATTGCATCGCGGCGAGGCCGCGTTCGGTGCCTGTGCGCGGTGAACGCGCGGCCCGGTGGTGTGGTCTGCAGCGGGGTGCGGCGGGTGGCGCCGCGCACCGGCAGAACAGCTAAAAAAAAGGCGCGTCCAAATTGGTGACGCGCCTTCCAACAGAACGTTTGGCAACTGCTTGTTGGGCGTTCATTGTAGCCAAAACAACCGGCCGGGAACCCGCGTCATTGCTTGATTTCCGGCCGTTGCAGCGATCAGACACGAAGAATCTCTGCACAGCTTATCCACAAGCCCGAAACTGCCAATGCCGCGGTGATGAGTTCTTCGCTTCTGGCCGGCTGGGTGGGTAAAAAGCGGGCCAGCCACCGCAATTCTAGACGGCGGCCGCGCTAATCCTCTGGCGATGAAATTTGAAGTGAGAGGCCACTAACTTGTGAGAGGGCCAGACCACTCCCAGGTCGCGGCGAAACGGACGCCGCCATCCCATGATGCGAAAAGACCCGCTGCGCGGGTCGGCTTGTCGGCTCAGCGCGTCGGGCGGATGACGAGGTAGTTCGTCCATTCGCCGCGGCGCACCATCACGCTGATGGCACGGGCTTTTTCGGCCTTGGTGGCCACGGCGCTGAACTGCTTGCTGTCGGTGATCTCGGTGTTGTCCATCGACAGGATCACGTCGCCCTCGCGCACGCCCGCCCGGGCGGCAGCTCCGTCCACCGCCTCGACCTTGACGCCGCCGCGGATGCGCAACTCGCGCTTCTGCGCGTCGCTGAGGTCAGAGACCGTCATGCCCAGCACGGCCTTGGCCACGGGCGCAGGGGTGCCAGGCTCGGCGGCCCCGGCGCGGCGTGTCGGGCGGTCGGCTTCGAACTCCACCACACTCAGGCTGAGATCGCGCGTGGCGCCGCGGCGGAAGACCTGCAGCGTGGCTTTGCTGCCGGGTTTGATGCCGCCCACGAAACGCGGCAGGTCGCCCTGCTTCTCAACAGTGCGGCCGTCCACCTTCAGCACGATGTCGCCGGCTTCGACGCCGGCCTTGTCGGCCGGGCCGTCCTTCTCGACGCTGACCACCAGCGCGCCGCGCGGCTGGCCCAGGCCGATGCTCTCGGCCACTTCCTTGGTGACGGTGCCGATGGTCACGCCGATGCGGCCGCGGATGACACGGCCGTTGGCGCGCAGCTGTTCGGCCACGCGCTGGGCTTCGTCGATGGGGATGGCAAAGCTGATGCCCATGAAGCCGCCGCTGCGGCTGTAGATCTGCGAGTTGATGCCCACCACCTCGCCACGCAGGTTGAGCAGCGGGCCGCCGCTGTTGCCGGGGTTGATGGCCACGTCGGTCTGGATCAGCGGCAGCAGGTCGCCGGTGTCGCGCTGCTTGGCGCTGACGATGCCGGCCGTGACGGTGTTGTCCAGGCCGAAGGGCGAGCCGATGGCCATCACCCATTCACCGACCTTGAGCCGGTTCACGTCGCCGATCTTCACCGGCGCCAGGCCGGTGGCTTCGATCTTCACCACCGCCACGTCGGAGCGTTTGTCGGCGCCCACGATGCGCGCCTTGAACTCGCGTTTGTCGGTGAGCGTGACGATGACTTCATCGGCGCCATCCACCACATGGGCGTTGGTCATGATGAAGCCGTCGGCCGTGAGCACGAAGCCCGAGCCCACGCCGCGCTGCTGCGGTTCTTCATCCGGGTCGCGCGGGCTGTTGCGGCGGTCGGGCTGGCTGGGCAGCGGGATGCCGAAACGACGGAAGAACTCTTCCATGTTCGGGTCGCCCGCGCCGCCCGAACGCGCGCCGCTGCGGCGTTCGGTGGTGCGGATGTTCACGACCGAGGGCCCGACACGCTCGGCAAGGTCGGTGAAATCGGGCAGCTGCACGGTGGGCGTGGCCTGGGCCTGTGCGGGCCGCGAATGCAAGGCGGTGGCCGAAACCGACAAGGCGACAAGGCTGAGGGCCAGGCGGCCGGCCCAGATGCGAACGAAGGACATGGTGCGCGCTTTCATGCGAGGCAACGGAGGATGGCTTGGGGCACGGAGAAGGGAAAAAAGTTCAGCCCATCGCGACAGACGGCCACGGCCCGCGACGAACACCGCCGGCCGCTTCAGCGGGCGCGCCGCTCCAGCGCGTTGGCGAAGAGTTTCAGCGTCGCCGGTGGCACATCGCCCACCACGGTGACCCAGTGCTCACCACGCCGCAGCATCACGGTGCCGGTGGCGCCCTGCTGGGCCTGCAACTCGCTGCGGTGGCGCTGCGGCTGGAAAGGCTCGGCGAAAAGCGACACATGGGTCAGGCCGTCGGAAAACACCGCCTGCAGCACCTGCGCGCTGCTGCCGTCTCCACCGGCCTCCATGCCGCGGCGCACACAACCCACGAGGCGGAAGCCGGCCACCGGCCGTGCCAGGGCCCAGCCTTCGGCTTCGAGCTCGGTGCGCTGCTGCTGCGGCCGCACGACGCGGTAACCGTCGAGGGCACGCGGGTTGCGCAAGACTTGCAGCACCGTGTCAGGCTGCGGACGCACACCGATGTTGATTTCGGAAAACGCCGTCGATTCGAGGATGCCACGCTCCTGGCCGGCAACAGCCGGGGCCATTACATCGGCACGCAACATCAGGCCAGTGGCCCGATCGGCCCACAGCCGCTGGGCATAGCGCAGCAGGTCACGTGGTTCCAGCAGCAGCACGGTGGCGTCACGGCCGGCGATGCGGGCTTCACCTTCGCGGCGCAGTTCGTACTGCTCGAGCGCCTGCGGATCAACCTCTTGCGGCGTGGTCGACCAGGCGCCGCGGGTCTCGCGCTTTTCGATGACGGCCACCTTGGCCTGCGGCCACAGCGTGTGAACGGCATCGTTGTGACGCAAGATGCGCTGCTGGCGGCCGTCCAGGGCTTCGAGCAGCTCGTAGGTCTGGTCGCCGACAGCGTAATGGCCCACGCGTGAGCTCGAGAAGGTGCCGCTGACGCTGAACACCATCGTGCCCTGGTAATTGCCCGTGCTGGCTGCGGTGCGGATGCGCTGCAGCAGCGCCTTGGCTTCTGCAGGCGGCAGCAGGGTGGCTTGGGCCGCCGACACTCCCGGCAGCAGACAGCTCATGAGTGCCAGCACCGGCACCCAGCGCACAGCAGCAGTCAGGATCATCAGCGTTCGGCTTGCGCAGGCACGGCCAGGTCAACCCGGCGCAGCGCCGAACTCGGCGCGGTGATGGTGGCGCCACCGCGGGCGATTTGGTGGGCGCGCAGGTATTCGTCGAGACGCTCGTCGCGCAGCACGGCTTCGCCGTCGGCCCGGCCCGTGGCCACGCTGCGGTTCAGGCCGGTGGCCACCGGCACCACGGCCACAGCCGGGTTGCCCGCGCCGGCAAAACCCGCCGGGGCATCGGTGGCGCCGCCCGGCAGCCCCACACGCGCGACCACCAGCACCCCCGCCACCACCACGAAGCCGGCGGCCGCCGCCACGGGCATCAGCCAGGCCTGGCGGCGCCGCAGCGGCCGCGCGGCGCCAGGCGCCGCCACCGGCAAGGGCTCGGGGGCCAGCACCACCGGCTCGGCCGCCAGGCGTTCGCGCAGGCCAGCCAGGAAGGCGGCGTCGCCGGCGGCGGGACGGGCGAGGTCTTCGGAGCGCATCACGTCGCCGATGAGTTGGTAGGCGTGCCAGGTGCGGCGCGCTTCGGCATCCCGTCGCCAGGCGGCACAGGCAGGTTCGGCCGCGTCGGCCTCGCCGTCGGCCAGGGCCGAGAGCCACAGGCGGGCTTCTTCGGCAGACAGTTGCGGAGGCTGGCGTTGCGGCTCGGCGTTCATGGCGTGGCGGGCGGTTGGCAGGCGTGGACGGGCGGGGGGCTGGCGAGGCAAGACAGGGGCGGCAGCGTCACCAGCGCTCACCATCGCGGGTGTCGAGCAAGGGCCGCAGCCGGGTGGCGATGGCCTCGCGGGCGCGAAAGATGCGGGAGCGCACGGTTCCGATGGGGCAGTTCATCATCTCGGCTATCTCTTCGTAGCTCAGGCCTTCGATCTCGCGCAGCGTGATGGCTTGGCGCAGGTCTTCCGACAAGGCCTGGATCGCGGCGTTCACGGCCGCAGCCACTTCCTTGCTGGCCAACAGGGCTTCGGGTGTCTCGCCGTCGCTTAGTTCATTCTCTGCGCGTGAAGTTTCCTCACCGTCTTCACTCTGGTGGCGCGATGACTCGAGCACCAGCGGGTCGCGCTTCATGTCCATCAACGCCTTCTTGGCGGTATTGACGGCGATGCGGTACAGCCAGGTGTAGAAAGCGCTGTCGCCGCGAAACTGCGGCAAAGCGCGGTAGGCGCGAATGAAACTCTCCTGGGCGATGTCCTGGACGAGGTCGACATCGCGCACCATGCGGCCGATCAGGCGCTCGACCCGGCGCTGGTACTTGACGACCAGCATCTCGAAGGCCCGCACGTCGCCCCGCTTGACGCGTTCAACCAGCAGGGCATCGGCATCCGCGTCAGACATTCAATCGGGGCTACGTTCAGGAGAGAGCACGCGGGGGGTGGTGCGAGGCGGGCGCGAATATACCGCGCAGCGCAAGGGATGCCAGGCCGCGCCGGCCTCGCGCGCGCCCACGGCCAGCCAGCGTTGACTGCCAGCCTCGGCATGCAGGCGCAGCACCAGCACGGGCCCGAGGTCCATCATCAGTTGCAGGGTGCCGGGCTGGCCATCGGCCGTCCAGCGCTGGCCATCCCACTGCAGCGATACGGGCGGCGTTGTGCGCCAGGCGTGCCGGCGCCACAGCAGCGCCACGCTGGCAGCGCCCACGGTCACCGCGCCTGTGGCGACAGCACCCAAACCCCCGTGGGCTGCCAACCAGGCCACCAACGCTGCGGCTGCACACGTGGGAAGCCCGATGTTCACGGCCGCCCAGAGCCGGCCACCCCGGCCCCGCACAGCCACCGCGGGCGCGGCGCGCATGGGTGTCAGACCCGCCGGAAAACCAGCGTGCCGTTGGTGCCGCCGAAACCGAAGTTGTTCTTCACGGCGACGTCGATCTTCATCTGCCGCGCCTCGTTGGCGCAGTAGTCCAGGTCGCACTCGGGGTCCTGGTTGAAGATGTTGATGGTGGGCGGCGAGACCTGGTGGTGCACCGCCAGCACGCTGAACACCGACTCGATGCCGCCGGCGCCGCCCAGCAGGTGGCCGGTCATCGACTTGGTCGAGTTCACCACCATCTTCTTGGCGTGGTCACCGAACGCGAGCTTGACCGCATTCGTCTCGTTCACATCGCCCAGCGGCGTGCTGGTGCCGTGCGCGTTGAGGTACTGCACGGCGTCGGCATTGATGCCAGCGTTGCGCAGCGCCGCCTTCATGCTGCGCTTGGGGCCGTCGACGCTGGGGGCCGTCATGTGGAAGGCATCGGCGCCCATGCCGAACCCGGCCAGCTCGGCATAGATCTTGGCGCCGCGCCGCTTCGCGTGTTCGTACTCCTCGAGCACCAGCACGCCGGCGCCCTCGCCCAGCACAAAACCGTCGCGGTCCTTGTCCCAGGGGCGTGAGGCCGTCTTCGGATCGTCGTTGCGCGTGGACAGCGCCCGCGCTGCCGCGAAACCGCCGATGCCCAGAGGGCTGACGGTGCTCTCGGCGCCACCGGCCACCATCACGTCGGCATCGCCATATTCGATCAGGCGACCCGCCTCGCCGATGCAGTGCAGGCCCGTGGTGCAGGCCGTCACGATGGCCAGGTTGGGGCCGGTGAAGCCGTACTGGATGGAGACGTGGCCCGAGATCATGTTGATGATCGAGGCGGGCACAAAAAACGGCGAGATGCGGCGCGGGCCGCGCGCCGCGTACTCGGCCTGGGTCTGCTCGATCATCGGCAGACCGCCAATGCCCGAGCCGACCAGGCAGCCGATGCGCTCGGCTGCTTCTTCCGTCAAGGCATCGCCCGTGGGCAGGCCGGCGTCGCGCACGGCCTGCATGGCCGCCGCCATCCCGTAGTGGATGAAGGTGTCCATGTGGCGGGCTTCCTTGGCGGGGATGTAGTCCTCGATCTGGAAACCCTTGACCTCACCGGCGAACCTGCAGGCAAAGGCAGAGGCATCGAACTTCGTGATGAGGTCGATGCCGCTCTTGCCGGCCACCAGGTTGGACCAGCCTTCGGTCACCGTGTTGCCCACCGGGCTGACGAGCCCGAGGCCGGTGACGACGACGCGACGCCGAGACATGCGGGTGTCAGGCCTTCTGGTGGCCGGTGGCGTAGTCGATCGCCAGCTGCACCGTGGTGATCTTCTCGGCTTCTTCGTCCGGAATCTCGATGCCGAACTCGTCTTCGAGGGCCATCACCAGCTCCACGGTATCGAGCGAGTCGGCGCCGAGGTCGGCCACGAAGGCTTTCTCGTTCGTGACGTCGGACTCAGGGACGCCGAGTTGTTCGGCAATGATCTTCTTGACGCGTGCTTCGATATCGCTCATGACTCCTCCGGGAGTGGGGTCGGTTCAAACAGCCCGCGATTCTACCGGCGGGGCCCGTACCGGATTTTTTGCCCGCAGGCCATCGCCTGCAGGAGGGGAAAGGAAGTGCTGCCGAATGGGCCTCAGCCCATGTGCATGCCGCCGTTGACGTGCAGCTCGGTGCCGGTGATGTAGGCCGCGCCCGGGCCGGCCAGGAAAGCCACCGCCTGTGCGATCTCGTCGGCCGCACCCAGGCGGCCCAGCGGAATCTGCGCCAGCAGCGCGGTCTTGGCGGCTTCGGGCAGGCCGTGGGTCATGTCGGTGTCGATGAAACCCGGCGCGACGCAGTTGACGGTGACGTTGCGGCTGCCGAGCTCGCGGGCCAGTGCCCGCGTGAGGCCCGCCACACCGGCCTTGGCGGCAGCGTAGTTGGCCTGTCCGGCATTGCCGATGGCGCCCACCACCGAGGTGATGTTGATGATGCGGCCGTAGCGCTGCTTCATCATCGGCCGCGTGGCGGCACGGCAAGCCCGGAACACCGCCTTGAGGTTGGTGTCATGCACGGCATCCCACTCGTCGTCTTTCATGCGCATCGAGAGCATGTCGCGCGTGATGCCGGCGTTGTTGACGAGCACGTGCAGGCCGCCCTGCGTCTTCACCAACGTGTCGATGGCAGCGTCCAGCGCCGGGCCGTCGGTGACGTTGAGCACGATGCCCTGCCCGCCCAGCGGCGCCAGCGCCTCACCGATGGCGGCAGCGCCAGCCTCGGTGGTGGCGGTGCCGGTGACGCGGAAGCCGGCCTTCGCCAGCGTCATCGCGATGGCGCGGCCGATGCCGCGCGAAGCGCCGGTGACCAGGGCCACCTGGCCGGCTGCTTGGGGGGTGTCACTCATGCCAGCAGTTCCTGCACGGCCTTCAGAGCAGCCGGCGTGTTGAGAGAAGCGGAAACGATCTCGGCGTCCACCCGCTTGACCAGACCCGACAGCACCGTGCCCGGGCCGCATTCGAAGATGTGCGTGAGGCCGCGCGCCTTGAGCGCCTGCGTCACTTCCACCCAGCGCACCGGGCCGAAGGCCTGGCGGTAGAGGGCTTCGCGGATGGCATCGGGCTCGGTCTGCACGGCCACATCGATGTTGTTGACGACAGGGAAGCGCGGGCTCTTCAGCGCCACGCTGGCCAGCTTCTCGCGCAGCGCCTCGGCGGCCGGCTTCATCAGCGACGAGTGGAAAGGCGCGGACACCGGCAGCAGCAGCGCACGCTTGGCGCCGGCGGCCTTGAGTTCGGCGCAGGCCGCATCCACCCCGGCCTTGCTGCCCGCGATGACGGTCTGCTTCGGGTCATTGAAGTTCGCGGGCTCCACGGGCTCACCGCTGGCCACGCCCACCTTCGCGCAGACCTCGGCCACGACGGCCGCGTCCAGGCCCAGGATGGCAGCCATCGCACCCGCACCCACCGGCACCGCCTGCTGCATGGCCTGGGCACGAAAACGCACCAGTGGCAAGGCGTCGGCCAGGCTCAAGGCTTCAGCCGCCACGAGCGCGCTGTACTCACCCAGCGAGTGCCCGGCCACGGCCGCCGGCTCGGCGCCACCTTCGGCGCGCCAGGCTCGGTAGCAGGCGATGGCGGCAGCCAGCATCACGGGCTGGGTGTTGGTGGTCAGGCCCAGCGCCTCGGCCGGGCCTTCATGGATCAGGCGGCCCAGGTCTTCACCGAGCGCGGCGGAAGCCTCTTCCAGAGTCTGGCGCACCGCGGGGTGGTCGCCCCAGGCGTCGAGCATGCCTACCGACTGCGAGCCCTGGCCGGGGAACACGAAAGCAAAAGCAGGCATCGGAAGTCTCGGATCTTGTTCTTGGGAAGTTCTGGGGCGGGCCCGCGGCGGGCAAGCTCAGAAGTCGAGCAGCACGGCGCCCCAGGTGAAACCGCCGCCCACGCCTTCGAGCATGACGGTATCGCCCCGCTTCACGCGGCCGCTGCGCACGGCGGCGTCCAGCGCCAACGGCACCGAGGCCGCCGAGGTGTTGCCGTGTTCGTCGACCGTCACCACCAACTTGTCCAAGGGCAGCTTCAACTTCCTGGCCGTGCTCTGCATGATGCGGATGTTGGCCTGGTGCGGAATCAACCAGTCGAGATCGGCCTCGCTGCGGCCGGCCTTCTCCAGCACGGCGCGTGCAGCGCTCTCCAGCACGCCAACGGCGAGCTTGAAGACAGCCTGGCCGTCCATCTTGAGCAGCGGGTCGCCAAGCACCGAGCCGCCGGACACCGTGCCCGGCACACACAGGATGCCGACGTGCTTGCCATCGGCGTGCAAGTCGGTGGCCAGGATGCCGGGCTCGCTGCTGGCCTCCAGCACCACGGCACCGGCACCGTCGCCGAAGAGCACGCAGGTGGTGCGGTCGTTGAAATCGAGGATGCGCGAGAAGACTTCCGCGCCCACCACCAGCGCGCACTTGGCGGTGCCGGCACGGATCATCGAATCGGCCACCGTCAGCGCATAGACAAAACCCGAGCAGACAGCCTGCAGGTCAAAAGCCGCACAGCCGTTGGCACCGAGCTTGTTCTGCAGGATGCAGGCCGTGGACGGAAAAACCATGTCCGGCGTAGAGGTGGCCACGATGATCAGGTCGACGTCGTCGGCCGTGCGGCCCGCGGCTTGCAAAGCGGCATGCGCTGCCGGCAGGGCCAGATCGCTGGCGTTGACACCCTCGGCCGCGAAGTGACGGGCGCGGATGCCGGTGCGCTCGACGATCCACTCGTCGCTGGTCTCCAGCCCGCGCTCGGCCAGCATCGCAGCCATGTCGGCATTGCTCAGGCGGCGCGGCGGCAGGTGGCTGCCGGTGCCGGTGATGCGTGCGTAACGGGCGCCAGAATCAGCGTGGGCAGGAGACGATGGCAGTGGGTTCATGCAGCGGTTTCCGGCGCGACATCGCCCGATGGCGATGCGGCGAGGCCGGCCTGCAGGGTGTCGCCGATGCGGTCTTGCACACGATCGAACAGCCGGTTTCGCGCGGCATCATACGCCCGGGCCAGCGCCTGTTCGAAGGCGTAGGCATCGGCCGACCCATGGCTCTTGAAGACCAGGCCGCGCAGGCCCAACAGCGCCGCGCCGTTGTAGCGACGGTGGTCCACGCGCTGCTTGAAACGCTGCAGCACGGGCATGGCCACCAAGGCCGCCAGCTTGCTCAACGGCGTTCGCGTGAACTCCTGCTTGATGAAGTCACCCAGCATCGAGGCCAGGCCTTCGCTGGTCTTGAGCAGCACGTTGCCGACAAAACCGTCGCACACGACGATGTCGACCGTGCCCTTGAAGATGTCGTTGCCTTCCACATTGCCGTGAAAGTTGATGTGCCCCCGCTCACCCGCGGCGCGCAGCAACTCGCCGGCGCGCTTGATGGTCTCGCTGCCCTTGATGGCCTCTTCCCCGATGTTCAGCAAGCCCACCGTGGGCTCGGCCTTGCCGTCGACGGCCGCCACGAGTGCGCTGCCCAGCACCGCGAACTGCAGCAGGTGCTCAGGCAGACAATCGACGTTGGCGCCAAGGTCGAGCACGGTGGTGTAGCCATCTTGCCGGTTGGGCATGACGGTGGCGATGGCGGGCCGGTCGACGCCGTCCAGCGTCTTCAGCAAGTAGCGAGACACCGCCATCAGCGCGCCGGTGTTGCCGGCCGACACGCAGACATGCGCGCCGGCTTTGAGCTGCTGGATGGCCACGCGCATCGACGAATCGCGTTTGCGGCGCAAGGCCACCTCGACCGAGTCGTCCATGGTGACGACTTCGGTGGCGGTGACGGCGGTGCAGCGCGCCCAGCCGCGTGCGCCTTCCAGCGCAGCGGCCGACCCCACGAGCACGAGTTCCGCTTGCGGGTGGCTGTCCAGGAAGGCCCGGCAGGCCGGCAGGGTGACGCTGACGCCATGGTCGCCGCCCATACAGTCGACGGACAGGCGCACCAAAGGCAGCGGCGTGAAGGCGCTGTGGGTGGACACGGCAGGGTTCAGGGCTTCAGCCAAGCCGGCGCATCGACGAAGACGCGCTCAGGCCAGCCGTTGCAAGCCGCGCCGCATGGTCCACATGCGCGCGGCGCGTTGCAGACCGGCGCACGGCCTGCATCGGGAATCAGGCGTCGGCCTTGGTCTTCAGGACCTTGCGGCCACGGTAGAAGCCGGTCGGGCTGATGTGGTGGCGCAGGTGCACTTCACCGGTGGTGGGCTCGACGGCGGTGCCGGGGGCGGCAACGGCGTTGTGCGAGCGGTGCATGCCGCGCTTGGAAGGCGACTTCTTGTTCTGCTGAACGGCCATGGAATTCTCCTGGGGGCAACACGCGAGGCAACCGGAGCTGCAAACAACGTGCGCCGATGCGCTGAAAGTGGCGTGGCGGTGGCGCCTCAAGGCGCAGGCGCTGCGGCTGCGGGCCGCAGGGCGCCGGTGAAACAGGCCGCCGGTGGAACGCTGTGAAAAAAGCTCTGCAGACCCACGGCACAGGCTCAAAAAGAGTCAGCCGCTTTCTGCAAAGCCCGCGAGTATAGCACCGGCCGGCCTGCTTGCAGCAGGCGTCAGCCCCCGCCGCCCTGCCCGCCGCGGCCCCGCAGTGCGGCCAAAGCAGCGAAGGGGTGCGGCGCGGGCTCGTCTTCTTCGACGAGGTCACCGCCCGGCATCGGCAGCGGCTCGGGGCAGGCCTCGTGGCGCGGCACGATGGGCTGCGCCAGGATCAGCTCGTCTTCCAGCAGTTCGTGCAGGTCCAGGCGTGCGGGCAGCACCAGCACATCGTCTTCGCTGTCTTCGTCCAGACGCAGCGCTTCGTCTTCGTTGCGAACGAAACGGAAGCGCCGCTCCACGTCCAGCCTTTGTGTCATGGCCTGCAGGCAACGCTGGCAAAGCAGGGGCACATCAGCACCGGTCGCCAGTTCGAGCCAAATTTCGGCCTCACCGCCGGCCACCGGCACCAAAGTGCCCGTGGCCGACCAGGCCACCGCGCCGTCCGATGCGGCACTGAAGCCGGCGGCCAGACGCTCCATGCCCATCAACGGCCACTGGCCTTCCAGCCGGGCGCCGGCCTTGCACAAGGCGGGCACGTCCAGCGCGCGGGGGTCGAAGGCTCGTTCTTTCATCTCGGGGCAGGCGCGGGCAGGCGCAACGGCGGCCCGAAGGCCGGCGAGGCAGTGTAGCGAGCGGGCGCCGGCGGCGAGCAAGCTGCGCGGACAATCGGGTCATGCCCAGCCCCTCTTCAAGACCTGCGCTGATCCTCGGCTCCACTTCGCGCTACCGCCGCGAGCTGCTGGACCGCCTGCGCCTGCCTTACACCTGCGTCGCCCCGCAGGTCGACGAAACCCCGCAGCCCGGCGAAGCCCCGGCCGCGCTGGCCTTGCGCCTGGCCCTGGCCAAGGCCCAGGCGGTGGCGGCCCAACACCCGCAAGCGGTGGTGATCGGCGCCGACCAGGTGGCCGATCTGCACGGCGAGCCCATCGGCAAACCCGGCACGCACGAGCGCGCCGTGCTGCAACTTCAGCGCCTGAGCGGCCAACGGGTGGTCTTCCAGACCGCGCTGGCCGTGGTGCGCGCCAGCACCGGCCATGCCGAGGCCCAGCTGGCCGCCGTGACGGTGCAGTTCCGCACCCTGGGCCTGGCCGAGATCGAGCACTACCTGCGCCTGGACCACCCCTACGACTGCGCCGGCAGCGCCAAATGCGAGACCCTGGGCATCGCGCTGCTCGACGCCATCGAGAGCGACGACCCCACCGCGCTCATTGGCCTGCCCTTGATCCGCACCTGCCAGATGCTGCGCCGCGCGGGCCTGGACCCGCTGCAGCCATGACGGCCCCAGCGCCAACAGGGCGCCTGCTGCTGGTGCCCAACACCCTGGATCTGGGCGCCGACGAGGTCGACCTGCGCGAGGTGCTGCCCGAAGGCGTGATCCGCCAGGCCGCCGGCCTGCTGCACTGGGCGGCAGAAGACGCCCGCAGCACACGCGCCTTTCTCAAGCGCGTGGGCGCGCTGGTGCCGCTGGCCGCGCCCGTGCAGGCCTTGCAGATCACCGAACTGCCGCGGCCGCGCAAGGGCAGCCGCGAAGCGGTACCGGCGGCCGAGTGGCGCGCCCTGCTGCAGCCCGCGCTGGCCGGGCACGACCTCGGCCTGCTCTCTGAGGCGGGCCTGCCCGCGGTGGCCGACCCGGGCGCGGCGCTGGTGCAGGCCGCGCACGAGGCGGGCGTGCCGGTGCTGCCGCTGGCGGGCGCCAGCTCGCTGCTGCTGGCCCTGGCGGCCAGCGGCCTGAACGGGCAGAGCTTTGCCTTCGTTGGCTACCTGCCGCAAGACGCGGCTGCACGCGCCACGCGCATCAAGGAACTGGAATCGCTCTCGCGCCGCCAGCAGCAGACGCAGCTGATGATCGAGACGCCCTACCGCAACGCGGCGTTGATGGTCGCTTTGTTGGCCATACTGCAGCCCGCCACCCGCATCAGCCTCGCCTGCGGCCTGACGCTGGCTGGCGGCTGGTGCCGCACCGACACCGTGGCCCGCTGGCGGCATCAGCCGCCCCAGCTGCCCGAGCGCTGGCCCGCGGTGTTTGCGCTGCTGGCGGGCTGAAGCGCCGGCGGGCGATCAGCGGCCGCCACCGAGCAGCGACGCGACTTTCTTCTTGGGCCGGATGTTGGGCGACAGGCCCGCCCCCGGGCGCATGGTGGCCGGCACGGCAGCCTTGGGCGCGGCCTCCCAGGCAGGCGGCTCGTTGCGGGCCGCGGGTTCATAGGGTTTGTCGAAGAACGGATCGCGCGAGGCGGGCGACGGGCGCCGTGGCGCTTCTGCGCGGACAAGGGCGACGGCAGGGGCTTCGGCGCGTTCGCGTGGTGCGCGCTCCTCGCTGTCGTCACGGCGCGGCCGGCGCACACGCTCGTCTTCCAGTTCGAAGGGCTCGATGTCGAGCTTCTTCTTGATGAGCTTCTCGATCTCGGCCACCTGGCGCGTGTCGTCGCGCGTCACCAGCGTCACGGCCAGGCCCGAGGCGCCGGCGCGGCCCGTGCGGCCGATGCGGTGCACGTAGTCTTCGGCGTGGAAAGGCACGTCGAAGTTGAAGACCGCCGGCAAGTCGGTGATGTCGAGGCCCCGCGCGGCCACGTCGGTGGCCACCAGCACGTCCACTTCACCGGCCTTGAAGGCGGCCAGGGCCTTCAGGCGTTCGTCCTGGCTCTTGTCGCCGTGCAGGGCCTGGGTGCGCAGGCCGTCACGCTCGAACGAGCGGGCCAGACGCGCCGCGCCCAGCTTCGAATTGACGAAGACGATGGCCTGCGACAGCGCACGCTGGCGGAGGATCTGGCGGATGACGGCGCGCTTGTCGTCGTCGTTCGTGCCGTAGAAACGCTGCTCCACGGTGGAAGCGGTGGCATTGGGCCGCGCGACTTCCACCAGCACCGGGTCTTGCAGGTAGCTGTTGGCCAGCTTCTTGATCTCGGGCGAGAAGGTGGCCGAGAACAGCAATGTCTGTCGGCCGGCCTTGGGCAGGTAGGACAGGATGCGCTGCAAGTCGGGCAGGAAGCCGATGTCGAGCATGCGGTCGGCTTCGTCGAGCACCACGTACTCGACCTGGTTGAGCACGGCGCTCTTGGCTTCGATGTGGTCGAGCAGGCGGCCCGGCGTGGCGATCAGCACCTCGACACCGGCTTTCAGCTGCAGCGTCTGCGGCTTCATGTCGATGCCGCCGAACACCACGGCCGAGCGCAGGTTGGTGTGCTTGGCGTAGTTCTTGACGTTGTTGGCCACCTGGTCGGCGAGTTCGCGCGTGGGCGCCAGCACCAGCGCGCGCACCGGGTGACGGGCCGGCGACATGCTGGCGTTTTCATGCCGCAGCATCTTCTGCAGCAGCGGAATGGTGAAGGCCGCGGTCTTGCCGGTGCCCGTCTGCGCCGCGCCCATCACATCCCGGCCTTCCAGCACGATGGGAATGGCCTTGGCCTGGATGGGGGTCATGGCCGCGTAGCCGCTGTCGGCCACGGCCCGGAGGAGCTTGGGGTCGAGGGGGAGGGTGTTGAAGAGGGGGGCAGTCAAGGTTGCCGCCGCGAGATCGTCGGCGGGGATAGAGCCAGCGCCAGTCGTGTCTTGATTCATCCGGCGATTATCCCCGTGGATCACGGCCTGCCAAAGACACAGGCCGGCGTCGACCTAGAATGCGCAGTTACCGCGATCCTCGCCCGCCCCACCCGGCGAGATGCGACGCGCGCCCTACAAACCACCACGGCCCCAAGACGAACAGGTTACCGCGGCTGCCGGAACCTAGCTGCACCAGGTCACCACTCGATCTTGACCCTCGATTTGAAACTCATCGGACCGGAGACATGACAGACGTCCAGAGCAAAGCCACCTCTTCGGCCCAGTCGCGGCACGCGACATGGTTGGGCCGGCTGCGCTGGACACTTGCCATTTGGCTTGTGGCAGTCGCGCCGGTACAGGCGCAAACCGAGCCAGTGGCCGAGGCTGGCATCGCCAACTCCGGAACACCGATCCGGCTTCGGCCCGCGGCTGCCGTGCCGCAGCGCGACACAGCGCCTTCAACCAGCGCCTTGCCGGCACAGACCCTTGTTGAACAAGCAACGCCCTACGAGTCTGACGACTTCGAACGCTACGTCCGCAGTATCTCGGGAACCGCACAAGATGTCCGCCGCCTTGGCTCTGAGGTGGTTTCCGTGCCCCAGGCGCTGGCCGGTGCCGACCCGACGGCACTGGTGCCTGCAGACTATCTGATCGCCGCTGGCGACGAGATTCAGGTCACGTTGTGGGGCAGCGTAGACGCCGACGTGCGCGCGACGGTGGATCGGTCCGGCCGAATCAGCCTCCCGCGCATCGGCAGTTTCATGGTTGCAGGAACACGCTACGCCGACCTGCCCGACGTGATCAGCCGCCGGGTCGGCCAAGTGTTCAAGAACTTCCAGCTCAGTGTTGGTCTGGGGCAACTGCGAAGTGTGCGCGTCTATGTCACCGGCTTCGCCAAGCGCCCCGGCGCACACCACGTCACCAGTCTGTCGACCATTGTCAACGTCCTGATCAGGTCCGGCGGGCCTTCTACCGCGGGCAGTTTCCGGAAGATCGAACTGCGGCGCGGCGGAAAGACCGTCGCCGCGTTCGACCTGTACGACTTGCTGCTGAAAGGCGACAAGTCGGCCGACCGCACCGTGCAAGCCGAGGACGTCATCCACATCGGCCCCGTAGGTTCGCAAGTGGGCCTGATCGGCAGCGTCAACAGGCCTGCCGTCATTGAGCTGGTACCCGGCGAAACGGTGCAGGATGCGATGGTCATGGCCGGTGGATTCACGGCAGTGGCTGACCGTTCTCGCCTCACCGTCGAGAGCTTGAGTGACCGCGAAGGAAAGCGTATTACGCAGTTGCGCTGGCCCGATGAAGCCCGACGCGAACTTAAGAGTGGCGACATCATCCGCGCGTTCAGCCAAGTGGACTCGCGACTGTCGGTCCAGTTGCAGAACAAGCGCGTGCGCGTTGAGGGCGAAGTGGCGAGGCCCGGCGAGTATGTCCTGCCACCCGACAGCACGCTGGCAGACGCTTTGCGAGCCGCAGGTGGCCTCACAACGCAGGCCTACGTCTTCGGCGCTGAATTCTCGCGAGAAAGCGTCAGGGCGAGGCAGCAGGAAAACTACGACCGCGCCCTGCGAGATCTGGACGTCGAGTTCTCGAAGGCCGCCTACACACGACGCGCGCTCAACGCTGACGAGGCTGCCGCACAAGCGGCCGCGGGCAGTGGATCCTCGATGCTGATCCAACGGCTGCGTGAGGTGCGCCCCACGGGACGGATCGTGCTTCAGTTCAGTGAGGGAGTTGCCCCCGAACTACCCGCACTGGCTCTCGAAGACGGTGATCGCCTTTACGTCCCTTCGCGGCCCAATTCGGTCGGCGTTTTCGGAAGCGTTTTCAACGGTGGCAACTACCTGTTCAATCAGGGCCGCAGCGTGGACGACTTCTTGCGTTTGGCTGGAGGCCCCACCCGCGGCGCCGACACCGACAGCGTGTTTGTCTTGCGCGCAAATGGCAGCGTGATCAGCGCGCGCCAGGACAATTCGTGGTTCGGCGGCGGCGGCTCGCTGGCTGGTGTGCCGGCGCAGCCGGGCGACACGATCTTTGTACCTGAGGAGGTCGGCAGGACCACGATCGTGCAAAGCGTCAAGGAATGGACCCAGATCCTTGCGCAGTTTGGCCTGGGGGCTGCAGCGATCAAGGCGCTGAGATGAAATCGGACGAAGCCGCTGCAATGGACAGGAGCAGATCAAACACCGCGGAGCTTGAAGATGAGGACGCGGGTCCCGTCATATCGCTCTCGGAAATCTGGGCCATGCTGGTCGCGAAGTGGCGCTTCGTGACCATCTCAACGCTAGTCGCAGGCACGGTAGGTTTCGGCCTCGCGAGCCTGCTTCCGAAGTGGTACACGGCACGCACCGTCATCCTGCCGCCACAGCAGCAACAAAGCTCAGCAGCCGCCGCCCTGTCCCAGTTGGGTGCCCTGGCGGGGCTGGCAGGTGGTTTGGCGGGGGTCAAGAGCCCGGCGGATCAGTACGTTTCGCTGATGCAGAGCGTCACCACCAGCGATCGCATCATCGACAAGTTCGGGCTGATCGCGCTCTACAAGGCAGAACTGCGGGCAGATGCCCGGCTGCAACTCAAGGACAGCGTGCGCATCAGCGTAGGCAAGCGCGATGGCCTCATCAGCATCGACGTGGACGACCGTGACCCGGCGCGCGCCGCTGCCATTGCGAATGCCTACGTGGACCAACTCCGTCTGTTGACAACCAGTCTGGCGGTCTCAGAGGCCCAGCAGCGTCGGGTTTTCTTCGAGCGACAACTCTCCGAGTCCAAAGGACGTTTGGCCAAGGCGCAAGCAGCCCTTGAGGCAAGCGGCATCAATCAAGGCGCGCTGAAGGCCGAGCCGAAAGCCACTGCGGAGAGCTACGCGCGACTCAGAGCCCAGGCCACGGCAGTTGAAGTCCGCCTGCAGACGCTGCGCCGAATGTTCGCCGAGAACACACCCGAGGTGATGCAACAGCAGACGGCATTGCTGGCACTCCAAGACCAGTTGTCCCGCCTCGAGCGGCAGGGTGACAAGACCAATGGCGACTCGGATTACATCGACAGGTACCGCGAGTTCAAGTACCAAGAGACGCTCTTTGAAATCTTCGTCAAGCAGTACGAACTTGCGCGAGTGGACGAGAGCCGAGAAGGCGCTCTGATCCAGATCGTTGACATCGCCCAGCCGCCGGAGCGCAAGGCGGGGCCCAAGCGAATTCGGTATGCCGCCGCCGCAGCGATCTTGGCCATGTTCGGCACCACTTTGTACGCGCTCGTGGCCGGTTTTCGCCGGCGCCGTTTGGCGCTCACAACAGCGGAGAACGATCGGCAGCAGCCTTGATTCGGATCTCGCATGAACCTGGCAGAACGTTCTCCAAGACCTCGGCCTGATGGCCGATTCGGTTCGGCCTGAGAGCTTGAACCCAGCGCATCGGCAACCCTTCGTCCTTACCCCAATCACCACCATGCACGTCAACCGCCCACCCATCTCTGGCCGCAAGGTCAGGTTCGCTCTCGTGGGGTGTGGCCGCATCGCGGCCAACCACTTTGAAGCCATCAAGACCCACGCCGACCGCTGCGAGCTTCTCGATGTGTGTGACCACGACCCCAAGGCATTGGAGGCCGCGGTTGCCCGTACTGGCGCGCGAGGCCACCGCGACCTTGCTTCGATGTTGGCAGCAACCCAAGCCGATTGCGTCATCTTGACGACACCCAGCGGTCTGCACCCAACCCAGGCCATTGAGGTTGCGAAGAGCGGCCGTGACGTGATGACAGAGAAGCCCATGGCCACACGTTGGCATGACGGGCTCGCCATGGTCCGGGCCTGCGACGAGGCCGGGGTCCGGCTGTTCGTGGTGAAGCAGAACCGGCGCAACCGCACCCTCCAGCTTCTCAAGCAGGCCGTTGACGGCGGCCGCTTCGGAAGGATCTACATGGTCAACGTCAATGTGTTCTGGACTCGCCCACAGAGCTACTACGACAGCGCCGCCTGGCGCGGGACGTGGGAGTTCGATGGCGGGGCATTCATGAACCAGGCCAGCCACTACGTAGACCTGCTGGATTGGATCTGTGGCCCGGTGGAAAGCGTGATGGCCTACACCGCGACATTGGCTCGCAACATCGAGGTCGAGGACTCCGGCGTGGCGGCCTTGAAATGGCGGAACGGAGCCATGGGCTCGATCAACGTCACGATGCTCACGTACCCCAAGAACCTTGAAGGCTCGATCACGATCCTCGGTGAACGCGGCTCGGTCCGCATCGGCGGCGTGGCGGTCAACGAAATCAAGCACTGGGAGTTCGAAACGCCGCACGAGATGGATGCCCAGATCGGTGATGCGAGTTACCAAACGACATCGGTCTATGGCTTTGGGCATCCGCTGTATTACCACAACGTGATCAGCACGCTGCTCGGTGAGGCCGAACCCGAGACCGACGGGCGCGAAGGCCTGAAATCACTCGAGTTGCTGATTGCGCTGTACATGTCGGCACGTGACGGCAAGCGCGTCAACTTGCCGTTGGCGTACTGACAGTGGCGACCACCATTCACCCCAGTGCCATCATCGACGAGGGCGCTGTACTCGGTGAAGACTGCCGCGTCTGGCACTTCGTTCACATCAGCAGCGGTGCGCGCATTGGCGCGCGGTGTTCCTTCGGCCAGAACGTCTTCATTGGCAACGATGTCGACATCGGAGACAACGCCCGAATCCAGAACAACGTGTCCATCTATGACGCCGTGAAGCTCGAGGACGATGTCTTCTGCGGCCCGAGCATGGTCTTCACGAACGTCTACAACCCTCGCAGCGCCGTGAGCCGCAAAGCCGAGTACCGGCGCACGCTCATCCGCCAGGGGGCAACGCTGGGCGCCAATTGCACGATCGTATGCGGCACGACCGTGGGGCGGTACGCCTTCGTGGGCGCAGGTGCGGTAATCAACAGGGATGTGCCGGACTTTGCACTGATGGTCGGGGTGCCCGCTCGTCAGATCGGTTGGATGAGCCGGCATGGCGAGCGGCTCGCACTGCCTCTAAAGGGCGACGGCGAAGCGCAGTGCCCTGCCACCGGCGAACGATACGAATTGCGCTCGGGTGCATGCCAAATGGCCGAAGGAAAACCATGACCGGAAAGATCGAGTTCATCGACCTGAAGAGCCAGTATCTGGCGCTGAAGGACAGCATCGGCCATCGCATGCAAGCGGTACTGGACCATGGGCAATACATCATGGGCCCGGAGGTCAAAGAGCTGGAACAAAAACTGGCGGCCTTCAGCGGCGCGAAACATTGCATCACGGTAGCAAGCGGCACCGAGGCGCTGTTGATCGCACTGATGGCGCTTGAGCTGAAGCCTGGAGACGAAGTAATCACGTCGCCCTTCACGTTTGCTGCAACGGCCGAGGTGATTGTTCTGCTCGGCGGCGTGCCTGTTTTCGTCGACATTGAGCCCGACACCTGCAACCTGGATTGGAGAGGGATCGAGGCGAAGATCACGCCGCGCACTCGCGCGATCATGCCGGTCAGTCTGTACGGGCAGGTGGCAGACATGGACGAGATCAACGCGATCGCCGCTCGACACGGAAATCTGCCGGTCATCGAAGATTCAGCACAGAGCTTCGGCGCCACCTACAAGGGCCGTCGTAGTTGCAACCTGAGCACCTTTGGTTGCACGAGCTTCTTTCCGAGCAAGCCACTGGGGTGCTACGGTGATGGCGGGGCCATCTTCACCAACGACGACGCGCTAGCCCAGGCCTGCCGCGAGATACGCGTGCATGGCCAGAGCGCGCGCTACACCCATACGCGCTTGGGTGTGGGTGGCCGCATGGACACGCTGCAGTGCGCGGTGGTACTTGCCAAGCTCGAACGCTTCGAGTGGGAATTGCAGCGCCGTCGAGAGATCGGCGAGCTTTATGCCGAGTTGCTGGCCGGCAGCGGCATCGGGTTGCTGACAGTGCGACCCGACCGCGATTGCGTGTGGGCCCAGTACACAGTATTCGTGAACGATCGGCCGCAGGTTCAGGCGGCATTGCAAGAGCAGGGTATCCCAACCGCCGTGCACTACCCTAAGCCGCTGCACCATCAGCCAGCCTACGCCCATCACTGCTGCCCGGATTGCTGTCAGAACAGCACCGAGGCAGCGGCACGCGTCATGAGCCTGCCCATGAGCCCGGATCTCAACGAAGCCGATCAACGCCGCATCGTGCAAGCCCTGCGGGCCATCGCTGGCCGTTGAGGGTCAGCACGTCCACACAAGCCCCAGCGTGGAACCCCCCAGGTTCCGCTGTTCAGCGAAAGCCGCGCAAGATGACAACCACTCGGAACCGCCAGACTCAGCGGCCGAGAAGTTTTCTGCGCTCTGTGGGCGTGCTGGTGGCCGGCACTGCTTTTGGGCACGTGATCACCGCTGCTGCGCTCCCTTTGGCGACGCGCTTGTACTCACCTACCGACTTCAGCACGTTGGCGCTTTTCGCAGGGATCGTCAGCATCATCGGCTCGGCTGCCTGCCTGCGTTTCGATATCGCCATCCCGATGCCAGAGGCGGATGTGGACGCCATCGGACTGCTGGCCCTGTCCATGGCCGCAGCCGTGGTGGTCAGCCTGTCTGCTGCTGCACTGGCGGCACTGGGGGCAAGTTGGCTCGCGTCTGGTAACCCCGCTCAGGCTGCACTCGCGCAGTGGATCTGGTTGTTGCCCATCGGCATCTTCTCAGTTGCCAGCTACGCCGCTTTTCAGGGCTATCTCGTTCGGGAAAAGGCCTTCCCTCTCCTGGCGAAGGCACGTGTTGCGCAGTCGGCCATGAGTGCCTCTGCCCAACTGAGCCTGGGCTGGCTTGGCGTTGGGCCGGGGGGGCTGTTGATCTCGAACATCCTCTACGGCGCTGCGTCGTTTCCTTGGCTCGCCTGGCGCGTGATCAGGGCCAATGCGCATCGCATTCGGGCGCTCACCTCGACGCAGCTGCGAGGCCTTGCCGCCAGCTACAAGCGGTTCCCGCAGTTCTCGACCCTGGAGTCTCTGGCGAACAGTGCATCGATCCAGTTGCCGGTGATCCTGATCGCAGCGGTAGCAGCCGGTCCTGAGGCTGGCTTTCTGTTGCTTGCCATGCAGGTGATGCAGGTCCCCATGGCCGTCATCGGCAGTGCCGTTGGTCAGGTCTACCTCTCACAGGCACCCACGGCGCACCGTGAAGGGCGCCTGGGGCCCTTCACAGCAGCTGTGCTGATTTCCCTTATGCGGACAGGCACAGGCCCGCTTCTGTTTGCCGCGATCGTCGCGCCCCTGGCCTTTCCCCTGCTGTTCGGGGCTCCGTGGGAACGTGCCGGGTGGCTGGTCAGTTGGATGGTGCCTTGGTTCCTGATGCAGTTCCTCGCTTCGCCAGTCTCCATGGCGCTGCACGTCACAGGTCACCAGAGCGTTGCACTCAAGCTCCAGGTGATCGGCTTGGTCGTACGCGTGGGGGCGGTCGTTGCCGCCGCGGAGTGGGCCCCCGAACAGCTTGGCGAGGTCTACGCGCTGTCAGGCCTCGTTTTTTACGCGGCCTACCTCGGCACGGTGCTGAGAATCACGTCGATCGGAGTTCCACGCCTCTTCGCCAAGTTTGGCAAGACGCTGGCAATCACGCTGGCGTGGGTGTTGGCGGCCTTTGCCCTGCTGCTGGCTCACGCGCAATTCGCGAGGTTTCTCGCATGATGGAGAACGTTCCCAAAGGTTCCTTAGCAGCACCCAGCACGCGGTGTAGCTCAAGCTTTCAGTCGAGGGACCACGCGTCACACGGGGCAATGAACTTGTCCATCTCGACCAAAGATTCGCTCGAACCTGTTTCAAAAATGCACTTCGTGCTGGCTGGCCAGTTATTGATAACAGCGCCGCCAGTTCAAGCGCTCTATCGTGAGATGAGCCAAGGCACAGCGCGCTCCAGAAGCGAAAAGTCTGCACGTCCATGTTGAATTTTCGTAGTTTGACGAGCACGCGACTGGCCGTTGTGCTGTTCGTCGCTGCGATTTTCCTCGTATACGCAGCTTTACCAATTGGCGTAGATCTCTTGCTACTGCCGAACCCCTATTTCATGGAGCTTGCCGGCTTGACGACCGCGGCATGCATAGCTATTGCGGTTGGCTACAACCTTCCGCTCCTGGACCATCGGTTTCGCGTATCCGCACCCCGAATCAGCATCAACGCAAAGGCATTTCATACGATTATCTGGGTAGCCTTTGTCGCATTCCTGTTGATCACCTTCGGCACCGCAGACTCAATACCGATTATTTCTGCGCTCCAGGGTGCAAACACCGCGGAGCTTAGTCAACAACGCGGCGACTTCTTGAAATCTCGAGTTGGCATCGAGGTCGCTCTTCTCTATATGAGCACCATTTTCGTCGGCGCCCTGCTCCCCTACAGCCTTGCTACTTTATTCCTTGAAAAGTCCCGACTCCGGTTCGTACTCACTGCACTGTTTTTGGCGTTCTCAATCAGCTTCTTGGCAAAGGCGCTTTTCATCAACGTAGTACTGCCTTTGTTGTACGTCTTTGCACAGCGATACCGAGCGAGCGGCGCTCGGGTTGTGATCATCATCGCTGCCAGCATAGTGCTGCTCTACGCCGTTACGCTCCTGTCATTCGGCGGCCAGTCGGAGTTCGAAACCGCGAGCAGCGCAGCCAGCGGTGACTTCTTCGGCGCCGGCTATCTCCCGACGGGAGCGATAGATCACCTCATATGGCGAGCCGTCGCCGTCCCAATGTTTACGGCGTCGGACACTTTGCTAGTCTTTGCGGAACAATTCAATCGCGAGCTGATGTGGGGCGCCACCAGCTCCTTTCTTGCCGCCATATTCGGACTTGAGCGGATCCCGCTGGAAAAGATCGTGTTCGAGCAACAGTGGAGCTGGAATGACATCGCCAGTTCGAATGCGGTCTACATCACTGAAGCATTCGTAAATTTCAGCTGGCCGGGTCTTGTTATCTTTTCCCTCTTCATCGGGCAATCGTTGCGTTGGTTTGCGAGATCCAAGGACGAGGCATTCAAAGCCCTCTGGATGATCTACTGCCTCACGCTCTTCAGTAGCGGCCTGATCGGAACACTCTTGAGCGTTGGTTATGTACTGATCTTCACTCTCGCGCTTTTTTGCAGAGTAGAGACTCGTCCACCGCGCGCTCGGCCTCGCCCAGTTGAGCATCAGCACGATCAAGGTGCACCTTCACAGGCCAACGATCCAACTCTCCCTAACAATCAAAAAATATGAACATCCACACAACCAACCCGGACGTCACGGTGGTCATGGCGGTGCGAAATGAAGAGGTCTTCGTGGAGAGCGCCGTACGCAGCATTCTCGCTCAGGAAGGCGTAACGCTTGAGCTTATTGTCGTCGACGACAATTCGACAGATCGAACTGTAGAGATCCTTACGCGGCTGGCAGCAAATGAAGCGGGTATGCGCCTGATACGCAATCCGAAAACAGGAAAATGCTCCGCCTTTAACCTGGGAGTCGCAGAATCCAGCGGGCGATTTACCTGCATTTTCGCAGGCGACGATCTCATGCCAGAAGGCAGCTTGGCTGCCCGACTGGCAAAGATAAAGGATCTCCCTTACGACACCCCAACGGTTGGTTTGTGCAAGCTCGTTACGCTTTCAGACATAAAGAAGTTTGACGGGCACGTTGTCCCGAGAGCGCCAGGGCGGGGAGCACTGAGCGGCGTTTCACCACTTATGAACCATTTGGCTCGAACCAAAATGTTCCCTGTTCCAGAGTCGCTCCCCAACGAGGACACCTGGATGGAGCTATCAGTAACGCACTTCCCGAACTGGAAAATCGTTCATTCAGACATTGTCGGCTGCGCATGGCGTGTGCACGAAGGCAACAGTATCAACATGATGAGCGGATTCGACGACTACAATAAAAAGATAACCGCGCGTCGACGTGCGTTCACGATGTTCTACAAGCAATTCGAGGCTGAGCTGAACGAGCACGCGAGGGTGATTCTGCGCGGCCTGATCGAATGCGAGGAAAGTCGCCTGCGTGGCAGCGTGCTGGGGATCCTTCGCAGCCGAGTTCGCTTCGTAGAGAAGTTGCGAACGCTCTCGATCGCGAACAGGTTTCTCTATGCGACCCGCCAGAAGCTGTACGGGCTCCTTTCAGGCTGGTAACCGCACCGGGCTACAATCCAAAATTTCAAAGCTCCAGCGACTGCCAACCGACAAGCTCGCTAAGCCACTTCTTCAAAAATGTACCTAGCTAGATGCGGATACAGCTTTGCTACAGCCTAGCAGGCTGACTCGGACATCCCTCAGCTCTGTCTCGCCGGATTACGAACACGTCATGGCCCCACGCCCGTACCAGATCTGCTGCAACTGCATCATGGACACCACCGATTCGAACATTGTGTTCGACGGGAATGGCCGTTGCGACTATTGCAACAACTATTTCGCCAACATCCTGCCGAACTGGTACACCGATGAACGCGGCGAACGCGACATCATGGCCCAGGTTGAAAAGGTTCGGGAGGCTGGCAAAGGCAAGTCGCACGACTGCATCTTGGGCATCAGCGGCGGTGTCGACAGCTCCTATCTCGCTTACCTTGCCAAAGAGAAGTTCGGGCTGCGGCCTCTGATCTTTCATGTCGACGCAGGCTGGAACTCTCAGCAAGCGGTGCACAACATCGAGCGCATCGTGGAAGGCCTGGGTCTCGACCTGCACACAGAGGTTGTCAACTGGCAAGAGATGAAGGATCTGCAGTTGGCCTTCTTCAAGTCGCAGGTCCCGCATCTCGATGTTCCACAGGACCACGCGTTTGGAGCGGCGCTGTACAAGTTTGCGGCGAAGCACGGCTTCAAGTACATCCTCAACGGCGGCAACTACTCCACAGAATGCGTGCGAGAGCCGCTTGAGTGGGCGTATCACGCTTCCGACCTGCGCCACCTTCGCGACATCCATCGCCACTTCGGCAGCATCCCGCTGAAGACCTTCCCTCAATCGGACATCTTCACCTACAAAATTTACTACCGCTACGTGAAGGGCGTGAAGGTTCTGCGGCCGCTGAACTACGTGCCTTACATCAAAGAAGACGCGATGCAGCTCCTGATCGACCGGTTCGGTTGGCAGCGCTACGCTCACAAGCACTACGAATCCCGCTTCACCCGCTTCTTCGAGGGCTACTGGTTGCCCACGAGGTTCGGCTTCGACAAGCGACGCGCACACTTCTCCAGCTTGATCCTGACCAAGCAGATGACGCGAGAAGAAGCGCTCGATCGCGTCTCGCGCCCCGCTTACGACGAAGCCACGATCGAGCAGGATTTCGAGTACATCGCCACCAAGCTCGACATCAGTGTGGATGAGCTTCGGGCGCTGCACCGCCTGCCGCTCAAGTCGTACCACGACTACAAGTCGGCGATGCCGCTCATCCAGCTCGGCACGTCCATCATGCGAACCTTTGGCGTCCAACGCGCCATCATCCGATGATCCGGGTCATCGACTATGGGCTGGGGAACATTTCGGCGTTCCTCAACATGTACAAGCGCCTCAACATCGAGGCGGCGGTGGCACGCACCCCGGAAGAATTGCGTCAAGCCGACAAGCTGATCCTCCCCGGCGTTGGGGCGTTCGATCATGCGATGGAGTTGCTCGACGGTTCAGGAATGCGCGGCACCCTCGACGAGTTGGTAACAAAGCAAAAGGTGCCGGTGCTTGGCATCTGTGTCGGCATGCAGATACTGGCACGTGGCAGCGATGAAGGTCGCTCGGCTGGCCTGGGATGGATTGATGGCCACGTCAAGGGCTTCAAGTCGCTCGAATTGGATCTGCTGCTTCCCCACATGGGCTGGAATGATGTTCAGCCCTCGGCTGATGCGCGCCTTTTCGCTGGACTGGAAGACGAGTGCCGGTTCTATTTCCTGCATTCGTTTTACTTCAGCTGCACCCGGGCTCAGGACATCGCGGCGGTGTCGCGTTACGGCATCGATTTCAGTTGTGCGGTGCACGCCGACAATATCTATGGCGTGCAATTCCATCCGGAGAAGAGCCACCACTTCGGCGCGCAGCTGCTGAAGAACTTCGCGGAGCTCTGAAGATGTTGCAGCCGAGAATCATCCCTTGTCTGTTGGTGCAGGACGGCGGTCTCGTGAAGACGGCGCGCTTCAAGGAGCCGAAGTACGTTGGCGATCCGATCAATGCCGTCAAGATCTTCAACGAGAAAGAAGCAGACGAACTCATCGTTCTCGATATCGACGCCACAGCGCAGGGACGCGAGCCGAACTTCCGGCTGATCGCCCAATTCGCTGCGGAGTGCCGAATGCCGCTGTGCTACGGCGGCGGCATCAAGGCTGCAGAGCAAGCCAAGCGCATCATCGGGCTCGGTGTGGAGAAGGTCGCCATCAGCTCGGCGGCGCTGGAGCGTCCCGAATTGATCAGCGAGATCGCCGCGGAGATCGGCAGTCAGAGCGTGGTCGTCGTACTCGATGTGAAAAAACGCAGCTTCGGTCGCGAGCCTGAAGTCTGGACGCACAACGCCACACGCAATACGGGGCGTGGCATCGTCGAGGTGGCCAAACAGGTGGCAGCGCTCGGCGCGGGAGAGATCGTCGTGAACTCGATCGACGACGACGGCCAGATGAAGGGCTACGACCTGGCTTTGGCCGCGCGCGTGCGCGCCGCAGTGCGTCTGCCCATGACGATGCTGGGCGGGGCAGGATCGCTGGGCGACATCGGGAAACTCATCGAGACCTGCGGTGTCGTCGGGGCCTCGGCAGGAAGTCTCTTCGTGTTCAAGGGGCCGTATCGCGCTGTATTGATCAGCTACCCGGCGCAAGCGCAGAAGGAAGAACTGATCCGCGCGGCGATTCCAAAAGCCGGTTGAGGCGGGCGCCTCGATGAAGATTCTGATCGTCAGCCAGTACTTCTGGCCCGAGACCTTTCGCATCAACGAAGTGGCGGCCTCTCTTCGAGATGCAGGCTGCGAAGTGAGCATCCTGACAGGGCAACCCAATTACCCGGACGGTGCGACGTTTCCGGGCTACCGCTGGTGGCACAGCAGCAGCGAATCCCGTGAAGGCTTGGAGATTCACCGTGTACCGCTGGTGGCTCGTGGTCGCACGGGTGCGCGTGGGCTGATCGCGAATTACCTGTCGTTCATCGTCGCCGGCAGCCTGCTTGGGCTCTGGCGGCTGCGCAGCAGGCGCTTTGACATCGTGTTCGTCTACGGCGTTTCGCCCATCCTCCAGATCTTCCCGGCGCTCGTGATCCGGGCCGCCACGCGAGGCGCGTTGGTAACCTGGGTCCAGGACCTCTGGCCCCAGAGCCTCGAGGTGACCGGGTTCGTGCGCAACCGGCGGGTGTTGGCTGCGGTGGCGACCGTCGTGCGCTGGCTGTACCGTCGCAACGATCTTGTGCTCGTGCAGTCGCAGGGTTTCGTCCCCCTGGTAGCCGCCATGTCTGGCCGGACGCCGGTGGAGTACCACCCCAATCCAGGCGAACTGGCTTTCATGGACGAGCCCCGGGGCGAGCCTGCCCTGCGTCTTGCACCAGGGTTCAATGTCGTTTTCGCAGGAAACCTCGGCACGGTCCAAGCGCTGGACACCGTGCTGGAAGCCGCAAGCCTGCTGACCGACCTGCCCGACGTTCGCTTCGTGCTGGTGGGCAGTGGCAGTCGCGGCGAATGGGTGCAGGCGGAAGCCAGGCGCTTGGCACTGGGCAACGTGCAACTTCCCGGCCGGTTCGCACCGCAAGAGATGCCGGGTATCCTGGCCCAGGCCTCTGCCTTGCTGGTGAGCCTGACGCGCGACCCCCAACTCAGCCAAACGGTACCCAGCAAGATCCAGGCATACCTGGCCGCCGGTCGACCGGTGATCGCGTCGCTCGATGGCGAAGGCGCCCGTGTACTCGCCGACTCGGGCGCCGGCTTGGTGTGCCCCGCCGAGGACGCGCACGCGCTGGCGGCTGCGGTACGTCAACTGCACCAACTCGACACCGAAGCCCGCGCGGCCATGGGCCAAGCGGGCCGCCGCTACTACCTTGAACACTTCGAGCCCAGCATGCTCGCGCGCCGGCTGGTGCAGCGCTTCGAGGAATTGCGTGGCGGCCGTCCCGGGGCCCGCGCGCCCAACTCGCCGATGGAGACGGATCATGTCTGAAGCCAACACCACCGTCCTCGTGCTCGGCGCTGCCGGGATGCTGGGCAATGCGGTCCTGCGCGTGTTCGCAGAGAGCCCGGGCCATTCGGCCTGGGGGTCGGTGCGCTCTGCCGCCTCGGTGCGACTTCTCCCAGCTGCGCTGCGCGATCGGGTGGTCACTGGCGTCGATGTCGAGAATGTCGACAGCCTCGCGCGCCTATTCGCGCAGGTGCGGCCCGACGTGGTCATCAACTGCATCGGGTTGGTCAAGCAGTTGGCCGAAGCCGATGATCCACTGCAGGCCATTCCCATCAACGCGATCCTGCCGCACCGGCTGGCGCGGATGTGCGCACTCATCGACGCGCGCTTGATTCATGTGAGCACCGACTGCGTCTTCGACGGACGCAAGGGTCTTTACAAGGAAGAAGACCCGGCCGACGCGCAGGATCTCTACGGCCGCAGCAAGCACCTCGGTGAGGTGGACTACCCCAATGCAGTCACGTTGCGAACATCGATCATCGGGCATGAGCTCAACAGCGCTCACGGCCTGGTGGGCTGGTTCCTCGCACAAACGACGCCCGTTCGAGGATTCACGCGCGCCGTTTTCTCGGGCCTTCCCACCGTGGAGTTGGCCCGCGCCATCCGGGATGCCGTGCTGCCGAATCCCGCACTGCGCGGCCTGTACCACGTCTCGGCAGAACCGATCAACAAGTTCGAGTTGCTGCGCCTCGTTGCGAAGGCCTACGGCCGAGACACGGCGATCACACCAGATGACAAGCTGGTGATCGATCGTTCCCTCGATTCCACTCGCTTCCGGACCGTCACAGGCTACCAACCGCCCAACTGGGAAGCGTTGGTGGCTTCAATGCGCGAGTTCGGTTGACGCTGTCCGGACCATTTCGAAAGGCTTCAACATGTTCAAGGACAAGGTCCTGCTCATCACAGGTGGTACCGGCTCGTTCGGCAACGCCGTGCTCTCCCATTTTCTGCACTCAGACTTCGCAGAGATCCGCGTGTTCAGCCGCGACGAGAAGAAGCAGGAAGACATGCGACTCGCGTTTCGCAACGACAAGCTGAAATTCCACATCGGCGATGTTCGCGACTATGACAGCGTGCACGACGCCTTGCGCGGTGTGGACTATGTCTTTCATGCCGCGGCCCTGAAGCAGGTGCCCTCGTGCGAGTTCTACCCGATGGAGGCGATCAAGACCAACGTGATCGGGGCCGAGAACGTGATGCGCGCGGCCATCGACCATGGTGTACAGCGTTGTGTGGTGCTCAGCACCGACAAGGCGGTCTACCCTATCAATGCCATGGGCCTGTCCAAGGCCATGATGGAGAAGGTGATGGTTGCCAAGTCGCGCCTGTGCGATCCGGCCCGCACCGTGCTGTGCGCCACCCGCTATGGCAACGTCATGGCGTCCCGTGGCTCGGTCATTCCTCTCTTCATCACGCAACTGCAAGAAGGTCGTCCGCTGACCCTCACGGACCCTGCGATGACCCGTTTCCTGATGTCGCTGGTTGAGTCCGTGGAGCTCGTGCTGTATGCATTCCAGCATGCAAGACCAGGCGACATCTTCGTCCAGAAGGCGCCTGCGTCCACCGTTGGCGATCTAGCCGAGGCGCTGCGCCAATTGCTGCAGCGTGACAACCCGGTGAAGGTGATTGGCACGCGCCATGGCGAAAAGCTGTATGAGTCGCTGGTTTCTCGCGAAGAGATGGCCCGCGCGGAAGACTTGGGGGGCTATTACCGCATTCCCGCGGATTCGCGCGACCTCAACTACGACAAGTATTTTGTGCAAGGCGAAACCCAGATTTCGCAGATCGACGACTACACCTCGCACAACACACACCGCCTCGATGTTGCGCAGATCAAGGAACTGTTGATGACGCTGCCAGAAGTGCGCGAGGTGGTCCGTGCTTAAGGTCATGACCGTGGTGGGCACGCGGCCGGAGATCATCCGGCTGTCGCGCACGATCGAGAAGCTGGACCGGCATTGCAAGCACGTGCTCGTGCACACCGGGCAGAACTACGACTACGAGCTCAACGAGGTGTTCTTCACCGATCTGGGTATCCGTCGGCCGGACGCTTTCCTGGAGGCGGCAGGCGCCAACGCGGCTGAGACCATCGGCAAGGTGATCATTGCGGCGGATCGCGTTCTCGAAGCGCACCAGCCTGACGCGCTGCTGCTGCTGGGCGACACCAACAGCGCACTGGCGGCCATCGCGGCCAAGCGCCGCAAGGTGCCGATCTTCCACATGGAGGCCGGCAACCGATGCTTCGACTTTCGCGTGCCGGAGGAGATCAACCGGCGCATCGTCGACCACATCGCGGACATCAATCTCACGTACAGCCAGATTGCGCGCGACTACCTGCTCCGCGAGGGTCTGCCGCCCGACCAGGTTATCTGCACGGGCAGCCCGATGCGGGAAGTTCTCCTGCACTACCAGGCTGGCATCGAGGCTTCCAATGTGCTCCAGCGCCTGAGCCTCACGGAGCAGCAGTATTTCCTCGTCAGCTCGCACCGCGAAGAAAACGTCGATTCGCCCGAGAACCTGCAGCGCTTGTTCGACGTGCTGAACATGTTGGCGCAGCGCTACGGGCATCCGGTGATCGTCTCCACCCACCCCCGCACGCGCAAGCGCATGGAAGCGCTCGGACTGCAAGCCGATGCAAGGGTGCAGTTCTGCAAGCCTTTTGGCTTCCTGGACTACGTGCAATTGCAGCGCCAGGCGCGCGCAGTGCTTTCCGACAGCGGCACGATCTCGGAGGAATCTTCGATCCTGAACTTTCCGGCACTCAACCTGCGAGAAGTGCAGGAACGGCCTGAGGCTTTCGAGGAAGCTGCGGTGATGCTTGTGGGGCTCGACATTGCAAGGGTGCAGCAAGGCCTTGCCGTGCTGGAGGACCAGTCTCGCGGACGCGAGCGACTACTCCGGTTGGTGGGCGACTATGAGGCTGACAACGTCTCCGACAAGGTCCTGCGCATCATCATCAGTTACGTCGACTTCGTGAACCGGCGCGTTTGGCGCAAGGGCGCATGAACGCCAGGACATGACCGCCAGCCGCCTTTTGTTCAAACTGGCACTCCACGGCTCACCGGGTTGCGCCTCGGCATCAACCGTGAACACATCGGACCCATGGTCTCTTGTGGCAGGTTGGCTTTACTGCCCTGCACGGCCGATGCGCCGCCCTTGCCACGTATCTCAGTCGCCTGATCGATGATGTATCCGGGATTGATTGCTGCTGTGCTGGGTAGTCTGGCACTGTCGTGGCTGTTGACAGCCTGGGTGCGCCGCTACGCGCTCAAGTCGGCATTGCTCGACCACCCGAACGAGCGAAGCTCTCACACCGTCGCCACGCCGCGCGGCGGTGGCGTTGCCATCGTCGTCTCATGCTTGGCAGTGGCCGCCGGGTTGGCAGCGGCCGACATGCTGGCGCTGCGCCTGTTCGCCGCAGCGCTGTTCGCAGGCGGTGTCGTCGCAGGCCTGGGCTTCCTGGATGATCGCTACGGCTTGGCCGCTCGCTGGCGTTTCCTCGGCCACGCTGCTGCCGCTGCATGGGTCGTGTACAGCCTGGCGAGCATCCCGCCGTTGACGATCGCAGGATGGCGACTCGATCTGCCCGTGCTGGGGGCCTGTCTTGCCGGTATCTATCTGGTCTGGATGATCAACCTGTTCAACTTCATGGATGGGATCGATGGGATCGCGAGTGTTGAAGGGATCAGTGTTGCGCTGGGCGGGGCCCTCGTGTGGTGGATGGGCGGGAGCGGCTCAGGCTGGGTCCTGGCCCTGGTTTTCGCTGGATGTGTCGCCGGGTTCCTGGCGTGGAACTTTCCTCCGGCCAAGATCTTCATGGGCGATGCGGGCAGCGGCTTCCTGGGCTTGATGGTTGCCCTGCTGTCGCTGTGGTGCGGGCAAGACGCGCCACACCTGTTCTGGGCTTGGTTCATCCTCACCGGCTGCTTCCTGGTCGACGCCACCACCACACTGGTACGCCGCGTTCTGGCAGGAGAGCGCTTCTACGAGGCTCACCGCAACCATGCCTTCCAATACGCCTCGCGCAGGCATCGGACGCACAAGGGTGTCACCCTGGTCGTCGGCGCTCTCAACCTGTTTTGGTTGCTGCCATGGGCACTGGCGGTCGCGCTGCAACGCGTCGACGGCGCCTTGGGTACAGCCTTGGCTTTCTTGCCTCTGGTCGCGTTGGCGCTCCGCTACAAGGCAGGGAACCGCGCATCCCAAGAGATCTGAGAGTCCGGACACGGGCCAGAGCCCGGTCGCGAACGGCGGGCACAATAGCGCTCCTGTATGAAAACCCTAACCTTCATGTCCCTGATCCGATCCCTGGCTCAGCTTTCGCCACGGGCGAAGATGGTCGTCATGGTCAGCGGGGACGCCGTATGCCTGCCACTGTGCATGCTGCTGGCCGTGGCGCTGAGGCTGGGCTCATGGGAGAACGCCCTCGAAACAGCCTTGCTCATCCAGGTCGGACTCGCGCTGCTCGCACTGCCCGTCATGGCGATCGCCGGCCTCTACCGGGCCGTGGTGCGCTACATCGACCTGAGCGTGCTGGCCGCAGCCAGCGCCGCCCTCGCCGCGGTCGTGCTCATCGTCTACGCGATCGCCGGCCTGCTGCAGATGCAGGTGTTGCCGCGGAGTTCGCTGCTGATCTTCTGGTTCATTGCCTTCGCCTACGTGGTGAGTTCGCGTTTCTTCGCGCGCACGCTGCTGCGTCGCAGCATCCGGCCCGGCACGCGCGCCCGTGTTCGAACCGCCATCTATGGTGCCGGAGACGCCGGGGTCCAGCTGGCGCAGGCAATGCATTTCAGCACGGAGTACAAAGCCGTCTGTTTCATCGACGACCGTCGCGACAGACAAGCGATGACGATCGACAACCTGCGGGTCTACGCGCCTTCAAGCATTGACGAGGCGGTCGTTCGCCACGATGTCTCCCAGATCGTCGTTGCCATTCCCTCGGCCAGCGCGAACCAAAAGCGGGTCATCATCGAGCGCGTCGAGGCTACCGGTCTGCCTGTGAAGATCCTGCCCGGCCTGGTGGAAATGGTCGACGGCAACCCTGCAGTTGCCGACATTCGCCAGGTAGACGTGGCCGACTTGCTGGGCCGCGATGCGGTTGCACCCGACCCGGGCCTCTTCGCACGCAACATCGCCGGCAAGGTGGTGTTGGTCACTGGGGCAGGTGGCTCGATCGGGAGCGAACTGTGCCGGCAGATCCTGAGCCAACGCCCACGCCGTCTGGTGCTGGTCGACCACTCGGAGTTCGCGCTCTACAGCATCGAGCACGACTTGCTGACCACTGCGCAAGGCGTGCCACTGGTCACCTGCTTGGGCTCGGTGCTCGACGCCACGATGATGATCGAGGTGATGAAGCGTGAAGGCGTGCAGACCGTCTACCACGCGGCAGCCTACAAGCACGTGCCCATCGTCGAGGCCAACGTGCAGCAGGGTCTGCGCAATAACGTCTTCGGCACCTACAACGTGGCCAAGGCCGCGCACGAGGCAAGGGTCGAGACCTGCGTGCTGATCTCCACCGACAAGGCCGTGCGCCCCACCAACGTGATGGGTGCCAGCAAACGCGTGGCCGAACTTGTGTTCCAGGCCGCGGCCCTGCGCGCGCCCGGGACGGTGTTCGCGATGGTGCGCTTCGGCAACGTGCTCGGCTCGTCGGGTTCAGTGGTGCCGCTCTTCCGCCGCCAGATCCAGGCTGGTGGACCGATCACGATCACGCACCCGGACATCATTCGCTACTTCATGCTGATCCCCGAGGCTGCGCAGCTGGTCATTCAGGCCGGGGCGATGGCGCGCGGCGGCGAAGTTTTCGTGCTCGATATGGGCGAACCCGTGCGCATTGCAGACCTGGCACATTCGATGATTAGGCTGTCAGGACTCACCGAGAAGACCGCCGAGAACCCTGACGGCGACATCGAGATCAAGGCCGTGGGCCTGCGCCCTGGAGAGAAGTTGTTCGAGGAACTGCTGATCGGCGACAACGTCGTGCCCAGCGGCCACCCGCGCATCATGTGCGCGCGCGAACGCCACATCGATCCCTCGCTGCTCGACAAGATGCTTGGCGTGCTGCGTCAAGCCTGCGACGGCGGCGATACCGAAGCGATGCTGCGCCAGGTGCGCAACCTCGTGCCTGAGTTCCGTCCGGCCGACGAGGTGAATGCCGAGGTCGCCGGCTCGCTGGCACAACGCTAGGGCTGGTCGCTCAAGGCCTTCCGTTCAGGCCGGGCCTCTCTGCGTACCATCGACTGCACGCGCCTCTGTGCCACGGTGCTGGGCGCCCGCCGCATGCGCATGTCGGTCCGCCTGGCGATGATCTTGCTTGGGCATATCGGCATAGCGCCATCGCAGCGAACCGGTGCAACGCGCCACAGCGGTGGTTGAATGCAGGTTGAGTGAGAGTCTGGGAACCAAAGTGAACCCGAATACGATGAGATCCAATCCAAGCCTTGGCACGAAGCTCTTCATGTTCGTGGTGGTCGGAATAGTTGGCGTCGCAGTGGTTCAGGCCACACCCACTGTTCAGGACTTGATCACCGAACAACTGAGCGTGATACGCGCCTTCCTAAAGCTCGATGGAATCGGTATAGCAGCCCTTATTCAGGCAGTGCTTTACTTTTCGCTGCTCTCGATCATCCTGCCACTGGTCATATTCGTTCCGTTTCTGATTTTTGAAATCGTCTACGGTCGCAGTAAGAAGAACCACCGAGTCGTTGTCAAGTCTTTCGTCTTCAAAGTGACCGGTTTGGCGATTGTGGCGTTCATCGGTTTGCTTTTGACGAGAGTCGACCCCAGGAGGTATGTCGATGATCCGATAATTGTGCTGAGCGCTGGGTCGCTAGGCGGATTGACGGCGATCGGGTCGAGCGCTCTGATTGCAGTGCTTGCCTTGATCGTCTACGACTTGGCAGTTTATGCCGCGCATTATGCTCAGCATAAATTTGCCTTCCTTTGGCGCTTCCATGCTGTGCATCACAGCATTCATGACCTTGATTCATTGAACAGTTACACCCACCCGGTGGACTTCGTGGGCCAATGGGTCATCATGGTTGTGTTCGCTGTTCTGTGCGACTTCAAGTACGAACAATTCATATTTCTTGGCGCCTTCAAGGAAGCCCACGAAAGATTCCTGCACACCAACATGAACCTGAATTTCGGTTTCATGAAAAACGTCTTGATCGACAACCGGCATCATTTCCTGCATCACAGCATCCGCCAAGAAGATTACGACACCAACTTTGCTGCGTACTTCACCCTTTGGGATCGCGTCTTCGGGACTTATCGCAGCCCGGCAGAGACTCTCGGGGAAACAGGTGTTGTTGGTTTGCGAGAGCCTCGCAACGTGACGGAATACTTGACGGCGGGTTTGAAGGCGCGTTAGGGCAGATCAATAACGTGCAGTAGTTCTCTGACCCTGAACAACGCGATAGCTCGCGTTGTTGCTCGATTTCTGTGCGCTTGCCGATGATATCGACGACTTGCCGCAGCGGAAGTCGTGCTCAGTTGGACATCCTGTACCGTCGCCCCTCGTTGCGCGCACGCCGCTGCTCTGCCGTCGGGAAGGAACGATTCACCACCTGCCAGGGCTGCACACGGCTCGGTGCAGACTCTGCCGACCGTACAACTGCTTTGTGCAACGGCCTCACAAGCGCCAGAGTCTGCATCCCAATCCAGCAATGGCGGATGGATCAAACGCGGCCTTCACGTCGATGAAGGCCCCACCTTTGACCAGCTTGCGACCCAAGTCTTCGATCGACAAGCTCCGGTACTCACGGTGCGCCACAGCGGCCACCACAGCATCAGCGCGAGGCAGGTCGTCGAAGCGCTGAAGAGCCACCCCGTACTCGTGCATCGCCTCGACAGGATCGGCCGCAGGATCGGTGACATGCACCTCCACGCCATAGCTCTGCAGTTCGCGAATGATGTCGACGACCTTGCTGTTGCGCAGGTCACCGCAGTCTTCCTTGAAAGTCAGGCCTAGCACGTTGACTTTGGCCCCCTTGATGTAGCTACCCGCAGCAATCATGTGCTTGATCGTCTGCTCAGCAATGAACTTGCCCATGCCATCGTTGATACGCCGCCCGGCCAGGATGACCTGTGGGTGGTAGCCCAACATGTCGGCCTTGTGGGTCAGGTAGTAGGGATCGACGCCGATGCAGTGACCGCCCACCAGACCTGGCTTGAACTTGAGGAAGTTCCACTTGGTTCCCGCAGCTTCTAGCACCTCACTGGTGTCGATGCCCAACTTATCGAAGATGATGGCCAGTTCGTTCATCAGGGCGATATTGAGGTCGCGCTGGGTGTTCTCGATGACCTTGGCAGCCTCGGCAGCCTTGATGCTGCTGGCTCGGTAGACGCCCGGCTCCACGATCATCTCGTAGAGCTTGGCTACCTTGTCCAAGGTCTCAGTCGTGTCGCCCGAGACGATCTTCAGGATCTTGGTGAGGGTGTGTTCCTTGTCGCCGGGGTTGATGCGCTCCGGGCTGTAGCCAACGAAAAAGTCCTGCTTCCATTTGAGGCCAGACGCGCGTTCCAACACCGGTATGCACACCTCTTCAGTGGCGCCAGGATAGACCGTGCTCTCGTAAACGACGACGGCGCCTCTTTTGAGGTTCCGACCCGCACTGGAAGAAGCGCCAATGAGCGGCTTGAAGTCAGGGATGTGAGCTTCATCAACGGGTGTAGGCACCGCGACGATGACGATATCGGCCTCGGACAGCATGGCTCCGTCCGAGGTGTAAACCGCGTGAGTGGCTGCGGCCAGTGCGTCGTCAGGCAACTCGCGTGAGGGATCGGTGCCACGCTGGCACGCTTCCACCTTGTTCACTGCGATATCGAAGCCGATCGTGCGCATGCGCTTACCGAACTCCACCACCAAAGGCAGGCCCACATAGCCTAGCCCGATCACCGCCACTGTTGTCATGATTCGTGCCGTCTCTGAATTCTCGGAAACTCGTGATTGTCCCTCAGCCCAGCTCATTGGCTTGCCGTCGACGCCGCGGAGGCGGGTTCCGGTTTGCCGAAGCCCTCGTGCACCGACTTCATCAGGCGCCGCACTGCGAGGGCAGCGGGACGGCGGTTCCACCCGCTCGCGTTCGATGGCCGCCGCTCGTACGGCGGGGTAAAGCGCCTAGCCGTCCACTTCGTCGGCTCACAAGGGCTGGCGCGCAAAGCGCAGGGGCTTCCGCCCGCGGCCGAGCTTAATGGAAGCATGAATGCGGATGAATCAGCCGCCCCGGCAGAGCGCTCCTAGCGCGGCGCCCAGTCGCCCAAGGCCTCGCGCAGGGGTCCCGCCAGCGCCTCGGACCGGCGTGCGCTGAGGTGGCTGGCATCGCTGAAGACGACAATGCCGCCGCCTGTCTCGGCTGCACATTGGCCACCCGGGCAGATCTCCTGGGTCATGTCCACCCAGCGAACGCCCGGAAACGAAGCTACGGCGCGGCGCTCGGCATCGGCCAGCGCAAGGCCCGGGGCCAAGGCCGTCTCGACAGGAACCCCGCAGGCGAGTTCAGGCGATTGACCACGGTAAGCAGCCCGCGCCAGGCACACCGGCACATCGAAACCAGGAGCCGGGGTGTCACGCAGCACGACCAGCCGGCGGGCCCCTGCATCCTCCAAGGCCTGCAGCGTTCGGCGCATACCGGCCTCCCACGGCCGGTCGGGAAGCTTTTTTGTCCCCGAGTTGCTGATCACAACGAGTTCTGGCCTCAGGTCGCGTATGCGACGCAGGGCGTCTTCTCGCCATTGGTCGCACTCAACATAGTCGCGCCTCAGGATGGCGTTGACCACCGTCACGCCCACGGCCGGGCAACCCGACTTGGTCATCGACAGCAGCCGCCAGCCTGCCTCTTTAGCAAGCCGCTCCAAAGCTGGAAACCAGTGTGCGGCGTGGGAGTCACCGAAGAGCACCATGGTCCGCGCCGAGGTCGGCAGACCGCCTTCACACAGGACCGCCTGCACGGCCGGGAGGTCAACGTGGCAGCCCCTCGCATAGACAGGAGAGATATCGAGTCGCGCCGCCGCATAGCGGGCTTGGGTGGCATCGATCGGCGCGTCTGCCAAGTGCTTGCGCAGCCCCGTCACCACGGCGGCTGCAGCAATGCAGGTGCACAGCGCAAGCAGCAAGGTGGCCCGCGGCCGCAGGCCGCTCGGCGGGCTGCGACGGAAAGGCACCTCGACAAACCGATGCAGGCCAACGGCCACCGCCCAGGACACCAAGAGGGCGACCACCGTGGCGGCTGGATCCGGCCGCGGAGACCAAGCGGCCAGTGCCGCCAAGACAGGCCAGTGCGCGAGGTACCAGGCATAGGACACGTCCCCCATCCGCACCATCGCTTTCCCCCCAAGCGAGCGCCGCATCCACCCCGCGCCGCCACCGTCCAGGCCCGCCAGCAGCAGCGCACATCCACCGGCCGGCACAACAGCCCACAAACCGGGAAACAGCAGGCGGTCGTTCATCAGCAGCGCGGCGAAGAACAAGGCCGAGGCACCAACAACCGCCATCAGCGCCGAAACTGCCGCAGGCAGGCTGCGCCAGCGATCGGCATGCAGCCACACGAGCCCACCCAGAACGAACTCCCAGGCGCGGGTCGGCATTCCGAAGAAGGCCCACGGCTGAGAGATCTGGGTCAGCAGCAAGCAGGCGAACAGTGACAGCAGGCCGATGCCGCCCGCGATGCCAGTCAGGCCGCGGTGCATTTGCGCGCGTGGCCACCAAGCTGCCGCACCCGCCACGACCAGCGGCCACACCACATAGAACTGCCACTCCACGCCGAGCGACCACATGTGCAGCAAGGGGTTAGCCGCAGCAGGCCCGCCGAAGTAATCCACTGCGCGCAGCGTGAACCAGATGTTCGACACCTGCAGGCTGGACGAGCGAGCCGCGCCAAGGATCTCGTCTCTCTCGATGGGCGGGTAGTACCAGATCGTCAGCAGCACGGTAGCAGCCAGCGCCACCATCGAGGCAGGGAGCAAGCGGCGAGCTCTCCGGCTCATGAAGCCGACATAGTCGACACGGCCATGCTGCCGCACATCCTCGACGAGCATCCGGGTGATCAGGTACCCGGAGAGAACGAAGAACACGTCGACGCCCACGAATCCACCAGCGAACATCGGCAGGCCTGCGTGGTACAGCACCACGATGAGAACGGCGAAGCCACGCAAGCCCTGGAGATCGCCGCGGACGGGGAAGCTTGCGACCTCGCTCAACTCAGCACGGCCCACGGTGCGAAGACAACCCGAGCGACTCGAGTGGGTTCAAGGCGACACCTCCGGTACGTCGAAGGGGTCGAGACTGCCAGGGGTGCTCATCACCGCCAAACCGGTCTGGCGCGCCAGGGCCACAACCCGGGCCTGCGTCTCCGCCGTGGCCCCAGGCAAGGCCACGATGACATGCGTGGCGCCGGCCAGCACATGCGGCAGCGCCAGGTCGCCCAGGCCGCCTTCGACACCCACACCACCGACGCGCAGGCCCCACTTGGCCCGGTCGTCGTCCAGCAGCGCCAGGATGACCCAGCCGTCGCGCCGGTGCAGCGTGTTCACCACGCGCCGGCCCGCGTCGCCCGCGCCCAGCACGATGGCGCGGCGCTGCTCAAAGTCTTCGCCGCTGGCGCAGGCGCGTGCGTGTTCCCACAGCATGCGGTAGCCCATGCGCAGCAGGCACAGCGCCAGCAGGCAGAACAGCGGGTGCAGCACCAGCACCGCGCGCGCCACGCCCACCAGCTGCGCCATCAGCACGGCCACGGCACTCACCAGCCCGGCCAGGCCGCAGGCCATGGCGATGCGCTTGAAATCGTCGAAACCGAAGAAGCGCCACAGCCCGCGCGGCACCCCCGTCAGCGCCATGGCCAGCAAATAGGCCGCCACCACGCCGAAGGAGACGTAATCGTCGTACCACGGCCGGCCGGGCTGCCAGCGCTCGAAGCCCAGACGGAAGAGGTAGGTGATGTGCCAGCAGGCCAGCACCACCAGGCCGTCGGCCACGGTCGCGAGGGCGCGGTTGCGCGGGCTCAGGGCCGACATCTTGCGGTCCAGCCAGGGCCAGAACTTGGACATGAAGGGACTGTCTTTCATGGGCAGCAAGCTCCAGGGCGAAGGCAGGCGGGGGGCGAAGACGGTACGCAGTGTGAGGCCGAGCACGCGCAGGTCGCTGGCCAGCGAGGGGTTGTCGACGTAGTGCAGCGCGTAGCGCAGCTTGGCCGGCAGCACCACGTCGATGTACTCGCGCTCGGGGTTCTCGGCGCGGGCCAGCAACTCGTTCTCGTCGCGGTAGCGCACGGAGGCGAAATCGGTGATGCCCGGGCGCACGCTCAGCAGCCGCTCGCGCCAGGCGGCCGGGTAGTGCGCCACATAACGCGGCACTTCGGGGCGCGGGCCCACCAGGCTCATGGTGCCGCGCAGCACGTCGATGAGCTGCGGCAGTTCATCGATTTTCCAGCGCCGCAGCCAGGCGCCGGTGCGCGTGATGCGGGCGTCGCCGGCCACCGTCACCTCGGGCCCGCCGGGCTGCTGCTGCACGCTCATCGTGCGGAACTTGAAGATGCGGAAGGGCTCGCCGTGGCGCCCCACGCGCCACTGCCGGAAGAACACCGGCCCCGGGCTGTCGAGCTTGATCAGCAGCGCCAGCAGCGCGAACAGCGGCGCCAGCGCCAGCAGCCCGGCGCCTGCGGCAAGCAGGTCGAAGGTTCGCTTGAGCACGGGGCTTCAATCACCCCGGGCTGCCGGGCAGGGCTGCAAGGCGCACACCTCAGGCCAGCGCCACACGCACCGCGCGGGCCACGCGTTCAACATCGGCGATGCCCATGCGCGTGTACAGCGGCAGGCTCACCATGCGCTCGAAGGCATGTTGGCTGTGCGGGAACATCTCGGGCCTCAGGCCGTAGCGGTCGCGCCAGTAACGGTGCAGGTGCAGCGGGATGTAATGCACGCTGCAGCCCACGCCCTGCTCGAAGAGCTTCTCGATGAAACGGTCGCGTTCGATGGCGGCGCCCTCGGCCAGGCGCAGCACGTACAGGTGCCAGGCGTGCTGGTGGCCGTCCCGGCCCTGCGGTGGCAGCACCAGCGGCAGGCCGGCCAGCGCTTCGTCGTAGGCCGCCGCCAGGCGGCAGCGCTGCTCGTAGAAGGCCTGCGCGCGCTTCAGCTGCTGGATGCCCAGGGCCGCCGCAATGTCCGTCAGGTTGTACTTGAAGCCTGGCGCCACCACCTCGTAGTACCAGCTCGGCACCTTGGCGGTGTAGCGGTCGAAGGCATCGCGGTTCATGCCGTGCAGGCGCATCAGCTTGGCGCGTTTGGCCAGCGCGTCATCGCGCGTCACCAGCATGCCGCCTTCACCCGTGGTGATGGTCTTGTTGGCGTAGAAGCTGAAGACGGTGGCGTCGCTGTCCAGCGTGCCCACCAAGCGGCCTTCGCAAGTGGTGGGCAGCGCGTGCGCGGCGTCTTCCACCACCTTCAGGCCGTGCTTCTTGGCCAGCGCCAGCAGCGCCGGCATGTCGGCCGCGAGGCCCGCGTAGTGCACAGGCATGAGGGCCTTGGTGCGTGGCGTGATGGCGGCTTCCACGGCCTTCGGGCAGATGTTGAGCGTGGCCGGGTCGATGTCGACCAGCTTCACGTCGGCACCCAGGTAGCGCACCACCTCGGCCGTGGCGGTGAAGGTGTGGGTGGTGGTGATGACTTCGTCGCCGGGGCCGATGCCCAGGGCCTCCAGCGCCAGGTGCAGGCCGGCGGTGGCGCTGTTCACGGCGATGCAGTGCACACGCTCGCCGCGCGTCTTGTCGCCCAGGAAGGCGGCGAAATCGCCCTCGAACTGGCGTGTCTTCGGGCCGGTGGTCACCCAGCCGCTGCGCAGCGCATCGACGACTTCGGCGATCTCTTCTTCACCGATCTCGGGCAGCGCAAAGGGCAGAAATGGCAGGGCGGGCGAGGTCTCGGCGGGCATGGTGAATTATCAGGGCGGCGCAGACTTCAAGCGGGCGCTCGGCCCGCTCAGGCCTTGTGCACCCAGGCCAGCACGTGCGTGCGCAGCAGCGGCAGGCGGTTGAAGAGCGTGTAGCAGGCCGGGTGCCAGCGGCACACCACCCGCGCCAGCGGCGGCGCGAGCGTCACCCGATGCGCTGTAACGCGTCCGTGAGGAAAAAGTTGACGCACCCGGCGCAGCGGCACGCCACGCACGTCGGGGTTGCGGGGGTTGTTCACGGTGAAGTCGTACCAGAGCACCGCGCCGCCGGGCTTGAGCCAGGCCCACATCGTGTCGGCCAGGCGCTGCTGGAAGTTGTCATCGAGCAGGCTGCTGAAGACGGTGCTCTGCAGCACCACGTCCTGGCTTTGCGGCGGCAGCAGCGTGGCGGGGGCCTGCAGCGCGTCGCCCAGCCACACGGTGGTGGCCTCGGGCAGCGCGCGGCGCGCGGCGGCGTGGCGTTCGGGCAGCAGTTCCAGGCCTGTGAGATGCGCCGGGTCAGCGCCCAGGCGCAGCAATTCCAGCAGGTTGCCGCCGCTGCCGCAGCCCACCTCGGCGAAACGCAGCGCGGCCAGGTCGGTGCAACCGCGCGCGGCAAAGCCGCGCAGCATCGCGCGCTGGCGTTCCTGCAGGCCTTGCCAGACTTCGGGGCGCAAGGGGCTGTAGAGGCCGCTCACCGCGCGGCGCGCGTAGCGCTGCACGATGGCTTCAGGCTCGGTGGGCTGGTCAGGGCCGCTCACGACACCGCCTCGATGAAACGCCGCGCCAGCACCGGGTAGGTGTGGTGCGCCTGCACGAAGGCGCGGCCGCGTTCGCCCAAGGCGGCGCGTTCCGCGGCGGGCAGCGCAGCCAACTGCCGCAAGCCGGCAGCCACGGCGGCCGGGTCTTGCGGTGGCACGGTCAGCCCGCACCCGGCTTCGGCCACGGGGTCGTTGCCGGCCTCCACGCTGTGCAGCACGGGGCGCGCGGCCCTCATGTAGTCCATCAGCTTGTTCGGCGCGATGCCGAAGCGGTAGAGCGACACGCGCTGCCAGCCGATGTAGGCGATGTCCACCTGCGCCAGGAAACCGCGCACCTGGGCCTTGGCGATGGGCGGCAGCATCGTCACGTTCGCCAGGCCTTCGGCCGCCACGCGCGCGGCCAGCCGGGCCTGCTCGTGCCCGCTGCCCACCAGCACGAAGCGGAACGGGGCCTCGCGCAGCAGCGCAGCCGCATCGAGCAGCACATCCAGCGCGTTGGGCTCGCCCATGCTGCCGGCGTAGCCCACCACGGTGCCTTGCGCATGCGCAGCGGCCAGGGCCCGTGCCGCGTCTTCACGCAGTGGGGCAGGCTCGCCTTCCCACTCGTCCAGCGCGATGCCGTTGGGCACGATGTGCAGCTTCTTCAGATCGAGCCCGCGGCTGGCCATGTAGCCGTGCACCTTGGGCAGCATGCTCACCACGACATCGGCGTCGCGGTAGGCCGTGTCTTCCGCCGCCTGGCACAGCACGATGAAGGGGTGGCGGCGCGACAGGCCCGAGAGCTCGATCGGGCTCAGCGGCCACAGATCGTGCACCTCGTAGACCAGCTTCGCCCCCGCGCGCCGCGCGAGGCGCCGCGCGACCCAGATGTCCATCGGGTAGGTGCTGCTCGCGATCACCACGTCGGGCTTCGCCTCGGCCAGCAGGCGCGGCGTGTCGGCCCACAGCCGGCGCAGGAAGGCCCAGATGTTCTTCACACGCCCCAGGCCGTTGCCCTGGTACGCAGGCGTTGCGTAGTAGCGGTAGTGGATGCCCTCGACCATGCTGTCGCCGGCCGGGGGCTGCACGGCGCGCACGTGCGAGTGGTCAGCCGCGACGATCTGCACGCGGTGGCCGGCGCGCACCCACTCGCGCGCCAGGTAGTAGGGGCGGAACTCCATGCCCAGCGACGGGCTGCCGGCGTAATGGTTGATCAGCAAGATGTTCACGGCCGGCCCGCGATCTTCAAGGCAGCAGTTGCGCATAGAGCGCAAGCAGTTCGCGTTCGGCCGCGGGCCAGTGGTAGGTGTGCAGCACGGCGCGGCGGCCGGCACGGCCGGCGGCGAACACGCGCGCGGGGTGCTCCACGTAATCCAGCACCGCGCGGCCGATGGCGCGGGGGTCCGCCGGGTCCACGCACAGGCCGCAGCCGGTGGTCTCGACGATGCCCTGCCACAGCGGGAAGTTCGAGGCGATGACGGGCAGCTCGGCCGACATGTACTCGAACATCTTGATGGGCAAAGAATCGAGGTAGCTCGGCATGGGCAGCAGCGTCACCAGCCCCGCGCTGCAGCGCGCCAGCACGCTGCGCACGGTGGCGCGGTCCACCTGCCCCAGGTACTGCACCTGCGCCCAGCCGGGCTCGGCGCGCATCTCGGCCTCGAAGGCGGCGTCTTCGAAGCTGCCGCACAGCACCAGCGTCACGCCCGGCGCATGCGGCATGGCGCGCACCATCTGCAGCAGGCCGCGGGTGCGCATCAGCCCACCCACGTAGCAGACGGCGCGTTCACGCGGCACCGCCTCGGCCGGCGGCGCCAGCTCGTCCGTGCGCGGGAAGTTGCTCACGTTCACCGCACGGCGCGCCACCTTCGCAAAACGCTCGGCGATGTGCGGCGTGGCCGCGGCCACGGCCGACAGCCGCGCCACCTGGCGGTTCTCGTACCACTCGAAAGCGGCCGAAACCGCGCCACGCAGCGCCCCCGGGATCCACTGCTTGGTGAGGATCTGCCGGGGCACGTCTTCGTGCGCGTCGTACACCACCGGCAGGCCGCGCCGTGCGAGCTGCACGCCCAGCGGCAGCAGTTCGGGGTCGTGGAAGTGCACCAGCGCCGGCTGCGCGGCCAGCACCGCGGCCAGGGCCGCGCGTGGCTGCTGGCGCATGCGCGCCAGGCGGCCGGCGGGGCGCGGGCCGATGTCGACGATGCGCACGCCGTCAACCTCGGCATCGCCCTTGCCATCGCCCACCACCTGCGTGACGCGGTAGCCGGCACGCGCCAGCGACACACACTCCTTGCGGAAGATGCGGATGTCGTCGCGCGGATGCACGGTGGTCACGTGCACCACGTGCTGCCCGCGGCCGCGCGGGGGGTCGTTCTGCGTTGCGAGCTTGTCGTTCACCGGGGTCTCGTTCATGCAGCCACCTGCAAGGGCATGGCGCGGCCCAGCACGCGCCCGGGGCGGCCGGCTTCCTCGAAGAAGAGGCGGTGCCACACCGCCAGGTTCAACAAGCGCAGGCGCTGGGGCAGCGATGCCTGGCTGATGGCCAGCCCGGCCGATGCGGCCACCTGCTGCGCAAACGCGCTGCCCTGCAGCTGCTGCGCCAGCCAAGCGGCCAGCGGTGCCTGCGGGCCGTCAAACCACGCCGGCTCGGGCACGGCCCAGCCCATTTTGTCGCGGCGCCAGGCCACCTCTTGCGGCAAACGTTCGCTCAGCGCCTGCCGCGCCAGCCACTTCGTCCAGCCGCCGTGGATCTTGTAGGCCGGCGGCACGGTGGCCAAAAACTCCACCAGCCGCACATCCATGAAGGGCATGCGCGACTCCACGCTCCAGGCCATGGCCGTCTTGTCGCCGTAGAGCAGCAGGGTCTGCAGGTGGGTGTGGAAGTCTTGCGCCAGCGCTTCGTCCACCCTGCGCGCCGGGTCGCCGCCCATGCGCAGGCGCGCGGCCAGCGCGGCCACCGCGCCGCGCCCGGCCACGCGGCGCAGCAGCTGCCCACCCAGGCCGATGGCGATGGCGCTGCCGAAGCCTTGCAGCTTCATCAATGCACTCACTTCGCCCGGCAGCGAGGCCAGCGGTGCGTGCACGAGGCGGTTGCGCACATAGCGGCTGTAGCCGGCGAGCTGCTCGTCGGCGCCCTGACCGTCCAGCGTGACGACCACGCCGCGGCGCGCCACCAGCGCGAAGGTGTGCCAGCTGCTCATCAGCGTGCCGGCGGGCGGCGTGTCCAGCGCCCAGACCATGTGCTCGTGGGCGCGCGGCACCTCGCTGGCCACGGGTTCGACGAGGTTGCTGCGCACGCCCAGTTGCTGCACCACGCGTTCGACGAAGGCGCTTTCGTCGGCACTGCGCACGCCCGGCACGGCGGTGCCGCGGTAGACGCTGGAGAAGGTCTCCTGCTTCTCGTCGCGGCCGGCGGCGCGCAGCTGGGTGTTCACCAAGGCCGCGATGCTGCTGCTGTCCAGCCCGCCCGAGAGCGCCGTGCCCAGGCGCACATCGGCACGAAGGCGCAGGCGCACGGCGTCTTCCAGCAGCTCGGCGTAGCGCGCGCACAGGGCTTGCGCGCGCTGGGGCGAGAAGGGCTCGTCGGGGTCGGCGGCAGGCGGGCGTTGCCAGAAGGCCAACGGCTGCAGCTCGCCGGGCGCATCCAGCGAAAACTCGGCGTAGTGCCCGGCGGGGAAGCGCGTGATGCCGGCGAACTCGGTCTCTTCGCGCCAGGCCTGCGGGCCGCGCTGCAGGTAGGCGGCGCAAGCATCCGCTGACGGCGCGCTGCGCACCGCCGGGTGCTGCAGCAGCGCCTTGATCTCGCTGGCCAACAGCAGCGCCCCACCCTCCCCGCGCCACACGTAGAGCGGTTTGACGCCGAAGCGGTCGCGCGCGATCAGCACCGTGCGGCGCTCGGTGTCCAGCAGCGCAAAAGCCCACATGCCGTTGCAGCGCGCCAGCGCGGCCTGCGGGCCCCAGGTGGCGATGGCGGCGAGCAGCACCTCGGTGTCGCTGTGCGTGAGGAAACGCTGGCCCAGCGCTTCGAGCTCGGCGCGCAGCTCGGGGTGGTTGTAGATCTCGCCGTTGTAGACGATGTGCCAGCGACTATCACGCACCATGGGCTGGTGGCCCCAGGGCGAGAGGTCGACGATGGCCAGCCGGCGGTGGCCCATGGCCAGCGGCGCGGCCAGGCGGGGCTGTTCTTCGAGGCGGCCTTGCGGCTGCCAGGGCGTGTGGGCCTGCTGCACAGCCGCGGGCGTGTCGGCCCCGGCCAGCAGGCGCGGTGGGCCGAAAGCGGCGTCGTGCGGATGCCAGAGCAGGTGGCCTTCGTCGTCCGGCCCGCGGTGGCGCAGCGCGCCGGCCATGGCGGCCAGCGTGGCGGCCGTGGTGGGGGCCAGATTGGAGACCGCAGGGGTGTAGGCGAAGACGATGCCGCACATGGCGAGGGACTAGAAGGCAGGCCGGCGCAGGCTGCGCAAGATCAGCAAGTTGTACAGCGCGATGGCGACGATCTCGCACAACCCCCAGAGCAGCAGGCCCAGCGCCAGGCTGCCCTGCTGCGCGCCTATCCACAGCGCCAGCGGCCGGTAAGCGAGCATCGCCACGCCGAAGACCGGCGACCATTTCTGCAGCCCCAGGACGATCAGCGCACCCGAGGTGGGCGAGCTCACCAGCATCGCGCACAGCATGGGAGCCAGCACCGCAGCCAGCGCGCCGGCGCTGCGCCACTCGGCGCCGAAGGCCCAGGCGAAGAGCGGCTCGCCGAAAGCCAGCAGCAACAGCGTGGGCGGCAGGCCGATGAAAGCGAAGGCGCGCCAGGTGCGCAGCAGCAGCGCGTGCGCCGCCACGCGATCTTGCGCCGCGAGGCGCGCAAAACGTTCGTAGAACACCGTGCCCGCCGCGCCGGCCACCATCAGCACCGGCACGGCCAGCACGCGCCAGGCCAGGCTGAAGGGCCCGGCCTCGGCCGTGCTGAACCAGGCCACGGCCAGCAGCATGGGCAGCTGCTGCGTGACGGCATCGAGCATGGCCGAAGGCCAAAGGTAGCGCGGCGCCTGCGGGTGGCGGCGGGCTGCTTCGGCGGCGCTCATGCGGCCGCTGGGCGCTGCTGCGGTGTTCGCGGTGTCGTCTGCTGCTGCAGCGGCCGGCGCCAGCGTCGCGGCCGCACTGCCCGACCGTGCGAGCAGCACGGCCAGCGCTGCCACGCCCAGCACCCCGCCGATCAATTGCGCCAGCAGCAGCCCGCCGGCCAAGCCCGCGGCACCGAAGGCCGTGCCAGCCACCGCTGCACCGGCCGCCAGCGCGATGCGCGCGCCGGTGATGGGCGGGTAGGCACGGTGCCGGTTGCCCCAGGCCAGCAGCGCGGCAAAAGCCGCCGCCAGCGCACCGCCCAGCACCGCCAGCGGCAACCAGGCGCCCAGCGGCCGCAAGCCCAGCGCGGCCTGCCAGGCGGGTGGCAGGCCCCAGGCGACCAGCGCCAGCAGCGCCCCGCCGCCGAGCGACAGCCCCAGGCACAGCCGCAGCAGCGCGCGCGCCTCGCTTTCGGTCTTGGCGATGACGATGCAGGTGTCGTAGCGCAGCAGCAGCGCCATCGACACCACCGCCACCACCGAGGCCCACACACCGAAAGCCGCGAACTCGGCCGCGCCGAACTGGCGCGACCACAGCGGCATCACGCCCAGCGTGATGAGCTGCGCCGCGCCCAGGCCCACCGCGAGCACGAGCGTGTCGCGCGCGAAACCGCGTTCGGCGGGCGCTGCGGCCGGCGTTGGCGTGTTCATCGGACGGCCTCGGCGCCTGGCTTGAGGCCTTCCAGCAGCGCGGCCACACGCCCGCCCACCGCAGCGCGGCCATAGCGGGCCACGGCCCTTTCGCGCAGCGCGGACGGTGGATCGACGCGCAGTTCGCAGCGCACCAGCGCCTGCATCGCCACGGCCAGCGCCGGCGCATCGTCCACCGGCACCAGCGCGCCATCACCCACGCCCACGATGCCCTCGGGCCCGCCGCAGCGCGTGGCCAGCACCGGCCGGCCGGCCATCAGCGCTTCCACCAGCACGACGCCGAAGCTCTCGTGCCGCGAGGCCAGCACGAAGGCGTGGCTCGCCGCCAGCGCCTCGGGCACGGCCGCGGGCGCCAACGCACCCAGCCAGCGCACGCGCGCCTGCACGCCCAGGTTTGTGGCCAGCGCCTGCAGCGCGGCGCGCTCGGGGCCGCTGCCGCCGATGTGCAGTTGCACCGGCAGCGTGGGCGGCAGCAGCGCCAGCGCCTGAAGCAGCAGGTCCATGCCCTTGGCCGGCAACAGGGTGCCGAGCGTGAAGAAAACGAAGGGATCGGCGGCCGTGCGCGCGGGGGGCGGCGGCAGCTCGGCGAAGCGGGTCTCGTCGACGACGTTGGGCACCACCGCGTCACAGCGCAGCCCGTGCGCGCGCAGCGTCTGCGCCAGCGCCTCGCTGACGGCCACGGTCGCATCGGCCTGTTCGAAAGCCGCGCGCAGGGCCGGCTGCAGGCCACCGGCCGGGCCGCGCAACGCGGGGAAGGGGAAGGGCCCCATGTGCTCGGTCAGCAGCACGGGCAAGTGCCGGCCGCTGTGGTCACGTTCGGCGCGCGCCTCGGCCGCCAGCTGCGTGGCGATCCAACCGGCCGGGAAACCCACGTGCGCATGCAACACGTCCATGGGCCCGAAACGCAACTCGGCCGCCCGCAGGTTCGCGCGGCTGGCCGAGAGCAGGCCGCGCACGCCGCCGCCGGCCAGCGCCAGCGTCCAGCTCAGGCGCGGTGTGAGGTGCTCGTGCAGCACGGCGCCGCCCACATCCACCTCGCGCCAGCCGGCGCTTGCGCGCCAGCGCCAGGCCAGGGCCCGTGCGTTCGCACGCAGGTCGCGCAGCGACAGCGCGCCATCGAGATGCCCCCAGCCGCCCACCACCACGCGCCAATCTAGCCGCGCTGCAGCCACGGCGGCGGCCTGGTCGCGCGCAAACAGGCCCGCCATGGGCTGGCGCACGCTGGGGTACCACGAGGGCAGCACGAAGACGTTCATGCGGATGCGGATGCGGCGGCGGTGAACGCAGCAGCGCTCACGCTGGTGCGACAGGCTCGGGCAGCGCCACCACCATCGAGTGAAAGCCCGGCGCCAGCGCTACACAGGGCACGAACTGCAGCGTCTCGCCGAAGCACAAACGGCGCAACAGGTTGCCCCAACGCGAGCGCCCTGCCGGCGTCTGCACAAGCGTCCAGAAGCGGCGGTAGCCGGCCTCGCGCAGCACGTCCAGCGTGGCCGAGCCGCCATCGGCGCGCAGCTCGCTGGCGAGCTGTTCGAACACCACCACCGGGCGCTCGCGCCGCAGCATCTGCAGGCCGCCACGCAAGGCCGCGGCCTCGTGGCCTTCGACGTCGATCTTCACCAGCGCCACACGCTCTTGCGCCAGGCCGGGCACCTCATCCAGCCGCTGCAGCGTGCAGGCCACGGCCTGGCCCTGCGCGCCGGGCTGCAGCGTGGCCATGCCGATGTTGTCGGCCGGCACATGCAGCGTGGCGCTGCCGGCTGCGTCACTGAGGCCGAAGGCAAACACGCGCACATTGGGCGCCAGCGCCGCGTTCAGCGCGAGCAAGGCGCCGGTGCGCGGGTTGGGCTCGAAGGCCCACACCTCGCGCGCGTGCGGCGCGAAGAAGAGCGCGTGGTTGCCGATGTTGGCGCCGATGTCCAGCACCAGCCCGGGGTGCGGGCCGGCGGGCGGCAGCAGGCTTTCGTCGCGCAGGGCCTGCAGCAGCAGTTCGAGTTCGTCGCGTTCGTAGCGGCCCCACACGGTGATGGACCGGCCCACGTGTTCGAAACCGAACATCGCCAGTTGCGGCAACCCTTCGGTGTGGAAACGCTGCGCGCGGCGCGCCAGCCAGCGGCCCACCCAGGCCGCCAACATGCGGGCCGCGGTGTCGCGGTGCTGGCGCTGGTGAACGCGGCCGGGCGCGGGCATCAGGCCGTGGCGGGCGCGGCTGCCGTGGCGGCCACGGCCTGCGTGAGCACGGCCACCACGCGGTCTTGGTCGGCTTCGCTGAGGTCGGCGCTCATCGGCAGGCTCAGCACACGCTGCGCGAGGCCGGCGCTCACCGGGCAGCAATCGGGGCAGCAGTGTTCGGCATAGGCCGGCTGCAGGTTCAGCGGCTTGGGGTAGTGCACGGCCGTGGGCACACCCGCGGCCTGCAGCGCCGCCTGCACGGCGGCACGCTGCTCCACCACCACGGTGAACTGCGCGAAAACCGAGTTGCGGTCGGGCCGCATGCTCACCAAACCCACGCCCGGCACACCGGCCAGCAGGCGCTGGTAACGCGAACCCAGCTCGGCTCGGCGCTGCAGCTCCCACTCGAAGCGCGGCAGCTTGGCCAGCACGATGGCGCACTGCAGTGTGTCCATGCGGCCGCCCACGCCCAGGCGGGTGTGCGTGTAGCGCGCGCTCTGGCCGTGCACGCGGATCTCGCGCGCGGCCTGGGCCAGGCGATCGTCATCGGTGAAGAGCGCACCGCCGTCGCCGTAGCAGCCCAGCGGCTTGCTCGGGAAGAAGCTGGTCGCGCCGAAGGTGCTCAGCCCGCAGGAGCGCCGGCCCTGGTAGACCGCGCCGAAGCTCTGCGCCGCGTCTTCGATCACCGCCAGCCCGTGCTTCGCGGCGATGGCGTTGATCTCGGCCATGTCGGCCACCTGGCCGTACAGGCTGACCGGCATCAGCGCCTTGGTGCGCGGCGTGATCTTGGCTTCGATCAGGCTCACGTCGATGTTGCAGGTGTCGGGTTCCACGTCAACGAACACCGGCTTCGCACCGGCCAGCAGGATGGTCTCGGCCGTGGCTGCGAAGGTGAAGGGCGTGGTGATGACCTCGTCGCCGGGGCCGAGGTCCAGCGCCATCAGTGCGATCAGCAGCGCCTCGGTGCCGCTGGCCACGGTGATGCAGTGCTGGCTGCCGGTGAAGGCGGCGAGCGCCGTCTCGAGTTCTTTGACCTCGGGGCCCATGATGTACTGGCCGTGGTCGAGCACCTGCTGGATGCGGGCATCGATGGCGGGCTTGAGCGCGGCGTACTGCGCCTTCAGGTCGGTGAATTGCATGGCTTGTGGCCCGGGGGCGCAGTGCGCGGAGGCGCGGTGTGTGAGGGGTTCAGACCAGGCTCAGCGTCTCGCCGCTGAGGCAGTAGCGTTCACCGGTGGCGGGGCAGTCGGCGAAGAGCGGCTCGCTGCCGCTGGCGCGCGCGGGCAGGCCCAGGCGCTCGCCGTGGCGGCTCATCCAGCCGATGCGGCGGGCCGGTACGCCCACCACCAGCGCGTAGGGCGGCACGTCGCGGCTGACCACGGCGCCCGCACCCACGAAGGCGTGTTCGCCGATGGTGCTGCCGCACACCACGGTGCAGTTGGCGCCCAGCGTTGCGCCGCGTTTCACCAGCGTGCGGCGGTACTCGTTCTTGCGCACCACCGCCGAACGCGGGTTGTGCACGTTGGTGAAGACCATGCTCGGGCCGCAGAACACGTCGTCTTCCAGCGTCACGGCGTCGTAGACCGAAACGTTGTTCTGGATCTTCACGTTGCTGCCGATCAGCACATCGTTGCCGATGTACACGCCCTGCCCGAGCGAGCAGCGCTGGCCGATGCGCGCACCCGCGCTCACGTGCACCCAGTGCCACACGCGCGTGCCTTCGCCGAGCTGCGCGCCTTCGTCGACGATGGCGCTGGGGTGGATGTTCAAGCTCATCGAACGCGGGTTCAGAACACCAGCGGCAAGCCCACGCGCACACCGTCGCGCGCGCTGCGGTAGGCCGCGAGGATGACCTCCAGCGAACGCAGGCCGCTGTAGCCGTCCACCTCGGCTTGCTGTTCACCGCGCATCGTGCTGATGACGTTGTCGTAGTACAGCGGGTGGCCCGGGCCGTAGACCGAGGCGGTGCCGTAGTTGGCGGCCTTGACGGTTTCGTCTTCAGGGCGCGGCTCGTCGAACTCCCAGTGCTGGATCTGGTTGACGGCCACGCCACCGATGCGCACCGTGCCACGTTCACCGAGGATGGTGACGCTGCCTTCGAAGTTCTTGCCGTGCGTGAGCATGGTGACGTTGATGCTGGCCAGGCCGCCCTTGCGCAGGCGCAGGCTCATCACGCCGGTGTCTTCGGCCTCGATGTCGCGCGCCAGCGTGGCGGTGTAGGCGTGCACGTTGTCCACGGGGCCGACCAGCCAGTCGACCATGTCCACGTAGTGGCTGGCCTGGTTGAGGAAGGCGCCGCCGTCCAGGTCCCAGCGGCCGCGCCAGGGGGCGTCGTCGTAGTAGCTCTGCGGGCGTGTCCAGAACACGTTGACCGTGCACATGAAGATGCGGCCGAAGCGGCCCTGCTCGATGGCCTGCTTCAGCAGCTGCATCGTCGGGTTCAGGCGGTTCTGCTTCACCACGAACAGCTTCACGCCGGCCTCGCGGCACACGCGCACCATCTCCATGCCCTCGTCCCACTTGGTGGCCATGGGCTTCTCGGTGAGCACGTGGCGGCCCGAACGCGCCACGCGCATGGCCTGGCGCGGGTGCAGGCCGCTGGGGGTGGAGAGCGTCACGATGTCGGCGTCGGTGCCGCTGCCGTCTTGCGCCAGCAGCGCGTCCAGCGAGGCGTAGCCCTTGGCGCCGGTTTTGGCCACCGCAGCGGCCAGCGCGGCGGGGTTGTTGTCGCACACGGCCACCAGTTCGGCGCGTTCACGGTGCTGGCGCAGGGCCTCGAAGTGGTTGGCCGAGATGCGGCCGCAGCCCACGAGGGCAAAACGGACCGGGCGGCCCTGGACAGGAAGGGGAACGGGCAGGACAAGACTCATCCAGGCATTTTACGGGTGCGCCTAAAATTCAAGCAGCCCACCACCCCCGATCACACCCCAGAACCCAGCAGCCTCGCATGTCCGAAGAAAACCAACTCATCACCGAACGGCGCGAAAAGCTGCAGGCGCTGCGCGCGCAGGCAGCGCAGAACGGCACGGCCACATTCCCGAACGACTTCAAGCCGCAGCACCACGCCGCGCCGCTGCACCAGCGCTACGGCGAGGTGCCCAACGAAGAACTCGAAGCCCAGGCCATCGCGGTCTCGGTGGCCGGCCGCATGATGCTCAAGCGCGTGATGGGCAAGGCCTGTTTTGCCACCTTGCAAGACGGCTCGATGGGCGACAAACATGGCCGCATCCAGCTCTACATCACGCAAGACGCCGTGGGCGCCGAGTTGCTGGCCGCTTTCAAGCACTGGGATCTGGGCGACATCGTCGGCTGCGAAGGCACGCTCTTCCGCACCAAGACCGGCGAGCTCAGCATCAAGGCCACGCAGATCCGCCTGCTCACCAAAAGCCTGCGCCCGCTGCCCGACAAGTTCCACGGCATGGCCGACCAGGAGCAGAAGTACCGCCAGCGTTATGTGGACCTGATCACCGACGAACACGCGCGCACGCGTTTCATGGCGCGCAGCAAGGCCGTCTCCAGCATCCGCGGCTACATGGTCGAGCACGGTTTCCTGGAGGTGGAAACGCCGATGCTCCACCCCATCCCCGGCGGTGCGAATGCCAAGCCTTTCGTCACGCACCACAACGCGCTGGACCAGGAGATGTTCCTGCGCATCGCGCCCGAGCTCTACCTCAAGCGCCTGCTGGTGGGCGGCTTCGAGCGTGTGTTCGAGATCAACCGCAACTTCCGCAACGAAGGCATCTCGGTCCGTCACAACCCCGAGTTCACGATGATGGAGTTCTATGCGGCCTACTGGACGCACCATGATCTGATGGACTTCACCGAGAACCTGCTGCGCCACGCGGCGCGCGCAGCCACCGGCAGTGCCGAGATCAGCTACGCGGGCAAGCCCGTGGCGCTGCACGAGCCCTTCGCGCGCCTGAGCGTGCGGCAGTCGCTGATCGAACACGCGGGCCTGAGCGGGGCCGAGGCCGACGATGCCGGCGTGCTGCGCGCGCGCATCCTGGCCGCGGGTGAGGAGGTGCCGGCGCACTGGGGCCTGGCGCAGCTGCAGTTCGGCCTGTTCGAGGCGGTGGTGGAAGAGAAGCTCTGGCAGCCCACCTTCATCATCGACTACCCGGTGGAGGTGTCGCCGCTGGCGCGCGCCTCTGACAAGAACCCGGCCATCACCGAACGCTTCGAGCTCTTCATCACCGGCCGCGAGTTCGGCAACGGCTTCAGCGAACTCAACGACGCCGAAGACCAGGCCGCACGCTTTCATGCGCAGGTGGCGAACAAGGACGCCGGCGACGAAGAAGCGATGTTCTTCGATGCCGACTTCATCCGCGCGCTGGAGTACGGCATGCCCCCGGCGGGTGGCTGCGGCATCGGCATCGACCGGCTGATGATGTTGATCACCGACAGCCCGAGCATCCGCGACGTGATCTTGTTCCCGGCCCTGCGCCGGGAAGCCTGAAGCCCAGGCCTTGGACGGCACACGGCGCCCGGCCGAGCTCGGCGCCGTGCACACGGCGCTTTGGCAAGAGCTCACACGCGCGCCGCACGACAAACACCACGAGTGGCGCACGCCCGTGCTCGCCACGGTGGACGACGACGGCCAGGCCGCCGACGCCCGCACTGTGGTGCTGCGCGAAGTGGACGCCGCGGCCGCGACGCTGGTGCTGTTCAGCGACGCCCGTGCCGGCAAGCTGGCGCAGCTGCAGGCGCACCCCATCGGCACGCTGGTGTTCTGGTCCAAACGCCTGGGCTGGCAGTTGCGCTTGCGCGTGCGGCTCTCGGCGCAGACCGAGGGCCTGGCGGTCAGCTCACGCTGGGCGCGGCTGAAGCTCTCACCCGCCGCGCAGGACTACCTCTCGCCCTTGCCCCCCGGCGCCGCCATCGAGGGCACCCCGCCCGCAACGGCGACAGCCGGCACCGTCGAGCGCGGCCACTTCGCGCTGCTGGCGGCGCAGGTGCAGTCCAGCGACTGGCTGGAACTGCACCGCGAGGGGCACCGGCGCGCCCGCTTCGATGCCGCGGGTGCGCGCTGGCTGGTGCCCTGACGCCACCGGGGCCCTGACAGCAGGCCCTGAAACGACACAGCGGGCCCAGGAGCCCGCTGCGTTCCATCGGCCTGGGCCGATCGGTGTTTACTGCTTGCTGTTGTCGCGGCGCTCGGCCACCACCACGGGCTTGACGGCTTCGGCTTCCACCAGGCTGGCGTAGAAGAAGGGGCCGACCGGCTCGCCACCCACGTTGGGCAGGAACGGCGTGTTGCGGTTGCCGGCGCGCACTTCGGCCATCACTTCGGCGCGGGTGCGCAGCGACTTGGCTTCGGCAGCCGGGTTGTAGCCGTTGTCGGCGGTGTCGACCGCCGCCAGGCGCTCGCCGCGCACCACCACGGGCTTGAGCAGCTTCACGCCGGCGGGGCGGGTGCTGTCGGCGGCCACGGTCGCCGAAGCGGCCTTGCCCGACACAGCGGCGGGCAGGGCATGGGTCTGGCCGCTGCTGATGAAATCGAAGTCGGCGCCTTCACCGGCGGCGTGGGCGAACGTGGCCGAGGCCAGGGCAAAAGCGGCGACGGCGGGGTACACGAACATTTGAAGCTTGCGCATGATCATTCCTTGAAAGCATCCGAAAGGGTTGTGGGACCGGCTTCGGTGGATGCAGTACCGGGGTCGTCCTTGGGAATGAACTGTAGGCATTTACCCTAGGACGAAAAACCAGCCGTCTGCGAACGCAACGTTCTGGTTTCAGGAATGATCTTGCGTGAACTGGGGCTGTTCGACCCGCGCCGCCCCGGCCCGCCGGGGCGGCGGCCTCAACCGCGCTGGAACACCGGCGGCCGCTTGGCCATGAAGGCCGCCATGCCCTCGATCTGATCGGGCGTGCCGAAAAGGCTGTGGAAGACGTGGCGCTCGTAGGCCACACCCTCGGCCAAGCCGCTTTCGAAAGCGCGGTTCACGCAGTCCTTGGCCAGCGCCACGCTGGCCGCACCCAGGGCGCAAATCACCTCGCCGGCGGCTTGCGCTTCGGCCAGCAGCTTGTCGGCCGGCACCACCCGGCTCACCAGCCCGGCGCGCTCGGCCTCGGCCGCGTCCATCATGCGGCCGGTGAGCACCAGGTCCATGGCCTTGCTCTTGCCCACGGCGCGCGGCAGGCGCTGCGTGCCGCCGGCCCCGGGGATGGTGCCCAGCTTGATCTCGGGCTGGCCGAACTTGGCGCTGTCGGCCGCGATGATGAAGTCACACATCATCGCCAACTCGCAGCCGCCGCCCAGCGCGAAGCCGGCCACCGCGGCAATCACCGGCTTGCGGATGCGGCGGATGGTTTCCCAGTTGCGCGTGACGAACTGCTGGCGCTGCGCCTCGACGAAGGTCTTGGTGGCCATGAAGCCGATGTCAGCCCCGGCCGCGAAGGCCTTTTCGTTGCCGGTGATGACGATGCAACCCACGCTGTCGTCGGCGTCGAAGGCCAGCAAGGCGGCGCCCAGCTGGTCCATCAGCTCGTCGTTCAGCGCGTTGTACTGTTTCGGGCGGTTCAGGGTGATGAGGCCGACACGGCGGTCGGCGTCGCCCAGCAGTGCGGTGAGGATCAGGGCGTCTGCCATCTCGGGGCTCCAGGGGGTTGAACAGGACGGAGGGCGCCGGGCCGCGTGATAGTTCGCGCCCCAACCCCCACATTCTCAGTCGCCTGCACGCGGCCGCCGTAAGGGCAAGGTAAGCTGCGCCGCTTTCATCCAGCCGTCGCAGGCCTGCCTGCGGCTTCGCATGCCGACACTCTTCCGCAAGACCGCCAAGGGCCAGGCCGAGATCGAGACCCGCGCGCACCGGCTGTCGCCGCGGCTGCGGGCCTTGCTGATCATGGTCGACGGCAAACGCGACCTCGCTGCGCTGTCGGCCCTGGTGCCGCAGCAGGCCGACGTGGCCGTGGCCGAGCTGCTGGCCCAGGGTTTCATCGAAGCCACGGGCGACAACACCGCTGCAACGCCCACGCCCGCGGCGGCGCCGGCAGCAGCAGCACCGGCAGCCGCCAGCGCCAGTGCTCCAGGCCCGGCACCCGACTTCGACAAGCTGCGCCGCGAAGCCGTGCGTGCGCTCACCGACATCGCCGGGCCGGCCGCCGAGACCGTGGCCTTGCGCATGGAAAAAGCGCGCAACGCCGACGAACTGCGCCCACTCATAGCCCAGGCGGCACAAACGGTGGCCAACATGCGCGGCCGCGCGGCGGCAGAAGCCTATGCAGCGCGTTTTGCGCAGGTCTGAAACACCGGGCCTGCGGCTGCGCTAAGGCCCGGGGCGGGGTTCGGCCGCGGCCTGCTGCGGCAGGCGTTCAAGCGCCAGATCGATCCAGTTTTCGCTGTCCTGCCGCACGACGATGCGCACCGGCAGGTTCTGCAGGCTGGGCGCCACCCACATCTCGGCGGTGAAGTCGCCTGGCCGCGCCGGGCGGCGTGGGCGCACGTGCACGGCCTCGAGCACGCCCGCCTCGGTGTACAGCGTCTCGGCGCCGACCACGTCATAGATCCAGGGCTCCACACGCCGGGGCAGCGCGAGCTGCAGTTCGATGCTGCGGCCCGGTGTCAGCAAGGCCGGTTGCAGCGTGAACAGCCAGGTCATGTGGACGAACTGGCTCACGGCGTCCTGCAGGCCCGCGGGCCGGGGCAGGGTGTCGCCCGCGGGCAGGCGCACGGTGTCGGCCTCCATCACGATGCGCGTGCGGCGCGGCGCGCGCAGCACCACTTTCATCTCCATCTCGTACAGGCGCGGGCTCAGGCCCTCGGCGGTGATCTCACCTTCGCTGGTTTCGCGGCGCGTCATCAGCGGTGCAAACGCCGGCCCGACGCTGGCCTCCATCACCACCTGGTAGCGCGTGCCCCGGCGCAGCCACTCCACACGCGCCTGGCCCTGCACCGGCCCGCGGGCATGGCCGGTGAGGCGGTAGCTCAGGCGGGTGGAGGGCGGCCATTCGAAAGCCTCGGTTGCCGATGCCGATGCCGATGCCGAGCTTGCTTGGCCGGCCACGGCGGGCATCGGTGCCGAGGCCACCGGCCCGACAAAAGCCGCCGAGGCGCCCGGGCTGGGCAAAGCGGCCGCCGCAGGCTGCGGCAGGGGTGCTTCGACAGCCAGGACGGGGGCCTCATCGAGGGGCACCGTCAGGGCCGGCGCCGCTGCCGACGCCGCTGATGCTGCCGAGTCAGCCGCCTCGGCAGCGCCCCGCTGCAGCGGCCGCGGCGCGGCGGGCGGCGCCGGCGGCACCGCAGGCGGGGCGGCGGGCTGCAGTTCGCGCACGAAGGCCACCTCGAAACGCCGGCTGGCCGCATCGGCAGCGCCCGCGCCCAGCCGCGTGGGCCCGTGGGCGGCCGCCAGCCACAGGTGCGCCGCCAGCACGGCGCCGGCCAGCGCCGCCAGCCGGCGCGCGCGCGGCGCGTTCAGGTGCCGGCCGCGCCGATGAAGCAGCACAGCGCCGCCACCGCGCTGAGGCGGAAGCGCAGCGTGAGCCAACGCGACACGCCTTCGGCCGGGTAGAGACGCCGGTCGACGGCGTAACACACCAGCAGCATCACGCCGTGGATCACCAGGCCCGACCACGCCGGCATCAGCACCGCCGGCCAGGCCACGAGCGAGGGGACCACGCCCCAGCCCAGCAGCGCGCTGGGCGGTTCGGCATGGCGGAAGGCCAGGCCCCAGTGGATGCCGCCGAGGAAGCTGAGGATCAGCGCGGCATAGGCCGACAGCGCCGCAGCCACAAAACCATGGGCTTCCGGGTCACGCACCAGCCAGACCAGCAGCGCGCCGGTGACAAAAGGGATGAGCCCTGCCGCGCCGAGGCGGCGGGCATTGACGGGCAGGTCTTGCGGGCTGGGGGCGAGGGTGGCGGCGCTCATGGTGGCGCGATTTTCGGGCTGAAAACGCAACCGGTGCCGGCCGGCTTCACTTCTTCGCCGCGGCGGTGAGCAAGCGCTCCACGGCATCGGCGGAAATCGCACCCGGGCGGCGCGTGCCGTCGGTGAAAAACACCGCCGGCGTGCCGTTGATGCGCTGCTTGTTGCCGAACTCGAGGTTGCGCTCGATGGCCGAGGTGTCGCACTTCACGGCCTTGGCGGGCAGCACGCCGTCCAGCATCCACGCGCGCCAGGCCTGGCCGGGGTCTTTGGCGCACAGGAAATCGCGCGACTTGGCCACCGAATCAGCGCCCAGGATGGGCAGCAGGAAGGTGTAGATGGTCACGTCCTTCACCGTCGTGAGGTCGCGCTCGAAACGTTTGCAGTAGCCGCAGTTCGGATCCACGAACACCGCCATCTTGCGGGCGCCGCTGCCTTGCTTGATGGCGATGGCGTCCTTCAGCGGCATCTGCGCCCAGTCGATGGCCAGCAGTTTTTCGATGCGCGCCTGCGTGAGGTCGGTGCGCGTCTTGGTGTCGACCAGCGAGCCGTTGGCGAATACGTACTCGCCCTTGGCGTCGCTGTAGATGATCTCGGTGCCGCCGTAACGCACCTCCCACAGGCCTTCGACCGGCGAGCGCGTGATCTCGTCGATCTTGGGCAGGTTGGGCAGGCGTTCGCTGAGCGCCTTGCGGATGGTGGCTTGCACGGCCGCGTCGTTCTGCGAGCAGGCCGTGCCGGCCAGCGCCAGCATGAGCACGGCGATGAGGGGGCGAAGGCGCAAGATCATGGGTCGGGGGTCCATCGAGGTTCTGGAAAAGGGGCCGGGCGCTGGCCCTCAGGCGCCCAGCGCACGCCCGGTGAGCAGGCGCTTGAGCGGCGTCAGCCGGTTGGCGAGCGTGAGGCCCTGGTTGCGCAGCAGCTTGAGCGCGGGCTGCTCGCTGGCGAAAAGATGCAGCAGCCCGTCGGTCACCTGCGCCATCGCGCGCACCGGCCCCAGGCGGGCGCGGGCGTAGCGCGCCAGCAGGCGCTCGTCGCCCAGCGGCCGCCAGGCCTCGCGCGCCGCCAGCACCTCGGCCAGCGCCAGCACGTCGCCCAGGCCCAGGTTCAGGCCCTGGCCGGCCAGCGGGTGCACCACGTGCGCGGCGTCGCCCACCAGCACCCAGCCCGGGCCGCTGAACTGTTCGGCCTGCGCCAGCATCAGCGGCCACTGCGCGCGCGGGCCGGCCAGTTGCAGCGTGCCGGCGGCGCCGGCGGTGGCGTCGTTCAGCAGCGTGGTGAAGGCGGTGTCGTCCAGCGCCATGTGGGCGTCGCTCAGCGCATCGGGCAGCGACCACACCAGGGCCAGGCCGTGGCCCGTTCGGCCTTCGAAAGCCGGCCGGTCCATGGGCAACAGCGCCAGCACGTCAGGGCAGCGGAACCACTGCCGCGCCAGGCCGGCGTGCGGCCGGTCTGACAGCAGCCGTGCGGCAATGGCGCGCTGGCCGTAAAGCTGGCGCGGCATCTTCACGCCCAAGGCCGCACGCGCGGCCGAGGCCTTGCCTTCGGCCAGCACCTGCAGCGCCGCCGGCACCTCGCTGGCCATGGGCGTGATGTGCGGCGCGAAGCGCACGGCGGCGCGCAAGGCGCGTTCGAGCTCGGCGGTGTCGACGATCCAGGCCAGCTCGGGCAGCGCCTGCTGCCAGGCCGAGAAGTCGATGGCGGCGCCGGGGGCATCGCCCTGCACGTGCATCTCGTGCACGGCGGTGCGGGCATCGGCGGGCAGGGCGTCCCACACACGCAGGGTCTGCAGCAGCTGCACCGAGGCGGCGTTGAGCGCGTAGGCGCGCACGTCGCCCTCGGCGGGCTCGGCCAGCGTGCCCAGCAGCGCCACGCGCAAGCCCTGGCGCGACAAGGCCAGGGCCGTGCACAGGCCCACGGCCCCGGTGCCGCGCACCAGCACGTCGTGGGCGGCTTGTTCCTGCTTTTGCATCGCAGGATTGTAGGCAGCGCCCTGCCGGCACAATGCCGCGCCACCAGAGCCCCTGCCGCCTTCGAGTTCGCCCATGAGCACCGACCTGACCTCCCTGCGCATCGCCGCGCTGGCCCTGCACCCCATCAAGAGCTGCGGCGGCGTTGCGCTGAACGAAGCGCTGCTGGCCGAAACCGGCCTGGAGTTCGACCGCGCGTGGATGGTGGTGGACGAACACGGCGAGATGCTCACGCAGCGTGAACTGCCGCGTTTGGCGCTGATCCAGCCCACGCTGCGCGGCAGCGACATCGTGCTGCGCGCCCCGGGCATGCTGGCGCTGCACCTGCGTTTCGACACGGTGGAAGCCCCGACCCGGGTGCGCGTGTGGGACGACGTGGTCAAGGCCTACGACATGGGCGCGCTGGCGGCCCAGTGGTTCACTGACTTTCTCGGCCAGAAACTGCGGCTGGCGCGTTTCGACCCCGAGGAAAAACGCCTCTCCGACCCGCAGTGGACGGGCACGCTGCAGGCCGAGAACCAGTTCGCCGATGGCTTTCCGCTGCTGGTGGCCAACCAGGCCTCGCTGGACGAGCTGAACGGCCGCCTGCAGGCCCAGGGCCACGCGCCGGTGACGATGCAGCGTTTCCGCCCCAACCTCGTGCTGGCCGGCCTGCAGCCCTGGGACGAAGACCACCTCGACGAGATCGACATCGCCACCGCCGAAGGCACGGTGACGCTGCGGTTCGTCAAGCCCTGCTCGCGCTGCAGCATTCCGAACGTCGACCCCGCCACCGCAGAGACGGGCAGCGAGCCCGGCCGCACGCTGGCCGGCTACCGCAGCGACCCGCGGCTGAACGGCGCCATCACCTTCGGCATGAACGCCGTCATCGTGCAAGGCATCGAGCACACGCTGCGTGTGGGCCAGGCGGTGGCCGCGCGCTACAAGTTCGACTGAAGCCGGGGTCCGGCGGCTGGGTGTTCAGCCCGGCCGGTGCTCGGGCAGCGGGATGAACTCGGTCTCGCCCGGCACCTTGGCAAACCGCCCGGCGGCCCAGTCGTCGGCGGCCTGCACGATGCGCTCTTTGCGCGACGAAACGAAGTTCCACCACATGTGGCGGTGGCCCAGCGGCGCGCCGCCGATCATCACCACACGCGCTTCGCCCTCGGCGCCCAGCATGGGCTCTTCGCCTGGGGCCAGCACCAGCAGCCGGCCGGGCGGCAGGGGTTCGCCGTCCAGGTGCACGCTGCCTTCGACGACGTAAAGCGCACGCTCCTCGGCCAGCGGCAGCGGGAAGGCGTCGCCGGCCGACATCGCGATGTCGAGGTAGAGCGTGGGCGAGCGCACCGCCACCGGCGAGACGGCCCCGAAGGCCTCGCCCACCAGCACGCGCAGGCGCGCGCCGCCCACTTCCAGCGCCGGGATGTCGGCCGCCGGCGTGTGCGCGAAGGCCGGGGCCATCTCCTCGTCTGCGGCCGGCAGCGCCACCCACAGCTGCAGGCCGTGGCTGCGGCGCGCCACGCCGCGCAGGTCGTCGGGCGTGCGCTCGCTGTGCACGATGCCGCGGCCGGCCGTCATCCAGTTGATGGCGCCGGGCTCGATGCGCTGCACCACGCCCAGCGAATCGCGGTGCTGCATCGCGCCTTCGAAGAGGTAGGTCACCGTGGCCAGGCCGATGTGCGGGTGGGCGCGCACGTCGTGGTTGTCGTCGGGGCCGGCCTGCACGGGGCCGAAGTGGTCGAAAAAGAGGAAGGGGCCCACCGCCTGGCGCGGCGCTGCCGGCAGGTAGCGGCGCACGGTGAAACCGCCGCCGAGGTCTTTGCTGTGGGCCGGCAAGGCCATTCGGGCGGAGGCGGGTGGGGTGCTCATCGCCGCAGTGTAGGAAAATCACGGGTTACCCGCTGATCCAGAAAGCCCCCCATGAGCCTCAAGTGCGGCATCGTCGGCCTGCCGAATGTCGGAAAGTCAACGCTCTTCAACGCGCTGACGAAAGCCGGCATCGCGGCCGAGAACTACCCCTTCTGCACCATCGAGCCCAACGTGGGCGTGGTGGAGCTGCCCGACCCGCGCCTGGCCGCGCTGTCGGCCATCGTGAAGCCCGAGAAGATCGTGCCGGCCATCGTCGAGTTCGTCGACATCGCGGGCCTGGTGGCTGGCGCCAGCAAGGGCGAAGGCCTGGGCAACCAGTTCCTGAGCCACATTCGCGAGACGGATGCCATCGTCAACGTGGTGCGCTGCTTCGAAGACGAAAACGTCATCCACGTGGCCGGCCGGGTGGACCCCATCGCCGACATCGAGGTGATCCAGACCGAGCTCTGCCTGGCCGACCTGTCGACGGTGGAAAAGAGCCTGCACCGCTACGTCAAGGCCGCGCGCAGCGGCAACGACAAGGAAGCCGCCGCGCTGGTGAAGGTGCTGGAGAAGTGCCAGGCCGCGCTGGACCAGGCGCAGCCCGTGCGCGGCATCAACTTCAGCAAGGAAGAGCTGGTCATCCTCAAGCCGCTGTGCCTGATCACGGCCAAGCCGGCGATGTTCGTCGGCAACGTCAGCGAAACCGGCTTCGAGAACAACCCCTTCCTCGACCGCCTGCGTGAGTTCGCGGCCCAGCAGAACGCGCCCGTGGTGGCCATCTGCGCCAAGACCGAGGCCGAACTCGCCGACATGGGCGACGAAGACCGCGCGCTCTTCCTGCAGGAAATGGGGCAGGACGAACCCGGCCTGAACCGCCTGATCCGCGCCGGCTTCAAGCTGCTGGGCCTGCAGACCTACTTCACCGCCGGCGTGAAGGAAGTGCGCGCCTGGACCGTGCCCATCGGCGCCACCGGGCCGCAGGCGGCTGGCGTCATCCACACCGACTTCGAACGCGGCTTCATCCGCGCACAGACCATCGCCTTCGACGACTTCATCGCCTTCAAGGGCGAACAAGGTGCGAAGGACGCCGGCAAGATGCGCGCCGAAGGCAAGGAATACGTCGTCAAGGACGGCGACGTGATGAACTTCCTGTTCAACGTTTAAGGCGGCCCAGGTCAACGTTCAGAGGACAAGGCCGCCCCTCGCGGCTTAGAGTGGGCCCATGGCCGAACGCCGCCCTGCCCCACCCGCCACCGTCGTGCGCCCAGCGCCGCTGGAGGCGGCCGCTGGCCCGGCGGTGGTGTTGGGTACCTTCATCGCTTATGCGCTGGCCGGTGGCCTGGCGCTGATGCTGGCAGGCCCGCCGAGCTACGCCTCGCCGCTCTATCCCTCTGCCGGCGTCGCGCTGGCTGCGGTGCTGGTGCACGGGCGCGTGGCGCTGCTGGGCGTGTTGCTGGGCGCCTTGGCGGTCAACGGCGGCCTGGCCAGCCTGCGCGGCGCGCCCGGGCTGGCCAGCCTGGTCTTGCCGGTGGTGATCGCGCTGGGCGCCACGCTGCAGGCCGCGGTGGCTGCGGCGCTGGTGCGGCGGCACGTCAGCCATCCGCTGGTGCTAGACGCGCCGCGCGACATCCTGCGTTTTTCTCTGCTGGGCGCCTTGCTTGGCTGCGGTGTGAGCGCCAGCGTGGCCACCGCGGCGCTGGTGCTGCTGGGTGGTTTACCGCTGGCGGCGGTTTGGTCGACCTGGGGCATCTGGTGGGTGGGCGACACCTTCGGCGTGCTCATCGGCGCGCCGCTGGCGCTGACGCTCATCGGCCGGCCACGCGAAGACTGGCGCCCGCGGGCCCGCACGCTGGCCGTGCCCACGCTGGCGGCCGTGGCACTGCTGGCCACGGCGATGCTCGAACTGTCGCAGCTGGAGCGCCAGCGCGGCCAGGCGGCTTTTGAACGCGACGCCGACCGCCTGGTGGCGGCCGCCGAAGCGCGGCTGGCCCTGCCTTTGTACGCGCTGCAAGCCCTGCACGGCGCCGCGCGGGTGCAGGGCCGGCTGGACGACACCAGCCTCGCCCACGCCACCGCATGGTGGCTGAAACAGCAGCCTTCACCGCTGCGCGCGCTGGGCTACAGCGAACGTGTGCCGCTGGCCGAGCTGCCCGCCTACGAAGCCGCGGCGCGGCGCGAGAGCGGCGCCGGCTTCCGCGTCTTCGACCGTGACGGCGGTCAGGCGCGCGGCGCCGACGGCGAGGTGCTGGTGCTGCGCCGCATCGCGCCGATGGAGAGCAACCGCACGGCACTGGGTGTCAATGCGCTGTCCATCCCGGCCGCGCGGCTGGCAATGCAGGCCAGTCTGGCCAGCGGTGAACCGGCGGCCACCGGCGGCTTCAGGCTCACCCAGGCCGAGGGCGACGACACCGGCGTCGTGCTCTACCAGGCGCTGTACCGTGGCGCGGCCAACACCGAGGCCGAACGCCGTGCCAACTTCAGCGGCGTGGTCTTCGTCACGCTGGCCACCGAGCAAGCCATGGCCGGTCTTGCCGCAGCCGCCCGCACGCCGCTGCGCTGGTGCCTGGTGGACACCGCGCCCGGCGTGGCCCGGCCACGGCTGGCCGGCGCCGTGGGCTGTGACACGGCCAACCCCGCTGGCGGCTTGCACACGCGGCGCACGCTGGCCTTGGGCGGCCGCACGCTGGAACTGCGCATCGAACCCGGCGCGGCCGCGCCCGGCGGCGAGCGGGCCACGGCCTGGCTGCTGTCGCTGGTGGGCCTGGCGGCGGTGTCCTTGCTGGGTGCGTTGCTGCTCACCGTCACGGGCCACACGCGGCGCACCGAGCGCGCCGTGCAGGCCGGCACGGCCGAGCTGCGGCGCGAGATCCGCGAACGCTCAGCCGCCGAGGCCGCACTGCGCGAGAGCGAAGAACGCCTGCGCAGCATCCTCGACCACGTGCCGCTGGGCGTGGTCTTCCTCGACCCGCAGGGGCTGGTGATCGAAGGCAACGCCCGCTTCGCGGCGATGGTGGGCCAGCGCCCCACGGCGCTGCGCGGGGTGGCGGTGGCCGCCCATGTCCACCCGGATGACATCGGGCGGGTGGTCGGCCTGCGCCGGGCCCTGCTCGAAGGCCAGGGCTCGCAGGTGCTGGAAGCGGTGCGCCTGCTGCAGGCCGGCGGGCAAGAGCTGCAGGTGCGCGTGATTGCCAACGCACTGCGCAGCGCCGACGGCCGGCTGCTGCGCATGGTGGGCGTGGTCGAAGACATCACCGAACACCTGCGTCTGCTGGAGAGCGAAAACGCGCTGCAGCGCGCCGAGGCTGCCAACCGCGCGAAGAGCGAATTCCTCTCGCGCATGAGCCACGAGCTGCGCACACCGCTGAACGCGATGATCGGTTTTGCCCAGCTGCTGGGCATGGACCGCGAACATGGCCTGGCCGGGCACCAGCGTGAATGGACGCAGCAGATCCAGCGCGCCGGCTGGCACCTGCTGGAAATGATCAACGAAACGCTGGACCTGGCACGCATCGAGAGCGGCGCCGTGCAGCTGCAGCTGGCACCGCTGGCGCTGGAGCCGCTGGTGGCGGCCTGCAGCGCGATGGTGGCCACACCAGCGGCGCAGCGCCGCATCCGCATCGGCCACACGCTGGAGGCCGATGCCCGCGCCGTGCTGGCCGACCCGATGCGGCTGCGCCAGGTGCTGACCAACCTGCTGTCCAACGCCGTGAAGTACAACGCCGAGGGCGGGGCCGTCAGCGTCACCGCGCACCGCGTGGCGCTGCCCGGGGGCGACGTGGTCGAGCTCTCGGTGGCCGACACCGGGCTGGGCATGACGGGCGAGCAACTCGGCGAGCTCTTCCAGCCCTACAACCGCCTGGGGCGCGAGGGCAGTGGCATCGAGGGCACGGGCATCGGCCTGGTGATCAGCCGGCGCCTGGCCGAGCTGATGGGCGGCACGCTCAGCGCCCGCAGCGAGGCCGGCCGCGGCTCGGTGTTCACGCTGCGCCTGCCGGCGGCCGACGCCGACGAAGGCCCGCCACCGGTTTACAGCGACACCTCGCCCGCGCCCTACCAGCAGCGCCTGGTGCATTACGTGGAAGACAACGAGACCAACATCGAAGTCATGCGCGGCGTGCTGGCGCAGCGCGCGCAGATCCGGCTGCAGACCTCGCAACTGGGCCTGGACGGGCTGGCCGCCATCCGCGCGCAGCAGCCCGACCTCATCCTGCTGGACATGCAGCTGCCCGACATCAGCGGCCAGGAACTGCTGCGCCATCTGAAGCAGGACGACAGCGTGGCCCACATCCCGGTGGTGGTGGTGTCGGCCGACGCCACCACGCCCGCCGCGGCCCAGGCCCTGACCGCTGGCGCCGCGCATTACGTGACCAAGCCGCTGGACGTGGCGCAGTTCCTGCAGATCGTCGACACCCTGCTGGAAGATGCCGAGACCCGCTGGGGTTGAGGGCCGGCGCTCAGCGGGCGGCCACCTGCATCGCCAAGGCCCGTTCACCGGCCATGCGGATCAGGCTTTGCTGCTGCGGCGTGGCCATGATCAGTTCGTCGCCGTGGCCGATGACGCCCAGGCGCACGGCCTCACGCAGCTCGGCCACGACCTGGGCGCGCGTGAGGCCCGAGGGGCGGCTGCGCTGTTCCAGCGCCAAGGTCTGGTCGCCCTGGGCGATCTCGCCGGCCAGGCGTGCCCGCTGGGCTTCGGCGCGCACCTCGGCCCGGCTGAGCGTGGAGACAAAGGGCGTCAACGGCTGGGCGTCTTCACCTTCACCGCCGGCGGGCGCCATGGCGTGAACGGAAGCGCCAGCGGCGGCCATCAGAACAGCCACAAGGGCGGTGGACATCATCGTGAACTTGGACATGGTCAGCTCCTGGCCCGCGAGGGGCGAAAACGGCACGGAGGCCGGGGGGTTGCGAAGGGCCGCCTGGCCTGGTGCCGCGGTGCGGCCATGGGTGTCGGCGGATGAAGTTGAGTCGGGGGTGAAGGCGCTTCTTTACAGCTATTTCCGACATTCATCATCAAACGGTGATGATCTGGCGCCCTTCTTCCAGCAAAGCGCGAAGGCTTGCATGGCCCCGGTCGTCACCCAGCAAGGGCAGGCCGGCCGCTTCCAGGACCGCCAGCACGCCATAGCTCTTGGCGCAGTGGCGGCACACACCGCGCACCTGTGGCCGCACGCTTGCAAAGAGCACGTGCATCGGGTGGCCAGGCTCGACCAGCGCCGCGGCCGCCACGCTGCCGGCACCATCAAAAACAAGACAAACGTCGTCGCCGGCGCGTACCAGTTCCTGCGCGAACATCATCTGGCGGTACACGGCCGAATGGCCACTGCCTTCCAACGGGCTGTAAATGACGAGGGCGATCTTGTGCATGCGGGTCTCCGTGCGAGGTGATAGCGCTTCGTCGTGGCAGGGTCGGTGCCATGTCGCGGCTGCGACGCGTTTTTTTTCGCGGCGCCAGTGACAGCAGCGACGGCCCGGCGCGACAGAGTTGAATGACACTCGCGACCATGTCCATCGAATCCGAACTCGCGGCGCTGCACCCCTACCTGCTGCGCTTTGCGCAGATGCAGTTGCGCCACGACAGCATGGCCGAAGACGTGGTCAGCGAAACCCTGCTGGCCATCCTGGAAAAGCCCGAAAACTTCGAAGGCCGCAGCTCCCTGCGCACCTACGCCACGGGCATCCTCAAGTTCAAGGTCATCGACGTGCTGCGCAAACGCGGACGCGAGGTGCAGGTGGAAGCACAGGACGAACAAAGCCTCGATGAAGCCCTGGACGCGCTGTTCCAGAAAGACGGTCACTGGAAAGAACCGCCCGCTGCCTGGCTGCAGCCCGAAAAGTCGCTGGAGCAGCGGCAGTTTTTCGAGCAACTGCAGGCCTGCGTGGACAAGCTGCCCCCGCGCACGGGCCGCGTCTTCATGATGCGTGAATGGCTGGAGCAAGAGGTGGACGACATCTGCACCGAGTTGGGCATCAGCGCCAACAACTGCGGCGTCATCCTTTACCGTGCGCGCATGCAATTGCGCGATTGCCTCGACCGCCACTGGTTCGCGGGGCAGCGATGAAACTGAACTTCGACTGCCAGGAGGTCTCGCGCCTGCTCAGTGATGGGCAGGACCGCCACCTGCCCACGGCCGACCGTGCCCGCATGCGCCTGCACTTGGTGATGTGCCAGGCCTGCCGCAATGTCGACGAGCAGATGCAGTTTCTGCGCAAGGCCATGCGCGGCCTGCACCCGCCCGAGCCAGCAGCGCGCGATGATCGCCAGCCCGAACCTGGCCCTGAATAGACAACGATGTTCGACGAGAACGAAAACCTGGAACGCGCCCTGGCGCGCAATGTGCGCGACGCGCTGGCTGAAGACATCGGCCGTGGCGACTGGACGGCCATGCTGGTGCCCGCCGGCCGCCGCGCCACCGGCCGCGTGGTGGCCAAAGAGGCGGCGGTGCTCTGCGGCCAGCCCTGGTTCGAGGCCTGCGTGCGCGCGCTCGACGCCAGCGCCGCCCTCACCTGGGCCGTGGCCGAAGGCGCGGCGGTGGCCGCCGGCACCGAGGTGTGCCGCATCGAGGCCGACGCCCGCGCGCTGCTGAGCGCCGAACGTTCGGCGCTGAACTTTTTGCAGATGCTGTCGGCCGTGGCGACCTGCACACGCGACTACGTGCAGGCCATCGCGGGCCTGAGCCCCAACCCGCGCGGCTGCGCCGTGCTGGACACGCGCAAGACGATGCCCGGCCTGCGCCAGGCGCAAAAGTACGCGGTGCGGGTGGGCGGCGGCCAAAACCAGCGTCTCGCGCTGTGGCACGGCATCCTCATCAAGGAGAACCACATCGCCGCGGCGGGCGGCATCGCGCCGGCGCTGCAGGCCGCCTTCGCGCTGGACAGCGGCGTGCCGGTGCAGATCGAGGTGGAAAGCCTGGCCGAACTGCGCGAGGCTCTGGCCCAGGGCGCGCAGAACGTGCTGCTCGACGACTTCACGCTCGCCGACATGCACGCGGCCTGCGCGCTGAACCTCGCCAGCGCACAGCCGGCGGTGCTGGAGGTGTCCGGCGGCGTCGACCTCGACAGCATCCGCGACATCGCACGCACGGGCGTGGACCGCATCTCCATCGGCAAGCTCACCAAGGACGTGCGCGCGGTCGATCTGTCGCTGCGCATCGACGCCGCGGCCTGAACCTCAGCCCGGCGGCGCGCTGAAGTAGCGCAGGTCGTCTTCCCAGCCCTTCAGCGTTTCCAGCGCCTGCTGGCGCTGCGCCGGCGTGGTGGCGTTGTGCAGGCGCGCAGCGAAGGCGCAGTTGTAGCTGCCCAGCTGCTGCTGGTAGGCGCGATAGGCCGGGTCGGGCGAACGCTCGGCATGCAGCAGCAGCGTGCGCATCGCGGCCAGGCGCTGCTCGGCATCGGCCTTCTCGGCCGCCAGGCGGCGCAGCGTGGCCAGCACCTCGCGCTGGCGGCGTTCACGGTCTTGCAGCCACAGCGCGGGGTCGAAAGGCGAGGCCGCCACGCCCTCGCGGATGACACGGCGCTGCGCCTCGCCCAGCCGGCCGTAGAGGCGCTCGGCGCGCTCGATCGCGCGCTGCACCGACTTTTCCTGGCGCTCGGTCAGATCGGGCTGCAGGAAGTCTTCGCGCATCTCGTCGTTGCCCTTGGCATACCGTTCGGCCATGTGGCGGAACTGCGGCTCGCCCAGGCCCGCGCTCTGTTCGGCCGCCAGGCGTGCCAGGCGCTGCAGCGTGGGCTCGACCAGCTCGCGCCCTTGCGCCTGCCAGCGGCAGGCCTGCTCGGGCGTGGTGGCGGCCAGCACTTCGGCCTGCGCCGCCGCCAGCAGGCTGGCTGTGGCGGGCAGCTGGGTGCTGCGGTGCCACGCAAAAAGGTCTTGCAGGCCCTGCTTCACGCGCGGTGCCTGCTCGCGGCTGAAATCGACATGGGCGTCGACCCACCACCACATCAGCTGCGCGCCGTTGCCATAAGCCAGGCGCACGCTGCTGCAGCCGCCCAGCAGGCCGAGCAGCAGCACCATCACACCGATAATCAGCGTTTTTTTGCGAGATGGACGCATGGCACTCAACGTCGTGATCATGGCCGCGGGCAAAGGCACCCGCATGAAATCGGCGCTGCCCAAGGTGCTGCACCGCCTGGGCGGCACCAGCCTATTGCAGCATGTTCTGAACGCCGCCGCTGGCGTGGGTGCCGGGCGCACCGTGGTGGTGACAGGCCATGGCGCCGACGAGGTGGAAACTGCCGTGGCCGGCAGCGGTGCCGCCTTCGTGCGCCAGATGCCGCAGCTGGGCACGGGCCATGCGGTGCAGATGGCCGCACCGGCGCTGGACGAGGCCCATGCCGTCACGCTGATTCTTTATGGCGACGTGCCGCTGATCCGGGCCGCCACCGCCCAGGCGCTGGTGCAGGCCTGCGCTGGCGAGCAGCTGGCGCTGCTGAGCTTTCAGCCGCTGGACCCCGCGCGTTACGGGCGCATCGTGCGTGACGCCAGCGGCGGCGTGCAACGCATCGTCGAGTACAAGGACGCCACCGCCGACGAGCGCGCCATCGGCGAGGTCTACAGCGGCATCATGGCCGCGCCCACCGCGATGCTCAAACGCTGGGTGGCCGCGCTGAAGAACGACAACGCCCAGCAGGAGTACTACCTCACCGACGTGGTGGCCATGGCCGTGGCCGAAGGTGTGCCGGTGCAGGCCCAGGTGGTGGCCGACGAGGCCGAAGTGGCCGGCATCAACGACGCACTGCAACTGGCCGAGCTGGAGCGTGTGCTGCAACGCCGCCACGCCGAAACGCTGATGGAACAAGGCGTGCGCCTGGCCGACCCCGCGCGGCTGGACGTGCGCGGCACCTTGCGCTGCGGGCGCGACGTGCAGATCGACATCAACGCCGTGTTCGAGGGCGAAGTCGAGCTCGGCGACGGCGTGCAGATCGGCGCCAACTGCGTGCTGCGCGACGCGCGCATCGGCGCCGGTACCGTGGTGCACCCTTTCAGCCACATCGACGGCGCGGTGGTGGGCGCTGGCGCGCTGATCGGCCCCTACGCGCGGCTGCGGCCCGGCGCCGAGCTGGCCGACGAGGTGCACATCGGCAACTTCGTCGAGGTGAAAAACAGCACCATGGCGCGCGGCGCCAAGGCCAACCACCTGGCCTACCTGGGCGATGCGACCGTGGGCGAGCGCGTGAACTACGGCGCCGGCGCCATCACCGCCAACTACGACGGGGCGAACAAACACCGCACCGTGATCGGCAACGATGTTCACGTGGGCAGCAACTGCGTGCTCATCGCCCCGGTGACGCTGGGCGAGGGCGCCACCATCGGCGGTGGCAGCACCATCGCGAAAGACGCGCCGGCAGGCCAGCTGACGGTGGCGCGGGCCAAACAAGCCACCCTGCCCGGCTGGACCCGACCGGCGAAGAAGCGCTAGGCGGCGGCGCTGGCCTCGACGGTCTCTGCCGCCAGGCAGAGGTCTTCCCAGGCCTTGGCCTTCTCGGGCAGGCTGCGCAGCAGGTAGGCCGGGTGGTAGGTCACCACCAGCGGCACCCCCTGGTAACGGTGCACGCGCCCGCGCAGGCGGCCGATGGGTTCGTCGCTGCGCAGCAGGGTCTGCACGGCAAAACGGCCCATCGCGACGATGATGCGGGGCTGCAGCAGCTCGATCTGCCGCACCAGGAAGGGCTCGCACTGCGCCAGTTCTTCGGCGCTGGGGTTGCGGTTGCGCGGCGGGCGGCACTTCAGCGTGTTGGCGATGTAGACGCTGCGCTCAGGCGGCCCGTCGGCCGCGCGTGAGAGCTGCAACGCAGCCAGCATGCGGTCGAGCAACTGGCCGGCAGCGCCAACGAAGGGCTCGCCCTGCAGATCTTCGTTCTCGCCCGGGGCCTCGCCCACCACCATCCAGTGCGCCTGCGTGTGGCCGACGCCGAACACCGTCTGCGTGCGGCTGCTGCACAGGCCACAGGCCTGGCAAGCGGCCACGGTGCTGCGCAGCGCGGGCCAATCCAGCGGGGCGAGGTCGGCGCGCGTGGCCTGCTGCACGGCAGCGGCCGGCGCTGCGGCGCGAACCGGCGCGCTCACCGCCACGCTCACAGCCGGGTAGCCGGGCCGCGCGGGTGCGGCCGCCGGCACTGGCGCAGGTTCATGCTCGAATCCGGACCCGCCCTCGCGGCCCGGTGCCATGGCGGGCCGCGCCGAAGGCGGGGCTTCGGGCGCGGGCCGGCCCTCGGGCGTGGTCCAGACACGCAGCCCCATGGCTTGCAGCATGGCCTGCTGGCGCTCAGTCCAGGACATGCGGGCCTCCATCGTCGCGGGGCGGCGCCAAGGCCAGGCTCATCACCACCGCGTCCTCGCGGCGCGGCGCCCCGGGGTAGTAGCCCCGGCGCAGGCCGACCTGGACGTAACCGAGGCTGCGGTAGAGCGCCTGGGCGCGCTGGTTGCCTGCGCGCACCTCCAGCCACAGCGTGGCCGCGCCCTTGGCCAGCGCATGCTGGCGCAACGCGGCCATCATCGCGCGCCCCAGACCGCGGCCCTGCTGATCGGGCACCACCGTGATGTTCAGCAGATGCAGCTCGTCCACCCCCGCCATCGCCACCAGGTAGCCCAGCACCTGGCTGTCGGTCGGATCGAACCAGACCTCGGCGAGGTAGCCGGCAGCCAGCGAATCGGTGAAATTGCCGCGGCTCCAGGGGTGGCTGTAGGCGCGCTGCTCGATGGCGACCACGGCATCCAGGTCCCGCACCGTCATCGGCCGGCAGACCGGCCGGGGCTGCAGCACCGCGTTCATGGCGCCGGCCCAGGGGCGGCCGCGGCAGCGGCCTCGCGCAGCGCGGCGCGTTCGGCCGTGGTCTGGGCGACCTTGTCGCGCAGGTAGAGCGGCAAGGCCTCGGCAGGGTCGATGCCCTCGCCGCGCGCAGCGGCCTGCACCGCCAGGCGCAGCAGCGCCGCGGCGCGGCCGTGTTCATGCAAGAAAGTGCGGGCGCCTGCAGGCCGCACGAGGCGGTCGCCGAAAGCCGCCCAGGCCGAGCCGGCCACGGCCTGCACGGGCTGGGCCAGGCAGGCCGATTGCAGTGCCGATTCCCAGGCCGCCAGCGTGTAGAGCGCCGGTGCGCGCAGCCGCTGCCAGGCCCCGTCTTGCCAGCGGTACAGCGCGCCGTAGATCTCGTCCATGCGCGCATCCATGGCCACGGCGACGGACCACGGCGCGGTCGGGCCCTCAGCCCCCGTGCCAGCCTGCAGACGCGCGTCTTCGGCCACGATGAGCAGGCTGTCGATGGGCAGCAGGCGCAGGTTCAGGCCATAAGCCAGGCCTTGCGCGACCGCGCAGGCCGTGCGCAAGCCGGTGAAGGCACCCGGCCCTTGCCCGTAGGCGATGTGCTGCAGGGCCTGCAGGCTCAGCCCGGCCCGGCCGAGCAAGGCCTGCACCTGGGGCAGCAGGCCGGCGGAAGCCGCGGCCCCGCCTTCGGCATCGGCCGACCAGGTGCCCCCCGGCGTTTGCAGGGCCACGGCCAGCCGCTCGGTGGCGGTGTCGATGGCCAGCACGCAGGCGGGCACAGACGGCGGTGAAAGCGGACGCATGCAGGACGTGAAGGCCAGGCCCGTGCCGCGGCCGGCCTCAGAACGGGTTGCGCTGCGCCCGGTCCACCGCCAGGGACGCCAGCTGCGAGTGGCCGCCCGGCGCAAGGTTCAGGTCGTCGGACCAAAGGTAGGCGCCAGGGATGCCGTCCGTCACCAGGGTGGCCGTGGTGCAGGTGGGCGGCGGCGCGGTGCAGACCGGGTCGGACACGTTGCTCAGGCTGAAGGCCGGCGGGAAACGGTCGATGGACTGGAAACGCAGCTGCGCCTGCATGAGGCCGACAAAACGCCCGTCGAGCAGCACGTTGGTGCCCAGCTGCTCGTTGAAGGCCGTGGTCAGGCGCGACAACAAGGCCGCACGGCCGCTGTTGCCGGCCAGCGCGCTCTGCGCCCGCGCGAAGGGCGTGACACCGAGGTCGGGAACGTCGGAGATGATGACCTTGGCGCCCAGGTCGACGAGGCGGTTCACCACCTGCGCCAGGCGCTGCCCACGGGCCCGCGCCTCGGCCAGCAGGCTGTCTTCGCCCAGGCCCGGGAAACGGGCGTAGAGCTCGAGGATGTCGTTGCGGCCGGCCAGCACGGTGGCCAGATCCTTGTCGCGAAACCCGCCGGCGGCCACCTGCGCTTCCACCTGCGCAGCCACGTCGGCCACCTTGGCGCCAGGAACGGCCAGCATGCGCGCCTTGGGGTCGGGCTCGAAGCTCGGGTTGCACTCGGCAAATACGAAACCGTAGATGCTGGCCAGCTGCTGCACCCAGATCGGGCTGCCGTTGCAGTTGGCGGCACCGTTCTCGCCGATGGCATTGACGCTGTAGCTGCGGCCGTTCGGATCGAGAAAGCTGTCTTCGTCACCGAAGACGAGCAGGCGCTTGGGCACAAAGGGGTCGTATTGCGAGGTGCCGCCACCGCAGGCGGCGAGCAGCCCCAGCGACAGCGCTGCGGCCATGACGGCCCAGCGGCCGGCCGATTGGCGCCAGCGTGCGAGGGCCTTGCTGCTGAAGATCATCTTTGCTCCGAAAACGGGTGCCCCGCAAGGGCCGGGGCTTCAGGCGGCGGCGCGCTGCAGGCGGTCACGAACGCCATCCCAGGCCGGGCCGGGCGGTGGCCGCTCGACCCAGATGGCAGCAACGCCCGCGGTGTCGAACTCGCGCAAGACCGCGAACAATTCGTGCGCCACCGCCGCCGCCTGCGCCGGCATCGGCCGGTGCAGACACGCGGCTTCCGTCGGCGGGACGGCCCGGGAATATACCCCGAGCCCCCGGCCTTGCCGGGGCAGGGCCGCCAGGGCGGCCCAGGGCGCTGGGCCGGGGTCGAAGAGCGTCACCGGCGCAGCGGGCGCGTAGTGCGAGGCCAGGGTGCCCGGCGCCCGCGGCGCCGTGGCGTCGGGCGCAGCCAGCGCCTGGCCGAGCGCGGCCTCGATGCGTTCACGCCCAAGCTGCCCGGGGCGCAGCAAGGTCGGTTGTTCGCGCGTGCAGTCGACGATGGTGGATTCGATGCCCACGTCGCAGATGCCGCCGTCCAGCACGGTGAGCGCGGCGCCGAATTCATCGACGACGTGTTCTGCCCGCGTGGGGCTGACACGGCCGAAGCGGTTGGCGCTGGGCGCGGCCACGCCGGGCACGCCCAGCGCCGCCGCTTCACGCAGCAGCGCCAGCGCCACCGGATGCGCGGGCAGGCGCAGGCCGATGCTGTCCTGGCCCCCGGCTGCAGCGGCGGCCACGCCCGGCCGCCGCGGCACGATCAGCGTCAGCGGCCCGGGCCAGAAGGCCGCCATCAAGCGCCGTGCGGCGGGGCTGATCGACACCGCGAAATGCGCCGCCGCGGCCGCGTCGGCCAGGTGCACGATGAGTGGATGGCCCGCGGGCCGGCCCTTGGCGCTGTAGATGGCGGCCACGGCGGCATCTGCATCGGCGCGGGCGCCCAGCCCGTAGACGGTTTCGGTGGCGAAAGCCACCAGCTCGCCGGCGGCCAGGCGCTGAGCGGCCAGGCGGACGGCGACCGGGTCGCGCCCGGAGAGCACAGGCATGACGGTGCAGCCCAGGTTCAGAAGGCCGGCAGGCCCAGCACGGCCGCGGCGCGCAAGGCCGTGGTGCGCGCCGCAGCCGCATCGGCCGCGGTGATGGTGAGGTGGCCCATCTTGCGCGCACGCCGCGCCTCGGCCTTGCCGTACAGATGCAGGTGCGTGCCCGGCAGGGCCAGCACAGCCGCCCAGTCGGGCGTGAGCGGCGCGGTGCTGCTCTCGTCACGGAACCACAGGTCGCCCATCAGGTTCAGCATCACGGCCGCCGAATGCAGGCGCGGCGCCACCTGCGGCAGCCCGACCAGCGTGCGCAGCTGCAGATCGAACTGCGAGACATCACAGGCATCGATGCTGTAGTGGCCCGAGTTGTGCGGGCGCGGCGCCATCTCGTTGGCCACCAGCCGGCCGTCCTGCAGCACGAAAAACTCGACGCACAGCACACCGACATAACCCAGCGCCTGCGCCAGGCGGCTGGCCTGCGCCACGGCATCGGCAGCGGTGGATGCGGGCACGTCGGGCGCCGGCACCTGCGTCACGGCGAGGATGCCGCCGCGGTGCAGGTTCTGCTGCACGGGCAGATGAACGACTTCGCCATCGGCGCCGCGCGCGACGATGACGCTGATTTCCAGCTTCAGCGGCAGGCGCTGCTCCAGCACGCACGGCACGCCGCCCAGGGCCTGCCAGGCCGTCGGCAGTTCAGCCAAGGACATCACCGTGGCCTGGCCCTTGCCGTCGTAGCCGAGGCTGGCGGTCTTCAGGATGCCGGGCAGCAGCGCTGCATGCGACGCCACGGCGGCGGCAGCGGCGCTGTCGATCAGCGCATGCGGCGCGCACGGCACGCCGGCAGCCACGAAGGCGGCCTTCTCGAGTGCGCGGTGCTGGCACACCTGCACGGCATCGGCCGGCGGCGCCACCCGGCGGCTCGTCGCCAGCGCGCGCAACGCAGCGGCGGGCACATTTTCGAACTCGGTGGTGATGGCGACACAGGCCGCTGCGAGGTCGGACAGGGCCGCCGCGTCCGCGTAGGGCGCCCGCAGGTGGGCATCGGCGGCGGCACCGGCAGGGCTGGCCGCGTCGGGTTCGAGCACCATCACGCGATAGCCGCAGGTCTGCGCGGCGTGCACGAACATGCGGCCGAGTTGACCGCCGCCCATCACGCCGAGCATGCCGTCACCGGGCAGCACAGCCGCAGGCCTTGCTGTGCAGGCAGCCGTTGCGGCGCTCACCGCAGATCCTGCGTCGTCGCGCGGGCGGCGTCGGTCTGCCGTGCGCGGAACTCGATCAGTTTCTGGCGCAGCGCCGCATCTTCGTTGGCCAGCATCGCGATGGCGAAAAGCGCGGCGTTGGCGGCGCCTGCCGGCCCGATGGCGAACGTGGCCACGGGGACGCCCTTGGGCATCTGCACGATGGAATACAGCGAATCCACGCCCTGCAGGTGTTTGCTGGCCACTGGCACGCCGAGCACCGGCACCACGGTCTTGGCTGCCAGCATGCCCGGCAGGTGCGCCGCCCCGCCCGCACCCGCAATGATGGCCTTCAAGCCCCGCGCTGCGGCACCTTCGGCGAACGCGAACATGTCGTCAGGCATGCGATGGGCCGAGACCACGCGCTTCTCGTAGGCGATCCCGAACTCGTCGAGCAGGTTGGCAGCGTGCTGGAGGGTTTCCCAGTCGCTGGAGGAGCCCATGGCTAGGGAGAGGAGTGGGTTCATTGTTGTTGGGTACTCAAGGGCGTCCGCTTGGTTGCTGAGGGCGCTTCACGACTCTAGACCGCGGAAGGCGGGGAGAACTGGAGAAGTTGGTCCGCAAGGCCAGCGCAGACAGCATTGTGTTCGTCGACGGCCCTGAGCACGCTTGTGCGCCAACTCCCCGCTTCATCATCCTGATTCAAGCACGAGAGTGCCTTGGATACGGAGGATGCGATTAATGCGAAATCATCACTCGGGATCGACGTGCCGTCGTTAATGGACTCGGCGAGAGATGCAATGCCTTGACGCGCCGCTTCAAGTCGTCCGGTTTCGACAAGGGCAAGTGCGAGATCCGCCTCCAGCAGAAACCGCTGGGCTGACTTTTGAGCAACCTCGGGTGAGGCAAGCAGAGGCTCGATGATCGGAATGGCATCGGCATAACGACCTTGGTAAATCAGCAGGCTAGCCTTAGCAGTTGAGAGAAGGTGCTCAAGTGAACGCAGTCGCGCCGCGGACTGATAGTTCACAGCCGATTCGACATCAAGGCGCAGCAACGATCTGTCGATCCCCGACTCAATTTTTGCAACGTCTTCGAACCTCGCACGTGCTACTCGAAGTGCAGCCCGGTTGTAAGTCATTGCGCCGACTGCAGCATGGTCGCCTACCTCATTGGCCTCTCGACGAGCTACGTCGTACCACGCCTGGGACGCTGTCAGTCGTCCAACTATTAGATTCGCGTCACCGAGGGTTAGGGCGATTCTGCAGCGCGTGAAATCGCTGCTGCCATCTAGCTTGGCGGCGGCCTCTACCGCGACTTTTAGCTCCTTGACCATCAAATCAAACCGAGCGCCGTTGAGTTCGATATGAGCTAGCCACGAGGAAGTTTGCGCAATGAGGCCAGCATCCTTGAAAGACTTGCTCAGTAGACTAGCGCGCATCAGCCGGTCACGAGCCCCGGGGTCAAGGCGGCTGTAATACGCCTGTAGCGCCTCTAGAATCATTATCCCGATCGAAACGCGAGGACTTCGTGCATCACCAAACTCTCGCCGAAGGTCTTGGCGTTCTCGCTCAGCTGCAGCCTCGTCGCCGACTCGGGCCCAATAGACGGCAAGATCCACTCGAATCAGCGCGCGCGCCTCGGGATCTTCCACCAAGGCGAGTTTCTCAAACAGCTTTTGCTCAAACGGAGAGACCAAGATTCATCTCCTTTGTCGCCCATAGGCGCCAAGTGAACTACTTGAAGATTGATTCCGTCAACACAATGGCATAGTACTGCTGAATAAAAAAGAGCCTGACAATTAGCCAGGCTCTTCGCAGACCGGCGGCGACTCTTAAGGTCACCGCAGAACAGCTCAAGTCAACTCAAGGCTTGTTGCCCGTCGGGAAGGGCCACGCCGCCGCTGGATTCAGCGCAGTTTTCGCAGGCGCAGGGGCCGCAGGGGCAGTGGGCGCGGGAGGCGCCGCCTTTTTCGCCGCCTTCTTGGCAGCAGGCTTCTTGGCGGTAGGCTTCTTAGCAGTGGCTGCCTTCTTCGCCGGAGCAGCCTTAGGAGCCGCCGCTTTTTTAGCGGGCGCGGCCTTCGGCGCAGCAGCCTTCTTCGCAGGCGCAGCCTTCTTCGCCGGTGCCGCCTTCTTGGCCGGTGCAGCCTTCTTCGCAGGCGCCGCCTTCTTGGCCGGTGCAGCCTTCTTCGCCGGGGCGGCCTTCTTGGCGGCAGCCTTCTTGGCCGGGGCGGCCTTCTTCGCCGGAGCGGCGGCGGCCTTCTTGGCCGGGGCTGCCTTCTTTGCGGGAGCCTTCTTGGCCGGAGCGGCCTTCTTTGCAGTTGCCATAACGATCTCCTTGATCAAGTTACAAATGGCTCCGCGCTGCTAAGGTCGCAGCGCAGAGATCCACCGCCCGGTGGTCTGCTGGAAGGTTTGCACCTCCAGCGGTTGCCCCAGTGCGGTGAACGGGAACGCGAGCCCGGCTTGTGTCTGCCGGTCTGTGCCTGCCTTGGCTCGCAATGCTTGATCCTTCATGCACCAACACCCGCCACGTCTGCGCGTGGGCCGATGCTGGGGGTTTGCGGTGCAGCATGCATGGACTGCGGTGTCAGTCCCACGCCAGCGCGCCGCCGGTCTGGTAGTCGATGACCCGGGTCTCGAAGAAGTTGCGCTCCTTCTTCAGGTCGATCATCTCGCTCATCCACGGGAAGGGGTTCTCCTCGTTGGGGAACAGCGCTTCCAGGCCGATCTGCGTGGCGCGACGGTTTGCGATGTAACGCAGATAGCCCTTGAACATGCTCGCATTCATACCGAGCACACCGCGCGGCATGGTGTCTTCGGCGTAGCGGTATTCCAACTCCACCGCCTTCTCGAACAACGCCTTGATCTCGGCCTTGAAAGCCGGCGTCCAGAGGTGCGGGTTCTCGAGCTTGATCTGGTTGATGACGTCGATACCGAAATTGCAGTGCATCGACTCGTCGCGCAGGATGTACTGGTACTGCTCGGCCGCGCCCGTCATCTTGTTCTGGCGGCCCAAGGCGAGGATCTGCGTGAAGCCGACGTAGAAGAACAAACCTTCCATCAGGCAGGCGAACACGATCAGGCTCTTCAGCAGCGTCTGGTCGGTCTCGGGCGTGCCGGTGTGGAAGTTGGGGTCCATGATCGCCTCGATGAAGGGGATCAGGAACTCGTCCTTGTCGCGGATCGACTGCACCTCGTGGTAGGCGTTGAAGATCTCGCTTTCGTCCAGGCCCAGGCTCTCGACGATGTACTGGTAGGCGTGCGTGTGGATCGCTTCTTCAAACGCCTGGCGCAACAGAAACTGCCGGCATTCGGGCGCCGTGATGTGGCGGTAGCTGCCCAGCACGATGTTGTTGGCGGCCAGCGAATCGGCGGTGACGAAGAAACCCAGGTTGCGCTTGACGATGCGACGCTCGTCTTCGGTCAGGCCGTTGGGGTCTTTCCAGGTCGCGATGTCGCGCGACATGTTCACCTCTTGCGGCATCCAATGATTGGCGCAGGTGGCGAGGTACTTCTCCCAGGCCCACTTGTACTTGAAGGGCACCAGCTGGTTGACATCGGTCTGGCCGTTGATGATGCGCTTGTCCGCGGCGTTCACGCGGCGCTGGCTCGCCACCGCCTTCACGGCCGTGCCGATGGCGGGCACGCTGGGCGGCAGGGTGGCTGCAAGGGCTTGCGCGGCGGTGAACGCGGGGGCGGCCTTCGGGGCTGCCGCCGCAGCGGCTGGCGCGGGCATCACGGCTGCTGCTTGCGGTGCCGCGGGCGCCAGCGGCTTGGGTTCGAACGCAGGCGTCGGCAAGGCCGCGCTGTGCGCTTGGTTCGGTGTGCTCTGAACGTCGTCTTCCCAGACCAGCATGTTGTGTGTGCTTCCAACTCAATGCGAATTATCGGAGTGTTGTGCGCGAACACCAAGCACTGCTTGACATCGCGCACCTCTCGTTGTTGCAGCAGCGCATCGACCGTGTCTTCATCCACGTTCGATGCGCACGCTGCGCTGTCGATGCAGCCTTATTGGCAGGCCTCGCAATCGGGGTTGTCGATGGAGCAGAACTTGATGTCGCTCGCGGGTTCAGAAGGCAGCGTTGCAGCCTCCGGCGCAGCCGCTGCAACACCACCGCTATCGCCCATCGTCACCGCGTTCAGCTTGCCCGCGGCCACCGTGCTCTTCTCGGTGTAGGTGGCGCTGGTGGTGCGCAGGTAGTAGGTGGTCTTCAGGCCGCGCAGCCACGCGAGCTTGTAGGTCTCGTCGAGCTTGCGGCCCGAAGCACCGGCCATGTAGATGTTCAGGCTCTGCGCCTGGTCGATCCACTTCTGACGGCGTGAACCGGCTTCCACCAGCCACAGCGGCTCCACTTCAAAGGCCGTGGCGTACAGACGCTTCAATTCTTCGGGCACGCGGTCGATGGGACGCAGCGAACCGTCGAAGTGCTTGAGGTCCATCACCATCACGTCGTCCCACAGACCCAGCTTCTTCAGGTCGCGCACGAGGTACTCGTTGATGACCGTGAACTCGCCGGAGAGGTTGCTCTTCACCGAGAGGTTGCCGAAGCTCGGTTCGATGGACGCATCGACGCCGATGATGTTGCTGATGGTGGCCGTCGGCGCGATGGCCACGCAGTTGCTGTTGCGCATGCCGTGCTCGGCGATGTGGGCACGCAGGCTGTCCCAATCCAGCGTGACACTGCTGTCCACTTCAAGGTGGCCACCGCGCGCTTCACGCAGCAAGGCCAGGCTGTCCTGCGGCAGGATGCCGCGGTCCCACAGGCTGCCGCGGTAGCTGCTGTAGCGGCCACGCTCGGCCGCCAGTTCGCTGCTGGCGCGGTAGGCGTAGTAGCACACGGCTTCCATGCTGCGGTCGGCGAACTCCACCGCCGCGTCGCTGGCATAGGGCAGGCGCAGCTGGTACAGGCAATCTTGAAAGCCCATGATGCCCAGGCCCACCGGGCGGTGCTTCAGGTTGCTGTCGCGTGCCTTCTTCACCGCGTAGTAGTTGATGTCGATGACGTTGTCGAGCATGCGCATCGCGGTGGCGGTGGTGCGCTTGAGCTTCTCTTGGTCGATGGCGCCGTCTTTCAAGTGCTGCGAGAGGTTCACGCTGCCCAGGTTGCACACCGCGATCTCGGTGTCCGAGGTGTTCAGCGTGATCTCGGTGCACAGGTTGGAGCTGTGCACCACGCCCACATGCTGCTGCGGGCTGCGCACGTTGCAGGCGTCCTTGAAGGTGATCCAGGGGTGGCCGGTCTCGAACAGCATCGAGAGCATCTTGCGCCACAGGTCTTTCGCCGCCATGCGCTTGAAGAGCTTGATCTCGCCGCGGTCGACCTTGGCTTCGTAGGCGGTGTAGGCCTCTTCGAAAGCCGTGCCGAACTTGTCGTGCAGGTCGGGGCAGGTGCTGGGGCTGAACAGCGTCCACTGGCCGCCTTCCATCACGCGGCGCATGAACAGATCGGGGATCCAGTTCGCTGTGTTCATGTCGTGCGTGCGGCGGCGGTCGTCGCCGGTGTTCTTGCGCAGTTCCAGGAACTCTTCCAGGTCGAGGTGCCAGGTTTCCAGGTAGGCGCAGACAGCGCCCTTGCGCTTGCCACCCTGGTTCACGGCCACGGCCGTGTCGTTCACCACCTTCAGGAAGGGCACGACACCCTGGCTCTTGCCGTTGGTGCCCTTGATGTAGCTGCCCAGGGCGCGCACGTTGGTCCAGTCGTTGCCCAGACCGCCAGCGAACTTGCTCAGCAGCGCGTTTTCTTTCAGGGCTTCGTAGATGCCGTCCAGGTCATCGGCCACCGTGGTGAGGTAGCAGCTGCTCAGCTGGCTGCGGCGCGTGCCGCTGTTGAACAGCGTGGGCGTGCTGCTCATGAAGTCGAAGCTGGAGAGCACGTTGTAGAACTCGACCGCGCGCGTTTCGCGATCGATCTCGTTCAGCGCCAGGCCCATGGCCACACGCATGAAAAACGCCTGCGGCATCTCGATGCGCACTTCGTCGATGTGCAGGAAGTAGCGGTCGTACAGCGTCTGCAGGCCGAGGTAGTCGAACTGCAGGTCGCGGCTGGCGTCGAGCGCGGCACCCAGCTTGGCCAGGTCGAACTGCAGCAGCTTCTCGTCCAGCAACTCGGCCTGCACGCCCTTCTTGATGAACTGCGGGAAGTACTCGGCATAACGCGTGGCCATCTGGCCCTGCGTGACGTTCTCGCCCAGGATCTCGCGGCGGATGGTGTGCAGCAGCAGGCGCGCGGTGGCGCGGGTGTAGCTGGGCTCTTTCTCGATCAGCGTGCGGGCGGCCATGATGGCGGCCTTGAACACCTCATCGAGCGGCACGCCGTCGTACAGGTTGCGGCGCGTCTCGGCCATGATGGGCTCGGCCTTGACGTCGGCACCCAGGCCGGCGCAGGCGGCTTCCACCAGTTCACGCAGCGCGGGCAGGTCCAGCGGCACCCGCTGGCCGCCTTCGGTGGCGTACAGCTCCGGGGCCTGCGTTGCGGCCGGCGCGCCCTGGCGCGCGCGCTCTTGCGCACGGCGCTCGCGGTAGAGCACGTAGGCACGTGCCACCTCGTGGTGACCGCTGCGCATCAGCGCCAGCTCCACATGGTCTTGCACGTCTTCGATGTGGAAGGTGCCGCCGCCCGGACGGCTGCGCAGCAACGCGCGCACAACGCCTTCGGTCAGGCGCTCCACCGTCTCACGCACGCTGGCCGAGGCAGCACCCTGGGTGCCGTGCACGGCCAGAAAGGCCTTCATCAGCGCCACCGAGATCTTGTCGGGCGCGAAGGACACCACGGCACCGTTGCGCCGGATGATCTGGTAGCCGGCAAAAGCGGCACTGGCCGGCGCTGCCTGGCCGGTGGACACCGCGCGCGTGGCTGCGGTGGTGCTGAGTGGATTGGTGGTGGTGGTGGTGGCAGCTTGCATTGATTCCCCTCTGGTCTGCAGTTCGTGTGTTCGTGGTCATGGCACCGCCGCGGCGGCGGCACCGCCTTGTGCAGGCCGGGGCCGTGCGCAAGGCAAAAGAGCTGTTGGAAGCAAAAACGGGTGTGCGTGGTGTGCGGAACAGCGCGCCTCCCAGGACACACGCCGAAAGCGCGGTGCGCGAGTTCCGGCCCGACCGGCCGCGCAGGGTGCTTGGCACCGGACCGACCGGACCTCGCAAGCGCCTTTTCAAGGCGCTGCAGCGAACCGGCCGAGCCCCGCCAAACCCAAGCCCCGGGCGGCTTGTCGGATTCACGAGATTATCACGCAAGGGCACTATATCTGGGGTGCCAGGGCCTGCCAAGCCACTACGGCTAGTGTCCCAGCCCGGGCTTTCCCGATGGCGCAACGGTGCTGGCGCAGCACCTGATGGGCTCCCCATTCAGGCCCTGGGCCCGGGCCCTGCACGAGACCCCGCGCCGTCGCTGGGCCGCGCACCTTGCGTGCCCAAACCATGCGGGCAGCAGCGTCAAACCGGGCTGCAAGCCGCGCCCTTCAAGGCCTTGCCCGAGGTGGCACTGGGTTGGGGCGGGCGACGAGAAAAAAACGCGCCGGAACAGTCGCGCTGCCGCCACAAGCGGTCCCCGTTCGCCCGCGGGAACAGGATCAGTCGGCTTCGCTGTCGGCCGCGCCGACGCCCAGCCGCGCCATGCGGTAGCGCATCTGCCGCAACGACAGGCCCAGGCTCGCGCCGGCTGCAGTGCGGTTGTAGCGGTGGCGCTCGAGCGCGCGCTCCAGGATGTCGCGCTCGATGCCGTCGAGATGCGCCGCCAGGTCGGAGGGCAGCGCCGCAGCGCCCGGGCCCGGGAAGGCGTTCGGCGGCACGCCTGCAACGCCGGCACCCGGCACGGCCCGGGAACCCGCCGAAGGCGCGGGCGAGGACAAGGGCGACAAGGGCACCGGTGCCGTGGCGGCTTCCAAGTCGAAAGCCTCGCCCAGCACGACTTCAGGCAAGCCGAGATCGGCTTCTTCGATGCGCGCGCCATCGGCCAGCGCCAGGGCGCGGTGGAGCAGGTTCTCCAGCTCACGCACGTTGCCTGGAAAACCATAGCGTGCCAGGTGCTGCAGGGCGCCGCCGGCCAAGGTGGGCACGGGGCTCACGCCCGCGTCGCGCGCGATGCGCTGCAGAACGCTGCTGCACAGCGCCGTCAAATCGCCGAGGCGTTCACGCAAGGGCGGCACGGTGATGCGGATGACGTTGAGCCGGTAGAACAGGTCTTGCCGGAAGCGCCCGGCCTGCACCTCGACGGCCAGGTCCTTGTGGGTGGCGCTCACGATGCGCACGTTCACGGGCGTCTCGGCCGTGGCCCCCAGCGGCCGCACGGCACGCTCCTGGATCACCCGCAGCAGCTTGCTCTGCATCGGCAGTGGCAGGTCGCCGATTTCGTCGAGGAAGAGCGTGCCGCCCTGCGCCGCCTGGAAAAACCCGTCGCGGTCTTCATTGGCGCCGGTGAAAGCACCCTTGCGGTAGCCGAAGAACTCGGCCTCCAGCAGGCTCTCGGGGATGGCGCCGCAGTTCACCGCCACGAAGGGCAAGGCGCCGCGCGGCGAGACCTCGTGCACGGCGCGCGCCACCAGTTCCTTGCCGGTACCCGACTCACCGCACACCAGCACCGGCGCCATGCTCTGCGCCACCCGCTCCACCAGCGCCCGCACCTGCTGGATGGACGGGGCGTCCCCGACGATGCGGCGCAGCGCGGGGTGCAAGGGCGCCACGCCGGCCGGCGCCGCGGCGGCAGGCGACGCCGGCACAGCCCGCGCCGGCGCGGCCGCCGCGGGTGGGCGGCCCAGCGCCGAGGCCACGACGGCACGGAACTGCCGCAGGTCCACAGGTTTGGTGAGGTAGTCGTAAGCGCCGGCCTTCAAGGCCTCGACCGCGTTCTCGGGCGAACCGTAGGCGGTGATGACGATGGCTTTCTCGCTGCGCCCGGCGTTGTCCAGCCGGCGCAGCAGATCCAGGCCGTTGCCATCGGGCAGCCGCATGTCGGTGATGACGAGCTGGTAATGGCCCGGCCCCTGCTCCTGCAGGCGCAGCCAGGCCTCGTCGACCGAACCGGCACTTTCAACGTCGTAGCCCTCGCGCACCAGCGTCAGCTCGTAGAGCGTGCGCAGATCGGGCTCGTCGTCAACGACAAGCAGCCGGGCACTGGGGGCCGATGCGGCGTGGGCGGTGGGGCTCATGGCGTGCAGGGTGGGGTCAGGGTCGGCGTTGGCACAGCAGGCAAGGGGGCTCGCGCGGTGTCACACCGGCCCCAGCGGCAGCGGGTGGGCGACATCGGGCAGCATGGCCCTGCGCATGTGGACGACGAACTCGTTGCGCAAGCGCTCTGCGGCCGGGCGCGGGCGGTATTCGATGCTGGCGCCATACCGTTCGCACAGCTCGCGACAAATGTACAAGCCGAGCCCCGAACCGCGGCTGCGTGTGCTGAAGAAGGGCTCGAAGAGGTGGCGCTCCACCTCGGGCGGGATGGGCGGGCTGTCGCTCAGCACCGAGAGCTGGGCCCAGCCGTCTTCGCGCGCCGCCAAGCGCAGGAACACGGCCCCGCGGCCCAGGCCGGCGTGGCGGTGTGCGTTGTCCAGCAGGTTGACCAGCACACGCCGCAGATGCTCGGGGTCGAAGAGCACGCCCAGCGGGGCACCCGGCAGTTCGGCGCGCAAGCGGCTGTCGGGCGACAAGGGCACACCGGCCGTGCGGGCCCAGTCGGCCGCCGCTGCCGCCACTTCGGCGTTGGCGTCGATGGCACGGAGATGCGGCTCGCCCCCGGGCGCCACCTCCATCACATCGTCGACCAGTCGTTTCAAGCGTTCGACGTTGTCGGCCACCATCTGCGCCAGGCGCTGCTGCGCGGGCGGCAGCGGGTCTTCCAGCAGCAGCGCATTGGCCTGCGAAATGGCCGCCAGCGGGTTGCGTATTTCATGCGCGATGCCGGCCGAGACGCGGCCCATCGCGGCCAGCTTCTCCTGCCGTATGCGCGCCTGCAGCGTGCGCAGGTCTTCCAGCAGCAGCACCGCGAAAGGCTCTACCGCGCCCGGTTCTTCGGCACCCTCGGCCGCCGCCGGCCCCAGGCCGCGGCCGCGCATGAAGCGCACGCGCATGCGCAACGTGCGCGTGTGGCCCTGCCCGAAGCTGAGCATCACGTCGCGGCCGGCCTCGGGCCATTCACCTTCCACCAGCGCCTGGGCCACGGCCTGCATCAGTGCGGCCCAGGCCGGGTTGCGGTCGAGCACGAAGGGCGCTGGCGGGTGCAGGCCCTGGTCAACGAGCAAGGCCCGCGCCGCAGGGTTGGCGGCGCGCACGCGCAGCCGCCGGTCGACCACCAGCACGCCGTCGACCATTTCTTCGATGACCAGCCGGTTCAGCTGCGCCTGCTGGCGCGCCAGTTCCAGGCTGCCGCGAGCCGCGAGCTCTTCACGCGCCAGCCGCCCGGCCAGCTCACCCGCGAGCAGCGCGATGACGAACATGCCCAGGCCGGCCAGGCCCGACTGCAGCATCAGCGGCGCCGCGCCGTCCAGCCCCATCCCGCCGCGCCAGGCTGCGCCCAGCAGCACCAGCGAGACCCCGGCCGCCGTGCCCAGCGCGAGCAGGCGCGAGGTCAGCACCCCGGCCATCAGCACCGGCAGCACCAGCAGCGCCGCATAGTTCAAGGAGCTGCCCACCTCGATGAGGTGCAGCACCGAAAAGGCCAGCAAGTCGACGCCGATGGTGGCCAGCCATTGCCGCCGCCGGCGCCCGGCCTGCGGCGGCGCCAGGCGGCCGAAGCGCGGCAGCAGCCACCACGTGAGGGCCTGCGCGCCATAGAGCAGCGCGATGAAACTCAACCACTCGACAGGCCGCAAACCCAGCAGGCTGCCCAGGCCCTGCACGCCCACCAGGCCCAGGCCGATGACGGCCCGCGCGGCGGCGTAGGTGCGGTAGACGCGTGCCAGCGCATCGTCTTGCGCATGCACGATGCGGCGCGCCTGGCGCAGCAGGAAGCGGCTGTCGGTGGCGGCCTCGCCCGAGGCCAGCCAGCCCGCGTCGAAAAAAGAATCCTCGCCACCGGCCGTGTCGCCGGCGAAGGTACCCAGCAGGGTGTCGTCGCGACGACGGCCGGCACGGCGGCGATCACCGCTGCGGCGGTCGCTGGCGCGGCGATCAGTCTCGGCGCGGGGGGGGGCCATGCAGGCGGCCCGCCCTCAGCGCGGGCCGGCCCCGCGGTGGGCTTCGCCGCAGTAGGGGCGGCCACTGGCATCGAGCAGCGCATCGGCCTGCGGCAGGTGCACGCCGCAGTGGACACAGGCCACCATCGTGGCCGGCGCGGGCTCGCGCGCTGCGGACTGTTGGCGCGGCGGGGGCGGCGGCTTGGGCCGTGCATCGCCACCACGGCGTTTCAGCCACCACAAGGCCAGGCCCACCACGGCCAGCAGGAGCACGTACTTCATCATCGGATCGGCCCGGGGGAGCCCTGGGCGGTGTTCATGCAGCAGCCCGGCTGAGCAGCACTTCAACCACAAAACGCGAGCCGGCGTAACCCAGCAGCAGCAGCACCGCGCCCGCGTAGAGCCAGCGCGTGGCCCTCTTGCCGCGCCAGCCGCGCAGGCGGCGGCCCAGCAGCAGGGCCGCGAACACACCCCAGGCGAGCAGGGAGAACACGGCCTTGTGGTCGCCCCAACGCCAGTTGACAGTGTTCAAGAAGCCCAGCACCAGCGTGACCGTGAGGACGGCGAAACCCGCCTCGACAAAATGGAAGGTGACCCGCTCCAGTTGCAGCAGCGGCATGCCCATGGCGCCAGAGCCCAGCGCTTGCAGCCGCGCGCCGGGGCCGCCGGCACGCAGGCGGCGTTCAGCGGCGTCGAGCATCAGCGCATGCAGCACCGCGGCGCCGAAGAGACCGTAGGCGCCCACGCCGAGCACAAAGTGCAAGGGCGCCAGGGCCGAGGTGATGGGGCGCACCTCCCCCGGGAAGACCGCCATCACCGCCACCGCCAGCGCGCCGGCCAAGGCCAGGCCGCGGCGCACCGTCAGCAGCGGCACGAAGCGGCTTTCCACCGCATAAACCGCGATCACCAGCCACACCGTGACGGAGAGCACCGGCGCAAAGCCCAGGCGTGCGCCCGGCGCGGCCAGGCCGATGCCGGCAATGTCGATCAGCAGCAACAGGCCGTGCAGCGCCCAGCCGCCCAGCAAAGCCGCTGCCGAGAAGCGGCGCAGCAGCGCTGCGGGCACCGCGGCCACGGCGTAGAGCAGCAAGGTCACGGCCACCAGCAGCAGCCCGCCGCCTGGGGCAAGGGCTGGGGACGCGCTCGATAGAATCATGCAGACAGTGTACTGACCATGCGCCCACGCCCGGGCGCCACCGAGACGCCATGGCTTCGACCCTCTCAGACCGCCTGTCCAAGCTGGTCAAGACCATGCGCGGGCAGGCCCGCATCACCGAAAGCAACGTGCAGGACATGCTGCGCGAAGTGCGCATGGCCCTGCTGGAAGCCGACGTGGCCCTGCCCGTGGTGCGCGACTTCATCGCGCGGGTCAAGGACAAGGCCCTGGGCACCGAGGTGGCCGGTTCGCTGAACCCCGGCCAGGCGCTGGTGGGCATCGTGCACAAGGAACTCGCCGCCACCATGGGCGAGGGTGTCTCCGACATCAACCTCGCGGCACAGCCGCCGGCCGTCATCCTGATGGCCGGCCTGCAGGGTGCGGGCAAGACCACCACCACCGCCAAGCTCACCAAGCACCTGATCACCAAGCGCAAGAAGAAGGTGCTCACGGTCTCGGCCGACGTCTACCGCCCGGCGGCCATCGAACAGCTGAAGACCGTCACGGCCCAGGCCGGCGGCGAGTGGTTCCCGTCAGACCCGACGCAGAAGCCGCGCGAGATCGCGCTGGCGGCGCTGGACTACGCCAAGCGCCACTACTTCGACGTGCTGCTGGTCGACACCGCCGGCCGCCTGGGCATCGACGAAGCGCTGATGGCCGAGATCCGCGAGCTGCACGCGGCGCTGAACCCGGTGGAAACGCTCTTCGTCGTCGACGCCATGCAGGGCCAGGATGCGGTGAACACCGCCAAGGCCTTCAAGGACGCGCTGCCGCTCACCGGCGTGGTGCTCACCAAGCTCGACGGCGACAGCCGAGGCGGCGCGGCGCTCAGCGTGCGCCAGATCACCGGCGCGCCCATCAAGTTCGCGGGGGTCAGCGAGAAGATCGACGGCCTGGAGGTCTTCGACGCCGACCGCCATGCCGGGCGCGTGCTGGGCATGGGCGACATCGTCGCGCTGGTCGAAGAGGTGCAGAAGGGCGTCGACGTCGAGGCGGCGCAGAAGTTCGCCGACAAGATGAAGTCGGGCGGCGGCTTCGACCTGAATGATTTCCTGGCCCAGATCAGCCAGATGAAGAAGATGGGTGGCCTGTCCAGCTTGATGGACAAGCTGCCCAGCCAGCTGACGGCCAAGGCCGCCGGTGCCGATATGGACAAGGCCGAGCGTGACGTGCGCCGCATGGAAGGCATCATCAACAGCATGACGCCGCTGGAGCGCCGCAAACCCGAGCTGCTGAAGGCCAGCCGCAAGCGCCGCATCGCCGCCGGCGCCGGCGTGCATGTGCAAGAAGTCAACCGCCTGCTGAACCAGTTCGACCAGATGCAGGGGATGATGAAGAAGATGAAGGGCGGCGGCCTGATGAAGATGATGAAGCGCATGGGCGGCGGCGGCTTCCCCGGCATGCCGCGCTGAAGCCCGGGCCGAAAGCCACCCTGCGGCAGATGCCGCGTTTTGCCACCTGTTCACGGGCTGCCGAAACGCCTTGACACGCCTTTTGTGCGGGGCACCGTTGATTGGGGCGGCGCTTCGGCCGATCTTCCAGGTTCGACCACCATCTTCTTCACGCCCTTGCAGCCACCCATGGACACCCTGTTCCCGAATGCCGCCCTCGCCTTGCCGGCCACCGTGCTGTTGCTGCTGGCGTGGTTGGCCATGCGGGTGCGACAACGTCAAAGCGCCCAGCGCGGCCAACACCGGGAAGCCTTGGACACCGTGGCCTCTTGGCCGCCCGAGGCAGCGCGCGTGCTCACCATCGCCGAACGCCAGGCTTATGAGCTGCTGCGCCGCGCCTTGCCCGGCTTTCTGGTGCTGGCGCAGGTGCCGCTGTCACGCTTCATCCGCGTGCCGGCGCGCCACTCCTACATCGACTGGCTGCAACGCGTGGGCTCGCTCAGCGCCGACCTGCTGATCTGCGACGCCGGCTCGCGGGTGCTGGCCGTCATCGACATCCGCTCGCCGGGCGAAAGTGAAAGGTCGCGCCGGCGCCACGAGCGCATGTCGCGGGTGCTGCGCAAGGCCGGCGTCCACGTCATCACCTGGAGTGAAGACGCCCTGCCCTCGCCGGCCGAGGTGCGCCACGCCATGGCAGCGGTGATCGGTGGCGCGGCGGTGGCGGCGGCGGCCAAAACCGCCGCCAGCACCGGCTCACGGCCGATGCCGCTGATCCCGGTGCCAGACATCGCCGAAGTGCTGTCAGAAGGCGACCGCGCCGCCTTCGAGGCCCAGTTCGACCCCGCCATGGAGCCGGTGCCCTCGGCCTTTTTCGAAGAGCTGGAAGCCGAGCCGGCACGCCGCTGAAGCCGCGCGCCCGGTACGCTGCGGCTCAGCCCAGCAGCGCCTGCGCGAACTCTCGGGCGCTGAAGGTCTGCAGGTCTTCCAGTTTCTCGCCGATGCCGATGAAGTAGACCGGCACCGGCCCACCCGGCCGTTCACTGCCCCAGCGCGCGATGGCGGCCAGCACGCCGCCCTTGGCGGTGCCGTCGAGCTTGGTAACGATCAGCCCGGTGAGCCCCAGCGCAGCGTCGAAGGCCTTCACCTGCGCCAGCGCGTTCTGGCCGGTGTTGCCGTCCACCACCAACAGCACCTCGTGCGGCGCGCCCTCCTGCGCCTTGGCGATGGTGCGGCGTATCTTCTTCAGCTCTTCCATCAGATGCGTCTGCGTCGGCAGGCGGCCGGCGGTGTCGGCAATGACCACATCGCAGCCCCGCGCACGGCCCGCGCTCACGGCGTCGAAACTCACGGCGGCCGGGTCGCCGCCCTCCTGGCTGACGATCTCCACACGGTTGCGGTCGGCCCACACCGCCAGCTGCTCGCGCGCGGCGGCGCGGAAAGTGTCGGCCGCGGCCAGCAGCACCTTGCAGTCGGCCTCGGCGAGGTGGCGCGTGAGCTTGCCGATGCTGGTGGTCTTGCCGGCGCCGTTGACCCCGGTGACCATGATCACCGTGGGCGTGGCCGCGCCGATGCGCAGTTCACGCTCCAGCGGCTGCAGCAGCTCGGCCACCGCCGCGGCCAGCAACTGCTTCACCGCGGCCGGCTCGGTGGCCTTCGCCTCCTTCACGCGGCGTTTGAGATCCGCCAGCAGATGCTCGGTGGCGGGCACGCCCGCATCGGCCATCAACAGCGCCGACTCCAGCTCTTCATAGAGTGCGTCGTCGATGCGTGTGCCCGTGAAGACCTGCGCAATGCTGCTGCCGGTCTTGCGCAGGCCCTGGGTGAGGCGGCCGAACCAACCGCCGCGCGCTTCAGGCGTTGGTGCGGCGGCTGTGACGGGAGTCAGCGCGGAGGGCACCCCTGGGGCGGGCGCGGCAGACTGCGCAGGAACGGCGGCTTGGGCAGGCGCCGTCGCAGGCGCGGGTGCGGGCAAGGCGGCGGTGGCAACAGGCGCAGCCGCGGGCGGCTTCTTCTTGAAGAAACTGAACATCGTGGGACCGGAAAACCGCCTTTGAAAAGCCGCCAGAGCTTTGGCTATAATGCGCGGCTCACGAAGGCGCTTTAGCTCAGCTGGTTAGAGCGACGGAATCATAATCCGCAGGTCCGGGGTTCAAATCCCTGAAGCGCCACCAAGGTCTGTGAAAGGCTGCTGAACCCAAAGGTCCAGCAGCCTTTTTTCTGGCTGCCACAGCGGCCTTGCTGCCGCGCACGGCACTTAGAATTTCTGCTCCCGGTGACGGCATCGCCGTCCCACAGCCCCTGGATACACACCATGAACCGCTGTGCTGCCGTGGTGGCCGCCTTGTGCGTGGCCGCCCTCACCTTTGCGTGGCAGGCCCACGCCCAAAGCCCCCGCAAGTTCACGGCGCAAACGCTGCGCGGCGAACTCATCGTCACCCACCCGCCCGAGGTGCTGCTGAACCGCCAGCCCGCACGCCTGGCGCCAGGGGCGCGCATCCGCGGGGCCGACAACCTGCTGGTGCTCTCCGGCGCGCTGGTGGGCCGCAGCGCCGTGGTGCACTACACCTATGACACGCAGGGCAACCTGCTCGACATCTGGGTGCTGAACGCTGCCGAGCGTGGCAACCACCCCTGGCCCGTGACGCTGCAGCAGGCGGCCGGCTGGGCCTTCAACCCCGACACGCAGACCTGGAGCCGCCCGTGAGCGATCTGACCCCACCCGCCGCCAAGAAGGTCTACATCCGCACCTTCGGCTGCCAGATGAACGAGTACGACTCGGACAAGATGGCCGACGTGCTGGGCGCCGCCCAGGGTTACGAAAAAACCGACGACCCCGAGGCCGCCGACCTCATCCTTTTCAACACCTGCAGCGTGCGCGAGAAGGCGCAGGAGAAGGTCTTCAGCGACCTTGGCCGCGTCAAGCACCTGGCACGGAGGGGCGTGCTGATCGGCGTGGGCGGTTGCGTGGCCAGCCAGGAAGGTGCGGCCATCATCGAACGCGCGCCCTTCGTCGACCTGGTCTTCGGCCCGCAGACCCTGCACCGGCTGCCGCAGATGATCGAGGCGCGCACCACCGAGCGCCGCGCGCAGGTGGACATCAGCTTCCCCGAGATCGAGAAGTTCGACCACCTGCCGCCGGCGCGCGTGGAAGGCGCTTCGGCCTTCGTGTCCATCATGGAAGGCTGCAGCAAATACTGCAGCTACTGCGTGGTGCCCTACACACGCGGTGAAGAGGTGCACCGGCCGCTGGACGACGTGCTGGCCGAGGTGGCCGGTTTGGCAGCGCAGGGCGTGAAGGAAGTGACGCTGCTGGGGCAGAACGTCAACGCCTACCGCGGCCCGATGGGCGACACCGCCGAGATTTGCGACTTCGCGCTGCTCATCGAGCTGGTGGCCGAGATCCCGGGCATCGAGCGCATCCGCTACACCACCAGCCACCCGAACGAGTTCACGCAGCGGCTGATCGACGTCTACGCGCGTGTGCCCAAGCTCGTGAACCACCTGCACCTGCCGGTGCAGCACGGATCCGACCGCATCCTGATGGCGATGAAACGCGGCTACACCGCGATGGAATACAAAAGCACGATTCGCAAGTTGCGCGCGGTGCGGCCCGACATCAGCATGAGCAGCGACTTCATCGTCGGCTTCCCGGGTGAGACCCAGGAAGACTTCGACAAGATGATGAAGCTCATCGAAGACGTGGGCTACGACAGCAGCTTCAGCTTCGTGTTCAGCAAGCGCCCGGGCACGCCCGCCGCCGCGCTGCACGACGACACGCCGCAAGACGTGAAGCTCAAGCGCCTGCAGCACCTGCAAGCCACCATCGAGCAGAACGTGCGCCGCATCAGCGCCAGCCGCGTGGGCACGGTGCAGCGCATCCTGGTGGAAGGGCCCTCGCGCAACAGCGGCAAGGCCGGCAAGCCGGGCAGCGGCAGCACCGAGATGATGGGCCGCACGGAGTGCAACCGCATCGTCAACTTCGACGGCGGCCCGCTGGCGGCGCGCCTGGCCGGGCAGATGCTGGAGGTGCGCATCACCGAGGCGCTGCCGCACTCGCTGCGCGGCGAGGTGCTGGTGCGTGACGGTGGCGGCGAGATCAGCGCCGACCCGGCCCGAAGCCCCGCCACCACAGCGTGAGTGCACACGCCAGCACCATGCCGGCGTACGTGGCCACCTTGCCGTCGCGGCCGAAGACCACCAGCCCGGCCAGCGTGACGGCTGCGGCCGCCAGCGCCGCCGGCAGCGCCAGGCGCTTGAAGCTGACGGGTGCGAGTTCCTTCCGCCACAGCAGCTTGGCCAGCGCCGCCGCCAGCGTGGCCAAGGCCACCCCGGGCAAGAAAAGATTGCCCAGGTGCATCAAGGCGTCCAGCGGTCCCATCTTGCGTTCCCTCAAGTCCTTGCGTGTTCTTCTGCGTGCGGTCGCGGCCACAGGGGCCCGAAACCTACAATTCTGACGTGAGCGTCTTTGCACTCGGGCTGAACCACACCACCGCGCCGCTGGACGTGCGCGGCAAGCTTGCGTTTTCGCCCGAGCAGATGGCCCCCGCGCTGCACGGCCTGCGCGAACGCCTGGCGCGCGTGGTGCCCGAGGCGGCGCTGGTGAGCACCTGCAACCGCACCGAGCTCTACGTGGCGGCCCCGGCCGAAAAGGCCGAGGCCCTCGTGCGCCCTGCCATCGACTGGCTGGCCGAACAAGGCGGCATCAGCGGCCAGCAGCTGCTGAGCCACAGCTACGTGATGGAAGACCGCCTGGCCGCGCGCCACGCCTTCCGCGTGGCCGCGGGCCTGGACAGCATGGTGCTGGGCGAGCCGCAGATCCTGGGCCAGATGAAGCAGGCCGTGCGCCTGGCCGACGAAGCCGGCACGCTGGGCACCACGCTGCACCAGCTCTTCCAGCGCAGCTTCGCGGTGGCCAAGGAGGTGCGCACCTCCACCGAGATCGGCGCGCACAGCATCAGCATGGCCGCGGCGGCGGTGCGGCTGGCGAGCCAGATCTTCGAGGACCTGAACAAGGTCAAGGTGCTCTTCGTCGGCGCGGGCGAGATGATCGAACTCGTGGCCACGCACTTCGAGGCCAAGGGCCCGAAAGCCATCGCGCTGGCCAACCGCACGCTGGAGCGCGGCGAACGCCTGGCCAGCCGCTTCGGCGGCGAGGCGCTGCGCCTGTCGGACATCCCGGCGCGGCTGCACGAGTTCGATGCCGTCATCTCCTGCACCGCCAGCACGCTGCCCATCATCGGCCTGGGTGCGGTGGAACGCGCGCTGAAGGCGCGCAAGCACCGGCCGATGTTCATGGTCGACCTCGCCGTGCCGCGCGACATCGAGCCCGAGGTGGCCGAGCTCGCCGACGTCTACCTGTACACCGTCGACGACCTCTCCACGCTGGTGCAGACAGCGGGCGAGAAGCGCCAGGCCGCCGTGCAGCAGGCCGAAGCCATCATCGACGCCGGCGTGCAGAGCTTCGAGCACTGGCTCGACCAGCGCGCCGCGGTGCCGCTGATCCAGGCGCTGAACCGCCAGGCCGACGACTGGGGCGCGCTGGAACTGGCGCGTGCGCGCAAGGCGCTGGCGCGCGGCGACAGCGCAGAGCAGGTGCTGGAGGCACTCGCGCGCGGCATCACCAGCAAGATGCTGCACGGCACGCTGGCCGAGTTGCACGCCGCCGACGGCGACGAGCGCGAGCGCCTCGCGCACACGGTGCAGCGGCTTTTCCTGCGCCAGGGCTCGCGGTCCGTGGGCGGTGGGGATCGCGGGAGCGAGCGCGGGCGTTAGCGCCGCAGCCCTGCTGCCTTGCGCCGCTGCCGCAAGGCCGCGGCACCCCTTCAGCCCGTCTGCCGCCTTGCCCGCCCCATCGCCCCATGAATCCGCAACTTCGCGACCAATTCGAACGCCTGGCCCTGCGCCTGGCCGAACTCGACGCCACCCTGGCCGACCCTGCCGTGGCCGGCGACATCAAGCGCTGGCGCACGCTCTCTCGTGAGCAGGCCGAGGCCAGCGGCATCGTCGGTCGCTACCGTCAGTACCAGCAGCGCGAGGCCGACCTCGCTGCCGCGCGCGAGATGCTGGCCGATGCCGACATGGCCGAGATGGCGCGCGAGGAGATCACCGCCGCCGGTGCCGATCTCGAACGCCTGCACGCTGAGCTGCAGACGGCGCTGATCCCGAAAGACCCCGATGACGCGCGCAACGCCTTTTTGGAGATCCGGGCTGGCGCCGGCGGCGACGAGAGCGCGCTCTTCGCGGGCGACCTGGCGCGCATGTACCTGCGCCACTGCGAACGCCAGGGCTGGCGCACCGAGGTGATGAGCCAGAGCGACAGCGAACTCGGCGGCTACAAGGAGCTGGTGCTGCGCATCGAGGGCGATGCCGTCTACGGCCGGCTGCGCTTCGAGAGCGGCGGCCACCGCGTGCAGCGGGTACCCGCCACCGAGAGCCAGGGCCGCATCCACACCAGCGCCTGCACAGTGGCCGTGATGCCCGAGCCCGACGAGGCCGAAGAGATCACGCTGAACCCGGCCGACCTGCGCATCGACACCTTCCGCGCCAGCGGCGCCGGTGGCCAGCACATCAACAAGACCGACAGCGCCATCCGCATCACCCACCTGCCCACGGGCCTGGTGGCCGAATGCCAGGACGACCGCAGCCAGCACCGCAACAAGGCCAAGGCGATGGCCGTGCTGCAGGCGCGGCTGCGCGACAAGGAAACGAGCGAGCGCGCCGCGAAGGAGGCCGCCACGCGCAAGGGCCTCATCGGCAGCGGCGACCGCAGCGACCGCATCCGCACCTACAACTTTCCGCAGGGCAGGCTCACCGACCACCGCATCAACCTCACGCTCTACAAACTGGGCCAGGTGATGGACGGCGACCTCGGCGACGTGCTCGACGCGCTGCAGGCCGCCCGCGCGGCCGAGCAGTTGGCAGCACTGGAAGGCGGCACGCGCTGATCCGCCGCAACACGGCCCGCCAGCGATGAACACGCTGCCCACGGTGCAAGAGGCCCTGGCCCAGGCCGCCGCCACCGGCGTGGAGCGCCTGGACGCGCAGCGCCTGCTGCAGCACCTGCTGCAGCAGGGCCGCGCCTGGCTGCTGGCGCACGGCGATGCGGCGCTCACCGCGCCACAAGCCGCTGCCTGGCAGGGCTTGCTGGCACGCCGTGCCGCCGGCGAACCGCTGGCCTACCTGACCGGCGAGCGTGAGTTCCACGGCCTGCCGCTGCAGGTGAGCCCGGCCGTGCTGGTGCCGCGGCCCGACACCGAGACCCTGGTCGACTGGGCGCTGGAACTGCTGGCCGGGCCGCTGGCCGCCGAAGCCCGCCCGGCCGTGGCAGACCTCGGCACCGGCAGCGGCGCCATCGCCCTGGCCGTCAAACACCGCTGTCCGCGGGCGGCCCTGATCGCCACCGACGCCAGCCCAGCCGCGCTGGCCGTGGCGCGCGGCAATGGGCAAGCCCTGGGCCTGGAGATCGACTGGCGCCAGGGCCACTGGTGGCAGCCCTTCGCAGGGCAGCGGCTGGCGATGGCGCTCTCCAACCCGCCGTACATCGGGGCCGGCGATCCCCATCTGCCGGCCCTGCGCCACGAGCCGGTCTCGGCCTTGGTGCCGCCCGGCGGTGACGGCCTGGCCTCGCTGCGCGAGATCGTGGACGGGGCCCCGGTGTTTCTGCGGCCCGGGGGCTGGTTGCTTCTGGAGCACGGCTTCGACCAGCCCGAGGCCGTGGCCGCCCTGCTGCAGGCCGCAGGCTTCGTCGAGGTGCAGCACCGCTGCGATCTCGGCGGCCACCGCCGCTGCACGGGCGGGCGGAGAACCTGAACGGCGGCCGATAGAGGCCCTCAGGCGCGGCCATGCGTCACGCCGCCGCCTTTTCATCCCACAAGCTGCGGCTGTTCAGCGCAGCCACATCGGCCTAGGATGGCTCCAGACCGCAGGGCCAGCCGCCGTTCAGCGCCAGCCCCGCGCCCAGCCCGTTTGGCGTAGGAGTGCTCGATGTCCCGCTTCCTGCTTGCATGCGTGTCCCTGGGTTTGGCCGCCAGTGCGGTGGCCCAGGAAGGCCTGAAGTTGCCGCCCGAGCCCGCATGGGCGCAGCGCCTGCAACTCGGTGCGGTGCACCTGGGTCTGTCGGTCAGCGACCTGGGCCCGACCCAGCGCGCCCAGCTCTTCGGCGATTACTACCTCACAGGCCCCGGTTTCGGCGAAGGCAGCGTTGCCGGTGGCCTGCGTGTCACCAGCGGCCTGGCGATAGGCCCGCGCAGCAGCACCCTGGGCCTGGCCCCGCCACGCCTGGGCGAGACCCCGCGCATGGCGCCGGGCCTGCGCATCGCTGCCGAAGCCGACCCTGCGCGCATCGTCCTGCCCTACCTGGGCCTGGGCTACACCAGCCTGTCGGCCCGCGAGGGCTGGGGTTTCAGCGCCGACATCGGCCTGGGCGGCCTGCGCCCGGGCGAACGCCTTCGCCTGGGCCGCAGCGGGCCCACGGCGGCCCAGGTGGAGGGCGTGCTGAACGACCTGCGGCTGGCGCCGGTGCTGCAGCTGGGCGTGTCCTACGCGTTCTAGCGCCGGCGCGCGCTGACCGAGCAGCCCGCTCGGCCATGCGGGCCGCCAATCGCAGGTACAGTCTCGGCCCTGCCGACACCGAACCGCAATACCACCATGAGCAACGTGCAAGAGCGTATCGACCAACTCGTGAAGGGCCACCGCGTGGTGCTCTTCATGAAGGGCACGGCCCAGTTCCCGATGTGCGGTTTTTCTGGCCGCGCCATCCAGGTGCTGAAGGCGGCGGGCGCCCCCGAACTGACCACCTTCAACGTGCTGGAAGACGAAGAAGTGCGCCAGGGCATCAAGGACTACGCGCAGTGGCCCACCATCCCCCAGCTCTACATCGACGGCGAGTTCGTCGGCGGCTCGGACATCATGATGGAGATGTACCAGTCGGGCGAACTGCAGGCGCTGCTGACCAAGGCCTGAAGGCCGAGGCGGGCGCGGCTCAGCCCAAGCCCTCCACGCGCCACTGGCGCCGCGCTCCGAACACCAGGTTCGGGTACTCCGCGCGGCCGCGGCTGCCGTTGTAGCGGCCCAGCGCGAGGAACAGGTCGCCCTTCTCGCGCCCGAGGTAGTGGCGCAGGATGGTGCAGCCAAAACGCAGGTTGGTCTGCAGGTGGAAGAGGCGGCTGGCGTCGCCGTCACCGATGGCACGCGTCCAGAAGGGCATCACCTGCATGTAGCCGCGCGCACCGGCGCTGCTGATGGCGTACTTGCGGAAGCCGCTTTCCACCTGCACCAGGCCCAGCACCAGGGCCGTTTCGAGGCCGGCACGCCGGCTTTCGTACCAGAGCGTCTCCAGGAATTCCACGCGCGTGTGGTGCTCGGCCTTGCGGCGCTTGAGCCGCTCGCTCGTGGCGCCCAGCCAGCGCAGATAGGCCAGGCGCGCTTCCATGGTGTCGAAGCTGGGCTTGGGCGGCGCGCTCTCGGCCACGGCGGCTGACAAGGCCGTGCGCACCGAATCGGCCAGCGGTTCTTCCACCTGCGCACCGGCCCGCGCTGGCTGCGGCAGCCACAGCACGGGCGCGCCCGCTGTGCCCAGCAGCAGCGCGCGTCGCGCGAGCGTCATGCGGCGAGTTGCCCCTTGACGCGCGCCACCACCTCGGCCAACGGCACGATGTCGGCCGTGGTGGCACGCCGGCCCTGCATCTCCACCGTACCGGCCTTCAGGCCGCGGTCGGACAGCACCACGCGCAGCGGCACGCCGATCAGTTCCCAGTCGGCGAACATCGCGCCGGGGCGCTCACCGCGGTCGTCGAGCAGCACGTCGATACCCTCCGCGGCCAGCGCGTCGTGCAGCTTGTCGGCCTCGGCCTGCACCTCGGGGCTGCGGTCGTAGCCGATGGGGCAGATCACCACCGCAAAGGGTGCGATGGCAGTCGGCCAGATCATCCCGCGCTCGTCGTGGCTCTGCTCGATGGCCGCACCCAGGATGCGCGTGACCCCGATGCCGTAGCAACCCATCTCGAAGGGCTGCGCCTTGCCGTTCTCGTCGAGGAACTGCGCCTTCATCGGCGTGCTGTACTTCTTCGTGCCGAGGTAGAACACGTGGCCCACCTCGATGCCGCGCTGGATGGCCAAAACGCCCTTGCCGTCGGGGCTGGGGTCGCCGGCCACAACGTTGCGGATGTCGGCCACCAGGTCGGGCTCGGGCAGGTCGCGGCCCCAGTTCACGCCCGTGTAGTGGAAGTCAGCGTCGTTGGCGCCGCAGACGAAATCGGCCATGTTCGCCACCGTGCGGTCGGCCACCACCTTCACCGGCTTCTTCAAGCCAATGGGGCCCAGGTAACCGGGCTTGCAGCCGAAGTGCTCTTCGATCTCGGCCACGGTCGCGAAGCGGAAGCCGTCCTTCAGGCCTTCGACCTTGCCGGCCTTCACTTCGTTGAGGTCGTGGTCGCCGCGCACCAGCAGCAGCCACACCGTGCTCTTGACGATGTCGCCCTTGGTGTTGAGCTCGTCGGTGGCCAGCACCAGGCTCTTGACCGTCTGTGCCAGCGGCAGCTTCAGCAGCTCGGCCACATCGGCGCAGGTGCTCTTGCCGGGCGTGGGCGTCTTGGCCAGCGCCTGTGAGGCGGTAGCGCGCGATGCCAACAGCGGCAGCGCTTCGGCCAGCTCGATGTTGGCCGCGTACTCGCTGGTGGGGCAGTAGACGATGTCGTCTTCGCCCGTGTCGGCGATCACCTGGAACTCGTGCGAGGCATCACCGCCGATGGCGCCAGTGTCGGCGGCCACGGCGCGGTACTGCAGGCCGAAGCGGTCGAAGATGCGCTTGTACGCATCGAACATGGTCTGGTAGCTCTTCAGCGCACCGGCCTTGTCGCGGTCGAAGGAATAGGCGTCCTTCATCGTGAACTCGCGGCCGCGCATCATTCCGAAGCGCGGGCGGCGCTCGTCGCGGAACTTGGTCTGGATGTGGAAGAAGTTGCGCGGCAGCTGCTTGTAGCTGCGCAATTCCTGCCGGGCGATGTCGGTGATGACCTCTTCGCTGGTGGGCTGGATCACGAAGTCGCGGTCGTGGCGGTCTTTCACGCGCATCAGCTCGGGGCCATAGGCCTGGAAGCGGCCGGTCTCCTGCCACAGCTCGGCGGGCTGCACCACGGGCATCAGCAGCTCGACGGCACCGGCGCGCACCATCTCTTCACGGATGATGGCTTCGACCTTGCGAATGACGCGCAGGCCCAGCGGCATGTAGTTGTAGATGCCCGCGCCCAGGCGCTTGATGAAGCCCGCGCGCATCATCAGCTTGTGGCTGACGACTTCGGCGTCGGCGGGCGCCTCTTTCTGCGTGGAGATGAAGGTGGCTGTGGCTTTCATGGGGCTCGGTGTCGGTGCAGATCGGGCACCGTCGCCCATCGAGCCGGGCCTCTGACAGGCCCCACTAGACGCATGCGGGTTAGCGAGAGTTCGCTGGGTGCACAGCGCCGGTGCAATAATGAAATCAGTCTAAGAATCGGGGTCTGATTATGCTCGACCGGGAAGGCTTCAGGCCCAACGTCGGCATCATCCTGCTCAACCCCAGAAACCAGGTTTTCTGGGGCAAGCGACTGCGCACCCACTCGTGGCAGTTCCCGCAAGGGGGCATCAAGCACGGCGAGTCGCCCGAGCAGGCGATGTACCGCGAACTGCATGAAGAGGTGGGCCTGCGCCCGGAGCACGTGCAGATCGTGGCGCGCACCCGCGACTGGCTGCGCTACGAGGTGCCCGAGCACTTCATCCGCAAGGATGCCCGCGGCCACTACCGCGGCCAGAAGCAGATCTGGTTCCTGCTGCGCCTCTTGGGCCACGACAGCGATCTCAACCTGCGCGCCACCGACCACCCCGAGTTCGACGCCTGGCGCTGGAACGAGTACTGGGTGCCGCTGGATTTGGTGATCGAGTTCAAGCGGGGTGTCTACGAGATGGCGCTCACCGAACTGGCGCGCTACCTGCCGCGCATGAACAACCACCACAACCGCTACCTGCGCGCCGGGCTGCGTGCGCAGCGGCATGAACTCGAACACGGCCACGCCCCGCTGGTGGAGCACGACAGGCCGCTGCCCGAGCGCGCACCGCATGCGGCGCCCGGCGCACCGGCCGACGGTGATGTCTGCGCGCCGAAGTAGCAGGCGCCGGTAGCGGCGGACTGCGCCCGGGCGCGCCTCAGGTCAGCACGAGGTTCGTGCGGTCGATGAGTTCGGGCTCGTTGGCGTAGCCCAGCAGCGCTTCGATCTGGTGGGAGGGTTTGCGCGCGATGAGCCGCGCTTCGGCGGCCGAGTAATTGGCCAGGCCGCGTGCGATCTCCTGCCCGGCCAGCGTGCGCACGGCGATCACATCACCGCGCGAAAAATCGCCCTGCACTTCGTGCACACCGATGGGCAACAGGCTCTTGCCGTCATCGCGCAACTTGGCCACGGCGCCGTCGTCCACTTGCACGGCGCCCTTGAGCTGCAGGTGATCCAGCATCCACTGCTTGCGCGCCGCGAGCTTGGGCGTGCCGGCCAGCAAGGCCGTGCCGATGGCTTCGCCACCCGCCAGGCGCAGCAACACGTCGGGTTCACGCCCCCAGGCGATGACGGTGCTGGTGCCGCTGCCAGCGGCACGCTTGGCCGCGAGGATCTTGGTGAGCATGCCGCCCCGGCCGATGCTGCTGCCGGCACCGCCGGCCATGGCTTCGAGCGCGGGGTCACCCGCAGTGGCTTCGTCGATGAAGCGGGCCTGCGGGTCCTTGCGCGGGTCGGCGCTGTACAGGCCGCGCTGGTCGGTGAGGATGACGTAGGCATCGGCATCCACGAGGTTGGCCACCAGCGCGCCCAAGGTGTCGTTGTCGCCGAAGCGGATTTCGTCTGTGACGACGGTGTCGTTCTCGTTGATGACCGGAATCACCTTCAGCGCCAGCAGCGTCAGCAGCGTCGAGCGGGCATTGAGATAGCGCTCGCGGTCGGCGAGGTCGGCATGCGTCAGCAGCACCTGAGCGCTGGCCATGCCGTGCTCGGACAAGCGGCTTTCGTACATCTGCACCAAGCCCATCTGGCCCACGGCCGCGGCGGCCTGCAGCTCGTGCAGTTCTTTCGGGCGCTGCGCCCAGCCCAGGCGCTTCATGCCTTCGGCGATGGCGCCGCTGGAGACCATCACCAACTCACGCCCCGTGGCAGCCAGGGCGGCCAGCTGGCGCGACCAGTTGCCAATGGCGGCGGCATCGACGCCACGCCCTTCGTTGGTGACGAGGCTGGAGCCGACCTTGACGACGATGCGGCGCGCCCCGGAGAGCACGCTAGGCATCGGTGGCAGCAGGCGGGGCGGGCTCGGTGGGCGTGACGAAACGCAGGTCGGGCAGCGGCTTCTCGCGCTGCTCGGCCGCGACGTGCGCGTGGATGGCCTCCAGCAAGGGCTGCAGGCCGTCACGTGCCAGCGCCGAGATCGAGAAGACCGGGCCCTTCCAGCGCAAGCGGCGCACGTAGTCCTTGACGCGCTTTTCGCGCTCTTCCTCCGGCACCATGTCGAGCTTGTTGAAGACCAACCAGCGCGTCTTGGCGTGCAGCTTGGGGTCGTACTTCTTGAGCTCGGCGACGATGGCCTTGGCCTGCTGCACGGGATCGACACCTTCGTCAAACGGCGCGGCGTCGACAATGTGCAATAGCAAGCGCGTGCGCTGCAGGTGACGCAGGAACTGGTGGCCCAGGCCGGCGCCCTCGGAGGCCCCTTCGATCAGCCCCGGAATGTCGGCGACCACAAAGCTGCGCTCAGGGCCGACGCGCACGACACCCAGGTTCGGGTGCAGCGTGGTGAACGGATAGTCAGCGATCTTCGGCCGCGCGTTGGAGACCGCGGCGATGAAGGTGCTCTTGCCAGCGTTGGGCATGCCCAGCAGGCCGACATCGGCCAGCACGCGCAACTCCAGTTTGAGCTTCTTGGCCTCACCCGGCCAGCCTGGCGTTTTCTGGCGCGGGCTGCGGTTGGTGCTGGTCTTGAAGTGCAGGTTGCCGAAGCCACCATCGCCGCCCTTGACCAGCAGCGCGCGCTGGCCGTGTTCCAGCAATTCCACCAACAGCTCACCCGTCTCGGCGTCGCTGATCATGGTGCCCACGGGCATGCGCAATTCGATGTCGGGCGAGGCTGCGCCGAACTGGTCGGAGCCGCGCCCAGCTTCGCCGTTGCGGGCCTCGTGACGGCGCGCGTAGCGGTAGTCGATGAGCGTGTTGATGTTGCGGTCGGCAATCGCCCAGACGCTGCCGCCCCGGCCACCGTCACCGCCGTTCGGCCCGCCGAAGGGGATGAATTTTTCGCGGCGGAAGCTCACGCAGCCCGCGCCACCGTGGCCGGCGGACACGTCGATGGTGGCTTCGTCGACGAATTTCATGGTGTGAGGATGGTAATCGGGCGGCCCAGGCAGGCCATCAAAGAAAAAGCCCCGGCAGGCCGGGGCTTCGCAGCGGGCGCGGCAGGCGCCTGCTCAAGCAGCCGTCAGGCCGCAGCGGGGGTGACGAAAACCGTCTGGCGGTTCATCGAGCCCTTGATGTCGAAAGACACCGAACCGTCGACCAGCGCAAACAGCGTGTGATCGCGGCCCATGCCCACGCCGACGCCGGCGTGGAACTTGGTGCCGCGCTGGCGCACGATGATCGAGCCCGCCAGCACTTGCTGGCCGCCGAAGACCTTGACGCCGAGCATCTTCGGCTTCGAATCGCGGCCGTTGCGGGTTGAGCCGCCGCCCTTTTTCTGTGCCATGGTGCTTGCCCCTTAGCCGTTGATCGAGCTGATCTGCAGCTCGGTGAAGGTTTGGCGATGACCGCCGTGCTTCTGATAATGCTTGCGGCGACGCATCTTGAAGATACGCACCTTGTCGTGCTTGCCTTGAGCCAGAACCGTGGCCGTGACAGAGGCACCCGCGACCCAGGGAGCGCCGACCTTCAGGTCCGCGCCGCTACCCACGGCGAGCACCTGTTCGATCACAACTTCCTGGCCCACGTCCGCAGCAATCTGTTCTACCTTGATCTTTTCGCCGGCAGCAACCCTGTATTGCTTGCCACCGGTTTTTATGACCGCGTACATGTGGAGACCTTTCAAAGAACCCCGCGCCTGTTGTGCCCGTACTTGTGCGGGTCGGGTGATGCACCCATCCCGCCGGGTGACCACAAAGGCACCCATGCACACTGCGCAGAGCCTTTGAGTATAGCATGCAGGCGTCGAGCGCAAGTGCTGGCTCGGGTGCGCAGCCCACGCTTCCTATAATTCGCCTCGCCGTGCTTGAAACTTCCGCCCCCGCCACAGCCGCCGACCTCTCCGCGCCGGCAATGCTGCGCGTGGATGCGGTCATCCGTGAACGCCTGAGCTCTCGGGTCGCGCTGATCGACCAGATCGCCGCCTACATCATCGGCGCCGGCGGCAAACGCATCCGGCCGCGGCTGGTCCTGCTGTTCGCCGAGGCCCTGGGCTTCGAGGGCCCCGAGCGCTACGAACTGGCCGCCATCGTCGAGTTCATCCACACCGCCACGTTGCTGCACGACGATGTCGTCGACGAGTCGGCCCTGCGCCGCGGCCGCGCCACCGCCAATGCAATGTTCGGCAACGCCGCCAGCGTCCTGGTTGGCGACTTTTTGTACTCGCGCGCTTTCCAGATGATGGTGTCGGTGAATCGCATGCGGGTGCTCGACGTGCTGGCCGACGCCACCAACGTCATCGCGGAGGGCGAAGTCCTGCAGCTGATGAACATGCACGACCCCGACCTCGCCGTTCAGGACTACCTGCAGGTCATTCGATTCAAGACCGCCAAGCTCTTTGAGGCCAGCGCGCGCCTGGGTGCAGTGCTGGCCGGCGCCAGCCCAGCCGTCGAAGAGGCCTGCGCGAGCTACGGCCGCTCGCTGGGCACGGCTTTCCAGCTGGTGGACGACCTGCTCGACTACGAAGGCAACAGCGACGAACTCGGCAAAAACGTTGGCGACGATCTTCGCGAGGGCAAACCGACCTTGCCCCTGCTGGTGGCCATGGAGCGCGCCACCACCGAAGAGCGCGCGCTCATTCGCCATGCCATCGAGCACGGCGAATTGCAGAAGTTGCCCGAGATCCTCACGATCGTGCGCCGCACGGGCGCGCTGGATGCCACCCGCGAAAGCGCGCAAGCCGAAGCCGATCACGCGCAGCAAGCCTTGTCGGCACTGCCTGCGACGCCGGCCCGCGAGGCTCTGCTAGAATTGTGTGCTCGTTCGGTGCACAGGTCGTCTTGATGGCGGTCTGAGGCTTCAGATTCAGCCCCGCGCTCTCCGCGCACGGCCTGAAGCAGTTCACACGAATCGGGGTGTAGCTTAGCCTGGTAGAGCGCTACGTTCGGGACGTAGAGGCCGGAGGTTCGAATCCTCTCACCCCGACCAGTTTCCTGGTCTCCTTGATTGCGGCAGTGCCTCGGCGTCCTTGGCGCAAGGCTGGCGCCGGTGTCGCGTTTACACCCCGTGGCGATTCGGCGATGATCCGGCGGATATGCAGTGCTTGAACTGACCCCACGATGGCCGTCGAGACCCAGATAGAACCCCCGCCGTCTTCCTTGTCGGGCGTGGCCCGGGTGCTGGTGAACGCCGGCAAACTGACCGCCAAGACAGCCGAAGAACTCACCAAGAGCGCCCGCGAGCGCAAGGCCAGCTTTGTGTCCGCGCTGATCGGCGCAGGCGCAGTGAAGTCTGATGAGCTTGCGCACACGCTGGCGTCTGCGCTCGCCTTGCCACTGGTCGACCTGAACGCGCTCGACCTGCAAAAGCTGCCGCGCAACATCGTCGACCCGAAGATCGCGAGCCAGTACCAGCTGATGGTGCTGGGCAAACGCGGCAACCGGCTCTTCATCGGGGCCGCCGACCCCACCGATCAGGAAGCCGCAGAGCGCATCAAATTCGCCACGCAGCTGACGCCCGAGTGGGTGATCGTCGAGTACGACAAGCTCGCCAAGCAGCTGGAAACCCAGGGCGCCAGCGCCAACGAGCAGCTCGAAACGCTCGCCAGCGCCGATTTCGATTTCGACGTCACCGACGAAGACCCGGCCGCCGCTGAAGCGGCCGAGGTCACGACCGATGTCGAAGACGCGCCGGTGGTGCGTTTTCTGCAGAAGATGCTGATCGACGCCATCAACATGCGCGCGTCCGACCTGCACTTCGAACCTTACGAGTACACCTACCGCGTGCGATTCCGCATCGACGGCGAACTGCGCGAGATCACGCAGCCGCCGGTGGCCATCAAGGACAAGCTGGCCTCGCGCATCAAGGTCATCTCGCGCATGGACATCGCCGAAAAGCGGGTGCCGCAAGACGGCCGCATGAAGCTGAAGTTCGGCAGCAAGGCCATCGACTTCCGCGTCAGCACACTGCCCACGCTGTTCGGCGAGAAGGTCGTGATCCGTATCCTCGACCCGTCCAGCGCGAAGCTCGGCATCGAGGCGCTGGGCTACGAGAAGATAGAGAAAGACCGCCTCCTGGCCTGCATCGGCAGGCCCTACGGGATGATCCTGGTCACCGGCCCCACCGGCAGCGGCAAGACCGTGTCGCTCTACACCTGCCTGAACATCCTGAATCAGCCCGGGGTGAACATCGCCACGGTCGAAGACCCGGCGGAAATCAACCTGCCGGGCATCAACCAGGTCAACGTGAACGACCGTGCCGGCCTCACCTTTGCAGCGGCCCTGAAGTCCTTCCTGCGCCAGGACCCGGACATCATCATGGTCGGTGAGATTCGCGATCTGGAAACTGCAGACATCGCCATCAAGGCTGCGCAGACCGGTCACCTGGTGATGAGCACCCTGCACACCAACGACGCGCCGACCACGCTCACGCGCCTGTTGAACATGGGCATGGCGCCGTTCAACATCGCGTCCAGCGTGCTGCTGATCACGGCGCAGCGACTGGCGCGCAAGCTGTGCGAAAACTGCAAGAAGCCAGCCGACTACCCGCGCGAATCGCTGCTGAAGGCCGGCTTCAAGGCCGAAGACCTGGACGGCAACTGGAAACCTTATCGCGCAGTCGGCTGCTCGTCCTGCAACAACGGTTACAAAGGACGGGTCGGCATCTACCAGGTGATGCCGATAACCGAAGCGATACAGCGCATCATCCTGTCGGAGGGCACGGCGCTCGACATCGCCAAGCAGGCCGAGGCGGAAGGCGTGCGCGACCTGCGCCAGTCCGGGCTGGTGAAGGTGCGTGTCGGGGTCACCACCCTCGAAGAAGTCATCACCGTCACCAACGAGTGAACGCGGCCCCCCTTTCCAACCGAGACGCAGCCCAGCACCCATGGCCACAGCAGCAGCCGCCAAGGCACCCAAGGAAGTCATCTTCGAGTGGGAAGGCAAAGACCGCAACGGCAAGATCGTGCGCGGCGAGATGCGCGCCGGCGGCGAGTCCGTCGTCAACGCCAGCCTGCGGCGCCAGGGCATCCTGGTCAGCAAGGTCAAGCAGCGTCGCACCAGCGGCGGCAAGAGCATCAAGCAGAAGGACATCGCGATCTTCACTCGCCAGCTGGCGACGATGATGAAAGCCGGCGTGCCACTGCTGCAAAGCTTTGACATCGTGGCCCGCGGCAGCACGAACCCGCGCATGACCAAGCTGCTCAACGAGATCCGCTCCGACGTCGAAACGGGCACCAGCCTGAGTTCCGCTTTCCGCAAGCACCCGCTCTACTTCGATTCGCTGTACTGCAACCTCGTCGAAGCCGGCGAGGCCGGCGGTATCCTGGAAGCGCTGCTCGATCGCCTGGCCATCTACCAAGAGAAAACGATGGCCATCAAGTCGAAGATCAAATCGGCGCTGATGTACCCGATAGCCGTGATCGTGGTGGCCTTCATCGTGCTGACCGTGATCATGATTTTCGTGATTCCGGCCTTCGAAGACGTGTTCAAGTCCTTCGGCGGTGAATTGCCGATGCCCACGCTGGTGGTCATCGCGATGTCGAAGTTTTTCGTGCAGTGGTGGTGGGCCATCTTCGGCCTGCTCGGTGGTGGCCTGTACTTCTTCTTCGAGAGCTGGAAGCGTTCAGAGAAGATGCAGATGTCCATGGACCGCCTGCTGCTGCGCGTGCCGGTGTTCGGCGACCTGATCAACAAGTCGGTCATCGCACGCTGGACCCGCACGCTCTCCACCATGTTCGCCGCCGGCGTGCCGCTGGTGGAGGCGCTCGACTCCGTGGGTGGCGCTTCAGGCAACGCGGTCTACGCGCTGGCCACCGAGCAGATCCAGAAAGATGTTTCCACCGGATCGGCGCTGACGACCGCGATGACCACCACCGGCGTCTTCCCCACCATGGTGTTGCAGATGGCCGCCATTGGCGAGGAATCGGGCTCGCTCGACCACATGCTGAGCAAGGCCGCCGAGTTCTACGAAGACGAAGTCGACGAGATGGTCAAGGGGCTGTCCAGTCTGATGGAGCCTTTCATCATCGTCATCCTGGGTACCTTGATCGGCGGCATCGTGGTCTCGATGTACCTGCCGATCTTCAAGCTGGGCTCGGTGGTCTAGCGTGCCGGTCTCGCTCGGCGGCCTGCCGCTCGAGGTGCTGCTCTCGCCCGCCGCGCTGGCGGTGCTGGGGCTGATCGTCGGCAGCTTTCTCAACGTGGTGGTACACCGCCTGCCGCTGATGCTGGAACGGCAGTGGTGGGGCGATGTCGCCGCGCAGCTCGGCGATGCCGAATCACACCGTCGCGTCTTCGGCAGCAACCCTCCCGAGCGTCTGGCACAGGCCAGCGGCCTGCTGGACAAGGCGCTTGAAGGCCTGCCCCACCTGGGCCTGGCGCGCCCCGCCTCGCGATGCCCGGCCTGCGGCCATCGCATCCGCTGGTTCGAGAACATTCCCGTGATCAGCTGGCTCGTGCTGCGTGGCAAATGCTCGGCGTGCGGCGTGCGCATTGCGCTGCGCTACCCGCTGGTCGAGCTGGGCACGGCAGCGCTCTTTGCGGCCGCCGCCTGGCGCTTCGGCGCGCAACCCGCGGCCCTGATGTGGTGCTGCGTGCTGGCGGTGCTGCTGGCGCTGGCCCTGATCGACTGGGACACCACCGTGCTGCCCGACAACCTCACGCTGCCGCTGCTGTGGGCCGGGCTCATCGCGGCTGCATCGGGCTGGCTGCCCGGGCTGGCGCTCGCCACCTCGGTGTGGGGTGCGGTGGCGGGCTATCTGTCGCTCTACCTCGTCTATGTCTTCTTCAAGCTCGCCACGGGCAAGGAAGGCATGGGTTTCGGCGACTTCAAGTTGCTGGCTGCGCTGGGCGCCTGGCTGGGCTGGCAGGCCATCCTGCCCATCGTGCTGATGGCCTCGGTGCTGGGCGCCGTAGTGGGCCTGGTGATGAAGGCGACAGGCTCCTTGCGCGAGGGGCGTTTTGTGCCCTTCGGCCCCTTCCTGGCGGGCGGTGGCGTTGCCGTGATGCTGCTTGGGCTGCCGAAGGTGCTGGGGTGGATAGGCCAAGCTTGAGGCCGCTGCGCGCCATCGGTCTGACAGGCGGCATCGGCAGCGGCAAGAGCACCGTGGCACAAGCCCTGGTGGCGCTCGGCGCGCAACTGGTGGACACCGACGCCATCGCGCGCGCGCACACGCAACCCGGCGGCCTGGCCATGGCGGCCATTGCCGACACCTTCGGGCCGGCCGCGCTGACCCCCGACGGCGCGCTCGACCGCGACCAGATGCGCCGCCTCGCGTTCAACGACGCCGGCGTCAAGCGCCGCCTCGAAGCCATCCTGCATCCGCTGATCGGCCAGGAGGCCCAGCGCCAGGCAGCGGAGGCTGGTGACAGGCCCGTGGTTTTCGACGTGCCCCTGCTCACCGAATCAAGCCATTGGCGGGCTCGCGTGCAGCGTGTGCTGGTCGTCGACTGCCATGAAGACACACAGGCAGCACGGGTGGCGCAGCGGCCGGGCTGGGACGAGGCCGCTGCGCGGCGTGTGATCGGCCAACAGGCCAGCCGCGACGCACGGCGCGCCATCGCCGACGCCGTGATCTTCAACGACGGCATCGGCCTGGCGGCCTTGCGTGCCGAAGTGGCAACCGTGTGGGCCGCATGGTGCGGCAGCGTGCGCCAGGGCGCCTGAATCCAGCGCGCAGCGCAGATCGGCAGCCCCAGATGGCGGCCGGCCGGGCAAGGCCTGTGGAACAATCCAAGCGCTGTCGCATCCCACACGTTCTGCTGCCCGCCCCGAGCCCGCCTTGGTCCTGTACGAGTACCCGTTCAACGAAGGCATACGCACGATGCTGCGGCTCGAACACCTGTTCGACCGCCTCGGCCAGCTGGTGGCGCGCGACGCGCCGGTCGACCACCACTTCGCGCTGGCCACCATCTTCGAGATCATGGATGTTGCTTCGCGCGCCGATCTCAAGAGCGACGTGCTCAAGGAGATGGACCGCCATCGCGCACAACTGCAGGGCTTTCGCGGCCACCCGGGCATCAGCGAGGCGGCGTTGGACGGCGTCATCGGCCGCATCGAACACGCGTACAACGGCCTGAACCAGTTGCAAGGCAAGGCGGGCCAGGCCCTGGCAGCGAACGATTGGCTGATGAGCGTGCGCAGCCGCATCAACATCCCTGGCGGCACCTGCGAGTTCGACCTGCCGGCCTACTACGCCTGGCAACAGCTCAGCGCCGAGCGCCGGCGTACCGATTTGCAGGGCTGGATGACCACCCTCACGCCACTGGCCGAAGCGCTGCAGGTGTTGCTGGGTCTGTTGCGCGACAGCGGCACGCCGCAGCGCACGGTGGCGCCTGGCGGCCAATATCAGCAAAGCCTGCCACAGGGCAAGAGCTACCAACTGCTGCGTGTGCGCATCCCACCCGACACCGGCCTGGTGCCCGAGATCAGCGGCCACCGGCTGATGGTCTCCATCCGTTTCATGCGGCCCGATGCCGAGGGCCGTTTGCGCTCTTGCGGCGAAGACACCGCGTTTGAGCTCAGCCTGTGCCTGTGAAGGCAGGACGCATGAACGCGCCCGACGTCCGCACAGTGGTCTGTCCCAGCTGCAAGGGGCTCTCGGTCTATGCCGAGAGCAACCGCTGGCGGCCTTTCTGCGGCGAACGCTGCCGCAGCGTTGACCTCGGCGCCTGGGCCAGCGAACGTTTCCGCGTGCCGGCCGAAACACCGCCGGGTGACCCCGAGAGCGTGCCGCCGGCGCACTGAGGATTCAGGCCCTCACCGTCACGGCGCAGCAGCTGGGGTCGACAGGCTGCCCAGAATGGCCAGCAGGGATTGAGCTTGCCGCGCGCTCGGGCACAACGGCAGCCCCTTCCTGGCGCGCCCGCGGGCGAACCCCAGCCCTTGAACTGTCACCAACGACCCCTATAATCGTTTTGCTAGCACTCGGCCAAGTTGAGTGCTAACGATTGGGGGCGCAGCCCGCGCCCACCAGTCTTCGCATGTCAGCGAGCGCTGACTCAGTCAACGCACCGCAAAGTGCCTATCCGTACCCTGAAGGAGATGCTATGAAACTTCGTCCGTTGCACGATCGCGTGATCGTCAAGCGCCTGGAACAAGAAACCAAGACCGCTTCCGGCATCGTCATTCCCGACAACGCCGCCGAAAAGCCCGACCAGGGTGAAGTGCTGGCTGTCGGCCCGGGCAAGCGCAATGACAAGGGCGACTTCGTGGCCCTGAACATCAAGGTCGGCGACCGCGTCCTGTTCGGCAAGTACTCGGGCCAGACCGTCAAGGTCGACGGCGACGAGTTGCTGGTGATGCGCGAAGAAGACCTGTTCGCGGTGGTAGAGAAGTGATTTAAGCCCCCAGGCTGCGGTCGCGGCCGTGCCGCGATCCTCGCCACCCCCCGAGGGGGCTCAGGCAACAGCCCGGCAGAGCCGGCTCTGTGCCTGGACTTGATCTGATTCATCAAATTTTTGGAGATACACACATGGCAGCAAAAGACGTCATTTTTGGCGCTGACGCCCGTCACCGCATGGTCGAAGGCGTGAACATCCTGGCCAACGCGGTCAAGGTCACGCTGGGCCCCAAGGGTCGCAACGTCGTGCTCGAGCGCAGCTTCGGCGCCCCCACCGTCACCAAGGACGGTGTCTCGGTGGCCAAGGAAATCGAGCTGAAGGACAAGCTCCAGAACATGGGCGCGCAGATGGTCAAGGAAGTTGCTTCCAAGACCAGCGACAACGCCGGTGACGGCACCACCACCGCCACCGTGCTGGCGCAGAGCATCATCCGCGAAGGCATGAAGTTCGTTGCCGCCGGCATGAACCCCATGGACCTGACAGTTGGGCCCGGTCTTCGCGTCGGTCTGGGGCTTGAACTCCCGGGCCCGCATGATCTCGTCGCCGTTGTAGTCCCAGGGGATGCCGTAGTCGGCGTACTTCGAAGGCACGATGCCGTCTTTGAGGTTGCCGCCTTCGTCGAAGCCGCCGCCGGCCTCTTCCCACTTCTTGGGGAAGCCATCGCCGGGCTTGGTCTCGACGTTGTTCCAGTACATGCCTTCGCGGCCGTTGCGGTTGGTCCACTGCGTCTTGCAGGCCACCGTGCAGGTCTGGCACCCGATGCACTTGTTGAGGTCCATCACCATCGCGAGTTGTCGCTTCGACATGTCGTCTCCTCAGGCCTTCCTGATGTCGAGCGTGGTCTCGTAGGCGTGCTGGTTGCCGTCCCAGTTGACGCCGAACTTGAGGTGGCCCCAGCCGTCGGTGAGCTCGAGCAGGTTGATCATGTCGCCCACCAGCAGGTTGTGGCCCTTCTTCTGGTCGTACATGAACGGCTCCCAGCCGTGCTCCATCACCAGGGCGTCGGGCGGGGCCGACGGCGAGATCTTCGCCATCAGCCGCACCTCGCCCAGCTCGTTGAACATGATGACGTCGTCGCCATCGGCGATGCCGCGCGCCTTCGCCACGTTCGGGTTGATCCCCACCCAGGGCTTGCCGCGCTGGAGCCGCAAGAGCAGCGGCGAGGTCTTGTACGTGCCGTGAATCGACCACCGCGCGTGCGGGGTCATCAGCGAGAACGGGTGCCGGCTGGGGCGAATGGGCTGCTTGGCCGTCGGCACGTGCGCGTTCGCGGCGATCCACAGCGGGTGGTCGACGTAGAAGGTGAGCCGCCCGGTGACCGTCTCGAAGCGCTGGTGCAGGTACAGCTGGTTCTCGAAGGTGTTGTACGGCCGGTCTTTGTAGAGCGGGCTGCTCTTGCCGGCCTTCTCGTTGAGCTGCAGGAAGCCGCCGCGCTCGTAGAGGCTCTTGGTGGTGTTCGGCTTGAACTGATCGACGTGCTCGAGCGCGTACTCCACCGCCTGCTTGTCGGTGCGCAGCGTGCCTTCTTTGGTGAACTCGGTGACCAGCTCGTCGAGCCGGCGGAACCCGCCCTGCGTGTGCGTCTTGTCTTCGATGCGGATCTGCTTCTCGTCGCCGGTGGCCTTGTGCCGGGCCTTGGCGATGGCCTCCAGCTTCTCCACCACCAGGGTGGCGATCTCCCACTCGCTCTTCGTCTCGCCGATCGGCTTCAGGTTGGGCGGCGGGTAGGCGATGTTCGCGTAGCGGTGGTAGCCGGGGTTGGTGCGCAGATCCCAACTCTCGTACGGCGTCTTGCAGGGCAACAGCACGTCTGCGTACACGGCGAAGTCGCTCATGCGCACGTCGCCGTAGGCGATGAACTTCGCCTTCTCGAGGAAGGCCTTCTTGTAGTCGCCCTTGTTCCGCCGAAACCGCGAGTCGGCGAAGAGCAAGAAGTTCTCGCACCGTGGTCCAGTACGGCTTGCCCTCTTTGTAGCCGGCGTCGTTCTTGCCCTTCTCGAGCAGCGTCTCGACCTTGGCCTGGTAGTCGACCTTGACTGTCGCCGGTGCCCCGCTGGATGTCCTCGTCTGAGTACAGGGCTGTCGGAGTCGCTTCATGCCGTCGCCGAGCACGAACTCGCTGACGAAGCCCGAGGCGAAGCGGTGGCTGTACTTGCCCTCGAAGCCCGAGAGCCCCTCCAGCCCGGTGATGCTCCACTCGTTCTCGGTGTTCATGCCGCCTTGCGGCCCGAGCCGCCCCGAGAAGGCCGCCAGCGAGGCGATGGCCCGCTGCGAGAGCATGCCGTTGAAGTGCTTGCCCATCGCGAAGCCCATGGTGAGCAGGCTCACCTTCGGCTTGGTCAGGTCGATCGGCGAGCTCGTCCACGATGCTGGGGTGCACGCCGGTGAGCTTCTTCACCTTCTCGGGCGCGAAGGCCTGCACCTCGTTCTTGAACAGCTCGAAGGCGGTGGTGACCTTCACCTTCTTCCCGTCTTTGAAGGTGAGCGTCCACCGGCCGTTGAGCGCGGGGTCGATGTCCCAGTCGGAGTCCTGCAACCGCAGCGTCTCGACGGTGCTGCCTTCGCTGCCCGGCATCACGGTGAACTTCTTGGTCTTCGTGTTGAAGGCGAGGAAGCAGTCGTGGGTGTGGTCGGGCTTGGCGAACTCTTCGGCCAGGCGGGTGTCGAGCTGGGTGGACTTCGGGTCGAGGTCCGAGAGGCGCACCAGCTCCTTGGTGTCGGTGCGCACCAGCAGCGGGAGATCGGTGTACTCCTTGAGGAACTCGGGCTTGTAGAGCTTGCGCGCGATGATGCGCTGGATGATCGAGAGCGCGAGGTGGCCGTCGTAGCCCGCCTTCACCGGCACCCAGAGATCCGCGTGGATCGCCGTGGAGTTGAACTCCGGGGTGATCACGATGATCTTCGAGCCGTTGTATTTCCCTTCCCACAGGTAGTGCGCGTCGGGGATGCGGGAGGTGTTCGGGTTGCAGCCCCAGAAGATCGCCACGTTCGTCTGGAAGACGAAGTCGTAGGTGCAGCCGATGTTGCCCTCGCCGAAGACCACGCTCACGCCGGGGAACATGTCGCCCACGTAGCTGGCGATGTACGGCCGCACCGCGCCCAGCAGCGAGCCCAGACGCTTGATCGACGCCGCCCGCGCTTCGGTCAACACGCCCGCGCCGATGTGGATGTAGTTCGACGCCGGGCCCTTCTCGACCAGCCCGTCGTGCAGGTGGGTGGCGATGTCGGTGATCGCCTCGTCCCACGAGATGCGCTTCCAGTTGCCCGCGCCGCGCTCGCCGACGCGCCTCATGGGGAAGAGCAGCCGGTCGGCCTCGTACATGACCTGGCTGTGCTGCGCGCCCTTGTTGCAGCCGCGCGGGTTGGCGTCGGGCACGTTGGGCGAAATCTGCGGGTAGAGCGCCGACTGGTTCTCGCGCGAGACCTTGCCGCTCTTGTCGGTCCACACCTCGAAGGCGCAGTTCCCCTGGCAGTTGACGCAGTGGTACGCGAAGCCGCGATCGTTCGGGTCGCCGCGCACCGCGTTGAACTCCGCGCGGTAGAAGTCTTCGGTGGTCTGGGTGTCGGGGTAGCTGTGCCGCGGGTCTTCCACCCGCAGCGGCGGGATCACCGGCGCCTTCGCTTCGGCCACCGGCGCCTTGGCCACGCCAGCGGCCACCGTGCCCACGAGCAGATTCTTCAGCGCATCGCGCCGCGAGATCGACATGGCGTTCCTTTCGACGACTCGACTTAGAGGCAGCCGCCACCAGCGGCGTTCTTCGGCGGGCGGTACTCGCCCGTGTCTTCCGGCAGGTTGGCGTCGAACCAACCGTTCATTCCCCCCGCCAGCATGCGGGCCTGCCCGAACTTCTTGCGACAGGCCTCAAAGGCGGCCTGGTCACCATCCTCCGTGACGATGACGGTGTCTACGTACGAGTACACCCGGTCGCGCGCGTCTTCGGGCGCCTTCGCCGCGTCACAGCCCGGCAGCGGCACCGACCCGGGGATGTGGGTGTCGAGGAAGTGATCGTCGTCGTAGGGCCGCAGGTCGACGATCTGCAGCTTGACCTGCGGGTTGCTCAACATGGCGTACAGATCTTTGGGAGCCACCGCCTGCCGCGCCAGCAGCTCGGTGGTCTGCCGCCCCTCGAAGAGGAGCAGCACGCCCAGCAGCACCATCGCCGCTACGTAGATGCCGGCCTCCAGGCGCTTCACTTCGCCACCTGCACGGTGAGGGCCCGGTTGTGGGCGCGCAGCTCGACCCACGCCACCGCCATGGCCGCGATCAACACGAGGAACATGATTCGGATCGATTTGCTCATCAGTCGTACACCTGGTCGCCGATCTGCTGCGCCTTCTTGAAGTCGAGCCGGCGCGTCAGGAGCATGAGGTTGGACGTGGCCATCGAGGCCACGAAGAAGGTGCCCCCCATCGCCAGGCTGCCCACCGACAACGTCGGCCAGGCGGCGATGAAGGCGCCCGTGGTGCAGCCGCCGCCGATCATCGCGCCCAGCGCCAACCCGAAGCCGCCCGCCAGCGCACCGGCCGAGGCCTTCGGGCTGAAGGTCGGGGTGATGGTGGGGTGGGTGGCCGCTTCAGACTTGAGCGAGGTCAGCTTCGCCAGGAACGCGCCAGGGAAGACGCCGACGATCAACATCGCCCGCCACCAGATGTCGTCGGTCAGCTTCGGCACCAGGTCGAGCGGGTGGCCCACCAGGTGCGCCGCCGCGCCCACCAGCGCCAGCACCGCGCCCGAGAAGCCCAGGTAGCCGTCTTGCGCCGTGGCGATGACGATCACCAGCCCCGCCACCACGCCCGAGGCCACCCAGTTCCACTCGCCGCGCACGTAGTCGAGCACCGTGCGGCGCTCCTTCGAGAGCTCGAAGGTCTTCTCGGGGGTCAGCTTGTCCACCACCACCGCGATGACGAAGAAGAGCGCGCCCCACACCACCGCCACCACCCCGTAGGGCAGCCCCAGCAGCCCGTGCAGGGTCAGCGGCTTCTGGTTGACGGCGATCACCCCGGCGTCGGTCAGCGGCGTCTTGAGCACCGAGTACGCCAGGATCCCCAGCAGGAGGCCGAAGATGGCGAACACCGTGGCGAAGCGGTTGGCCCCGCCCATGCCCCCGGCCTTCGCCACGCAGGTGCCCGGGCAGAAGCCGGTGGCGCCCATGGCCACCCCGAAGATGACCCCGCCCAGAATGTGCGCGCTCCCCAGGAATGGCATCACCCGCGGCACCACGTGCAGCGCCTCCGAGAAGCCGCTGAGCGCCGCCAGGCCGTAGACCATCGAGGAGGTGGCGATCGCCGCGAAGGCGAACTTCATCACCTTGGTGTCGCGCAGCGTCAGCATGCCGATGATGCGCGAGAAGCGGCTGGCGCCCACCTTGTAGAGCACCGCGCCGAACGCGGCGCCGGTGAGAAGACCTGTGAGGATGGGCATCATGACGCGCTCTCCTTATTGCTGCGTGCCGAGAGGGAGCTCGGGGGTGTTGCCCCACTCGCTCCACCCGCCCACGTAGACCCGGGTGTTGGGGTGCCCCGCCTTGAGCAGCGCGAGGTACTGGAACGAGCCACGGCCCAGGCCCACGTGGCAGTAGGTGATGACCTCTTTGTCGTCGGCGAAGCCGTTGCGCTTGAGGCGCTCCAGCTGCTTCTGGATGTCTTTGGCGTCTTTGAGGGTGGGCTTGTCGGCCTCGGCGTCCTTGTTGCCGGCGTACTTGGTCCACGGCGAGAACACGGCCCCGGGGATGAAGCCGCCGCGGGCCACCGCCACCTCCTTGCCGGGCGAGGTGAGGCCGCTGAGCAGCTCCTTGCCGGTGTATTCCTCGAGCTTGTGCCGGGAGTCGAGGATCAGGGCCTTCGACGGGTCCTTCACCACCGCTTCCACGTCGGCGCGCGAGGCGATCATCTTCCACTGCACCTCGCCCTTGAAGCCCTTCGCTGCGACCGGCTTCGCCTTGCCCGTCTCGATGGCGCCGCCTTTGGCCTTCCAGGCCGCCAACCCGCCCTCGAGGATCTTCGTGTTCTTGTGCCCGTAGAGGGTGAGGAAGAACCAGGCGCCGCTGGCGTTGACCCCCATGCCCGCGTCGTAGACGACCACCTGGGTGGCCGCGTCGATGCCCAGCTGCTTGCCGATGAAGTCGAAGGCCGCGGGCTCGCACATCGGCAGGCCCTTGCACCGGCGCACGTCGTCGAGCAGCTGGAGGTCGTGGGCGAAGGCGTCGACCGCGCCGGGCAGGTGGGCCTTCTCGAAGTCGCGCTCGCTGTCGGCGCCGATGAAGCGCACGTTCTCTTTGCCCACCAGCTTGAGGGCGTCGTCGGCGCTGATGAAGGCGTCCTGGGCGAACGCGGGGAGCGCGAGCAGCAGGGCGATGGCTGAAAGGGCAGGGCGCATGGGGCTCCTCGGGGTGTGTGAAAACGAAACTCGACGGGTATGAGCCGCACCCACCGAATTCGATTCGCTGCGTGAATAGCCGCCTGAATGCAGTCGGTTGGGCGCGCCGCGAATCGACCGCGGCTTGCCCTGGCTCAAGGCACCGCGTGATCCTCGACTCGCACCAACGGCCGCTGCGAAGCCTCCGCCTGTCGGTGACCGATCGCTGCAACCTGCGCTGCGCGTACTGCATGCCCGAGTCGCGCTACGACTGGCTGCCTGGCCCGGAGGTGCTCTCGTTCGAAGAGCTCTCCCGCCTGGTGGAACGCTTCGTCGCGCTGGGCGTGCGCCGGGTGCGGCTGACCGGCGGCGAACCGCTCTTGCGCAGGGAGCTCCCCACCCTGGTCTCGATGCTGGCCAGACAGCCGCTCGACGAGCTGGCGCTCACCACCAACGGGGTGCTGCTGCGCCGCTTCGCCCGGCCGCTGCGCGAGGCGGGCCTCACCCGGCTCACCGTCAGCCTCGACACGCTCTCGCCCACCCGCTTCCTGGCGCTCACCCGGCGCGATCAACACGCCGGGGTGCTCGACGGCCTCGACGCGGCCGCCGAAGCGGGCTTCACCGGGCTCAAGCTGGACACCGTGCTGATGCGCGGCGTCAACGACGACGAGGTGCCCGCGCTGCTGGCCTTCGCAAAGGCGCGCGGGGCCGAGCTGCGCTTCATCGAGTACATGGACGTCGGCGGCGCCACCCGATGGAAGCAGGCGCAGGTGATCTCCCGCGCCGAGCTGCTCGAGCAGGTGACCCGGCACTTCGGCGAAGCGCCGCTCCCTTTGCCCGAGCGGGGCAGCGCGCCGGCTGAGCGCTTCCGCCTGCCTGACGGGCAGCTCTTCGGGATCATCGCGTCGACCACCCAGCCGTTCTGCGGCGCCTGCGATCGCGCCCGGCTCACCGCCGACGGCCAGCTGCTCACCTGCCTGTACGCCACGCGCGGGCTCGATCTGAAGGCGCTGCTGCGCGGGGGCGCTGACGACGCCGCGCTCGAGCGGGCGCTGCACGGCGCGTGGACCGGGAGGCGCGATCGCGGCGCGGAAGATCGACGGCGGCTGCTCTCGGCCCGGGGCCCGCTGCGCACCGCGCAGCAGCTGCTCGACGAGCCGCACCTCGAGATGCACCGCCGCGGCGGCTGATCCCTTCACCGGGGGCTGGTATGCCGCCCCGATGGCAAAGATCACCGGCGTAGGCGGCTTCTTCTTCAAGTCTGCAGACCCCCAAGCCACGGGCCAGTGGCTCACCGACAACCTGGGCGTGCCCATGGAGAGCTGGGGCCAGATGTTCCCCTGGCTCGAGCGCGGCACCGGCAAGAAGGGCTACACGGTGCTCGGGCTGCACGCGAAGACCAGCGACTACTTCACCGGCAGCCAGCGCGAGTTCATGCTCAACCTGCGCGTCGACGATCTCGACGGCATGCTCGCCGAGCTGGCGAAGAAGGGCATCACGCCGGTGCGCACCTTCCCGCCCGAGGCCAACGGCAAGTTCGCCCACGTGCCCGGCCCCGACGGCATCACCCTCGAGCTGTGGGAACCGGCGGATCCTGATCCGTACGATTCATGAGCCTCACCTTCGACGCCGGGGTCGCGGCAGGGCTCTCGGTCTCTGCCGTCGTAGCGGTGGGTGGCCCGCTCGTGCTCGCCCTGGTGCTGTGGCGCAAGCTGGGCGCCTCGCCGAAGGCCTGGCTCTTCGGCGCGCTCACCTTCGTCGTCTCGCAGCTCGTCTTGCGGCTGCCCTGGCAGATCCCCCTCAACGCCTGGCTCGCGCCGAAGATCGCCGATGACACCGCCGCCACCTTCGGGTGGATCGCCGTGTCCGCTCTCACCGCAGGCCTCTTCGAAGAGACCGGGCGTTGGTTCGCCTACCGCTGGTTGTGGAAGGACAGGTCGACCCTGGGCGGCGTGATGCTCGGCGCGGGCCACGGGGGCATCGAGTCGATCCTCCTCGTCGGGCTGTCGCTGGTCAGCAGCGTGGTGGTGTACGTGGCCCTCTCCCACGGGGTGACCCTGGGCATCCCCGCTGAGGTGCTGCCGAAGGTCGAGGCCCAGTTCGCGCCCGTGACGCCGGCCCTGGCCCTCATGGGCGGCGTGGAGCGCATCGCCGCCTGGGCGCTGCACATCGCCTGCTCGTTGCTGGTGCTGGAAGGCGCGCGCTCCGGTCTCAAGCGCTGGCTGCTGCTCTCCATCGGTGTGCACGCGGCGCTCAACCTCGTCGCCGTGGGCGTGACGAAGGCGGTCAACCCCTTCGCCGGCGAAGCGGCCACCGTGGTGTTCGCAGGCCTGGCGCTCTTCCTGGCGCTTCGCCGCTCGCGCGCGTCTACATTCGCGCCATGGTGCGTCGTGACGACTCAGAGCCGACGGGCGGGCGACCGGCCGAGCAGGAGGCGGAGTCACGCTGCACTTCACCAGCGGGTGAAAGCCCCGCGCGGGTAATCGCCGGAGAGCCCGGTAGCAGGCCACCACTTGAGGCAGAGATGCCGACTGGTGAAGCGTGGCGTCAAGAGCCTCGAAAGAGGGAGCAAGTCCGCGGGCCGCAACATGAAGTGAAGCCTGCAGCCTCGAAAGACTCACAACGAGAAGGCCGAGCCGCTCATGTCACGGCGAAGGCGATCTCCACCGCTCGTGAGTCCGGATGGGCGGGGGACTTCTCCGGGGTACTGGGAGCAGCACGCGGACAAGGTGAAGAGCGGAACACGAGAGGTCCGTCTGCGTCGCGGCAGTCACCGCAAGTCGTGCCCTATAAGTCGAAGACGAAAGGGGCCGATGCGCAGCGGAAGTCCGAGGGGTCCACCGTACCGTTGATGGGCGTGAAGAAGAACGCGCCCGGAGGGAGAGGGCCCTGGGGTGGGAGTGTCGACGAAGCAGGTAAGCGCGAGGGATTGGCGGAGACGCCTAAAGACCCCCAGAAGCGTGAGCTGACGGAAGAAGTGCCACAACTGCGACGTCGACTGTGGGCGGCCGCCAAGCGGCAGCCGGGAAGACGTTTCCATGCGCTGTATGCACACGTGCACAGGAGTGACTTCCTGCGCGAAGCATGGGGACTGGTGAAGGCCAACCGAGGCGCGGCGGGCGTCGATGAAGAGACGCTGGCTGACGTCGAGGCATACGGCGTGGAACGCATGCTCGGTGAGGTGCAGGAAGCGCTGAGAGAAGGACGGTACCGGGCACCTGCTGTGCTGCGCCGGTACATCCCGAAGGCAGACGGGAAGAAGCGCCCGCTGGGCATTCCGACGGTGCGGGACAGGGTGGTGCAGGCGGCGGTGAAGCTGGTGCTGGAGCCGATTTTCGAGGCGGACTTCAAAGAGTCGTCCTACGGATTTCGGCCGAGGCGCAGCGCCACCGACGCGCTGGAGAAGCTGCGGGTGGAAGGTGCGCGAGGCGGAAACCATGTCCTCGACGCCGACATCAGCGACTACTTCGGCAGCATCAACCACGACACGCTGATGAAGCTCGTCTCAAAGCGAGTCGTGGACCGAAGGGTGCTGAAGCTGGTGCGGCAGTGGCTGCGTGCGGGTGTGCTGGACGACGGAAAGCTGACGACGCCGACGGTGGGTACGCCACAGGGTGGAGTCATCTCGCCGTTGCTGGCGAACATCTACCTGCACGTCCTCGACGAGGAGTGGGAGACGAAGCACGCGCATCTGGGCGTGCTGGTGCGGTACGCGGACGACTTCGTCGTCTCGTGCAACACCGGGGCGGCGTGCGAGGAGGCCGAGCGACAAATCACGCGAGTGATGAAGAAGCTCAGCCTGACACTGCACCCCGAGAAGACGAGGCGAGTCGACATGTCCTGGGGGAAACAGGGCTTCGACTTTCTCGGGTGTCACCTGCGGAAGAAGATGAGTGGGCCCATTTGGATGAAGGAACAGAAGCGGAAGTACTTCCTTCAACGAAAGCCCTCTGCGCGCAGCATGAAGCGCGTGCGTGCACGAATTCGAGAGCTGACGCCGCGAGGCCGATGCCATCAAGACGTGCGCGACATCATCAAGTCACTCAATCCGGTGCTGCTCGGCTGGAGCGGGTACTTCCGCACGGGCAACGCGAGCGACGAATTTGTCAGCGTGGACCGGTACGTCGTGTGGCGGCTCAAGGGCTTGCTGCTCGAACGCAAAGGGCGGCACCTCAAACCCGGAGAAGCCAGCAAGTGGCACCGAGGCTTCTTCGTGAACCACGGGCTCGTCCAACTGATGGGCCGAATCCAATACCCGGGAGCTGCGTAATGCGACTGTCCGAAACCCCACCGGTAAGCCGTATGCGGGAAATCCGCACGTACGGTTTGAACGGGGGTCGTGCTTCTCGCTGTGGTTTCAACAACCCGCAGTAAGGAGCACGATCTACC
>CAWBFC010000007.1:0-340235 GCA_963788035.1 uncultured beta proteobacterium
CAACGACAAGCTGGTCATCAAGGGCGGTGCCTACGCCGGCAAGGCACTCACGGTCGACGGCGTCAAAGCCCTGGCCGCGATCCCGAGTCGCGAAGTGCTGCTCGCCCAGGTGGCCGGCCTGCTGAAGTCGCCGATCCAGCGCATGGCTGGCGTGCTGGCGGCAGTGGCCGAAAAGCGCGGCGGCGGTGCCGGCGGAAGCCGAAGCCGCAGCGCCTGCAGCTTGATCCAGCATCCCCATTTTCAGAATCAATCGTTTCGAGGAACCCCAAATGGCATTCGATAAAGACGCTTTCCTGTCGGCCATGGACAGCATGTCCGTGATGGAACTCAATGACCTGGTCAAGGCCATTGAAGAGAAGTTCGGCGTGTCCGCTGCAGCCATGGCTGCCCCGGCCGCTGGTGGTGGTGGCGCTGCCGCCGCTGCCGTTGAAGAGAAGACCGAGTTCAACGTCATCCTGCTCGAAGCCGGCGCCCAGAAGGTCTCCGTCATCAAGGCCGTGCGCGAACTGACGGGCCTCGGCCTGAAGGAAGCCAAGGACCTGGTGGACGGCGCTCCGAAGCCCGTCAAGGAAGCCATCCCCAAGGCCGACGCCGAAGCCGCGCTGAAGAAGCTGGTGGAAGCCGGCGCCAAGGCCGAAATCAAGTAAGTCAAGCGGGTGGCCGCCGCGAGGCGCCGCCCCCTTCGTTGCAAGAGAGCAGCGAACGAAGTCCATCAAGGACTGCCGCGGAACCGGCTTCGCCGGGCCGCAGGCAGAGCCCCCTCGGGGGTGGCGAGGACGCCGGCAAAGCCGGCACCGCAGCCTGGGGGCTTCGTTCAGTGTTCTCTGATCCGACTGCAGAGAACGGGTTTGGTCGGGCTGAGGTGCAATGCCTTGGTTGTCCGCCAGCGACGGGTAGTGGCCCGTCACCAGACCTTCGAGCGCAAGGCTTGAGTCGCCAGTCGCCGCAGAACATGCGCCTAGGCCAGGTGTGTGTTCTCGACACGGAGAGTTCAATGGCGCAAGCAACCCCCTACACCTACACCGAGCGCAAGCGTATTCGCAAGAGCTTCGGCAAGCGTGAGAGTGTCCTCAAGGTTCCCGATCCGCTCACCATGCAGAGCGACAGTTATGTCGCCTTCCTGCAAAAGGATGTGCCGCCCCTGAAACGCAAGCCCGAAGGCCTGCAGGCGGCCTTCCTCTCCGCCTTCCCCATCGTCTCCCACAACAGTTTTGTGGAGATGAAGTTCATCGAATACAACATCGCGAAGCCGCCCTTCGACGTTCGCGAGTGCCAGCAGCGCGGCCTGACCTTCGCTGCCGCCGTGCGTGCGAAGCTGCAGATGATCATTTACGACCGCGAGAGCCACCCGCAGCGCGTCGTGAAGGAGATCAAGGAGCAAGAGGTCTACATGGGCGAAGTGCCCCTGATGACCGACTACGGCTCCTTCATCGTCAACGGCACCGAGCGTGTGATCGTGTCGCAGCTGCACCGCAGCCCGGGCGTGTTCTTCGAGCACGACAAGGGCAAGACGCACAGCAGCGGCAAGCTGCTGTTCAGCGCGCGGATCATTCCCTACCGCGGCAGCTGGCTCGACTTCGAGTTCGACCCGAAGGACATCCTGTACTTCCGCGTCGACCGCCGCCGCAAGATGCCGGTCACCATCCTGCTGAAGGCCATCGGCCTGACGCCGGAAACCATCCTGGCCCACTTCTTCCAGAACGACAACTTCCGCCTGATGGACTCGGGCGCGCAGATGGAGTTCGTGGCTGATCGCCTGAAGGGCGAAGTGGCCCGCTTCGACCTGACCGACAAGAGCGGCAACGTCGTCGTCGAGAAGGACAAGCGCATCACCGCCCGCCACGTGCGCCAGCTGGAACAAGCCGGCACCGGCTTCGTGAGCGTGCCGGAAGACTTCCTGGTCGGCCGCGTCATCAGCAAGAACATGGTCGATGCCGACACCGGCGAGATCGTGGCCAAGGCCAACGAAGAGGTCACCGAAGCGCTGCTGAAGAAGCTGCGCACCGCCGGCATCAAGGACATCCAGTGCCTCTACACGAACGAGCTGAACCAGGGCGCGTTCATCAGCCAGACCCTGGCCTCTGACGAAACCGCCGACCAGCTGGCCGCGCGCGTGGCCATCTACCGCATGATGCGCCCCGGCGAGCCGCCGACCGAAGACGCGGTCGAAGCGCTGTTCCATCGCCTGTTCTACAGCGAGGACACCTACGACCTGAGCCGCGTCGGCCGCATGAAGTTCAACGCCCGCGTGGGCCGCGACACGCCGGAAGGCAAGATGACGCTGAGCAACGACGACATCCTGGATGTCGTCAAGATCCTGGTGGACCTGCGCAACGGCAATGGCGACGTCGATGACATCGACCACCTGGGCAACCGCCGTGTGCGTTGCGTCGGCGAGCTGGCCGAAAACCAGTACCGCAGCGGTCTGGCGCGCATCGAGAAGGCCGTGAAGGAGCGTCTGGGCCAGGCCGAGACCGAAGCCCTGATGCCGCACGACCTGATCAACTCCAAGCCGATCAGTGCGGCGCTGAAGGAGTTCTTCGGTGCGAGCCAGCTGTCGCAGTTCATGGACCAGACCAACCCGCTGTCCGAGATCACGCACAAGCGTCGTGTCTCGGCCCTGGGCCCGGGCGGTCTGACCCGCGAGCGCGCCGGCTTCGAAGTGCGCGACGTGCACCCGACCCACTACGGCCGCGTCTGCCCGATCGAAACGCCGGAAGGCCCGAACATCGGCCTGATCAACTCGCTGTCGCTGTTCGCCCAGCTCAACGAGTACGGCTTCCTGGAAACGCCTTATCGCCGCGTGCAAGACGGCAAGGTGACGGACCAGATCGACTACCTGTCGGCCATCGAAGAAGGCAAGTACGTCATCGCCCAGGCCAACGCCGGCCTGGACAAGGACGGCAAGCTGATCGACGAGTTGGTCAGCGCCCGTGAAAAGGGCGAGTCGGTGCTGCTGATCGCCTGAGCGTGTGCAGTACATGGACGTGGCGCCTGCGCAGATCGTGTCGGTGGCGGCCTCGCTCGTGCCCTTCCTGGAGCACGACGACGCGAACCGCGCACTGATGGGCGCCAACATGCAGCGCCAGGCCGTGCCGGTGCTGCGCCCCGAAAAGGCGCTGGTCGGCACCGGTGTCGAGCGCGTCGCCGCGGTCGACTCGGGCACCGTGGTCACGGCCCGCCGCGGTGGCGTGGTGGACTACGTCGACACCAACCGCATCGTGATTCGCGTGAACGACAACGAGACGGTGGCCGGTGAAGTCGGCGTCGACATCTACAACCTCATCAAGTACCAGCGTTCCAACCAGAACACCAACATCCACCAGCGCGCCATCGTCAAGCGTGGCGACCTGGTCGGGCCGGTGACGTGGTGGCCGACGGCGCATCGACGGACCTGGGCGAACTCGCCCTGGGCCAGAACATGCTCGTGGCCTTCATGCCCTGGAACGGCTACAACTTCGAGGACTCGATCCTCATCAGCGAACGTGTCATCGCCGAAGACCGCTACACCTCGATCCACATCGAGGAACTGGTGGTCATGGCGCGCGACACCAAGCTGGGCTCGGAAGAAATCACGCGCGACATCCCGAACCTGAGCGAGCAGCAACTGGCCCGCCTGGACGAGAGCGGCATCGTCTACGTGGGTGCCGAAGTGAACCCCGGCGACGTGCTGGTGGGCAAGGTCACGCCCAAGGGCGAGACCACGCTGACGCCGGAAGAGAAGCTGCTGCGCGCGATCTTCGGCGAGAAGGCTTCCGACGTGAAGGACACGTCGCTGCGTGTCGACCAAGGCACGAACGGCACCGTCATCGACGTGCAGGTCTTCACCCGTGAAGGCATCGTGCGCGACAAGCGCGCCCAGCAGATCATTGACGACGAGCTGAAGCGTTTCCGCCTCGACCTGAACGACCAGCTGCGCATCGTGGAGGCCGACGCCTTCGACCGTATCGCCAAGCTGCTGAACGGCAAGGTGGCCAATGGCGGCCCGAACAAGATCGCCAAGGGCACGGTCATCGACAAGGACTACCTGGCCACGGTCGACAAGTACCACTGGTTCGACATCCGCCCGGCGGAGGACGAAGTCGCCAACCAGCTGGAAAGCATCAAGAACGCCAACGACCAGACGCGCCACAGCTTCGACCTGGCTTTCGAAGAAAAGCGCAAGAAGCTGACCCAGGGCGACGAGCTGCCGGCCGGCGTGCTGAAGATGGTCAAGGTCTACCTGGCCGTGAAGCGCCGCCTGCAGCCTGGCGACAAGATGGCCGGCCGTCACGGCAACAAGGGCGTGGTCTCGAAGATCGCTGCCGTTGAAGACATGCCTTACATGGCCGACGGCACGCCGGTGGACATCGTGCTGAACCCGCTGGGCGTGCCTTCGCGCATGAACGTGGGCCAGGTGCTGGAAGTTCACCTGGGCTGGGCCGGCAAGGGCATCGGCCAGCGCATCGGCAACATGCTGCAAGAGCAGGCACGGGTGGCCGAGATCCGCAAGTTCCTCGACGAGCTCTACAACAAGAGCGGCGGCAAGGGCGAGCACCTCGACGACCTGAGCGACGAGCAGGTGCTCGAGATGGCCGGCAACCTGCAGCACGGCGTGCCGTTTGCGACGCCGGTGTTCGACGGTGCGGCGGAAGAAGAAATCCGCGCCATGCTGAAGCTGGCCTACCCGGACGACATCGCCGCGAAGAAGGGCCTGACCGCGACGCGCACGCAAGCCACGCTGAGCGACGGCCGCACGGGTGAGCCTTTCGAGCGCCCCGTCACCGTGGGCTACATGCACGTGCTGAAGCTGCACCACCTGGTGGACGACAAGATGCACGCCCGCTCGACCGGCCCGTACTCGCTCGTCACCCAGCAGCCGCTGGGCGGCAAGGCGCAGTTCGGCGGCCAGCGTTTCGGCGAGATGGAAGTGTGGGCGCTGGAAGCCTACGGTGCTTCGTACATCCTGCAGGAAATGCTGACGGTCAAGTCCGACGACGTGAACGGCCGTACCAAGGTGTACGAGAGCATCGTCAAGGGCGAACACGCCATCGAAGCCGGCATGCCGGAATCGTTCAACGTCCTGGTCAAGGAGATTCGTTCCCTTGGCATCGACATTGAACTCGAACGCAATTAAGGAGCAGATGCATGAAGGGACTACTCGACCTTTTCAAGCAATTCACCCCGGACGAGCATTTCGATGCCATCCGGATCGGCCTGGCATCGCCCGAGAAGATTCGCTCGTGGTCGTTCGGCGAGGTGAAGAAGCCCGAGACCATCAACTACCGCACCTTCAAGCCGGAACGTGACGGCCTGTTCTGCGCCAAGATCTTCGGGCCCATCAAGGACTACGAATGCCTGTGCGGCAAGTACAAGCGCCTGAAGCACCGCGGTGTCATCTGCGAGAAGTGTGGCGTTGAAGTCACGCAGACCAAGGTGCGCCGCGAGCGCATGGGTCACATCGACCTGGCCGCGCCCTGCGCGCACATCTGGTTCCTGAAGAGCCTGCCGTCGCGTCTGGGCCTGGTGCTCGACATGACGCTGCGCGACATCGAGCGCGTGCTGTACTTCGAAGCGTATGTCGTCGTCGACCCCGGCATGACCCCGCTGAAGAAGTTCAGCATCATGAGCGAGGACGATTTCGAGGCCAAGCACGCCGAATTCGGTGACGAGTTCGTCGCGCTGATGGGCGCCGAGGGCATCAAGAAGCTGCTCGAGGAAATGGACATCGATGCGGAGATCGACAAGATCCGCAACGACATGACCGGCTCCGAGCTGAAGATCAAGAAGAACTCCAAGCGCCTGAAGGTGCTGGAAGCCTTCAAGAAGAGCGGCATCCGTCCCCATTGGATGGTGATGGAAGTGCTGCCGGTGCTGCCGCCCGACCTGCGCCCGCTCGTGCCGCTGGACGGTGGCCGCTTCGCCACGTCCGACCTGAACGACCTCTACCGCCGCGTCATCAACCGCAACAACCGCCTGGCGCGGCTGCTGGAGCTGAAGGCGCCGGAAATCATCGTGCGCAACGAAAAGCGCATGCTGCAGGAGGCCGTGGACAGCCTGCTGGACAACGGCCGCCGCGGCAAGGCGATGACGGGCGCGAACAAGCGCGCGCTGAAGTCGCTGGCCGACATGATCAAGGGCAAGAGCGGCCGCTTCCGCCAGAACCTGCTGGGCAAGCGCGTCGACTACTCGGGCCGTTCGGTCATCGTGGTCGGCCCGACGCTCAAGCTGCACCAGTGCGGCCTGCCCAAGCTGATGGCCATCGAGCTGTTCAAGCCTTTCATCTTCTCGCGTCTGGAGGCGATGGGCATCGCCACCACCATCAAGGCGGCGAAGAAGGAAGTCGAGAGCGGCACGCCGGTGGTGTGGGACATCCTTGAAGAAGTCATCAAGGAACACCCGATCCTGCTGAACCGCGCACCGACGCTGCACCGCCTGGGCATCCAGGCGTTCGAGCCGGTGTTGATCGAAGGCAAGGCCATCCAGCTGCACCCGCTGGTGTGCTCGGCCTTCAACGCCGACTTCGACGGTGACCAGATGGCCGTTCACGTGCCGCTGAGCATCGAAGCGCAGATGGAAGCCCGCACGCTGATGCTGGCCTCCAACAACGTGCTGTTCCCAGCCAACGGCGAACCGTCGATCGTGCCCTCGCAAGACGTGGTGCTGGGCCTGTACTACGCCACCCGCGAGCGCATCAACGGCAAGGGCGAAGGCATGGTCTTCATGGACATGCAGGAGCTCCAGCGCGCGCTCGACAACGGTGTGGTGGAGATCACCGCCAAGATTGCCGTGCGCATGGTCGAGTGGCACAAGGACGCCGCCACGGGCGAGTTCGTGCCCGAGACCAAGCTGGTGGACACGACCGTCGGCCGTGCGCTGCTGAGCGAGATCCTGCCCAAGGGCCTGCCGTTCAGCAACATCAACAAGGCGCTGAAGAAGAAAGAGATCAGCAAGCTGATCAACGTCAGCTTCCGCAAGTGCGGCCTGAAAGAAACCGTTGTGTTCGCAGACAAGCTGCTGCAGAACGGTTTCCGCCTGGCCACGCGTGCCGGCATCTCGATCGCCATCGACGACATGCTGGTGCCCAAGGAAAAGCCGGGCCTGATCGAGCGCGCCGAGAAGGAAGTCAAGGAGATCGAGCAGCAGTACGTCTCGGGTCTGGTGACGGCCGGTGAGCGCTACAACAAGGTCGTGGACATCTGGGGCAAGACCGGCGACGAAGTCGGCAAGGTCATGATGAGCCAGCTGTCCAAGCAGAAGGTGCAAGACCGCCACGGCAAGGAAGTCGACCAGGAGTCCTTCAACTCCATCTACATGATGGCCGACTCGGGCGCGCGCGGTTCTGCTGCGCAGATCCGCCAGCTGGCCGGCATGCGCGGCCTGATGGCCAAGCCTGACGGCAGCATCATCGAGACGCCCATCACGGCCAACTTCCGCGAAGGCCTGAACGTTCTGCAGTACTTCATCTCCACCCACGGCGCCCGTAAGGGCCTGGCGGACACGGCGCTGAAGACCGCGAACTCGGGCTACCTCACGCGCCGCCTGGTGGACGTGACGCAAGACCTGGTGGTGACGGAAGTCGACTGCGGCACGCAGAACGGCATGAACCGCCGCGCGCTGGTGGAGGGTGGTGAAGTCATCGAAAGCCTGCGCGACCGCATCCTCGGCCGCGTGACGGCCACCGAGGTGCTGCACCCCGAGACGCAAGAGCTGATGGTCACCGCCGGCACCATGCTGGACGAAGACCTGATCGATGTGCTGGAAGCTGCCGGCGTTGACGAAGTGAAGGTGCGCACGGCGCTGACCTGCGACACGCGCTTCGGCATCTGCGCCAAGTGCTACGGCCGCGACCTGGGCCGTGGTGGCCTGGTAAACGTGGGCGAGGCCATCGGCGTGATCGCTGCGCAGTCCATCGGTGAACCCGGCACGCAGCTGACGATGCGCACCTTCCACATCGGTGGTGCGGCTTCGCGTGCGGCCGTGGCTTCGAGCGTGGATGCGAAGAGCGAAGGCCTGATCGGCTTCAACGCCACGATGCGCTACGTCACCAACGCCAAGGGCACCCTGGTGGTGATCTCGCGTTCGGGCGAAATCGTCATCAGCGACCCGCACGGCCGCGAGCGTGAGCGTCACAAGCTGCCTTACGGCGCGACGCTGAACGTCAAGCCCGACCAGCACGTGAAGGCCGGCACCGTGCTGGCCAACTGGGACCCGCTCACCCGCCCCATCATCACCGAGTTCGCCGGCAAGGCCCGCTTCGAGAACGTCGAAGAAGGCCAGACGGTGGCCAAGCAGGTGGACGAAGTCACCGGCCTGTCGACGCTGGTGGTCATCGACCCGAAGCGCCGCGGTGCTGCCAAGGTGGTGCGTCCGCAGGTCAAGCTGCTCGACGCTGCGGGCGTGGAAGTGAAGATCCCCGGTACCGACCACGCTGTGACCATCGGCTTCCCGGTGGGTGCGCTGATCCAGATCCGCGACGGCCAAGACCTCGGCCCGGGCGAAGTGCTGGCGCGCATTCCGATGGAAGGCCAGAAGACGCGCGACATCACCGGCGGTCTGCCGCGGGTGGCCGAGCTCTTCGAAGCGCGCAGCCCGAAGGACGTCGGCACGCTGGCCGAGATCACCGGCACCATCAGCTTCGGCAAGGAGACCAAGGGCAAGAACCGCCTGCAGATCACCAGCCCCGAAGGCACGGTGCACGAGGAACTCGTCGCCAAGGAAAAGAACATCCTGGTGCACGAAGGCCAGGTGGTCAACCGCGGCGAACTGGTGGTCGACGGCAGTGCCGACCCGCAAGACATCCTGCGCCTGCTGGGCATCGAGGAACTGGCGCGCTACATCGTCGACGAGGTGCAGGACGTGTACCGCTTGCAGGGCGTGAAGATCAACGACAAGCACATCGAGGTGATCGTTCGCCAGATGCTGCGCCGCGTGCAGATCACCAACGCCGGCGATTCGTCGTACATCAACGGCGAGCAGGTGGAACGCAGCGAGCTGCTCAACACCAACGAGCGCCTGCGCGGTGAAGGCAAGGTGCCGGCCACGCACGCCGATGTGCTGCTGGGCATCACCAAGGCCTCGCTGTCGACCGACAGCTTCATCTCGGCGGCCTCCTTCCAGGAAACCACTCGCGTGCTCACCGAGGCTGCCATCATGGGCAAGCGCGACGAGCTGCGTGGCCTGAAGGAAAACGTGATCGTCGGCCGCCTGATCCCCGCGGGCACTGGCATGGCCTTCCACGAAGCCCGCAAGGCCAAGGAAGCCATGGACGAGAGCGAGCGCCGCGCCATCGCGCTGCAAGAAGCTGAAGAGCTGGCGGCGGTGCAGATGGCCGGTGTGGACGCCGCCACGGCTGCGGCCGCTGGTGACGGCGCTGAGTGAGTGACTGAAAGCTGCAGGTGGACCGGCACTGCCGGTTCACTGCTGCAGTGAGAAGGCGGCCTGCGGGCCGCTTTTTTCTTGGCCGCAGCCTGGTGGCGGGTTCAGGGCCCGGCGGGCAGCACCCACTCTTTCGGGCGCAGGATCGCCAGCCCCAGCGGCCGCGCGCGGCGGGCCAGCTTCAGCAGCGCGCGGTCATGCGTGAGCAAACAAGTTGCGCTGTGGGCGAGCGCGAGCTCGATGAAGACCTGATCGTCGGGGTCGCTGCAGCGCAAAAACAGGGGGGCCGGTGGTGGCGCGGCATGAAGCTGCGCGTGCCGATCAAAGCATGCGAGCACGCGCTCACTGTCGGGTTTCCATTTCGCCAGCGTTCGGTAACCGAGCGTGCGGGCCAACTCGTCGCGCATAGCCGGGCAGGCAAGCCAAGACACTTGGCGCTGCTCGACAGCCTTGGCCAAGGCCGCGACAGCGGGTTCGCGGAAAACCAGCCAGTCCAGCACGGTGTTGGTATCGAGCACCACCGCGGCGCGCGGGGCAGACAAACTCTCGCTCAGACCGAACCCCTGACTTGCTGCTGAAGGCGGGCCCGAATATACTAGAAGGCTTTTCGGCAGACTTTGCTGCGTTCAGCCCTGGGAGCTTGCTCCTGCTTTGGTGCCCCTCCTTGGTGGTGCCAGGGTCAAAAAGTGGCGGCGCACGCCGGGCCCACCCTTGCTTAGACGTGCTGCGGCAGCCGCCCAGCGCTCTTGCACTTGAAGCCCACGCTCCACCGAAAAGATTGCGTAGCTTCAAACGGGAACAAGTTACTTTTATGCCAACCATCAATCAGCTCGTGCGCCACGGCCGTCAGGTCGAAGTCACGAAATCCAAGTCGCCTGCGATGCAGAACAGCCCGCAGCGCCGGGGTGTTTGCACCCGCGTCTACACCACCACCCCCAAGAAGCCGAACTCGGCCCTGCGGAAGGTCGCCAAGGTGCGCCTGACCAACGGTTTCGAGATCATCAGCTACATCGGCGGTGAGGGCCACAACCTGCAAGAGCACAGCGTCGTGCTCGTGCGCGGCGGCCGTGTGAAGGACCTGCCCGGTGTGCGTTACCACATTGTGCGCGGTTCGCTCGACCTGCAAGGCGTCAAGGATCGCAAGCAGTCGCGTTCCAAGTACGGCGCGAAGCGCCCCAAGAAGGCCTGACAGGCCGAACCATTGCGGTCGGCTCCTCCCGGTGTGGATGAGCGGCCGAGTAAGTGAAAGGCCTTGATGGTCTTTCGCGGCGGGCGCCAGCAGCGCCGGCCAACTGAAACGATAGAAGGAAGACTCCCATGCCACGTCGTCGCGAAGTACCCAAGCGCGAGATCCTGCCTGACCCGAAATTCGGCTCGGTCGATCTGTCCAAGTTCATGAACGTCATCATGGAATCGGGCAAGAAGGCCATCGCCGAGCGCATCATCTACGGTGCGCTCGAGCAGGTCGAAACCAAGGCCAACAAGGACCCCCTCGAGGTCTTCATGGTTGCGCTGAACAACATCAAGCCGATGGTCGAAGTGAAGTCCCGCCGTGTCGGCGGTGCGAACTACCAAGTTCCCGTGGAAGTTCGCCCCGTTCGCCGGCAGGCCCTGGCCATGCGCTGGTTGAAGGAAAGCGCGCGCAAGCGCGGTGAGAAGAGCATGGCCGCGCGTCTGGCCAACGAGCTGCTCGAGGCCAGCGAAGGCCGCGGCGGCGCCGTGAAGAAGCGCGACGAAGTCCACCGCATGGCCGAAGCGAACAAGGCGTTCTCGCACTTCCGCTTCTAAGCACAGCACGACGTAGCCCCTGGCCGCCTTTGCGGGTTAGCACTAACCCGCAGGCGGCCCCTGCATTTGGAGATAGACCATGGCCCGCAAGACCCCCATCGAGCGCTACCGCAACATCGGTATCAGTGCGCACATCGATGCCGGCAAGACCACCACGACCGAACGCATCCTGTACTACACGGGTGTGAACCACAAGATCGGTGAAGTGCACGATGGCGCGGCCACGATGGACTGGATGGAGCAAGAGCAGGAGCGTGGCATCACGATCACGTCGGCTGCCACCACCTGCTTCTGGAAGGGCATGGACCTGTCCTACCCCGAGCACCGCCTGAACATCATCGATACGCCCGGGCACGTCGACTTCACCATCGAAGTCGAGCGTTCGATGCGCGTGCTCGACGGCGCTTGCATGGTGTATTGCGCCGTGGGTGGCGTGCAGCCGCAGTCCGAGACTGTCTGGCGCCAGGCCAACAAGTACAAGGTGCCGCGTCTGGCCTTTGTCAACAAGATGGACCGCACGGGTGCGAACTTCTTCAAGGTCTATGACCAGATGAAGGCGCGCCTGAAGGCCAACCCTGTGCCTATCGTGGTGCCTATCGGCGCGGAAGAAAACTTCACCGGCGTGATCGACCTCATCAAGATGAAGGCAATCATCTGGGACGAGGCCTCGCAGGGCATGAAGTTCGAGTTCAAGGACATCCCGGCTGATCTGCTCGCTGATGCCCAGAAGTGGCGCGAGAACATGATCGAGGCTGCCGCTGAAGCCAGCGAAGACTTGATGAACAAGTACCTGGAATCGGGCGAATTGAGCGAAGCCGAGATCATGACCGGCATCCGCCAGCGCACGATCGCGGCCGAGATCCAGCCGATGTTCTGCGGCAGTGCCTTCAAGAACAAGGGCGTGCAGCGCATGCTCGACGGTGTCATCGACTTCATGCCCTCTCCGCTGGACATCCCACCGGTCCCGGGCACGGACAGCGACGACAACCCGATCTCGCGCAACCGCACCGACGAAGAGAAGTTCTCGGCCCTCGCGTTCAAGTTGATGACCGACCCGTATGTCGGCCAGCTGACTTTCGTCCGCGTGTACTCCGGCGTGCTCAAGAGCGGCGACTCGGTCTACAACCCGATCCGCGGCAAGAAAGAGCGCATCGGCCGTATTCTGCAGATGCACGCCAACCAGCGCGAAGAAATCAAGGAAATTCTGGCTGGCGACATCGCCGCCTGCGTGGGCCTGAAGGACGTCACCACGGGCGAGACCCTGTGCGACCCGGAAAGCATCATCACGCTGGAAAAGATGATCTTCCCCGAGCCGGTGATCAGCCAAGCCGTCGAGCCCAAGACCAAGGCTGACCAGGAAAAGATGGGTATCGCGCTGGGTCGCCTGGCTGCCGAAGATCCGTCTTTCCGCATGCGCACTGACGAAGAGAGTGGCCAGACCATCATCTCCGGCATGGGCGAGCTGCACCTGGAAATCATCGTCGACCGCATGAAGCGCGAATTCGGCGTGGAAGCCAACGTCGGCAAGCCGCAGGTGGCTTACCGCGAAACCATCCGCAAGGCCGTGGCCGATGTCGAAGGCAAGTTCGTGCGCCAGTCGGGCGGCAAGGGCCAGTACGGCCACGTCGTGCTGAAGGTCGAGCCGCAAGAGCCAGGCAAGGGCTTCGAGTTCGTCGACGCCATCAAGGGTGGTGTGGTGCCGCGCGAATTCATTCCTGCGGTCAAGAAGGGCGTGGAAGACACGCTGCCCAACGGCGTGCTGGCCGGCTACCCTGTGGTGGACGTGAAGGTCACGCTGACCTTCGGTTCCTACCACGAGGTGGACTCGAACGAAAACGCCTTCAAGATGGCGGCGTCGATGGGCTTCAAGGACGGCATGCGCAAGGCCAGCCCGGTGATCCTGGAGCCGATGATGGCCGTGGAAGTGGAAACGCCGGAAGACTACGCCGGCGGTGTGATGGGCGATCTGTCCAGCCGCCGCGGCATGGTGCAGGGCATGGACGACATGCCTGGTGGCGGCAAGGTGATCAAGGCCGAAGTGCCGCTGAGCGAGATGTTCGGCTACAGCACCACGCTGCGCTCGATGAGCCAGGGCCGTGCCACATACACCATGGAGTTCAAGCACTACAGCGAAGCTCCGAAGAACGTGGCCGACGCGATCATCACCGCGCGCGGCAAGTAAACACATTCAATTCAAGCCGGTCTTCGAAAAGGTGGCGCGCGCTGCCAGTGGCGCACGAACCACCACCTTTTCGGAAACCTAAAACCTCAACACTGGCACTGCTCTTTTCTGGAGAAAAGCGAAATGGCAAAAGGTAAATTTGAACGCACGAAGCCGCACGTGAACGTGGGCACGATTGGTCACGTGGACCATGGCAAGACGACGCTGACGGCGGCGATCACGACGATTTTGGCGAAGAAGTTCGGTGGCGAGGCCAAGGCCTACGACCAGATCGACGCGGCGCCGGAAGAGAAGGCGCGCGGCATCACGATCAACACCGCGCACGTCGAGTACGAGACGGCCAACCGTCACTACGCGCACGTTGATTGCCCGGGCCACGCCGACTACGTGAAGAACATGATCACGGGTGCCGCGCAGATGGACGGCGCGATCCTGGTGTGCTCGGCCGCTGACGGCCCGATGCCCCAGACGCGCGAGCACATCCTGCTGGCCCGCCAGGTGGGCGTGCCCTACATCATCGTGTTCCTGAACAAGTGCGACATGGTGGACGACGCCGAGCTGCTCGAGCTCGTCGAGATGGAAGTGCGCGAGCTGCTGAGCAAGTACGACTTTCCTGGCGACGACACCCCCATCGTCAAGGGCAGCGCCAAGCTGGCCATCGAAGGCGACACGGGCGATCTGGGCGAGCAAGCCATCATGCGCCTGGCTGACGCACTGGACAGCTACATCCCCACGCCCGAGCGCGCGGTGGACGGTGCTTTCCTGATGCCGGTGGAAGACGTGTTCTCGATCTCGGGCCGCGGCACCGTGGTGACCGGTCGCGTGGAGCGCGGCATCGTCAAGGTGGGCGAGGAAATCGAGATTGTCGGCATCAAGGCCACGCAGAAGACGACCTGCACGGGCGTGGAGATGTTCCGCAAGCTGCTGGACCAGGGGCAAGCTGGCGACAACGTCGGCATCCTGCTGCGCGGCACCAAGCGTGAAGACGTTGAGCGCGGCCAGGTGCTGTGCAAGCCGAACAGCGTGAAGCCGCACACGCACTTCACGGCCGAGATCTACGTGCTGAGCAAGGAAGAGGGCGGCCGTCACACGCCGTTCTTCAACAACTACCGCCCGCAGTTCTACTTCCGCACGACGGACGTGACGGGTGCAGTTGAGCTGCCGAAGGACAAGGAGATGGTGATGCCTGGCGACAACGTCAGCATCACGGTGAAGCTGATCAACCCGATCGCGATGGAAGAAGGTCTGCGCTTCGCCATCCGTGAAGGCGGCCGCACCGTCGGCGCCGGCGTCGTGGCCAAGATCATCGAATAAGGATCTGCCATGTCTGCCAAGCAAAAGATCCGCATCCGCCTGAAGGCCTTCGACTACAAGCTGATCGACCAGTCGGCTCTGGAAATCGTGGATACCGCCAAGCGCACCGGCGCCATCGTCAAGGGCCCCGTGCCCCTGCCAACGCGCATGCAGCGTTTCGACATCCTGCGCTCGCCGCACGTCAACAAGACGAGCCGTGACCAGTTCGAGATCCGCACGCACCAGCGCCTGATGGACATCGTCGACCCGACCGACAAGACCGTGGACGCGCTGATGAAGCTCGACCTGCCGGCCGGCGTGGACGTCGAAATCAAGCTGCAGTAAAGCAGCAGTCTGCGAGCTTGACCATTGCGGGATTGCCCGCAACGGTTATACTCGCGGGCTTTTCCGCTCTCTGCTTCGGCAAGGAGACGGCATTACCCGCCCCGGAGCACCAGAAATGCCCGGGACGCCGCCCCGGGCAATCGATCCCGGGATCGTGAACAAGGCGCCCACATCGTTGGGTGCTGGAGAAAACCATGAGCATGAGCGAACAGCTCGGCTTGCTGGGCCGCAAGGTGGGCATGACGCGCATCTTCACGGACGATGGCGACACCATCCCCGTGACGGTGCTCGACGTGTCCAACAACCGCGTCACGCAAGTCAAGACCGCTGCGACCGATGGCTACAACGCGCTGCAAGTCGCGTTCGGTGCCCGCAAGGCCAGCCGTGTTACCAAGCCCGAAGCCGGGCATCTGGCCAAAGCCGGCGTCGAAGCCGGTGAGGTCCTCAAAGAATTCCGCGTCACCGCTGAAGTCGCTGGCCAATACAAGGCCGGCGCTGTGCTTCCCGTGAGTGTGTTCGCCGCCGGCCAAAAGGTCGACGTGCAGGGCACCTCGCTGGGCAAGGGCTTCCAGGGTGCCATCAAGCGCCACAACTTCAGCTCGCAGCGCGCGTCGCACGGCAACAGCCGTTCGCACAACGTGCCGGGTTCGATCTCGATGGCGCAAGACCCGGGCCGCGTGTTCCCGGGCAAGAAGATGACCGGTCACATGGGCGACGAAACCGTCACCACCCAGAACCTGGACATCGTGCGTGTGGACGAAGCGCGCTCGCTGCTGCTGGTGCGCGGCGCAGTGCCGGGCCACAAGAACGGCCACGTGGTCGTGCGCCCCGCCATCAAGGTGCGCGTGAAGAAAGGGGCCCAGTGATGCAGCTCGAGCTCCTGAACGAACAAGGCCAGGCCACCTCGAAGGTGGATGCGCCCGACACGGTCTTCGCCCGTGACTACAACGAAGCCCTGGTGCACCAGGTGGTCGTGGCCTTCCAGGCCAACGCCCGCCAAGGCACCCGCGCCCAGCTCGACCGTGGTGAAGTCAAGCACTCCACCAAGAAGCCGTTCCGCCAGAAGGGCACCGGCCGCGCTCGCGCCGGTATGACCAGCTCGCCGCTGTGGCGTGGCGGTGGTCGCATCTTCCCGAACCGCCCTGACGAGAACTTCTCGCAGAAGGTCAACAAGAAGATGTACCGCGCCGGCATGGCGTCCATCCTGTCGCAGCTGGCCCGTGACGGCCGTCTGGCGGTGGTCGACAGCATCAGCATCGACGCCCCCAAGACCAAGCTGCTGGCCGCCAAGTTCAAGGCCATGGGCCTGGGTACCGACACCAAGAATTCGGTGCTGGTCATTGCCGACCAGATCGACGACAACATCGCGCTGGCTTCGCGCAACCTGTCGAACGTGCTGGTGGTCGAGCCGCGTTACGCCGATCCGCTGAGCCTCGTCTTCTACAAGAAGGTGTTGGTCACCAAGGGCGCGATCGAGCAGCTCAAGGAGATGTTCGCATGAGCCGCATGAATCCGACGCCTGCCGAACGCAAGTTCGACGAAGGCCGCCTCAGCCAGGTGCTGGTGGCGCCGATCATCTCGGAAAAGGCCACGCGCATCGGCGAAAAGAACAACCAGGTGTTGTTCAAGGTCCTGCGCGACGCCACCAAGCCTGAAATCAAGGCTGCGGTCGAGCTGATGTTCAAGGTCGAGGTGGCTTCGGTCTCCACGGCTGTGCAAAAGGGCAAGGTCAAGCGCTTCGGCCGCACCATCGGTCGCCGCGACCACGTCAAGAAGGCGTTTGTGTCGCTGAAGCCGGGCCAGGAGCTCAACTTCTCCGGGGAGGCCGCGTAATCATGGCTGTCATCAAGGTCAAGCCCACATCGCCCGGCCGCCGTGCCGTGGTGAAGGTGGTGCACAAGCACCTGCACAAGGGTGCCCCGGAAGCTTCGCTGCTCGAGCCGCAGAAGCAGAAGTCCGGCCGCAACAACAACGGCCACATCACGATGCGCCACAAGGGCGGTGGTCACAAGCACCACTACCGCGTGGTCGATTTCGTGCGCAACAAGGACGGCATTCCGGCGAAGGTCGAGCGTATCGAATACGACCCGAACCGCACTGCTCATATCGCGCTGCTGTGCTACGCCGACGGCGAGCGTCGCTACATCATCGCCCCGCGCGGTGTTGATGCAGGTGCCACGCTGTTCAGTGGGGCCGAGGCGCCGATCAAGGCCGGCAACACGCTGCCCATCCGCAACATCCCTGTCGGTTCCATCATCCACTGCGTGGAGATGATGCCGGGCAAGGGCGCGCAGATCGCACGTTCGGCTGGCACCAGCGTCACGTTGATGGCCCGTGAAGGCATCTACGCCCAGTTGCGTTTGCGTTCGGGTGAGGTTCGCAAGATCCACATCGACTGCCGCGCCACCATCGGCGAAGTCAGCAACGAAGAGCACAGCCTGCGCCAGTACGGCAAGGCTGGCGCGATCCGCTGGAAGGGCATCCGTCCGACCGTGCGCGGCACCGCCATGAACCCGGTCGACCACCCGCACGGTGGTGGCGAGGGCAAGACGGGTGAAGGTCAGCCGCAGGTGTCGCCGTGGAACACCCTGACCAAGGGCTACCGCACTCGCAACAACAAGCGCACGCAGACGATGATCGTCTCGCGTCGCAAGAAGTGAGGCCTGAGGGAACACCACCATGACGCGTTCACTCAAGAAGGGTCCCTTCGTGGACCACCACCTGATGGCCAAGGTCGAAAAGGCCGCCGCCATCAAGGACAAGAAGCCGATCAAGACCTGGTCGCGCCGCAGCACCATCCTGCCCGAGTTCATCGGCCTGACGGTGGCTGTGCACAACGGCAAGCAGCACGTGCCGGTGTACGTGACCGACCAGATGGTCGGCCACAAGCTCGGCGAATTCGCACTCACGCGCTTGTTCAAGGGTCACCCCGCGGACAAGAAAGCCAAGCGCTAAGGAGTCGACGCTATGGAAACCAAAGCTATCGCCCGTGGTGTGCGCCTGTCGTCCGACAAGGGCCGTCTGGTCGCCGACATGATCCGCGGCAAGACCGTGGCTCAGGCCGTGAACATCCTCAGCTTCACGCAGAAGAAGGCCGCCGGCATCATCAAGAAGGTCGTCGATTCGGCTGTGGCCAACGCCGAGCACAACGACGGCGCTGACATCGACGAACTGAAGATTAAGTCGATCTACGTCGAGCAGGGTGCCGTGCTCAAGCGCTTCTCGGCTCGCGCCAAGGGCCGTGGTGCACGCATCAGCAAGGGCACCTGTCACATCTACGTGACGGTCGGCAACTGAGGCACTGGAAAGAACATGGGACAAAAAATCCATCCGACCGGCTTCCGCCTCGCCGTCACACGCGCCTGGCAAAGCCGCTGGTTCGCGACCAAGGGCAACTTCGCCACGATGCTGGCTGAAGACCTGAAGGTGCGTGAGTACCTGAAAGCCAAGCTGAAAAGCGCGGCCGTTTCGCGCATCCTCATCGAGCGCCCCGCCAAGAACGCCCGCATCACCATCTTCTCGGCACGTCCGGGCGTGGTGATCGGCAAGAAGGGCGAAGACATCGAGAACCTGAAGGCCGAACTGGGCCGCCGCCTGGGCGTGCCGGTGGCTGTGAATATCGAAGAAATCCGCAAGCCGGAAGTCGATGCGCAGCTGATCGCCGACAGCATCACGCAGCAGCTCGAAAAGCGCATCATGTTCCGCCGCGCCATGAAGCGCGCGATGCAGAACGCCATGCGTCTGGGTGCCCTGGGCATCAAGATCATGAGCTCGGGCCGCCTGAACGGCATCGAAATCGCACGTTGCGAGTGGTACCGCGAAGGCCGCGTGCCCCTCCACACCCTGAAGGCCGACATCGACTATGGCTTCAGCGAAGCCAAGACGACCTATGGCGTCATCGGCGTGAAGGTGTGGGTGTACCGCGGTGATCGCCTGGCCAACGGCGAAGCGCCGCAGCTGGCAAAAACCGAAGGTGACAACGAGCGCCGTGACCGCCGTGGCCCGCGCCCTGGCGACCGTCCGGGCGCCCCGGGTGGCCGTGGCCGCCCCGGTGCTGACCGTGCGCCCGCGCCCCGTGGTGAAGTGACGACGGCCGCAGCGCCGGCATCGCCCGCCGCCGACGGCCCGAAAGGCCCGGCCGTCAAGCGCGTTCGTCGCGCCGCACCGGCCACGCCGGCCGTCCCTGGCGGCAGCGAGACCAAAGGAGAATAACGATGCTGCAACCCGCACGTCGCAAGTTCCGCAAGGAACACAAGGGCCGCAATACCGGCGTCGCCACCCGTGGCGCCGCTGTGTCGTTTGGCGACTTCGGCCTCAAGGCCACCGAGCGCGGCCGCATCACGGCCCGCCAGATCGAAGCCGCCCGCCGTGCCATCAGCCGCCACATCAAGCGCGGTGGCCGCATCTTCATTCGCATCTTCCCCGACAAGCCGATTTCGCAGAAGCCGGCCGAAGTGCGCATGGGCAACGGCAAGGGCAACCCCGAGTACTACGTGGCCGAGATCCAGCCGGGCAAGGTGCTTTACGAAATCAACGGCGTGCCCGAGCAATTGGCACGTGAGGCGTTCCAGCTGGCTTCGGCCAAGCTGCCGCTGCGTTGCACTTTCGTGGCCCGCCAGGTCGGTACCTGACCAGGAGCAACCATGAGCAAGACATCTGAACTGCGTGCCAAGGACGTGGCGGCGCTGGAAAAGGAAGTCTCTGACCTGCTGAAGGCCCATTTCGGCCTGCGCATGCAGAAGGCGACCCAGCAGCTGACCAACCACACGCAACTGGGCAACACGAAGCGTGACATCGCTCGCGTGAAGACCATCATCGCGGAAAAGAAGAGGGCTGCGAAATGAGCGAAGCACAAACCGCTGCCGCGCCGGTGAAGAACACCCGCACGCTGGTTGGCCGCATCGTCAGCGACAAGCGCGCCAAGACCGTCACCGTGCTGGTCGAGCGCCGCACCGCGCACGAGCTCTACGGCAAGATCGTCGCCAAGTCGCGCAAGTACCACGCGCACGACGAAAAGGGCGAGTACAAGATGGGTGACCTGGTCGAGATCGCTGAAGGCCGCCCCATCAGCAAGACCAAGTCGTGGGTCGTGACCAAGCTGCTTGAAAAGGCCAAGCTGGTCTGACACACCGCGAGGCAGCTTCGGCTGCCTTTCTGCCGAGCGGCCGGACGCTGGTGTTGCCAGCTCCGGTCGTTTGTCTTATCCCGCCAGGAGAACGCACATGCTGAAGGTCGGAGACAAGCTGCCCGCGGGCACGCTGAACGAGTTCATCGAGGTCGAGGGTGACGGCTGCTCGCTGGGGCCGAACACTTTTGACGTCGCGAAGATCACCGCCGGCAAGAAGATCGCCATCTTCGCGCTGCCCGGTGCCTACACGCCGACCTGTTCGGCCAAGCATGTGCCTGGTTATGTCGAACACGCCGATGCGCTGAAGGCGGCGGGTGTGGACGAGATCTGGTGCGTGTCGGTCAACGACGCGTTTGTCATGGGTGCCTGGGGTCGCGATCAGAAGACCGCCGGCAAGGTGCGCATGATGGCCGATGGCAGTGCCGAGTTCACCAAGGCCACGGGCCTGACGCTGGACCTTACCGCACGTGGCATGGGGCTGCGCTCGAACCGCTATTCGATGCTGGTGGTCGACGGCGAAGTGAAGTCGCTGAACGTCGAAGCGCCGGGCAAGTTTGAGGTCAGCGACGCCGGCACGATGCTGGCCCAGGCCAGGGCTTTGCTGGCCTGACTCAAGTTTCTGCACAGCAACCGCTTGACGGCGGTTTAAAAGCTGTGCCATACTCGAACGCTTCGCTGCTCGCGCTGTGCAGTTGCCCCTGGCGGGCGACTCTGGTGCGAACAGTTCAACCCATCCAAGGGCCCAAGACTGACCGATGCAGCTTCGCTGCGGCGGGGCAAGTTGGGGAGACACAATGATCCAAATGCAATCGCGGCTCGACGTGGCCGACAACACGGGCGCTAAGTCTGTCCAGTGCATCAAGGTGCTGGGTGGTTCCAAGCGTCGCTACGCCGGCATCGGCGACGTCATCAAGGTCAGCATCAAAGAAGCTGCGCCGCGTGGCCGTGTCAAGAAGGGCGAGGTCTACAGCGCCGTTGTCGTTCGCACGGCCAAGGGCGTGCGTCGTCAAGATGGTTCGCTGATTCGCTTCGATGGCAATGCAGCCGTGTTGCTGAACGCCAAGCTTGAGCCGATCGGCACCCGCATTTTTGGGCCGGTGACGCGTGAGCTTCGTGGCGAGCGCTTCATGAAGATCGTCTCGCTGGCCCCTGAAGTGCTGTAAGCGCCGCTTCGTTAGGACCCGACCATGAACAAGATTCGCAAAGGCGACCAGGTCATCGTGACCACCGGCCGCGACAAGGGCAAGCGCGGCACCGTGACGCAGCGCGTCGATGCCGACCATATCGTCGTTGAAGGCGTGAACGTGGCCAAGAAGCACGTCAAGCCGAACCCGCTCAAGGGCACGACGGGTGGCGTGGTTGACAAGACCATGCCCATCCACCAGTCGAACGTCGCCATCTTCAATGCCGCTACCGGCAAGGGTGACCGCGTGGGCATCAAGCTGCTGGCCGATGGCAAGAAGGTTCGCGTCTTCAAGTCTTCGGGCGACGAGATCAAGGCCTGAACGGAAAGAACGTCATGGCAAAAAAACAAGCATCGACGGCTCAGCCGGGCCCCGCGAACCAGGGTGCAGTCGCGCAAGCGCGCCTGCAGGGTATCTATCGCGAGAAGATCGTCCCCGAACTGATAGCCAAGTTTGGCTACGCCTCCATCATGCAGGTGCCGCGCCTGCAGAAGATCACGCTGAACATGGGTGTGAGCGAGGCGGTCAGCGACAAAAAGGTCATGGACAGCGCCGTCGGCGACCTGACCAAGATCGCCGGCCAGAAGCCTGTGGTCACCAAGAGCAAGAAGCCGATCGCCGGTTTCAAGATCCGCGAAGGCCAGGCCATCGGTGCCATGGTCACGCTGCGCGGTGTGCGCATGTACGAATTCCTGGACCGTTTCGTCACCGTGGCTCTGCCGCGCGTGCGTGACTTCCGGGGTATCAGCGGCCGCAGCTTCGATGGTCGCGGCAACTACAACATCGGCGTGAAAGAGCAGATCATCTTCCCCGAGATCGAGTACGACAAGATCGACGCGATCCGTGGCATGAACATCAGCATCACGACCAGTGCAAAGACCGACGACGAGTGCAAGGCGCTGCTCGCGGCGTTCAAGTTCCCGTTCAAGAACTGAAGGCAACCAACATGGCCAAACTTTCCGTCAAGCAGCGCGAAGAAAAGCGCGAAAAGCTGGTTGCCAAGTACGCGAAGAAGCACGCTGAGCTGAAGAGCACGTCCAACGACGCCAAGCTCAGCGATGAAGAGCGTTACGCCGCCCGCCTGCAGCTGCAGCAACTGCCCCGCAATGCCAACCCGACGCGCCTGCGCAATCGCTGCGCGCTGACCGGTCGCGCTCGTGGCACGTTCCGCATGTTCGGCCTGGCGCGCAACAAGATCCGTGAGCTCGCCTTCAAGGGTGACATTCCCGGCGTGGTCAAGGCCAGCTGGTAATCCGGCGAGAAGATCAGGAGCAATTTCATGAGCATGAGTGATCCCATCGCCGACATGCTGACCCGCATTCGCAATGCGCAGGCTGTCGACAAGTCGGCCGTCAAGATGCCGTCTTCCAAGCTGAAGGTCGCAATCGCGCAAGTGCTGAAGGACGAGGGTTACATCGACGGCTACGCAGTGCATGACGAGACCGGCAAGCCCGAGCTCGAAATCGCGCTGAAGTACTACGCCGGCAAGCCGGTGATCGAACGCATCGAGCGCGTGAGCCGCCCAGGCCTGCGCATTTACAAGGGCCGTGACGCGATTCCGCAAGTCATGAACGGTCTCGGTGTGGCCATCGTCACCACGCCCAAGGGTGTGATGACCGACCGCAAGGCGCGCCAAACCGGTGTCGGTGGCGAAGTGCTTTGCTACGTCGCTTAAGGGGAGCAGAACAATGTCCCGCGTAGGAAAGATGCCCGTGGCCGTCCCGCAAGGCGTGGATGTGGCCGTCACGGCAGAGAAGATCACCGTCAAGGGCAGCAATGGCACGCTGGTTCGTGCTGCCAACCCGCTGGTGACGGTGCAGAACAACGCTGGTGTGCTGACCTTCACGCCCGCCAACGACAGTGCAGCGGCCGACGCGATGAGCGGCACCATGCGCGCGCTGGTGGCCAACATGGTCGGCGGCGTCAGCAAGGGCTTCGAAAAGAAGCTCAGCCTGGTGGGTGTGGGTTTCCGTGCCCAGGCCGCCGGACAGAAGCTCAACCTGCAAATTGGGTTTTCGCATCCAGTGGTGAAAGACATGCCCGAGGGCATCAAGGTCACCACGCCGACCCAGACCGAAATCGTCATCACCGGTGCTGACCGCCAGGTGGTGGGTCAGCTGGCCGCCGAAGTGCGTGCTTTCCGTCCGCCCGAGCCGTACAAGGGCAAGGGCATCCGCTACGTGGGCGAACGCGTGGTGTTGAAAGAGACGAAGAAGAAGTAAGGAGCGCAGCCATGAGCATGACCAAGAAGGAACAACGACTGCGCCGCTCGCGCCAGACCCGCGTGCGCATTGCGCTGCAGGGTGCTGTGCGCCTGGCGGTGCACCGCTCGAACCTGCATATCTACGCCAGCATCGTGTCCGGCGACGGTGCACAGGTTCTGGCCAGTGCCTCCACGGCCGAAAAGGAAGTGCGCGAACAGCTGGGTGGCAATGGCGGCAACGTCAACGCAGCCACCCTGGTGGGCAAGCGCATCGCCGAGAAGGCCAAGGCTGCCGGCATCGAGAAGGTCGCTTTCGACCGCTCGGGTTTCGCCTATCACGGCCGCGTCAAGGCGCTGGCGGACGCGGCTCGCGAAGCCGGTCTGCAGTTCTAAGCCGCGCAGCACAGGAATACCGAAATGGCAAAGTTCACTCCCCGCGCGCAGACCGAAGCGAACGACGACGGGCTCAAGGAAAAGATGATCGCGGTCAACCGCGTCACCAAAGTGGTGAAGGGCGGTCGTACGCTTAGCTTCGCTGCACTGACGGTGGTGGGTGATGGCGACGGCCGCATCGGCATGGGTAAGGGCAAGGCCAAGGAAGTGCCGGTCGCGGTGCAGAAGGCCATGGAATCGGCCCGCCGTAACATGACCAAGGTCAGCTTGCGCAACGGCTCCATCCAGCACAACGTGCGCGGTGAGCATGGTGCTGCCAAGGTGCTGATGGCACCGGCAGCCCCGGGTACAGGCATCATCGCCGGCGGCCCGATGCGCGCCGTGTTCGAAGTGATGGGTGTCACCGACATCGTCGCCAAGAGCCTGGGTTCGAGCAATCCGTACAACATGGTCCGCGCCACGCTCGACGCTTTGAAGCGTTCGACGACGCCCGCCGATGTGGCGGCCAAGCGCGGCAAGTCGGTTGAAGACATCTTCAACTGAACGAGGAGAACCTCATGTCCGATTCGACTGAAAAGAAGACCCTGACGGTCAAGCTCGTCAAGAGCGTGGCTGGCACGCGCCAGTCGCACCGCGACACGGTGCGAGGGCTCGGCCTGCGCAAGGTCAACAGCACGCGCACCCTGGAGGACACGCCCGCCGTGCGCGGCATGATCAACAAGGTTGCCTACCTGGTTCTGGTGCTCTGATGGAAATCAACACGATCAAGCCCGCAGAGGGCAGCAAAAAAGCGCGTCGCCGCGTCGGCCGTGGCATCGGCTCTGGCCTGGGCAAGACCGCTGGCCGTGGCCACAAGGGTCAGAGCTCGCGTGCCGGTGGCTACCACAAGGTGGGCTTCGAAGGCGGCCAGATGCCGCTGCAGCGTCGTCTGCCCAAGCGGGGCTTCAAGTCGGCCCAGCTGAAGTACAACGGCGAAGTCACGCTGGCCGACCTGGAAAAGCTGGGTGCTGACGAAGTCGATCTGCTGACGCTGAAGGCCGCCGGCCTGGTGCGTGAGCTGATCAAGACCGTCAAGGTCATCAAGTCGGGCGAACTGACGCGCAAGGTGTCTCTCAAGGGCATCGTGGCGACGGCCGGTGCCAAGGCTGCCATCGAAGCCGCTGGCGGCACGGTGGAAGCTGTTGTTGCCGTGACGCCGCCGAAGAAGCTGGCCAAGAAGCCTGCGCAAGCCGCAGCCTGATTCAGGAATCCAAGCGAGTGGCAACCAACGCGAACCAGCTGGCCAAGAGCGGCAAGTTTGGCGATCTGCGCAGGCGGATCGTCTTCTTGTTGCTCGCGCTGGTGGTTTACCGCATCGGGGCGCACATCCCTGTGCCGGGCATCGACCCCGTCGCGCTGCAGCAGCTCTTCAAGAGCCAGGCTGGCGGCATCCTGAACCTGTTCAACATGTTCAGTGGTGGTGCGCTGTCGCGCTTCACCGTCTTCGCTTTGGGCATCATGCCCTACATCAGCGCCAGCATCATCATGCAGCTGATGACCTACGTGGTGCCCTCGCTCGAGGCCATCAAGAAGGAAGGTGAAGCTGGCAAGCGCAAGATCACGCAGTACACGCGTTACGGCACGCTCGGCTTGGCCATCTTCCAAAGCCTGGGCATTGCGCTCGCACTGGAAGGTTCACCCGGCTTGGTGCTGTCGCCTGGTTTTGGCTTCCGCATGACCGCGGTCGTCAGCTTGGTTGCCGGCACGATGTTCCTGATGTGGTTGGGTGAGCAGATTACCGAACGTGGCTTGGGCAACGGCATCTCGATCCTGATCTTCGCCGGCATCGTGGCAGGCTTGCCTTCGGCCATCGGCGGCTTGTTCGAATTGGTGCGCACCGGTGCCATGAGCATCATCGCCTGCCTGATCATCATCGCCCTGGTGATCGGCGTGACCTACGCCGTGGTGTTCGTGGAGCGTGGGCAGCGCAAGATATTGGTGAACTACGCCAAGCGCCAGGTCGGCAACAAGGTCTACGGTGGCCAGTCGTCGCACCTGCCGCTGAAGCTGAACATGTCGGGCGTGATCCCGCCTATCTTTGCGTCGTCGATCATCCTGTTGCCGGCGACGGTGGTGGGTTGGTTTGCCACCGGTGAAGGCCTGCGCTGGTTGAAGGACCTGTCGACAGCCTTGTCGCCGGGACAGCCGATCTACGTGATGTTGTACGCCGCAATGATCGTGTTCTTCTGCTTCTTCTACACGGCACTCGTGTTCAACAGCCGCGAGACTGCTGACAACCTGAAGAAGAGCGGCGCGTTCATTCCAGGCATCCGTCCGGGCGACCAGACCGCCAAGTACATCGACCGCATCCTGGGTCGGTTGACGCTGGCCGGTGCCGTGTACATCACTGCGGTTTGTCTGCTGCCTGAGTTCTTGGTCTTGAAGTACAGCGTGCCGTTCTACTTCGGTGGAACATCACTGCTGATCATCGTCGTCGTCACCATGGATTTCTGGGCGCAGGTCCAGAGCTACGTGATGAGCCAGCAGTACGAAAGCCTGCTGAAGAAGGCCAACTTCAAGGCGAGCTGAATACATGGCCAAAGACGACGTTATTCAGATGCAGGGCGAGATTCTTGAGAATCTCCCCAACGCCACCTTCCGCGTGAAGTTGGAAAACGGGCACGTGGTGCTCGGTCACATCTCCGGCAAGATGCGCATGCACTACATCCGCATCCTGCCTGGCGATAAAGTGACCGTTGAACTTACGCCCTACGATTTGAGTCGCGCGCGGATCGTATTCCGCGCCAAGTAAGAGCCCCCGAATTCGGGTCAAGGAGAAGATCATGAAGGTCGCCGCTTCCGTCAAGAAGATGTGCCGCAATTGCAAAATCATCCGCCGCAAGGGTGTGGTGCGCGTGATCTGCACCGACCCGCGTCACAAGCAGCGTCAAGGCTGATCCAGAGGAAGCAACATGGCACGCATTGCCGGTATCAACGTCCCTCCGCACAAGCATGCGGAAATCGGCCTGACCTCGATCTACGGTATCGGTCGCACCACGGCGCAGAAGATCTGCGACACGGTGGGCATCCCTTACTCGAAGAAGATCAAGGACCTCTCTGACACCGATCTGGAAAAGATCCGTGAAGAGATCGGCCGCATGACCATCGAAGGCGACCTGCGTCGCGAACTGTCCATCAGCATCAAGCGCCTGATGGACCTGGGCTGCTACCGCGGCTTCCGTCACCGCCGCGGCTTGCCGGTGCGCGGCCAGCGCACCCGCACCAATGCACGCACCCGCAAGGGTCCGCGCAAGGGTGCTGCCGCGCTGAAGAAGTAAGCTGCCCGGAACACTGAGAGAATCAAGACATGGCCAAGGCACCCGTCAACACCGCCGCCCGGCGCGTGAGCAAGAAAGTCCGCAAGAACGTCGCTGACGGTATTGCGCACGTGCACGCGTCGTTCAACAACACCATCATCACCATCACCGACCGCCAAGGCGGTTCGTTGGCCTGGGCTTCCAGTGGTGGTCAGGGCTTCAAGGGTTCGCGCAAGAGCACGCCCTTTGCCGCCCAGGTGGCTGCCGAGACCTGTGGCCGCGCCGCCCAGGAGCAAGGCATCAAGAACCTCGACGTCCGCATCAAGGGCCCCGGCCCTGGCCGCGAGAGCAGCGTGCGTGCCCTGGCTTCGCTGGGCATTCGCATCAACTCGATCAGCGACGTGACGCCGGTGCCGCACAACGGTTGCCGCCCGCAGAAGCGCCGTCGCATCTGAGTTGGGGCGCGGCATCGGCCGGGCTTGCGTCAGGCAGGTTTTTCCTTGCCTGCGCTACAATCGAGAGTTTCCCGCGCCGGTGAGCACTTGTGCCCGCCGGCGGTTTCGTTGAAGGGCGCCAAGCCCGACACACAAGCCCACCGTCTGCGCAGCCAGCATCACCGGCGCCAGACTCGCGCGGGCAGCCCTTTTCCAGGCTGCTGCCGCGTCAGACAGACACCAGAAGGACACGCAAGTGGCACGTTATCTCGGCCCCAAGGCCAAACTTTCCCGCCGTGAAGGCACCGACCTGTTCCTGAAGAGCGCCCGCCGCTCCATCAGCGACAAGGCCAAGTTCGACAGCAAGCCCGGCCAACACGGCCGCACCAGCGGCAGCCGCACCTCTGACTTCGGCATGCAATTGCGTGAGAAGCAGAAAGTCAAGCGCATGTACGGTGTGCTCGAGCGCCAGTTCCGCCGCTATTTCGCCGAAGCTGAGCGCCGCAAGGGCAACACCGGTGCCAACCTGCTGGCCCTGCTGGAAAGCCGTCTGGACAACGTCGTCTACCGCATGGGTTTCGGCAGCACGCGCGCTGAAGCGCGCCAGCTGGTGTCGCACAAGGCGCTGATGGTGAACGGCCAGGTCGTGAACATCCCGTCGTTCCAGGTCAAGGCCGGTGACGTGATCGCGCTGCGCGAGAAGAGCAAGACCCAACTGCGTGTGACCGAGGCCCTGAAGCTGGCCCAATCCATCGGCTTGGCCGACTGGGTGCAGGTTGACGGCACGAAGATGGAAGGTACCTTCAAGAAGGTGCCCGATCGCGACCAGTACGGCGCCGAGATCAAGGAAGCCCTGATCGTCGAACTGTATTCGCGCTGATCAGGTGGGGGAGCGGGCTGCCGGTGCTGCACAGCGCTGGGAGCCCATCTCCGGTTGTGCTTCGTGCGCCGGGCACGAAGCGGCCACAACAGACCCGGCGCGGTCCTACAGCCTTATCGGTGTAACGAGCCGAGGGTATTGACAGGAACTAAAGAACTTCATGCAAACCACCCTTCTGAAGCCCAAGGCCATCCAGGTCGAGCCGCTTGGCGGCCATCGCGCCAAAGCCACCCTCGAGCCTTTCGAGCGCGGCTACGGCCACACCCTCGGCAACGCGCTGCGTCGCGTGCTTTTGTCGTCGATGGTGGGTTACGCGCCGACCGAGGTGACCATCGCCGGTGTGCTGCACGAGTACTCGGCGATCGACGGCGTTCAGGAAGATGTCGTTCACATCATGCTGAACCTCAAGGGCGTGGTCTTCCGCCTGCACAACCGCGATGAAGTCACGCTCGTTCTGCGCAAGGAAGGTGAAGGCCCCGTCACGGCCGGCGACATCCAGACGCCGCACGACGTGGAAATCATCAACCCCGAGCACGTCATCGCCCACCTGTCGGCTGGCGGCAAGCTCGACATGCAGATCAAGGTCGAGAAGGGCCGTGGTTACGTGCCGGGCAACCTGCGCCGTTATGGCGACGAGCCGACCAAGAGCATCGGCCGCATCGTGCTGGACGCGAGCTTTTCGCCCGTGCGCCGGGTGAGCTACGCCGTCGAGAACGCCCGCGTCGAGCAGCGCACCGATCTCGACAAGCTCGTGATGGAGATCGAGACCAACGGCGCCATCGCGCCCGAGGAAGCGATCCGCCAAAGTGCACGCATCCTGGTCGAGCAACTGGCCTTCTTCGGTCAGATTGACGTCAACCCGATCGACAGCATGGTGCCTGCGGTGTCGCGCCCGACGCCTTTCGACCCCATTCTGCTGCGCCCGGTGGACGAGCTCGAGCTCACGGTGCGTTCGGCCAACTGCCTTAAGGCCGAAAACATCTACTACATCGGCGACCTGATCCAGCGCACCGAAACCGAGCTGCTGAAGACGCCGAACTTGGGCCGCAAGAGCCTGAACGAAATCAAGGAAGTGCTGGCTTCGCGTGGTCTCACGCTGGGCGCACGCCTGGAAAACTGGCCCCCGCAGGGCCTGGACAAGCGTTAATCAACGCGTGTCATGTGCAACCCCCGGTACCTGATACGGCCGGGGTTCAATAAAAGATCGGACAAGCACCATGCGCCACCGTAACGGCCCCCGCAAACTGAACCGCACCACCTCGCACCGCCTGGCGATGCTGAGGAACATGGCCAACTCGCTGATCAAGCACGAGGCCATCAAGACCACCGTCCCGAAGGCCAAGGAACTGCGTGCCGTCGTCGAGCCGCTGATCACCCTGGGCAAGACCCCGACGCTGGCCAACCGCCGCCTGGCTTTCGACCGCACGCGTGACCGCGACGTCGTCGCCAAGCTTTTCAACGAACTGGGCCCGCGTTACGCCACCCGCCCGGGCGGCTACACGCGCATCCTGAAGATGGGTTTCCGCGTCGGTGACAACGCGCCTATGGCCTTCGTCGAATTGCTGGACCGTCCTGAGCCGACGGCCGACGCAACGCCGGCCGACAAGACCGAGTAAGCCTCTACAGAATCTGGCGCGGGGTGGAGCAGCCTGGTAGCTCGTTGGGCTCATAACCCAAAGGTCGCAAGTTCAAATCTTGCCCCCGCAACCACCGTCACGCCGACGGTTGTCGAAGGCCCGCCCCGTGCGGGTCTTTGTCGTTTCTGGGGTAGGCTGCACCGAACTCACTTGCGAAGACCTTCCCATGAATGCTGCCGACTCCCAAGCGCTCGATCTGGCCTTTCGCGAGGCCCGTACTTTCAACCGGTTCAGGTCGACGCCGGTGAGCGACGAGACGCTCCGTGCCCTTTACGACCTGCTGAAGTGGGGGCCCAGTTCCATGAATTGCCAGCCTGCGCGCTACGTGTTCCTGCGCACGAACGAGGCAAAAATGCGCCTGAAGCCCGCCCTGTCGCCCAGCAACGTTGACAAGACCATGGCTGCACCTGTGGTCGTGATCGTGGCGGTGGACACGCGCTTCTTCGAGTACCTGCCGGAACAGTTTCCGGCCTACGACGCCCGGCCGATGTTCGAAGCGCAGCCGGCGTTGGCCCAAAGCACGGCGGACCGCAATGGCACGCTGCAGGGTGCCTACCTGATGATCGCTGCGCGCCTGCTGGGCCTGGATTGCGGTCCGATGAGTGGCTTCGACGCCACCAAGTTGAATGCCGAATTTTTCCCCGATGGACGCCTGCGTGCGAACTTCCTGGTGAACCTGGGTTATGGCGATGCCAGTGGCAACCATCCGCGCGGGCCGCGCTTGTCATTCGAGCAGACTGTCACGCTGCTGTGAACGATGGCGCCGGTGTGGCGCAGCACAATCGTCGGCTGCCCTCCACAGAGCCTATCCGCCATGAAGATCCTGCTCACCGGCGCCGCCGGGTTCATCGGCATGACCACCGCGTTGCGCTTGCTGGCCCGCGGCGATGAGGTCGTCGGGCTCGACAACCTCAACGACTACTACGACGTCACGCTCAAGCATGCGCGGCTGGCCCGCTTGACACCGCACCCTGGCTTCCGTTTTGTGGAGATGGATGTTGCCGACCGCGCCGGCATCGAAGCCCTGTTTGCCGACGAGCGCTTCGACCGCGTCATCCACCTCGCGGCACAGGCTGGCGTTCGTTATTCACTGAAGAATCCGCACGCCTACATCGACAGCAATGTCGTTGGGTTCATGAACGTGCTCGAGGGCTGCCGCCACAATCAGGTGCAGCACCTGGTTTATGCGTCGAGCAGCAGCGTGTACGGCGGCAACACGAAGATGCCTTTCTCCGAACACGACAGCGTCGACCACCCGGTCAGCATGTACGCGGCAACGAAGAAGGCCAACGAATTGATGGCCCACACCTACAGCCATCTCTTCGGTCTGCCCACCACCGGCCTGCGCTTTTTCACCGTGTACGGACCCTGGGGGCGCCCCGACATGGCGCTGTTCCTCTTCACCAAGGCCATCCTTGAAGGGCGCGCCATCGACGTGTTCAACCACGGCCAGATGAAGCGCGACTTCACCTACATCGACGACATCGTCGAGGGCGTGATCCGCGTGCTGGACAAACCTGCGGCACCCGACCCGACGTTCAATGCCCTGAGCCCCGACCCGGCCACCGGCAGCGCGCCTTACCGCGTTTTCAACATCGGCAACCACGACCCGGTGCCCTTGCTGGATTTCATTGCGGCCATCGAGGCGGCCATCGGCAAGACGGCGCTGAAGACCTTGCTGCCGCTGCAGGATGGCGATGTGCCGGCCACTTACGCCGATACGCAGGCCCTGCGGGACTGGGTGGGTTTTGCGCCGGCCACGGATGTGCGCACCGGCGTTCAGCGCTTTGTTGATTGGTACCGCCACTACCACCGCGTTTGAGGCCGAACACCGGCCCCTGTGTGCGCGGTCTTCAACGGGGCTGCCGCGCCTCGCGCAGCAAAGCCAGCACCGCCGCGCCTGGCACGGCATAGCTGATTCCCGTGGGGCTGCTCAGAGCGCTCTCGCGCCCGGCCTTCACCAGCACCATGCTCACCACGCCCAGCACCTGGCCTGAGTCGGCGTCAAGCACGGGGCCACCGCTGTTGCCCGGATACGCGGTCGCGTCGAGCTGCAGCAAAGTGAAGTTGCCTTCGCGAAGGCGGCTGACCGCGCGCGGATCGAGGTGCCGCGCATTGGCGGCTGGCAGCGCCGCAGCCGTGATGCTGCTGACGATGCCGCGGTGCGTCACCACGGAATAACCCAGAGCCGACCCGATGGGGAAACCCAACAAGGCAATCGCCTGACCTTCCTTCGCGCTGTCTGCGGCCGCCATCGGCAAGGCGGGCAGGGCCGGTCCGTCAACTTCCAACAAGGCCAGGTCGCGGAAGCGGTCGGCGGCGACCACACGGGCCAGCCGCCAGGGCGGAGACTCGATGGCGCCCACCCAGACCGCCACACGCGCCGAGCCGGCGGCTTCGGCACCTTCGGGCAAGACATGGAAATTCGTGACCACCAAGCGGCTGGTGAGGCCGCCGTCGGACACCACGAAACCCGAGCCCCGAAAACCGAAGCGGGGGCTGTCGGTGGGATTGAAGCTGCCCACGGGCAGCACCGAAGCCTTGCTGCGCGCCACGAGCGCCGGCAGGTCGCCCCGCACCGGCTGGGCGGGCGTTTGCGCCCACAACGTGCCCGGCCCGGCCAGCACCACCACCGCGAACGACAGCACCTGCCTGGCAGCTTGGCGGCGCGCGCGTGCGGGCCGCCGTACGCCTGCAATCACAGGGTCTTCAGCAGCGAACTGACCTCTGCCTGCCCGCTGAACTTCTCGCCCAGGCGCCCCAGGCTGTCGAGCTCGGCCCGCGCCCGCGTCTTGTCGCCGGCCTTGATGTAGAGCTTGGCCAGACGCAGGCCCATGTTGGCGTCTTTCGGCGCCAGTGCGATGGCGCGCTTCTGTGCTTCGATGGCTTCGGCAATCTTGTTGTCGGCCTCTAGGGCGACCGACAAGGTGTCGATCAGCGGTGCACGGTCCGGCAGCAACTGGTTGGCCTTCTGCGCCAGCGGCAAGGCGCCGGGCTTGCCCTGCTTCACCATCAACCAGGCCACGTTGTTCAGGGCCAGCGCGTTGTCGGCTTGTACCTCGAGCACAGCGCGGTAGCGGGCCTCGGCGCGCGGCAGATCGTTCTGCGCCAGCGCCACGTCGCCCAGGAAGTAGTTGAAGCTGGTGTCCTTGGGGTTGGCCTTCAACCAGTCGGCAGCGAGGCGCTCGGCCTCGGCGGGCTTGTTGCCCGACACCAGGGCCGTGTGCAGCTTGGCCGTCACCTCGGACGAGCGCGTCAGCTTCAGCACGCCGCGGTAGGCGCTGGCGGCAGCGTCCCAGTTCTTGCGGCTGGCCTCGACATCGCCTTCGAGCGTGAGGCCCAGCGGGTCTTGCGGCTGACGCTTCTGCAGTTCACGCGCCACCTTCACCGCTTCATCCGGCCGGCCTTCAAGCATGGCCAGACGGGCCTGGGCACGCGGCACCGCCGGGTTGCCCGGGGCCAGTTCGGCGGCGCGGCGCAGCGCGCGCGCCGCCAGTTCAGAGTCCTTGGCGGCCATGTGCACTTCGGCCAGGCGCATTTCGGGCATGGGGTTGCGCGGTTGCAGGCTGGCCAGCTTCTTGAAAGTGGTCAGTGCACGCTGCGTGTCACCGGCCGCGAGCTCGGCGCGCCCCAGGGCGTCCATCACGTCGGTGTTGTTCGGCAGCGCAGCGGTGGCGTCTTGCGCAGCGATCAGGGCCGCCTTGCCATCGTCCTGGCCAATGAGGTTGTTGATCAGCGCAACATGCGGCCGAGCCTCGCCGCCGTTGGCCTTGACAGCGGCACGCAAGGCCGCAGTCACCGTGGCCGCCGGTGCGCCCACACGGGCTTCGAGTTCGGCCATGGCCATGTGTGCCTGCCAGCTCTTGGGCTGGGCCTGGACGAAGGCAGCGAAACGCTCGCGCGCCTTCTCCGGCTTGTTCGCAGCCAGATCCAAGGCCGCCAGGCTGGCCACCGGCGGGAAGTAGGCCGGTTCCTTCGCGATGGCGGTCTCGAAGCTCTTCACCGCACCGGGCAGGTCGTTTTTCAGCGTCAGCACACGCCCGCGCAGCTGGTGCGGCAGCGCCTGGTCGGGCAGCTTCTTCTCCAGGCCGTCGATCGCCTTCAGCGCGCCCGCCACGTCGTTCTGGCGCAGGCGGGCGCTGATCAGCGCCAGGTCGGCCCGCGGGCCGTTGTCGCCGGCGGCCACGGCTTCGAGTTCGACGATGGCGCTGCTGTTGTTGCCACGCGCCATCTGGGCCATCGCCGCAGAGGTGCGCACACGCGCATCGTTGGGCGCCGCCTTGAGCGCCGCCTGGAAGGCCTGCTCGGACGCCTTGGCATCGCCAAGCTGAAGAAATGCCTCGCCGGCCAACGAGAGCGCAGTGCCGTCAGCCACGCCCGCATCGAGAACGGGCTTGAGCAGGTCGATCGTCTTCTGGGGCTCGCCGGTGCGCAGGTGGGTTTGCGCCAGCAGCAGGCGTGACAGCCGCTGTTGCGGCGCCAGCTTCAGTGCCTTGCTCAGCAGCGCTTCGGCCGGCAGGTAGTTGCGCAGGCGGAACTCGGCAGCACCGGCCAGTTCCAGCACGCGCACGTTGTTCGGGAAACTCTTGAGCACCTGTTCGGTGAGCTCGCGCGTTTTCTTGTAGTCCTTGTCATTGAAGGCGAACTGGGCGTCGAAGTAGACCGTCTCGGGGTGGTTGGGCGCGACTTTCTTGAGCTCTGCAAACTCGGTGCGCGCCAGGTCCAGCTTCTGCTGCATGAACAGGATGTTGATGACCCCGGCCCGCGCAGCCACTGACTTCTGTTCGGCGGCGAGCACCTTGCGATAGGCCGCCATGGCCGCTTCAGCGTCATTTTTGCCGTACTGCAGCAGCTCGGCCTTCAGCAGGCCGGCGCGCTCGTTGCCAGGCTCACGTTGCAGGCCTTCTTCAAGCAGGGTGAGTGCGGCGTCCAGCTGGTTGTCGGCTGCCAGCAGGCGTGCCTGCACGACGATGGCGGGCAGAAAGTCGGGCTGCGCGGCCCGGGCCTCGTCGGCCACGCTCTTGGCCTTGATCAGATCGCCTTGGGTGGCGAAGGCCGTGGCCACGGTGGTCTTCAGATCGGCGTTGGCGACAGGCTCGGAGAGCTCGGTCTTCGAGAACTGGGCCAGCAGGCGCGGCAACTCCCCCGACTGCAGCAGGGCCCGCGCCAGCGCCGGCACCACTTTCACGTCGGGCGCCTGCAGTTCCTGCGCTTTGGTCAGCTCCACGGCCGCTCCCGCGGCGTCGCCGGTAGCCAGCAGCGACAAACCCAGCAGCAGCCGTGCATCGGCCGACTGCGGGTTGGCCTGCAGCGCGTTTTTCAGCTGGATGGTGGCGGCGGCGTAATCCTTCTTGTCGAAGGCTGCGCTGGCCGCAGCCACGGAATCTTTGTCGGTGGGGCCGCTGCACGCGGCCAGGAGCATGGCTGCGCCCAGCGCGATGGGCAGCAGGCGGGCAGGGCTTGATCTGCGAACGGGATGCATGCGCGTGTACCTCAGAGAGAACTCAGCAGGCGTTTGACTTCGGCGTGCTGCGGAAAGGTCGTGCCCAGCTTGTCCAGCGCCTGGAGCTCGGACTTTGCCAACGCCTTGTCGCCCGACTGCAAGGCAATGCGGGCGAGGTTGAGCTTCAGCCCGCGGCTGTTGGGAGCGAGTTCGATGGCCTTCTTTTGCGTTGCCAGAGCAGCGTCGTACTGCTTGTCTGCGGCCAGCGCCAGCGCCAGCGTGTCGACCATGGCCGCGTTGGTGGGCTGCAATTCGACGGCGCGTTTGGCGTACTCGATGGCACCAGGCTTGCCGCGCTGCACCATCACCCAGGCGAGGTTGTTCAGGCCCAAGGGATTGGTGGGGCGGGCATCGACCACGCGCCGCAAGCGGATCTCGGCTTCTTCCAGGTTGCCGCGCGTCAACGCAACGCTGGCGACCTGGAACTCCAGCGCCATGTCCTCAGGCTTGCGTTTCAACCAGTCTTGCGCGAGCTTGTCTGCCTCCGCGTTCCGGCCTTCGTTGACGAGCGCCGTGTACAGCATGCGCACCGCTTCCGGCGGCCCGCTGGGAAGGGCCATGGCCCGGCGGTAGGTGGCCAGTGCCGCATCCAACTGCTTTTCCCGTGCATGCACGAGCGCCTCGATGGCGTACCCCTCGATGGCCTGGGGCCGCCGCTGCTGAAGCATGCGTGCCATGTCCAGCACTTCCTTGTGACGCTTCGCTCCCAGCATCAGGTCGACCAGCGCCGATTGAGCCTCGGCCAGGTTCGGCTCGATCTCCAGAGCCCTGCGGAGCGAGCTTTCGGCGGCCTCGCGCTTGCCGACAGTGCGGTACACATCGGCGAGACGGACGTAGGGCAATGCTGAACCTTGGCTGGCCCCGGCAATCTGCCGGAAGGTGGTGATGGCCTGCTCGACGCTGCCGGTTTCCATCTGGACCCGTCCGAGCGCGTCAAGGATCAGCGGTTCGTTGGGCAGCGCCGCCGCGGCTTCTTGCGCCACTGCCAGAGCGTCCTTGAACTGCTGCTTGCGCGAGAGCAACTCGATGAGTTGCAGGCGCGGCGCGATTTCGTTAGGTGCCAATTGGATGGCGTCTGCAAGCAGCTTGCGAACCGCCTCGATGTTTTCGCCGTTTTGAAGCCGAAGCTCTGCCAGCGCCATGCGGGCTACGTGGTTGCGGGGGTCGGTCTCGATGGCAGCTTCCAGCCGCTTGAGGGCATCGGCTGGGCGTTTCTCGATGAGATCGATGGCCGCCAGGTTGGACGTGGCTGCAAAGTTACTGGGGTCGGCCTTCAAAACGGCCTCAAAGGCCGTACGGGCCGCGGGCATGTCTTTCTTGGTCAGGTAGACACGGCCCCGCAGGTCCTGCAGCGTGGCCTCGGCGACCCCTTTTTTGGCCATGCCGTCCAGGGCGCGCAGCGCAGCGTCGTACTCCTTGCGCTTCAGCCGTGCCGAGAACAGGGCGCGGTCTGCGTAGCCGTCTTGGCTTGCCTCGGCAATCTTCTCCAGATCCTGGAACGCTGCTACCGTTTCGCCGCGGCTGAGCATCGAGAGCGCGAGCGCGGTCTTGAGCTGCGTGTTGTCCGGGGCCAGCGAGGCGGCGCGTGAAAAGTAGGCCTCGGCTTGCGCCGCGTCGTTGAGCCGAAGGTAGGCTTCGCCGGCCAAGGCCAGCAGCTTGGCGTTCGGCACGCTGGCCAGTGCGGGCTGCAGGGCTTCCAGGGCTTTCAGGGGCTGGTTCAGGCGCAACTGCACCTGCGCCAGACCTTGACGCGCCAGTGTCAGGCCAGGGTTGAGTGCCAGCGCCTTGGAAAAATGCGATTCCGCCAGCACCAGAGAGCCTGCCTGGCCTTCGATGGCGCCGGCCAGCTGAAGCACGGTCAAGTGTTCGGGCGCTCTTCGCAGCAACTGCTGCACGAGCTCTCGGGCCTTCTTGAGGTCTCCTTCCACGAACGCGATCTGTGTCTCAACGAGCTGTGTCGCCGGGTGGGAACCCTGCACTTCCTTCAGCTTGGCGTACTGCGCTTTCATCGCCGGAATGTCGCGGTCACGCAGGTGGACGCCGATCATCGAGAGGTGCGCTGCCACCGAGCGCGGATCGATCTCCAGAGCTTTCTGGAATGCCGCCAGCGCGCCGGCCTTGTCGTTGCTTGCGACCAGCAGGATCTCGCCCTTCAGATGCCATGCATCTGGCAGCTTCGGGTTTTTCTCGGTCACCTCGTTGACGACCTTGAGCGCCTCGTCGAAGCGCCCCTGGCCGGCAGACACACGGGCACCCAAGAGCCGCGCTGGCGCGTAGTCGGGCTGCGCGGCCAAGGCTGCGGCAATGGCCTGGGCCGTCTTTTCCTTGTTGCCCAGCGCCCCCCACGCGGTGGCCAACGAGGCCTGCAACGAGGCCTGCGCTGCCGGGTCTTTGAGTGTCAACGCGCCATAGTTGCCCGTGAGCTTCTTGTAGTCACCCGTCAGCAGCAGGGCGCGGGCCAGCAGCGGCGCCACCCGGTCGGCCGGCTGCTGCGCATCCAGCGCACGCGTCAGTTCCAGAACGGCGCCTGCTGCGTCGCCAGAAGCAAGCAGGGCCTCGCCGAGCAGCAGGCGTATTTCGCCGCTTTCCTTGCCGGCCTGAAGTGCCGACTTGAACTGAACCACGGCCGCCTTGGCGTCGCCCTTGGACAGATCTGCCTTGCCGGCGGTAATCAGCTCTTCCGGACTCTTCGCCCCGCAGGCTGCCAGCATGAGCGCCGCAGCGAAAGCCATCGGCCAGATCGCCAACCGCGCTTGACGCGCGAGGCGGTTGCTGTCGTTGAAGGGTCCACGGAAAGGCATGGTGATGTCCGTTTCAGGGGCCGGGCACGATCACTTGATCGACAACCGGCGCATCAAGTCGTAAAGGGTCGGGCGGCTCACGCCCAGCAATTCGGAAGCCTTGACGATGTTGCCGTTGCTGCGCGCCAGTGCGCCCAGCACGGCTTGGCGCTCAGCCGCATCGCGCACAGTGCGCAAATCCAGGTCAGAGGCGGTGCCCTCCGACTTTTCTTCTTCAGGGCCGGGCGGCAGACCGAGGTCGTCGCAGGTCACGCGCTCAGTGTCCGTCATGATGCTCGCGCGCTTGACGGCGTTCAGCAGTTCTCGCACGTTGCCTGGCCAGGCGTGGTGTTCGATGGCGCGCACCGCATCCGGGCTCAGGCTGAGGCCCGGGCGTTTCTGTTCCTGCGAAAAGCGCCGCAGGAAGGCATGCGCCAGCAGCACCGCATCGCCCGTGCGCGAGCGCAGCGCCGGAATCGTGACGACGATTTCCGCCAGGCGGTAGTAAAGGTCTTCGCGGAAGCGGTTCTCGCCGATCAGGCCCTTCAGGTTCTGGTGTGTGGCGCACACCACCCGAACGTCCACCGGAATCTCGCTGCGGCCGCCCAGGCGTTCCACGGTGCGTTGCTGCAGAAAGCGCAGCAGCTTGGCCTGCAGCGAATGCGGCAGATCGCCGATCTCGTCGAGGAACAGCGTGCCGTTGTGGGCTGTCTCGATCTTGCCGGGCGTGGTCTTGTTGGCGCCCGTGAAGGCGCCGCGCTCGTAGCCGAAGAGCTCACTTTCCAGCAGGTTCTCGGGAATGGCCGCGCAGTTGATGGCCACGAAGCGGCCGCTGCGCTTGCTGGCGTTGTGCAGGCCTTGCGAGAGCACCTCCTTGCCGGTGCCACTTTCGCCCAGCAACAGCACCGTGGCGTTGCTGCTGGCCACCCGCTCGATGGTGCGCGCCACGCGCAGCATTTCAGGGTCGCGCGTGATCAGGCCCTCCAAGGGGCTCGACGCGGCCGCCGCTTGCAGCCGGCGGTTTTCGGTCTGCAACTCGGCCATGCGCATCGCGCGCTCGACGATGAGGTTCAGCACCTCGGGCTCGAAGGGTTTGGCCAGAAAGTCAAAGGCGCCGAGATTGACAGCCTTCAAGGCGTTGGCCTTGTCGTTCTGGCCCGTCAGCACGATGACCTTTACGTTGGCGTCGAGTTCGAGCATCTGCTCCAGCAGCCTGAAGCCTTCGCCCATGCTGTCGGCATCGGGCGGCAGCCCAAGGTCCATGGTGACCACCGCAGGCTGGTGGCGGCGGAACTGCAGCAGGGCGCTTTCGCGGTCTGCCGCCGTCACTGACTCGAACCGATCGAGCGACCATTTGATCTGCTTCTGCAGGGCCAGATCGTCTTCCACGATCAGCAGCATGGATGCCGAGGTGTCGCTCATGTCTTTTCCAAAGGCATCAGATCTGAAACCTGGCCGGTGTCGAACAGCGGCAGCGAGACGGTCATGACCGTGCCCTCGCCCACGGCGCTGTGGACGCTGAGCGTGCCGCCAAGTTCGCGGATGTACTGCTGCGCCTCGTGCGTGCCTATGCCCATGCCGTTGTGCTTGGTGGTGTTGAATGGACGAAAAAGCCGGTTGCGGATGAAGTCTTCGCTCATGCCGCTGCCGGTGTCTCCTACTTCTACTTCGATCTGGCCGTGATGCCTGCTGGCATCGAGCCAGACACGCCCGTGAGCCGGTGTGGCATCCAGGGCGTTCTGCACCAGATGGCCGAGCACACGCTCCAGCCGTTCTTCATGCCCCCGTGTGGCCAGGCGCGGTGCGCACACCAGCTCGACCGCCCGCCCTTGCGCCGCGGCCAGCGCCTGCAGGCGCGAAAGCAAGGGCGCCAGTTCGACCCCGCGTCCGCCGCCAGGGGGTGCTGCTCCTTCGCGGAGCTGCAGCATGAGCCGTTTCATCTTCTCAAGCGAGCTCTGCACGGTCAACAGCATGTCCTGCTGGAACTCTGGATTGGCGTGCAGCCTTTCCGCATTCTTCATCATGAGCGAAAGCTGAGCGACGATGTTCTTCAGGTCGTGCACCACGAAGGCCGACATGCGGTTGAAAGCTTCGAACTTCCGAGCTTCCAGCAAGGCTTCGGTGGCCTGCATTTGCGCCAGATGTCCGGCGGCCTGGCGGCCGGCGGTCTTCAGCAGGTCCAGCACTTCCCAGTTCAGCTTGGTCTCGGCCAGCGGCCGTTTGAGCACCACGAAGCCCATCAAGTCTTCGCCAGCGAGCAATGGCACCACCAGCCAGGCCTTGGGGGTGGCCAACAGCCAGGTCGGCAGGGCCAGGCCGGCGTAACGGCGTGGGGTGTCACGGAACTCATCCAGATCAATCACCCAGCCGTTGCTGGCGAGAAAGCTGCACAAAGTGCCTTTTGCGGGCTCGGCCGTTGCGACACGGTCGGTCTGCCAGGCAGCCGCCTGCATGAAATCGCCATCCGGTCCGCGTGTCCACAGGCTGCCGGCTGTGCACTCCACCATGCGCGCCAGCCCTTGAACGATGAGTTCGCAGGTTTCGGGGGGGCTGCGGTTGGTGGACAACAGGGCGGTGAAGCGCAGCCACTCTTCGCGGTAGTCGAAACGGTAGCGGTAGAAGTGTTTGCTCAGGTTGACCTTCAGCCAGGAGCGGGCCTGGCTGGAGAAAGCCATCATCAGCAAGAGCACGAGTGCGACCGCGAGCAGAGCCATCTGCAGCGCCCGGCCCCAACTGCCGCCGAAGTAGCGGACGTAATAGCCCACCGCGGCCATGAACAGCAAGTAGGCACCTGCGAGCACCAACGTTGCCGAATAGAACGCGGCCGTGCGCGACACCTGCAAACGCCGCAACCATTGCCGGCCGCGCTGGGCCGCCACGAACAGGAAGGGCACGGCAGCGGCGTGCACGAAGCCGCGGACCTGCATGGCGTCGGGGTCGTACTTCAGGAAGAGCAGCGCTTCGGCGTGCAGCACCAGGTCGAAGCCGAAGACACACAGCAGGCCCAGGCAAACGGGCTTGGCGTTCCAGCGCGAGGCCTCGCCCAGGTTGCGAAACAGCTGTTCCACCAGCACCAGGCCTACCAGCGGCGCTGCCAGCTGCAACAGCGCCGACACCGCCGCCCACTCGCGAGCCGCTGGGCTCCACAGTGCCAATGCGGCCCCTGCAGCACTGGCGGCCACGCTGGCTGCGGCCCAGCGGGCGAGCAGCGCTGAGCGCAGCCCGCTCGGGCCGGTCTGCAGCCAAAGAAAACCCAGCCAGCCCGCATAGCGCAAGGCATCCAGTGCGGGTACGGCCGTGGCGAGAAGGCGGCTCTGCGGCCATTCGACAGCCGCGCCCGAGGCCAGGGCCCAAAGGGCGCTGGCCGCCACGGCCGCCCAGAGCACGCGCCCGCCGTGCAAGGCCTCGGACGGCAGACCTTGGCGCCAAGCCAGATGCACGGCCAAGGCCAGGTAGGCCAGCGCAGCGATGCCATAGCTCGCCAAGGCCGTGGCGTCGTAAGGTTCCCAGTTCACGGCGTCAAAACGAGCATGTGGCGACTGGGGCGGCCCCGTGGCTGACTCTGAGGCCGGTGGCGGCAGGCCTTCAGCGTGCGCCCTTGCCGGTGAGCACGACCCCGACCGTCTCCATCAAGACCACCAGATCCAGGAAGAGGGTGTGGTTCTTGACGTAGTACAGATCGAACTGCAGCTTCTGCAGCGAGTCTTCGACCGTGGCGCCGTAGGCGTAGCGCACCTGGGCCCAGCCGGTGACGCCGGGCTTGACGCTGTGGCGCAGGGCGTAGAACGGCAGTTCCTGCGTCAGCTGTTCCACAAAGTAGGGGCGCTCGGGGCGCGGTCCCACGAGGCTCATGTCGCCGCTCAGCACGTTGAAGAGCTGGGGCAGCTCGTCGATGCGCAGCTTGCGGATGACGGCGCCAACGCGGGTGACCCGCGAGTCGTTCGCGGCGGCCCACTGCGGTTTGCCGTCTTTCTCGGCGTCGGTGCGCATGCTGCGGAACTTGGTGATGCTGAAGCTGCGCCCGTTCAGGCCCACACGCTCCTGGCGGTAGAAGGCCGGGCCGCGGCTTTCCAGCTTGATGATCAGCGCGGTGGCCAGCATCACTGGCGCTGAAACCACCAGCAGCAGCATGGCGCAGAAGATGTCGAACACACGCTTGACGCTCGTACGCAGTGCGCCCTGGTTGAAGCCGTCGCCGAAGATCAGCCAGCTGGCGTTCAGGTAGTCGGTGCGGATCTGGCCCAGCGTCTTCTCGAAGTGCGTGTTCAGGTCGTAGACCTTGATGCCTGAAACCTTGCAGTCGAGCAGTTGGCGCAGGGGCATGCTGCCGGCGCGGCGTTCGGTGAGTGCCACGACGATCTCGTCGACCTGGTGCGCATGCACCAGCCCGGTCAGGCTGCCGTTCAGGGGCAGCAGCTTGTTCGCGGCGACCACCGGCTCACGCTCGTTGGGGCCGGCCACGTGGCCGACGATGTAGGCGTTCGGGTCGGTTTTCAGGAGGGTGGTCGCCACGTCCTGGGCGGCCTGGCCGGCCCCGAAGATGAGGATGCGGTTGGCCGAGTTGGGCTTCGCTGCGGTGTGGGCGAGGTAGGCGCGCCGCACGATCAGCGCGGTAGCCCCAGCCATCATGGCCCACTGGATCGATTCGCGGTTCAGCAGCGGCGCGGGCAGGTTGCCGAAGATGAAGTAGGCCAGCGGCAGGGCGATGGCCAGCAGCACCACGGCGCGGGCTGCGGATCTGCCAAACGAAGTGACGGGTGCTTGTTCGTACAGGCCGGAAACGCTGTTCAGGATGAGCAGGCAGGCTGCGAAAGCCGCCACGTGACCGCCGGCCACCGGCACGGCCTGGTTCACGCTGCCCATCTGGACGACGACCGCGGCGGCGGCCACCAGGAGCACGAGGCCGACGTCGAACAGCAGACCGCGCAGCGAAGACCAGTGAACGTAGTGGTTGAAGATGCGGATCATGGAGGCAGGAGTCGACACGACGGGCGCCAGCCGGGACGGCAGCGGGCTCATGGGGGCCGCCATCCGTGCCATGGCTCATGGCTGGACGAAGGCCGCGCGCACGACCCTGTACAAAAGCTAATTTACCTTCGTGCCCTGCGCAGGGCTGCCCCAAGACAGGGGGAGCGGGAACGCAGGCCGGTATTACGGCACGCACGGCCGCCGTTTGAGGCAGGGTGCGCGCTCCCACGGCGTTGTGCATTCTTGGATGGCCACGCGGCAGCGACAGCGTTTCGGCGCTCCAATGGAAAACGCCTCGCACAGGCGAGGCGTTCAGAGTGGTGGGTCGCGGCTTTGGCCGCGACCCTTGCTACAGGACTTATTTGGTCTTGCGGCGGCTGGCGGCGAAGCCAGCGCCCAACAGGGCCAGACCGGCCAGGGCCAGCGACGAGGGTTCCGGCACCTGGATCGCGAACTGGTCGATGGTGAACGATGCAGCTTCGGTCAGGTGGAACTCCAGCGTCAGCGTACCGCCGCCGAGGAGGTAACCCGCCTGGGTTGTGTCGAGGGCGAAGGTCACCGGCGTGCCCGACAAGTTGAAGCTCGAACGGGAAGCTGCTCGACAGCGTGAAGTCATTGGCGCCGTCAAAAATGAAGTTGACGTTGGTGGCTCCAGAGATGCCCGTGGTCGATGCGAGGATGGAGAAGAAGTAGCTGTTGCCGACCAGCGTCGGCAACGAGACGGCGGGGATGATCCACTCGACCAGTGCCTTGCCCTTGGTGCCGGTGGTGCCTTGCGCCGAGAGGGTCCCGATCGGGCTGCCGCCCACCGTGGTGGAGAACGAACCATTGCCGAACGGGTTGGAGGTCAGTTCTGCCCCAATCCGACGCGACGTGGCGATGTTCGGCGCGCTGAGTGTCGTACCAGGAGCAGCTTGCCACACGGCGCCACCGGTGGTGGTCGCGTCGGTGATGGTCAGGGCGGTGGTCGGGGCGTCGAAATTGTCGACAAAGAGAATAGATGCTTGGGCGCCAGCGGTAGCAACGAGCGCTGCTGCGGCTGCGATGACTTTCAGGGTGGTGTTCATTTGCTTCTCCAGATAACCGGTGTTTGAGGGGCCTGAACCCGAACAGCGGGTTGCTGGGCTTGTATAAAGCACTAGGCGTGCCAGCCTTCGGCGCGGAAGATCTCGGGCGCCAAATCGCCTCTTTTTTGGTTAATATTGATATAAATGAAACTTATTTCCGACTGATTTGGCAAAAACAACTTTTTTTGGCGTGCTGGCTTTGGTCGTGGGCGAGGATGCGTTCTGGCGGTGTAAAGCTTGTCGACAGGCTCTGCCGCGGTTGAAAGAGGGTTGAGTGCCCGGCACACCACGGGCGGTGGCAACGCAAGTGGCGCAGGCATCGCGCAGTGAGCACGATGCAGGCTTGGCGCCGGATCGACATCGTTACCAGGGCGTGAACTATCTATCTAGTTGATGCCGCACGGTGCCGCAGCGCCCCGTTGCCGAGATCCTGCCCATGCCATCATCGCGTCCCGCCCGGTGCCCTGGGTACAAAGCACGCCCGCGGCTTCGCCTGTCGGCCTCGGGTTCGTCGAAGATCGAGGCGCGAGTGGCATGTCCTTTGGTCCGGCGAATCTCCATTCTTAGAGGAAGAAGTCGATGTCTCCTGGCAAAACCTGCGTGTCCGCCCTTTCGTCGTGGGTTGTTCTGGTGGCGACGGCCCTCCTGTCGGCGTGTTCCAGTCTGTCCCAGGGGCAACTTCCGCCGGCCCCTGCAAGTGCTGCCGGTGCCGACTACAGCTACGTCATCGGGCCCGGTGACAGCGTCAACATCATTGTTTGGCGCAACCCCGATCTGTCTCTGTCGGTGCCCGTTCGCCCCGATGGCAAGGTGTCCGCGCCCCTCGTCGACGAACTGGTCGCTCAAGGCAAAACTTCTTCGGAGCTTGCGCGCGACATCGAGAAGAAGCTCGCCACGTTTGTGAGAGACCCGGTGGTCACGGTGATCGTGACGGGTTTTGTCGGCCCATACAGCGAACAGATCCGAGTGGTCGGTGAGGCTGCAAAGCCGCAGTTCCTGCCCTACAAACAGAAGATGACCCTGCTCGACGTGATGATCGCGGTGGGCGGGCTCACCGATTTCGCCGATGGCAACCGCGCAACGATCCTGAGAGGGTCCGATGGCAACAAGCAATACAGCGTGCGCTTGAAGGACCTCATTCGCCGCGGCGATGTCTCGGCCAACGTCGAAATGCGTCCGGGCGACATCCTGATCATTCCCCAGAGCCTGTTCTGAGTGCGTTCGGAGCACGGCAGGTGATCGAGGCCTTCGGCTCCCGGCAAGGCTGCGAGCTGGCTACTTGGCGCAAGAGAGACTGATGCAAGAGCTTCTGCTGCAGGTGAACAACATCCTGAGAGGGATGTGGAAGTTCCGCTGGATGGGGTTGATCGCTGCCTGGGTGGCGGCGGCCGTGGGTTCGGTCGTGGTTTGGAACATTCCGAACCAGTACCAAGCCTCGGCCCGTATCTATGTCGACACCGACTCCATCCTCAAGCCGCTGATGTCGGGTCTGGCGGTCCAGCCGAACATCGATCAACAGATCTCGATGCTCAGCCGAACGCTGATCAGTCGGCCGAACCTCGAAAAGCTGGTGCGCATGGCCGACCTGGATCTGAAGGTCGAAGGCAAGGACGACCGGGAGCGTTTGGTTGATCGCCTGGGCAAAGACATCTCTATCCGGCTTGCTGGGGGCAACAACCTCTACTACATCAGCTACAAGGCCGAGGAGCCCGAGCGTGCCAAACGGGTTGTCCAGAGCTTGGTGTCCATATTTGTGGAGTCGGGCCTGGGTGCCAGTCGAAAAGACACCGATTCGGCGAAGACCTTCCTGACCGAGCAGATCAAGACATTTGAAGCCAAGCTGGAAGAGTCTGAAGCGCGCTTGAAGGAGTTCCGCTTGCGGAACATCGAGCGGCAGAACCTGGACGGCAAGAGTTCGGCGGATCGAATGGGTGAGGTCGCTGCGCAACTTGAAGCGGCGCGCCTGCAGTTGCGCGAAGCCGAGCGAGCGCGTGATGCCGCCCGTGTGCAACTGGACCGCGAACAGAAGGCCTTCGGATCTGGCGCGCCAGTGGCAGAAGGTTCAGCCCGGGTCAGCGCAGCGCTGGCAACGCCAGAACTGGACGCGCGCATCGATGGCATGAAGCGGAATCTCGACGGCCTGCTGCAGCGCTACACCGAGAAGCACCCCGACGTGCTGAACACGCGTCGAATGCTGTCGGAGCTGGAGCAGCAGCGCAAGCGCGAAGTCGACGATCTCCGCAAGCGGTATCAGGGCGAGCCTGGGTCGCCCGCGGCCGTGGATTCCCCCGTGCTGCAGGAACTTCGGCGCATGCTGGCTGGTGCCGAAGTTCAGGTGGCCACCCTCCAGGCGCGGGTGAGCGAGTACGCCAGCCGCATGGGCGCAGTGCGTGAATCACTGAAAACCGCGCCGCAGATCGAGGCCGAAGCAGCCCAGTTGAACCGCGACTACAGCATCACCAAGCGGGGCTACGAAGATTTGGTGTCGCGCAGGCAGGCGGCCGTGATGTCTGGTGATCTCGATGTTGCATCGGGCATGGCCGAGTTTCGCTTGATCGATCCACCCCGTGTGGCTCCCAAGCCGGTGTCGCCCAATCGCGAGGCTCTTCTCGCTGGCGTCCTGGTCGCCGCCTTGGCCGTCGGCGCCGCGCTGGCCTTTGTCTCCAGCCAGCTGCGCCCCACCTTTGGCAGTGGTGAAGAGCTCAGATTGAAAACCGGTCTGCCCTTGCTCGGGGTGGTGACCCGATTGGTGTCGGACGCCGAGCGCCAGCAACAGCGCCGCCAGCTGCTCGGTTTCGTCTTCGGCTCCGGGGGGCTGGTGGGCGTTTTCTGTGCCGCCCTGATCACAATGACGTTGGTGAACCGCTGAAGAGGCCTAGCGATGACGAGCCTGATAGAACTCGCCGCCCAGCGCCTGGAGCAATTGCGCCAAGCGGGCATCGAGATACCAGAACCCGAGGCGCAAGCGCATGCCGGGGCGCACAGCCGGGCGGCAGCGGTGGTCGAAGACCGCTCGATGCAGGTGGCTTTGGACGAAGCCCCTGCCATGGTCGCCCCGGCGGCGAAGCCTGAACCTGCAGTCACCTCGCGCAAGGTCGAACTCAATCTGCAGCAACTGGCCTCGGCGGGTTTCGTCACGCCCAGTTCGGTGCGCACCCACATTGCCGACCAGTACCGCGTGATCAAGCGGCCGCTGATCACGAACGCGATGGGCAAGGGCGCGGCCACGGTCCGCCACGGCAACCTGATCATGGTGACCAGCGCCATGCCCGGCGAGGGCAAGAGCTTCACTTCCGTGAATCTGGCACTCAGCATTGCAGCCGAACTGGACCACACGGTGATGCTGGTGGACGCTGACGTGGCGCGCCCTTCCATCCTGCGCATGCTTGGCGTGGCGCCCAGCCCCGGGTTGCTGGACCTGCTCGAAGGCAAGGCTGACATGAGCAGCGTGCTGCTGCGGACCAATGTCGACAAACTGACCTTGCTGCCCAGCGGCTCGCCGCACCCACGCGCCACCGAATTGCTGGCCAGCGATGCCATGTCGCAACTGCTCGAAGACATGGCCACACGCTACCCAGACCGCATCATCATCTTCGATTCACCGCCCCTTCTGCTGACGACCGAGTCTCGCGTTCTGGCTACGCACATGGGGCAGGTGGTGATCGTGGTGCACGCAGAGCGCACGCTGCAGCGCACGGTTGACCAGGCCCTGGCCGCCATCGAAGACTGCCCGCTCAAGATGATGTTGCTGAATCGGGCCCGCGAAGGCGGCGAATTTGGCTATGGGTATGGTTATGGGTATGGCTACGGCTATGGCTATGGGTACGGCGCAGCGGCTGGCGGGCAGTCTGACGCTGCTGGGGCTCAAACGGCATCCGATGAGCGCGTTTCTGCACACGAGCCAGTCGCCCAACCCGGCAGCCTGAAGTGACCGCGGCGCAAGGCACAAGGCAACACGGCGCAGGGGCCTTGGGCGGCCGTTTTTCCTGTCGCCGCGGGGGTGTGCTGTTCAGCTTGCTTGCAGCGGCGGTACCGCTGCAGGTGGGCGCACAACCCGCGCCCCGATGGACGGTTTCCTCAACGGTTGACCTCCAGGCGACCCACACCCGCGTGAGCCGCGCGGGCCAGGCCTTCAACGACGAAGCCTTGGAGGTCAGGCCTGGTGTTCGGCTTGGCAGTCGCCAAGGGTGGCTGCAAGGTTCGATGGACTACTCGTTGGGGCTGGAACAACACAGCAGCGATGTAGGCCGCGAAGTCAGCCATAGACTGAGCGCCAGTGCCTTGGGAATCTTGGTTCCCAACAGATTGACTGTCGCTGCCGGCGCGTCCTACGGACGGCGCAACGCATCGGCATTCGATGCCCAGTACGCACCTGATTCTGTAGTAGGCCGCGAACAGGCGTCCGAGGTTGGGACGGCAAGTTTGGCGCCAACCCTGCGCGGGCCGATCGCAGATATCGCCAGCTACGAAATCGGATGGCGGGGCAATGCAACCAACCAGCGTCGTTCGCTCGCCGGCGACAGCTTCAGCCAGACCTCGACGGTGAGTGTCCGCTCGGCCGGCACGCGAGCCTTGGCCTGGGCCCTGGGTGCCGAGCGCAGCGCCTCGGACTTCCGTGCCAGCGGCGACACGCTGACTGAGCGCGCGACAGCCAGCTTGATCGTGAGGCCCGACATCGAAGTGGAACTGCAGCTTCGCGCAGGGACCGAGTCGCAGGAAGGCCTGAACGTGGCCCGCGCTCGACGCAGCACCACGGGCGCCGATCTGCAGTGGCGGCCGGGACCACGCACCCGGCTGGTGATCGGCGGCGATCAGCGTGTTTTCGGTCGGTCTTCCAAGGCCAGCCTAGAGCACCGGTTCTCGCGCTCGACCTTCCGGTTTGCGACGGTGGAAGACTTGCTGCGCGACGGCAACCCCAACGGCCTGGGCAGCCCGCAGACCCTGTACGACCAGTTCTATGCGCAACTGGCCTCGCAGCAGCCGGACCCGGCGCTGCGCGACGAACTGGTCAGGACGCAATTGCAGCAGCTGGGGCTCGATCCGAACAGCACGGTGGCGGGCGGTTTCGTGGCCGGCGGCGCCAGCCTGCAGCGTCGACACGATGTGTCATGGTCTTACGGCGGGGTGCGCACCACCCTGTCGCTGAATGCCTACGCGGCGCGCACGACGCGAATCGATCTCCTGGCGGTGGGTCAAGAGCCCGTCAAGCAAGCCGGATACACCGCCACGGCCTCGCACCGACTGAGCCCCACCCTGTCCATGTCGCTCCAGGGTTCGCGCAACCGCACAAAACCGCAGATGGCGCAATCCGGCACCGACTTCAAATCATTGAGTGTGTCCTTGTCCGATCGGCTCGGGCGCTACACCACGGCCCAGTTCTCCGCCCGCTACACCGTTTTCAACAGCGTCCTGAATGCCTACAGCGAGGCGGCTGCCACCGCCACGCTCTCCATGCGGTACTGAGCCATGTACGAAGCCTTCTACGGCCTCAGCGCCAAACCCTTCCAGCTCAACCCCGACCCGAGCTTTTACTTCGCTAGCAAGCAGCATCGGCGCGCCAAGGCCTACCTGGAGTACGGCGTCTCGCGCAACGAGGGCTTCATTGTCATCACCGGCGAGATCGGTGCCGGCAAGACCATGGTGCTGCGCAGCCTGATCGAAGGGCTCAACGGCAGCAACGTCATCACGGGTCACCTCGTCACCACGCAGCTGGGTGCCGAAGACACGCTGCGCATGGTGGGCGCGGCCTTCGGTTTCCGCGTCAAAGACGTGCCCAAGAGCGAGCTGCTGATCACGCTGGAGGCCTTCCTCATCAGCCAGACGAGCAAGGGCAAACGCTGCCTGCTCATCGTCGACGAGGCGCAGAACCTCACGCCGCGTGCGGTGGAAGAGCTGCGCATGCTCAGCAATTTCCAGTTCGGCAACCAGGCGCTGCTGCAGAGCTTTCTGGTGGGTCAGCCCGAGTTCCGCGAGATCCTGCAGCAGCCCGAGATGGAGCAGTTCCGCCAGCGCGTGGCGGCCACCTGCCACATCGGGCCGCTGGACGCTGACGAAACCCGCGGCTACATCGAACACCGGCTGAAGTGCGCCGGCGCCAAGGGCAAGCCCAGCTTCGAGCCTGGCGTGTTCGACGGCATCCACAAGGCCACGGGTGGCATTCCGCGGCGCATCAACGCGGTGTGTGATCGCCTGCTGCTGGCCGGCTTCCTCGGTGGGCGCACGCTCATCACGGTGGCCGATGTCAACGAGGTGGTGCGTGAGCTGGATCAGGAAAACGCGGTGCCCGCCAGCCGTGCCGCCGCACGCCGTGCCGTGGCCACCGCCACCGACCCCAACATGCCCGGCGGCATGGCTGGCGCGCTGCTCGATGTCGACCTCGGCGCCGTGCAGATGGGCGGCGAGGAGCTGGATGCCATGTCGCAGCAGATCGCCGCGCTAACGGCCGATCAGCGTGGAGACCAGCTCCAGCGTCTGGAGCGCAGCCTGCTGCGCCTGGAGCGCATCAACGTGCAGACCTTGGCCATGCTGCAAAAGCTGGTCGAAGCCGTCAAGAAACCCGACAGCCCGGGCGCCTGAGCCCGGCGCGGCGTGGCATATCACCACCCGGGCCGCTCTTCGGGGCGGCCACAATGGGCGCTGCCATGCTTGCACCGCAAATCACCAACGCCCTGACCATCGACGTGGAAGATTACTTCCAGGTCTCTGCCCTTGCACCCTACATCCGCCGCGATGAGTGGGAGGCGCGCGAGTGCCGTGTCGAGCGCAACGTCGACCGCATCCTCGCGATGCTGGCCGAGCGCCAGGTGCAGGCCACTTTTTTCACCCTGGGTTGGGTGGCTGAGCGTTACCCGCAGCTGGTGCGCCGCATTGTCGAAGGCGGGCACGAGCTGGCCAGCCATGGCTATGGGCATGAACGTGCCAGCGACCTGGATGCCAAGGCCTTCCGCGAAGACATCACCCGCTCCAAGCAGCTGCTCGAAGACCTGGCCGGCCGCCCCGTGCTGGGCTACCGCGCACCCAGCTTCAGCATCGGCACCGGCAACCTCTGGGCCTTCGACGAGCTGGCCCGCGCCGGCTACACCTACAGCAGCAGCATCTACCCCATCAAGCACGACCACTACGGCATGCCTGATTCACCGCGTTTCGCCTACCGCGTGGGCGCCGGCCTGATGGAAGTGCCCATCACCACCGTGCGCATGGGCCAGCGCAACCTGCCGTCCACGGGCGGTGGCTGGTTCCGGCTGATGCCTTATGCACTCTCGCGCTGGATGCTGCGCCGCGTGAACCAGCAAGACCGCGAAGCCGCGATCTTCTACTTCCACCCCTGGGAGATCGACCCTGGCCAGCCGCGCATCCCCGGCATCGACGCCAAGACGCGCTTCCGACACTACGTGAACCTCGATCGCAACGAGGCCAAGCTGCGCCAGCTGCTGCAAGACTTCCGCTGGGGCCGCATGGACCACATCTTCCTGGCCGGCGCCGCTGCGCCCAGCCCGGCCCGCGCCTGAGCCTGCCCGTGCCGACCATCGAGCGCCTGGCCCCACAGGACGCCCGCGGCGCCGCGCTGTGGGACGCCTTTGTCATGGCCTGTCCGCAGGCCACCTTTTTCCACCGCAGCGCCTGGCAGCAGGTGATGCGCGACGTGTTCCGGCACGACACGCATTACCTCTTTGCGCACGAAGGCGGCCGCGTCACCGGCGTGCTGCCGTTGGCGCACATGAAGAGCGTGCTCTTCGGCACGGCGCTCACCAGCCTTCCCTTCGCGGTGTATGGCGGCGTGGCGGCTGAAGACGAGGCCACCGCCACCGCACTGGAAGCCGAGGCCCAGCGCCTGGCGCAGCAGTTGGGGGTGGACCACCTGGAGCTGCGCCAGCTGCAGCGCCAGCACGAGGGCTGGCCGCGGCAGGAGCTCTACGTCACCTTCCGCAAGGAAATCCTGGCGGAAGAAGAGGCCAATATGCTGGCCATCCCGCGCAAGCAGCGCGCGATGGTGCGCAAGGGCATCAAGAACGGGCTGAAGAGCGAGATCGACCCCGGGGTGGACCGCTTCTTCCAGCTCTATGCCGACAACGTGCACCGCCACGGCACGCCCGCGCTCAGCCGCCGTTACTTCGAGGCGCTGCGGCGCCACTTCGGTGACGACTGCGAGGTGCTCACCGTCACCGGCCCGGAAGGCCAGTTGCTCAGCAGCGTGCTGAGCTTCTACTTCCGCGACGAAGTGCTGCCCTACTACGCCGGCGACGAATGGGCCGCGCGTGACCTGGCTGCCAATGACTTCAAGTACTGGGAGTTGATGCGCCGCTCGTGCGCACGCGGCCTCAAGACCTTCGACTACGGCCGCAGCAAGGTCGGCACCGGCCCCTACAACTTCAAGAAGAACTGGGGTTTTGAGCCCACGCCGCTGCACTACGAGTACTGTCTCTACAAACGCGATGCCGTGCCGCAGAACAACCCGGCGAACAAGAAGTACAAGCTGATGATCGAAACGTGGCGGCGTTTGCCGCTGGGCTTTGCGAACTGGCTCGGGCCCTTCGTGGTGCGCAGCCTGGGTTGAGCGTCGCAACACCCTGCCGCATGGCCAACGTTCTCTTCCTCGTCCACCGCCTGCCTTACCCGCCCAACAAGGGCGACAAGGTGCGCAGCTACCACCTGCTCAAGCACCTGGCGGCGAAACACCGCGTTTTCCTGGGCACCTTCGTCGACGACCCCGAAGACGAAGCGCATGTCGATACCGTGCGCGGCCTGTGCGCCGGGCTGCACACGAGCCGCCTGCACCCCAAGCGCGCGCGCCTGATGAGCCTGGGCGGCCTGGCCACCGGCAAGCCGCTCACCCTGCAGTACTACCGCGACACCGCGCTGGCCGCCTGGGTGCAGCAGTTGCGCCAGACCGAGCACATCGATGCCGTGGTGGTGTTCTCGTCATCGATGGGCCAGTACGCCGAAGGCCTGGCCGCGCCCATGCTGATGGACCTGGTGGATGTCGACTCGGCCAAATGGACGGGTTATGCCGATGCCCACCGCTGGCCGATGTCTTGGCTGTACCGGCGCGAAGGCCTGGAATTGCTGCGCTACGAACGCCAGGTGGCCGCGCTGTCGCAGCGTGTGTTTTTGTGCACCGAGAAAGAGGCCGATCTTTTCCGCGGCCTGGCGCCTGAGAGCGCCGGCCTCGTCGCCGCCATGGGCAACGGCGTGGACTGCGACTACTTCGCGCCCGATGCCGCGCGGCCTTCGCCCTTCAGCGCCGATGAATTGCCCATCGTCTTCACGGGCGCGATGGACTACTGGCCCAACATCGACGCCGTGCAGTGGTTCGCGCAAGAGATGCTGCCCGCCCTGCGCCAGCGCTGGCCGGCGGCGCGTTTCCACATCGTCGGCCGCAGCCCCACGCCGGCCGTGCGCGCGCTGGCCGGCGAACACGTGAACGTCACCGGCACCGTGGCCGATGTGCGGCCCTACCTGCAGCATGCCGCGGCGGTGGTGGCGCCTTTGCGCCTGGCACGCGGCATACAGAACAAGATCTTGGAGGCCATGGCCATGCAGCAGCCCGTGGTGGCGGCGCAAGTGTGCGTGGAAGCCATCGACGCCACGCCCGGCGAACACCTGCTGGCCGCCGACGACACGGCCGATTACCTGCAAGCCCTGCACACCCTGCTGGCCGATGCCGACAGCGCCCGCCGCATCGGCCTGAACGCCCGCCGCTGTGTGCTGCAGGCCTACGCCTGGAACGCCCGCCTGGCCACGCTGGACGACGCCCTGCAATCTGCCCTCACAGCCCACGCGCCCGTGCGCGAAGCCGCATGAAACTGCTCTCTCTGCCCGCCAGCGCGCTGCAACGCCTTTTGCCCGGCGTGTTGCTGCTCGCCGGCCTGTTGCTGGTCTTCCGCGACACGGCGCAGGCCATGGTCGACATCTGGTCTCGCTCCGAAACCTTCACGCACGCCTTCCTGGTGCCGCCCATCGTGCTGTGGCTCATCTGGCGCCGGCAAGAGGCGCTGCAACGCCTGCCCGTGCGGCCCGCGCTGTGGGTGCTGCTGCCGGCCGCGGCGCTGGGTTTTGTGTGGCTGCTGGGCGCGCTGATCGGCGTGAACGCCGGCACGCAGTTCGCGCTGGTGGCGCTGCTGGTGCTGTCGGTGCCGGCTGTCTTCGGCTGGGCCGTGGCGCGCGAGCTGACTTTCCCGCTGCTCTTCCTGTTCTTCGCCGTGCCGCTGGGCGAGTTCATGGTGCCGATGATGATGGAGTGGACGGCCGACTTCACCATCGCCGCGCTGCGCCTGACCGGCATCCCGGTCTACCGCGAGGGCCTGAACTTCGTCATCCCCACCGGCAGCTGGAGCGTGGTGGAAGCCTGCAGCGGCGTGCGCTACCTCATCGCCTCGTTCATGGTGGGCACGCTGTTCGCGTACCTCAACTACCAGAGCACGAAGCGGCGCGTGGCCTTCATCGTGTTGTCGCTGCTGGTGCCCATCCTGGCGAACTGGTTCCGCGCCTACCTCATCGTGATGCTGGGCCACCTGTCGGGCAACGAACTGGCCGCCGGCGCCGACCACCTGATCTACGGCTGGGTGTTCTTCGGCATCGTCATCGGCATCATGTTCGTGCTGGGCGCTCGCTGGAGCGAACCCGACGCGCCGCTGCCCGCCGCCCCGCAAGGCGCCGCGGCCGTGCCGGCACCGGCGGGCCGCGTGTGGCTGGCTGCCGGCCTGTTCGCCGCAGTGGCGGCGGCCGCGCCGCTGGCGGCCACCTACCTCAACGCCCGCGATGCCGCGGCGCCCGAGCCCCAGGTGGTGCTGCCGGCCAGCATGCCGGGCGGCTGGCAGGGCGGGGCGCCCGCCAGCACCTGGGAGCCGGCTTTTGCCGGGGCGCGGCAGGTGACGAACACCGGTTATGCGCAAGGGGCTGACCGGGTGGACCTGTGGCTCGGCTATTACCGCGCTCAGGGTTACGACCGCAAGCTCGTGAGCTCGGTCAACCTGATGGTGGAGCCCAAGACCGAATCGCGCTGGATGCTGGTGGATCGCAGCAACACGGTGCTCGCTGTCGGCGCGCTGACCCTGCCCTTGCGTGTGGGCGACGTGCGTGAGCGCGTTGTGGGCACCAACGCGCAACGCCTGCGTGTGTGGCAGGTCTACGCCATCCAGGGCCAGCTGCTCACCAGCGACGTGCGTGCACGCCTGCAACTGGCCCTGAACCGGCTGCTGGGCCGGGGCGATGATGGCGCGGTGATCTTCCTCAGCACTCCCGTGCCCGACGAAACACCGGAAGCCCGTGCCGCCGCCGATGCCCGCCTGAAGACCTACGCCGAAGCCAGCCTGCCCACGCTGCTGCAGGCCCTGGAAGCCACGCGCCAGCAAGGGGCGGCCCGATGAGCGGTGAGCCGCAAGCGCCGGTGCTGGCCGTCATCGGCCTGGGCTATGTCGGCCTGCCGCTGGTGGTGGCGTTCGGCAAGCAGATGCGCACCATCGGCTTCGACATCGCCAGCGCCAAGGTGCAGGCTTGCCAGGCCGGCACCGACCCTTCGCGCGAGTTGAGCGACGACGAACTGCGTGCCGCGCAGCACGCCGAGTACACCGACGACCCGCGCCGCCTGGCCGAGGCCGACCTCATCATCGTGGCCGTGCCCACCCCGGTGGACGAAGCCCACATCCCTGACTTCGGGCCCTTGGTGGGCGCCAGCACCAGCGTGGGCCGCCACATGAAGCGCGGCGCGACCGTGGTGTACGAAAGCACCGTCTACCCCGGCGCCACCGAAGAGGTGTGCGTGCCCGTGCTCGAACGCGAATCGGGCCTGAAGTGGAAAGAAGACTTTTTCGTCGGCTACAGCCCCGAGCGCATCAACCCGGGCGACCGCGAGCACACGCTCACGCGCATCCTCAAGATCGTGGCCGGTGACACGCCGCAGACGCTGGACCGCGTGGCCGCGCTGTACGAACGCATCGTGCTGCCGGGTGTGCACCGCGCCAGCAGCATCCGCACCGCAGAGGCGGCCAAGGTCATCGAGAACACACAGCGCGACCTGAATATCGCGCTGATGAACGAACTGGCCATCCTCTTCCACCGCATGGGCCTGGACACCGCCGAGGTGCTGGCTGCTGCCGGCACGAAGTGGAACTTCCTGCGCTTCAAGCCCGGGCTGGTGGGTGGCCATTGCATCGGCGTGGACCCGTACTACCTCACGCACAAGGCCGAGATGCTGGGTTACCACCCGCAGGTCATCCTCGCCGGCCGCCGCATCAACGACGGCATGGCCAAGTTCGTGGCCGAGCAGACCATCAAGCAGATGATCGCCGCCGGCAGCGCCGTGAAGGGCGCGCACGTCAACGTGCTCGGCCTGACTTTCAAGGAAGACTGCGCCGACCTGCGCAACAGCAAGGTGGCCGACATCGTGCGCGAACTGCAGAGCTACGGCGTGCAGGTGCATGTGCACGAGCCGCACGCCGCGGCCGACGAGGCCTTGCACGAGTACGGCATCACGCTCACCGGGTGGGAGCAACTGCCCGCAGCCGATGCGCTGGTGGTGGCCGTGGCGCACCGCAGCTTCCAGCAACTGCCGCTGCCCACGCTGGCCACCAAGCTGCGCGCTGGCGGCGTGTTCGTCGACGTGAAGGCCGCCTTCGATGCGGCAGCCCTGCGCGAGCTCGGTCTTCAGGTCTGGAGGCTGTAAACACCATGTGTGGCATCACCGGACTTTTCGACACCCGCGGCGGGCGCCTGCCCGACACCGACGTGCTGCGGCGCATGAACGCCTCGCAAAGCCACCGCGGCCCCGATGAAGGCAGCGTGCACGTGGAGCCGGGCGTGGGCCTGGGCCACCGGCGCCTGTCGGTCATCGACGTGGCCACGGGCCAGCAGCCGCTGTTCAACGAAGACGGCTCGGTCGTCGTCGTCTTCAACGGCGAGATCTACAACTACCAGGAACTGATTCCTGAGCTGCAGGCCCTGGGCCATGTGTTCCGCACGCGCAGCGACACCGAAGTCATCGTGCACGCCTGGGAGAGCTGGGGCGAGCGCTGCGTGGAGCGTTTTCGCGGCATGTTCGCCTTCGCGCTGTGGGACCGCAACCAACGCCGCTTCTTCCTGGCGCGCGACCGGCTGGGCGTCAAGCCCATGTACTACGCGGTGCTGCCCGACGGCTGGTTGCTCTTCGGCTCGGAGCTCAAGTCATTGGTGGCACACGGCGGCCTGGCCACCGAGATCGACCCGCTGGCCGTTGAAGAGTATTTCGCGCTCGGCTACGTGCCGGAGCCGCGCACCATCTATCGCCAGGCGCGCAAGCTGCCGGCGGCGCACACGCTCGTCATCACCAGCGGCCAGCGCGTGGGCGAGCCCCAGGCCTACTGGGACCTGCGCTTCACGCTGGGCAGCACCATCAGCGCTGAAGATGCGCAGCAAGAGCTGGTGCGGCGTCTGCGCGAATCGGTGCGCCTGCGCATGATTGCCGAGGTTCCGCTGGGCGCGTTTTTGTCGGGTGGCGTGGACAGCAGCGCCGTGGTGGCCACCATGGCCGGCCTGAGCAGCAGCGCGGTGAAGACCTGCTCCATCGGCTTCGACGAGCCGGGTTACGACGAATCGGCCTTCGCTGCCCGCGTGGCCGAGCGCTACGCCACCGACCACCGCACGCAGGTGGTGGCCTCTGATGACTACGGCCTCATCGACACCCTGGCCCACCTGTACGACGAGCCCTACGCCGACAGCTCGGCCATCCCCACCTACCGCGTGTGCCAACTGGCGCGCCAGCACGTGACCGTGGCGCTCTCGGGCGATGGGGGCGACGAAGCGCTGGGCGGCTACCGCCGCCACCGCATGCACGTGGCCGAAGAGCGCTTGCGCTCGGCGCTGCCGCTGGGCCTGCGCCGCAGCCTGTTTGGCCCCTTGGGGCAGGTGTACCCCAAGGCCGACTGGGCGCCGCGCATGTTCCGCGCCAAGACCACCTTCGAAGCCCTGGCGCGCGACACCTCTGCGGCCTACTTCGGCAGCATGTCGTTGATGCCGGCAGCGGCGCGGCAACGCCTCTTCAGTGCCGAGTTGAAGCGCGATCTGGGCGGTTACGAGGCGCTGGAAGTCTTCCGCCGCCACGCCGCCAACGCCCACACCGACGACCCGCTGGCCTTCGTGCAGTACCTCGACATGAAGACCTACCTGGTGGACGATATCAACACCAAGGTCGACCGCGCCTCGATGGCGCACTCGCTGGAAGTGCGCGAGCCGCTGATGGACCACCAGCTGCTGGAATGGCTGGCCACGCTGCCTTCCAGCCTGAAGCTGCAAGGCGGGCAGGGCAAGTGGCTGCTGAAGAAGGCCATGGAGCCGCACCTGCCGCACGACGTGCTCTACCGCCCCAAACAAGGCTTCAGCGTGCCGCTGCAGCGCTGGTTCCGCGGCCCGCTGCGCGAGACGGTGCGCAGCGCGCTCACCGGCGCCACACTGGCCGACAGTGGCATGTTCGACGGCGCCGAGCTGCGCCGCATCGTGCAAGAGAACGAAGGCGGCCAGCGCGACCACAGCGTCGCCATCTGGAGCCTGGTGATGTTCGAGGCTTTCTTGCGCAACCTGCAGCGCAGCCACCGCGCCGCGCCGCAAGCGGTGCTGGCGGTTCCTGCGTGAAGGGGGGCCGCGGCATGCGTGTGCTCTACCACCACCGCACCGCCTCGCGCGACGGGCAGGCCGTGCACATCGACGAGATGATCGCTGCGCTGCGCGAAGCCGGGCACGAGGTGATGGTGGTGGCGCCTGGCGGCGGCGAGGCGCCGGCTGGCGCGCAGCCGGGAGCGATGGGCAGTGCCTCGGGTTTTGTCGATACGCTCAAGCGTGCGCTGCCCCAGGCCTTGTACGAGCTGCTGGAGTTCGGTTATTCGCTGGTGGCCTACGGCAAGCTGATGCGCGCGGCGCGGCAGTTCCAGCCCGACATCATTTACGAGCGCTACAACCTGTTTCTGCTGGCCGGCGTGATGGCTGCCAAGCGCCTGAACAAGCCACTGCTGCTGGAAGTGAACGCGCCGCTGTTCGAAGAGCGGATGAAGCACAGCGGCGGCCTTTCGCTGGTGCGCCTGGCGCGCTGGGCCGAAGGCCACGTGTGGCGCCGCGCGAGTGCGGTGTTGCCCGTCACGCAGGTGCTGGCCGGGCACGTTACTGCGCGGGGCGTGCCGGCCGAGCGCATCGTGGTGGTGCCCAACGGCATCAACGAAGCCCACTTCGACACCGCGCCCAACCCCGAGCAGGCCAAGCAGCAACTCGGCCTGAGTGGCCGCCTCGTGCTGGGCTTCACCGGCTTTGTGCGTGATTGGCACGGCGTGGACCGCGTCATAGCCTGGATGGCGCAGAGCGACGCCCCCGCCAACACCCAGCTGCTGGTGGTGGGTGACGGCCCGGTGCGCGCCGAACTCGAAGCGCAGGCGCAGCGTCTGGGCCTGGCCGAGCGCGTGCGTTTCACGGGCGTGGTGCACCGCGACCAGGTGCCTGCCTACGTGGCCGCCTTCGACGTGGCGCTGCAGCCCGCCGTGACGGCCTACGCCTCGCCGCTGAAGCTGATGGAGTACCTGGTGATGGGCAAGGCCGTGGTGGCGCCCGACACGCCGAACATCCGCGAGATCTTGCAGCACGACCAGAACGCGCTGCTCTTCACCGACGGCACGCCGGGCGCGCTGCAAGCCGCCCTGGCGCGTGTGTGCCAAGACACCCCGCTGCGCCAGCGCCTGGCCGTGGAAGCCCACGCCACCATCGGCCGCCTGGGCCTGACCTGGCGTGCCAACGCCGAACGTGCCGTGGCGCTGGGCACCCGCCTGGCCGCCGCGCGCGCGCGTTGACGCAGCCAACACCCACCATGGCCCGCCCCATCCGCACCCTGCTGTTCAGCACGCTGTTCCCCAGCAGCGTGCGGCCTTCGCACGGCATCTTTGTTGAAACCCGCCTGCGTGAACTGCTGAAGACCGGCGAGGTGGAAACGCGCGTGGTAGCGCCGGTGCCCTGGTTCCCGTTCAAGAGCCAGCGCTTCGGTGAATACGGCCAGTTCGCGGCAACACCTGCGGCCGAGGTGCGGCACGGCGTGCCTGTGGTCTATCCGCGCTACCTGCTGCTGCCCAAGCTGGCCATGGAAATGGCGCCGGCCAGCCTGGTGCGCGCGGCGTGGCCTGCAGTGCAGAAGATCATTCAAGACGGTTTCGACTTCGACCTCATCGACGCCCACTACTATTACCCCGACGGCGTGGCCGCCGCAGAAATCGCTCGGCGCTTGGGCAAGCCCTTTGTAGTCACCGCGCGCGGCACCGACCTCAACCTCATCCCCGAGCACCCGCGCCCGCGCCAGCGCATCCTGCGCACGGCCGAGCAGGCCGCTGCCAGCATCGGCGTGTGCAAGGCGCTGATGGACCGCCTGGCCGAACTGGGCGCCGACCCCGCCAAGCTGCACGTGATGCGCAACGGCGTCGACCTGGAGCGCTTTCGCCCCGAGCCGCAGGCCGAAGCGCGGGCGAAGCTGGGCTGGGGTGCGGGGCATTGGCTGCTGTCGGTGGGGCACCTGATCGAGCGCAAGGGGCACCACATTGCCATTGAGGCGCTGGTGCACCTGCCAGATGTGCGCCTGGCCATCGTCGGTGCCGGGCCTGAAGACGCGGCCCTGCGCGCATTGGCTGCGCGTCTGGGCGTGGCCGAGCGCGTTCACTTTGCCGGGCAGGTGCCCAACACCGAGCTGCGATGGTGGTACAGCGCGGCTGACGCGCTGGTGCTGTGCAGCAGCCGCGAAGGTTGGGCCAATGTGTTGCTGGAGAGCATGGCCTGCGGCACGCCGGTGGTGGCTACCAACATCTGGGGCACGCCGGAGGTGGTGGCGGCGCCGGAGGCGGGGGTGTTGATGCGTCAACGATCTGCGGATGCACTTTGCCGGGCATGGCACGTGCTTGCCAGCCGTGCAGCCGACAGGACGGCAACGAGGCGCTATGCGCAGAATTTCTCCTGGGTCAGCACAACGCAGGCCCAGATGGCGCTTTTTGATTCACTCAGCCCGCGGATTGGACGCTCACGATGATCACGGCTGCCCTGCTGCTCGGTGAGTTGGTACTGATGCTCTGGCTTGTTTGGTGCCTCGTGCGCAAACGCCCCCCCGGTGAACCTCCGACTCTGGGCATCCTCTCGTTCACCGAAGAGCGCTACGACCCCAAGACAGACCCGGCGCTTCTGAAGAAAGGCAGGAACCGAGCCCCGGGCCCAGGAGGGCCCCCGAATGCGTGATCTGATGCTCCTCGGGATGATGGCGCTCATCATCCCGCTGTGCCTACGCAACGCCTTCGCGGCGTATTTGCTTTGGGGTTGGTCGGGTCTGATCGCCGTCCAGACCTTTGCCTACGGGTACATGCGCAGCTTCCCGTATGTGCTTCTCTTTGCGTTGATCTCGCTTGTTTTGCTGCTGATGCGGCGCGACTCAGAGATGAAGCCCATGAAGGTGGATGGCGTTGCCTTCATCTTCATCTGGTTCGGGGCGCACGCTATCGCTTGTGCTGCCCTTGCCTACCCGAACGTGGCCCGCAACTGGGAAATCACCATCGATCTGCAGAAGACCTTGCTCTTCTCGGTGCTGATGCCCATGGTCGTGACCAGCCGGTTCAGGCTGCATGCCATGGTGTTGATGCTGGCCTTGTCGGCGGGCTATCACGGGCTTATGGAAGGCTTGAAGTTCATTGCCTCAGGCGGGGGTCACCTCTCACGGGGGAACGAAAAACTCGGCGACCGCAATCACTTTGCGGTGCTCGTGACGATGTGCTTGCCCTTCCTGCTCTATCTGGTCTGGTACAGCAAACACAAGCTGATCAGAGTGGTCGCGGGCATGGGGCTGCTGTTGAACGTTTTGTCCGTCGTCTCTACCCAGTCTCGCGGGGGGCTCCTGAGCCTGATCGCGGTTTCGCTGTACCTGGTGATGGTGAGCAAGCGCAAATTCATGGGTTTTGTGACCATGATCGCGCTGGGGCTCACCGTGCTCGCGTTGGCGCCAGACTCCTGGACCAATCGGATGGAGTCCATCCAGACGGCCGACGAAGACAGCTCCTTCATGGGCCGAGTTGTCGCCTGGAAAAGAGCCAGCGCTATTGCCGTGGCGCATCCGGTTTTTGGTGGTGGCATCCGTTCAGTCCAGAACGGCGAGGTCTACGAAAAGTACCGCTTTGCCCAGGGCCTGCTTGGTTGGGTTGAAACACCGCAGGCCACGTACGCCGCAGCGGCGCACAGCATCTACTTCGAGGTGCTGGGAGACATGGGCTTTCTCGGGCTCTTCATCTTTTTGGCACTGATGGCTGTGCCCTTCGTGATGGCTTCCCGGGTGGGACGATTGGCAAAGATGCTGGGCCGATCGGCCAACTGGTCAAAAGATCTTTCGCGCATGATCTGCGCCGGCATGGTGGCTTACCTGGTAGGTGGTGCCTCCATCAGTGCAGCCTATTTCGAGATGACCTACATCATGATCAGTCTGGCTGCGGTCAATTACCTGATTCTTCGGCAGCAGGCCGTCGCTGCGGGGCTGACTGAGAGCGATGTCGCGCGAGGCTTCAAGCTGGCAAGGGCATGACTTCGAGTTCGCGCCCGACACTCCTGCACGCTTTCTCCAGTTTCACACTCGGAGGAGCCCAGTCGCGCTTTATTCAGTTGGCCAATGCGTTCGGCGCCGACTTCCACCACGTCATCGTGGCGATGGATGGCCAGTGGCAAGCCGCCGACCGCTTGGACGCGCATGTGAGTTGGGTACCACTCAAGGTCAGCGTTGTTCGTGGCGGTGGCCTCGCCAACCGGGCGAGTTTCCGCCGAGTCCTGCGCGAGGTGCGGCCCGATCGCGTGTTCAGCTACAACTGGGGCGCCATCGAGTGGATGGTGGCCAACTGTCCGCGCTTGGCGCCGCATGTGCATGTCGAAGATGGTTTCGGCCCTGACGAGGCGCGGGGGCAGCTGCCCAGGCGTCTCTGGTCGCGGCGGGTTTTCTTCGGGGTCAGCGGCGCTTCACTCGTCGTGCCTTCCCGCCGCCTGCGCGAGGCCGCCGATGCCTGGTGGCTTCCTGCCAAGCGCGTGAGGTACATCCCCAACGGCGTCCCTGTGCTGAACCTAGCCGAACCAGCCGACCTCAGCCCTGCTTCCCGCCCTTTGCTCATCGGCACTGTCGCAGGGTTGCGCCCAGAGAAGCGGCTGGACCGTTTGGTAGCGGCGTTCGCCCGCGTCCGTTCGCAACACGACGTCCACCTGGTGATCGTTGGAGATGGACCTGTGCGCCGGGCGCTTGAAGCGCAGGCGCAGGCGCTGGGGGTCTCTGCGTTCGTGGAATTCACGGGCTACCTCCGCGAGCCCCAGGTTGCACTTCGGCGCTTCGATCTCTTCGCGCTGTCCTCCGATACGGAGCAGCAGCCCATCGCCATGCTCGAGGCGATGATGCTGGGCATTCCTGTCATCAGCACCGCAGTGGGGGATGTGCCCCACATGCTTCCACCTGGGTGCGCGCGTCTCGCTGCCCCTGACGACGAAGAGTTCGCCATTGCGATGGCAGACGCGCTGGATCGCCAGGGCGAATGGCCCCGGTGGGCGGCTGCTGGCCGGGCGCAGGTGGAAAGCGAGTACGGCCACGCCTTGATGCTGTCCCGTTGGCGTGAGGTCTTCAATGGCACCCAGCCTGCTTGACCGCATGCGGCTGACCCTTCTGAAGGGTGCGTTGAGCGCTCTGTCGCCGCGCGGCCGCGGAGGACGGCTGACCATCCTGCAGTTCCATCGTATCCCCTCCAATGGGCCTGGCATCCCAGCGGGCGAGATGCCTCTGTCGGTGTTCAAGTCGCTCATGGACATCATCGCGGAGTCGATGCGGGTGTTGCCCTTGTCCGAGGCCACCAGCGCCCTTCGCCGAGGCAATCTGCCCGCGCGCGCTGTAGCCATCACTTTCGATGATGGCTACAGCGAGTGGTTGAGCAACGTGGCCCCCGTGCTCCAGGCCCGGGGCCTGCATGCGACATTCTTTGTGACCACCGGCGCCCTGGGTGGCGCTGGCATGTGGCATGAACGCATCGAGAACGCTGTCGAAGCCTTGCCCGTTCGCGGCGCCGTCCTGCCAGAAGCGTTGACGGCGTTCGAGGATCTCTCCTCTCCCGATGCCCGGCGGGTGCTTGCGCGGCTGATCCAGGAAGATCTCAAGTACAAGCTGGTTCGTGAACGCGATGCGGCCATCGAAGCTCTGGAGCAGCAGGCTGAGCAACCCCTCCGACGGCCCAGTTCCTTCGACGCAGAAAGTGTTCGGCGCCTTCACGCGATGGGATTCGAGATCGGCGCACACACCGTAGCGCACCCCATCCTGCTGAGTGTTCCTGATGACCAGGCGCAGCACGAGATTGGCGAGAGCAAAGAGTGCCTTGAAGGCATCACCGGTTCACGGGTGCGCTTGTTTGCCTACCCCAACGGCCGCCCAGCGCAGGACTTCGGGCTTGATCACGTGGCCATGGTCAAGCGTTGCGGCTATGAGGCGGCAGTTGTCACAGGGGGCGGTGTCTGCACCGCTGGCACCGACCTGTTCGAACTGCCGCGCTTCACGCCCTGGGCAGCCGATGCCACCCGAACCGTGTTGCACATTGGCAGCAACCTGTTGCGCAAGGCGCCCAGCGTTCAGGCTGGTTTGGCGGCGCACCGAAGACGTGTGCTGCTTGTGGAAAACGGATCTGGATTTGGCGGTGCCGTCGTCGCCGCGGGCACCTTGCTCCGCAGCGTGCCCCCGGAAGCCTTGGAGTTTCACGTTGTCAGCAACGTCGACGCCCCTGTCTTGCGCGCGGCGGCGGCAGTCAAGAGCTTCACCTGCCTGAACGACCGCCGCTTGAACCTGCGCCCGGTCGCGCGCCGTGTGCGCGAAACCCTGCCGCGTTCGCTGGCGCGTGCCATCACCTTCGTGCTGGGGCGCGTCGACGACGTGGCCAACCGCCTGCCCTATCTGATTTCACTGGCGCTGGTGGTAGCGCGAAAGCGGCCCGACATCATTCATGGCAACAACGAGCCTCTGAGCAACCGCGAGGCTATGTTCGTGGCGCAGGTGTTCGGCATTCCTTACGTCCAGCATGTGCGCGGCCCCTATCCACGAATTCAGCGTTTCGAGGCGTTGCTCGATACGCCCCGCTACTTCATTCCTGTCTCGCGCTGGTTGGCCCGTGAACTGGTGCAGGACGGGGTCGAGCCGCAACGTGTACGCCAAATCTATGACGGCGTCGACGCGCAGAACTTGGCCGTGGTTGATGCTTGCCGCCCTCACCGGGCTGACCGTCACACCATCGCGATGGTGGGCATGCTCATGCCCTGGAAGGGCCAGAGCCTCTTCATCGAGGCTGCCAGGCGCCTTTCGGCCGAGCGCAGCGATCTTCACTTCCTGGTGATTGGCGGCGTTCCCGAGCGCGGTGAATCACGCTACGAAGCGCAACTCCATGAGCAGGCCCAAGAACTGGTCCAGCGTGGCGTGCTGGAGTTCCTGGGCCACCGCAAGGACGTTCGTGCCCTCATGGCATCTGCTTCGGTGGTTGTCTCCGCTTCGCTCGAGCCCGAACCCTTGGGGCTCATCATGATCGAGGGCCTGCTTGCCGGGGCTGAGTTCGTCGGCCCGGAGCATGGCGCAGCGGTAGAGGTGCTGCAGGCACTCGAAGTCGGCGAACTGTTCACCCCGGGGTCAGCCGAATCACTGGCCAGCGCCATGGCGCGCGCAGTGGACGGGCGCAAGGGCGACGCCCGCCCCCCAGAGGTCGACGAGCGCTTGCTTGCAATGTTCTCGCCAAAGCATTGCGTGGAGCTCACGCGCAAGGTCTACCGCAGTTGCGTGGTGACTGGCGGGCTCTGACCGGGCGCGCCGCGCAGCCTGCTGCGCAGGATGTTCTTCAGCGCGCACCACGCGCCGGCGGGCCGCCGCAGATTCGATGCCACCAAGCGCATGCGTTCCCGCCGCTGTGTCATCCAGTCGCGCTTGTACCCGTCGTCGCCGCTGAGGTAGTCCACCTCCTGCACGCAGTCAACATCCAGAGCCCGCCGCATCAACTCGCCAGTCAGCACCGTGCCGGCTGACCAGCGTGCCTCTGCCTGCTCATAGGCCAGCTTGAACACAAAGGCTTTGCCGTGGGCCGTGTACCAGAACTGCGCGGCAATGGGACGGTCGTCGCGCCAGGCCAAACCCAGGCGCAGCCAGCCACGCTTTGCGCAGGAAGAGGCCCACGCGCGAATGAAGCCAGGGTGTGATTCGGGTGGCTTCCAACTGCGGGCGTACACCTGCTCGTAGGCGTGCATGGCTCGTTCGACATCGCCCGACGCCGTGACGATCTCCGTCCGCAAGCCGTGCTGGCCGCGGGTGAAGGCACGCAGCTTGCGCTGGTAGGTGTGCCGCAGAGCCGCCGGGCGGGAAGCCAGGTAAGTGTCGAAGCTGAGGCCACCGCACGGCAAGAACCAGTTCGCGTGGGCCGTCTCTGTGGTGCTGTGCCAGCCGAGCTCTTGGAACGCGGCTGCCCAGGCCAAAGCGGCGTCAGCCGTCAGCGGCCAAAGCTCCACCACAGCGGCGCTCGCGAGTGCCAAGGCTCCTGCGCGCGCGCTCTCCTTGTCTGCACGCAGCGCGCACAAGGGTGTGTAGTAGTTCGAGACGCTGCTCAGCCTGCCCTGGGGGCTGCCCACCAGGGGCATGCTAGGGGTGCCGTCGGCCTGCCGGAGCAGCGCGTACGGCGCGGCAGGGTTGGCCACGCCTGCCAGGTAGGGCTCCCACCAAGCCCATGTACCTGCAACTTCGTCCGGGCTCTGCAGCCCTAGAGACGCAGCGTGCAGCTCCAGTTCATGCCGCAGGCCGGGCAGATCGAACACGTCCAAACTGCGGCAATTTGCCAATTCCAGCGCCACATCACTCTGCGAAGCGGCCATTGTGCGGCCAACATCGCGGGTTGACTTGAAGCGGCCCTCCCGGCCGGCAGCCCAGCGTGCAAATCCGCCGATCGATCGTCATCACGTTCCTGTCGAGCAACTTCAACATGACCATCATGTTCGTGGTCACGCTGATTGCCGCCCGACTTCTGCAGCCCGAGGACGTGGGCTTGTTCTCCATCGCGGTGGTTTGCATCAACGTGTTCGCCGTCCTGCGCGACCTGGGCACCGACGCCTATCTCCAGCAGACCCGTGAACTCGATCGTCGGAAGGTCGCCTCAGTGCTCGGCCTGACGCTCGTGGCCTCTTGGGTGCTGGGCGGCTTGCTGTTCCTCACCCGGCACCAACTGGCAGCTTGGTTCAACGAGCCTGGCCTGGCCGCGGTGCTTGAAGTGCTGCTTTGCAGCTTCTTGCTGGTGCCCTATGCCGCCGTGCTGGTGTGCCTGCTGCAGCGGGACATGAAGGCCGAGCAACTCGCCTGCGCAGGCTTGGTAGGCACTACAGCCTTCGCCATCACATGCCTCACCTTGGCTTCACAAGGCGCGGGCGCTTCCGCGCTGGCCTGGGCAAACTTTGCCAATGTGGCTGGCGCATTGGTGGTTTACGCCCTCATCCGGCCGCCGACCATGGCGTGGTGGCCGCGATTCGGCGGATGGCTCGAACCTGTGAAGTTCGGCTTCGGCGCGATGATTGGGCACCTGTCCCGCGTCACCTACCAGGGCGTGCCCGACCTGGCTCTGGGGCGTTTTCAGGGCGCTCACGAGGTGGGCTTGTTCAGCCGCGCCAACGGGCTGGTGGGCCTTTTCCAGCAGGTTGTGGGGCCTACAGTCACGGCCATCGCCTTGCCTGCGCTGGCCAAGCAGCACCATGCCAAGGTGCCGGTTGGTCCGCAACTCGAGCGCGCCTGCGCTTACCTCACGGTGCTGGCATGGCCGGCGTTCTGCTGGGTAGCGCTGTTTCCAGCAGAGATCATCGAAGCCCTTTACGGCCGCAACTGGATCGACGCTGCCGGTGTGGTGCGTTGGCTGTGTGTGGCCGCAGCCGTCAAGGTGGGGTACCAACTCGTGCAGCCCGCCCTGGTGGCCATTGGCAGACCCTATGCAGGCGCGGGCGTGCTCCTGTTGGGGCTGGTCCTTCGCGTTGTGTGTGTTCTGGCCTGGGGCACCTCGGGGCTTGAGGGCTTCATCCTCGCCATCGTTATGGCCGATCTGCTGACCCTGCCCTACCAGGTGTGGTTGGCGCGCCGTTTGCTTGGTTTTGGCCTCATGGCCTCATGGCGTGCCCATGCCCACAGCCTGCGGGTGCTGTCGGTCTTTGCCTTGGTAGGCCTGCTCTTCAAGGTGACTATGAGCGATGCACTCGGGCCTCTGCAGGTGACACTTGGCAGTGGCTTGGTCTTGTTGGTCACTTGGCTGGTCGCGGTGCATGCTCTGCGCCATCCTTTCGCTCATGAGGTGCAGTTGCTGTGGCAGTCGGCGTTGCGCAAGGTGCGTGCATGACATCCAACTCACTTCTTGAAGGCTCCTCTGCCCCAGGGCTGAGCCTGATCATCCCCAGCTACAACCGTGCAGACCTTCTGGTGGAGACACTTGAGTCGGCACTGGCTCAGACGCTGCCCTTCCAGAACATCATCGTCGCGGACGATGGCTCATCAGACCGCACTGCCGAGGTGCTGGCAGCCTACGCGCCGCGCGTGCAGGCGCTGCTTCTGCCCCACCAAGGGGTGCAGGCTGCGCGCAATGCAGGCGCAGCCGCTGCAGACACCGAGTGGGTGGTCTTCTGCGATTCGGACGATCTGCTCGAGCCTGAGTTCGTTGAGCGGGCCCAACGGGCCTTGGCTGCAGAGCCTGCCCTCGACATTGTTTACTGCAACTTCGTCACCTTCGAAGGGGACCGCGTCGACCCGCACAAGTTCTCGGTGGCACCCCCCGGCTGGTTCGCCGGTGGCCGCACGGTCGGAGACTTGATCGTCGACCTGCCCGACCTGTACATGCGGTCCATCCGTTTCCAGCCCCTCTTCCAGAGCGGCTTGCTCGTACGCAAGACCTTCTTCCAGGCCATTGGCGCCTTCGACACCAGCTTCAGGGGTGTCGGCGCCGAAGACTGGGAGTTCACCTTGCGCGCCATCTCACATGGCCGCGTCGGCCTGCTGCAGCCCGTGCTCGCACGCGTGCGGCGCCACCGTGGCAATGATTCGCTCAACGCGGCGCGTATGCGCCTGGGTGAAGCGCAGATCCTCGCGCATGGCCTCGTGCATCATGGTGTGCCCGTGGCCAACAGATCGGCCATAGAGGCAGAGATACGCCGCCGTCGGTTCGAGGCTCTCGATGAAGCTTTTGTGCAGGGCGACGTCCCCCGCGCCATCGAGGCCGCAGACCTGCTGAAGCTGCCCAGTGACGCCCGCATCGCTGCGCTTCGCCACATGGGTTCGCGCATTCCCACAAGATTGAGGCGTCGGGCCTCGCGTCTGCTCTTGCAAGGACATCACCCTGGTAACAAACGAATGACACCTGAAGCGAAGCACAAGCCCCCACTCGGTCTGCGCCAGAGAGTGATGAAGGCGCTTTCGCGGCTGCCGAACTACGTCCGTCGCTTCGGCGCTGCACACGGCCTGCGCTTGTGCTGGCGCCTTGAAGCACTTGCCCCTGCCCGCCATGCCCCGCGGCTGGTTCTGAAGGTGCCGGGGCATGAGCATCCGATTCACTTGCGTGATGGGACTGCCGATCGCTCCATCTTCTGGCAGTGCCTGGTGCAAGACCAGTACAGCATCAGCCAGTTTCCGCAGGCTGAGCACCTGCGGGCGAAGTATCGGCGCCAGGTGGACAGCGGCATCCAGCCCTTGATCATCGACTGCGGCGGCAACATCGGCCTTTCAGTGCGCTGGTTCTCGCGCGAGTTTCCAGAGGCTCACATCGTGGTGGTAGAGCCTGACAGCGCAAACCTTGAGATGCTGCGCGCCAATGTGCAGCACCTGGGCAGCCGCGTCACCGTGGTGCAGGGCGGCATCTGGAGCCACAAGTGCCACCTGGCTGTAACCCACCGCGAAGAGGGTTCGGCTGCGTTCCGTGTCGAAGAAGTTCCGGAAGGCACACCCGACAGCGTGCCCGCCTTCGCCATGCAAGACCTGATGGCGCTGGCCGGCAACCACCAGCCGCTGGTGGTGAAGATCGACGTCGAGGGGGCACAGGCCGCTGTCTTCTCGGGTGACACCAGCTGGCTCGGCCATACCGACCTGCTGATGCTGGAACTGGATGACTGGCAATTGCCCTGGCGGGGCAGCAGCCGTTCATTCATGCAGGCCGTGTCCGCCTATCCGATGGACTACCTGCTCTCGGGCGAACTCATCGTCTGCTTCCGAGACGACAGCATCGATCTTGTCACCGACTTCGGTTCTGGCTCAGACTTGGGCTGAGCCACCCAGACCAGCGGCGCCCCCAACCACCCGCAGCGCAGCAGCTGCGGCAGCTTGCTGTGAGAGATGCTGCATGGCGAACTCACGCCCTGCTGCTACGAGGCGTGCGGTGGTGGCTTCGTCATCGCGAACCCGTTCCAGCGCCTGCACCAAGGCCATGGCGGTTTCGCCCAGCAGCAGGTGCGTGCCCTCGCTCAGCCCCAGGCCCTCGGCACCCACCGGCGTTGAAACGACGGGGCGGCCCATGCCCAGGGCTTCAATGATCTTGATGCGCGTGCCACCGCCCATGCGCATAGGTACCAGCAAGGCATGGCTGCGGGCGAAGTAGGGCCGCACCTCAGGCACGTCAGAGTGCACCTCCAGCCCCTTTGTGCCCAGCATCCACGCCGGCGCGCGCCGCCCCACCACCAGGCACCGCCACGGCCGGCCCCCTGCCCAGCGTGCCTGCATCAGGGGCAGCAGCTCGTCGGCCAACCAGCGCACGGCATCTGCATTGGGTGAGTAATCAAGCGCCCCGATGAACAGCACCGTGAACGGCGCCTGCGCCTCGGCCGGGGGCAGCAACTCGGGCATCGTCACCGCGTTGGGCACCACGTGCACGCGGTGTGAGTGCGTGCGCAGCGCAAGCGCTCGCGCATCCGTATCGCTGGCCAGGGCAACGGCATCTGCACGCCGGCACACGCGCGCTTCGGCCCAGGCCAGGCGTTGCACCTCCAGCAAGGCCAGCAGGCTTCCCAAGCGGCCGAAGTGGGGGCGCCCCAGCAGCGCCAACTGGCGGGCCTGCGCTGCCGATTCAACGTCGTCAAGGTCCAGCACCACGCGCTGCGCGGGTGCGCCCAGGCGCTGCAGCAGCAGCCACACTGGCCACAAGCGCAACCTGAACACCAGCACCGCGACATAGGGGCTGTGGGTGCCGTGTGGCAGTGCGCGCTGCACAGCGCGCCAAGGCCAGCGCCGCCACATCAGCGGGCTTCGGCCCAGCCAGTCGTGCCAACGGTTGCGTGAGGGGCCGGCTTCATCGGCCACGTTCACCACCGTGATGCTGGCGCAGAGGGCGTGCCACTCTGCGCCTAAGCTGGCAGCGGTGGTCTGCGCGTCAGCACTCACCACCAACAGGTCTACCGCGTACTCAGCGGCCAACGCCTGCACCCAGTTGCCCAGCCGCATAGCCGCGCCCAAGCCCGTGTGGGCGGGCAGCGTCTGGCTCAGCACCAGCGCACGTCGGGTTTGGGGGGCAGGGGTCTGGGGCATGGGCGGCGCAGAGTCTGTCACCATCACCCGCCACAATCTACGGTCATATCTGACAACTGCTGCACTTCAGCGGCCAGGTGCCGCCGCCCAAGCGGCAAGCCTGCGTTCCAATGCGAGGTTGGAACGCGCCGCGGCCTGCGGCCCCACACAAGCTGCCCCACCCACGCCCGATGTTCACTGCCGCCCGCCGCCTTTACCAGTATCGCGAACTGCTGCGCGTGCTGACCTGGAAGAACATCGTGCTGCGGTACAAGCAAAGCCATCTGGGCCTGGCCTGGGTGGTGTTGCGTCCACTCATGATGGTGGGCATCTTCATGGTGGTGCGCAGCTTCGTGGGCATAGACACCGGCGTGGTGCCCTACGCGCTGCTGACCTACTGCGCCATGGTGCCCTGGGTCTTCTTCCAAGATGCCGCGAGCGATGGCGTGGGCAGCGTGGTGAACCACGCCAACCTCATCAAGAAAATCTACTTCCCGCGCGAAATCTTTCCGCTGGCCAGCTTGTTGACCAAGACGGTGGAGCTGGGCATCGGCGTGGTCATTCTGGCGTTGCTGATGGTGTGGTTTCAGTGGGCGCCGGGCTGGCAGGCGCTGTGGGCGCTGCCGCTGCTGATCTACACCATGCTGGTGGCGCTGACTATCAGCCTTGCAGGCGCCGCGGTGAACGTGTTCAGCCGCGACATGTCGCAAGGCGTACCTTTGCTGCTGAGCCTGGGCATGTACCTCAGCCCCGTGATGTACCCCATTGAGCTGGTGCAGCGCGCCCTGCTGGAACGCCAGGCCGCGGGTGCTGCCAGCGAGGCCCTGTACTTGCTGTACACGCTGAACCCCATGTCTGGCGTGATCACCAGCCTGCAGAACGCCGTATTGCGCAACCAGCCCCCTGATTGGGCCGTGCTGGCCCCAGGCATGGCGCTGGTGGCGGTGCTGCTGCCGCTGAGCTACCTGTTCTTCAAGCGCGCTGAAGCCTACTTTGCCGACGTGATATGAGCCCCAGCCACAACACGGCAGCCGACGAGCTGCCCGTCATCGAGGTGAAGAACCTCACCAAGGAATACAGGCTGGGCGCGCTGGAAGGGCTGCGGGCCACTGCCAAGCGCCTGCTGGGCCGCGCGCCAGAAGCGCCCAAGCGCCAGTTCAAGGCGCTGGACGACGTGAGCTTCAGCGTGAAGCGTGGCGAGGTGGTGGGCATCATCGGCCACAACGGTGCGGGCAAGAGCACGCTGCTGAAGCACCTGTGCCAGATCACCACGCCCACCAGCGGCAGCGTGACAGTGCGCGGCCAAGTGGCCCCATTGATTGAAGTCGGCGCCGGCTTGGTGGGCGACATGACGGGGCGCGAGAACATTTATCTGAACGCCAGCATCCTGGGCCTAACGCGGGCCGAGATCGACGGCAAGGTGGACAAAATCATCGCGTTTGCCGAACTGGAAAGCTTCATCGATACCCCGATCAAGCGATACAGCTCAGGCATGCAGGTCAGACTGGGCTATGCAATTGCCACGGCCGTGAAGTCTGAAGTGCTGATCGTGGACGAGGTGCTTGCGGTTGGAGACATCGCGTTTCAACGCAAATGCATTCGTCAGATGATGAGCATGATGAACGAGTCGAATCGAACGATTCTCATCGTTGGGCACAACATCCGGCAGCTTCAGCGCCTTTGCACCCGCTTGATAATGTTGGACCACGGCCGCCTTGTTTGCGATGGAGAGCCGGATGTTGCAGTTCAACACTACTATCGCGAATTGGATCAGCAGTCTTCTATATCAGCGCCAATTACGTCAATTACGAAAATCGAGGACGTAGACTCCGTAAAGGTGATTGTTCGCGCCCCCGATGGCCAGCCGACCGACAAGGTCGACTTCAAGACCGCATTGAAGCTCGACATCTGCATTGCACTTAAGCACGAGCTCCCAGACGGCGAAGTTGCTGTGGCCATTCGGACAACAGATCAGATTTACGTTGCCACGCAATCAAGCGGTCGTCAGAAGTACCTGAAGCTTGGCAAGGGGGCGAACTTGGTCAAGGTTCGGTTTCCGTCGATTCCATTGCTCCCCAGCGAGTACGCAGTCAGGATTTACATAGGGGATAGTGGCGGCGCCGTTCTCTTTGATGGCGATGATCTGGCGCGCTTTCGCGTTGTCGACAGCAGTTCAAATCGTGCTTACCACTCAGGTTCAAGCTTGGTGGACCTGGAAGCCTGCTGGGAATTAGCGCCCAGCGAAGAGAAGGCAACGATGCCTGTTCAATAGGTCCAGCGCCGATTTGCCACGGCCAATTGTCAGTCAAACCTAAAAGTTCTCAGGAAAATGATCTCACCCAGAAAGCTTCTTTCTCGATTCTTTGGCCGAGAGACTGGCAGCAGCCCCAAGGTTTTTGAAGAGATTTATGCCTCGGGGGTCTGGGGCCGAGATGAGAGCGGGTCCGACAAGTTCTTTTCGGGAAGTGGGTCAAGAAATCCGGCCGTGGTGCTGCCATATGTGGAAGCGGTGCGGAAGTTCCTGTCCGAATTGCCGGCGAAGCCTTCGCTGGTAGACATCGGATGCGGCGACTTTTACGTCGGGCGCCAGCTCACTGACTGCACCGAAAGATACACGGGGTGTGACGTCGTGCCCGCGCTGATTGAATACAACAATCAAAAGTACAAGGCGCCAAACCTTGATTTCGTTACGTTGGACATCACTGCAGAGCCTCCGCCCAGAGGCGAGGTTGGATGCATCCGGCAAGTGTTTCAGCATCTATCAAACACGGAAATCTCACGCGCCCTCGTTCAGCTGCGCGGTGCCTTCCGTTACTTGATCATCACGGAGCATCTGCCTTCCGACCCCAGTTTTGTTCCCAACCTTGACAAGCCCACCGGCCCGAACATTCGGATGGACGTTAACAGCGGAGTGGACATCGGCCGGGACCCATTTTGCATCAACGCCAGATCACATCGGGTGCTGTGCGAGGTGCCCGGAACGGGGGCTGGCGGTCGGATAGTGACCACGCTCTATGAGTTCTAGGCTTGTTGAGCCTTCGGAAGTGAACAAAAACGTAACGCTCAAGTTCGGCGTCTAGAGGTATGGGCTTGAACATCTTGCTTGTGGCTGACTCTGCATTCTGGATTACCGGAAGAACTGCAGTTGCCATTCGCAATGCCTTGGGGGGTGGGGGCCATCGCGTATTGCTTTGTTCGCATGCAGCCTTGCCCGGCTTCATCGGTAGCCGATGGGCTGGGTTGTTTCAGCCGGATCTCGTTCACTTTCTTACGCCGCGTTTATCCACCATCTATCGCAGTGAGTTTTGGTCCAAGGCAGCATTTGTTTCGTCCATTCATCATGTGGAGGATGAAGCTAGCACCGAGCCTATTGCTTATTCCGACGCCATCATGACCGTCTCGGATCAATGGCATTCCTATCTTTTGGAGCGCTTCTCCACCCAAGACCGATTGGTAAAGTTGCCGAATGGTATCGACGTCGAACTCTTCCAGCCCGGCACCAGTGCTGAACGCGTGGCGCTGAGGAAGGCTTTCGGCATCAGCCCAGAGTCATTCGTAATTGGGTTCTCAGCGAAGCGAACCAGCGACTCCAGCAACCGCAAGGGCATTGACGTTCTGGAAGCTGTCATCAAGGCGAACCTGCCGCTGAAGGGCATTACCTGGTTCATCCGTGGTCCCGGCTGGAATGAGTTCGTGTCGAAGCTGAGGGAATCAGGCGCCTCGATAGTTTACGAGCCCTATGTTGTTGACGACGAAGACCTTGCCAAGTCGTACCGGGTGCTCGATCTGCTGTTGGTTACTTCGAAAATCGAGGGGGGCCCGGTTCCTGTTCTGGAGGCTATGGCTTCGGGCATCCCTGTCGTCAGCACTCCCGTTGGAGTGGTTCCTGAAGTATTGAGTGGTGATCTGGCGAGATTCATTGTGCCTTACGATGATATTGCTGCGGTCGTTGAAAAAATTTCGCATCTTTATCATCATCGGCAGGACTCGAATGCGACCCGAATCGAAGTCAGGAAACGCATCGTCGATAACTTCCAGTGGCATCACGTAACCAGATCTTTGCCTAAACTGTATGCGATTGCAGAAGAAAATTTTCTGCGGCGCACCGATCACGCCGTACCAATAGGGCAAAAGCAAGCGCCAACCCCTCGTGACATGGCGAAAGTGCAGCGTTGGGTTGATGCGCTGGAGTGCATACAGTTTGCGCGCTTTCTGCACGCAGAAGGGGCATCGGCGGCAAGTCGGCAGTTTGCTAGGCGGGGGCTAGTCCTCGGTCTAGGTGATCTGAACCTTGTCGGCGAGGCGCTGACGCTGACGTGGGCAGCGCCATATATCTTTCTTGCCCAGCGAGTTCGGCGAAAGGTGACGGCCTTTATGAGCAGGGGAAAACATCCTTAATCTCCATTTTGCCCCTGACCTCGGCGATTTAATAACCGATGCCAAAGAAAATGAACAAAGTGGGCCCCGTAGCACGAACACGGCTCATCCTATTCAGGTAGGGAGAAGCCCACGAATTGCATAATATTCGCTAAATATGCATCGCTGCTGATTAATGATGCCTCATATCGCCTCGGAATAATATGATGGGTATAGTGCTATTCATCGGTCACGATGCTACCCGAACCGGCGCGCCGAAGTCGTTGCTGAACATCGTCCGCTGGCTCAAAGCGAACGCATCTGTCCAGCCTATCGTGTTGTTGGGTCGGGGCGGTCCGATGTTTCCCGAGTATGCGCAAACTTGCGAATCTTATGTATGGGCGCCAATGCCTGGCACCCCGGAGTGGACAGCCCAGCCGCCCGGACTCGCGGGTATTGCGGCGGCTGGTGCCGCAGTCTTTCGTGCAAACCGTGTAGCAGGTTATCTGCACAGGCGCCTGATTCGCCAAAGGCTTCGACAAGCTCGAGCTGCTTGCGTTTTCAACAATACGGGCGTGAACGGGCGGTTACTGGAGAATCTGGCTCCAAGCTTGACCGCGCCCGTCGTCTCGAGAATTCCAGAACTCGAGGCATTCATGCGACGAAATGCTGCTCATGGGGGGCTGCAACGAGTGCTTGCGCTCAGCCAACACTTCGTCGCAGTCTCGAACGCGGTTAAAGAGAACCTTGAGCGCCGCCACGACATCGGGGCCGCCCGCATCAGTGTTGTCTACGGCGCCTGCGAGGCCCGCGAAGCGCTTGTGCGAGACATGAGCTTTCGCAGGAGCCTTGGTATCGCTGACAGCGAGCTGGTTGTCTGTGGGTGCGGCACCATGGACTGGCGCAAGGGTTTTGATCTCTTCGTCCAAACGGCGCATGCGCTGGTGAAGGGCGCTAGGCGCACCGACCTGAAGTTTGTCTGGATGGGCGCCGCAGTAACGCAGGAAGCAGACGTAGAGCTCAGGTATGAGATTGAGGCCTTGGGCTTGCAGGCCAATGTTCTGCTGCTTGGAGAAGTCAAGGACCCCTCGAGAGTTTTTGCGATCGGCGATCTGTTCTTCTTGTCGTCCCGCGAGGACCCGTTCCCGCTGGTGATGCTGGAAGCCAGCAGCCAAGGGCTTCCGATCGTCTGCTTCGCGGGCTCGGGTGGTGCCACGGAGTTTGTTCAGCCTGAGTTCGGCGTCATCGTTCCGATGCTGGACACGGGCGCCGCTGCGAAGGCCATTGCTGCACTGCTGGAGGCGCCGGGTCTGGGTTCGATGCGAGAGGCCGCCAGAGCTCAGGCTTGCCGATACAGCGTTGAACGAATGGGCGAGGGCGTCGCGAAGGTTTTGCAAGGCGTGGTCAGCGCGGCTTGAACGATGAGTTTGAGCCGTCCCAAACTGACGAGCTTGGAGTCCACGCGGGGCTTGGCAGCGATGGCCATCGTTGCGTTCCATCTGCTTGTCATCTACACGCCGCTGCCTGATGGGGCGCTCAGCTCGTTCGTCGGCGCACTCTCCGGCTCCGTGCCCATCTTCTTTGCATTGAGTGCTTTCTCGCTGCTGTATGGCTACCAGTCGACCCTCTTCTCGCGAGAGGGCCTCATCCGTTTCTTCACGCGGCGCGCATTCAGAATTCTTCCGCTCTTCTACTTCATGCTGTTCGTGTACTTTTGCCGCGCGGCCTGGGGCGATGTCTTCGTTTCGAAGTCAGAGCTTTTGCTGAACTTTGCTTTCCTGTTCCCGTTCATTCCGGGCAAGCACGAAAGCCTGGTGTGGGCCGGCTGGTCTCTGGGCGTTGAGTGGCTCTTCTACCTGGCCTTTCCGATCGTGGCGCTCACGGCCACACGCCTCAGATTGAGCTTCTTTCTCATGTTGGCGTTTGCACTGATGAGCGTGGCCATGTCGCGTGCAGTGCTTGATGCCAATTTGCCCTCTTCATACAAGAGCATGAACTTCCCGGCGAACCTGCTCTACTTTCAGGCGGGCGTTCTTGCGTATGCCTGGGTGGCACATGGTCGCTCCGCGCCATCAAGGTTCACAGACGCGGTTGTTGCAAGAGCCGCGGCCGGCACTGCGCTGGCGGCACTTGCTGCTTGGTTTGCGGTCACCCGCGTGTTGGGCCTGTTGCAGGTTTCGCAACCACCGGTTCAACTGTTGACCGCCTGTCTGGCTTTGGCGGTGGTGGTGCTCGCTTTCGGTGGCTTGCCCCGCGCTGTCGACAACCGATGGAGCCAGAAGCTGGGTCGATACAGCTATGGAATTTATCTGCTGCACCCATTTTTCTTATGGCTGCTTGCCAGCCTGGGTGCGTATCGCTGGTTGAGCCATGTGCTGGTCGATCCCACCCTGGTCTTCTTTGCTGCCTTGGCGTTGAACTATCTCGTGCTGGTGCCCACTGCAGCGCTGTGTTTTCACGCTATAGAACGGCCAGGCATGCGGATGGGTGAGGCGCTTCTTGCTCGCCGGGGTGCCCGCGCACTGGCTTGATGCTTGCCCAAGCCGTGTCTGCACTTGCCAGGCTCTATGAACGCCAGGCCTGGGGTGTTGGGTGTGGGTCAGTTCGAAACATGAAGAGCCGTAATCGTTGAGGGATTCCATGAGAGTGCTTGCACTGCATCTGCCGCAATTCCACCCCATTCCTGAGAATGACGAGTGGTGGGGCCGAGGCTTCACCGAATGGAAGAACGTTGCTCGGGCGCGGCCTCGTGTGCCCGGCCACTATCAGCCACATCTGCCGGCTGATCTGGGCTTCTACGACTTGCGTCTGCCTGAAGCTCGGCAAGCGCAGGCCGAAATGGCTGGTGCCTTCGGCGTTCATGGCTTTGTCTACTACCACTACTGGTTCACCGGCCGCCGCGTGCTTGAGCGCCCGGTGCGTGAGATTCTTGAATCAGGCAAACCAGACTTTCCTTATTGCGTGTGCTGGGCCAATGAAGACTGGACAAGGGCTTGGGACGGAAAGAGTGGCCAAACCCTGCTGCATCAGGCCTACTCGCCTGAAGACGATCTGGCTCACATTCGGCATCTTCTGCCTTACCTTGCCGACCCGAGGTACATCCGTGTAGGTGGGCGCCCCTTGCTGCTCGTTTACCGAACAGAATCGATGCCAGAGCCTGCGCGAACCGCTGAGCGCTGGCGCCAAGAGGCCATTCGTGCCGGCGTTGGCGATCTGTATCTGGCACGCGTTGAGTCGTTCACCGCGGATGTGGACCCGGCCGCCATCGGCTTTGATGCGGCGGTTGAGTTCGCACCCGACTGGCGCAAGGCTCGCATCCGTGAATTTGGGCGTGTGGAGCGTCTCGCAGCCAAGTTGGGCTTGATGTCGCGGGGCTGGCTCGAGAACCGTTGGGGCGACTACAACGAGCTCGTGGCCAGCATGAGAGCGAAGCCCGCGCCGCATTTCCGGCGCGTGCGCTGCGTCACACCTGGCTTCGACAACTCGTCGCGTCGAGCGAAGGACGCGACGATTTTCTTGAACAGCACGCCAGAGGCTTATGGCCAATGGTTGGAGGCCACGCTGCGCGAAGAGCAGGCACGCGATCTGCCAGACGATCAGAAGTTGGTCATCGTCAATGCGTGGAACGAGTGGGCCGAGGGCAACCACCTCGAGCCAGACCAGCGCTGGGGCTTGGCTTACCTCGAGGCGCATCGTCTCGCCTTGCAGCGCTGCGGTGTGCCGGTAGGCCCTGCAGCCTAAGCACCATGTTGCTCTGCGCGTATGCAAACCTTGGCTGAGCTTTCAGGGTCAATTGTGGGCGGCGAGTTGGCAGTGGTCATTCCTGCCTACAAGCGGCGGTTCCTCGACAAGGCACTCGCATCGCTGGCGCAACAGACCGATCCGAACTTCTGCGTCTACGTGGGTGACGATGCCTCGCCGGAAGACCTTGCGGCTGTTGTGTCGCGTTGGTCATCACGCCTGAAGCTGCAGTACGTCCGGTTTGAGCAGAACCTTGGCGCAACCAGTCTCACGCGGCAGTGGGCGCGCTGCGTGAGCCTCAGCCAAGAGCCTTGGGTTTGGCTGCTTGGCGACGACGATGAGGCCGAGCCCGGTTGCATTGCCGCTTGGCGAGAAGCACGCGCCGCTGCGCCAGACGCTGACCTGTTCCACTTCGATGTAGACCGGATTGACGCGGATGGCGCATTGCTCGAAAGAGAAGCGAGCTTCCCCGCGCGCATGTCGTCGCGGCAGTTCCTCGAGAAGCGGCTGCTGCGTCAGCTCAACAGCTATGCACCCGACTATGTCTTCAGGCGCGCGGCTTGGCTGCGCGTCGGTGGGTTTCAAGAGTTCCCCTTGGCGTGGTGCAGCGACGACGCAACCTGGGCCAAGATGGCAGCTTCGGGCGGCATCTGCGCCGTTCGCGGCCCTCGGTTGCGGTGGCGGTTCTCGGGCTACAACATCAGCAGCACCAACGGCCAAGTCGGCGCCCAGAAGATGCGGGCATCCGTCGAGTACGTTCGCTGGCTTCAGGGTTTTCTCACGAGTTTGCCGACGGATGCGCAAGACCCCAGAGATGAGGTGCTGCTGAAGGCGGCCCGCTGGTGGCTGTTTGATCAAGCGTACTGGACCGAAACCCGCTTTGGCTGGGCAGGTGCTTTCAAGCTGGCCTCTGAGTTGCGAGGCATGCCAGGTTTCTCAGCACTGAGCTTGGTGCTGCGTGCGCTGCAGGCCGATCGGCGCTTGCGAGGTCACCGCGGTACGCAAGTGAAGCGGCGCGCGGCCCCCCCCTGAAGGCCTGACGAAGCAATGTCTATCCTGTTTGTCTCGGCGTCCTGGCCATCGCCCTTGGCCACTTTCAGGCACGGCACTGCCCAGCGCATGCGTTTGCTGCTGCGTGCCCTGTCTCAGCTCGGCCAGCCTCTCGACGCCCTGTTCTTCCACCATCCCGAGTCGCGGCCGAACGAGGCTGACATCACACAGCTCAGAGCCGACATGTCGGCCTTGTGGGGGGTGGAACTCAGACACATTGCCGTTGAGTGCCAAGCGCCCGAGCCTCGGTTGAACCTTGGCCTGTGGCGAAGCTACCTTCGACCGGCGCTACGTGCCGAGTTTCAGCCTCAATTTGCGGCACTGGCTGAGGCGCGGCATGCGGCTGCCGTGGCGCAGGCTGTGCAGCGCACGAAGCCCTCGCTACTGATTGCGCATCGGCTGCGCACCATGGTGCCGATCGAAGCTGGCGCACCCTCGTCTGTGCCACGGGTGCTGGATCTGGACGACATCGAGCACAAGGCCTTTCGCAGAGCGCTCGCGCTACCGCCCCACTGGCGTGCGAAGCGGCTGATGAGGGCCTGGGTGCCCGCCATCAGCGCACTTGAGCGGCGATCGATGGCGCAAGCGTCGGCAACGCTGGTGTGTTCGGAGGCTGACGCGATCGAGCTTCAGGGCTTGTACGGTCGTGGCCGCGCAGTGGCGATTCCAAATGCATTGCCCGCCCCACCCGCTATGACGCCCATTCCTCGGACGCCAACAGTGATGTTCATCGGCATCTACTCCTACCCGCCCAACCTTCATGCGGCAAGGTGGTTGGTGGAGGAGGTTTGGCCGCTGGTGCTGGCGCAACGCCCCGAGGCTCGTCTTCTCTTGGCCGGGAAAGACTCGCATTTGTTGCCCTGGCAGGCCGATAAGCAGCCCCGGGGCATCGAGTTGCGCGGCTTTGTTGAGGATCTGGAAGCCCTGTACGCCGAGACCCGTGTGGTTGCTTGCCCAGTACAGAGCGGCGGCGGCACGCGCATCAAGATCATCGAGGCCGCCCTGCGTTGCCGGCCGGTGGTGTCCACCACTGTGGGCTGCGAGGGGCTGGGCCTGCGCGCCGATCGCGGTCAGATTGCCATTGCGGACGACGCTGGGGCTTTCGCGGCCTGTCTCCTCCATCTGCTGGCCAGTGATGCGACCGCGCAAGCGCAGGCTGAGCGGGGGCTTGAAGCGGCACAAACCGCCTTTGGGGAAAGCGCCGCCATCCAGCTTCTGTGCGCTGAGTTCGGGCGAGTCATGGCGCTGGGCTAGCGTGCGCCGCGCGGAACTGAGATTTCTTGCACGCGTCGTGTTGCGGCCGCAGGCGACACGCAGTGAAAAGCCCTGAAACTCCGCGGCCTGTAGCTCCCTGCGTGTCAGGGCGGCTTTCCACGGATGCACCGAACCCCTCTTGACCATGAGTCTTGACTTCGCTGGCCGCGCCTACCGGCGCCTGAGGCGTGACTTCAATCGCAGCCGCTTCATGTCCGCCGCAGCGGGGGTCCTCGCATGCCCGCCTTTGGCGCGCGGGCAAGAGCCGTTCACGGCGCTCTCCATGGTGCACACGCGTGACGTGCTGCCCTACCTGGTGGCGCTGCGCAGTTTTGCGCTGCAGGCCAACCCTGAGCGTGTGGTGGTGGTGTGTGACCCCACCATCACCGACGAAGACCGCAGCACCCTCACCCAGGCGGTGCCGCACATCGAACTGCGCCGTGCCGAAGAGTTTCGCAGCGGCCATACCCCGGTGGGTGGCTGCTGGGAGCGCCTTTACGCCATCACGGGCTACACGCCCAAGGGCCCGGTGGTGCAACTCGATGCAGACACCGTGACGCGCGGCTCCATTGCCGAAGTGGTGCAGGCGGTGCGGGCCGACCTGGGTTTTGTGCTGGGCGAAGAGCCTGCACAGCAACTGGTCACGCTCCAGGCCGCACACGAGCGTGCCGCACGCTGGCAGTCGCCCACCATGCATGTCCAGGCCTTGTCTGAGTTCGTCATGTCCACGGCCGGCTTGAAAGACCAGATGTACGTGCGTGGCTGCGCCGGCTTCACGGGTTTCCGCAGAGACGACTCGCTGCGCGAACGCCTTTTGGCTTTCTCGTCAGCCATGGCCGCGCTCACAGGGGGGCGCTGGTCAGAGTGGGGTACTGAGCAGGTGGCCTCCAACTATCTGGTGGCCAACCAGGCAGGCACCCGTGTGCTTCCGTTCCCGGACTACGGCACGCCTGACCAATACCAGCACTCGCCGCGTTTCGTGCACTTCATCGGCAGCATGCGTTTCGAGTCTGGCCGCTACCGCGAGGCGGCCCGAGAGGTGATCGGCACGCTCCGCGCCGGCGGCCGGCATGCCTGAGGCAGCGGGGCCTGCACCCACAGGGGCATGGCGTTGGTGGCTGGCTGCCCTGGCGTTTGCGGCCGGGGTAGCGCTCTCTGCCTTCGCAGCTGATCGCCCTTCACCGGCCAGCATGGCCGAGTGGCTGAACATCGACAAGTGGTTCGGCGCAGACATCTATCGCATCGTCAAGTCAGAGACCGAGCCTGAGCACCGCGGCCACCACCGCAACAACGTACACCCCTTCTACTCGGGCATGACCTACCCGTTGGTGTGGGTGGGCAAGACGCTCAGCGGGGCTGAGCCTTTGAAGGTGGTCATGGCCCTGCACGGCCTCCTGGCAGGGTTGCTGGGTGTGGCGCTGTATGGTCTGGCTGCGCAGGCCGTGCGTGTGTGGTGGCATGCCGCTTTGCTGACAGTCATGGCGCTGTCGTCTGCAGGTTTTGTGTTTTGGGCCGGGGTGGCAGAAACACGCGTACCCGCAGCGCTGAGTGTGGCGGTGGTACTCGCTGCGCATGGGGCGCTGCAGGTGCAGCAGGCAGGGCGTTGGGTGCTGATCAACCTCTTGGCCTTTTCGATGTTGATCACGAATTGGTCTGTCGCCTTGATCGCGATGTTTCTGAAGATGCCCTGGCGGCGCGCGTGCGTGCTGGCAGCTGCAACGCTGGTTGTGGCCGTGCCCTTGTCGCTGGCGCAGCGCATGGCGTTTCCAGAGTCAGGCCTCTTCTTCAAGGGGCTGCAAAAGGAAGCGGGCTACGTGCAGCTGACGCGGCGCGCGCCGGCTGAGGTTGTGTCCAAGGTGGCGCGCCGGGCCGTGGTTTGGACGACATCGGGTTTTTTGCTGCCTGGCGTGGTGCATCAGGCGCCGGTGGAAGGGGATCTGCGGTCGGTCTTCGATCTGTCGCTGTTCGAAGCCGAGCCTCAAGCCCTGGTCTTGCTGGGTACCTTGTGCTGGCTGGCGCTGCTGGCGCTCGCAGTGCGCACTTGGTGGCCGGCCAGGGCGCGCGATTCGGTCACCACCTTGGCGGTGGTCTTCCTGCTGGGGCAGCTCTTGCTGCACCTGGTGTACGGCGACGAGACCTTTCTCTTTGTGCTCAACAGCCTGCCTGCCTTCGTGGTGCTGATCGGCGGGGCCTTCCGCTCATCCGCAGCCCGCCCTGCGGTGGCGCTAGCCGGCATCGCTACGGTGTGTGGGCTGCTGCACAACCTTCCATTGCTTGAGCAGGCCCGCTTGGGCATGCTGGGCTAGAACCTCGCCATGCAAGCCACACCAGCCCCAGCCGTTCCTGCGTCCACCTTGGTGGTGGATCTCGACGGCACGCTCACACCGACAGACACGCTGGTGGAGTCGGTCGTCGCGCTGGTGCGCCGTTCGCCATGGATGGTGTTTGCCATCGCCTGGTGGTTGTTGGCCGGCCGTGCGGGTTTCAAAGCGAAAGTGGCCTCGGCGGGTGCGCTTTCGGTTGAGCACCTGCCGTGGAATGAGCCCTTGCTGGCATGGCTGCGCCAGCAGCGTGCGGCGGGCCGCCGCGTTGTTCTGGCCACCGCAGCCCATGAATCAATCGCCCTGGCCGTAGCGCGCCACCTCGATCTCTTCGACGATGTTCTTGCCACGAAGGACGGCCACAACCTGAAGGGCGCGAACAAGCTGGCGGCCCTGCGGGCGCGTTGGGGTGACGACTTCGTCTATGCCGGTGACAGCAGGGCCGACCTGGCCGTCTGGCCGGGCGCCCGGGCCGCAGTGCTGGTGGGTGTTGCTCCGGCTGTGCGCAAGGCATTGGGCGCAACCCCCATCGAGGCCGAGTTTCCGCGCCCCCGCGGCGGCCTGCGCACTTGGCTGAAGGCGATGCGTGTGCACCAGTGGGTGAAGAACGTGCTGGTCTTCGTTCCGCTGCTCACGGGTTTCGATGTCGACAGAACCGATCGCATCTTGCCCGCGGTGCTCGCGTTTCTGGCCTTCTGCCTGGCGGCGTCGGCTACCTACATGCTCAACGACTTGTGGGATCTGGAGAACGACCGCGATCACCCCAGGAAGAAGCTGCGTCCGTTCGCCAGCGGGGCGCTGTCCATTCCGAAGGGCGTGGCCGCCACGGGCGTGTTGCTTCTGGCGGGGCTGGCGGTGGCGTGGGCGGTGTCGCCTTTGTTGCTGGCTTTGTTGGTGGGTTACGTTGTGCTCACCACGGCCTACAGCTGGGTGTTGAAGGCTTATGTGCTGATGGACGTGGTGGCGCTGGCTTGCCTCTACACCTACCGCGTACTCTGTGGTGCTGCTGCAACTGGCATTGTGGTCACGCCCTGGCTGCTGGCCTTCAGCGTGTTCGTGTTCTTCAGCCTCGCGCTGGTGAAGCGGTGCGCCGAACTGGTGACGCTCCAGCAAAGGGGGCGCACCACGTCATCCGGGCGCGACTACAGGGTTTCAGACCTCACCGTCCTGTGGCCGCTGGGTGTGGGGGCCAGCCTGTGCTCGGTGGTCATCTTCGGCCTGTACCTCGGCACCCCTGCGGCTTTGGCTCAGTACCGAGGCAGCCTTTGGTTGTGGTTGGTGGGTGTGGGCTTGATCTACTGGATCTCTCGCATGTGGATCAAGACTTCTCGTGGTGAGATGGACGACGACCCGATCGTGTTCGCCTTCAAAGACCGCGGAAGCCGCCTGGCTCTTTTACTGATGGTTTGTGTGCCGCTGTTGGCCAGGCTCTTTGCGGGGTGACATTGATGAAGATTGCGCTGCTGGCTCTGGCGAGCATCTGTCTTTCGGTGGCCGCGCAGTTCGCTTTGCGCGCCGGGGTTTCGGGTGCAGACAAATCGCTCCCGGCCTTATTGCTGCAACCCAAGGTGGTGCTGGGTTTCGCGCTCTACGGCCTGGGGGCGGTGGTGTGGCTCTCGGTGCTGTCAAAGTGGGAGGTCAGCAAGGCCTACCCGCTGGTGGGCCTGGGTTTCGTGCTCAGCGCGGCGGTAGGCCACTTCATTGGCGAGCAGGTTTCGCCTGTGCGCTTGGCAGGCGTGGCTTGCATCTGCGTGGGCGTTGCGCTCATCGGCCGCTCTTGAAGGCTGATGCGGGCTTGAGGCGCGTGCCGTGGACGTTGATGCGCTGATTGCGCTGTTGGTGCACCACTTCCCACGGCCCACGAGGCATTGGGATCTTTTGCGTATGGGCCTGCTGGCGGCCTGTGTGGGCGCCGCCGCACTGGCTTGGCTGGGGTCTCGGCGGGCACGGTTCCGCTGGGGGGTTGCGGCATCGGCGCTCGTCAGCGCTGCGGCAGCTTTGTGGCGTCCTCAGCCTGATGAACCATCATTTGCGGGGCTGGTGCTGGCAGCTGCCGCAGGGCTTGTAGCCATCTGGGCTGCTGGCGCGCCAGGCGCCGTGCGCCTGCAGCCGCAGCGCTGGTCGCGCTTGGCTTGCGTCGCTGCCTCAGCGCTGGCCTTGGCCTTGCCGGCCGGGGTTGCGGCGTTCCACGCGGTTTGGTCTGACAACGCCACCGCCCGGGCGCAGGTCTTTGAGGAGATGCGCCGTCGGCCGGGTGACGATTGGCCCGCGCCGGGCGGTCATGTACCGCTGGGGCCGTGGAATGCGCCTTGGGACCAACGCGGCTGGCTGGAACCTGGGGGCGTGTTCAGCCCCGCCTTTGGCAGCTTTGGCATCTCTTGGCGCCTGGTACCTGTTGCGGGTGCAGGCACAGGCTCGGCTGTGGACGCCGTCAAGCCAGCAGCAGCGGCCACGCACCGCTATGCAGTCACCGAGGACGGGCAGCCCGCCATCGACGTGCGCGCGCCCCACTTGAGTCTGCGTTGGGCGGTTTCGCCAGAGGGTGGTTTCGTCGCTGATGTCGAAGCGCGGCCCCCACCTGGGCTTCACGTGGAGATGCTGCTGCGGTCGGTGGGACCAGCGGGCGGGCCCCTCCGCTCCATCAGTTCTGGAGACCGGAGTCTCTTGCTGTCTCAAGCTTGGCGCGTTGCCGGCTTGCCTTCCGGCGCGCAGGTGCGCTTGGGCGACGAGGCGAGTGCCCGCGGTTTGAAGGCCGCCACCGTCAGTTCTTCAGTGCACAGTCCGGGCGGGTGGGCCTTCGCGCGGGTGGTGATGCCTGCCGGAAGCACCCGCTTGCGGGTGAGCCATGAAGCAACAGCGCAGTCGCCAGGGCCGCCGTCATGGCCTGTGGCGCAGGGCTGTGAGATTCAAGGGTTGCCCGAACCCTTCACGAATCTCGTCCGTGCCAACGCGAGAAGTCTGCTGGCAGGCGTCGTGGACGGGGAGTCGCGCCCTGGTGATCACATCAACTACCCCGACGAGTGGTTGCGGGATGGGGCCTACATCGTCACCGCGTTGGCGAGGTGCGGGCATCGCGACGTGGCTGCTGCCATGCTGCGCCGCTATGCGCGGCAAGACTTCTTTGGGGGGTTCGGCGCCGAGGCGGATGCGCCTGGTCTGGCACTGTGGGCCTTGCACGAAGTGTGGGGCGCTGACCCGGTGGCCTTGGGGCGTGTGTGGCCTGACGTGCAGCGCAAGGCAGCCATCTTGGTGGGACTGCTGCAGGCGCGCGCGGATGCCCGGTATCGCTTCGATGGCCCGGCATTGGCCGCGTACAAGGCGCACCCGGAAATCAACCTCGTGGCCAATGCGGCCAAGAACGGGCTGATTGATGGCCGCATGGACTGGCATCGCCCGAAGTTCTATGTCAATGCGGTTTCGTTCCTGGGCCTGGAGCGTGCGTCAAGGATGGCCTCTAGCCTGGGCCATGTTGCGCAAGCCGATGCTTGGCGCGGTCAGGCGGAAGCATTGCGCTTGGCCTGGAAAGCTGACATCAAGGCCTCGCGGGCCAATGCCGCCAAGGATGTGCAGAACCCGCGCACCTTGGCCTCGGCCTGGTACCCCAGCGGTGTGGCTGGGCCGGGTGATATCGATCTCGAACTGGAACGCTGGTGGAGCCAGGGTGCATGGCAGAAGGGCCGGGCTGCGATGGAGCCGCAATGGACCTACTTTGACTTGGCGTCAGCGCATCAGTGGCTGTTTCTTGGGCAGCCGGCGCGCACGCGCGAAGTGCTTGACTGGTTTGCTGCCGCGGATCGTGTGCCCGGGCTGTGGTCGCTCTGGGAAGGCCGGCACGAAGAGAATGCTTCGGGGTGGTGGGAGCGTGCGCGCGGCAATGTGCGCCCCAAGGGCATCACGCCGCACTACTGGAGCTCGGCAGAGGCCTTGCTGGCTGGCTTGGACATGCTGGCCCTGGAGGCGCCAGGCCCTGTTCCGACCCTGCTGGTGGGCGCAGGCCTGCCGGCCGCGTGGTTGGAGCACGCCGTCAGTGTGGCGTGCATTGGCACCGGTACTCGCACGGTGTCTTGGCGCTGGAACGGCAAAGACCGTGTTGACGTTCAGGGCGCCGCAGGCATGCAGCTGAAGCTGGGGGATGGTTTCCGCAAGGAGGCTGTGGCCATACATCAGGCCGGGGTGCCGGCCTGCAAGCCTGAGCGGTGAACAGCCCCGCTCAAACCCCGCTCAAACGTTTCGCGGGGCAGAACCCCACCGGGGGTCGCTGCCGAAACCATCCAGCCAGGTGCTCAGGTTCGTCACGTTGGCGTTGACGGTGTTCCATGCATCCCGTGCGCCGGGCAGGTCGCGCTCTACAGCGGCTACCAGCGAGTTCCAGAAGTAACTCGGATAGTAGGCGCCGGCCCTACCGTCAACACCTGCGCCGGCATAGCGAAACGTGGGCGCGCCGTCGATGCTGTACCAGGGCCCGGCGACACTGGGTGGGTTGTCGGTGTAGTGCCAGTCCATCTGCTCGCCCCAGGTGGGCAGCGAGTTGATGGTGTTGGCATTGGTGCCGATGTTGGTCTGATATGTGACCCATCTCCAGCCTCCGTTGGGCTGTTCGTTCACCCAGCGCACCGCCTGCATGGCAGCCCAGTCTGCCAGTGCCGTCAGGTCGTTCTGCTGGGAGCCGCCGAGCAGCCCAGCCCTGGACGCCTTGTGAAGCTCAGGGATGGTGAAGTGCAGGTGCCACATCGACACAAAGAAACCGTTGCTGCCGGAGCCGCCCACCAGACCGGTGGCGGGCAAGTAATCCCACATCACGTTCAAGCGCTGCTTACTGTCATTACGCCAGCGGTTGTAGAGCACCACGTTGTTGTGGATCGCGCGCTCGCCGCCGGCACGCCAGGCCATGTCGCGCGGCGTGAGGAAGGTGGCATGCACAAGGCTGCGGAAGCACCACGCGCGGCCGCGCATCTGATACCAATGCCCGTGAGTGCCCGCGGTCCATGCAAAGTCGTTGTTCGCGCCGCTCCAGGTGCCGTTCCAGACAGCGATCTTCTGGGCAATCTCCATGAAGACGGGCGAGGGCCTCGCAACGAATGCCATGAGGCCGGCGGCAGGGTGATGGGCGACTTCCCAAGTTGCTCTGGCTTCGGGGTTGCTGATGCGCAGCCAAGCCGGGCTGTCGCCTTGCTGGTCGCGGCTGCCGATGTCAACGAAGTTCGGAACCCAGCCTGTCCGGGTGTCGCGGTAGTTGACGTTGAACGTGAGGACGGCCAGGGCCGAGGTTTCTGTGGCCAGTGCCGCCCGCGGGTCACCGCTTTGCAGGAACCTGGCCTCCCACTGTGGAATGGGCCCGATGCCACCGTGGTCGCCCGTGGAGCCCATGTCGCGCCCACGTTGACGGCCGGTTGCCCAAGGGCGATAGCTGTCCGTGCTGTATGGGGCCAAATCGGCTGTAGAAGTGCGAACGCACTTGAACAGCAGCGGATGCTTCTGCAGATCGGTGTGCAACTGCGTCACTCGGATGGTGCTGGCCGAGTTGCCCACCCAGCCTGAGGTGTACCACGCGCGAAATGCGACGTGCTGTGCCTCCGGCGCGCCTGCTGTCGAGACGTTCTGGATGAGCGCCTGATCGTTTACATACACGCCCGCAATAGCATACGCAATGGCGTATGGCCAGGTCGGGGCTAGCGTATCCATGTGGCCATTTTCAAGCACGACTTCAACGAATGCTTGGCCACCCGCGTAAACATGAACGTCAACCACGGCTTCGAGGCTGCGGTGTGGCAACCGCACCCTGTAGCGCGCGCAGATAGCCCGGGCATTGGCCCACCAAATGCGATCGGGTGCTGTGAAGTCCGTACGGGTCGCTGTGAGAGTGCTGGTGACTTCGACCTTGACCGACCTCACGGCACGCGAGATATCGGCAGGGGTCAGCGGCTGGCGTGTGTCGGTGGCCGTGGCGTCGGATTGAACGCGCAACGTCTTGGTCTCGCTCGCGGTGACTGTGGTGGTGCCATTGACTACCACTATGGCGGCTGAACCGTCAGGCCAGGTGTTGAATACGCTGTGCGCCAGTGTGGCGTCATCGTCGGAGACGAGCACGGTGCCCGCAGGAATCTGGCCTTGCAAGGGCAACAGCGTGGCTGCATAGGGTTGGCTACCGCTGGCGGTGCTCGCCGAAACCTGCAAGGTCGTGATCACGGGCCGGGGCGACGAAGGCGCCGGCGCAGGGGGCGCTGTTGCGGCGGGCGCGCTGCGTGCCTCTGCCACTTCGCCGCTACCCCCGCCGCCACAGCCCGCTGTGAGCGAGGGCCCCAGAGCCAGCGCTAACCCGCTCACGAAGCGTCGGCGGTTGATGGGGGCCGGAGCAGGCGTAGGTTTGCTTTCAGGGGCGTGAGGCATTTCGTGCTCGTGGGGCGGGATGGAAGATGGTGGCGGGTGCGTTGACGTCGCAGCTTGATCTGCGGTGAGCGCCCTGCACGGTCGATCAAACGGACCTACGCTGTATATCGGCCCTGCTTTCTTGCAGCTTGATCTCCCAGCGTGAAGACTCTGCTACAGATTGTTGCGAGCAGCAAGACTCTGCAAAGTGTGCCGGAGACACTCGGCCTGGGCTTCCCTTGCAGTGAGGGTGTGATCGGCTTGTTGAATCCAGATGCACTTAGCACCATGACCTAGGGATTGCCGATCCTGCGCGCGCGAGGTGCGGAGAAAAGCATGAAACTCCTGCGCGGTAGCGTCTGCGGAGGAAAGCAACAACGTTGCAGGCCGCTTGCGCAGTCCGCCGACGACGGCCGTACGGTAGTCGGCCGCAGGGAGGTGCCGGGCGCTTTTGTTTGAGATTGCCGTGCGCAGCGCCGCGAACAGCCCGGTCCATGCGCGCCAGCCCACCCCGCCGCGCAAGAGGCGGCGCCAAGTGGCCGGGTCGGACAGACGCCCCAGGTAGCGATGCTTGAGCTGCGCACGGGCTTGCGCCTGTTCGTGCCGCACCCAAGGGTTGAGCATCAAAAGTTGGATGACGCGCGGGTCGTCCACGCGGTCGGCATACATTGCCGCTGCCGAGGCGCCATCGCACAACCCAAACAAGGCCACGCGCTGTACTTGTGGCGCCGCTGCCATCAGCGCATCAATGGCGCTGGCGATGTCTTGGTCCTGGCCTTCGAACCCTTCGAACTCGCCCGTGCTGTCACCTTTACCCCGCGCATCAAAGCGCAGGGCTGCGTAGCCCCCAGCCGCTAGGCCACGAGCTAGATGCACGTAATGCCTGTGTGCCCCAGCGCGGTATTGCGGCCCGCCCGCCACCAGCACGACGCCAATTGTCTGCTCGCCAGCGATAGCAGGGGTGGTCACCACGCCCACGGCGTGCTGGTCGGCGATCGGAAACAGCAAGGCGTGCTCGTGCCAAGATTCAACGGTGAAGTTGGTCATCCGACGGCTGCCCAGCAGATGCGAATGGCGTCGACTGTTGCGTCTACGAAGTCCTGTTGCAGGCCTTGCCCGAGCCAAGGCGAGGCGCCACCGACCACACGCTGAACCACCCGCGCATCCTCGAGCCTGGGGGACGCTGCCAAATCAATGCGGATGCAAGGGCTGTTTCGGTCCAAGCATTGCTCCCCGGTAGCCGATAGCGAATGCGCCAGCGCTGCAGAAATTGGGTAGCCACCGAGCGTGAAGGCTTGGCCTTGTGCCCAAGCCGCTTCGGCCTGCGCACGTAACTGCTGCGCCGTGAGCCCCTGCTCCATGGCTGCGGGCAGTTCTGTGCGGAGAAGTTGCCGCAGAACATCCACCCCCCTGGGTTGCGGATGCCACAGCAAGTGCCGCACGGGCGCGGAGCCCCCGCCGTCGAACGCATTTATGGCCCACAACACCGCCGCCCGCTCAGCCCACAGCCACAACGGCCGGCCCGGGTGCCGGGCCTGCAGCCAGGCCGCGCCCGCGCGCAGGTCTTGCTGCCAGGCTTCGAAGCTGGCGTCTTCGAACTCGCCGCTGCTGTCACCGCAGCCAAACATATCGATCTGCAGCACCGCAAACCCCGCGGCCGCGAGCGCGCGCGCCGCGCGGGCGCTGGTGGGCCGGGCGAAGTGCATCTCGTGCGCCAGCGCATGGGCGTGCAGCACCAGCGCCCGCGGCTCGTTATCGGGTGCGTGGTGGATGCAGAAGCGGTGGCCCTGCTGCAGGGCGTCGCGCAGCATGAAGGGCGTCATGGACGCAGCCGCCACGGTGCAGTCCGTTGCGCTGGGCGCTCAGCGCGCCTGCGCCGCGGCCACTGCGTCGACCAGGCTGCCGACGCTGGCGAACTCGGCGGCGCCCAGGTCTTCGTCGAGCAGCAGGCCCAGCCGGGCTTCCAGCCCGGTGAAAACCGCCACCACCGACATCGACGTGAAATCGGGGTGCCCGCCCAGCAGCGCGGTGTCGCGGCGCAGGCCGCTGCGGCCAGCGGGCAGGCCCATGGCTTCTTCGAGTATCGAAACTACTTCACGCTCCAGATCCACGGGCTTCCTCGGTGTCGGCTTAAGCTCGTCGGGCGTGGGCGCGCTTCCCCGACGTTTGAGGGTTATTGTCGGCGCCAGCCGCCGGCAGCCCACCGGGCCGCGGGTGGCCCGGGCACCGGCCGCGGCCGATGTGCAAACTCTTCCACACGCTCGCCCCGCGGCGGCATCCCTTCCCTAGCTCCTCACAGGCCCAACTTGCTGCTGCACGACCTGCTGCTCCGCACCGCCGCGCGCCAGGCGGCTGCGCCCGCGCTGATGCATGGCGCCGGTGCCTTCACCTACGGCGAGCTGGCCGCTCAGGTGCAGCGGCTGGCTGCGGCCCTGCGGGCCGATGCGGGCCTGCCTTGCGGTGCACGCGTGGCGCTGTGGGCGGAGCAGCGCGCCGAGGTGGTGCTGGGTGCGTTTGCCGCGGCCGCGGCCGGGCTGGTGTTCGTGCCCCTCAACCCGCAGCTCAAGCCCGCGCAGGTGGCCCACGTGCTGGCCGATGCCGGTGTGAGCCTGCTCATCACCACGCAGCAGCGCGCTTTGCTGCTCAAAGGGCAGCTGCCCAGCCCGGCGCCGACGGTGGCGGCGGTGGATGAACCGGGCGGCCCCTGGCAGCGCTGGCTGGCCGCCGAGCCGGCAGCCTTGCCCTGGGCGGCACGGCGCGATGACGAGATTGCCGCCATCTTCTACACCTCGGGCAGCACCGGCCGCCCCAAGGGCGTGGTGCTCTCGCACCGCAACCTGGTGGCCGGCGCCGAAAGCGTGGCCAGCTACCTGGGCAACGGCCCGCAAGACACGCTGCTGGCCGCGCTGCCGCTGAGCTTCGACGCCGGCTTCAGCCAGCTGACCACGGCCTTCGCTGCTGGCGCGCGTGTGGTGCTGCACAACTACCTGCTGCCGGGCGATCTGTTGCGCGCGCTGGACGAGCACCAGGTCACCGGCCTCACCGCCGTGCCGCCGCTGTACATGCAGCTGTTGCAAGCGCGGCCGTCTGACGCCGGCCGCAGCCTGCGCTACTTCGCCACCACGGGCGGGCGCATGCCGCGCGCCACGCTGCAGGCGCTGCGCGAGCGCTGGCCGCAGGCGCAGCCTTTCCTGATGTACGGGCTGACCGAGGCTTTCCGCTCCACTTACCTGCCGCCTGAGGAGGTTGACCGCCGGCCCGATTCCATCGGCCGCGCCATCCCGAATGCCGAGATCCTGGTGCTGCGCGAAGACGGCAGCGCCTGCGATGTGGACGAACCCGGCGAACTGGTGCACCGCGGGCCGCTGGTGGCCCAGGGCTACTGGGGCGATGCGGCCAAGACGGCCGAACGTTTCCGCCCCTTGCCTGCCGGCCTGCGCCTGCCGGGCCTGGTGCTGCCCGAGATTGCCGTGTTTTCGGGCGACACCGTGCGGCGCGACGCCGAGGGCTACCTGTACTTTGTCGGCCGGCGCGACGAGATGATCAAGACCTCGGGCTACCGCGTCAGCCCCACCGAGGTGGAAGAAGTGCTGCATGCCAGCGGCCGGGTCGCCGAATGCGCGGTCTTCGGGGTGGATCACATCACGCTGGGGCAGGCGGTGCACGCGGTCGTTACGGCGTCTGATGCCGCTGCAGGGGTGGACGTGGTCGCCCTGCTGGCAATTTGTCGCCAACAAGTGCCGGCTTACATGGTGCCTGTACGCATAGACGTGCTGCCAGGCCCGTTGCCGCGCAACCCCAACGGCAAAATCGACAGGCGAAGCTTGGCCGCTGCAATGCAGGCGCCGGGCGGCTCCAACACGTGAACCACGGGAAACAAGAATGAAGATCACCGTTTTCGGCGCCGGCTATGTGGGCCTGGTCACCGGGGCCTGCCTGGCCGAGATGGGCAACCATGTGCTCTGCGTCGACGTCGACCCGCGCAAGATCGACATGCTCAAGCGCGGCGAGGTGCCCATCCACGAGCCGGGCCTGGACAAGCTGATCGAGCGCAACGCCGTCGCCGGCCGCCTGCAGTTCACCACCGATGCCGCGGCCGCCGTGGCGCACGGCACGCTGCAGTTCATCGGCGTGGGCACGCCGCCCGATGAAGACGGCTCGGCCGACCTGCAGTACGTGCTGGCCGTGGCCCGCACCATCGGCCAGCACATGACCGACTACAAGGTGGTCGTCGACAAGAGCACGGTGCCCGTGGGCACGGCCGACAAGGTGCGCGCCGCCATCGCCGAGCAGCTGGCCGCGCGCGGCACGCCCATGAGTTACGCGGTGGTGAGCAACCCCGAGTTCCTGAAGGAAGGCGCCGCCATCGACGATTTCATGAAGCCCGACCGCATCGTGGTGGGCAGCGACGACGACCGCGCCACGCTGCTGATGCGCGCCGTCTACTCGCCCTTCATGCGCAACAGCGACCGCCTCGTGGTGATGGACGTGCGCAGCGCCGAGTTCACCAAGTACGCCGCCAACGCGATGCTGGCCACGCGCATCAGCTTCATGAACGAACTGGCGCGCTTGGCCGACGTGGTGGGCGCCGACATCGAACTCGTGCGCAAGGGCATCGGCTCTGACCCGCGCATCGGCACGCACTTCCTCTACCCGGGCACGGGTTACGGCGGCTCGTGTTTCCCGAAGGACGTGAAGGCGCTGATCCGCACCGGCCGCGACAACGGCGTCACGCTGCGCGTGCTGGACGCGGTGGAAGAAGCCAACGACATCCAGAAGCTGGTGCTGGTGGAGCGGGTGGTCAAGCGTTTCGGTGAAGACTTGAAGGGCCGCACCTTCGCGATGTGGGGCCTGGCCTTCAAGCCCAACACCGACGACATGCGCGAGGCCCCCAGCCGCGTGATCGTGGACGAGCTCACCCGCCGTGGCGCGCGTGTGCAGGCCTACGACCCCGTGGCCATGCCCGAGGCGCAGCGCGTGCTGGAGGGCGTGGCCGGCTTCAGCACGGTGGGCTCGGCCGAGGCCGCGCTGGAAGGCGCCGATGCGCTGCTCATCGTCACCGAATGGCGCGAGTTCCGCACGCCCGATTTCGAGCGCATCAAGGCCACGCTGAAGCAGCCGCTGGTGCTGGACGGCCGCAACCTCTATGAACCCGAGCTGATGCAAAGCCTGGGCCTGGATTACCACGGCATCGGCCGCGGCGTGCGCAACGCGCAGGCCTGAGGCCGCGCATGGCCGCGCTGCCGCCTGCTGCGCTGCCGGCCCACGCCGGCCTGCGTGAGCAGGGTGAGTTGCTGGTGGGCGGGGTGCGGCTAGCCCGGCTGGCAGCGCGTGTGGGCCAGACCCCGTTTTATGCCTACAGCCGCGCCGCGCTGCACACGCGCGTGGCGGAGCTGCGCGCAGCGTTGCCCGCCGCGGTGAAGCTGCACTACGCCATGAAGGCCAACCCCATGCCGGCCGTGGTGCAGTGCCTGGCCGGGCTGGTGGACGGCATCGACGTGGCTTCGGCCGGCGAGATGAAGGTGGCGCTGGACAGCGGCGCGCCCGCCGCCGAGATCAGCTTTGCCGGCCCCGGCAAACGCGATGCCGAACTGCGGCAGGCCGTGGCCGCTGGCGTGCTGGTGAACGTGGAATCAGCGCGTGAACTGCCCGTGCTGGCTGCAGCGGCTCAAGTCTTGGGCCTGCCGGCGCGCGTGGCCTTGCGTGTGAACCCCGATTTCGAGCTCAAGGGCTCGGGCATGAAGATGGGCGGCGGCGCCAAGCCCTTCGGCGTGGACGCCGAGGCCGCGCCGGCCGTGCTGGCCGAGATGGGCCGGCTGGCCGCCCTTGGCGTGGCTTTCGAGGGCTTGCAGATCTTCGCCGGCTCACAGAACCTGCGGGCTGACAGCCTGTGCGAGGCGCAGGCGCGTAGCTTCGAGCTGGCCTTGCGCCTGGCCACCGTGGCGCCGGCGCCCGTGCGAGTGCTGAACCTGGGCGGCGGCTTCGGCATCCCTTACTTCCCGGGCGACCAGCGGCTGGACCTGGCACCCATCGCCGATCAGCTGGAACGTTGCTGCCAGCGCCTGCCGGCCGAGCTGCCGCAGGCGCACATCGTGCTGGAGCTGGGCCGCTACCTCGTTGGCGAGGCGGGTGTCTACGTGGCGCGCATCACCGACCGCAAGGTTTCGCAGGGGCAGGTGTTTCTCGTCACCGATGGCGGTCTGCACCACCACCTGGCGGCCAGCGGCAACTTCGGGCAGGTGCTGCGGCGCAACTACCCGGTGGCGCTGGGCACGCTGCTCGCGGGCCGTGAAGACGAGGTGGTGTCGGTCGTTGGCCCGCTGTGCACGCCGCTGGACCTGCTGGCCGACAAGGTGGTGCTGCCGCGCGCCGAGGTGGGCGAGCTGGTGGTGGTGTTCCAGAGCGGCGCTTATGGCGCCAGCAGCAGCCCGCAGGCGTTTCTGGGGCACCCGGCGGTGGCCGAGGTGCTGGTTTAGCCGCGCTTCAGCAGCGGGCCGCGCCGGCGATGGCCCCGGCCGGGCTGGCACTGGGCCGGGGTCGGCCGCAGAAATCATCAGGCGCACGCTCGTGGCGCAAGTGCAGGGCCTCGGGCAGCTGGCGCCAGGTCAGTTGCAGGGCGTCGGCGTCCGCAAACAAGCCTGGCGTGGCCCCGATCACGTTCTCGGCTTGCGTCACCCGCGTGCCCTGGCGGGCGTAGACGCCGCCGTCCATCACGTTGCGCAGCACCTCGGCGTCGGCCGGTGGGTTGCGCAGGTTGACGCCCAGGGTGTTGACGAGGGTGTTGTGCAGCACCAGGCTGGCCACGGCCTTGGAGATGTCGATGCCGGCGTCGTTGCAGTGCGCCACCACGTTGTTGGCCACGAGGCCGCCGCGGTGTTCGGCATCGCAGCGGCCATCGCGGCAGAAGCTGGTGCCCGTGCCGCCGCCGCCCAGCGAGATGCCCACACGCTGCCCGGGCTGCGAGACCCCGCTGCGCGTGCAGACCACCAGGTTGCGCTCGATGCGCCCGCCCTCGCTGCCGCCCTTCATGAAGACGCCATAACTCGGGCGGCTGGCGTCGGCGCGGATGAAGTGCTCCACCCGGTTGTCCATGAACTGCCAGCCGCTGGCGGCCACCAGGTCGAAGGGCGTCACCGGGTTTGTCGTTTGGCGCGCGCGGGTGTTGTCCAGCGTGTTGAACTGCACCAGGCCCTCGTCAGGGAAGCGGCCGTTTTCGGCGTTCACCTTGATGTGGGCATTGAAGTCGCGCATGTGGTTGTTCACGACCACGGTGCCCCGTGCAGCGCCCACGACGTGCAGCGCGTGTTCACAGTCGTCGTCGCGGGCGCACAGGCCGCGCCAGTCGAGGTTCTCGACGACCCAATAGGGCATCGTGATGGACAGGCCTTCCACCGCCAGCACTTCGAGGATCACGCTGCCGGCCTGGGCGGCCCGCAGCGTGATCGGCCGCCCGGGTTCTCCGGCCCGGCCGGTCTTGATCTTCTGCGTGATGCGGTAGCGGCCGGGCGCGATCTCCAGCACATCGCCGGCTTGGGCCGCCGCGGCCGCGGCCACGATCTCTTCGCTGCTGCGCAGCACGCGCGTAGCCAGTAGGGTGCTGCGGCTGCGCAGGGCCTGGGCGGCGGGCTGGGGGCGCCCGCTGGCGCTGTGGCGCACGGGCACCTGGGCGTCGGTTTGCTGGCCCTTGCCCAGGTCGGCCAGCTGCGGCGGTGGTTCGCGCTCGTGCTGCCCACGCAGCAGCCCCAGCAATGGCAGGGCCACCGCTTCCAGCTTCGGGTGCCCTTGCAGGCGGCGTTCGGCGTAACGCACGGCGTCCATCACGCTGCGCTCTTGCGTCAGTGCCCACAGCTCCGACGGCGCGAGCCGCGCGCGCCACATCAGCCAGCCGCCGGCCAGGGCCGAGGCCAAGAACAGCGCGGCGACGGCCAGCGCTGCCCTGCGCCGCCATCGGCGCCTGCCGGGCTGGGGGTATCCCTGGGTCAAAGCCACCTCCTTACAATGCCGGGTTTGATTGTCAACCGGGCTCCGCGACCCCGCAGGCCCGCCAGCCCGGGCGGGCGCGCCCTGGTGACTGTGTTTTCATGCCTGCCATGGCCTCCAGGGCCGCCTGCCGGCCCCTCCTTCGAACGGAAAACGAACCGTGTTCATCTCCCAAGCCTTCGCCCAGACCGCCCCCGCTGCCGCCCCGGGTGGCACCGACACCCTCATGAGCCTGCTGCCGCTGGTGCTGATGTTCGTGGTGCTGTACTTCATCATGATCCGCCCGCAGATGAAGAAGCAGAAAGAGCACAAGGCCATGATCGAGGCCCTGGCCAAGGGTGACGAGGTCGTGATTGCTGGCGGCCTGCTGGGCAAGGTGGCCAAGCTCGGCGACAACTACCTCCACGTGGAAGTGGCCGGCGGCGTTGAACTGCAGGTGCAGCGCGGCGCCGTGGTGCAGGTGCTGCCCAAGGGCACCTTCAAGTAAACGGCAGGTCGGGGCTGCGGTGTTGCGCAGCCACCCACTTGCGGGGCCGCGCATCTGCCGGCCCTTTTGCTTTTTCGGTGTTGCCACCAACTGCGGGGCTCACCCAAGGATGTCTCGATGAACCGCTACCCCCTGTGGAAGTACGCCATCCTCGGCGTCGTGTTGCTGATCGGCCTGCTGTACACGCTGCCGAACTTCTACGGCGAGGCGCCTGCGGTCCAGATCAGCGGCGCCAAGGCCACTGTGAAGGTGGATGTCGACATGGTGGCCCGCGTCGAAGAGACGCTCAAGGCCGCGCAGGTCACGCCCGATTACGTGCGTTTCGATGGCGGCTCGGTGCGCGCGCGCCTGGGCGACATCGACAGCCAGATCAAGGCCCGCGACGCGCTGCTCAAGGCGCTGAACACCGACCCGGCCGACCCGCGCTACATCGTCGCGCTGAACCTGGTGTCGCGCACGCCCGAGTGGATGGCCCGCGTGCGCGCCATGCCCATGTACCTGGGCCTGGACCTGCGCGGTGGCGTGCACTTCCTGATGCAGGTGGACATGCGCGGCGCGCTCAAGCAGGCCGTGGAAACCTACGCCAGCGATGCCCGCACCGCGCTGCGCGAGAAGCGTGTGCGTTTCACCGGCATTGCGCGTGAGACCAACGGCCTGACCGTGACGCTGCCCGACGCGGCCGAGGCCGCCAAGGCACGCGACCTGCTCTTCGAGCGTCTGCCCTCGATGACCTGGACGCGTGAAGACCAGGGCGACACCGTGCGCATCCTCGGCCGCCTGTCGCCGCAGGCCGTGGTGGACATCCAGAACCAGGCCGTGGCGCAGAACGTGGAAACGCTGCACAAGCGTGTCAACGAACTGGGCGTGGCCGAACCCGTCATCCAGCGCCAGGGCGCCGACCGCGTGGTGGTGCAACTGCCTGGCGTGCAAGACCCGGCGCGCGCCAAAGACATCCTCGGCCGCACCGCCACGCTGCAGTTCCGCCTGGTGGAGAACGACACCGCCACGGCCGCCGAGGTGGTGCCCACGCGCGGCGGTGGCACCGTGGGCCTCAAGCGTGACGTCATCGCCACCGGTGAGCAGCTCAAGCAGGCCTCCGCCACGCTCGACCAGGACCAGCGCCCCGCCGTGAGCGTGAAGCTCGACGACGTGGCCGGCCGGAGCATGCGCAACGTCACGCGTGAGAACCTGGGCAAGCCCATGGCCATCGTGCTGTACGAAAAGGGCAAGGGCGAAGCGCTGTCGGTGGCCAACATCCAGGGCGAGTTCGGTGCCGATTTCCAGATCACCGGCAACTTCACACCGCAAGAAACGGCCGACCTGGCGCTGCTCACGCGCGCTGGCGCACTGGCCGCGCCGATGGAGATCATCGAAGAAGGCACCATCGGCCCGAGCCTGGGCGCGGAGAACATCGCCAAGGGCTTCAACAGCGTGCTGTACGGCTTTGTCGCGATCGCCGTCTTCATGTGCGCCTATTACCTGCTGTTCGGCGTCTTCAGCACCATCGCACTGGCTTTCAACCTGCTGTGTCTGGTGGCGGTGCTGAGCATGCTGCAGGCCACGCTGACGCTGCCGGGCATGGCCGCCATCGCGCTGACCCTGGGCATGGCCATCGACGCCAACGTGCTGATCAACGAGCGCGTGCGCGAAGAGCTGCGCAACGGCGCGCCGCCACAGATCGCCATCCACCGTGGTTACGAAATGGCCTGGGGCACCATCCTCGACAGCAACGTCACCACGCTGATCGCGGGCATCGCGCTGCTGGCCTTCGGCTCGGGGCCGGTGCGCGGTTTTGCCGTGGTGCATTGCCTGGGCATCCTGACCAGCATGTTCTCGGCCGTGATGTTCTCGCGCGGCCTGGTCAACCTCTGGTACGGCCGCCAGAAGCGCCTGAAGTCGGTGTCCATCGGCCAGGTGTGGCGCCCCGACGGGGCCCAGGGCGGCAACGCCGTGACGAAGGACGACGCCGAGGCCACCCAGGCCTGAACGGGAGCAAAGAACCATGGAATTTTTCCGCATCCGCAAAGACATCCCGTTCATGCGCCACGTGCTGGTGCTGAACGTCATCTCCTTCATCACCTTCGCGCTGGCCGTGTACTTCCTGGCCACGCGCGGGCTGCACCTGTCCATCGAGTTCGTGGGCGGCACGCTGGTGGAGGTGCAGTACAGCCAGGCCGCCGACATCAACCGCACGCGCGCCACCGTCGAAAAACTCGGTTACGGCGACGTGCAGGTGCAGACCTTCGGTACTTCGCGCGATGTGCTGATCCGCGTGCCGCTGCGGGCCGGCGAGAAGCAGACCGACACCGCCGACAAGGTCTTCGAGGCGCTGTGCACGGCCGAGCAGGGCAAGGTGGGGCGGCAGGAATACACCACCCCCGAGGGCGAGCAGGTCAGCCGCCCGAGCTGCGTGCAAGAAGTGGGCAAGGAGCCGCTGGTGCGCAAGCGCAGCGAGGCGGTGAGCGCCTCGGTGGGTGAAGAGCTCTACGAAAACGGCGCCTGGGCGCTGGGCTTCACCATCCTGGGCATCATGGCCTACTTGGCGGTGCGCTTCGAGTGGAAGTTCGCGGTGGCCGGCATCGTCGCCAACCTGCACGACGTGATCATCATCATGGGCTTCTTCGCCTTCTTCCAGTGGGAGTTCTCGCTCTCGGTGCTGGCGGCGATCCTGGCCGTGCTGGGCTACTCGGTGAACGAGTCGGTGGTCATCTTCGACCGCATCCGCGAGGTCTTCCGCAAGTACCGCAAGTTCACGCCGCCGCAGGCCATCGACAACGCCATCACCAGCACCATCAGCCGCACCGTCATCACCCACGGCAGCACGCAGATGATGGTGCTGAGCATGCTGATCTTCGGCGGTGCCACGCTGCACTACTTCGCGGTGGCTTTGACCATCGGCATCCTGTTCGGCATCTACTCGTCGATCTTCGTGGCGGCGGGCCTGGCGATGTGGCTGGGCGTCAAGCGCGAGGACCTCGTCAAGGCGACGGGCAAGGAGCACGATCCGAACGACCCGAATGCAGGGGCGGTCGTGTAGAGTGTGAGGCTTCTCACACCGCACCATTGCCCCTGCTGACATGGCCACCGGCGCCTCGCCCGATTCACTTGCTGGCCAGGCGCGCAGGCTCTACACCGAAGAGCTGGTCAAGGGCTTGGTACCGCTGGTGCAGGCGGCCATCGACACGGCGCGCAACCTGCTCGACAAGCCCAGCGAACACGCGGTCTTTGCGCGGCGCCGTGATCTTTTCCAATCGCTGAACGCCGGTGCCCAGGCCTGGCACCGCGGCATCGTCTCCGGCCTGCGCCAGGCCTTGGGGCCGGGGCTGGGATCGGCCCGCGGAGCGGGCGGGGGCGGTGTTGATTTCCAGCTGCCCAGCACCGGGCGCGAGGCGCTTTCGCTGGTCAGCGACGACACCATCGAGCTGGAAATCGTCACATCGCGCCTGGCCCTGGCCATCATGGACAAGGCCTCGTGGGAGTTCGCCGACCTGCGCTCGCGCATCGCCCACCTCGAAAACCGCGGCGAGCTCGATCCGCAGGACATGCTGCGCGCGCACGTGCTGGCGCGCATCGTCTTCGACGCCTGGCGTGCCGCCGGGCAGACGCTCGAAGGCTGGCGTGAACTGCAGCCTGTGCTGCACGACGAGTTCGCGCTGCTCGTGGAGGAGGCTTACCACGAGACCAACCGCTGGCTGGTCGACCACCGCGTGCTGCCCGAAGTGGATCTGCGTCCCTTCATCCGCCGTTCACGCACCCACCCGAACGCGCCCATGGGCTGGCAGGCCGGCACCGGTTTTGCCGATTCTCGCCAGGACCCGGGCCGCAGCCTGGGCGGGGCCACCGGCTACGGCGCCAGCAGTGGCGGCGCGGCCTACGGCGGGGGCGGCGGGTCGGGGTCTTATGGCGGGTCGTCCACCAGCGGGCGCGGGGGGGTGGGCGAAGAAACCCGCATGATGACCCGCGGTGCCCCGCTGGCGCGCAACCGCGAGCATGCGGAAGCCGTGCTCGGCCGCCTGAACCGCCTCATCGGGCGCCATGTGCCCGAGTTCGCGCATTCCACGCGTTCGGCCGGCCTGGCCGCGGCAGGCGAGGCGCCGGCCCACGCCCTTTCACCGGGCCTGGCGCGCGCCATCGAGACCGCCCAGCAAGGCATACGCCAACGCCTGAGCACCACGCTGCAAGGCGGTGGCGAGGCGCTGGTCACGGCGCCGGTGATGCTGGAAGAGATGCACCAGCGCAAGCAGGTGCTGAAAAAGGCCGCCGCCAACCCGGAAGAGCGCGCCACCATCGAGATCGTGGCGCTGCTTTTCCAGAGCATCCTCACCGAAGACCGCATCCCGGCCAGCGTGCGTGTGTGGTTCGCGCGCCTGCAGATGCCGGTGCTGCGTGTGGCCGTCACCGAACCCGATTTTTTTGCCACCATCGACCACCCGGCGCGGCGCCTCATCGACCGCATGGGCGCCTGCGTGATGGGCTTCGACAGCGCCACCGCCGGCAGCGTGGCCGGCAAGCCCAACGAGGCGCTGGAAAAAGAGATCAAGCGCATCGTGCAGGTGGTCGAGGCCTACCCCGACACCGGGCGGCGTGTTTTCCAGACCGTGCTCACCGAGTTCGAGAAGTTCCTGGAGCATTACTTCAAGAACGAGAACGAGGCCACCAAGCGCGGGGTCTCGCTGGCGCAGCAGGTCGAGCAGCGCGAGACGATGGCCATCCAGTACACCATCGAGCTGCGCAAGATGCTCAACGAGGTGCCGGTGCAGGAGGGCGTGCGCCAGTTCCTCTTCCACGTCTGGGCCGATGTGCTGGCCACCACCGGCGTGCGCTACGGCGCCCAGGGCGCGCAGACCAAGCAGATGAAACGCGCCGCGGCCGACCTCATCTGGAGCGCCAGCGCCAAGGTCACGCGCGAAGAGCGTGCCGAGGTCATCCGCCGCCTGCCGCTGCTGCTGAAGAGCCTGCGCGAAGGCATGGCGTCGGCCGGCATGGACACCGCCAAGCAGGACGAACACATCCAGCAGCTCAACAACTCGCTGGCAGCCGCCTTCACGGCCAAGGCCGCCGTGATCCCTGACGACCGCCTGCGCGAGCTGATGGAGCGCCTGGAGACGCTGGAAGAGCTCTTGCCCGAGGCGGCCGATGTCGACATCGACGAATCGATGGTGCTGGATCTTTCAGGTCACCAGAACAGCGAGCTCGAAGTGGTGCTCGACGGCGGCAGCATGCCCACCCCGGCCATGGTGGCCTGGGCGCGCGAGCTGCAGGTGGGCAGCTGGTACATGCTCGACCGCGGCGGCCACAGCGAAGCGGTGCAGCTGGCTTGGCACGGCCTGCGCAAACAGCTGAGTCTCTTTGTCACACCGCAGGGCCGTTGCGTGCTGTTCCAGCAGCACCGTCTGGCGAGTTACCTGCAGGCCGGGTTGATGCTGCCCGCACAGGACGAGGCCCTGACCGTGCGCGCCACGCGCAGCGCGCTGGCCAAGCTGGATGTGGACGCCTCTCGGCTCTTGAGTTAACGACTAGCGCCGCAGGCGCAGTCGGTACCAAGCAAGAGCCGCGGAACCGGCTTCGCCGGGCCGCTGGCGAACGGCCCCCTCGGGGGGTAGCGAGCGTCAGCGAGCTCGGGGGCTCAATGAATAACGCGGTCGTCGGGGTCGACAAAAAGTTCGTCGAGCACCAGCGCATCGGGCTCTTCACCCAAGCTCCAGAAGACCATCAGCACGATGATCTTGAGGTCTTCCAGCGCCATCGGGCCACCGCCGGCAGCCACAGCGCGGTCGATCACCATCTCGCGCAGCGGCGCAGCCAGCACACCTGCTGATTCGAGAAAGGCGATGAAGCCGACCGCGGTTTCGTCCAGCACCTCGCGCTCGGCGTCGGTGTAGATGCGCATGCTGTCCGGCACCGGCTGCCCGGTGACGGATTCGGCGCTGCTGGCCAAACCGTCCAGCCAACGCAGGGCATCCTGGATTTCTTCGGGCTCGAAGCCCACGGCCGAGAGTTTGCGCGAGAGCTGCTTGGGCTCGGGGCAGGCGTCAGGGCGCCAGTAGTTCTCGTAGAGATAGACCAGTACTTCGAACATCGACCCACTATACCCGAGGGTCCTGCGCAGCCAAGGCCCGTTGTATGGGCCGGCCACCGGCTGTTTCGGCGCGACGGTTCAGGCCACGTGCCGGCGCTGGAACAGGCCGCCCGGCATGCGCGCCACCTGGCCCGCGAGCTCCAGTTCCAGCAGCCGTGCGTTGAGCGTGGCCGTTGTTTCACCGGTGCGTGCCAGCAGGCTGTCCAGCGTCACCGGCTCGTGGCCCAGTGCGTTGAGCAGGGGGTCTGTGCTCGCCACCTCAGGGGCCACGTTGGCGGCCTGCCAGGGCAGTTCGGCCTGTGCCGAGGCCGCCGCGCCCGGCGCCAGCTGATCGAGCATGTCCTGCACGCTTTCGACCAGCGCGGCGCCCTGCTTGATCAGCGCGTGGCAGCCGCGAGATTGCGGCGCGTGGATCGACCCCGGGATGGCCCAGACCTCGCGCCCGGCTTCGTTGGCCAGGCGCGCGGTGATGAGCGAGCCCGAGCGCAGCGCGGCTTCCACCACCAGCGTGCCGCGTGTCAGCGCGGCGATCAGCCGGTTGCGCTGCGGAAAATGGTCGGCCAAGGGTGGCGTGCCGGGGGCGTACTCGCTGAGCAGCGCGCCCTGCGCTGCGATCTGGCGCGCCAGCGCGCGGTGGCGTGCCGGGTAGCAGGTGTCCAGCCCGGTGCCGACAACGGCCACGGTGCGCCCACCGGCCGCCAGCGCGCCTTCGTGCGCGGCGGCGTCGATGCCCTGGGCCAGGCCCGACACCACCACCCAGCCGGCCAACGCCAGTTCGTGGGCGAAGTGTTCGGCGTTGTCACGGCCCTGGGCCGTGGGTTGGCGGCTGCCCACCACGGCGACGGCGGACGCGCTGAGCGCGGCCAGGTCGCCCTCGGCGTACAGCAGCAGCGGCGCATCGGCGGCCTGCAGCAGCAGCGGTGGCCAGGCGGGGTGCCCCAAGGTGAGCACATGGCGTGTCTCAGCGCCTTGCAGCCACTGCCGCGCAGCTGCCAGCCTCGCCGAATATTCAGGCGGCTCCTGCTGCAAGGCTGCAGCGAGCTTGGGGCCCAGCAGCTCGCGCAGAACGGCCACGGGGCTGGCCAGCACGGCCGCGGGTTCGCCCAGCGCAGCCAGCAGACGGCGGGCCTTTTCGCGGCCCAGGCCCGGCGTTTCGAGCAGCCTGAACCAGGCCGCGAAGTCGGTGTCGTCCTGCGCCGCCATGGCCGGGGTGGGTGCGGCAGGCCCGCGGTGCTTCAGCGCCTGCGGTCCCGTGCCGCCTGCTCAGGGCTGGGTGAAACGATCACCAGCGCGCACCGGCTCCTGCACGCCCAGGATCAGCGCATACGACACCCGCTCAAAGGTGCGGAAGACGAACAGCGTGCCATGTTTTTCGTCCGGCAACTGGACGGTTTCACGGCGCGCGCCGGTGGTGTCGGTGGCGGGCTTTCCCGCGCGCCACAGCGCCAGCACGTGGCCGCGTTCCATGCCGTCGCGCTTGCCCTTGTTGATGCTGACGATCTGGTTCTGGCCGGCACGCAGGCCGTCGCCGTAGATGCCGACGATGCGGCCTTCCACCGGCGCGCTGGGTGCGCGCGGCACATAGGCCACGAGCTCCTGCATGGGCACCGGGCTCAGGCGGTCGCCGACCACCACTTCCATGCGCGTGCTGGTGATGCGAAACGTGTCGGGCACCAGCGCGCCGCTGCCGCCGGCGCTGGCCAGCTGGGTTTCGCCGGCGCGCACGAACTCGGTGGTGCCGACGTAGCGGCCCTCGTAGCCCAGCACCTCGCGGGTGAGGGGGTCGGTCAGCGGCACGAGCTGGCGGAAGATGCGGAAATCGCGGGCGCCGGCCAGATCACCGCGCACATAGGCGGTGTCGCCGCGGCCCATCATCACGCGGCCCTCTTGCGCCGAGACGACGCGCGGTGCGCTGTCGAGCACGTTGTCGTCGAAGACCACGGCTTCGTTCAGGAAGGGCCCGATCAGGTGCACCGGGATGGCCGCGATGGCGCCGTTGTCCAGCAAGGTGCTGCGCACGCGCGGCGAGAGCTTCACGGTGTTGGTGGGCAGGCCCATCTCGCCGTTGGCCACACGCAGCGTGGCGCGGCCGTCGATCTTTTCCAGCACCAGCACCTGGCCCGGGTAGATGAGGTGCGGGTTGCGGATCTGCTGCAGGTTCATGCCCCACAGCTCGGGCCAGCGCCAGGCGCTCTTCAGGAACAGGCCCGAGATGCCCCACAGGGTGTCGCCGGGCTGCACGGTGTGCGAATCAGGGGCGTTGGGCGCCAGGTCTTCCAGGGGCACGCCGGCCTGGGCCACGCGCTCGGCCGTGCCGCGCCACTCGGGCGTGATGGGCAGCCGGCTGGGCTGGGCCAGCACCGGAAACACGGCGCCGGCCAGCGCGAGCAGGGCCAGCCCCTGCAGCGCTGCGTTGCGCAGGCCTCGCGGCAAGGGGCGGCTGAGGCGGGTGCTCACGCAGGCGCGCGCGCGGTGGCTCATGCGGTGGCTCATGGCGCTGGGGATCTCCGGGCAGGTGCTCAGGCGGCGGCCGGTGCGAAAATGCGGACGCGGCCTGGGGGTCTAGGGGCTCCGGCAGATGATGGCGCGGAAACCGGCGGCGACTTGCGACAAGTTGCGCGGCAGATTGCACCGCGATGAGCCTGCATCTGCATCACGACAATGCTCATATGGTTTCACAGATTTTGCCCCTAAACCCTTGATGCCGCAAACAAACTGCCCCGCCGTGACAGCCGCCGCAAAGCCGCCTCCAGGCCCGCGTTGTGCCTCATCCACAGCTGTTGCGAGCTGTTTCTTCACCCCCAGCCTGCCCACTTCGACATGGCCCGCCTGAACATCCTGCGTTACCCCGATCCCCGCCTGCACACCGTGGCCCAGCCCGTGGCGGTGGTGGACGACCGCATCCGCCAGCTCGTCGACGACATGTTCGAGACCATGTACGAAGCCGAAGGCGTGGGCCTGGCCGCCACGCAGGTGGACGTGCACGAGCGTGTCATCGTCATGGACACCAGCGAAGAGCACAACCGCCCGGTGGTGCTGATCAACCCGACACTCACGTGGAAGAGCGAAGAGCTGTCGGTGGCCGAAGAGGGTTGCCTCTCGGTGCCGCAGACCTACGACCGCGTGGAGCGCCACGCCCGCGTGAAGGTGCAGGCGCTCAACCGCGACGGCGAGCTCTTCGAGATGGACGCCGAGGGCCTCTCGGCGGTGTGCGTGCAGCACGAGATGGACCACCTGATGGGCAAGGTCTTCGTCGAGTACCTCAGCTTCCTCAAGCGCGACCGCATCCGCACCAAGATGCTGAAGAAGCAGCGCGAAGAGCAGCGTGTCCGCTGACGCGCCCGGCTCGCCGGCGGGCCAGAACCTTGCCGCAGGCCCGCTGGTAGGCCTGCGGGTCGGCTACGCCGGCACGCCCGAGTTCGCGCGCGTGGCACTGCAGGCCCTGCTGGAGGCCGGCGCCACCGTGCCGCTGGTGCTGACCCAACCCGACCGCCCCGCCGGCCGCGGCCTGAAGTTGCAGGCCTCGCCCGTCAAGCAGCTGGCCTTGGCCCACGGCCTGCCGCTGGCGCAGCCGCGCAGCCTGCGCCTGGACGGCAAATACCCCGACGACGCTGCGGCCGCCCGGCAGGCGCTGCAGGCGGCCGATCTGGAGGTGATGGTGGTGGCGGCCTATGGCCTCATCCTGCCGGCCTGGGTGCTGGGCCTGCCGCGCCGTGGCTGCCTGAACATCCACGGCTCGCTGTTGCCGCGCTGGCGTGGCGCTGCGCCCATCCAGCGTGCCCTCGAGGCCGGCGACGCCGAGACCGGCATCACGCTGATGCAGATGGACGAGGGCCTGGACACGGGCGACACGCTGCTGGTGGAGGCCACGCCCATCGCCGGCGAAGACACCACCGCCACGCTGCACGACCGCCTGGCCGCACTGGGTGCCCGGCTCATGGTGCAGGGCCTGGCGCAGCTGCGTGCCGGCACGCTGCAGGCCGTGGCGCAACCGGCCGAGGGCGCCACTTACGCCCGGAAGATCGAGAAGGCCGAGGCCCAGCTCGACTGGCGCGAGCCGGCCGAGGTGCTGGAGCGCCGGCTGCGCGCCTTCGACCCCTTCCCGGGCGGGGCTGTCGAGTGGCAGGGCCAGGCCGTGAAGCTGTGGCGCGCCCGGGTGCTGGCCGACGCTGTGCCCGCCGGCACGGCGCCCGGCACATGGCTGCCCCTGGGCGATGGCCGGCTGGCGCTGGCCTGCGGCGAGGGCGCGCTGGAATGGCTGGAGGTGCAGCCGCCCGGCGGCCGGCGCATGGCTGTGCACGATTTCCTGCAGCGCCAGCCCCGCACGGGCGCCTGATTTCATCCGCCCGGGGTGGCGCGTGCTCAAGTGGGCGCGCGCTGCTGCCGATATCCCGGGGGCCATGCCAACCTCGCCACGCCTCCTTTGTGCCACCTTGCTGGCTGCGGCCTTGCTGCTGGCCGGCTGCGACCAGCTCGGCATTCCCAACCCGGCCGTTGAAGCGGCCAAGCGCGAAGCCGAGGGCAAGGCCGTTGGGGCCGGCTGCCGCCATGCCGCGCGCTCGGTGGAGAACTGCTACGAGGCCAACAAACGCGCCGACAAGGCCGCCGTTTTCGCCGGCTGGCGCGAGATGAACGACTACATGCGCGAGAACAAGATCGAGGCCATGCCCGCGCCGCCCCCGGTGGCGCAGGCGCCCGAGGAAGACGCCGAGGCCGAACCGGCCGCGAAGTCGACCAAGACCGCCAAGGCGCACTGAGCGCTGCCAAGGTTCGGCGCCGCGCCCGCGCATCGGCATCACACGCCTCGCGGTCGGCAGTTCATCGCTGCAAGCCGCATCACGTCGCGCCGCGCTCGTCGCGGGCCCGCGACGCCGGCACATTGCGGGCTCACACCCACCAGGAGCCCGCATGAACCGCCTCAAACCCGCCACCGCCCTGCTGGGCACGCCCTCACGCCGCGCTGCGCTGGCCACTGCGCTGGTGGGCACGATGGCCCTGGCTTCGGCCTTGCTGCCGGTCTCGGCCCAGGCCCAGGGCGGCGGCACGCAGGGCTCGGGCACCGCGCTGACCGAGATGCGCACGCTCGAGAGCTTCGAGGCCGTGGCGGTCAGCGGCACCATGGACCTGGTGGTGCGCCAGGGCGCACAGCAATCGGTGCAGGTGCAGGCTGACGACAACCTGCTGCCGCTGCTGGAAACCGTGGTGGAGAGCGGCCGCAACGGCGCCACCTTGCAGGTGCGCTGGAAGCGCAACGCAGGCGGCAGCTGGTGGGGTGGGCAGAGCATCCAGACCCGCACCAAGGTGCTGGTGACGGTGACCGTGCCCAAGCTCAACGCCGTGGCCGTGGCCGGCTCGGGCGACGTGCGCGTGGAGAGTTTCCAGACGCCTTCGCTGCAGCTCTCGCTGTCGGGTTCGGGCGATGCCCGGCTGGACGGCCTGACGACCGACGAACTCGGCGTGCGGGTCTCGGGCAGCGGCGATGTCTCGGGCCGCGGCAAGGCCGGCACTGTGAAGATCAGCATCGCCGGCAGCGGCGATGTGCGCCTGAGCGAGATGCGTGCCGATGACGTGAGCGTCTCCATCGCCGGCAGCGGCGACGCCGCCGTGAACGCGCAGAAGGCGCTGTCGGTCAGCATCGCCGGCAGCGGCGATGTGCGCTACAGCGGTGACGCCCAGGTCAAGAGCTCGGTGGCCGGCAGCGGCTCGGTGCGCAAGCTCTGACCCGGGGACCGTCCCACGTCGTCTGCCCGCGACACGGGCTGGCGACAATGCAGGGGTGAATCTTTCCCCCGCCACGCCGCACTGGCAACACCCCGAGTTCGCCCGCGGCGCCCGCGAGATGCTGGGCACCGCCATCGGCATCGCCGCCTGGGGCCTCATCACCGGCGTGGCCATGGGCAAGAGCGGCCTGCCCACCGTGGCCATGGTGCTGATGTCGCTGTTCGTGTTTGCGGGCAGTGCGCAACTGGCGGTGCTGCCGCTGATGAGCAGCGGCGCACCGCTGTGGGTGGTGTGGGCCACGGCGCTGTGCGTGAACCTGCGCTTCGTGATCTTCAGCGCCGGCTGGCGGCCTTACTTCGGCCATTACCCGCTGGGCCAGCGCCTGCGCCTGGCCTACCTCACGGCCGACCTGAACTACGTGATGTTCATGCGGCGTTTCCCCGAGCCGCGCCCGGCGCCGGAGCAACTGCCCTATTTCTGGGGCGGCGTGGCCTGCAACTGGTTTGCGTGGCAGGTGCCGGCGATCACCGGCATCTTCCTGGCCGACGCCGTGCCGGTGCACTGGGGCTTCGGCTTTGCCGGCACGCTGGCGCTGCTGGGCGTGGGCCTCTCGCTGGTGAGCGACCGCGCCACCAGCGTGGCCGCGGGCGTGGCCGCCTGCGCCGCGGTGGCGGCCTACGCGCTGCCTTTCAAGCTGAACATCGTGGTGGCCATCGCGGCGGCCGTGGCCATGGGCCTGTTGATCGACCACGGCACGCCGCGCCGCGCCGAGCCCATGGACGACAAGACCTGAGCGCGATGGACACCACCGAAGCCATCGTCGCCGTCATCGGCCTGACCGTCATCACCGTGCTGACGCGCGGTTTCTTTTTCCTCAGCCGGCGCGAGATTCCCTTGCCCGAGTGGCTGCGCCAGGGCCTGCGTTATGCCCCGCTGGCGGCCATGGCCGCCGTGGTGGTGCCCGAGGTGGTGATGAGCCAGGGCCAGCTCATCGGCACCTGGCAGGACGCGCGGCTGTTTGCCGTGGCGGCCGGCTCCGCCTGGTTCTGGTGGCGGCGCGGCATCCTCGGCACCATCCTCGTGGGCATGGCGGTGCTGCTGCCCTTGCGACTGGGGCTGGGCTGGTGAGCGCCCTTTCTAGAATTCCGACAACCTTGCAGGAGACCCCCATGAACGTTCTTCGACTCGCCGACCTCATCGCCCAGGGCGCTGTCGCGGGCAAGCGCGTGTTCATCCGCGCCGACCTCAACGTGCCGCAGGATGATGCCGGCCGCATCACCGAAGACACACGCATCCGCGCCAGCGTGCCAGCCATCCGCATGGCGCTGGACGCCGGCGCGGCCGTGATGGTCACCAGCCACCTGGGCCGCCCCACCGAGGGCGAGTTCAAGCCCGAAGACAGCCTGGCGCCGGTGGCCGAGCGCCTGGGCGAACTGCTGGGCTTCAAGGTGCCCTTGGTCTCGAACTGGGTCGACGGCGTCAGCGTGGCCCCCGGCCACGTGGTGCTGCTGGAGAACTGCCGCCTCAACAAGGGCGAGAAGAAGAACAACGAGGAACTCGCAAAGAAGATGGCCGCGCTGTGCGACATCTTCGTGCACGACGCCTTCGGCACCGCGCACCGCGCCGAGGCCAGCACCTACGGCATCGCGCAGTTCGCCCCCGTGGCCTGTGCCGGCCCTTTGCTGGCGGCCGAGATCGACGCCATCACCAAAGCCCTGGCACACCCGCGGCGCCCGCTGCTGGCCATCGTGGCCGGCAGCAAGGTGAGCACCAAGCTCACCATCCTGAAGGCGCTGGCCGACAAGGTGGACGGCCTCATCGTCGGCGGCGGCATCGCCAACACCTTCCTGCTGGCCATGGGCCTGCCCATCGGCAAGAGCCTGGCCGAGCCCGACCTCGTGGCCGAGGCCAAGGCCGTGATCGACGCCATGCAGGCGCGCGGCGCCGCGGTGCCCATCCCCACCGACGTGGTGGTGGCGCAGCGTTTCGCGGCCGATGCGCCGGCCACCGTGAAGGCCGTGGCCGATGTTGGCCCCGACGACCTCATCCTCGACATCGGCCCGGCCACCGCCGCCGTGCTGGCGGCGCAGCTGAAGGCTGCCGGCACCGTCGTCTGGAACGGCCCGGTGGGCGTGTTCGAGTTCGAGGCTTTCAGCCATGGCACCGAAGCCGTGGCGCGGGCGATTGCCGAGAGCAGCGCCTTCAGCATCGCCGGTGGTGGCGACACGCTGGCGGCCATCGCCAAGTACGGCATCGAGAAGGATGTGGGCTACATCAGCACCGGCGGCGGCGCTTTCCTGGAGGTGCTGGAGGGCAAGACGCTGCCGGCCTTCGAGATTCTTTCCCGTCGCGCCGCACAAAACTGAAATCGCTCTGGCGCGCAGGGTCGCACTGGCGGCCCAGGCGGGGTTCCGCAGTAATCTCCGTGGCATTCGTACAAATGCCACGGAGACAAACATGGCCCAGAAGCTTTCAGACGCCGAAAGCCTGCTGCGTGACGCAGCCCTGGAATACCACCGCGCCCCCACGCGCGGCAAGATCTCCGTCACGCCCACCAAGCCGCTCTCCAACCAGCGCGACCTGAGCCTGGCCTACTCGCCCGGCGTGGCCTATGCCTGCCTGGCCATCGAAGAAAACCCGGCGCTGGCGCACGACTACACCAGCCGCGGCAACCTGGTGGGCGTGGTCACCAACGGCACCGCGGTGCTCGGCCTGGGCGACATCGGCCCGCTGGCCAGCAAGCCGGTGATGGAAGGCAAGGGCTGCCTGTTCAAGAAGTTCGCGGGCATCGATGTGTTCGACATCGAACTGGCCGAGCGCGACCCCGACAAGCTCATCGAGATCATCGCCGCGCTGGAGCCCACGCTAGGCGGCGTGAACCTGGAAGACATCAAGGCGCCCGAGTGCTTCTACATCGAGAAGAAGCTGCGCGAGCGCATGAACATCCCGGTCTTCCACGACGACCAGCACGGCACCGCCATCATCAGCAGCGCCGCGCTGCTCAACGGCCTGGAACTGGTGGGCAAGGCCATCGGCGAGGTGAAGCTGGCCGTCAGCGGCGCGGGTGCGGCGGCCATCGCCTGCCTGGACGTGATGGTGGGCCTGGGCGTGCGGCGCGAGAACATCTTCGTCTGCGACAGCAAGGGCGTGATCCAGAGCGAGCGCGAAGACGCGCGTGCCGGCAAGCTCGACGAGAGCAAGCAGCGGTATTGCCAAAAAACCAGTGCGCGCACGCTGGCCGACGTGGTGAACGGCGCCGATGTTTTCCTCGGCTGCAGCGCCGCCGGCGTGCTGAGCGTGGAGATGGTGATCAGCATGGCGCGCCAGCCCATCATCCTGGCGCTGGCCAACCCCGAGCCCGAGATCCGGCCCGAACTGGCCAAGGCTGCGCGGCCCGATTGCATCATCGCCACGGGGCGCAGCGACTACGCCAACCAGGTCAACAACGTTCTCTGCTTCCCCTACATCTTTCGCGGCGCGCTCGATTGCGGCGCGACCAAGATCACCGAGGCCATGAAGCTGGCCTGCGTGCGCGAGATCGCTGCCCTGGCCAAGGCCGAGGCCAGTGACGAGGTCGCCGCCGCCTACCAGGGCAAGGAGCTGAAGTTCGGGCCCGAGTACCTGATCCCCACGCCGTTTGACGTGCGCTTGATTCTTCGCATCGCACCCGCGGTAGCGCGCGCGGCGGCCGAGAGCGGTGTGGCCACGCGCCCCATCCACGACCTGGAGGCCTACCGCCAGGGGCTCGAGCGCTTTGTCTACCAGACCGGCATGTTCATGCGGCCGGTCTTCGCGGCGGCCAAGGCGCGCTGCGACCAGGGCGCTGCGCGCGTGGTTTATGCCGAGGGTGAAGACGAGCGTGTGCTGCGCGCGCTGCAGGTGGTGAAGGAAGAGGGCCTGGCGCAGCCCATCCTGGTGGGCCGGCCCGAGGTGGTGAAGATGCGCATCGAGCGCGCCGGGCTGCGCTTGCAGGCCGGGCGCGACTTCGAGATCTGCGACCCCGAAAACGACCCGCGTTTCCGCGAGTACTGGGAAACCTACCGCGGCCTGATGGCGCGCGAAGGCGTCACGCCCGAGGTGGCCAAGGCCGCCGTGCGCCGCAGCAACACGCTGATCAGCGCGCTGATGCTGCGCCGGGGCGAAGCTGACGCGATGGTTTGCGGCCTGGTGGGGCGTTACGACAGCCACCTGGAGCACGTGCGCCAGGTCATCGGCCGCAAACCAGGCGCACACACCATGGCCGCGATGAACGCGCTGATGCTGGAAGACCGCACGCTCTTCATCACCGACACCTTCGTCAACGAAGAGCCCAGCGCTGAAGAACTGGCCGACATCGCGCTGATGGCCGCGGCCGAGGTGCAGCGTTTCGGCGTGCCGCCGAAGGTGGCCTTTCTGTCGCACTCGATCTTCGGCTCGTCCAGCCGGCCCTCGGCGCAGCGCATGCGGCAGGCGCACGCGCTCTTCCGCGAACGCGCGCCGGCCGGCGTGGAGAGCGATGGCGAGATGCAGGGCGACGCCGCTTTGAGCGAGAGCGTGCGCCGCGGTTACCTGCCCGAAACCACGCTCAGCGGCAGCGCCAACCTGCTGGTGCTGCCCAACCTGGACGCCGCCAACATCCTGTTCAACGTGCTGAAGATGACGGGCGGGCATGGCGTGACGGTGGGCCCCATGCTGCTGGGTGCAGCCCGGCCGGTGCACATCCTCACGCCCAGCGCCACGGTGCGCCGTATCGTCAACATGACGGCGCTGGCGGTGGCTGATGCGGCGGCGGGCTGAACGCGCCTGCAGCGGTGGGCTGAAACCGCGATGAAACTGCCGCGCCAGGGCGCGGCCGATAATCAGGCGAGACCCCAGAAGCCGGAGACAGCCCCCTCATGATGCGCGCCACCAAGATCGTCGCCACCCTCGGCCCGGCCTCCAGCGACCCCGGCGTGCTCGAACGCCTGCTGCGCGCCGGCGTTGACGTGGTGCGGCTGAACTTCAGCCACGGCAAGGCGCAAGACCACATCGACCGCGCGAACCTGGTGCGCGAAGTGGCGGCCAAGGTCGGCAAGCCCATCGCGCTGATGGCCGACCTGCAGGGCCCGAAGATCCGCGTCGGCAAGTTCGTCGACGGCAAGGTGATGCTGGAGCCTGGTGCTGCCTTCGTGCTGGATGCACAGCGCACCGAACCGGGCGACCTGACGGCTGTGGGCCTGGACTACAAGGAACTGCCGCGCGACGTGCGCCCCGGCGACACGCTGCTGCTCAACGACGGCCTCATCAAGCTGACCGTGGAAGCCGTGCGCGGCGAGCAGGTGCACACGCGCGTGGTCCTTGGAGGAGAGCTCTCGAACAACAAGGGCATCAACAAAGCCGGTGGCGGCCTCACGGCACCGGCGCTCACGGCCAAGGACATGGAGGACATCAAGACCGCCATGGCCTTCCAGTGTGAATACCTGGCAGTGAGTTTCCCGAAAAACGCCACCGACATGGAGATGGCGCGCCAGCTCGCCAACGTGGCCGGCGAATCCACGCGCCACAAGCCGGCGATGATCGCCAAGATCGAGCGCAGCGAGGCCATCCCGCACCTGGAGGCCATCCTCAAGGCCAGCGACGGCATCATGGTGGCGCGCGGCGACCTGGCGGTGGAGGTGGGCAACGCCGCCGTGCCGGCGCTGCAAAAACGCATGATCCGCATGGCGCGGCAGATGGACAAGGTCGTCATCACGGCCACGCAGATGATGGAAAGCATGATCCTCGCGCCCGTGCCCACGCGCGCCGAGGTCAGTGACGTGGCCAACGCCGTGCTCGACGGCACCGACGCCGTGATGCTGAGTGCCGAAACCGCTGCCGGCAAATTTCCGGTGGAGACGGTGGAGCAGATGGCCGCCATCGCGCTGGAGGCCGAGCGCGCCGAGGAAGTCAACTTCAAGGACGACTTCATGCAGCGCCACTTCGGGCGCATCGATCAGAGCATCGCCATGGGCGCGCTGTTCACGGCGCACCACCTGGGCTGCAAGGCCATCATCGCGCTCACCGAGAGCGGCAGCACCGCGCTGTGGATGAGCCGGCACAACATCCAGGTGCCTATCTATGGCCTCACCCACAAGCACCAGGCCGAGCGCCGCATGGCGCTGTACCGCAATGTGCAGCCCATCCTCATGCCCACGCACAGCGACCGCGACCAGGCATTGGCCGAAGCCGAGCGGCTGCTCGTCACACGCGGGGTGCTCAAGCCCGGCGACACCTATGCCATCACCTGCGGCGAGCCCATGGGCTACCCCGGCGGCACCAACATGCTCAAGGTCTGCCAGGTGAAATGACGCCGGGCAGGGCCGGTTTCATGTCACAAGTCGCGGCCTGAGAGGCCGCGACCTTGTTTTTGACCCCTCGTTCGCGGGGGAGAAGCCTGCTTCCCAGCCCTGGGGGTGCGCTGGCGGCTTGTGCCCACCCCTTTGCCTCGTTAGGGTTGCTGCTCAGCACCGGGAGCGGGCTGACGTGGGGTTGCAAGGGCCCGGCGTCAAGACAAGACAGTTCCACCACCAGCCAGGAGAGAAACTTGAAGCACCTGATCGTTCTGGGTCTCGTTGCCGCCGCCGCCAGCTCGGCGCAGGCCGTCGACCTCTACAACAACGGCGCGGCCGTTGCCGGCTCACCAGCCATCTCTGTCATCCGCACCGGCGGCACGCTGTTCGGCGCGGGCGCACAGGGCAACATCCCCAACCTCGTCGCCGAGGACTTCACCGTCAGCGGCCCGGGCTGGGGCGTGGAAAGCCTGAGCTTCTTCAGCTACCAGTCTTTTGCAGCCAGCACCTACACCTTCACCGGCCTGAGCTGGAGCATCGTGTCGGGTGACGTCACCAGCGGCACCCTGGTGGCCTCGGGTTCGGGCACGCCCACCAATGGCGGCTTGCAGGGCTACCGCGTCACGGCCACCACGTTGACCAACACCGACCGCGCCATCTTCCGCCTGGACGTGGACGTGGCCGATTTCAACCTCGCTCCTGGCAGCTACTGGCTGCGTTGGGGCATCACCGGCTCGCTGGCTTCGGGCCCGTGGCAGCCGCCCACCGCCGACGGTGCTTTCGGCAACGGGCAGCAGAGCCTGGCCAACGCCGCGTTCGCGGGTGTGGTCGACGCTGGTGACGGTCTGGGTGTCGAGTTCCCGTTCATCGTGCAAGGCAGCCTGGTGCCCGAACCCGGCACCTGGGCGATGATGCTCGCCGGCGGCCTGGCCGTGGTGGGCCTGGCGCGTCGCCGCAAGGCCTGATCGGCCTGCAGCCCGGCGCGCCGCGCCGGGCACCCCCTGAACGGGCCTGCGGGCCCGTTTTCTTTTTCAGTCGTAACGCAGCGACAGCCCCGTCACCAGCGTGAGGTCGGTGGCGCGCAGCCCCGGTGCCGGCCGTGTGGTGTGGCGCAGGCTCAGGCCGGTGCTGAGGCTCACACGTTCGCTGATGGCCACCGAGACCTGGCCGTCGAACTCGGTGCGCACGAGGCCGCTTTCGCGCAGGCTGGGCAGCAGCACGAGTTTTTGGCGCAGCGTGGTGCTGGGGCTCAGGCGCAGGTTGGCTTCTTGCGCCAGCACCAGGCCCAGGTCGGTGAGCTCGCGGCGCAAGCTGCCGTCGCCTTGCGTGTCCACCGGGCGCACGTAGCGTTCATGCGCCACCGCCAGGCCGGCCCAGGCGTCCCAGAACTCGTTCGGGGCCTTCAGCAGGTGCAGGCCCATGCCGCTGGTGAGGGTGAGGCGCTCGCGCGTGTTCGCGGGGCGGTCGGTGAGGCCGGCGGCCTGCACGAAGCCGAAGCTGCGCCGCCAGGGCTCGATGTCGCCGTTGTACTGCGAGCTGACCAGCGCGCGTTTGCCCGTCGTCTGGCCGTTGCTGTCGGTGTAGAGCAGCTGGCCGAGGGCCGACCACTTGCTGCTCTCGGTGGCGCGCACGCCGTCCAGGCTGAGGTTCAGCGCCGTGGCGCGGGTGTTGCCGCTGTTGACGGTGAGGCCTGCCGTGGTGAGCGAACGCCACTGGCCGTCAGGCTTGACGGTCACCTGGGCCAGCGCAGGGGCGGTGGCGAGCGCCAGCAGCAGGCCGGCGGTGACGAAGGAGCGGGCGGGGGTGCGGAAGGCGGGCGGGGGTGTGCAGGTCATGCGCTCAGCGGTGCGCCGGCGGCCATGGCCGGGCCGACACTGGCCACCATGGCCTGCACGTCGCGGTTCATGCCCACCGGCACCAGTTGCAGCGCCGGATTGTCACGCCGGAAGACGCGAAAGAGCTCGTCGGCAAAACCGTGCCCGATGTCGCGGATGCCGGCGAAGTCGATGTCGGCGCGGCGGAACTCACCCAGCCGTGCCGTCACGCGGCGTGCGTCGGCCCGGCTCACCAGCGCCCGCTCGGCACCGCCCAGCAGGTGCAGTGGCACCACCGTGCGGTCGAAGCTGTAGCCTGCGTCCACGCTGTGGGCGCGCAGCACGGCGTCGAGCGTGCGCGTCGTGTCCAGCGCGATGGCCAGGTAGATGCTGGTGCCTTGGCGGGCCACCGGCCTGCCGGTGCGCCAGGGGCGGTTTTCCCAGGCGCGGCACTGGAAGGCGGCGTGGTTGGCATGCAGGTCGAACACATCTGCCAGGCGCGAGGTGAAAAAGAGGCCGTGGCCGCAGTGGCCCTCGGGTGCGCTGGTGAGCTTGCCTTTGCTCAGCGCCAGCATGGCCAGCTGCGGGTCGTCGATGGCGAAACACTGGCCGATGCGTTCAAAGATGCCGCAGCCGTCGTCGCTGACCAGCAACTGCAGCTGCAGCGGCGTCTGCCGCATCGACACCGTGACCTGCGTGCCGCCGCTGTGCTCGGCCGCGTTGTTGAGCAGCTCGGTGAAAGCGTGGCGCGCCATGCGCTGCACGGGTGCGGGCAGGTCGAAGAAGGGCGCGAAATCGCGGCGCCAGGGTGTGTCTTCCTCCAGCCCGGCCAGTGCGTAGCGCTGCACCACCTGGCGCAGCGCGCCGGGGCCGTGCAGCGGTTTGCGCGGCGTGCCGGTGCTCTGCAGCCACTGCGCGGCCACCAGCTTGTGCAGCAGCAGGTTGGCGCGGCGCCGGCTGATGCCCAGGCGCGCCATCAGGTGGGCCGGCAAGGCCTGGCCGTGCTGCACCGCTGCGGCGGTGATCCATTGCGTCAGAGGGGCGAGGTCGAAACGGGCCATGGCATGCGTCGGTGGCGCCGACCCCCTGGCCGGCATGGGCCGCAGTGTCGGTGGCCGCGGCCGGCGCTTGAACGCGAAAAGCGGCACGTTCACCCGCCTGTTCTGGCCCCTGGCCCCGGCGCTGCGGGCTGGGCCGTGCGGGGGTGGCCGCCTAGAATCGGCGACAGTTTCAGACCGGTTACAGGCCCGCCCTGCATGCCGCCTGTGGCGCGCTGCCGCGCCGGTGCCCGCTTCATCACTCCCGGAGTTTTTTCATGCCTCTCGTCTCGATGCGCCAACTGCTCGACCACGCCGCCGAAAACGGCTACGGCATCCCGGCCTTCAACGTGAACAACCTCGAACAGGTGCAGGCCGTGATGACGGCCGCCGCCGAGGTGGGCGCGCCCGTCATCCTGCAGGCCAGCGCCGGCGCGCGCAAATACGCTGGCGAGGCCTTCATCAAGCACCTGATCCAGGCTGCGGTGGAGGCCTACCCGCACATCCCGCTGGTGATGCACCAGGACCACGGCCAGACGCCCGCCATCTGCCAGGGCGCCATCGACCTGGGCTTCGGCTCGGTGATGATGGACGGCAGCCTGCAGGCCGACGGCAAGACGCCGGCCAGCTTCGACTACAACGTCGAGGTCACGCGCAAGGTGGTGGACATGGCCCACGCCGTGGGCGTGACGGTGGAAGGTGAACTCGGCTGCCTGGGCAACCTGGAAACCGGCGAAGCCGGCGAAGAAGACGGCATCGGCGCCGAGGGCAAGCTCGACCACAGCCAGATGCTGACCGACCCCGAAGAAGCCGCCGTCTTCGTGAAGGCCACGCAGCTCGACGCGCTGGCCATCGCCATCGGCACCAGCCACGGCGCCTACAAGTTCAGCCGCAAGCCCACGGGCGACATCCTCGCCATCGGCCGCGTGAAAGAGATCCACAAGCGCATCCCGAACACGCACCTGGTGATGCACGGCTCGTCCAGCGTGCCGCAAGAGCTGCTGGCCATCATCAACCAGCACGGCGGCAAGATGAAAGAGACCTTCGGCGTGCCGGTGGAAGAGATCCAGGAAGCCATCAAGCACGGCGTGCGCAAGATCAACATCGACACCGACATCCGCCTGGCGATGACGGGCGCGGTGCGCAAGTTCCTGGCCGAGAACCCCGACAAGTTCGACGCGCGTGAATGGCTCAAGCCCGCGCGCGAGGCGGCCTACAAGGTGTGCAAGCAGCGCTACATGGAGTTCGGCTGCGAAGGCCAGGCCGGCAAGATCAAGCCCATGGCCATGAGCGAAGTGGCGCGGCGTTATGCCAGCGGCGAGCTGGCGCAGATGGTGCAGTGAAGCACTGAGCCACCGCTCGCGATCAAGGCCTTGCGCGGAACCGGCTCTGCCGGGCCGCTGCAAGAGCCCCCTCGGGGGGTGGCGAACGCAGTGAGCCTGGGGGCCTAAACGCTCCCGATCAACATCGGATCGATGGCGTGGTTCTGGGGGCCGCGCTCGGCGATCTTCAGCGCACCCAGGCGGTTGCCCAGCTTGGCGCAACGTTCCAGCGCCCAGCCGCGCTCCAGGCCGTAGAGCAGCGCGGCGCGGAAGGCGTCGCCGCAGCCCGTGGGGTCGACCACGCGGCGCGCTTCCACTGGCGGCACGTGTGTGCGCTCGCCCTTGATCCACAGCTCGCAGCCGTTTTCACCCAGCGTCACCACCACGCCCTGCATGTTGGGCCGGCGGCTGATGGTGGCGGCGTCTTCGCCCGTGCGTTCTTGCAGCATGCGGGCTTCGTAGTCGTTCACGGCCAGCCAGCTGGCCAGACCGAGGATCTCGCGGTGCTCGTCGCCGTTGAACTGCGGCAGCTGCTGGCCCGGGTCAAAGATGAAAGGAATCTTCTGCTCGGCCAGCTGGTGCGCGTGCTGCCACATCGCGTCACGGCCGTCGGGCGCGATGATGCCGATGGCCAGGTCGGTGCGCGCGCTCTTGGGCGGCACCACCACCTCGTGGGCGCGGCTCATCGCGCCGGGGTGGAAGGCGGCAATCTGGTTGTTGTCGCGGTCGGTGGTGATGTGGCACTGCGCCGTGTGCAGGTGCGTGTCGCGGTGGATCAGCGAAACGTCGGCGCCCCAGTCCTTCACACGCGCCAGGTACTCGCCGCCGTCCACGCCCAGCGCGCCCAGGATGACGGGCTGGCCGCCCAGCGCCTGCAGGTTGTAGGCGATGTTGCCGGCGCAGCCGCCGAACTCGCGCCGCAGCGTGGGCACCAGGAAGCTGACGTTCAGGATGTGCACCTGGTCGGCCATGATCTGGTCGGCAAAGCGCCCCGGGAAGGTGGTGATGGTGTCGAAGGCGAGGGAACCGCAGATCAAGGCGGGCATGGGCGCTCCAGGGGCGTGAGTGAACAGCGGTTGACGGCGCGCGGCGCGCCCTCAGGGGTAGAAGAGTTCGATGGTGTAGCCGGCCACTGGGGCGGTGGCGGCGCGCAGTGTGGCCTGCACGGCCAGTTCGCGCCCGGCGCCGAGCGTGGCCTGGTTCACGCCCAACTCGGTTGCCGTGAGCACGCGCCGCGCCACGAGCTGGCCTTGGCTGTCGGTGAGCGAGAGCTCCAGGGCCGGCAGCGCCACCTCCAGCGCGGCGCGGTTGCGCAGTGCCACGCTGAGCTTGTAGATGCTGGATTTTTCGACGCGCACCAGGCCGCTGCTCTCCACCACCAGGCTCTCGATCAAGAGCGCCGGGCCCACCTGGCAGCCCAGCGGCTGGCAGGCGGCTTGCAGCACCGGGCGCAGCGCCGGGAAACGTGCGGCGACCAGGCTGCGATAAGCCAGCGCCACCTGGGCGACGAGCAGCACCCCGCCGAACACGGCGCCGACGGCCAGCGCCGCGCGCACCTGCGGGCGCCGCCAGCGCTCGGCGCGTTCGGCCTGGCGCACGAAAGAGGGCGTGGCGCCGGCCATGGGGCGTGGGTCGGCGGTGATGTCATCGGCTGGCGTGGGCATCGCCGCCATGCCGCTGTCTGCGACCGGGAGCCGACGCTCAGGAGGCGCCGCGGCATCGGCGGCGAAACGAGAGACGGCCTGGTCCATGGTCGGCACTGGCTCGTCGTCGCGGTTGCCATCGCGCTCGCGCTCGCGCTCGAATTTGTCATCGCTCGATTCGTCGCGCACCGCCGGCTGCGGCGCAGGCCGCAGTGCCGTGGCCGGCGGCGGCATCGGCAGGCCGAAATCGGCCAGTGCCGGCGGCGGGCCGGCCGGGGCCGGGCTGCGCGTGCTGCCGCTGCGCACCATCGCGCGGGGCGTGTCGTCCAGCGGCGCGCGCGGTGCGCCGGTGTCGAGATCGAGCAAGGCCTCGGCGGCGTTGAACACCTCGGAACAACGGCCGCAGCGCACCCAGCCTTCGGACACCCGCAGCTGGTCTGGCACGACACGGAAAACCGTGCCGCACGCGGTGCAGCGGGTGGCCATGCCGGATGCCATCGTGCGGCCTCTCAGCGTGTCAGCCGGCCGGGCGCCGGGCGCACATCAGCACCCAGCCTTCTTGCCGGTCTGCCACCCGCACGTCCAGCCAGGGCGCGTAGGCGGCGGTAATCTCCTCGGCCTGGCGATCCAGGATGCCGGCCAGCACCAGCCAGCCGCCGGGCGCCACGTGGCCGGCCAGCAGCGGAGCGAGCAGCTTCAGCGGCGTGGCCAGGATGTTGGCCAGCACCACGCCGTACAGCCCTTGCGCCTGCGCCGGCAGGCCGGCAGCCAGCGTGGTAGGTGCCACGCCGTTGCGCTGCGCGTTGTCGCGTGTGCTCTGCACGGCGGCGGGGTCGATGTCGACGGCATCGATGAAGCCCGCGCCCACCAGCGCCGCGCCAAGCGCGAGGATGCCGCTGCCGCAGCCGTAATCGAGCACGCGGCTCAGGTCGGCGGTGTCGGGCTTGCGCGCCAGCCAGCGCAGGCACATGTGCGTGGTGGGGTGGGTGCCGGTGCCGAAGGCGAGACCCGGGTCGAGCCGCATCACGTGCTTCGCGCCGGGTGGCACCTCGTGCCAGCTGGGCACCACCCAGAACTCGGGCGTGATCTCCACCGGCGCGAACTGGCTCTGCGTCAGGCGCACCCAGTCTTGTTCTTCCACGCGGTGCAGGGCCTGCACGTGCGCGCCCTGCTCGCCGAAGTGCGCCAGCGCCAGCGTGGCCGCCTGCTCAGCGGCAGTTTCGCTGTCGAACAGCGCCTTCAGCGTGCTGCGCTCCCAGCCCGGCGCCGGCGCGGGCATGCCCGGCTCGCCGAAGAGCGCGCGCTCGGCCTCGGTGTCGGCATCGGCGTCTTCGACGCTGACCGACAGCGATTCCAGCTCGTCCATCAGCAGGTCGGACAGCGGTTCCACCACGTCCGCCGGGGCGCGCAAGACCAGTTCAAACATCGCGGGCTTACCTCGTGTGCTGGCCGAGCCAGCCTTCCAGGTAATGGATGCTGGTGCCGCCTTCGATGAACTTGGCGTCCGCCATCAGCTCGCGGTGCAGTGGGATGTTGGTCTGGATGCCTTCCACCACCGTCTCGCTCAGCGCCGTGCGCATGCGCGCCAGGGCCTGGTCGCGCGTGTCACCGTGGCAGATGATCTTGCCGACCATGCTGTCGTAGTTGGGGGGCACGAAGTAGTTCGTGTAGATGTGCGAATCCACGCGCACGCCCGGCCCGCCCGGCGGGTGCCACAGGCTGATGCGCCCTGGCGACGGGGTGAACTTGTAGGGGTCTTCGGCGTTGATGCGGCACTCGATGGCGTGGCCGCGCATCTCGATGTTGCGCTGCGCGAAGGGCAGCTTCTCGCCGGCCGCCACGCGGATCTGCATCTGCACGATGTCGATGCCCGTGACCATCTCCGTCACCGGGTGTTCCACCTGCACGCGCGTGTTCATCTCGATGAAATAGAACTCGCCGTCCTCGAACAGGAACTCGAAGGTGCCCGCGCCCCGGTAGCCGATCTTCTTGCAGGCCGCCGCGCAGCGCTCGCCGATGCGCTCGATCACCCGGCGCGGGATGCCCGGGGCCGGCGCTTCTTCGATGATCTTCTGGTGGCGGCGCTGCATGCTGCAGTCGCGCTCGCCCAGCCAGACGGCGTTCTTGTGCTGGTCGGCCAGCACCTGGATCTCGATGTGGCGCGGCCGCTCCAGGAACTTCTCCATGTAGACCTGGGGGTTGCCGAAGGCGGCGCCCGCCTCGGCACGCGTGGTCTGCACGGCGTGGATGAGCGCGGCTTCGGTGTGCACCACGCGCATGCCTCGCCCGCCGCCACCGCCGGCGGCCTTGATGATCACCGGGTAGCCGACGCTGCGCGCGATCTTGATGATCTCCTTCGGGTCTTCCGGCAGGGCGCCTTCGCTGCCCGGGACACAAGGCACGCCGCTCTTGATCATGGCCTGCTTGGCGCTGACCTTGTCGCCCATCAGCCGGATGCTCTCGGGCGTGGGGCCGATGAAGGTGAAGCCGCTCATCTCCACCCGCTCGGCGAAGTTGGCGTTTTCGCTCAGGAAGCCGTAACCGGGGTGGATGGCCTCGGCGTCCGTCACCTCGGCCGTGCTGATGATGGCCGGCATGTTGAGGTAGCTCAGCGACGAAGCCGCCGGACCTATGCACACCGCTTCGTCGGCGAGCTTGACGTACTTGGCTTCGCGGTCGGCCTCGGAGTAGACGACCACCGCCTTGATGCCCATTTCCTTGCAGGCACGCTGGATGCGCAGGGCGATTTCGCCGCGGTTGGCGATCAGGATCTTCTTGAACACGGGTCAGGTCCGGTTCATTCGACGATGAAGAGCGGCTGACCGAACTCGACGGCCTGCCCGTTCTCGCACAGGATGCGCAGCACCTTGCCTTCGCAGTCGGCTTCGATCTCGTTCATGATCTTCATGGCCTCGATGATGCAGACCGGCTGGCCCACCTTCACCTGGTCGCCGAGTTCGGCGAAGGCCTTGGCGCCCGGGCTGGCCGCGCGGTAGAAGGTGCCGACCATCGGCGACTTGATGACCTTGCCTTCCGGAGCCGCTTCGGCCACGGGTGCTGCCGGGGCGGCGGGCGCGGCACCCGCCACAGGGGCGGCCACGGGCGCTGGCGGCGCGTAGGCCGGCGCGGCCACGGCCACGGCGGTGCCGGCCTTGACGATGCGCACCTTGCCTTCGGCTTCGGTGATCTCCAGCTCAGAGATGTTCGACTCGCTGACCAGGTCGATCAGCGTCTTCAGTTTTCTCAGATCCATGGCAGGGTCCTCGGTGTCAGGCCCCGGCTCTGCGGCCGGTGGGCGGGTTCGGGTGAAAGTTCAGGCGGCGGACTGTAGCCGGCCGAGCGCGTGGCGCAGCGCCAGGCGGTAGCCGTCCACGCCCAGCCCGCAGATCACGCCGACGGCGATCTCCGACAGGTAGGAGTGGCGGCGGAAGGCCTCGCGCGCGTGCACATTGCTGATGTGCACTTCGATGAAAGGCAGCGCCACGCCGGCCAGCGCATCACGCAAGGCCACGCTGGTGTGGGTGAGGCCGCCCGGATTGATGAGGATGAAACGCGTGCCGTCGCTGCGGGCAGCCTGGATGCGGTCGATCAGCGCGCCTTCGTGGTTGCTCTGGAAGCACTGCAGGGCCACACCGGCATCTGCAGCCATCTGCTGCAGTTCTGCTTCGATCATGGGCAGTGTCGTGCGGCCGTAAACCTCCGGCTCGCGCGTGCCGAGCAGGTTGAGGTTGGGGCCGTTGAGGACGAGCAGGCTCATGTTTTAGGGGGGTGGCCAGGGTGGCGCGGGGCGGACTTTACGCTTTTTGCGCCCCGATGGGCACAAATCGCCGCAAGAGCGCGTTCTCGGCAGGCGCGCGGCCCGGCGCGCCGGGATGCGCGGCGCTCAGAGCGCTTTCGCCCAGCCCAGCAACTCGTCGTGCGTGGTTTCGCCCAGCTTGCGCTGCACGATGCGGCCCTGGCGGTCGAACATCGCCGTGAAGGGCAGGGCGCCGGTGCTGTTGCCGAGCTTGCGGCTGAGCTCGGTGCCGTCGAAGCCGGCCAGGCCGATGCCGTAGCTGACGGGCGTCTTGGCCAGAAACTGGCGCACGGCCGTCGGGTTGTCCACCGCCAGGCCCACCACGCGCCCACCCTGGCTGGCGAAGGCCTTCGCGAAGCGGTCGAGCTCGGGCATCTCTTTCACGCAGGGCGGGCACCAGGTGGCCCAGAAGTTCAGCAGCAGCGGCTGGCCGAACATCGAGCGCATGGCCAGTTCGCCGCCCTGGGGCTGGGTGAAGGCGGCTTGCCAGAAGGCCAGGGTGTTTTCGTCCAGCGCCACGGCGGGCGGTTGGCGCCACAGGTTCCAGCCCACGCCGGCACCGGCCGCGGCGGCGCCGGCGGCGCCCAGCACGAGGTGGCGGCGCTTCATGCCGCCTCCCCACCCGCGAGGGCCGCGTCTTCGCGGGCCAGCAGCTTTTGCAGGGCCGCCAGGTCGCCGCGCCAGTTGCGGCCGCGGGCGTCGGGTTTGAGCGCGCCGCGTTGGTCGTCGGTGTCGTGCAGGATGAGGTGCAGCGTCACCGGCTCGCCCAGGGCGCGGTTGGGCGCGCTGAGGCTCAGCACGTGCAGCGGCTCGCCGCCCCGCCCACCCGGGCGGTCAATGCTGCCGCTGTCGTAATCAACGCCGGCGTTGATGAGCATGATCTCGGCGGCCTTCGGGTCGTCGCAGTAAAGATCGAGGTGGATGGTGGAGAGGCGCGTGGCCGTGCCCCGCCACACCGCGCCCGAGAGGTGCGGGCGGAACTCCGCCAGGCGCTGCATCCACGGCAGCGCGGCCTCGCGCAGCGCGCGCAGCTCGGCCGCTTGCGTCTCGGCGCAGAAGATCTCGATGTGCTCGCGCACCGCGTCTTCCACCTCTTCGTTCGTCGGCAGCTCGGCGCGGGCGCCGAAGTCCCGGCCGGCCTTGCGCTTGGCGGCGGCGTACTCCATGCCTTCTTCCACCACCAGGCGGGCGGCAGCGGCGGCGATCTCTTCGGTGGCGCTCATCGGTTCTTGGGAAAGTCAGGGCGGGGTCACATCGCCCATGCGGGCCGCGATGGTGGCAGAACGCCCCAGCACATAGCCCGAGCCGGGGTTCTTCTCGAAGCGCTTGGGCGCCGGCAGCATCACCGCCAGCCGTGCGGCCTGCAGGGCGCCGAGCTGCGAGGCATCCACGCGGAAATAGTGCCGCGCCGCCGCCTGCGCGCCGAAGAGGCCCTCGCCCCACTCCACGTTGTTCAAATAGATCTCCAGCAGCCGGTCTTTGGGCAGCAGCGCATCGAGCGCCAGCGCCAGCACCATCTCCTGCCCCTTGCGCAGCACGGTGCGCTCGCCGCTCAGGAAGAGGTTCTTGGCCAGCTGCTGCGTGATGGTGGAGCCGCCCACCACCTTGGGCACCACCTGGCGTGTGGGCTGGCGGGCCTTCAGGCGCTCCACACGCGCCTCGGCCTTCTGGTTCTTCTCCCAGGCTTTTTCGATGGCTTCCCAGTCGATGCCGGCGTGTTCGGTGAAGCCGGCGTCTTCGCTGGCGATCACGGCGCGCTTCAGGTTGGGCGAGATGCGTTCGTAGGGCACCCAGGTCTGGCTCCATCTGATCTGGCCCTTTTCGGTCAGCAGCCGCCAGGCCTCGCTGCGCTGGAAGGGGGTGGACTGCGGGTCCACCACATTCATCAGCACGATGCGCAGCACAAACACCAGCTGCAGGCTGAGGGCGCACAGCAGCAGCAGGCCAATGAGGCGCAGCGTGTGGCGCTGCCAGGCAGGACGGGCTTTCATGGGGGCCCGATTGTGCGGGCTGCCGACACGCCTGCTGACGGCGCTGGCTCAAGCGGGCTTGGCGTCCACCTCGGCGCGCAGCGCCTGCAACACCGGCGCGGTGAGTGGGCGCACACCACGCCAGAGCTCGAAGGCCTCGGCCGCCTGTTCCACCAGCATGCCCAGGCCGTCGCGCGCGCTGGCGCCGTGGGCCTGCGCCCAGGCCAGGAAGGGTGCGGCAGCGGCGCCGTACATCAGGTCGACGGCCAGCGCGCCCGGGCCCAGCGTGGCCGCCGGCACGGGCGAGGCCGCGCCCTTCAGGCTGCTGGCGCTGGCGTTGATGATCAGATCGAAACCTTCGCCTGGCGCTTCGAGCGGTGCCGCGCCGAGCGCCACACCGTGTTCGTCGGCCCAGGCCGCGTGGCTGGCCACCAGCCCTTGCGCCTTCTCGGCCGTGCGGTTGGCCAGCACCAGGGCTGCTGGGCGCGCGGCCAGCAGCGGGCCCAGCACGCCGGCGCCTGCGCCGCCCGCGCCGACCAGCAGCACGCGGCGCCCGGCCAGCGGGCGGGCGGCGTTGATCTCGATGTCGCGCAGCAGACCGATGCCGTCGGTGTTGTCGGCCAGCCAGCCTTCGGGGCTGGCCCCACCGTCGAAGCGCAGCGTGTTGGCCGCTCCGGCCAGCAGCGCACGCGGCGTGCGGCGGCCGGCGAGCTGGTAGGCCTCGAACTTGAAGGGCACGGTGACGTTGCAGCCGCGGCCTGACGCGGCCGGGTCGGCGGCGAAAGCGCGCACGGTCTGGGCGAAAGCTTCCACGGGTGCCAAGACACGCTCGTAGACCAGCGCCTGCCCCGTCTGCCGCGCGAAGGCCGCGTGGATGGCCGGGCTGCGGCTGTGCGCCACCGGGTTGCCGACGACGGCATAACGGTCGGGCGGGGTGCTCACTGGCCGGTGCTCAAGGTGGTTTCCAGCCCGTCGTCGCGCGTGAAGCGGAAGCGCGAGGTGACGACGATCTGGTCGGCCTGCGCGCGCATGCCGGCGGTGAAGGGGCCGAAGGGTGCCGCCGCCATCACGATGGCCAGGGCCTGCTGGTCGAGCCGGCGCGACTTGGACGGGCGCACGATCTCGGCTTCCACCACGCGCCCGGTGGCGTCCACCGTCACGTTCATCGTCAGCTCGCCATAGAGCTTGCGGCCGTTGAATTCAGGGAAGTCGCGCGTGCCACGTTCTTCGATGCGGCGGCGCAGGCCGTCGTAATACATCGCGTAGACCTCTTCGCGCGTGGCCGGGCTGATGTAGCGCTTCTTGGGCCGCGCGTTTTCGTCGTTCACGCGTTTTTCGATCTCTGCCAGCAGGCGCAGCAGCTGCTTGCGGCGGTCTTCCTGCTCACGCTCTTGCGGCGTGCCGTTTTCGCGCTGCGGGTCGGGCGGCGGCAGCGCGGCCACCTCGCGGCGGATCTGCGCCAGCAATTGCTGCTGCTCGTGTTGCAGGCGGTCGATGCGGCGGCGCGCGTCGTCGGCCGCGTCGCCCAGCTGCATGGTGGCCGCACTCGGCAGCGGGCTGGTGGCGCGGCCCTTCTCGGCCTCACCGCCGCCGGCGAGATTCGCCTGCGCGATGGCCTGGGCCTGCGCAGGCGCCTCCTTGCTGCGCGCGTTGACGAGGATGACCTCCAGCGGCGTGTCGTTGAACACGCGGTTGAAGCCCTCGGGGTCGACGAAGCGCACCGTCAGCACCGCGCCGTGCAGCGCGCCCGAGAAGAGCAGCGCCCATTGCAGCGTGGACAGGTCGCGCCAGCGCATCGCGGTGGCTCAGCCCGCCGCGCCTTCAGCAGCGGCCGCGGCCGGCGTGGCTTCGCCCTCGTCCAGCGTCAGCGCGATCTGCAGGCCGCCGGCGGGCTCGCCTTCGTCATCTGCGGCTTCTTCATCGGCAGTTGCGGGGGGCGCTTCGTCCAGGCGCGCGGCCAGGCTGGCATGCAGCTCCAGCGTCAGCAGGTCGATACCCGTCACGCGGGCGCGCACGCGGCTGCCGCGCGGCAGGCTCTCGGTGCCCGGCACGCGGAAGACCAGCGGCAGCGTGTCCGCACGCACCAGGCCGTCTTTCATCACGGCGGCGTCGATCTCGGCCAGGGCGTTCTGTTCCACATAGCGCAGTGTCCAGTAGCGCTCGATGCCTTGTTGGAACCCGTTGTAAGCGGTGTAGGCGGCGTCGAAGCCCGAGAGGATGGAAAACAGCGCCGCATCCTTGGGTTTGAAGGGCGCGGCCAAGGCCGCGGTGCGACCGTGGCGCACGCAGCTGATGATCTGCCACTGGTTCACCAGGTCGACGTAACGGCGCAGCGGGCTCGTGCTCCAGGCGTACTGCGCCACGCCCATGCCGGCGTGCGGCGCGGGCTTCACGCCCATGCGCACCTTCACGCCCGGCGCGAGGCTGGCCTGGCTGCGGTAGAGCCCCGGCACGCCGTGTTCGGCCAGCCAGCCGCCCCAGGTGCTGTTGGCCAGGATCATGGCCTCGGCAACGATCAGGTCCAGCGGCGCGCCGCGCTGGCGGGTGCTGATCTGCACCTGCTCGTGGCCCAGCGGTTCGGCGGTGTTGCCCACCAGGCGGAAGTTGTAGTCGGGCCGGTTGAAGGTCTCGGGCTTGCCGCGCACCACCTCGCGCCGCGCTTTCAGCGCCTGCGCCAGGCGGAAGGCAAAGGCCAGCTCGGGCGCAAACGCATAGTCGGCGGGCGCCGCGCCCGTGAGGCTGGCTTCGGTAACCACCGCATCCAGCTTGTCATGCCGCAGGTTGGCGGCAATCGGCACGCGCTCCACCTTGCTCTCGTGGCTGCGCACTTCCAGCGTGGCCTCGTCCAGCGTGACGTAGAGGCTCAGCGCCGGGCAGTCGCGGCCCTCGGCCAGCGTGTAGGCCTGCACCACCTCGTCGGGCAGCATGGTCAGCTTCCAGCCCGGCATGTAGACGGTGGACAGGCGCTCGCGCGCCACCTTGTCCAGCGGCGAGTCGGGCGTGATGGCCAGGCCCGGCGCGGCGATGTGCACGCCAAAGACCACCGTGCCCGTGCCCAAGCCCTGCACCGAGAGCGCGTCGTCGATCTCGGTGGTGGCCGAGTCGTCGATGGAGAAGGCCTGCACGGCGGCCACGGGCAGATCGCCAGCAGGCGCCGGCGCGGCCGGCCCGGCCGGGAACTTCGTGCCCTTGGGGAACTGGTCGAAGAGAAACCGCTGCCAGTGGAACTGGTAGGGGCTTTCGATGGCGCCGGCGGCCGTCAGCAGGTCCAGCGGAGCGCGCTGTGCCGTCTTGGCGGCCTGCACCACGGCCTTGTACTCGGGGCCGTTCTTGTCAGGCTTGAAGAGGATGCGGTAAAGCTGCTCGCGCACCGGCGCCGGGCACTGGCCGGCCACCAGCTCGGCGGCCCAGGCCTCGATCTGCGCGGCCACGAGCTTCTTGCGTTCGATGGCCAGCAGCGCGGCCTTGACGATGTCTTCCGGCGCCTTCTTGAACTGGCCTTTGCCGGCGCGGCGGAAGTAATGCGGGGCCTCGTACAGGCGCAGCAGCATCGCGGCCTGCAGCTCAGGGCCAGCGCTGGCGCTGAAATAGTCGCGCGCCAGGTCGGCGAAGTGGAAGTCGCCTTCGGGGGCGAACTCCCAGGCCAGGTCGAGGTCGATCTCGCTGGCCAGGGCGGTGGCGCCGGCCAGCATCGCCGCCGGGGCCGGCTTCTCGAAGCGCAGCATCACGCTGGCGCTTTTCACCTTCACGCGCTTGCCGGAGTCGAGCTCGATCTGCAGCGAGCTCTCGGCCTCGGACATCACGCGGCCGGCGTGGAATTTGCCGGCGTCATCGAACAGTGCATACATCAGCCGGATTGTCGCTGCTGCGACGGCCGCGGCTTCAGACGCTCATGCCGCCGGAAACCTCGATCACCGTGCCGTTGATGTAGCTGGCATCGTCACTCGCCAGGAAGGCGTAGACGCTGGCGATCTCGGCCGGCTGCGCCAGCCGGCCCAGCGGCACCTGCTCCTTCATCTGCTGCAGCACCTTGTCGGGCACGGTGGCGAGGATGGGCGTCTCCACGAAACCCGGTGCCACGGCGTTCACGCGCACGCCCTTGGGGCCGAGTTCGCGGCTCCAGGTCTTGGTGAAGCCGATGACGCCGAACTTGGCCGCCGCGTAGTTGGTCTGGCCGTAGTTGCCATAGAGGCCCACCACGCTGCTGGCGTTGAGGATGACGCCGTGGCCCCGCTCCACCATCGAAGGCGCCACCGCCTGCGCGCAGTGGAAAACGCCGCGCAGGTTCACGTCGATCACGGCATCGAACTGCGCCAGCGTCATCTTCACCAGGCGCGCGTCTTTCGTGATGCCGGCGTTGTTCACCAGCACGTCGATGCGGCCGTGCTGCGCCAGCACGGCGGCCACCATGGTGTCGATGGCGGCGCGGTCGGTCACGTCCACTTCGAAGAATGCGGCGGCACCGGGCACAGGGGTGGCTGGGGCGCGGCGGTCGCAGGCGATGACGGTGGCGCCTTCGGCGGCGAAACGTTCACAGGTGGCAGCGCCTATGCCTTGCGAGGCGCCGGTGACGATGCAGATCTTGTCTAGGAGTCTCATGCGGTGGGGAGCAGTCTCAGAAAGTGGATGAGGGCCGGCAGGTGGTTGTCGAAGTCGCTGAGCGCGTGGTCGCTGCCTGCGATCACGCGCTGCTGCGCGCCGGCGTAGCGCGCGGTCATCTCTTGCCAGCTGAGCAGTTCGTCGCCCTGGGCGATCAGCGCAAGGCAGCGTTCGGGCTGATGCAGCGCCCCGGCGTGCAGCGCGCGCAGTTCTTCGATGTACTCGGCGCGGAAGTAGAAGGCTTCTTCAGGCGTGTGGAACTGGCGCTGCTCGCCGATGTAGGCCGCGAGGTCGCGCGCCGGGTCGACGGCCGGGTTCATCACCACCCAGGGCCAGCCGCGTTGGTTCGCCACTGCGGTGGCATAGAAGCCGCCGAGCGAGCTGCCGAGCACAGCCGAGGTCTCGGCCGGCCAGCCTGCGGTGCCTGCCATCACCAGCGCCACCGCCTCGCGTGGCGAGGGCGGCAGCTGCGGGCACCACCAGTGCATGTCGGGCCGGTGTGCGGCCAGCCAGGCCGCGAGGCGCTGCGCCTTGAAAGACTTCGGCGAGGAGCGAAAGCCGTGCAGGTAGAGCAGGTGCGTGGGCGCTTTCGCAACCGGCGCAGGCGAAGAAAAAGGCATGCGCCAAGTCTATCGACGCATGCCTGCGCGGGTCTGTCGCGCCCGCGGCAGCGGGCACTACAGACGGGGTCAGACGCCCTGTTTGCTGATCGGCGCCTTGATGGCTTCGCTCAGCGTGGCCAGCGTGTCCGCCAGGTGCGCGCGGGCCGGGGGCGTCCAGCCGCCGGCGGCGGTGGCCGCCTTCAGCTGGGCTTCCAGTGCCAACGCCGTCTGCCTGTGCGCGGCGCGCACGTCGGCGGCCACGGGCGAGCTCGGGCGCAGCAGGCCGGTGGCCAGGCGGCGCACGTGTTCACGCTGCAGCGTGCGGCGCAGGCTGTCGATCTCACGCGTGCCGGCCTTGGCCGGCGCCTTCAGCTCGGCCCAGATGGCCGTGCTCAGGCGCTGCTGCACCTCGGCATAACTCAGCAGCGTCTTGCTGTCAGCCACCTTGGCCTCGGCATCGGCCAGGCGCTGCGCCAGGGTGTCGCCCATCAGGTTGTCGAGCACGTTGCGCTGGATGCTCAACACCGCGCCGGGCAGGCTGAAATCGGTGTTGAACATCAGACGCCCCGGGGTGATGCGCTCGAACTGGTCCACCGCCAGACGGCTCATGAACTGGGGGTCGAAGCGGAAGCTGTCGCTGGCCAGCACCTCGCCCAGGATGAGGTCGAGCGCGGCGCGCTGCTGTGGCGCCGGCACGGGTGTCATCAGCGCCTTGCCCGAACCGGCCAGCGTGCGCGTGGTGTAGAGGCCGCCCACGTACTTGCCCGCGATCGGCACTGCCGCGTTGAAGCTGCCGAGACCGCGCATCAGGTTGCGGCGGTAGAGGGTGAGGTCGTCGTCGGCGCCCAGCTCGCGCTTCTGCGTGCGCGCCCACAGCTCGCGCGCCAGCTTCATCTGGCGCTGCGCGAAGGCCAGCGGGTCGTCGCCCAGGTCGCGCTGGTTGACCATCGGGTCGGCCGCGCCGATGACGTCTTCGTCGGTGGCGTAGGCCAGCGCCGGGTTGGTCTCGGCCATGGCGGCGATGCGCGCCAGCGCGGCTTTTTCCTGCTCGGGCGGGAACTCGCGGTAGCCGTACTCGATGGCCCAGAGGTCGTAAGCGCCCAGCCCGCGCATGTGGTAATCGGCCACCGGCTCGCCGTCCAGCGGAATGTTCAGCGCGTTGTAGTCCATCACGGAGTTCGAGACCCCGGTGCTGCCCGTGAAGGCCTTGTCGCGCAGCTGCGCCGGCTTGATGCCGGTGCTGGCCTTGAAGTTGTGGCGCAGGCCGAGGGCGTGGCCGACCTCGTGCATGGTCACGTCGGTCAGGCTTTGTGCGATGTACTGCTCGGCCTCGGGGCTGCCGGGCACGAAGGCGCCCCGCGCGCTGAGCAGCTCGTAGCCGAACTGCACCTCTTCCAGCGCGTCGGTGCCGTAGCTGCACTGCAGCAGGCGCTGCGCAAAGTCACCCACGGGCTGCGCCGCGGCGCCGTTCAGGCGCGGCTCGGTGTCGCCCGACTGGCTGCGGAAAAAACGCACCCAGTTCTCGGGGATGATGGCCGCGCCGCGCAGGATCTCGCCGGTGCGCGGGTCGGCCTGGCTCGGGCCCACTGCGGTGGCGCCTGGGCCGTCGATGGCGAACCAGCGCACGGCCAGCATCCGCGTGCCTTCCAGCGAGCTCCACTCGGCGTCTTCGGCCTGCTGCTCCACGGTGACGGCGTTGCGGAAGCCGGCCTTCTCGAAGGCCTTGTTCCATTCCAGGATGCCGGCCTGGATGGCCGGCCGCCACTTCACGGGGATGTTGCGGTCCATCACCACGCGGATGGGCTGCTTGGGCTCGCTGATCTCGGCGGCCGGGTCTTTTTTCTCCAGGCGCCAGCGCTCGATCTGGTGGCGGCGGCGGCCTTCGCTGGTGTCGTCGCCGAAATCGAGGTAAGCGGTGGTGAAGTAGCCCACGCGCTGGTCGGCGGCGCGCGTGCGCGCCGGCTGGGCCGGCAGCGGCGCCAGCGTGTAGGTGGTGCTCAGGAAGAAGCTGCGCGCATCGGGCACACCCTGGGGCGGGTTGGGCATCGCGCCCGGCGGCGGCGGCGGTGCGCCGGGCGCCATCACCGGCGGGGCCGGCAGCTTGGGCACGGCGAAGTGCGAGCGCACGGTGAGGTGCGTGCCTTCGGGCGTGGCGCGCGCACGTTCGATGTTCGAGTTGGCGCGGTCCAGGCCGTAGGGCATGCGGTAGCTGGCTTCGATGACGGTCTGCACGCCATTGATGTCGCCACCCAGCAGCGCATAGGCATCGACCAGCAGCGACTTGCGCTCGGCATGCGGCGCCGCGGCCAGCGGCACGGCGGCGATCAGGCTGTCGGAATAGCTTTCTTTGACCGCACGCGCCAGCGGCGTGCCTTCGGGCGCTCGCACGCCTTCGTTGAGCGCGATCAGCTGCAGCGTGTTGCCCTGGCGGCGCAGCACCACCATGTATTGGCGGCCCATCATGCCCGGCCAGAAGCCGCGCTCGCCCAGGCCCGAGGCCAGCGAACTGCCGAGGAAGAAGGGCTTGTCCAGCATCTCGGCCGGCACTTCGAGCCAGGTCTTTTCGTCCTTGGTCCACAGCGGCAGGAAGCCGTCGCTGCGCTTGGCTTCCTTGGTCACGTCGGCGAAGGGCGGCGGCGAACCCGGGGCGGCGGCGGGCGGGCGCGGGCCTGCGGCGGCAGCACCGGCCTGCGGCGTGCCTGGGGCGGCGGCCGGGGCGCCACCGGGGGCGCGTGGCGCTGCCGCGCCCGGGGCAGCCGTGGCCGTGGCCGCCGCAGGGGCCGCCGAGGTGGACGGCGGCGTTGCCGTATCGGTGGTGGCGCAGCCGGTCAGCAGCGCGGTGATGGCCCCCAGCACCGCGGGCGAGGCGATGCGGAGGTGGCGGGGCGTGGGTGTCGGCAAGCGGCTCATGGGGGTGCGTTCCGGGTGGTGCCAAAAGAAGCGCGCGACGCTAGCGCAAAGCAGCACGCCGATGGCGGTGGTGCGACGAAACGCCCTTGCCGCGGCTTGAACGGCAAAGGGCCGTGGCGGCCGTGGCACACCGGGCGCCAGCCCCTCGCAGATACGGGGGCCGGCGGCGGCGCAGCGGGGCCAGAATGCGCCGCTTCTTCAGTCACCCCCCTGGCCGGCCATGACCTCCTCCGCACACCCCTTCCCCCGCCTGACCCTGCTGGCTTCGGCCGCGCTGGCGGTGCTCAGCCTCAGCGCCTGCGCCACCGCGCCCACCGGCCAGGCAGCCACGCCGGCCGCCCCGCTGGCCCAGGGCGTGACCCCCGCGCCGGCCGACGCCGCCGCGCGCCCCGCCGGTGCCCCCGCTGCAGCCCCCGGCGGCGCCGCGGCACGCCCCGACCCCACGGCCCCGCGCCCCTTCGCCGAAATCATCAAGGACGCCCAACGCAGCGAAGGCTTCGTGCCCGTCTGGCGCAAGGACGACAAGCTCTGGCTAGAAATCAGCAAAGAGCAGCTGGGCCGGCCCCTGCTGTTCAGCGTGAACATCGCGGAATCGGTGGGTGAACGTGGCCTCTACGCCAGCCAGATGGGCCCGCGCTGGATGGTCGAGTTCCGCCGCACCGGCAACCAGATGCAGATGGTGGCGCGCCAGACGGGCTTCCGCGCCGACCGCGACGGCGCCAATGCGCGCGCCGTGGCCCAGGGCTTCAGCGAGAGCCTGATCGCCAGCGGCCCCGTGGCCAGCGCCGAGCACCCCGAGCGCAAGTCGGTGCTCATCGATGCCAGCCTGCTGCTGGCCGATCTGGCGGGCTACAGCACCGCGCTGGAGCGCGCCTTCCGCCTGCCCTACGCGCCCGACCGCGCCAACTCCTTTTTCCAGAGCGTGCGCACCGAAGCCGGCCTGACCACGCTTTCGGCCAAGGTGCACTACGCGGTGCCGCGCATTCCGGCGCCGCCGATGCTGCCGCCTGGCGCCGCCGGCCCCACGCCCACGCAGCCGCCGCAGTTCACGCCCGATGCGCGCAGCCTCTTCGTCACCTTCGTCTACAACCTGCGTGAATTGCCGGCGCAGGCCATGGCGCCGCGCGTGGCCGACCCGCGCGTGGGTTATTTCACCGACAGCTACACCGATTTGTCGGACGACGTGCGCGCCAACCCCAAGGTGCACAACATCAAGCGCTGGCGCCTGGACAAGAAGGACCCCAACGCCGTGCTGAGCGAGCCGGTGCAGCCCATCACCTTCTGGATGGACCGCAACATCCCCGCGCGTTACCGCAAGGCCGTGGAAGAGGGCATCCTGGAATGGAACAAGGCCTTCGAGCGCATCGGCTTCAAGAACGCCGTGGTGGCCAAGCAGCAAGCCGATGACGCCAGCTTCGACCTGATGGACGCGCGGCACGCCTCCATCCGCTGGTTCCTCGGCGCCGACGTCGGCTTCGCGCAGGGCCCGAGCCACAGCGACCCGCGCACCGGCGAGATCTTCGACGCCGACATCCGCATGAGCGATGTTTTCGGCCGCGGCGGCCGCCGCCTGGTGCGTGACGATTTCTACGGCACCAGCGGCAACGCAAGCCCGCTGGGCAGCAGCGAAGTGCCGGCCTGGAAGGCCGGCCTGGACGCGCTGGGCCAGGGCCACACGCACTGCACCTATGCGCTGGACGCCGGCGACGAACTCGGCTTCGCGCTCGACCTGATGGAAGCCCGCGGTGAACTCGACCCCGACACGCCCGAGGCCGAGCGTTTCGTGCAGAACTACGTCAAGGACGTCATCACCCACGAGGTGGGCCACACCCTGGGCCTGCGCCACAACTTCAAGGCCAGCACCACCATCACGCGTGATCAGTTGAAGGACACCGCCTTCGTCACGCGCGAGGGCATCAGCGGCTCGGTGATGGACTACAACGCCTTCAACCTGCCGCTGCAGGGCGAAGCGAAGACCGAGATGAACATGGTCACGCTGGGCGCCTACGACCTCTTTGCCATCGAGTACGGCTACAAGCCGGTGCAGTCGGCCGAGGCGCTGAAGGCGATAGCCGAACGCAGCCGCACCGACACGCGCCTGGCCTTCAGCGACGACGGCGACGTCGGCCCCGATGGCATCGACCCGCTGGTGAACCAGCGCGACCTCGGCGACAGCCCGCTGGCCTATGCGCAGCGCCGCCTGCAACTCAGCAAGGAGCTGTGGGCTCGCGTGCAGGCGCGCCAGCCGCAGGCGGGTGACGACCCCGAGCGCGCGCGCCGCAGCCTGTTGGCGGGTTTCCGCCAGGTGGGCACGCTGCCGGTGATGGCGGCCAAGTACGTGGGTGGCATGCACACCGACCGCGCGCAGCCCGGCAGCGGCCGCCCGGCCTTCCGCCCGGTGGACCCGGTGCAGCAGCGCGCCGCGCTGCGCTTCCTGACGCAGGAGCTTTTCAGCAACGACAGCTTCAGCTTCAAGCCCGAGTTTCTGCAGAGCCTGCAGCAGGACTACATCGAGTGGCAGCGCACCGGCCCGCTGAACGTGCCGCAGGCCGTGCTGGCCCTGCACACGCAGACGCTGGACCGCCTGATGAGCCCCGGCACCGCGCGCCGCCTGCTCGACCTGCCGCAGTACCTGCCCGAGGCGCAGCGCAAGAGTGCGCTGAACCTGCACGAGGTCTACAGCACGCTGCAGGCCGCGGTGTGGAGCGAACTCAAGAGCGGCAAGCCCACGGACGAGCTGCGCCGCAGCCTGCAACGTGAACACCTGCGCCGCCTGCAGACGGTGCTGACGCGCCCGGCCCCCGGCACACCGGCCGACGCCGTGAGCCTGGCGCGCCTGCAGGCCGTCGAACTGCAGGGCCAGCTGCGCGCTGCGCTCGGCAAGAAGGCCGGCATGGCGGTGGAAGACCGCGCGCACCTGGAAGATGCGCTGGCGCTGGTGACGGAAGCGCTGCGCGCGACCTTGCAACGCGGCTGAGGCCGCGCCGGCTGGCCCCCGCTGTCAGCGGGCGGCCAGCGTTTTCAGCAGCAGGTCGTGGATGCCGCCGAAGCCGCCATTGCTCATGCAGAGCACGTGGTCGCCCGGCATCGCGGCCTGCACGATGGCCGCGACCAGTGCGTCGAGCTTGTCCTTGACGATCGCGTTCGCACCCAGCGGCGCCAGCGCCTCGGCCGCGCTCCAGCCGTAGTTGCCTTGCAGGCAGAAGCTGAGGTCGGCTTCTTCCAGCGCCCAGGGCAGCTGCGCCTTCATCGCGCCCAGCTTCATGGTGTTGGAGCGCGGCTCGAACACCGCCAGGATGCGCGCGCCGTGGCCCACCTTGCGGCGCAGGCCGTCCACCGTGGTGCGCATGGCGGTGGGGTGGTGGGCGAAGTCGTCGTACACCTTCACACCGGCGGCTTCACCGCGCAGTTCCAGCCGCCGGCGCACGTTCTGGAAGCTGGCCAGCGCGGCGCAGGCCACGTCCGGCGCCACGCCCACGTGTTCGGCCGCGCCGATGGCGGCCAGCGCGTTCATCTGGTTGTGCTCGCCCAGCAGCGCCCATTCCACGCGGCCCAGCTTCAGGCTGCCGCGCAGCACGTCGAAGCTCTGCGGCTCGCCGCGCGCACACAGGCCGCCCGGCTCTTCGCGCTTGGTGCCGAAACGCTGCACCTCGCTCCAGCAGCCGCGCGCCAGCACCCGCTGCAGCGATTCTTCGCGCGCGTTCACCACCAGCCGGCCGCTGGCCGGCACCGTGCGCACGAGGTGGTGGAACTGCGTCTCGATGGCCGCCAGGTCGGGGAAGATGTCGGCGTGGTCGTGTTCCAGGTTGTTCAGGATGGCGGTGCGCGGCCGGTAGTGCACGAACTTGCTGCGTTTGTCGAAGAGTGCGGTGTCGTACTCGTCGGCTTCGATGACGAAGGTGTTTCCGCTGCCCAAGCGTGCGGAAACGCCGAAGTTCAGCGGCACCCCGCCCACCAGGAAACCCGGCTGCAGCCCGGCGTGCTCGAGGATCCACGCCAGCATCGAGGTGGTGGTGGTCTTGCCGTGCGTGCCGGCCACGGCCAGCACATGCCGGCCCTGCAGCACGTTCTCGGCCAGCCACTGCGGGCCGCTGGTATAGCGCGCGCCGGCGTCGAGAATCGCCTCCATCAGCGGGTTGCCACGCGAGACCACGTTGCCGATGACGAAGACGTCGGGCTTCAGCGCGAGCTGTTCGGCACCGAAACCTTCGATGAGATCGATGCCGAGCGCGCGCAACTGGTCGCTCATGGGCGGGTAGACGCCGGCGTCGCAGCCGGTCACGCGGTGGCCGGCTTCGCGGGCCAGCGCTGCCAGTCCCCCCATGAAGGTGCCGCAGATGCCAAGGATGTGAAGATGCATGCCGGTCATTCTAGGTAGCGCACCCTGCCCACTTGCTGATGGACTTCCCCCGCATCGAGGGTTTCACCGCCCTGGCCAGCCACCCCTGGGCCTACCCGGCGCTGGAGGCCGTGCACATCGTCGGCATTGCGCTGCTGTTGGGCAGCCTGGTGTTGGTGGAACTGCGGGTCTGGGGCTTGGGGAAGGACGTGCCGCTGCGCGCGCTGGCGCGGCTGGCGCTGCCTGTCACCGTGGCAGGTTTCAGCCTGGTCGCTTTGAGCGGCCTGTTGCTTTTTGCTGCGCAACCCAACGAGATGCTGGGCAACCGCGCCTTCCTGCTGAAGCTGGGCCTGGTGTCGCTGGCGGGGCTGAACGCCGCGTTTTTCCATGCCCGCGGCAGTCTGGCGCTGAACGACGCTTTTGCACGCGTGCAGACCGTGTTGTCGCTGGGGTTGTGGCTGGCCGCCATCATCTGCGGCCGTTTCATCGCCTACGCCTGAACCTGCAGATCCCGCATCAAGGAGGAACGCTCATGCAACGCCGCCACTTCATCGCCGCCGCCAGCGCGGGCACCGCCGCGCTCACGCTGCCCGCCTGGGCCCACCACGGCTGGAGCAGCTTCGACCAGAAGCGCCCGATCTACCTCGAAGGCACGGCCAACAACGTGCGCTGGGCCAACCCGCACACCGAGCTGGGGCTGGACCTGCCGGCCGACCTGAAGCTGCCTGCCGACCTGCCCACAAGGGCGATGCCGGCACAAAGCGCGCCCGTCGATGGCCCGGCCTTGCTGAGGGCGGCGCAACTGCCCACGCGCAAAGACCGCCGCTGGCTGGTGGAGCTGGCACCGCTGTCGCGCATGAACGCCTGGGCCGTGCCCGAGATCAAGAAAGGTGACCGCCTCGCGGTGCTGGGCTTCACCTTCGCGGAAGAGAAGGGCGAGGCCATCCTGCGCGCCGAGTTCGTGTTTGTCGGCGGCAAGGCCTACGGGCTGCGGTCCTCGCCGGCTTGAGCCCAGCGGCCGGCGCGGGCGCGGCCCGTCAGTGCCAGAGCCTGGACACCAGGCGCGCCAGCCAGCGCAGCAAATCGACCCCCATGCCGATCAGTTCGAGGTCGAGCCCGCTTTCGCGCCCCTGGGCCGGCACGCGGCCAGTGGCTTGATCGGCGTCTTGTTGCATCGCGCGTGCCCGGTCGCGCTGGCGCTGCAGCGCGGGCTGCTGGCGCGCCAGGCGCTCCTGCACCACGTGCGGGGCCGGGCGTTCGGCGTGGGCACGCAGCGCCGGGCCGAGGGCGCTGACCTGCCGGTGCGCCTCGGCCAGGCCGGGCGCGGTGAGCGTGGCGCCGCAGCTCGTGCATTGCCAGCCGCCATCGGCCGGCTGCGCCACCCCGCAGGCCGCGCAAGACAGGGCGCCCGCCTCGCCGCGCTGGCGGTGCACCGCGTGCTGGCGCGTCGCGCCTTCGGGGTCGAGCGCCAGCGCCAGGCGCGCCACGTCCACCACGGCGGGCACCGAGCCGCACCAGCTGCACACGCTGTCGTTTTGGGCGATGCCGCCGCCACAGTTCAAGCAGTGCAGCGCGCCATCGCGCTGCAGGGCGCGGTGACGGTCGGCCGAGCTCATGGCCCGCACCAGGCCTTTCTGCTGCAGGAACTGGCCGAAGCTCTGCCAGGCGCCATGCCGCTGCGCACATTCCAGCTGCAGCGAGGCGCCAAAGCGGCTGGGGTTGTGCACGGTGTGCAGCGACCCGGCGCAGCGCAGGCAGCCGAGCTGGGGCTTCAGCGGCGTGTGCGGCAGGCTCTGCGCCTGCGCCATCTCGCCCACCAGCCGCAGCAGCGAAGGCCCGGCGAGCTGGGCGCCTTCGATGGCGTCGAACCACAGCAGGTGGCAGGGCGCGCAGAGGTCGATCTCCAGCGCGCGGCCGTAGTGGCCCTGCAGGGCCAGCACGCGCAAGGCCTGCCCGCAGTTGCGGCAGGCCAGCGCGGCGCCGGCCGGGGCGTTCAAAGCCTCAGTTCTTCAGTGCGAGCAGCGATTCACGCGCGGCCTGCAGCGTGTGGGCTATGTCGGCCTGCGTGTGCGCGGCGCTGACGAAGCCGGCCTCGTACAGCGCCGGCGCCAGATAGACACCCCGCTGCAGCATGCCGTGGAAGAAGCGGTTGAAACGCTCCTTGTCGGTGGCCATCACGGTGGCGTAGTTTTGCGGCAGGCTCGGCTCGAAGAAGAAGCCGAACATGCCGCCCAGGCTGTCGCCGACCATGGGCACGCCCACGTCCTTCGCCACCGCTTCCAAGCCCTGCACCAGCGCGGTGGTGCGGGCACCCAGTGCCTCGTAGAAGCCGGGCTTGGTGATCTCTTTCAGCGTGGCCAGGCCGCAGGCCGTGGCCACCGGGTTGCCGCTGAGCGTGCCGGCCTGGTAGACCGGGCCCAGCGGCGCGAGCTGGCTCATCACGTCCTTGCTGGCGCCGAAGGCCGCCAGCGGCATACCGCCGCCGATGACCTTGCCGAACACGAAGACGTCGGCCTTGAAGCCCGGGATCCATTGCTGGAAGAGGCTGTGTGCGCCGCCCAAGGCGACGCGGAAGCCCGACATCACCTCGTCGAACACCAGCATCGCGCCGTGCTGCGTGCACAGCTCGCGCAGCCGTGTCATGAAGGGGAGGCTGGCGCGCACGAAATTCATGTTGCCGGCGATGGGCTCGATCATCACGCAGGCCAGTTCACGCCCGTGCTCGGCGAAGGCGGCTTCCAGCGCCGGGATGTCGTTGTAGGGCAGCACCAGCGTGTGCTTGACCACGTCGTCGGGCACGCCGGCGCTGGTGGGGAAGCCGAAGGTGGCCAGGCCCGAGCCGGCCTTCACCAGCAGCGGGTCGGCATGGCCGTGGTAACAGCCCTCGAACTTGATGAACTTCGCGCGGCCCGTGGCACCGCGCGCCAGGCGCAGCGCGCTCATGCCGGCCTCGGTGCCGCTGCTGACCAGGCGCACCATCTCGCAGCCCGGCACGAGCTGGATGATGGCTTCGGCCAGCTCGATCTCACGCTCGGTGGGCGCGCCGAAGCTGAAGCCATCGAGCAGCGCCTTCTGCACCGCGTCCACCACCGCCGGGTGGCCGTGGCCCAGGATCATCGGGCCCCAGCTGCCGATGTAGTCGACGTACTTCTGGCCCTCGGCGTCCCAGATGTAGGCGCCCTGGCCGCGCTGGATGAAACGCGGCGTGCCGCCCACCGCGCGGAAGGCGCGCACCGGCGAGTTCACGCCGCCGGGAATGACGCGCTGTGCGCGGGCAAACAGTTCTTCGTTCGTGGCCATGGGTGTCCGGTTTGATCAAGCTTTCCGCCGCGGAGCCGGCTCTGCCGGCTTCTTCGGGGGTCAATGCACTCTGCGCGTGCTTTTGTTCAGCGGGTCTTCGGGCGCGGTCTCGGGCATCTCGCCTTCGCCGCCTTCGCCTTCTTCGGGCGGCGGCAGCGCCCAGAAGAAACGGTCGGGCACGACGTTGCCCATGCCCGGGCGGAAGCCGGCGTCCAGGCTCTGGTCGAGGAAGCTCAGTGCTTCGGCCACCGCCGGCTGCAGTTCGCTGCCCGCCGCCATCAGCGCGGCCAGGGCCGCCGCCAGCGTGTCGCCCGCGCCTTGGAAACTGGTGTCGAAGCGTTCGAACTTTTCACCGGCAATGGCGCCCTGCGGGCTGGCCAGCACGTTGTCGATGAACTGCTCCGGCGGCTGGCCGCCGGCCGCCTTGCTGCCCTTCGCCAGTGCCTTGGGCGCCAGCATGATGCCGGTGACCAGCACATAACGCGTGCCGTGTTCGCCAGCCGCCACGGCCAGTTCACGCGCCGAGGGCGGCCGCTCGCTGTCCCACTCAGGCAGCAGAAAGTCTTGCAGTGTCTTGTGGCTGCCCACCAGCACCTCGGTGGCCGGCAGGATGAGTTCGCGGAAGGCGTCCAGGTAAGGCTGCAGCGCGTCCTCTTCCATCCAGCTCAGGTTGGGCAGGTAGCTCACCAGCGGGATCTCGGTGTAATCGCTCAGCACCTCGGCCACCGCGCTGACGTTGTCAGCGTTGCCGAGGAAGCCGACCTTCCAGCCCGCCAGCGTCACGTCTTCGAGGATCGTGCGGGCCTGTTCGGCCACCGCATCGGCGTCGATCTCGTGCTGGTCGAAGGTGTCGGCGGTGTCGCGCATCACGATGCTGGTGATCACCGGCAGCGCGTGCGCGCCCATCGCGGCGATGGTGGCCACGTCACCGGCCATGCCGCCGGCGCCGCTGGGGTCGCTGGCGTTGAAGCACATCACGCAGGCCGGCGGCGGGGGTTCGGTGTGGGGGTCTTCGAGGGCCGTGTCCGGGGTGGTGTCGGGGGTCATGGGCGGTCGGCCTGAACGCGAACGGGTCGCGGTTGGGAGGGGGCGCGGCGGGGTGGGCCGCACCTCCAGCAAAGTCTGAGCAAGGTGTCGTAGGTCCTCACAATTCCTCGGAAAACGCTGGAAATGCGTGGCTACAATCCGCGTCCATTGTAGTGAGGTGACAGTCTGACCGTGAGCGAACCCCGTACCTGGATGTGCCTGATCTGCGGCTGGATCTACAGTGAGGCCGATGGCGATCCGGAGCATGGCATCGCGCCAGGCACCGCGTGGCCCGATGTGTCCATCAACTGGACTTGCCCCGAGTGCGGCGCGCGCAAGGAAGACTTCGAGATGGTCCAGATCTGAATCTGGCGGCGCGGGCAGCCGCCCGCGAACTGCGGTTGCTTTGGGGGAGTACAGCGCTTGGAGATTCTGGGGCCTGACACAGGCACGGCCGGCGGGGCCAAGGTGCTGGTCATCGATGACAGCAACACCATCCGGCGCAGCGCCGAGATCTTCCTGCGCCAGGGCGGGCACGAGGTCGTGCTCGCTGAAGACGGTTTCGATGCGCTGGCCAAGGTCAACGACCACATGCCCGAGCTGATCTTCTGCGACATCCTGATGCCGCGGCTCGACGGCTACCAGACCTGCGCCATCATCAAGCGCAACCCGAAGTTCACGCACGTGCCGGTGATCATGCTGTCCAGCAAGGACGGCCTGTTCGACAAGGCCCGCGGGCGCATGGTGGGCTCGGAGGACTACCTCACCAAACCCTTCACCAAAGAGCAGCTGCTGCGCGCCGTGGACGACTATCGCCGCGGCGCGGCCTGACCTGGCCTGATGCGGCCCTAGCCCGGACTCCAAGGAATCCACCCCGATGCCGATCCAGAAGATCCTTGTCGTCGACGACTCGAAGACCGAGCTGCATCACCTCTCCGAACTGCTGGGCAAACGCGGCTATGCCGTGCGCACGGCCGAAAACGGTGAAGAGGCCATGCGTCGCCTGGCCGAGGAAAAGCCCGACCTCATCCTGATGGACGTGGTGATGCCGGGCCAGAACGGCTTCCAGCTCACGCGGGCCATCACGCGCGACCCCAAGTTCGCCGATGTGCCCGTGATCATGTGCACCAGCAAGAACCAGGAAACCGACCGCGTGTGGGGCATGCGGCAGGGCGCACGCGACTACATCGTCAAGCCGGTCAATGGCGACGAGCTGTTCGCCAAGATCAAGGCCTTCGATTGATGGCCGCTGTCACCGCCGCTGTGATGGCCTCAGGCGCTGCGGACTGATGGCCAAGCGCGAAGCCCTGCGCGAACTGCAAAGCCGCCTGGCCGAGCGGCTGCAGCAAGCGCGCACCGAGGTGCGCTCGGTGTCGTGGCTGGCGGTCGAATGCGGCGGGCTGGGCCTGCTCTTCCCTCTGCCCACGGCCGGCGAGATTTTCCCGGTGGGCACGCTGTTGCCGGTGCCGCACACGCAGCGCTGGTTCATGGGCGTGGCCAACCTGCGCGGCGGCCTGCACGGCGTGGTCGATTTCGCCGCCTTCCTGGGGCTGCGCGCGCCGCTGGCGCGCGAGGCCGTGCGTGAGCAGGCGCAGCTGCTTGCGCTGAGCGCCCGTTTCGGTGCCAGCTGCGCACTGCTGGTCGACCGCCTGGCCGGCCTGCGCAGCACCGAGCAGCTGCAGCCCGAGCCCGCCGACGAGGCGCCGCGCCCGGTGTTCGCCGGCGGTCGCTGGCGCGACGAGACCGGCCGCGTCTGGCAGGAGATCGACCTTGCCGCGCTGGCCCGCCACGACCAGTTCCTGGCGATCTCGGCATGAGCGCGGCCGGCCAGCCTTTCCACCCTTTCCAGCAGCAGCGGCCTCGGCCGTTTGTGTGCCTTTCAGCGACACGAGGACGAGATGAGCTTCCTTGACAGGATCAAAGGCAACGCCCGCAAGCCCGACGCCCCGAACAGCGCCGAGGCGGGCACATCCCCCTTCGACGACGCACCCTCGATGAGCCCGATGGAAGCCACCGTGCGCCTGGGGCCGAGCACCCTGGGCGTGACACCGAGCCGGCTGGACAACGAAGACTCCTCGATCATCAGCGAGGCCGCGCCCTCCGAGATGGCCGCCGATTTCCCGGAAAGCCGCCACCCTGGCGCCGATGCCGACGGCTTCACCAGCGGCCTGCCGGTGGTGGGCACCTGGCCCCTGGCCCGCCAGCAGCGGGCCATGGTGGGCCTGTTCGCCGGTGGCCTGGTGCTGCTGCTGCTGACCGCCGTGCTGGCCCTGACTGCCAGCAACCGCAGCGCCGCGCAGGTGGGCGCCGCAGGCCAGGCCACCACCCAGTCGCAGCGGCTGGCCAAGTCGGTGTCGCAGGCCCTGGTGGGCAATGCGGCGGCTTTCCCTGAAGTGCAGGACAGCGTGGGCGTCCTGGCGCGCAACGTGCGCGGCCTGAAAACCGGCGAAGGCGACATCGCCGCGGCGCCGGGCTCGCTGCAGGAATCGCTGGACCAGCTGGTGCCGCTGGTCGACAAGGCCGAGAAGAACGCCGGCGTGGTGCTGGGGCAGCAGAAGACGCTGACGCAGGTGGGCCAAGCGCTGCGCGCCATCAACCGCCAGAGCGCCGATCTGCTGGAAACCGCCGAGACCGTGAGCTCGCTGAAGCTGCAGGGCGGGGCTTCGGCGGCCGAGCTCTCGGCCGTGGGCCAGCTGGTGATGCTGACGCAGCGCATCGGCAAGAGCGCCAACGAGTTTCTCACCACCGAAGGCGTGAGCGCCGAGGCCGTGTTCCTGCTCGGCAAGGACCTGAACTCCTTCCGCGAGATCGCTACCGGCGTCATCGAAGGCAATGCCGATCTGCGCCTGCCCGGCACACGCGATCCGCAGGTCAAGGAACAGCTGGCGCGCCTGCTCGAGCAGTACGAGAAGACCCGCACCGAGGCCAGCGCGATTCTCGGCAATCTGCAGGGCCTGGTGGCCGCGCGTGAAGCGCAGAACGCCATCGTGGCCGACTCCGAACCGCTGCGCCTGGGCCTGGACGGGTTGCAGAAGGGCCTGGCCGAACAGGCCGGCTTCGGCGGTACGCGCCTGCTCACGCTGCTGGCGGCGCTGGTGCTCTTGGGCGCGGGTGGTTTCGGCCTGCTGCGCCTGTTCGTGATCGACCAGACCGGCCGTTCCAAGGCCGCCGACAACCAGCGCCAGGAAGCCGAGCGCCAGGAGCAGGAAGCCAAGCGCGTGAACGACGCCAACCAGGCGGCCATTCTGCGTTTGATGAACGAACTGCAGACGGTGGCCGAAGGCGACCTGACGCAACAGGCCACGGTGACGGAAGACATCACCGGCGCCATCGCCGACTCGGTGAACTACACCGTGGAGGAACTGCGCAGCCTGGTGGCCCAGGTGCAGGACACGGTGGGCCGTGTGACCGACACCACGCAGCAGGTCGAGCAGACCTCCACCGAGCTGCTGGCGGCTTCCACCGAGCAGCTGCGCGAGATCCGCAACACCGGTGACTCGGTGCTGCAGATGGCCGGCCGCATCAACGACGTGTCGGCGCAGGCGCAGGAAACGGCCCAGGTCGCGCGCCAGTCGCTGCGCGCGGCCGAAACCGGCCTGAGCGCGGTGCAGAACGCCATCGGCGGCATGAACGCCATCCGCGACCAGATCCAGGACACCTCGAAGCGCATCAAGCGCCTGGGCGAAAGTTCGCAGGAGATCGGCGAGATCACCGAGCTGATTTCCGACATTACCGAGCAGACCAACGTGCTGGCGCTGAACGCCGCCATCCAGGCCGCGAGCGCGGGCGATGCCGGCCGCGGTTTCAGCGTGGTGGCTGAAGAAGTGCAGCGCCTGGCCGAACGTTCGGGCGACGCGACGCGGCAGATTGCGGCCATCGTGCGCACGATTCAAACCGACACGCAGGATGCCGTGGGCGCCATGGAGCGCAGCACGCAGGGCGTGGTGGAAGGGGCGCGGCTGTCTGACGCCGCCGGCGCCGCGCTGGGCGACATCGACCGCGTCACGCGCGAGCTGTCGGAGCTGATCCAGCGCATCTCGCAAGAAGCCCTGCGTGAAGCCGAATCGGCCAACGTCGTGGCCGCCAACATCCAGCACATCTTCGCGGTGACCGAGCAGACCTCGGAAGGCACACGCTCCACCGCGCAGATGGTGCGTGAACTGTCGCGCACGGCCGAGGAACTCAAGGCCTCGGTCGCCCGTTTCAAGATTTCCTGACCCAGGCCCGGCCCCACGATGGACACCGCAGCCGCCAGCCCCCCGATGCAGCCGGGCGATGACCTCAGCGCCCTGGCCTGGGTGAGTGGCGAGTTGCGCCGTTCGCTGGAAGCGGCCAACAAGTCGCTGCGCCGTTACCTGAAAGAGGCCGAAGCCGCGCGCGGCGGTGATCTGGATGCGGTCGACCCGTCGGTGCTGCGCAGCGCGCGTTCGCAGCTGCACCAGGGCGTGGGTGCGCTCGAGCTCGTGGGCCTGCCGGCCGTGGCCGATGTGCTGCGCGCCAGCGAGGCCGCGGTGCAGCGTCTGGCGGCCAAGCCGCAGCTCGTCACCACCGCCGCCGTCGACACGGTGGAAAAGGTGTCGTTCGCGGTGCTCGATTTCCTGACGCGCCAGCTGGCCGGCAAGCCGGTGTCGGCGGTGATGCTGTTCCCGCAGTACCGCGCCGTGCAGCAGATTGCAGGCGCCGACCGTGTACACCCGGCCGACCTGTGGAAGACCGACTGGCAGTGGCGTGAACTGCCTTTCGACGCCACCGCCACCCCCCGCAACGCCGACGACGCGGCGCGCAGCGAGATGGAGACGCTGGCGCTGGCGCTGATGCGGCAGGCCCCCGACGACCATGCCCGCAGCACCCTCGACCGCCTGAGTGACCTCTGCGCCGACCTTGCTGCCGGCGCCCGCCTGGCCCGCGAGGGCGGCACCCAGCTCGCCACCTTCTGGCAGCTGGCCGCGGCCGTGTTCCAGGCCCAGGCTGCCGGCCTGCTGGTGGGCGATGTCTACGTCAAGCGCCTGGCCTCGCGCCTGTTGTCGCAGCTGCGCGCGTCGGTGCGCGGCCAGGGTGAGTTGTCCGACCGCCTGGCGCAAGACCTGCTGTTCTTCTGCGGCCATGCCAAGGCGCCGATGGCGGGCCACCCCGCACCCAGGCTGGCCGCCGTGCGCCAGGTGTGGCAGCTCGACGGACAAGCCGCCGCGGCCGATTACGAAACCACGCGCCTGGGTCGTTTCGACCCCGCGCTGGTGGCGCTGGCCCGCAAGCGCGTGGCGGCGGCGAAAGACTCCTGGTCGGCTGTGGCCGGCGGCGAGCTGCATCGCATGCAGGCCCTGCCGGAGCAGTTCGCGCTGGTGGGTGAATCGCTGCAGCGCCTGCTGCCGCATGGCGAAGAGCTTTCACAGGCGCTGCAGACCGCGGTGGCCACCACCGTCAACTCGGGCGCACCGCCGACGCCCGCGCTGGCCATGGAAGTGGCCACCGGCATCCTCTACCTCGACGCCACGCTTGAAGACGGCGAATTCGACGACCCCGAGCTGCCGGCGCGTGTGCAGCACCTGGCCGGCCGCGTGGAAGGCGTGCGCCAGGGCGCTGAACCGCGCCCGCTGGACGTGTGGATGGAGGAGCTCTACCGCCGCGTCAGCGACCGCCAGACCATGGGCAGCGTGGTGCAGGAACTGCGCAGCTCGCTGTCCGAGATCGAAAAGCAGATCGACCAGTATTTCCGCGATCCTGCGCAGCGCCAGGTGCTGATTCCGGTGCCCGCGCAGCTGTCGGCGATGCGTGGCGTGCTCTCGGTGCTGGGCCTGAGCCAGGCTTCGGCCGCGGCGCTGCGCATGCGCGACGATGTCGACGCCCTGGCGCAGACCGAGGTCGACCCGCAGCGGGCCGTGCAGACCGGCACCTTCGACCGCCTGGCTGATAACCTGGGTGCCTTGAGTTTTCTCATCGACATGCTGGCCGTGCAGCCGGCCCTGGCCAAGAACCTGTTCCGTTTCGACCCCGAGACCGGCAGCCTCAGCGCGGTGATGGGCCAGACCGAGCGGGTGTCGGCTTTCGCGGCCTTCGACGAGGCCGAAGCGCCGGCCTTGGTGCGCGCGCCCGCGCCGCCGCCGGCCGCCGCGCTGCCCTTGCTGGAACAGCTGCGCGAGGTGGCAGCGCTGGCCGGCGACACCGCCGTGGCCGACGCCACCATCGCCGGCCGCCTGGAGCCGCTGGCGCAGCAGGCCTACGCGGCCGAACAAGCCGAACTGGCGCGGCTGCTGTCGGGCGCGCGCGTGGCGCTGCAGGCCGGTGGTGATGCCGAGACCAGCGCCGCGGTGCGTGCGCAGCTGGCCGAGGCGGTGGAAGCGCTGGCCCCACCGGCCGCGCCGCCGGTGCCGGTGTCGGCCCCCGTGCCGCCGCCCAAGCCCGCGCCCCTGGGCGGCACCGGGCTTGAAGAAGACGAGGAGATGCGCGACATCTTCATCGAAGAGGCGCGCGAGGTGGTGGCCGACGCCCACGCCGCGCTGGAGCGCCTGGCCGATGCGCCCGAGAGCGCGCACGACCTCACCGCCGTGCGCCGCGCCTTCCACACGCTCAAGGGCAGCTCGCGCATGGTCGGGCTGAAAGACTTCGGCGAAGCCGGCTGGGCCTGCGAGCAGCTCTACAACGACCGCCTGGCCCAGGCGCCGCGCATGGACGGGCCGCTGCGCCAGTTCACCACCGAGGCGCTGAACTACCTGGCTGCCTGGGTTGAGGCCATTGCCGTCAACGAAGACCACGGCCACAACGCGCCCGAAGTGGCACGGGCTGCGGAAGCCCTGCGCCTGCGGGGCGAACGCATCGCGCTGCCGTTGCCGCAGGCGCCGGCGGGATCGTCGGTGCAGATGCCCGCGGTGGCCGCGCCGCCGCCCGCGCCGGCGGCTGCCGAGGGGGTGTTCGATCTCAGCGCTTTCGGCGCCGCGGCCGAGCCCGGCCCGCCGCCGCCCGAGCCCTCGGTGGGCGAGCTTCTCGAACTGAGCTTCGAGCCGCTGGAAGACGAGCTGGGCGTTGCCGAGGCGCCGGTGCCGGCACCCGTGGCACCCCCCGCAACGCCGGAGGCCGCTGGCGAGTTGCCGGCCGCAGCACGGGTCGAGCTGGACGCTTTCGACGCGCTGGACGACTTGCCGGCACTTGAGGCACCCGAGGCCCTGGACGGCCTTGCCGCGGCGTCGCCGATGGCGCAAGCGGCGTCGCCGCTGCAGCTGCGTGTGCCCGATCTGCCGAGCGCGGCCGATCTGGAGCTTGCGGCCCCGGCCCTGCCCGTGGCTGAAACCCCGCTGGTGCCAGAGGCCGAGCCAGTGCCGGCCTTCGAGCTGGATCTGGCCGATTTTGGCGACGCCGAGCCGGTGCCCGTGCCTGAGCTCGTGCCAGTGCCAGTGCCGCCTCTGCTGGAACTGCCGCTGGACGCGCTCGAACCGCCGGCGGCCGCAGAGCCGCCATCGCCGGCAGCCGTGCCCGAGGGCGACGCGCTGGAGCTGGACCTCGCCGAACTGGACGCGCTGCTGGCCGAGTCCACGGCGCCCGTTGAGGCTGTTGAGTTCGCTGAGGCCGCTGAGGCCGCTGAGGCGATGGAGGCCGCTGAGGCCACCGAAGTCATGGAGGCCGACGAAGCCCCGGCCGATACCGCCCCCTTGCCGCCCGTGCTGAGCCTGGTCGAAAGCTCGGCCGCGCCGGCGCCGGCCGAGGCCGCCAACGACGCCTCGGCCGACGAGGACGAACAGGTCAAGGTCATCGGCCCGCTGCGCATCAGCATTCCGCTGTTCAACATCTACCTCAACGAGGCCGACGAACTCTCGCGTCGCCTCGTCACCGAGCTGGCCGAGTGGTCGCTGGAGAGCGGCCGCCACGCTGTGCCCGAAAGTGCCGTGGCGCTGGCGCATTCGCTGGCGGGCAGCTCGGCCACGGTCGGTTATGCCGAACTGTCGGCCCTGGCGCGTGCGCTGGAACATGCGTTGATGCGTTCGCACGACCTCGGCGGCGCCCGCGAGGGTGAAGGCGAGCCGGCCTTGTTCTGCGATGCCGCTGACGAGATCCGCCGCCTGCTGCACCAGTTTGCCGCTGGTTTCCTGCGCCCTGTCACGCCTTCGCTGATGGAGCGGCTGGCGGCGCATGAGCGCCTGCCACTGCCGGTGGAAACCGGTTTGGCCGATGAGCTGGCGGACGAACTGGCCGACGAGCCCGAAGCCGTGCTCGATGAGCCCGAGGCCGTGCTCGAACTGGACGCCATCGACGACGAGCTCTTGCCCATCTTCGAGGAAGAGGCCGAAGAGTTGCTGCCGCAGCTGCAAACGCGCCTGCGCGATTGGCTCGAAAGCCCTGGCGATGCCGACGCCCCCATGGCCTGCATGCGTACGCTGCACACGCTGAAGGGCGGGGCGCGCCTGGCCGGCGCCATGCGTCTGGGCGAGCTCGCGCACCAGCTGGAAACCGACATCGAAGCCTTGTTGGCCCGTGGCGGCGTGGGGGCTGTCGATCTGGACCCGCTGATGGCGCGTGCCGACGCGATGAGCGGGCTCTTCGAGGGCTTGCGCGCGGCGCCTGGGCCGGCGCCCGTGCCCGCACCTGAGCCAGCGCCGGCCCCGCCTGCGGCGGCCGCCGTGGCGGCCGCCGTGGCGCCCGCCGTGACGCCCGATGAGCCCGCCGCTGGCGCTGCCGATCTCGACCTGGATCTCGATCTCGATGTCGAACTGGACGTGGCGCAGCCCACCGCCGATGCGTCTGAGCCGGCCGAAGCGGCGGCGGTTGTTGCGCCGCTTGCCGAGGCCGCGTCACCAGCCCCAGCCCCAGCCCCAGCCCCGGCGCCGGTGGCCGCGCCGGCCCCCGCACCCGAGATCGACTGGCAGCGTTTCAGCCTGGGCGAAAGCGCCGAAGTGGCCAGCACCGAGCGCGCTGGCGCAGGCAGTGCCGTGGTGCGGGTGCGTGCCAGCCTGCTCGACCGCCTGGTGAACCAGGCCGGCGAAGTCAGCATCACGCGCGCCCGCATCGATGCCGATGTGCGCCAGCTGCAGGGTTCTTTGAACGATCTGACCGACAGCCTGGAGCGCATGCGCAAGCAGCTGCGCGACATCGAGCTGCAGGCAGAAACGCAGATCGCCACCCGCATCGAGGCGGCCAAGGCCGCGTCGCAGAGCTTCGACCCGCTGGAGATGGACCGCTTCACGCGTTTCCAGGAGCTCACGCGTTTCATGGCCGAGAGCGTCAACGACGTGGCCACGCTGCAGCGCAGCCTGCAGCGCACGCTGCAGAGCAGCGAAGACGAGCTCGCCGCGCAGGCGCGCTTGACGCGCGAGCTGCAAGACGACCTGCTGCGCACGCGCATGGTCGAGTTCGAGAGCATGGCCGAGCGCCTGCAGCGCACCACGCGCCAGGCGGCACGCGAAACCGGCCGCCAGGCGCGGCTGGAGATCGTCGGCGGCGCGATCGAAATCGACCGTGGCGTGCTCGAGCGCATGGCCGGGCCGTTTGAGCACCTGCTGCGCAACAGCGTGGCGCACGGCATCGAAGCCCCGGCGGCACGCAGCGCGGCAGGCAAGGACGCCGCCGGCCTCATCACCGTCACCGTGGCCCAGGCGGGCAACGAAGTGGCGGTGGAGTTCGCCGACGACGGTGGCGGCCTCGATCTGGCGCGCATCCGCCAGCGCGCGCTGGAGCGCGGCCTGCTGCAGCAAGGCGTGGCCGCCAGCGATGCCGAACTGGCGCAGATGATCTTCAAGCCCGGTTTCAGCACCGCCGAGACCGTGACCGAGATCGCCGGCCGCGGCGTCGGCCTCGACGTGGTGCGTGCCGAAGTCAACGCGATGGGCGGCCGCATCGAGACTCAGAGCCAGCCCGGTGCCGGCACGCGCTTCAAGCTGCTGCTGCCGCTGACCACGGCCGTCACGCAGGTGGTGATGCTGCGCTGCGGCGAGCAGCAGGTGGCGGTGCCTTCGCCGCTGATCGAGACCGTGCGGCGCGTGCCCAGTGACGAGGTGGCGCGGGCCTACGCCGATTTCAGCCTGGCCTACGCCGACGAGGCCGTGCCGTTTTTCTGGCTGGGTGCGCTGCTGCGCAGCGGGGGCCGCGGCCACACGCCGGGCCGCACGCAGACGGTGGTGATCATCCGCAGTGCAGCGCAGCGGGTGGCTGTTCACGTCGACGAGGTCGTGGGCAACCAGGAAGTGGTGGTCAAGAACGTCGGCCCGCAGCTGGCGCGTCTGCCTGGCCTGGCCGGTGTGACGCTGTTGCCCTCGGGCGCGGTGTCCCTGATCTACAACCCGGTGGCGCTGGCCGCGTTGTATGGCGACGAAGCCCGGGCCGCGATGCAGCAGGCCACGGCGCTGCCGGCGCCGACGGCGGCGGCGGGTGATGGGCCCGCGGCCGAGGCGCCCGTGACCGCCGCGCCCGAGCTGCCGCGCACGCCCATGGTGATGGTGGTCGACGATTCGATCACCGTGCGCCGTGTCACGCAGCGCCTGCTGGTGCGTGAGGGTTACCGCGTCGTCACCGCGAAAGACGGGCTCGATGCGCTGGAGCGCCTGGCCGAGGAGCGGCCGGCTGTGCTGCTGTCTGACATCGAGATGCCGCGCATGGACGGCTTCGACCTGCTGCGCAACGTGCGCGCCGACGCACGCCTGGCCGGGCTGCCGGTGGTGATGATCACCTCGCGCACGGCACAGAAGCACCGCGATTACGCCGAGCAGCTGGGGGTGGACCACTACCTCGGCAAGCCGTACTCGGAAGACGAACTGCTGGGTCTGGTGGCGCGCTACGCGGGCAGCCGGATGCCGGCCTGAGCCGCGCGGCTGCTGCCGCGCCGCGCGCTGCGCCGCCCCGACGATGTCGCAACTGGTCGAGCATCTTGCCGAGCTGACGGGCTTCCGTGACCGTGACGTGCTCGACGTCACCCTGGCCGGCGCGCTGAAAGACCTGTTGCGGCCCCAAGAGGTGGCGATCTACCGCGCCGTCGGCGAGCCCGGGGCGCAGGTGTGGATGACACGCGCCCGCCTGGGCCCTGGCGACACCGCGCCGCAGGCCGACGCGCTGTGGGCCGAGCCCGGCAGCCTGCCGGCCCTGGCCAGCGTGCCGCAGCGCCTGGCCTGCATGCAGCGGCAAGAGGCGGTGTTGGCGGAGGGTTCGCCGGCGCGTGCCTGGTTGCCCATCACCAGCGAACAGCAAGCGGTGCATGTGCTGGAGCTGCACACCGCGCAGCCCTTGGATGCCGAGGCCTTGCGCCTGGTGTGCAGCATCTTGCGCATCTACCGCAACTTCCAGGGCCTGCTCGACTACAGCGAACGCGACGCGCTCACCGGCTTGCTGAACCGCCGCACTTTCGACGAGAGTTTCATGCGCGTGGCCAGTGCGCCAGCCGTGGCGCCGGCACCGGCCCCGGCGCGTGCCCTGCCCGAGCTGCGCCGCCTGGCGCCCACCGGGCAGCTGTGGCTGGCGCTCATCGACATCGACCACTTCAAGCGCGTCAACGACGTCTACGGGCATCTCATCGGTGACGAGGTGCTGCTGCTGCTGTCGCGCCTGATGCGCAGCACCTTCCGCTTCCACGACCACCTCTACCGTTTCGGTGGCGAAGAGTTCGTGGTGCTGATGCGCTGTGGCGACGGCGAGGCCGCCGCCAGCGTGCTGGAGCGGCTGCGCCTGGCCGTGGCCGCCTACCGTTTTCCGCAGGTGGCGCACATCACCGTCAGCGTGGGCTTCACGGCGCTGCGCCCGTCGGACACCCCCAGCGCGGCCTTCGAGCGCGCCGACCGCGCGCTGTACCACGTCAAGCAGAACGGCCGCGATGGGGTGGCGGGCCACGCGCAGTTGGTGGCCCAGGGTCACTTGCAAGACCGCACGCGGGACAACCAGGTCGAGCTGTTCTGAGGCCCCGCCGGGTGCCGATAGACCCTTGCGGCCATCGAGTTAAACAAACGTTTGATTTGATCGGCTAGAGTGCGGGCCGTGAACGCGCGCCGCAGCACCCGCCCTTCGATCCGCGCCGCGGCCGCCGCGGCAGCTGTCCCGGCGCCCGAGGGCGAAACCGAGCCGCGTTGGCGCCTCGTCCACGCCGGCCTGCGGCTCTTCGCCACCCAGGGCTACAGCAAGACCTCCACGCGTGAACTGGCCGAGGCTGCCCAGGTCAACGTGGCCGCCATCAGCTACTACTTCGGCGACAAGGCCGGCCTCTACCGCGCCGTGTTCAGCGAGCCCGGCGGTTCGCCCGAAGAAGAACTGGCCCGCTGGAACCGGCCCGAGCAGACCCTGCCGCAGGCGCTGCAAGGGTTTTATGCCGGTTTTCTGGAGCCGCTGCGCCAGGGCGACGTGGCGCGCCTGTGCATGAAGCTGCACTTGCGCGAGATGCTCGAACCCACCGGCCTGTGGGAGGCCGACCCCACCTTCGGCGTCGGCACGCTGCACCGGGCGCTGCTGGCGCTGCTGGCCCGTCACCTGGGCCTGCCGGCCATCGACGACGACCTGCAGCGCCTGGCCATCTGCCTCACCGCGCTGGGCGTGCACCTGCACGTGGGCCATGACATCAATGCGTCGCTCGCGCCTGGCATCAACGAAGGCCCAGCGGCGCTGGACCGCTGGGCCGAACGTCTGGTGGGCTTTGGCCTCGCGCTGATCGAGGCCGAGCGGCTACGCCGCGGCTCGCCGCGGCGCACCCAGCGTCCGCCGCGGCGGCGCGCGGCTTCGGTTTGAACCTCCCATACGCCACGGACTGCGCCATGCCGCTGCCCGCTCTTGCCAACGCCCGCCGCTCCCTGAGCACCGCGCGCCCGACACCGCTGCTCGCCGGCCTTGCCACAGCGGCCTTGCTGCTGGCCGGCTTGCTGGCCACCTGGGCCGTTCAGGCCGCGGACGACAAAACCAAGCCAGTCGGCGGCAACGCCAGGTCGGCGCCCAAGCCGGCCCTCACCGTCACCGCCGCGACCTGAGAAAACCACATGAAGACTTCAAACGTGCCCTTGCTGGACCGCCGTCGCTGTTTGCGCCTGGGCGCGGCCGCTGCGCTGGCGGCCTTTGCCACCACCCGCGCCGCGCACGCGGCGGCAGAAGGCGCGGCATCCGCTGCCGCTGCGGACGCGCCCGCCGAGCCCCGCCGTTTCCAGGCGCTGGATTTCGACTGGGCCGACACCGCGCGCCAGCGTCCGGTGCCGGTGCGCCTGTACCTGCCGGAAACAGCTCCGGCGGCGCCCGCCAGCGCACGCGTGCCGCTGGTGGTGTTCTCGCACGGCATCGGTGGCAGCCGCCGCGGCTACACCTGGTTGGGCCAGCACGTGGCGCGCCACGGCATCGCCAGCCTGCACCTGCAACACGTGGGCAGCGACCGCGCGCTGTGGAGCGGCAGCGTTTTTGGCCTCGTGGGCCGGCTGCAGGGTGCAGCGCAGGACAAGGAAGCCATCGCTCGGGTGCAAGACCTGCGTTTTGCGCTGGACACGCTGCTGGCCGGTGAGCTGGCCGGCCGCTTCGACACCGATCGCATCGTGGCCGGCGGCCACAGCTATGGCGCCAACACCACGCTGCTGGCGGCGGGCGCGCGCGTACCGCGCGAAGGCGGTGTGCTGGATCTGGCCGATGCCCGCATCCGCGCGGCCATCGTGATCTCGGCGCCGCCGTTTTATGGCGAAGACGAGCCGCAGCGCATCCTGGCCAGCGTGGCCGTGCCCAGCCTGCACGTGACGGCCACCGACGACGTGATCCGCATCCCGGGCTACTACAGCGGCGCTGAAGACCGCGTGAAGGTCTTCGAGGCCACCGGCAGCACACGCAAGTGGCTGGCCGTGTACGAAGGCGGCTCGCACAGCATGTTCACCGACCGCAGCACCACCGGCGGCGCCACGCTGAACCCGCGTGTGAAGCAGGCCACACAGCGCCTGGTGCTGGCTTTCCTGCAAGGGGTGTTCGACGGCGACAGCAGTGCGCTCGCGGCATGGCCGCAGCAGCACGCGGCGTTGCTGGCGCGCTTCACGGCGCAGCCCGCGGCTTGACGGTGGTGGCCGGCCGCCCGCGCCGCTTCGTGCTGGCCGCGCCGGTGCGGCAGCGCGCGGTGCCGGCCCTGCCGCCGGGTTTGTCGGTCAGACCGCCCACGCCTGAGGATGCCGAAGCGCTGGCGCGGCTGATGCACGCGGCTTACGCCGGCACCATCGACGACGAAGGCGAGACGCTCGCCGACACGCGCGCTGTCGTGGCGCAGTACTTCGCCGGTGAGTTCGGGCCGCCGATGCCGGCGGTGTCGGAAGTTACCGAACACGCCGGTGATCTGCTGGCGGCCACGTTGCTCACGCAGTGGTGGGGCGGGCCTTTCGTGGCCTTCATGATCACCGCGCCGTGGGCCCAGCGCCAGGGCCTGGCGCGGGCCGGGCTCACGCGGGCCCTCAACCGCCTGGCAGCAGGCGACGAAACCTGGCTGCGCCTGGTGGTGACCGAGGGCAACACGCGCGCCGAAGCGCTGTACGCCAGCCTGGGTTTTGTGCCCGTGCCGGTGCCGCCGTTTGAGGGCGACGCCGCTCAGGCCTGAACGCGCACCCGCTGGCGTCGCGACAGCCAGCCCAGCACCGCCGCACCCGCCAGCCACAGCACCGCCGGCGTGGGTTCGGGCACGGTGCTGACGAGGCTGAAGCCGTCCAGCGTCCAGGCCGTGCCGGTGGTGCCGTTGGCGCGGTCGATCACCAGCGCGATGCCATCCACCTGCCCGAAGTTGAAGCTGGCGTCGTTGGCGAAGGGGATGAGCAGTTGCAGCGCACCGCCGGGCGAAGCCGGCGCCACGTTCAGGCCGACGCTGCTGTAGTACAGCGGCGCGGCAGGGTCCAGCGGGGCCGAGGTGTAGAGCACGATGTTGAGGTTCATCGTGTTGGCCATGCCGGTGAAATCGAGCTGGAAGCTGTCGTAAGGCCGGGCGTCCAGCCCCAGGCGCGGGCCGCCGACCTCGGGCTCCAGCGTCGGCCGCGTGAAGGCGCCGTAAAGCACCAGCACTTCGTTTTGCACGCCCACGCCGTTGCTGCTGCTGAGCACGCCGTTGCCGGCGGCCAGCGCCGAGACGCTGCCCAGCGGGTTGGTGTAAGTGTGGTGGTAGAGGCCGCGCACGCCGCCCAGCACGGTGGGTGAGAAGGCGTTGAACTGACGCTCGCCGATGCCGGTGAGCACGCTGGTGGCGGGTTCATCGGGGGCATCAAAACCATCCACCAGCAGCGTGCTGGCGCTGGCGGCGCTGCTGGCCAGCAGCGTGAAGGCCAACAGGGCCACGGCAAAGGTGGCCGGGCCGATGAGGCTGCGCAAGGCGCGCGTGGTGCGGTCGGGGCGGGGTGTCATGGCATCTCCATCCAGCAGGCGTTGCCCGGTGGGCACGCAGGCCTGCATTGCACGGCGCGGGCGCTGCCGCGCCCACCCCCCGCAGGTTGGAGACGGGGGCGTTGTCCTAGGGGGCCGCCTTTGCCGCGGCCTTCACCACCGCGTACCGCGCCAGCGTTTTCTCGCGCGCCTCGGCGTGGTCCACCACCGGCCGCGGGTAGGTCTTGCCGAGTTCGATGTTGGCGGCCAGCAGGTCCACGGGCCGAGCCAACCACGGCGCGTGGATGAGCTTGTCGGGCAACGCCGCCAGCTGCGGCAGGTAGCGCTTGATGAAGCGGCCTTGCGGATCGAACTTCTCGCTCTGGTTCACCGGGTTGAAGATGCGGAAGTAGGGCTGCGCATCACAGCCCGAGCTGGCCGCCCACTGCCAGCCGCCGTTGTTGGCGGCGAGGTCGAAGTCGTTGAGGTGCAGCGCGAACCAGGCTTCGCCGCGGCGCCAGTCGATCCCCAGGTCTTTGGTCAGGAAGCTCGCCACCACCATGCGCAGCCGGTTGTGCATGTAGCCGGTCTGCGCCAGCTGCAGCATGGCCGCGTCCACCAGCGGGTAGCCGGTGCGGCCTTCGCACCAGGCGGCGAACAGCTCGTCGGCGTGTTTGCCGTGTTCCCAGTGGATGCGGTCGTACTCGGGTTTGAAGGCGCTCGTGACGACACGCGGGTGGTGGTACATCACCTGGTGGTAGAAATCGCGCCAGATCAGTTCAGAGAGCCACACGTCGGCGCCGCCGCGTGGGGCGTCGGGTGCCGCGGGCGGGCTGGCCTGCTTGCGCGCCATCGCCAGCCGCGCCAGCCGCCGCACGCTGACGGTGCCGAAGCGCAGGTGCGTGCTGAGGTAGCTGGGGCCCTTCACGGCCGGGAAGTCGCGCGTTTCGCCGTAGCGGTCGATGCGGTCGAGAAAGTCGGTCAGCAGCTCTTCGGCGCCGGCCGGCCCGCTGGGCAGGCGCAACTGGTGCAGGTTGGTGCGCTGAAAGCCGATGTCTTCCAGCGCCGGCACGCCGGGCTCGTTCTCTGGCTTGGGGGCCAGCGCGCCGGCATGCTTGGCCACCGGCCAGGCGCTCAGGAAGTAGGGCTCGCACTTCTTCAGCCAGGCGTTTTTGTAGGGCGTGAAGACCGAAAAAGCGCCGCCGCCCAGCGTGAGCACCTCGCTGCGTTCGAAGACCACGTGGTCTTTCACGGTGTGCAGCATCACGCCAGCTTCGGCCAGGCGGCCCAGCACCTGGGCGTCGCGCGCCTCGGCGGCGGGTTCGTCGTCGTGGCTGGCGTAGACGGCCTGCACCTGCAAGCGCGCCGCCAGTTCGGGAATGGCTTGCTTCGGCCAGCCGTGCAGCACGATGAGCCCGGCGCCTTCCACACCGTGCGAGGCGGCCAGCGCGCGCAGTTCGGCATCCACGCCGACCAGGCTGTCGCGGATGAACTCGACGCGGCGGTCTTGCCGGGGCAGGGCGTCGAGGATGTCGCGGTCGAAGACGAACACACACCACACCTGGCGCGCAGCCTTCAGCGCGTGGTGCAGCGCGGCGTGGTCGTCGGTGCGCAGGTCGCGGCGCATCCAGACGAGGGCGCGGGCCAGGCGCGGCGGGGCGGGGTGGGGGGTGGGCTTGCTCACGGCCCGTAGTGTGGCCGCGGAATAGAATCCGGGCATGTCCACGGGCCCGCGCATCGACCTGACGAACCAGTTCCTGATCGCCATGCCGGGCATGGTCGACGAGACCTTCGCGCGCACCGTGGTCTACCTGTGCGAGCACAACGAAAAGGGCGCTTTGGGCCTGGTCATCAACAAGCCCATCGACATCAAGCTCAAGAACCTGTTTGAGAAGGTGGAGCTCGCGCTGGACCGCGCCGAGCTGGCCGAACAGCCGGTGTTTTTCGGCGGCCCGGTGCAGACCGAACGCGGTTTTGTGCTGCACGAGAAGCTGCTGGAAGGCGCCAGCCCTTTCAACAGCACGCTCTCGGTGCCCGGCGGCCTGGACATGACCACCAGCAAGGACGTGCTGGAAGCCCTGGCCGAAGGCTCGGGTCCGGCCAGGGTGCTGGTGACGCTGGGCTACAGCGGCTGGCAGGCCGGTCAGCTGGAAGACGAGATCGGCCGCAATGGCTGGCTCAACGTGGACGCCGACCCGAAGGTGATCTTCGACACGCCGGTGGAGAAGCGCTACGACACGGCGCTGGCGCTGCTGGGCATAGACCCGCGCATGCTGTCGCAAGAGGCCGGCCATGCGTGAATGTGGGCCCCCAGGCTCGCTGGCGCTCGCCACCCCCCGGGGGGCTCAGGCGACGGCCCGGCGAAGCCGGTTCCGTGCCTGGCCTTGATCGGCGGCTCCGTCCTTCGCGCGGGCGCTTGAGGTGGCGGTCGCTAGCTTTCTGGCCTTCGACTACGGAGTGAAGCGCGTGGGTGTCGCTTCGGGCAACACGCTCTTGGGACTGGCCACACCTTTGAAAACGATCAGCGTCGATGGCGATGCGCGTTTTGCGGCCATCGGCAAGCTGCTCGCCGAATGGCAGCCTGACGCGTTGGTGGTGGGCGTGCCCTTCCACCCCGATGGTGCCGAGCACGAGAACACCGTGAAGGCGCGGCGTTTTGCGCGGCAACTGCACGGGCGCTTCCGCCTGCCGGTGCACGAGGTCGACGAGCGCTACACCACCACCGAGGCCCTGGCCGCCGGTGCGGCCGATGCCGACGCCGCGGCCGCGGCCATCATCCTGGAGCAGCACCTGCGTTCGCTGGCTGCGCCCCCCGCAGACTCTTCAGAAAGCGCCTGAGACCATGCTGCAACTCGACGCCGAAGCCCTGTATGCCGAACTGCGCGAAGGCGTGCGCGGCCTGCTCAAGCCCGAGGGCGCGCTGGTAGGCGTTTGGAGCGGCGGCGCCTGGCTGGCCGAACGCCTGCAGAAGGACCTGGGCCTGCCCGGCAGCGACAAAGGCCACGGCGTCATCAGCAGCACGCTGCACCGCGACGATTTCTCCGAGCGCGGCCTGGCCGCTGGCACCGACCCAACGCGCCTGCCCTTCGCCATCGACGGCCGCCACATCGTGCTGATCGACGACGTGCTCTACACCGGCCGCACGCTGCGCGCGGTGATCAACGAACTCTTCGATTTCGGCCGCCCGGCCAGCGTGACGCTGGCGGTGCTGGTCGACCGTGGCGGGCGCGAGCTGCCCATGGCCGCGGCCTTCGCGGCCGCGCGCATCGTGCTGCCGGCCACGCAGCGCCTGTCGCTGGCGCGTGCAGACGACGGGCACTTCAGCTTCACCGTCACCACTTCCCACCACCCGCACGACTGAGCCGCACGCCATGCTGTCCCGCCGCAACCCGCAGCTCAACACGCACGGCGAGCTGATCCACCTGCTCAGCATCGAGGGCCTGCCCAAGGCCGTGCTGACGCAGATCCTCGACACCGCCGGCACTTTCTTGAGCGTCAACGACCGCGACGTGAAGAAGGTGCCGCTGCTGCGCGGCAAGAGCGTTTTCAATTTGTTTTTCGAGAACAGCACACGCACGCGCACCACCTTCGAGATCGCGGCCAAACGCCTGAGTGCCGACGTCATCAACCTCGACATCGCGCGCAGCAGCACGGCCAAGGGCGAGAGCCTGCTCGACACCATCGCGAACTTGTCTGCGATGCACGCCGACATGTTCATCGTGCGCCACGCCGAAAGCGGCGCGCCCTACCTCATCGCGCAGCACGTGGCGCCGCATGTGCACGTGGTCAATGCCGGTGACGGGCGCCACGCCCACCCCACGCAGGGGCTGCTGGACATGTACACGATCCGGCACTTCAAGAAAGACTTCACCCAGCTCACGGTGGCCATCGTCGGCGACATCGTGCACAGCCGCGTGGCGCGTTCCGACATCCATGCGCTCACCACCTTGGGCGTGCCCGAGATCCGCGCCGTGGGCCCGAAGACGCTGGTGCCGGGCGACCTGGCCTCGATGGGCGTGCGTGTGTGCCACAGCATGGAAGAGGGCATCAAGGATGCCGACGTCATCATCATGCTGCGCCTGCAGAACGAACGCATGAGCGGCGCCATGCTGCCCAGCGCCGGCGAGTTCTTCAAGAGCTATGGCCTCACGCCCGAGAAGCTGGCGCTGGCCAAACCCGACTGCATCGTCATGCACCCCGGCCCCATCAACCGAGGCGTGGAGATCGCATCCGATGTGGCGGACGGTTCGCACAGCGTCATCCTGCCGCAGGTGACCTTCGGCATCGCGGTGCGCATGGCGGTGATGTCCACGATTGCAGGCAACCAGGCATGAAGATCCTCATCCGCAACGGCCGTGTCGTCGACCCGGGCAACGGCAAACAAGCCGGCCGTGATGAAACCACCGATGTCTGCATCGCCAGCGGCCGCATCGTCAGCATCGGCCCGGCCGGCGAGTTCAGCGCCGACCGTGTGATCGACGCCACCGGCCTGGTGGTGGCCCCCGGCCTGGTAGACCTGGCCGCGCGCCTGCGCGAGCCCGGGCAAGAGCACGAAGGCATGCTGGAAAGCGAGCTGGCCGCGGCCGCCGCCGGGGGCGTGACCAGCCTCGTGTGCCCGCCCGACACCGACCCCGTGCTCGACGAGCCGGGCCTGGTGGAGATGCTGAAGTTCCGCGCCCGCAAGCTCAGCCGCTGCCGCGTGTTCCCGCTGGGCGCGCTGACGCGCGGGCTCGAAGGCCAGGCCCTCACCGAGATGGCCGAGCTGACCGAAGCCGGCTGCGTGGGCTACGCCCAGGCCGACGTGCCCGTCACCGATCAGCTCGTGCTGCTGCGCGCGCTGCAGTACGCCGCCACCTTCGGCTACACGGTGTGGCTGCGCCCGCTGGACGCCTGGCTGGGCAAGGGCGTGGCGGCCTCGGGCGCGCTGGCCACACGCCTGGGCCTGAGCGGCGTGCCGGTGGTGGCCGAGACGGTGGCCTTGCACACCATCTTCGAACTCGTGCGCGCCACGAAGGCCCGCGTGCACCTTTGCCGCCTGAGCAGCGCCGCCGGCGTGGCCCTGCTGCGCGCAGCCAAGGCCGAAGGCCTGCCGGTGACGGGCGATGTCAGCATCAACAGCGTGCACCTCACCGACATCGACATCGGCTACTTCAACCCCGACATGCGCCTGGTGCCGCCACTGCGCCAGGGTCCAGACCGCACCGCGCTGCGCGCAGCACTCGCCGACGGCACGCTGGATGCGCTGGTTTCCGACCACAACCCCGTGGCCGACGACATGAAGAACCTGCCCTTCGGCGAGGCCGAGCCCGGCGCCACCGGCCTGGAACTGCTGCTCAGCCTGGCGCTGCGCTGGGGGCAAGACAGCGGCCTGCCGCTGGCCCAGACCCTGGCGCGCGTGACGCAGGGCCCGGTGGCCGTGCTGGGCGATGCCTTGGGCTCGCTGGCCAGCAGCGCCGGCCGCCTGGTGGAAGGCGGTGTGGCCGATGTCTGCGTCTTCGACCCCGCCGATGAATGGACGGTGAGCCCCGGCGCGCTGGCCAGCCAGGGCAAGCACACGCCGTTTTCCTTCTCGTCCACGGGCATGGCCCTGCCGGGCCGTGTGCGCGCCACCTTGGTGGCCGGCACGCTGGCCTACGAGCGCGCACCGCTCGCCCGGGCCTGATGCGGGCCTTGATCGGTGCCTGGCGCTTGCTGCGTGCCGTGCTGCATGTGCTGCACGGCATGGCGGTGATGACAGGTTTTCCGCGCCTGAGCGCGGCCCAGCGCCAGGCGCGCATCCAGTGGTGGGCGGCCGGGCTGCTGCGCGCGGCAGGCCTTCAGCTGCAGGTCAGCGGCGTGGCGCCCCGTCCCGGGGCCACGCTGGTGGTGGCCAACCACATCTCGTGGTTGGACATCGCGGCCATCCACGCCGCGGCGCCGCAGGTGCGTTTCGTCAGCAAGGCCGATGTGCTGCAGTGGCCGCTGCTGGGCTGGTTGATCCGCGGCGCCGGCACGCTCTTCATCGAGCGTGAACGCAAACGCGACGCCGTGCGCGTGGTGCATGCGATGGCCGAAGCCTTGCGGGCAGGTGATGCCGTGGCTGTTTTCCCGGAAGGCACCACAGGCGCCGGGCCCGAGCCGCTGCCTTTTCATGCCAACCTGCTGCAGGCGGCCGTCAGCACCGGCACGCCCGTGCAGCCGGTGGTGCTGCGTTTTTCCGACGCTGCCGGCCGCTTCAGCAAAAACGTGGAGTTCCTCGGCGAGACCTCGCTGCTGCAGAGCCTGTGGCGTGTGGTCACCGCGCAGGGGCTCACGGCGCATGTGGAACTGCTGCCGCCGGTGGGCAGCGAACACGCCGACCGCCGTGCGCTGGCCGAACACCTGCGCCAACTCATCCAAGAGCGCCTGGCCAGCCCGGGTTGAACGGCTGTCTCGCGGGCGCCATGCCCGCGACTTCTCCCCTTGGCGGTTGGCGCTGCAAGCCTTAGTGTCGGCGCCATGCTGCAGTTGCTGGCTTTCGACGACGACGCTTTGCTGGCGCCTGCGCTCGCCCAAGCCCTGGGTTGTGCCTGGGCGCCGGTGCAAAGCCACCGTTTTCCCGATGGCGAAACCAGGCTGCGCCTGCCGCCGGTGCTGCCGCCGCAGGTGCTGCTGCTGCGCGGCCTGCAAGACCCGAACGCCAAACTCACCGAGCTGCTGCTGGCCGCCGCCGGCGCGCGCGAATTGGGAGCGCAACGGCTCACGCTCATCAGCCCCTACCTGGCCTACATGCGCCAGGACATGGCCTTCACGCCTGGCGAGGTGGTGAGCCAGCGCCATCTGGGTGCGCTGCTGGCGGCGGCCTTCGATGCCGTGGTCACGGTCGACCCCCATCTGCACCGAGTGGCCACGCTCGATGAGGTCTTGCCCGGCCGTCGCGGCGTGGCCTTGAGCGCGGCGGCCTTGCTGGGCGTGCATGCGGCGCGCCAGGTGCCGGGTGCCCTGCTGCTGGCGCCGGACGAAGAAGCCGGCCAGTGGGTGCGCGTGGCGGCCCAGGCGGCCGGGCTCGCGCATGCCGTTTGCCGCAAGCAGCGCCATGGCGACCGCGCCGTGGATGTGGCGCTGCCCGACCTTGATGTGCGCGGCCGCGCGGTGGTGCTGCTCGACGACGTGGCCAGCACCGGCCGCACCCTCATCGGCGCTGCGCGCGGCGCACTGGCAGCCGGCGCGACCAGCGTCGACGTGGCGGTGACCCATGCGCTTTTTGTCGGCGACGCGCTGGCCGCGGTGCACGCCGCCGGGGTGCGCCAGGTCTGGAGCAGTGACTGCGTGCCCCACGCCAGCAACGCCGTCAGCGTGGTGCCCTTGCTGGCGGCTGCGGTGCAGCGCCTGGCTGGTGCGGCGGCGGGTGTGCGGTGAGCACCGAGGCCCCGCTGCCGAACGTGCCGCTGGGTGAGCTGATGGAGCTGGCCGCTCCGGGCGCGCCCTTGCCCTTTGCTGTGCTGGACAGCATGGGCCGCCTGCTGCTGGCCGCCGGCAAGCAACTGCAGGATGCCGACCAGCTGAGCGCGCTGATGGAGCGCGGTGGCTGCGTCGATCCGGTGGAAGCCGAGGCGGCACGCGCGGCGGCACGAGCCGCCGCCGGGGGCGCGGCCGCAGCGGCTGGTGGGGCGGCGGCCGGCCCGGTGGTGCGCCGCCGCACCTGGTTCGATCGCATGGAAAAGCAGATCTGGGCCCTCGACGAACTGCTGCGCGGCCTGGGCCGCGGCAGCACCCGGGCGGCGCAGATCGAGGCCTTTGCCGAGGCCTACATCACTCTGGTGGAGCGCCACCCAGACCCCGCGCTCTACCTGTGCGTGCGCCAGCACGACCGCCGTTTTGCGCTGTACGCGCTGACCCATGCGCTGCACACCGCCACCGTTTCGTTGCTCACGGCACGCCAGCTCGGCTGGACGCCGCAAGCCCAGCGCTGTGCGGTGCTGGCCGCGCTGACCATGAACGCCTCCATCGTCGAGTTGCAGGCGCGCATGGCCGAGCAGAGCGACGCGCCCAATGCGCGCCAGATGGCACAGATCCGTGCCCACCCGCAACAGTCGGCGCAACTTCTGCGCAACGCCGGTGTCGACGACGCCGACTGGCTGGCCGCCGTTGAGCAGCACCACGAACGTGCGGGCGGCAGTGGTTATCCGCAGGGCCTGTCGGAAGTCGGTGCGCAGGCCCACCTGCTGCGCGCAGCCGATGTGTTCACCGCCAAGATCAGCCCGCGCGCGCTGCGTGCGCCGCTCAGCACGCAGATGGCCGCCCGACAGCTCTTCCAGGAGGAAAAAGGCGGGCCGGTGGCGGCGGGCTTGATCCGCGCCGTGGGCGTCTACCCCCCGGGTGATTTCGTGTGGTTGAAGAACGGCGACGCGGCCATCGTGCTGCACCGCGCCGTGCCCGGCCGCGGGGCCACGGTGGTCTCGCTCTTCGGTGCCAACGGCAAACCTGTGCCAGGCTCGCCGCGCCGCGACAGCGCGGCGCCGGAGTTCACCATCACCGGCCCTCTGGGCGAACGCGCGGGCCTGCCGCGTGTGTTGCCTGAGCAGGTGTACGGCCTGCTCGACGCTGACTTGCCCGCGCCCTGAAGCCCGGCGGGCCAGCGCTGCGGCTTCGGGCCCGGGCGCGCCGGTGTCAGGCGGGTTTGCCCGCTGCCTGTGCTGCGACCGCCGCCGCTGCGCGCGCCGCGGCTTCGGCGTCGCCGAGGTAGTAGCTCTTGATCGGCCGGAGCTGGGCGTCGAGCTCGTAGACCAGCGGGATGCCGTTGGGGATGTTCACGCCGACGATGGCGTCGTCGGCGATGCCGTCGAGGTACTTCACCAGCGCGCGGATGCTGTTGCCGTGCGCGGCGATCACCACCCGCTGGCCCGAGAGGATGGCCGGCGCGATGCGTTCGTTCCAGAAGGGCAGCACACGGGCGACCGTGTCCTTCAGGCATTCGGTCAGCGGGATCTGTGCCGGTGCGAGCTTCGCGTAGCGCGTGTCGCTGCGTTCGCTGCGCGGGTCGGTGGCTTCCAGCGCAGGCGGCGGCGTGTCGTAGCTGCGGCGCCAGACCAGCACCTGCTCGTCGCCGTACTGCCGGGCCATGTCGGCCTTGTTCAGGCCCTGCAGCGCGCCGTAGTGGCGCTCATTGAGGCGCCAGTCGTGCTGCACCGGCAGCCAGGTGCGGTCGAGCGTGTCCAGTGCGTGCCACAGGGTCCACACCGCGCGCTTGAGCACCGAGGTGTAGGCGAGATCGAAGTCATAGCCCGCTTCCTTGAGCAGGCGGCCCGCTTGCTGCGCCTGCTGCACGCCCGTGGCCGTGAGCGGCACGTCGGTCCAGCCGGTGAAGCGGTTTTCGAGGTTCCAGGTGGATTCGCCGTGGCGTATGAGGACAAGCTTGTGCATGGGCCCGGATTCTATAATTCAGGGTTTTGCAAAGACGCGCCTTGCAGCGCAGGCCCCCGCGGTGAATTTCTTTCTCGACAACTGGCCCCTCTTCGCCCTGGCGGCCACCTCTGGCGGCTTGCTCTTGTGGCCCACGCTCAAGGGCGGCACCACCGCCGGCAGTGTTGGCACGGCCGAAGCCGTGCGGCTGATCAACCGCGAGCGCGGCGTGCTCATCGACGTGAGCGAGCCGGGCGAGTACGCCGCCGGCCACGCTGCCGGTGCCCGCAACATCCCGCTCGGCCAGTTGGAGGGCCACAAGTCGCTGCCCACCAACAAGCAGTTGCCGCTGCTGCTGGTCTGCCCCACGGGCGCGCGCGCCGGGCGCGCCGCCGCGCTGCTGCGCAAGGCCGGCCACGAAAAGGCCGTGGCCGTGGCTGGCGGCACTGCCGCCTGGCGCGAAGCGAGCCTGCCTGTGGAAAAGCAGGCGGCCGAGGCTGAAAAAGGCGACAAAACCGAGAAAGCCGACAAGGCTGAAAAAGGCGGCAAGGCCGCCTGATCGGCGTGGCCTGGCCGCACCCACCTGTCGAGAGAGGCGCTGCATGAGTTCCGTCACCATGTACACCACCCAGGTGTGCCCCTTCTGCGTCCGTGCCAAGGCCCTGCTGAAGCAGCGCGGCGTCGAGCAGATCAACGAGATCCGCATCGACCTCGACCCGGTGCAGCGCCAGCACATGATGCAGATCACCGGCCGCCGCACGGTGCCGCAGATCTTCATCGGCGAGACCCACGTCGGCGGTTGTGACGATCTCATCGCGCTCGACCAGCGCGGCGGCCTGTTGCCGCTGCTGGGCCAGGCGCCGGCCTGAGCCCGCCCTGAGCCCGCCAGCCGCCCCCTGCATGCCGGGGCGGCCGGCCCAGGTCACTCGGCCATAATCTCGCGCTGCGGTTCGGCGCCATCTGCGGCGCCGGGCTTTGTCACCCTTGGAACCCCTTCTCATGGCCGACGAGACCCCCGTTTTCCAGATCCAGCGCATGTACCTGAAGGACCTGTCGCTGGAGCAGCCCAATTCGCCGGCGATCCTGCTGGACCAGGCCCAGCCGCAGGTCGACATCAACCTCGGCATGGGCGCCCAGCCCGTGCAGGACGGCATCTACGAAGTCACCGTCACCGCCACCGTCACCACCAAGGTGAAGGACAAGGTGCTGTTCCTGGTGGAAGCCAAGCAGGCCGGTATCTTCGAGATCCGCAACGTGCCCGAAGAGCAGATGCAGGGCATCATCAGCATCGTCTGCCCGCAGATGATCTACCCCTATCTGCGCGCCATCGTCAGCGATGTCTGCACGCGGGCCGGTTTCCCGCCGATCCTGCTGACGGAAGTGAACTTCCAGGCCATGTTCGAGGCCCAGCAAGCGCAACTGGCGGCCCAGGCCAACGGCGGTTCGAGCATCATCACCGGCGTGAATTGAGGGCCCCAGGCGTGTCGCTGCGCGCCTTCGCCACCCCCGAGGGGCTCTTCTTGGACCGGGAGACCCGGATCCGGGCGGGGTGGGCCGCGGCGAGCCTGTGAAGATCGCGGTTCTCGGCGCCGGCGCCTGGGGCACGGCGCTGGCCATGGCGGCCGCGCAGCGCCACGACACGGTGCTGTGGGCGCGCGACCCCGCACAGGCCCGGGCCCTGAGCGCCGAGCGCCGCAACAGCCGCTATCTCGGCGAGGTTTCGTTGCCGCCGACCCTTCGTGTCACTGCCGACCTCTCCTTGGCCCTGGCGCATTCGCACCCGGGCCTCACCGTCATTGCCACGCCCATGGCCGCGCTGCGCGAGCAACTCGGACGCCTGCCCGATGCGCGCCCGGTGCTGTGGCTGTGCAAGGGCTTTGAAGCCGGCACCGGTGCGCTGGGCCACGAGGTGGCGCGCGATATGCGGCCCACCGCCGCAGCTGGTGTGCTCTCGGGTCCGAGCTTTGCCCTTGAAGTGGCCCGCGGCCAGCCCACGGCGCTGGTGGCGGCCAGCAGTGATGCGGCGCTCGGCCAGGCTGCCGTGGCGGCATTCCACAGCGACAGCCTGCGTGTCTACACCAGCAGCGATGTTGTCGGCGTGGAGGTCGGCGGCGCCGTGAAAAACGTGCTGGCCATTGCCACCGGCATCGTCGACGGCCTGTCTGCTGCGGGCCGTGCGGGGGCGCCCGGCCTCAACGCCCGCGCGGCGCTCATCACGCGTGGCCTTGCCGAGATGACCCGCCTGGGCGTGGCCCTGGGCGCGCGGCCCGACACCTTCATGGGCCTGTCGGGCCTGGGCGATCTGGTGCTCACGGCCACGGGCGATCTGTCGCGCAATCGGCGCGTGGGCCTGATGCTGGCCGCCGGGCGGAGCCTGCCGGACACGCTGCGCGAACTCGGCCATGTTGCCGAGGGCGTCTACAGCGCCGTGACCGTGCGCAACCGCGCGCGCGCCGTGGGCGTGGAGATGCCCATCACCGACGCCGTCTGCGAAGTGCTTGAAGGCCGGCTCAGCCCCACCGACGCGCTGCGCCTGCTGATGGCGCGCGACCCGCGCCCCGAGGCTTGAGCCACCGCGTGCGGGCGGGCCTTCAGCCCGCGGCGCCTTCGTAGCCGCACTGCCGCCACGCTTCGAACACCGCCACCGCCACGGCATTGCTGAGGTTGAGGCTGCGCTGGCCAGCGCGCATGGGCAGACGCACCCGCTGTGCGGGGGCGAAGCCGTCGCGAATACCGGGTGGCAGGCCTGCCGTTTCGCAGCCGAAGACCAGCCAGTCGCCGGCCTGCCAGCGCGGGGCCGACAGCGACTGGGCGCCGCGCGTGGTGAAGGCGAAGCAACGCTGTGGATCGGGCGCTTCGGTCTGCAGCAGCGCGCCCCAGGACGCATGCCGCCGCACTGCGGCGTACTCGTGGTAATCGAGCCCGGCGCGCCGCAGCAGCTTGTCATCCATCGAAAAACCCAGCGGTTCCACGAGGTGCAGCGTGCAGCCGGTGTTGGCGGCAAGCCGGATGACGTTGCCCGTGTTGGGCGGAATCTCGGGGTGCACGAGCACGATGTGGAACATGGGTGTCAGGGCTCGGAGCCGGGGTTGTCGGGTGTGCGCGCCAACACCCAGACTTCCACCGCCGCAGCGCCGGCGCGGCGCAGCGCGCTGGCGGCTTCCTGCACCGTGGCGCCGGTGGTCATCACGTCATCCACCAAGGCGATGCGCTGGCCTTGCACCAGCGAGCGCCGCTGCGGGTCGAGCGTGAAGGCATTGCGCAGGTTGCGCTGGCGTTCGCCGCGCGAGAGCCCGCTTTGGTGAGCGGTGTCCAGGGGGCGGTGCAACAGTTCGGCGTCGGCCGGCAGCGCCAGGCGGCGGGCCACCCGCCGCGCCAGTTCCCAGGCTTGGTTGTAGCCGCGTTCGCGCAGGCGTTGCGGTGACAGCGGTACCGGCACCACGCAAGCCGGGCGCGGCTCCGGCGCCAGCGGCGCGGCGCGTTCGATCGCCGCGGCCAGTTGCTCGGCGAGCAGGCCGGCCAGTTCGGCGCGGCCATGAAACTTGAAGGCCGTGATGAGTTGGTCCCACGGGAAGGTGTAGTCGGCCACGCAGACCGTGCGATCGAAGGCCGGTGATTCGCGCAGGCAGTGGCCGCAAGCCTCCAGGGCCACGCCCGTGGCCAGTGCGCAGCGACCGCAGCGGGGGCGTGGTGCCGCGTAGCGGGCTGCACAGTCGGCGCACAGGCCGCGCGCGGCCCAGCAGCGGCACACTTCGCAGTGCTGCGGCAGCAGGGGCCGGGCCGGGGCGGTGCGAAGCATCGGCTCAATATACTGCCCGGCCATGTCCTCTTCCGACCCTGCCGGCAGTGTCTCGGCCCGCCCCTTGGACACCCGGGCCCTGGCGCGCGTGCAAGAGCGGCTGCAAGCGGCGGCGTCGCCGCCGTGGCTGCATGGCGAAGTGGCGCGCCGCATGGCCGAGCGCCTGCCCTTGATCAAGTTGCAACCCACGGTGGTCGCCGACTGGGGCGCTTTTCTCGGCGCCAGCCAGGCTCTGCTGCGCGCGCATTACCCGCGGGCCGAGTTGCTGGCTGTCGAGGTCAGCAACGCCAGGCGCGACGCCACGGCCGCTGCCTTGCTGCAGCCTTGGTGGTCGCCGCGACGTTGGGCCGGCGCCTCGGCGCATGCCGTGCTGGCGCACGAGGTCGCCGCGGGCCAGGCGCAGCTGGTGTGGGCCAACATGGGCTTGCACGGTGCGGCCGATCCGCAGGCGCTGATGCGGCAATGGCACCGCGTGCTCGCCGTCGACGGCTTTCTGATGTTTTCAACGCTGGGGCCAGGCACGCTGGCCCGCCTGCAGGCGCTGTACCGGGCCCAGGGCTGGCCAGTGCCGCTGGCGCCCTTTGTCGACATGCACGACCTCGGCGACATGCTGGTCGAGGCCGGCTTTGCCGATCCGGTGATGGACCAGGAAACCGTCACGCTGACCTGGGCCACACCCGAGGCCTTGCTGGCGGAGTTGCGGGGCCTGGGCGGCAATGTCGCGGCGGGTCGCCATGGCGGCCTGCGCACGCCGCGCTGGCGGCATCGGCTGCAGCAAGCCCTGGGCAGCCTGGCCGCGGCCGAAGGCCGTCTTGCGCTGGACTTCGAACTGGTCTACGGCCATGCCTTCAGGCCGCCGCCGCGGGCCCGTGTGACCACCGAAACCCAGCTGCCGCTGGAGGATCTGCGCGCGATGGTGAAGGCGGGCCGCCGCCCGGGTGCTGCGCGCTGAGCCCTGGGCCCGGCCCCACGGGTCTGCTGCTATAGAATTCCTGACTAATATTGGGGTTGGCGAGGCGATGGGCTGGGTGTGGCGGCGGATGCCGCGCGCTGTTCCCGTGCGCGCCGGCCCACGCCGCCTCTCTCTGCAGCCGCTGTACGCCTCTTCGCATGTCCGCCACCTACGCCCATGGCCCCTGGCCAGAGCCCCACGCTGTCACGCGTGGCGGGCCCTGGGTCTTCGGCCGCGAGGTGGTGTTGGCGCACCTGCCGGGCGCCCCGCTTTCGCTGCAATGGTTGCTCAAGCGCAACTGCTCGATCACGCCGCGCCAACTGGCCTGGTTCTACGCTTCGCTGTGCGCGGTGTCGCTGCTGATCGGGGGCTTCTTTTTTGCGCAGGGTGCGCCGCTTGTGCTGCTGTTCACGGGCCTGGAATTGGGGGCCGTGGGCTTGGCGCTGGTTTTGTTCGCGCGCCATGCGGGTGACCGCGAAACCCTGACGCTCGTTGGCCGCTCGCTGCAGGTTGAACAATGCACCGGCCCGCGTGTCGAGCGCACCGAATTCCTGGCCGATTGGCTGCACGTTGAACCGGCCCGCGGGCAGGGTTCGCTGGTGCAGCTGAGCGGCCGCGGTCAGCAGGTCCACGTCGGGCGTTTTCTGCGCCCTGAACTTCGTGGCGCCTTTGCGCGTGAACTTCGCCAGGCCCTGCGCCGTCTGCCGCCGCAGCCCAGCACCGAGATCGATCCGAACCGAAGCACTCCATGATGACGATGAAGCCTACCTCCTGGTCCAGCCTGACCCGGCGTTGCGCCCAGCCCCTGCTGGCCCTGGGTGCCCTCGCGGCAAGTGGCGTGGCCCTGGCCACGAACGACCTGCCCGGCGGGCCCAAGGTCAACCAGCTGAACCTGCACGACCCGGTGACCAAAATCGGCGAGCAGCAGCACTTCCTCCACAACTTCATGCTGGTGGTGTGTCTGGTGATCTTCATCGCGGTGTTCGCGGTGATGTTCTATTCCATCCTCAAGCACCGCAAATCGCTGGGCCACAAGCCGGCGAACTTCCACGAGAGCGTGGCGGTGGAGATTGCCTGGACCATCGTGCCCTTCCTGATCGTCGTGATCATGGGCGCCATGGCCACGCGCACCGTGGTGGCCATGAAGGACACCAGCAATGCCGACCTGACCATCAAGGCCACGGGCTACCAGTGGAAGTGGGGCTACGACTACCTCAAGGGCCAGGGCGAGGGCATCAATTTCCTGTCGACGCTGGACGTCGCGCAGCGCACCATGTCCGACAGCGGCAAGCCTTCGGGCGACGACTACCTGCTGAAGGTGGACAACCCGCTGGTCGTGCCTGTGAACCAGAAGGTGCGCATCGTCACCACCGCCAACGACGTGATCCACGCCTGGATGGTGCCCAGCCTGGGCGTGAAGCAGGACGCCATCCCGGGCTTCGTGCGCGACACCTGGTTCCGCGCCGAAAAGGTGGGCGACTACTACGGCCAGTGCGCCGAGCTCTGCGGCAAGGAACACGCCTACATGCCCATCCACGTGAAGGTGCTCAGCACCGAGGATTACGCCAAATGGGTGGAAGGCAAGAAAAAGGAAATGGCGGCGTTGGCTGACGACCCCACCAAGGAATGGAAGCTCGACGAGCTGGTCGCGCGCGGCGAGAAGGTTTACGCCGCCAACTGCGCCGCCTGCCACCGCGCTGACGGCAAGGGCGCTGGCCCGATCAAGCCGCTGGATGCTGCAGCCGTCGTGCTCGACACCGACGCCGCCAAGCAGATCGACATCCTGCTCAACGGCGCCAACAACGGTGCGATGCCAGCCTGGAAGACGCTCTCGGACACCGAGATCGCCGCCGTCATCACCTACACGAAGAACCAGTGGAGCAACAAGACCGGTCAGGTGGTGCAGCCATCGGCCATTGTTGCTGCCCGCAAGTGATCCACAGATAAAGCAGCCGTCGCGAAGAGGAAATCCATGAGCGCAGTTCTTGACCCCCACGGGCACGCCGGCGGCCACGCCGACGACCACGATCACGGCCATCCGCACGGCTGGCGCCGCTGGCTGTTCGCCACCAACCACAAGGACATCGGCACGATGTACCTGCTCTTCAGCTTCACGATGCTGATGATCGGTGGTGTGCTGGCCCTGGGCATCCGTGCCGAACTGTTTCAGCCCGGCCTGCAGTTCCTGAACCCTGAGCTGTTCAACCAGCTCACCACGATGCACGGCCTGATCATGGTGTTCGGCGCCATCATGCCGGCCTTCGTGGGCTTCGCGAACTGGATGCTGCCGCTGCAGATCGGCGCGGCCGACATGGCCTTCGCGCGCATGAACAACCTCAGCTTCTGGCTGCTGATTCCGGCCGCGCTGATGCTGGTGGGCAGCTTTTTCATGCCCGGTGGCGCGCCCGCTGCGGGCTGGACGCTCTACGCGCCGCTGACGCTGCAGATGGGCCCCTCGATGGACGCTGGCATCTTCGCCATGCACATCATGGGCGCGAGCTCGATCATGGGTTCGATCAACATCATCGTCACCATCCTGAACATGCGCGCGCCCGGCATGACGCTGATGAAGATGCCGCTGTTCGCCTGGACCTGGCTGATCACGGCCTACCTGCTGATCGCGGTGATGCCCGTGTTGGCCGGTGCCATCACGATGACGCTGACCGACCGCCACTTCGGCACCAGCTTCTTCAACCCCGCCGGCGGCGGTGACCCGGTGATGTACCAGCACATCTTCTGGTTCTTCGGTCACCCCGAGGTCTACATCATGATCTTGCCGGCCTTCGGCATCGTCAGCGCCATCATCCCGGCCTTCGCGCGCAAGCGGCTGTTCGGCTACACCTCGATGGTCTACGCCACGGCGTCCATCGCGATCCTGAGCTTCATCGTGTGGGCGCACCACATGTACACCACCGGCATGCCGGTGACGGGCCAGCTCTTCTTCATGTACGCGACCATGCTGATCGCGGTGCCCACGGGCGTGAAGATCTTCAACTGGATCGCCACGATGTGGAAGGGCTCGATGACCTTCGAGACCCCGATGCTGTGGAGCGTCGGCTTCCTGTTCGTGTTCACGATGGGCGGCTTCACGGGCCTGATCCTGGCCATGGCGCCCATCGACATCCAGCTGCAAGACACCTACTACGTGGTGGCGCACTTCCACTACGTGCTGGTGGCGGGCTCGCTGTTTGCGTTGTTCGCGGGCGTGTACTACTGGGGCCCGAAGTGGACCGGCGTGATGTACAGCGAAACGCGCGGCAAGATCCACTTCTGGGGTTCGTTGATCTTCTTCAACATCACCTTCTTCCCGATGCACTTCCTGGGTCTGGCCGGCATGCCGCGTCGTTATGCCGACTACCCGATGCAGTTCGCCGACTTCAACGCCATCGCTTCGGTGGGCGCCTTCGGCTTCGGTCTGATGCAGGTCTACTTCTTCGTCTTCGTCGTGCTGCCCATGATGCGCGGCAAGGGCGAGCCGGCGCCCCAGAAGCCCTGGGAAGCCGCCGAAGGCCTGGAGTGGGAAGTGCCGTCGCCGGCGCCCTGGCACACCTTCGAGACGCCCCCGAAGCTGGACGCCACCGCCACCCGCGTGATCGGCTGAAAACGGGTTGAACGACCATGGCTCTGAGTGAACAGCAGCGCAAGGCCAACCGGCGTCTGGGTCTGATCCTGGCGTCGGTGGCCCTGGTCTTCGCGCTGGGTTTTGTCACCAAGCTCGCCTATTTCGGCGGCTGAACGGCCATGCCCGCGATGAACCGCCTCTTCGCCGACAACCGCCGCATGCTCGGCAAGTTGCTCGTCATCGTGGGGGTGATGTTCGCCTTCGGTTATGCGCTGGTGCCCATGTACCGCGCCATCTGCGAGGCGCTGGGCATCAACGTGCTGAGCCTGTCGGAGCAACGCATCGCCACCGGCAAGTGGAGCCCGCACTCGGTGCCTGCCAATACGCAGGTCGACACCAGCCGCACCATCACCGTCGAGTTCGACGGCAATGTGCGCGGACCCTGGGACTTCAAGCCTGCCAAGAACTCGCTGCAGGTCCACCCCGGCGAGATGACGACGGTGATGTACGAGTTCAGGAACCGCCAGAACCGCACGATGGCGGCCCAGGCGATTCCGAGTTATGCGCCGCGCCAGGCCAGTGCGCATTTCAGCAAGGTCGAGTGCTTCTGCTTCAACGAATGGACCTTGGCTCCGGGTGAGCGCCGTGAATGGCCGGTCACCTTCGTCATCAATCCCAAGCTGCCGAAAGACGTGACGACGATCACCCTGTCGTACACCTTCTTCGAGGTCGGCGGCAAGGTGCCCGCCGCCCCCGAGGGTGCCGTCGGCGTGAAGGCAGTGGCCTTGAAGGGAGTGGGCCTGTGAGCGAGTTCAAGGATGCCGTGGCGCGCAAGGGTTCGTTCCTGCAGACGGCGCGGGCGGTGGGCTGGTCGTTTTTTGGCGTGCGGCGTTCGTCGGGTCTGACCGAGGACGTGCAAAAGCTCAACCCGCTGCATGTCGTGGTCGCCGGCGTGGCCGGTGCGGCCTTGTTCGTCTTGGTGCTGGTGCTGCTGGTGCGCTGGGTCATCGGCAGCGGCGTTGCTGGGGCCTGAAGGCCTGCCGCACGCCCACACATTGGAAATTCTGGTTCGAGGAGAAACACACAACATGTCCGCCACCACCGCTGCCGGCAGCACGCCGCACTACTACATCCCCGCGCCCTCGCGCCACCCCGTGTTGATGGCGGGCGGGCTGTTCCTCGTCATCCTGGGTGCGGGCCAATGGGTCAACGGCGCCACCTGGGCACCCTGGGTGCTGCTGGCTGGCATGGCCGTCTGGCTGACGGTGATGTTCCAGTGGTTCAGCGAGGCCATCCGCGAAAGCGAAGGCGGCCTCTACAGCGACCGCATCGACATCAGCTTCCGCTGGAGCATGAGTTGGTTCATCTTCAGCGAGGTGATGTTCTTCGCCGCCTTCTTTGGCGCGCTGTACTGGGCCCGCGTGCACTCGGTGCCCGCCCTGGGCAGCCTGGAGAACCAGCTGCTGTGGCCCGATTTCAAGGCCTTGTGGCCCAGCGCCGGCCCCGGCATCACGGCCTCGCCGGCCGGCACGGTGGAGGCCTTCAGCACCATCGGTCCCTGGCCGCTGCCCACCATCAACACCGCGCTGCTGCTGACCTCGGGCATCACGCTGACCATCGCCCACCACGCGCTGATCGCCGGCAACCGCGGCAAGACCATCCTGTGGATGTGGATCACGGTCATCCTGGGCGCCACCTTCGTCGCCGTGCAGGCCTTCGAATACATCCACGCCTACCGCGACCTGAACCTCAAGCTCAGCAGCGGCATCTTCGGCAGCACCTTCTTCATGCTGACGGGCTTCCACGGCTTCCACGTGCTGGTGGGCATGCTGATGCTGCTGTTCATCACCATCCGCCTGATGAAGGGCCACTTCACGCCCGAGCGTCACTTCGGTTTCGAAGGCGCTGCCTGGTACTGGCACTTCGTGGACGTGGTGTGGCTGGGCCTTTACTTCCTGGTGTACTGGCTGTAACTGTCGGCTCCAAGCTCGCCATCGGCCGCCACCCCCTGGAGGCCGCTAGCCAGCGGCCCGGCGAAGCTGGTTCCCCCGGGGGAAGCTTGATCCCATCAGAAACGCCGCTCGAAGCGGCGTTTTTTGATGGCGTCAACGGCCGGTGGGCAGACCCGTGGGCTGCACCCAACCCATGTACCAGCTCAGCAGAATGAAGAGAAACAGCGCCACCGACAAACCCACACGCACCGCCAGCGCGCGCGCCATGTGTTTGCTGCGGTCGGTGTTGTCGGCGCCCTTGCCGTCGTCTCGACGCATCATGAACACGCCGGCGCTGGCCAAGGCCACCAGCACGGCCACGAGGAACAAGACCATCACGGTTTTCATCGCAAAAGATTATCCGTGCCGGGCATCGGGTTCCCGATGAGGCTGCGCAACACCATCGTGCTGTTCGTGGCCTTGGCGGCCGCGGCGCTGACGGCGCGACTGGGTGTCTGGCAGCTCGACCGCGCGGCACAAAAGACGGCTTTGCAACAGGCGCTCGAGAGCCAACGTGCCTTGCCGCCGCTGCTGCAGCCCGAACTGGCTAGCGATGCCGCCGAACTGCCCGCGCAACTGCACCGCCTGGCTGTCGTGCAGGGGCAGTGGCTGGCGGCGCAAACGATCTATCTGGAAAACCGCCAGATGAACGGCCGGCCCGGTTTTTATGCCGTCACGCCGCTGCAGCTGGATGACGGCAGTGCCGTGCTCGTGCAGCGCGGCTGGCTCCCGCGCGACCTGCTCGACCGCACGCGTATCGTGGCGCCACCGCCGCCGCAAGGGCGGGTGCAGGTGCTGGGCCGCATCGCCCCCGGTCCGGCGCGGTTGTACGAGTTCGAAAGCGCGGCCTCGGGGGTGATCCGGCAAAATCTCAACGTGTCGTCGTATGCCCGCGAAACGGGTTTGACATTGCGGCCCCTGGCCCTGGTCCAGGAAGATGGCACGCCACCTACGGCCGACGGTCTGCTGCGCCAATGGCCGCAGCCGGCGGTCGGTGTCGACAAGCACCACGGGTACGCTTTCCAGTGGTTCGCGCTCAGCGCCCTCATCATCGGTCTGTATGTCTGGTTCCAACTCGTCCGTCCCGCCCGGGTCCGCGCCCGCGCCGCCTGAGCCCGTGGGCCTGACCGTGCACGGCGTGGCCGGCCCCGATCTCGGCCAGGGTGGTGCTGCCGATGGCGCACGCACGCGCACCGGTCGCCTGAAGATGCTGCTGGTGTTGCTGGTGTGTGCCTCGCCGGTGATCGCGTCGTACTTCACCTACTTCGTGATCCGCCCCGAGGGCCGCACCAACTACAGCGCGCTCATCCTGCCCACACGCAGCCTGCCGGCAGACCTGAATCTGCGCACCTTGGAGGGCGCACCGGTCGCGCCACGCTCGCTGCAGGGCCAGTGGCTGCTGATGGCCGTAGGGCCGGCAGCCTGCGATGGCGCCTGCGAGCAGCGACTGTTCATGCAGCGCCAGCTGCGCGAAATGCTGGGCCGCGAGCGCGACCGCCTCGACAAGGTGTGGGTGGTCACCGACGCGCAGCCGCTCACCCCGCAGCTGCAAGAGGCCCTGGGCGGTGCGGTGCCGGTGACGGTGCTGCGTGCCGATGCTGCTGCCATGGCCCGCTGGCTCGAACCCGAGGCCGGCAAGCGCATCGACGAGCACCTCTATGTCGTCGACCCCATGGGCGAGTGGATGATGCGCGTGCCGGTGAATCCCGAGCCCTCGCGCGTCAAGCGCGATCTCGACAAAGTCCTGCGGGCTTCCGGTTTCTGGGACAAGGCCGGGCGCTGACGTGGAGACGCCGCCGCTCGTCGACATGGCGCCCACGCTGCGCCTTGCGCTGCTGGCCGTGGTGGTGGCCTTGCTGCCGCTGTCGTGGGTGTGGCTGCGCCAGCGCGGCGCCAGCACGCAGCGCCGGCTGGCAGCGCTGACGACGGTCACGCTCTTCCTGACTTTCGACCTCATCGTCTTCGGCGCCTTCACGCGCCTGAGCGATTCGGGCCTGGGTTGCCCCGACTGGCCGGGCTGCTACGGCGAGGCCACACCCTTGGGCGCGCGCGAAGAAATCCATGCCGCACAGACCGCGCTGCCCAGCGGCCCTGTCACGTGGAGCAAGGCCTGGATCGAGATGATCCATCGTTACCTGGCGATGACCGTGGGCGTGCTCATCCTCGTGATGGCCGCCACCGCGTGGCGCGAGCGTCAGCGCCTGCCTTTTTCGCCTTGGTGGCCGACAGTGACGCTCGTGTGGGTGGTCGTGCAGGGCCTGTTCGGCAAGTACACGGTGACGCTCAAGCTCTACCCGGCCATCGTCACGCTGCACCTGCTGGGCGGCCTGGCGCTGCTGGCGCTGCTGGCCTGCCAGCACGAGGCCTTCAGGCGTCGGCCCTTGGCCTTGGCACCGGGCCATCGTGCCTGGGCGCTGGCTGCCGCGGCGGGCTTGGCAGTGCAGATAGCGCTGGGCGGCTGGGTCAGCACGAACTATGCGGTACTCGCCTGCACGGGCTTCCCGCAGTGCAACGGCAGCTGGTGGCCGGCAATGGAGGCCGCGCAGGGCTTCACGCTGCTGCGTGAACTGGGCCAGGCCGCCGGTGGAGGCGCGCTGCCCTTCGAGGCGCTGGTGGCCATCCACATGGCCCACCGTGTGTTTGCGGCGGTGCTGCTGCTGCTTTTCACGGTCCTGGCGTGGCGGCTTTGGCGCGATGGCAGCGACGTGGCGCGGCGATACGCCAGCGCCTTGTTGCTGCTGCTGGTGGCCCAACTGCTCAGCGGTTTGTCGAACGTCGTGTTGGGCTGGCCCTTGCTGGCCGCGCTGGGCCACTCGGCCGGTGCGGCGGGGCTGGTGCTGGTGCTGGCGCTGCTTCTGGCGCGCAGCGCGCCGCCCGTGGCCGTGGTTGCAGGCCGTGCTGCCGCGGCGGCCGCCTAAAATGCGCGGTTGCCCATGAGCCAGACCCTCGCTGCTGCCCCCCGGCCCACCAGTTCACGCTGGGCCCAGTTCTACGCGCTGACCAAGCCGCGCGTGGTGCAGCTCATCGTTTTTTGCGCGCTCATCGGTGTGCTGTTGGCGCAGCCGGGCCTGCCCGACTGGCGCCTGGCCGGCGCTGCCGTGCTGGGCATCTGGCTGGTGGCCAGCGCCGCAGCGGCCTTCAACTGCCTCGTCGAGCAGCAGATCGACCGCCGCATGCAGCGCACCGCCTGGCGCCCCACGGCCAAAGGCGAACTCACCACGCCCTACACGCTGGCTTTCTCGGCCGTGCTCTGCGCCGCCGGCAGCGCCGTGCTCTACCTCTGGGTCAACCCGCTGACGATGTGGCTGACCTTCGCCACCTTCGTGGGCTACGCGGTGGTCTACACCGTGGTGCTGAAGCCGCTGACGCCGCAGAACATCGTCATCGGCGGCGCCAGCGGCGCCATGCCGCCGGTGCTCGGCTGGGCCGCGATGACGGGCGACGTCGGCCCCGAGGCGCTGATGCTCTGCCTGATCATCTTCCTGTGGACACCGCCGCACTTCTGGGCGTTGGCGCTGTACCGGGTGGAGGACTACCGCAAGGCCGGCCTGCCCATGCTGCCCATCACGCACGGGTCTGAGTTCACCCGCCTGCAGGTGCTGCTGTACACCCTGGTGCTGTTTGCAGCCACCTTGCTGCCCTTCGTCTACGGCATGAGCGGCTGGGTGTATCTCGCGGCAGCGGTCGTGCTGGGCGCAGGTTTCATCGCGTATGCGTGGCAGTTGTGGCGCGAGTACAGCGACGCACTGGCGCGCAAGACCTTCCGTTTTTCGATCTGGCACCTGTCGCTGCTGTTTGCCGCGCTGCTGGTCGACCACTATGTGAGCCCATGGCTGTCTCGCGCCGTCTCCTGATCAGTGCCGCGCTGTCGGCCGTGCTGCTTTCGGCCTGCGACCGGGCGGCCTCGCCGCTGGCCTTCAAGGCCGTGGACATCACCGGGGCCGAGTACGCACAAGACCTCGATCTGCCCGATACCGACGGCAAGCGCCGCCACATCAGCGAGTTCAAGGGCAAGCTGACGGTGGTGTTCTTCGGCTTCACGCAGTGCCCCGACGTCTGCCCGACCACCATGCTCGAACTCGCGCAGGTGAAGCAGGCCCTGGGCGCTGAGGGCGCGAGGGTTCAGGGTGTTTTCGTCAGCATCGACCCGGAGCGCGACACGCCCGAGGTGCTGAAAGCCTACGTGCAGAACTTCAGCCCCGACTTCATCGCCTTGCGTGGCAGCCTGGAGGAAACCAAGGCCGCAGCCAAACGTTTCAAGGTCTTCTACGCCAAGGTGCCCGGCAAGACCGAGGGCGGCTACACCATGGACCACACGGCTGGCAGCTACATCTTCGATGCCCAGGGCAAGGTTCGGCTGTTCACACGCTACGGCACGGGTGCCGAGGCACTGAAACACGATCTGCAGATCCTGCTGAAACAGCCGGGCTGAGGCTGCCGGCGCTGCGGTCTGCGGCCCGCCTCAAGGCGCGCGGTAACACCAGTGCCAGGGCTCGTAGCCATAGCCCGACGCGTTGCCGCGGGGGTAGGACAGGCTGAAACCATGCGCTGCGGCGTGCGCCTGCAGCCAGGCGAAAGCGGCGGTGGTCTCGAAAGACTCCTCCAGCGCAGGTTCGTCGGGCACACCGATGTCGATGGCGCGGCCGCTGTGGTGCTCGCTGTAGCCTGGGGGCGCCACCCACTGCAGCGCTTCTTCGATGGGTACGCCGGCCGCCAGCTTGTCGCGCAGGATTTCCGTCTGCCGCCCCATGCTTCTGAAGGCCGACACCAATACCATCACCACGCCGTCTCGCGCGGCCGCTGTTTTCATGGCCTGCCAGGCGCTGGCGGCGCCTGGTTCCAGCAGGAACTCGCGGCCGTCTGCGCCGATCTCGGCCACCGTCAACTGTGTGGCCTCGGCACAGGCTTGCAGGCCGCGCACTTGCAGCATGGCGGGCGTGATGCCCAGGACATGCAGCGATTGCGCCAGCGCGGGGGTCAACATCGCAGCCGGCCCGGAAGCTGCGCTCAGGCCGGCACGAGCGCCTTGCGCATCTTCTTCATGGCCGCCACTTCGATCTGGCGGATGCGCTCGGCGCTCACGCCGTACTCGGCCGCCAGTTCGTGCAGCGTCATGCCGCCCGAACTGTCGTCGTTCACCTTGAGCCAACGCTCTTCCACGATGCGGCGGCTGCGTTCGTCCAGCGCCTTGAGCGCATGGGCGATGCCGTCGCCGGCCAGCCAGTCGCGGCCGCGGGCTTCAATGACGCGCGTGGGCTCCTGGCTGTCGTCGGCCAGGTAGGCAATGGGCGCATAAGTCTCTTCGCCGTCGTCGGTCTGCGGCTCCAGCGCCACGTCGCCGCCCGACAGGCGCATTTCCATTTCCACCACCTCGTCGGCCTTCACGTTGAGCTCACGCGCCATGCTGGCCACTTCGGCCGGCGTGAGCGTGTTGCGGTGCGTGTCGGCGTCGGCGGCTTCGCCCTTCATGCCCTGCTTCATCGAGCGCAGGTTGAAGAACAGCTTGCGCTGGGCCTTGGTGGTGGCCACCTTCACCATGCGCCAGTTCTTCAGGATGTATTCGTGGATCTCGGCCTTGATCCAGTGCATGGCGTAGCTGACCAGGCGCACGCCCTGCTCGGGGTCGAAACGCTTGACGGCCTTCATCAGGCCGACATTGCCCTCCTGGATCAGGTCACCCTGCGGCAGGCCGTAGCCGAGGTACTGGCGCGAAATGCTCACCACCAAGCGCAGGTGGCTCAGCACCAGGCGGCCGGCGGCCTGCACATCGCCCTGGTCGCGCAGGGCGCGGGCGAGTTCGGTCTCTTCGGTGGGCGTCAGCATCGGCATGCGGTTGACGGCCGAGACATAAGCATCCAGGTTGCCCAGCGAGGGCACCAGGGACCAGGGGTCGCGGACGGTGACTGCGTTGGCGGTGGTGATGTTCATGCAGCTCTGACTCCCGGGGTGGGATGGGGTTCCGCAAATATTAGCACTCTCCAAGGGCGAGTGCTGATGGTTCGCGAGGCGCGATGGGCAGGCTCGATGTTCTTGCGGGCGGGTCTGCGATAAACAGAGAGTGTTCGCTCACATCTTGGCCGTGGCCTGGTGCGTTCCGGGCTTTGAGCAGGGCTGCCAGGCGCTGGGGTCTTGCAGTGGGTCCAGGCGCAGCAGAATCACCGGATGAACACCGCCACGCCTGCCGCCCCAGCCCACCGCCTCATCGTCGCCATCACCGGCGCCTCGGGCGCCATCTACGGTGTGCGGGCCTTGCAGTTGCTGCGCGAGCTGGGCGGCATCGAGACCCACCTGATCCTCACGCCTTCGGGCGCGCGCACGCTGGCCGAAGAAACCGACCACAGCGCTGCCGATGTGCGCGCCCTGGCCGACGTGGTGCACAGCCCGCGCGACATCGGCGCCACCGTGTCTTCGGGCTCCTTCCGCACGCTGGGCATGTTGGTGGCGCCGTGTTCCATCAAGACGCTCAGTGGCATCGCGCATTGCTACAACGACGAGCTCGTCGTGCGCGCCGCCGATGTCTGCCTGAAGGAGCGCCGCCGCGTGGTGCTGCTGCTGCGCGAAACACCGCTGCACGCCGGCCACATCGCGCTGATGGACCAGGCCACGCGCAACGGCGCGGTGATCATGCCGCCGGTGCCGGCCTTCTACCAGCGGCCGGCCACGGTGCGGGACATCGTCGACCAGACGGTGGGCCGTGCGCTCGACCTCTTCGAACTCGACAGCGCCGCCGTCAAGCGCTGGGACGGTGGCCTTCGCGGCCGCCCGCGCGGCGACGAAGGCACGGCCGACGATGATGAAACTTGAACAGGCCCACGGACCGATGACCGCCCCGCTGCACACCCTCGATGCCCTCACCCTGGCCCGTGCACTCGCCAGCCGCGAACTGCAGGCTGAAACCCTGGCGCAGGCCCTGAGCGAACGTGCGTTGGCGCTGGAGCCACGCCTGCACGCCTGGGCCCACCTCGACGCCGCCGGCGCGCGCCGCCGGGCCCGCGCGCTGGACCAGGCTGCGGGCAGCGGCGGCACCCTGGGCCCGTTGCACGGCCTGCCGCTGGGCATCAAGGACAACATCGACACCGCCGGCCTGCCCACGGCCTACGGCTCTGCCATCTACGCCGGGCACCTGCCGCAGGCCGATGCCGCGGTGGTGGCGCTGGCGCGTGCGGCGGGCGCGTCGGTGATGGGCAAGACCGCCTGCACCGAGTTCGCGAACATGACGCCTTGCGCCACGCGCAACCCGCATGCGCCGGCCCACACGCCGGGCGGCTCGTCCAGCGGCTCGGCGGCGGCCGTGGCGGCGGGCCTCGTGCCGCTGGCGCTGGGCACGCAGACGGCGGGCTCGGTGATCCGGCCGGCGGCCTTCTGCGGCATCGTCGGCTACAAGCCCTCGCCTCGGCGCGTGCCGCGGGCCGGGGCGAAACCGAACTCAGACACGCTCGACGAAATCGGTGTCTTCGCGCGCAGCGTGCCCGATGCGGCCTTGCTGGCTGGCGTGCTGGGGGCCTGGGGTGACGGGCCCGCGCCGGCCCTGAATGCCGGCCTGGCCACGCCGCGCTTGGCGGTGACGCTGACGTCGCGTGCGGCAGCGCTTTCGGGGCCGATGGCCGCCATGGTGGAAGACGCCGCGGCCAGGCTTTCGGCCGCAGGCGCAGGGGTGCAACTGGCGGTGTGGCCCGAGCGCTTTGACACGCTCTTCGATGCGCAACGCACGGTGCAGGTTTTCGAAAGCGCGCTCGCGCTCGCCGCAGAGCGCCAATACCGGCGCCGGCAGCTCTCCACCGGGCTGCGCGCCTTGTTGGACGAAGGGGCGGGGATGCCCGCCTCGGCCTATGCCGCGGCGCTGGGCACAGTGCAGGCCCTGGGTTTGCGCATCGGAGAACTCTTCGGCCAAGCCGAGGTGCTGCTCACCCCGGCGGCACCGGGTGCTGCGCCACGCAGCCTGCGCCAGACCGGCGACCCGCTCTTCAACCGGCCCTGGCAGCTGCTGGGCTGCCCCTGTCTCACCCTGCCCGGCGGGCTGGACGCCCAGGGCCTGCCGCTGGGCCTGCAGCTGGTGGCGCGCCCCGGCCAGGACGCGCGCTTGTTCGAGGTGGCGGCCTGGGTGGAAGAGTGCCTGGAGGCCCGCACGATCACCCACGCGGCCTGCGGCGACTGAAGTAGCTGCCGCTGCCTCAGGGCGCGGGCGGCAGCTCCACCACCACGCGGCGCGGGTTCATGCCGAGCTTGGGGAAGTCCATCAGCGCAGCCTGGAAAAGCGCGCCATAGAGCTGCGCGTCGGCGCGGCTGCCGGTGTCGGCGGTGGCATTGGTTTCGAACAGCGGCTTGCCGGTGGCACGGTCGCGCAACAGCAGGCCCACCTGGCTTTCGTAGCGCGGGAACTCGCTGCGCATGCTCAGCTGCCAGCGCGGCGAAATCCAGGGCCCGTGGCGCCAGTAGCCGAAGCCGCCGCGCCACCACAGCGGATCGTCCCAGGGGCTGTTGACGTAGCGACTGTCGCGCGCGCCCACCTGCACCAGCACGTCGGGCTGCTCGCCGGTGGCGGCGGCCTTGAAGCCAGCCTTCTCCAGCGCCGCGCGGGCCGCGTTTTCCAGCAATTCGGTGTCGGCAGCTTGCGCCTGCTGCGAGGGCAGCCGTTCGAAGGCGTAGGTGCCGGTCTTGCGGTCGGCCGGCCACTCGCCGAAGCTCGAGACCTCGGTGCTCACGCTGCGCAGACCGGCGCAGGCCGAGAGCAGCAGACCGCCCATCACCAGGGCGCCGAGTTGCAGCCAGCGCTGCACGGGGTTGGCACGAGACCTCATGTTCAATCCTCCAGATCGTCGTCGCCGTCGTCGCCGTCGCCGTCGCCGTCGCTGACGCTGACGCTGACGTTGGCACCGAAGCCTTGCCGGTGCAGATGCACGCGGTTCGGCGCTGACGGCGTCGACGGTGTTGCACAGGGCTCTTCGTCGAAGGCGATGTCGCCTTCGGCGCTGGCCTCACCGCTGGGTGTGATCGTCGTGAAGGGGTAGAGGTTCCGGTCCATCAGGTGCGAAGGCACCACGTGGGCCATCGCACGCAGCATGTTGTCGGTGCGGCCGGGGTATTGGCGCTCCCACTCGCGGACCATCTTCTTCACCTGCACACGCTGCAGGTCGTTCTGGCTGCCGCACAGCGTGCACGGGATGATGGGAAACGCTCGGTGTACCGCCCACTTCTCGAGGTCGGTCTCGGCCACGTAGGCCAGCGGGCGGATGACGGTGTGCTGGCCGTTGTCGCTCACCAGCTTGGCCGGCATGCCTTTCAGGCGGCCGCCGAAGAACATGTTCATCATCATCGTGACGACCATGTCGTCGCGGTGGTGGCCCAGGGCGATCTTGGTGGCGCCCAGCTCGCCCGCCACGCGGTAGAGGATGCCGCGGCGCAGCCGGCTGCACAGGCTGCACATCGTCTGGCCCTCGGGCACCAGCTTCTTGACGATGCTGTAGGTGTCCTGGTTCTCGATGTGGAAGGGCACGCCCAGTTTCGTCAGGTAGGCCGGCAGCACCTCGGCCGGGAAGCCGGGCTGCTTCTGGTCGAGATTGACGGCGACGATGTCGAAGTGGATGGGTGCACGCTCGCGCAGGCTCAGCAGGATGTCGAGCATCGCGTAGCTGTCTTTGCCGCCGCTCAGGCAGACCATCACCTTGTCGCCGGCTTCGATCATGTTGAAGTCGACGATGGCCTGGCCCACCTGGCGGTGCAGGCGTTTGCCCAGCTTCTGCATGGACACCGCCAGCTTCTTGGCGGGGTGGAATTCGACCGTGGCGTTCATCTCAGCTGTCCTTCATGCCGAAGACTTCCACGCCCACGGCCTCGCAGTCAGGGTAGACATCGGGCTTGGCGGTGGAGACGCGCGCAGCCCGCACGCGGGGGTGGGCCAGCATCAGCGCCAGCACGTCGTCCGCCAGCGTTTCCTGCAGGTGGATGTGGCCCTTGGAAACACGCTCCATCACGCTGCGGCGGATGAAGTCGTAATCGACCACCTCGTCGAGCTTGTCCTGCGTGGGCGTTGAGAGCGCCAGCGGGATGTAGAGGTCGACGTTGATCAGCACACGCTGCTCGCCCTTCTTCTCGAAGTCGTGCACGCCGATGTTGATCCAGACGGCGTAGTCGTGCAGGAAGAGCCGGCGGCAGTTCATCAGGCTCGGGTGGTTCAGCAGGCTTTGCATCAGGTGTCTTTCTTCTCTCGGGCCAGGAACATCACGTCCCGCGCCTGGGCCTGCAGGTGCTGGCCGCCATCGACCAGCAAGGTGGTGCCGGTGACGGCGGGCGCCTCCAGCAGGTAGTGCACCGCGCGCGCCACATCGGCCGGGCTGGAACTGCGGCCCAGCGGCGTCATGGTGTGCGAGGAGCTGAATTCAGCGCCGCTCATCTCGCCCGAGAGCAGCGTCACGCCCGGCGCCACGCCGCACACGCGCACGCGCGGCGCCAGCGCTTGCGCCAGCAGCGTGTTGGCGGCTTCCAGCGCGGCTTTGCTCAGCGTGTAGCTGAGGTAGTCGGGGTTGGGATTCCACAGCTTCTGGTCGAGGATGTTGAGCACGCAGCCTTGCGCGTTTTCTGCAAGCAGGCCGTGCAGCGCGCGCGCCAGCACGATGGCCGGCATCGTGTTCGCGCGCCAGTGCGCCTCCATGCGCGCGGCGCTGAAGCTGGCGACGTCGTCGTACTCGAAGAGCGAGGCGTTGTTCACCACCGCATCCACGCGGCCGAAGGCCTGGTGCACGGCCGGCAGCAGGGCTTCGCAGTCGGCTTCCACGGCCAGGTCGGCGGCGAAGGACATCGCCACGCCGCCGGCCTCGCGGATGGCGGCCACGGTCTGCACCGCGGCGGCGGCCGAGCTGCGGTAGTGCACGGCCACGCGCCAGCCGTGCGTGGCCAGGTGCAGGCTGATCTCGCGACCGATGCGCTGGGCGGCGCCGGTCACCAGCACGACAGGGCGGGTGTCCATCAGGGGTGGGGAACAGGAGCGGAGGGGGTTTCTACAATGCCGCGGATGTCTGCACCCGGGGCCGAGAGTTTATCGGCGCGTCTTCATTCGCGTATGGCGCAGTGCCTGCGCACGGCCATCGCCGAAAACGGCGGCTGGCTGCCTTTCGACCGTTTCATGGCGATGGCGCTCTACGAGCCCGGCCTGGGTTACTACACGCGCGGCACGCCGGTGTTCGGTGCGATGCCCAGCTCAGGCAGCGATTTCGTCACCGCGCCCGAGATGTCGCCGCTCTTCGGCCGCACGCTGGCGCGCCAGGTGGCGCAGGCGCTGCAGGCCACGGGCACGCACGAGGTGCTGGAGTTCGGCGCCGGCTCGGGTGCGCTGGCCGAGCAGCTGCTGGAAGCCCTGGGCGATGCGGTGCAGCGTTACACCATCGTCGATGTCTCGGGCACTTTGCGCGAGCGGCAGGCCGAGCGGCTGGCGCGTTTCGCCCCGCGTGTGCAGTGGTTGGACGCGTGGCCCGATCAGATCGAGGCGGTGGTGGTGGGCAACGAAGTGCTCGACGCCATGCCCGTGCAACTGCTGCATTTCGACGGCCGCCAGTGGCTGGAGCGCGGTGTGGTGATCGAAGGCGAGGCTTTCACCTGGTCCGACCGCGCCACCGCCCTGCGCCCGCCGGGCGAGGGTGTGTTCGTGCCCGGCACCGTCACCGAGATCCACCCCCAGGCCGAAGCCTTCGTGCGCAGCCTGGCCGAACGCCTGCAGCGCGGCGCCGCGTTTTTCATCGACTACGGTTTCCCCGAGGCCGAGTACTACCACCCGCAGCGCACGGGCGGCACGCTGATGTGCCACCACGCCCACCAGGCCGATGCGAACCCGCTGGTGTTGGTGGGCGAAAAGGACATCACCGCGCACGTGAACTTCAGCGCCATCGCGCTGGCCGGGCAAGACGCCGGCCTGCAGGTGCTGGGCTACACCAGCCAGGCGCGCTTTCTGCTGAACTGCGGGCTGCTCGATCTTTTGCAGGGCGCCGAGATCCGCCAGACCGCGATGGCCCAGAAGCTCATCACCGAGCACGAGATGGGCGAGCTCTTCAAGGTGCTGGGTTTCGTGAAGGGCGCTGATTTCGGCGCTGACTTTGGCGCGATAGGTTTTGCGGCGGGCGACCGCTCGCACACGCTCTGAGCGTGCGCCGGCCACGAGAAAACCATGCGCTGGCTGATCGTCTTCCTGCTCGCTTCGATCTTCTTCAACGTGCTGCACGGCTGGCTGCGCAAGATCGGCCTGGGCAAGCTGCCGGGCGATTTCAGCTTCAAGCTGCGCGGCCGTGAGTGGCACGTGCCCCTGGCCAGCAGCGTGGTGCTCAGCGTGCTGGCCATGCTGATCGGCCTGATGTTCTGAAGGCGAGGCCACCATGACCGCGGGCATCCTGCTGGCCTTCGTGCTGGGCTACTTCACGCTGCTGCTGGCCGTGGCCTGGTGGACGAGCCGCCGCGCCGACAACGAGGCCTACTTCATCGGCAGCCGCAACAGCCCGTGGATGCTGGTGGCCTTCGGCATGGTGGGCACCTCGCTGTCGGGTGTCACCTTCATCAGCGTGCCGGGCGCAGTGGGCCTCACGCACTTCGGCTACCTGCAGCTGGTGCTGGGGCAGGTGGCGGGTTACTTCGTCATCGCCTTCGTGCTGCTGCCGCTGTACTTCAAGCTCGGCCTCACCTCCATCTACGGCACGCTGGCGCAGCGCCTGGGGCCGCACAGCTACCGCACGGGCGCGGCGTTTTTCATCGCCTCGCGCACGCTGGGCGCCACGGCGCGGCTCTACCTGGTGGTGAAGGTGCTGCAGGACATGATCCTCGACGCCTTCGGCGTGCCCTTCTGGCTGACGGCCGCCGTCATCCTGCTGATGGTGTTGCTCTACACGCTGGAAGGCGGCGTGCGCACCATCGTGTTCACCGACACGCTGCAGACCGCCGGCATGCTGCTGGGCCTGGGCGTGTGCGTGTGGTTCCTGCTGACCAAGCTCGACCTCAACGTGCCGCAGGCGCTGGCCGCGATGGACGTGCAGGGCCTCTCGAAAGTGTGGGGCACCGACCCGCTGGCGCGCGATTTCTGGGCCAAGCAGTTGCTGGCCGGCGCCTTCATCGCGATCGCGATGACGGGCCTGGACCAGGAGATGATGCAGAAAAGCCTCTCGGTGCGCCGCCTGGCCGATTCGCAGAAGAACCTGGTGGTGCTGGCCTTCGTGCTGCTGGCGGTGGTGGGCGTGTTCCTCTTCCTGGGCGGGCTGCTCTATCTCTTCGCGCCCACGGTGGGCCTGCAAACTGCGGGCGACCGCATCTTCCCGGCCGTGGTGCTGGGCTACCTGCCGGTGGCGGTGCAGGTGCTGTTCGTGATTGCGCTGATCTCCGCACTCTTTCCCAGTGCCGACGGTGCGCTGACCGCACTGACCAGCAGCTTCTGCATCGACATCCTGGGCCTGCAGCAGCGCAAGCAGTTGGATGAGGCACGCCGCGCGCGCATCCGCCGCTTCGTGCACCTGGGCTTCGCAGGGCTGTTCATGGCGCTGGTGCTGGTGTTCAAGGCCGTGGACGACCCCAGCATGATCTGGCTGATCCTGAAACTGGCGGCCTACACCTACGGGCCGCTGCTGGGCCTGTTCGCCTACGCCATCTTCAGCCGCCGCCCGGCGCCCGACCGCTGGGCGCCGCTGGTGGCCGTGGCCGCGCCGGCGCTGTGCTGGGTGCTGGATGCCAACCAGGCCGCCTGGCTGGGCGGCTGGCAGATCGGGCTGGAGCTGCTGGTGCTCAACGGCGCGCTCACCTACGCCGGCCTGTGGCTGCTGGCGCCGCGCGGTGCGGCGCGCGGGGCCGCCGCGGGAACGGCGCCCGGCGCGCCGCGCTGAGCGCCCCTCAGCCCAGCGCGGCCTGCACCGCGGCCACGCGGGCCTTGTGCACCGCAGCGCCGATCTCGGGGCCTTGTTTGCCGCGCGACATCGCGGCTTGCGCCGCGGTGGCGGTGTCGATGGTGCGTGCGGCGGCCAGCAAAGGCGGCAGGCGCGTGGCGGGCTCGTAAGGCCGGTTCTGCAAGCCGGTGCGGCCGCGCGCATCGCAGGCGCAGGCGAGCAGGGCTTGCTCGAAACGCTCGGGCCGGCGCAGCGCATCGCAACGTTCAAACAGCCGCACCAGCCCGCCGGCGTTCAAGCTGCCGCTGCCATGCAGGTGCGTGTGTTCACGCGCTACCACCTCGGCCAGCTCGCGGCACTCCACCGGCACCCGCAGGCGTTCGCCCAGCGCCGCGGCCAGCTTGGCACTGCGCCCTTCGTGGCCGATGTGGCGCGGCCAGGCCTCGGGGTGGGTGTTGCCCTTGCCCAGGTCGTGGCACAGGCAGGCCCAGCGCACGGCCAGCGGCGCGTTTACCAGCGCCGCTTCGTCCAGCACCAGCAGCAGGTGGATGCCGGTGTCCACCTCGGGGTGGTGGGCCACGGGTTGCGGCACGCCCCACAGGCGGTTCACCTCGGGCAGCAGGCGGGCCAGGGCGCCGCACTCGCGCAGCACCTCCAGCATGCGGCTGGGGCGGGCCGTCATCAGGCCGCGTGAAAGCTCTTGCCACACACGTTCCGGCACCAGGTGGTCGACCTCGCCGTCGTCCACCATCTGGCGCAGCAGCGCCAGGGTTTCGGGGGCGATGCTGAAGTCGGCAAAACGCGCCGCCAGCCGCGCCAGGCGCAGCAGGCGCACCGGGTCTTCGACGAATGCCGGCGAGACATGCCGCAGCACCCGCGCCTCGATGTCGCGCTGGCCGCCGTGGGGGTCGATCAGCGTGCCGTCTTCGGCCATCGCGATGGCGTTGATGGTCAGGTCGCGGCGCAGCAGGTCGTCTTCCAGCGTCACGCCGGGCGCGGCGTGCACGGCGAAGCCGCGGTAGCCGGGGCCGGTCTTGCGTTCGGTGCGCGCCAGCGCCACTTCTTCACCCGTCTGCGGGTGGATGAAAACCGGGAAATCCTTGCCCACGGCCTTGTAGCCCTGGGCCAGCATTTCGTCGGGCGTGGCGCCCACGGCCACCCAGTCGCGGTCGCTCTCGGGCAAGCCCAGCAGGCGGTCGCGCACGGCGCCGCCCACCACGTACAACTGCATCGTCATCGGGAATTCAGGCTTCGGTAGGGCTCAGCGATGCTGGCGGTAGGGTTCGTCTTCAGCGATGAAATCGCGTTCTTCCAGCGCGTCGACGATCCAGGCGCGCACGCCCGGCGCGGCGGCCACGCGGCCGATGTAATCGTGCAGGCGGTGTGGCATGGGCAGCGCGTAGGTGCGCAGCCGCATGCACACCGGCGCGAACATCGCGTCGGCCGCGCCGAAGGCGCCGAAGAGGAAGGGCCCACCGCTGTCGTTCATCGCCTCGGCCCACATCTGTTCGATGCGCAGCACGTCGACGCGCACCGCCGCTTGTTCGGCCCAGATCTTGGCGCCCACCTCGGGCAGCGCGGCCTCGATGTTCATCGGGCAGTGGCTGCGCAGTGCGCCGAAGCCGCTGTGCATCTCGGCGCAGATGGAGCGGGCCCGGGCGCGTTCGCGCATGCCCTCGGGCCACACGCCGTGGCCGGGGAACTTGTCGTGCAGGTATTCGATGATGGCCATCGTGTCCCACACCGCGAAGTCGTCGTCCAGCAGCACCGGCACCTTGCCCGAAGGCGAGAAGGTGGCCACCTCGCGGCGGAAGGGCGAGCCCGGCGAGAAGTCGAAGCGCAGCTTGCGCTCTTCAAACGGCAGGCCCAGCTGCTTCATCAGCACCCAGGGCCGCATCGACCACGACGAGTAGTTCTTGTTGCCGATCACCAAGTGCATGGTTCACTCCTCGCCCACGCGCCGTGCGTGCAAGGCCTCATCCTAGGCCGAGTTGCGGCCGTGTGGCTTGATTTGCCCGCATGAATCCGATGCCTGGGCGGCATCGGACCTGGCTCAGTCGCGCCGCGCCCCGGCGCGCAGCTTCTCCAGCTTGGCGCGCCCGTGTTCGTGCCCCAGGTAGCCGGGCCCGATGGCCTCCAGCGGCGTGGGCGTGATGCCCAGGGCTTGCAGCCCCGGCAGCTGCCCGCTGGCCACGTTGGGCAGCTTCATCGAGTCGATGTTGTCGCGCGACATCAGCGTGGGCCCGGGCATCAGCTCCATCGCCAGCGCCTGCAGCCGCGCGATGCCCTCGGGCAGCGCCATGATGGGCCGCTCGTGGCCCGACCAGCGCCCGGCCAGCCGCACCAACTCGGCCAGCTTGTAAACCGTGGGCCCGGCGAGCTCGTAGGTCTGGCCGATGCTGGCCGGCTGCTGCAGCGCGGCCACGATGGCGGCAGCCACGTCGTCCACCCACACCGGCTGGAAACGCGCCTGCGTGCCCGCCAGCGGCAAAAAGGGCGCCATGCGCTGCAGTTGCGCGAAGAGGTTGAGGAAGCTGTCTTCGGCACCGAAGATGACCGAGGGCCGCAGCAGCGTGAGCTGCAGGCCACTCTGTTCCAGCACGTGTTCACCGGCGGTCTTGCTGCGCAGGTAGTTCGAAGGCGCGGCGTTCACTTCGCGGCCCACGCCCAAAGCGCTGACGTGCACGAGCCGCCGCACCCCGGCATTGCCGCAGGCCTGCGCCAGGTGGCGCGGCAGTTGCACATGCGCGCGGTCGAAGGCGGCGGCGCTGCCGTGCAGGATGGCCACCAGGTTCACCACCGCATCACAGCCGGCCACCAGGCGGGCGAGCGTGGCGTCGTCATGCACGTCGGCCTGCACCAGCTGCACGGTGGGCAGGGCGCTCAGGCCTTTGGCACGAGCGGCGCGGCGCGAAGGCACCACGATGCGCAGGCGCGGGCTCAGCGCCGCCAGGCGCTGGCAGAGGGCGCGGCCGACGAAGCCAGTGCCGCCGAGGACGAGGATGCTGTTCATGAGGGGCGGGGTGCTCGTGTTCTGAATCAGGGCAGTTCGCGGTCGGATGCGGCCGCGGCAGGGTCGCGCGGGCCGATGGGCTTGCCCAGGCGCTCGCGCAGCGTGGGCACGCGCCCGCCCAGCACTGGCGCGTGCGCTGCGGCATAGGCCACGCTGTTGCTCAGCACCTTCTTCACGTAATCGCGGGTTTCATTGAAAGGGATGGTCTCGGCCCAGATGGCAGCGTCGTGGGTGCCGCCGGCCTCGCGCCAGCGGCGCGGGCGGCCAGGGCCGGCGTTGTAGGCCGCGGCGGCCAGCACCGGCGAGCCGTCGAGATCGTCGAGCACCCGCTTCAGGTAGAAGGTGCCGAGCTGCAGGTTCAGGCTGGTGTCGTTGATGTAGCCGGCCTGCCAGGGCAGGCCGAGCTTGCGCGCCGTCCAGCGGGCGGTGTCGGGCATCAGCTGCATCAGGCCGCTGGCGCCCACGCCCGAGCGCGCGTCGATGACAAAGCGCGATTCCTGGCGGATCAGGCCCAGCACCAGTGCGGGGTCGAGCCCGGCGCCGCGGGCGCGCTCCTGCACCATCTCGCGGAAGGCCAGCGGGTAGCGGTGCTGCACGTCGATCTCGCTGCGCGCGCGCTCGCTGGTGTTGATGCAGCGGTCCCACACCTCGCGTTCGCAGGCCCATTGCGCCGCGCCCAGCAGTTCTCGCTCGGGCAGGCCGCGCAGGGTGTAGTTCCATTCGCGCGTGCCTTCGCTGCGCAGGCCCAGGGCCAGCAGCTGCAGCGCGCGCTGGAAGCCGGGATTGCCGCGCACGGCCTCGCGTTCGGCCGCGCTCAGCGCTTGCGGCGCGGGCGGCAGGCGCAGTGGTTGACCCAGGTCTTCACCGGCCAGCAGGCCGTAGAAGCTGAAGGGCGAGGCCAGCCCGGCCAGCGCCGTGCGCGCGGCGGTGCGGGCCGCCTCCCCTTCGGCGCCGGCCGGGGCCGTGGCGATGTCGGCCTGCGCCTTCCAGTACACCCAGGCTTCCTGGCGCTGCTCAGCCGGCGGCATGGCTTCGACGGCGCGCTGGACCAGCGCCCAGCGCGCCGGGTCGCGTGCGGGCAGGCGCAGCGCGGCCCGCACGTGCCAGGCCAGCACGTCGTCGCTCCAGGGGGGCTGCACGCCGGGCTTGTGGGCGCGGTCCCACAGCTTCCAGGCATGGCGGGCATGTTCGGCCGCCTGGGGCTGCAGCTTCAGCCCGGCCTGGCGCGCGATCTGCGCCCACACGTAAGCTTCCTGCGCCGCGCTCAGGCGCGCGGTGGTGCTCGCCGACAGGCGCTTGGCGGCTTCGTCGGGGTCTTCCACGGCCAGGCGCATCAGCGCCAGCATCAGCAGCGGGTGGCCCTGGCGGCCGGCGCCGGCATGGCGCTGCTTCAGGTAGCGGTCGGGGCGCTCGACGACCTCCACCACGGCCTTTTCAGTGGCCTTGCCCAGCAGCGCGGCGGCGCTGCGCAAGGTGCGCAGGCGGCCTTGTTCGGCCGCCGCGTGCACACGCGCCCAGATGTCGTCGTCATTGAAAACACGCGCCTGCAACAGCGTGGCGGCCAGCGATGTGCAGCCGGGCTCCAGCTCGCGCTGGGCCTGCCAGGCGGCCAGCGCCGCCCCGCGCACGTCCTGGCCTTCGAGGTGGCGGGCCAGCAGCAGGTGGCAGGTGACCTCGCGGTCGTCGTTCATGCGGAAGCGCGGGAACTCGGTGCGCACGCCGGCCCAGTCTTGCCGGCGGCCGAGTTCGAGCAGCCAGTCGTTGCGCAGGCGGTCTTCGACGTAGGTGTTGGGCCAGCGGGCGTAGAAGGCGTCGAGCTCGGGCTGCTGCGCTGTGGCCAGGCGGTTGCCGAGCTCCCAGTAGTCGGCCCACATGGCCAGCGGGTGGCGCTGCTGCTGCAGGGCGTCGCGCGCGGCCAGCAGGGCCGCACGGTCGCCACGGCGCAGGGCTTCGCGGGCCTGCACGACGGTGTTGTCGCCCGCGCTGGGCGGCGGCAGCTGGGCCGCGGCCGGGGCTGCGCCGGCGAGCGCCAGCACCGCCAGCCAGCCCGCCGCAGCCGCCCGCCAGCGTGGGCCGGCCGGCAGGCCGTGGCGAGGAAGGGCTGCGGTGCTCATGCCACTGAATTTAGCGCAGGGGGGTGTGTCCACGGTGTCAAGCTGGCAGCGGCTCACGCGCCAGTTCTTCGCGCGTCTGCGCGGCCTGCTCCAGCAGCCAATCTTCAAAGGCCGCCAGTGCGGGGCGCTCACGCCGCCCCGGCCAGCGCACCAGCCAGTAGGAAAAGGGCGATTCCACCCGGCCGGCCCGGCCGAAGGGCTCCACCAGCTCGCCGCGCGCGATGGCCTCGCGCACCAGCGGCACTCGCGCCAGCGCCACGCCCTGGCCGGCCAGCGCGGCCTGCACCTGCTGGTAGGTGAAGTTGAGATAAACCCAGCCGCGCGGCTGCAGGCCCGGGGGCGCGTTCAGGCGCAGCCAGTGGCGCCAGCTCAGGTACTCGGCGCTCGGCCGCGGGTCGTCTTCTTCCAGCAAGGTGTGGCCGGCCAGATCGGCGGCGCTGTGCAAGGGCAGGCGTTGCAGCAGCGCGGGGCTGGCCACGGGCGTGAGCAGTTCGCCGAAGAGCAGCGTGCTGCCCGGCGGCGCCTGCTCGGGGCGGCAATAACGCAGGCCGAGGTCGATCTCGGGGTCGTCGAAATCCACCAGGTGGTCGCTGGCCGAGATGCGGATGTCCGACTCCGGGTGGATGTTCTGAAAACCCGCCAGCCGCGGCAGCAGCCACAGCGAGGCAAAGCTGGCGAAGGTGGTCACGCCCACCGGCTGGCGGTGCTGGGTGTGGCGGATCTGGCGCACCGTGCGGTCCATCTGCGCCAGCAGCGGCGCCACGCTCTGCAGCAGCGTGCTGCCGGGGCCGGTGAGCTCGACATGCCGCGTGCCGCGCAGGAAGAGCGTGGCGCCCAGCTCGTCTTCCAGGCTGCGGATCTGCCGGCTGATGGCCGGCTGCGTGAGGTGCAACTCTTCGGCCGCGGCGCGGAAGCTCAAGCGCCGCGCCACCGCCTCGAAGGCGCGCAAAGGGCCGATGGCGAGCGGGCGGTGGCGCGGTGCATTCATTACCGATGATTATCAATCAAGCCCACCAAGATGATTGGACGATGCTCTGGGTAAACCCGATGATTTGCTCCGCTGAGAGAAGACAAGAAAGACACCGTGAAGACATCACAGTCCATGAAAAATGTGCATGAGCATTCGGCCCCCTGGGCCTGGACGCTGGGCGGCCACGAAGCCACCACGCTGCCCGCCAGCCCGGTGGCGCGCTGGCTGCGTGTGGACGAAGGCTGCCTGTGGGTGACGCCCGAGCAGGCTGGCGCCGAGGCCGAAGACCTGTGGCTGCAGCCCGGCGACAGCCTGGCGCTGCCCGCCGGCAGCCGCTGGGTGTTGCAGGCTTGGCCGCAGGCGCGCCTGAGCGTGCTGCTGGCCCCGGCCGTCAGCGCGGGCGTGGCTTCGCCACGGGCCTGGTGGCAGACGAGCTGGCTCTGGCCGTGGGTGCTGCCCGAGGCCCGCGGCCAGCGCCTGCCCGCGCAGGCCTGACCAAGCCTCGCCCGCTGCGCGCTGGCGCAGCGGGCGGCCCGGGCGCGACAATCGGCGCATGAGCTTCCCGATGCCGCCCCTGGAACCCTCGCAAGACAAGAAGACCCTGCGGCGCCAGCTGCAGGCCGAACGCCAGAGCCTGATCGACCGCCACCAGCGCGCCATGCACCTGCAAGAGGTGTTGCGTGTGTGGCTGATGGGCCGCGACGACAAGGCCATAGGCGCCTACTGGCCCATCAAGGGCGAGTTCGATGCCTTGCCGGCGCTTTACCGCTGGACGGAAGCCGACGAAGAGCGCTGCATCGGCCTGCCGGTCATCGACAAGGCGACCAAGCAGCTGCGCTTCCAGATGTGGTTCCCGGGCTGCGAGATGGAAGACGACGCCTACGGCATTCCGAAGCCGAAGGACACGCCCGTTTTTCATCCCACTCTGCTGCTGGTGCCCTGCGTGGGCTACGGCCCGGGTGGCGTGCGCTTGGGGTATGGCGGCGGCTTCTACGACCGCACGCTGGCCACCTTGGAGCCCCGGCCCTACACCGTGGGCCTGGCCTACAGCTTCGGCTTCCTGCCCTGGCTGCAGGCCGAGCCACACGACGTGCCGCTGGACGCGGTGCTCACCGAAGAAGGCGTGGTGTACGAAGGCCCCCAAGCTCGCTAGCGCTCGCTGCCCCCCGAGGGGGCTCTTGCAGCGGACCGGCAGAGCCGGATCCGCGCAAGGGCTGGGTCAATGCCGGCGCGGCACTACAGGGCGCGGCAGATTTCCAGGCTCAGCGCACTCTGGTTGAGCGTGTAGAAGTGGATGCCGGGCGCACCGCCTTCGATGAGCCGGCGGCACAGGCGTGCCACCACCTCGATGCCAAACGCGCGCACGCTGGCCGCGTCATCCAGATAGCCCTCCATCTTCAGCGCCACCCAGCGCGGGATCTCGATGCCGTCGCGCGCCGCGAACTGCGCGATCTTCGCGTAGTTGTGGATGGGCATGATGCCCGGCACGATGGGCGCCGTGACGCCGAGCTTGCGCACTTCATCGACGAAGTGGAAGTAGGCGTCGGGGTTGAAGAAGAACTGTGTGATCGCGCTGTCGGCCCCGGCTTTCACCTTGGCCGCGAAGTGCTCCAGGTCCTTCTTCGCGTAGCGCTGCTGCGGGTGGTACTCGGGGTAGGCGGCCACCTCGATGTGCCAGTCGGCGCCCTGCTCCTGGCGGATGAAGGCGATGAGGTCGGCCGCATAGCGGAACTCGCCGGCCACCGCGGTGCCGCTGGGCAGGTCGCCGCGCAGGGCCACCAGCCGCCGTATGCCCTGGGCGCGGTAGGTGCCCAGGATCTCGCGGATGCTGTCCTGCGTGCTACCCACGCAGCTGAGGTGGGGCGCGGCCTCATGGCCCATCGCCGCGATGCTCTTCACCGTGGCCAGCGTCTTCTCACGCGTGGCTCCACCAGCGCCGTAGGTGACGCTGAAGAACTCCGGCTGCACGGCCGAGAGCTCCTGCACCACCGTTTTCAGCTTGTCGCTGCCGACGGGGGTGTTGGGCGGGAAGAACTCGAATGAAATCGGGACGCTGCCGCTCATGGCTGCCTCCAAGGTGTGAAAAGAAAAACGGCCCACGCGCGAAGCGCGGGGCCGACATCAAGCAGCAGCCGCGGATCCGGCTCCGCCGGTCCGCTGGCGAACGGCCCCCAGGGCCACGAAGGGGCCCTTCACAGGGCCTGGGGGTGGCGAGTGCCAGCGAGCCCGGGGGCTCAATACCTGTAGGTGTCGGGCTTGTACGGGCCCGTCTTGGCCACGCCGATGTAGGCGGCCTGCTCGTCGCTCAGCTCGGTCAGCATCGCGCCGACCTTCTTCAGGTGCAGACGCGCCACCTTCTCGTCCAGGTGCTTGGGCAGCACATAGACCTTGCCGGCTTCGTACTGCTCGCTCTTGGTGAAGAGCTCGATCTGGGCGATGGTCTGGTTCGCGAAGCTCGTGCTCATCACGAAGCTCGGGTGGCCCGTGCCGCAGCCCAGGTTCACCAGGCGGCCCTTGGCCAGCATGATGATCTTCTTGCCGTCGGGGAAGATCACGTGGTCGACCTGCGGCTTGATCTCTTCCCAGGTGCAATCGGTCAGCGCGGCAACGTCGATCTCGTTGTCGAAGTGGCCGATGTTGCAGACGATGGCCTGGTCCTTCATCGCGGCCATGTGGGCCTTGGTGATGACGCTCTTGTTGCCGGTGGCCGAGACGAAGATGTCGGCCTTGTCGGCGGCGTACTCCATGGTCACGACCTTGTAGCCTTCCATCGCGGCCTGCAGGGCGTTGATGGGGTCGATCTCGGTCACCCACACCTGGGCGCTGAGCGCACGCAGGGCCTGGGCCGAACCCTTGCCCACGTCGCCATAACCGGCGACCACGGCCACCTTGCCGGCGATCATCACGTCGGTGGCGCGCTTGACGGCATCCACCAGGCTTTCGCGGCAGCCGTAGAGGTTGTCGAACTTGCTCTTGGTGACGCTGTCGTTGACGTTGATGGCGCGGAAGGGCAGCGTGCCCTTGGCGCTCATCTCGTTCAGGCGGTGCACGCCAGTGGTGGTTTCTTCGGTCACGCCAATGATCTGCGCGGCCTTGCGCGTGTACCACGTCGGATCGACGGCCAGCTTGGCCTTGATGGCGTTGAAGAGGCAGATCTCTTCTTCACTGCCGGGGTTGGCGATGACGGAGATGTCCTTCTCGGCCTTCTGGCCCAGGATCATCAGCAGCGTGGCGTCGCCGCCGTCGTCCAGGATCATGTTCGGGCCTTCGCCCTCCGTGCCCTTGGCGCCGAATTCAAAGATGCGGTGCGTGAAATCCCAGTACTCGTCGAGCGTTTCGCCCTTGTGCGCGAACACCGGCGTGCCGCGGTCCACCAGCGCGGCAGCGGCGTGGTCTTGGGTGCTGAAGATGTTGCACGAGGCCCAGCGCACGCTGGCGCCGAGTGCTTGCAAAGTCTCCACCAGCACGGCGGTCTGGATGGTCATGTGGATGCTGCCGGTGATGCGTGCGCCCTTGAGCGGCTGGCTCTTGGTGAACTCTTCACGGATGGCCATCAGGCCGGGCATCTCGGTTTCGGCAATCTTGATTTCCTTGCGGCCCCAGGCGGCAAGAGACAGGTCACGCACGGCGTGGTCGTGCAGGGTCTTGGTCACAGCGTTCATCGTCAGGCTCCAAACGGTTGAGGACCTGCACGCATGCGGTGGGGAGAATCAGCTCACCCACGAACACTGTCGTGCAGGTGAGCGCGGTTGCAATGTAGAGATCCGAGCCTGGCCTTCTTGCTGAAGGTTGCAACGCTCCTCGGAACTGCTGCGAATTCTAGCCACAAGCCCCTGAATGCGTGGGGCGCGGGCTTCACGCGCCCCGCCGTGGCGTGAATTCCTGCGGTCAGGGCGGGGCCACGCCCAGGAAACCGGCCAGCCTCGCCGTTTCATCGGCCAGGGCTGCGGCGTAGCCCGCCTCGCGCGGTGCGCGGCCGCTGACATAGCCTGCCTGCACCTGCAGGCGCTCATCCTGCGTGCTGGCATTGGCCCAGCCGATGACCTGGTCGCGCCACAGCAGCGGCAGCGCGTAGTAGCCGCGCACGCGCTTCGGCGCCGGCGTGTAGGCCTCGAAGCGGTAGGCCCAGCCCCACAGCAGCTCGAAGCGGCGGCGGTCCCACACCACGGGGTCGAAGGGCGCCAGCAGTCGCACGGCGTCGGGCACGGTGTGGCGGCGCGAAGCCGGGTTTTCGCCCGCGGGCCAGAACCAGCGCTGGCCGTCCACCACGGCCTGCGGCAGCCGGGCTTTGGCGCGGGCCAATGCGGGCTTGCACAGGGCCGTCCAGTGCGGGGCGCCGTAGCGTAGGCGGCTGACCAACATGTTCAGCGTCAGATCCGGCAGCGGCGCGTATTTCTGCACCACCACGTCGACCAGCGCGTCCATCGCGGCTGCGGTGTCGGCCGGGGCCGCATGCACCTCGCGCACGCCGTACAGACGGATGCCGGCCTCGCGCCGCGCGGTGCGCAGCAGGCCGCGGTAGTGCATGCCGTCGAGCAACTGCGTGCTGGCCTTGCTGCTGCCGCCGAACCAGTTTTTCGCCTTGCCATGTTGGAAGTGCGCGTCGACCTCGCGCGGGTGCACCGCGCCGCGCTCGCGCACGAAGTCGAGCACGGCCTGCGCCTGCTTCCAGCGCGCCGCCGGCCAAGCCGTTTCGGCCGTGCGGGGGTGCATCAGCGCCTGGGTCTCGCGCGGCAGGTAACCGTAGTTGATGAAAAAGTCCTCTTCGATGGGCAGGCGCGTGTAGCGGCGCTCCAGATCGCCGGCGCGGTAGCCCTGCACGCGGTGGCGCAGCGTGAGGTCTTGCGCCCGCGCTGGCGCCCGGATGGGGTCGGCCTGCACAAAACCCAGGCGGCGCAGCGCGGCGGGCAGCGTGGTGGGCTTGAAGAGGCTGCGCGCCACGGCGTGGCGGCGCAGGTCGTCCAGGCTGGGGCCCTTCATGGCGTGGTCGGCGGCAGTTCGGCGGGCTGGGGCAGGCCCGGCAGGGGCGTGAGGTGGCCGTGCTGCAGCAGCGCGGCGCGCTCCAGCCGGGCGCCTTTGGCTGTCAGCACCACGGCGGCGGCGCTGCGGTTTTCGCCCAGGTGGTCGGCCAGCGTTTCCAGCGGCGGGCAGGCGTAACGGTTGCAGACGTCGGCTCGCCGCTCGCGCGGCAGCACGCAGCCGGCTTCGCCCTGAAAGCCGCAGGCGTGTTTCAGGTGCCTTTCGGGCAGTTGCGCGAGGTAGCCGACCACCGCGTCATCGAGGCTGGCGCCGGGGTGGTCGGCTTGCCAGCGCTGCAGCACGTCGATGTCGATGAAGGCGTCGTGCACCCCGCCGTGGGCGCAGCAGCGGCCGCCGCATTGCACGCACAGCACACCGGCGCCGGCGGGCATGCGTTCGGCCGAGTCGGTGCCGGGGTAGGGGTAGCGCCAGCTTTCGGCCGCTCGCTGTCGCCACGAAGCGGCCAGGCGCTCGCGCAGCGCGGGCGTCACGGGCACCAGCTCACGCTCCGTGGCTTCCAGCCGCAGCAGCAGCGCTGGAGCGCCATCCGCATGCGCCTGCAGGGCCTGTGCTTGCTGCTGGGCCAGCGCGCCCAGGCGCTGCCACCGTACTTTCAGCTTCGCCGCCTCCTCGGCCTGCCGGCAGGCCGCCGCCTCGCAATGCACCAGCCCGCGGCGCTGACTCAGGCCGTCCAGCAGCGCACCGCAGTGCGTGCAATGCCGGCCGAGCCGGCTTGTTGAAGGTGCAGGGGCAGAAGCGGACATGGCAGCGCTTGGAGCCGGGGGTGCGCCAGCTTAACGGTGCGCGGGCGCTGACCAAGAAAAAAGGGCCCCGCTGGGGCCCTGTTCGGTGTGCTGCGGGCCTTACAGGCCGGCCGCCGCGCGCAGCGCATCCACCTTGTCGGTCCGCTCCCACGAAAACTCCGGCTCTTCGCGGCCGAAGTGACCGTAAGCCGCAGTCTTTTCGTAGATGGGACGCAGCAGGTCGAGCATCTGGATGATGCCCTTGGGGCGCAGGTCGAAGACCTCGGCCACGATGGCGCTCAAGCGGTCGTCGCTGATCTTGCCCGTGCCTTCGGTGTAGACCGTGATGTTCATGGGCTTGGCCACGCCGATGGCATAGGCCACCTGCACCTGGCACTGGCGCGCCAGACCAGCGGCCACCACGTTCTTGGCCACGTAGCGCGCGGCGTAGGCGGCCGAGCGGTCGACCTTGGAAGGATCTTTGCCGGAGAAGGCCCCACCGCCGTGCGGGCAGGCGCCGCCGTAGGTGTCGACGATGATCTTGCGGCCGGTGAGGCCGCAATCGCCCTGCGGGCCACCGACGACGAAGCGGCCGGTCGGGTTGATCAGGTAGCGCGTGTTCTGCAGCCACTCTTTCGGCAGCACGGGCTTGATGATCTCTTCGATCACGGCCTCGGTGAACTCGGGCTTCATCTTGTCGCCCAGGCTCCACTCGGGCGCGTGCTGGCTGCTCAGCACCACGGTGTCGATGCTGTGCGGCTTGCCGTCGACATAACGCATCGTCACCTGGCTCTTGGCGTCGGGCCGCAGGTAGGGCATGCGGCCGTCCTTGCGCAGCTGGGCCTGGCGCTCGACCAGCCGGTGCGCGTAGTAGATCGGCGCGGGCATCAGCTCGGGCGTCTCGTCGCAGGCGTAGCCGAACATCAGGCCCTGGTCGCCGGCGCCGATGTTGAGGTAATCGTCGCTGGCGTGGTCCACGCCCTGGGCGATGTCGTTGCTCTGCTTGTCGTAGCAGACCATCACCGCGCAGCCCTTGTAGTCGATGCCGTACTCGGTGTTGTCGTAGCCGATGCGCTTGATGGTGTCGCGCGCGACCTGGATGTAGTCGACGTGGGCGTTGGTCGTGATCTCACCAGCCAGCACCACCAGGCCGGTGTTGCACAGCGTCTCGGCGGCCACGCGGCTCTTCGGGTCTTGCTTGAAGATCGCGTCGAGGATGGCGTCGGAAATCTGGTCGGCCACCTTGTCGGGGTGACCTTCAGAGACGGATTCGGAAGTGAAGAGGAAGTCGTTCGCCACTGGAAAAGCTCCGTTGTAGTTGCACCTGGTCTGCGTCGTCGCTGGTCAGATGCTCTGGAGCCGCGGCGAACGCTTTAGCGGATTTGGTGAGCTGCGGGCTGGCCGGCCCGGCACCCCAGCGGCGAGAGGCCCAGCCTTGTGGCTATGCTTCACGTCCGCGATCGCCCCGCAAGTTGTTCTTTAACTCGGCGATGCCTGCATTCTACGAACGATGTCCTTCCTGCTGCCCTGGCTCGCCCACCGCTCTCTGCGCTTTTTGCACGCCCTGGGCGGGCTGATGGGCTGGTTGGCCTATGCGCTGTCCCCCAGCTACCGCCGCCGCCTGAAGGCCAATGCCACCCTGGCGGGCGTGAGCGCGGCCGAGCGCCGGGCCGCCGTGGCCGATGCCGGCAAGCTGGTGATGGAACTGCCACGGCTGTGGCTGCGGCCGCGTGAGCAAGCCATCAGCGACCCCGTGCGCTGGGAAGGCGCCGAGCTGCTGGAAGCCCTGCTGGCCCGCGGCAAGGGCCTGGTGCTGCTCACGCCGCACATGGGCAGCTTCGAGGTGAGTGCGCAGGCATATGCCGAGCGTTTCGGCGCGCTTCAGCCCATCACCGTGCTCTACCGCCCGGCGCGCCAGGCCTGGCTGCGTGAGCTGGAAGAAACCGCCCGCGCCCGGCCCGCGCTGGCCACCGCGCCGGCCAGCCTGGCCGGCGTGCGGCTCTTGATGCGCGCGCTGAAAAAGGGCGAGACGCTGGGTCTCTTGCCCGACCAGGTGCCGCCCGAGGGCATGGGCCTGTGGGCGCCGTTTTTCGGCCAGCCCGCCTACACCATGACGCTGGCCGCGCGCCTGGTGCTGCAGACCGGCGCGGCCGTGGCCGTGCTGTGGACCGAGCGCCTGCCGCAAGGCGCCGGTTACGTGGTGCGTGCGCAGCCGCTGCCGGTGCCGCTGCCCGCGCGCGGCGCTGACGGCAGCATCGACGACGCGGCCGCCGCGCTGGCCATCAACCGCAGCATGGAGCAGGTGATCCTGCAGCGGCCCTCGCAATACCTCTGGGGTTACCACCGCTACAAGCAGCCACGGCAGGTGGAGAGCGCGTCTTGAGTGCGCCGGGTTTCAAGCAGGCCGCGGCCAACGGCGCGGCGCGTGTGGCGCTGGGCCTGGTGTGGCTGCTGCACTGGCTGCCGCTGCCGCTGCTGGCCCGCGTGGGGCAGGGCCTGGGCCTGCTGCTGCACAGCGCGGGCCGTGCGCGGCGCGAGGTGGCGCGCCGCAACATCGCGCTGTGCATGCCGCATCTGGATGTGGCCGAACAGCACCGCCTGGTGCGCGAGCACTTCATGTGGACCGGGCGCAGCCTGCTGGAACGTGGCCTGCTCTGGCACGCCAGCGCTGAGCGCCTGAAGCGCCTGATCCACGTGGAAGGCGACATCCACCTGGCCGAGCGCAGCGACAAGCCCGTGATGTGGCTGGTGCCGCACTTCGTGGGCCTGGAGGTGGCCGGCGCGGCCACGCAGCTTTTCCAGACGCGCATGGGCTGCGACATCTACACCGCGCAGAGCAACCCGGTGATGGACGCCGCCTTCCACAAGGGCCGCGCGCGTTTCGGGCTGGCGCTGCTGTTCAACCGCCAGCAGGGCGCCATTCCCGTGGTGCGGGCCATCAAGAAGGGCGTGGCCTTCTTCAACGCTTCCGACATGGATTTCGGCCTGCGCGACGCCGCCTTCGTGCCCTTCTACGGCCAGCCCGCGGCCACGCTGCTGGCGCCGTCGCGCATGGCCAAGAGCCTGGGCATGGTGGTGCAGCCCCTCATCGCCGAGATGCTGCCCGGCGGCCAGGGCTACCGCGTGAAGTTCATGCCGGCCTGGGAAGGCTGGCCCAGCGACGACCCCGAGGCCGACGCCGCGGCCATGAACCGCTACATCGAAGAACAGATCAAGCTCATGCCGGCGCAGTATTTCTGGGTGCACAAGCGCTTCAAGACGCGGCCGCCAGGCGAGCCGCCGGTCTACTGAAGCGGCGGGCCCTGGCTGCGACAATCGCGGCCATGCGGCTTCAGTTCACCAAGATGCAGGGCGCGGGCAACGACTTCGTCGTGCTCGACGGCACGGCCGCGCCGCTGGAACTCAGCCGCGCGCAGCTGCAGCGCCTGGGCGACCGCCGCTTCGGCGTGGGCGCCGACCAGATCCTGCTGGTGGAGCGCAGCGCCACGCCGGGCGTCGATTTCCGCTACCGCATCTTCAACGGCGCCAGCGGCGACGAGGTCGAACACTGCGGTAACGGCGCGCGCTGTTTCGTGCGCTACGTGCATGGGCGCGGCCTCACCGACAAGACCACCGTGCAGGTGGAGACCGTCAACAACCGCCTCACGCTGCAGCTGCGCGACGACGGCCGCGTGACGGTGGACATGAACCGCCCGGTGTTCGAGCACACGCGCATTCCCTTCGACGCCAGCGGCCTGCCACCGCGCGCCGAAGCCGGCTTCGAGCGCTGGCCTTTGGCCGATGTGGCGCCGGGCTGCGAAGTGGCGGTGCTCTCGATGGGCAACCCGCACGCCGTGCTGCGCGTGGCCGATGTCGACACCGCGCCGGTGGCCGACTGGGGCCCGCGCATCGAGACCCACGCGCGTTTTCCGCGCAAGGTGAACGTGGGCTTTCTGCAGGTGCTCACCCGCACCGAAGTGCGCCTGCGTGTGCACGAGCGCGACGCCGGCGAGACCTTGGCCTGCGGCACCGGCGCCTGCGCCGCCGTGGTTGCCGGCATACGCCTGGGCTGGCTGGACGCCGCCGTGGAAGTGCACACACGCGGTGGCGACCTGCGCATCGAATGGGCGGGCGGTGAGAGCCCTGTGTTCATGACCGGCCCGGCCGAGACTGTTTTCGAAGGAGAGATAGAACTGTGAGCAACAACGCCGACGGGGTGCAGGGCATCACCGAAGCCGACATCGCCAACTACCTGGGCAACACGCCGGGGTTCTTCGAGCGCCATGCCGAACTGCTGGGCGCCATCCAGCTCACCAGCCCGCACGGGCAACGCGCCGTCTCGCTGCAAGAGCGGCAGATGGAAATGCTGCGCGAGCGCATCAAGGGCCTGGAGATGAAGATCATGGAGATGATCCGCAACAGCCAGGAGAACGTGGCCATCGCAGAACGCCTGCACCGCTACACGCGCACCATCCTGCTGACGGCCGACCCGGCCGAGCTGCCCGGCCGCATGGTGGCCTCGCTGAAACACGAGTTCCTCATTCCGCAGGCCGCCATCCGCCTGTGGGGCGTGGAAGCGCCGCACAACGGCGCCACCTACGCCGAGCCCGCCAGCGACGACGTGAAAAGCTTCGCCGCCAGCCTGACGCTGCCTTACTGCGGCGCCAATGCCGGCTTTGAGGCCAGCGAATGGCTGGACGATGGCGCCACGGTGGCCAGCATGGCGATGATTCCGCTGCGACACGGCATGGATGAGAAGGCTGGCGCCTTCGGCCTGCTGGTGCTGGGCTCGCCCGACCCGACGCGTTACGCGGCCGACATGGGCACCGAGTTTTTGATGCGCATCGGCGAGGTCTCGTCGGCCGCGCTCTCACGCCTGCGTCCGCAGGCCTGAAGCGAGCAAGGCGGGCCATGCGCGTGGCGGTGCCGGCCTCTGCGCCGCCGACCACGGCGGTGTCTTCTGACGCTTCGCTGGACCCCGCGCTCGAAGACTTCCTCACGCACCTGCGTGTGGAACGCCGCCTGGCCGAGCGCACGCTGGCCATGTACCGCGAGGCGCTGCGCCGCCTGCAAACCGCTGCGGCCGCCAGCGCCGTGCCGCTGCCGCAAGCCCAGGTGCACCACCTGCGCGGCTGGGTGGCGCAGCTGCGTGTGCGCGGCCTGGCGGCGCGCAGCATCGCCATCCACCTGGCGGCCTGGCGCGGCCTGTTTCGCTGGTGGGGCCGGCAGGGCGTGGTGCAGCTCAACCCCGTGGAAGGCCTGCGCCCGCCCAAGGCGCCCAAGCCCTTGCCCAAGGCGCTGGCCGTGGAGCAAGCCGTGGCCCTGGCCGAGCACCAGACCGAAAATACCCCGCCCGCCCTGGCCGCGCGCGACCACGCCATCACCGAGCTGCTCTACGGCTGCGGCCTGCGCGTGGCCGAGGTGCTGGGCCTGGATGTGCAGGCCGGCCCCGAGACTGCGGCTGCAAGCCGAGGCTGGCTCGATCTGGCAGATGCCGCCACGGCCACCGCGCACGTGCTGGGCAAGGGCGGCAAGCGCCGCAGCCTGCCCATCGGCAGTGCGGCGCTGGCGGCGCTGCAGGCCTGGCTGCCCTGGCGCGCCACGCTGGCGGCGGCGGGCGAGCAGGCGCTGTTTGTCAGCCGCCTGGGCACACGCCTCACGCCCAACCAATTGCGCAACCGCCTGCAGCTGCAGGCCGCGCAGGCCGGCCTGCCCACACGCGTGCACCCGCACATGCTGCGCCACAGCTACGCCAGCCATTTGCTGCAAAGCAGCGGCGACCTGCGCGCCGTGCAAGAGCTGCTGGGCCACGCCAGCATCAGCACCACGCAGGTCTACACCAAGCTCGACTTCCAGCACCTGGCGCGTGCTTACGACGCGGCGCACCCGCGGGCCAAGAAAAAGAGTTGACCGGAACCGATGAAATCCATCCGCCTCCGCGAGGGCAAAGAGCGCTCGCTGCAACGCCGCCACCCCTGGGTGTTCCAGGGCAGCATCGCCAAGGGCGCTGCCGATGCCGGCGAGACCGTGCGTGTGGAAGACGCGGCCGGGCAGTTTTTGGCCTGGGGCGCCTACAGCCCGAACTCGATGATCCGCGTGCGCGCCTGGAGCTTCGACGAGACCGAGCGCATCGACCGCGCCTGCTTCGAGCGCCGCGTGCAGCGTGCCGTGGCGCTGCGCGCGCGGCTGCCGATTGCCAGCGATGGCGTGCGCCTGGTGCACGGCGAGGCCGACGGGCTGCCGGGCCTCATCGTCGACCGCTATGCCGACACGCTGTGCGCGCAGTTTCTGAGCGCCGGCACCGAGCGCTGGAAACAGACCCTGTCCGATGTGCTGCTGCAGGCCACCGGCTGCACGCGCCTGTACGAGCGCAGCGATGCCAGCGTGCGCGGCCTCGAAGGCCTGCAGCCGGCCACGGGCTGGCTGCGCGGCGAAGGCGACAGCGAGATCACCATCACCGAACACGCCTGGCGCCTGACGCTGGACGTGGCGCAGGGCCACAAGACCGGCTTCTACCTCGACCAGCGCGACAACCGCGCGCTGCTGCAGCGCTGGGTGCAGCACGGCGGTTTCCAAGACGTGCTGAACTGCTACTGCTACACCGGCGGCTTCACGGTGGCGGCGCTGGCCGGCGGCGCGGCACGTGTGACGAGCATCGATTCATCGGCCCCGGCCATCGACCGTGTGAATGCGCACGTAGCGCTCAACGGTTTCGACCCTGCGCGCAGCGAAGCGCGCGACGCCGACGTCAACCAGTTCCTGCGCGAGGCGCTGCAGACCGGCCGGCGCTTCGATTGCATCGTGCTCGACCCGCCCAAGTTCGCGCCCACCGCGGCCCACGCCGAGCGCGCCAGCCGTGCCTACAAGGACATCAACCGCCTGGCGCTGAAGCTCTTGCAGCCCGGCGGCCTGCTGCTCACCTTCAGCTGCAGCGGCGGCATCAGCGCCGACCTCTTCCACAAGATCGTGGCCGGCGCGGCCATGGACGCGGGTGTGGACGGCGCCATCCTGCAGCGCCTGGAAGGCGCCTGCGACCACCCCACCACGCTGGTCTTCCCCGAGGGTGAATACCTCAAGGGCCTGGCGGTGCTGAAGGCCGCCTGAACAGGCCGGCTCAGCCCGCCCTGCTGGCGGGCGGCAAGGGCAGCCGCGGCTCGAACTTGGCGCGCTTGACGCTGAAGTAGGCCTTGACGTTGCGCACGTTGGCGTCTTGCGTGAAGAGGCGCTGCACCAGGGCCTGGTAGGCCGGCATGTCGGCCACCTGGGCCACGAGCACGAAGTCGGGCCCCGGGCTCACGCGCCACACCTGCTGCACGGCCGCTTCGGCCACGGCGCGGGCCTCGAAAGCTTCGAGGTGCTCGGCGCCCTGGCGGTCGAGCGTGATTTCCACCAGCGCCGTGAGGCCGCCCCCGGCCCACAGGGCCTGCGGGTTCAGCAGCGCCACCCGGCGTTCGATGACGCCGCCTTCCTCCAGGCGCCGCACGCGGCGCAGCGCCGTGGCGGGCGAGGTGCCGGCGCGGTCGGCCAGCGCCTGGTTGGTGAGAGAAGCGTCGTCTTGCAGCAGGGCGAGCAAGCGCAGGTCGGTGGCATCGAGATCCATGGCGAAAGAATAGTTCATCAGATGACGCTGGATGATCTATTCGGCGCGCCTGTTTTCATCGATGGCGTTTTCTGCCGAAATGCAATGCATATTGCAAGAACAGATCGCAGACCCTGGCCTAGCATGCGCCATCTTTGAGCATCCAGGAGCATCCAGCATGTGTGGCATCGTCGGCGCCGTCAGCAACCGCAACATCGTTCCCATCCTGCTGGAGGGCCTGAAGCGCCTGGAGTACCGCGGCTATGACAGCTGCGGCGTGGCCGTGCACCAGGGCGGCGCCCTGCGACGCGCGCGCAGCACCAGCCGCGTGGCTGAACTCGAGGCCAACATCGCCACTGACGGCGTGGCCAGCGGCACCGGCATCGCCCACACGCGCTGGGCCACGCACGGCGCGCCGGCGGTACACAACGCGCACCCGCACTTCAGCGCCGGCGCGAATGTCGACGCCATGGCCACCGGCTTCGGCAGCCTGGAAGCAGGTGGCGCCACCACCACACCGGTGGCGCGCATCGGCCTCGTGCACAACGGAATCATCGAGAACCACGACGAGCTGCGCGCCGAACTGCGCGAACGCGGCTACGTCTTCACCAGCCAGACCGACACCGAGGTCATCGCCCACCTGGTGCACAGCTTCTACGACGGCGACCTGCTCGACGCCGTGCAGCGCGCCCTGCCGCTGCTGAAGGGCGCCTACGCGATTGCCGTGTTCGCGCGTGACGAGCCCAACCGCGTGGTCGGTGCGCGCCAGGGTTCGCCGCTGGTGTTGGGCGTGGGCCCCAACGAGAACTTCCTCGCCAGCGACGCCATGGCCCTGGCCGGCGTGACCGACCAGATCGTCTACCTGGAAGAGGGCGACGTCGTCGACCTGCAGCTGGGCAAGGTGTGGATCACCGCGGCCGATGTGAACGACCCCCAAGGCCGCTACCTGCCGGTGCAGCGCCCCGTGCGCACCGTCACCGCGCACAGCGGCGCGGCCGAACTCGGCCCCTACCGCCACTACATGCAGAAAGAGATCTTCGAGCAGCCGCGCGCGCTGGCCGACACGCTGGAAGGCGTGGAAGGCATCAGCCCCGAGCTCTTCGGCGACGGCGCCTACCGCGTGTTCAAGGAAGTGGACCGCGTGCTCATCCTGGCCTGCGGTACCAGCAGCTACGCCGGCATGGCGGCCAAGTACTGGTTGGAGAGCATCGCGGCCATTCCCACCAGCGTGGAGATCGCCAGCGAGTACCGCTACCGCGACAGCGTGCCCGATCCGAAGACGCTGGTCGTCACCATCACGCAAAGCGGCGAGACCGCCGACACCCTGGCGGCGCTGAAACACGCGCGCAGCCTGGGCATGGAGCACACGCTGACCATCTGCAACGTGAGCACCAGCGCCATGGTGCGTGAATGCAAGCTGGCCTACATCACGCGTGCGGGCGTGGAGATCGGCGTGGCCAGCACGAAAGCGTTCACGACTCAATTGGCCGGCCTGTACCTGCTGACGCTGGCACTGGCGCTGGTGCGCGGCCGGCTGACCGAAAAACAAGAGGCCGCCGAGCTGAAGGCGCTACGCCACCTGCCCGTGGCGCTGCAGGCCGTGCTGGCGCTGGAGCCGCAGATCATCGCGTGGAGCGAAGACTTCGCGCGCAAAGAAAACGCGCTCTTCCTGGGCCGCGGCCTGCACTACCCCATCGCGCTGGAAGGCGCGCTGAAGCTGAAGGAAATCAGCTACATCCACGCCGAGGCTTACCCGGCCGGTGAGCTGAAGCACGGCCCGCTGGCGCTGGTGACCGACCAGATGCCGGTGGTGACCGTGGCGCCGAACGACGCGCTGCTGGAAAAGCTGAAGAGCAACCTGCAAGAAGTGCGCGCCCGCGGCGGCCAGCTCTACGTGTTTGCCGACAGCGACACCCACATCAGCAGCGAGCCGGGTGTGCACGTCATCCGCATGCCCGAGCACTACGGCGCGCTGAGCCCGCTGCTGCACGTGGTGCCGCTGCAGCTGCTGGCCTACCACACCGCCTGCGCGCGCGGCACCGATGTCGACAAGCCGCGCAACTTGGCCAAGAGTGTGACGGTGGAGTGAGGGGCGGGCCTGCTTCGCCGGCCCTGATCGTATAAATAATGGGTGTCAGCGAAAGATAAGGAGTGTCATCGTCGGAGGTAATGACCGGGCGAGAGCATCTGCCACTTTGGCTTGATGCCCTCAGATGCCCTCGCTTGCATAGGCATTGCGAACGAGCCGTCCTTTTTGACCTGGTGAGCAGAGCTTCCTAAGTGGATTCGCGTCGCCCTGCTGAAGCCTCCAATCGACAGAGCAGTCGAGAGACTGGAAAAGACTGACTGCAGGCAATCGCTCTCAGCCGGCCAGTTGACTGCTCTTAGAGCAAGCTGTCGCCGAAGAATCCGAGGCAAACTCTAGACCGAAGGGTAGTGCTCGATCGACACGGCGCTAGGCCGAAGGCCGTGGCACGAAGGTCTTGATCTGCCAGAACGCGCCAATGGCGGCGCCTCGGATATCGCAAGCGCGCTCCACCGTGGCGTGCATGACACCGACCCTGGGCAACGAGATTTCCACATCCAGGCCGCCGTCTTCGACGCTCGGTTGATCCAAGCGCGACATGGGTATCAGCGCTTCGCGTACGACATCGTCGAGCGCGTTAGTGTGCAGTCTCTCGAAAAGGCGTTCAAGCGCGTGTTGGCTAACGTTCGCCAGCGGTGGACGGGCGGCGAGGTTGCGCTTGAGCAGGTCTCCCTTTTCGTCGTAGTCGACGGCAAACACCCTAACGCCGGCGAGGGTCCTGCGTCCAGGCGCCAACTTGTCGAGCTCCACCTGGGGAATGGGCGCGTCCAGATGCCATACGCGTGTACCCGTCTTGAACCCCGGACCCACCCGCATGCGTTCTTCGCGTAAGAACAGCACCGAGCGGCGCATCGTCGTGAGTCGCATCATTGCGGTCGTGCTCTCGCCTCCGCCGTCGACCTTGTCGACAGCTTGGCGCGCGAGTAGCTTCGCGTAGCGCTCATCGACCCATGAGGCGGTGTTGCCTCGCTTCTTATCCATGATCGTCATTGCACCCTCGTGGAGTCTCGGGTGTCAACGTCAGAGCTTCTCAGCAGCCGATTGGCGCCACGGCTACCGCCCGCTGCACTATTCCCGTGCGCCGTGACCTAGCAACACTGAGCGGACGAGCGCCAGAGACTGATCTCAGGCGTTTGCGGTTCGGCAGCTGAATTGCTGCTTTATCCAAAACCAGCCACGCTAGACGGCAGACTTGGCGAGCTTCCGAGCAAGCGCTGCAGGGAGGACAGGACGGCCTGAAAGGGCCAATGTCGATTCACGAAGCCTGTTCAGCTCACAGTTCAGCGAGACGCGGCTGATCCGCGACCAATCGCGAGTGTCATCCTTCCGCGGTATCCGGTTGCGCTCACGCTTTCGGCCAGGCCAATCTAGGCAAAAGTCAGCGGAAGTGCTGCAGATTCACCAGCTTCAATGTCGGGGGCAGCGATGCGCCATGCGTGTCCGGACGCACCTGCTTCTGAATCAGCGCATGGCTGGTGAACCAGAGAACGGGCCCCGCTCTTCAGGACGATGGCCCCTTTGGGAATACCCAGGAGCACCGTGAGCACGATGAGCACGGCGAGTACGCTGAGCACCGTGAGCACCACAGTTTTCCGGAAAGTGGCGTGATTGCTGGCTTCGCAGAGGATCCGTGTCGGCATCTTGGACAACTCAGAATGTGAGTTGTAATGCGCTCGCGGAATACACGGTGTGGCTTGCGTGCCGGATGGCAAGTGACTACCGGGTTATGGAAACGTAAGTCTTTGATTTGAAAGACATTTCCGTCAAAGTCCATCCATTGGCGAGTCAGAACGACACGTCAACAGACTTCGAGCAGCAGGAAATCACCATGCCGACAATCACCAAGGCGACGACGCCAACTCCAAGTGCCAGGAGGGCGGTGGTCGCGCCGACCGCAGCGCCAACGCCGATCAAGCGGATCCCCCCTGGTCTCACGGAGCGCGCAGCAAAGAAGCGCCTCTCCAAGGCACAGAAGGCAACGCTCGCCATGCGCAAACAGCTTTGGCCGCACATCACCGACGAACATCTGTGGCTTCGGGCGGACCGTGATGGGTTTACGACCATTCCGAGGACGATGCCCTTGTTCATGGAGCTGATTGCCGACGCCTCCAAACGCGTCACAACCGGCAAGTCGGTTCCGGCAGGAAAGGCGTACCTGGTCTTGTGGTGCCGCGTTTTCGACGAGGGAATGGTGAAGATCGAGGTCGAAGCTGCTGCGGCGACGGAGGCGGGCTACGTCGGTGAGCGCAATGTGACAACCTGGCGCGAGCACCTGCGCGTGCTCAAAGACTTGGGCTTCATCGACTTCGCGCCCGGCCTAGCCGGCCCCTGCCAGTTCGTGCTACTGCTGAACCCGTATCACGCCACCAAGACGCTGCTTGATAAGGGGTGGGTCCAGCAGGCCGGCTACACCGCCCTCTACCAGCGCGCGCAGGAAATCAGGGCGACGGACCTGGATGAGGATGACGATGGCCTGTGAGGCAATCGGCCGAGCTTCATTGCGCGCCGTTCACTTTTCGGCGAAGTCGTGTACACTTTGGGGTAATAGTTCGCCAAATAGGGCGAACGCACCACAGCCGGATTGCCGGCACACACGAAGGAGCCCCGCACATGAAACTCACCCCGTTCGGAGAAACAGTCCGCTTGCTGAGAATGCGTCACGACGTCTCAATGAAGTCAATGGCTGAGGCGATGGGCATAAGTTCGTCGTACCTCAGCGGAATCGAATATGGCGAGAAGACCCTCGCCGACAAGTACGTGGACGCAGCCCTCCAGTTTTTCCGGGGCGTCGCGTCCGATGCGGACCTGCAGAGCCTGCGGCAAGCAGCGGAGCGGTCCAAGGAAGTGGTCAATGTGGCAGACCTGCAGCCAGACGCCCGCAGCCTCGTCGCCGCGTTCGCGCGACGCCTGCAGTCAGGGTCGCAGCCGAGCAAGGAGATCAACGACTGGTTGGACTCTAAATATCCAGAGGGCAAACGCAAATGATCCTCGGTAACGAAAGCCAATCCCGGACCCCTTCCGGATACAAGGTGGCGCCCATGAGCTACGCCAAGCTGGAGGATGTGGCCGTGCGATTGCGGTCGCTCCTGCCGATTGTCCAGGGGTCGGGCGGGTTCCGCATCGATGCTTGGCGAACGCTCGAGATCACGCTGCGGAAGGCGGGCTATGAATACCGGTCGGAAGAAACCGGCAGCCTTGAAGACTGTGCTGCGTTCACCATTCCAGAGAGGCGCCTGATCGTTCTGCGAGAGGACGTCTATGACGGCGTGACCGAGGAGAAGGTCTTCTCGCGCAGCACGGTTGTCCACGAGTTGTCCCACATCGTGTTGGAGCATGCGGTAACGCTGCAGCGCGGGCCAGTCGGCCAACACAAGTTCTTCGAGGACAGCGAATGGCAGGCCAAGGCGCTTACCGCGGCAATCATGATGCCGGTTGAGGCCTGCAGTTCCGTCGCATCGGCCTCTGACCTTGCACAGCTGTGCGGGACCAGCGTTCAGGCCGCAACGTACCGCCTAGACCGTCTGGTCAAAGGCGGCTTCATCCCACCCAAAGCGTCCGGCTTCGGACTCTTCGACTGAAGGAGTACAGCCATGAGCCCATAAAGAAAAAGGCAAGCACGAATGCTTGCCTTGGGGTCGACATGTTGCCATGCCGGTGTGAGAACCAAAAGTGTGCGGCACAGGGCCCCAAGCGTCAAGCGAAATCCTTGGCATCCATGAGGGTGCCGGTATGAACTCGCGCTATAGGAAACCCTATGCACACCGTTATTCATGTGGCGGGAAACCGCCTTGATATCTCGCGTGGCCTCGTTGCCGGAGCCGCAATCTACAACCTAGCCGATGTCGATTCGGCACGGCAGCACCTGCTGCTGGAACTGGCAGACGACCGCGACATCCCGTTGCGCGTCGACGACCAAATCATCATCAATGGACGCGAACGCTTCTCCGTCGGTGAAGGTCCCTGCCCCGCAGACGACAACCCGTGCCTGCGCAAGCCTCTCTCGCCGGTGGTCAACGAGCAAGAGTTGTCTCCCGACGAGTTCCTGCATCAAGCAAAACTGACGTTCGAGCAGCTTGCAGCGCTGGACCCCGACTTCGAGTCCGGGGACGGTGTGTTCGTCGAGCTGAAGGATGTCCCGGACGTGCAGATCACGCCCGGCATGCGGGTTCTTGTGCAGAACGACGATCGTTTCTACACCAGCCCTTGCGGCAATGTCGGCTTCGACACAAAGCTCGAAGCCGACCTCGAATTGCTACGCGAACGCTGCAGCACGGTCGAGCGAATTGACGACGGCACTCGGTCTCTCGTCATTATCAGGGCCCTGGAGTTGCCGTCGCACTGGAACCGCGCCACCACGGACATTCTGTTCCACGCGCCTCAGGGGTACCCGCTTGCGGCGATGGACATGTTCTGGGTGACGCCGGGACTGGCGCTTGCTGACGGGCGCTCGCCGCAAAACGCCGACCAGATTGAGATGTATGCAGGAGACACCTGGCAGCGCTTCTCTTGGCACTACCCGCCGGGTCACCGGTGGAATCCGGCCACTGACGGGCTGTTGTCCCACTTGCGGTTCGCGCGTATGCGCCTGGGCCAAGCCAACTAAGCGGAGGCGATGATGAACTACGTGCTTCGTATGCGCGCTGACCATCATCGCCGCCTCGCAGCCTTGCTGCGGGCGGCAATGCCAGCCGAAAGTGTCGCGTTTCTTACCTGCCGCCGGGTGCAGGCAAGAGACGCAGTGATCTACCTTGTCGACCAAATCGTCGATGTTGACCGTGCCGACTACGCGGCCCAAGGCGAGGACATCGCATCGGTAACGCCGCTAGCCATGGCACGTGTTGCACAAAAGGCAAGAGAAGCAAACCGGGTGATCGTGATGGCGCACTTGCACCCGATGACCGAAGCGGGTGTCGGGTTCTCTCACGCAGATCACATGGGCAACCGGCGGTCCTTCGCATTCTTCCACCGGCGAGCATCACAAGCCGAACATCTCGCACTCGTGTGGAATGCCGGTGTTAACGAGTGTGTTGGTCTGGTCTACCCGAGCCAAGGTGCGGCGGTTGAGCTCGGTTCCGTCGTAGTCGTTGACGACGATCATTGGCGAGAGTTTGTCCCGCGTCGGCTTCTGGACGAACGCCGTTTTGCGCGCCAGGCGCTGCTGCTGGGCGCTCAAGGTCAGCGCATGGTCAGCGCGGTTTCGTGCGCTGTTATTGGACTCGGCGGAACCGGTAGCCTCGCGTCACTTGCGCTCGTCCATCATGGTGTGCGGCGGCTCATATTGATTGACGATGAACTGCTGGACGAGACCAATCTTCCGCGCATCCCCTTCGCCGTGCCAGCTGATGCGCAAAGGCGACCTAAGGTCCATATTGCGCGCGACTATGTGCTCGCTCACGCGCCGGGCGCGAAGGTCGATGCCGTGCTTCAACATGTCGAGCACGATGAAGCGCTGGCCTATCTCATTGGTTGCGATGTCATCGTCGTTTGCACCGACAACACAACCTCTCGCGCCTACCTCAATCAACTGTGCCAGCAGTACATGATCCCGCTGCTGGACCTGGGTGTTCAGTTCTCAGTGGCCGCTACGGGCGCCGTTGCAAACGAGGTCGGTAGGATAAATCTCGTGCGGCCCGGGACGCCATGCCTATGGTGCAGCGCGCACATCAGCCCTGACCGACTTGCTGCGGAGTCGGTGCCACGCGATGAGCGTGAACGCAACGGCAGCTATCTGCGGGGCTTCGACGACCCACAGCCATCCATGCTTGCCTTCAACATGGAAGTGGTGGGTCGAGGCATCCAGGTGCTGATCGGATATCTGACCGGCCTCTTTGCGCAATCCCGTGACACCTACGAGCAACGCAGCTTCTTGAAGCCCAAGGGTGGCGCGATGTCGCGCCAGATTCTGAAGACCCACAGGCCGGCTTGTCCCATCTGTGAGGTCCTTGGCCGCGGCGCGGAAGCAGCAATGCCCATCCGACGACGCGCCGCCTGACCCAAGCGTTGCTCGCGGAGGCAGGTTGCCAGCGCACTCGCGACCTGCCGATCCATTCAACCATTTAGAGGTTCTTCATGTACGACAACTTGATTGAGTTCTTCTTGCTTCAGCCGGCCCGACTCATCGCCATAGGCCGAGCGCTCTTCCAGCTCAGCGCGATGGTTTTCGTCGCAGGACTTTACGGTCGCCTCACAGTTGCAGCGGCGGCGGCCATCCAGGGCATTGGAGGGCACAAAACAAGCGACATCGCGCTGACGGCGCTGTATCCGTCGCTGCCAACCTGGTGGGTTCCAGAAAACGCCGCCGCATACGGCCTTTGCATCGCCACGGCAATCGCCGGCCTACTGTTCTCTCACTACGGGAAGACTCTGGACCGATTGATGGCCCACTAGCCGTGGAGTGCTGAGGCTTAATCGGGCCTGTGGACGTAGTTGTCGTCGTGGGGACGCATCTAGGCTTCCGCTAGAAGAAAGGTCGGCTGCAGTGATTGCGTCGGCCACGGCGTCCGGCAGGCTGAGGTATTCAACTTGGGCGGGGTTGCCCTAGCGCTTGCCTCGCGCGCGAGGCCCGTGTGACTGCTACGGGCACATTGCTGACAGCCCACTCAGCAAGCCGAGGGGCGGCAACCGCTGCACAGCGGTCCTCCGTGCGGCAACTTCGGCTTCAGGCTCGCCGCGAATATCAGTCTTTGACGGCTGGACGTCGGCCGCTCCGAGAAACTACCGTTCAGTATTGGCAGGTGCGAGGACTGAGTTGCAAATCGAAGGCACCCCCTGCTGCTCGAGCATGTGCCAGTGGCCGGCTGTACGACGTGAAGAAGTTGGCATGAGCGCGATGCGCCCAAGGTACGCCTACGCAGCCTCGCCAGCAGCAACGCGTGCACACTGACAAGATCGTAGCCAGGAGAGCAAGCTGCCATTGGCAGCCAAGTAGCACGCTCAGCATGCATTTGAAGACCAGAAGATAGCAGCATATGAAAGCGACACATGAGCAACTGGACCTCGCCATGCGGTTGGAGTGCCCGCGGGAAGCTAAGCGCTTGGCGCAGCCTGTCGCCGACGCAGCTTCTGCCGCGGGTGACATCCGCCTCCAGGCACTTGCACTTGCTGGCCTGGCCGAGATGGACTGTTTGCTCTGCAACTATCAGGAATCGCAGTCAAACGGAACTCGCGCAGCACAACTCTTGCAGACGCTCGGAGATCTCCAGCAAGAGTCAAACGCGCTGAACATAGTGGCGAGAGCTTCAAGCGCGCTCGGACGGAACGAAACTGCTGTCGAGGCTTCGCTACTTTCGCTCGAACTTGCAAAGCGGGCGCAGGATCCGCGGCTGGCGTCTGAAGCCTGGGCACAGCTTGGCCACTCTTTGACCTACAGCCGCAGCTTTGACGCGGCCAGCGCTGCGCTCATAGAAGCTGAAGAGGTCGCCAAGAGATGCGGTTCAAGCCTTGACGAGTTGGTGGCAATTGCACGCCAGGGGAACTGCGAAGCCTTGCGAATAGTTGTTCTTCGCCATGAGACCGGGATGTTGCCAACGCTCGAGCGTGCAGGCCTTCTCCTCGTGAAGTTTGCTGGTTTCAAGGCGGCGCACGATATGGCAGCACTGGCTCAGCCTGACCAGATGCCCATTCAAGTTTTTTTGGACTTGGTCGGCGCGCTGTTTCATTGCTGGCAAGGCAATTTAGCCGAGACGGCGCGTACCTTGCACTATGCACGGGCTTGGCTGGATAGCACTGGGGTCGCACCGTGGATGGAGAACTTTGAGGCGCTCGTCGCCTGCGAGCTGGCAATGGCTGAGCAAGTGTGGCCGTCCGCAGAGCGGAAAGCTCGGCGGATGTTGGAATTGGCTGCTGGCACAGGTAACGAACAGGGCGCCATTCTTGGTCACATGCTTCTGTCGCATGTTTTCGAACAGCAAAATGACTTGTCCAGCGCGTTAGCCGAGCTGAAGGCAATAGCTGCGCGTGAGCGTCAGATTCGCGTCGCGAGTCTGGCAACACGCCCGGAAGTTGTTGCCTGGCAGCTCGACATGCGCCGCAGTGAGCAGTCGCGACGGGATCTGCAGGCCTCTACTGCCCAGCTGACCAAGTTGTCGATGGAGGACGCTCTAACTGGCATCGCCAATCGAAGGTGCTTTGACGCAGAGGCTACGCAAGCCCTGCGCGATGGTGGCGACCACAATCGATTTGTTTGCATAGCCTTACTCGACGTCGACCACTTCAAACAGGTTAATGACTTTCATGGTCATGGTGTGGGCGACAAGGTCTTGCAGGTCGTTGCAGCGCTTCTGACTGAGCATGTTCGTCAAGAGGATTTGGCCGCACGGTTGGCAGGGGACGAGTTTGTCATTTTGTTTCGACAAAGCGAGAATCGATTGGCCTGGGACATTTGCGCCCGTCTGCGCACGGCGGTTAGTAACTATCCTTGGCAAGATATTGCCCCCGACCTAGTGGTCAGTGTGAGTATGGGCGTTGCGCAGGCAGTGCCCGGCGACAGCCTTGAAGCCCTATTGCAGCGTAGTGACAAGGCCATGTACGTACACAAGAATGCGACTCGCCAAGCCACATGAGTTTCGCCGCGCTCCTCCATCCCGGAAGGGTCACAGCGTAGCCGCCACATCGGCAGGCTGTTCGCGTGGTCTAACGTTTACGTAGCCCGTCGAGCCGAGCCGAGCCGAGCAGAAGCGGGCTCTCGAACGGGCAGTGAAGATGCTCGGCACCAGCGATGCGGCGTGAGCATTTCGCAAGGCGATTATCGCCCCCAGCGACGACGGCAACAGACTGATAGCGGACCTTCGCGCTCGGAGGCTCGGTGACCGCTGCTGGTGCCAGCGGACTGTCACAGCACGAGTGGCCCGAACGTCTGCTTCCGGCAACTAGTCCTGCTGACCTCGGCCAATAAGCGGTCTTCCAGCGAGGGCCGCCTCCAACCGCGCCAAATTGCTCAGTCGGATTCGCTGTCAAGGATGCCGCTCGCTACCTCTTCAGATTTCTTCGTCGATCCCTCAAGCACGACGCGGGAAGGGTTCATCACGCCCACCACGCTGGCGATCCCCCCACAGAGCCACCATGCCGATTCCACGCTCGCTTTACGGGCCGCCGGGTTGCGAGAGTCGAGCGCAGCCAAGAAGTCACGGCCTTGTTCTTCCAAGTGATCGCGGGCGGAGGGAACGCGACTATCTGCAGTACGCTGCTCAGACCAATAACAGCAAGCAGGGGGAACAAGTGGGAAGCAAGATTCAGTTGATGCTCAATGGTGCGCAGAGCAACCACGCAGACGCGCTTCGCGCATCAATCGGACCAGCGCGACACCTGGACTGTATGGTTGCATTTGCGAAGGGCTCGGCGCTCCACCTGATGCTGGAGCCCCTCAAGACGTCTCTTGCTCGAGGCATGACAGCTAGGTTTGCCATCGGGCTTAGCTTTCACCTCACTGAGCCGGCCATGCTCCGGAAGCTTTTCAGCCTCTCCAGGCGCTTCCCCTTGGAGCTGTACCTGAGCGACACCGAGGCAACGTTTCATCCCAAGATCTATGCCTTCACATACGCAGATCGATCCACTGTCTTTGTGGGATCGGCCAACCTGACAGCCGGAGGCCTTTCAAACAGCTACGAAGCTTCAGCTCGTGTTGACGGCGCAGATGGGGCGCTCGCCGCCGAGGTAAAGGCGCATCTGGATGAACTGATCGAAGAGAAAGTCGTCGTACCCGCGACCAAGAAGATGATTGACGAGTACGCACAGGAATTTGCTGTGCAAAGGGCATGGCGCGAAATGGCCAAGAAGCGCGCGGACAAGGTCAATCGCGAAGAGGCTGCGGATCTGAGTGTCCTGGCCTACCAGTTGGAGGAGATGAAGCGTGATGCATCGGAAAACGGCTTCGCCGCGCATCAGGCAAACCGGGCCCAGCATCTTGTCGAAGCGAAAGCGCGCTTGCGGGCAATGGCCGCGTTGCAAAGCCCTACCGCAGCCGCATTTCTTCCAATGTACGAAGACCTCTATCACCGATTCCACTCAGGCGGCCTACACAGACAGAATTCCAGAATTGCGGATGAAGCGTCAAGCTTTGTGGCTGCGCTGGTGGACATCCTGGGGAGCGGCAAGCCGCCACCCGCTGAGGCCTTCGAGATACTTCGCCGTCACTTCCTTCACATCAAGGGTGCGGGCGTGAATCTCCTGACCGAGGTTCTGCATGCGATCGACAACAAGCGATACGCGGTCATGAACCAGAACGCTGTGGACGGGCTGGCGGGCGCGGGTTTCGCCAACTACCCGCTTCACCCGGCGAAAACCAGCGTTGACGGCGCGCTCTACGCCCGCTTTTGCGAGGAAGCCCTGCATGTACGACAAGAGCTTGGTTTGGCCAACTTCTCGGAGCTCGATGCCCTGTTCAACTACGTCTACTGGAAGGAAGATGAGGACGACGACGTGGATGCATAGGTTCCATGCGACAGAGCGCATCTCAGGTACGTGCGCTGAACTGCTGATAGGCCGTCGTTTATTTATGTTCGTGCGCTGCCGACCGCTCCCGGGTTGCCCAATCGCACGTGCCGTCGGCGGCACTGGGTCGCGAGCGTCAGGTCGCGTCGGTAGCGCTTCAGGTCTGACGACTCAGACTGGGGCCGGTCATTCGTTCCGCGACAGCGAGTGTCGGCGGCCATTGGAACCGGCCGTTCGGCATCTGCCGCGACCTGTGACCGCAACGCCCCAGGAAGCTGCCATCGAGCGGGCGCTCAAGGTCGGACCGGGCGCCGCAGCCCAGGTTCTTGGCTCTGTCAGCTCTCTCAGGGCGCCATGTGGCGGTACGGACCCGGTGCTGTCGTTCAGGTAGACAACGACAGCGTCAGGGTCGCAGCGATTGCGGGCCGTCGCCTGCGGCCAGCATACTCACGGCTGGTGCCATCAAGCCGATCCATGTTCAGCGGACTGCAACTGTCCGAGCTGCAGCTACACGAAGCACTACCAGCTCACCGATGCATCTATTTTCACGCATCGACGATTTGCACTGCCTTGGCCGAAACCGGCAAGAAGAGCCAGCGCTCCAACACCGGCTTCCCTGAGGTGATCTGAACAGCTCGTGCGTACTCGGCCAGCTGACCACCATGGGCCTTGGCCAAGCGGTCTAGCTCACCAACGCCACGAGGGTCCGCTTTGTGGTCAAAGAGGATGAAACCCTCTGCCGTATCCAGAAGCAGGTCGATCTGCCCTCGCGCAATAGACCCATCTGCCCTTCCAGCCTCAAACGGGACCTCAGCGGTCAAAGTGGCGCCAGGCCACCTCGCTTGGTGCCAAGCCGAGAACGCATGCACCTGGCTCAGCGCCTCCTTGGCATCAAGCGCTGCGGCTACGCCCCATCGCCTCAAGATGTCGCGGACGTCATCCAGCCCGATGCCCTTGTCAGGATCCGCAACAGCGAAAGCGATGCAGCTGTGCAGTGCTGAACCGACGTACGCGAAGTTGGCGCCGGCGACGACGTTGATGCGCACACCGATGTCGGCAACAGGCCCATCCTTGAACTTGTCGGCATGCACGGCACTTGGCGTCACCCAGAGCGGCGGGTGGTCCTGAGGAGAGCGCACCGGGTAGAACTGCAATTCGCTCTTGCCCTTCACAGGAGGATCCGCCGACGCATCGTCGACCGAGATGAACGACGCTTCGAATCCCACTGCGACGCCGCCGACGTACCGCTTGCCAGTGGGTGCCCAGAGCTTGCCGGACGCCCCGGCCTCCAGCAGCCAACCAAGCGGCGGCTCATCCGCCGCCTTTGAGACCAAGATGAGCTGGTCGCGCGCCCGGGTCAAGGTCACGTACAGCAGCCGGATGTTTTCCCTGAGCGCCGCATCGTCCATGGCAGCGCCGATTTCCGTTTCTTGGGCCACCTGCGCCATGGGCACCTTGTTCGCCTTGGAGGCGCCGTACGGATAAGGCCAGTAATGGATGAAGCGGTTGGCAAGCGGCGCGGCGGCGTCGAAGTCCCCAACGGTACAAGCGCGCACGTTCCAGAGGTCCGTTCGGTGCTCGTGGTCCAAGCCCATCACGACCACGACCGGCCACTCCAGGCCTTTCGCTCCGTGAATGGTCATCACCTCAACCGCGCCATGGCTCGCGGCAGCACGTCCATCGCCGCCATCAGCCTCAAGCTTGCGAAGCCACAGCAACAACCCGTTGAGCGTAGCCGGCAGACCGGAACTGAGGCACTCCTCCTCGTACTGCCGGCCGAGCAGCAGCAGCGCTTCGACGTTGGCCACACGCACTTGCGCCGCCCGATCACCGGTAGACCAGCTGTGGCAGTAGTGGACGACGTTCGACTCGGCCTTGGCCATGCGCAGCACTTCGAAGGGCGTGAGCGAAATCAGCTTGGAGCGCAGACTGTCCAGGCGCTGCAGAAGCGGCAGAGCGCCGGTGCCCTTCACCTTCCAGGAGCTCAGGGGAGGCTCCCACTTGCCATCGTCGTTTAGCTTCGCAACCGCCAAGAACTGAAAGCGGTCGTGCAGCCACTGTTCCGGCTCCAGCGCCTCGATCAAGCTTGCGATGACCGCAGTTGCCACGGTGTCACCCGGGTCGTGCAGGCGCCTCAGGCACGCAACAACCAGCTGCGCTTCGGCGGTCGACAGCAACCCCGGTCGCTCCGCTGCGACGGGAATTCCCCACCGATTCAGTGCGCCCACGACCTCACCGATCGTGCTCCTGAACCGGCAAAGCACTGCGATATCGCCAGGCTGCACGGCTCTGAGTTCTTTCGACTCCTTGTCGAACACCTTCATGCCGCTCGCGAGCAGCTTAGACAGGGCCTGCCCGAGCGCCGGCACATGGAGGTGCTTCCTAGGAGGCGCCTCAAACGACCAGTTCAGGACATCGAAGTGGTCCGGGATCGGGTCGCGCTTAGCGGAAAGCTCGACATCAGCGACCGGTGACGGCGCGAAGGCGGGGACGAAAACTTCATTGGTGAGCTTCACCAACGCCGGGGTCGAGCGCCACGAGTCCGAGAGCGGCGCGCCGAGCTTGCCACCCCACTTCTCGACTGCGTCCAGAACCTGCTGGATCAGCGAAGAGTCGGTGCCTCGGAAGCCATAGATGGCCTGCTTTTGGTCACCGACCCAAACCGACGCCTTGGCCAGCCTCGCGAGCTCAATGAAGACGGCAAGCTGTAGCGGGTTGGTGTCTTGGAACTCGTCGACGAGCACCAGGTCGAGCTCCTCGCGCAAGGCCTGTTGCACGACCTCGCTCTCGCGAAGGCCCTGCAGAAGGCGAACTTCCTGGTCGGTGAAGTCCACCACGCCCATCTCTCGCTTGGCGGCCTCGAGCGCCGCAAGGCCTCGGCTGGCGATGCCGAAGACCAGCTCGAGGTAAACGCGGACGTCCTCATGGAACAAGTCATGCGCCCCGTGTTGGTTCGCGACCTTCTGCAGGTCTTCGACGAGAGGCCGCTGCTTGGCCCCCGGATCCAAGTCGGAGAGGCCATGCCAACCGCCCCACGGAAGCTTGTCATCGGCCAGTTGCTGAAGCGTGTCCTGGCAGCGATTGATGGCCTTGGCCAGCACCCCAGTCTTGTTCCCGCCGGCCTGTACGTTCAGCAGCAGCGGCAGCGCCGAATTCAGCTCCGTCACCAGGGCTGCGCTCAGCCCCGCCTGAGGCGTCGGCCACGCCTTGAGCATGTTCTCTGCGTTGACGGGGCCCATGGCCGCAAGCTCAGCCGGCGAGAGGTTGTTCTCCCGAGCCGCATTCATCAGCGAGCGGATGGTGTCGGCAATTGCCTTCTCGCTTCGTTGCTCTGGCCCCACCTTGCCGCCAAATCCCGATTGGCCGATACCCAAGCGCTGAGCAACAACCAGGAGGCGGCTCAGCTCATCTGAGCTCTGCACGCCCTCGACGGCAATCTTGGCGATCCGCGACGTCTCCTTCTCGTCGAGGACCTGCTGGTCAGGAGACACGCCAAGCTCGAAGCAAAAACGCTGGATAAGCTGCCCGCAAACGCTGTTGATGGTCCCGATACGGGCTTGCCCCACTGCTGCGGCCAGATCCAGTCGCCCCTTCTTCAAAAGCGTTGCCCGGGCTCGCTCTCGCAGCTCGGTTGCCGCTTTCACGGTGAAGGTCGTGGCTATGACGCCAGGAGCCCGCGCGGTGCCGTCCTCAAGACGGCTGGCAAGCAGGCCCGTCAGGTAAGTGGTCTTACCGCTGCCGGCACCGGCACGAACAAACTCAACGTTCAAACCTGCGCCGCTCATTGCTCGCCCTCCCGCTGCCCGAACAGGCGCTCAAAGTCAGTGTTCCAGCCACCCAGCGAATGCAACGGCAGGCACTCCGCTGCAGGCTCAGTTGGCCCCGGGTCCAGGCCGTCGGCAATCACCTCCACCACGCCTTCCTGCCATTGCTTGACGCGCCAGTCCCACGAAGCCTTGGCCATGGTGACCAACTGCGCAGGTGTTTCCCCGTTCTTCGGAACCACCACACGCGCATTCGCTCCGAAGACACCAGGCGTAAGGGTCGAAAGGTGTCCGTCCAGGAAAGTGAAATAGCCCACGGCCTTAGGCGCTGCGCCGGTCTCTTCCTGAATCATGTGGGCGTAGAGCGCCAGCTGCAGGAATTCACCGCTCTCAAGCATGTCGCGGAAGCGCCCCGCACGAGACCACTTGAGGTCAAGGGCAGCCGTCCCGCCTGCCTTCAGATGCAGAAGCAGGTCCGTGTCGCCCAGCAGGCTTAGACCACCCTTGGCCCCCTCCAACTCGCGCTCAGGCTCCGCCTTGACCACTTCCGCTTCTCGAAGGAAGCCCAGCAGAGAGGCGATGCCCTTTCGCGCGGCAGACTTGAACTGCGCGCGCTGGACCGCGCTGCCCGGCGCCAGCAACGGCATGCCCTCGCCCAGAAGCAACGCAGCCAGGGTGGGTTCAAACCATTCGTCCAGCTGCTTTTGATCCCAACCAAGCGCGGCAGGGTCCTGCAGAAGAATCTGCACGAGTCGGTGCGCAAGGGTTCCGAGCAGGCGCCCTTCATCGCCTGGAGACACCGTCTTGGCACCACGCAACGCAGCCGCATCCTTCAAGACACCCAGTGCCGGGTTGTTGAAGGCAGTGTCCAAGGACGAATAGGACTGCGCCTCCCTCCGCGTCGGCGCCGGGAACGTGGCGCGCCACGCCGCCGTTTCGTCGAACTTCCAGACGCCTCTCGCCGGCACCAGCTCCTTCGCCTTAACCGCCACCTTGTCTGCGGCGTTGAGCTCAAGGACGCCAACTTCGAGCTGTGGCGCCAAGACCTTCAGAAGCTGCCAGGCCGGATGGAGCTCCTCTCCTTCTGGCGGCAGGACTAGAACCAGGCGCTTGCGCGCAGCAAGTACCGGTCGGATCCAGAGGGACATCATGGCCGCCATCTCGGCGGCCGGATCAGCCAGTCGTACGCCAGCCGAGGCCAGGGCGTCAAGCTCCGCCTGCAACCAAGGTAGCGGATTTGGGAGCACCGGCTTGCCCGGCATCCACCACACAACCTCGTCGGCCCGCTCGACAGCGCAAGCCGCAACCGAGGAGGCGCTCGCCACGCAGCCAACCTGGGCCATGGCCAGGCTGTTGCCGGCGTCGGCCGTTGCTTGAGCAATCAGTTGCTCCAACAACCTCGGCTTCACCTTGTCGGACGGTGAGGTCTTCAGCTCGGAAAGGCCATCCAGCACAGCAGAACACTGGGCCACAGCCATCAGCAAGTCGGCTCTGCCGCTCTGGTCCTCGCTCTCGGCTGACGCCGCGAGGCGGCCTTGCAGGGCATCGCGAAGCCCGACGACCCGCGACATCACGCTCTCAAGCGGCGCACCGGCAGCCCGGTCGTACCGAGTCTCCTCAAGCCACTGTGTCACCTGATGGTCGACATCTGGCCCATCAGCGTCTCGAATCTCCTGCCGCGCCTTAGTCCAGGCGGGGCCCCCGATGCCCGGCTGCTCGGAAAACGCGGTCCCAAGGTGGCGCCGCACCCTCGTCGGCAGCGGCCCAACGGGATGCATCAGGAAGTCCAGCAGACGCACAGGCTCAATCGGATCCCACAGCGTTTCCAACGCCAGTGGCAAGGCCTGCACAGTGGGCCGCAAGGTGCTGGCCTCGCTGAAGCCGCAAGTTGGGAACCCGGAGCCTTGGAGCGTCTCGTCCAGTGCAGCTCCAGCTGCCTCTTGATCGCAAACGACCATCCGTGAGCCCGCTGGCTCCGCATGGCAGGTTTCGGCGAGCCAATGCGCGGCGATCTCACTGCTGAGCGGACGCATCACCACCACCGACGCGTCGGCGACCAGGCCGTCGATAGGAGCCAAGGCGCCGGCGGCTGCCGCCTCGATGCAGCGCGCCTGAAGCAGCCCCAGGTTTCCGTCTGCCGGCGCATCAAGGGGCGCAGCCATCTCGTAGGTCAGCAACTCAAGTATGTCGCGCCAGCGGGCCGGGAAGGCCTCGATGGGCTCAAGGATGACTACCTTCTCGATTGGGACCCGACGCCCGGCGAGCCGCTCGGCAATCGAAGCCAACCGCTCGCCCTCCCCCGGGGCCACGCGAGCGGCCGCAGCCTCCACGGCCGCCATGTCCACCAGCCGCTGAGGCCACCCGTCGCCTGCTTTGCCGTCCCAGCCGGCGAGGCGCCACTCGTCGCGCCACTTGAGCAAGGCTGCCGCCGTGCCCATCTCATCTGCGCCCAGGCTGCGGTGATAGAACCGCATCTCGCCGTCGACGGCCCGCAGGGCAACCAGGTAAGCAGCGACCCGACGGGCGCCTACGACAGGCGGCCCGCTCAGCCCCAGGTGAACCTCAAGCAGGTTCAGGAACCCCGCTCGGCCAAGGACGGGCTCTCCAAGATGGGAACGAGAACCAGGCCCGTTCCACGCCGTAGCGTGCAGACTGAAAGTTATTTTCATATCGACCTCTCCCTGGAATCACTCTGACTGCGCGCCCGACCTGGGTCAATGCAGCGCGAGAAAACACTATCGAAGCGAACTACAAGCTGCTCTGCGATCAGGCTGCCGCACTGCTACTTGCGCCCTTTTCGCCCAAACATTGGTCGCAGCTGCGTCCACAGCGAATCCTCGAGCGCGCCGATGACGTCCGCCTGGATATCGCGCCGGTACTTGGCCACCAGAAGCGCAACCTCGACATCCGCTGGCGACGCCGATTAGGCTAACTGCATGGCGTAGACGCTCTTACTCCCATACCGCGACGGACATTATCAAGACCGGGCAACTGAGCTTAGATGGACTAGCCGGCGTGTCGGCACCTGAAACAAGAGCGGCAGCCTTGACGCCAACACCGAGACTGCCGGATGACTGCTGCTAGGTTGGATCGCTATTGGACATGCCGGACGGGCGAGAGGTTCAGACGGTCAGGCGTCGTGACGACGCGGCAGCGGCCGGAAACCGCCAACGGCGTCATCTTCATGTCGCTGGAGGACGAGGAAGGCGAGATGCAGTTGATCGTCTACCGAACCGACTCTGAGAAGCGTCACCTTCGTCCTGCGGTGCTGGGTGCGCGATTGATGGTCGTAAAGGGACGGTGGCAACGTCAGGGCAAGGTATGCAACATCATCGCCGGGCGTCTGAAAGCCTGACCCCGATCCTGGCGAGCTGGCGACGAAGAGCCGGGATTTCAGGTACCACGTACGTTCTCTGCGCGTCTCGGCCTATATTGGCGGTGAGCAGCTGGCGCTCGCTGGTGCCGTGAGGCGACAGCGGGATGCACCAATGGATGAGAGTTGCCACAATACTATTCACGAACGATGAACGAACACGAAAGCTCCGCTGGAGCCATCCTTGCGATGCTGCTTCCTCTCAAGGATCGTGTCGGGTTGATCCCGCTATCAGATCGCTTTGAGTTCTCGCTAGCCCCTTTGTCTGAGGTCAGGACTGCGGACGAACATGTCTTGTTGGCGATCGCTCCTTTGGAGGCTAGCGCGGCAGGCGATACGAAAGCAAGCGTTGCCTCACTAACGGTTCTCTATGGAGAGAACGGTTGGGGCAAGACGCACTTGATGCTAGAAGCATGCAAGACGTTGTCGAATTTGAAGGGCGAGCGACGTATCGCTCTGATCTTTGCTTCGCAAGGGGTGTTGTACCTTGACCCCGGATCGATTCTGAAGAGACGCATCCGTGCCGTTCTCAACGGCCGGGAGCTTGACGTCAGAAGCGTTGGCCATGAATTCGGCGCAGCCTTCTACAGCACCTCGCCATTTGAGGCTACCAAGCGGCGGGCGCTAAAGGCGGAAGGGTTCTTTGACGTCACCCCGAGCTTCTCGCCGACGAATCCTTTCGAGGGGGGAGCACTGCTTCGGTCATTTGCGAACCTGCCTAAAGATTTTGAGTTCATCAAGATCGCCGAAGTCCGTATGAATCGGCGCGTCCCTTCTTTACGCTCAGTCCTGGAAAAGATCCTCCCATACCTGAAGCACAAGATTTCCGAACTGCCCCACCTCCAAGATCAGCAACGGCGATCTCTAGCGAGATTGGATCAGCACCTCGATGAAGGTGCACAACGTGCACTCGTGGTCGGACTACTGATCGCAATGCAAGGGGGAATTCGCAAGGCGGCGGAAGTCTTGCTGCATTTGGCGGACAGGATAAACCTGTTCGATGAACGGAACGGCAGTGCTCTGATCGAAGAAGAAGCAAAGGAGAAGGCGACCGACGCGGTCATGGGTTTCCTTGCCACTGGTTTCAGCATGGGCGTCATGGACTTTCAAGATCCCTTGACTCTCTACCACTTCATCGATGTCGAGCTGCCTAGGCAGATGGTCGGTCTTGGGCGGCACACAAAGCTTGGTGAGCTAGCTGAACTATCCAACCACTTTTCAGGCAGAGACTGGGACTACCTGCACCAAGTCACTCGACTCGGTTTGGTCACATGGTCATTTCGCAACCTCAGCAGCGGACAAGTTGCATTCCTGATGCTTTTTTCATCATTGGCAAATGCGATGACGCGTCTGCAGGCGGGGCGCACAGCCTTCTTGTTCATAGACGAGGGCGAAATGTTCATGCACCCTGCTTGGCAAAGGCGCTACATCACCGACCTCCTGACCTTCCTTGGAAAATATCCGGAAGTCTCCTCACGCTTGCATGTTGTCCTATCGACGCATTCGCTCATTGTCGCTGCCGATGCGCCGCCAAATCGTCTATTCAATGTCAAAAGCGGAGAGATGGTGAATGGATTCGGATACGGACCGAAAGACATGCTCGACTACATCTACGGGGTGCGCGAGTTTCAAGGGGAGCACGCAGGTCGATTGATGGAGTCGCTGGTTGAGCACATTCGGAACAGAAACTCAGGATCGATGCGCGCGGAGGTGGCTCTCGAATTGGCCAGCAACATCGCTGACGATCGCCTTCGAAGGTACCTGACCAACGAGCTGTCGCGCCGCGGCGAAGCGGGCGGTAACCTTGATTAACTTGAAGGCACTCACAGCTGGTGCAAAGGCGAGTCACCTGAAGCTACTGGAGGGTCGATTCAATGCGGCCCGGCCAAAGAAGGCTCTCGCTAAACGCGCCAAGTACCCTACGTACATCGACGACCTTCTCAAGTACCTCGGCGACAACCTGACGACGATTCTCACTGGCGCTCCGGAACAACTGACGGACGTTGTTCAGGCCGTCCGTACGCAGTTTGTGCACTTCCATACGCAGGCGCAGCTCAACCGTTCATCGAAGGCATGGAAGAGCAACCGCAAGGACGCAGCGGCCGTACTGCTCGTTGAGAAGTGCTTCGACTACGACACGTTCTCGAAGAAATCCGGGGCATGGGGCGCGTACCAGCTAGTGCAGGAGGTTGGCCTCCGGATCTGTCCGTACTGCCAGCTTCATCACGTGAACTACCACATGCCCGCCGGCAAGAAGACGTTTGCGCTTCGGCCGCCACTCGACCATTTCCTCCCGAAGTCAAACTATCCGTACCTCGCCGTTTCTCTCGGAAATCTTGTTCCTTGCTGCGGGCAATGCAATTCCGGGGTGAAGCTTTCCCTCGACCCGCTCGGTAAGGGTATTCGTCATCCTCGCTCCGCCTTGCCGAATGGCCGCATCAAGTTCAGCGCGCAGGGCACTATCCCGGCGAAGGTCGGCGGCAAGGTCGCAGATGTTCAGCTTGCGCTCGTGCCTCCGGATGTTGAAGCTCAAGCGCACATCGAGGCATTCAAGCTTGAGCAGAGATACGGGTGGTACGCGCGCGAGATCTTCGATCTGATGGAGAACTACAACCGATTCAAGGACTACCCACTGTCGGTGCAAAAGGCTGTTTGGCCAGCCGAGCTAGTCCTTGGCTTTGCGCCGGACGCGGCTCCCGACAGAGCGCTAGGCCTTTGCCTTCTTGACGTATTTCGAGAGCTGGAATCGGGGAAGGTCGTCTAGGGGCGCTGCGCAGAGTTCAAGTCTGCAGACACCCCAGCGGACAGGCAGAGGGCGGCTTAGCCGAACGTCGGCCTTCTGGCCGAGAGCGGCCGGACAGAGCACTGCTCGCGACGGGCCGCAATCGCTGCACGTTGGCGTTCACGCCGAGTCTTCTGCTCAGTGGCGGCGATGCGCCACTAAACCGACGCAGGCAGGCCGGGCTCGAAGGGCTGCTCCGCTGCACATCGGACAAAGACACATAGCGATCTAGATCTGGCGGAGAGAGAGTCTGTCAAGGCCCGCGTGAGTGCTAGCGATTCAGAGGGGTGCGCTGTCGTTCAGAAGCCTATCCACCACCCGACACCTTGTCGTCGCTCCTAAGTCCTTTGCTCGGGCGGTTCAGAATTTGCACGAGCACTGGACGCTCGGAAACCACTGATGAGTTTGTGCCGGCCGCCGTTCGGGGCCGGTCAGCTCGCGGATTTCGTCGTCGGTCAGGAACATCGTGCAGCCGCTTCAGTACAGCAGCACCAGTTCGCCCGTTGGCCCGTTCCACTCCATTTGCGCCTTCGCCAGAATGTCCAACCCGAGCAGACCGTGCTGCCTGCGCTCGTTGCAGGCCATGATCGTGAACGGGTCTATGCGCCAGGCTTGCTGCCCTGTGACGCCTACACCCAGGGCGATGCAAACATCGTAGGCATAGCACTCATCGGGCTTCTCTGCCTGCGTAGAAGCGGAGTGGAAGTTGTACTTGCCGCTCGCGGTCAACTGCAGTTTCTCGGCGAGGACGATGCCGTCTACGAACGTGTGTGTCGCGCCCGTATCGATGAGCATTGGAATTTTAACGCTGTCTGGAATCGGCAACCCGGCCCTATGCAGCGCCTTGCGCCGCGGGGCGCAGATCCCGATTTCGACGTCAATGAAGGCGCCGGCGTGGCCGATCGAGACCTTCAGCCGGCGCACAGACCAGCATAGCGAGAGTAGAAGACAGCGGGCTCGACGGCGCTAACCTGCCTAACAAAGAACTGCTCTAGCCCGAACTTTTCGTAAGCCCAGCTCAGGGCGTCTTCGTACGTCGGGAGAATCTTACAGACCTCCTCCCCGCGGATGACAACGTACTGGCCTTCGCCGGCCTTCAGCATGTCCGGAAGTGCTTCATCGTAGGTCCTGCGCTCGGTGTCGAGGTTCAGCATCGTGTCTCCTTCGCTGCTGGTGGACCAAATGGCGTACTGTCGTTCTTTCATCAACATCGGGTGGCCTCGGTGCGGTACGTTGCCGCTGAGGCCTAACGTTCGATGGTCACATTCTGAACGCCTAACCCCTCGCTTGCACCCTCGCAACCTCGGGGGTTAGGGTCAATGGCGCTTCGACCACACCGGCACATGATGTTTTCGTGCGGATGGCGCAAGACGTTAGAGGCTAACCGCATATGCGAGGCCTGCACGACGGAGGGGCAAGGCGCGTGCCCAACCTGAGGGGTTGCTGGGCCGCTCTCACTTTGGCGACCCGTACACCGCTGAGAGCTCGCCCACGCGTGCCTGCTGGCACTGCACCGGATTCTCCGACCTCACAGCTCAGGGACCCACCGCGCTGTCGGCCAGTGGCGGTTCGCCCATGGCATCGGTCTAAGATGCCGCATGCCACCCCTTTACCGCCCCGGCCCTGCCACCGGCAAGCATCCGCCGCTGGTGCTGCTGTGCGGCATGGAAGAGCTCGTGGACCTGGGCGACGGTCACGGCTGGCCCAAGCTGCTGGCCTTCCCCAACGACGCGGGCCGCTGGTTTCCCTGCTACCAGTCCTGGGGCTTCGATACGGCCAACGAGCCGAACCTCGGGCAGCCAGTCTTAGACTAGGCCGGGCTGGCTCACGCCTTGAGCCTGGGCGCTGCAATGATGCCGCCCATGGACTACTCGCCGAAACCACCCACACACGCTTGCTGGCACTGCACCGCCTTCGGTGGCCTCACGGCCCAGGGCACCGCAGCACTCTGCCGTCGGCCTGGTTGCTGCCATGTGCGGTCGGCGCCTGAGACCGGCTGCTGTGAGTGGCAACGCGAGACTGGCAGCGATGACGAGCCGTTCCTTCCCGGCGGCTCGATCTCGACGCCGTGGATGCCGACCTTCGCGGCGCAGCGGCGCGACCCCAAGCCTGCACCCGTGGAATGGGCGCCGTAGCGCCGGGGCGGGGCCACGGTCCGCCCATGGCTCCCGTAACCTGGGCCTCGCCGCCTGACCCCGCTATCAGACCCCCGTGACGGCCGCGCCGGAGCTAGGCCGCAATCGGTCGGGAGCTTGTTGGGTTGGCGCCGTGGCCGGTGCATCCGGGATACCCCGCCTTAGCCACTTCGCAGCTGCCTCCCCGGGCTCCAAGCCCTTCAGTTCAACATCAGCCCACAGCTCGGCCGCCACGTCCTCAAGCAGGTCAGGGTCCACGCTGCGCCACTGCCGCTGCAGGTGGTGCGAGCAGGCAGCTACCCATGTCGCGCGGCTCACAAGTTGCACCTTCATGTGGTCGCATGATACTGTATGCATCCACAGTGCATCATACCAACACTGTAAGGAGCTTCAAGATGACTTACCGCCAGCCCGATTCCGAGGCACGCGCTCAGGGCGCGCAAGTGGCCAAGGCGATAGTGGCGTTGCGCGCGCAATTTCCCGCCTTGCCTGCACTTGAGTTGTTCAATGTGGCGCTTGAGTCGCACCGGGGTACCAATGTCGAGTTCGATCTCCACGCCGCGGACGAAGGCGGGTTCTCCGCGCTGATGATCGAGGCGTTTGCTCCGCTCAGCGCGGAGAGCAGCGCCCCAGGCGCAAATCTTGATGAGGAAGCCGAAGGCAAGGAAATCCTCGCTCGGCAGGCGTGTTTTTTGCGCTTCGACTTGAACGGCATGAAGGGGCGCGAGGCATGGGCCGCTGAGTTCGGCGCTCGACGTATTGCCTTGAACCGGTCGCGCAACCTGCCGGGGGAGGTCGAGAATGGCCGTCGGTTGTGGGACAAAGGGCACTGGCTAAGGACCGGCACCTCGATTGCGGATCACTTCGAGTCGCCCACCTCTTCGGCACAGTGATAGGGTCGGGGGTTCGAGGTCAGATGCCCAGGGGGCGGCCTTCGAATGCGTCGGCCGGTGCGAGCCGCATGAGCTTTTCCGCCTCCGCCACCGGCGAGAACAACCATGCGTCAACGTCGCTCAGGCCAATGGGAATAACAGTCCGTTTGTCCTGCATGTGCAACGGCCGCTGTAGGTCGGGGCGGTGCATGCGGTTCATCAGCGGGTGGGCGTCGGCATTGACTGTCAGCATCGTGTAGCTCTCGACGAGTTCGCCTGTCGCTTTGTCGGTCCAGATGTTCCATAGCCCGGCCAGGCCCCAGGGCTCACCATTTGGCTGGGTGAAGCGCCAGGGTATGTGCCTCCCGGTCTCCCAACAGGGCTCAATGAACGACGCGGCTGGGATGATGCACCGCTGCCCGCGCGCCCACGGATGCTTAAAGGTAGCCTTCTCGCTCAGTTCTTCGCTGCGCGCATTGCAGGTCAGAAACTTGAGCTTGCGCTCCTTGGCAAACCAGGGAATCAGGGCCCACTGACCAACGACCAGCTCGCGCCGCTCAGTGCTTGGGTCACGGGCAGCGCGGATGAAGGGGCCTTCGGCGCCGGGGAACATGTCGAGAGTCCAGCGGAGTGGCGTGTCCGCCCCCACGTGCCAATAGCGAGCAATCTCCGGCTCTTCGGGTGCGACGTAGCGGTTAGCCATGCGGCCGCACTGTAGCGCTGTCGGGATCGGTGAACGGCGCTCCGGTGGACTGACAGGCGGGTTACGCACAGGCGCACGAAGGCACCCAGCGACGCATGCACCTTTGGCGGAGGGTCACCCTGTCAACACTGAGTGGGGCCTATGTGCGCAGTCGCTCGCGCATTCTGCGCACAGCGGTGTGCATTGCACAACCGCGCCAACTGGCTGCTCAAGACTGGCGCGACCTGTAGGACGTTCTCGACCGCCCTCGCTACGTGACGTGAGGTTAAAGGTGTGTGTGTGTTAACGGTGTGGTGCTTCATGACCCTGGCGATGTCTGGTGCGCGCATGTCGTTTGAGAGCGCTGACATTACGTGACCCGACCTGCTACCGCTTACGCGGCGCGCGCTTGGGACGGCCGGGGGGGGGGGGGCGCGTCCGCGCCGACCGAACTTTGATCCGCTGCCAATTGAGCTTTGCCGCAGGTCTGGTGGCCGGCATCGTTTGATCCTGGCTGTGGATACAGTAGCGACTTGATTGCGTCGGTTCGCTTCGCGGGTACCGTTCGCGCGGCGGGCAGACGCAAAGGGCGTAGCCCGCCCCGCCTGCGACCTTGATGCATAGGCAAGCTTCACGGAGCTTAGCCTGATCTCCCGCGTCAAGACAACTTCGCTGGACGCATACGCTCCTCTGCTTCGTTGGGTCGAGACAAGGCCAGAAGTGCATCGTCAGATGAGGCAAAGAGCAAAGCTGCAACAAGTGCGACTGCAGTTGTTGAAGGTGGATACTGCTGCGCTCGACAGACCGCCTCGATCGTTGCCACGACAGCGCCGCGGTTCCAGTCGATCTTCGGCGAAACCTCCCGCCGCCAAGCGATGGGTAGCTTCCTTCGCGAAAGCTCTGTAAGTGCTTCGCCAGCATCCTCTGGCCGACCACACACGTCGCTTTCCAAAGCTTTGCGCAACAGGATGGAAGCGCAACTTGCACGCTCGAGCGCAATGTCTGCCTCGAGAATGCCCAAGCAGATGTCGAGGAAGCGCTGCACTTCAGATGAGTCCCTCGCACTCTCGAGCAATGACGGCTCAGGCACTTCAGCTTCCGCCGCGCAATGGTCCGGTGGTCCGGCCTGAATCGCTCCCAGGCTGACGCGTCCCAACGCGCTTCGGTGCTTCTCACACCACAGAGCGCCCGGTAGCTGGTGACTCCGTCGCCAGTACGACAAGTGCCAAAACCCAAGATCCTCCCGCACGCAGTCGCGGCACAGCCACGCATGCGATCGAGCACCTCGCATCACCGCCGTACGTCCTGCACGGGTCTCCGCTAGAGCCTCGATCCGCCTGTGGTCGCGAGGCCTGTCGATGGCTGCGGTGAAGGGCCACATCGAGTGTCGCATCACCACGTCGTAGGTCGGGCAGCTGTTATGTCGCGCGACCAGCTCAGTGAACGCCACCGGGCAGCCAATGTACGCAGCCATTCCGGGGAGCAGTCCATTCAAGGCTTTGACAACGGCATCGCCATCTCGCAGGCCGTTGAGTAGCCGGAGTCTGCCACGGTACCCCTCGAGGAGCTCCTCGGGGAGAAGTCTGGCGATGAACATGCGAGCCTCCTCTAGGTCAGCGCCTGTTGCCGCTTTTTGACAAAGTGCCAAGGCTTCGGATGACGACGGCCAGCGCTTCCGCATGGCTTATCGATCCGTCCCAAACCAGTGCAAGCGATTCGACCAGCGGCACGCATTCCCGGACATCCGTCGGTGTGATGCTCCTGGATACCGACTGCACATAAACGCATACGGTGTCGAAGGCCTCAGTACGACGCTTGGACTTCCCCGATAGGAGGCGACTCACCTGTGATTGGCTCACCCCTGTCGCTTGCGCTATAGCCTGCTGCGTGAGGCCAAGCCGCTTTGCCAGGCGCCGCGTGCGGATTGCAAAGCCCAACATATCATCCGATCGCATAGGGCCAGTATGCATATTTGCATGCGCTGTGACAAGACGACGAGCCCCAACCGCAGAGACATTTATTGCGATGCGGTCCAGCTTCGCGAGTGAGTGTCGCGAACCGAAGACTTCGAGACTCGGTAGTGTCCCTATCGCGGAACACGCTCCATGCCGTGTCCGTGGCGGCTCTAGGCGAGCGGCCGCGTACCTTTCGGCGATGGCCGATGCCGAATAGCCTGCTCAATCGCGGCGCGAGTCAGCGGCAGTCGATCAAGGCAGCGGAGTTTGGGCTTGATCTGCGGCACGCGCTGGTAGAGCCGCCAGAGCGTGATCTTGACTTCTGGCGCTTCAGCTACCAGATCACGACCAGCGTCAATCACCGCGACAGACAGCGCGAGATCCCGGTCTCGCCATTTGACAGCGGCATTGTTCCCGTGCCGTAGCGGCGCCATCGTGTCAGCCTGGTCAACTAGCCAAGCACGGTCGTTTCGATACAGCCATGCGTAGGTGGCGGCGGCCATCCACCGCAGTGTCTTCATGCCGGCGCCCGGGTTTCCGCGTAGCAATCGCTGCCAGACACGACGTTCCGTCTTGCGACGAGCCTCAAGGCGCGCGCACTTCCAGGCATCGTGTAGCCCTACCTCGGTTCTCAGTGTGGTCGTCACCGTCTCAACCGAGACACCGAACCGCTCGGCTGCATCGCGCTTGTCGCAGCCCAAGCGCAGAGCCCTCAAGAGTTCGAGGTGGACCGCGGAAACGAGCTTCTTCGGGCGACGGGACGATGTGATTCCCATGCGCGCGGCCCATGCCATGCCGGTTTTGGTATCGATGCCCACTTGGCTTGCGGCGCGTGTCACTGAAGATCGCTGGTTCTCGACCAGATCCAAGAAAGTCCGGATGCGCGGGTCTTCAGGCGCTGTCGCCGCCACAAAGGGAGGGGGGTCACCGAACAGTTGCTGGTCCTCGGTGTCCATCTGCCGCTGATACGCGGCCAGGAACACATCCCAGCTGCCGTACAGCCAAAGCAAGTGACTGATATGCCTGAGCGGATGTGTGAGCGCGCGCGCCGGATCCCGAAGGTAGGGGAACTGCGCAGCCGCCTTGTCGACGGGAACCGCCAGCGCCGCGAGTTCGGGCACCCTGGCCAGCGGCTTCAGAAAATTGGACAGGCTGGCTTTGGCATGGGCTTCCATCCGGCCAGAGCGCACCGCCAAGCCCCGAGCGACGGCCTGGCTGGAGTGAGCGCGAACCAGGACCTCCGCTGCAAAGTGGAAGTTGCGTGGCAAGGTGGCCAATGACTGCGCCGCGGTGGCAAAGCCTTGCAGGAGGTCACGCAGTGACTCCTCCATTCGGGAATCTGATGTCGGTGGGATCAAGAGCACGAGATTGGCGCTGGATGGCAGGTGCCAGTCAAAGCGCCCGATGCCGCTGGACTTCATGGTCGATTCCAGCAGCAGTTCGTTGTGTCTTGTGCAGAGCCAAACACCGGGGTACTGATGAGCGAGATGCCAGTAGGCTACGCAGGCCGATTCGACGTCCTCGGCCATACACCGGGGGCAGGCCTTGAGAGGATGGTGTGCCCGAAAGCGGCTGGTCAGCATGCCGAGCCGGAACTTCAGTGAACCGATGCCGGGGCCGCGCAGCGCAGCGACAGCGGCATCGGCGTCAGCAGGCGGCCTGAACGGGAAGTAAAACGGCAGGATGGTGCGCTGCCGAATCAGGACCTCCGCGTCAGCCCCCAGCCAAGATTGAGTGCGATCGACGAATGCATCGAGGTTGTCCGGAAGGTCATGTGCCAAACCGCCGCGAGCCGCTCCATAGAGGGCGCGGCACGTCCATTCGGCGCGCAATCTTGCAGACAGCCGGTGATACCGGCTCGAGAAACTGAACAGCGTCTCGTCGGGCAACCAGCGCAGAACCCCCAGAACGGAAGCGCCAAATGGCAACTCGGTGTTGCCGCTCCGGGGTTCCACGATGCCTTCTGCCATTCCTGTCTCTGCACTGCCACGGGCCCTGGCGACCCCGATCTCCAGCGGAGCACGCCGTGTGCTCCCCTGACTTATATAGGTAAAGTGGCATGTCGTCGCTGACGTTCACGACGGGACGGAGGCCCTCCCAAGAGAGGCGCCCGAGAAACGCAGTGAATTAGATATCTTATTCACTGCGAATTACGATTCAGAGGGCGCAATTGTAGCAATGACGACAGCCTCTGCCTATCGGTGTGAACTCGTTTGCGTCGATCCGATTGCGGGCTCTATTGTCGCGACAGTGCAGCTAAGTGCAGGTGGGTGAAATGGAAACTCTCCTGACTGCCGACGAGGTCCGCGATGTCCTTCGAGTCTCGCGCCGGACCTTCGAGTCGATGGTCGCGAAGAGGAAAGTGCCCCTCTTCATTCTTGTAGGCCGTCAGCGTCGCTGGCGGCGCACGGACGTGGAGGCCTGGATCTCGACGCTCGCTGAAGCTGCTACTTCGGCACGCAGGGCGAGCACCCCGATCGAATTGGAGGTCAGTAGATGACCTGAAGTCTCGTCTCAACCAGAAACGAAAAACGCCAGCCCTAAGGCTGGCGTTCGTCGGCTTTCGGTACAAGCTACCTACAGCGGGGTGGAAGCTGCAGTGTGGTTCAGCTTGTGCAGGAAGTCAAGTGGGTGAGCTCGTGCTCGTCCATCTCATTCCTGCGCAAGAGAGAACACATGGCTCAAGCAAAAATGACTTGGCTGCGGCTGCAGCAGATCCGACGGCGCCAGCCAAAGGTGCAGTGGAGCCCTCATTACGTTGCCGCAACATTTGCTGACCCGAAAGAGGCTCCGGGCCTAAGCAGCGGGACGATCCTGCGCGCCCAAAAGTTCGGGCATCGCGAGCTGCACACGCTGAGCTTCAACGAGACGTGTGCTGCGATTCTCGCCATTTACAACCCCAACTGCTTCGAGGCCTTTGACCAGCTGGCGATGTCAGCTACTCCGTGCCCGCATCTGCTGTTTGGTCACCCACTGGCAACCGGACATAAGTTGGGCAGCTTCAAGGGGACGCTGGATGTCGCTGACAGGCTGGGTGTGCTTTCAAAGCACCCGCGCGTCAGAGCACAGATTGGCACCGACCCTGCGAAGTGGCCGATCGTCCCGTTCCCATATTTGGCTGACCTGACGCTTTGCCTGACCGACGAAGCGGGACCCTACGTGGTCGATTGGCCGATCAAGGACAAGCATGAGGACTTTCGCCGCCGCGGCCCACGGCAATCGAGAGCGCGACCGGACGAAGACGACCCGTCCGTACTGGCCCGCACCGAGCTACAGCGAACATACTTCAGCGACGCCGGCATTCGGACCGTAGAGGTCGTCGGCAGCTCGATTGACTTTCACGTTCGCTGCAACCTGCGAGATCTCTTCCTTGATGACACCTACCCGAACACCGTCGGGGACTGCGCGCGAGCGGAGATCATGTCGATGTACCGGGACCGCATCGGCCGTGACCTTCCTGCGTATCTGTTGGCGCATCAGGTGGCGCGCGATTACCGCATCGATGCTCGAGAAGCAGTTGCGCTGCTCAAGCAGGGCATCTGGCGCCGAGAACTGCGTGTCGATCTCTTTCAGCCGGTGCTTATGGACAAGCCCTTGCGAGTCGAAACGGCTGATGTCCTCGAGCACTATGCAGCCTGGTTCAGACGGTAGAGGCAAGAATGCACGTCGTCGGAACCCAGTTCGAAGCGCCCGAGGGGTTCGGTACCTTTCGCAAGGACATTCGATACTACTTCGCCTGTGATCGAACTGAAGCTATAGAAGGCTACCAAGTCAACACGGTCCTGGTTATCTGGTTCGCACAGACCAAGAAAAGATGGCAAAACTGGCGACCCTATTGCGTCACGTTGACGAGGGATGACTTCGAGGCGGCACTTACTGCCGCTCCTCCCAAACTGCGGATCCTGCGGAATCAGTTTGCCCTGCCACCGTGGATGGAGGAGGTCGATGATGTGAACTTCGACGAGATCGAAGTGCGGCGTGCAAAGGTGGCTCCTCAGAGCAACGGTCAAAGCGACTCTGACGGAGCACATAAGACAAGCACGTGTCGACGGCAAGTTGAAGCTCGACTCTCCAAGATTGCGGCAGCGATGGAGAGGGCCGTAGAGATTCTCCAGGCCCCAAACCCAATGAAGGCAATAGCCGCCACAACCTACGCCGGTGAAAGGGCCGAGCATCCTCACCGGTTGCAGCTCTGGTTCTTTGCCTTCCTACTTCACGGTGAGAACCAGTGGGCGTTAAAGCAGCCTACCCATCGCAATGGCCTATGGAAGCGGGGCGAGGAAAAGCACAAAGAAAGCAAGTTCGGAAGACCCTCCATCGAGGGCTCGTGTTACGGCTATAGCTCCGCCCCGATGCGAAAGGCGATCGTGGCCCATTACCTTGCTTATTGCGGTGAAGGGATAACCATGCGATGGATCCACAGAACTGCGTTGAGGGAGCAGTACGGCTGCGTCACGGTCCCAGACGCCGACGGCAACGACACCTGGATCAACCCCCAGAACAGGCCGTTCCCGTCCTACGGCCAGTTTCGGTACGTTGTGGTTGACGAACTGACGCTCGCCGTTGTTCAGAAGAATGTATACGGTGCTGCCCGCATGAAGGCCAAGGCAACTGCAAACGATGGCTGCCACACGGCACAGTGCTCGAACATCCTCGAGGATGTTGAGGTCGATGCCTACTTTTCGTCTGAGCGCCCAAGGTCAATCCTTTCTGACGAGCCTAGCGAACCCTTGGTCGTGGCTGTCGCGGTCTGCGTGACAACGGGTGCAACGGTTGGCGTCGGCTTTTCCGTCGGCAGTGAAACCGGAGAGGCCTACCGTTCGATGCTGTTCTGCATGGCCGCGCCAAAGGACTACATCGCACGTCTGTACGGCGTGCCGCCAGAGAGTCTGAACTGGATCATGCAAGGACTTGCGCCGGCATTCAAATCTGACCGCGGCCCAGCCGGCCACAGGAATATCGCGGATCGTCTTGAGCAGCAGTTTCCTATCAAGACCATTGCTCCGTCCTACCAGGGGCAAGCGAAGGCTGTGGTCGAGTCGACCCACCCTCGCGATGTCCAGCTGGAGGGGGCGCCTTCGTACGTCCAGAGCGAACTGAACTTGATCCAGATGGTCAAGCGCGAACTGATGCGGGCAGCCGCGAAGAATCATACGAAGGATATTTCTCGACGGCTGAGCAATCAGGCCACCTCGGATTTCGTGGCGGAACGTCGCGTGTTTACGCCCCACCACTATTGGGACTATCTGTCAAAGCGTCTTCGTACCTCGGCTAGGCAATTGACACTTGAGAATGCGGTTCGCATGTTCTGGACTCAGGTCTCACTGCAGGTTGATCGTGATGGTGTCAAGCTTGGCCATCGTCACTACACGTCGAACACGTTTAGGGATACCAGTTTCATGAAACAGGTCGGCAGAGTCTCTAATCTCGAGATCAGCGCCTACATTTTGAGCCTTGTGGTGCGTTCGATCTGGGTAGAAGTCAATGGGCGCCTCCTCGAACTTGAGGCGACCCAGCGCGTGCGCGTCGGAAATGACGACATGCTTGTGCCGCTCAGCGAGCTCATGGCCACCACAGAGAAGCTTGCGAAACTCCGTGCTCGCACGCGAATCAGCATAGAGGCAGCGAACAATCGCGTCGAGACCGAATTCGAAGCAGACACGGGCATCCCGTGGTCCGCTGGCCAGCGCAAGAAGGGATCTCCGAAACGGCCGGTCGGAACGGCCGCGTACGAGGTCAAGGTGTTGAAGGGTCGCACCACCAAAATGCATAAAGCATGAGTCTCGACGCGCGCCTTGCCCAGTTTTCTGTGGCGATTTCGGATGCTGATCTTGACAAGCTGATCGCGCTCCCAGTCAACAAAGTCACCGGGTGCGGTGTCGACGCCGCCTGTTTGGGGCAGCTCATTGGCGATGCGCTACGAGAAATGTTCGTGCCAGATAGACAGGCTCGAGAGATCCTCAGGCTTTTTGCTGCAACTGCGAGGGCGCACGCCGAGCATCACTTTGGTACTGACAAGAAGTACACGGCAGGGCTCTATTCCGAGGCGCCGTGGGGCCTGAGCCGAGCGCCAGCTATCTGCTTTACCGGTCTTGCGGGGACGGGAAAAAGCGCGATCCTTCACGCACTTGCACGCCTACTTCCTCGCGCTGACTCCTGGTCTGTTAATGGACACAGTAGTGTTCGACCAGTTGGAGTTTGGATGATGACACTGACAAATGGCGACGGACTCAATTCGCTGCTCCGCGAACACTTGGAGCCCAAAGGGACTGCGACTTCCCTGGGAACGGTCGGGACTGTCCGCGGGCTACTGAAGGCCGCGGCGCGGGTGTCGTGCAGAGAGTTGACGTGCATCATTTCAGTGGACGAGTTTCAGTGGATAGCGGCGGGCAGCAGTGCGAACGCTCGAGCGTCGACCGTCTTGCTAAAGTTGCACTCTATCGGGCCGATCTTGATCTACGGCGCCAACTTCAGCCTGGTTAACAAGCTGCGGGGCAGGCCGCAGGAAGACCGTGATCGACTTCTCTCCACGCCGGTTGTGCTAAAGCCGCTTGCTGCTGATGACCCGGACTGGACGTCCTATCTAGATGCTGTGCGGTCAGTTGCGCCGGACGTCCTGACGTTCGATCCAATCTCGGAAGGGGGTCAGATCCACCATTACACGTTCGGCATCAAGCGAAATGTGGTTGACTTGGTCGAGCTCGCGGTCCGGCAAGTGCGCCGCGCGTCACGGTCTGCGAAAGTGGGTGCGAAGGAGTTGCTTTCCGCCTACCGGTCGGCAGATTTTGCAATGCGTCGAGAAGATGTCGAGGCGCTTTCTCGCCAGGAGATCACTGGGACTACCGTTCGAAAAGACTTGTCATGTCCATTCGTGGCAACCTCGCCTGAGGTGACGAATGTCGTAGTGGCAAGTAGCGCCGTTGAGAGTTTCGAGCGACGAATCGGAGATGCAATCCTAGCCTCTGCGATGTTGCCCGCCGAAGCTGCTGCGCATCGAGAGATCAGTTCAGAGAAAGAGCGCCAAGCCACTGCCAGCAAGGTGCTCCGCTTCCGCAAGGGCAAAGTCACCAAGGAAATTCTGCTACAGGGTGCTGCTGCTCTCGATGCGTACGAGTAGCTCAGTTGGGTCGCTCCGCTCCTCTGCCACCTGGCGGCCGACAATTATCTTGAGCGCTCAGCGACAACTATCTTGAGCGGTTGACGCACGCCGCCGGGGTGCGTTTTGCGGTTGGGTTCCTACAGTGATCGCCTTCGACAGGAAGGTGGCCACGGTGCCCGGCAAACGCATATCGGACCTGCAAGTGAACAAGTACAAGGCATTGAGGGGCGAGCACAGCCAGGAGGCTGCAGCCGCCAAGACCGGCATCAGCGTGGCCAGCGCTCGCCGGGTGGAGTCGGCGCAGTCGCTGCCCTCGCAGCGCCCAGCGCGGCACTGGCGGACCCGTGCCGACCCGCTGGCCGAGGTGTGGTCCACCGAGGTGGTGCCGATGCTCGAGGGCGCGCCGTCGCTGATGGCGGTGACGCTGCTGGAAGAACTGCAGCGGCGCCACCCCGAGCGGTTCGCCGACTCGGTGCTGCGCACCCTGCAGCGCCGCGTGGGCCAGTGGCGCGCCGAGCATGGCGGCGAACGCGAGATCTACTTCGCGCAGGAGCACCCGCCGGGCCGGCTGGGGCTGTCGGACTTCACCGTGGCCGACGAGCTCGACATCCGCGTGGACGGCCTGACGTTCCCACACCGGCTGTACCAGTTCGCGTTGGCCCACAGCGGCTGGCGCCACGTCCGCGTCGTGCTCGGCGGGGAGAGCTTCCAGTCCCTGGCCGCTGGGCTGCAGGAAGCGCTGTGGATGGCCGGCGGCGTGCCGCAGGAGCACCGCACCGACAGCCTGTCGGCGGCCTTCAACAACCTGGCTGAACAGGAAGAGCTGACCAAGCGCTACAAGGCCCTGTGCCAGCACTACGGCGTGCGCCCCACGCGCAACAACCCCGGCGTCAGCCACGAGAACGGCGCCATCGAGGCGCGCCAGGGCAGCTTGAAGAAGGGGCTGGACCAGGCCCTGCTGCTGCGCGGCAGCCGCGAGTTCGCCGACCTGGCGACCTACGAGCAATTCGTGGCCGAGACCGTGCGCCGGCTCAACGCCCGCTGCGCCCGCGCCTGGGAGGTCGAGCGCGCCTGCCTCAAGCCGCTGCCGGCACGCCGCACGGCCGACTTCGAGGAGGTCGATGCCCGCGTGAGCAAGTTCAGCGTCTTCAGCGCCAAGAGCGTGCTGTACAGCGTGCCCTCTCGGCTGGCAGGGCAGCGGCTGAAGGTCCGGCTGCACAGCACCCACCTGGACGCCTGGCTGGGCGGCGTCAAGGTCTTCGAGTGCGAGCGGCTGTATGCCAATGCCACCGACCGCCATCCGCGGCAGATCGACTGGCGCCACATGCTGCCCAGCCTGAAGCGCAAGCCCGGGGCCTTCGCGCGCTGGGTGCTGCGCGACGCCATGTTCCCGCGCAGCGAGTACGCCCAGGCGTGGGAACACATCAGCGCGCGGCTCCCCGAACGCGCCGCCTGCCGCTTGATGGTCGATCTGCTGGACTTGGCAGACCGTGCTGGCGCGGTGGCCGAGTTGGCAGGGTTGCTGGCAGCCTTGCACGCCCGCGACGAACTGCCCGACATCGACGTACTGCGCGAGCAGTTCGCGCCCAGGCAGCCGAGCATGCCGGAGGTTCGTGTGGTGCTGCCGTCGACCTCGGTGTACGACGAACTGCTGGAGGCCGCATGAACGGCGCTGCCCACATCACGGACGCCACCGGCTCCGCCGCGGCCGTGCCGATCATGCTGACCGAGCTGCGGCTGCCGACCATCAAGCGGCTGTGGGCTGAGCTGGCCGCGCAGTCCAACCGTGAGGGCTGGCCTGCCGAGCGCTTGCTACACACCCTGCTGGGCCACGAGATGGCCGAGCGCGAGACACGGCGGCTGGCACGCGCTCGGGCAGACAGCGGCTTGCCACCAGGCAAGAGCCTGGCGGAGTTCGACTTCGCGGCGGTGCCTGCCGTGTCCAAGGCCCATGTGATGGCACTGGCCGAGGGCGACTCGTGGATCGGCCAGGGTCACAACCTGCTGGCGTTCGGGCCACCCGGGACCGGCAAGACGCATCTGTTGGCCGGCATCGGCCACGCGCTGATCGATCGTGGACTGAAGGTGCTGTTCGTGCGCACGAGCGAACTGGTGCAGCGACTGCAGGCCGCCCGGCGCGATCTGCGGCTGCCAGCCGAGCTGAGCAAGCTGGATCGCTTCGACCTCATCGTGCTCGACGACTTCAGCTACGCCAGGCGCGACCAGGCCGAGACGTCCGTGCTATTCGAGCTGATCGCCGAGCGCTACGAGCGCAGGAGCATTGCCATCACCGCCAACGCGCCGTTCTCGGCCTGGGACGAGGTCTTCCCCGACAAGGCCATGACAGTGGCCGCCGTGGACCGCCTCGTCCACCACTCGACCATCCTGGAGATGAACGTGGACAGCTACCGCCGCCGCGCCGCGTTGCCGGCTCGCCGGCAACGCGGCGCAACACCAGCCCAATGATCAACGCCCGACCGCACCGCTCACGATAGTTGTCGCTGACAGCTCAAGATAGTTGACGCCGGGCAGCCACCAGCAGCGCAGCCACCAAGTCTTCCTTCTCGTACATCTGGAAGTTGTCAGTCAAGCTGATGCCTTCGAACGGCTCGCAGTTGCCGCCTACGCTGCTGTGGTAAGTCGGCTCGATGTTGATGGCGGCAATGTAGTAGGCCAGCAGGACCAGCACGTTGGCATGGACTTCGTGCTTGTACAAAATGCGGCAGGTGCTCCGGCGCGATCAGGCCGCTCAGCAGCAGTCGGGTTATGAAGGTGCCGGTAGCCTTGCGCTGCCTTCATGGTAGGCACCATCTCCCGCTGGTACACCCCATCAGGGCACGTCCCAGAGGACAGACTTCTGCCAGAGTTCACCAATTTTCGGCAAGGCTTCGAGGCTCATCGAGCCCTATTTGGCTTTAACGTGCGCGCCGTGGCCGCTCGCTCTTGGACTGAGGCAGGCGCCTGCACGACCTTCAGAGGAACGACGCCGATCTGCAGCGCACGTTCAATGGCCAAATCGCCTGCGTGCTGTTGAAGATGGTCTTGCAGGCGACCGAAATCACCGCACCAAGCGGTTTCAGCCGCCAAGTTCGCCATAGCCGGCAGTGCGGGCGAAAAGGCCACCGCACGGACCTGGAGGCGCTTAGCGTCGGGCGCGCTGGCAATCTCCACCCCATGCATATCTGAATCGGCCTTCTTGAGGACAACTCGACCTTCATCGACCCAGGAGGTCGCCATGTTCTCGTTGACTTGGTATCCCAGCGTCGCCAAGCCCGTCAGGATGGCTTCCCGCCTGGCTGCCGCTGCCCGGGTAGCCCGAGCGAGACCGACGGCATGGGTCGCGTCGGCCGTAGCCTTTGTCAGCCGCATCTCATCTGTGGTGGCTATCGCGGCTAACAGTTCCTGGCGCACGGATGTCAGGTCCGTGTCGGCGCCCAGCACTTCAACTTCGGCCAACGCACTTCGGGCCGCTTCAACGAGACCTGCAAGTCGTCTTAACCGGTCTACCGCTCCGGCGGCTTCAATGACCAGTGCATCAAGCTTCATGTTGCGCACCGGTCCTTCCGCCTCCCGTTCAAGGGCGTCTAGCCGCCGGCTGAACGCCGCAGCGTCTTCGGAGTCTCTGAGTACGTGAATCTGCGCAAGCAAATGGTGCAGGTCGCTAACTCGCTTGTCTTGAGCAGACATCGACTGCCAGCCGCTGCTGACAAGGTCCGGGCCCGGCGTCGCCTGGAGCGACTTCGCTAGAGCCATCTGCGCCTCAGAAAGGTGAGAAGTTGGTGCTGCCGGCGAGAGAGCGCCCATCGCCTTTGCGAGTACGGACTCAGCGGACTTCGAAGCCTTCGACTGCCCAGCGATCTGCCTGAGGCCAGCGGCGAACTCCGCGTGGGCTTCCGGCGCCCGGCGCTCGAGCTCCTTCAAAAGCGTTGTTGCAGCGTGTCGTTGGCTGCTCAGCTCGCGTCGTGCTACCGCGGCGGCACTCGCAGCGCGTTCGATGACCTCGTCTCGTTTGGTAGAGATGAATCCAATCTCCTGGCGCACCTGCACCTCAGCTTGGTCGAAGTTGTTCTCACGAACCAGCTCTGCCAACGCTTCACGGCGGCCTCTAGATCCAGCCAGTTCCTCGCCTTCAGAATCACCCAGGCGCGCCGCGTCGGCCTTCAGAGCGCGGATTGCTGCATCCAACTGAGCGAGCAACCCTTCGCATATTTCGATGCGCTCCTCTCGGGTGACGACCCGAACCACCTTTGGGCCACTCATGCAGCCTCCTGGATCTCAAGCGCAGATGCAATGGCGTCGCTGAGGCGGTCGCGTTCCTCCTCCTGCGTGTGATACCAAGCATGTGATGACACCCGGTGAATCTTCGGCACGGCTCTGCGAAGGACGCTGGGCCGCCAGACCTCACGCGCTCGCGCGCTGGCAAGAAGTTCATGCCTTGGCGCGTCACACTCGATTCCAATGGCAAATAGCCCGGTCCTTGGATCCTCAATGGCGAAGTCCAGTCCGAAGGCATCGTCATTCGGAGACTTCACCACGTCCCATCCGAAAGATGCCACGAAGTCCGCCACCGACTGACTGAATCCGTCTTCTGCGGTGTGTGTTTGCGCCGCCGTCTTTCCATCGCGACGCACGGCCATCCGGTGCAGCAGAGACCTCGAGTTTGCAAACTCGGCGCTGGACACGGTCCGGGCGTACTCGAGGTACCCCTGCAGGAAGTCGCGTGGGGTGGATGGCGGCCTATGGGTGCTGAGCACGTCCGAGATCTCCGCGATCGGCATGGACGTGACCAGTACGATTTTCCGCCGGGCGCGGGTCACCGCCACGTTGAGCCGGCGCTCGCCGCCTTTTTGGCCCAGCACGCCGAACCCTCTTCGGAAGGTGCCCTGGCTGTTCCGGCCGAAGGTTGTCGAGAAGATGATGACGTCGCGCTCGTCGCCCTGGACGTTCTCGACGTTCTTGACGAAGACACCCATGTCCTCGCCACCCTCTACGCGCTCGCTTTCCTGGCGGTAGGCTTCCCTGAAATCCGCATCCTGTTCAGCGCGTTGTTCCAGACGGTCCTCGACCAAGTCAGCCTGCTTGCGGTTGAAGGTGACGACGCCAACCGAGGGACGCTGGGTCGCTGGCAGCTTCCACATCTCAGCCAACACCTCGACTACGCGATCGGCCTCGCCGGGATTCGTCTGGTCCACGTAGGTCGAGTTCAGCTGGATGACCTCAATGGGCCGTGCCTGACGAACCGTCGCCTCGGGGTGCCTCACCGGAACGCTGAGGTTGTTCCCATAGAAACAGGCGTTTGAGTAGCCAATCAGCTCCCGGAATGCCGACCGGTAGTGGATCTGGAGCGTTGAGTTGGGCAGGTTGGTTCGGGAGAGCTGCAGCAGATCCGGGCAGTCTTTAATTTCCCGCCGGTTCCAGGTCTCCTCGAATGCATCGCGCTCCTCTTCAGAAGCATCTTCATCCGGCACCTCACCATCGAAAGCGTCGGCTTCGTCGCTCTCCACCTTGCTTGCGAAGAACGACGTCGGTGGCATCTGCTTCTCGTCTCCGCAGACGATGCTCACTGCACCCCGGAACAAGGTCGGCAGAGCGTGTTCCACCGGCATCTGCGACGCCTCGTCGTAGATCACCGAGTCGAAGAGCGCTCCCTTGAGAGGCAGCACTCGGCTCGCGACGTCCGGATTCATCAGCCAGATGGGCCGCAGCTGCATCAAGCCAAGCGGCGTGCCCAGTTCAATGAACTCCCGCAGGCGCCTGGCTCTTTGACCCGTGAGCCTGGTGATGTCTTCCCAATCTGGTGTTCGGCGGATGGCGGAGAGGTCGAAGTCGTCCTTCAGTAGTTGCCTGTTCAGCGCCCGCATCTCCACATCGAGGTCAGCCAGGCTCGCAACCTTGGTGGCAATCTCCGCGTGTTCGAGGTGTAGGCCAGGCTCCGCATCCTCCATACGTCGCTTCCACCCAAGCCGCGCCTCTCTATTGACCAGTCGACGCAACTCTTGCTCGAGCGCGCCGCTGTCGATCTGTTCGAGTTGGGCTTCCTTGGTCCGCAGGAGGGCAAATGTGTCCAGCGCCTCCTTGCTGAGACGCTGCGCGCGTCCCCTGAAGAGCTGGTACGGGGCAAGCGATGGCAGCGCCTGGATGATGGGCTCAAGCCGACCCTGATTAGGTTCGTTTCGGGCGATTGCATGCCCGCAGGCGTTGACCCAGGCCTCTGCCATCCAGCTCCCAAGAGCACGAAGCGCATGCGCGCTAGACGTGCGGACTTCATATCGAGCAAACGCGTCATCGAAGGTGGCGAACATCCTCACCATCGCGTCGCGAGATCCCTCCACAGCAGCGGAGTCCAGCTTGTCAGACCAGGGCGCGAGCGCCAGGCGAGAAGCAAGTTCAGAGATGTTGCTGACGACCTCTAGAGAAGCTCGTGCGTCTGACAGAAGCGTAGGGCCTGCATCGGCTGCGACTGCGGGTAGGTGAAGCTCCTGGTGGAGCTTGCTCAGCCCCAGTCGGAGTGGGCGCAGTTGCTGTTCAAGTCTCGCGGCTTGGACAAGTGCCTGAACTCGGACATCGGTCGGCGCATCCCCGTTGCTCTTCAGGTACTTCAGAAGGGCGCTCTTACGCAGGTGTTTGCTGATGTTCAGGACTTGCCACCACGACGCCGGCGATGTCGCCTCGACACCATGGGCAATATAGGAGGCGAGAGCTTGGTACTGCGAACCAGCCAAAAGCGGCGAGAGCAGCTTGTCGTGATGGAGATGTGGGCAATCGGTCAGCTCGGCCACAAGGTTTCGAAGCTCTGCGATGAGGGACTGGCCACGGGAGCTACCAACCGGACGGAACAACGGAAGCCACCTGGCCAAGAGCGAGCGATGCAAGTCACGCAAATTGAGGAACTGCTGCCCGTACGCAGCAATCCATGTCTTGTGTGGCGTGGGATCCTCCACCTCGAAAGCGCAAGGACGTGCCAACAGCACCTCTGTACGTAACTGCTCAACCTGGACAAAGGCGTCGAAAGACGCCTTGAAGTCGACCTGTGTGGCGCGGTCAGCGGAAAAGGGTTGAAGGCTAGCCAAGGCGCTTCCTTCGAAGCGTGCGGGCAGCCAATGTCTAGCCAGCGGGGCGACTTCCTCCTCCAACGAGGCCAGGGACCCCGTGTCCATCTTCTGCAAGGGGTTGCGCAGGGCAGGGAGGTCGATAGGGGGCTGCGGCTTCTCCAGCGCGATCAATTCCCCGAGGAGCGTGCGGTAGCTGACGCCCGTCTGCTCATCGACTCGGTGCAGCGCTGCGTGGTGGCGGTCCAGCTCCCCTTCCAGCGCCTCGATTCGCGCCGCAGTGTGTTCCCGCTTCCTACGAACGGCAACCAGCGGGTCCGACGTGCGGCGATGCAGAGCTTCTAGCTGCTCACGGACCGCTTTGATGATGGTGGTCCGATCCTTGTTGACGTCATTGACCATGATGATGCGGTCGCCAAGGCCTTCGGCCACAAGGCGCTTCTGCACGACTTCAAGAGCGGCATGCTTTTGGCAAACAACCAGCAGGCTCTTTCGACGTCCGATTGCATCGCAAACGATGTTGACGATGGTCTGGCTCTTGCCGGTGCCAGGCGGCCCTTCGATGAGCAAGCCCGGACCCTGACGAGCTTGCAGCACGGCGGACTCCTGAGACGGGTCGCTCGACACGGTGAAGTAGCGGTCGAGCTCTTTGTGATGGCTGCGATGCGGAACCTGCTGCTGTGTCTGCGGCTTGCCGATGGATCCCAAGCGCAGCGCCGTTTCCAATCCCGTCCCTGCCGGCGAATGCTGCTTCAACTTCCGCAGCTCCTCACCGATCGCCTGACCCGTAAAGGTGACGTGGAATAGCACTGCTGCGCACTCCAATGCGTCGGACCTGGGGGGCAACGTGATGGAGGGACCGGGCAGGGCGCGGATGACCCGAGACTTGGCATCGCTCAGCACCCCAAAGGCGTCCATCACGTCCGACGCCCTGAGTGACGAGCGGCTGAGAAGCTCGTCTGCGGTCTGCCGCCACAACTTGGCCACTTCAGGCCCAAGCAGCGATTCGATTGCAGGGTTCAGGCGGACTTCCTCCCGGTCGCCGTCAAAAGCTAGAGAGGCGGCACCTCGATGGCCAACCTCTTGCGTGAGCTGTACGGGCCAGAGGAGTACGGGGGCGATTCGCGTCTTGGTGGACGCCTTAGCGTCCCGAGCCAACAGAAACGGAAAGCCCATGTACAGGCCGTCGATGCCCGTGTCTCTGCGGTAGAGCGTAGTGTGCCGTGCCAGGCTATGAAGACGGTCCTCGGTGGTCCCGTCCTTGAGAAACGCTGCGGGGTCCAGGGCGACCGACTGCTGGTTGCGCTGCAGGATGTGGTCCAGGACCGCCGGGGCGGAAACACGCTCGGTGCCAATCTCGTGCAGGTCGACACGGGCAGTGTGTTTGCCTATGACCATTCGCACGAGCGGCCCTCGTAGAACTGCGCCTGCCACCCGTTTTTCGAAGAAGTCGAGGATCTGCGAGATGTACTGCTGCTTCTGTGGCTCAACCCATTCGGAGGCTGGCACGGAAAGCATAACCATGGCGCGGGCCAACAGAACTCGCTTGTCGAGTCGGAAGTCATCAGCCCACTCGTTGAGATCAGCGTATGGGCAGGTCGAGAATCCGCCGGTTCTTTCGTTCACGCGCTGAATGAGTTCCAGCCTCGGTATCGAGGCAAGCTCTCGTGCTGCATCTGCGTTGAACAGCCGAATGCCTGCGCAGCTTGCCAGCTTGGCTGCGTCAGCGACGACCGCATCCAACGAGGTCATAGAGGCGAGCGTGGCGGAAAGCAGGACGATGAGGTCTTCCTCGCCGATGACTGACTTCTCCGCGATGCTCTGTAGACCGCCGTGGGATGTATCAGGGAACAGACGGCGACGTTCCTCCCAGGCCGCGGTTAGGCGGGCCTTAGAGGTTGTCAGAACGTAGATGCGGAGGTGATCCTCGTTGAGTTCGATGGACAGATTCTTTGCTCGACGGCGCACGGCCTCGTCGCGGTTCTTCAGCTGAAGAACCCAGCTCTCTGTGTCCAGGCGCTCAAGTAAGGCTGGCACACCTCCGCTGATGAGTTCATATCCTTCAAGCGGGTGGTCTAACAGCCACCTTGGAGTCACGATGTCCCCGCGGAAGATGAGCGGCATCTCCGCGTTGAGCACCTTCAAAGCAAGCATCAACTTGAAGTCGTCGTCGATGCTATCGCTGTGCGCAATCTGTCGAAGCGCGGCAAGCTGACGAGGGGCTACCTCTGCCTCTTGGGCACTTGTAGCAATGGCCCCGCGCATCAGCAGGTCGCGAGCTTGATCCCAGTTTCCCGCCTCGGCGGCCGCGAGCGCGAACTGGCGGGGCACGCGGAACTTGCGACCTGAGAGCTCCAGCGAGGCAGCACGTCCTTGTAAGTCCTCCGAACTGACTCTCGGGGGCGCGTCGACATCCTTGCCATCAAGCCACGCCTTGACCTGGTCCCACTGCCAGCGCTCAAGCCTGTCCCGGGCCAGCAGACCGCGGAAGAGAAGGTCGAGTTCAGGTGGTAGGTCATCTGGAAGCGGGACGCCATTCGCCAGCACGTGAATGAGGTAGGCGTGCTCGTTGATTCCCTCGAAGCAAGCACCCTGGGTGACCTGTTCAAGTAGGACCATCCCCAGGCTCCACCAGTCCGATGCCGCCGCCACGCCGCCGGCGACTGCCTCCGGCGCCATGTACCGCGTGACTTCCAGTGGGGAAACAATGTCGAGGTCGAACTCGGAGAGGCGAGCAGAACCGAAGCCGCTGATAACCAGGTCCAAAGGTTCCCGTGCCCGGACCTGCAGAGTGGCGGGGCGGATGTCCCGGTGCCTTAGGCCAACCTCCGAAAAGGCGTGCAGCGCCTTGCCGATCTCTTCTACGATGCGTCGGATGCTTGGCAAGTCGGTGGCGACGACGCCCAGGTCTTTGAGCGTGCCGGCGGTTAGATGCTCGGATACCTCGTAGGCGCGCTCGTCCCAACGACCGGTGGCCAACAGGTGGGGCGCATGGTCACGAGGGATCCTGCGCAGGACCTCATAGATCGCTGGGTCCGGCTCGGCGCCATGGTGATAGAGGGTGAGCACGCCGGTCTGGCCAGTGCCCTCGTGGGTTGCGATGTAGCGATCCCGTACGCGCGGCGTCGAGCTGATTTCACGGATAAGCCGCCAACCGTCGATCGCATCCTGGATGGCATCCGCGGGGGGCGGCTCCTGAGGAATCGTCGTTGCGGTGGCCGCTGAGGCACCAAGGGCGACAGCGCGGTCTGCACCGCAGGTCATGCAAATGAAGTCATAGGCGGCCATCGGATGGCCTGCAGTGCACAGCGATTCGCAGACGCTGGCCTGAAGCGCTTCTTCAGTGACCAGCACGTGCGGCCGCCACCCCGGCTGCCGAAGCGGCTCATCAGACAGGGACCATTCGCATCGAGCGCCCTTGAATTCTCCTTCGCAGAAAAACTCGTTTAGCGTGCGCTCGGTCTTGCAGTTTGGGCAGTAGCGAATCATTTCAACGGGTTCTGATCGGAGCGGCTGTCGTTTGGATATCGTGGCCTTGCATACTCAGGATGTGGCGCAGGCGGTCCATGTCGCCGGGGCGTGGAATTCCAGCAAGCCAGACCGTCCCGTCGCTATCGAACATGACATCCAGGTTGCGGCGGTCAGCGGCCATGGGAACTTGAAATCCTGAAAAGCGGTTGCGGCCTAGTTCAGTGAGCAGGTGCAACTGTTGGTTGTCGCTGCCTCGTAGCGGCAGGGATTGAGCTTCCTCGGCCAGGTACGGGTCTGAAATCAGCGCGTCAATCTTCCCGTTCCTGAGGGAAGGGTGATGCGCAATTCGCTCGAAAGGGTGACCGCTGTAGGCCAGCACATCCTGGTCGTCCGCTAGCGGTATCTCCGCAAGCAGCGCGGCAAGCGCCTCAGGCTGGTCGAACGGCTCGCCGCCTGAGAGCGTGATCCCATGCGCTTTAGGCAGCCAGCGCGCTACGGCGATTGCCACCTCTGCAACCGTTGTGGAGGTCCGCCCTTCGGCCCATGTATCAGCGGAAACACAGCCATCGCAGCGAATGCTGCAGCCCTGAAACCAGATTCCGATTCGCCGCCCCGGTCCGAGCGTTGTCACGGGGTAGTGCAGGCGCGACAGGGAAATCTTCACGTTGGCCTCAGTCGCGGCATCGCTCAAGGCGCTGTGAGTCCGAAAAGTAGCAGAGCACAAAGGGCTCTCCGGGCTGAACGTCCTCGTCGAATACCTGTCGAGCCAACGGATTCACAAGCAATGCCTCGAGCTGGTTCCGGATGCCCCGGCCGCCGTTAGACAGGTCTCGCAAGCACTCAGCCTTGAGATGGGCCGTGGCGCTGTCGTCAAGCGTGACCTGATAGCCCTTCGACTTCAGATCGGCCAGGATGCCGTTCAACATCTGCGCGAAAATCTGTTCAGCCACGTCCTGCCGAACGAAGTCAAAAACGATGATGTTTTCGCCAATGCGGTTCAGGATCTCGGGGCGGTTCAGGACCAGCTTGAAGTGGTCTTGGATCTCGGACAGGACTCGGTCTCGCATCCCTTCGTACGTGTCCTCCGGACGCACGTTTGCGACGCGATGACCGGACTCATCCGTCTTGTAGATGCCGAGGTTGGACGTGAAGATGATGAGCGTCTCGGAGAAATAAACCCGGTCGCCCCGCCCCGAAGTGAGCACGCCATCGTCCAGGATCTGCAGGAACTTGTCGAGGATGCGGGGATGAGCCTTTTCGATTTCGTCGAACAGGACCACGCTGAACGGCTTCTCCCTCACTGCGTTCGTCAGCTCACCACCCATGTCGTAGCCGACATACCCGGGCGGAGCTCCGATCAAGCGCTGGTCAGCGTGTTCGGCGCTGAACTCCGACATGTCGAACCGGATGTAGGCGCTCTCGTCGCCGAAAAGCAGGCTCGTGATGGTTTTGGCCAGCTCGGTCTTGCCGACGCCGGTCGGGCCCGCCAAGAAGGCAACGCCGCGCGGTCGACTACCTCGCTTGCCACCGACGCCCGTGACGGCGCGCTTGACCAGGTCGAGCATGTGCGTGACGGCCAGCGGCTGCCCTTTCACGCGACGGCGCACGAGGTCATCTGCTTCCTTGATCTTGTTGCGGTCAAGCCGTTGCCAAGGGTCTTCGGTAACCCCGACCTTGTAGCGTCGGACCGCATCTGCAATGTTGGCGACCTGGACGCCTTCAACCTTCCCAAGGGTCGCTATCGCGTTCATGTCATGCACCAGCAGACCCTCGGTGCTTTCGACAAACTCGTTCGCGGCTGTCTCGCGGTCTTCCGGCCTCGCGTCCCGGAATCCAGGAACGATCTGCAGCAGGGCTGTAGCCAACACCCGCCTCACCACCTGGTCGGGCTTGGCGACAGGAATGACGCGGATTCGGGGGTTGCCGACGACAAGCCAATCTGGCAGGTCGCCTTCTCGCTCGACGATCCAGATGACCGTGTTGAAGAAGCTCTTCGTCTGGCCTTCGACAGGGCGGGGACGCGCCTCGTGGGAGAGGATCAACGCTTGGGTGAAGAGCTGATGCTCGGCCGGCGTGAGGTTCTCGGAGCTGACCGTCAGGCGAGAAGCGAAATCGACAACCAACGCCGCAGGCGCACGTTCGTGCCTCACGAGCTGCGGCATCAGTCCAATCAGAGCGTCTGGTCCGGAGTGAGTTCCAGTTGCCGCGGGCAAATCGAGGAGCGGCTCTGCGGCAGGGGGGTCAGCAGGCGGGATCGTCGGAGCCATCGACTGGAAGCCACGCAACTGGTCGAACTGAACCACCTGGCCGTAGCCGTGCGCAAAGAGGGCATTAGCGAGAGTCTGGTCGAAGCGCAAGGATGTCACCATGCCTTGCGCCAACTGGGTTGCCTGCAGGTCTCTGACGTTTCCGGTCATGACGAACTGGCTCTTCAGGGGAAGGAAGCGCCGCAGGTCATTGAGCCAGCGTGGATCGCTGTATGCAGCCGCCATCTTCCTAACCCTCTCCTCGTGTAAATGATTGTTAACGTATCACACTTGGGCGCGAGGCGGGAGCGCGTAGGGTCCTGTAGCGAAACTGCTGTTTTCCTGAGAGTGAGCCTTATGCCGACTACCGGTCGGGCACGTGGTCGTATTTCAGTTTAGGTTCAAGTCCCTGCGAGGGGTGACCAGCGCCACCGCTCTCACGGGCTGACATGGCCGTGTTCTACTTGACCAGGGACGGCTCGGAGATGATGGCGTTGCTTTGGAGCTGCCACCCGGCGTCCACGGCCACCGCTGCTGCTTCGGCGTCATCGGTTGGTTCGGCCGAATCGACGTCGTCGCCGTGGACTGGGCCACCCAGGCCCTGCCTCCCTGGGCCGAGGTAGGCTGCACTCTTCAGCTTAGATGCCATTCATTGCCGTGCGGCAAGGCGTTGAGAAACGCGCGCGTCGAGCGCATGTGCGCATTGCGGGGAAGGGGTGAGAGGTCGCGCAGCAGTTGGTCTTCCTCGACAAGGATCAGGGTCGAATTGGCCGGCGCCTTCCCGACGATGTCGCGAACATACTCGATGACCGTGTTTTCGCCGGCCTGAGGTGGCGTCATATCGACGCCCAGTTGCGCAGCGAGCTCGGGATCTGCAGCGAATCGTTCGTGCAAGCGCCAGAGCTGCAAATAGTTCTGTCCATACCCCGTCTTCTCGAAGTCGATGCGCCCCGCGTGTTCTCGCAGGAAGTTGTGGATCGCCTTGGCGCCGGCCATCTCCGCGCGCCGTCGCGTCGCCTCGAAAGCGGCGTAGTCGGTGACGACAATTGCCTTGAACACCAGCAAGGCGTCGAGGGCACCAAGCTTCGCGAGCGTGGCAAGAGGGCCCGTATCGGGAACAGCGACCCGGACGGAGGCGTTGGAAAATCTAGGCGGCATAGATCGCATCCAGCCGCGCGAGCTCCCGCCCCGTCAATCCAACCTTGCCGTCGCACACGACCAGGCGAGGATTGAACGGCTTGAAGCGCCAGGCCTGGTCATCCAAGGCGGCCCATGGCATCCACGCTGATCCGCTGGAGTGCAGCCAGCGAAGGACCTCCGCCTCCCGCTCGAACCGGACCGGCGGTGGCTCCCCGTCGTACTGCGCCCAGCTGTCGCGTTTGATGACCGGGGTGGCGCCGACGATGCGCGGCCGCAGGTCCTCCGAAAAATAGCTCACCATCTCGTCCAGCGGATGCTTCTCTCGCCAGCTCGATGAAATGACAACATCGATGCCAGGTCGACGCCGCAACCAATCCTCGAGCAGCGGTAGGTGGCAGAAGTACCTGTCGACGCTAGCCCCGTCCGGGTGCATGACGCCATCAAAGTCCAGAGCAAGCAGCCCAGCATGACTAGCGCTCATGGCACCCTGCCAACACCCCTGACCTGCCAGCCTGCAAGCCCATCACCGGTCTTGGCCAGAGAGCCATGCCAGCAACTGCTGCTGCGCTCCCTTGTCACTGATGCCGCGCGCCGGGGGGCACAGAATGAGCTCGGAGGGAGGTTTGTCGAAGAAGTCGCTCTCGTTGTCGTCCAGGATGCGAAAACTCTTCACGTCCGGCCGGTCCTCGAGCCATCGCTCGATGCTCTCAAGGCGCCCACCCTTGGGCGTGGAGTCGATGACTCTTGCACCAACGCCTTCGAGCAGCATCTGCAGCTCCTCGACTTGGTACTCCGTGCGCCATGTGCTGTGCACGACGATGCGCACATCAGGGTATGGCGCTAAGAGTCGCGTCAGGTCCGGGATCCAGCACCAAAGCGGAAGCTTGGAAACGATGCCGGGCCCGGGATGAAGCACCCCGTCGAAGTCGAGGAAAAGGATGCGGGGCTTCATTCGCTTGGCGTGGGCCGTGACTTGAAGCCTGCAGCAATGTCCGGGTCCAACAACGCCCAGCGATCAAAGTCGGCCAGTGCCTCGGCCGTCGGCCCTGTGACGACTTCGACGACGTATCCAGCGTTGAAGATCGGGTTCTCAAAGGAGCTGTCGCGCATCCTGTACCCGCGCGGATTCGACACAACCCTGCACGACCTGACGTCATAGGCGAAGGGCGAATGTGTGTGCCCGTGTACCCATAGGCGCGGCACGCCAAACATCCATTCAGGGAGGTCACTGACGAATGCCGGCGTGAGCCAGTCTGCTGCGTACTTCTTGGCCACTGACCCCAATGACGGCGCATGGTGCGTCACCACGACGATTGGTTCGTCGCAGGGGAGCATCAGCTTGTTCTCGAGCCAGCTTCGATCTTTCCAGTGCTGTGCGAGCGTGTCTTCCGCTCGAAGCAAGCGCTTCATCTCCCGCTCCCGGTACTGGTTCTTGATGACCGCTTGAACTTCGATCACCCGGAAGTCGTTCAGGCGGTGGTTGGCCTCAGACATCGCCCGGGTGGCGTCGCTTTCAATCAAGCCGTTGGGATGCCTGATCGGCAGCAGAAAGTCCGTCCACAGGGTGCACCCAAGGAACCTCACGCCCTCGATGACCACGCTGTCGCGATCCAGCACCTGCACGTTGCTGCCCGCGGCCAGCTTGCGCATTTCGTCGAGTTCGCGCTGCAGCTCGCAGCCGTAATACTCATGGTTCCCCGGCACCAACACCACCGGCTTGCCGCCAAAGGTCGAGTCGCGCTGCGCCCAGACCACCGCTTTGCGTCCCGGGGAGTGAATGTCACCGGCCAGCACCACGGCGTCGTACTCGAGGTCCGGCGGCAGTGTGAGCGAGACTCCGAACTCGAGGTGGAGATCGGAGAGGATGAGCAGACGCATCAGGAGCCCTCCTCTGCCTGAGGCTTCACAAGCTTCTCTGCCAGGTGCTGCTCGCACAGCGCGGTGTACCAGCCTCGAGCGTCGCGCACCTCGCCTGGCGCACCGCAGGTTTCGCAGGTCTTGGTGGAGGCTTCACGTGCGGCCTTCGCCAGCTCCCGGAGTTGCATAACCACGGGTTCTTCCTCCTGCTCGTCTGACCCTGCAATGGCTGGGCTGCGCATCACCAGATGGTGACGGCTGGTTGGGGTCATCACATTGAGGTGAAGGTCTTCGCGCTCCCCGAGGCGGTAGTAGAAGCACAGCTCGCCAAACTTCTCCTTGATCTGGCGCACTTCGATTTCCTCACAGCGCTCGAGCCCGAGAGCAACCTCGATGTCGAAGCACAGCTGGTCGACAATGGCGTACCAACCAGGCATCACGTAGCTCCACGCCGGCGCCTGCCCCCGGAAAATTAGCGGGTGTGCGTCGATCAGCCGGCGCATGCCGGGATCGAGGTCGTCGATTTCGTCTGTCATTGTTCTGATCTCAGGTTCACCATCTCGGACCTCGGCGTACCACCTGCTGGGTACTCGGGTCCCACTCAAAGTGCGCCTCCATTGATCGCACGTGGTCCAGTTGCCCTTGCGAGTTCGTGAGGCGAAGCACACACACGCTGACGCTGAACCTTTGCTCCGTCTCCTTCCGGAGCTCCTCCACTTCCTGTTCTTGGCCGTCGGAACGTGCCCGCGCGAATAGGTGCAGGAAGCCCTCATTGGGTGCTGGCCGGCCTCGCGCATCGATGCCAGTGATGAACGCCTCAATGTCGCGCTCTTGAAGCGCGGAGAGGAGGTGCGCGATGGCGAGCTGGCACTGAGTCAGGTAGGCAGCGTCGGGGTCGAGGAGCCGCAGTACGTAGCGGCCGTCGCTTCGTTGGGCTAAGCGGGCTGGATGGGGGCGTCCGGCTAGCGTGATGACGAGCTGGTAGGGCTGCTCCGGGCTGGGCTGCCCCGACTCGAGACCATCGACTCGAATCGCCTGTTCGCGGAGCAGCTCGTCCGTCAGGAAACTGATGACCAGGTCCGCATCGAACTCGAGCATGTCGAGCCTCACGATCCGCTGGGCTCGGTCGATGTGGAAATCGATGTCCAGCTGCTCAGCCGGTCCCACAGTGCTCTTCAGCGTCAGTTCCATACAGTGCCTCATGGGAGAACGTCCTTGAAAGCTTCCAGAAACCTCTGGCGGTAGTCGCGGTCATCGTCGTCTCGACCTTTGACGAGGACCTCCGCATTGCCATCGGCGTCGATGGCTGTGATGCCTCTCAGGCCGACACCGAAGCTCTTGAAGCCCTGCACCGCCCAGAAGTCGGAGCTGTCCAAGCGGTCGTGATGGTGGCCATGGACCGTGACCTTGGCGCCAATGCTCTGGGCCAGCGTGTCCAGCAGCGAGAAGCCGTTGTGGTGATAGCCAGGCGCCTCATGAGTAATCAAGACGTCCGCGCGCAGGTCCGCCAGGCGATCCACCTCTTCTGGATAGATGCTTCCGAAGTGCTTGCGGTGGTGGCCAGTACCGGCCCAGCGGTCCTGCCGCGGCGTCGCCTTGGCGTGCTCCTCCCGAGTGCGGAAGGCCGGCGTTCCCTCTCGGGCGGCGGACCGACTCGGATACCAGATGGACTCGCGGAAAACGCCGCCGAGTCCGGCAAGGCGCTGCCCGTTGGGAAGCTCGACCACGCGGCCGTGCACGTTGCAGTCAGCGAGCTCGGACTCCCACACGCTCCGGTAGTAGTCGTCCGAGTCCGAGTCGTGATTCCCGTGGATGAAGAAGATGGGTACCTTGCGCTCGACGAGCTGCGCCAGAGCGATGTGCAGGGGCTCCTTGGTGTGCATGTCGCCAAGCAGGACCACCGCAGACGCCTTCGTGCGGCCTGCGGTTTCGATGATGTGGCGGAACTCTCCGTGAGGGTCTCCGCAGTACAGGATCGGGCCCATGGGTTCAAGCCACCTTCACTCTCTCGGCCAAGCGTCGCAGGTCCAGCAGGTCCAGCGAGGCTGTGTGCAGGTTCAGCTCTCCGGCCTCGGAGACCAGTTCAAGAACGCCGTCCACGAGCTCATCCACGGACGACATCCAAGCGAGGCCGGGGAACCGCACCTCGTCGGCGGACACCGCCGGCCGTGGAGGCAGGACCAGTCGCAGCGCATACACCGCGCTCAGCAGCCCATCGGTGGCCTCACAGACCACCACCCGGTCCCGCAGGCGAGCGAAGAGCTCCGGCTGGTCGTCAAGCACGACCACTCGGGACGTAGGAATCCGCCGGCGTCGCATGAGGTCGATGATCGACTCCTCTCGGTCGAGCTCCGGTGGCGTCACCGCACGCAGGCGCGGCCCGAGTGGCCCGAGCAGCTCACGGAGCGCTTCCAGATCGCGCCGCTTGCGCCAGGAGCTGTGGACCACGAGATCAACCTGCGGGTAGGCCTCCAAGATTTCCGCCAGGAGCTCGCAGTGCTTGAACAGGCCTGCCTGGCGCAGCTGCTCGGCCGTCATCGTGGAAACGTCAGCGAGCTCGAAGTGCGCGTCATGGGGATGCAGTACCCCATCGAAGTCGATGGAAAGCATCCAGTGGCGCCCGTGCTGCCCGGCCGTCATGAACCCACCCCATGCTCGATGCGGCCCATCAGGTCCTGTACGAGCTCCAGACCGCCCGGTTCGGTGATGACCTCGGCGGGCCTGCGGCCGCGCAAGCCTGGCGCGCGCTGCATCAACCAGCTCCGAAGCCGCGCTTCGTCGAAGTAGTCCAGCTTGTTGGCCTTCGCGAAATCGACCAGGCGGCGGAAGTTGCCCGAGTGCACCGCGCGAGCCATCAGCACCGAGACGCCCTTGATAGCCTTGTACGAGGCCCGCAGCGCCAGGGCGTCCGCCAGGGCGTGATGGCGCCTGAGGTCCCGCGAACGGAGGCTCTCGAAGCAGGCCTCGGCTGCCAGCTCTGCGTCGATGTTTCCCGTGAGCATCGCCACATCAACGGGATTCACGACTCCCTCGACTCGGTACCAGAGTCCGGACTCCCGGATGGCGCTCTCCAGGAGTGCCCAGTCAGTGGGGAAGTCGAAGCAGATGTCGACCCGAGTCCCGGTGTGCTCCGCGAGTCCGAGCAGCCACTCGCCCGTGCGGCGCCCCATGGTCCAAGGCAGCGACTTCGCTCCCTCCACGCGTCCCCACTGGTCGAGGACGCCGCCCTCCCGCACGAAGTCGCTGGACGCCTTGACGCGTTCGAGGCCGACGTCACTGTCTAGGTCCAGCTCGACGTAGTGCTCGATGCCAGACAGGTCGACAAGCGCCAGGCTCAGTAGGGCCGGAGCATCGAAATTCGTGAACTCGCAGTCGAGGAAACAAGTTGCCATCCTGTAGGGATAGCACATGGTTTGCGAAGTGCCAACCTCGAAGTGGTCGCAGCAGCGTGCGAGATATATCGTGCACTTGCGCCTATGGCGGATGCGCCACAAACGGCCCCATGAGGGCCGAAAACGCGCCCTTTTCAGGCAGCCGGCACAACCGCATCGACCACGCTCCATGCTGAAAGGAGACACTGCCACCATGCGCTCGATCACGTCCTCCAAAGCTAGAACCCGTTGGAGCAAAGTGCTGGACCTTTTGGTGGTCGAAGGGCCTGTCGCAGTCACTCGGCATGGCCGCACCGTTGGTGTTTTGTGGGCGCCGACTCTGCCTGCCGCACCTGCGGAGCCAGCGCGGCTTCCGGAGCTCGCAAGGCGCTATTCCGCCGGCGAGCTGTCCTGGCGGGAGATTGCCGCCGAGACCGATTGCGCCTTCGGTGACTTGCTGGAGGAGCTTGGCCGGCAGGGCCTGCAGTTGCCGCGCGTCACGCCGGAGAAGCGTCCGAAGCAGAAGGCGCATCTTCACGCCATCTTCAGGCGCGGGGCTGAGTTACCCAAGGCGGAAGGCTCAACGACATGAAGACCCCAGAGCGTCGCCCGAGCACACGAGTGTCCGTCCCGGGCCAAACCGACTACGTTGGCGTCGCGGAGACTCGAGCCCTGCTTGCGGCCAGCCTCGCATCACGCAGGGTGCGCTTGGCCGCTGACGACATGATCTCGAGCGCTGAAGCGGCCGTCCTCACCAGCACCAGCGGCGTCACCATCGACGCATGGATTGCCAAGGGGCGGTGCATAGGTCTGCCTCACAAGCGCGGTTTCCGGATACCTCGGTGGCAGTTCGAGCAGCACGTCTGGCCGCTGGTGCCCAAGCTTTCCGCAGCTCTCGGAACGACCGAAGGCTGGGCGCTGCTCGCCTTCCTGGAGATGCCCCTCGGCGCTCTGGGCGGTCTCTCGCCGCGTACGGCCATCGAGCAAGGCCAGGGCGCACGTGTTGTCGACATCGCCAGGCAGTTAGGCAACTGACCCCGTCCGTCGGCACGCGGTATCTTGAGTCCGAGTCGATCTCAGTGGCTGCGGTGGCCAGCCTCGCTCATATCCTCAGGAACGATAGTCCTCGACTCGCGGACGCTGCAATAGTGTGGTGCGCTCGAAGTCTTATCGGCGCTGGGCAAGGTCGGCTTCACCACGGGCCGGCCTCAAGCTCCCGGCCACAACCAGACGGTCGCGCCTGTCGGATTACCAGCAAGCTGGAAGGCCACCGCTCCGACTCGAGTGAGCCGCCTGATTAGAAAGAGTGCGGGCACGCAGTCCTCTTGGCAGATTGCCCTGCTCTCTTTCTCCTCGGCACAACCGGGGATTTTGGCGTCGGCGCCATCACTTGGTCAGCAGTCCGAACGCTCGTTGATAGCCTGGCGCCGATAGCCCGAATAGCCCCGTTGACCTGGGGATGCCCGACTCTGGGTCAGCAGCACAGAATGCGCGTATGGCCCTTACCCTCATTGACCCGTTGCAGAATCGCTGGCTCTACAACCGCAGTGCAGTCGACCGCAAGCAGGTGATCGAGCATCTGAAGCTCGTGCTCACCGGCTTCGCCAACCGCGGCGAGTACACCAAGTTCTATATCGGAATGACGGGAAACCTGGACGATCGGCTGGAGGGGCACCGTAAGACACGGCCCGAGTTCAGGCTGATGATCCCGATCTACGCCGAGCCCGTAGAGTACATGGAAGTCGAGAGCTTCGACCATCTTGAGAGGCTTGCCATCAACACCTTCAAGGCCGGGATCGTCCACCCGGACACGAAGAAGGTGTTGATGAAGTGTGACAACGGCCCGGGCGGCGCGGCGCCCAAGAACTACCTCTACATCCTGGTGGGCTGAGCCGCTGAGTTAGCACCACGCCGCAGCGGCGGCCTCACGATCGGCCTGATACCGTGGCGTACTGCATTCACAAGCCGTCCTTCGTCATGAACTCGAAAATTACGTCTCGAAGCGCCGACGACCGGCAGGTTTCAGGCAACGAGTCTGAGCTTCACTTCTTCTCAACTCGGCCAATAAATGCCGGTGGGTAAGGGCGGTTTTGCGACCGTCAGTTTTTGCGTAGACCCAAGCAATAGCGCTCTCAGCGCAAAGAGTGGCAGGGGTGACTCACTACTAGTGTCGTCATCGCGCTCGGCGTGACCGTCCCCCAAATTCCGAATCACCCCTGCCGTGCAAATGTTGTCGCTCTTGTAATGAGGGCTTGTCACGTTGGGGCGCTCCCGTTCGGCTCCGGATTCCACACGTCGCCGTGAACGCACGACATTAAATGGGTCGAGCACGTTGACGGGAGGCTTCGTGACTCACCGCGCCAGCGTTTGCGACTGGCTGGCACGGAGGATTTAAACAGGCGTCGCACTCTCATGCAACATCGTCGTCAGTCGGTCTCGCAAGCGTGCGCCACAGAATGCGAGCATTCTTGTTTGCCAGCGCGACGCAGGCCTTTGGCCACCCGATCCTGTCTCGCACCTGTACAGCCCACTGCGAAACTGGGTCCTGGTGCCTAGGCGCGACCGTCAAAGCACTCTTTGCCCCAATGACGAGCAGCTTGCGTAGGTAGGCGTCACCGCGCTTGGTAATGCGTCCTAACCTCTGCTTGCCGCCGGTGGAACGCTGCCTAGGAACGAGCCCGAGGAACGCACCGAACTGGTGGCCATTCTGAAACTGACTCAAATCGCCAACGCTCGCAGCAATTGCTGATGCGCTGAGTGGCCCAACCCCGCGTACGCTCATTGCCCGCTTGGCGTTCACGTCGATACGCACGTGTTTCGCAATTTGCTGGTCGCACCATGCCACCTGCCGCTGTACCTGATCGAAGTGAGAGGCACACTTGCGCAGTGCAGTCCTCGCAAGCGTCGGCAGGTCGTTGCTTCTCTTGGCGAGAGCTTCGATTAGCAACGGACGGAATCTGTCCGCGGAGCATGGAAAAGTCACCCCAAACTCAAACAAGATGCCTCTAGCGCGGTTCATGCAAGCCGTGCGGTCCTTCACGTAACCTTCTCGAAGACGGTGAATTGCAAGCCATGCCTGCTGCTCTGGTGTCTTTGCCGGAACAAAGCGCATTTGCGGTCGCGAAGCCGCCTCGCAGATCGCCTCCGCGTCGGTCGCGTCGTTCTTTCCAGTTGCTCCGGTCATGCGGTACGGAGACACAAACGCAGGCGAGATCAACCTGGGGGCAAGACCTACAGAGTCGAGCGCGCGCGCTAAGTGGTGTGCAGCCGAGCAGGCTTCAAATGAAACGATACAGCCCTTGGGCAATCCTTCGCACCATTGAATAAACTCTGACCGCTGCAGCTGCCTTGCCGCGACCACTTTGCCGGCAGAATCCACCGCGTGCACTTGCACCACCGACTGTGCAAGGTCTACTCCGACTCGAACGATTCTGTCGTACTTAGACACGTGACGAACCTCCACATCGAGGGTAGTCCCGGCGACAAATCCTTCAAGCAGGACCAACTCGGTGCTGACTCTATGGAGCTGGCAGCCGTTGTCAACAGTCGAACGACGGCGCTCTGATTTCAGGATCGGAGCGATGGATGTCCGAAGAGGGCCGTGGGCGGGTACTCCGTTACTGGCGCCGACTGTCGGAAAAGCTTCGGATAGCTGAGCTTTGTGACCGTGAATCCTGCAGACTTGGCGGGTGTTGTGATTGCTTGATCGTCATCAACCGACCGCGGTTGACACTCTTTGTTTTTCAGCGACCTGACGAGGCCCGCAAATCACCGTGGTTTGACACCCTTTCAAAAGTCTGTCTCGTCCTAGGTGGACTCTGACACCGCATATTTATACGATCAGCCCGAATCGCTGCCAAGCCCACCTACCCGCACGTGCCGCGCATGTCCCCTGCAGGAGGTAGAGCCAGCGTCCCCACGACTTCCTAGACTCTGCGAGTCACAGAACCGAGGCGGAAGCACCCGCCCGGCACGGAGGTCACCCTTGAACACTTTTCTCAAACGCGCCCGCCTGGCAGCCACCACGCTGGCATCGGCCCTCATGCTCGCTGCCTGCGGCGGTGGCGATGAAACACCGACCATCACCATCGTGGCCGGTGCCGACACGCTGACCATCGCGCTCGGCGCCTCGGCCAGCGTGCTGGGCAACGACAACCTTGGCGGCGCCGCGGTCAACGCAGGCACCGGCGGCAACGTCACCTTCACCCTCACCAGCGGCACGCCGCCGGCGGGTGTCACGGTGAACAACGGCAGCATCGCCGTGGCGGCCAGCGCGGCGCCGGGCAGCTTCAGCCTCACCTACGCGCTGTGCCAGGCCGGCAGCACCACCAACTGCGTCACCGCCACCGTGCAGGTCACGGTGCCGGCGCCGGCCATCGTGGCCGTGGCCGACACCTTCACGCTGGCCCCCGGTGCGGCCGGCGACGTGCTGGCCAACGACACGCTCGGCGGCGCTGCCGCCACCGCCGCCACCGTGGGCGCCAGCGCCACCGGCGGGCTGCCCACCGGCATCACCCTGTCGCCGGCCGGCGTGCTGGCGGTCGGCGCCACGGCGGTGCAGGGCAGCTACACGGTGGCCTACCGCATCTGCCAGACCCTCGCGCCGAGCAACTGCGCCTCGGCCGCGGCCACTGTCACGGTGCCGGCCGCTGGTGTGCTGAGCGGGCGTGTGCTCGATGCGGCCACCGCGCTGGCGGTGGCCGGTGCCACCGTCCAGGTGGGCGGCAGCACCGCCACCACCGATGCGACCGGGGCCTTCAACCTCACGACCGCACCCTTAGGCAATTGGGTGCCGGTGAACATCACGGCAACGGGTTACGCCGAGTCGTCGCGCATCACCACGGTGGCGGCCACCGGCACCAACGATGTGCAGGTGCGCCTGGTGCGCGTAGCCACCACCGGCACGGTGGAGGCCGCCACCGGCGGCACCGTGAGCGTGGCGGGCTCCACCGCCCAGGTGGTGCTGCCGGCCAACGGCCTGCAGCGGGCCGATGGCTCGCTGCCCACCGGCAGCGTCAGCGTCGCACTGACGCCCATCGCCCCGGCGTCCGACACTTCGGTGATGCCCGGTGACTTCACGACGCTGGTGGGCGGCGTGCCGACGCCGATCGAGAGCTTCGGCGCGCTGAACGTGCAGCTGCGTGATGCCGGCGGCACCGCGCTGAACCTGCGCCCCGGGCAGCAGTCGACGATTCGCATCCCGGTGTCTTCGCGCAGCGGCACGCGGCCGGCGACGATCCCGCTGTTCTTCTTCGACACCAGCACCGGCCGCTGGGTGCAGGAAGGCTCGGCCACGCTGGTGGGCACCGGCGCTGCGGCTTATTACGAGGGCACGGTCACCCACTTCAGCACCTGGAACGCCGACCAGGTCTACAACTCGGTGCGCGTCACGGGTTGTGTGACCGATGTGCTGGGCGCGCGCGTGGCCAACGCCTTCGTCGGCAGCGACGGCATCGACTACAGCGGCACCACCAGCGCCACGACCGACGCCGCCGGCAACTTCACCATCGTCATCCGCAAGGACAGCCTGGCCGCCCTCACAGGCGTGGCAGGCGGCCGCCTGACGAACACGCAGAGCGTCGGGCCCTACGCCCAGGACGCGACGCTGGCCGAGTGCCTCTCGCTGAGCCAGACGGGCTCCGGCGTGACGATGAAGCTGACCTGGGGCGCCTTGCCCAGCGACCTCGATTCCTACCTGTACACGCCCAGCGGCACCCGCGTGTACTACAGCAACGAGGGCAGCCTGACGGCTGCGCCCTTCGCCAACCTCGACGTGGACGACACCAGCAGCTACGGCCCCGAAGTGATCACGATCACGCGGCTGATGGTCGGCACCTACAAGTACGCGGTGAACAACTACTCGGGCTACAGCCGCGGGCCGATCAGCACCTCGGGCGCCCGCGTGGAGCTGAGCATCCCGGGCCGCACGGTCGAGCTCTTCGTGCCGCCCACCGACGAGCCCAGCGGCACCAGCTGGTGGCTGCTGTTCGAGATCGACGTGGACGCCAGCTGCAACGTCACGGTGCGCCGCGTCGGCACCTTCGGCAACGCGCCGCCAACGGCCACCAACGTGGCGGTGCAGTACTGCACCGCGCCCTGAACGCCTGAGACCCAGAGAGGCGCCGGCCGGCGCCTTTCGCCAGCGGAAGCCGCGCAGCCCTAGGCAGGGTGCGCGGCTTTCGCGTTGGCGGGCAAGGCTTTGGGACAGCGCGCCGACCGCCGGCGTCTGCAGAGCCCAGGTCCCAGGTCCCAGGGCCAACAGGCCCATGAGGCCCATGAGGCCCGACAGGCCCGACAGGCCCGACAGGCCCACCAGGGCCGGCCTTGGGCCTGGCAATTACGGGCAATGAAGTCGACGAGCAAGGCGCAGGCGATGACGGGATCGAAGGCGATCTGCCTGCTGCGCCCCGCGGCAACGCCGCCGAGCGCACGGCCGCAGTGGCCGCAGCCCGGCTTGCTGCGACCTGGGCCGCCGCCCCTTCAGCGTTCCAGCCAGGCCTTGTGGAAGTTTTCCGTCAGGGGCTGCATCAGGTAACCCAGAAAGGTGCGTTCACCCGTGCGGATGAACACATCGGCCTGCATGCCCGGCTGCACCTGGTTGGTTTCTCCCAGGCGCTTGAGCTGCTCGGGCGCGATCTCGATGCGCGCCATGAAGTAGGCCTGCTCGGTGCGCGGGTCTACCAGTGCGTCGGGCGACACATGGGCCACCGTACCTTCCAGCTCGGGCAGGGTGCGGATGTTGAAGGCGTTGATCTTCACGCCTGCGACCTGGCCCACACGCACGCGGTCGACATCGAAGGTGGGCAGCTTCACTTCCAGCACCAGGCGGTCGGCCACAGGCACCATCTCCATCAGCAGCTCACCGGGGGCGATGCTGCCGCCGGGCGTGTGCACGCGCAGGTCGGTGACGATGCCATCCACCGGGGCGCGCAGCTCGGTCAGTTCCAGCGTGCGCCGCGTGGCGCTTTCGCGTTCGATGAGCTCGAAGTTCTCGCTCTGCACCTTCTTGAGCTCGGCGGCCACGTCTTCGGCAAACGCCTTGCGCACCTGGAACTTCTTCAGCTCACGTTCGCTGATGGCGGTGCGTGTGCTGGCCACGCGCGAGGCCAGCTCATCGCGCTCGCCGGTGAGCTTGGCGATGTCGCGCTCGGTGGCGCGCAGCCGTGTTTTCTCGACCATGCCGACCTTGTCGAGATCGACCAGGCTTTCCAGGTCGCGCCGCGTGCTGGCGAGCTGTTCGTCCTTGCTGCGCCGCTGCGACTCATAACCCTCGATCTCGGAGCGCAGCGCACCGATCTGCTGCTCAAGAATGCCGAGCTCGCCGATGCGCGCGCTGCGCCGCGCCTCGAAAATGCTCTGTTGCGCGCGGATGATCTGCGCCAGCTGGTCGTTGCCCGCGGCGCGCTTGAGCAGCTCGGCCGGGAAGCTGATGCTGGCGCGGTCGTCACGTTCGGCCTGCAGCCGGGCCAGCGAGGCCTCGGCCACGTCGCGCCCGCCCGAGACCACGCCGTGGGCCGCGCCGGCGCGTGTTTCGTCCAGGCGCACCAGCACGTCACCGGCCTTCACGCGCGTGCCGTCGCGCACCAGGATCTCTTTCACGACACCGCCTTCCGGGTGCTGGATGCGCTTGCGGCTGGAGTCGACCTTCAGCACACCGGCGCCCAGCACGGCGCTGGACAGCGGCACCGTGCTCGACCACAGCAGTGCCACGCCCACGGTGCTGGCCAGCATCACCAGGCCGATGCGCACCCAGCGGCGGGTTTCCTTTTCGGCGCGGGCATCGCCCACCACCATCTGGGCAATGGCCAATTCACGCAGGGCGGTGGCGTCAGCCATGTTGGGCTCCTCGGGGGGCGGCGGCAGGTGCAGGCTGGCCCGCGGTGCCGGGCAGCCCCGGCGGTACCGCTGTGCCGGGCGCGCCGGGTGTGCCAGGAACGGGCCGCGTGATCTGCGGCATCAGCTCGCTGGTGGGGCCGAGCTTGGCGATCTGCCCGTTCACCATCACCAGCAGTTGATCCGTGCCGCCGAGCAATGCGGGGCGGTGCGCCACCACGATCACCGTGCGCTGGCGGCGCTTGAGTTCGTCCATGGCCTGGCGCACGGCGGCTTCGCCCTCGGCGTCGAGGTTGCTGGTGGGTTCGTCCAGCACGATGAGCGCCGGCAGTCCGTAAAAGGCGCGGGCCAGGCCGATGCGCTGGCGCTGGCCGCCCGAGAGGTTGGCCCCGGCGGGCCCGATGACGGTGTCGTAACCCTCGGGCAGCGTGAGGATCATCTGGTGCGCGCCGGCCAGCTGCGCCGCTTCCACGGCCTTCTCGGCATCCACCTCGCCCAGCCGCGCGATGTTGGCCGCCACCGTGCCCGGGAAGAGCTCGATGTCCTGCGGCAGGTAACCGATGTGCGGGCCCAGTTGCTCGCGCGGCCAGTCGGCAAGCTTGGCGCCGTCCAGCCGCACCGTGCCCGCGGCAGCGGGCCACACGCCCACGGCCAGGCGCGCCAGCGTGCTCTTGCCGGCAGCGCTGGGGCCGGTGACGCCCAGGCAGCCGCCCGGCTGCAGCGTGAAGCTCAGGCCTTGCACCGTGAGCTTGCGCGCCTGCGGCGGCCCGGCGGACACGGCCTCGAAGCTCAGCTGGCCTTGCGGCGCCGGCAGCGGCATGGGGTCGTGTGCATCGGCCTGGGTGCCGATCTCTTCGGCCAGGCGGCCATAGCTTTCACGCGCCATCAGAAAGGCGCGCCAGCCGCCGATGGCCGATTCCAGCGGCGCCAGGCCGCGGCCCATGATGATGCTGGCGGCGATCATCACGCCGGCCGTGGTGTCGCCGCGGATGACCAGCAGCGCGCCCACGCCCAGGATGCCGATCTGCAGCATCAGGCGTGTGCTCTTGGCCCAGGCCGCCACCTCGGCGGCGCGGTCACTCGCCACGCCCTGCAGGCCGATGCCGAAATCGTGCCGCTGGCGCCACACGCGGCTCAGCGCCGGCAGCATGCCCATCGCTCGCACGGCCTCGGCGTTGCGCGCCGCGAGTTCAGCGAAGCGCGCGCCCGCGGCCATCTCCTGCCCGGCTTCGGCCAGCGGCGCGCGCGTGGCACGTTCGTTCCACAGGCCTAAAGCGAACAGCAGCAGGCCGCCGGCCAGCGCCACGTGGCCCAGCCAGGGGTGCAGCAGGTAGATGAGGCCGATGTAGATGGGCATCCAAGGCGCGTCCAGCAGCGAGAGCATGGTGCTGCCGGTGCTGAAGTTGCGCAGCGCCTCCAGGTCGCGCAGCGCCTGGCCGTTCTTGCCGCCGTCGAGCGTGCGGTTGAAAAGCAGGCCTGAAAGCTGGCCATCGAGCCGCGCCCCCAGGCGTACCAGCAGTCGCGAGCGCACCACCTCCAGCCCGGCCAAGGTGAGCAGGCAGGCGACGGCAAACACTGTCAGCCCCACCAGCGTGGCGCGGCTTTGCGAGGCCAGCACGCGGTCGTAGATCTGCAGCATGTAGACCGAGGAGGTCAGCGCCAGCAGGTTGACGAAAAAGCTGAAGAAGGCCACCCAGGCCAGCGTCTGGCGCACGGCGGCCATGGCGCGGCCCAGGGGGGTGTCCAGAGGCAGGCGCTGGCCGAGCAGGTTCATGGGGGTGCGCTCTCAGGGCAGGAAAAAACAAGGCCGCGGGGCGCTGGGGGCGCCGCGCGGCCTGTGCGGATGCTGGGGCCGTCAGCCGGGCGCGTCAGGCTGGGCGACGGCGGGTGGCCAGCAGGCCGACGCCGGCGAGGGCGACGAGCAGGGCAGAGCTGGGTTCGGGCACGTCGATGATCCTCTCGCCGGAGATACGGTACGAGAGTTGATAGTCGCGCGTCGTGTAAGCCCAGTAGCCTTCGCTGGGAGCGCTTTGCCCACCGTAGCCGTACTGCACTTCCAAAACATTGGTGTCGCCGATGTCGAGGCCGCCGGCACCGAGCTCAACGGTGAAACGGACAAGGTCGAAGTCATCGGCCGGATTGCTGTCGTCCGGGGTCGCCTGCACCGCTGTTGGCGGCGCCACCAGACTGCCGTTGAACCAGACGCCGAAGTCCAGCGGGGCGTCGCTCTCGATGAGCAGGCCCCACCATTCCAGGCGCGTCACCTTGTGCGTGCCCTTGTTGACCTGCAGCCCTGTCAGCGTAACGAAGCCGGGCCCATCGTTGATGGCCAGCAAGTCTTCGGCGGCAGCGACATTGGGCAGCGATGTCACAAGCGGCACCGCCGCAGCCCAGGCCCCCGAGCCCGCGGCACAGACCACTGCGGCGCAAATCAGCTTCAACAACGGCTTGCCCATGGGGTTTCTCCTGAGGCGATGAACGATGGCGTCTGGGCATCGACCGATGCACGCCTGGAATGTAGTGACACGAGCCATCACAAAAAATCCCCTGCTCACGGGAACAGCCAGGCCTTGCCGAGGTCGGGCGCTTCAATGCCCGCCAGCGGCGCCGCCTCGGGGAAGGTGAACTCCACCCAATCCAGCAGGAAATCGCTGCCGTGCTGGCCGCTGGCGTTGGTGTATGGCGCGACGGCGCCGCCAGGCCCAGCGTAGGCACCGTGAACGAAGGTGTTGCCGTCGTAAGCACCCGCCCACAGTTCGACCGTGCTGAACGTCACGGCGGAGTTCACGGTAACGAGCTTCGAGCCTTGCAGGCTGCTGGCGCTGAACGCTTGTTCTCCGACTACGTTGCCGTTGCTGTCCAGCAAGCGGATCAGGCCAGCCTCGGCGTAAACGCTGCCATCGTCTTGGAGATAGAAGCGCGACAGTGACAGCTTCACCCCCAGAGCGTCATCGGCGAGCGTGAAACGCAGTGCCTCGCTGCCGTCCAGCTCTTGGGCAATCGTGCTGGTGGCCAGCGACCGTCCACTGACACCAAGGTCGCCGCCGTAAATGTCCAGACCCTCCAGGACTCCGACACCGCTGCCGGTGTATCTCACTGGGCTCCAAGCTTCGGTCAGGTTCGTGGCATTCGCTTTGTGATCGGTGCTCAGGACCGAAGGATCTGTCCAGTCCTGCTCCCATCGCGTGCGCGTCGCTAGATTCAATCGATCCACGCTGTCCCCGATCCGCACCGTGAACGTCGGCTGGTTGCCGATGTTCACGGCCTGGCTGCCCGCCGCGAACGTGCCGTCTTCGTCGATCACGCTCACCGTGATGAGCGAGTTGCCCGCACTGTTGAACACGTGCGTCGCCGATGCGCTGCCGGCGGCGACGGTCTGCACCGCGCTGCCGTCGCCCCAGTCGACCAGGTAGCTGGTGGGCGTGTCCTGGCCAGGGTCGACCACGGCGCCGAGGTTGAGCGTGTAGGTCTGGCCCGCGAACGTCGCTGCGTTGCCCGAGACCGCCATGGTGGGCGCGACGTTGTTGACCGTCACACCTTGCGTCTGCGAGGTGATGCCGCCATCGCCATCGTTGGCGGTGACGGTGATGGTGCGCGGTGTGGCGTTGACCGGGCCGTCTTCGTCGTCGGCGAACGTGTGCGTGACGTTGCCACTGAGCGCGGCGAGTTGCGCAGCGGTCAGCGTTTGCACGGCAGAGCCATCGCCCCAGTCGATGCTGTAGCTCAGCACGTCGGCGGCCACGTCGGTGCCGGCGATGGCCAGCGTGTAGACCGCGCCTTCCAGCGTGCTGGTCGCGCCGCTGATGACCAAGCCCGGGGCCACGTTGTTGACGCTGACGTTCTTGCTGCCGAGCACGAAGGTCCCGTCTTCGTCGGTGGCGCTCACCACGATGCTGGCGGCGTCAGCGCCGTCGGCATAGGTGTGGCTGAAGCTGCCGGCCGCTGCCGCCCACTGCGCGGGCGTGAAGGTCTCGGTGCTGCCGTCGCCCCAGGCGATGCTGTAGCTGCTGCGCGTGTCGGCACCTGGGTCCACCACCGCGGCCACGCTCAGCGTATAGGGCTGGCCTTCGTCCACGCTGTCGGCACCGGTGACGGCGGCCGTGGGCGCGACGTTGTCCACCGTGACGGTGAAGCTGTCGCTGGCGGACTCGCCGGCTTCGTCGGTGAGCAGCACCGTCACGGTGTGGGCGGCGTTGCCGTCGGCGTAGACGTGGCTGAGGTCCAGGCTCTGCACGAGCGTGGTGCCGGTGGTGATGGTGCCGTCGCCGTAGTCGATGCTGTAGGTCCAGCCGGGTGCGCCGTTGTCCTCACCGTCGCTGAAGTTGATGCTGCGCGTGAAGGTGCTGCCCTCGGCCAGGCTGGCGTTGGGGCCGGCCTCCAGGCTGAGGGTGGCGCTGGGCTGCGTGACGGCCACGGCGGTGGAGCCGGCGGCGAAGGTGCCGTCTTCGTCGACCACGCTGACGGCGATGGTGAAGCTGCCGGCGCTGGCGTAGCTGTGGGTGGCGCTGGCGCTGCCGGCGGCCACGGTCTGCACGGCCGAGCCGTCGCCCCAGTCGATGAGGTAGCTGGTGGGCGTGTCAGTGCCCGGGTCGGTGACGGCGCCCAGCGCCAGGGTGTAGGTCTGGCCGGCGATGGCCGCGCCGCTGCCGCCCAGCGCGATGCTGGGGCCGACGTTCTGCACCGTCACCACCTGGCCCTGCTGCGTGACGCCGCCATCGCCATCGCTGGCGCTGACGGTGACGTTGCGCGGCGTGGCGTTCACCGGGCCGTCTTCGTCGTCGGCGAACACGTGGGTGACCGCGCCCGAGAGCGTGGCCAGCTGTGCGGCCGTGAGCACTTGCACTGGTGAGCCGTCGCCCCAGTCGATGGTGTAGCTGAGTTCGTCACCCACCACGTCAATGCCGACGATGTTCAGCGTGTAGCTCGCGCCTTCGTTGCTGCTGGCTGCGCCGCTGATGATCAAGCCCGGCGCCACGTTGTTGACGCTGACGTTTTTGCTGCCGAGCACGAAAGTGCCGTCTTCGTCGGTGGCGCTGACCACGATGCTGGCGGCGGCAGCGCCGTCGGCATAGGTGTGGCTGAAGCTGCCCGCCGCCGCCGCCCACTGCGCGGGCGTGAAGGTCTCGGTGCTGCCGTCGCCCCAGGCGATGGTGTAGCTGCTGCGCGTGTCGGCGCCGGGGTCGGCCACCGCGGCCACGCTCAGCGTGTAGGGCTGGCCTTCATCGACGCTGTCGGCGCCGGTGACGGCGGCCGTGGGCGCGACGTTGTTGACCGTCACACCTTGCGTCTGCGCGGTGATGCCGCCATCGCCATCGTTGGCGGTGACGGTGATGGTGCGCGGTGTGGCGTTGACCGGGCCGTCTTCGTCGTCGGCGAACGTGTGCGTGACGTTGCCACTGAGCGCGGCGAGTTGCGCAGCGGTCAGTGTCTGCACGGCCGAGCCATCGCCCCAGTCGATGCTGTAGCTCAGCACGTCGGCGGCCACGTCGGTGCCGGCGATGGCCAGCGTGTAGACCGCGCCTTCCAGCGTGCTGGTCGCGCCGCTGATGACCAAGCCCGGGGCCACGTTGTTGACGCTGACGTTCTTGCTGCCGAGCACGAAGGTCCCGTCTTCGTCGGTGGCGCTCACCACGATGCTGGCGGCGTCAGCGCCGTCGACATAGGTGTGGCTGAAGCTGCCGGCCGCCGCCGCCCACTGCGCGGGCGTGAAGGTCTCGGTGCTGCCGTCGCCCCAGGCGATGCTGTAGCTGCTGCGCGTGTCGGCGCCGGGGTCGACCACGGCGGCCACAGCCAGCGTGTAGGGCTGGCCTTCATCGACGCTGTCGGCACCGGTGACGGCGGCCGTGGGTGCGACGTTGTTCACCGTGACGGTGAAGCTGTCGCTGGCGGACTCGCCGGCTTCGTCGGTGAGCAGCACCGTCACGGTGTGGGCGGCGTTGCCGTCGGCGTAGACGTGGCTGAGGTCCAGGCTCTGCACGAGCGTGGTGCCGGTGGTGATGGTGCCGTCGCCGTAGTCGATGCTGTAGGTCCAGCCGGGTGCGCCGTTGTCCTCACCGTCGCTGAAGTTGATGCTGCGCGTGAAGGTGCTGCCCTCGGCCAGGCTGGCGTTGGGGCCGGCCTCCAGGCTGAGGGTGGCGCTGGGCTGCGTGACGGCCACGGCGGTGGAGCCGGCGGCGAAGGTGCCGTCTTCGTCGACCACGCTGACGGCGATGGTGAAGCTGCCGGCGCTGGCGTAGCTGTGGGTGGCGCTGGCGCTGCCGGCGGCCACGGTCTGCACGGCCGAGCCGTCGCCCCAGTCGATGAGGTAGCTGGTGGGCGTGTCAGTGCCCGGGTCGGTGACGGCGCCCAGCGCCAGGGTGTAGGTTTGGCCGGCGATGGCCGCGCCGCTGCCGCCCAGCGCGATGGTGGGCGTGACGTTCTGGACGCTGAGGTTCTGCGTGCGCGCCGTGCTGCCGCCATCACCGTCGTTTGCGGTCACGGTGATGGTGCGCGACGTGCTGTTGACCGGGCCGTCCTCATCGTCGTTGTAGGTGTGCACGACATTGCCACTCAGCGCTGCAAGTTGCGCTGCGGTGAGCGTCTGCAGCGCGCTGCCATCGCCCCAGTCGATGCTGTAGCTCAGCACGTCGGCCGCGACATCGCTGCCGGCGATGGCCAGGGTGTAGAACGCGCCTTCGTTGCTGCTGGCTGCGCCGCCGATGCTCAAGCCCGGCGCCACGTTGTTGACGCTGACGTTTTTGCTGCCGAGCACGAAAGTGCCGTCTTCGTCGGTGGCGCTGACCACAATGCTGGCGGCCGCAGCGCCGTCGGCATAGGTGTGCGTGAAGCTGCCGGCCGCCGCAGCCCACTGCGCGGGCGTAAAGGTCTCGGTGCTGCCGTCGCCCCAGGCGATGGTGTAGCTGCTGCGCGTGTCGGCGCCGGGGTCGACCACCGCAGTCACGCCCAGCGTGTAGGGCTGGCCCTCATCGACGCTGTCGGCACCGGTGACGGCGGCCGTGGGCGCGACGTTGTTGACCGTCACACCTTGCGTCTGGGAGGTGATGCCGCCATCGCCATCGTTGGCGGTGACGGTGATGGTGCGCGGCGTGGCGTTGACCGGGCCGTCTTCGTCGTCGGTGTAGGTGTGGGTGACGTTGCCACTGAGCGCGGCGAGTTGCGCAGCGCTGAGTGTCTGCACGGCCGAGCCATCGCCCCAGTCGATGCTGTAGCTCAGCACGTCGGCGGCCACGTCGGTGCCGGCGATGGCCAGCGTGTAGACCGCGCCTTCGTTGGTGCTGGCCGCGCCGCTGATGCTCAGGCCGGGCGCGACGTTGTTGACGTTGATGTTCTTCGTGCCGAGCACGAAGGTGCCGTCTTCGTCGGTGGCGCTCACCACGATGCTGGCGGCCAGGCCGCCGTCGGCGTACACATGGCTGAAGCTGCCGGCCGCCGCAGCCCACTGCGCGGGCGTGAAGGTCTCGGTGCTGCCGTCGCCCCAGGCGATGCTGTAGCTGCTGCGCGTGTCGACACCGGGGTCGACCACGGCGGCCACAGCCAGCGTGTAGGTCTGGCCTTCGTCCAGGCTGTTCGCGCCGCTGAGCAGTGCGGTCGGCGCCACGTTGTTGACGCCGAGGTTCTGCGTCTGCGTCGCCACGCCGCCGTCGCCGTCGTTGGCCGTGACGGTGATGGTGCGCGCCGTGGTGTTGACGGGGCCGTCTTCGTCGTCGCTGTAGACGTGGCCGACGTTGCCACCCAGTGCCGCCAGCTCGGCCGCCGTCAGTGTCTGAAGTGCAGAGCCGTCGCCCCAGTCGATGCTGTAGTTCAGCACATCGGCCGGCACGTCGCTGCCCACGATGTTCAGCGTGTAGAGCGCGCCTTCGTTGCTGTTGGCGTTGCCGCTGAGCACCAGGCCCGGCGTGGTGTTGGTGATGGTCAGGCTTTGTGTGCCCAGGGTGTGGGTGCCGTCTTCGTCAGACGCGCTCACGACGATGGTGCGGCCCGTGCCGGCACCCACGCCGTCGGCGTAGACGTGCGTGAACACACCGCCGGCAGCCGCCCACTGCGCCGGAGTGAAGTTCTGGTTGGGCGTGCCGTCGCCCCAGCTGATGGTGTAGCCGGTGCGGGTGTCGACACCGGGGTCGGCCACGGCGCCGACGTTGAGCGTGTAGGTGGCGCCTTCGGCCACGGTGGCCGGGCCGCTCACCGGGGCCGTGGGGGCCACGTTGACGACCGAGATGCTCTGCACGCCGGCATCGGGCCACACGCCGTCTTCGTCGGTGACGCTCACGCGGATCTGGCGCGTGATGTTGCCGTCGTCGTAGACGTGGCTGAACTGGCCGTTGGCCGGGAAGTTGACGGCCAGCACCGTTTCAACCGTGCCATCGCCCCAGTCGATGACGTACTGGCTGATGGTGTCGTCGCCGGGCTCGTTGCGGAACAGCGTCATCGTGTAGACGCCGCCTTCGGCCACGCTGCCAGGGCCGCTGATGTTGATCTGCGGTGCCACGTTGTTGACGACGACGTTGAAGCTGTCGCTGCCGATCTGCTGCACCACGCCGCTGTCGTCCACCGACACCGTCACGGCGTAGGGGCCACCGTTGTCGGCATAGCTGTGGCCGATGTTGAAGCTGAACTGCCCAGCGCCGAGGTTGCCGCTGCTGGTCTGGCCGTCGCCCCAGTCCACCGTGTAGCTGCGGCCGGCAGCGCCCTGGTCGGTGGGGTCGTCGAAGGTGATGGTGCGGCTGAAGAAGCTGCCTTCGTTGACCGTGGTGTCGGCGCCCGCGTTGACGGTGATCACCTCGGCCGGCGCGCTGACGTCGATGGTCTTGGTGCCGGCGTTGGCGTACACGCCGTCTTCGTCGGTCAGGCCCACGGTGATGGTCTTGGGGCCCACGGCCACGAAGGTGTGCGTGAGGATGCCGCCCGGCGGCAAGGTGGCGGCGGTGTAGGTTTCCACCGGCGTGCCGTCGCCCCAGTTGATGCGGTACTCGGTGACGTCGTCATCACCGGGGTCGTTCACCGAGCCGAGGTCGAGCGTGTAGACCTGGCCTTGTTCGACCGTGGTGTTGCCGAAGAGCGGGAGGGTCGGCGCGATGTTGCCGATGGTGGCCGTGAAGCTGCCGCTTTCGATGCTGTTGCCCTGGCCCTGCTGGTCGTTGACCGTCACCGTCACCGTGTAGTTGCCGTTGTCGGCGTACACGTGCGAGATGTTCGGGTTGGCCAGGCTGGTGACGAAGACGCTGTTGCTGCTGCCATCGCCCCAGTTCACGGTGACCTGGTGGGCCTCGGGGTCAGGGTCGCCGATGGTGATGGTGCGGCTGAAAACATTGCCTTCGCTGCCGGCGGCATCGCTCAGCGTGCCCAGGCGCGGGCCGTCGTTGACGTTGCCCAGCACGATGTTGGTGAACACCGGCGTGCTGGCGAAGGCCACGCCGTCGCTGCCGGTCCAGCGGAACTGGTCGTTGCCGAAGTAGTCGACGTTGCCCTGGTAGGTGAGCAGGCCGGCCTGCAGCTGTTCGATGGAGATTTCCTGCCCGCTGAGCACCGGCGTGCCGTCCAGGCGCAGCGTGCCTTCTGCCGGCAGCGTGATGATCTTGATGGCCTGCAGGCTCTGCCCGTCGGGGTCGGTGAATCCGCCTTCGAACAGGGTATTGCTCAGCGTGATCACGGCCTCTTCGGCCCCGGTGACCGTGACGTTCTGGATGTTGGGCGCCGTGTTGCTGAAGCGCTGCAGGCGGATCTCGTAGGTGTCGTTGCCGCCGTCGGGCGCGCCGTTGCCGTCGCCATCGCCGCTGGCGATGTAGCCGGCATAGGTGACGATGAACCCACCGTCAGCCATGCTCGCCACGGCCGGCTGGAACTGCGTCGAGAAGCGATAGCTGTTGACCAGGGTTTCGCCATCCACCGCGCGCCCGGCGCTGTCGTACTGCTGCGCAAAGACGTCTTGGCTGCCGACGCTGGTGTCCGTCCAGGTGATCACCCAGCCGCCCGACTCCAGGCCCGTGACCTCGGGGTCGTACTGCTGGCCGTTGATGTTGGTGTTGACGCGGAATTCAGCGCCCAGCTTGGCGCCGCTGGCGTCGAAGCGCTGCGCGTAGATGCCGGTGGAGCTGAGGTCCTGGTTGGCCGATTCCCAGGTGACGATGAAGCCGCCGTCTTTCAGCGCGGCCACCGAGGCGCCGCTCTGCGTGCTGTCGACATAGCTGTTGACCGCGAACGACGCGCCCACCGCCACGCCGGCGGCAGAAAAACGCTGGCCGAAGACGCCCTGTCCGTTGCCGTCGGCGCTGTTGTCCGTCCAGATGACCACGAAGCCGCCGCCGGTCAGGCCGGCGAGGCTGGGGTCGCTCTGCGAGGTGGTGCCCAGGCCTTCGGGGTTGGCACGCGTTTCCACGCCCACGGCGACGCCAGCGCTGTCGTAGCGCTGGAAAAACACGTCGCTGTACTCGGTGAAAGTGGCGTTGGTGTAGTAGTCGTCATACCAGGCGATGACGAAACCACCGTCGGCCGTGGCCGTGATGCTGGGTTGGTACTGGCCCTGGTCGGTGCTGGTGTTGACGAGGAACTCGGCGCCCGCGGTGCTGCCATCGGCGGCGTAGCGCTGCGCGTACACGCCCGCGCTGCTGCCGTCCTGGCCATCGCTGCGCCAGGTGACCACCCAGCCGCCGCCGTTCAGCGCCGCGATCTGTGGCTCGTACTGCGCGCCGCTGGTGACGGTGTTGGCACGGAACTGCGCGCCCACGGCGTTGTCGTTGCTGTCGAAACGCTGGCCGTAGACGCCGTAGCTGTTGCCGTCGGCGCCGCCCTGGTCTTCCCAGACGACCACGTAGCCGCCGTCGCTCAGCCGCGCCACGGCGGGCTCGTTCTGCTGCGCGGCCACCGTGGTGTTGACCACCTTCTCCAGGCCGAACTTCACCGCGCCGTCGGTCTCGGGCCGCACGTTGATGGTGACGGTGCGGGCCTCGCTGGCGCCGCCATCACCGTCGGTGACGCGGATGCTGATGGTGCGGTTGGCAATCGGGTTGCTCACCGTGTTGGCGTAGGTCAGGCTCTCGATCACCTGCTCCACCGCGTCCACCGTGGCGTTGGCGTTGAACTGCACCGTCAACTTGTTGCCGTTGGCGCCGTTGCTGACGATGCTGCCGATGGCCACGCCCTGGTAGCTGACCACGGCACCAGCCACGCTCACCTGGCGCGGGCCCGTGCCTTCGTTGCGTATGCCGAGCTGGTCCTGGCTGTCCAGGCCTTGCTGGCCGAGCTGGTCTTGGGCGCCATAGCCGGTGAGGTAATTCACCTCGAGCAGGCCGCCGTCGAAGTTGGGCGAATCCAGGTCTTGCAGGCCCACGCCGGCGTCGATGAGCTGCGGCACCGCGTTGACGAGGTTCTCGCCAAAGCTCACGTTGCTGTTCACGTCCACCAGCATCGGGTTGCCCTGGCGCACCAGCGTGGCGGGGTTGCCGAAGACCTGCTGGTAGACGTCGTATTCGCCCGTGGCGTTGTCGTAGTCGTAGAACGAGACCACAAAGCCGCCATCGGGCAGCGCGGCCAGGGCGGGCTGCCCGGCGTAATTGCTGGCATTCGGGAAGAGATCGGCCTTGATCTCGCCGTCCACGCGTTCGCCGGCGGCGTTGAACTGCTGCACGAAGATCTGGCCCGAGCTCTCCCACGCCGCGGCCCAGCCGCCGTTGCTGAGCGCCGTCACCGCGGGGTCGAACTGGTTGCCGGAGACCGTGGTGTTGACGAGAAACTCGCCGCCCACGGCGCTGCCATCGGCCGCATAACGTTGGCTGAAGAGGCCGCCGCTGTTGCTGTCCTGGCCTTCAGAACGCCAGGTAACGACAAAACCGCCGTCGTTCAGGGCCGTGACGATGGCGTCGTTCTGCGCGCCCGTGGTGAAGGTGTTGGCGCGGAAAACCGGGCCCAGCGCGTTGCCGCTGGCGTCGAAGCGCTGGCCGTTGATGCCATTGCCGTTGCCATCGGCACCATCGTCGGTCCAGGTGACGACAAAACCGCCACCGGCCAGGCCGGTGATGCTGGGTTCGTACTGCGCCACCGTGCCCAGGCCGGCCGGGTTGGCGCGGGTTTCGCCGCCCTGCGCCACGCCAGCGGCGTTGTAGCGCTGGAAGAAGATGTCGCGGTACTCGGTGAACCCGGCGTTGGTGTAGTAATCGTCGTACCAGGCCACGACAAAGCCGCCGTCTGCGGTGGCCGCGATGCTGGGTTGGTACTGGTTCTGGTCGGCGCTGGTGTTGACGCGGAACTCGCCGCCCTGCGGCCGGCCGGCGCTGTCGTAGCGCTGGGCGTAGACGCCGGTACCGTTGCCGTCCTGGTTGTCACTGCGCCAGGCGATAACGAAGCCGCCGCCGTTCAAGCCCACCACCGTGGGCTCGCTCTGCGAAAACGGCGTGTAGGTGTTGACCTGGAACTCGGTGCCCAGCGGCACGCCGTTGGCCGCAAAACGCTGGCCGTAGACGGCGGCGTCCCAGCCGTCCTGCGCCGTGGCCGAGGTCCACACCGTGACGTAGCTGCCATCGGCCAGCCGGCTCATGGCCGCGTCGCTCTGGGTGTTGGGGCGGTAGGAATTGACGCGTTCGTTGTCGAACAGCGGCTGCGCGCCATCGAACTGCGGCGTGACGTTGATCTCGACACTGCGCGCCACGCTGGCGCCGCCGTCGCCATCGGTGACGCGGATGCTCACCATGCGGGTGGCCGCGGGGTCGCTGAAGGTGTTGGCGTAGGTGAGGCTCTCGATCACCCGCTCCACCGCCACCACGCTGGCGTTGCTGTTGAAGCTGATGGCGAGCTTGCTGCCGTTGACGCCGTTGCTGGTGATAGTGCCGATGGCCACACCGCCGAAGCTGAGCGTGCTGCCGGCCACGCCCACCTGGCCGGCGCCGTTGCCTTCATGGCGCACGCCCAGCTGGTCTTGCGCTGCCAGGCCCGACAGGCCCAGCTGGTCTTGCAGCGCGTAGCCGGTGAGGTAGTTCACCTCCAGCAGGCCGCCAGCAAAGTTGCTTGAATCGGCATCTGACAGCCCGACCACGGGGTCGATGAGCTGCGGTGTTGCGTTGACGAGGTTCTCGTCGAAGGTGACGCTGGCGACCACGTCCACCAGCTGCGGGTTGGCCTGGCGCGTGAAGTCGGCCGGCTTGCCGAAGAGCTGCTGGTAGACGTTGTAGGTGCTGCCGTCGTTGTAGTCGTAATCGCGGAAGGTGACGACGAAGCCGCCGTTGGCCAGCGCCACCACGCTGCTGGCGTTGCTGTTGCCGTTGTTGTCCAGCGTATCGACACGCTGCTCGCCATCGAGCCGCGCGCCGCTGGCGTCGTAGGCCTGCACCCACTGGTTGCCCTGGCTGTAGTAACTGACCGCAAAGCCGCCGTGCGAGAGGCCCGTGACCGAAGGCAGGTACTGCGTGCTGGTGGTGTTGGTGTTGACGCGGAACTCGGTGCCCACGGTGCTGCCGTCGGCGGCGAAACGCTGGCCGAAGACGCCGGCCCCGCTGCCGTCCTGACCTTCTGAGTACCACACGGCGATCCAGCCGCCGTCGTTCAGCGCGGCCGCGGCCGGCTGCGACTGCGCACCGCTGGTGTAGCTGTTGGCGCGGAAGCTGGCGCCCACCGCGGTGCCGCTGGCGTCGAAGCGCTGGCCGTAGACGCCCTCTCCCGAGCCGTCTTTGCTGGCATCGGTCCACATCGCGACAAAACCACCACCGCCCAGGCCCACGAGCACCGGCTCGTACTGCGCCACCGTGCCTTCGCCGGCAGGGTTGGCGCGCGTTTCACCGCCCTGCGCCACGCCGGCGGCGTTGTAGCGCTGGAAGACGATGTCGCGGTACTCGGTGAATTCGGGGTTGGTGTAGTAGTCGTCGTACCAGGCGATGACAAAACCACCGTCGGCGGTGCCGGTGATGGTGGCTTGGTACTGGTTCTGGTCGGTGCTGGTGTTGACGAGGAACTCCGCACCCAGCGCGGCGCCGTCGTTGGCGTAGCGCTGTGCGTACACGCCCGTGCCGCTGCCGTCCTGGTTGTTGCTGCGCCAGGTGACGACGTAGCCGCCGCCGCTCAAGCCGGCCACGGCCGGCTCGTACTGGCTGTCGCGGGTGTTGGTGTTGATGCGGAATTCGGCACCCACGGCCACGCCCTGGGCGTCGAAACGCTGCGCGTAGACGCCTTCGCCCCAGCCGTCCTGGCCGCTGGATTCCCACACCGTGAGGTAGCCGCCATCGGAAAGGCGCGCCGAGGCCGGGTTGTCCTGCGTGGCCGGGGCATAGGTATTCACACGCTCGCCGCCGTGCAGGGGTGAGCCGCCGTCAGCCTCAGGCGTGACGTTGATGACCACCGTGCGTGGCGCGCTGGTGCCGCCATCGCCATCAGACAGGCTGATGCTCACCGTGCGCGCCGGTACCGGCGCCGAGGCGGTGTTGGCGTAGGTCAGGTTTTCCAGCAGCGTTTCCACCAGCGCCGCCGTGGCATTGGCGTTGAAGCTGACCACCAGGTCGGCGCCGTTCTGGCCGCCGCTGGTGATGGTGCCGATGGCCACGCCACCCACGCTGACGGTGGCGCCTGCCACGCCCACCTGCCCGGGGCCGTTGCCCTGGTTGCGGATGCCGAACTGGTCTTGCAGCGCGGCCGGGTCGGCAAGTTGCGCGGTCTCGACGTTGCCGTAGCCCGAGATCACGCTCACCCAGAGCGAGCCGCCGTTGAAATCGGCGGAGTCGCTGTCGAGGAGGCCGATGCCGGCATCGATGATCTGCGGCGCACTGTTGACCAGGTTTTCGGCAAAGGTGACGCTTGCCGCGAGGTCGGTGATCACGGGCGCCGCGGAGGTGCTGATGCTGCCCGGCGTGCCGAGCAGCTGCTGGTAGATGCCGTAGGTGTTGGCGGTGCCGCGTTCCTGGTCGTAGCCGGCCCACACGATGACGGCCTTGCCGCTGCTCAGGCCGACGATCTCGGGGTCGTACTGGGTGCTCGCGCGGCGGTCGTTGAGGACCTGCACACCATCGACCTTGTTGCCCGCCGCATCGAACTGCTGGGCCATCACGTCCTGGCTGCTGCCGCCCAGCGCCGCCGTGGGGTAGCCGTCCCAGCTGACGATGAAGCCGCCGTTGTCCAGCCCGGCCACACGCACTTCTTCGTTCTGGTTGCTCGGGCTGTCGCTGGTGTTGACCACCAGCTCGGCACCAAGCTTGGCGCCTGCCGCGTCGAAACGCTGGGCCAGCACGGTGCTGCCGCTTTCCCAGACGGCGACAAAACCGCCGCCGTTGAGCGCCGCCACGTCAGCACCGACCTGCGCACCGGTGGTGCCGGTGTTGATGGCGATGGGCGAGCCCACCTTGACGCCGGCGTTGGTGAAGAGCTGGCCGACGATGCCGCTGCCGCTGGCGTCGCCGCTGGTGTCGGTCCACACCGCCACGAAGCCGCCGCCGCTCAGCGCGGCCAGCTGCGGCTGGTACTGCGTGGCGCCGCCGGCCGTGTTCAGCGTGAACTCGGCGCCCAGCAGCGTGCCGTCGGCCGCGAAGCGCTGCGCCAGCACGTCGCTGAGGTTCGAGTTGCCGGTGTAGTCGCTGCGGTAGGCGATGAGGAAGCTGCCGTCCGACAAACCCAGAACGGCTGGTTCGTACTGGTTGCCCAGGGTGCTGTTGTTGGCGAGAAACTCCGTGCCGGCCGGGCTGCCGTCGGCGTTGTAGCGCTGCGCATAAACACCGTAGCTGCCGCTGCCGTCCTGCCCGGTGGCGCGCCAGGCGATGACAAAACCACCCCCCGCCAAGGCGCCGATGACCGGTTCAGCCTGTGCGTTCAGCGTCGTGGTGTTGACCTGGAACTCGGGCCCGATGGCCGCGCCGTTGCTGTCGTAGCGCTGCGCGTAGACACCGCTGTCATCACCGTCCTGCGCGGTGTTCGAGGCCCAGGTGATGACGTAGTCGCCATCGTTGCTGCCGAAGAGACGGGCCACGCTCGGGCTTTGCTGCTGGCCGCTTTCGTAGGTGTTGACCTGTTGTTCGGTGCCCAGCAAGGGTTGCAGCGCCGCGGCGCTGGCCTCGGCCGTGATGTTGATGGCCACATCGCGTGCGGTGGCCGCGTTGCCGGCGCCGTCGCTGAGTGCGATGCGCACCGACCGCTCGGCCAGCGGCCCGCTGGAGGCGTTGCTGTAGCGCAGGTTTTCGATCACGCGCTCGATGGCGGCTTCCGTAGCGGCCGCCTTCCAGGTGATGTCGAGCGTGGTGCCGTTCACGCCGTTGAGCGTGGCGCTGATGGTGCCGATGGAAACACCGCCGAAGAGCAGGTCGCTGCCGGCCACGCCGACCTGGCCAGCCCCGTTGCCCTCGTGGCGGACGTTGAGCTGGTCGTCGATGCGGCTGCTGCTGCTCAGGTAGGTGACGGTGAGCTTGCCGTTGGCCCAGTTGCTGCCGGTGTAGTTCAGCTGCACGTCGGCGTCGAGCAGCACGCCGGCCTGTGCTTCGGCCTCGGTGAGGGCCAGCGAGGTGTTCACGTCCTCCAGACCCACCACGGGCGCGCTGAAGCTGGCCTGGATGCGCAACTGCACCACGCTGGCGTCGCTGGCGCCGCCGTCGCCGTCGGTCAGGCGCAGGCCGACGTAACGGTCGGTGGTGCCCGCCGGCGGTGCGGTGTGCAGGTAGGTGATGTTTTCGCCCACGGCGCGCACGGCGGCGGCCGTCGCGTTGGCGTTGAAGCTCACCACCAGGCTGGCCACACCGGCGCCGCCGCCGGTGTAGGTGCCGATCACGGTGCCGCCGTAGCTGACATCGGCCCCGCTCACGCCGACCTGCCCGGCGCCCGTGCCTTCGTTGCGCAGGCCCAGGGCGTCGTTGGCGCTCAGGCCCGCGGTGAAGAACACCGCCAGCTGGCCACCGTCGAAGTTGGCCGAATCGCTGTCGCTGACGCTGAGATCGGTATCGATCACGCGTGCGGTGCCGGCGTAGAAGTTGGTGTCGGCCGGCGCGTTGGTCAGGGTGCGCAGCAGGCGCACATCGCCCAGCACCGGGTTGGCGTTGTTGCGCACCAGTTCGGCTGCGTCACCGAAGATCTGCGTGCGGATCTCGTAGGTGTTGCCGCCCGCGCCGTTGATGGGCGTGGCGTTGTAGTCGCTGTAGGCGACGACGAAGTTGCCATTGCCCAGGTCGGCGATGGCGGGCTGGTATTCGGTGCTGTTGGTCAGCGAGGGCAGCTTGCGCTCGCCATCGAGCGCCTGGCCGGCGTTGTTGAACTCGCGGATGTAGACGTCGTTTTGCGTGCCGGTGCCACTGACGTCGGTGTTGTCGTTGTACCAGGTGACGACGAAGCCACCCGTGCTCAGGCCGATCACCTCGGGCTGGTACTGGCCACCCTCGGTGCGTTGGTTGACGAGGAACTCGCCGCCGAGCTTGGCACCCGTGGCATCGAAGAGCTGGCCAAAGACGCCAGCGCTGGCGCCGTCCTGGTTATTGCTGCGCCACACGGCCACGAAACCCCCGTTGGACAGGGCGGCCACGCTGGGCTCGTACTGGCTGTCGGCCACCTGTGTGCTGACCGTGAGCAAGGGCCCGAGCGTGCCCGTGCTGGCGTCGTAGAAGCGCCCGAACACGCCCCAGGCGCTGCCGTCCAGGCCGCCCTGGTCTTGCCAGACGATCATCAGATTGCCGTTGGCCTGGGCGGCCACGTCGGGCAGTTCCTGGGTGCTGGCCTGCGCGGTGCTGCCGCTGGTGTTGTTGACGCGCAGTTCGGCCGTGACCTGCGTGCCGCTGTTGTCGAAGCGGCGGAGGTAAATGTCGTGCCCGCTGGCGCCGGCTGCGCCCTGGCTGCTGGACCACACGGTTGCGAAGCCGCCCGTGTAGCCTGCGACCGCGCCGTGGTACTGGTTGCCGTTGCTGGTGGTGTTGACGGCAAAGTTGCCGCCCACCGCCGCACCGCCGGCGTCGTAGAGCTGGCCGATCACGCCCCAGCTCGAACCGTCGCTGCCGTTGTTGTCCTGCCAGACGATGGCGAAGCCGCCGTTGGACAGCGCCGTGATCTGCGAGAACTCCTGCGTGTTGGCCGTCACGGTATTGACGCGGAACTCGTTGCCCAGGGCCACGCCGCTGGCCGTGTAGCGCTGCGCGTAGATGCCGCTGGCGCTGCCGTCCTGGCCGCTGCTGGTCCAGGTGACGACGTAGCTGCCGTCGGTCAGCACCGCCACCTCGGGGTATTCCTGGGTGCTTTCGCGGTGCGTGTTGACGCTGCCCAGGCTCTCGCCGTAGACGAGCGGCGCGCCGTCCAGCCCCGGGGTGACGTTGATCGTCACCGCGCTGGGCGCCGTGCTGCCGCCGTCGCCATCGGTGACGCGCAGGCCCACCGTGCGGCTGAGCGCGGGCCCTTGCGAGCTGCTGCCGTAGGTGAGGCTTTGCACCAGCGCTTCCACCGCTTCCACGCTGGCGTTGGTGTTGAAGTCGATACGCAGGGCGCTGCCGTTGGCGCCGCCCAGGCTTGCAGCCACCGTGCCGATGGCCACGCCGCCGTAGCTGATGGTGCTGCCGGCCACGCCGATCTGGCCTGCGCCGTTGCCGACGTTGCGCACGCCGAGTTGGTCGGTGCTTTCGCCGCCCTGCACATAGAACAGGTCGAGGCGGCCACCATCGAAATTGGTCGAGTCGGTGTCGACCAGCGCCACGGCGGCGTCGATGAGCTGCGGCGTGCTGTTGACCAGGTTCTCGGCGAAGCTCACGCTGCCGGTGAAGTCGCCCAGCACCGGGCTGGCCTGACGCGCCAACGCCGCCGGGTTGCCAAAGAGCTGCTGGGCGATGCCGTAGGTGTTGTTGCCGCCGGCGGCGGTGGTCACGTAGTCGGCATAGGCGACGACAAAACCGCCGCTGGCCAGGCCGGCGATGGCGGGCTGGTACTCAGTGCTGTTGCTGCTGGAGAGCAACTTGCGTTCACCGTCGATGGCCACACCGGTGCTGGTGAACTCGCGCACGAACACGTCGTTGCTGGTGCCGGCGTCAGCCGCATCGTTGTACCAGCTGACCACAAACCCGCCACCGGCCAGGCCGGTGACCGCCGCCTGGTACTGGCCGCCGCCGGTGCTTTCATTGACCAGGAACTCGCTGCCCACCGGGGTGCCCGCGGCGTTGAAGACCTGGGCGTAGACGCCGGCGCTGCTGCCGTCCTGGTTGTTGCTGCGCCAGGTGACGACGAAGCCGCCGTCGGCGAGCACGGCCACGCTCGGCTCGTACTGTGCGTCGGCCGTGGTGGTGTTGACGAGAAAGGTGTCGCCAAAGGTGCCGCCCGCCGCGTTGTACAGCCGGCCATAGACGGCGTTGCTGCTGCCGTCGTTGCTGCCGGTGTCCTGCCAGACCATGACGAGGTTGCCGTTGGCATAGGCCGCGACGTCGGGCAGCTCTTGCGCACCGGCCTGCGGGCTGCCGGCGACCACGCTGACGCGAGTTTCGGCCGTCACCAGGGCGCCGCTGTTGTCATAGCGCTTGAGGTAGATGTCGTGGCCGCTGCCGCCGGTTTGTGTGGACGACCACACCACGGCAAAACCGCCCTCGTAGCTGGCCACGGCGTCGTGGTACTGGTTGCTGGCGGTCACGGTGTTGACGAGGAACTGCCCGCCCACGGCCACGCCGCTGGCGTCGTAGCGCTGACCGTAAATGCCCCAGCCGCTGCCGTCGCTGGTGTTGTCCTGCCAGGTCACCACCCAGCCGCCACCGCCGGCGCCCGTGAGCCCGGCCACGTGGGCGTATTGCTGCTGGCCGGCCGTGAGCGTGTTGACGCGGATCTCGCCGCCCACCGCAACGCCCACGCCGTTGTAGCGCTGCATGTAGACGCCGTCCACGTTGCCGTCCTGGCCGGCCGAGGTCCAGACGATGACGTAGCCGCCATCGGCCAACACGCCGATCTCGGGGTCGTCCTGGGCGTCCACGGTGTAGGTGTTGACCGCTTCTTCGCCCCACACGAGCGGCTGGCCATCGAGCTGGCGCGTCACGTTGATGGTGAAGACGCTGGCCTCGGTGCTGCCGCCGTCGCCATCGCTGACGCGCAGGCCCACGGTGCGGGCCGCTGCCGGGCTTTGTGAGCTGCTGGCGTAGGTGAGGTTCTGCACCAGGGCCTGCATGGCCTCGGGCGTGGCACCTGCAGCCAGGTCGATGCGCAGGTTGGCGCCGTTGCCACCGCCGCTGAGCGTGCCTATGGCCACGCCGCCGTAGCTGATGCTGCTGCCGGCCACGCCTATCTGGCCGGCGCCGGTGCCGACGTTGCGCACGCCGAGTTGGTCGGTGCTGTCGCCACCCTGCACGTAGTACAGGTCGAGGCGGCCGCCTGCGAAATTGGCCGAATCGCTGTCGTTCAGGCTGACCGCGCTGTCGATGACCTGTGGCGCTGCGTTGACGAGGTTCTCGCTGAAGCTCACGCTGCCGGTGAAATCGCCCAGCGTCGGGTTGGCCTGGCGCGGCAGTTCGGCGGCGTTGCCGAAGATCTGCTGCACGATGTTGTTGGTGTTGTTGGCCCCCGCGACACCGGTGTTGTAGTCGGTGTAGACGACCACGAAGTTGCCGTTGCCCAGGTCGGCCAGCGCCGGTTCCGACTCGGTGCTGTTGGTCAGCGAAACCAGCTTGCGCTGGCTGTCGATGGCCACGCCGGCGGCGTCGTACTGGCGGATGTAGACGTCGTTCTGCGTGCCGGTGCCGCTGAGGTCGTAGTTGTCGTTGTAGAAACTGACGACAAAGCCGCCCGTGGACAGGCCCACCACCTTGGGCTGGTACTGGCCGCCGGCGGTGGTTTCGTTGACGAGGAACTCGGCGCCCACTGGGGTGCCGGCGGCGTCGAAACGCTGGCCGTAGACGCCGGCGCTGCTGCCGTCCTGGCTGTCAGAGCGCCAGACGGCGACGAAGCCGCCGTCGCTGAGCGTGGCCACCTCCACCTCGTACTGGCTGCCTGTGGTGGTGGTGTTGAGCTGGAAGGTGGGGCCGAAGCTGCCCGCGGCAGCGTCGTACTGGCGGCCGAACACACCCACGCCGCTGCCGTCGTTGCCGCTGTCATCGCGCCAGACGATGACGAGGTTGCCGTTGGCATGGGCGGCGATGGCCGGGGTGTACTGCGTGCCACCTTGCGCGGTGCTGGCACCCACGGCGTCGCTGACACGCAGTTCACCGCCCACCTTGTTGCCGGCGTTGTCGTGGCGCTGGAGATAGATCTCCCAGCCGCTGCTGCCCGGGTTGCCACCGGCCGAGGCCCACACCACACCGAAGCCCGCACCCACCGCGCCCGCACCGGCCCAGCCGGCCACGTCGTTGTACTGCTGGGTGCTGCTGGTGAAGGTGTTGGCGATGAAGTTGCCGCCCTGGGCCTGGCCCTGGGCGTCGTAGCGCTGGCCGAAAACGCCCCAGCCGCTGCCGTCGTTGCCGGCGTTGTCGTCCCAGGTGATGACGAAGCCGCCGTTGCTCAACGCCGCGACGTGCGGCCTTTCCTGCGAGCTGCCGGTAGCGGTGTTGACCTGCACTTCGGGCCCGACAGCCAGGCCGCTGGCATTGAAGCGCTGGAAGTAGACGTCGTCGCTGGCGTTGGCCTGCCCGGTGGACTGCCACACCACGACATAGCTGCCATCGGCCAAGGTGGCGACGATGGGCGAGCTCTGGCTGCCGGCCAGGAAGGTGTTGACCGTGCTCTCGCCATAAAGCGCCGGCTCGCCATCGGCTTCTGCCGTCACCAGGATGGTCTTGGCATGGCCCGCGCTGGCGCCGCCGTCGCCGTCGCTCACGCGCAGGCCCACGGTGCGGCTGCCGGCCGGGCTCTGGCTGCTGTTGCCGTAGTTCAGCTGCTGGATCAGCTCTTCCACCGCGTCCACGGTGGCGTTGGCGTTGAAGACCACGCTCAGGCTGCTGCCGTTGGCACCGCCGCTGAGCGTGCCGAAGGCCACGCCTTCGAAGAGCACGCTGGCGCCCGACACCGAGATCTGGTTCGGCCCCGTGCCCACGCTGCGCACGCCCAGCTGGTCGGCGCTGCTGCCGCCTTGCACGTAGTACAGGTCCAGGCGGCCGCCATCGAGGTTGCTGCTGTCCAGATCGGTCAGGGCGACCACGATGTCCAGCAACTGCGGCGCGGCGTTCACCGTGTTCTCGGCGAAGGTGATGCTGCCTTCAAAGTCGCCGATGACGGGCCCGCTCTGTTGGATGGGGCCGACGAACTCGGGCCCGAAAATCTGCTGCACGATGTCGGAGCCCGCATCGCCGCTTTCGTCGGTGTAGACCACGAGGTAACGGCCGGCGCCGAGATCGCTGATGGTGGGCTGCGACTCGTAGCCGCTGGTTTGCGAGGCCAGCTTGATCTCGCCCCCCAGGGCCGCCCCGGCCGCGTTGTATTCGCGGAGGTAAACATCGCGGTTGGTGCCGCTGCCGTCGTTGGCCGTGGAGTCGTCGTACCAGGTGACGACAAACCCGCCGGTGGACAGCACCGTCACCTGCGGCTGGTACTGGTTGCTGTCGGTGGCCTCGTTGACGCGGAACTCGGTACCTGCCGCGCTGCCATCGGCATTGAAGCGCTGGCCGTAGACGCCGGCGCCGCTGCCGTCCTGGCTGTCGCTGCGCCACACCACCACGAAGCTGCCGTCGGCGGCCATGGCCACATCGGGCTCGTACTGGTTGCCGGCGACGAAGGTCGTGATGAGGAAGGTGTCGCCGAAAGTGTTGGTGCTGGCGTTGTAGCGGCGGCCGTAAACGCCATAGCTGCTGCTGTCGTTGCCGCCCTGGTCGGTCCACACCACCACCTGGTTGCCCGCGGCGTTGCTGGCGATGTCGGGCTCCAGCTGGCTGCCGGTCTGGGCCGCGGTGTTGCCGGCGCCAGTGGCCGTGCCCACCAGCGTTTCCGAGCCCACCTTGTTGCCGGCGTTGTCCCAGCGCTGCAACACGATGTCGTAGGTGCCGGAGCTGGCGTTGTAGCCGCCCCAGGTGGTGACGTAGCCGTCGGCCCAGGCCGCCGAGCCGCCGCCGAACTGTGCGTTGCCGGTGACGGTGTTGACGATGCTGTTGCCGCCCAGTGCGGTGCCGGTGGCGCTGTAACGTTGCCCCAGCACGCCGTAGCTGCTGCCGTCGGCGCCGCTGTCGTCGGTCCAGGTGATCACGAAGCCGCCGTCGGCGGTGCTGGTGATCTGCGGGTCGCTCTGGTTGCCGCCGGTGCCCGTGTTGACGCGGAACTCGGGCCCGAGCGCGGCCCCGGTGGCCGCAAAACGCTGGGCGTAGATGCCCATGCCGCTGCCGTCCTGCGCTTGCGATTGCCAGGTGATGACGTAGCCGCCATCGGCCAGCACGGCGGCTTGCGCGTTGGTTTGTTCGCCGGTGCGAAAGGTGTTGACGCGCTTTTCAGGACTGAGGATCACGGCAGGCTCCCTGCGAGGGGTGTGAAGGGCATGCCTGACAAGCGCAGGCATGGCGTGAGCCCGTGGCCGGGCCACTGCTCACACTGCTTCAGCCGTTGTAGTGGTGCGCCATGACGCCCACAACCGCACCCGGAGGGGGTTCCCCCGGGACGCGGGGGGCGCCGCGGCCCAATAACTAGGGGGGCTAGGGGCGACCCTTAGGTTCCGCGAAGGACTTGGGCGCGCGGTGGCGCCTCCAGCGCCTCAGGCGCGGCCCGAGCGGCGGCTGCGCGGCTGCAGCTTGTCGAGCTCGTTGAACTGCTGCTTGAGCAGCAGCATCAGCGTTCGGGCGTGTTCCACCGGCAGGCGCAGGCAGGTGCTGGGGGCGTCGTCGTCCTGCGGCTTGCGCGCCAGCACCAGGGCGTCGATGTTCACTTCGATCAGGCCCTTGTCGTGCTTCAAGGATTTCAGGCGCTGCACTTCGATGTCATAGGGCTTCAATTCGGGCTCCGGGGGTCCTGCGCGGCTGCATTGTCGGCGCGGCGGCCGTGCCCCCCGCACTCGGGTGGTCGGGCCGGTTGCAAGCGGCCCTGGCGCGGCCCTAGCATCCCTGCAGCCTTCCTCCAGGATCCGTCGATGTCGAAACTTGCCCTGCTGTCTCTCGCCCTGGCCGCTGCCAGCTTCGTGCCGGGCTTCGTGCCAGGGGCCCACGCCGCCACGGCCTGGGACGAAGCCGTGTCCGGCGATCTGTCCAACGCCGGTCTCACGCCCAACGCCGTCAGCATGACGGCCGGCTCCAACTTCGTCATTGGCGCCACGGGCCGCGACACGCAGGGCGTGGTCGACCGCGACTACTTCACCTTCACGCTGGCCGCGGGTTTCCAGCTCGACGCGCTGGTGGTGCTGCCCGGCTCCACCTTCCTCGGCCCCGAGAGCATTTCCTTCATCGCCTTCCAGGCCGGCTCGCCGTTCACCGTCAGCCCCACCAGCAACAGCCCCGAGGGCCTGCTCGGCTACTGGCTCTACGGCCCCAACGACCTGGGCCTCGACATCCTGCAGCAGATGGGTTCCAGCCCGGGTGCCTCGGGCTTCTTCGGTTCCTTGCCCGCCGGCACCTACAGCGTGTGGATCCAGGAAACCGGCACCGGTGTGGCCAACTACAACTTCGACTTCCAGGTCTCGCAAGTGCCCGAGCCGGGCACGGCGCTCTTCATGGTGGCCGGCCTCGCGGCCCTGGGCTGGCGCGCCCGCCGACGCTGAAGCCGGCGCGGGCGGTCGCTGCCGGCCGGCCCTGCGGATTTCCCCGCTGTCCGCGCGCACCGCGCCGGTTTAAGTTTCGCCCCGTCGCGCGCGCCTTTCGCGCGGAGGGCGGGCTTTCATGCACACCGAAGCGCTGGCCTCAGGTCAGCCGCCACAGATCCAGCAGCACCTGCGTGGCCTCGCGGCGCCCGCTGGCGATGGCCATCGTGTGGTTCAGGTGCTGCCACGCGGCCGCGCCGGTGGTGAACCGCACGCAGGTGCGGAAGAAGTAGTCGCTCGGGTCCACCGGCTCGCCGCGCGCCAGGCGCGCCATCACCTCGGCCGGGCCGTGGCGCAGGCCGGTGCTGCGCACCTCCACCAGGCCGCCATCGCCGGCCGCGCGCAGCACGTAGTGCGCGTCGATCTCCAGCGTGCCGTCGGCACGCTGCCATTGCCAGTCGACGCCGCCGGCAAGCAGTTCGCCGGTGAATCCCGGGCCCTCGACGTGCCCGCCCAGCAGCGGCACGCAGCGGCGCTGGCCCGCGGGTGTGTCGCCCAGCACCTGCAGCGCGCCCACTTCGCAGACCACACGGCACATCGGCACCAGGCCGGGGGCGGGGATGGCGGGCGCGGTGTTGGGGCAGGGGGCGGGTTGCATGCCGTGACGATAGGCCCGCGGCCGGCCGCCGGCTGTCGGCCGAAAGTGCGACAAGCCGCTTCGCCGGCCGGAGGGCTGCCGTGCAAGCCTGGACACTGAACGACGCGGCCACCTGCCGCGCCCAGGTCGCGGTGGCCGCGGCCATCGGGTCCATCGGCCGACCGCAGTTCGCCAGCGCCGCCCTCGCCAGCCTGCACGCCGCCTTCGGCGCTGCTTCGTGGTCGGTCTACCGCCTGCGCCGCCAGGCACCACCCACCTTGCACCTCTCTGCCAGCCGGGGCGTGCCCGACACCACGGCGGCCTGCTTTTCCATCTACCGCGACGAGGGCCTGTACCGCGGCGACAGCAGCTTCCAGGCGGTGCAGGCGCTGCCGCGGCCTGGCGGCGCGGTGATGCTGCGCATGCACGCCGACGAAGCGCCCAGCACCGGCCACCGCGACGCCATCTACCGCCGCCACGGCATCAGCGAAAGGCTCTCGGTGGCCTGCCTTGAAGATGACGGCGCGCTGCTCGCCGTCAACCTTTATTGCCACGCCCCTGCGGCAGGTTTCGAGGGTGGCACGATCGAGGGCTTCGGCCGCACCGCCGCCACGCTGCTGGCTGCGGTGCGCCGCCATCTCGACACCGACGCCGCGCTGGCCCCGACGCCCCGCCGCGAGCGCCTGCGCCAGCGCTGTGCCCAGCTCACAGAGCGTGAACTCGACGTGCTGGAAGCCCTGCTCGACGGCCTGACCTACGACGGCATCGCGGCGCAGCTGGGCCTGAGCGTGGCCACGGTGAAGACCTACCGCGCCCGCGCCTTCGAGCGCCTCGGGTTGCATTTCAAGAGCCAGCTCTTCGCGGCGTTCGTGGCGCCGGGCGGCTGAGCTTGCCTGCGCCGCCGCGGGCTGTCAGCTTCTCGGTGGACAGCCCTGCGGGCGCGCGCGCCAGACACTGCGGCCCCCGCCAGTGCAGGAGCCCGCCGTGCCCGATCGCCGCCTTGTCCTCTCGTCCTTGTTTTCGTTGATGGGCCTGCCGCTGGCGCTGGGCCTCACGCCCCTGGCGCAGGCCCAGACCAGCGCCTACCCGGAGCGCTCACCGCGCCTGGTGGTGGGCTTTCCGCCCGGCACCGGGCCCGATGTCGTGGCGCGCACCGTCGGCCAGCGCCTGGGTGAACTGCTCAAGCAGACCGTGGTGGTGGACAACCGCGCCGGCGCCGGCGGCCAGATCGCAGCCCAGGCCGTGGCCAAGAGCGCGCCCGACGGTTACACCGTGCTGCTGGGCGAGGTCGGCTCCATCACCATCGCACCCGCGGCCTACAGCAAGCTGCCCTACCAGCCCGCGCGCGAACTGACGCCCATCGCCGAGCTGGTGCGTTCCGACTTCGTGCTGGTGGTGCCGCCGGCCGCCACCGCGCGCGACCTCAAGGGCCTGCTGGAGATCGCCCGCGCGGCCAAGGACGGCGTCAACTTCGCCACCTTCGGAGCTGGCACGCCGGGGCATTTCGGGGCCGTGGTGCTGGCCGAGCAGGCGGGCTTCAAGGTCGAGCCCGTTCACTACCGCGCCACGGGCGACGCGCTGACGGCGCTGATCGCGGGCGATGTGCAGGCGGCGTTTGTTTCCACCGCGCTGGCCGTGCCGCAAATCAAGGCCGGCAAGCTGCGCGCGCTGGCCACCACCGCCGCCGTGCGGGCGCCGCAGATGCCCGAGGTGCCCACCTTTGCCGAAGCCGGCTGGCCGCGCATCGACTTCAGCGCGTGGTTCATGCTGTTCGCGCCGGCCGGCACGCCGGCCGCGGTGCTGGACACGCTGAACCGCCAGGCCGTGGCCGCGTTGCAGACGCCCGAGCTGCGCCAGAAGCTGCAGGACGCCGGCTTCACGGTGACCGGCGGCACGCGCGCCGAGGCCGAGAAGCTCGTGCGCAGCGAGACCGAGCGCTGGGCGGCCATCGTCAAGGCCACGGGTTTCAAGGCCGACTGAGCGCCGGGTGGCGGGCTTGCGCCCGGCCCCCCTGAACCCGGGGGAAACGGCGCCGACTCCCCTCCATTTGCGTGTTGGGCTCGAAACTTCGGGCCGTTGCTGCTACCGTCCTTTGCACGGGTTTCGGGCCCTTTCCGTGACAACCGACACGTTCAGTGCTGGCGTCGTGCGGAGCAGCGGGCCGACACCCCATCGTCTGTGCGGCCGCCGGCCCCCTGGGCCGGCCGCTGCGCTTTGTCAGCAGTTTCTCGTGGGCGTAGCGCCCCGAGTCCGGGAGGGGTCGAGATGAAGGTTTCTGGAAAACGGGTCTTCAAGGCGCTGGTGGTGGCCGTGGCCGCCGCCACGGCCGTGGGCGCCCATGCAGCGGGGGCCAAGGCCGCCGCCACCACCGCGGGCGCGAAGGCCCAGCACTGGTCGGCCTCCAGCGGCACCGTGGGTGTGCGCTGGAACCGCGATCTGGCGGGCGACATCGGCCTCGCGCTGGGCACGGCGCAGGCGCGCCAGGGCGCCATCGGCGCCGACGACCACGAGTTCTTCGATCTGCAGCCGTCCACCAGCCTTGACTTCAACGTGCGCAGCGGCAACCTCGACAGTTTCGTCGGCGGCTCTCTGCAGGCGCTGGGCGGCTACAGCATCCAGGCCAAGGCGGGCGGCAGCATCGACCTGACGAACTTCCGCCTCGTGCCGCGCGTGGGCGCCAAGGTGCCCACGCTCGACGTGGTGGGCGCCGACGGCAAGGCCTGGTTCTACCTAGACCGCGTGATGTACGAGCTGACCGACAGCAACCAGCGCCTGGCGCTGCGCACCATGGACCTGCGCATCTCGCCCGAACTCGCGCAGCGCATCGGCCACCCCGAAGTGGCCGATTGGGCGATTGCCGACATGGTGGTCACCGCCAACGTGCTGCGCCAGGGCCCGCTGCCGGCGCCGCTGCTGGGCAGCACCAAGTGGCACGGCAACCCGGTGCCCGGCGTGCCCGGCCAGACCTACCAGGCCGACCTGTTCATGACCACCTTCAGCATGCAGTACTCGCGCTGCCAGACCTGCGGTGGCGCAGGCGGCAACGGCCTGGTGGTGTTCACGCCGTCTTCCACGCTGCGCAACAGCCTGAACAACGGCACGCTGGTGGCCACCGTGCCGGGCGACCCGCTGGGCACGAGCACGGCGCTCTACGCGGCCGACATCCCCTGGTACGAGAAGTTCAGCGGCCCCTTCCCGCCCTACGGCAACGACCAGCACCCCTACCTGATCTGGAACATGTACCGCTACAACGCGGACGGCAGCATCGACCAGATCGGCCGCTCGGGCGTGAAACACGCTTTCCTGACGCTGAACACCAACTGCCTGCAGAACCCCGGTGACAGCCACATCCTGGGCCTGGGCTGTGCCGACGTCTACAGCGTGGGCAACAACGACAGCAACAACTCGCTGGGCCCGCGCAGCGAGATCATCCCGTCGAACAACGCCTGGGGCCGCTGCGGCTCGATCTACGACACCAACTGCGACGGCCAGCCCAATGGCACGCCCAACGGCAGCTACGACCAGCGCCTGACGGTGCGTGAATCGCAGTTCAGCGGCACGCCGCAGGCCGGCGCCACCTTCCGCTTCGAGAGCTGGTACCTGGCGCGCCAGGACATCAACATCCTCAACTCGATGGGCACGGTGCGCACCACCTTCTCGCGCCCCTCGACGGTGTGGGTGGTGGGCGGCAACGACCAGTACCGCCTCGGGCCCGCCATCGACCGCTGGGTCGACCCGGCGGCGCCGGGCGCCAACGCCAGCTCGACGATGGTGACCACCGCCGAGGGCAACGTGAAGGTGGCGATGAAGGCCATCAGCCTGGGTGGCGGCCTCTGGCGCTATCACTACGCGGTGATGAACCTCGACTTCGCGCGGCCGCAGACCGAAGGCGCCGAACCCAACCTGCGTGTGCTGCGCAGCCTGGGCTTCGACAACTTCACGGTGCCGGTGGGGGCGAACACGATCACCGACCTGGTCTTCAGCGACGGCGACCTTGATGCCGCCAACGACTGGGTGGCCAACATCCGCGACGGCCGCCTCACCTGGACGGCCAGTACACGCGGCAACGCGCTGAACTGGGGCACGATGTTCCGCTTCTCGTTCACCACGAACCAGGCGCCTGGCAGCAGCGCAGTGACGCTGCACATCGCCGCCGACAACACGCGCGACGTGCTGCGCGCCAACGGGGTGCTGGCCCCGGCCGCGCTGCCCCGGCCTGCCGCCGCGGCCACCGCTTCGCGCTGAGCGCGACACCTGCCACGGCGCCGCAACGCGCCGTGGTCTCCAGGCCCCGAGAGCCCTGCGCGCGCAGTGGCCTCGGGGCCTGGTGCTTTTCAGGCGGCAGCGGCCTGCGTCGCTTCGTTGAAGGCCTGGATCGCGCTGGCCGCGTACATCAGCGACGGCCCGCCACCCATGTAGACGGCCACACCGAGGGTTTCGTCCAGCTCCTGCCGCGTGGCGCCCAGCTTGGCCAGGGCCTGGGTGTGGAAGCCGATGCAGGGGTCGCAGCGCACGGCCACGCTCAGCGCCAGCGCGATGAGTTCCTTCGTCTTCTTGTCCAGCGCGCCGTGGGCGGTGGCCGCGCGGCCGAGATCGGCAAAGGCCTTCATGAGCTCGGGCGTGCTGCTGCGCAGGCTGGCGAGTTCGGTGGATACGGCCTGCGTGAGGCTGCGGTAGCTGTCGTGGGCCAGGGGCATGGCGGGGTCTCGTTGGGGTGGTGGTGGAGCGCGTGCGCAGCGCCTGGGCTCAGCGCGGTGCGCGCGCGGTCTCGGCGCGTGCCGCCGCGGCGGCGTCGTCGCGGATGTGGCGCAGGAAGTAGCGCAGGAAGAACACGCCCATGCCGAGCATGAAGACGATGCCGGCGATGCTCATCAGCCCGACGTCGGTGGTGAAAAGTTCTTGCAGTGCGCGCATGGCGGCCTCGTGGTCGACGGTATGCCGCCATTGGGCGCCGCCGCCACGGCCTTGTCTTTGAGGTGGGTCAAGCCCGTTGGACGGGCCTCGCGGCGAGCCGGGCTTCATGCCAAGATGGGCAGCCCCGCGCGCACCAGCCACCACGCACAGGATCTGCCATGCCCGAGTTTTCATGCAGCGTCACCCACGCCCCCGCGCGCTGGAGCGCTGCCGATGTGCTGGTGTGGAAACTCTGGCCCGAACGCGTGGGTGGAGGCAAGGCCTACATCCAGCGTTTCAAGGACACCTGGGTGCAGCACCACCGCGCGGCCATCCGCGTGGCGGCCGGCAACCACGCTTTTCCGCCCGAGCTGCTGGCCGGCGTGTGCTGGGTGGAGGTGGCCGGCGACCCGTCGGGCATCGACCGCGTGGCCTTCGAGGTGCGCGCCTTCGACTGGAGCGGCCCGGCCTGGGTGGACCAGCACATGACGATCACGCGCGAGCCGTCCAAAACGTCCTTCGGCGCCGTCAGCATGCAGCTGCGCACCGCCGCACACACCCTGGGCCTGGACGCCAACAAGATGGACGGCTCGCAGCTGCGCAGCCTGGCCACCTGCCTGGAAAACGACGCCTTCAACATCCAGACCGTGGCGCGCCACCTGCGCCAGATCCTTGACAAGGACGGCCTGCAGAAGCAGCCCCCGGCGCTGGACATGGACGCCGTGCGCGTGGCCGGCGCGCGCTACAACCGCGGCCTCGGGCTCACGCTGGAAGAAATCCGCAAGAACACGAGCTACGGCAACTTCATCGTTCGTTTCTGGCCCCGGCTGTCGGGCTTGCTGGCTGCGTGAGCACGCCCCCGGCCCCCGGCGCGCGGCCCACCGCCTGGCTGGCCTGGCTGGCGCACGCCGCCAGCGCCGCGGCCTTGCTGCTGCTGGCCGTGCTGCCGGCGCACAAGTACGCGTGGATGGACGGCATCGACCCGGGCGTGGACCCGGCGGCGCTGGAAGACGCCTCGGGCAACCGGCAGCTGGTCATGGCCTTGTGTGTGCTGCTGGCGCTGGGCCTGCAGGCCCTGGCGCTGTGGCGGGGCTGGCGGCACGGCGGGGGCCGCGGGCAGCGCGTGGCCGCGCTGGTGCTGGTGCTGGCCCTGCTGGCGGCCTGGGCCTTCAAGGCCCGTTGAACGCGGCGGGCCCTGCAGGCCTGCGCCCATCAAGCCCGCGGCTTGCGCGGCTTTTTCGTGGCCGCCTCGCGCGCCGCCTTCTTCGCGCTGCGGGCGGCTTCGCGCTCGGCGGTGGCGGCCAGCCAAACGGCCTGGTCTTGCGGCGTTTCCAGCGTCACGCGGCCGATGGCGGCCGAGCGGAAATCGTTGAGCACGGCCTCGGCCGCCTTGTGCACATGCGGCACGCCGCCCGGGCCCATGTAGCCGCGGTGGCGGGCGATGCGCGCCAGCACGGCCTCCGACGGCTGCGCCGCCAGTTCGGCCACGGCCTCGGGCGTGGTGGCGAGCTTGTAGCGTGCGCCCAGTGCCGCGGCGTAAGCGGCCTGCAGGCGCTCGATCAGGCCCAGCGCCACTTCTTCTTCGTCGTAGGCGTTGCGGCCCACCGCGCCGCTGGCCGCCAGCAGGATGCCGTGCTCGGGCACGGTGATGCGCGGCCACAGCAGGCCGGGCGTGTCGTAGAGCGTCACGTCGCTGGCCAGCGCGATGGCCTGCTCGGTCTTGGTGATGCCGGCTTCGTCACCGGTTTTCGTGGCCTTGCGCTGGGCCAGGGTGTTGATCAGCGTGCTCTTGCCCACGTTGGGCACACCGCAGATCAGCACCCGCAGCGGCTTGACCATGCCCCCGCGCAGCGGCGCCAGCGCACGGCAGGCCTGCACCAGGCGCGCCGCGGGCGCGCGTTCGCTGGCGTCCAGGCCGTAGGCGTGGGTGTCGGGCAGGGCGTTGTAGTGCGCGAGCCAGGCCTCGGTGCGGGCGGCGTCGGCGAGGTCTTGTTTGTTGAGGATCTTCAGCGCCGGCCTGGCCGCAGTCAGCTCGGCCAGCAGCGGGTTCAGGCTGGCGGCGGGCAGGCGCGCGTCGAGCAGTTCGATGACGACGTCGATGCCGGCCTTGAAGCGCTCCACCATCGCCTTGCGCGTGGCGTGCATGTGGCCGGGGAACCATTGGATGGCCATGTCAGGGCGCGCGGCCGTTGGGCGGGGGCAGGTTCGGGAACATCGGCCGATGCTACCCAGGTCGGCCGCGGGGCCTGCGGGGCATGCCTTAGGCTCGCTGCATGCCCCTGTTCACGCGCCTGGCCCTTGTGCTGACCGCCTTGCCCCGCCGCTGGCGAGCTTGCTGCCTCGGCGCCGCGCTGCTGCTCGCGCTGCCGCTGCAGGCGCAGACGCTGAACGTGGGCGTCGACACCGCCCTGGCCGCGGCCCTGGCCGACGCGGCACCGGCCTTCGCGGCCACGCGCCCCGGTGTGCAGCTGGTGCTGAAGACCGCGCCCGCCGCGGCACTGCTGGACGCACTGGCGCGCGGCGCCGCGCTCGATGTGCTGGTGGGCATCGAACGCGAAACCGCAGCGCTGGGTGAACAGCGCCGGCTGCTGCGCCCCGAGACCCGGGCCGCCTTCGCCAGCAACCGCCTCGTGCTGGTGGTGCCGGCCAACGCGGCCACGGTGCAGCGCCTGGCCGACCTGGCCAAGCCCGCGGTGCAGCGTGTGGCCCTGGGCCGCAGCAGCAGCCTGCCCCTGGGCCGCCACGGCCGCGAGGCGCTGAACGCGCAGCGCCTGTGGCCCAGCGTGCAGCGCAAGGTGGTGCTGGCCGACGACAGCACGGCGCTGCTGGCGCTGGTGAAGGACGGTGCCGCCGATGCCGCCCTCGCCTACGAAACCGACGCGCTGGCCGCCGGCGCCGCGCTGCGCGTGGTGCAGGTGCTGCCCACGCCCGAGCCGCTGCGCCATGGCGTGCATGTCAGCACGGCCAGCCGGCAGGCCGAGCTGGCAGCGGCCTTCGCGGCCTGGCTGCGCAGCGACGCGGCGCGCGCGCTGCTGCAGGCGCGCGGTTTCGGCCCGCCCTGAACCCGCCGGCCTCCAGCCGGCAGCCACCACCCCCAACCCCGGGTGCACCCGCAGCGGCGCGCCGGGGGCTTTTGCGCACAATGCGCCGCTTCAACGCCCACCGCCCCACCCGGGCCCACCGCATGAAGCTGCACCGCACCACCCTGGCCCTGCTGGCCACCGCCGGCACCCTGGCCCTGCTCGCGCCTGCCATCCAGGCCCAGACCCTGAGCTACCCCGCCACGCGCACCGTCGAACACGCCGACACCTACCACGGCACCCGCGTGGCCGACCCCTACCGCTGGCTGGAAGACGACAACAGCGCCGACACCAAGGCCTGGGTGCAGGCGCAGAACGCCGTCACCGAGAGGTACTTTGCCGGCGTGCCGCAACGCCTGCCCACGCGCCAGCTCTACACCGCGCTCTTCAACTACGAGCGTTATGGCGTGCCCTTCAAGGAAGGCGGCCGCTATTTCTGGACGCGCAACGACGGCTTGCAGCAGCAGGCCGTGCTCTACACCGCCACCGCGCTGAACGCCCAGCCCACCGTGGCGCTGGACCCCAACACGCTCAGCAAGGAGGGCACCGTGGCCCTCACCGGCGTGGTGCCCACACGCGACGGCAAGCTGCTGGCCTATGGCGTGGCCAAGGCCGGCTCTGACTGGCAGACCTGGCGCGTGCGTGATCTCGCCAGCGGCCAAGACCTGCCCGACCTCATCGACTGGGTGAAGTTCAGCAGCGCCACCTGGACACCTGATGGCAAGGGCTTCTTCTACGGCCGCTACGAAGCGCCCAAGCCCGGCGAGGCGCTCAGCGGCGTCAACCTCTTCCAGAAGCTCTATTACCACCGCCTGGGCACGCCGCAATCGGCCGATGTGCTCGTCATCGACAACCCGCGCGAGGGCAAGTGGGGCTTCGGCGCCAGCGTCAGCGACGACGGCCGCATGTTGATGATCACGGTGAGCAACGGCACCGGCCGGCGCAACGGCCTGATGTTCCTGCCGCTGAAAGACGGCGCCTACGCCGGCGGCACGCCGCAGCCGCTGACCCTGGCCTTCGACGCTCAGTACGTGCCGCTGCACCTGGACGGCGAGCGCCTCGTGCTGCGCAGCGACCGCGGCGCGCCCAACGGCGCGCTGCTGGCCGTGAAGCTGCCGGCCGCGGGCGCCAACACCGAACCCCTCTGGCAGACCCTGGTGCCCGAAGCCAGCGATGCGCTGGTGGGCGCCACTGCCGTGGGTGGCCGCTACGTCCTGCGCTACCTGCGCGACGCCTCCACGCTGGTGCGCCTGCACCGGCCCGACGGCAGCGTCGACCGTGAACTGCCGCTGCCTGGCGTGGGGACGGCCGGCGGTTTTGGCGGCCGTTGGAACGACAGCGAAACCTTCTTCAGCTACACCAGCCTGGTGACGCCGGCCGACGTGCTGCGCCTGGACATGAAGAGCGGGCAGACCTCGGTCTTCCAGCGCCCGAAAACGGCCTTCGACCCCGAGCAGTACGAGACGCGCCGCGCCTTCGTCACCAGCAAGGACGGCACGAAGTTCCCCATCTTCATCGGCCACAAGAAGGGCCTGAAGCTCGACGGCCGCAACCCCACGTTGCTCTACGGCTACGGCGGCTTCAACGTGCCCACCACGCCGGGCTACAACGTCACCGCCGCCACGTGGATGCAGATGGGCGGCGTCTACGTCACAGCCGCCATCCGCGGCGGCGGCGAGTACGGCCGCGCCTGGCACGAAGCTGGCACCAAGCTGAAGAAGCAGAACGTCTTCGACGACTTCATCGCCGCCGGCGAATGGCTGGTGGCGCAGAAGATCACCAGCCCCGCGAAGCTGGCCGTCAACGGCGGCAGCAACGGCGGCCTGCTGGTGGGCGCGGTGGTCAACCAGCGACCCGATCTTTTCGGCGCTGCCGTGCCGGCGGTGGGCGTGATGGACATGCTGCGTTTCCACAAGTTCACCATCGGCTGGGCCTGGATCAGCGACTACGGCTCGTCCGACGACGCCGAGCAGTTCAAGGCGCTGCTGGCCTACTCGCCGCTGCACAACATCCAGTCCGGCAAGAAGTACCCGCCGGTGCTGGTGCTGACGGCCGACCACGACGACCGCGTCGTGCCCGCGCACAGCTTCAAGTACGCCGCCGCGCTGCAAGCCGCCAACACCGGCGCGGCGCCCAAGCTGGTCCGCATCGAGACGAACGCCGGCCACGGCGCGGGCAAGCCCACCAGCAAGATCATCGAAGAACGCGCCGACATGCTGGCTTTCCTGGCCCACACCTTCGGCATGAAGGTCACGCCGCTGGCGCCGTGAGCGCCGCCGCCGCAGGGGCCGCTGCAGGTGAAACCGCCTGCCGCGATTGCCCGCTGCGGCCCCTGAAGCTCTTCCTGGAACCGCAGGGCGACGAGCTCGATCTGGTGCAGTCGCTCAAACGCCGAGAACACGCGCTGCGTGCCGGTGAATCGCTGATCCACGAAGGCCAGACCGACGCGCCGCTTTTCACGCTGCTGCAGGGTTGGGCCTTCCGCTACAAGACACTGAGCGACGGCCGGCGGCAGATCCTCAGCTTCCTCATGGCCGGTGATTTCATCGGCGTGCAGCAGAAGATGGGCGACGCCGCCGCGCACGGCGTGGAAACGCTGACCGACGCGCGTTTCTGCGTCTTCCAGCGCGACGCGCTGTGGGAGTTGCACCGCCGCAGCCCGATGATGGGTTTCAACATCACCTGGCTCACCGCGCATGAAGAGTCGATGGTCGACGACACGCTGCTCTCGGTGGGCCGGCGCAGCGCCGAAGAGCGCATCGCGTCGATGCTCATCCTGCTGTTCAAGCGCGCGGCTGCGCTGCAGGCCGATGGTGGGGCGGGCGGCGTCGAGTTCCCGCTGACGCAGCAGCACATCGCCGACGGGCTGGGCCTGTCGCTGGTGCACACCAACAAGACGCTGCGCAAGCTTGAGCGCCGCGGCCTGCACCGCATCACCGACGGCCGGCTGCAGCTGCGCGACGTCAAGGCCATGGCGCGGCTGGCCGACTTGTACGGCGACGGCCGCCCGCCACCCCGCCCTTTGGTGTGAGGCCGGCTGTGTCTTTCGACGTAGGGCGGGCGCGGGCTGGGTCCTAGATTGCGTCCTGTCGGCCTGCGGGCCATCCACGACAGGCGAACCTTGAGCACCCCGAACTCCGAGCACCCGGTTCTGCCCAGCAACCAGTTGCTGTCATCCCTGCCGCCCGAAGTGGCCGAGGCCGTGCAGGCGCGCATCGAGCTCGTGGAACTGGCCAGCGGCACCGTGCTCTACGAAGCCGGCAGCGTGCTGCGCGAGGTGTACTTCCCGGTCACCGCGGTGGTGTCGTTGGTCTCGCCGCTGGAAGACGGCACCGGTGCCGAAGTGGCGGTGGTGGGCCGCGAAGGCGTGGTGGGCGTGTGCGCCTACATGGGCGGCGGCAAGGCGCTCAGCAGCGCCGTGGTGCAGCACCCGGGGCAGGCCTGGCGCATGGGCGCACGCGACATTGCCGACCTCGCGCGCGATGTCGAGCCCGTGATGCAGCAGCTGTTGCGCTACACGCAGGCCCTCTTCACGCACATGGCGCAGACCTCGGCCTGCCACCGCCACCACGCGCTGGCGCCGCAGCTGTGCCGCTGGCTGCTGCAGCACCTGGGCCGCCAGGCCGGCGACGAGATGCGCATCACGCAAGAGCGCATCGCGGGCCTGCTGGGCGTGCGCCGCGAAGGCGTGACCAACGCCGCGCTGCAGCTGCAGCGCGAAGGGCTGATCGACTACCGCCGCGGCCACATCCGCGTGCTCGATCGGCCCGGCCTGGCGCAGCGCAGCTGCGAGTGCCACGGTGTGGTGGAGAAGGCCTACGCCCAGCTGCGCGCCACCTCCACAGCCTGGCCGCGGCCCGGTACGGCGGCGGGAGTGGCTGGCTTTCGGGTCCAATCGCCGGCATGGACGAACCCGACCGCATCGACACCCGCCTCACCGAGCTGGAGATCAAGGCCAGCTACAGCGAAGACCTGCTCGACCGCCTGAACGAGGTGGTGGTGCGCCAGCAGGCGCAGATCGACGCGCTGCAGCGCGCCTTGATGGAACTGCGTGCGCAGGCGCTGGCCACGCCGGAGCAGCCGGGCTCGGGCAGCTTGCGCGACGAGCTGCCGCCGCACTACTGAGGCGCGGCGGGCTCGTCGCCCGGCCTGGGGGCGGGTTCAAGACCTGGTCAAAGCTCGTGGGCCTTGAACTCGCTGGCTTCGATCAGCAGCCCGGGGTCGACACGCAGGCCCACGCCGTCGTACTTGAAGTCCGCAGGCCGTGCCGCGCTGATGTGTACGCGGCCGTCGACAAAGGCGATCACGCGCTGCGCCGTCATCACCAGGCGCAGGTCGATGGCTGCGCCCTTGGTGGCGGGGGGCACCGCCAGCTCGGCTTCGGCCAGGGTCTTCCAGGTGTCGGCCTGGGCGTCGAAGTGCCACAGCTGCACCGACTCGCTGTTGACGCAGGCCAGCAGCATGTCGAAGCCGCCGCTGGCGCGCGGCGTGCTGTCGACGAAGACGCCGGCGCAGGCGTCGTCCGCGCCCCCGCGCAGCAGGTGCAGGCGTGCGCTCACGGCATAGCCCACGCCGGGCAGCGGGATGTAGGAGGCCAGTCGCACCGAGGCCGAGTGTTTGGGCGTCTTGGCCTCCAGCAGCAGCCGGCCGCGGCCGGTGTCGCGCTCGAAGCGGCCGCGTTCGTCGTTGAAGGGGTCGGTCCAGTCGGGTTCTTCGGGCGCCTTGCCCACGCCCAGGAAAGACAAGGCCTTGCCCAGGCCGCCGCTCTTCAGCGTGTCTTCCGCCAGCGTGCGCTGGCCCGGCACGGGCAGGCGTTGCAGCAGGCGCGCGTGGCGCGTGTCCAGCCCGGTTTCACTGACGCTGAGCCGCTTGAACTCGGCCCGCAGGTCGCTGGCCACCAGTTGCACCCGCGTGGGCGTGAAGTCGACCACGGCGCTGCTGCCCACGGCCACGCCGTTGACCAGCACCGTGAAGCGCCCGCCGCTGCCTTCCACCACCAGCGTGTTGCTCTCGCCCGGGCCGGTTTTCAGGCCTGCCACTTCGGTGCCGGGCATCAGGTTGGGCTGTGACTGCTCGTTGTGCAGGTAGGCGATCCACACCAGCTTGGAGCCCGGCCTCAGGCGCACCCGCACCGCATCGCCCGCGGGCGATTGCAGCGAGATACCGGCCAAGGCGTCGTCGTTGTGGCGCTCGGTCACGGTGATCTCGGTGCTCACGCGGTAGCTGGCCGCGGGGCTGAGCAGCAGCGGGTGCGACACGGTCACGGCGTTGCTGCTGTCGGGCCGCGAGTGCAGCGTGAGGCGGCCCTGGCCGAAGTTCACCGCGCCGGCGCTGTCGGCGGGCAGGCGCCAGCGGCCGGCGCTGTTGAAGTCGTCGCTGAAGACCGTGCGGCTGCTGGTGTTGGCCTGCGCCGCGGCGGGTGGGGCGCCCAGGGCCGCGGCCAGCAGCAGCACGCCCAGCAGTGCCCGCAGGCTCAGCGCCGACGGCATGGGCGACGGCATGGGCGACGGCAAGGGCGAAGGCAGGGGCGAGGGCCCGCCCCGGCGGGTAGGGGTGAACATGGCGCGGCTCATCGAAAACGCTCGCGCAGGTCGGCGTCGGTGATGGGCCGGCCGAAGTAGCGTTCGTGCCAGGTGCGTGCATCGTTCAGGGCTTGCGTGGCCTTGGCGTTGCTGCGCGCCACGCCCCAGCCGCTGGCGTGCATCTCGGCCAGCAGCACGTGGCAGCCCACGGTGGCGAAGCGCATGTCGGTGAAGCCGCGGCCGTCGCGCGTGGTGCAGGCCTGCAGCAGCTCGGCGGCTTCGCCTTCGTCCTGCGGCACACCGGCGCCCATCAGGTAGAGCTTGGCCAGCGTCCAGGCGGCCCAGGGGTGGAAGTCGTCGCCCGCATAGGCGTTCTTGCGCAGTTCGGTGGCGGCCAGCGCGTAGTCGGGCTTCTCGAACAGGTGTTCGGCCTGGCGGCGCTGGTGCAGCGCCATCTCCACCAGGCGCTTGCGCGCCGGCCAGCGGTAGTCGCTGCCGGCGGCGTTGTTGTCGAGCATCGCGCGCATGGCCTCTGCGTCGCTGACGGTCTGCATCTTGAAGTCGAGGCCGCGCTCGACCGCCGCGTACATCTGCTGCTGCAGCTGGTTGGCGGCGCGGGCCCGGGCTTCGTTGCGGGCCACGATGCCCGCCAGCGCGCTGGTGGCTCCGGCCAGCGCCGTGCCCGTGGTGCTGGGCGTGTTCAGGCGCTGCGATTCTTCGTAGCGGCGCTCGGCTTCGGCGGTGTTGTAGCCGCGCAGCAAGGCCTGGCGGCGGATCTGGTCGGCGGTGTCGGCCGCGTGGACGGCCGGGGCTGCTGCACACAGCCAGGCCGTGATCGTGGCGAGGGCCGGTGCGCACCAGCGCGGCGGGTTCGGGTGGGCTTGCAAGGCGGCATCTCCAGGGGTGTTCTTCTGTCAACGCAGCCGCGCCCGGCCAAACGGCTCACGGCCGGGGCCGCAGCCCCGGTTTTTTTCTTTCAGCTCACTTCGCGGCCAGCGCTTCCTTCAGGCCGGCGGCGAACTCGGCACCGTGGCGCACCTGCGCGGTGCTGGGCTTGAGCGTGGCCCCGATGGGCTCGGCACGGCCGCCCAGGCATTGCGCGAGGAAGTTCTCGGTCACCGCGTTGAAGGCGATGTTGTTGACCGGCCGCGCGAAGCCGTGGCCTTCGTCGGGGAAGACGATGTAGGTCACGGGGATCTTGCGCGCCTTCATCGCGTCGACGATCTGGTCGCTTTCGGCCACGTTCACACGCGGGTCGTTGGCGCCCTGGCCGATGAGCAGCGGCCGCTCGATGTTGGCCGCGAAGTTCAGCGGCGAACGCTCCTTCAGCAGCGCCTGGCCTTCGGGCGTGCCGGGGTCGCCCATGCGGCGGAAGAGCTGCTTCTTGAAGGCTTCCCAGTAGGGCGGGATGGTGCCCAGCAGCGTGAAGAGGTTGCTCGGGCCGACGATGTCGACGCCGCAGGCGAACTCCTTGGGCGTGAAGGCCAGGCCGGCCAGCGTGGCGTAGCCGCCGTAGCTGCCGCCCATGATGGCCACCTTGTCCTTCTGCGCCACGCCACGCTGCACGGCCCACTGCACGGCGTCGAGCAGGTCGTCGTGCATCTTGCGGCCCCATTGCAGGTCGCCGGCGTTGGTGAAGTTCTTGCCGAAGCCGGTGCTGCCGCGGAAGTTCACGCTCAGCACCGCGTAGCCGCGGTTGGCCAGCCACTGGTGGTAGCCGTTGAAGCCGTAGTCGTCACGCGCCCAGGGGCCGCCGTGCACCAGCAGCACCATGGGCATGGGCTGGCGCGGTTTGCCTTGTGCATCGGGCTGAGCCTGGGCCGGCACGGTGAGGTAGCTCACCAAAGTGAGGCCGTCGCGCGACTTGATCTCGTGCGCCTGCATCGGCACCAGCGGTGCGCCCACCAGCTCGGGCCGGCTCACGTACAGCGGGCTGAGTTTGCGCGCCTTGCGGTCGTACACATGCACGGCGGCGGGTGCGGTGACGGTGTCCACCGCCACCAGCCACTTGTCGTCGGCCTCGGTGCGCGAGGTGATGGCGAACTGGCCTTGGGCTTCGCGCGTCAGGAATTCGAGGTCGGCCTTCAGCGCCGGGTCCAGCGCCACGGGCTCGCTCTTGAGGTAGTTCACCGCGTAGCCCTGCACGCGGCCGGTCTGCGGGTCGAAAAGGCCGTCGGTGATGTCGGCTCGACGGTCTTGCGCCACCACCGTCATCTGGCCCGTGGCCACGTCTTGCGCCATCAGCGCGGCGGTGTCGCGGCCGCGGGCGTCCACCCAGTACAGCGTTTTGCCGTCGGCGGTGTAGCTCAGGGGCGCGGTGGTCTGGCTGTCTTCCAGGCCGGCGCTGATCAAGGGCGTGGCCTCGACCTTGTTGTCGTTGATGCGGAAGTAGTCGCTGCCGCCCGCCGCGTTGGGCCGGCTGGCCAGGCGCAGGTTCAGGTCGTGGTCGGCGTTGAAGCGGCCGTAGCTTTCGTTCTTCAACACCAGGGTCAGCTCGCCGGTGGCCAGGTTCAGGCTGTGCACGTCGTGGAAACGCGGGTCGCGGTTGTTCAGGCCGATGAGGATGCGGTCCTTCACCTTCGGGCTGATGCCGATGATGCGCACCACCGTCTTCTCGAAGGGCGTGTAGCTCTTCAGCGTGCCGCTGGCCACGTCCACGCCGTAGAGGCGGAAGTTCTCATCGCCGCCCTGGTCATTGACGAAAAGCAGGGTCTTGGAATCGGGCGACCAGAAGCTGTTGCGGATGGGGCGCTTGCGTTCATCGGTGAGCGCGCGCGCCTGCTCGGGCTTGTCCAGCGGTGCCACCCAGAGGTTGAGCACGCCGTCGCGCGGGGCCACCCAGCTCAGCCAGCGGCCGTCGGGGCTGAGGCGCCCGGCAGCCTTGGTGGGGTTGCCGAAGAACTTGGCGCGCTCGATCAGCGGCACGTTGGCGCCGCTGGCAGCCTGGGCTGTGGCCGCCTGCATGTGCAGGGGCAGGGCGGCAGCCATCAGCAGCGCGGGCAGGGAAGTTTTGCTCATGCGGTCTCCGGGTGGCGGCGCTGGGCGCCGCAAGTTCAGGAAGACCGCGATTCTGCGTTGTGCTGCCCGCGGCGCGCCCGCCGCGCGACAGGCCGTTTCATCCTCTGGATGAACGGCCGATAGGGCGGCTCAGTGGAATTTGCCGCCGCTTTTGCCCGGGGGCTTGCCGGCCGGTTTGCCCCCGGCCTTGCCCGTGAAACGCCTGGGCGGCGTGGGCTCGGGTTCGGGCGCCGGGGCGGCCCCGCGTGCGCTGGCCTGCGCGGCCAGCGCCGCACCGCTGACGCCGGCGAAGAGGGCCGCAGCGCGCACCTTGATCTCCAGCAGCTCGCTGGCGCTCACCGAGTACTGGCCGGTGACGGTGTTGACCTCGATGCGGAACTCCACATCCTTGCCGTTGTTCGACAGCGTGCCGCAGGTGAACTCGTAGTCTTCGCTCTCGAAGGGCAGGCCCTGGGTGTCGATGTCGTAATCCTCGTACTCGATGCGGCCGATCTCGCCGCTGGCGAGGTTCAGCAGGCCGGTGGAGGTGATGACCTCGTCGGTCAGTTCATCGGCGATCGAGATCGGCACTTTCAGGTCCACGGGCCATCCTTGCAATTTCAGAGCGCGCATTCTGAGGCCTGGGGCCCGGCCGGTCAGCCGGGCGGCCACCGGCCGGCCGCGGGCCCGGCGCCGGCGCAGCGCTTACAGTGCCTCGGATGCCTCTGGACTACGCACGTTTCCTGGTTGGCCGCCAGCGCACCGTGGCGGCCAACCGGCAGCTCGGCTGGGTGCTGGCCTTCACGGCCGGGGCCATCAACGCCGGCGGTTTTCTCGCGGTGCAGCAGTACACCTCGCACGTCACCGGCATGGTCTCGGCGCTGGCCGACAACCTGGTGCTGGGCCAGGGGGCGCTGGTGGTGGACGCGCTGGTGGCGGTGCTGGCCTTCCTGCTCGGCGCCATGGTGTGTGCGCTGCTGGTGAACCACGCGCGGCGCCGCGCCATGGCCAGCGAGTACGCGCTGCCGCTGCTGCTGGAGGCCGGGCTCATCCTCGTGTTCGGGTTGCTGGGGCCGCGGCTGGCGCATTACGAGGGCCTGCTGCTGCCCTTCACCGTGCTGCTGCTGTGTTTCATCATGGGCTTGCAGAACGCGGTGGTCACCAAGCTCAGCCACGCCGTCATCCGCACCACGCACATGACGGGCATCGTCACCGACCTGGGCATCGAGCTCGGCAAGCTCGTCTACTGGAACCGCGGCGGCACCCAGCCCGCCGTGCGCGCCGACCGTGAGCGCCTGGGCGTGCTGGGTGGGCTGCTGGGGTGTTTTCTGGCCGGCGGCGTTTCGGGCGCTTATGGCTTCAAGGCCGTGGGCTACGGCTTCACCGTGCCGCTGGCGGTGTTGCTGACGGTGCTGGCCCTGGTGCCCGCCTGGGACGACCTGCGCCGCGCACGATGAGGCCGCGCCTGCGCTTGCGCACGCTCACGCGCGGCGACGGCCTGCTCGGCAGCCGCGCCTGCACCGGTTTCGGCCCGCGTGGCACGCAGCTGACCGTGGCGCAGGTGCACTACACCTACCCGGCGGCCGGGGCGCTTGCGGACAGCAACCCCTTCGCCGTGCCCGCCCCGCGCAGCGTGCTGCAGCCGCGGCCCTGGCCGGTGCCGCCGGCCCGCGACCTCGCCGCCGAAGCCACCGCCGCCGACCAGCTGTGGGCCAGCGCCTTGCGCCCGCTGCCCGATTTCGCGCCGCAGTGGCGCGCGCCCGAGGCTGCCGCCGGCCTGGACGACCTGTGGACCCTGCCCGAAGAAGGCCAATGGCCCGACTTCTGGGCCGACGAGGTGCCGCGCCTGCAGGCCCTGGGCTGGCAGGTGCTGGTGATGCCGGGTTTTGCGCACTTCAGCGTGCCGGTGCAGCGCTGGCACCTGGGCGTGCAGCCGCTGGCCGAGGCCGGGCTGGAGCCGGCCGTGGTGGCCACGCTGCCCACCGATGGCGGCGCGCAAGGCCTGCTGCCGCTGCAGGGCCCGCGCGGCGTGGGGCAGGGTGTCGGACAGGAAGGCGGCTGGCGCATGGCGCTGGGCGTGGAGGTGGAAGGCGAGGTGCTCGACCTCGCGCCCATGCTGGCCGCGCTGCTGCGCCGCGACCGCCGCTGGCTGCAGGCCGACGAATTGGCCGCGATGGACGATGCGATGACGGTGACGCTGCGCGCGCCCGGCGGCAAGCGCATCGAAGCGCCGGTGGCGCCGCTCAAGCGCATCGTCACGGCGCTGCTCGACCTGCTGCTCACGCTGCCCGCGGAGAGCAGCCCCGAGAAGGCCGCCCAGCGCCTCTCGGCCTGGGAAGCGGCGCAGGTGCAGGCGCTGCAAGACTCGCTGGCCGACACCATGGGCGCGCGCGCCGGTGCGCAGACCTGGCAGCTGCAGGGCGATGCCGGCCTGGCCACGCTGGTGGCGCGCTTGCGTGAAGCCGGCGCGCCGCCCGCCGTGCCCGCGCCGCAGGGCCTGGCCACCGAGATGCGGCCCTACCAGCAGCATGGCTTGGCCTGGCTGCAATACCTGCGGGCGCAAGGCCTGGCGGGCATCCTGGCCGACGACATGGGCCTGGGCAAGACGCTGCAAGTGCTGGCCCACGTGCTGGCCGAAAAAGAGGCCGGCCGCCTCACCGCGCCCGCGCTGGTGGTGCTGCCCACCTCGCTGCTGGCCAATTGGCAGGCCGAGGCTGCGCGCCATGCGCCGGGCCTGCGGGTGGCGCTGCTGCACGGGCCGGGGCGTGAGGCCGTGCTGACGCCCGCGGATGATGCTGACGAAGCGCCGGCGCACGACCTCGTCCTCACCACCTACGCGCTGGTCTGGCGCGACATCGACGCGCTGGCCGCACGCGATTGGCACCTGCTCGTGCTCGACGAAGCGCAGCAGGCCAAAAACGCCGGCAGCCGCGCCGCCCGCGCTTTGCGCCAGCTGCGCGCGCGCCACCGCCTGTGCGTGACGGGCACGCCGCTGGAAAACCACCTCGGCGAGCTGTGGGCGCACTTCGATTTGCTGATGCCGGGTTTTCTCGGCGACAGCCGCAGCTTCACGCGCCTGTGGCGCAAGCCCATCGAGGTGAACGGCGAAACCGCGCGCGCCGAGCTGCTGGCGCGCCGCCTGCGGCCCTTCATCCTGCGCCGGCGCAAGGAAGACGTGGCGCCCGAGCTGCCGCCGCTCACCGAAGTGCTGCGCCGCGTGCCGCTGCAAGGCTCGCAGCGTTCGCTGTACGAAAGCGTGCGCATCGCGGTGGACGAGCAGGTGCGGCGTGTGCTCGAGCGCCAGGGCCTGGCGCGCGGGCAGATCGAGGTGCTGGACGCGCTGCTCAAGCTGCGCCAGGTGTGCAACCACCCGCGCCTGCTGAAAACGCCCGGCGCGGCCGGCGTGCCCAGCGCCAAGCTGGAACTGCTGATGCAGATGCTGCCGGCCCTGGTGGCCGAGGGCCGCCAGGTGCTGGTGTTCAGCCAGTTCACCGAGATGCTGGCGCTGGTGGCCGAGGCCCTGGCCCTGCTGCCCACGGCCGAACGCCTGCCCTGGTTGCAGCTCACTGGCGACACGCCCGCGGCCCGCCGCGGCGAAGTGGTGCGTGCTTTCCAGGCCGGCGAGGCGCCGCTCTTGCTGCTGAGCCTGAAGGCCGGCGGCGTGGGCCTGAACCTCACCGCCGCCGACACCGTGATCCACCTCGACCCCTGGTGGAACCCCGCCGTGCAGGCCCAGGCCACGGCGCGTGCGCACCGCATCGGCCAGCACCGGCCGGTGTTCGTCTACCAGCTGGTGGCCGAGGGCAGCATCGAAGAACGGCTGCTGGCGCTGCAGGCGCGCAAAGCGGCTTTGGCCGAAGGGGTGTTGGGGCAGGATGCGGCTTTTGCGCCCAAGTTCGGTGAAGACGACTTGCGGGGTTTGCTGGCTCCCTTGCGGTAGAACATCGCCATGCGCAAGAACGCTCCGGCCGGCGACAGCGGCCTCGTTTATTCCACCGACACCGGCCGCATGTGCCCGGCCTGCCGCCAGCCGCTGGCCAGCTGCCATTGCAAAGCGCTGGCCAAGGGCGTGCCGGCGGGCGATGGCATTGCGCGGGTCACGCGTGAAAAGCAGGGCCGTGGCGGCAAGACCGTCACCGTGGTGCGCGGCCTGCCGTTGGAGGCCGAGGCCCTGGTGGCCCTGGGCAAGCGCCTGCGCGCAGCCTGCGGCGCCGGCGGTACCGCCAAGGAAGGTGTGCTCGAGGTGCAGGGCGACCACGCCGACAAGGTGCTGGCCCTGCTGCTGGCCGAAGGCTTCAAGGCCAAGCGTGCCGGCGGCTGAGAGGCTGGACAAGCCGGCGGGCCTTCCGGCTTCCAAACACGCCGTTTCCACGGGGTGTTGTGGCGCGGGCATGATGCGGCGCCGCTGTCCTCACACCACCCCGGGAGCCCCCGCTTGAACTCACCCTGCCGCCGCGCCTTCGCCCCCATCGCCGCCGTCCTCACGCTGCTGCTTGCCGGCACCGCCGCGCAGGCGCAGAGCGAAGCGGCGCCGGCGTCCTCGCTGCCGCTGTGGGAACTGGGTGTCTTCGCCTTCGGCGTCTCGCAGCAGGCCTACCCGGGTTCTGAAGAACAGCTGGCGCGCGGCCTCGTGCTGCCTTTTGGCCAGTACCGCGGGCGTTTTCTGCGCGCCGACCGCGACACCGCCGGCCTGCGCGCCGTGAAGACGCCGGTCTACGAGATCGACATCGGCGTGGCGGGCTCCTTCGGCGGCAGCTCCGACGAGATCGGCGCGCGCCGCGGCATGCCCGAGCTCGGCACGCTGGTGGAGTTCGGCCCGCGGCTGAAGATCAATCTCGGCCAGTGGGGCGAAGGCCGCCACGCCGGCCGCTGGCGCGTGGAACTGCCGCTGCGCGGGGTGTTCGACATCAGCGACGGCGCCGCCCACCGCGGCATGAGCTTCGAGCCCGAGATCAACTTCCAGCGCCGCAGCCTGAGCGGCTGGGGTTATGCGGTGAGCCTGGGCGCCATCGTCGGCGACAAACGCCTGAACCGCACTTTCTACGGCGTCGACCCGATCTACGCGCTGCCCGACCGCCCGGCCTACGCGGCGCAGAGCGGCCTCATCTCGTGGCGCTTGAGCGGCTCGGTCTCGCGCCAGCTCACACCCGATTGGCGCCTGGTGAGCTTCGCGCGCTGGGCCAGCGTGGCCGGCGCCGCCAACGAGGCCAGCCCGTTGGTGCGCCGCACCAACGGCCTGAGCGTGGGCCTGGGCCTCAGCTACACCTGGCTGCGTTCGGCCGCACGCGCCAACGAGTGAAGCGGTGGGGCCCGCACGGCGGGCCCGTCAGCTACTTCGCGGCGGCCTTCGCGCGCGGTTTCTTCGCTGCAGCGGCTGGCTTGCTCAGCGTGGCGTAGAGCGCCGCGAACTCCAGCGTCACCTTGTGCCGGGCATCGAGGTGGACCATCGGTTTCGCGAGCTCGTGCGATTCCTTGATCTTCACGCTGGCGCTCAGGCAGGGTTGCAGCACCGGCAGGCCTTCGTCGATGAGCTCCTGCACCGTGCGTCGCGGCAGGCTGGCGCGCGGCTGGTACTGGTTGACGACGATGCCCTCCACCTTCAGCGCCGGGTTGTGGTCGGCCTGGATCTCTTTCACGGTTTCCAGCAGGCCGTAAAGCGCGCGGCGGCTGAAATCGTCGCAGTCGAAGGGGATGAGGCAGCCCTGCGCCGCGATCAGCGCCGAGCGCGTGTAGAAGTTCAGCGCCGGGGGTGTGTCGATCCACACCTCGTCATACGCCTCGGCCAGCTCGTCCAGCGCATCGCGCAGCTTGTAGATCTTGTAGCGGCTTTCCAGCTTGCCGTGCAGTTCATCCAGCTGCGGGCCGCCGGGCATCAGGTGCAGGTTCGGCCAGGGCGTGGCAACGATGAAATCACTCGTGGGCTGCGGGCGCAGCGTGAACTTCAGCGTGGTCTCGAAAAAGCCCGCGGCGCCGGGGGCCTCGGCGTGTTCGCCGTCGGCCGTGGCGCCCAGCAGGTAGCGCGTGCTGTTGCCCTGGGGGTCGAGGTCGATCACCAGCACACGCCGGCCCGCGGCGGCGGCCAAGGCGGCCAGGTTGCAGGTGATGGTGGACTTGCCCACGCCACCCTTCTGGTTGAAAACGACGCGTCTCATGCAGCCCCCGGCAGCCCGTTCATGGGCGTTATTGTGCGCCGCAGCAAAGTCGTGATCGACGCGTGGGCGCCACAGCAGGGGAGGCTTTGCATCCTGCCCTGCATCCGGCTTTGCGCCGAACGCGTACAAGCCGGGGGGCGGGGCCGCGGCATGGGCGCAGCCGCGCCCCACACCGCCCTCACCCGCACCGGAGACCGACATGCGCCAGCGCCTCACCCCACCCACCCTCCTCAGCCCCGTGGCCCTGGCCGCGGCCGCGCTGGCTGCCCTGGCTGCCCTGGCCAGCTCGCCAGCCCAGGCGCAGGTCAACCCGGTGACCATGGTTGACGCTTTCGAGGCGGTCAACGGCAAGTTCGAGGGCTACCGCCGCTCGGGCGCCAAGGGCGTCTGCGCCACCGGCGAATTTGTCGGCAGCGCCGAGGGCCGCGCCTTGTCCACGGCCTCGGCTTTCAGCGGCCGGCCGGTGCCGGTGATCGTGCGCTTTTCGGTCGGTGGTGCGAATCCGCGCGCTGCCGACAACACGCGCTCGCAGCGCAACCTGGCCTTGCAGTTCAACCTGCCCGATGGCGAGATCTGGCAGATGGGCAACATCTCGGCGCCGATCTTCGGCGCGGTCTCGCCCGAGCAGATGCTGGGCCGCCTGCAATCGCTGCAGCCCGACCCGGCCACCAAGGCCCCGGACCCGGCCAAGGTCAAGGCCTATGTCGAGGCCAACCCCGAGGTGCTGCTGCAGGGCCGCTACTACGCCAGCCAGCCCGTGCCGGCCAGTTTCGGCGGCGTGAACTACTGGGGCGTGCATGCCTTCGCCTTCGTCAACGCCAAGGGCGAAAAGCAGTGGGGCAAGTGGATCTTCGAACCCGCCAGCGGCGTGCAGAGCCTCAGCGACGAAGAAGCCAAGGCCAAGGGCCCCAGCTTCCTCTTCGACGACCTGCGTGAACGTGTGAAGGCGGGCACCGTGGCCTTCAACTTCAAGCTCGAACTGGCCCAGCCCGGCGACAAGCTCGACAGCGCCGTGGTGCCGCTGCCTGCGGGGCGCCAGAAGCTCACGCTGGGCAGCCTGAAGATCACCGCCGTGGCGCCCGATGCCGGTGGTGAATGCGTGGCCATCAACTTCGACCCCAACCGCCTGCCCAAGGGCGTGGAGCCCTCGGCCGACCCGATGTTGGCAGCGCGCGCCGCGCCCTACGCCATCTCGCTGAGCCGCCGCATCAACGAGGGCGCGAAGCAGTGACGGCAGGCCGGGGCCCGGCCGCCCGCTGGAGGCGGGCGGGCTCGCGGCCGCGCCCTATGATCCTTCGATGAGTGCCGACAACGACGACCCGAACGCCCCCATCCACGAGCCACGCCTGTGGCGCAACAACGGCTGGACGGCGCGTGTGGTGAAGAACAACGACGACGAAGGCTGGGCGGTGGAGATGGTCCGCGCGGGCCAGGCCGAGCCGGCCCTGATCGGCCCCTGGACCATGGGCCGCGACAAGAAGAACCCCAAGCCGCTGGACACCAACGCCTTCAACACCTTGGTGAAAACCGCGCACGAGGTGGTGCGCCGGCACGAGCAGGCGCAGCACGCCTTGCTGCACAAAGAAGTGGTGCTGATGCTGGACAGCGGCCGCGTCACGGTGACGCTGGACGTGGTGCCGGATGAAGACGACCCGCATGCGTGGCTCGCCGCCACCGATGCCGATGGCAGCGAGCTGGGCCGCGCGCGCGTGGCGCCGAACTTCAAGCTCAGCAAGGCCAGCGCGGCGGCTTGGGTGGAGGGCGGCTGTGGCAAGCCGCCTTAGAGCGCGGCTTGCCCTTGAAAACGGCTGCCTGAGGCAGCCCGACACGGCGTTTGCCGTGCCCCGGTCTCAGGCCGCCTTGCGCTGGCGGCGCGCCAGGGCGAACGCCAGACCGGCCGCGCCCAGCAGGCCCAGGGTGCCCGGCACCGGCACGCTGGCCTGCTGCAGGCCGGCCACCTGCATCACGCCGTCGGCGCCGAGGGTGTTGATCGAACGCATTTGTGTCGCGTTCAAGGCGCCGCGGAAGACGAACACGTTGTCCATCCAGCCCTTCCAGGGTTCGGTGCCCGAGTCGCCGTCGAAGGCGCCGATACGCAGCAGGGGAGAGCCCCCTGCACCGTAGCTCGGGTAGCCGCTGTCGTGGGACTCGGCAATGGCCTTCTGCTCGCCATTGATGTACAGCGTTGCATTCGTGCCGCTGAAGCTCACGGCAACGAACTGCCAGTCGTTGAACGGCATCGTGACGTTGGTTTCCGTGGGCCCGTTGCAACCGGCCTTGCCGGTGATTTCCCATCCGTTGGCGCCGTACCAAAGGCCACGGTCCCAACAGCCGTTGTCATGCCCAAAGAAAGATCTCTGGAGGTGGGCAGCAGGGGCAGAGGTGATGTCGAGCTTGATCCAGCCACCGACGGTCAGGTCGCCCTGCGACGGCGCAATGTCGATGTCCACTTCGAAACCCGAGTTCGGCATGTTGCCGCTGGTCGGCGCGAAACGGGCAGCTTCACCTTGGTAGCCCTGGCCACCGGTGGTGACCGTCACGCTGCCGTTGGAGGCGACGCTCACCGGGTTCTTGCCGTTGCCGCTGACATCGGTGACGTTGGCGAAGTTGCCGTTGGTGTTTTCGAAGGTGTAGAAACCGAGCAGCGTGGGCGCAGCGTGAACGTTGGCAGCGCCGAGCAGGGCGCAGCTCAACAGGCCGCAAACAGACATGTGACGTGCGATAGAAGACATGACGAAGGCTCTTGTGAGTGGTTGTCAGCAGCGCTCGAAATAGACCGCCGCCCGCTGCCTCAGCAAACTCTGGGCCACGCATGCAAGTCCTTGATTCGTAAGGCGGAGCCATCCGGTTCTAGGGGGGTGTGTCAGAACCGCTGACAAATGATCCGTGAGGATGTCACGCCGTGGCGTGTCGGTCAGAACTGACGGCTCGCCGACGGGGCGTTTCAGGGGCGCGACGCCGTCGCCGCCTCGCGCGCCGTCAACCACAGCCGCGTCTCGAATTCGAGCTGGTGGTAATCGGCCTCCATGTGCTGGCACAGCGCGTAGAAGGCCTTGTCGTGTTCACGCTCGCGCAGGTGCGCGAGTTCGTGCACGACGATCATGCGCAGGAAGTTCGCCGGCGCGTCCTTGAACACGCTGGCGATGCGGATCTCGCGCTTGGCCTGCAAGCGCCCGCCCTGCACACGCGAGATGGTGGTGTGCGTGCCCAGGGCCTGGTGCACCACGTGCAGGTGGTTGTCAAAACGCACCTGCGCCAGCGGCGGTGCGTTTTTCATGTGGCTCGCCTTCAGCTCGGCCACCCAGGCCTGCAGCGCGCGGTCGCTGCGCACGGTGTGGGTCTCGGGGTGGCGTTCGAGCAGCCACGCCATCAGCCGGCCTTCGTCGATCAGCGCCTGCACCCGCGCCAGCACCTCGGGCGGGTGGCCTTGCAGGTACTTCATCGGCGCTCGGGCGCAGCGCCTGTCTTCAGTGGCGTGCCCGGCCCGGGCGGCGCTGCTGCGCCAGCGGGCGTTTACCCTTGAGCTGGCGTTCGATGCCGTCGTTCAGCGCGCTGCGCAGCAGCACCACCTCGTCGACATGGCCGTACACGCCTTCGAAGCGCAGGTCCAGCCACAGCCACAGCGTGCAGGCGCGCAGCGCCATCTCCATGCGCTCCAGCCGGCTGTGGCCGTCCACCTGGTCCAGGAACCACGGCCGCCCGGCGCGGCCGGTGTGCGCGTGGCTGCTGCTCCAGTCGAGGAAGGCCTGCAGCTGGCCTTCGGTGCGCGTGTCCACCGGCGCTTGCGCGTAGGTGAAGCGCTGCTTCAGCGTCAGCGTGCCGGCGCTGGCGTCCAGCTGCTCGGCCAGCTCCAGCATCTGCTCCAGCTCGGCCACCTGGAAGTGCGCGTCGTCGAGCTTGAGCTGTTCGACGAAAACCCCCAGCACCTCGCGCAGGCGGGTTTTGGCGAGGCGCTGCGAGATGGTGTCGATGTGCCAGCCGTTGGGCGCCACCGGCGCCTTGAAGTTGGCCGGCGCCTGCGGCGTGCGCGCCAGCAGTTCCTTCAGCGTGCGCAAGGCGCCGGGCTCGGCGTCTTCCAGCACACCGGCAAAGCCTTCTTCGTGCATGCCGTAGCGGCCGGCGCGGCCGGCGATCTGGTGCGTTTCCGATTCATCCAGCCGGCGGTCGGCCACGCCGTCGTATTTGGTGAGCGTGCTGAAGAGCACACGCCGGATGGGCAGGTTCAGGCCCATGCCGATGGCGTCGGTGGCCACCAGGATGTGGCTCTCGCCAGTGGCGAAACGTTCGGCCTCGCGGCGGCGCACCTCGGGCGGCAGCGCGCCGTAGATCACGCTCACGGGGTGGCCCGCCGAGCCGATGGCGTCGCGCAGCGTCAGCACCTCGCGGCGGCTGAAGGCCACCACCGCATCGCCCTTGTGCAGCGACTTCAGCGCCACCGGCCCGGGCAGCAGCTGCACGTGCTGCTTGCGCGTGAACTCACGCACCTCGCAGCTCTCGCCGCACAGGCCCAGCAGGTTCTCGATGGCGGGCACCGCGTAGGCGCTGCAGATGATGTAGACCTCGCGCGCCGGCACGGCCACGATGGCCTGCGTCCAGGCCCAGCCGCGGCTCTTGTCGAAGATCATCTGCGCTTCGTCGATCACGGCCACGTCGATGACGGTGTTGGTCGACACCATCTCGATGGTGCTGCTGACCACACGTGCGCCCGGCGCGGGCTGGTTCTCTTCGCCGGTGAGCAGCGAACAGGGCACGCCGGCGGCCATCAGCCGGTCTCGGCCCTCCAGCGCCAGCAGGCGCAGCGGCGCGAGGTAGGCGCCGTCCAGCGCGCCGGCCAGTTTCTGGAAGGCGGTGTAGGTCTTGCCGCTGTTGGGCGGGCCCACGAAGAGTGTCACCTTGCGCTGCAGGCGGCGTGCCTTTTGAAAGGTGTCGGGGTAGCCGGTGAAGGCCAGCTCGGTGTGCAGGCCTTCCAGCGTGTCGAGCTCGGTGACACGCCGTTCCCAGCGCTCTTGCGCGCGGCGGCAGGCGGCCAGCAGCTCGGGCAGGTCTTGCGGCGTGGCGCATTCGGCCTGCAGCGCGGGCAGCAGGCTGGCCAGGTGCGCGGGCTTGAAGGCCAGGCTGCGCGCCACCAGCGCATCCAGCTGCGCCACCAGCTCGGGCGCCTGCGGGTGCGGCGGGGGCGCGCCCATCGCGGCGCGCAGCGCGGCCTCGTCGCCGCTGCGGTAGTAGGCCCACACCACGTCGGCCGGCACCGGCACGCGGAAGATCACTGGCACGCGCCAGTCTTGCTGCACCAGGCGCAGCGCGTGGCTGATCAGGCGTGTCCAGGTGCCGTGGTGGCGCGCCACGCCCAGGCCCTGCAGCACGCCGCTGCGCTGCAGCAGCACGGTGCGCGCTTCGGGGCCGGTGCCCACGGCGTCGATGTGCGCCAGCGCGGCGTCCATCAGTGCGGGGTCGATCCAGCGGCTGGGGCGCTGGCCGGCCACGGCCTTTTGCAGCAGCACGAAGCCGAGCTTGTCGAGGTGGTCGTCGTGGCCCTCGGCGTGCGAGGGCAGGTAGTCGGCCGGCTTGACCACCTGTGGCAGCGTGTAGGCGGCGTGGCGGATGCGCGCCAGCGCTTCCTTGTCGATGTGCTCGGGCAGCCGCGCGGCGTGGCGGTTGATGGGCAGGTTGGCGGGGTTCACCGCGCTGCTGCGGGGCGCCCTGGGCGCGGCGGTTGCCGTGGGGGCGGCCTCGGAAGGCGGCTTGGAAGGAGAAGAACTCATGCCTGCAGGGCGGCGCCGTGAAGGGCGCCACCGGTGTTGTAACGGCCGTGGAGCGGCACGGCACCGGGTGCAGGCGACTTTAAACCCCCGGCAAACCCCGGGAAGGGCCGTGAAACCGGCCTTGTTCCGGCGATGGCCGACGGCTGGCCTTGCCAACAATCGCGGCATCCAGATGTAACAGCTTCCACCATGCACGTTTGCTACCGCCTCGCGCCCAGTGCCAGGCCAGCGCCGTGGGGCAGCGATGTCGCCGGCTGAGCTCGACATCGCCACCCTGGCGGTGCTGGACGCCACGCACCAGCAGATCGCCGTCGTTGACGCGGCGGGGCTGATCGTTGCCGTCAACCGCCCCTGGTTGAACTTCGCGCGCCGCCACGGCGTGCTGGGCCCCGATGAAGACCCTGCCGGCCGGCCCTACCTGCCGCTGTGCGAGGCCTGCGGCCTGCCGGTGGACGAGGCCACGCAGGCCGGCCTGGCCGAAGTGCTGTCCGGCAGCGACCGCAGCTTCGAGCTGGAGCACCCCTGCCCACGCCGCGCCGAGAGCGGCCCGCAGGACGGCGGCGAGCGCTGGTTCCTGATGCGCGCCTCGTCGCTGGCCGGGGCCATCGGCGGGGCCGTCGTCACGCACGAAGACATCAGCGCTCGCCGCCAGGCCGAGCAGCAGATCCGCAACCTGGCCTTCATCGACCCGCTGACCGGTCTGCCCAACCGCCGCATGCTGTTTGACCGCCTGCAGCAGGCCTGCGCCACCAGCGCGCGCCACGGCCAGCACGGCGCGCTGTTTTTCATCGACCTCGACCACTTCAAGCTCGTCAACGACACGCTGGGCCACGACCACGGCGACCAGCTGCTGCAGCAGGTGGCGCGCCGCCTGCAAGGCTGCGTACGCGGTGAAGACACCGTGGCACGCATTGGCGGCGACGAGTTCGTGGTGATGACGGTCGGCCTGGACACGCTGGAGAAAACCGCCGCCACGCAGGCCGCCGTGGTGGGCGAGAAGATCCTCGCTGCCGTGGGCCAGCCCATGCAGCTGGGTGAACACGCCCACACCGTCACGCCCAGCATCGGCGTGAGCCTGTTCCGCGGCCGCGAGCACACGCAGGAAGCGCTGATCAAGCGCGCCGACGTGGCCATGTACCAGGCCAAGGCCGCCGGCCGCGGCACCGTGCGCTTTTTCGACCCCGTGATGCAGGCCGGCCTGGACGCACGCGCCGCGCTGGAAACCGACCTCAAGCGCGCCTTGGGCGCCGGCCAGCTGAGCCTGCACTACCAGGGTCAGGTGGAAGACCAGCGTGGCACCGTGGGCGCCGAGGCGCTGCTGCGCTGGGTGCACCCGCAGCGCGGCCTGCTGCGGCCCGAGCAGTTCTTGCCGCTGGCCGAGCAGAACGGCCTCATCGTGCCCATCGGCCAGTGGGTCATCGACAAGGCCTGTGCACAGCTGGGGCAGTGGCAAAGCCTCGGGCAGCACCCGGGCCTGCACCTTTCGGTGAACGTGAGCGCGCGGCAGTTCCGCCACGACGGTTTTGTCGACAGCGTGGCGCAGGCCCTGCGCCGCCACGGCGCCGACCCGCGCCGCCTGCGCCTGGAGCTGCGCGAGAGCCTGGTGCAGGACAACCCCGCGCGCACCCTCAGCCGCATGGGCGCGCTGAAAGACCTGGGCGTGAGCTTCGTGCTCGACGATTTCGGCATCAGCTATTCGTCGCTGAGCCTGCTCAAGCGCCTGCCGCTGGAGCAGATCAAGATCAGCCAGACGCTGATGCGCACGCTGCTGAGCGACCCGCACGACGCGGCCATCGTGCGCACCATCGTCGGCATTGCCGACGGCATGGGCCTGGGGGCCGGCGCGGTGGGCGTGGAAAACGTGCAGCAGCGCGACAAGCTGCTGCAGCTGGGCTGCCGCCAGTGGCAGGGCGATTATTTCGGCGCGCCGGCGCCGCTGGGGCAGTTCGAGGCGCGCATGGCCGCGATGGCGCTGTCGCCGCTGCCGCGCAGCAGCCTGCGCGCCTGAAGCGTCTGAAGCGCTCGGGTTCCGCGCCGTGACAATCGGCGCGATGAACCCGAACCCGCCCACCACCGCCGCTGCCGGCTTTCAAACCCTGCCACTGCCGCCCGCCACGCTGCAGAACCTGGCCCGCCTGGGCTACGCCGAGATGACGCCCATCCAGGCCGCGGCGCTGCCGCTGGCCCTGGCCGGGCACGACCTGCTGGCGCAGGCGCGCACCGGCAGCGGCAAGACCGCCACCTTTGCGCTGGCGCTGCTGGCGCGCCTGGGCGCCAACCCGCAGCAACGCAGCCCCATGGGCGCGCTGGCCGTGCAGGCCCTGGTGCTGTGCCCCACGCGCGAGCTGGCCGACCAGGTGACGCAGGAAATCCGCCGCCTGGCCGCGGCCGAGGACAACATCAAGGTGCTCACCCTCTGCGGCGGCAGCCCCATGCGGCCGCAGCTGGCCAGCCTGGAGCACGGCGCGCACGTGGTGGTGGGCACGCCGGGCCGGCTGATGGACCACCTGGAGCGCGGCAGCCTCGACCTGGCGGCGCTGAAAACGCTGGTGCTGGATGAAGCCGACCGCATGCTCGACATGGGCTTCTTCGACGACATCAGCACCGTCGTCAAGCAGTGCCCCAAGCAGCGCCAGACGCTGCTGTTCAGCGCCACCTACCCCGAAGGCATTGCCAAGCTGGCCGCGGCTTTTCTGCGTGAGCCCAAGGAAGTGAAGATCGCTGCGCCCGCACCCAGCGTGGTGGCGGCGCAGATCCAGCAGCGTTTTGTGCAGGTCAGCGAAGAAGACCGCCTGCACACCGTGGGCCTGCTGCTGGACCACGTGCGCCCGGCGCGCACGCTGGCCTTCTGCAACACCAAGCAGCAGTGCCGCGACCTCGTGGCCGTGCTGCGTGCGCAGGGCCTGGTGGCGCTGGAACTGCACGGTGATCTGGAGCAGCGCGACCGCGACCAGGTGCTGGTGCAGTTCAGCAACGGCAGCGCCAGCGTGCTGGTGGCCACCGACATTGCCGCGCGCGGCCTCGACATCGTGGGCCTGGAGGCGGTAGTCAACGTCGATGTCAGCCCCGACGTGGCCACGCACACGCACCGCGTGGGCCGCACCGGCCGCATGAGCACCACCGAGGGCCAGGCCGAAGGCGCGGCCTACACGCTGGCCAGCCTGGACGAGATGGGCCGCGTGGGCGCCATCGAGCAGGCCGGCGGTTTCAGCTCGCAGTGGCTGGCGGTGGACAGCCTGGCGCCCAGCGAGGCCGGGCCGCTGGTGCCGGCCATGGCCACGCTGCAGATTCTGGGCGGCCGCAAGGAGAAGATCCGCGCCGGCGACGTGCTGGGCGCGCTGACGAAAGACATGGGGTTTGCCGCGGCGCAGGTGGGCAAGATCAACGTCAACGAGTTCAGCACCTACGTGGCCGTGGCGCGTGGCGTGGCCGACGCCGCGGTGCGCAAGATGAACGCCGGCAAGGTCAAGGGCAAGAGCGTGAAGGTGCGGCGCTTGTAGCGCGCACCGGCCTTGGCGTCAGGGTTGGCACCCGAGGTCACGGCTTCGTCACGGGCGCTTGCGCGTCAAGGCCCGCAGCCGACAGTTGGCCCTGCAACTCCGCTGGCGATTTCAAGGTTCCGTCTGCTCGAAGCAGCTCTGCATGGGCCACCCACTTCGAACCCGGAAGATGGACGTCGGTGGCGCAGCCCAGATCAGAAGCGGAGATGAGAGGGTGCGATGTCATGCGGATCGGTGCTTGAGGGTGGGCGGTTGGCAGGACCGTGAAGGAACACCTCAGGCTCGGAGCCCACGTAGCGGCCCCGCCATCACGCCAGCATCCAGCCCGCGAAGGCACTGAGTGCGACCACGATCAACGGTGAGACCTTGCCAAAGACCAACAGCCCGAACGCGGCCAAGGCCAGCCCGAAGTCCGCGCGGGAGTGGATCGCGCTCGTCCACACGGGGTCGTAGAGCGCCGCACCCAGCACGCCCACGACGGCTGCATTGATGCCGCCCATCGCGCGCTGTACGCCATCACGCTGCCGCATCGTTTCCCAGAACGGCAGGGCTCCCGCGACGAGAAGGAACGCCGGCACGAAGATGACGACCAGCAGCGCGAGCCCGCCCACCCATCCACCCAGGGGCGCCGGCATGGCCGCACCCAGGTAGGCTGCGAAGGTGAACAGCGGCCCCGGCACCGCCTGTGCCGCGCCGTAGCCGGCCAGGAAGGCGTCGTTGCTGACCCACCCCGGGGGCACCACGCCCGCCTGCAGCAGCGGCAATACGACGTGCCCGCCGCCGAAGACCAGCGCCCCTGCGTTGTAGAACACCGCCGTGGCGCTCAGCCACGCCGAAGGCTGGGCTGCCGCCAGCATGGGCAGCACGACGAGCAATGCAGCGAACGTGACGAGCAGCACGGCGCCCGCGCGGCGACCGACACCGCAGTCATGGTGCGTGGCCGGCGGCAGGTGCTGGCGCTTCAGCGCCCAGCGGCCCACCAGCCCGCCGAGCACGATGGCTCCGATCTGTCCGGCCGCCGTGGGCACGGCCAGCACCATCAGTGCCGCGCCGATCGCGATGCCGGCTCGCAGCCGGTCCGGGCACAAGGACTTGGACATGCCCCAGACCGCCTGGGCCACCACGGCCACGGCCACGACCTTGAGGCCATGCACGGCACCCGACGAGGCCAGGCCGGACCACTCGGCCACGCCGTGGGCGAAGAGGATCAGGGCTATGGCCGACGGCAGCGTGAACCCCAGCCAGGCCGCCAGGGCGCCCGCCCAGCCCGCACGCCGCAGGCCGAGCGCCATGCCCACCTGGCTGCTGGCCGGACCGGGCAGGAACTGGCACAGCGCCACGAGGTCGCCATAGCTCTGGTCGTCGAGCCAGCGCCGCCGTTCCACGAACTCGGTGCGGAAGTACCCGAGGTGCGCGACGGGCCCGCCGAAGGACGTGAGGCCCAGCTTGAGGAAGACGAGCAGGACCTCGAGCACCGAGCCGCGGCTCAGCGGCTCAGCGAGCCGGGCGTGGTTTGCGGGTTCTCGCTGGGGCATGGGCCTTGTCCTCGGGTAGCGCCTCGCCGACCAGTTCCGCCAGTCGGGGCTTCAACTCGATGAGCGCTGCCCGGCCCAGTTCGGTGGCGACGTAGTACCTGCGCACCTTGCCCGTCACGACCTCGGACTCGCTCACCAGCAGGCCGTCTTGCTCCAGGCGGTGCAGCAGCGGGTAGAGCGTGCCCGGGCTGAGTTGGTAGCCATGGCGAGCCAGTTCCTCTGCCATGCCGGCGCCATAGACCCGCTCCGAGACCGCGTGGTGGAGCACGTGGACCCTGACGAAGGCCAGAAGGATGTCGCGGACGGTATTGGTCATCGTTATCGAACCCCGATATTAGATCGGCTGGACGGTTCCATGCGCTGCCGACCCATGTTGTGGCAGCGGGTGGTCTGGCCGGACGAGTCCAACGATCCAGGCGAGTCGTTTCCCTGCGCCACCCCGCAAGGCGCCTTGCGTGAACCATCCCCTGATGGATCCCTTCAAGACCTTCCTGCTGTTCGCCGTGACGGCGGTGGCCGAAATCGTCGGTTGCTACCTGCCCTGTCTGTGGCTCAAGCAAGAACGATCGGCCTGGTTGCTGGTCGACAAGCCCTCCGGATCCGCACGCACTAGAGGCCCGACAACACTGCGTTCATTGCCGACACCAGCGCGCTGGCCTGCGCAGCCACGTAGTCCTTCATCAAGGACCGTTCCTGGCCGACAGCAACCGCACAAGCACCACCCCAGCGCAACCGGGCTCGCGCCCTGCGGCACACTGCGCGCCCGCTCCTCCCTCTGCCGCACCCATGCGCCCACACTTTTCGCTGGCCACCATCGCCTCCATGCTGCTGCTCGGCGCGGCCTTTGCAGCCAGCGCCGCGCCTGCCGCCAAGCAGCGCGCAGCCGCTGCGCCCCGCACCACCACGGCTGCTCTCGACCACTGGCAGCTGCCCGTCACCACCCACACCCTGCCCAACGGCCTGACGCTCGTGGTCACCGAAGACCAGAGCTCGCCCACGGTGGGCATCAGCGTGGTCTACAAGGTGGGCATGCGGCGCGAGCCGCGCGGGCGCAGCGGCTTTGCCCACCTCTTCGAGCACCTGATGTTCCAGGGCACGCCGGTGGCGCCCAAGGGCGTGTTCGACCGCGTCACCACCGCCGGCGGCGGCGACAACAACGGCAGCACACGCGCCGACTTCACCAACTACATCGAACGCGCGCCGGTCTCGGCGCTGGAAACCATGCTGTGGCTGGAGGCCGACCGCATGAAGACGCTGGACTTCAACCCCGGCACGCTGAAGAACCAGCAAGACGTGGTGAAGGAGGAGATCCGCGTCAACGTGCAGAACGCGCCCTACGGCGGCTTCATGTGGATAGACATCGGCGCGCTGGCCTTTGACAAGTGGGAGAACAAACACGACGGCTACGGCAGCTTCGAAGACCTGGACCAGGCGGAGCTCGACGACGTGCGCGCTTTCCACCGCGATTTCTACGGCCCCAACAACGCTGTCATCGCCATCGCCGGGGCCGTGACGCCGGCGCGTGCGCTGGCGCTGGTGCAGAAGCACTTCGGGGCCATACCGCGCCGGCCGGTGCCGCCGCTGGCCGATTTCAGCGAGCCGCTGAACACAGCCGAGCGCCGCCTGGTGCAGAGCGACGCGCTGGCCCAGGTGCCGGGCCTGGCCGCGGCCTGGAAGATGCCCGTGCGCGGCAGCGCCGACCACGCGCCCATGGTGGTGCTGGGCGAGGTGCTGGCCGGCGGCACCGCCTCGCGCCTGTACCAGGGCCTGGTGAAGGGCCGCGAGCTGGCGCTGAACCTCGAAAGCCTGTGGGGCCTGACCGGCCCGTGGCAGTACGACGGCCCGACGATCTTCACGCTGTTTGCGCTGTACAAGCCCGGCAGTGATCCGAACAGCGGTGCCGAGGGCGTGCTGGCCGCGGTGGACGAAGAGGTGGCGCGCATCGTGCGCGAAGGTGTCTCTGACGCCGAGCTGCATCGCGTGAAGACGCGCATGAAGGCCGACTGGTACAACGGCCTGGAAAGCTTCCTGGGCCGTGCCGACCTGCTGGCGCAACTGCAGGCGCTGTGGGGTGACGCGAAGGTGGTGAACCAGGTCCCGGCGTGGATAGCCGGCGTGAACTCGGCGCAGATCCAGCGCGTGGCGGCCACCTACCTGACACGGGCCAACCGATCGGTCATCGACCGCCGGCCGGCCCCGCCGGCTGCAACCCAGCCCGCCGCGCCCGCGGCGTCCACCCCCAACGCCCGCTGAGACTCGCCATGACCTTGCACCGCACCGTTTGCTCGCTGGCGCTGGCCGCGTTGGGCCTGGTTCTCCACGCTGCGCCAGCGCTGGCCCAGACCGCCGCGCCGCCGCCCTTCCCGAAAGACATGCCGCGTTTCGGCGCCGACCCCGTGCTGCCCGCGCCGCAGGTGAGCCGCCACCGCCTGCCGAACGGGCTGGCCGTGTGGGTGGTGCCGCGCCAGGGCCTGCCGCGCGTGGACGCCATGCTCGCGCTCCGCGGTGCTGGCCAGGCGGCCGACGGCCCGCAGCAGGCCGGCTTCAGCGCGCTGTTGGCCGATCTGCTGAGCGAAGGCACGAAACGCCGCGACGCACGCACGCTCGCGCAAGACGTGCAGGCGCTGGGCGGCAGCCTGGGCGCGGCGGCCAGCGCCGACGGCATCACCGTCGGCATGCAGGCGCTGGCCTCGCAGGCCGGGCCGATGCTGCAACTGCTGGCCGAGGTGGTGCGCGAGCCCGCCTTTGCCGATGCCGAGGTGGCACTGGCCCGCAACAACGCGCTGGAAGGCCTGAAGGTGGCCAGCGCCGAGCCCGGTTACCGCGCCGAGGGGGCCCTGGGCCCGGCCCTCTTCGGCAGCCACCCTTATGCGCGCAGCCAGGCCACCGAGGCCGGGCTGACCAGCGCCACGCCCGAGGCCTTGCGCCGCGCGCATGCGCAGCGTTTCCGGCCCGACCGCGCCTTGTTGGTTGTGGCCGGCCGCATCACGGCGGCCGAGGGCCTGGCGCTGGCGCGGGCCGCTTTCGGCAGCTGGCAGGCCGTGGGCGAGGCGCTGCCCGACACCCCGCCCGCGCCGCGCCAGGCCGCGCCGGTGCGGGTGCTGATCGAGCGCCCCGGCAGCGTGCAGACCACGCTGCGCCTGGGCCGCCCCGCCGTGCCCGCCACCCACCCCGACGCCGTGCCGCTGCGTGTGGCCGGCACGGTGCTGGGCGACGGCTTCACCAGCCGCATCAACCTGAACCTGCGCGAAGACAAGGGCTACACCTATGGCGCGAGCCTGCGCAGCGGCACCTTGCGTGATGGCGGCGCCATCCGCGGCGGGGCCGATGTGCGCAATGAAGTCACGGGCGCGGCGCTGCAGGAGATCCAGCGCGAGATGCGCCGCCTGCAGACCGAGCCCGTGCCCGCGCAAGAGCTCGCCGAGACACAGCGGTACTTGAGCGGCAGCTACCTCGTCGGCCTGCAGACGCAGAGTGCGCTGGTGGGCACGCTGGCGCGCAACTGGGTGGTGGGCCTGCCGCCCGAGCAGTTGGCGAACTACACGAAAGCCGTGCACCGCGTGACGGCGGCGCAGGTGCAGGCGGTGGCCAAGACCTATTTCGCGCCCGAGGCCTACAGCCTGGTGGTGGTGGGTGATGCGGCGGTGGCGCCGCAGCTGCAGCCGTTTGGGCGCTTCGAAGCGCTCAAGCCTTGAGCTGAGCTGCAGCCGGCAGCCGCAGCCCGGCATCGCGAGCCACGCGCGCAGGTCGGGTTTCTGCGCCGAAAAAGCGCAGCTCCAGGCTGCGCCGCGGCCGCTGCATAGCGGGCCTGAGGTGGGTGCAGTGCAGGCACAGGCCATCGAAGAGCAAGGCGTCACCTGCTTGCAGTACCGCGTGCTGCAGCGCGCCTGCACCGAAGCGCGCGGCCACGGCCTCGGGCGTGAGTTCGGGTGGGCTCAGCAGGCCGGGCAGAACGGCTTCCACCCACTGCAGCGAAGGCGCGTTTTCGCCGCAGGGCGTGAGCGCGATCCACAGCGTTCGCATCTGCAGCGCCGCATCGGCTGGAACGGGCTGCCCGGCATGGGCCAGGAAGTCGTGGCGCAGCGCGCCGTCTTGATGCCAGTGGTGCGCCGGGCGGCCGGTGCGCAGCCAGCTCTGCGCCAGGTTGCACCAGGGCGCCGGGCCCAAGGCCTGCACCAGGGGTGCCGCGGCGCCGCTGTTTGCGATGGCCTGCAGCACCGCGGCGGCGTCCAGCGGCAGTTGCGTCAGCGGCGTCGAGCTCTCGCTGCGTGCGGTCGCCTGCCACCAAGCTTCGCACAGGGCCGCCGGCAACAAGCCAGGCAACAGCTGCAGCGGCGTCGGCATGGCCGGGTGCGCGGGCTTCAGTCGCCCTCGGCCAGCGCCCGCTCGATGCGGCGCCGCGCGATGCGCGTCTTGGGCACGTTGAAGTCGAACCACACGCGCACATCGTCTTCCAGCCCGATGCCGTGCATGTAGTTGTAGAGCGCCTTCTTCAGGCCCACGCCCAGGGCGTCGTGGTCGGTGCCGGTGGGGTCGAAAAAGCCGATGTCGTTTTTGCCGAAGGTGATCTCGGGCAGCTCTTGCAGCGTCACACCGTAAGCCGCCGGGTCCAGGCCCACGGGTGAGTGCACGGTGCAGGTGAAACGGTGCCAGAAGCCGCTCTGGATGCAGCCGTGCGTGAAGAGCTGGCGCACGAGCTCCAGCGCGTCCACCGTGTCCTGCACCGTCTGTGTGGGAAAGCCGTACATCAGGTAGGCGTGCACCAGCACCCCGGCGTCGCTGAAGCCCTTGGTCACGCGCGCCACCTGGTCGACGCTGACGCCTTTTTTCATCAGCGCCAGCAGCCGGTCTGACGCCACCTCCAGCCCGCCGCTGATGGCGATGCAGCCGCTGTCGGCCAGCTGCTGGCACAGCTGCGGCGTGAAAGTCTTTTCGAAGCGGATGTTGCCCCACCAGGTGATGGGCAGCTGCCGGCGCTGGATCTCCGCGGCCAGGGCCTTCAGCGATTTCGGCGGCGCGGCTTCGTCGACGAAGTGGAAGCCGGTCTGCCCGGTCTCTTCGACGATGGTCTCGATGCGGTCGCACAGCAGCTCGGCGCTGGCCGCGTCATAACGCCCGATGTAGTCGAGGCTCACATCGCAGAAGCTGCACTTTTTCCAGTAGCAGCCGTGGGCCACGGTGAGCTTGTTCCAGCGCCCGTCGCTCCACAACCGGTGCATGGGGTTGAGCATGTCCAGCAGGCTGAGGTATTTGTGCAGCGGCAGGCCGTCCCAGGTGGGCGTGCCCACTTCGGAGAAGGGCACCTCGGGCTCGGCGAAGTTCACGTAGCGAACGG